>NZ_AP043793.1:0-2176503 GCF_055385135.1 Prevotella histicola | reverse complement strand
TTTCCCTAACAATCCTCGTTTACTTATAGTTAGCTGCAAGCCATAGTTATTCCCATTAAGAATAGCACCAAAGTCAGCGCCAGCCCCCATTTTGATTTCAACCTCACGCAACCATACTGGGACATTCTCCCCATGTAAGATATAACAGGCTTCAGCCATCAAACTCACGTTATGATGCTTCTTAGTATAAGGCTGTTCATAGGTTCCGAGTCCTTCTTGCCATGTTCCTAAGAAGCGCCACCTCAAGTAGTCAGAGGGATGGCCTCCCACTCCTAAATGCCAAGCAACAAAGCGATTATCCTTGAAATAGATAGTACCATCTTTATTATAAATAGGAGAACGATAAAGTGGATTGCCCATTGCTTGCCCCCAATGTTGGTAACCAGGATAGATATAATGGTTATAATAGTTGTCTTTACCCCCGATATGATCAGGTATTGTTATCGTGTGGTCATGATAGATTGGACCGCTCTGATACTTAGAATAAACATATTCAAGAACAAAGTTATTGACCCAACTATCAGGTCTATACTTGTATTCAAAGCCTAGCATCCAGTCCTTAAGATCATAAACAAGATAACGTTGTTTCTTCTTTTCCATCCATTCACTCCCTTCGCCATAACCATCATAATCGAGCTGAAACATGGAAGAGTGATCTTCAAAGAACTTATCAGCATAGAAAGAGAAGCTGTTTACATCGCCATCATAGTTCAGACGCATCACCCAACTGCCCAATTGATCTCCTTCTACGTTTTGATAAGTTGTCTCAACTTTCTCTGCCCCACCAGGAAGGAATGCATTCCAAAAGTCTCTCACGCCTTTTCCATTCTCTATTACGGTCGTATTTCCATTACTTGAAGGGAGGTAAGAAGTTCCACCAAACAAGGTAACCATCTCCAGCCCTAACTCCAAAGACCAAGGATTGAACACATCTTCATTCCCAATCTTAAGATAACCAGCCTTTGAATGGAATAACCCACGATCAGTAAATCGTGACTGACGATTGGTAAAATCATGTTGCCAGTTTTGGTCAGTGAGCATACCATAGGCTATATGTCCTTTCAAACGTAACCAACCTCGCGTAAAAGGAATAGCCCAATAGTCATCTAATGCCAACCGTACTTGGGGTACAGGGCGAGCATTTATACCTAACGTCTGTGACCCTGAACTTAGTTCATTATTCTTCAGTTCCATAGGTTCCTCTTTTGCACCTATGGTTAGTGTGCCATGCAACCAGCGGCCTTCCACATAAGCCTGCTGAATAATCGCCTTACTGGTGTAATGAATAGGGAGGGCAACATCAACTCCATAACCCAGCCCGAAGTTTCGATCAGCATCCACAGAGAGCTGTCTCTCCACCGTCCCACGCAAATATCCATTCGTAGCTTCAAGTGAACTAAGCCCATATTTATTTGCATTCAACCACAAGGGAGTATGCCCTTTAGAAAAGCTGCCCTGCATTTCTACTTTATACTCTAACCCTTTCAATAATTGAATCCCTGCTGTATCTTTTCGGATAGGTTCACGATATTGAGCTTTCAATACTGTTACTGCCATCAAAGCCGCAAAGACTAAAAGAAGTTTTTTCATTTTATCAAGTTGATATTAGTCGCAAAGTTAATAAAAAAAAAGAAGCTGACAAATATTTAATGTTAACAAGTTGAGAGATAAGAAGTTCTGAACTATAACATTATCTGATAGCTTTACAGAAACTATCGTTAGCAAATTATACCAATAGAGTCTAATTCTTGATTTGGTGCGGATGGTAAACTCATATGGAGCTGACGCACAACACATATTGAGTTGACGCCCAGCACCATATTAAATGGATATCTTTCTATCTACAAGGAAACACAACCTCTTCACTTATCTTCTATGCTTTACATCTACAGAAAACTCCTTATGTAAAGGAACAGACATACCTTTAGGGAAATTCCCCTCCCTATTAGGGGAAATCCTTTTGGTAGGTATAGAATTATTTGTTCCTTTGCATCGTGAAAGATATGGGACATGGTTTTACCAACATCCGCAATCTCACACAAACAAGTTAAGAGGAACTATTATGAGAAAGATCATTCTAGCCTTCGTGGCATTTCTCATGCTGAGTGGCACACATGCAGATAGCAAAAGGAACTATAGCGACAACGACTATCAACAGAACGATCGCACACGTAGTTTCGGCAAGCAGCAGCGTAGCACTTTTGATGGTCCTCGAAACACAAGCAGAGACAATACGCCTCGTGAGAGTTCTACTCGCACAACGGTTGACAGACCAAACCATAGCAATGGGGGCTTCGGGAATAGAACATCTAGGAACGACTCGAAAAGTTATGAGCCCAACAAGACGTCCGGAGACTCTGGCAATACATACAATATGCCTAACCGTCCGTTTACGTCAACAGGTCGCAACTTAGGAAGCAACAACCTATCACTTGGCAAAAGTCATTCAACAACTTCGAATGTATCACGAGGAGGAACCTTCGGTGGACATCGTTAAAAACGAAAATTCTATAAGATTCAATTTCAATAAGGTTTAAATACTATACTAAAAGATCAAAAGAAAACAGGTTTATTGTAACGAAGGTTGAAGATTGTATTGGCATTCTCATTCCGAAAAGCGAGGATGCAACAGGTTCACCAAGAAATGTAAACAATCAGAGAGTTATTTAAATGAAAGAGGGACTTCACGTGAGTGACGTCCCTTTTGTGTTATTAGTCTAAATCCAAGATACGTATTTCAGCATTTGTCATTGGAGGAATCTCTTTCATTGGTTTATCAAAGAAAACACTTTGTATAGCTTTATTAATAATACCATGCCCTACAGCAAGTACTCTCTGACCAGGATATGTTTTACGTATCCACGCCAAGAACTCCTTTGCGCGTACCTTCATCGCATCCAGACTTTCTATGTCATCTGGCCATAATGTAGGGTCATTAAGATTAGAAAGGTCAGGTATATACTTGCCAGTAAACGATCCCCAATCACGCTCACGGAGCAACGGTGTTGTAACAACAGATGCATTATGGGGTTGTGCTATTATCTCGCACGTATGAATACTACGGCGTAAGTCACTTGAAACAAAGGCATCTATCTGTTCTGTCCTCATTCGTTCTGCAACTTCTTCAGCCTGCCTAATACCGTTATCGTTCAATTGTCCTTGTGTCTGTCCTTGCATTATATGGCGTGCATTATCAACAGTCTCACCATGACGGACAAGATATAATACTGTCATATCCATATTTTTTCATGCAAAAATACTAAAAAGTTAAATACTAAGCGATTGGTTCTGAGATTATTTTGTACTTTTGCATTTATGAAAGTATTACAAATATCAGCCGTTAGGGCTATTCTCGTTTTAGTGATAGGTTTCCTTTTAGTAAAGTACCGCGAGGAGACAATGACATGGATGACCATAACTGTTGGCATCTTGTTCTTCTTATCAGGATTATTTTCTTGTGCTGTATATTATATAGAGAAGGAGAGAGTGAAGAAACAGACTTCAGAATCAGACGAAAATAACGATGCCGTGAAAGGTCCGTCATTCCCTGTTGCTGGAGTAGGAAGTATCATTCTGGGAATTATCCTTGCCGTAATGCCAAATACATTCATAACATGGGTGGTTTATATCCTTGCTGCCTTGCTCATTCTTGGTGCTATAAACCAGTTCATGGGACTTGCCAGTTCACGGCAGTATTCACAGGTTCCAATCCTTTATTGGTTCTTCCCAACTGCGATTCTTGTTGTTGCCATTCTCGTCATTAGTAAGCCAATAGAGGCTGCTGCATTACCATTACAGATCATCGGATGGTCATTAATGTGCTATGGGCTTATTGAATTAGTACTACTAATCAGACTCTATAACGTCAAAAAGAAGTTTGAAAAAGCAGAGGATGCCAAGATTGTCACAGGTGACAAGCTGATTGCTGACAACATTCAAGACACAGAAGTAAAAGAAAAATAAAGAGTATAGACTTCTAAAAATAATATAGGCAGTGATAGACATTGAGGATGTTTATCACTGCCTATCTCGTATTACAGGAATTTTATCTCACCAAAGAAGTCTGGACGATGGAAGTCCGGAGACGGAATATCTATCGGATTCCATGAAAGGAAATGAGGATGTGTAGTCTTATCTCCACACTTATAGAAATTTCCATGTATTATTAAACCGCTTAGATTATCAATCTCATGACGGAAGAATGCCGAAACAGGGATGACTAATGAAAGCTCCCACTGATGCGCTTTTTCGTCTAATCCGATAACTTTTACTTGAGTTCGGGATAAGTTTAGTATGAAAAAAGTTCCAACTGCCTTGATTTTTCCACATACACTGGCAGTGCCTCTGGCTTGTTCTCAAAGAAGCAGTATGCTGTAAGGGCAGAACACAAGTTCATGATAAAGTTGTGTATCGAGCGGTGTCTTGAGTGAACAAGGTTGGCTTTGTTCTTGAGTAGTTCGTTAATGCACTCGATAATGTATCTTTTCCTCAGCATAATCTTGTCCCACATAGGCATCAGTTTGTTCTTCATCTTAGCCTTGAGCCCATGAACGAGTTGGATACCTTGACTGAACAGACTATCAAAGAGTTCCTGCTTGATGTACCCTCTATCAGCAAAGATCTTCCCAAATAAGACCTTTGCAAATACCGTCCATACCCTGCTATCTCTGTCATCCACATTTGCTCCTGTAAGACAGAACGTTATCACTTCACCAGAATCATTGCATAGCAGGTGCAGCTTGAATCCATGACACCAGCCCATGGTACCCTTTCCGTCCTTGGCGAGGCCGGCAAAGACTTTGTTGTAATATCGTCGTACATTGTGACATACGGGTATCATTGTGCTGTCAACGAATGTTATACCCGTACACTTGCCGAAGGCATAGAGCTTCATGAACAGCATCATCTTAAAGAACACTCTTGGCATGAGTTCAACGAAGCGGTTATAGGAAACCGCGTCGGGAAAATCCTGACGCATCACCCCTTTGACCCAATTCAAATAATACTCCTTGAAATTGCGATATGCGCCGAAATGATAGCATACCAAAATGGTCATAATCTCACTTTCCGAGAGTCTGCCCTTGCGGTTTCGGTAGCGTTTGCCGTCACTGTTATGGGACGGTAGACGCAGGTTTTTCGCTAATTCGGCACTCAAATTCTTATCAAACTCGTCGATTATACAGAAAATTTCAGTAACTTTGTCCTTGGTAATCATCGTTCAAAAATCTTGTAATCTATTGATTTTCACCTATAAAGATACGAATTTTTGACGAGATTACCAACTTTTTCAAGCCTTTTCTTATCCCGAACTCGCGTAACTTTTCTTCCCAATGATGCCCAACGGTCGATCTTTTTTAAGGCGCTTAGAGGCGCTTGCATTCGCTCTTCTCGCCCTTTTCCGTTACATAAGAGAATCGTTCCGATGCAGTTGGATTCCAAATTATAGTAACTTCCATCTGCATCTGGGCTTGCAAAAAACTCACAACAAGAATCCTCCCATACGTGTCCCAGATCTTCCCCTGCAACAGCCCTGACACCATCTTCTTCTACACGATAATGTAACAGTATGGTATCACCTGTATGAGCTATGGCAAATTCCACCTTTGGACAATATGGAAATGCGTGCCAGTTAATAACATCTATACTGTTGTAAGGTATATTATTCTGATTAAACAGGGCTGGAATATCAACCGCCTTAACCTGAGAGAGTCTTAAATGTCTTGCTTCTAAATACTTCACAGCTTCAATATTTTCTTTATAAACTCATTCATCATCTGATCATGACGACGCACATCATGATAAAGTAGTAACTGATTACGTGAACGAACATAATTATGTTCAGCATATTTCGTCTTAAAATAGACATCTCCATTGATATAATCAGCAAGGAAACGCACACACTGCATAAAAGGGAACAGTGCTACAGCATAAGGAAGATGGCTTATCTCTATGGCTGTCAAGAAGCTACCTGCAGTACTAAGATACCCCTCTGTAAAGGCACAAAAGATGTCTTCCTTTAAACCAACCGCTTGATAGTCATCACTATCTTCAGCGACATAGTTAGCTCCCGTACGTAAAAAGTCACCATAATCAGAGAAAATAAAACTCGGCATTACCGTATCAAGGTCTATGACACATAGTACTTTTCCATCAGAATCAAATAGCATGTTGTTGACTTTCGTATCACAATGACAGATACGCTTGGGCAAAACCTTATCACGATAGAGCTTTTCAGCAAGACACATTTCATCCGCATTACGTTCTATCTCACTGAGAATATCCCGGACAGAAGCAACCCGCCCCATCTTATCAGCAACAACAGCGTCATGTAACTGGTGCAGACGGAATTCCATATTATGGAAATTCGGTATGACTTCACCTAAGGGTTCATCTAAATCAAGCAATATCTTCTCGAAATTCCCAAAGGTTTCACCACAGCAAAAGGCACTTTCAGGACTTACTTCTTCCTTTGTAAAAGAGTCGGGAATAAATACACTCATTCTCCAATAGTTACCGTTAGCATCTTGATAATAGGTCTTTCCACCTACAGACTCGATGAAATGTAGACACTTACGATTGATATCTTCTTCACCTAACTCTTTCAGCTTATTGCGGATGTGTCTGGTTACTGCTTCTATATTATGCTGCAAAAGATTAACATCAGGGAACACATTGTTATTAATGCGCTGTAATATATAATCAGGAGTATCTGCAGCAATGGTAGAAACTCTCAATGTCTCATTTATCAATCCATTCCCTATGGGAAGGATATCTTTTATTTTCCCTTCTATCTTAAACTGGGAAACAATATTATAAAAATCACCCATACTAGCTTCAGAGTTAAGGTCTATCTGTCTTTTTAACACCGAACTGTGAAGGTTTATCACCCATCGTAAACTCTAGAGTGCCCCCTCTGACGATATCCTTATAGTCTATATACGAACGTGTATACGGTTTACCATTCAGCTTTGCACTCTGGATGTACATGTTCTTATCACTATTATTATGCGTTATGATTCGGAAAGTCTTACCATTACCAACATTTATAACAGCGTCATCAAAGATTGGTGAACCAATGATATACTTGCCTCCAGCTGGTTCAACTTGATAGAAACCCAATGCAGAGAGTATATACCAGGCTGACATCTGGCCAACATCCTCATTACCACTCAGCCCATCAAAATCATCATGATACAGGTTCTTTAATACATAACGAATCTTCTCTGCCCCTTTCCAAGGCTGACCAATATAATTATACATATAAAGTATATGATGACTTGGCTCATTACCATGCGCATATTGTCCTATTAGACCAGTGATATCTGGTGATGCATCTGCTCCCATATCACCACTTACGATAAAGAGAGAATCGAGTTTGGACACAAAAGGCTTCTCTCCACCAAAGGCTTCAACCAACCCGTGAACATCATGTGGTACCAACCAAACATACTGCCAGGCTGTTCCTTCAGTATAATCATCTTGGCGATGTACGGTATTGAATGGGTCAAAAGGTTCACGGAACTTACCATCAGAGGTTACACCACGCATAAACTTAGTCTTCTTATCAAAGTAGAAGTCCCTATATGACTGGCTTCTCTTCATAAAATACTTATAATCTTCCGCTCTGCCTAATTGTTTTGCCAACTTCGCAATGCACGCATCTGCCAAAGCATATTCCAATCCTTTCGCTACAGTTTCATGCTCAGGGTCGAGATCACAAGGTATATAACCGTACTTCTTCAATAGTCCCAAACCTCGTTCATTACGCATCGCAGATGCCTTTGCAGCCTCAAAGACAGCATTTTTATCCACATCAAAGCCTTTCAAAGCTATATCCGTCAATACTGGAATACCAGGATTACCAACCATACAATCAGTTTCATTACCCATAAGATGCCACACAGGAAGCTTTCCTTGTTGCTTAAAGATATGCAACATGGTCTGTGCAATATCTTTCTGCATATCAGGATGAAGAATTGTCATCAGTGGATGTGCAGCACGATATGTATCCCATAAAGAGAAAGTAGTATAGTTCGTGAAGTTACCCTTATGCGTCTTACCATCTGCACCACGGTATTCTCCATTAACATCACTGAATACTGATGGCGCTATCATCGTATGATAAAGGGCAGTATAGAATATTTTTCTCGCATGTTCATCCTGTGTTTTGATAGCAACCTTACCCAACTCTTGATTCCATTCACGCTTTGCTTGAGCCACAGTGTTGTGGAAGTCCCATCCAGGTAGCTCTGTTTGCAGATTCTGACGGGCATTATCAATACTAACAGCAGAGATTCCTACTTTAACAAGGAGGGGTTGTTCTGTATTATTATGAGCAAAGATGCCAATACTATCCCCCTCATTCGACTGTAGCTTTACTGGTTGTGAGAACTCTGCAACAAAGTAGACTCGTTGGTCTTTTGCCCATCCTGTAGACATACGATAGCCACTCACCGTCTTATCAGACTCTTGCTTAAAACTGCAAGAAGTCATCTTGTCCCATCCGATACCTTGACTAAGATTGAGTACAATATACCCCTTCGAAACATCTGCAGGGAACGAATAACGATGAAAAGCAACACGCTTAGTAGCCGTCAGTTCAACCCGTATACCCGAAGCGAGCATCACAGAATAGTATCCTGGACGTACATGTTCAGCACGATGAGCAAACTTCACCTCACGTTGTGACGCATCAACCGTGGGAAGAAGTGACACATCACCTAAATCTCCTATACCTGTTCCACTCAGATGCATCTGTCCAAAACCTATCACAGTAGAATCACTGTAATGATAACCAGAGCACCAATCCCATCCTTGTTTCTTCTGTGTAGGACCTGATTGGATAATACCAAACGGCACATTTGCACCTAAGAATACATGCCCATGTCCTCCTGTACCTATAAAGGGATTGACATACTGCGTATAGTCCTGTGCCATTACACAGACATTTGCGACCGCAATCAACACAAATGTTAAGAGTCCTTTCTTCATATTTTAGCTTATTCTATTTCCTATTGATAATAATTTCATCTGTGAAAATCCATGCATCAGGCTCACGAGAGAGCGCTTTCATGCGAACATATCTACCTTTGACATTCCCCTTCCATACATAAGGATAGAGTAGATAAGGGACATTAGCCTTAATACCAGGGTTTACCTTATCAATTGTTTTATAGTTTTTTCCATCATCAGAGACCATAAGTGTCACGGATTCTGGGGCATATATAACAACATCATACATGTGCATAAAGTCTACTTCTACATCCCTGATATCAGTGATTTTCCCCATATCAACCACCACATCCATTCCTGTACTATCTATAAAGCCCTGCCAACGTCCTTCAAGATAGCCCCAATCACCACGCAATCCATTGACTAACGAGCTGTCGCCTTCAGCCCGATACTTCTCAGAATAGCGTCCGAGATAAGTGACTGGCTTACCCAAAGCCTCATGTATTGTAATACTTCTGCTCTCTTCACGAGGTCCTTTTTCCTTTGAAAGATCAAACACATGATAGCCTTCTTTCTTTAAACGCTCAACATTTACCAATGCTCTTCTATGGAAGTCAACATAACCTGTAGGCTTTTTTGTCCATCCTGTCTCTGCCAAAGCAAATAAACGAGGATAAAGCATATACTCCAGATGATCAGGTTCGGATATGAATTCTGTCCAAACGCAGGCTTGTACACCGTCCATATACTTCTCTACATCCGTACCTTTATAGGTCATAGGAAGTGGATTATAACTATAAATCTTATCCAAACGAGTATATCCGCCTTGTGCTTTGGGCTGCCCCATTGGGTCATCCTGATACATATTAAGATAATAATACTGCTGCGGAGCCATCACAACATGATGCTTATGCTTAGCCGCTTCTATACCTGCATCAGTTCCACGCCATGACATTACGGCAGCATTGGGGGCCAAATTCCCCTCCATTATCTCATCCCATCCCAAAAGTTTACGCCCATTCTTATTCAGAAATTGCTCTATACGATGCGTAAAATAACTTTGAAGTTCAGCTGTATTCTTGAGATTGTGCTCTTTCATCAGGCGTTGGCAATCAGGGCAAGTATTCCAAGTTCGACGCTCAGCCTCATCTCCCCCTATATGAATATACTCTGAAGGGAATAGCTGCATAACTTCTTTCAAGACATTCTCAAGGAACGTATAAGTTTTTTCCTTCCCCACACAGAGGTCTGATTGTGTATAAGGCTTCCCTGTACATGACAACTCTGGATAAGCATACACTACCTCATCACTGTGTCCAGGCATCTCTATCTCTGGAATAACAGTGATGTGACGTGCTGCTGCATAGCGCACAATATCCTTAATATCTTGCTGCGTATAATAGCCACCATACGCTCCCGGAGTTCCTACTGGACAATACTTACGGTCTTTTTCCATCCACCATTTCACCCAATCAGACTGTGTTCGATAGGCTGTCTCATTCGTTAAGCGAGGATACTGTTTCACTTCCATACGCCATCCACCGCCATCCGTGAGATGCCAATGGAAGCGATTGAGCTTGAAATAAGCCATTGCGTCCAACTGCTTCATGATAAACTTCTTTGTCCAAAAGTGCCGAGAGCAGTCTATCATTAGTCCACGATAAGGGAAACGAGGCGTGTCTTTTACCTTCACACATGGTATTTGACGACCTTTCTCTAGCTGTGCTAATGTCAGCAAACCATAAAATAATCCGGTTGGAGTCAATGACTGTATAGTTATAGACTTCGGTGAGACTTCCAATTCATACCCTTGTAGGCGTGCACTATCCTGTGCTTGTGTTGCCTGTAGAGCTGTCCCAGTGCATATCAAGCGGACATTATATGCTTTTGAAGGCTTCTTCATAGAAATTAGAGGCATATCCATATCATCAGATGTGAACTGATTCAACACTTTAAAGTCTTGCCCTGTAAGATTAGTCACCGCCTTCAAACCTTTGTTTAGGGTAAAGTAACCTTTTGAATAACTAATATTGTTTGGTTGTGGGATAACATCTTGCGCTACGACTGACACTGATGAAAGTATCGATAGAAGTAGAAGAGCCACACTAAAAAGAATTTGTTTCCTCATACGATTCGTTGAGTTATTGGATTATTGATTGTCGAGTTAGGATATAACTCTCATACTATTTCAAATAGAACTTTAGTTCACCGCCCTTCAAGAGTTCGTCATTTGTGATGCGATAACGATTCAATGGCTTGCCACCCAATGTTACTTCTCTAATGATAACAGCATCAGCATTAGGGCGGATTGTCTCTATTCGAATACTATCCCTACCCCACTGAGCTTTATCCAAACGGATTGTTATCTTATCAAAGACAGGAGAAGTCAGCGTATAAGACGGTTCTCCAGGACAATCAGGATAAAGACCTATCATGTTGAATACAGCCCATGCTGACATTGTTCCCGTGTCATCATTACCAGGAATACCCTCTGGTGCATTCTTGAAATACTCCTTGAGAAGCTTGTGTGTCAACACCTGTGTACGCCATTCTTCCCCTTTGAAGTAAGAGAAGAGGTAAGGATAGGCAATATCTGGCTCGTTTGCAGGATCATAATAACCCTTATCAAACACAGATTGCAGCTTATCTACAAACTTTTTTTGCCCTCCCATCAACTTAGCGAGCCCCATGACATCATGCGGAACATAGAACGTATAGTTCCATGCATTACCCTCATGAAAACCTGGAGATGGTTCAAAGTTCTCGCCTTGTCGCGGATTGAAAGGCTTATAAAAGGTACCATCAGGCATCAAAGGACGTAACATTCCATACTCTTTATCAAAATAATGCCGATAACCTAGTGACCTGTTATAAAACAAGCGAGCATCATCTTTCTTTCCTAAAGCATCCGCCAAACGCGAAAGAGCATTATCGGCAATATAATATTCAAGTGCATGTGAGACTGAATTATCATATTGTTCATGTAGAGCAACGTACCCTTTCTGCATATACTCGTCATTGTCTGGGCGAAGAGGATTATCCTTTCCCTTCGTCAGGGCCGACTTTCTAAAAGCTTCGTAAGCTTTGGTGATATCGTAACCACGCAGTCCTTTCAACCAGGAATCTGTGATAACAGGAATTGCAGGATCACCTTCCATCGTATAAGTCTCACGTCCATAGAGTTCCCATTTGGGCATCCAGCCATGCTCATCATACATCGCAATCATTGAACGAATCATGTCACGTTGTCTTTCAGGATACACAAGAGTCAGTAACTGATGTACATTCCGATAAGTATCCCACAAAGAAAATACAGTATAGCGATTACCGTCACTTACCGTTCTGATATCATTACTCTCCATAGCGGGATACTGTCCGTTAACATCCTGCAGAATATTCGGGTGAATAAGGGTATGATAAAGTGCCGTATAGAAGATGGTTCGCTCTGTCTTTGTACCTCCTTCAACAAGGATACGAGACAAATCGTCATTCCACTTACGGTTAGCCTCAGCATGAATAATATCAAAATCTTTACCGCTTTGTTCCTTTTCCAAATTCTCACGGGCATTTGCGATACTCACAAATGATACTCCCATCTGAACATCTATTTGTTCGTTAGCCTCTGTATTGAAGTTCATCCACACCCCAATATCATCCCCTGAGAGTTCTTTTTGATAAGATGTATAAAGTTTATATTTACCATTATCGGGATCCCACTCAGCCTCTGCACCTTTCATTGTGCGTTGCTTCTTCCAGTAACCTGATGCTAACGGCTGCCTACTGATGCGCATAACAAAGTAGATTGGGAACACTGCCTGTGAATTATAACAGAATGTTCCTTGCAGTTTTACGCCTTCCCATTCCGTATCACTCACTTTCTTTACCATTGCACCCGACTCATTTGTCAAGCCCTCTCCAAGGTTTAAAAGAACATGACTCTCTCCTTTAGGGAATGTGAAACGTGCAACAGAGCTGCGTAATGTAGCGGTAACCTCCGTCTTCACATCATATTTAATAAGGTGGTTACTGTAATACCCAGGATGTGCCACTTCCTTATCATACGTACTACCATATTCCTTATAATCGACATTCAACTTCCCTGTTGTCGGCATAAGCAATAATGACCCTACCTCTGGGCAGCCAACACCACTTAAGTTGACATGAGAAAATCCCGTGAAAAACACATTATGATACTCATAAGGCGTAGACCACCAACGCGCATCTTTATCGTATTTATTCAGATCTGAACCCATTACATTAAAAGGAACAACTGACATCAAACCATTTGGACACACTGCACCGGGGTTAGTAGTACCAAAATTAGATGTACCTATAAAGGGATTAACCAAGTCGACTGGCTCTTCTCCACCCTTATCTGTAGCCTTAAGAGAAAGAAAAGACAAGGAAACGAGAAGTGTCAAAAGAAAAGTTCGCTTCATACCGAGTATTTGATGATGGGTAATGACGTGTTTACAAGCATTCCCTATTGGGGACAAACGCTCCCGTTTGCCCTCAATATGAATACTATTTTCTTATAAAATACTATTGTTCTTGGTGAATTCAACAATCTCTTTGATATAACCAAAAGCCATACCAACGACTGTATCTGCTGCACCATAATAAACTGCTACACGTTCACCATCCTGTAAAGCAGCACAAGGAAAGACAACGTTAGGCACGTCACCTTGCAATTCATACGGTGCATTCGGTGCAAGAAGATAAGGGCGGGTACGATAGAGTACCTTCTCTGGATGGTCCTTATCAAGGATAGCAGCACCCATTGAATAGCGGAAACCATTGCAAGTGGTAATCACACCATGGTAGAAAAGCAACCATCCCTCATCTGTAAGGAAAGGAACGGAGCCTGCTCCAATCTTCGTACACTGCCATGCACTCTCTGGGAAAGGAGTAACCTTCATCACACAACGGTGTTCTCCCCAATATTTCATGTCGGGACTGAAGCTAATATAAATATCACCGAAGGGTGTGTGACCATTATCACTTGGACGACTCAACATGGCATACTTACCATTAATCTTCTGTGGGAACAGCACACCATTACGGTTGAAGGGCAGAAATGCATTCTCACACTGATAAAATTTCTTAAAGTCAAAAGTATAAGCAATACCAATAGTTGGACCATGATAACCATTACACCATGTAATCCAGTATCTATCTTCAATCCATGTCACACGTGGATCGTACTTATATTCTGATTCTATCATCTCTGTGTTACCAGCTTCAAACTTAATTGGCTCATGACTAATATCCCAATTAAGCCCATCTTTGCTGAAACCAACAAAGATATTCATCTGGACAGCTTTGTTATCACAACGGAACACACCAGCAAAACCATCTTCAAAAGGTACCACTGCACTGTTGAAGATACTGTTTGATGATGGAATATGATAACGATCGATGATTGGGTTCTTTGAATAGCGCCACATTACATCATTACAACCTACAGGACGCTCCTCCCAAGGCATAATATCCTTTAAACTTTTCATTACTAATAGTTTTATGTTTTTAGCTCTGTGAAATCTGATATATACATTAATAGTACAAGCAAAGTTAACCTTTTACTATTAGAATTAGCAAGCTTTTACTATTCATTAAATTGTAAAAACACTAATTAACACATATTGAACAAGCTGTTTATAAATGAAATAAATTACAGGACAATTACTTCTCTATAGGCTTAACCTGCAAAATTGATAATACTTATGCCTCTAACATACTTCATAATATTAAGTTGGAACAAGATGATGAAAAGTGAAAAAGACATGGAATTAAAGGTGGTAAAATCACTTTACAGTATTTAATAGTACAAAGACTACAAAACGAAAGAAAACCGTCTTTTTCTACATTTATAACTTCAACAATATCAATCAGTTACAAACAGGTTCGTAAAAGGGCGTCTTTTGCATTGTAAAAGGGCATCTTTTACACATCAAAAGGGCATGTTTTACAATGCAAAAGAGCACCTTTTAGAAAGCAAAAGATGGTCTTTTAAAAAACAAAAGGGATTTTATTTTACAAAAGAGAACAACCTTACGTTGTTGAAAAGATAAAAGAATAAAAAGTAAAAAGGATTTGAGAAAGGTGAAAAGGAGAAAAAGTAAAAGACTAAAAAAGATAAAAAAGAATTTGAGAAGTAGAAAGTTAAATAGTAAAAACATAATATCAAGGTAAGCCATCCAACTGGGAACAAGAAAGAAACCTACCTAATTATTATTTTTTACATATACATTTGGCAGTCTGATAATAATACATTACTTTTGCAACGGCTTTCAAAATGGAAGCTAAGGGGTGCTTGCCTGTTTGGGCTTGCTGAGATTATACCCATTGACCTGATACGGATAATGCCGTCGTAGGAAGACTCCCCCTTTTATTTTTATTTAATATCAAGACCTGGGATATGAAAAAAATCATCCTGTTTGCTGCTACACTGGCATGCGTGGCAGTAACAAAAGCACAAGTAACAACCGATACTCTTAAGCAGCAACAGCTGGATGAGGTCGTTGTTGCAGGAGTACGTGTGCAAAAGAATGCTCCTTATGCTGTGTCAAACATCAAGAAAAGCGAACTTGAATCTTTCTCTAAAAGTGGTAGGGAACTACCCCTTCTTCTCTCCATGACGCCAGGTGTACTGGCTTGGGGTGAGAATGGATTAGGTACAGGGACTGCTGCTATGCGCATTCGTGGGGCAGCAGGAAGTAGAATTAACATCACACTGGATGGCATTGCACTGAACTCTCCTGAGGACCAGACTGTCTTCTGGGCGAACATGAACTCTTATGCAGCACTTATGCGGAGTGTACAGATACAGCGAGGCATAGGAACATCAACCAACGGAGATGGTGCTTTCGGGGGTTCTGTGTCGTTGGCAACCAACATTCCAAGCAAGAAACCGAGTGTTGAGGTGAGTGGTTCGTATGGCTCTTACAATACTTATAATGCAGGAGTAAACTTCTCTTCTGGGCTACTGTTCAATCATCTCATCTTTGATGGAGCATATCATGAAACAGCAACAGATGGATATGTCCATGGCACAAGCGGACGATCTGGCTCATACTATGGAGGATTGACATGGCTGGGGAAGAACTTCCGTATCAGTTACAAGAACATTGGCAACTTTGAAAAGACAGGACAGGCATGGAATGGTGTAGTTACAGGAAGTAATGACCTGAGTCTTATGGATGGTACATACGGTACGACAACAGGTATTACCACCTACAAAGACATGTACAACAGGGGATTAGGTAAGTTTAACCCATTATACGAATACCTACAGACAGACGCTTCAGGAGCCTTCGTCAAAGACGCAAAAGGCAACTATCTGACGGCTCGTTATACAATGCGTGATGGCTCTTTATGGAACAAGACAACAGATAACTTCTATCAAAACCATAACCTCCTCTCATTTGCTTTCCATCCTTCAAAGCACTGGAGTCATAATGTGACCTTGCATTACACCTACGGTTATGGCTACTATAGCGAATTCAAGCATAATACAAAGTTTGCTAAATTCGGACTGATCTTTACAGATAACAGTGGACAAGTGATTAAAAAGTCAGACTTTGTACGCCTTAAAGGGTTAACACAGCACACTTACGGGATTGCATACACAAGCAACTACAAGGATGAGAACTGGAATGTGACAGGTGGATTAAACCTACAGCTGTTCCGTGGTGGACACTTCGGATACCTTACTTATATTAAGAATACGGAAGCAGATGCAAAGTATCGTGCAGGAGGACACAACTACAAGTACTATGATTCAGATGCTCATAAATATGATTACAGTGGATTCTTCAAAGCCAACTACCACTTTGCTGATTATTGGAATGTGTTTATGGACTTGCAATATCGCCATGTTGAATACATGACCGACGGAGAAAATGACCGTTTCTATAAGGTTGGTAATACTTATCAGAACCAATCTCTAAATATCAGCGAGCGTTATGACTTCGTCAATCCCAAAGCAGGTATCAGCTATTACAGAGGAGGACACAAGGCTTATGCATCCATTGCATATGCTAACCGTGAACCAGAACGAAATAACTTTACTGATAATGGAAGCTATCCCGCACCAGAACCAGAACGTATGATGGACATAGAATTAGGATACCAATACAACGGTCGAAACTGGAACGCTGGTATAAATCTCTATTACATGGACTATAATAACCAGTTTGTACAGACTGGAGCACAAAGTGACATCGGTGAAAATCTCACAACAAACATTAAGAGCAGCTATCGAATGGGAGCAGAGATTGAGGCAGGATGGAGTCCGCTCTCATGGTTAACAATAGAAGGTAACGCCGCACTGAGCCGTAATATCATCAAGGACTTTGATGAAATGGCAAGTGTTGATTGGGAATCTTCTTTCCGTAAGATCCATTATGGGCACTCTACCCTCGCCTTTTCACCATCAGCTATACTCAATGGAATGCTCAATCTCCACTATAAAGGATTCGAAGCGATGTGGCATACAAACTTTGTAAGCCGTCAGTATCTGGATAACACTAAGAACTTGACACGTTCTCTGCCTTGTTATTCTCAGAGTAACTTAAACTTCAGTTATACAATTCGCCCTGCAAAGCACATCGCAGGACTGAAGGAAGCTGTCTTAGGAATGAACCTTAACAACATTTTCAATCGTCACTATGCAGCAAGTGGTTGGGTTTACAGTACTATTCTCGATAATAATGGCCATCCAAACGAAAACCGTTACACACAAATTGGATTCATTCCAATGGCAGGATTCAATATTATGGGGAATATAACGTTAAAGTTCTAAATGGATACATACCAAATATTAGATATTATTGGTTGCATTGTAGGTCTCATCTACATCTATCAGGAATACAAAGCAAGTATATGGCTTTGGATGACAGGCATTATTATGCCTGTCATCTATATGTTTGTATACTATGAAGCAGGGCTATATGCTGACTTTGGTATGCAGATTTATTATACACTTGCTGCCATATATGGTTATCTTTATTGGAAATTGGGAAAGAAAAAAGGGACGGAAGACAAAGAAATTCCTATTACACACTTCCCTCGGAGATACATTATACCAGCTATTATAGTGTTCTTTGTGCTATGGATTGCTCTGTATTACATCCTTATCTGCTTTACAAACTCCACAGTACCAGTACTTGACAGCTTCGGAAATGCCCTTAGTTTTATCGGACTGTGGGCTTTAGCAAAGAAATATCTTGAGCAATGGTGGATATGGATTGTCGTTGATGCTGAACTATCTGCACTATATATATATAAAGGTATACCTTTCACCGCCATGCTTTATGCATTATATACGGTGATAGCTGTGGCTGGTTATTTTAAATGGAGAAGATACATTAAACAACAAAAGTAAGGAAGAACGTCTTCTAGAGATAAAACACAGGAGAGTTTTTCACAATACTATTAGATATTAATTTGAATGGACATAGAGAATAAAAACAAAGGGATAACGGACACACTTGAGACATCAAACAGTCTGATCACACCTTCTCAGAAGTGCATGAAAGAACTTACTCAAGTGAATTTCTCTGCCATTATCCTCGCTGCAGGTGACTTCCCCAGTCACCCATTGCCTTTACACCTCCTGCAAAAGGCACAGAACCTGGTTGTATGTGATGGAGCATTGAGTGGTTTAATAGAGTTGGGTATAGAGCCTACAGCTGTTGTTGGGGACGGAGATTCCCTAACAGAGGACCTAAAAGCCAGATATTCCTCTATCTATCACCATATCTCTGAGCAGGAATACAACGACCTGACCAAAGCAACTCTCTTTGCACGTTCACACATGAAGATGGATGCTCCAACTCACACACGCCCACAATTCTGCTATCTTGGGACAACTGGGAAACGCGAAGACCACACCATTGGGAACATATCACTTATGCTGTACTATTATAGACAACTGGGAATTCAACCAACAATGATTACAGATTACGGATGGTTTGTACCTGCAACGGGGACAAATAGCTTCACATCCTTTCCCGGACAGCAAGTAAGTGTCTTCAATTCCAACTGTAAAATGCTCGCAAGCAATGGCTTAAAGTGGGATATATACCCTTTCACAGAACTATGGCAAGGTACACTGAATGAAGCACTCGACACCTCTTTCACTATCAAAGCAGATGGTGATTATCTGATATACAGGACATTTTAAAGAAAAGTATAGAGACTAAAGATACAAAAACTTCCAAAAAGCCCCTCTGAAATCCTTATTATAAGGAAATCAGAGGGGCTTGAATATATGTCCAAAAGGTTATTCTTATTTCACAAAAACTTTCGTGGTCTTACCGCCTTGACGCTTGATGTAAATACCAGATGAAGGGTTTGTAACCTTAATACCATTAAGAGTGAAGTACTCTGCAGGGGCTTCATCAGACGAATCAACAGTAGAGATACCTGTTGGGGCATTCCTTACTGGCTTCGTTATTGTGACCCGCTTGCTTGCAACATCAATCGTAACGCTATAGGTTCCGGCTTCGGTAATGTTCCACTTATTATCGTTTCCACCAAGCACAGCAGTGTAATCATCCTTTCCACGGAAGAAGAAATCTTGGGTGAAGTCCGCAAACTTATTGGTAGCAAACTTCAGTTCTCCAGGAACAAGATTTGCTTTCGCTGTAAACTTAGTAGGATAGTTCTCATCTTGAGTCATCTTAATGCCTCTCTCTATAGTCCATCCGCCTGGCGTAGCACTACCAACAATCCACAATGAAGAATAAGTAACTGGAGTGTCCTGATAACGTACCTTTCGGATAATCAGTGCTGGTATATAGAGGTCGCACACTATCTCATAATTACCAGACTCCTTTACAACGAACTTGAAATCATGATCTTTGTCGTCTTTATCATTTGTATATCGATATGGAACCAGCATAGACATGGAACCTTCTTGCAACTCTTTTCTTGAAGATTCAGCACGGTATTCATAACGTTTCCAAGCAAGCTCTGTCAAGAACTTGAACTCTTTACCTGCTTCAAGATGGGTAACAGCCTTGAATGTTGTAGGACCTACTGGTGTCATTACAATTGATTTAGGCAGATTCCATGCACTGTACGTTGCATCACCAATGAGTATCAATTCTTTATCTGTAGACTCAACTGAAGGTTCGTCCATATCTACCTTATCGCAGAAGATTGTCATTGCCTCGATATCAACCGTCACATCATACGTACCCACAGCATTCTCTGATAGTGTCCACTTACAATCTTTCTTTGCTACTTCATCACCGTCCACACCAAATACAATCCTGTGCTCATTCGTAGGATCACGATAATACGTTGGCTGATCAAAACCAACATTCTTGCTTGTAAGTATCTTAAACTCACCTTTCTTCAGTTGTACACGTGCTGTATATACCGCAGGGTCAGCTTCACTCCTCTTCAATTCTACAGCTTTACCTGGATTCCAACCAGCAGAAGTTGCACTGCCGATCAACCAGAGGGCAGGATAATTCACAAGAACTTGGTTTTCAGACAAGGTAACTACAACCGTCCTGTTGTTCATATTACAAACAATATCATAGTTACCAGACCTCTCTACAGAGAACTTTGTATCAGTAGAGGAAGGAAGAGAAGGTACAAAAGTTCCAGGAACACCAGGATTCAATACCGTGTTATTCGCTGGTCTGTAATCAATATCATCATAAGAAAGCATAGACAGAAACTTAAAGCCTTTGCCAGCTTCTAAATATGTGGTTGTCTTAAAGACTCTTCCAGCCTGTCCTGTATGCTCCAGATATATGGCATTATCAAGATTCCATCCTGCAATTGTAGCATCACCGACGAGAATGACATCATTACCAAACTGTGGCTTATGCCCTGCTGGATCGTCTATCTGCTTAATGGAAATGGTCTTTGCAGGAACATCAACAGTCACATTATACATACCATCTTCCATTATTCTCCACTTATTATCTTCTCCACCAAAAACAATTTTATTTTGATCATTGACATCACGGAAGATATACACACTATTATCATATCCCCACTGCTTATTGGTTGTAAACTTAAACTCACCTTCCTTCAATTCAACCGTTGCTGTATAGCATGTAGGATTACCTGAGTCCTGACTTAATAGGACACCATTATTATAGTCCCAGTCGCCAGCTGTGGCGTCACCTATCATCCATAAAGCAGCATATCTGATTTCCTTTGCTTGGTAAGCAACCTTCTTTACCTCAATAGTCTTTCTAGCTAAATCACAAATAATTTCATAGTTTGCAGATTCAGAAACCTTGAATTTACCATCTTCTGATGCTCCTTTAGAAGCATATAATTTGTATTTTATACCCGACTTCAAGACTACATCGGAAGCACCAGAACGATATTCGAGCTTCCCCCACTCCCTTTCTGTTAAAAACTTGAAGCCTTTACCTGCATTCAGATGTACAGTTGCCATAAAGACATCAGGATTGTTCGGAGACTTAACCATGGCAGTTGCCTTCACGAGGTCCCAACCTCCCCATACTGCATCCCCCACAATTGCAAGGTGATCCGCAGCCTTTGCCGTGATCGCACTCACTGCAAACAAGGCAAAACATAAAACAGTTTTGGTAAACGTTTTTAGATTCATAAAATGATTTTTTAGTTAAAAACTTATTAATAGATTGTTTCAAGATTGCTTAACAGGTCAGTATTCAACACGATAAAAGATTCATTTTTCAAGTGCAATATTACAAAGAATCTTTGTAACAAAGACCTTGTAAAAGAGGAAGAGCCACATAATATAAATTGTATAATACAGGCATTACCTTAATAAGGCTTATAAACAACTAACAGTCAAACGGATAAAAAATGTATAAAACACAATTATAAATCGATATATCAAGGAAAAATACAAACGGAATTATTGCTATGCTGTCAATGTTTTAAGCACCAATTAGCCAACAAAGTCGTATCATATATTAATCTTATAACGACAGAAATGAACCTATCTCTTCATTTCCAATCTATGTGCGGTAGCCCAGCACTTATAGAGTTGCAGTCCAACACCTATGGAGCTAGAGGCTAACGCCAACTGTGCTGAAAGATCAACACATTGCAATATATCTCTTATCGGGATATAATTTGTAGTGTGGAAACTACTCCAACACCTAAGATCAAACTAAAATCATCTGATTAGAAGCCTCGCTTATAAAGCGTTATAAGCACCTCTATTTGAATATAAATCCCATAAGGAATGGTATATTATCTAAGTTTTATCGGTCAGCAATAAAACAAAATAATAATATATGATGAGCTAACGATAGTAACGTTCTGAGTATCTAATAACAAAAAAATACAACTTAGACTACTTTCTCTTGCCTGAACTCATACGACCTAGGATGAGAAACAAAAAAGTCTGCTACTCTCGTAGCAGACTCACCATATCAGAATTATGCTTTTAATTTAAAAGAATTTTCTATACTTGTTAGCTCAGCATGAAAGCCTTTATCTAATTTTAAACGGTCTTCAATCTTTGAACAACTATGAATAACTGTGCTATGATCGCGATTACCGACAAGTTTACCAATTCTACTTGCAGGCATCTTTGTATATTTCTGCGCCATATACATGCTCACCTGTCGTGCAATAACAATATCTTTCTTACGTGAACGTGAATTAACAGCCGACATAGTAACGTTGTAATGTGAGCAAACTTTATCAAGAATATCATCTATTGTCAAAGGCTCATCGTCTACTTTAACGGCACGTTTAATAACACGCTCAGCTAATCTCATATCAATATTGCTATTATAGACAACGCTATAAGCAAGCAATGAATTGATGACACCCTGTAAATCGCGTACACTCCCATTGGCTGTTTCTGCAATAAACTGAACAACATCCTCAGGAATATTTAAGCCATCACGCTTGATTTTATTACGCAGAATATCTATACATAATTGTACATTGGGCTTCTCTAATTCTGCTATCAAACCACAAGAGAAACGAGTCAACAGACGATCATTCATGCCTTTCAGATCCACTGGAGGACGATCACTTGCTAAAATGATACGCTTCCCATTACGAAAAAGATGATTAAAGATATGAAAGAAAGTGTCTTGGGTCTTTGAAGCCGTAGCCCATTCCTGAATATCGTCTACTATCAGAACATCTATAGTCTGGTAGAAATTAATAAAGTCATTGGTTGTATTTTGCAAAACAGAGTTGGTATATTGCACTTGAAACAGGCGCGCAGATACATATAACACTCGTTTTTGAGGATAAAGTTGCTTTACCTTTAAACCTATTGCATTAATAAGGTGAGTCTTTCCACAACCAGAAGGACCATAAATAAACATTGGATTAAACTGCGTAGTATTAGGATGTTCTGAGATAGACAAACCTATTGAGCGTGGCAGCTTATTACTATCACCTTCTACATAATTTGTAAAAGACTTATGAGGGTCTAACTGTGAATCTAAATCTTGTGGAGCTGCATCTAAAACAGTAGGGCTTTGATTACCTCTAGCAGTAGGACGCTGAGAAGAAATATCTTCTATAACTTCTGCTTGTAAATCTTGTGACAGATGATGTTCCTGGTCTGTTACAACACGATACGTCAATTGTACACCTTGCCCAAATACACGAGTCAAGACCTTACGTAATAAATCTACGTAATGTTCCTCCAAATATTCATATACAAAAGAACTTGGAACTTGTAACAACAATGTCTTAGAGGCAGGCTTATATGATTGAAGTATAAGCGGGCGGAACCAAGTATCAAACTGCTGCTCAGTAACATTCTCTTTAATGAGCTGGAGACAATTATCCCAAAGATTCTTAGGATTGACGTTCATTTTTGATTAATTAATATTTTATGTAATGCCTTTCTGTCAAAAAGCCGTTTTATCATTATCAGTGCGATTGCATGTGCAAAGATAGCAATTTATTTACAAAGAGCGAATTGATACATTATATTAAGGGAATTAAACAAAGTAGGGAATATCTTTGTTTTAAAGCAATTCATACGTATTTCCCTCATAGCATATAACATCATAGAGTTGCATAATTGTAAACATCTGATATACAACAGCGTTACTATAGTATGCAAGAAGAGGTTAACCTTTAAGTGAAACAATAGCAGAGGTTAATTGAAATCACTGATATTCATAACTATCACCAATTAACCTCTGCATGTGAAACATCCCTTTTACTATTTAGATAGTTTTTAAATTACTTATCTTTCCGTCCAAAGAGAGAGAAGTGGACATACCGCTTTGGATGTGCTTTGACATTTACCATCAAACTATCAGCATTCCGAATAGTACTATTTAGATTATTATATAACGAGGCATCATTAATAAGTAAGCCTAATGAACCTTCATTACTATTCAGCTTTGCAGTAAGACTATTCACATGCTCTAAAGCTGTATTGACCTTAGCCATTGTTCCTTGCACATCAATACCATTTACCTTATCATTTAAAGTTGCTATCATTCCATTAGCTCCACGAATAACTCCACGTGCTTCTGTAATTCCACCGTTAGCGTTCACCATCATACCATTAGCGTTATTGAGGACTTTTCCAGCTCTATCAGTCAATACAGGTAAAGACCTATTCAATTGAGCAAGGAACGTATTAGCTTCCTGTGTTGTGGTTGTAAGATTAGAAGTTATCTGCTTCACATTATGCAAAGAGCCTTTTAAAGCAGGATCAGCTAATAAAGAATTAACACTAGCAAGAATACTATCCAGTTTAGGCAGCATCTTTTGAATAGAAGGAACCATACTTTTCATTGTACCCAACGTACCATCATTGATACGGCCATCAATTACACCATTCTCAGCCAACATTTGATTGCTCTTACCAAGAATTAGTTCTACTTTTACATTCCCCATCAAGTCACTGATAATATCAGCCCTTGTCCCGGAAGGAACATTCATACTCTTGTCAATGGCTACACCGACTGTTATAGGGTCGCCTGGATGTGCATAATCATAATCAATACTTTTCACTGCTCCTACTTTAAAGCCATTAGCGTAAATAGGTGTAGATGTCGAAAGGCCACTGATATTAGTGAACTTTATTTGATAATGTTTATCTGCAGAAAAAAGGCTTAACCCCTTCAAGAATTGCATACCGAAGAACAAAACAACAACGCCAGCAATAGCAACAAGCGCAATCTTTATCTCTGGTGTAAATAACTTCTTCATAATAATATAAATATAAACTACAACTTCTATTTCTTATTCTTTAAAAACTCACTTATCGCCTGATTAGTATCTATTCTCTTACCACCTTTCAAAGCTATGACAAAAGCCTGTGGGAAATCTTTCCTCAGTTTCTCACGCAGTCGTGCTATTTCATTATAGTCAGTGCTAGCTCCTATCGTATATTTATAAAGGCTTCCATCTTGAATACAATCGATATCTGTGTGTCCGCGGAATTGCGCACAGCCTGCACGTAACTGCTGATTTACAGCAAAGATCTGAACCTTAAATAACGGAATATTATCTGGAACATCTAGCGACGTTTGAGAATTGTTAACAGATTTTATCACTTTCCTTGTAGAAGACTTCTTCGTAGAACGAGGAACTGTTTGTGTAGGAACTGGCCTAGGAGAATCAACTGGTACCGAAGGAATAACTCTACTTACGGCAATATTCTTTTTATCTGCACGATAAGGTACAACTATATGTGTATCATATATATTCTTATACTTCACAAAAGCATTATATATTCCCTTCGCCACTGCGTCAATACCTTCTGGACTATTCAGAAATTCTTCTTCATCTGGTGATGTAATGAAACCTAATTCTATCAAACAACTTGGCATATAACTCTCACGCAAAACTAGGAAACCAGCTTGATGTACGCCTTTATCTATACGCCCAGCACTTGAACATACTGAATTTTGAATCAGTCTTGCTAATTCGACACTCTTCCCCATGTTTGCGTTCTGCATAAACTCAAACATAATATAACTCTCAGAAGACTTAGGATCAAAGCCTTGATAAGTCTGTTGATAACCTTTCTCCATCGAGATAACAGAGTTCTCGCGCATGGCTACGTCAAGATTATCCTTGGCCCTATGCATACCTAAGGTATATACTTGAAACCCTTTAGCATAATGTCCAGGAGGGAGGGAGTTGGTATGTACCGAAATAAAGAGGTCAGCCTTTGCTTTATTTGCAATATCTGCACGCTGATGCAACGGAATAAAAACATCTTTCTTACGTGTATATATCACATCCACATCTGGTAAATTCTGCTCTACATAACGCCCAAACGCCAATGCTATATTGAGGTTGATATCTTTTTCTTTAGATATGGCACCAATTGCACCAGCATCATGCCCACCATGACCAGCATCAATAACAAGTGTGAAGCGCCCATTCGCAGCATAAGATGTGACTACGAATGAAGCAAAGAGAATAAAGAAAAGTGTTATTTTCTTGAACATACTTAATTCTTTAAAAGGCAAAGATACAGCTTTTTACTGTGAAATCATATCAACATTTCTTGGTTTTATCATTTATTAATTAAATGTAATTCAACACCTGCACCTTCACAATCTGCACCCATCGGAGGGTTTAGCTTAATTAATTTTAAGTCGATACTTTCTATCCCCTTATAAGTTGCTGTCAGATTATCTACAATGCAACCTGCTGCAGCTTCCAACAACTTCATCGGATGTTGCATAACATTCTTTATCAAGTCATATACTTCTGCATAATTCAAAGTATCCATAACATCATCACTTTTCATGGCATTAGCCAAAGAATAACCTATACGAAGATCAAGGATATAATCATTCCCGACACATCGTTCCTGTTCTCCCACACCAATAAAAGCATGAAAGCGGACACCTCTTAATAATATATAACTTGTTGATATAACCATTCGTATCTTTTAATCTCATCCCGCAACAGTATTTACTGTTACGGGATTAAAACTCAATTATCCACAACGAGAAGCCCCACAATTAGTACAAATCAGACAACCTTCTTGATAAACAAGTGTCTCCTGTCCGCAAACAGGACACTTAAGTCCCGAAGCCTGCGTACCATCTGTTACATATTTCTTCAGCGCACGCTCAACTCCATTCTTCCAAGTGTTGATACTCTCACTTTTCAACTGTAATGAGCCAACAAGTTTAATGACGTGATCAATTGGCATACGATAACGGAGCACACCAGAAATCAGCTTGGCATAATTCCAATATTCTGGGTTAAACTTCTCCGACAGACCTTCCACAGTGGTCTTATAACCACGCTTATTTTCAAACTGGAAGTCATAACGGTGTGTACCATCATCAGCTGTTTGCTTTATAATCTTACCCTTTGTAACACTCTTTGGCAGAGCAATACCTTCTTCATCATCCTGTAAACCCGTAAAGATTTCATAAGGATAGCCATCCAGTAAGCCAACGAAAGCAACCCATTTCTCTTTATTATTCTGGAAACGAACAACATCACAATCAAGTTCTTTTGGACGAACTTCTATAACCTGTGGTTGTTTACAATTGCAATATTCATGATGCTCCTCTGCCGAATTCAGATCATTTTCAGCTTCTTTCTTAGCTTGCTCATCTTCTTTCTTATCTTTCTTTGAAACAGAAATCATAACTCCTGAGCGGCTACCATCACGATAAATAGTGCATCCCTTACATCCACTACGCCATGCTTCGACATAAAGTTTATTAACCAAAGCCTCGTCAACACTATTAGGTAAGTTCACCGTCACAGAAATTGAATGGTCAACCCACTTTTGAATAGCTCCTTGCATGCGTACCTTCATCAGCCAGTCTACATCATTAGCCGTTGCTTTATAATAAGGTGAGTGCTTTACAAGATCATCGATCTCTTCCTGAGTATAGTTCTTATTTGTATCAATCCCGTTGATTTCCATCCATGTCAAGAACTTGCGGTGATACACTATATATTCTTCAAAAGAATCACCAACTTCATCAACAAAGTCAACGTGCACATTTGTATCATTTGGATTTACCTTACGACGGCGCTTATAAACAGGCATAAATACTGGTTCAATACCTGAGGTTGTCTGCGTCATCAGTGACGTAGTACCTGTTGGAGCTATCGTAAGACAAGCTATGTTACGACGTCCATAGCGTGTCATATCCTCATAAAGCTGTGCATCAGCCTCTTTCAGACGCATAATAAACGGATTCTTTTCCTCACGTGTTGCATCATAAATAGAGAAAGCGCCACGTTCCTTAGCCATCACAACAGATGAACGATAAGCATTTAAAGCCAATGTACGATGAACCTGAACAGAGAAATCGGTAGCTTCCTGCGTACCATAACGTAATCCCATAGCTGCTATCATATCACCTTCAGCCGTTATTCCGACACCCGTACGACGACCTTTTCCGCTCTTTTCTCTTATTTTTTCCCATAGATGATACTCTGCGCTCTTCACCTCTTCGCTCTGCGGATCAGCCTTTATCTTTGCAAGAATAAGGTCTATCTTCTCCATCTCCAGATCAACAATGTCATCCATCAGACGCTGTGCCAACTGAGCATGCTTGCCAAAGAGCTCAAAATCGAAGTATGCATGATCCGTAAATGGATCAACAACATAAGAATAAAGGTTAAGAGAAAGCAAACGACAGCTATCATAAGGACATAGAGGAATCTCACCACAAGGGTTTGTTGATACCGTACGGAATCCTAAATCAGCATAGCAATCAGGAATACTTTCACGAATAATAGTATCCCAAAACAGTACACCTGGCTCAGCACTCTTCCAAGCATTGTGAACAATCTTCTCCCATAAAGACTTAGCCGAGACTGTCTTTGTGAAAGAAGGTTTCTTACTATCGGTGGGGAACTGTTGAACAAAGCTCTTGTCATCAACAGCAGCTTGCATAAATTCATCCGCAATTTTTACGGAGACATTTGCCCCCGTAACCTTTCCTTCTTCCATCTTAGCATCAATAAATGCCTCCGAATCTGGATGCTTGATACTAACGGAAAGCATCAAAGCTCCACGTCTTCCGTCTTGTGCAACTTCACGTGTACTGTTTGAATAACGTTCCATGAAAGGAACGAGACCTGTAGAAGTTAAGGCAGAATTATTCACTGGAGAGCCTTTGGGACGGATGTGACTCAAATCATGTCCTACTCCACCGCGGCGTTTCATCAACTGAACCTGCTCTTCATCAATACGCATGATGGCGCCATAAGAATCAGCATCACCATCCAACCCTATTACAAAACAATTCGACAAGGATGCGATCTGGTGCGTATTCCCTATACCTGTCATTGGACTTCCTGCAGGAATAATATAACGGAAGTGATCCAGAAGGTCAAACACCTCTCGTGCCGTCAAAGGATTTTTATATTTATTTTCAATGCGTGCTATTTCGTTAGCAATACGCCAATGCATCTGTTCAGGCGATTTCTCATAGATACGCCCGAAACTATCTTTCATTGCATACTTGTTAACCCATACCCGTGCTGCTAATTCATCACCACCAAAGTATTCTAAAGATGCTTGAAAGGCCTCATCAAATGAGTAAGTTTTATTGGTCTCCATTTTAGTTTTTATGAAAATTTTCGACTGCGAAGTTACGAATAGTTTTCCAAAATAGAAAACAATTAATTAACTTTGTAGCAGTAAAATTATCAAAATGGGAAATATAAACTCAAGGAAAACGATAAGGAAATATACGCAAAAGGATATTTCTGACACACTGCTCAAGCAATTGTTAGACGAAGCAGAACACACCCCGACGATGGGGAATCTACAGCTTTACTCCGTAATTATCACCAGAAACGCTGACATGAAAGCCCAACTGGCACCTGCGCATTTCTCTCAACCAATGGTAGAAGGAGCACCTGTAGTACTGACGTTCTGCGCAGACTTTCGCCGAACAACGCTGTGGGCTATCAATAGGAAAGCAACACCAGGTTACGATAACTTTTTATCTTTCCTCAATGCTGCCACTGACACCTTATTATATTGTCAGACCTTCTGCAATCTTGCCGAAGCCAAAGGACTTGGCACTTGTTTTTTAGGAACAACTATCTATAACCCTCAAGCAATCATCAAGACTCTCTGTCTACCGCAATTGGTTATGCCTGTAGCAACTATCACGCTGGGGTGGCCCGACGAGCAGCCTGCTCTTTCTGACCGATTGCCACTCAATAGCATCATCCATCAGGAGGTCTACAACGATTACACTCCCGAACGAATCAATGAGTTTTACACAGCCAAAGAGCAATTAGAGGAGAACAAATACTTTGTTGAGATCAACAATAAAGAAACACTTGCACAGGTTTTCACTGACATTCGCTATACCAAAAAGGACAATGAGGCCATGTCTGTAGGGCTATTAGAAGCGCTTAAACAGCAAGGATTCCTTTAAGAAATCAAGAAGAAGAAGTCTGAAGAGATGGAAAACAAATGGGGTTAAGATATAATATCTAACCCCATTTATCGGTTTTATACCTCCCCAGACTATCTATTTTCACAGTCAAAAGATAGTCTGTTACCAGCAAGACTGGACCATCTACCATCGCATACTCATATCAAAAATGTCGAGCAATTTGATAGCTGAAAAAAGATATTAGTAACAGTAAGTAGACTGTGAATGGTAATAACAAACGCAAAGTCATAAGAAGGGAAATAGTCCTCCACATTCTTTAACAAAGGAACACACCACAAGTCACTAAAAAAATATCACGAAAGCACCTGCTATCATTATTTTTTTATATATTTGCCGATGAATAAAATAAATCTATTACATAACCTAAAATTAGTAAACAATGGAACACATTCCACAAGTATTTTGGCTCATTCCCATTGCATCTGTGTGCGCTTTGGGCATGGCATGGTATTTCTTTAAATCCATGATGAAAGAAGATGAAGGCACATCACGTATGATTGAGATTGCTGAACACGTCAGACAAGGTGCCATGGCTTATCTGAAGCAGCAATACAAAGTTGTTTTACTCGTGTTTATTATCCTAGCAATTATCTTTGCTATCATGGCTTATGGCTTCAATGCACAGAACGCTTGGGTACCATTTGCCTTCCTTACAGGAGGCTTTTTCTCTGGTTTGGCGGGTTTCTTCGGTATGAAAACTGCCACATATGCCAGTGCTAGAACAGCTAATGCAGCCCGACAAGGACTCAACAATGGACTGAAAATAGCTTTTCGGTCAGGTGCTGTCATGGGATTGGTAGTCGTTGGACTCGGATTATTAGACATTGCGCTATGGTTTATCGCACTTACTTGGTTCTATTCTGACAAGATGACATCGAGTGAAATGCTCATCACCATCACAACAACCATGCTAACCTTTGGTATGGGAGCCTCAACACAGGCGCTGTTTGCACGTGTGGGTGGTGGTATCTATACCAAAGCTGCCGACGTAGGAGCTGACCTTGTGGGTAAAGTTGAAGCAAACATTCCCGAAGATGACCCCCGCAATCCTGCTACAATAGCTGATAACGTGGGTGATAACGTGGGTGATGTGGCTGGTATGGGCGCTGACTTATACGAAAGCTACTGTGGTTCCATTCTTTCAACTGCCGCACTTGGTGCTACAGCCTTCACTGCTTCTGCTGGCGATATGCAACTACGTGCTGTCATAGCACCAATGTTAATCGCTGCAGTGGGAGTATTCCTTAGCCTGTTTGGTATCTTCCTCGTAAGGACAAAGGAGGGTGCTACAATGAAGGATCTACTTCATTCCTTGGGAATGGGTACTAACACAGCTGCCGTACTGATAGCAGCAGCCAGCTTCTTGATACTCTATCTCTTAGGACTTGAGAACTGGTTAGGTATCAGTTTCTCTGTTATATCTGGCTTAGTGGCAGGTGTTGTCATCGGACAAGCCACCGAATATTACACATCACAGAGTTATCGACCAACGAAAAGCATATCTGAAGCAAGTCAGACTGGTGCAGCCACTGTTATTATAAAAGGTATAGGAACGGGTATGATTTCAACCTGTATCCCCGTCCTTGCCATCTCTATTGCTATTTTATTAAGCTATCTATGTGCAAATGGCTTCGATATGTCCATGTCAGCAGCATCACTTCAGCATGGTCTTTACGGTATAGGAATATCTGCTGTAGGCATGCTTTCAACGCTTGGAATCACTCTTGCAACTGATGCTTACGGCCCAATTGCCGACAATGCTGGTGGTAATGCTGAGATGAGTGAGCTTGGAGAAGAGGTACGTAGCCGTACTGATGCACTTGATGCACTTGGTAATACAACAGCTGCAACAGGTAAAGGTTTTGCTATTGGCTCTGCTGCACTAACAGCTCTGGCACTATTGGCATCCTACATTGAGGAGATTAAGATTGCAATGGCACGTGTTGGTGAACAAATGACAAATGTTGCCGGTGAAGCTATTGATGCTACCAATGCAACAATTCCTGACTTCATGAACTTCTTCCAAGTGAACCTTATGAATCCGAAAGTGCTCGTTGGTGCATTCATTGGAGCCATGGCAGCGTTCCTCTTCTGCGGTTTAACGATGGGAGCTGTGGGTAGAGCAGCTGGCAAGATGGTTGCAGAAGTACGCCGCCAGTTCCGTGAAATAAAAGGAATTCTTGAAGGAACAGGTACTCCAGACTATGGTCGTTGCGTAGAAATCAGTACCCAGAGTGCTCAACATGAGATGATTATACCTTCTCTTTTAGCCATTATTATCCCTGTTGTAGTAGGAGTTCTCTTAGGTGTTGCAGGTGTTTTGGGTCTGTTAGTTGGTGGATTAGCTGCCGGTTTCACCCTTGCAGTCTTCATGTCGAATGCAGGTGGAGCTTGGGACAATGCCAAGAAGTATGTAGAAGAGGGTAACTTCGGAGGTAAAGGGTCAGAGTGTCACAAAGCAACAGTTGTTGGTGACACCGTTGGCGACCCATTTAAGGATACGTCTGGCCCATCACTTAACATCCTTATCAAGCTCATGAGCATGGTAAGTATCGTAATGGCGGGTCTGACTGTAGCCTGCTTATAATACTGTACATAAGCAGTAAAAAAGAAAAACAAGCTCTCAAGCTTGTAATATAAATTCAAACTGCAAAACAAAAGGTGCTCTTTTAGGTTCTAAAAGGGCACCTTTCACGTTGCAAAAGGGCATCTTTTGATGTGTAAAAGGGCATCTTTTACAAGTCAAAAGATGCCCTTTTACAATGCCTATTCATAATCGTTTGATTTTCAATATATTGTAAAACGGGAAATGAAGGTTTCTATCTTTATTTCCAAGACATCGGTAGCAAAATAACGTAAGGATATTTCATATCTAACTCATCCATATTATTCCTCTCTTACTCTACACAAAGTAAGCCCTTTGTTTCACGCAAGATGGTATCATGATCGAATGCCAATGGGGGAAGATTATCTATGGGAAACCATTCTGCCACAGATGCATCATCTCTTCCTCGAACCTCAGTAAGACCTTCGACTATCGTATAATAAGCAACGGTTATAACCCTTTCACGTGGATCTCTACCGACAGCATCGAAAACATTGACCCTATGTAGTTCCTTAACTTTCAGTCCAGTTTCCTCTTCCAGTTCACGTCGGGCAGCGTCCTCTGTTGTCTCATCGATATTCATAAACCCACCAGGGAAAGCCCACATATTCTTACATGGGTCATGTTTGCGCTATATCAACAATAAATATAGCCCATTTTCAGTGTGTGCAAAGACCAGACAATCCGCCGTTACAGCAGGGTGAGGATATTCGTAAGTGTACATCTACGTTCTACTTTTTCTATTATTACTCCAGCAAATATATAAAAATTAATCCTATCCATGGATGTTCTCTCTTCATTTTTTACTAACTTTGCCACTATGGAGTTCAGAACTATTGTCAACATTCCTCATCCTGAATTTGAGATACAACCATGCGAGAAGATACTTTTCGTGGGCTCATGTTTTGCTGATAATATCGGTAAGCGTTTCGAAGAGGAGAAGTTTCGTACCACAATCAATCCTTTTGGAGTCATGTACAACCCTATCTCTATTCTTCATACAGTAATGAGAAAAGAAGGAGAGAGCTTTGACACGGCAGTACTTACACTTGGGACGAACCATGTTTACATAGAGAAAGCAACTGGGACAGTCGTAGACAACTGCCAGAAACGTCCTCAAAATCTGTTTGAAGAACGTGTTTTGACGGTTGAACAGTGCACAGAAGCACTACGAGGAGTGGTGGCTGCCTTAAGAAAAGGTAATCCAAATATAAAGATAATCCTAACTGTCAGCCCCATCCGGTACGCAAAATACGGTTATCATGAGAGTCAATTGTCCAAGGCCACTTTGTTATTAGCATCCCATCAGCTTATAACAGAACAGCAAGGGAGAATCTATTACTTTCCTGCTTACGAGATTGTAAATGACGAACTACGCGATTATCGGTTCTACAAGGCTGACATGCTCCATCCCAACGAGCAGGCGGTGGATTATATATGGGAACGTTTCGTTGAGGTTTCTTTCTCCAAAGAAGCTAAAAAATTCCTCGAATCATGGCGTCCAATAAAGGAGGCTTTTGGGCACAAACCCTTTAATCCCGAATCAGAAGAATATAAACACTTCTTACAAAAGACAAGAGAAAAGGCAGAAAAGTTAAAGTTGGAATATCCAGACTTAGAACTTTGAATATAACAATGGAGAGAGAAGAGATGGATGAGGCACAAATAGAACAACTATTGAAGGCACATGGTGTGAAGTTAACAGCTAATCGCATCGTAATCATACGTACACTGGCAAAGCAGAATAACCCTGTTTCCATGAAAGAACTGGAGCTACAACTACAGACAATAGACAAGTCGAGCATCTCCCGTACATTGTCTTTATTCAAGGATCACCATCTGGTTCATCAATTAGAAGATGGGGACGACATAGCTAAATATGAACTATGTCTTAGCCATAACACAAAGAAGGATGAGGACATGCACGTACACTTCTATTGTGAAAGCTGTCACCGCACATTCTGTCTGAGCGATATTCCCGTTCCACAAGTAAAACTTCCCACAGGCTACAGGCTGCATACCGTCAACTATATGATTAAAGGAATCTGCCCTCAATGTGCCCACCATGGCAATGTTCAACGATAGAATGAAAAAATACTATATATAATATGTAGTATTAAGAGTTTTCATTACCTTTGCAATACAATAAAAAACAATACAGAATAGTAATGAATTATACTATTGAGAAAGTAACAACCCTTATTGGTGCACGCCGTTATGGTAACACGGATGCAAACATTAGTTTCATACTTACCGACAGTCGGTCCCTCTGTTTCCCAGAAGAAACATTGTTCTTTGCCATCAGAACTGAGCGAAATGATGGTCATAACTATATCCCAGAGTTATACGGAAGAGGCGTAAGAAACTTTGTTGTTGAGGCAATCCCTGAGAATTGGGCAACCCTTTACCCTAACTCTAACTTCCTAAAAGTGGTCGGTACGCTTGAAGCTTTACAGCGTTTAGCAGAGCGACACCGCGATGAGTTCTTGATTCCAATCATTGGTATCACAGGGTCAAATGGTAAGACCATGGTAAAGGAATGGCTTTATCAGTTACTTTCTCCAGAGATGATTGTGACGCGTTCACCACGTAGTTACAACTCTCAAATAGGTGTTCCATTGTCAGTATGGCTATTGAATGAGAATACACAGATTGGTGTTTTTGAGGCAGGCATCAGTAAACCGGGAGAAATGCTAGCTCTTCGTGACATCATTCAGCCAACGATTGGTGTGTTTACCAGCCTTGGAACCGCTCATCAAGAGAACTTTCCATCATTAGAAGCAAAGTGTCTGGAGAAGCTAAAGCTATTCCATGACACACAGGCTATCGTATATTCCGAAGACGATCAGGTCCTTAACGATTGCATCTCTGCAAAGAATTACAAAGGAGAGAGTCTTAATTGGTCTGCAAAAGACGTACATGCCGCCTTCTTTATCAAATCTATTGAGAAGAAAGACATAGAGACAACTGTCTCATATGTATGGAAAGGAAAGGTAGAGGGACAGTATAAACTACCTTTCATAGATGATGCCAGCGTAGAAAACTCCATTACCTGCGCTGTCGTATCACTTCATTTAGGGATTGAGCCAGCACATCTTGCAGAACGGATGGCAAAGCTTGAACCTGTTGCCATGCGACTGGAAGTGAAAGAAGGACAGCATGGTTGTACACTGATCAACGACTCATACAACTCTGATTATAACTCTCTTGATATAGCACTTGACTTCATGAACCGTCGTCCTGACCACAAAGGACGCAAACGTACATTGATATTAAGTGACATACTTCAGAGTGGGGAGAGTGGTAAAGAACTATATAATAAGGTAGCATTCTTATGTGAGAAACGTGGTGTTGAGAAGTTTATCGGTATAGGAGAAGGACTTCTTGCAGAGCGTTCTGCCTTCAAGCATCTTGGAGAAAAGCATTTCTTTGCTACAATAAATGCCTTTATCCACAGTGATGTCTTTGCAAATCTGCATGATGAAGTCATCCTCTTAAAGGGCGCACGACAGTTTGGTTTTGATCATCTTACGGAACTATTAGTGAAGAAGGTACATGAGACAGTACTGGAAGTAAACCTCAATGCAGTGGTTGATAACCTGAATTGGTATCGCTCTTTCTTGAAGCCTGAGACCAAATTGGTATGCATGATCAAGGCAGATGCCTATGGGGCAGGTGCCGTAGAGATAGCAAAAACATTACAAGACCATCGTGTGGACTACCTTGCTGTTGCTGTTGCGGATGAAGGTGTGACGCTTCGTAAGAATGGTATCACCAGTAATATCATGATTATGAACCCAGAGATGACGTCATTTAAGACGCTCTTTGACTATGATCTTGAACCTGAAGTATACAGTTTCAGACTACTTGATGCACTCGTTAAGGCTGCACAGAAGGAAGGAATCACAGGTTTCCCTGTTCATATTAAGCTGGATACGGGTATGCACCGACTTGGTTTCGACCCACAGAAGGATATGGATGAGCTGATAAAACGTCTGAAACATCAGAACGCTATCATCCCTCGTTCAGTCTTTTCTCACTTTGTTGGCTCAGATGCGGACAGCTTTGACGACTTCTCAGCACACCAATTTGCACTCTTTGATGAAGGCAGTAAGAAGCTACAGGCAGCTTTCAAGCACAAGATTATTCGCCACATGGACAATTCATCTGGTATAGAACACTTCCCAGAACGACAGATGGACATGTGCCGATTAGGCTTAGGACTCTACGGAATCAACCCTCGCACGAATAAAATTATCAATAATGTGTCAACCCTTAAGACAACAATCTTACAGCTAAGGAATGTTCCCGCTGGTGATACTGTTGGCTATTCACGTAAGGGAACCATTGATCATGACAGTCTTATTGCCGCTATTCCTATCGGATATGCCGATGGATTAAACCGGCATCTTGGTAACAGACACTGCTATTGCTTAGTAAATGGGAAGAAAGCAGAGTATGTTGGTAATATTTGTATGGATGTTGCTATGATAGATGTCACTGGAATAGACTGCAAAGAAGGCGACAGTGTTGAGATCTTCGGTGATGATCTGCCCGTAACTGTGCTCAGTGATGCACTTGACACCATCCCTTATGAGGTCCTGACAACTATCAGTAACCGTGTAAAGAGGGTCTACTTCCAAGATTAATAGAATCGTCTATTTCACCCTCTCCCCATTGAGGGAGGGGATAACAGACGTATTACTTTATTCCTTTCGTCCATTTTTAACACAAAAAATACAGAAGAAAGGATTTCCAAACTTCCCTTTACACAGAGACCTAAGGGTCATCGAACACACAGAAATGTTAATAGTACATGATAACTGTAGCATATCTGTAACCTAAAACCAGAACTTATTGTTTATAGGTCAGTATCTATGAAAGGAAATAATCAGACTTATAAGATCATTCGCTGTATCTACAAAGTCTATTAGAGCTTAGAACTGGGACTATCAGAGGTCGTCTACAAAGATGCATTAACATACAAACCAACAAAGAATGGGTTGAAGGTTAAGAGTGAAGTGGATGTCTCTATACTCCATAATAATATAATAATGACCACAACTTGAGACTGAACATCTTCGTCAAGAGGTAGATAATAATAGAACTAAAGACAATGAAAAAACTACAGGAGATACATTTTTCTTCGTGTAATCTGTGTTGGAAAATGAATAATAAATAAACAACTATGGCTATAATATACTTGATACTTGGTGTCATCATTGGTGCAATCATCACCTTCCTACTGATAAAGAACAAGACAACACAGGAGGTGAGCAAGGCAAATGAGAGTGTGGCGGTGCTTCGTAGTCAGCTTGAAACTGAGAGAAAGAATGTAGATGAACGCATCGCAACGGTGAAGGAGAATGCTAACCAACAGTTAGATGCAGAAAGAAAGCATGGTGAAGAGCTACGTGCAGAGCTACAGAAACAAGCAGAAGCTAAGAACAAACTACTACAGGAAGAGGTACGTAACATGGCTGCACAGATGCTGGCTGAGAGCCGTGAAAAGATGAATACGGCTGACAAGGAACGTCTCGAGGCCCTGCTCTCACCACTCAAAGACCGTTTGGAGACTTTCAATCAGACTGTAACGAACAACAGCAAGGAGAACACTGCCAACAAGACTGAGATAAAAACGACCTTTGAAGAGGCTATGAAACGACTTCATGCCGAGCAGGAAATGACGATAAAGGCGATGCGCGAAGACCAGGAACGCACAGTAAAAGAACTACGCGAGCAAACGGAACGTATTGGAAATGACGCAGCATCACTTACTCAAGCACTCAAAGGCGACTCTAAAATGCAGGGTGATTGGGGAGAGATGATTCTTGAAAAGACCTTAGAAGACTGTGGATTGGTCAAGGATCAGCAGTTCTTCCTACAAGAGAACTACAAGGATGAGAATGGAAATAACTTCCGCCCTGACGCCGTAATAGAACTCCCGAACAAAGAAAGAGCTGTGGTTGATGCCAAGGTTTCACTTACTGCTTACCAAGCTGCTATAAAGGAAACGGACAGTAATGAGCAAGAACGCCTACTGAAAGAACATGTGGTTTCCGTGCGAAAGCATATCGATGAGCTGTCAGCAAAGAACTATGAGAAGCTGGTTCCGGGTTGCATCGGATATGTTCTGATGTTCATCCCTTACGAAAGTGGATATTCAGCAGCACTCAAGACCGACCCAACCATCCTGCAATATGCTTACCGAAAGCATATCATCGTACTCAGTCCGAGCAACCTCCTGATGGCTTTGCAACTGACAAGAACGATGTGGCAGAACTATCGACTGAATCAGAATGTAGACGAAATACTCCGGCAATCAAATGACCTTTACGATAAGTTTGTTACCTTCGGTGAGACATTTGTCAAGATCGGGACAAGTATTGAACGATTACAACAGGACTTCAGTAAGGCTAAAGGACAGCTCAATGAAGGCAAAGGAAATATCATTCGCCGCTTAGAAGGAATGAAAACATTGGGTATCACACCTAAGAAACAGATACCCGACAGCCTATAAAGATTATCAAAATAAAACTCCGTCCACGGTAAGACGACTGTCAAACCATGGGCGGAGTTCTTGTATATATGTACCTCTGATTACAGAAACCTATTTCAACAAGAAATTACGTCTCGATTCTATGATATCTTCCATGTTATCACTTGCCCACGAAATGAGATTGTTTATAAGCGGCAAAAGGCTTTCCCCCTTCTTCGTAAGTGAATATTCTACACGTGGAGGTATCTCCGAAAAGGCCACACGAAGGATGAGTCCATCAGCTTCAAGCATCTTTAATGTTGTCGTCAACATCTTCTGAGAGATATCTGGAATATTACGTTGCAACTCCTTAAAACGCTGATTATTATTAGATTCTAACGTGAAAAGCACCAACATTGACCACTTATCCCCTACTCTTGACAACACATTCCGAATCGGACAATTAGGATAAAGGGCGTCTCTTATCTCACTTCTGTTCATTACTATAACTTACATAAATCATATTACTGTACAAAAGTAACTATTAAAGCTAACGTTATCTATACTTTATAGTTAAAGTATGTAAAAGTACAGATGACAGAATGCCCTAACAGACACATTGATTACCTCATGGTAACTGACTGTCTTCTGCGTACCTACTTGTAGAATCTGTCAGAAGACCATACCTTTGCATCATCAAAACAAATAACAATAATAAAAGAAACAAGATTATGAAGACTATCGAAACTACCAAGAATGGTAAAAACTACACAGCAGTAAACGTGGGTAAACTCAATGAAATCAAAGATTATGTGCTTCCTTTGGGCAACATCGAGATACCAGGTAAGGTGTTTGCCGGACAGGCTTTACACGCAACTGGTAGCGAGCTGTCATTCCAAACATTAGTACCAGGACAAGACAGTGGCTTCTTGCATACACATAAAACGCATGAGGAACTTTACTTCATACTAAAAGGTGAAGGCGAGTATCAAGTAGACGGCGATATATTCCCTGTTTCCGAAGGTAGTATCATACGTGTTGCTCCAGAAGGTAAGCGTGCATTGAAGAACACAGGTAACGATGAGATGCTCATGCTTTGCATACAGTATAAGGCCAATAGCTTCACAGAGAGCGACTCACCAGCTGGTGATGGTGTTATACTAAACGATGAGTTGAAATGGTAGTAAACCCACAATTCCCAACGTGTCCGATTCGTAACGTCCTTGCAAAGACTTGCGAACCAGACACACTTTGGGTCATTCAATCTATCGGTTCATGGGGCTCAATGACCTATGATGAGCTTCTCCACTATGTCGCAGACTATAAACTGTGTGCCTCCTTAGCCAATTTAATACAAGACAGAATCATAACTAAGGATTCTGATGTGTACCATCTAACACCAATTGGACAAGAGCTATTCCCGCATATTTCCACACTCGTTTCCTGGTGTTACGCTAATCTCCTCTAAAGCTACTATAACCAACCTTCTATAACAGGACATAAACGATTGTCAACAGAGTGCTTCACTGTGTTGATACATGTGTTTTATCTTCCTCAAACACATGCTTTTTAGTTTTATCACACTTAGATAATTAGTTATCACGCTTAGATAATTAATTATCAGACTTAGATAATTAATTATCTAAGTCTGATAATAGAAGAATACATACGATACGACAATGCAAATACCATGAGAAAGTATAGCATAAGCTCTTATTATCATTTACAAACAACGTGTCTTCTGCTTTGAAAGGATGGAAGCAAGACATAAGATTTGCCTAAACAAACCTTTTTCTGTATCTTTGTCAGCAAAAACAAACTGAACAATCAATGGCAACAGTAGACGACAAGAAGATTATCTTCTCAATGGTGGGTGTATCAAAGATCATCCCACAGAACCAGAAACAGATTCTGAAGAACATTTACCTCTCGTTCTTCTATGGTGCAAAGATAGGTATTATAGGTCTCAACGGCGCTGGTAAGTCCACGCTAATGAAGATTATCGCAGGCCTTGTGGAGCCAACACAAGGTGAAGTGGTATGGAGCCCAGGCTATTCTGTGGGCTATCTGCCACAGGATCCACCACTCGATGAGACGAAAACTGTAAAGGAAAATGTGATGGAAGGTGTGCAACATATCTATGATGCACTGAAGGAATACGATGATATCAATGTGAAATTTGGATTGGAAGAGTATTACTCTGATGCTGACAAGATGGATAAGCTGATGCAGCGTCAAGCAGAATTGCAGGATATCATCGATGCAACGGATGCCTGGAACATTGATTCAAGACTCGAAAGAGCCATGGATGCACTGCGTTGTCCTAAGGGTGACCTCCCTGTTACGAACCTTTCAGGTGGTGAGCGACGCCGTGTTGCTCTCTGCCGCCTACTCCTTCAGAAGCCTGACGTACTCCTTCTTGATGAGCCTACTAACCACCTTGACGCTGAGAGCATCGACTGGTTGGAGCAGCATTTACAGCAGTATGAGGGTACAGTCATTGCCGTTACGCACGACCGTTACTTCCTTGATGACGTGAGTGAGTGGATTCTTGAACTCGATCGTGGCGAAGGTATTCCTTGGAAGGGCAACTATTCTTCATGGCTTGACCAGAAAACAAAGCGCATGGAACAGGAAGAGAAGTCAGCTTCTAAGCGTCGTAAGACCCTGGAACGTGAGTTGGAATGGGTACGTATGGCACCAAAGGCACGTCAGGCAAAGGGTAAAGCACGTCTTAACTCCTACGAACAGATGCTCAATGAGGAGCAGAAGCAACGCGAGGAGAAGCTCGAAATATTCATTCCTAATGGTCCACGACTCGGTAATAAGGTAATTGAAGCACAACATGTACAGAAGGCTTTCGGTGAGAAAATACTCTTCAACGACCTCAACTTCATGCTGCCTCCTAACGGTATCGTGGGTGTTATCGGTCCGAACGGTGCTGGTAAAACAACACTCTTCCGCCTTATTATGGGCTTAGAGCAGGTTGATGGTGGTACATTCGAGGTGGGTGAGACTGTTAAACTTGCCTATGTCGACCAGCAACACAAGGATATTGACCCTAACAAGACTGTATATGATGTTGTAGCACAGGGCAACGAGACCATCCGTATGGGTGGACGCGACATCAATTCACGTGCTTACCTCTCTCGTTTCAACTTCTCCGGAACCGACCAAAGCAAGCTTTGTTCAGTCCTTTCAGGCGGTGAACGCAACCGATTACAGTTGGCTTTAGCATTGAAGCAGGAAGGAAACGTCCTCTTACTTGATGAGCCGACGAATGATATCGACGTCAACACACTTCGTGCTTTAGAGGAAGGTCTTGAAGCATTTGCAGGTTGTGCAGTAGTAATCAGCCACGACCGCTGGTTCCTCGACCGTATCTGTACCCACATACTTGCCTTTGAAGGCAACGGTGAAGTAGTCTTCTTCGAAGGCGGCTTCTCGGACTATGAGATCAATAAGGCTCGTCGATTGGGTAATGAAGAGATAAAGAAAGGTAGGTATAGAAAGCTGATGGAGGAGTAAAAGCCCCACCCCTTCCCTCCCTGAAGGGAGAGGGGGAAAAAGCCTCACCCCCAACCCCTTTCCAAAAGGAGAGGGGGAATGCTGGAAACAATTCGCTTGGGAAAAAGCCTTTTCGGAATTAATTTGTTGGGGTGATAAGCGTTATCAAAACTAATTGGATAGATGATGATAACCCTTATCTGAATTAATTTGTTTGTGTAAGCCTTTCTGTCATTCTCCCAACCAATAGGGGTATCGCGCTAATCACGCCCCTCCCTATGGGGGAGGGGACGGGGAAGGGGCCAGTTGTTTGCTTGTTTGCTTGTTTTTATTTACTTTTCTTATTCAGCAGCACATACCCACCTATTCCGCCTAAGATGGAGGCGAGGAAGATACCCAATTTTGCTTGTGTCATCAATAGCTCGTCGGTGAAGGCAAGGGTAGAGATGAACATTGACATTGTGAAGCCGATAGAGGCAAGCATACCTAAGCCCAGCAGTGTGCGACGAGTGATGGCACTTGGAAGGGTTGCCCAACGCATTTTTACCATTAAGAAAGTTGCTCCGATAATACCAATCGGTTTTCCTAAGAGCAGACCCAATGTCACTCCGAGTACTACGTGGGTAGAGAAGATGTCAGATAGACTTAAATCTGTGAAGCTGATACCAGCATTGGCAATTGCAAAGATAGGCATGATAAAGAAAGTAACGATAGGTGTCATCTTATGTTCAAGTTGTTGCAGCAAGGGAATTGCGATAGTAGTGTCGTGCTGGATATGTGTCAGTACGTCAACCTGTCCCTCCTCCAAGGTTCTCACCTCGTTAGCTTCCTCTTTCTCGAAACGTCTTGTCAGTTTCTTTATACGCTTAAGATAGACCGACTCATTAATCTTCGCATCGGCTGGAATCATAAAGGCAGCAAGTACGGCAGCAATCGTTGCGTGGATTCCTGACAACAAGAATGTTACCCAGACACCACCGATACCAAGTGCGGCATAGAAGAATAGGCTCTTGATACCGAGTCTGTTGCCTATAAACATCACTGCGAGAAAGCCCAAACCAAAGAGCAAACTCGCAATAGAGAGTTCGGAAGTGTAGAAGAAGGCGATGACAAGCACAGCCCCAAGGTCGTCTACTATGGCAAGCGTTGTAAGGAAAACCTTAGCCGATACGGGTACTTTATCGCCCAAAAGATATACTACTCCTAAGGCAAAGGCAATGTCAGTTGCCATCGGTATACCCCATCCCATCGTTTGTGGGGTACCTATGTTCAGACTTAAAAATATCAAGGCAGGTACAATCATACCGCCTATTGCTGCGCCGATAGGTAGAATGGTGTTTCTGATGTCAGCCAGTTCGCCACCGATGAATTCTCTTTTCAACTCTAAGCCGACCACAAAGAAGAACATAGCCATTAAGCCATCATTAATCCAATGGTGCAGACTATAATTCAGATAAGGCTCTCCGTTGACGATAAAGCCTACTTCCTGCTCAAAGAAATGGGAATAGCTTTCAGCAAGGTTGCTATTTGCCAATATCATCGCTAAGGTGACACTGAGAATCAGAACGATACCTCCTGACTTCTCCCTACCCATAAACAGCTTTATCGGTAGCATCAAATGCTGGTTTAGCTTCTTTTCAACTCGTTGTCTCATAATTTTCTTGTTATCCTTATTTTAGAATATATATAATAGGTGAAGAACGCAACAAGCCCTATATAATAAAAGCATATAAAACCTATATTCTAAACACTCTTCGATTTAAACGGAATACCCTCGTAAGCCAATATACTTGCGAGGGGGTATTCAGTCTTATCCTTTTTTATCTTCTAGCTTTCATCCTTTATGGGGAATTTCCTCGTCCTTTCCCCCTAACTTCCCTTCTGGCAGTTACCACAAGTTCAGAAATACTAAGGGGTATCGCGCTAATCACGCCCCTCCCTATGGGGGAGGGGACGGGGGTGGGGCCAGTTGGTTGTTCTATTTGTTTACTTCTTCTTCCACTCCATATACCCTGCTCCCGCAATCGCCAAGAGGAGGATAACGATAGAGATGTAAGCAATGGTCTCAGTAGTAGAGATACTTGTTGGGTGGAAGTCGAGTACTACGATGTGCTTACCTGGCTTCACATTTACAGCGCGAAGAATATAATTCACTCGTCCAAGTTCTACAGACTGTCCATCAACGGTTGCTTTCCAACCCGGATAATATATCTCTGAGAAGACAACAATACCACCATTCTTTGAGTTAACAGTGTATTGCAGGTTGTTTGGCTCATACTTATCAAGCTTCACTGTGGCTGTAGAGTCGTTCGCCTTTGCCTGTCCGAGCACTGCTTCGAACTGCTTATCAGCTACAGCTTCATGCCGAACATCAATCTTCCCTACCTCAGCATACTCTGCATTAGCATCAGCAACATAGTCAATCTTATCAACAAACCAACCGTTACCCTGCGCATAGATATTCTTCAATGGGATTGTTGCACCACCTTGAAGAGGGAAAATAAAATACTTTGTGTTCAACATATTGAGCACAGGGAACAACTTCACGCCATCTACCTGCTGCATGTTTCCACCCTTAGCTGCAATAGCCTGCATCGCTTTCTGCATCTCAGGAACGATATAAGCATCTACCATCTCCTGGTAACGACGCAACTTTGCTGGGTGATAACCACCTATACTCTTATGGAAATAAGAGGTCTCATTCTCGTTAAAGGTATTTGAAGCAAAGTTCAATACACGATAATCAAGGCTCTTATCCTTATTTATTTCAATATCTGTAGCCGTTGGCTGCTGTGGCATATCACGTTCACTCTTCGGTACAAACATCTCATCATTGAGGTAACGCTTATCTACTTGCCACATATCAACAAGACAAAGCACCAGCAAAGCAGCTATCATATAGTCGGCACGGAGCTTCTTTAGCTTATAAGCAAAGAGCAAAGCAAAGCCTATCAGGATAATAATAACCGACCGCCAAGCATCAGAACTGACCATTGCAGCCCGCATATCAGAGATATTTGCAAGGATAGTACGAGCTGTACCTCCATCCATTCCCTGAATACTTCCAATCATCTGACGCTCCTGTTCGCTGACAAATGGTCCCATCATATCCGGGAATAGAGCTATTAAAGCTGCTACACCTGCCGTAAGAGCAAGACTAATATAAGCAAACTTCATCTGTTTACTGAGTACATCAGGCTCATCAACGATCTTCTTCAATGCCAAAGCAGCAAGCAATGGGATAGTAAACTCGGCTATAACAAGGATACTTGCCACTGTTCGGAACTTCGCATACATCGGTATATAATCGAGGAAGAAGTTCGTAAAGCCCATGAAGTTATGCCCCCAGGCTAAGAGAACGGACAATACTGTTGCTGCTAACAAAGCCCACTTCATAGGACCTTTCACAATGAACAAGCCTAAGATAAAGAGGAAAAGCACGAAAGCACCCACATAAACAGGACCGCTCGTACCCGGTTGTGTACCAAAATACTGTGGAAAGGCATCGTAAAGTTGTGGTATCATAGACTGAATCTGTGGGTCAGCCTTTGCCATTGCAGTTGCATTCTTGCTCAATGGAACACTTGCTCCACCCTTTGCATCAGGCACAAGAAGCGTTAATGTCTCATCAATACCATAACTCCACTGTGTGATATAATCACGATCAAGCCCTGAACTGGTCTGGTTGGCAGCGTCTTTCTTGACCAATTCACTCTTACCACGCATACTTTCCTTCTGATACTGCCATGTATGATAAAGGCTTGAGAGGTTGATTGCTATACCAATCAGTGCTGCGGCAGCCAGAACACCCGTCGCTTTAAGGAATACAGCAAGCTGTTTCTCACGGATAGACTTTACCAAATAGCCTATTACCATGAAGAGAATGATGAACAGATAATAGTAAGTCATCTGCACATGGTTCGCCTTTATCTCAAAAGCTGTGAACAATGCCGTGACAATGAAACCCGAAAGGTAACGCCCACGATAAGCCAAGACGACACCAGCTATCATTGGTGGGAGATAAGCCAACGCCATAACCTTCCATAAGTGGCCTGCAGCAATGATGATTAAGAAGTAAGATGAGAATGCCCACATCACACTTCCAAGTGCTGCAAGGGACTGTCGGAAGTCGAAAGCACGTAACAAAATATAGAAACCTAACAGATAAGCGAAGAGGAACCACACGTTGTCTGGCAGCCAAAGATGGTAAGCATTCATTACCTGTGACAGTCCATCTGTAGACTGATAAGACGGTGACATCTGGTAAGTAGGCATCCCTCCAAAGATAGAATTGGTCCATCTTGTAGTCTCACCCGTACGGTTCTGATACTCTGTCATCTCCTGTGCAGCGCCAACTCCAGCTGAAGCATCATGCTGATAGAGGATCTTACCCTGTGTGATTGGTACAAAGAAGTAAGCGAAAGAGATAATCGCAAACACTGCAATCACCACGACGTCAGGTAGAAATTTCTTCCAAGTTTTCATATTTATTGCGTTTTGTTTCTTCTCAAATGTATATAATTATGCGTGCAAAGTTACAAAAAACAAAGTACTTACAATATCCAACTTCTAACTTTTTCGTACCTTTGCCGTATGAAAATAGGAATCATCGTTGCTATGGACAAGGAGTTCAAGCAACTCAACACAATTCTTTCTGACACGCAGACGGAGCATATCAATCACAAAAACTTCGTCAGAGGAAACTTAGAAGATAAGGAAATCATCCTCCAACAGTGTGGTATTGGCAAAGTAAACTCAGCTATTGGTGCCGTAGAGATGATCAATCACTATCATCCTGACCTTATTATATCCAGCGGTTGCGCCGGTGGAGCAGACACATCACTGGAAGTTACTGACGTTGTTGTAGCTACAGAGTGCGCATACCATGATGCTTACTGTGGCGATGAGGTTGCTTTCGGACAGATAATCGGTATGCCTGCTCGCTTTAAAGCACCTTCAGAACTGATTGAGAAAGCCCTTTCATTAAACAATCTACCCGATTGTAAGGACCTACATATCAAAGCTGGACTCACTGTCAGCGGCGAATGGTTTGTCAATTCACAAGAAAAGATGCAACAGATCATAAATAACTTCCCCGATGCAACAGCCGTTGACATGGAGAGTTGTTCTATTGCACAGGTCTGCCACATCTATGGAATACCTTTCGTTTCCTTCCGTGTTATCAGCGATATCCCTCTCAAAGACAACAAAGCAAGCCAATATTTTGACTTCTGGGAACGCATTGCCAATGGCAGTTTTGAGGTAACGAAACATTTTATCAGTGCTATTTAATAGTTAGAGAAGTTAAGTTGTTAGTGACATTAAGCCAACACCAAGGTATCCCTGTGCTGCACTTAACAAGGCAGTATCTTGTTGTATCCCTTCTAAACAAACACATCAGGCTTGCCCCATCTAACTCTCTGACTTCTTAAACTCCCTATAAAAATAAACAAAAAGAGACAATGAATAAGATTCCATCATTCACTATTGACCACGAACGTTTGCTCCGTGGCATCTATGTAAGTCGTAAAGATAAAGTGGGAAACGAGACAGTTACCACATTCGATATCCGTATGAAGGAACCAAACCGTGAACCAGTGGTACACGTTGGGGCTATCCATACTATCGAACACTTAGCAGCAACTTATCTCCGCAATGACCCTGAATGGAAAGAACGAGTTATTTACTGGGGACCAATGGGCTGCTTAACTGGTAATTATCTTATCCTTCAAGGTGATTTAGAGTCGAAGGATATCGTAGAACTCATGCGCCGTACTTTCCAGTTTGTAGCTGATTATGAGGGTGAAATACCTGGCGCTGCGCCTCGTGACTGTGGAAACTATCTGCTTCACGACCTCCCTATGGCACGCTGGGAATCACGTAAATTCCTTACAGAAGTTCTGGATAAGATCACAGAGGATAATCTGAAATATCCTGAAAAGAAATAAGAAACTTCCCCACCCTTCCCCGAAAGGCAAGGGATACTTAATAAAAGAACATAGGGACAAATGCCTCCGTCTATCCGCCACAACATCCTGCGGCGAAAGAACGAGGACATTTGTCCCTATCTTTTATAACAGAATAATAATTAATTCAGAAAGTTTTAAAAAGCTACTAACTACTAAAGATTAAGCTTATAGCCTACTGACACTTCCAAGATGTTACTTCTTGAGGAAAGTCCTTGATTAGAAATATTCAATACACCCACATTGTAACGAGCATCTAACACAACATTTTCATATTCATAACTGATACCAATAGGTATAGAAAGACTAAACTTACGCAATCCATCTTTCACATCCATATCAATCTCATCTTCCCTTATGTTAGTTTTATGACCATCTGCATCATGGTCATAACTCTGAAGTCCAGCGTGATATTTGCCACGAACCCGGAATGAAGGTGACAGTCCTGCATTAATAGAAAAGCCTTGTGCAACATAAGAATGTATCAGGATTGGTACTACAACATAGTCCGCCCTCAGATAATGGTCATGCCAAACATTTTCATTAATATCAATATCTTTATAGTTACATCCACCTTGAATATATGCAAGACCTGCAGAGATTCCTACCCTATCCGTTGCTTGATACATCACATCAGCACCTCCCGTGAAACCAAGACGAGCATGTGGTTTCAATTCAAGTCTCTCATTATCGGCTATTGCAATATTCATTCCTGCACCCGTAAGTGTTGCCACTGACACCCCAATATGTGGAATCACAGACCACGTTTTCTTCTGTTGTTGTGCCCATGTCGTCAGCGTTGCTGCAACGAATAATACTAAAAAAGCTATGCGTCTCATTTGGTTTTATAGTTATTTAATTAAAGATTGCATAGTCATAACGGGGATATGGCTTAGCTTATTGTGGATATCAAGACAAAAATATCCACGATTCCTCAGACTGTCTCAGCACTAAGGCTAACAGTTCTGAGCACTATCTGATAGCAGAGATTCAATATATAATGTCAGATAAATTCACATCTGCTTTCTAATAGATGCTCTTTTGGGTTCTAAAAGGGCACCTTTTGCAATGTAAAAGATGCCCTTTTGCAGTGTAAAAGACGCCCTTTTACGATGCAAAAGGGCGTCTTTTATTTCTGTTTTTATAACCATTTGATATTCTATAAGTTACAAAACCGAAATCAATACATATTTAGGTAGTATGGAATTATTGTGCTTTCCTTTTTTGTAAAATCATTTCTCTACTTCCATTCGAGCAATTGTTTTAGGGCATTCAGCTCTGTTCTCTGTTCTGGCCCATCTATATTAATCAACTCAATATTAACCTTTTATTTACAGAAAGACATTGAAAAACCTATACATCACAGACGCTTTAACAAAGAATTATTTTAAGATTGATTATATAAAAGAAACGAAATATAATACATAAAACATGCAGTCTGTATCCACTCTTTATATATAAGGTAGAGATATGCCCTAAGTTACTGTTAAATAACTATTTAACCTTTTGCTTCTTTAACCTTTTATCTTTCTTCTTTTACTACTTTTTAACCCCTGCACATCCAATCATTATGCAACGAAACTCTAACTTTGCGCTCAAGAAACTAATAATCAAATAACTAAGATGAAAAGAATAACTCTACTGATTACATCAATCCTCATTGGCATGGCGGTTCATGCACAAACAGGATTACCAAAACTAATCCTAAAAAACATTGAGGGTAAAAGTGTGCAAATAGACACACTATCCAACAATGGGAAACCAATGATTATCTCTTTCTTCGCCACTTGGTGCAAACCATGCAACCGAGAGCTGAAAGCTATCAATGAGGTTTATGCTGATTGGCAGGAAGAAACAGGAGTAAAACTCATTGCTATTTCCATTGACCAGGCACAGAACATGAATAAGGTTAAGCCGTTAGTAGATGAAAACGGTTGGCCCTATGAGGTCTTATTGGACCCTAACAGTGATCTCAGACGTGCCCTCGGAATACAGCTAATACCATATGTTCTGGTAATCGATGGCAAGGGAAACATTGTCTATAAGCACAATGGTTACACTGATGGGGCTGAAACTGAACTTTATGAGAAAGTAAAGGAAGCATGCGGTAAGTAACTATGAAGACTTATATCTTAGCGGGATTGCTGCTCTGTGTTCCCCATACGATGTTATGGGCACAGGAAAACAACGATAAGATAAGGCTTTCAGGTAGCGTACAAAGTGATGTTCTCATTCCACAGAATGATGAAAAGACCGGTGCATCCAAAGCTTCTGGTAGTTTCCTCACCAACACTTATGTGGATGTTAACGCTACAAGCAACTATGTAGATGCAGGACTTCGCCTGGAATATCTCAAACATCCACTCCCTGGATATGAGAATGATTTTAAAGGATGGGGTATTCCTAACTTCTATCTGAAGGGTCGTTACAAGAATGCTGAGCTGACATTGGGTACTTACTATGAGCAATTCGGGTCTGGATTTATCCTCCGTACTTACGAAGAACGTAGCTTAGGAATAGACAATTCACTGCTCGGAGCTCGTCTGTTGTACAAGCCTTTCAATGGTGTCAGTCTCAAATTACTCTCTGGAAAGCAACGTAGATACTGGAAACATAACAAAGCTTTAGTTTCAGGAGCTGATGTTGAGCTCAATCTTGATGAGTGGTTTAAAGCCTTAAAGGATAAGACCTACATCACACTGGGTGCTTCATTCATCAATAAACATGAAGGTGACGAGGACATAATGGTTGATGCCACACACCGACTGAACCTCCCTCGCAATGTGAATGCCTTTGATGTGCGTGCTCGTTTACAACATGGAGCCTTCAGTATTCTGGCAGAATATGCAGCAAAAGGGCAAGACCCATCGTTTGATAATGGTTATATCTACCGTAATGGATACGTAGCCATGCTCTCTGGGTCATACTCTAAACGAGGTGCAAGCATACTTCTGCAAGCTAAACGCAGCGTAAACATGTCTTTCCGTAGTGCTCGTAGCATGTCTGGGACATCCTCCTTCATCAATCATCTGCCACCATTCACAATGGATCATAGCTATGCTTTGGCAGCTCTCTATCCTTACGCAACACAGCCGGGAGGTGAATGGGCTTATCAGGCAGCCTTCGGATACAACTTCCCAAAGCACACTTTCTTTGGTGGAAAGTATGGAACGAATCTGAAATTAAACGTGTCACACGTGCATGGCATACGTAAAAATGAGAACGGAGGTAAGGGAACAGATGGTTATGGGTCACCTTTCTGGGCATGGGGACCGTCAACTTATTACCAGGACATCAATGTTCAGATGGAGAAACGTCTGTCAAAAGGTATCAAACTGAACCTCATGTACATGAATCAGCTATACAACAAAACAGTTGTTGAGGGTGAAGGAGGTGTCATTCACTCTGATATCTTCATCGCTGATGCAAAGTTTAAGTTAGCACCGAAGGCCACTCTACGTACCGAGATGCAGTATCTTGCCACAAAAGATGACGACGGAGACTGGCTCTTTGGTCTTGCCGAACTATCTATAGCACCATCATGGATGTTCACTGTATCTGACATGTACAACAGCGGTAGCACCCATATCCACTACTATCAAGGGCTCGTCACCTTCCTAAAAGGTGCCCACCGCCTGCAAGTAGGTTATGGAAGAACCCGTAGCGGGTACAACTGTTCGGGAGGAGTATGCCGCTTCATACCTGCAAGTAAAGGTTTCACACTCTCATATAACTACAACTTCTAACACAAGATGAACAAACTACTTTCTTTCATAGCATGTGTTCTCATCATGCTATCTTCGTGCAGTAATATAGATGAAAACGACCGTTTTATCTATGTTCCACCTGTAGCTGTAGGACGATGCGTACTCATTGAGGACTTCACTGGGCAGACATGCCTCAATTGTCCACGTGCTGCTGAGACCATTGAGAAGCTTCAAGAGCAGTATGGAGCCGACACTGTGATAGCTGTTGCTATCCATTCGGGACCTCTTGCACTAAAGCCTACGGCATCAGTCATCGGACTTCGAACAGACTTAGGCGACCTGTATTACGGTTATTGGAAGGTTGAAAGCCAGCCTTCAGGTCTTGTTAACCGTAAAGGTGGACTTACCAATGACTCTCAATGGGCATCAGTCGTCTACAATGAGATACAACAGAAAGCTACCGTTGACATCAAACTTGCTATCAATAATGATACGATTACCCATCAATCGCACGTGAAAGCAACCATCAACAACTTAGGAGAATCTTTCAGTGGGAAGCTACAACTTTGGCTTGTAGAGGATGATATCAAGGCTTTACAACGTATGCCTGACGGGAAATTCAATAAAGAATACATACACAATCACGTCCTTCGGAAAGCCATCAATGGTGACTGGGGAGAAGAGATTGCCCTTGGCAAGGATGCTACAGCTGATAAAGAAGCTGATTTTCAGCTTGAAAACGGTTGGAAAGTAAAGAACATGAGCATCGTAGCTTTCGTCTATAATGACAACGGTGTACTGCAAGTCACACGCAAAAAGCTCGTTAACCCTTAATTATTCACAATTATAAAACAACAAGTATGAAGAGATTGTTTACATTTATTCTCGCCACAGTGCTGGGTACAACAGCATTAATGGCGCAAAACAAACAAACGTTTGAGTTTGTTGATGCTAAAGGGAAAGTCATCCCGAATGGCTCTACTGTCACCTTCAACAAGGTGGAAGAATTCGTTCCAGGAGTACCAGAAGCTGGTCTAATCATGCCTGCAGACATCTCTGTCCGCAATATATCAGGCAATGCTCAGAAAGTAATCCTCGTAGGAACGGTTAAAAATATGAAAGAAGGAGTACTGCAAGTATGCTTCCCAGCAGGATGCAAACGATGGAAAAAGGTTGGTTCTTATACTTCTGAAGCAGGTGATCTTTCAGCAAAAAAGACTGACTTGACTTCACTTGAGATGGAGTTCAGCCTTGCAGAACAAGCTACCAACCAGGCTAACTGTACCGTTCAAGTACAACTGTATACTGCAAAGAAGGCTGGTAATGACTGGGTAACAGATAAGCCAGGTCCAAAGATTACTATTGTTTTCGACAAGACTGCCACAGGCATTAACACTGTCAGCACAGAAGGACCAGTTACTTATACCGTCTACACGCTGCAGGGTAAGCTCGTTGGTAAGGGTATTTCATCATTACAAGGACTTGCCAAAGGTACTTACATCATCCAGAAAAAAGACAACAAGGGTGTCGTAAGTGCAGAGAAACACATCATTCAGTAAACCTAAACAATAAACCTTTAAAAATAAAAATCATGCAGAAAAAAATAACACTGAGGCTTTTCTTAGCCCTATCACTGGCATTAATGCAAACTAATGCATTCGCACAAGTTCCTTCACAAGAAGCTTATGTTAATCTAAATTCAACAGGAGTCAACGTTCCTGTGCCTCTTACCAACATCACAAATGGGGCAAAGAGTATTGAATACACACTCACACGCAATGGTGAAGTAATCGAAACGAAAACCATTGCACTTAACGGAGCAGGCAGAACACGCAGCAATCAGACACTCAATGTGGTAGTTCCTCCTTCTACTGATCCTACCGTTGACGAGCTTGCGCTTAATATCACAAAGGTTAATGGTCAACCAACAAACACTACAGAGCCTTACACTACTATTACCCGAACAACACTTACACAGACTCCTAAGCGCAAAGTCGTAGTAGAAGACTTCACTGGTATGTGGTGTCCATGGTGCCCAAGAGGTATGGCTGTATTATCTTACCTAACTCGTACCCATCCAAATGACTTCATCGGTATCGCCGTTCACAATTCTGATGCATTGGAATGTGATGATTACTCTGGCATACGTGTCTCTGGATATCCTACTGTTAGATTTGACAGAAGAACTGATACCAATGACTACACAGGTGAGTCAACGTTCCGTTCAGAACAGAACAGAGGAGCAGAAATGGATGTTAAGGTCTTTGCTGCATGGGATGAATGGAAGCGCAATATCTCAATCACAACGAGAACAACTTTCCGTGTTAGCAAGTACAACTCACACTATGCACTCGCTTATGTACTGTTGGCAGACGGTCTGCAGAGCCGTTCATACTACCAGAAGAACGGTTTCGCTGGAGGCTACCAATACAGAGGTTACTCACAAGACCTTGACTTCTTTGTGAATTCTTCAAACCCAGTTTACAACTTAAAGTTTGACCATACAGCTATTGCAGCTTTAGGTGTAACCAGAGGTCTACAAGGAAGTATCAGCACTCCTATCGTAGCTGACAAAGTACAAGTACACCAAACAGCTTTCAAGAATATATCACAGTATTCTCTTATCCAGGACAAATCAAAACTCTCAGTTTGTGTATTGGTAATCAACACTCAGACAGGTGAGATTGTAAACGCTGATAAATGTGAGATTTCTGACCACACATCAACTGGTATTGAGAATGCACCAACAACTGGAGAAGTAGTAGAAGTTGCTCGTTACAACGCAGCTGGATGCCGTATCTCACAACCTACACGTGGTTTGAACATTGTGAAATACAGTGATGGTCGTACAGTAAAAGAGATCGTGAAATAACGAGAAACGAGAATTATAATAGGAACTCCTAATAGAGTTCATAATGACCGATTAAGAATTAGATTCCCATTGATTGTAAGATTAATTCAAACATAGAAACTAATTGACGGTCTTTTACATTCTAAAAGGGCATCTTTTGCAAGTCAAAAGATGCCCTTTTGCCATGTAAAAGGTGCCCTTTTGAACTGCAAAAGGGCACCTTTTAAAACGCTCAAGATAACCTGCTGATTATCTGTAGTTTACAAAAGCGGAAAAGAAGCCAATCCTTTCAAATCAGATTTAAATGGAGAAAATAATTGTAAAGGTATTTCTATAACCCTTATGAATCATAAGAACGACATCTACTCACATACGGAAAGAGGCGGCTGCCCTATATGGACAGTCGCCTCCCGACTTATGATTGAAATAAGATTTAATCCTTATTCTGGCGTTTACGCCCTAAATGATCAAGTGTAATCTTACGCATACGAATATTCTTAGGGGTCACTTCAACATATTCATCACCCTTAATATACTCCAAACATTCCTCAAGACTCATCTCAGTCTTAGGGATAACACGAGCCTTCTCATCAGAACCTGATGCACGGACGTTCGTCAACTGTTTAGCTTTAGTAACATTGATAACAAGGTCATTATCATGAACATGCTCACCAACAACCTGACCACCATACACCTCTTCACCAGCATCAATGAAGAACTTACCGCGATCCTGTAACTTATCAATAGCATAAGCATAAGCAGTACCAGCCTCCAGAGCTATCATTGAGCCATTAGTACGACGGATAATCTCACCCTTAAACGGTTGATAATCCTTGAAACGGTGTGCCATAATAGCCTCACCCTGACTTGCCGTCAGTACGTTGGTACGCAAACCAATGATACCACGTGAAGGAATTTCAAAGGTAATATTGACACGATCACCCTCAGCATCCATACCAAGAAGGTCACCTTTACGACGGGTTACCATATCAATCATCTTACTGGAGAAATCAGTTGGGACATTGATTGTCAACTCTTCAATAGGCTCACACTTCTGACCGTCAATCTCTTTATAGATAACTTGTGGCTGACCAACCTGTAACTCATAGCCCTCACGGCGCATAGTCTCAACGAGGACAGAGAGGTGGAGCACACCACGACCACTAACAATCCACTTGTCCATAGAGCCTTCCATCGGGCGAACACGCAAAGCAAGGTTCTTCTCAAGCTCTTTGCTCAAACGGTCACTGATGTGACGTGAAGTACAGAACTTACCCTCTTTACCAAAGAAAGGAGAATCATTGATGGTGAAGAGCATACTCATTGTTGGCTCATCAACAGCAATTGGTGGCAGAGGTTCTGGATTATCAAAGTCTGCAATAGTATCACCAATCTCAAACTTCTCCAAACCTATTACCGCACAGATATCACCTGAATCAACATGGTCAGTCTTTTTGTGCCCCATACCCTCAAAGGTGTGAAGCTCTTTGATCTTTGTTCGCTCCTGAGTACCATCACGATGACAGATAGTTACATTCTGTCCATCTTTCAAAGTACCACGGTGTACACGACCAACGGCAATACGTCCTGTATAACTTGAGTAGTCCAAAGAAGTAATCAGCATCTGTGGAGTACCTTCAAGCTGCTTAGGAGCAGGTATTTCCTTAAGGATAAGGTCGAGCAAGTACTCTATATTATCTGTTGGTTTCTTCCAATCGGCACCCATCCAACCATTTTTAGCAGAACCATATACCACAGGGAAGTTTAATTGTTCTTCTGTTGCATTAAGATCGCACATAAGATCAAAGACCATTTCATATACTTCCTCAGGGCGACAGTTCGGTTTATCCACCTTATTAATAACCACAACAGGTTTCAAACCAAGCTGTAAAGCCTTCTGCAACACAAAGCGTGTTTGTGGCATAGGGCCTTCGAACGCATCAACAAGTAACAGACAGCCGTCTGCCATGTTCAAGACACGCTCTACTTCACCACCAAAGTCAGAGTGACCCGGTGTATCAAGAATATTGATTTTTACTCCTTTCCAATTAATACTTACATTCTTACTCAGAATTGTTATCCCACGTTCACGCTCCAAATCGTTAGAATCGAGAACTTCTCCACTGTTGTCTTGTCCGTCACGGAACAGTTTACCAGCGAGCATCATCTTATCAACCAAGGTCGTTTTACCGTGGTCAACGTGCGCAATAACTGCGATGTTACGAATATCTTGCATTTATTTACCTTAAAAGCTTATGCTAAATTATGGTGCAAAATTACGAATAAAAAATGGAAAAGTATTGTCGTTCCAATAAAAAGTTGTAACTTTGCACCGCAAATTCGGAGACTCCGATGCATTTGAAGTCGTACTCTTGTTGTGATTAAGGCAAGTTAACGACTGAAAGATGTAATAGCAAAACTTATTAATCAAACAAAAATTATGTATTTAGACAAGGCAAAGAAAGAAGAGATCTTCGCACAGTATGGTAAAGAGCAGAAGACAACTGACACTGGTTCAGCAGAGAGTCAGATTGCACTTTTCACTTATCGTATCAAGCACTTAACCGAGCATGTAAAGCAGAACCGCAAGGACTATGTTACAACTCGTTCTTTGACACAACTCGTAGGTAAGCGTCGTGCATTGCTCGATTACCTCTATGACCGTGACATTGAGCGCTATCGTGCTATCGTTAAGGCTTTAGGTTTGCGTAAGTAATCATCTAAAGAATAAGAAAATCCCCGCTACCTCATTGGTAACGGGGATTTTTATTTTCAATATCTGCTCTACCCAAGCCGTAAACAGGCAACTAATAATTACCATGTAAACCCCTTCTAAAAGACAGTTTCCAATAAGACATGTTCTTACTGTCTCTGTTTTGCTGTCATTACTGTCACAATTTTTATCTCATAATGACTTTATTCACAAGTACTTATCTAAAATGTTAAATGTGACAGCAAAACGATTTCAAACTTAATCTGGTGTTTTGAGAAGAGTAATTTCACTACAAATTCATTAGATCAGATACTGGTAAACCACTCTATCTAACTTGTTATTCTTTAATTTCCAGCAAAGGCTTCATAACGAACTCGCGTTCTTCCATCAGAGGATGAGGAATGACAAGATCAGGTTCGTTGATATGGAGATCATCATACAGCAAGATATCAATATCTATAATACGATCTACGTATTGTAAACCAACCGTCTTCTCAATCCTTCCCATATCACGTTCTATAGCTTGAGTCACCTCTAGGAGCTGACGAGGAGCAAGCTTAGTAGACACGCATATACATGCATTCAAGAAAAGATTGGGACTCTCAAAGCCCCAGGGCTCTGTCTCATAAAAAGAAGATTGGCGCATAACTGTGCCAACCTTCTTTCCTATATTATCTATAGCCTCGCGCATAATAGCCTTCCTGTTACCAAGGTTTGTGCCGAGAGCTAAGTACACTGTATGCATATTAATCATTGAGGATCAATAACGAATCACCAAAACATCCAAACATATAACCATTCTTTACTGCCTTATCATATGCCTCCATAACAAGATCATAACCACCAAAAGCAGCAGTCTCCATTAACAATGTAGAATAAGGATGATAGAAGTTGACCAACATAGAGTCAGCAAACCCAAACTTATAAGGAGGAAATATGAATTCATTGGTCCAACCATCATACTCTTTCAGCATACCATCTGTACCTACAGCTGTCTCAGTTGCCTTTACAACACTTGCCCCAACAGCACACAAGCGATGTCCACTTTGCTTTGCTTCATTGGCAATTCTACAAGCCTCAGCATTGATATGCATCTCTTCAGAGTCCATCTTATGCTTTGTGAGGTCTTCCACTTCAATATCATGGAAGTTACCTAATCCACAATGTAAGGTAATAAATGACTTGTGAATACCACGTATATCCATCATCTTCATCATATGTTCAGAGAAATGAATATTCGTACCTGGTGCAGAAACAGCACCCTCATTACTTGCAAAAACAGACTGGAAGTTCTCCATATCCTCAGCAGTAGCATGAGCAAACTCCTCACCTTCTTCTTTCGGACGATTATCTATAATGTAACGTGGAAGTGGTGCTTCACCCAACGCAAATAGTTCACGTTTAAACTCTTCATGAGGACAATCATAGAGGAAACGAAGGGTACGTCCACGTGATGTGGTATTGTCAATAACCTCAGCCACCATTGTTCCAGACTCATCAAAGAAAAGTTTATTACCTATACGTATCTTACGTGCAGGCTCTACTAATACATCCCACAGACGCATTTCCTGATTCAACTCACGCAAAAGGAACACTTCTATCTTGGCATCAGTCTTTTCCTTCGTACCATAAAGGCGTGCTGGGAAGACTTTTGTATCATTGAAGATAAAAGCATCACCCTCATCAAAGTAGTCGAAAACATCCTTAAATCGTATGTAATCCTCTTCCTTCGGTTCGCCTTTAACCTCATTTTTAAACATATCAATGGTCCCTGACTTGCGATGAAGAACCATTAGTCTGCCCTCATCACGACGAGTAACCGTGAAAGTCTGCGTACTACCATCTGTACGTGTTAACACACGCTTAGATGAATGAGGATATAAAGCGACCTGATCTTTAGGTAAATTGAATTTAAACTGTGAAAGCTTCATATTTATATATTGGGGAGTTTTTGTTATTTTTCTATTGTTTGCTGCTGAAGCCATGTGTCAAACTGGTCATAATCAACACAGTTCTCAACCTTAACATCACCAACACGCGTCCGTCGCAAGGCCGTTAAGTAAGCCCCACTGTTTATTGCACGCCCGAAATCACGTGCCAATGCACGTATATATGTTCCTTTGCCACATACTACTCGAATAGATAATTGCATTTTATCTATATCAAAGTCTAGCACTTCTATCTCATCAATACGAATATTCTTTGGCTTTAACGTAACATCTTTTCCACTACGCCGATAGTCGAAAGCACGTTTTCCATCTACCTTTACAGCGCTATAAGTTGGTGGAATCTGCTCGATGTCTCCAACAAATTGTGGCAGTGTAGCATCTATCAGTGCTCTTGTTATATGTCCCGTAGGGAAAGTTTCGTTCACCTCATGTTCCATATCATAGCTTGGTGTTGTTGCCCCAAGCTGTAAAGTTGCAACATATTCCTTTGTATGCGCCTGTAGAGTCTCTATCTGTTTCGTCATCTTTCCAGTGGCTAGGATAAGTACTCCTGTGGCTAAAGGATCTAATGTTCCTGCATGACCTATCTTCACTTTCCCGTCATTAGCCTGTGTACAAAGGTAACGTACATGTGCCAATGCCTTGAAACTGGTAATGCCATAAGGTTTATCTATCGGAATAATTACTCCTTCTTTGAAGTTCATTCGAATTATGATACTAAGAGATTAAAGATTAGTCTACCATATTCAATGACATACCAGAGAGCAACATCACAAGAATAATGGCGCCAACAATGATACGATACCATCCGAAAGCTTTAAAACCATACTTGGTTAAGAAGCTTACAAACCACTTCATTGCAAACAAAGCAACGACAAATGATACGACACAGCCAATGAGAAGCATTGTCAGATTATGAGCTGTTGCCCATGAACTATCTGCCTCTAACAAATCATGTAGGTCCAACAATGTAGCTCCTGCCATTGTTGGTACAGCTAAAAAGAAGGAGAATTCAGCAGCACGCTTACGTGTCAAACCATTCGCCATACCACCAACTATAGTTGCCATAGAACGACTTGTACCAGGGATTACTGACAGGCATTGGAATAAACCAATATTGAATGCACGCTTCTCATTCACCAAGTTCTCTTCAATACCTTTATTAAAGATCTTATCACAGAACAACATGAACACACCACCTACGACAAGCATGATCGCAACAACCCATACAGAATCAAGCAACCAGTCCAGCAATCCACTCTTCTTTGCTGCCATTCCAACAACAACAGCTGGCAGTACACCAACAAAGAGCAGCCAATAGAACCTGATGGGATGAATCATTCTGAGGAAAGAAGATTTACAATCAGCAGGTACAGGAGAACGGTCTATATGAAAGAAACGCTTCCAATACAAGCATACTACAGACAAAATTGCACCAAACTGGATAATGAATGTGAACGCATGCACGAACTCATCACCCTGCGGAACACCCAGAAGGTTCTGCGTGATAATCATGTGTCCTGTAGACGAAACAGGGAGGAACTCCGTAAGTCCCTCCACAATTGAGATAATGATAGTTTGTAAAAGTGTCATTATTCCTCCGTGTCTTTTGCTTCTTTTGGTCTATAAATAATAGCACCAATGATTGAGATAAACCCGATGAAGGTCACAACAGGAGCCACCTTTATACGGCGTGCGCTGAAGATACCTGGGTCAAACATCGTCTCAGTAGAACCACTTCCACTCATCAAGATAAACCCAATAACAACAATGGCAATACCTACTGCCAACATAATAAAGTTGGTTTTCCCAAAAGCTAAGTTTCTTTTGTCCATATTTTTTGAGGAGTTATAAGGAGTGAAAGGGCCTAAACAGAAGTGATAGGGAGTAAAGACAAAAGCGTCTTTCCTTATGATATCAACTTACTTCTTTCCCTTTTACTCTTTTACCTTTTTACTTTTCGCTATATCTTATACAAGTCACCAGCCTTCATTCGTAGGAACTTATTGACTGACAACCATGAGCAGAACGTTGCTATCAGTACACCAAAAGCAAGCATAACGCCAGCGGTTATGACTAACACGTCCCACGAAAGAACCTTTGTTATATCTGGTTCGTAGTCATAAAGGAGGCATAAACCAACCCCTAAGGCTGCAATTGCAAGTAATGCTGAGACCAATCCCTCCATAACAGCACGCCGAAGGAATGGTGCACGAATAAATCCCCACGATGCGCCAACAAGCTTCATAGTGTGAATAGAGAACCGGCGAGCATAGATACTCAACCTAATCGTATTGTTCATCAGCGAGAATGAGACGATAGTCAGCAATATTGCAATTACCAACAACACGAGACTTATCTTGCCCAATGTGTGGTTTACACTCTCAACAAGGTTCTGAGGATAAGTGATATCGCTCACTCCACGATAAGTTCTAAGCTCACGTTCAATGTTTTTAATAGAATCATTGTTGGCATAATTGGCCTTTAGCTGTAGCTCTATCTCACCAGTAAAAGGGTTTTGTCCAGCAAACTCTGCTGGATTAGCACCAAGTTCACGCGTTCCTTCCTTCAAAGCTTGTTCCTTACTAATGAAATTCAGACTGCTGATATAATGTAAAGAACGAATGCGTTGACAAAGAGCTGCACTCTCTTCTGTGCTCATATCTGGTTGAAGAATCATTGTTACAGTAAGATTCTCCTTCACATAAGAGCTTAAATTACGACTTGTAAAAACAGTCAGCACAACCATGCCTATCAATATCAGTACCATAGCTGTACTGATGCATAGTGTTACAACCTGCAAGCTATGATGACTGCGAGCTTTGTTTCTTCTTTTTGCCATTTCCGAAAAGGATATAATACACCGAAATTGATGCAAAGATACTGCAAAATAAAAGAATGACAAAGGAATTTATACATTATTTAGACTTACAAAGACATTTCCTTATTGTGCATGAAACGTTGTAGTTTATTTGTTTTATCTTTGCACAATACCCCTCTATATACACGAAAAAAGATATCAAATGAGTACAATTATCTATCCGTCACCTATCTTTGGACCTGTCCATAGCCGCCGATTAGGCATTTCACTCGGCATCAACCTCATGCCTGCAGATGGGAAGATTTGCACGTTCGACTGCATATATTGCGAATGTGGATTTAACAAAGACCATCGGACAAAGACACCCCCCCCTACTCGCGAACACGTGGCAAAGGCGTTAGAAGCAAAGCTAAAGGAACTGAAGACACAGGATATTCATCCGGACGTATTGACATTTGCCGGTAACGGAGAGCCTACATCGCACCCTGACTTTGCGGGAGTTATAGATGATACCATCAGACTTCGCAATGAATATTGCCCACAAGCAAAGATTTCTGTACTCAGTAACTCTACATTCATCCATCGTCCAAAGATTCACGAAGCACTGTCAAAGGTAGACAACAACATTCTGAAACTTGACACTATCAATGCTGATTATATAAATAAGGTAGACCGTCCTACACAACCTTCGTATGATGTTAACAGAATAATTGCAGACATAAAGTCATTTAACGGACAAGCAATTATCCAGACTATGTTTATGAAAGGGGAAACAGAAGACGGCACGAATATCGACAATACGGGGGAAGAGTTTGTAAAACCATGGCTTGATGCTGTCAAAGAGATAGCACCGAGAGAGGTTATGATTTATACAATTGACAGAGATACACCTGACCATAGTCTTCAGAAAGCCACACATGAGGAGCTTGATGCGATCCGTGATCGAGTCATTGCACTAGGGATTCCTTGTACGGCATCATACTAAAACAGCATAATAGACAGATAAAACGCACTTAAGAAGTATCTTTACAAATAAACAACTATAAGGAGCTGAGTCCCTGTACATAACCCCATTTTATCCCATCTGTAACTAACGAATTACTAAGCAGTTACAAATAGTATTCTAAAAGGTGCTCTTTTACCTCTTAAAAGGGCACCTTTTACATGTCAAAAGACGCCCTTTTACAATGCAAAAGATGCCCTTTTGAAACACAAAAGAGCAACTATTAAAATCCAGAAGTAATATTATAAGACATTCTTAGTTTTGCAAGACGAACAGAAACGTATGCATTACGTTCACAAAACAACTTCTCCCTTACCCCAAAAACATAAAAGAAGGCATTATAAAAAAGAGGGCTAACCTCGCGGTTAACCCTCTTAATCATCATGAAATGTATAGGTATGAAATTTACAACTTACTGATGATTCCTGCTTCTGTACCACGTACGAAGTTTACAATATTACGTATTTCTGTAGAATCAGGTACCTGCTGATCAATCTGAATACATGCATCAAAGACTGAGGTCTGCCCATGGAAAAGCAAACGATAAGCATTTGCAATATGCTTCAGGACCTTTTCATCAAAGCCCTTAGCACGACATACAGATGTATTCACGCCATGATATTCAACAGGAGCACCACCTGCGATAATATAAGGTGGGACATCCTTAGAGAATGTAGTACCTGCCTGTACCACAGCATACTCACCAACACGTGTATTAGCCTTCTCTACTACGTTTGAAGAGAGGATTGCACCACTTCCTATCACACAATCTCCAGCTATCTTAGCACCATAACCGAAGACGCAACCATCCCCTACGACGGTGTCATGACTAATGTGTGCACCTTCCATAAAGAAGTTATTAGAACCTATAACAGTCTTACAACCGCGATGTGTAGCACGATTTACTACTACATTCTCACGAATAATGTTGTTATCACCAATGATAAGTTCGCTTTTTTCTCCAACGAAATTGAAGTCCTGTGGCAGTGCTGCCAGCACTGAACCTTGATGAACCTTATTACCATTGCCCATCCGAGTACCCTTCAAGATGCTCACGAAAGGGAAGATAATACAATTATCTCCAATGACAACATCGTCTTCTATATATACAAACGGAAATATCTTGCATCCATCTCCAATCTTTGCTTTTGGAGAAACTTCCGCTTTTGGGCTGATTTCACTACTCATAATCTTGAATATTGATTATTAATACTTGTGTTTTTTACTTAGAACCTCCACCAAGAGCATTGTACAAATTCACAATAGCTTGTAGCTTTGTAAACTGTTCTTGCACCTGTGAGATCTCGGCATTAAGCAAACTTTGCTGTGCAGTAATAACCTCTAAGTAAGAACTTGAGCTCTGTGCATAAAGCATCTGAGTATGGTCTACATTTTGCTTCAGCACATCTATCTGCTGTTGCTGTAGCTTATTCTTCTCATCAGCCGAGTTATATGCAACCAAAGCATTGCTCACTTCAGCACCAGCCTTTAGGATACTATTCTGCCATGTGTTATAAGCCTGCTTATACCTATCCTCTGCTACACGCAGACCAGCTTTCAATTGACCACGCATAAAGATGGGTTGTGTGAGGCTTCCCACCACTGAAAGCAACAATTTTCCTGGATTAACCAGTCCGTTGCTATTGGTCCATGCACCTGTCGGAGAGATGTTTAATGCTGGATAAAAACGACTTCGAGCTTCCTGAATATTATAGAAACATTGTGCTAAAGCCATCTCATTGGCATGAACATCTGCACGATTGCTTAATAATTGAACACCAATTCCACCAGAGAAGTTCGCCGGGAGACTCTGGTTTTCAAGTGAACCACGTGCAATAGACTGTGCTGGCTCACCAAGAAGTAAGCTAAGTGTGTTTTCAGTCTCACGAATTTGGCGTTTAATATCCGCCCCCTGAGTCTGTACACTATAATAAGCAGCCTCAGCACTCTGTACACTTGTTGAACGAGCACGTCCGAATTCCATCTGCAGCTTCATCATATCCCAAGTGTTTTTGGTCAATCCAGACATGTCATCCACTATTTGTTTTTGACGATCAAGCATCAAGAGCGTATAGTAAAGATTGGCTACATTACATATAAGATTAGTCTGTACAGCCACCTTATAGTCGCGTGACTGAATCAAAGCCATCTGTGCTGCCTTCTTTTGTGAGCGCAGTTTACCAAACAAATCAACATCCCAGCTTGCAGTAATAGGTAGAGTGTAAGCCTGAGTTGAGGAGGTATGCGTACCAAAATGAGATATACTGCCATTCGGAGCAAACACTACAGACGGCAGGAAAGCCAGCTTTGACGCACGTAATTGCTGTTCGGCAATATCAATATTCAATGCAGCATTAAGCAAATCGGGGTTATTTTCCAGTGCCTTTTCTATAAGAGTTTGTAACTGAGGATCAGTGAACACACTACGCCAAGGCAGATTTCCAAAATCACTGGAGCCTGCTAATGCAGCCTTATCATCAACTGGATCACGAACAATTCCAGAAGTTTTAATGTCTGGACGCTCGTAATTACCATACAGACTCTTACAGCCTGTCAGTGACAAGGCTGCAAAAGCTATAATGATTATATTCGTTTTCTTCATTGTTCTTCTTTCTTTTATATCCTACTCTTCTATGATGTAATCAGTAGCTGAACCTTTCGCAAATTGTGCAAGTTCCTTAGAAACTTCCTTGTTCTCCTCATCTTCAAATACAAGAGGCTTGATACGCTCCTGTAAATACTCAAAGCCTGCAAACAGAGCTGGGACAACAAAGACCTGACAGAGTGTACCGATTAACATACCACCTACGGCCGCTGCACCCAGTGTTTGGTTACCATTACGACCAACACCACTTGCAAACATCAGTGGCAACAGTCCGACAATCATAGCCAAAGAGGTCATCAAGATAGGACGGAGACGAGCTCCAGCACCTAAGATGGCAGCATACTTGATAGCCATACCCGTACGCCGGCGTTCAAGAGCGAACTCTACAATAAGAATAGCGTTCTTTGCTAACAGACCAATCAACATGATTAAAGAGATCTGCATATAGATGTCATTATTGTGACCGAATATCATTGTAAAGATAAACGCACCAGCCAAACCAAACGGAATGGAAAGAATTACAGCCAAAGGAAGGAGGTAACTCTCATACTGAGCACTCAGAATCAAGTACACAAACACGATACAAAGGACGAAGATCATCGCTGTTGAGTTAGAAGACTCTTGCTCTGAACGTGTCAAGCCAGAGAACTCATAGCCATATCCCTGTGGTAACACTTGTTTTGCCACTTCCTCTGCTGCCTTAATAGCCTCTCCAGAAGAGACCCCATTTGCTGGTGTCGCATTAACAGCAATAGAGGTAAAGAGGTTGAAACGAGTGATATTTGACGGTCCATAAACACGCTTCAACGTACAGAACTCACTTACTGGAGCCATACCTGCTGCTGTTCGAACATAGATGTTATTCATGCTCGACTCGTCCATGCGGCTCTCTGCTGTTCCTTGTATCATCACACGGAAGAGCTTACCGTATGCATTGAAGTTGGAAGCATACATACCACCATAGTATCCCTGCAATACAGAAAGAATAGCTGCCGGTGATGTTCCTGCCTGCTTTGCCTTAGCAACATCCACATCAACCATGTACTGTGGATAGTTAGGATTATACGTTGTAAGTGCTCGACTGAACTCTGGACGCTTGTTCAATGCTGCTAAATAATCCTGAGCAACCTTGAAGAACTTATTCAAATCACCACCAGTCTTATCCTGTAAAGAGAATGAAAGACCGTTTGACATACCATAACCAGGAATCATTGGTGGTGCAAAGGCAAGTATCTGTGCGCCCTTAATACTAGCTGTTTGCTTATAAATCATACCCAAAATCATGTTAGAAGAGGTTGGGTCAATGAACAATCCAGCAATACCAGCACCCGTGAATACCGACTTAATACGATCAAACATACCATATTCACGCTCAGCAAAAGGCTTCAACTTAACAATAAAGGTTGACTGGTTAGAACCCTGTCCAGCCAAGAAGTTGTAACCAACTATCTGCTCACGACGTTCAATGTAAGGATTACTTGCCAACATCTTATCCACCTGATCGGTCACTTTCTGAGTCTCTTCTTGTGATGTCCCTGGAGGCATACTGACCATAGCGAACAATGTTCCTGTATCCTCATCAGGTACAAGCCCTGTATTGGTAAAGCTCATTGTCAAAACAAGAGCAACTATACCAACAACAACAGAAAGACCAGCTATCAATCGATGGCCAATAACCTTCTCTACAACTTTCTGATATTTATTATTAATCTTGTCGTACTGGGTATTGAATGCCATATGGAAACGATCAATAGGCGAGAGTTTCTTATGTTCTTCATCCTTACTGTGCGGTTTCAGGAAGATAGCACATAAGGCTGGGGACAGAGTCAAGGCATTCAAAGCCGAGATAACAATGGATACTGCCATCGTTACACCAAACTCTCTATAGAACGTTCCAGAGGTTCCTCCGATAAAAGATACAGGAACGAACACTGCTGACATCACCAAAGTAATAGAGATGATAGCTCCTGAAATCTCATTCATTGCATCAATGGCTGCAGTCATCGCGCTCTTATAACCTAAGTCGAGCTTTGCATGGACAGCCTCAACCACCACAATGGCATCATCGACCACAATGGCAATCGCTAATAACAATGCTGACAAGGTCAAAAGGTTGATGGAGAATCCAAACACCCATAGGAAGAAGAATGTACCAATCAATGCCACTGGCACAGCAATCATAGGAATTACTGTCGAACGGAAGTCTTGCAAGAAGACATACACAACGAAGAATACCAACACAAGTGTGATAACCAGTGTACGAATAACTTCCTCTATAGATGCAAAAAGGAACTCTGTTACATCCTGTTCTATCGTCACTTTCATCCCTGGAGGCATCTGTTTCTGTGCATCAGCCAAGGCTGCTTTTACATCATCGGCAATCTGTGTAGCATTTGAACCTGCCACCTGGTTAACCATACCTAATACAGCTGGTTGACCATTGCTACGCATAGCAACAGAATATAGCAAACCGCCCAATTCCACCTTTGCAACATCACGTAAATGTAATGTCTGCCCATTTGTATTGCTTGAGATAATGATATTTCCATATTCTTCTGGCGTCTTCAAACGTCCCTTATAGCGCATAGTGTACTCAAACTTGAGCTTACTTTGCTCACCAAAGGAACCTGGTGCTGCCTCAATATTCTGTTCTGCAAGAGCACCAGAGATATCAGAAGGAACAAGACCATACTGCTTCATCTTATCTGGCTGGAGCCAAATACGCATTGAGTAAGTCTTCATACCAGGTATATGGACGTCACCTACACCATTAATACGCTTCAACATTGGAACGATATTGATGTTGTTATAGTTCGTCAAGAACTCATCATCATATCGTCCATCATCTGTTGTCAAGGAGTACATGACCACAGTCGAATTCTGACGTTTCGATACAGTCACACCCACACGGGTAACTTCAGCAGGTAACAAAGCCTGTGCTTGTGACACGCGGTTCTGCACATTGACTGCCGCCATGTTTGGGTCAGTACCTTGCTTAAAGTAGACTGTGAGCATCGCCATACCAGCGTTAGTTGCAGTCGACTCAATATAAGTCATATTCTCTACACCATTGATACTCTCTTCCAATGGTGTAATAACTGAATTCAATACGGTCTGCGCATCAGCTCCTTGATAGGAGGTTTGAATGGAGATCGTAGGTGGTGCAATGTCCGGATACTGTTCAATAGGCAGTGATATCAATCCTATTATACCCAAAAGGACAAAGAAGATTGATATAACCGTTGACAATACCGGTCGTTTAATGAAATTTGTAAATGTCATAACGTCTACTGTTTGGATTCTTAGAACTCATCTTGACAACTGCGACCTCATTTATATACAAATGTCATCAACAATCTTAAGCATTAAGTTCCAAGCTCATAATTTACTTACTGTCACCTTTCATTGTCTTCAAGAAGCCTGAGGCTGAACTCTGATTTTCACCGAGTTTCTCAGCTTTCTTTATTGCTTCTTCGTACTCTGCAGGTGTAAGTGCTTTAATTTTTGCTCCATCCTCAAGACTAGATACTCCCTTACTAACAATGCGTTCACCCATCTTAAGACCGCTTGTCACGATGTAATTGATACCATCATTCTGAGGATCGACTGTGATTTCACTATAATGAACCTTATCTTTTGCATCAACTTTATAGACGAACATTTTGTTCTGAACCTGTGTTACAGCCTCTTGTGGAATCAGAAGTGCACGGTTATTATTCTTAGCAATTACAATCTTACCACTACCGCCACTCTTCAACAGATGTTCAGGGTTAGGGAATCGGGCAATAACATTTATCGTTCCAGTTGTCGCATCAATCATGCCACTGGTCTTAACAATTGCACCTTCGTGATTATAGGTAGAACCATCAGCCAACAACAAGCTAACTGCAGGGAACTTCTTAATGGCATTACTGAGTCCATCATCCGTACGGCTAAGCTTCAAAACATCAGCTTCTGTCATAGAAAAATACACTTCTATAGTAGAAGTATTACTGATTGTTGTAACAGGCTGGGCTGATGAAGCACTCACAAGGGCACCTTCCTTAAAAGGAAGGCTTCCTACATAACCTGAAGCTGGACTCTTTACATAACAGAAACCAAGGTTGTCCTTAGCCGTAGAAAGCATCGCTTGTGCTTGTCGAACACCTGCTTCAGCTTGTTTTACAGCAGCCTGAGCGGAAGCAATACCGCTCTGTGCCTGACGAACAGATGCCTGTGCAGTCTCATAAGTATTCTTTGCACTCTGCAATTCATAGTCACCTATCACCTTATTATTATATAGGTTCTGACTATTATTATAAGTAAGACGAGAGGTAGCAGCCTGCGCATTGGCTGAATTCAAGCTTGCATTAGCTTGTACAACATTAGCCTTTGCTTGAGCCACAGCGCTCTGAGCTGAGTTCACCTGTGCCTGTGCCTGACGTACTGCAGCCTGATAAGTAGAGTTATCTATCACGAACAGAACCTGCCCTGCATGAACATATTCTCCTTCATGTATATTCAATTTAGTAATAAAACCACTTACCTTTGGACGTACCTCAACGTCCTGTACACCTTTTATCGTGGCAGGATAAGTTGTTTTCAACTGTGCATTTGATGCCCCAATCGTAATGACTGGATACTCATCACTCGTTGGGAGTCCCTTCTGACCACCCCCACAACTGGTAAGTACTGCCACAAGTGCAGTGACAAACAGTAAGATCTTAGCTTTCTTCATATATATAATAATTATATAATTTCGTTCTGTGATTATCTTTAATATATAAGGTCTCTGCCCTATTCTTCCTCCTTTTTCTTCTTCCATGGATAAGAGATTGTAAAAAACTACATTGTGTACTTGTAGTTTTCTACGTGCAAAATTACATATTAATATTTAAACTACACCACTTATAGAACGCTTTTTAACAATTATTATCGGAGTCTATGGTAACTCAAAACACCAACTCCGATAATCTCAACACATTGCACGTTATAAAAAGAACATTATATCAAGCCCATCTCCTTAGCCTTATCTCTCAATAGATTTAGTAGTGGTTCACGTTCATTAGCTACCTTATTATCAAGCACTGCATCCTTTAAAGTATGTTTTAAGACACCTACTTCGCGGCTCGGTTGCAGGTTAAACATCTCCATAATCTCATTTCCATCAACACAGGGTTGCAGTAACCGCTTGTAATCACGTTCCTTCAAGTCCTTCAACTTTTCACGAACAATACGAAAATTATCTAAGAAATGCTGCTTTCTAATGGCATTTTTACTCGTAATATCAGCTTCACAGAGTGTCATAAGGTCGTCTATGTCATCTCCAGCATCGTTCATGAGGCGTCGAACCGCCGAATCTGTCACCTCTTCATCAGCAATAACGATCGGACGCATGTGCAGATCGACTTGCTTTTGGACATACTTCATTTTACTATCCATTGGCAACTTCAACCGTCGGAAGATACCAGGGACCATTTTTGCACCCACGAAATTATGATTATGAAAGGTCCATCCAGCGGCTGGATCCCACCGTTTACATTTTGCCTTACCTATATCATGCAACAAAGCAGCCCATCTCAACCACAGATTATCGGTATGTTTGCAGATATTATCAAGCACCTCTAGCGTATGATAGAAGTTATTTTTATGTGCCCGACCGTTCTTTGTCTCAACAACATCAAGTGCAACAAGCTCAGGAAGAATAAGCTGCAGAAGCCCACAACGATATAATTCAATAAAGCCTTTACTTGGTGTTGGGGTCATCATAATCTTGTTTAACTCTTCCTCTATGCGTTCACCACTGATGATTTTGATACGATCAGCATTGCGTTCAAGAGCTTCGAAGGTTTCATCTTCTATAAAGAAATTAAGCTGAGTTGCGAAACGAACACAACGTAACATGCGCAATGGATCATCAGAGAAGGTTACATCTGGGTCAAGCGGTGTACGAATAATACCATCCCACAAGTCGTCAACACCCCCAAAGGGGTCCACCAACTCACCAAAACGGTCCTTATTCAGACAGACAGCCAGTGCATTAATAGTAAAATCACGCCGATTCTGATCATCCTCCAGCGTCCCGTCTTCCACAATCGGTTTCCTACTATCATGGCTATAGCTTTCTTTACGTGCACCGACGAACTCTACTTCTATATTCTTATATTTCACTTGAGCTGTTCCAAAATTACGGAAGACAGGAAAATCTACCTTCTTCCCTAACTTAGCATTTAGCTCACTCGCCACCTGAATACCACTACCTACAACCACAACGTCAATGTCATTTGACGGACGTTTTAAGAATAAGTCGCGAACATAACCGCCTACGACATAGCACTCTAAGCCTAACTTATCAGCGGAATCTGAAATATGATGAAATATATCCTTATCTAAAAGTTTTGCCAACTGGGCATCTGAGAGGTTTCGCATATAATGATGTCTTTATAAAAGCAATGCAAAGATACACATTTTCCCTAAGCCTAACAAATCAAATCATGGGTAAAAAAATGGTAATAGACATAATTTTATGAGATTTTCCATCAACCTATTATCATCAATAAGGTTTTGTTTCATCGCCGCATAAAAGTAGTTTATCACCACCCTCACCACCTTTTAATGTAAATTCTTTTCCCACCTACAAATTAAAAGACGCTCTTTTGCAATGTAAAAGGTGCCCTTTTGCGTGGTAAAAGATGCCCTTTTGATGTGTAAAAGGTGCCCTTTTGCAATGTAAAAGACGCCCTTTTAGAAGCGTGCTTATAAACAATTGAATATCTGCATATTACAAAACACATTTAAAAGTATATTCAAAGAATTATCAATCGACAGTCGCAAGAATATTGTAAGGGCTTTTCAAACTTTGAATTTAAGCTATAGCAGGAATCTTTAAGGCACACGAATATGCCGTACAAAGTACGGAACATATCGAACGAACACTATCAGCAAAACAATCAGGGGATACAATGAGAACCGTTAACATCTCTCTTTGTTTTAGTTAATTATCTTTTAGAAGATATCTTTTCTTTGTAAATTTTACAATTGTTTATAAAAATAGTTGTAACTTTGCACCCGAAATAAAAGAACACTAAATAACTTTTATACAACACTATTAAAACCTACTGTATAACAATAGCAATAAAAATAAAGTTCATAATCGACTATACCGACCCTTAATTCCTTATAACTTTTTTAGACTTTAAGACTATTAAAGGGATAAGTTTTCTGTGGCAAGACAATAAAATCGGCAACGATTGAAGATAGAAAGATTTATAAAAACGAAATAAGACTTAAAAACAAAGAAGATGAAAAAAAATTATAGAAAACCCTCAACTACAATAGTATTCATGGAGATAGAGGGTAACTTATTAATGGATAGTGCGCATGGCACAAGTCACGAAGGTTTCAGTGGGGGATCTGATCTGAGCTCACACGTTGAAGATGGAACTGATGATGACTCACCATTCTAATCAAAAGAAATTAAACTTGCCACAAAAACAAATAAACCAAAAGGAACAATATGAAACTTTTTAAAACATACTTATCATTCTTAGGAATCGCTTTGGTATTTGCATCATGTGCAAAAGATGAACTATACAACAAAGAGACGAACAATGAGGAGTTAATAGACATGGTATTTACTGCCCATTCAAACCATCCTCTATCACGTACAGTCTTAGGAGCAGATGGAGGAACTGTTACTTGGCAGGAAAACGATCAAATTGGAATAGGATACCAATATTCGGATAATAATGTGACCAAACCTTTTAAGACTCCTACTGCAGGAAGTAACGTACATTTCTGGGGTAAAGCAGCAGACGTCACTTCATCCTATTTCATGATGTATCCTTACCAAGAGAATGCAAGAATCAGTTATAAAACTAACTTACAAGCAGAATACAAATTTAACTTCCCTAAAAATCAGACGGCTACTGCAGGTAGCTTTGATCCTAAGGCTAACATCTCTGTTGGTGTTATACCAAAGCGTTATGAACCATTTATCGCTTACAATGTTGGTGGACTCGTTCGTTTTACGATCAAAGGTACGGATAAAGTAAAACAAGTAAAATTATTTGCCATTGGACAGGACAATCTTGTAGGCGATATCACTTCTACTATCTCGTTTAAAACGAATGGTCAGATAAACAAGATGCAAACAAAGATTACTAATGGCACACCTGTTGTGAATCTCATTGCAGAGAATGGCGGACTGAAGGAAGAAACCCCTTATTATATAGCATTACCAGAAGAGAAAATATCTAAAGGAATTAGTATAATATTCACTTTAGATGATGGCAAATCTATCATTAAGAAAGTAAAACAAGAGATAAATATCGAGCGTGCAAAAGTGTACGACTTGGGAGAAATCGTGTTAAATCCAACCTCTGCTAAAGCATTCATCTTAAAAAATAAGGTACTGATTGATGCTGTCGCTGAGATAATCCATGGGATTGAACGTTATGGTAATGGAGACATGAATATCTATGAGGGTGAGAATCTTGAGAAGATTCTGTCTTTCAAAGGGACTTTGAGTATCCAAAACAATAACGAACTTACGACATTAGATGAGTTACAGTATTATCGTAATGTAACAAGTCTAAATGTACAAAACAATAAGAATCTTGCTGGAGAAATCGATTTTAATAAATATCCACAACTCACGAATTACATTGTCATCAGTAATAGTCCATTAGTAACAAAACTTGATATCTCAGGATTGACAGAACTAAAGTTCTTATCAGCTCATCAACTGGATGGACTGACAGAAGCGAAAGTGGGTAACAACCCTAAAATGACTTCCCTTGCGTTATATAATAACAAGCTGCTTACTAAGATTGACGCAAGTAATCTTCCTGCTCTGGAAACATTGCAAGCTTATAACAATGGAGAACTGACAAACATCAATACATTGAACTCACCAAAGATACAAACTATCGATATAAGTAACACAAAGAAATTGACCCAAATAGAGGGATTATCCGATAAAGATCAACTTGAAAAATTTGTTGCTTGGAGTAATAAGATAGAAAGCTACGACTTTAGCAAAATGACTAAGTTGAAGTCTATCAATCTCATAGGTTCTCCAGTGAAAGAGATAAAAGGGTTGTCAGCTGCTGGCACAAACTTAACTTCACTTGACTTGGGCAGTACGCAGATAAGTTCATTAGACGTAACACAGAATACAGAGCTGCAAAAACTTAACCTCAGTTATGTTAAAGGAATAACAACATTAGATTTAAGTAATAATACACGCCTAACAGAACTGACAACGAACAATTCAGGTATTCGCGAGTTGAAGTTAGGGAGTAAAAACGGATTGAAAAATATAAATGTTTCAGGTAGCAAACTCTCATCTCTCGACATAAGTGAAGCTGGGACGATTGAGAATATAGCTGTAGGACTTCAAACTGATGCTACTGGGACAAATCAACAGATAAAAGTAACAATGACACAGCAGCAAAAGGATTATTTCGACAGTAAGGGTATAATATTCACAGAGAATATCATAACTAACAATAATGACAAGAATAAACCAAATAGCAATGTCAAGGTCATAATTAAACAATAATCAGATTATAACACTTCAAAAGAGAGGATATGTTCACGAAAAAAATGACATATTCTCTCTTTCTTTTATAAACCCAAATTGGTCTTTAGAAACTGAACATATTGCGGTATCATGAACGATTTGGGGTTAATTTGTGGAGAATAAAAACTACAACATTAAGAGATTCTTCAACGAAAGAAATGAAAACACCGAACGAATCAATCTACATTTTATCTGGTGAGAGAATGTCAAGTTTCCCTTTTCAGAAAAATGCACGTATACTACAATAACGTGAGTTCGATGAATTCAGAACAATGTAAGCTGTGTGTCAATGGTCCTTTGTACATTAACACAAGGCTTCTTTGGGAACAAACAATAGGCAGCAATTGCCCTTAATAAGTTGACGATGAAATTGTCAAAGTATCTATGTCTGGAGTATTCCACTTACACAATGTTCTTAAGTTCATCACTAACACTACCCTCTAATGTAAATTCTTTTCCCATCTACAAATAAAAAGACGCTCTTTTGCAATGTAAAAGATGCCCTTTTGCGTGGTAAAAGATGCTCTTTTGCAATGTAAAAGGTGCTCTTTTGCAATGTAAAAGACGCCCTTTTAGAAGCACATTTATAATCTACTGATTGTCTGTACATTACAAAACACATCTAAAAGCATATTCAAAGAATTATCAATCGACAGCCACAAGAATATTGTAAGGGTATTTCAAAAGTACGAATTTAAGCCATAGCAGGATCCTTTAAGACACACGAATATACCGTACAGAGTACGGAACATTGCAGAGAATTACCATTAGCGACACTATGAGGAAACACAACGAGAGTCTTTAACATCTCTCTTTATTTTAGTTAATTATCCTTTAGAAAGTATCTTTTCTTTGTAAATTTTACAATTGTTTATAAAAATAGTCGTAACTTTGCACCCGAAATAAAAGAGCACTAAATAGCTTTTATACAACACTATTAAAACGTGCTATATAACAATAGCAATAAAAACAAAGTTCATAATAGACTGTACTGACCCTTAATTCCTTATAACTTTTTTAGACTTTAAGACTATTAAAGGGATAAGTTTTCTGTGGTAAGACAATAAAATCGACAACGATTGAAGGTAGAAAGATTTATAAAAACGAAATAAGACTTAAAGACAAAGAAGATGAAAAGAATTTATAGAAAACCCTCAACTACAATAGTATTCATGGAGATAGAGGGTAACTTATTAATGGATAGTGCGCATGGTACAAGTCACGAAGGTTTCAGTGGGGGAACCGATCTGAGCCCACACGTTGAAGATGGAACTGATGATGATTCTCCATTCTAAGCGCACAAGAGATTAAATTAATAACAAAAAAGACGAAGAATAACAATATGAAGTATACAAATCGACTGAAGACTTATGCTTTATGCATAGGGCTTGCACTAAGTGTTGTGTCTTGTTCAAATGACGACTTCGAGGGTACTAACACCACAGATGATCAACTGGTAGACATGACTTTCGTATCTGCAGGATTGGAAAGTCCCTCAAATGCAGAGGATATTACCCCATCAAACCAAGCTAAAACCCGTACCGTATTAGGCTCCGATGGGACAACTGTCACTTGGCAAGCAAACGATAAGATTGGTATTGGCTTTAAATCACCTACTGCCAAGAACTATCCTTTCACCACTCCTACCGCTGGAAGTGACGTACATTTCTGGGGACAAGCGCCAAATGTCAATAATGTAGCATACTTTATGATGTATCCTTATCAGCAGGATGCAAAGATATCAGCAAATAATAACACCCAAGCTATATATCAATACAACTTTCCAAAGGCTCAGAATGCCATTGCTGGCACTTTTGATCCAAAGGCAAATGTTTCTGTAGGCATAATCCCACAGCGTGGAAAACCATTCGTTGCTTACAACATAGGCGGCTTACTCCGCTTTAGTCTTCGTGGAACTTCAAACGTAAAACAGGTGAAGTTACTTTCTGTTGGCCAGGAGAACCTTGCAGGCAACTTAAAGTCTACCATTACTTTTGCTAATGATGGGAAGATTAGTACTGCTAAAAACGAGTTCAGCGCAGCATCTCCTGTAGTAAGCCTCACGCCTGCATCGGGCACTTTTGAGGAAGGAAAGGCATATTATATAGCACTTCCAGAGCAAAAGTTGGCACAGGGACTGACACTCATCTTTATCATGCAGGATGGCAAAGCCATATTGAAAAAGGTTAAGCAGGAGGTAAATATCCAACGCGCTAAGGTGTACAACCTTGGCGAAATGGCGCTTGATCCAACTAAAGCTAAGGATTTCATTCTCAAGAATCAGGGTTTAATCGAGGCTGTTGCTGTGAAAGTATCAGGCTTAGTCAGAACCGCAGATGGGCACCTGGACATCTATGCAGCAGACAATTTGGAGAAGATCCTTTCTTACAAGGGAATACTGGAAGTCAATAACAAAGACAACTTCACGTCAATTGATGAGCTACAATACTATCGTAATATTAACGGACTGAACCTTCAAGGTAACAAGAACCTTGCAGGAGAGCTCAATCTCAACAAGTATCCACAGCTCACTGGTCAAATAGTAATTAGTGGTAGTCCATTGGTTACAAAGATTAATGTGACAGGATTGGATAAGATAACACAGTTACAAGCGCACCACCTGGATGGACTGACAGAAGTTGTAACTGGTGGTAACACTAAGCTCAACTTATTCGCATTGTATAATAACAACAGCCTTCAGTCGGTTGATGCAAGCAATATGCCTTCATTATCAACATTACAGACATATTATAGTCCTAATATACAGACTATCAATACCACCAATTCACCGAACTTGAGCGACTTTAATGGTCTCTCTAACGGTAGTCTTCAGAGCTTCATAGGTTTGTCAGATAACTCAAAGCTGCAAAGATTTTGGGCATCAGGTTCACAAATTGAGAGCTATGACTTCAGCAAGATGACAAACCTAAAGAATGTCAACCTTGCAAGTGCAGCAGTGAAAGAAATTAAGGGATTGTCTGCTGCTGGTGCTAACTTACAGGAACTTCAACTATCAAATACCCATGTAAGTTCATTGGATGTATCAAACAATCCAAACCTCACCAAGCTTGACTTGTATAATGTAAGGGAGATGACAACAGTGGATGTAACGCATAATCCAAACTTAACATATTTGCGAACAACCTTCCTTCCTCTGACAACGCTTGACTTATCAAACAATACAAAGTTAGTAGAATTAAGTATTGCGCACAACAAGCTTTCATCATTTGACATACGTCACATGCCAAACTTGGCGAAATTTTATGCTGGTAGCCAAAGTCCAAATGGCTTCTTAGCAAACATTACTGTCACAATGACTGCTGCACAAAAGGCAAAACTGGAACAAGTAAAGCCATTCAAAGAAAGTGCTAATGATGACAGAGCTAATTACGATGACACGAATAGTTGGGTAAAGGTTGTAGTTGCACCATAAGGTAATGCATCCTTCACACATAAATCCAAAGAACGGGAATGTCTACAAAGATGTTCCCGTTTCTTTGTGAATATCAGTTCTTCTAAGAAACAAAATAATTTTGCAGTCATTTCTGTCACACCTTTCCATACCATAACAGACTAAAAGACAACCTATTAGTACAAATGTTAAAACTGACAGCAACTATAATTAAAACTAAATTAGGGGATTTTTAGCTTTTCCTCTGCACTAACTAACCACCTTTCTAATCTATCCAAGTCCTTATGAAAAGTGGGAAAGTCAAGCAAAAACAACATCAATATTACTCTCCCAACTTACTTCAGTCAAGCAATCTTCTTTCTTTGGGGAGTCCCAGCAGAGTTCATTCTCGCCTTGGAAAGGCTTTATGCTCCCATATCCTTCGCCTGAATTAGTTGCTAATTCCTTCGTTTATTACAATGAAAATAAGTATTTTTGCAGTCAAATCAATTCATCACAATGGCAAGTCAATTAACAAAGACACAGCAAGAATTCCAAGATACTTTGGCAGAGTGCCGAACACTCTTTGCAAAGAAGCTCCATGACTACGGTCCCTCATGGCGAATCCTACGCCCATCATCGCTTACTGACCAGCTATTTATCAAAGCTAAACGCATCCGTTCCTTGGAAATCACTGGGGAATCACTGGTTGGAGAGGGTATCCGCCCTGAGTTTATTGCATTGATAAACTACAGTATCGTTGGACTCATACAATTAGAAAAAGGGTTTGTTGATAGTGTTGACATGACTGCTGACGAGGCTTTAGCACTTTACGATCGCTATGCAAAGCAAGCATACGAACTGATGATGAAGAAGAACCATGACTATGGAGAGGCTTGGCGGGACATGCGCACAAGCAGTTACACGGACCTTATCCTCACAAAGATTGAACGCATCAAGGAAATAGAGAACCTTGGAGGTGCCACACTGGTAAGTGAAGGGATTGATTCAAATTACATGGACATAATGAACTACGCCGTTTTCGGAGCTATCAAACTGCATGAATAAAGTAAAAACAATATTAGTAAACCTCAGTCGTGCGCTACTTGCATTGACATTTATCTTCTCTGGATTCGTCAAAGCTATCGACCCATTGGGCTCACAATATAAAATAGCTGAGTACTTAGAGGCGGTGCAGTTGTCTGCTTACGTTCCAGATTGGACTCAACTAATATTATCTATTGTACTTTCAGCTATTGAATTCACCTTAGGTGTAATGCTTTTATTGGCTATTCGCCGTCGCTTTGCCAGCAAGGTATCACTGATATTCATGACATGTATGACCGCCGTAACACTGTGGCTTACGATCAGTGAACCTATCCAAGACTGTGGATGCTTCGGTGATGCCATTCATTTAACGAATACACAGACTTTTATCAAGAACCTTATACTGCTGATAGCAGCACTAATATTGGTCAGGTGGCCCAGATACCAGTCGCGTTTCATCTCCAAAACAAACCAGTGGATAGCCTTCTATTTCACAATTGTATTTATCTGTCTGGCTTCTGTACTAAGTCTTTATCATCTTCCTATCTTTGATTTCCGCCCTTATCACATCGGACAGAACATTAAAAAGGGAATGGAAATCCCAAAGGGAGCTAAGCAAACAACCTATAAGACCACTTTCATCTGTGAAAAGAATGGTGTGACGAAGGAATTTACAGAGAAGGATTATCCATATAATGATTCCACATGGGTATTCAAGGACACACATCAGGAAGTACTTGAACAAGGCTATGAGCCACCAATCCACGACTTCTCCATTACTGATGAAAAGACTGGAGATAACCTTACAGACAGTATTCTGAACAAGGATGGATACACATTCTTGCTCATTTCCCCTATCTTAGAACGTGCTGACGATAGTAATTTCGGAGAGATTGATGCTATTTATGAGTATGCCAAGGAGAATGGTTATGGTTTCTACGGGCTCACAGCAAGTACGGATAAAGCTATAAAGCATTGGAGAGATGTCACCGGAGCAGAGTATCCTTTCTATACAACGGATGGCACAACACTAAAAACCATCATCCGTAGTAACCCAGGATTAGTATTACTCTACAAAGGAACCATCATCAATAAATGGAGTCATAATGATCTTCCAAAGCAAGCTGAGCTTAATGCTCCGCTATCATTAATAGAAACGGGACGGGAACCAGAAAATAAAACGTGGACAAAGATTGTCCTAATCATCATCTGTTACATCTTCCCCCTCGCCTTTCTTATTGCTGCTGACCGCATTTGGTCATGGACCCGATGGGTACAGAAGCGTGAGCAATGGCTCAAACAAAAGGAAGAATGGCTTAAACAAAAGGAACAATCAAACAGATTATATCAACTTTTAAAACGTAAAAGACAAATGAGAAAGAAAATTGTAGCAGGAAACTGGAAGATGAATGAAACCCTCCAGGAAGGTGTTGCTTTGGCAAAAGAGATCAACGAGTCACTGAAAGCAGAAAAGCCAAACTGTGATGTTGTTATCTGTACTCCATTCATTCACCTCGCAAGTGTAGCACAAGTACTCGATTCTAACGTTGTTGGACTTGGTGCTGAGAACTGTGCTGACAAGGAAAAAGGTGCTTATACAGGTGAAGTTTCAGCCGCTATGGTAAAGAGTACAGGTGCTCAGTATGTCATTCTTGGCCACTCAGAGCGTCGTCAATACTATGGTGAGACTGCTGAAATACTGAAAGAGAAAGTTAAGTTGGCATTAGCAAACGGTCTGAAGGTGATCTTCTGCTGTGGCGAAACACTCGAAGAGCGTGAGGCTGGAAAGCAGAATGAAGTAGTAAAGGCTGAGTTGGAAGGTTCTGTATTCAACCTCTCTGCAGAGGAATGGAAGAGCATCATCCTTGCTTATGAACCAATTTGGGCTATCGGTACAGGCAAAACCGCTACTTCAGACCAGGCACAAGAGATGCTGGCATACATCCGTTCTATCGTAGCAGAGAAGTATGGCAATGAAGTTGCAGAGGACACTTCTATCCTTTATGGTGGTAGTTGCAAGGCAAGTAATGCTCCTGAGTTGTTTGCAAAGCCTGACATCGATGGTGGATTAATTGGTGGTGCTTCTCTGAAAGCTGCTGATTTCAAGGGTATCATCGACGCTTGGAAGAAGTAATCCAAAGTAAATTAAAGAATTCTACTGGTAGCATCAACGGTCATTGAACTATCAGTAGAATTCATTTCAATTATAAAAGAAATGAAAAGACTCCTTACTATCATCGTATTTATGCTGACTGCCATTGTGGCTGTCAATGCTCAAGGATCAGTTACGGTAACACAAAGTGCCGAAATTGATGCTTTAGTTAATGGTAAAAAGGCTGCAAAGAAAGCAAATAAGGAACGCCAGAGAGTAGAGAGTCAGCATGAATCACAGAAGACGTCAGCTGCTAATACATCCAAGAAACAAGATACAAAGAAGCTGACAGTACCCAAACTCAACGACCACAGACCTGAGATCTCACGTCCAGAGAATATTCCCGCACAACCAGTTCGCCCTGCAGGGACAAAACTTGTCAAACGTTTAGTCAAAAGACCGCACATCCCAACGGATGAAGAAATAGATGGAACGTATCTTGTGACCAAACGTGTTAAGAAGGGAAACAAGAAGGTTAGAGGGTTTCGAGTACAGGCTTATAGCGGTGGTAATACCCGTATTGCACATCAACAGGCTGATGCTGCTGGGCAAAAAGCTAAGGAACTGTTCCCTGAACAACCCATCTATGTCCACTTCTATTCTCCACGATGGATGTGTCTTATAGGTAATTTTACGAACTATAATGCAGCAAAGAAAGTCATGAGAACCCTTCGTAAGAATGGTTTTCCACATGCAAATATCATCCGAACCATGGTAACAATCAAAACATCCCAATTTGTTAATTGATAAAAAAGATAATATGACACCACAAGCTGAGTTCCGCGAAGGACTTGATGAGTTAGCAGTACACTACAAAGAAGTACTGAAACTATTAGGAGAAGATCCAACAAGAGAAGGATTAGAGAAGACTCCAATACGTGTTGCAAAGGCTATGCAAGTGCTAACACGAGGCTACACACAAGATCCAAAGAAGGTTTTGACCGACGCTCTCTTCGAAGAAAAGTACAATCAAATGGTCATTGTTAAGGACATTGACTTCTTTTCTATGTGTGAACATCACATGCTCCCATTCTATGGAAAGGCCCATGTAGCCTATATTCCTAATGGACACATCACCGGTTTAAGCAAGATAGCACGCGTCGTAGATATTTTCTCTCACCGACTTCAGGTGCAGGAGCGCCTCACAGAACAGATTATGCAATGTATTAACGATACATTAAAACCACAAGGTGTGATGGTTGTCATCGAAGCAAAGCACATGTGTATGCAAATGCGTGGTGTGGAAAAGCAGAACTCTATCACTACAACAAGTGCTTATAGCGGCGTATTTGAATCAAGTAAAACCCGTAATGAATTTATGAACTTACTACGTGGAGAGACTAAACGGATATAATAACGACTTAATATTTAAAAGGAATCATTATGAATAAATTACTAAAGACAACCACTTTTACATTCGCAGTAATAGCCACTATCAACATCTTTTCCGCTTGTTCTAAGGAGGAAAATACACCCAGTATAAATATTGACCAGCTTTACCAAAACATAAATGGTTCCTATGTTGGCACAGCAAATATGCGCAACAGTGAAAATATCTTAGGCTCGAAAAGTACAACATGGACCGCAAAGAAGGAGATGATCAGTGTTAAGAATATCACAGGTAGCGAACTTGCTGGCGGTGTAAAGGATCATTCCTCAAAATTATACCAAGCCCTCTTGAACGCTACAAACGGTAAGCTGGAAATCACTATGATGAGTTTTAGGCCACAGGAGCGGAGCATTGTTTTCAGTACATTAGCTAAACTCAGCTTCACTATCAATCTTGATGGACAACAAGTAGAAGTTGTTGGTACAGGAGGTTCACGTCCTTTCTCTTGTTATTACGTAATGTCGACACAAGAGATGTTCTTTAATTTCACAATAACAAATCTGAAGAAGAGCAACGGACGAGGTTCATTCACTCCCCTATCCACTGATTACAACTTACCCGTAACGTTTGAGTTTGACTCACATCAGAAGAATTAATAATAATATTAGAAACAATAGAAAGAAAGAGATATGAAACTGATTTCTTGGAATGTAAATGGCTTACGTGCCTGTGTTGGGAAAGACTTTGAACAGCAATTCAAGGACTTAGATGCCGATTTCTTCTGCATTCAAGAGACCAAAATGCAGGATGGACAACTCGACATCAGCTTCCCAGGATATGAATCATACTGGAATTATGCCGAAAAGAAGGGATATTCAGGTACTGCCATATTCACAAAACATAAACCATTGAACGTATCATATGGTATTGACATCGAGGAACACGACCATGAGGGACGTGTGATTACTTTAGAGATGGACGACTTCTTTCTCGTCACAGTATACACACCAAACTCTCAAGACGGGCTTCGTAGGTTAGAATATCGTATGAAATGGGAGGACGACTTCCAAGCTTATCTACACAAACTTGATGCTAAAAAGCCTGTCATAGTATGTGGAGATATGAACGTTGCACATGAAGAAATAGACATCAAGAACCCTAAAACAAACCGACGTAATGCAGGATTCACTGATGAAGAGCGTGAGAAAATGACCCAGTTGTTGAACAATGGATTCATTGATACCTTCCGTTCACTCTATCCAGAACAAGTAACTTACTCTTGGTGGTCCTATCGTTTCCGTGCAAGAGAGAGGAATACAGGTTGGCGTATAGACTATTTTCTCATCTCAGACAGGCTAAAGGATAGGCTTGTAGATGCTAAAATACATACAGAAATAATGGGAAGCGACCACTGTCCAGTGGAAGTTGACTTGAAATAAGGCCTACCTATGCATGCCCAGATAAAGACCTTAACACTGATGGCTGCTGTTTTAGCAGCCATTGTCGTTTATGCTGTTATCCCGAAAGAGGTAACGCTGGGCAGCTATACACTAAAGAAGATCACCTTTTCCAGTATCTTCCATCATGCTCCACAAGTAAAAAAACACCCAAAGAGTGGACGAAAAATCCATCGAAACCAAACTATTCTCTTCATTGGAGACTCCATGGTAGAGGGATTATCACGCCGTTTGGGAGATTATTCTGCTGAAAATGGACATACACTCTACACCGTTATATGGTACAGTTCATCCACTGAACGCTGGGGAACGACCCATACTCTGGAGTATTACATGCACAAATACAAACCAACTTACGTAATCATCTGTCTCGGAAGCAATGAACTCTTCGTCAACGACCTAGAAAACAGAGCACAATATGTACGTGAGATTGTGAAGAAACTTGGTAATACGCCTTTCGTTTGGATTAGTCCTTCAGACTGGAACGGTGATACTGGCATCAATGATGTTATCAAAGAGAATATTGGAAAGGAGCATTTCTTTGACAGCAGACACCTCAAACTCAAACGAGGTAGCGACCATTATCACCCGACATGGGCTGCTGCTGCCTACTGGATGGACACTGCAGCACAGTTCATTGCCAGCCATCAATGTGCTAATCCCCTACAATTAAACAAGCCAAAAGCACACCACAAGGCAACTAAGACAAAGCTCTTACAACCTTCTTTCGAAGGTTATTAACAGGAAAATATGGCAGATATGACACAACTATCATCCACTTTACTCAGCTTCTTGTCCACACAAGACAAGAACTGGTCGTTGTGTACCTTGCCATTCATGGCTACCTTCTTGGTATTCTTTGCCATTTTCTTGTGTCTGAACCGCTATCAGCGAACATGGATGAAGCTGTATGTCATCCTCTTCAGTCTCTTTTTTGCTTTTAAAGCCAATGGAGCCTTAATGTGGTTACTGCCTTTTACAACACTCACCTCATGGTATCTCACACGTTTCATGATGAGGTTGAAGAGAGGAAAGATTCGTAAAATAGGACTGGCGATTGTTATTTTTACAGAGCTTATCCCCCTACTCTACTATAAATACATGAACTTCACGCTCGAAGTCATTCATGAAATACTACGCAGTAACTTTGCTCCAGAGAAGATTATCCTACCCGTTGGTATCTCATTCTTTACTTTCCAAGCCATCAGCTACACTGTAGACGTTTACAAAGGACGGTTTCCTAAGACTACAGAGCTGATCGATTATGCTTTTTATCTCACTTTCTTTCCACTCTTCATTGCTGGTCCTATCACCAGAGCAGAAGTACTTGTACCGCAGATACAAGTAAAACGCCCCGTAAAAGACGACTTAGTATATAAAGGACTATGGCTCATTATCTGTGGACTGATAAAAAAAGCACTCATTGCCGACTACATTGCACAGTATAACAACATTGTTTTTGATGCCCCATCCGTACAAAGTGGCTTTGGAGATCTGATGGGTGTACTGGGATTCTCAGTACAGATTTATTGTGACTTCTCAGGATATAGCGACTTAGCTATTGGTGTTGCAGCCCTCATGGGATACGAATTAAAAGATAATTTCAACTTCCCTTATCAGAGTTTGAACCTCACAGAGTTCTGGCATCGATGGCACATAGCACTCTCTACATGGTTTCGTGACTATCTGTATATCCCACTGGGAGGAAACAGGAAGGGGGCTTTACGTACCTACCTGAACAGCTTTCTTGCAATGATTGTGGCTGGATTATGGCATGGAGCATCATGGATATTCATTCTATGGGGTGTTCTTCACGGCATGGGACTGGTAATTCACAAATTCTGCTTGAACAATGGACTTAATAAAATCCCAAACAATACATACGTAAAAGTCGTCAGTTGGCTTATCACTTTCTGTTATGTGTCCTTCGCCTGGATATTTTTCCGTGCTAATAACATAGACTCTGCAATAGAATTAATCAGTCATATCATTCATGAGACACACCTTAGTGATGCCTACACCTTCCTCATGGCTTACCCAGTATGGCTACTTTTGGTTCTCATTAGCTTAGAACTTCATAGTATCCGAAAGACTGATTATGATTGGTTACAGCAGAAATTTATTGTGTTACCATGGGTTTTAAAACTTATTATCTTTATCCTGGTAACACAATTAGTGATAAACCTTAGCCAACAGAGTATCCAACCGTTTATCTATACACAGTTCTAAGAACTGTCAACACAGAACTATAAATGTAACATTAATTCATAATTAGAAAATAAACTACGCCCTTTTGGGTTGTAAAAGATGCCCTTTTGCATGTCAAAAGGTGCCCTTTTGAAGAGTAAAAGGTGCCCTTTTAGAACGCAAAAGGGCACCTTTTGTTTTCGAATTCGTAACCTATTGAATCTCTGTTAGTTGCGAAGCAAGAAAAAATGAATTATCTCTTATAGCACCATTCATAAGAGGCTAAATATTGTAAGGGTGTTTCATAAAGTCCTAAACTACGTTATTAAAAGTATAAAACATCCATAGTAGATGAAAAGAGACAAGTAAATACTCTTTGCAACTCCATACAATAAAATGTCCCCAGTAGGCTTCGCTCAGCTTACTGGGGACTGGTTTTTATAGAGGATTTTACAATCTCACTTGATAAAACAAGCGTAACTATAAAGTCTGATACCGCATCTCACGACGCAATTTCAACAGATCTAACCCTTATTTACAAACTTATAAAATCATTGAATATTAATCTTATCTCATAAGAATCGACTCTATTAAACAACCATCTGCCACCAAAAAGCCTTCGGTGGACTTATGACAAGCTCTCTTCGTCATACTATTTTAAAACATAAAAATAGTATCAAAAGTAAATTCTTCTTTGTCCTTAGGTTTTTAATATATATCTATTCTGCGTGCAAATGTAACGCTAAGAAGTGATACCTCCAAATATTATGACTGATATTTTCTAATTATTTCTTGCGCTTTTTTAGTTGTTATTTAACGTATATCAAAACTTTCAGAACGTTAAGAAACAAACATCAGAATACTAAAAAAAGAAAGTCAACTATACAAAAATCAATAATCTGCCTATTGCAAGCTATCTTTTTGCTATATAGTTGACCTATATCAAGTCACCCTGTATGGCTATAATTTACAGGTATGACACTATGAACATATAATGTATTATTGCAAGTAAGAAGAACTAAAAGACTAAAAGAAAGCCCTTACTTTATAAAACATTACAGGTGTAATCAATCTTACTTACAAATAAAACCCTCAACACTTGAGATTTAAAAGCATTTTATTGCTCATAACTTCATGAATGAAGTCTGGCGTCGTTGTGCTGTTTTACCACTCTTTGGAGTGAACTTATCATTCAGTTCCATCACACCTGTAAACCGTATTGACTCCTTTCCACTTGGATTTACAACAAGCGAAGCTGTAGCATTATCAAACACTTCAAGCACCATCTGATAACTCTCATAATCATTACGAGTGGTCATAAAGATGCGACGTCCTTCCTTCATAGGCTCTTCTTTATAACTTGTAAGAGGCTCAACAAGACTCAAACCGCCACCTCTTCCATACGGAATCTGATAAACTCTACCAAAGTAAGGAAGAAAAAGACCGACAGAATCGCCACTAACTTCTATGCCCCAATCATCAGTCAGATAGACAGATGGACCACGCATAGGATACATTCTATCCATGAAAATACGGTAACGATGTTCCCCAAGATGCGCCCTTACAGCTTCCATTCGTAGCTGTTCCATCTTCTCTTTCGGTACAGGATTACCTGCTGAATCATAGTAAGTTGTTGCACAACCAGCTATAAGAGCCGCAATGAAAAACAATAAAATAAAACGTCTCATACTTCACCTCACTTTCTATTTATTTATACACTACAGATACAATAGGTATCACATGACAAACTATTCTATCTTTTCCACCCTCGGTGCATTCATCTTCTCTATCGTCGGAGCTGATGGCTTTGCTGTCGGATCGGGGGCTGGAGCTGGAGTAACGGGGGGAGCTGGGGCTGCCATAGGTGCCTCTCCACCTGATGCAGCAGAGGATTTTGCCTCATGATCTGTCTTATCTTGTTTATCTTTAGCATCCTCTTTCTCCTTTGCTTTCTCCTCATCAGTCATCATATCTTGCCGAGAAGGTTTCATACGAGGCCATAGATAATCGCCCACAATATCTATTGTGTCCATGTCAGCCTTCCTCTGTTGCTCTTCTTCCTGCTCCTCTTCACTCATTGGAACATCATCTTCTGCTACGATGATGTTGTAACATAACCCCAAAAGGAATAGGACTACCAAGCCACAAAGTACCTTAAATGTAAGTGTTTTCGTAAATTTACGCCGCCCGTTCTGCTTTGACATATCGTTTCTTAGTTTATATAATTCATAGAAGAAAACAATCGGTGCATTCTCCTTCTCAGTCTACAAAGGTAGACATTTAAAAGGAAAATGCACCGAAACAATACTAAAAATAAATAACTTCTACTCTTTTATACGAATAAAAGCATTAGCAAGAATGGCTGTTAAGCCACCTGTTGTTATTCCACTGGAGAATATATTCTTTATAATATCAGGCATTTTGTCTAAGATTCCTGGTACAAGTTCAACGCTAAGTCCCATCGCAAAGCTAATAGCCATGACCAATACAGCCTTACGAGTTATCTCTGTAGAGGCTATAATACGAATACCTGCTGCTGCAACTGTACCAAACATCAGCAAAGTAGCACCACCCAGGACTGCATCAGGTATCAAAGAGAACAGCTGACCAACCACAGGAAAGAGTCCTAAGATGACCAATGCTGCTGCAATAAAGTATCCAACATAACGGCTGGCAACACCTGTTAGCTGTATCATACCGTTGTTTTGTGCGAAGATTGAGTTTGGAAAACTATTGAAAACAGCTGCAAGGAAAGAGTTAAAGCCATCTGCCAAAATACCACCTTGCGCACGTTTCAGGAATACAGGACCCTCAACCGGTTGTCCGGAGATAAGAGAATTGGCTGTAATATCGCCGAAAGCCTCAACAGCTGTTACAAGATAGATGAGTCCAAGACCAATGATTGTTCCAGCATCAAAGCGTACCCCATACTTAAAAGGTACGGGAATATTCAAGCTACCAGCACCGTTAAGACGAGAAAAGTCTATCATTCCAAGCGCATATGCCACAATGCAACCTATCAAAAGCCCCAAAACGATAGACGCCATACGAAAGAAACGATTGTTAGAACGGTTGAAAAAGATGATACTTACCAATACTAACAATGCCAAACCAAGGTTCTGAAGAGAGCCAAAGGTACCTGCATCAATCGCAGACTGTCCTCCTCCGCATGAGTTAATACCTGCTTTTATAAGACACATACCAATCAATGAGACAACAATACCCGACACTAACGGGGTAATTACCTTACGTGTATAAGGCAAAAGACGGCTTACTACCATCTCAACAACGGCAGCTAACATACAACCACCAAAGATATAGCTCAGTCCCATCTCTACATTCATCTTCCCATTGACCATCCCTAACATACCAGCACCTATGATAGGACTGATGAAAGAGAAGGATGTTCCTTGTATACAAAGCAATCCTGCACCTACTGGACCAATCTTTTTACATTGAATAAATGTAGCTAATCCCGATACAAAAAGTGACATAGAAACAAGGAATCCTGTTGTCTCTAAATCAAATTTCAACGCCGAACTGATGATAAGAGGAGGTGTAATAATTGCCACAAAGATTGCCAACAGATGCTGTAATGCGGCAAAGAGTGTCTCACGGAGGGGTGGTCTGTCATTTAGACCATAGATAAGTTCTTTTGACTTTTCCATCTTTTTATTTTTATAATTATATAAGGTGAAAACTAAATCACCAGATTATACTATGCGATAATCATATAAATGAAAACAACATCATCAGATTATACTATGCTACTATCATTATAGTGAAAGCTAATTCAACAGATTATACGATGCAATCATTATAGAAGCGAAAAGCGGAATCACTATATCATGCGATGCAATCATTATATAAGAGAGAGATAAATCACCCCACTATACTATACCAATGATTATGTCAACAGGAAAGAATTTACCGTGCTGTACAATATAACAACTAATAAGTTGAGACTTAAACCATCATATTACACCACGTAAAAACCTCTATAATCAAAAAGTGGCAGGCGCAAAAGCCCACCACATTAATCTTCTTTCATCTTTATTTCACAATTATCAAGCGACTCAATAATAGCCAGACTTTCGCAGCGTACACCTGCTTTTTCTATTGCATCTCGCCCATGTTGAAAAGCTTTCTCTATGATAAAGCCCATTCCAACCAGCTCCGCTCCTGCCTGTTTGCATAAGTCTATGACACCTTTCGCAGCATTTCCGTAAGCCAAGAAGTCGTCTACAAACAACACTTTATCGCCCTTTCCCAAGTATTCCTTCGATATAACGACATGATATTCACGCTGCTTTGTAAACGAAAAGACCGTCGTTGAAAGCATATTTGTCATTGTTGAAGGCTTCTTTTTCTTAGCAAAGACAACGGGTAAGTCCAAAAGAAAGCCCATCATGATGGCTGGTGCGATTCCACTTGCCTCTATTGTGATAATCTTATTAATCTCTGTTGAAGCGTAACGGCGTATAAACTCTACACAAATCTGCTTCATCAGATTAGGATCCATTTGATGGTTGATAAACTTATCTACCTTCAAAATACCGCCAGGATAACATTTTCCATCCTTCAGGATACGGTCACGTAATGCTTTCATCGTGCAATTAAATTTCAGTCGGGTTCAAAAACTAATTGCCTACAAAAGTAGTAAAAAGATTAAATATACCAAGGTTTCCAGCGCATTTTTATCCCTATCAAACTGAAAAAAACACATTAACCAAGCGTCAACACCCACTGTTACAAAAAAAAACATTACTTTTGCAGCCGTTTGGCAATAAGAGAACACTCTTCTCTTACGCCTTTTTATTAATTTAATATATGTACAAACCAACATTTCAAAAGCGCAGTGTTCTGAAGTTTAAGCACTTCTCCAACCACGGCTATTCCCTATTTTCTGTTCTTGGAAAAGAGGTTTTGATTGGTGTACTGAGTGTTGCTACCTTGCAGCATGCCACTGCCAAAGGCATAAGCATTGAGACTAACAAGGTTGAAAGCGATTCTACAGCAACCCGTCAAAGCGTGATGATGGATGAAGTGAGCGTCACTGGAACGCGCGCACCACTGACTGTCAGTCAGCAAGCGAGAATGGTAACTGTACTGAGTCGTGAAGATATTCAAGCCGCTCCAGTACAAAGTGTAAATGATTTGCTCAAATATGCCGTCGGAGTTGACGTCCGACAGAAAGGTCCTCTGGGCGTTTTGACCGACGTAAGTATACGTGGAGGCAACTCAGAACAAATCACAATCCTCCTCAATGGCATCAATATCTGTGATGCACAAACAGGACATAACTCCTTCGATTTCCCCGTTGACATTAGCGAAATTGAACGAATAGAAGTCCTTGAAGGCCCCGCTGCCCGCGTTTATGGTACATCTTCATTATTAGGAGCCATAAACATTGTTACTCGAACTCCCGAAAAAACAAGTCTTTCTGCCCATGCTGAAGCAGGTTCTTATGGTTATTTCAGTGGTGGATTACGCGCCAATATAGCATCAAACAACCATTGGAACAATCAGCTTTCAGCATCCTACACACGCAGCGATGGCTATCTGCGCAACAAGGCTGGAGCCCTTAGCGCAGATTATCATACAACAAAAGCCTTCTATCAAGGTAACTATAAAGATGACGAAGTACTTGTTAAATGGCATGCAGGACTAAGTGTGAAGGATTTCGGAGCCAACACTTTCTATGCATCTAAGTACGATGATCAGTTCGAACATACGTTTAAAACGTTCACTGCCATACAGGCTGAGAACCTACATGGGCGCCTCCACCTCCGTCCTTCTATTTATTGGAACCGTAGTATGGACCGTTTTGAACTCTTCCGTGGTGCCCCTAACAAGTATCCTTACAACTATCACCGCACGGATGTATATGGTGTAAACCTTAATGCCTACTTTGATTGGTCATTAGGACGTACTGCTTTCGGTGCTGAACTACGCAATGAAGATCTCGTAAGTGGGAATCTTGGTGAGCCTTTAGAGCGTCCACACCACATTCATGGGACTGATCGTGACTATACAAACGGACTGAATCGTACCAATATACAGTTCATTCTCGAACATAATATCATCCTTGATCGCTTCACACTCTCTGCTGGTCTTGTTGCAGTTAAGAACAGTCAGGCAGACATGCCCATGCATATTTACCCTGGGATTGATGCCAGTTACCGCATAGGAACAGCCTGGAAGTTATATGCCTCCTATAATTCGTCCCTCCGCATGCCATCTGTTACAGAGCTTTTCTATTCTGTTGGCGGACATAAAGCAGATAAACATCTCCGCCCTGAAGAGCTTTCTGCAGTGGAAACAGGTATCAAATATGCGCTGAATGGCATCTCTGCCAAAGCAAGTGTCTACTGGAATCATCATAAAAACCTCATTGACTGGATCAATGACGGGACGTTAGACGCAAACGGTGCTGTCCTTTGGAAAAGTGTAAACTTTGGAAACATCAACGACTTCGGTGTTGAAACGGCTCTTGATTTCGACTTTCAGCAAATGTTCCCTTCGATGCGCACTTTGAAAAAGTTCAGTCTTGCATACAACTATATCCATCAGAATAAGGGTGAACAGGCAGGTATCGTGAGCCAATATGCTTTGGAATATCTGAAGAACAAGCTTGTTGCAAACCTTCAGTTAAACCTCTATAAACACTTGGACTTGGGTATCTATTACCGATTCTTACACCGAATGGGTAGCTATCCTGATGCTTCCAATCAGCGACATGAGTATGCCAGCTATGGTATCGTAGACAGTCGACTCAGTTGGACAGCACAGAAATGGTCTGCATACGTAGAAGCGAACAACCTTCTCAACAAGCATTATGTTGATTATGGTAATGTTCCACAACCTGGAGCATGGATTGTTACAGGCGTAAACATCAATTTATAACAAGGAGTTTATATCTCGATATTTAAGTTTACACGGGGAGTTAGAACTTGTTCTGACTCCCCTTACTTTTAACTTGACGTAGACTTTATGTAAAAGAAAATCACATTCGTAAAACGAAAGGGGCTCTTTTGCATTGTAAAAGGGCATCTTTTACCATGTAAAAGGGCGTCTTTTGCACTTCAAAAGGGCGTCTTTTACAACGCAAAAGGGCACCTTTTACAAGCCACTTTGCAACCTATTGATTATCTGATGGTTACAAAGCCCGTTTTTATCCAAACTCTTCAAAACAGCCATCTATCTTCAATTTTATTTGTAAAGATAGTTCCAACATCTATCAATCTTAAACACGAATGTTGCATTCATACCCAAGGAATCGTTCCTGACACGCTCCTCTATATCTGAAATAATCTATTTCTCCAATCAATGAGGACATCACTTCCTATAAAAAAATTGGCATGAAGGCTTCCAAAACAGCTACTAAGAAAATAAAAAGAACACGCTATTAGATAATACAAGTGTGTACGACCTGAAACTAAACACAAAAGAAAGAAGCTAAACAAAGAGCAAAACTCTCTATTTAGCTTCTTATTTCTTCGTCGGGATGACCAGACTCGAACTGGCGACCACTGGTCCCCCAGACCAGCATTCTAAACCTACTGAACTACATCCCGCACTTTATTCGGAACGCAAAATTACTCACTTTTACTGAGATTAGCAAACTTTTGGACTTCTTTTTCTCCCATGCCAAGTTTATTTTGTAATTTTGTCATGTTAGAATTTTGTAACGGAACACACATGCAATACGTCATAATTCCCCCTAAAAATATCAATGCCCACATAATGCTTCCTGCCTCTAAAAGCATCAGCAACCGTGCACTGATAATTCAGGCACTATCAGGCAGTAGCATAAAGCCCGACAATCTGTCCGATTGTGATGACACACAAGTGATAGTAAAAGCTTTCAAAGAGAAGCCAGAAGTCATAGATGTAAAGGCTGCAGGTACAGCAATGCGCTTCATGACAGCCTACCTTAGCGCAACAGAAGGAGAACATACGATTACGGGAACAGAACGAATGAAACACCGTCCGATAGGTGTTCTTGTTGATGCCCTACGCTATCTGGGTGCCGATATAGAGTATAAAGGTGAAGAAGGATACCCTCCACTCCATATAAATGGACATAAATTAGAAGGTGGTTCAATAGAGATTCCAGGCGACGTGAGTTCACAATACATCTCAGCCTTGCTTATGATAGCCCCCACTTTCACGGCAGGATTAGAACTAAAGCTCACCGGAGAGATTGTGTCACGCCCATATATCGACCTCACATTACACCTGATGCACCAGTTTGGCATCGTTGCTGAATGGAGTGACTTCGATACAATCAGCGTAAAACCACAAACATACAAGTCACGACACTATACGATTGAGAACGACTGGAGTGCTTCCAGCTATTGGTATGAGATATTAGCTTTACAGGAAGAGATAGGCGCTAGCGTTACATTACCGGGTTTAATGAATGGCTCAAGACAAGGTGATTCTTCCGTCAAGTACATCTTTTCACTCTTAGGTGTCAAGACAAACTTTGCTAATAAGGAGGAAGGGGCATTGACAGATGTTACGTTGACACGGCACAACTGCATGCTCAACCGATTGGATTATGACTTTATCAATCAGCCAGACTTGGCACAAGCACTGATTGCAGCATGTCCTGTACTCGGCATTCCCTTCCATTTCACGGGTTTAGGTAGCCTGAAAATAAAAGAGACTGACCGTATAGTGGCAATGAAAACAGAGATGGCAAAGCTTGGGTTCGTGCTGCATGAGACGAATGATTCAGAACTTTCGTGGGACGGAGAGCGTTGTGAACCAGCAGAACAACCTACTATTGACACCTATGAGGACCACCGTATGGCAATGTCTTTTGCTCCTTTGGCAATAAAATTGGGTAAAATACGTATTAATAATCCAGAGGTTGTATCCAAATCATACCCACATTACTGGGAAGATTTACGCAAAGCAGGGTTCCAAATCGAAGAGATTAGGTAAACAATCCTCGTCCTCACATAAAAAAAACGAAGACAGAAAAAGAATGAATATATTCATCATAGGTATCGCATCACTCGTTGTTTTGGCTGTTATAGCAGCTATAACGACCCTTCTTTCCAAGCACAAAGAGGGTGAACCAGATGTTGTTATGCCTACATCAGGCGACTGTTCATCATGCGATGGCATGGATGACAAGTGCGAACAGGTCTGTATGATGGAGGCTGCAACAAAGGAGATTGAATACTATGATGACGAAGAACTCGACCGCTTTTGTGGTCGTTCTTCCGAGAACTATACTGATGAGGAAGCCGAAGAGTTTGCTAATGTACTCTACACCATGCAACCTCAAGAAGCAAAAGGCTGGAATCGAAGTCTTATTCTCCGTGGTATCAATGTTCCAAACCAAGTCAAAGACGAACTGATAGCCGTGATTGAGGGTAAATAAAAGAGAGATTAAATCAGGCAACCAAACATAAATAAAGACAATAAAAGAGTGAAGAAAACATCCACCAGACATATCATATCCGCACTACTTGCAATCATTTTCCTGACGATTGTTAGTTGTTCTACGAATAAGAACACGTCGCAATCAAGATGGTGGCATGCTTTTAATGCTCGTTACAATACTTATTTCAATGGAGCACAAGCCTATATAGATGGCTCTTTGGAAAAAGAAAACGGTAACAAAGACAACTTCACAGAGATGATTCCACTCTATACTGTAGGTAACAAGAGCAGTAGAGAACTGGGAAAGACCAACTTTGACCGTGCAATAGAGAAGGCTGAGAAGGCTATTGCCAGGCATAGTATCAAGAAAAGACCCGAATGGAACAAGAGTAGACGTAAGACTGCAAGTGACATAGAATGGCTTTCACGCAAAGAATACAACCCTTTTTTGTGGAAAGCATGGATGCTTATGGGACGTTCACAGTTCCATCAAGGGGCTTTCGAGGAGGCTGCTGCCACCTTCGCATACATGAGTCGTATCTATAAAGGACAACCAGCTATCTACGGAAAAGCACGTGCCTGGCTGGCAAAATGCTATGTAGAGCAGGATTGGTTATATGATGCTGAGGACGTAATCCGCAACATGCAACGTGACTCTATGGACTGGCGTGCTGTAAAAGAATGGGATTATACCTATGCAGACTACTACCTACACACTGGAGAATTGGCCAAAGCCGTACCTTATTTACAAAAGGTTATTAAGCATGAGATGCGCCGTAAACAGAAAGCACGTGAGCTTTATCTTCTCGGACAAGTACTTGCTGCACTCGGAAAGAACCAAGAAGCTTACAAAGCTTTCCAACGTGTGATTCGTACAAACCCACCTTATGAACTGGAATTCAATGCACGTATCGCACAAACGGAGGTTACTGCAAAGGGACAATCAAAGAAAATGATTGGTAAACTGAAGCATATGGCAGCTTCAGACAATAACAAAGAATACTTAGACCAGGTATATTACGCCATGGGTAATATATATTTGGCAGACCGAGATACCCTTGCAGCAATCAATGCTTACGAACAAGGAAACAAGAAAGCTACACGTAACGGGATTGAGAAAGGCGTGTTGCTGCTACATTTGGGCGACCTCTATTGGGCAAAAGAGCGTTTTGGAGATGCGAAACGTTGCTATGGAGAAGCTATTGGACTACTTGATCAGGATCGAAAAGACTACGAACAATTATCAGAACGTTCAAAAGTGCTGGATGAATTGGTTCCTTTTACAGATGCTGTACAGCTACAAGACTCATTACAACATCTGGCTAAATGCTCTGAAACAGAACGTAATGCAGCCATAGATCGCGTCATTACGGCACTGAAAAAGAAAGAAAAGGAAGAGAGAATACAGCAACAAGCTCTGAATAACGGTCAGGAACAAGGGATTGAAAACAGTTTTGGAAACAACAATCCTGGCAATACAATAAAGCCAAACGGTGATAATCGGCAGCAAGGTAACACCTGGTACTTCTATAATCCAATGGCTGTACAACAAGGAAAGGTAACCTTCCAACAGCTATGGGGCAAGAGAGAGAATATTGATAACTGGCAACGAATAAACCAAACAGTTGTTGGGACACCAGGGAAAAACGGCAATAACCTTTCAGAACTGACTGATGCGCAACGCGATTCTATCACGAAAGCTGAAGCGAAACAAGACTCTATCAGTCATACAAGAGACTCTCTTAAGAACGATCCACATAAACGTGAGTACTATCTTGCGCAGATTCCGCTCACTCCAGAACAAATGATTGCGAGCAACAAGATACTGGAGAACGGTTTACATCACTCTGGAGTAATCTTTAAAGATAGGCTTGATAACCTTCGATTAGCAGAAAAAGCACTTCGTAGGGTAAGTGATAACTACCCTGACTATGAGCAGATGGATGATGTTTATTACCATCTTTACCTCCTTTATATGCGAAAAAATCAACCTGACATAGCTGAAACTTATGTCAGTAAGTTAAAGAAAGATTATCCTAAGAGCCAATGGACAACGCTTCTTACGGACCCATATTACAAGGAGAACCTAAAGTTTGGAACACAGATAGAGGACTCTCTCTATGCTGCAACATACGATGCTTTCAAGCAAGAGAGATACAATGAGGTACAAGGGAATACCAAAGTATCCGAGAAACGGTTCCCATTAGGTGCGAACAGGGATAAGTTTTTGTTCATTGGAGGCTTGAGTAAACTGAACAATGGAGATGTAAATGGCTGCATCAATGATATGAAAACGGTCGTAGAAAAGTATCCACAGAGTAGAATCAGTGAGATGGCGGGCATGATTGTCAATGGTGTTCAGGCAGGAAAGAAGCTACATGGAGGTAAGTTTGACCTTGGAGACGTATGGAGTTATCGCTCAAATGTGTTGAATGACAGCGACAGTATCCATCAAGCAAAGCTCTCTCCAGAACGTGATATAGACTTTAAGTTCTTGCTCATATACAACCCTGACTCTGTTAATGAGCATAAGCTGCTATTCGAAATGGCACGTTTCAACTTCACAAACTTCCTTGTCAGGAACTTTGAGATTGAGATACAAGATCTCGGAAGCTTACATCAGATGCAGATATCAGGCTTCCGCAATTACGATGAGGCTTATCAATATGCACGTCAATTGCTTTCTTCTGAGGCTATCATAACGCAGATGGGCAAGACAGCAAAGGGTATTATCATCAGTGACAAGAACTTAAAACTGATAGGAACAGCCTTCAGTTATAAAGATTATGAAGCCTTCTATGCCAAGAACTTTGCTCCTCTGGCCGTCACTAAACGCTATCTATTAAGCGAACCGGCTAATGTTACGAAGCCAAGAGAACGTGATCTGCAGAAGGAAATAGAAGAGAAACATGCGAATGATACGGATCTTTATCCTGACACACAGGATGCTCCAACTGATAATTCCATGACCATTCCGTTGGAAGAACCGAACCAGAAGCAGTCCAAAACAAAGGATACGTCAAAGGATAAGAATGTCATTGAACTACCAAAAGAGGAAGAGAAACCAACGTTGGAGGACACGAATACCTTTGAAATCCCAATGGAGGAGCCAAAGAAAGAGTCTGCACCAGCAACGACAACAAAGCCAGAGGCGCAGCCGAAGACCAAGCTCCCCACCCCATCTGGGGCTCAGAGGCCTGCGAAACAGCAGCCTGCAACAACAGGGCAAGCAACAAAGTTGCCTGTTCAGACACCACAGACACCGCTTCAGAAACCACAAATGAATGGACAGAAGCCGCAGACACCACCTGTCAAAAAGCCGAAACCGACAGATGATGGACCAATCATCTACTTCGGAAATGACGAACCACAACAAGGAAAAGGAAATAACAAGAACAATAAAAAGAATCAACCCATCCAGAATAATATAGAAGATGAGTATTACGATCTGGATGGATTCTAAGAAAGGAGTACGAAAATATGAGCAATGGATTATTACTTTGGGTGGATGATGAGATAGAGTTATTGAAGGCTCACATCATCTTCCTCGAAAAGAAAGGATATGAAGTCATAACGGTAAACAATGGAAGTGATGCCATTGACCAGTGCCGCACGCAGACATTCGACCTCGTTCTGCTGGACGAACAGATGCCAGGACTATCCGGATTGGAGACGTTACAGCGTATCAAGGATATACAACCTGCTACGCCTATTGTCATGGTTACAAAGAGCGAAGAGGAGAATATCATGAACCAAGCCATTGGTGCAAAGATTGCAGACTACCTTATTAAGCCTGTCAATCCAAATCAGATCCTTCTTACATTAAAGAAGAATATTCACCAAAAGGAGATTGTTACGGAAGTCACACAGAGTGGTTATCAACAGGAGTACCAACAGATTGCAATGCAGATTGCTGACTGCCGAACCTTTAATGACTGGGCTGAAGTATATCGGAAGCTTGTTTATTGGGAGCTTGAACTAAGCAGTGCCGACAGTAATATGACTGAAATGCTCAAGATGCAGAAGGAAGAAGCCAACAATGGTTTCGCAAAATACATCATAAAGAATTACCTTCATTGGGTTGCACCACAGGACAATAAGTTGAGCAATGGTTTCTCTAAGCTGACTGGGAATAATAAAAAGCCAACGAACAACAGTGATGACACACGTCCATTGCTCAGTCCTGATATCTTCAAACGCAAGATATTCCCACTCATTGATAAAGGAGAAAAAGTGTTCCTCATCGTTATTGACAACTTCCGACTTGATCAATGGCGTGTCCTGTCAAAGGAGATCGGTGACATGTTTGACATAGAAGAGGACCTTTACATGAGCATTCTGCCGACTGCAACACAATATGCACGCAATGCTATCTTCAGTGGATTGATGCCACAACAGATTGCTACAATGTTCCCAGACCTATGGGTGGACGAGGACGAAGAGGAAGGAAAGAACCTCAATGAAGAACCACTCATACAAACACAGATTGAACGTTACCGCCGACATGATAAGTTCTCTTATCACAAAATAAACGATTCTACAGGTGCAGACAAGTTCATGCAACAGTATAAAAACCTTGCACAAAACAACCTCAACGTACTTGTAGTGAACTTCATTGATATGCTCTCACATGCCCGAACAGAGATGAAGATGATACGCGAGTTGGCAAGTAGTGAAAGTGCATACCGCTCAATCACACTCAGTTGGTTCCAGCATAGTGTGCTGGCGGATGTAATCAAGGAGTTGGCACAGTCTGACTACAAAGTGGTTATCACGACTGATCACGGTTCAATAAGGACAACAAAGCCCATAAAGATCATTGGTGACAGGAATACAAATACGAATCTTAGATATAAGTTGGGGAAGAATCTGAACTATGACTCACGTGAAGTCTTCACTATCAAGAAGCCACAAGAGGCACAATTGCCTGCTCCTAACCTCAGCACAAGCTATGTCTTTGCAACTGGGGATTCTTTCTTTGCTTATCCAAACAACTACAATTACTACGTGTCATACTATAAAGACACCTTCCAACACGGAGGTATCTCAATGGAAGAAATGATTGTTCCGTTGGTAACACTCAGCCCAAGGAAGAGATAACATACGCTTATAACGCAAAACAAAAAGCTTAATTATAATGGAAATAACTATTAAAAGCCTTGACACCATCCAAGAGGCTGCAAAGGAATTTATCAATAGGATGGGTGAAGGAAAAGTGTTTGCTTTCTATGGAAAGATGGGAGCTGGGAAAACAACTTTCATCAAAGCATTGTGTGAAACCTTAGGAGTTAAGGATGTCATTACCTCGCCAACGTTCTCTCTCATCAATGAATATACGGATGGAAAGGGGAATTCTATCTATCATTTCGACTTCTATCGCATCAAGAAACTTGAGGAAGTATATGACATGGGGTATGAAGACTACTTCTACAGTGGTAACCTTTGTCTTCTTGAATGGCCGGAACTGATCGAGGAAATCCTCCCAGAGAATGTCATAAAAGTGACGATTGAAGAACAAGCTGACGGTACTCGCAAGCTAAAATGCTAAAGAGGAGGACTGTATAACACTTCTCTTTAACAGTATCCTTACCAGACAATGTTACACACCGTAGTACTTTTCCCGATTCAATAAGTCATCATCATGCCTGCTTAACAGCTTATAAGGCAAGATTGCTCAGTGACAATTACATCAAGATTCCTATGTATGAAACAAGTAAGAGGGAACAAAGGGAACGGTTGAAGAAGAGAGTTGATAAACGAGGAAATAATATTACATCTCGCAGAATGCCAAGATGAATGATTCTGAGAAAATCCTTCTTTTTCACCAACTGTAACTATAAGGATATTAGACACTTACAAACAGGCTTGTAAAAGGGCGTCTTTTGCACTTCAAAAGGGCATCTTTTACACAGCAAAAGGGCACCTTTTACAATGTGAAAGGTGCCCTTTTACGATGCAATAGATGCCCTTTTAAAAAGTAATAGGGAATTTGTTTTACAAAGAAACCTATCTAAACACAAGAAAGATAGAAGTAAAAGAGCAAAAAAGAAAGCCATATCAGACTCCTCAAGAGAGGCTCTGATATGGCTTTACTTATACTCAATAATTCTTGTATTGTTCCCGAATCTGCTTACAACAGAGCCTTGAACTTCTCATCAAGAACATTCTTAGGGGCTGCACCAACAAACTTATCAACCAACTGACCACCCTTAAAGAAGAGGATAGTTGGGATATTGCGCACACCATACTCTATTGCTACATCATCATTCTCCTCAACATCGCACTTACCAACAACGATCTTACCGTCATAATCTTCCGCAAGTTCAGAGATGATAGGACCAACCATCTTACATGGACCACACCAAGTTGCCCACAAATCTACTACCAATGGTAAATCACCATTCTTATAAGTCTCAAAGTTTTCTGCTGTAATCTTAACTTCCATGATTCTTTTCTTTTTTATAATTGATTATATAATGTATTCTTTATCATCAAAGACCGTGCCACTTTATATTGCCATTCTAATTGATCTTAAACTCCATTTTGTCACTGGAAGTAATGAAATCAATCAGCTTACGGTCTACATTCACACCTTTATTGCGGCTCTGCAACGTAATCATAGTGTTCTCTGGTGTGCGCAATTGGATATAAAGTCGGGTATTCCCAACATGCTCATCCACGATGGTTGACAGTTCTGACACCAACTCTTCATCCAATGCCACGGAATCAACCGTTATTGTAAATCGTTCCAAACGATGTGCTTTCACATCGTAAAGCTGCTCTACATTCTGGACTTTCAGCTCCAACATAGAAGGATTATTACGATAACGAGGCTGACATTTTGCTGTAACAAAGATGGTATAGTTCTCCTTTAACAGGTTATTCCATCGTGCCCAATCATCGCCAAAGAGCGCTAATTCGCCCGTACCATCAAAGTCTTCTATGGTTACAAAGCCAAAAGGCTTACCAGTTTTCTGTGAGAATCGCTCCGTAACAGCTGTTACTATACCGCCAAATGTCACTTCGTCAGTCTTCGACAACTGCGTCATATCGGCATTACGACCAATCTGTGAGCAATGCGTATTACACATATTCCTCAACACAACGCTATATTCATCTAATGGATGTGCAGACAAATACACACCAACAAGCTCACGTTCCTTATTCAACTTCTCTATAGTAGGCCACTTTTCTGACTTTGGTGCCACTGGATGTATCACTGCCACAGCATCCATTCCACCAAACAAAGAATTCTGTTGTTCAGCCTTTTCCATCTGGAAGAGCTGCCCATAACGGACTATAGTATCAAGGAATAAGTCTCCTTTACCTGTAACACCGAAGTATTGTTCACGCTGTAAACCAAAGCTATCAAAGCCTCCACTGTATGCAAGACTCTCAAAAGCTTTACGGTTAACATTACTAAGATCAATACGTTCTGCAAAGTCATAGATGTCCTTATAGGGACCATTTGCCTCCCGCTCACGTACAATACTCTCTGCAGCACTGGCACCCATTCCCTTTATTGCAGACAGACCGAAACGTATCTCACCATGCTTGTTAACACCAAACCCTATCTGACTTTCATTTACATCAGGGCCAAGTGTAGCTATCTTCATAGCCTTACACTCTTCCATTAGCTTGGTAATCTCAGTTATCTGACTGAACCTTCGAGTCATCAAAGCAGCCATATACTCTGCTGGATAATGGGCCTTTAAGTAAGCAGTTTGATAAGCAACCCATGAATAACAAGTAGCATGTGACTTATTAAAAGCATAACTTGCAAACTTCTCCCAGTCACTCCATATCTTCTCTAACACCTGTGGATCATGACCATTCTCCTGCCCTTGCTTGATGAACTTCGGCTTCATTTGATCTACAATAGCCTTCTTTTTCTTACCCATAGCCTTACGAAGTGCATCACTTTCACCACGAGTAAAGTTGGCTAATTGCCTACTTAAAAGCATCACTTGCTCTTGATAAACCGTTATACCATAAGTATCCTTAAGGTACTTCTCCATACATGGGATATCATACTTCACCAAAGAAGGATCATTCTTACGCTTGATAAAGTCTGGAATATAATCCATTGGACCTGGACGATAGAGAGCATTCATGGCTATAAGGTCCTCAAATACAGTTGGATGTAGTTCTCGAAGATACTTCTGCATACCAGCAGATTCAAACTGGAAAGTACCAATTGTCTGTCCACGCTGATAGAGTTGATATGTAAGTTCATCATCAATCGGGATATTATCAAGGTCGATAACATCACCAGTTGTCTGCTTAATAACCTTGCAAGCCTCCTTCAATTCAGACAAAGTCTTCAGTCCTAAGAAGTCCATTTTGATAAGACCTGTAGACTCAATAACATGTCCGTCATACTGAGTTACAGGCACTTTCTTCTCGGGAAAGTCTGGATCTGTTGCTGTTGATACAGGAACCCAGTCATCAATAGGATTACGACAGATAATAAAACCACAAGCATGAATACCCGTACCACGCACAGTTCCTTCCAGCATCTTTGCATACTTAATGGTGTTACGCTCACGTATATCTTCACTAACTTCAGCATCTTGCAGCTGTGGAGTACACTTAATGGCATTCGTTAGATTCATCTTCATGCCATCTGGTAACCGTTCTGGGATAGCCTTACAAAGAGCATTTGACACATCCAAAGGTAGCTTCTCAACACGTGCAACATCCTTAATGGAGTTCTTCGTTGCCATAGTTGAATAGGTAATGATATGTGCACAATTCTCATGACCATACTTATCCATTACCCATTGCAGCACTCGTCCACGCCCATCATCATCAAAATCCGTATCAATATCAGGGAGATTGACACGATCAGGGTTTAAGAAACGCTCAAACAGCAAGTCATATTTAAGAGGATCTATCTTTGTAATGCCTAAACAATAAGCTACAACTGAGCCTGCAGCAGAGCCACGCCCTGGTCCAACCATTACTCCTAAGTCCTCACGAGCAGCGTTAATGAAGTCCTGTACTATCAAGAAGTACCCAGGGAAACCCATCGTTTTCATTACATGAAGCTCAAAACGGATATGCTCTTTCACCTCTTCTGACAATGGATCACCATACAATTTCTTAGCTCCATCATAAGCTAACTTAGCTAAATAGTCAGCTTCAAACTTGATTCGATAAATCTTTTCATAACCTCCCAAGCGAGCAATGACCTTCTTTCCTTCCTCCTCAGACAATGGATTCAGCCCATTTTCATCCGTCGTAAACTCCTTATATAGGTCTGCTTCAGTGAATTTCTTTTCCCATTCTTCCTCAGTTCCAAAGCTTTCAGGTATGGGGAAGAAAGGCATTATAGGCCCATGATCGATACTATAGGTTTCTATTTTATCAAGAATCTCCAACGTATTAGCCATGGCTTCAGGCACATCAGAGAACACTTCATTCATCTCTTGACGTGTTTTAAACCACTCCTGCTTTGAATAACGCATTCGTTTAGGGTCATCAAGATCCTCATTCGTTGACAAACAGAGCAAGTGATCATGTGCTTCTGCCGTCTCTTTATCCTCAAAATGGCAGTCATTTGTACACACAAGTTTGACCCCATACTCCTTTGCGAACTGCATCAATACCTTGTTTGCCTTCTGTTGTAGAGGGTAAGCTTCACGGTTAGCTACCAATGTTGGGTCCTTTACTTCATGCCTTTGTAACTCCAAATAATAATCATCACCAAACACTCGATGGTACCATTCACAAGCTTCTCGTGCTCCTTCTATATCTCCACGTATTATTTTATTTGGCACTTCACCTGCAATACAAGCAGAACAGACTATCAGATCTTCGTGATATTTCTCTAATTCCTCACGATCTGTACGTGGTTTATAGTAGTAACCATCAACCCACGCATGTGAAACAAGCTTGATAAGATTCTTATAGCCATTGTAATTCTTAGCTAATACAATAAGGTGATAGCCTGAATTATCATGCTTATCTTTCTCTTTATCATGCATTGAACGACGTGCAACATACATCTCACAGCCAAAGATTGGCTTGAAAGGTTCCTCCCCTTTAGCTTTCCTTTCCTTATTTATCTTGGCACAATAATCAGAGAATTCCTTGATTCCGAACATTACACCATGGTCAGTAATAGCCATACCCTTCATCCCATCAGCAATAGCCTTATCCACTAAGCGAGTCACTTTAGACTGACCATCAAGAATAGAGTAATTGGTATGAACGTGTAAATGTACGAAATCTTCCATTAGTTAATACTTTTTTGAGGTGTAAAGTTACTATGAAAAGCCGACATATCCAAAAGAATGAGAGTGAAAATTTGTGCAAATAACAAAAAAGGAGTACCTTTGCAACAAACAAATTCGTCGTTTATCGACCATGGGGAAAATAAAAAAGAAACTCAAAAAGATAAGAATTCATCGTGAAGGGACCAACACTTTGCTCTATGGAGCCATCTGTTTAGCTCTCATTGCACTGATTCTTTGGTTTGCAGTTCCATCAAAGATACCATTTTGGATATTTGCAGTTGTCTTCGGTACCATCTACGGTATAGTTCTTAATTTCTACCGTTGTCCTATCCGTTATTTCGGAAGTGAGGATACAGAAGGTATTGTTGTAGCACCTGCAGATGGGCATATTGTTGTTATAGAGGAAGTTGATGAGCATGAATACTTTCACGATCGTCGTTTAATGATATCCATTTTCATGAGTCTATGGAATGTCCATGCAAACTGGTTTCCTGTTGATGGTGTTGTAAAGTCAGTCAAACACTTCGACGGAAACTTCCATAAAGCATGGCTACCTAAGGCAAGTGAAGAGAACGAACATGCTGATACGATCATCACAACACCTGATGGCACAGACGTTTTATGCCGACAGATTGCAGGAGCCATGGCCCGTCGCATTGTTACTTACGCCAAAGAAGGTGAAGATTGCTACATTGATGAGCACTTAGGGTTCATTAAATTAGGCAGTCGTGTGGACATTTTCCTCCCTGTTGGCTCTGAAGTATGTGTCAAAATGGGGCAAGCCACGACAGGTGACCAGACAGTTATTGCCAAGCTTAAGCCTCAAAAATAAGCAAAAGTAATGAAGAAACATATCCCAAACAGCATTACTTGTTGCAACCTCATCTCTGGTTGTATTGCCACTGCATTTGCTTTTGGCGGAAACATAGAGATGGCTTTGCTATGGATTATCATCGGTGCGGTATTCGATTTCTTTGATGGTATGACGGCAAGGTTGCTCCATGTCAGTTCACCAATAGGCAAAGAGCTTGATTCATTGGCTGATGATGTCACCTTCGGTGTGGCTCCTTCAACAATAATCTTCAGTCAATTGCAGGTCATGGCATACCCAACAATGCTTGAACCACTACGTGATTACTTGCCTTTTGTGGCTTATATCATGGCAGCTTTCTCTGCTTTACGCCTTGCAAAGTTCAATCTTGACGAGCGACAAGCATTGGGTTTCATCGGACTACCAACTCCTGCCAACGCACTTTTCTGGGGTTCACTCCTCGTTGGGGTTGGTAATAAGATGGAAAACCATGACTGGATGCTTTATATAGTACTCATTGGGATTGCTATCAGTTCATGGTTACTGGTGTCAGAGATCCCGATGTTTGCCTTGAAGTTCAAACAATGGGGTTGGAAAGGCAACGAGGTTAAGTATATTTTCCTACTCACTTGCATTCCTCTTCTCCTTGTCTTTGGCATCACTTCCTTTGCTATTATCATTGCATGGTATGTGATTCTTTCTATCATTGTCAAGCCTTCAACAGCTAAGGGCTAAAGAATAAGAAACTAAAACACTTAAAGTCATGGTAGCATTTATAACTTTTCTTCTGAAGTTTGCGCTCTTTTTCTTTATCTTTTTCCTTGCTTTGATCTTGTGGATTACCTATACTTTTTACAAGCAGATAAAGCGTACGCGCCGACAATTCAACCCTTATGACCAACAAGAGGGCACTGAAACGAAAGGAAATACGGTCACAGACAATCGTCCGATAGAGAAAAGAAACAAACAAGTCATCCCTGATAGCGAAGGAGAATATGTTGATTTCACAGAAGTAGATGACCCTGAACCGAAACAACAATAACGAAACATCATTTTAAAGAATAAGTATAGCGCCTTTCACGATAGTGGAAGGCGCTATTTTGTTGCATTAAAACGTGTTTCTTACTTATACTTTCACGGCTCGAAAGTAATACTTTTGCACTTACAATCGCTGCTTTTCAGCATTACCAGCACCTTTTCCCTTGTATTTACTGCGTGCTGAATTAAACCTATATGTAACGGTAAAGACAAGCTGACGACTGTCATATGTGCTCAATTGACTTGTCTCCATGACTCCGGTATATGCTGTTCCACCTTCTTTAACAGTATGGAACAAGTCTGTTCCACCCAACCGAAGCGTGAGACAATCCTTTAGGAACGACTTTGAAAGAGACACATCAACTGCCCCAGTATTGCTCACCATGGATCCAACTTCATCATCTCCTTTCCTCACAAAATATGACTCCATATCAAAGATCCAGCCTTTGCCAAAGTCAAACGTATTATTGAAGACAAACTTAAGGATTGGTTTGTTCAGCTTATACGTCTGGATATCTGTCTGAAGATTAAGCCATTGCTTCTTCATAAGGAAACTGACTTCAGGATTCCAAATACCTATCTTTGGGCTAAAAGCAAGTTTTGCCATCACATTTTTTATACTAGGAAGGTTCCTGAAGGTCAACCGTGAGATGGAAGAACTGTTCCTATCCTGATTGCTCCAAAACACTATTGCATTACGACGATCGTTGTAAGCAACACCAAACTGTATGAATTTCCATGCGCCACCCAAAGAGATGGTATGGATATACTCATGCTTCAAAAGTGGATTACCCGACTGAAGAAGGAAGCGATTACCATAGCTGACATTATTACTCAGCTGACTGTACGACGGGCGACGCGTCTTTGCAGCATATGCAAGTTGGAGTTGCACATTACCTATTTGCGTTGCTGCGGAGATACTCGGGAACAGATTACTGAACGAACGGCTCTGAGAAGGAATGTGTTGCCCGTCTTCATAGTAGTTAAAACGGGTGTTTTCCCACCGTAATCCTACGGTCAGCTGGCAGATAGGAAGCATATGAGTATATTCCACGAAAGGTGCGATGTTCGACTCTTTCAGCTGTGCATACGATGTGGGGACATAATGTTCAGGATTAATGTAATCGTCATTACGGTTCGTATAGGTGTACTCTGCACCTGCCGACAGATTACCCCCGAGAAGCGGATAACCAAGCGTTAGCTTAGAAGCAAAGAGCCTGTTGCGTTCCAAATGGTTAGAAGTGACGGTACGACTGGTTCTACTCTGACTTTGTTCATGTGTCGATGTGTTGTCACGTGAGTTATTATAGAGGTAGTCAACATTCATATCAACATCCATTTTCCCCAGCTTTCCTACGTAATAAAGATTCAGGAAGTGGGCTGGTTTATAAGTTTCCTTGCGCACAGACAACGTGTTAAGATGGTCATAAAACACACCGTCAGCAGTCACCTCACTACTGATATTATTCGGTTTAGGCGACTCATGATGAAAATTGACAGTATATTTAAAACCAATGGAGTTACTATCATTCAACTGATAGTCAGCTCCGAGCGTATTCTTAAAGTATATTGCCTTCTCTCGTGTATCTTGTTCAAGCTTCTGATTCCATAGTGTATCAGTGCGAACAACTGTTGTTATCGTACTGGGATAATAACCATTATCAAGCGTATAACCATGACTACCAAACACATCTAAGCGCTTATGGCGGTAATTCCAGTTCAGTCTGTCTGAAAGATCAACGTTTTCCGACTGGTAGTAGGACGATCTAACATCAAATCCGAAACCGTCTCCCTGTACCTTCTTTGTACGTATTTTCACAACAGCCTTTACTGCTGCATTATACTTAGCACCTGGGTTTGTTATTACCTCAACACTCTTGATGTCGCTCGACTTCAGTCTTTCCAACTCTGCACCATCACGCATCAACCTTCCGTTTATATATATAATAGGTGCGCCCCTGCCAAAGACTTCATAACCATTTCGCTGCTTTGTCAACCCAGGGATATGTGTCAGGACATCCTCACAAGTACCTAACTTGCTCAAGAGTGTGTTTTCTACATTCGTCTGTACACCCTCTATGGTAAGTTTATGTTGAGGAACATTCCCTTTAACAACCACTTCTGACATTAGATGAGCATCTTCTTTCAGTACTATTGTTAGCGCATCAAGGGTGTTAAGGGTTGTGACATAAGGTTCATAACCAATGAAAGAGACCTTCAGAATATCCCCCACGGCGGCTTTATCCACACGGAATTTTCCTTTTTCATCGGTTATCGTACCAACGACAAAGCCTGAATCCTTTGCCGATAGGACAACAACATTGGCATAAGGCAATGGCTTTTCCTGGCTGTCAAGAACAACACCAGAGATTGATTGGGCACAAAGTGTTAACCCAATGCATAACAGACCGAAGACAAGTATTAGTTTTCTCATAAGTAATAATTAGTATTCAAGGGCATGCAGGCATAGCTCTCAGATTAATGATTATGATAATAATATCACTTCGCAAAGATAGAAAAAAAAACAATAAGTCAATAAATTATAATAAAAAACTTCATTTTTCTACATTTTTATCAATCACAAAGCATTTCAAACCCATGTTTCCCCATTCTTAACATGCACTCTTTGGAATCTTCAACCTTACACTTTCATAAGTTGATAAGTTCATGTAGGAACAATCGCAGAAGGCTAAAAGACAATTAAGAAATAATATTACAGAAAGAGAACTACGAATATTGAGAGAATAGACAAAAACCTATCCAAAACGGATTTGTAACAAACAGATAACCAAACTGTTACAAACAGGTTTGTAAAAGATGCCCTTTTGCGTTTCAAAAGGGCATCTTTTGCACATCAAAAGGGCACCTTTTGCATGGTAAAAGGGCATCTTTTACAACGCAAAAGGGCGTCTTTCGAAAATCAATAATGAAGTTATTTTACATCAATAGCATTATCATTCGTCCAACGAAACAGTATCAGTGGGATTTAAATCGCAAACAACACTAAAGTGTTAGACATAAAAAAATGGCACAGAGGGCGATTGCCTTTGTGCCATTTTACTTTCAATGAGACCTCTCGTTATCTGCCTTCAACCATCATTATGCCGAACACAGTGCAGTAGAAGTCCAACGAATATTATCGTTTTGCCTGATAATTCTCGAGTCCTTTGTTGAGGAAATCAAGATAACCGGGTATATCCTCTTTGTAACTGAAGCTCCCGTTCAACGGTTTTCCTTGATTATCAAGTGGTACATAGAATGGTTGTGCAAGGTAACCGAACTTTGTTTCCTCTAAATAACTCCACTTGTCACCCACCGTACGGAGCGTACGCATGGTGCCATCAGGACGCTTCACCTCAACAGGTTGCTTCAATGGAGTCTTGTCATCCACATAAAGTGAAATGAGAACATAGTCCTTCATTAGCTTCTCAGCTACACGTGAATCAGTCCAAACGGCTGCCTCCATCTTACGACAGTTGACACATCCGAAACCAGTAAAGTCCAAAAGCACAGGCTTACCAGCTGCTGCAGCAGCACGCATACCCTCTTCATAGTCAGTATACTGTGCATGAACAGTCTGTGGAGCAAGGTTAAAATCCTGCGTATTGATAGGAGGAGCAAAAGCACTGACAGCCTTACAAGGTGCACCCCAAAGCCCAGGAAGCATATAAACAGAGAAAGCCAACGAACAAAGTCCTAACATAATTGCAGGAACTGGCATTGCTTTTTGATCGGGATCGTCATGTGGGAACTTGAGTTTACCAATGAGATACAAACCGAGAAGTGCAAAGAGTGCTATCCAAATAGAAAGGAATGTCTCACGATCAAGTATATGCCAGCCATATGCAAGGTCGGCAACTGAAAGGAACTTCAGCGAGAATGCAAGTTCAACAAAGCCAAGAACAACCTTGACCATATTCATCCATGAACCTGATTTTGGTGCCTGCTTCAACCAAGATGGGAAGAGAGCAAAGAGTGTGAAAGGCAAGGCAAGAGCCAAAGCAAAGCCAAACATTCCCACAGCAGGTGCTACCCAATCGCCACTTGTGGCTGCCTGTACGAGAAGAAGTCCTACTACTGGTGCTGTACAAGAGAAACTTACGAGTGACAAAGTGAATGCCATCAGGAAGATTGAGAACAGTCCTGTCGTTGCAGCAGCCTTGTTATCAACAGCATTTCCCCATGAAGAAGGTAGTCGAAGTTCGAACCATCCGAAGAAACTGAAGGCAAATACAGCCAACAAAAGGAAGAAGAAGATATTGAAAGGTGCATTTGTTGCAAGCTCATTCAGCTTCTGTGGGCCGAAAGCAGCTGTCACAATCGTTGCCAAACCCATGTAAATGACAATGATAGAGAGTCCGTATGTCACTGCATCACGGATACCTTTCTTACGGTCATCCTTAGCTCTTTTGAGGAAAAAGCTTACAGTCATCGGGATAATAGGCCATACACATGGTGTCAAAAGAGCAACCAAACCACCGACAATACCCATAAAGAAGATGTACCATAGTGAGGCATTGTCAGTGTTTTGAGCGGTATTAAAGGCCTTCAACTCCTTGATTACAGGTTGCCAAAGGTCTGAATCATTTGTCCCAGAGGTAGCAGCTGGTGCTACACTCGCTGCAGAATCAGCTGTTGAAGCAGTCACATTTTTAGTAGTATCTGCCGTCATTGCTGACAAAGCAGCTGTTCCTTCAGCTTCTGTTGGGGTAGCTACAGCTGCGTCAGTCGTTTTTTTTTCTACGTCTGAAGGTGCTGCTGCAGGAGCAGAAGCAGGGCCATTCCCTTTGAAGTTGAACTCCACCTGCATTGGAGGCATACACATTTCTTCATTACAGGTACTGTATTCCAAATAACCTTTTATGCTGTATGTCTTAGCAGTTATCTTATAACGTTGAACGAAGCTGACGCTATTTTCAAAATAACGGAGCTTCATATCAAAAGCTTTATCAAATACATTCAGCTCTTTTCCATGGGCAGTAAGCTTGCCAACAGGGCTTACACCTTCCGCATTATCCAAACGCAGAACAGTGGAATTAGGACCTCCAGCTGGCAGACCAGTGGAATATACGTGCCACCCTGATGCGATCTTAGCTGCAAAAATGATATCAACCTCTGTTGGAGACACACGCTTCTGCTGTACAGAAACATGTACAGGGTTCTGTTGTCCCATAGCGACTATACTCACCAACAGGGAAAAAATGAGAGTTAATAATTGTCTTTTTTTCATTTGACTTGTATTATTTTATTAATTATGTACTAAGGTTCCAATGTTTTCACCATCCATTACTTTCTTCAAATTGCCAACAACATCCATATTAAAGACGTAGATAGGCAGGTTATTTTCCTTACACATGGTTGTTGCAGTGAGGTCCATCACCTTCAAACCCTTGTTATATATTTCATCATAAGTAATGTCTGAGAACTTCGTTGCAGTAGGATCTTTCTCTGGATCGGCGGTATAAATGCCATCAACACGTGTCCCTTTCAGCATTACGTCAGCCTCTATTTCAATACCACGAAGGCTTGAACCCGTGTCAGTTGTGAAGTAAGGACAACCTGTTCCAGCAGAGAAGATACAGATACTTCCGGCTTCCATAGCCTCAATAGCTTTCCATTTGCTATAGTATTCACCAATAGGTTCCATACGAATAGCGGTCAACACCTTGGCTTTTGCACCTATAGCTTCCAACGCAGAACTAAGTGCAAGGGAGTTTATGACGGTTGCGCACATCCCCATCTGGTCTCCTTTCACACGGTCAAAGCCTTTCTGACTACCGCTAAGACCACGGAATATATTGCCACCACCTATGACAATACCGATCTGTACACCCATATCATGTACTTCTTTTATCTGTTTGGCATAGTCATCAAGACGTTCTGGATCAATACCAAAGCCTTGTTTGCCCATTAGACTCTCACCAGAGAGCTTTAATAAGATTCTTTTAAATCTTGCCATAACTTACTGTTTTTTATCTAGGGAGTTAAGATATTTAAGGTATTAGAGGAGTTTATACCATATACGATACACACTTTGACTAAATAATAATTTTCGTTTCATGCGCTCATCAGCCAATCCAAATAGCTTTCATGGCATTCTCTTTCAATCCTCACTCAATCTCCTACTCGCTCAATTAATAATAAATTCTACTTCTTTAAACTGATATTCACGAATCATACCACTGCGGTCACGAAGGATAAGATGCCCATCATCTTCTACTTCAACGATTGCTCCTTCAAACTCGCCATCGGCATCCCGGAACTTATGAAAGCCTCCTCGGCGATACAAGACATCGTGATACATCGCACTAATATCATTGTATCCACCCATCTCTAACAAATGATAGAACTCCGAAAACTTCTTTATTATTTTATTCAAGAGCTCTTCTTTTTCCACTTCATGCCCTAAAATCTGGCAAAGAGAGACTGGATTAAGTGCATCACTATGGAACATTGACTGATTAACATTCAGTCCAACGCCAAAGATACAATCCTTTATATGACCACCACCCAGCTTTGTTTCTATCAGAGTTCCACTGAGTTTCTTGTCTTTCCAATAGATATCATTCGGCCATTTCAGTCGAATTTCATCCTTTATCTCATCTGGTAAAGCGTCTCTTAAAGCCAAGGCACCAGCTTCAGAGAGTAAGAACTGACTCCGAACGGGTATCATCACAGGATGAACAAGGACTGAAAAGAGGAGATTCTTACCCTCTTCACTCTCCCAAGTGTTAGTACCTTGACCGCGTCCTGCCGACTGATAATCAGCCACAACAACCGTCATTGGTTCATTCTCTGTAGGTACGTAAGTCCGCAGATAGCTGTTTGTACTATCTACAGAGTCAAGATGAATAACCTTCACATCAGGCTTTTTCTCAGCAGATGGCTTCAGAAAGCCTAACATTGCGTCTATTATCTTCATTTATCCTCGTACTTTTATATGAAAGGAAGAAAGGCATCTTTAACCTGTCTTACCTCATGAATGTCCGTGGGTTGACCTACTATTGTGATGATATCAAAGCGAATATCAAGGCTGATACCATACTGTTTGACATACGCATTGGCAGCGATGGACAACGAACGGACCTTCTGTGGGGTCACAGCCTCATCGGCATTGGCATAACGTTCATCACGACGTGTCTTCACTTCGATGATAACAAGTGTGCCTTTATCTATGGCTACAATATCTAAATCACGATGCCTATAGCTCCAATCTCGATGCAAAATGACATAGCCTTGCTGCTGAAGATAACTTACAGCAACGTCTTCTCCCCACCGCCCTATATCATTATGCAAAGCCATGCACCTTTCTTACATTTTTATTACAGCGCAAAGTTAGGATAATCTTTCGTAAAATCAAAATAAAACTCGTATTTTTGCAGCATGAGTACAGAAGAACAAAGCAAGAAAGACCTATACTATATGCAGCGTGCATTGGTGGAAGCCGAAGCTGCCTATAAAGAAGGTGAAATCCCAGTGGGCGCAGTCGTTGTATGCAAAGACCGTATCATCGCTCGTGCCCATAACCTGACAGAGACGCTCAATGACGTTACTGCACATGCAGAAATGCAAGCAATAACCATGGCTGCCAATGAGTTGGGAGGGAAATATCTGCAAGATTGCACGCTATATGTGACAGTTGAGCCTTGCATCATGTGTGCTGGTGCTATCGGCTGGGCACAACTTCGGCGCATTGTCTACGGTTGTCCTGATGAAAAACGGGGTTACCACGAGTATGCACCCAAAGCTTTCCACCCAAAAGCTAATGTTACTTACGGTGTGATGGAAGAAGAATGTCGTGCCTTGATGCAGCGATTCTTCCAAGAGAGAAGGTAGGTTTTGAGGAGTTAAGGAGTGAAAGGGAGTGAAAGGAGTTAAGACATCACCTCTGTTCCTGATACTACGCGAGTTCGGGATAAGAAAAGGCTTGAAAAAGTTGGTAATCTCGTCAAAAATTCGTATCTTTATAGGTGAAAATCAATAGATTACAAGATTTTTGAACGATGATTACCAAGGACAAAGTTACTGAAATTTTCTGTATAATCGACGAGTTTGATAAGAATTTGAGTGCCGAATTAGCGAAAAACCTGCGTCTACCGTCCCATAACAGTGACGGCAAACGCTACCGAAACCGCAAGGGCAGACTCTCGGAAAGTGAGATTATGACCATTTTGGTATGCTATCATTTCGGCGCATATCGCAATTTCAAGGAGTATTATTTGAATTGGGTCAAAGGGGTGATGCGTCAGGATTTTCCCGACGCGGTTTCCTATAACCGCTTCGTTGAACTCATGCCAAGAGTGTTCTTTAAGATGATGCTGTTCATGAAGCTCTATGCCTTCGGCAAGTGTACGGGTATAACATTCGTTGACAGCACAATGATACCCGTATGTCACAATGTACGACGATATTACAACAAAGTCTTTGCCGGCCTCGCCAAGGACGGAAAGGGTACCATGGGCTGGTGTCATGGATTCAAGCTGCACCTGCTATGCAATGATTCTGGTGAAGTGATAACGTTCTGTCTTACAGGAGCAAATGTGGATGACAGAGATAGCAGGGTATGGACGGTATTTGCAAAGGTCTTATTTGGGAAGATCTTTGCTGATAGAGGGTACATCAAGCAGGAACTCTTTGATAGTCTGTTCAGTCAAGGTATCCAACTCGTTCATGGGCTCAAGGCTAAGATGAAGAACAAACTGATGCCTATGTGGGACAAGATTATGCTGAGGAAAAGATACATTATCGAGTGCATTAACGAACTACTCAAGAACAAAGCCAACCTTGTTCACTCAAGACACCGCTCGATACACAACTTTATCATGAACTTGTGTTCTGCCCTTACAGCATACTGCTTCTTTGAGAACAAGCCAGAGGCACTGCCAGTGTATGTGGAAAAATCAAGGCACTTGGAACTTTTTTCATACTAAACTTATCCCGAACTCAAGTATACTAATAAAGATATAGAAAGGAAAGAGAAAGGATTTTACTTGTGCTCTCTACGATTATTAGAGGTAAGAAATAAACTGCTGATAGATGCCCTTTTAACCTCTTATAGCTACACTCCAACGAATTATTTACATGTAAATAATTTGCTCAAAAGTTATTGTAAGCATAAAAAAGAACCATTATCAAGAATACAATTAATACCATAAAACAAATAAATTTATGCCTTTGATGTCACCTTCTACAAACTAATAACGTTATACAAGTGAATCGGTTCAGAAAGAAAACCAAATGTATAACATATTAAAAATAAATGATTATGAATTATGTAATATTAATATCAATTATTGAAAGTCTCGTTCCGATAGCAATTGTAGTAGTTCTTCCAATCGTAATAGTTTGGTTCTACTATAGAAACAAACAACTTGAAGCGACCAAAAGGAGTGAGATTATAATGGCTGTTATTGAAAAGAATCCTGAGGTTGACATACAGGAGTTCCTCAACAAACTGAACTCTCCCAAAAAGTCATATAAAGAGCAACTGATGACAAAAATGCATAAGGAAATGCTTTGGGGAACAATATGCCTTATCGTAGGGGCGACAGGCATCTTGGCTATCATAGTTCTGAGCATCCTGCAAGGCTTTTACAAAGGAAATATCGGTATAGGTTTTGTATTTGGCGTTGTCCCATTGGCAGTAAGCTGTGGGCTGTTGGTAGCCTACAACAATGCCAAAAAGACTTTGGAAAACTTGAAAGACAACGATTAGGTTATTATGACAAGAGAACAATTCGTCGAACAGGTCAGTCGGGAACAGGCACATCTACGCCGGTTCCTGACGGCTTTATGCTGCGGCAATAGTGCTGAAGCTGACGATATTGCTCAAGAGGCTCTCATCAAAGCCTACCTTCGCAGTAGTCAATATGACGAACGTGGACAGTTCTCGGCTTGGCTAATGAAAATTGCTTATCGTGTCTTCATAGACTCTCGTCGCAAACAGAAACACCAACAGGAACTACCCCTTGAGAAGGCTATCACGCTCCAAGGAAACAGTAAGAGTGATGAAGCCTTCCGCTATCAAGAACTACACACTGCGTTGGCAACGCTCTCGGAGACAATGCGCACAAGTATCCTGCTTCATTATATGCAGGGTTATCAGATAAAAGAGATTGCAGAGATAACCGAAAACAGTGAGGATGCAATTAAGAAACAACTCTCACGTGGACGGCAAGAACTTAAACATATTTTGGAAAGATGAACGAAGATAAATTCTTGAAAGACTTGCTCTCGGACTATCATCCACAACTATCGGATGACAATGCCTTTATGCAAAGACTGCAACGACAGATGGAACTCATCGAAGAAGTCAAGGCATATCAACGTGCGGAGAGCCGAAAGAACAAACTGATGTCGCTTAAACTGCTTGTTGTTGGGGTTGTTTTGGGCTGTATTGTGACGCTTGCAAGTTTCACACTGCCTAACATCTTTGACAGATATATCAATGGGACTGAATCGGAATTCATCCTTACTTTGCTTCACAACATTCAGTATATCGGACTGGCAATAGGTGCAGGCTTCGTCACACTCAGCCTATTGTTTACCACGAAATTAGTAAATCTAAAAGACGAAGTACCACTTCAATAGTGGTTTCTTTGGGCTTTGCTGAAGTTGACATAACAGATAACGCGATTACAAAAAAGGTAGACCTTTTTGGGCAAAAAGGTCTACCTTTTTTAAAGAAACCGTCAACCTTTTTGAAGAAAGAGTTACCCTCTTCTGAATATATCCAATTATAAGACAGGAATAAGTTTGGAGAAATAAAAAAGGAGATGTGCTGTTATAACACATCTCCTCTTTCTTATTTTGTATTTTATGATTATCTAACCTGAATAACCAAGTATTTACTTGTGCTCCAGAAGGTCTGTGGATCAGAGATACGAAGTACATACTGACCGTTAGTATCCGTTGTAAGTGAGTAACTGTTGCTCGGGTGAGAAGTCAAAAGACGCGCACTCTTACTGTAAAGTTTAATCTCCTTAGTAACACGGATATCAATCTTTGTGAAGTAACCTTTGTTGAATGAGCCCTGCAAAACCTTACCTCCATCGAGGATTCGCTGTGCTTTCAGCTCGCTCTTTGTACCGAATACGTACCAACCAGTATTCAGTTGTCTATCTTGAGTATTGATAGTTTCAGTCTTCTGGTTGCTCTCTGTCTGAAGATTCTCTTTCTCCTTAGTAAGGTTTTCCTTCTCAGTTGTCAAGTTTTCCTTATCGGTCTTCAGATTCGTTACGTCAGTATTTAAGCCTGTAATAGTCTCATCAAGTTCCTTAATGTGAATATTCTTTGAATCAAGCTCAGCACGAAGTTTCTTCAATTCAGCCTCCTTCTGGCCCAACTGAGTAGTCAATTGTGCGAGAGTTTTTCTCATAGCCTCACCCTTAAAGCCAGTCTCACGCAACTGCTGCTGTAGCTTTTTGATGAGTTCACGGTTCTCTTTCATGCGCTGAGCAATGAACTGAATGTTCTCTTTTACTTGTGCTGCCTTATCTGCACGTTCGCCATCCTTAGCGATTGTTACACGATTCTCTGCCGCATTAATATCAGAAAAGCCTTGCTGAATATCATTCAGCGTACTCATCATGTCATTAATTTCATTATCACGTGCGTCTATAATAGCGCGTAAAGAGTCATTTTGAACATCAGCTGAGTTAAGAGCTGACTTCTTGTCTTGGTTGCAGGATGCAAGTGCAAAGACACCACATGCTGCCAAAATTAATAGCTTTTTCATAATTATTCGTTTTTATCAGTTCTCTTCTTTATTATCTATTTACTTTGTTTTTATCAGAACTTTTAACCTTTTCTTTGCCTGCGACGACAATAACAAACTCACCACGCGGTTCTGTTTCCTTGAAGTGAGCAATGACATCAGCCAACGTTCCACGCACACTTTCCTCATGAATCTTTGATATTTCCCTACAACAACTAACCTGTCGTTCGGTTCCAAAGACCTCAGCAAACTGTTCTAAGGTTTTCACTACACGATAAGGAGACTCATAGAAAACCATTGTTCGCGTTTCATCTACCAGACTTTCCAACTGTGTTTTACGTCCTTTCTTCTGTGGCAAGAAGCCTTCAAAGCAGAAACGATCACATGGAAGACCACTTGAAACCAATGCTGGAACAAAGGCAGTAGCCCCTGGAAGAGTTTGAACAGTGATACCATTGGCAGCCGCTTCACGTGCAAGAAAGAAGCCAGGGTCACTGATTCCAGGCGTACCAGCATCCGAAATGAGCGCAATCGTTTCCCCTGCTTTCAATCGATTGACTATTCCTGCAGACGTACTGTGCTCATTAAACTTATGATGAGACATCAGATGATTCTTTATTTCGAAGTGTTTCAGTAAGATACCAGAGGTCCGCGTATCTTCACACAAAACTAGATCAGCTTCCTTAAGGATTCTGATTGCACGGAGTGTCATGTCCTCCATGTTTCCAACCGGCGTCGGTACAAGGTATAATATTCCCATATATCGGCTGCAAATGTATAGTAAAACACAAAGAAGCCAAAATAAATTAGGCTTTTTTACACAACTATCAAATCCCTTAGCAAAGCCTTTTAATATATAAATAAGGCAATAAAAAACTACTCATTAGTCATTTAACCTCGAACAATTAACTGTTCTTAGGATTTTTATTTATCTTTGCATGACATATGATATCTATGGATAATTTAAATGGAGAGAGACGTCGAAGGGGACGTATAGAGGTTATTTGCGGGAGTATGTTCTCTGGTAAGACAGAAGAACTCATCCGACGTATGAAGCGAGCACAGTTCGCTAAGCAGAGAGTTGAGATCTTTAAGTCATCAATTGACACACGTTATTCGGAAGAAAACGTTGTCAGTCATGACCAGAATACCATACGTTCAACTCCCATTGACTCCTCTGGTAACATTCTACTCCTTGCTTCAGACATTGATGTTGTGGGCATAGATGAAGCTCAGTTCTTAGATGATGGGCTGATGGATGTATGCAATCAATTGGCAAACAATGGTGTCCGCGTCATCGTAGCAGGACTGGATATGGACTACAAAGGTGTTCCTTTTGGTCCAATACCTGCACTTTGTGCTGTTGCAGATGAAGTAACCAAGGTACATGCTATCTGTGTAAAGTGTGGCGCATTGGCCTATGTCAGCCATCGACTCATAGCTGATGACCATCGTGTCATGCTTGGAGAGCAACAAGAATATGAGCCTTTATGCCGAGAATGTTACCAAAAGGCCCTCAAAGAAGAGAAAAAATGATTTTAAAAGGATAATACTTTATGCCACAAGTTATCACATTCGATAAATTCATTCGATGGTCATTGATGGCGCTTGCAGCCGTTGCTGTGTTTTTGATTATCAAAGGACTATCAGAAGTTTTACTACCATTTTTCATTGCATGGTTCCTTGCTTACCTGCTCTACCCTATCGTAAAGTTCGTACAATACAAACTACACGTACCAGGAAGAGCAATAAGCATTATCGTAACACTTGCCTTTGTTGTAGCTATCATCACGGCAATCTTCATGTTTATCATACCTCCTATGCTCGATCAGGTGGACCGTTTCACCCATATCATCAACCGATATGTACATGAAACAGCCCATACAAGCAACATTGCAACTATCATTCAACGGTGGATCTTAGAGAATCAGGAACAAATAGAGAAGTATCTGAAGAGTCCAGACTTCACAAATACCATTAAAACTGCCATGCCCAAGCTGTTTTCGGTAATCGGTCAGACGGCAAGTATAGTCATTTCTATCATCGCATCGGTCATTACTTTACTCTACATGTTCTTTATTTTGCTCGATTATGAGACACTAACAGAGAACTGGATAAAGATATTTCCCAAGAACGTACGCCCTTTCTGGGCTGGTTTAGCAAAGGATGTTGAACGTGAATTGAACAACTATATACGTGGACAAGGATTGGTTTCGCTATGTCTGGGAATCCTTTTTTGCATCGGCTTTACAATCATTGACTTCCCGATGGCTATCGGTATGGGAATCCTTATAGGTATTCTGAATCTTATACCTTATCTCCATACCTTTGCACTTATCCCTACTGCGTTTCTTGCTTTACTAAAGGCTGCAGACACAGGGCAGAACTTTTGGATCATATTTGGCTCTGCTTTAGCCGTCTTTGCCATTGTTCAAGTACTGATGGATATGGTGATAACGCCAAAGATCATGGGTAAGGCAATGGGCTTGAACCCTGCTATTCTGCTTCTTTCCCTTTCTGTTTGGGGTGCCCTGTTAGGCTTTATTGGACTTATCATAGCCCTACCTCTAACAACACTCATCATTGCTTACTGGCAACGTTACGTCACTAAAGAGCACAAACTGAATGAGGTTGAGGCATCTTCTGCACCCACTGAGGCAAAAGATGATGATAAGAAATAAGGGAAAATAGCCGTAACAGGCAAGGAAGAATAGTACTTTGACAAGGTACAAATCTGCTAATTTCAACCCATAAGTTGATTAACAAGACAGAGATACTACGTGGTTTATGTAAAATAATATCACAACCTGCTTTTAAACGATGCTCTTTTGCGTTGTAAAAGGTGCCCTTTTGCAACGCAAAACATGCCCTTTTGATGTGTAAAAGATGCCCTTTTGCAACGCAAAAGGGCATCTTTTATTTTACCTTTAATAACTAACTGGCATTCTGATGGTTACAAAACAAGATTTTAAACATTATCTCCTACTTTCCTATCGTAGCCAAAGTAAAAACTGTTAAGATATTTCCTACAACCCTAAACTTGGCTTTCAAACTATCAAAAGTAGTGAGTAAGAATCCAGTTTTACACATAAGACTCCAGGAACTTGATTGTTCCAGAGACCTTCACAGTTGTCATTGTAGCTGGTAAAAGAACACTTTCGCCTGCCTGGAAAGGAGTAACGTTCCCTTCAGCATCCGTTATCTCGCCACTACCAGACAAGCCTACGAAGATTACAAAGGAGTCTAAGTCACTATAATCTATCGTCATTGGTTCCGTAAGATCGTATACAGACGTGGTGAAATAAGGACAACGAACCAACTCAACTGGCTCATCCTTCCGTGGTTCATACTTTGTTCTGTAGTCTGGATAGACCGTATAATCTATACATGCGGCAGCCTCTTTCGTGTGCAACTGTCGATAGTTTCCTTCTTTATCCTTGCGTTTGAAATCGTAAATACGGTAAGTAATGTCGCTTGTTTCCTGTATCTCAGCCAAGAAACAACCAGTACCGATAGAGTGAATACGCCCTGCAGGAAGGAAGAACACGTCACCTTCTTTAACAGAATACTCAGCCAGAGCATCTGTAATGGTATCGTTCTCCACCATCGCTGTATACTCTTCAGGGGTAATCTGCTGCTTCAAGCCACTTCGTAAAGAGGCATCAGCATCTGACTTCATAACGTACCACATCTCCGTTTTACCCCTACTCTTACCCAAAGCCTGTGCCTGTTCATCAGTTGGATGTACCTGAATAGAGAGTTGCTGACGTGCATCGATAAACTTAACAAGCAGAGGAAACTCATTACCAAAGCGTTCGTAGTTCTCTTTTCCCACTAACTTATCCTTCAAAGAGGCAACAAGATCATTTAGTTTCCAGCCTGCATAGTCGCCTTCAGCAACTATACTCTCATTGTCTTTCACACCTGAAACTTCCCAACTTTCGCCTACTTGCTTCTCATTACTGTCCAAATGTTTGAACGGAACAATCTTTTCTCCGCCCCAGATGGTTGTTTTCAGCAGTGGCTTAAACTTAAGTATATTCATAAATCTTCGCTATTTGGAATTACTTTAAATGGTTCTGTACCTTAAACAGATACACTTTTTTTATATGTGCAAAGATACACTTTATTCTCCAAACAACGTCTACCATTCTAACAAAAAAGGACTTTCTAAAAGCACTATCGATGGGTAATACATTCTCTATATGTGTAAACTTATCAGTCTATAAGCCCCGTTTTCTCACTTTTATTTGCTAACTTTGTAGCCAAATGCACAGTAAAGTATGGACATAAAGACACTTCTGAACGACGGTACTACGGAGAGGCGTTTCTCATTTGAGGTATTACCACCATTAAAAGGCAATGGTACCGCATCGCTCTTTCGCAATATTGACCAACTCAAGGAATTCAATCCACAATTCATTAACATAACAACACATCACAGTGAATTCGTATATCACGAACGGGAAGACGGACTACTGGAACGACAAAGCATACGTCGCCGACCAGGAACAATAGCTATTGCGGCAGCTATTCAACAAAGATATGGTATCCCAGTCATCCCACATGTCATCTGTTCGGGTGCCACAAAAGAAGATATTGAATACGAATTACTTGATTTACAGTTCCTCGGCATTGACACACTCATGCTCCTTCGTGGTGACAAAGCACGTGAAGACCGGCAGTTTACACCAACCAAAGGAGGACACAGGCATACAACTGACCTGATAGAACAAGTAAAACTGTTTAATGATGGTAAGTTCATTGATGGGTCAGAGATGAAACATCCAGGTAATCCTTTCACCTATGGAGTAGCCTGTTATCCCGAGAAACATGAAGAAGCGCCTAACATTGAACAGGACCTTCAGTACTTAAAAAAGAAACAAGAGTTGGGTGCTTCCTTTGCTGTTACGCAGCTTTTCTACGATAATCAGAAGTTTTATGACTTCCTACAACGTGCCCGCAACATGGGAATTACGATCCCTATTGTGCCCGGTATCAAGCCTTTTGCTAAGCTTTCACAGCTGAATATCGTTCCAAGGACATTCCACTGTGACATTCCAGAAGAGCTTGCAGGATTAGCAAGGCTCTGCAAAAATGATGATGAAGCACGTGAACTGGGTATTGAATGGGCTACAAGACAAGTCAAAGATCTCTATGCTCACGGCATAAACAATGTACATTTCTATACTGTTTCAGCTGTTAACAGTGTGCATGAAGTGGTCAGACGACTCTTATAAGACTGTGTACCGGACTTTAAGCAACACCTAATTAGAGTACAAGAAAGATGGATTTCTCAAACGTTATAGGACAAGAACCTGCCAAAGAGAGGCTCATACAGATGGTAAAAGAAGGCCGTCTGCCTCATGCTTTGCTCTTCTGCGGACCAGAAGGGGTTGGCAAAATGGCACTCGCTATGGCTTTTGCAAGTTATCTATTGACGAACCCTGACGGTGAAGACAATGGTTCTATAGATACCACTAACGCACTTGCAATGCTGCGAAAGTGGGAACATCCTGACCTGCACTTCTCCTATCCGACCATCAAACGCCCTAACATGAGCAGTGATCATCAGCCAATAAGCAACGACTTTGCGCAAGAATGGCACGAAATGATCATGCAAGGAACCTATTTCACCATGAATCAATGGATGAAACAGATGGGTGCTACAACACAACAGGCCATCATCACAGGAGCAGAAAGTGATGAGTTATCTCGCATATTGGCACTGAAATCAAGTCAAGGAGGCTATAAGATTGCTATCATATGGCGTCCTGAACGCATGAATCTCACCTCTGCCAATAAGCTATTGAAGCTATTAGAGGAGCCACCACACAAGACAATCTTCCTTATGGTGTGTGAAGAACCAGAGAAACTGCTTGAGACTATCATCAGCCGAACGCAACGTATTGACGTAAAACGTATTGATGATGATGCTATAGAGCAAGCTCTCATCACACAAAGAGGTATTGATCACGATGCAGCACACCGCATTGCACGCATTGCAAACGGCAGTTGGCTGAAAGCTTTAGAGACTCTTGACACTGGAAATGAGAACCGCGAATTCCTCAATATGTTCCAAATGCTCATGCGACTTTGCTACATGCGCAATGTAAAAGACCTAAAACGATGGAGTGAAGTGGTGTCTGCCTATGGTAGAGAGAAGGAACGTCGGATGCTCACTTACTTCCAACAACAAGTGCGAGAGAACTTCATTTTCAACTTCCAAAGGCCTGAACTCAACTATATGACACTTGAGGAAGAGGGCTTCGCAAGGAACTTTGCACGCTTCATCAACGAAGCAAACGTCATAGAAATCAATGAACTCTTTGAGAAAGCGAACCGAGATATCGGGCAAAATGCAAATGCTAAGGTTGTTTTCTACGACATCGCACTGAAACTTATAGTGCTTTTACTGAAAAAATAGAGGAACAATCAAGTCAATAGAGACTCTGATAAAGAAGTGCTTCGGAGATATAAAGGCAGTTCATCCTCAACCTTTCAGCAAGTAAATTCAAACCATTTAAGGAATAAGAATACAAAGGCGGCAACGCCCTACAATATATATAACAAACAAGTATACAATCAATGGATTATAAAGATATGAAATTCAAGGTCTGGCATGGCTGTGACAGAGGGTTATGTCACAAAGGTTGTGGCAGGCAAGACCGCCAGTTAAACACCTTTGACTGGCTGGCAGACGTGCCTGGAAACAACCAGACGACCGACCTTGTAGAGGTTCAATTCAAGAATACCCGTAAGGGTTATTATCACAATGTCAATAACCTTGACCTCAAAAAGGGGGACATTGTTGCAGTAGAAGCTAACCCTGGACACGACATTGGAGTAGTTACACTGACAGGAAGACTCGTCAAACTACAGATTAAAAAGGCATCTGGAATAAAGTCACCTGATGACATTAAGCGTGTATATCGGCTTGCTAAAGATGTTGATATGCAGAAATATCAAGAAGCAAAAGCACGTGAACACGCCACAATGATAGAGAGTCGACAGATAGCAAAGGGCTTAGGACTGAAGATGAAGATTGGTGATGTGGAGTATCAAGGCGATGGAAACAAAGCAATCTTCTATTATATTGCTGATGAACGTGTTGATTTCCGACAGCTCATCAAAGACCTTGCAGCTGCATTCCACGTACGTATAGAGATGAAACAGATTGGAGCACGACAGGAAGCAGGGCGCATTGGAGGTACAGGACCTTGTGGTCGGGAGCTCTGTTGTGCTACTTGGATGAAGAATTTCTCAAGTGTTTCCACTACAGCTGCCCGTATTCAAGATATATCCCCCAACCCAACCAAGCTGGCAGGTATGTGTGCTAAGCTGAAATGCTGCCTGAACTACGAGGTAGATGACTACATGGAAGCAAGCAGAAAGCTACCAAGTAAGGAGGTTTTGTTGGAAACAATGGATGGTGAATACCACCTTTTCAAGACAGATATCCTCAGTGGTCAATGCACTTACTCTACTGACAAGAACCTCGGTGCTAACCTTGAGACTATCAGTGCAGAGCGTGCTAAGGAGATTATCGAGATGAATCGACGTGGCGAGAAGCCTCTTTCTCTTCTTGAAGATGGTAAGGCGAAACCTGCAAAGAAGTCTGCTGACTTGCTTGCCGGTGCTGATCTAAGCCGATTTGACAAGGCTAAGAAGCGCAAAAAGAACAACCAACAGCGCAACTATAACGGTCAACAAGGTGGTAGACCACAACGGGAAAATCGCCGAAATCAGCGTGATCAGCAAGACAATAGCCGCCAACAAGGTGACAACAGACGACAACCAAACGAGAATCGTAGGCCACAAAACAGTAACCGTCGCCCCAATAACGGTCCTCGTCCGGTACAACAACAGAGAGAAGGAGCAACTCCTAACGGTAGAAACGAAGGCAGACAACCTCAAAAAACGGAAAGAACGCAAGAATGATACGTAAGGTTTCCACCTTATTATATATAGTAGTACTCATGATTATCATCATGGGCACTGCTTCATGTAATGACCCTCGCACTTACGATCACTATGAAAGTGTATCGCTTCGTGGCTGGTTACGTAATGACACTCTTACCTTTGACATTCCGCGCCAGTGGGAAGGCAACTATCAATTAGCCCTTGGCATACGTGCAACACAATCCTATCCTTACCGCAGTATAAGTATGATCATGGAACGAAAGGTCATCAACTACAGGCACAGGAAGAAGCATGAAACGACCTATCATGATACGATTAACTGTGAGATCGTCACCGATAAGGGGATGTTGGCAGGACAAGATGGCGTCAGTAATACTGAAATACGCCAGAGAATCAGTTCGTTTCATCTAAATAGAAATGACTCTCTGCATATTACTATACACCATATCATGAGTCGTGATGCCGTTCCTGGTATCAGTGATATTGGTATTCAACTCCGGAAGAGATAAGAGTTTGAATATGATCAGCAAAGAAAAGCAAGCCAAGAAATATCCTTACAGAATGCATTCCCATACAAGATGATTATTGATTAAGACTCGTTCTTTTTACCATTCATAATCATTTGGATACCAAATGATTACAAAAGCAAAAATAAAAGGTGCCCTTTTGCAATTCAAAAGGGCACCTTTTACGTGTCAAAAGGGCATGTTTTGCAATGCAAAAGGGCATCTTTTACAACGCAAAAGAGCATCTATTGATTTATAGATGTGAATTTATATTACATTGAATACTAAAAGACCGTCTTATTGACGGATAAGATTACGCCCTGCATCAATGCGTAAGAAAATAAAGAGAAGTAAGGTAAAGCCCCATAGAGAGGAGCCTCCATAACTGAAGAATGGTAACGGAATACCAATAACTGGAGTCAATCCAAGCACCATCCCGACATTTATAAATAGGTGGAACAGGAAGATTCCTGCTACACAATACCCATAAACACGCCCAAACTTAAAGGGTTGTCGCTCCGCAAGGTACATTAAACGCAGAATAAGGAACAGGAACAAGACAAGAACTGAAGCTGAACCGAGGAATCCTTCCTCCTCTCCTACTGTACAGAAGATAAAGTCTGTATCCTGTTCTGGTACAAATTTCAACTTCGTTTGTGTACCATTGAGGAAACCTTTGCCCTGCAATCCACCCGAACCAATGGCTATCTCACTCTGATGAACATTATATCCAGCACCCGCAAGGTCCTCATCTAATCCTAAAAGTACATTGATACGCACCCTTTGGTGAGGCTGCATGACATCGTTCAGTACGTAGTCAGCAGAATAGAAGAAGGCAATTGAACCCAAAGCAAACATTGCTATATACAAGTAATTGCTGAAGCGCGTATTCATAGCATTATAGATAAGATAGCCAATCATACAAGCAGACAGAACCAATTGTATCCAAACGACATCGAATGGTATCACGAACTCTGAGAACAAAAGGGCTAAACCAGTCAAACCAAGTACGTAAGTAAGCAACAGACGTGTGCGCTCTTTATCTCCACTATATACCCATACCATGGCTGAAGTGAAGATCTGTACCAGGAGCAAGACTACAAACTTTCCGACGGATGTTGGCGTATCCCATAACAAAACATTCTCATACTTTATACCCACAACGAAATATATCACCATGGCTAAACCTGTAAAAAGGAATGAACCCGGCATACCTTCGCGATAAAACATGAGAAAGAATGAAAGATAAACCAATGCAGAACCCGTCTCCCGTTGCCCAACAATACACAGCATTGGTAGGAAAATAATGCCACAAGCACCTGCAAAATGCTTCCAGTTCTGGATTGTAAAGCCATAAGCCGACATGAATTTCGCTATTGCTAACGCCGTTGCGAACTTCGCGAACTCAGCTGGTTGCAGGCGGAGAGGCCCCATAACAATCCATGATCGAGAGCCTTTTATACTATGAGGATTGAAGATTGTGGCAAAAAGCAATAGCACTAAAAGTCCATAAATGACGTAGGCAAAAGTGTCATAGAACCGATCGTCCATCATCAACAGAACGAATCCCAAACATATAGAGGTACCAATCCACACAATCTGCATACCCGAACGACTGGCAAGTGAGAAGATCTCAGTATCGCCATAGGTGTAACTGGCACCGCAGACGCTCACCCATCCAAAGGTGAGCAACGCTAAATAGATTCCTATCGTCCACCAATCCAATGAACGAAGAACGCCTGGTTGTCTGTCTGCTGTATAATTACTTGGCACGGTTTATTGTCTCCTTACTTTTCGACTTGTCCTTGGATTGCCCTTTAGATTTACTTTTTTCGTGCTCCTTCGACTTGTCTGTACCCTTATTTTTATCTTTACTTTCCTTTCGGGAGTCCTTATTGTCTTTATTCTTTTCCTTCTCTTTCTCCTTCTTATCGTCCTCCTTATCCTTCTCTTTCTTGTCCTGTTTAATCAATTCTTCAGGTTCTACACGGATAGCAGGGTCATTTTGAGGTTGCTTTTTCTTCTCTTTCTCTTCCGCTTCTTTCTTCTTCTGCGCTTCTTTCATACGCTCTGCTTCTGCCATATCTTGCTTCTGCCGTACCAGCTTCAACGAGTCTTTAATCATATTCACACGCTTAATGGAATCAAGACGGAGAGAATCTGAATGCGTCAATGGGTGCTTGAAGGCATAAGAGATATGACGTTTCTGCAATGCATCTGCCTGAGCTGCATCACCAGGAGTCAGTTTCCCATTGATATACTGCTCAATCATTAAAGAACCGATAGGCACACCAAAGTCTGCTCCAAACCCTCCATTCTCTACATAAACAGCAATAGCTATCTTCGGAGTATCGACAGGTGCGAAGCCCATAAACACCGAATGGTCCTTTCCACGGTTCTGTGCTGTACCCGTCTTACCGGCCAATGAATAGCCAGGATGGAAAGCATGTGCACAAGTTCCACCACGTACAGAGGAGATCATACCCGCTATCACCTCTTGATAAGCTCTGACACTACCTTTCGTGCGGTGGTGTTCCATGTACTTCTTGTCCAAGTTCTTTCCTTGTATATGGCGTACAACATGTGGTGCTATATAGTAGCCCCGATTGGCTATCGTTGCTCCGAGGTTAGCAATCTGCAAAGGCGTAAGGTTCACTTCACCCTGTCCAATGGAGATAGAGATAACAGAAAGTGGGTTCCAATGCTTAAAAGCATGATCATAGAACTGCGCATTAGGAATCATTCCACGCTTCTCTCCAGGCAAATCAATACCTAATTTATACCCAAAGCCCATCGAAACCATGTAGTCACGCCACACATCCATTGCGTCATCAAGGGTTTTATACTTGCGACGATTAGCTAACATGTGATACAATCCCCAACAGAAGTAACTGTTACATGAGGTACTTATTGCAGGAACTATCGAGACTGGAGAGGCATGAGCATGGCAACCAACATGGAGTCCTTTGAAGTAAAAGCCATGATGACAGGGGTATCTGGTAGAGTCAGATACTATACCTTCCGTATAATAAGTCACTGCTTGGCCCGTCTTAAAAGTAGATCCCGGAGGGTATTGTCCCATAATAGCACGGTTAAGTAACGGCTTAGCAGGGTCGAGTGTCATCTCATGTTGATGCTTTCCACGTAGCTTACCAATCATAGCACGTGGATCAAATGTGGGAGAAGAAACCATCGCTAAGATCTGACCTGTCTTAGGTTCTATAGCTACTACAGCACCTAACTTCCCTTCCATCAGTCTTTCTCCCAGAGCTTGTAAGTCGGCATCAAGTCCAAGTTGGATATCTCTTCCAGGTCTAGGCTTTTGGTCATACTTGCCATTCTGGTAACGTCCTTTTATCTGTCCATGGGCATCACGCAGGAGAATCTGGACTCCTTTCTTACCGCGTAAGTCTTTTTCATACTCACGTTCAACGCCCATTTTCCCTATATAATCGCCTGGTTGGTAGTAGTCATCCTCCTCAACATCACTCTGACTAACCTCCGCAACATCACCTAACACGTGTGCTCCAATAGGTCGTTGATACTGTCTGACACTACGTTTCTGCACATAGAAACCTGGAAAACGATAGAGTTTCTCTTGAAAAGCACTGAAATCTTTATCACTCAACTGGCTTAAGAACAACTGTTGTGTGAACCTCGAATAACCCGGATTCTTGTTCCGGTCTTTGATATCGAGCATTCGTTTATTGAAATCTTGCCGTGTAATATGAAGTGCTTTACAAAACTCAAGTGTATCCAAGTGCCCTGCCATTTCATTAGTTACTACCATAATATCATAAGCAGGTTGGTTATACACTAACAGTTTTCCTTTCCTGTCGGTAATAATACCACGGGAAGGGAACTCTATTTTCTTTAAGAAAGCATTTGAATCTGCACTCTTCCGATAGTCGTCACTGGCTATCTGAAGAGCAAAAAGACGAATAATATATATCACCACTATGCCTATTGCAACAGCACTCAGCACAAGGCGACGCTTCTCGAGATCATAGTTCTTCATTCTTAACGCCTCCTAACGTTCTCTACAACAAGAATGAGAATCAATGTAAGTAACGAACTTCCAATGACACATTCCAGCCACTCCAACACATTAAAGAAGCTGAACATCTCCAAAGAGAAGAACACTACATTATATATAAAGGTGAGAATAGAAGCGTACCATGTATATTGTGGTACGCCAAGGGTATCCATTCCTGGTTGAAAATCATCACTACTATCCCTCGGAATGAATGGTTGAAGGACGAAAGGCTGCACTGCTGCAATAAGAGTCAGTGCTCCAGCCGCAACTCCAGGAGTATTTGAGAAGGTGTCAATAACGACTCCCATGAAGAAACCCCATAGCATTGAAGCCCACTGAGGATAGTTACGATGGAGCTGAAGGATAAAATAAATATAGAGCAAAGGTGTGGCAACAGCAAACAGATGGATGTGATTAAGTACAAACACCTGCACTACTATCAATACAGTAAACCACAGCAAACGCTTTAAGAAATCTATATTCATTCTCTTTTCTTATCATTCTCAAGCTGTAAAACCATTATTTCTAAGGTTTGAACAGCCTCCTATTACCATATAAACACCTGCTTAAACAACTTATTGTCCTTGGGTTGCATTCTGCTCTTCCAAAGGTTTGATAGAGTCCTGTGCCGCCTTTATAACTTGACGTTGCTCACGAATAGAGGCATCATCTATGACACATACATCCCTAAGATTGCCAAAATCAGTAGACAACTGTACTGCCAAGCGGTAAGAAAGACCATCTTCAGAATTGTAGACATGCTTGATTTTACCAACTAATACACCTGCTGGAAATACGGAGGAATAACCACTTGTAACAATCCGGTCACCCAACTTGAACTTAGCATGGCGTGGTACATCATCCAAATAAGCCATATTACTAGCCCCACCGTTCCAATGAAGATAGCCAAAATAGTTACGTCCTTGGATAGAACAACTGATATTTGACTTTGAATTCAGCACAGGAATGACTACAGCGTAGTGTATTCCAGCCATATATACAATACCGACGACACCATTTCCACAGGCAACTCCCATGTCTTTTCGTACTCCATCCCATGTTCCTTTATTAATGGTTATGAAGTTATCTGGCCTATCAAGAGAGTTAGAGACAACCTTTGCCTGTATTAAACGGAACTTTGAAAGGAAGTGATATTGCCCTTTCTGAAGATATATGGAATCCTTCGTCTTATCATAAAGTTTCGAAGAGAGTTCTCTAACCTGCTGTTCCAGTTCTACATTACGCTTAGTCAGCTTCTCGTTCAGTGCTCCCATTGACAGATAAGAAGTCACTTTAGAAGTCGCTTCATAAGCCACACCAGTGACATAATTCGCTGATGTGAACCACACACTGCCCTGATAGTCATTGAAACGGAACAAAAGAACCATACTCAAGACTTCCAGGGCAACGAACAAGAACCAGTGCTTGTATTTAGCAAGGAACTCTGTCAGATTGTGCATGAACGTCGATTGTTATCTCATCAAGAACGAGAAACGGTCTACGTTCTTCAATGCTATGCCAGCACCCTTAGCCACACTGTGTAAAGGATCCTCAGCAATATGGAATGGAATGTTAATCTTATCGGTCAAGCGACGGTCTATACCACGCAGTAAAGCACCACCACCACTGAGATATATACCGTTCTTTACGATGTCAGCATAAAGCTCTGGAGGAGTATTCTCCAATGCGGAGAGGACCGCATTCTCAATTTTCGCAACGGTTTTGTCCAAGCAATGCGCAATTTCCTGGTAACAAACAGGAACTTCCATTGGTAAAGCAGTGATTCGGTTAGGACCATGTACGATGTAATCTTCAGGAGCTTCCTCTCCGAGATCCGTCAAAGCAGAACCTACATGTAGCTTAATACGCTCAGCCATACGCTCACTTACCTTTACGTTATGCTGACGACTCATATATTCCTGGATATCTGCAGTAAGGTCATCTCCAGCAACACGGATAGAGTTATTACAAACAATACCACCTAAAGAGATAACAGCAATCTCAGTACTACCGCCACCTATATCAACAATCATGTTACCTTCAGGGGCCTCAACATCAAGTCCCATACCAAGAGCTGCAGCCATTGGCTCGAAAATCAGATAGACATCACGTCCATCAGCATGCTCAGCTGAATCACGTACTGCACGAAGTTCTACTTCTGTAGAGCCTGAAGGCACTCCAATCACCATACGTAAAGATGGTGAAAAGAAGCGATTACCACTATGTACCATCTTGATTAATCCACGCATCATCTGCTCACAAGCAGTAAAGTCAGCAATAACGCCATCATGCAATGGGCGGATAGTACGAATATTTGGATGTTCCTTCTCGTACATCATCTTAGCATCACCGCCCACAGCTATCATCTTATCTGTACGACGATCCAATGCAACAACGGACGGTTCATCAACAACAATCTTATCACCACTGATGATGATTGTGTTTGCTGTCCCCAGGTCCATAGCAATTTCCTGGATAAATGAAAATAATCCCATTAATATTTATTTTGTAAAAGTTACTTTCTTATTACGAATTACCAAGCTTATTCCGCTGCAAACCAGCTATGAATAGCCGTATCATAATGACTACTTACACCGAATGCACGCTCAGCAAACATCTTACGGTCTTCGATATCAGTCTCAGCACCTTTGGTATTGAGAAGCTGAAGGAGTACTGGATACTCTGCTTTGCTTGGTACTATTACAACATCCTTGAAGTTTTTAGCACCGGCACGAATCAAAGAGATACCCCCAATATCAATCTTTTCTATGATATCCTGTGCACTTGCGCCACTGGCAACAGTCTGTTCAAAAGGATAAAGGTCTACAATGACAAGGTCAATTGCTGGGATAGTATACTCTACCATCTGCTTCTGATCCTCTTCATTATCACGACGAGCAAGAATTCCACCAAAGATCTTTGGATGTAAAGTCTTCACACGACCGCCAAGAATAGAAGGGTATGACGTTACGTCTTCCACCTTTTGGCATTCATAGCCTAATGATTCTATAAATTGTTGGGTTCCTCCTGTACTCAGGAACTGAACTCCTTCTTGGTCTAACTTCTTGAGTAAATCATCCAGTCCATCCTTATGAAAAACCGAGATGAGTGCGGTCTTAATGCGTTTTGTACCAGCCATTATAAAACTTTTTATGGATTCGTTCTGCAAAGTTACTAATTATAAGCGACTAAACAACATTTTTACTTCAAAAAAACACAAAAGACTGCCAACTATCTTCACAAAGTTAGATAGGTTGGACAGCCTGTTTATTTTATCACTATTACATCTTAATGCCTAAAGCATCTAGGATTCCTTGTAACTCACCACCAGCACCAAGGACCTTATCTACCACACCTTCCTTAGCACCTTTCACCATATAACGTGCACAATCACCCTCTAATTTACCTATACGTTGGCGTTCTGCTGCCGTATAATCAAAGCGTGAAATATTCTTACGTATCTTTCCGAATCTGTTAACGGCCTTTTTCCACTTCTTTACCGTATAATACTGACTGTTATCTCTCAATTCGTATGAGAAATTCTGTAAGTCATTAATAGCTGACTCACGCGTTGCACATGAGCTAACTGTTATGGCTGCAACTACGAAAGCAAGCCCAATGAATAGTATTCTGAATCCATTTCTCATCTTTTTTTATAATCTCTAATTTAAAATATATAATCATTTCCCGAAAATAGTTATCAAGGCAAATGTAGGAAATAATAATGGTTCTGACTAGAAAAGTAGACTTTTCTTTTCATTCTTTTTCTTCTTTTTAACTACCTTTGTCGTATGAATTTCTCTACAACTCTTCTTCAATGGTTCGCAAAGAATGGTCGTTCACTACCTTGGCGAGAGACTTCTGACCCTTATGCGATATGGCTCAGCGAGATTATCCTGCAGCAAACTCGTATAGTTCAAGGGCAATCTTATTGGGAACGTTTCATGAAACTGTGGCCTACTGTGTCCGATCTTGCCCATGCAACAACAGATGAAGTTCTGAAGGCTTGGCAAGGATTGGGATATTATTCACGCGCAAGAAATCTCCACACAGCTGCCATGCAGATTGTTGAAAGGGGACAATTTCCTAAGACATACAAAGAGCTAAAGACGCTAAAAGGGGTTGGAGACTATACCGCAGCTGCCATTGCATCAATCGCTTTTGGAGAAAATGTTGCCGTTGTTGACGGAAATGTCTATCGTGTCCTTGCCCGTTATTTTGGGATTGACACTCCTATTGACACCACAGAAGGCAAGAAACTGTTTCAAGAACTTGCACAATCACTTATCCCAAGTGACCAGCCTGCTAATTATAACCAGGCTATCATGGATTTCGGAGCAATACAATGTACTCCGACATCACCACATTGTGACACCTGCCCTCTTTGCGAAACATGCATAGCTTTTCGTGAGCAACACATTGATACGCTACCCGTCAAAAGCAAAAAGGTGAAACAACGCGTACGCCATCTCACCTATATCTTTATTCAACACCAAGGTCTTACTGCCATTCACCAGCGTGGTGCAGGGGATATCTGGCAAGGACTATGGGAGCTTCCACAAGCAAAACACCTTGATTCTATTGGAGAAGACACTTGGAAAGGGCATGCACAACTGGTCAGCAAAGACGTAAAACATGTTCTGACACACCAGATTCTTCTTGCTGACCTGTACCTTTGGACACCACAAAACCGACCTCCACTACCAGAAGACTTCATCTGGAGCCCGACAGAAGCACTTGAAGATTATGCGTATCCCAGGCTTATGGAGATTCTATTGCAAGCTATAAAGAAGTACTAAAGAGACCTCCTTTGTAAGAAAAAATCAACTATCGCAAAACAATCTACGCCCTTTTGCAATGTAAAAGGGCGTAGATTGCAATGCAAAAGATGCCCTTTTGACGTGTAAAAGACGCCCTTTTACAACGCAAAAGGGCGTCTTTTAAAAACGATTTTGTAACTCTTTGATTATTTGAGGGTTATAAAGCCGAAAATACTAGTAAATCCTTTAAAACATCAGAGATAATCAATCGGCAAACTGTAAAGACTTTTTAAGTACAAAGAAGACACAGATTACTTTCTTCCAAAGCCGGCATCAATCTTCAACTGATGGGCTACTAAGAACGGGAATACGCACACAATCATAACGATAACAAAGAACCATTCATAGCCAACAAGCTCCGACAAGGCACCAGCAAACAGATTTGGAATCATCATTGACAATGCCATGAATCCCGTACAGAGTGCATAATGACTTGTCTTATGCTCACCCTGACTGAAATAAATCATGAAAAGCATATACGCACTGAAGCCAAAGCCGTAGCCAAGATTCTCTATAAATACAGCTATACTTATAGCTACTATGTTCTGAGGGAGCACATAAGCAAGATAAACATAGGCTATATTGGGTAGCGTAATGGCAGCTGTCATGGGCCAAAGCCAGCGTTTCAGACCGTCACGACTAATCATCATACCACCTAAGATACCACCTAAAAGTAGCCCCACAACGCCCACTACCCCATTTACCGTACCATATTCTATCTCAGAAAGCGCCAAGCCACCTTTCTCTATAGGCGCCTGAAGGAAGAGTTGGGAGATAGGTGTAATAAGAGCTTCGGGTAAACGGAAAAGCAAAAGGAAGCAGATTGTTGTCAGAGCCTGCTTCTTTTTGAAGAAAGATACAAAGGTTTGGGCAAAATCTATCATGAGTTGGCTGGCTGAAACCTCTTCCTTATCAGTATCTTCCGTTGGTCGGGGAAGAATAAAGAAATGGTAAAGTGCCAGACCAATGAACAAAGCCATAAGTCCATAAAAGACCAACATCCACGTTATCTGTACGTTGAATTGCTGATGAAGGAAGCCTGCAACGGCTATCAAGCCACCTTTCCCAACAACCATTGAGATACGATAGAACGTCGAACGGATACCAACAAAGAACGCTTGATCGTGCTGATTAAGTCCCATCATATAGAATCCATCAGCCGCAACATCATGTGTCGCACTACTGAAAGCCAACAACCAGAAGAAACAAATGCTTCCTTGAAGCCACAGAGAGGTATTTATGGTAAACGCTACTCCCGCAAAAGCCGCACCAAGAAGCATCTGCATGATAACAATCCACCAACGTTTCGTCTTCATTAAGTCAAGAAGTGGACTCCACAAAGGTTTTATGACCCATGGCAAATAAAGCCATCCTGTATAAAAAGTAATCTCTTTATCCGAGAGTCCCATCTGCATGTATACCTGTATTGACAGTACCATCACAGCAATATAAGGTAACCCCTCCGCGAAATAAAGCGATGGAATCCATGCCCAAGGAGTAATTTTTCTTTCTGGTTTCAAAACTTAATCATTCTTATATTATTATACAATGCAAGGCATCCACTTATAAATAGATGATTGTTCAAGCGAAGACAAAGATACACAAAATTAACAAAAGAGGGTATATCAGTTATTATGAAATGGAACAAAAGCATAAAAAAAGCACAAATTAGGTAGTATTTCTCTCTCAAACCCAAGTTCTGATGAGCTTTTAGAACACGCTTTACATCATTCAATATATGAGAAAGAAGACGCTCAACATAATCTTCATGTCTCACAAAATACCGTCCATCCCCACTATTTTTGCTCCCTATTTGCTGGCAAAAAAACAAAAAAGCCTTGTGAATCGTTGATTCACAAGGCTTCATTTGTAGCGGGGGTGGGACCCGAACCCACGACCTCCGGATTATGAATCCGACGCTCTAACCAGCTGAGCTATCCCGCCATCATTCAACTTTCATCCTTGAAAGCGGGTGCAAAGTTAGGAAAAATAAATTATACTGCCAAACATTAAATACACTTTTATTAATTATTTGAGAAAAAAGGAGTACCTTTGCAGGCGAAAAGAGAGGCGAAGTTACTGCTAGATAACAGTAATATTATATCAGTACTAGACTCAAAAGCTAAATAACATCCCACAAAAAGAACAATTCAAAAGAGCAATTAAAGCTACAAAAAACTTTAAAAGAAACAATGAAAAAGAAGGTTGAAATGGAGTATGAGTTAAGGACTCGCTCAGGTAATACAGTGTGGACACTCATCAGTACACCTATGGGACTTATGAAATGGTTAGCAGATGACATAAAAATCGATGGTGACAAAGCAACTTTTTCATGGGGAGATCCACTTCGCGAGCAGGCCACACACCATGCAACTATCCTCGAAGAGGCAAAGAATAAGTATATCCGTTTTCACTGGAATGACACAGATCACGACGTGTACTGGGAAATAAAGATGCAGAAAAGTGAGATTGCGGGGAACTATCACCTACTCATTACCGACTTTGCTGAGGAAGATGAGATAAACGATCTGAAGCTACTCTGGAATCAAGATATTGACCGATTACTGCAAATAACAGGATAGACAAGATAGCATACTACTGGTAACAAAAAGTCTGAACAGGCAGAAAATTAAAGCAAATATTATAACTCTTAGAACCTTATCTAAAGAATAAAATTACTAAAAAAGACATTTACTCTGATATTTTTATGTACTTTTGCAGAAAGTAAAAAGCCCAGAGTGAATCTATGTTTGCTATCAAGAAATTAGATATTTTCATAGCCAAACAGTTTGGCATGCTCTTCACTGGAACATTCTTCATCAGCTTATTTGTACTGATGATGCAGTTTCTGTGGCGTTATGTTGATGATTTAATTGGCAAAGGATTGTCTCTTGACATTTTAGGTCAGTTCTTTTGGTACATGAGTCTCATGATGGTACCACAAGCACTACCATTGGCTATTCTGCTTTCTTCCCTCATTTCTTATGGAAACCTTGGTGAAAGTTCTGAGCTTACAGCCATTAAAGCAGCTGGAATATCACTGATTCAATCATTCAGAGGATTGATTGTCATAAGTATTCTCATTGCTTTGGGGTCATTTTACTTCCAAAATAATGTTGGTCCAAACGCACAAAAACATATTGCGCAACTCCTGATCTCCATGAAACAGAAGAGCCCTGAACTGGAAATACCAGAGGGAATCTTCTATGATGGCATACCACAAACAAACTTATATGTAGAAAGAAAAGATCTCAAAACAGGTCACCTATATAATATAATGGTGTACCGAATGACAGATAGTTACGAAGATCAAGCAATAATTCTTGCTGATTCGGGTATGCTACAGTCAACTGCTGAAAAGAAACACCTCATATTAAACCTATGGAATGGGGAATGGTTCGAGAATATGCGGTCGCAAGAAATGGGTAGTAGTGCCAGTGTTCCATACCGTAGAGAGACCTTTGCACACAAGCATATCGTATTAGATTTCAACGGAGACTTCAATCTTACGGACATGGCAGGCATATCAAATGATGCGCGAACAAAGAGCTTAGCCAAGATCAGTAAAGATAAAGATTCCCTCGTACATGTGTATGATAGTGTGGGAAAAGCATACTACAAAGATGCACAAACAATCTATTACCCTAGTCCAAAGCTGCAACCTGCACAATTGGCAGAGGCAAAAAAAATAGCAAATAATAAGAATATCAATATTGATTCACTCTTCCAAAAGCTACCAGCTGACCAACGTCGCATGGTTGTTGACCAAGCTTTATCCACTGTTCAGCAAGAAGTCAGTGACTTGGAGTTTAAGAGTATGATTACAAGTGACGGAGATAAGATGATCAGACAGCATGACATCGAGGCCATTAACAAGTTTACTCTGTCACTCATCTGCATAATTTTCTTCTTCATTGGTGCTCCTCTCGGCGCAATCATTAGGAAAGGAGGACTGGGATTACCAATAATTATTAGTGTAATTGTCTTCATTATTTATTATATCCTTGACAATACAGGATACAGAATGTCACGTCAAGGCACATGGGCAATATGGTTTGGTAAAGGATTATCACTGGCAGTACTCATTCCAATGGCTATATTCTTTACCTACAAAGCCAACAATGACTCTACTGTCTTCAATGCTGACATGTACAAAAACATGCTTATGAAGATGTTTGGAATACGTATCAAGCGTAGTATCCAAAGCAAAGAAGTAATCATTAATGACCCAGATTATGCGAAAGATACGCAGATTCTTGAGGAGATAAGTACCAAGATTACGTCCTACTCACAGTCACGTAATCTTAAATCACCACCAAATATCATAAAAGTTTTCTTCCGTTATCATCCTGATCACACGATAGAGGACATCTACGAAGAGCTCGAAAAGGTAATAGAAGACCTGGGTAACACACGTAATAGGGTAATTATAGCAGAGTTAAACAAATACCCTATACTTGCTGTTAAGGCCCATACACGACCATTTGACCACAGATGGCTGAACATTTTGTCTGCTATTATCGTACCAGCAGGAATCTTTTTCTACTTCCGAATGTGGAGATTCCGACTTCGTCTCTACCGTGATTTACGTACAATCATTGCATGTAATGAAGCAATTACAAAAGAGATCGTTAACAAAGGGATGGACACGAGAGGACTAAAATAAATAGAATAAATCAGTAACAAGATATGGAAGAATTTAAACTTAATAGCATCGAAGATGCACTCAAAGACTTTCAAGAAGGAAAGTTTGTCATCGTTGTAGATGACGAAGACCGAGAAAATGAGGGTGATCTCATTATGGCTGCAGAGAAGATTACACCTGAGAAAGTAAACTTTATGCTGAAGAATGCACGTGGAGTCCTCTGTGTTCCGATAACAATGTCTAGGGCAGAAGAATTGGATTTGCCGCATCAGGTATCGGACAATACCTCCATGTTAGGCACACCCTTTACTGTTACAGTAGATAAACTGGAAGGCTGTACGACTGGAGTATCTGCTCATGACCGTGCAGCAACTATCAAAGCACTTGCTGATCCTACATCTACTGCACAGACTTTCGGCCGCCCGGGACATATCAACCCACTCTATGCCCAGGACAATGGTGTGCTTCGTCGCTCTGGTCATACGGAGGCTGCCGTTGATCTCTGCAAGCTATCAGGCTGCTTCCCTGCTGGTGTTCTCATGGAAATCATGAATGAAGACGGTACAATGGCACGTATGCCAGACCTCCAAAAGCGGGCTAAGGAATGGGGAATGAAGATTATCAGCATCAAAGACATCATTGCTTATCGACTAAAGAAAGAGTCAAGTATAGAGGTTGGAGAAGAGGTTGAGCTACCAACAGAGTATGGTTCATTCCGCTTAATACCCTTCCGTCAACCCAATGGACTGGAACATATGGCGCTTATCAAAGGAACATGGATGGAAGATGAGCCTGTTCTCGTTCGCGTACATTCGTCATGTGCTACAGGAGACATCCTTGGTAGTCAGCGTTGCGACTGTGGTGAACAACTACATAAAGCAATGCAGATGATAGAGAAGGAAGGAAAAGGTGTCTTGATTTATATGCAACAGGAAGGAAGAGGCATTGGTCTTATGAACAAGATTGCTGCTTATAAGCTACAAGATGAAGGCTTGGACACTGTAGAAGCTAATATTCACCTTGGCTTCCGACCAGATGAACGCGACTATGGGTGCGGTGCTCAGATGCTAAGACACCTTGGTATACACAAGATGCGTTTGATAACCAACAATCCAACAAAGCGCGTTGGATTAGAAGCATACGGCTTGGAAATAACAGAGAATGTACCTATTGAGATTAGTCCTAACAAGTTTGACTATCGCTATCTTAAGACAAAGCGTGACCGTATGGGACATAATCTACATCTATAAAAGAACAAATCAGAAAGAAATTAATAAAGCTCCGAATGCTAAACCCATTCGGAGCTTTATTTGTTTATGTACTTATTGGAGTCCTATCGTAGCAAGATACCAAATGAAAGGGTCTTGAATTTAGGTCCATAACCATTACGTAACAAATCACAAGGACTATACTTTACGTAGAAATCTGGTCCACCGTAGATGTTTACAGAACACATAAAGTCAATGGTTACGGGATTCACTCGAACACCAGTACTTTCATCTGCTATCTTGTGTCCATCCATCTTATAACGAGTCTTCAGGCTACTATAAGTATTGAAATTGACAACTGGTCCAACACTAAACCCGAAGTATTTCCCATCATATTCATAGGTAAGGGGGAAGTTTACACTGAAGACTTTGATGCGAGAGAACTGTGGATTACTATTAGCAGGGTATGCATCAAATGTTACAACACGATTGTTCTGCACGAAACGCTGGTCACCTGTTATCCGATAATTGCGCCAATCGACTCCCACACCTACAGAAAAAGCATGATTATTACGCCATGGCTTATAGACCCAGTCGGCTATAACCCACCAAATTTCCCATGATTTGAAAGGTTGTAAATCTGCTTCACGAGGCATTCCTGGTGCGTTATTGAAGCCAAAGGCTAAACGCATAGCAAACTCTACTTTCTTATTACTACTCTTCGATTTGTTGAATCCAGCAATAGAAAAGTCCCAAGTCTTCTCGTTAATAGATGATGTACTCACATAATTACTATCAACTAATTGAATAGTATTCACATATCGATAGGACGGATTGTCCTTACTCCCCAACACTTCTATATGCTGCAGAGAATCATTTGTGATGATTTTCACTTGACGCGGAGATTCTACTATTAAGGTGTCGTTGTCATTTACTGTTGCAAAAGCTGAAGAACTAAACGCTAATGCCATACCGAGTAGGATTGTTTTCATAAGCTTTGTTTTTTATTGTATTAATTTTCTAAGTTCAGTTATACTTGCTACCTTCCCCTCCATATATACTAATGTGATAACAAGAGTGTGCCCTTTCTTCTGTGTAAGATAACAGAGATATTTATGTTGAGTACCTTGCTGAGGCAAAGCAAGGATAAGACTCTGGTTGTCTTTCTTCGTTTTCTGCTCTACACCAACTGCGTTTTTGCGATCTTTCTCAACCAACTCGTTCACCATAGCACGCTGTTGCTCGGAGGCTTTGAAGCGAATACTATGATAATAATCTAATCTGTATTTGCTGATAGCACGACCTTTTGCCCGAACATCAACCATATCTCCACGCGGAACTATTTTACCTTGGAAGACCGGAGAAACATTTAAATCTTGCTGTGCACGGGCTATCAGCGTTGCTAATCCCAGCAGTATTGTCAAGCATAAACGATGTTTCATAATACTATCTTTATTTATTATTGATTGTTCCTATATTCAATTAAAGATGTCATGTAGCTGATTGTCTACATCGGTTGCTTCATTTTGATGTAGATCTTGCAACGTTCCACTTATCTCTTTCATCACTTGTTGCTGGTCTGTCACGTGCTTACCATAGACATAAGCTTCACAATAATCTTGCTGCTGCACGTGCCAGACCATACTACCAACAGCCAATAACAGTGCTATAGAAGCTACCATACCCAGCAATGTCTTGTACATAGGAATCTTTCTGGTACGCTTTTCAGTGCTTTCTGCTTTTTGTTCAGGCTCATTTAACAAGCTAAGAGAACAAAACATCTCCTTCAGTGGAAGCAATTCGGCATCCACTTCTCCACTATTAAAATAGCGATAAAGCACTTTTTCCTCATCAAGAGAAGTCTCACCTTCCATGAAACGACTCACTAACAGCTTTATATCTTCAGATTTATTCATTGCTATTGAGTTTTAAAAATTGTGTTTTAATAGCCTGACGAGCACGACTCAAAGCCTTTCTTACTGTTGCTTCCTTGCTATCTATCAGATTTGCAATATCACTTATCTCCATTCCCTCCATGTGACGCAGACGCATTATGGTTTGCTGCATCGTTGGCAAAGTATCAATAATAGCTATCACCGCCTCGTACCGGTCATCATCTCTCTGCTGTTCATCTACGATAGAATCCTTCACCTCTACCATATAGCGGTGCCGACGAAGAACATCTATACAACGATTCTTCACAAGCACTGAGGCAAGAGGCGACATTGGCAGACGTAAAGTTTCGAGCAGTTGCCAAAGTTTTAACAGTACATCTTGTACCACATCCTCTGCTTCATCATTGTCTCTAAGGTAACTCTGAGCAATGAAAAGCATCTGTGGGCGTATCTGTTTCACCTCTTTCTTATACTCATCGATAGTCATTGTTTTCTCTGGCTTTGTCTTTAATACGTATTAGTTTGCGATTTGTGACATCAAAGGTTCAACTTTTTTTTCATTCACACAAGTAATTTATAATGTATTCCACAAAGAAAAGTGTTTACGATTAGATCTACTTAGCAGCTCCCATCAATGTAGCTCTATCCAAACTCATCATATACCTCCCTACAAAACAGAACCAACTTTTGTAAAAAGTATTCACAATCATAAAATGAAAGATGCCCTTTTGCATTCTAAAAGATGCCCTTTTGCATGGTAAAAGGTGCCCTTTTGACATGTAAAAGACGCCCTTTTGCAACGTAAAAGGGCGTCTTTTAAAATCCCATCTACAAACTTTTGATTATCAACGCATTACAAAGACGATAAAAATAGATTCATGCGTATATTTCACGTTACTTGCTATTTTTATTTGTAAAATCTATTCCAAATACTCAAAAGAAAATGTTTCGAATACCAATATTAAGATTAATCACAGTTCAAACATCATAACATAAACTAATCAAAGCAAGAAACTACGCAAAAAGAACACAATACAAACAGTTTTTACCCACCGATAACAATCATAAAAAGGAAGTTTAAGCGTTATGATTTTGCTGATATACAAGCATACAAAATGTTACCAATTAGACAGATAAATATATAATTTAATAAAATAAAGTAATATAAATTGCAATATAAGAATATAAATGCGTACTTTTGCAAGTGAAACTTACACACAAAGAAAGACAAGTTTAATATGGCACAACTATCAGACCGTCTGAACAGACTGGCACCATCAGCAACACTGGCGATGTCACAAAAGAGTAGCGAAATGAAAGCGAAAGGGGTTGACGTTATCAACATGAGTGTGGGAGAACCAGACTTCATGACCCCTGAACCAATAAAGGAAGCTGGAAAGAAAGCTATTGATGACAATTTCTCAAAGTATTCTCCAGTATCTGGCTACCCAGCGCTTAGGAATGCCATCTCAAAGAAACTTAAAGCAGAAAACGGTCTTGACTATGCCGCTTCGGAGATTATTGTGGGTACAGGAGGTAAACAAGGAGTATGCAATACCATCATGGCGTTGGTAAACCCAGGTGATGAAGTCATCATTCCTGCACCTTACTGGGTTAGTTATCCCCAGATGGTAAAACTGGCTGGCGGTAATCCCGTCATCATTTCTGCAGGTATTGAACAGGATTTCAAAATCACAGCTGACCAATTAGAGGCTTCTATCACACCTAAAACAAAGATGATTATCCTCTGTTCGCCCAGCAATCCAACAGGTAGTGTATACACAAAAGCAGAATTAGATGAGCTTGCAAAAGTGGTCATCTCTCATGAAGACGTATTCGTTCTATCTGATGAGATCTATGAACACATTAATTATATAGGGAAACATGCAAGCATTGCAGCGTGCCCAAACATGAAGGAACGGACAATAATATGTAATGGTGTGAGCAAAGCTTATGCAATGACAGGATGGAGACTCGGATGGGTGGCAGCACCAGAATGGATTGTCAAAGGACTCAATAAACTACAAGGACAATACACTTCAGGTACAAGCAGCGTAAGCCAAATGGCTGCTCTAGCAGCTTACGAGGGGAATCAGCAATGTGTAGAAGACTTCCGTAAGACTTTCCAACGACGCAGAGATCTGATTGTAAACTTAGCAAAAGGTATACCAGGACTTGAGGTTAACATACCACAAGGAGCCTTCTATCTCTTCCCAAAATGCTCAAGCTTCTTCGGAAAGAGCAACGGAAAGTATACCATTAATAACTCAACAGACTTAGCAATGTACCTTCTTGAAGAAGGACATGTGGCAACTGTCGGAGGAGATGACTTCGGTTCACCAGATTGTTTCCGAATGAGTTATGCAACAAGTGACGACAACATCAAAGAAGCACTTCAACGTATCAAAGATGCTTTGTCAAAACTGAAATAATACTTTTGGGCAACAGACTGTAAGAAAGAGTAGGATTATACTATACATTTCCAACTGTTAAATGTTATTAATCATAGTTTTAGTTGCCCATTAATTGCTATCTTTGCGGAGATAAGACCGTTCGACAGATAGTCTGTTGCAACGTTGTTTTACTCAAACGCTTAGAAATCAGAAAGATATTAACAATTCAATTCATTAATAACCTAAAATTAAAATTTCATCAAATTATGGCAACTACACAACAAAAAGCAGCCCCACAGAAAAAGTCTGAGGGCTTCACAGGAGTAAGAGGCGCATTCTGGATCATCATCGTATGCGCTGTCGTTGCATTCACATTGTTCTACACATGGTTCGCAAATGACATGCACTTCCAGGATCCAGGTACTAACGAACACCCTGCAGACGTTTGGGGTACTATCTTCAAAGGTGGTGTCGTCGTTCCTGTTATTCACACATTGTTGTTGACCGTTCTCGCAATGTCTATCGAGCGTTGGTTGGCTCTTAAGACCGCTTTCGGTAAGGGTGCTCTCCCTAAATTCGTAGCAAACATTAAGGCAGCTCTTAACGCTAATGACCTTGCAAAGGCTAACCAGCTCTGCGATCAGCAGAAGGGTTCTGTAGCAAATGTTGTTAAAGCGTCTTTGAATGCTTATGCTGACATGGAGCATGGCGCAAACGCAAACCTCAGAAAAGCTCAGAAGGTTGCTAAGATTCAGCAGGCTCATGAGGAGGCAACTCAGCTCGAAATGCCAACTCTGACAATGAATCTTCCAATCGTTGCAACGATCGTTACCCTCGGTACTCTTACCGGTCTTCTCGGTACTGTAACCGGTATGATCAAGTCATTCTCTGCTTTGTCTACAAGTGGTGGTGCTGACTCAACTGCACTTTCTGCTGGTATTTCTGAGGCGTTGATCAACACCGCATTCGGTATCGCAACATCTTGGTGTGCTGTAGTTTCTTATAACTACTTCTCAAACAAGGTTGATAAGTTGACATACGCCCTCGACGAGGTTGGTTATTCTATCGCTCAGACATACGAAGCAAACCACACAGACGAGGCTTAATTTTTGCTAACCCTTTAAATATTTATCGCTATGGGTAAAGTAAAAATTAAGAAGAGTGACGTCTGGATCGATATGACGCCTATGTCAGACGTTATGACCCTGTTGCTTACCTTCTTCATGCTGACATCTACATTCGTAAAGAATGAGCCAGTAAAGGTAAACACACCAGGATCAGTGTCTGAAACAAAGGTGCCAGAGAATGGCGTCTTGACAATTCTCGTAAGCCCTCAAAAAGGTCCTAACGGGAAACCTACTGGCGAAGGCCAGGTATTTTTGAGCTACGACAACTCTACTGAGTTAGCACAGATTGTCGATAATATGACAACACTGACACCTGCACAGAAGAAGACATTCGTATCTGAATCTATGTTCGGTGCACCACTCGACAAGCTAGCAGCTTACCTTTCTAAGCCAGCATCAGAGCGTAGCAAGGAACTCCCAAAGATGGGTATCCCTCTCGACAGTATCCAGGGACAGGACATGACAGAATTCCAACAGTGGGTTAATGCAGCCCGCCAAGTGAATCCTAAAGTAAGACTGGCTATCAAGTCAGATGCTGACTCTCCCTATGGAACAGTAAAGAAAGTAATGAGCGAACTCCAGGATATGGACGAAAGCCATTACTACATGATCACACAGTTGGACGCTAAAAAGGCTGCTGATGCAGCTAAAAAGTAAGGAGGTCAAAGAATGGATATGATGGAAACAGGAAAAGGAGGCGGCAAACAGAAGAAGATGACCGTACGCGTAGACTTTACGCCTATGGTTGATATGCTTATGTTGCTGATTACCTTCTTCATGCTTTGTACCTCACTTAGCAAGCCTTCAACTATGGAGTTGACCATGCCAAGTAATGACAAGAACACTCATGAAGCACAGAAGAACGAAGCTAAGGAGTCACACTCTATCACAATTTATCTTACTGATGGAAATAAAATATTCTATGGTAATGGTAAACCAGAGTATGATAATCCTAATTGGCTGAAGCCTGCTGATTGGAGTAACACACCAAAAGGCATCCGTTACGTTCTTCAACACAAGCAGGTCGGTGACCCTTCTACTGGCGAAGCAATTTCACTTCCATTCCAAGATATGGACATAGCAGTGAAAGAACTGAACCGAAAGAGACAAGCTGATCCAAAAGCTTATCCTGATAGTATCTATCAGTCTGAGCTTGCTGCAATCAAGAGTGGTACGATCAATGGCAAAAAGGTATCTACAATGACAGTTATCATCAAGCCAACTGATCACGCATCTTATCGTAACTTGGTAGATATTCTCGATGAAATGCAGATTTCATACATTGGAACTTACGTCATTGACAAGCTGACAGACCAAGACAAGGCACTATTGGCCAAGAAAGGTGTTAAGGCTTAATCACTGATTCGTAAACAATTAAAGAAAGAAAAACAATGGCAAAAATAGATCTATACGATCCTAAATGGGTCGACATGGTGTTCGCCGGTAAAAACAAGGAATACGGTGCTTACAAGCTTCGTAAGACTGTTTCTCAGCGTAACGTCAAGGCTTTAGCTATTCTGCTTGTTGCTGCATTCCTCGGTGGCGGTTACTTAGCATATCAGATTAAGAAGCACAACGACGAGTTAGCTGCCCAGGCAGCTTATCAGGCAAAGATGGAACTTGCAATGCTCGATGCGCAGAAGAAAGCACAAGAAGAGCGCAAGAAACAACAGAAACCTGAACCAAAGAAGATAGAACCGGAAAAGGTTGTACCTGAAACTCGTGCAACAGTAAAGTTTACAGCCCCTGTCATCAAGGATGATAAGGACGTTAAGGAAGAGATGCCTCCAATGGTCAAGATGAACAAGGAGACCAAAGCTATCGGTACAGAGAACAAGGAAGGTACGGAAGATCGTACTGAAACTGCAGCTCGTAGTACCGTTGCTACTCCAGAACAGATTGTACCAAAGATTGAAAAACCTGTTGAGGCACCAAAACCAGAACCAAAGGAAGAGGTTGAAAATAAGATCTTCACAGTTGCAGAACAGATGCCTTCATTCAAAGGCAACGTAAATGCATGGTTAAGTTCTCACATCTCTTATCCAGCTGTTGCAGCTGAAAACGGTATTCAAGGACGTGTTATCGTTAAGTTCGTTGTTGGACGCGACGGTAGTGTAAGCCAGGCACAGGTTGTTCGTGGTGTTGACCCTTCACTTGACCGTGAGGCTCTCCGCGTGGTAAATAGTATGCCAAAGTGGAACCCAGGTATGAACAATGGTCAGGCTGCAAACGTTTGGTTCACTCTGCCAATCACCTTCAAACTGCAGTAAAAGCAATATTTATATGAAAAGATCCAGATTCTACATAACAGTAGGATTGATACTATCTCTTACCCTTCTAATGTCTGCTTGCGGACAAAAGAAGGCTAAGGATGGTAGAACAGATACACCGACGTCAGGGACGATTAAGTTCGCCTCTGACGAAAGTTTTAGTCCTATCGTTGAGGAATTAGTACAGAACTACCAGTTCCGTTATCCTCAAGCACACTTGTTGCCAATCTATACAGATGACAACACAGGTATGAAACTGCTCCTCGATCAGAAGGTTAATCTCTTTATAACGTCTCATGCAATGACAAAAGGAGAAGATGCCATATTACGAGGGAAAGGTCCTATCCCAGAGGTATTCCCAATAGGATATGATGGAATTGCCTTTATTGTCAATCGTTCAAATCCAGATTCATGCATTACGGTTGATGACGTAAAGAAGATTCTACAAGGAAAGATTGCAAAATGGAATCAACTGAATCCCAAAAACAATAGGGGAGCCATTGAAGTGGTCTTTGATAACAAGGCATCAGCAACATTACATTATGTAGTTGATTCTATATTAGGTGGAAAAAATATAAAGAGTGAGAACATTGTAGCTGCCAAGAACAGCAAGTCTGTAGTAGACTATGTCAATAAAACTCCTAATGCTATAGGTGTTATTGGGTCAAACTGGTTGAATGATCACCGTGACACAACAAACACTACATTTAAGAAAGACGTAACTGTTGCAAGTATTTCTAAAGCTACAGTAGCATCACCCAGCAATAGCTGGCAACCTTATCAGGCTTATTTATTAGATGGAAGATACCCATTCGTACGTACCATCTATGCACTTCTTGCCGACCCACACAAAGCATTACCATATGCTTTTGCAAATTATATTGCGAATCCAATTGGGCAGATGATAATCTTTAAGGCAGGGTTACTACCTTATAGAGGTAACATTAATATTAGAGAAGTGGAAGTCAAGAACCAATAACAAACAAAGACTAAGTAGAAGAAGGGAAAATGCTTCTAGTATTCCAAGCATTTAAACCTTAGGGACCTGATACACGTCTCAGTAATATTAGAACTCACTTGAATAAACGATTAAAAAGAGAGAATTATGAATACGAAGAAATATCTTATAGCAGGAGCACTGGCATTAACGATGTCTGCTCCAGCAATGGCACAGGAAGTTAATTACGCAAAGGCTTTGGAACCAATTACAGCAGCTCTCAAGGCAGCACCAAATGACCCTAAGGCAGCAAAAGATCTCATCAAAGAATATCAAAAGACATTTAAGAAAGATGAGGAAGCCATCGTTGCGTTGGGTAATGTATACCTCCTACAGCACAACTTTACAGAGGCAGAAGCCTTAGCAAACAGTGTAATTAACAATAAGAAATTCAATGGTAGTAAGGCGTATGTCCTTCTTGGTGACATAGCAGCAATCCAAGATTCTATTGGTAATGCTGGTGCAGCAGCACAACAATATCAGACTGCCATAAGTCTTGATCCACACAATGTAACTGCTTATGAGCGTTATGCAAAAGTTTATCGCCACGTAAACTCTAAGGTTGCAGTTGCAAAACTTGAGGAGTTACGCAAAGTTGAGCCAAACTATCCAGTAGAAGCTACAGCAGCCGAGATCATGCTGAACGATGGTAAATATAAAGAGGCTCTGGCATGGTATAACAAGGCTAATCCAGCAAACATGTCTGAAGATAACTTCTACAATTATGGTTTTGCTGCATACATAACAAAAGATTATCAAAAGGCTCTTGACGTTGCCAGGCAAGGTTTACAGAAGTTTCCAAACAGTGAATACCTTAGCCGTATTGCAATGATGGCTGCTGTAGAGTTAAAAGACTATCCAACGGCTATCAGTTTTGCTAACACCGTCTTTGCAGGAAAGGGTAAAAAGGTATCCAATGACTACGACGTATACGCAAAAGCTCTTTGCGGTAACAAGCAGTATGATGAGGCTATTGCTAACGTAAATAAAGCACTTGACCTCGATAAGAACAATCTTGAGCCTATGAAGACCTTAGCTGCTATCTACACAGCACAGGGTAATGAAGATAAAGCTTTAGACGTTCAGATGGAATATCTCTCTAAGAGTAAGAAGGCAACTTCAAGTGACTATGCTGCGCTTGCAAGTACATACATTGCAAAAGCAGAAGGTATTACTGATCGTGCTGCAAAGAATGAAGTCTTAGCCAAAGCTATTGCAGTATACGAAGACATGATAACCAAGTTCCCATCAATATCTGATTGGATTTGGTTGAATGAGGCTAATGCAGCCCAACTCATGAATGATCCAGATAAAGTTGCAGATATATACAAGAAGGTAGCAGCCTTTGAAGAGGCTAAACCAAGTCTTGATGAGGACAGCAAGAGCTATCTTGAGAATGTATACTACGGCTTAGGCTACTACAACTCTAAGAAAGGAAACAAGCAGGAGGCTGATGAATACTATAATAAAGTATTGAAAGTTAATCCTAACAACGAGAATGCCAAGAAGGCATTGGGCATGTAAAGAATTAAAATATACACCATATAAAAGGGCGACAGTCGTATGACTGTCGCCCTTTTATATGGTGTATACAAATGAATTCATTACTCTATGAATAATAAAACCAACCCATAATAAGGATGAAATAAGCAATGATTCTATAATATGAAGGTATCTTCAAAAATATAGCTGAGATATTCTTATATACTATAAGATAGCCCCTCCCCCATTCACAAAGCATTATCTAACTAAAAGAATCCTATCCAGCCACATTCTATACCTCTATAAACGAAAAAAGCAAGTCCTAAGACTTGCCCTATGAATTTAATCAGTAACAGGTTTGAACCTTATGGAAGGCTAATAGCCTCATTAGGACAAACTGATGCACAAGTACCACACTCTGTGCATGCGTCTGCGTCAATCTTATAGATGTCGCCCTCAGAGATAGCCTCTACTGGACACTCATCGATACATGTACCACAAGCGATACAGTCATTGCCAATTACGTAAGCCATAATATAATAATTTATAATGTTAATAATGTTCTTGTATTACAAATGGGTTTAATACCTAAATTTGATGGTGCAAAGTTAGAAATAAAATCTTTAATACCTAAACATTATGAGGAGAAATATAAATATTTAGACGCCATACAAATAGAAATTACAAATAAATAAGAAAGGATTTACCAACAGAAAAACTACATACAGAAATAGGAAACCAAGTAAAATACCAAGCAAAAGGCAATAAAATAATATTACCTTTGTATGACTTTACATGTCACAATATCCTATACAAACCTACCTATAAATAGGTATGAGCATATTACCTTTAAGGAAACATTGTCTCAATGACCAAATAAACCCTATCGATTCCTGGTGATTCTACTTTTAAGCAACTATAGATGGCTACCATTACAACACCCCTTTCTCAAAGCGTTGACCCTAAAATTCTATTTATGCCTACCAATTACCTCATAGATAAAGAGTAAAACGCTACAGGTAAAGGAAAAACTACATAGATGATGAACATAAACTCAATAGGTAAATAGGCAAAAACTTCATTGATGAAGAGTAAAAACTCTATAGATATGGGAAACAACTTCATAAGTTATGGGCAAAATATCTATAGATGAAAGGTAACAACTACATAGATAATGGGCTACATCACCTTTGTTGATAAGCAACAACATACAGGCTGTAAACTAAAAAAGGAACTTCCTTCTACCACGATAATCCATATATAAGGTGACTAAGAATCAACTAACACGTAAAATGTTTAACCAACAGAAATAATAAAATAAAAAGTAAAGCGTTAAAAAGAATAACATGAAGAGAATAATATTATCCCTCAGTCTATTAGCTATTGTGCTTGGAGGTCATGCACAGGAGCGAAAGGTTCAGAACCGCCCCTATACCGATCTACGAGAATTCCACTTCGGAGTCCTTGTCGGTACACACCTGCAGGACCTCGAACTCAATAATGTTGGACCACAGATGATCGACCTTGAAGATGGTAATGGATTAGTTGAAAAGACGATTTCAGCTGATCAGGATCGCTGGGATGCAGGATTTACAGTGGGTGTATTGGGAGAATTACGACTTAATTCTACATTTCAGTTCCGCATCGCTCCAGCCATGTACTTTGGCACACGACATCTTACATTCCGTAATCATACAGACCTAACAGCACAGGGAGAGCCTACAGAACAGGTACAAGAGATGAAGACTGCCTACATATCTTGTGCTCTTGACCTCATTGCTGCAGCCCCAAGATTCAATAATCATCGTCCTTATGTGATGTTAGGAGTCAACCCTATGCTCAACCTTTCTGGGAAAGATAATGACTATATCAAACTGAAAAGAAGTGATGTTTTCTTAGAAGTTGGACTCGGATGTGACTTTTACCTCCCCTATTTCAAACTTCGTCCAGAGCTAAAATTCATGTATAGTCTCACCAATAGTCTTGATAAGAACCATGCAAAGAACCTTAGAGACAGAAATATGCTGATGTATACCAACTCTGTTAATGAGACAAGGGCTAAGATGATTGCACTCACTTTCTACTTTGAATAATCGCTCATAACCATCTTTTACATTTCTATTATCCATTCGGAATACTCAGAAAAGGCGAAGATTGTAGTAATAAAAGCACCCTAAAATCTATGTAAATTTGAAGTTCAACTCCAAATTTACATAGATTTTTCATTAAAAGAGCTCCCTTTTCTTGTTCAATAAGTGTTTTTTATGTAATTTTGGAGTCGTACTTCAAAATTACATAAAGTAATGAATAACTATATACACCGCCAACTAGAGAAAACCATTCTGGAAGCTTCTAAATACTTCTCTGTTATTGCTTTGACAGGACCAAGGCAGTCAGGAAAGACTACACTGCTATCCCAACTATTCCCACTATACGATAAATTTAGCTTAAAAGACCTCAACTTACTGGACTATGCACAACATGATCCTATTGCATTCCTCAACCAAACAGATAAAGGAATGTTTATAGATGAGATTCAAAAATGTCCTCAGTTGCTTGACTATATCCAAGGAATCGTTGACAACGATCCCTCTAGACATTTCCTACTATCAGGTAGCTCGAACTTTGAAGTTATGCACAATCTTTCCGAATCACTTGCAGGAAGGGTTGGGGTTTTCGAACTAATGCCAATGTCTATACCAGAGATTGCAGAACAAACCAACTTTAACAGCCTCAACAACATCCTATATAATGGACTTTATCCTGCCATCTGTTCGGGGAAAAATATTGCTAAATTCTTCTATCCATCATATGTCAGAACGTATTTAGAAAAGGATGTTCGAGATGTCTTAAAGATAAAAGATCAACTACTATTTAGCAAATTCATGAAGATGTGTGCATCACGTATTGGATCCATATTCAATGCTTCTGAGCTGGGTGCAGAGGTTGGTGTTAGCTCCAAAACCATCAGTCATTGGCTATCTGTCCTACAAGCTTCTTACCTCATAACGCTCCTCCCGCCCTACTATGAGAACATACCCAAAAGACTGGTGAAGAGTCCTAAACTCTATTTCAACGACCCTGGTCTAGCCTGTTATCTACTCGACATCGAGACTCCACAACAGTTAGACAGGGATAAGATGCGTGGTGCTATCTTTGAGAATATGATTGTTATGGAGGCCATCAAGCATCGCTATAACATGGGTTTAGAAGGTGGAGTGTTCTTCTATCGCGACTCTAATCAGAATGAAGTTGATATCTTAATCAAGCAGGAAGGAGAGCTAACTGCCATTGAAGTGAAGTCTTCTATGACTTATAGTTCATCATTTGAGAAGACACTCACACAGATTGAAGGCTGGATAAAGACCCCCATAAGTAAGAAGGCTATTGTCTACTCTGGCGACTTTGAGAACTCGAGTGGTGATATCAACCTTATCAACTATCGCCATATTTCTTCCATTCTCTGAGTCTTTATTATTCAAGACAAGGTACTATTTCTCTGTTACAGAGGCTCTCCTCTTCTTTTCTCTATGCCAAACAGGTAGATAATAAAAGATGTTAAAAAAATAAGGACATTGTTTCACAATATAAAAAAACAGTATCTTTGTTGTATTACAAATCGTAAACAAAAGTAGTTATGAGAAAGTTTATTATCCTTCTTTGTGCACTCGTTGCAAGTATAAACATCAGCGCACAGACTAAAGAAAAGCAAGATAGTCTGAACATACCAGTGTTTCTTGTAGATGGAGTTGAGGTACAGAGTATTGATAACCTTGACCAAAAAGATATTATCAGTGTAGATGTCATCAAGAATAGTGCGCTGACAAAAATCTTTTATCCACGCACTGGCGGTATCATTAGCATTACAACAAAATCAAAAAAGTATCTGAAGCCTCTTGTTCAAAAGTATCAGGAAGATATGAAGAAAGCAAAGAGTGACAGGAAGCCTGGGCTGGTTTACATAAGATAAAGGTGCACACAAACACCTTTAATAATACGAGAACACTATCAGACTATAGCTTTTTACATCATAACCAACGTCCAATAGTAGCTGTAATAACCGTCAACTCCTACTATTGGATTTGGTTCTTGTAAACAAAAGAGACCGATTTCCACAAATTATTACCATGAATAAAAGAATTTATTATCGTGAAAAAAAATATTTCTCATCATGAAAATAAATATTTCTTTTCATGAAAATAATTAGTATTAGACCCTCTGCACGCTCTTTTATCTTTCTCTTCAGGCTTATAGAATGGCGGAGAAGGCGACAGTAGAAAGCATCTATTCACATACTCTCAACAATGCCCATAGCGCATGAACGACAATGGGCTGTATCAATAAGATTGCCATTAACAACCTTATTGATACAGCCCACATTATTTATATATAGGTCTTATCGATTGAAAGACTTACTTTTTCTTCTTCATGTCAAGCACCAACTTACCTACATAAATGGCATGCTTACCATTCTGGTCATCACCAACAAGCTTACCATCAAGGTTTTTCACATATTCAAGTTTAGTGAGATAGGTATGTGAATGACCACCAAGAACAAGATCTAAGCCACGCGTACCAGCAATAACTTCTTCGTCACTGACACCTTCTATATTCCATCCGAGGTGAGAAATACAGATGATAAGGTCGCATTTCTTACGTTTCAACTCGTCAATAACCTTTTGTGCACACGCCACTGGATCATTATAAACAATCTTACCATAGTTTGCTTTCACAACCAATCCATCCAGCTTTGGTGCAAGACCGAAGACTCCGATCTTAATACCATTGCGTTTAATGATAACATAAGGCTTTACCAGCCCTTGCAGAGGAGTACCCGTAAAATCGTAGTTGGCACAAACAATAGGGAACTTAGCCATCTTAAAGAGCCGTACCATATTATCCATACCAAAGTCAAATTCGTGGTTACCTATCGTTGCAGCGTCATAATGCATCTGATTCATCAGCCCCACTTCAACGTCCCCTTTGAACATAGTATAATAAGGTGAACCTTGCGAAAAATCACCACTATCAAAGAGTAACAAGTCAGGTTGCTTCTCACGTTCAGCCTTTATCATTGCCACACGACGCACGAAACCGCCACGACCAGCCTTCATCGTGTCAGCAAGATTCGTATTAAGAGGATAGATCTGGCTATGTGCATCATTCGTATGCAGAATTGTTAACTGCTTTGTTTGTCCAAATACTAAGGCTGCAACTAAGCAGAAACTTATCAATAATATATTTCTTTTCATCTTCATCAACTCTTGAAATGATTATTCAACACGAATACGTCCCTCTTTATGAGCGTTCACTACCTTACCTTGAGCAGTCTGTTCCTTAAAGTAGTTCATAATAATAAAACGGGTATTATTGCTGCTCTCTTGTGGAGAAACAACATTAGTAGCCGACTTGAAAGCCTCCATCTTATCATTACCCTGCGCCAGATAATCAAGTGTTGCAATGCGATAAGATGCCTTTGGGTCTATTTCTTTACCATTCAAACGAGCCGATTTCAACTTATGATCACGTGTGAAAACAAGTTCCACACCATGACTAACGGCTTCACCACCCGTATGAGCCATCTGCGAAAAGAGCTCTAAGACCTTTGCACCAGTAAGTGTCACAAAGCAAATCTTATTTTCAAACGGAGCAATATCAAGCACATCACCATAGGTAACCTTACCTTTCGACAGTGCCGCACGGATACCTCCCATGTTATAAACACCAAAGTCAACCTTCTCATGATAGTCCTTAGCACCCCAAACCATAATATCCGCCAAGAGATTAGACAAATCACTCTCTGGCCGATGTGCTGTCATATCATGATCAACTTCTCCCACGACAGGCCCCATCACAGAGTCTACCTGGTGTTTATAAGGTTCCATAAACTTTGCTGCAGCTGCATCCGGAGCAGCATCATAGCGACTATCAACCAAGATACGCGTACGCTTTACACTTGCTAACTCATAATGAGAAGCACAGCCAGTACCCATTAACATAGCTGACAAGCCCACGAGATATACCGTTTTCCTGTACATAATATAGTATAAACATTAATGATATTGCAAAAGTAAGAAAAAAAAATGAATCAAAATAAAATACCTATAGCAAAGATTTGCTTTGTTCGAACCGCATCAAACACATGAGGATTTCTCATTCACATCGAACGATGTTTCTGCAAAAGAAGCATATTATAATACAAGTAATCTATACTTGTTTTGTAAAACAAACTTACCCTTGATTTTCAAAAGAGCCTCTTTTGCCTTCTAAAAGATGCCCTTTTGCAATGTAAAAGGTGCCCTTTTGCAGTGTAAAAGACGCCCTTTTACATGGCAAAACATGCTCTTTTACAAGCTCATTCATAACCACCTGTATATAAGAAGGTTACAAAACCATAAAAAGGCCATTTTCAATCATTCTACACTTAACCATCCCTCTCAATTTGTTAGTTTATTTTACCACAAGAAACAACACCCCTCATGGGTTTTATTTTCTCTTCTCATACCTTATTATATTTCATGTACTCATCATGATTAGCCCCTCCCCTGCTCACCACTTAGTTTTGAATTAGACGAGGAAAATGAATACCTACAAGGTTGTATCTACACTGAATTTCTGTTCTGTTTAGCCTCTCAAGACGAAGAAGACAACCATTAAAATAACGCTAATCCATTGGAATATCTATAGAATTCCTTACTTTTGTAGAAGCAAAACATTCTTGTAATGGAATCATTGATACGAGGATGGAGAGGCAGACAAACAGATAACCCCACAGTAGGCAGGGCAACAAAACAAGTGTATTAAGTGAAATTCAGACAAATAACAATACATTTTAAATCGTAATAAAACTATTTATCAAAATGAAAAAAAGTTTATTCGTTAGTATCGTTATGCTATTCGTAAGCATAACCGTTAATGCTCAGGATTACAAAAAACAGTCATTCATCCCTGAAGCCGACATGCCTGATGCCGGAAATTACCTCCCTGCCCCACCCGACACAGCATCTTATCAGTTTGATTATGACTTCCGCCAGTATTGGTGGGGGCGCAAGATGAGAGAGAACAAGGAACGTGCAGCACAGGCAAAGTTCGATGCAAACTTTGATGTAGACTCCGTATTGGTTGGTTTCGCACCATCCTTCGGCATGCTTATCACCCCAGAGAAGACTCCAGAGACTTATAAACTGATGTGCATGATAGGTATTGATGGCAATCACGCCGTTGACCGTGCCAAGGCAAAATACATGCGTAAGCGTCCTTTTGCACAATTTCATGAGCACACATTGCAGCCACAGTTCGAAGCAGAACTCATCAACAACGGCTCTTACCCATCTGGTCACACCTGCCGTGGATGGATCTTTGGACTGACATTGACAGAGTTGAACCCATCACGTGGCAATGAAATCATGAAACATGCATATGAATATGGACAGAGTCGCGTCATCTGTGGCTATCATTATCAGAGTGATGTTGATGCAGGTAGGCTCTGTGCCAGCGTTGGTTATGCTGCCGTCCACTCATCAGAAGGATTCCAAAAACAAATGACAAAAGCCAAGAAAGAGATTGCTAAGATCCTGACAGCAAACAAGAAATAACCCATTAATCCTTTGTTCATTCGGAAAAAAGCCGTAACTTTGCACCGCTTTTCGGCGTAACCGCTGATCGTGGAAGAGTCATGGATTATGTTACGTTGGAACGACAAACAATATTTAATTAATAAAAAAATGGATTTAATTAAAGTTGCTGAGGAAGCATTTGCAACCGGCAAGCAGTTCCCAGAGTTCAAATCTGGTGACACTGTTACTGTCGCTTACAAAATCGTCGAGGGTAACAAACAGCGTATTCAGCTCTACCGTGGCGTAGTTATCAAGATTTCTGGTCATGGTGAGAAGAAGCGTTTCACTGTTCGTAAGATGTCAGGCACCGTTGGTGTTGAGCGTATTTTCCCAATTGAGTCACCAAATATCGATTCTATCGAGGTGAACAAGCGTGGTAAAGTTCGTCGTGCTAAACTCTATTATCTGCGTAATCTTACAGGTAAAGCTGCACGTATCAAGGAGAAGAGAACTATCTCTACAGAACAGTAATCCCTTGGAAATGCAAGAAAATAAAAAGTCCGATACCAATAAAGGTGTCGGACTTTTTTTAATCTTCATAGTTCAACTTAGCATCATTGTCACCATGCAAAGCCTTACTTAGGTCTTTCCAGCTTTGGAATCCAGCGAAGAGAGCCAGCCTATCCAACGTCTTTTTGGAAGGTTTCTCTTTGCCTTTAAAATAACCTATCAGTCTTTTCAGTGATGTAGTTCCCAAATTGATGTGGTAAACCGCAAGCCTACTTGATAGTTTTTCCAAATCAGAAACTAGTTCTTTACGCACTTGAGTCTTATGCCCTAGTTCCTCAATAATGGCTCTAAACTTCTTTTTCATCTCTCATTGAAAGCATTACTAACATGCTACAAAAGTAATAAAAGATTAGATAAATACGTAATATTCAAGGAGTTTTTTGTGTTGTGAATAGAGGAAAAAGGATCCTTTATTACCATCATTCTTTGGTGACCTTAAAACAATAAGCCCACTAAAGAGTATTCAAAAACAACTGAAAGACAACATAGAACCCGATTAAAAGATAAATAATAAAGCCTCTCTTATGATGAAGAGAGGCTATTATTGATGTTTGAAGAGTCTCTCCTTACGCCTAAATAGGCTATTGAGAGGCTGAAAGTTTTTTCTGCAAAGGTAATTATTTCACAGCAATACACTCTACTTCAACGAGAGCTCCCTTAGGTAAAGCCTTCACAGCTATGGCAGAACGAGCTGGATATGGCTCTTTAAAGAACTCAGCATATACTTCATTCATAGCTGCAAAGTTATCCATATCAGAGAGGAACACTGTTGTCTTCACAACATGAGAAAGGTCTACACCTGCTGCAGCCAGCACGTTACGTGCGTTTGTAAGTGATTGACGTGTCTGCTCTTTTACCCCACCTTCAGCAAAAGCATTGGTAGACGGGTCAATAGGAAGCTGACCAGATGCAAAGATAAAACCATTGGCTTCGATAGCCTGACTGTAAGGTCCAACTGCTGCTGGAGCCTTGTCTGTGTGTAATGCGTGCATGTCTTTAAGATTTAAAAGGAGTTAGAGACGTTAAAGAAGTCATCAGAAGCAATGCTAACACCTCTATTCCTTATATGTTAATACTGTTATTTACGACTGTAAAAGTACTACTTTTCTATAAAAGGAACAAAGCAAAGCTGTGAATTTTATTGAATAACGGCTAAGGAAAAAGAGCTATTCAATTATTTTTCGTTACCTTTGTACCACCAATTTACATATACCACATAAGTTATATGAAAGAATTAGCTCTTAAGTACGGATGCAATCCGAACCAGAAGCCTTCACGTATTTATATGGAAGAAGGCGAACTCCCAATCACAGTTCTCAGTGGTCGCCCAGGCTACATAAACTTCCTTGATGCGCTAAATAGCTGGCAGCTCGTTAAAGAACTGAAGGCTGCAACAGGTCTTCCAGCAGCAGCTTCGTTCAAACATGTCAGTCCGGCAGGTGCAGCTGTAGGCTTACCTTTGAGTGATACACTGAAGAAGATCTACTTCGTTGATGATGTTGACTTCGAACTTACACCACTTGCAAATGCTTATGCACGTGCACGTGGAGCCGACCGCATGTGTTCTTATGGTGATTTCTGCGCCCTCAGTGACACCTGCGACAAGGAAACAGCATTGCTCATCAAGCGTGAAGTGAGTGACGGAGTCATTGCTCCAGACTATACGCCAGAGGCTTTGGAGATTCTCAAAGCAAAGCGCAAAGGGGGATATAACGTTATCAAAATAGATCCGAATTACGTCCCTGCTCCTATCGAACATAAGCAAGTGTTCGGTATAACATTTGAACAAGGACGCAATGAAGTGAAACTTGACGACCCAAAACTCTTCGAGAATATCCCTACAAAGAACAAGACTTTCACGGCAGAAGCCAAGCGTGACCTCATCATCGCACTCATAACATTGAAGTATACACAAAGTAATTCAGTCTGCTATGTGAAGGATGGACAAGCAATTGGTATCGGAGCTGGTCAACAAAGCCGTATCCATTGTACTCGTCTAGCTGGTAACAAGGCTGATGAATGGTGGTTACGCCAGTGTCCTAAGGTGATGAACCTCCCATTCAAGAAGGATATTCGCCGTGCTGATAGAGATAACACTATCAACATCTACATCTCTGATGAATATGAAGATGTGCTACAAGATGGCGTATGGCAGCAGTTCTTCACCGAATGTCCGGAGCCTCTCACACGTGAGGAACGCAAGGAGTGGATTGCCAAGAATACGGGAGTAGCACTCGGTTCGGACGCTTTCTTCCCATTCGGAGATAACATTGAACGGGCACATAAGAGTGGAGTTGAATATATTGCGCAGGCTGGTGGCAGTATTCGTGATGACCATGTCATTGATACTTGCGATAAGTATGGCATCGCAATGGCTTTCACTGGAGTACGTTTATTCCATCATTAAACTGATTTTGTATGAGTGAAATAGATGATATTATCGAAAGCGGAATGGTCTTCCGAGGTGCATCAAAGCCCAAAAGTGATGATGGAAAAGTGAAGACCAAAGCCAAGAAGAAGAAGTATATTACTGGTGCTCACGGTTCTGGCAGTGCTAAACAGAAGGCAAAATACCGCCAGCAACGTGCCAACCGACACAAATAAATAAAACAACAGACGCCCTCATTCATCCAGTTTCTATCAAAGAGAGATGGAGGAATGAGGGCGTCTGTTATTGATCAAATATACTTAGTTAATAATAACGAAAAGTTAAACATTTTGAAGAAAGAGTTAACAGCAGAGGGAAAGTAATCCTATTTGATAAATCTATTAATACAAACATTATTGAAACCACAGCCTCTATCGAATTATTTTTATGAAAGGAAATATTTATTTACGTGAAAATGATTCTATGATGATCATAAATAAACTACTTAAAAGAATGTAAATACAACTTTATAAAGTAAATTATCTGCTTAATAAACATCTTCATTACAAAATAAGAACACTTTCATATATTTTTATTAAAAATATTTTGTTCTATTTAATATTCTTTGTATCTTTGCATATGTAGTTTTCTCTTAATCCCTATATATACTTTACATACTATAAAAGCTACTCTGGAACGCTGGATGAGGAATAAGTTATATCTATAAACAATAACTATTATAAACCATATAATCTCACAACTAAATGGCAAACGACATCATTATTAATATAAAAGATTTACAGCCAAAAGAGAACAATGAGGATGTATATTCTGATTTTTCTTTACCATCTTTAATCAGACCTATAATGAGTGATAAGACGGAGAGTATTATCAAAATGTTCTTTGATACTATACACTTGGCTAGTATATATGAGAAATTAAATCAAAACGAATATATTCTTAAATTTACCGAAGAAGTAGAAGCAGGATTGAGAACAGGGAAATATACTCTTGACATAAGAAAAGATGGCTCTGGATTTACTCCAACAGCTCGCGAAGAAAATGGATTATTCGTAGGACAAGGAGTTGTAAAGAAAGGGATTGATAATTCTGCTTTGTCTCAGGTAATGAGCAACTACGCAATGTATGCTATGCTACAAAAAATATCTACTCAACTAGAAGAAATCGATCAAAAGGTTGATATAATCCGTGAAGGGCAAGCTACAGACCGTGTTGGGAATATTATTGGTGCCTTTAGAGCTTATGTCATAGCTTATCCAACTTTCTTAAACGAACAAGAAAAAAGAAATGCTTCTTTTGAAGTATACAAAACTATTAGCCAAGGTTTACATCAAGTACATTTTGAACTGGACACTATAGCCAAATATCTTGATAAAGCACCAACAAGCTATGCAGATATCGGTCTTCAGTGGCTTAACCTGTTTAACTATGTAGTAGATAAGAAAGAAAGGATGTATCATACACTTGTATACGGCTTATACAAATACTATAATATGATTAAACTTTCAGATATCATCCTTTTAGATCGTGGTGCAAATGAAAATGTTATATCAAGAAACCACGAAGCAATTGAGTCCTTTTGCACTAGAGTCTTGAATAAAGAGTTAGACGAAAAAGCTAAGTTTTTAACAGGAGGAAATATAAAAGAGTACTTAGATATTCAAAATAACATCTATGAATATAATGATCATATACAAAAAGCACTAATTCCTGCATATAATACAGCTTTGAACCTTGAAATAAAAGTTGATTCTGCAACAATAAATAAAATAATGAATAATGGAAAATAAAAAGAAACTTCGTCCAGCACAGATAGAGAAAGCTATAAAAGGCGCTCTCACTGCTGCCTTAGCAATAGTAATAATTGTTGTGAGAAGAAAAAAGTTATAAAAATAAGAAAGGTTATTATTATTCCTTTTTAGTTTACTCTTACAAATATTAGGAACATAATAATCTTTCTTTACTCTACAAAGTAGCTTTATCAAATATAAGATACCAATAAATTATTTCAAGGCTATACCTGTGTAAATAGTGCCAAAACCTTCTTTAAGAATACGCGCTGAAAAGAAGTCGGAAGCATTATCATAGGTGCAAATTCCTACCTGAAGAATATTAGAAGAGGGTACACCAACTTCTTCTAATTGAAGTTGATTGCAGAGCGGAAGGTCTATATGCCATTTCTCATACATACGTGCTATGCGCTCCATAGGGAAGCTTTCTGCAGCAAAAGTATCATAAACCTCCTGCCCTACCTCAAAGTTTTTCTCTGAAATACATGGTCCTATAACAACTTTAAGGTCTGAAGGCTTCGTACCATAAAGTTCTGTCATGTGCCTCAAAGTATGTTGAACGATACGTTGCACCGTCCCTCTCCATCCGGCATGGGCTGCTCCTATGGCGTGATGAGTGGGATCGTAGAAGAGAACAGGGACACAATCGGCAGTGTGAACACCAATACAAACATTACGACAATCAGTAATAACGGCGTCTTTTCCCTCTTCCTCTTCTGTTTGTTCAGCGTTTGATAATTGGAAAAAATCGTCTGTTACTGCCAAGCAATGCGTCTCATGTGTCTGATGCAGACGTACTATTTTATCCGCAGCAACACCTATCTCGGTTGCAACAGCTTGCAGATTTGCAGTAACAGCAGTAGGATCATCACCACGATAAGGGTTGATATTCAGTGTTGCAAGCTTCCCTTTGCTCACGCCACCATGCCGAGTTGTACTGAAAGCTACAACCTCATTGGAAATATCGTAATAATGTAGTACAGGCTTAATCATCGGTATATTCAAAGTCATCAAGGTCTTCCACCTCATCCAGTTCATCAATACCTACTTCTTCAACATCATCAATATCAGCATCCTCCGCAGCCAATTCTGCAGCAAAACGACTCATATCTTTATCTCGATGAACGAGTGTGTCCTCAGAAGTTATCTCTTGCAACTTATTGCTTTCAGAGTTTAGTTCCTTCCAAAGGATATCCTTTAAGTCATCAAGTCCTTGACCAGTCACTGCAGAAATGAACACTACAGGAAGGTCATTGGGCAATGTCTCTTGCAACATTTCGATAAGTTCCTCGTCCAGTAAGTCACACTTTGTAACAGCTAAGACACGATGTTTATCAAGCATTTCAGGGTTGAACTGCTTCAATTCATTGAGTAGAATCTCATATTCCTTCTTGATATCGTCCGTATCACCTGGTACCATGAACAGCAAAAGAGAGTTACGTTCAATATGACGAAGGAATCTCAGACCGAGACCTTTACCTTCACTTGCTCCCTCGATGATACCTGGGATATCAGCCATAACGAAACTCTGGTTGTCACGATAGCTGACAATACCCAGCGATGGTTCCATTGTTGTGAAAGGATAGTTGGCTATCTTAGGCTTTGCACTTGAAAGAGAAGATAATAAAGTAGACTTGCCAGCATTCGGGAACCCCACAAGACCGACATCAGCTAAGAGCTTCAGCTCAAGTATGATGGTCATCTCCTGCATGGGCTCACCTGGTTGGGCGTAACGTGGAGCTTGGTTTGTTGATGTTCTAAACTGGAAGTTTCCCAATCCACCTCGGCCACCTTTCAATAGTAAAACCGTCTGTCCATCATGCATAACATCGCAGACATATTTACCAGTCTCGGCATCATAGACTACAGTACCACATGGAACATCAATATAAACATCCTTGCCATCCGTACCATGACACTTATCTCGCCCTCCGTTGCCTCCATGTTCTGCATAGACATGACGCTGATATTTTAAGTGAAGCAGTGTCCAATAGTTGTGGTTACCACGCAGATAAATACTTCCGCCCTTACCACCATCACCACCATCAGGGCCGCCATTGGGATTATACTTCACATGACGCAGGTGCATAGAACCTCTACCACCCTTACCAGAACGACAGTAAATCTTCACATAGTCTACGAAGTTACTTTCCATTATATATATTGTAAAAGAAGCCTCCCCAAGCCCTTCCAAGGGAGTGAATGTCTGATTACCTCAAGTAGTAACTTCAACATCTCTTCCTTTGGGAGTGCTTGGGGAGGCCTTATTTATTATAGTTGTTCTAATACATTCTTGATGCGTGCGAAGATTTCTTCAACTGTTCCGAGACCTTCTACATGATGATGAATACCCTCACCCTCGTACCATTCAATCAATGGAGAGGTCTGTGTATGGTAGACATTGAGACGTTTCTTGATTGTTTCTTCATTATCGTCAGAGCGACCACTCTGCTGTCCACGAAGAACTAAACGCTTCATCAATTCATCTTCTGGTACGAAAAGTTCAATCATGGCAGCTACATTGTGTCCACGTTCAGCCAACATCTTCTTCAAAGCCTCTGCTTGTGGGATCGTACGTGGGAATCCATCGAAGATAACACCTTTATGATCCTTGCCGAAACTATCATATACACTTGCAAGAATGTCAACCATCAGCTCATCAGGAATCAGCTGACCATTATCAATGTATCCCTTAGCAGTCTTTCCAAGCTCCGTACCATTCTTAATCTCATTACGGAGAACATCACCTGTAGAGATATGACCGAAGCCATACTTTTCAATCATCTTGTCGCTCTGAGTACCTTTACCAGCACCTGGCGCACCAAAAATTACAATATTCTTCATTATTCTTTTACTAAAGTATAAATATCTCTTAAATTGCGACCTTCCTGGTCATAGTCAAGTCCGTAGCCTACAATGAAATCATTAGGAATCTCAATTGCAGCATACTCTATATCCAATGGTACAGTAAGTTTGCCTGGTTTCAGCAGTAAAGTACAGATATGTAACCCGGCAGGCTCACGTGTCCCAAGTGTTTCAAGCATACGTTTCATCGTTGCACCAGTGTCAACAATATCTTCAACAATGATGACTTCACGTCCACGAATATCCTCATTCAGTCCTATAACCTCCTTAATGGTGCCTGTAGAGGTAGTACCTTGATAGGAAGCTAACTTCACAAAAGATATCTCACAGGGGATATTAATGTGCTTCATCAAGTCGGCTGCATACATGAACGAGCCATTTAGAACCGCGAGAAAGAGTGGTGTCTTTCCCTCAAAATCCTTATTAATACGATCAGCAACCAGCTTTACTTTCTTTAGAATCTCGGCTTCAGGAATAGAAGTCTCAAACGTTTTATCCTTAATTGTTACTCGACTCATGTCTAATATATATTTGTTTCGCACAAAAACTAAAACAAACGAGGGGCAAAAACAATTCACCCCTAATTCATCAAGCATAGCTTATTTTCTGCAAAATTACGAAAATTATAACAAACATTCCCATACGATTAGCATTTATTTTGTAAATTTGCCCACGATATGAAGATATTTACAAGTACCCAGATACACGAACTGGACAGATACACAATAGAGCACGAACCCATCAAATCGATTGACCTTATGGAGCGTGCTGCTAAAGCTATTACCCACGCAATTACTGAAGAATGGTCTACTCATACGCCTGTAATTGTCTTTGCGGGTCCCGGAAACAATGGTGGTGATGCTCTTGCTGTTGCCCGACTGCTCATGATTGAGGGCTACAAGGTGAAAGTTTATCTCTTCAACATCACCAATCACTTGTCTGAAGACTGCATAACGAATCGACAACGTATCCTTGATAGCAAGCTATCAAAGAACTTCACGGAGATTACTGCTAAGTTCGATCCACCTGAACTGAATGCAGACACACTTGTCGTTGATGGCTTATTCGGTTCTGGACTCAACAAACCTCTTGCCGGAGGTTTTGCTTCTTTGGTGAAATATATCAACCAAAGTCCTGCAAAAGTTGTTAGTATCGATGTTCCATCGGGACTAATGGCAGAAGACAACACGTATAATGTACGGGCAAACATTATCCAAGCCACACTAACACTGACCCTTCATCAGAAGAAACTGTCCTTCTTCCTTGGAGATGCACAGCAGTTCATTGGAAAAGTCAAGGTTTTAGACATTCGTCTCAGTCAAGACTATATTCAGAATACGGAAGCACAATACTCTGTCATTGAGGAGAATGATGTGCGTGCCTGCCTGCTACATCGTGATGATTTTGCCCATAAAGGTGATATGGGAAACGCACTGATCGTTGCAGGAAGCTATGGAATGTCGGGGGCTGCTATACTTGCTACTCGTGCTTGTCTTCGTTGTGGTGTGGGAAAAGTTACGGTACATACGCCAAAAAAGAACTATGATATCATGCAGATCTCCGTACCAGAGGCCATCATGCAGATGGATCATGAGGAGACGGCATTCACTGAAGCCGTTGATACTGACGACTTTGATGCACTTGGAATAGGACCTGGGCTTGGAAGGCAAGAGCCTACAGCGATTGCAATGATTGCTCAAATACGAAGAGCACAATGTCCTATTGTTGCTGATGCTGATGCCTTGAATATCCTATCCAGCCACCGCGCATGGATGCAACAACTACCAAAGGGGATCATCATGACGCCACATGCCAAAGAATTGGACCGTCTGACAGGGTCACCAGCCAATGCAGACTTCGAACGTTTACAACGTGCAAGTGAGTTAGCACAGTCTATTCAAGCTTACATTATATTAAAAGGACACAACAGTGCACTCTGTTTACCTAACGGAAATGTTATATTCAACTCAACAGGTAACAGCGGAATGGCTACTGCTGGTAGTGGAGATGTACTGACAGGTATCATCACAGCCTTACTGGCACGTGGCTATAACCAGAAACATGCATGTACTGTTGGAATGTATTTACATGGCTTAGCTGGGGATTTAGCAGCAAAAGACTTAGGAAAAGAAAGCTTAATTGCAAGTGACATCATAGACTATCTTCCACAGGCCTTCAAGCATTTAGACGATTAAAGATCGTATAAAACAAAAGCATCCTTACTTTGTACATAAAAGTAAGGATGCTTTTTTCATGCCAAAAACTATTGAACTATAAATAAGAAAGGCGGTAACATCCATCAAGGATATTACCGCCTATATTGTTTTTATTCAGCTAAGCTGATATCAACTGCTGATTAGTCACAGTTAACAAGCTTATTCTCTGAGCCAAGTACATCAATGATCTTGTGCTTGTAAAGATCCTCCATGTACTCACGAGCCTTACCACAGTACTGACGTGGGTCGAAGTATTCTGGATGCTCATCGAATGTCTGACGAACACCTGCAGTGAATGCAAGACGAGAGTCAGAGTCAATATTGATCTTACATACAGCACTCTTAGCAGCCTGACGGAGCTGATCCTCAGGAATACCAACAGCGTTTGGCAACTTACCACCGTGCTCATTGATGATATCAACATACTCCTGAGGAACTGAAGAAGAACCATGGAGAACGATTGGGAAGCCAGGAAGCTGCTTCTCGATAGCTGCGAGAACGTCGAAAGCCAATGGAGGAGGGATCAAACGACCAGTCTTCGGGTCACGTGTACACTGCTCTGGAGTGAACTTGTAAGCACCGTGAGAAGTACCAATAGAGATAGCCAATGAGTCACAACCTGTACGTGTTGCGAAATCAACAACCTCTTCAGGCTTTGTATAGTGAGAAACCTCAGCTACAACGTCATCCTCAACACCTGCGAGAACACCAAGCTCAGCCTCAACAGTTACGTCATACTGATGTGCATACTCTACAACCTTCTTTGTCAAAGCGATATTCTCCTCATATGGAAGAGCAGAACCATCGATCATTACAGAAGAGAAACCAAAGTCTACACAGCTCTTACAAGTTTCAAAGCTGTCACCGTGATCAAGGTGAAGAACAATCTCTGGATGATGGCAACCTAACTCCTTAGCATATTCAACAGCACCCTCAGCGAGGTAACGGAGCAAAGTCTGGTTTGCATACTTACGTGCACCCTTAGATACCTGAAGGATAACCGGTGATCTCAACTCAGAAGAAGCTTTGATAATAGCCTGCAACTGCTCGAGGTTATTAAAGTTGAATGCAGGAATAGCATAACCGCCTTTGATTGCTCTCTTGAACATTTCACGTGTGTTCACGAGACCTAATTTCTTGTAATCTACTACCATAATTATTTATTATGTTTAAAAATGAATAACTTAATGCCTATTTACACGTGCAAAAGTACGGTTTTATTTTCTGATTACCAAAACATGAAACCTATTTATAGAGCCCTAAATGTTAAAATCATACAGAACCAGTACCTAATAAACAACTTCTTATTAAGATTGACAATCATAGATTACATTCCCCTGTAAAACATAGGCTGTACCTTTAATCCAAAGAGATTGCTTTCGTGTTAATAAGTAGTTCACGCAGCAAAGACCTTGTTAAAAACGTAAATAAAGAAGAGAACACGGTTCAACAGATGAATATTACGACTTTAAAAGATACTACATCATATTGGTGTTAGCGCTTAGCACGGATGGTGCGGGGCGTCAGCACGAGTGGTGTTGCATACAAGCACCAGACGTGCTGACGCCTAGCACAAACGCCAGATGGCGTATGAGACTATAAGAGACATCATCAATAGGGAACAGAAAAGACTGTATTAGTAGTAAATAAATACTCTTAATACAGTCTTTATCTATATATGACAAGGAGCTATCAGCACCTTATCAATCGGAGGAAAACGACCCTTATTTCTCCTCTGGCTCTATAACACGCCAGATAACAGAAGCTAAAGCAGCACCAACAAAAGGACCAACGATGAAGATCCAGAGGTTACTAAGTGCTGTGACTGGACCACCAATAAACTGTGCAAAGATAGCTGGACCTATTGAACGAGCAGGGTTTACAGATGTTCCTGTATAACGGATACATACCAAATGTACGAGGATCAGTGACAAACCAATTGCCAATCCTGCGAAATTGTTTGTTGCTCCGTTTGTCTTGGAAGTAGCACCAAGAACAACAAGTACGAACACACAAGTGAACAATATCTCTGCTATCAGCCCGCCAGTAACGCTTACGCCACTCTGTAAACCATTAGCTCCCAAACCTGCACCAGCTGCTGCGAAGTCGGTTCCTGTAGTTGAAACGAGCAGACATAGAAGTGCTGCACCAATCAAACCACCTATCACCTGAAACAACATATACATGGTACAATCCTTAGCGCTCATTCTTCCACTGAGGAAAACACCCAATGTTATGGCTGGATTGATGTGACATCCTGAAATACCACCTATTGCATACGCCATTGCTACTACTGATAAACCAAATGCCATAGCTGTTCCAATCACAGAGGCATGGTCATTAACTGGGTCACAAGCTAAGGATACTGCAACGCCACAGCCCATAAGAACGAGGACCATAGTACCTACCATCTCGGCTAAATACTTCTTCATAATTTTCTTTTTGTTAATTAATTTATTCGTTTTTTATCTTCAAATAATCTTTGAAGGGGTTAATCTTTTATATCGGTGCAAAAGTAATTATTTTATTTTTCTATAGCAACTAAATTATGAAATAATAACTTTACATCGACAGAATTAAGCTCAAATCAGTTGAAAAATAGTACCTTTGCAGCCAGAAAACAATGAATAAGAAAAGTAAACTACGTATGAAATACAAGATGATTGTGCTGGACCTGGATGGTACTTTGACAAATAATAAGAAGGAAATAACCCCTCGAACAAAGGAAGCTCTCATGAAGGCACAAGCCAAAGGGGTAAAGATTGTACTGGCATCGGGGCGACCAACCTACGGAATCATGCCCTTGGCTGAGGAATTAGAACTGAAGAAAAACTGTGGATTCATACTTGCTTTCAATGGAGGGAAGATTATAGACTGCTCGGATTGCAGGACTATCTTCGAACAAAAGTTAGACGAAACGCTCGTACCCCTACTCTATCATGTTGCAAAGGAAGCAGGAATGCAGATCCTTACATACCAAGGTGAAGGTATAGCTGCCACGGATAAGAATGATAAATACGTACAAGAGGAGGCGCGCATCAACAAAATGCCAGTTGAAGAATACGACGATTTCCTCCAGCAGTTGGTCTATCCCGTCAATAAATGTCTGATTGTCGGTGACCCAGATCCCTTGCATCAGTTGGAAATTAAGCTAAAGAAAGAGTTGGAAGGCAGAATGGATGTGTATCGTTCAGCAGATTATTTCCTTGAATGTGTGCCACTCGGTATCGACAAGGCACGCTCTCTCGACCGTCTTATTACCACACTTGGCATCACAAAGGAGGAAGTTATTGCATGCGGAGATGGATATAATGACCTCAGCATGATAAACTTTTCTGGCCTTGGAGTGGCTATGTCGAATGCAGCAGATGACATAAAAGCCCAGGCTGACTACGTCACTTTATCCAATGAAGAGGATGGAATTGCCCATGTTGTGGATAAGTTCATCCTCTCCGAATAGTGCTATCAGCCACAAAGTCTATAAGATTTCCTTCAGCAGATACGTAGCATTCTGATTACGTGCTACACCTTTCGTAATCTTATAAGAGTAAGTTATTGATGTCCCCAACTCTATTTCAAAGCAATAGTTATGGAAGAGTTGGGGCTTTTCGTCCTCCATCTTCGACAGTTCCAAGTCATGTGTGGCTATAACGCCCGTAACGTTCAGCCCTGAAATATGCTCCAAGAAGAGGCGAGAGCCATTGAGTTTATCCAAAGAGTTAGTGCCTTTCAGTATCTCATCTAGAATGATCAGACTCGGAACATCCTGACGAAGTGAGCCTAAGAGCTGCTTCAACCGTTGCAATTCTGCATTGAAATAGGATATTCCGTGCGTCAGATCATCCGTCGTACGCATACTGGTAAAAAGATGGAAGACAGATATTTTCAGGCGGAAAGCAAATACTGGCAGACCGTTCATAGCCAAGAGATAATTGATTCCCAAGGAACGAAGGAAGGTACTTTTACCTGCCATATTGGCTCCGGTTATGATGTAATACTCATGATTGTCTATCTGAAAATCGTTTGCAACGGCTTTTTCTCCAAGGAAAGGATGGTATAATCCTTCGGCTTCATAGACTACTTTTTCCTCATCACACACTTCAGCGTCGACTGCCCGATGCTCATTCAGGCGGAAATTGCCCATCGAAACCAGTGCATCAAAGAGGTTTAATGTGGCTATCCATTGGTCTGTAAACTGATGATAGTTTCTTTGCCAGCGACTAAACAGACGGACGATTGTGATGTCAATCAGTGAGAAACTGTTGAAAAGGAAGACGCCAATCTCATTGCTTCGGTTGTCAATCTTCTGCAGAATACGGTCCAATTCTTCCAGAGACTCCTCTCCTCCCGACAGTTTCTGCTTCAGTTCCTGCAGTTCCGAAGCCTCGAAATCGGTTTGATTGATTAGCCTCATCACCTGCAAATAGCCACTCACCTGATGATGAACCTTGGTTATGAGTTCGTTGATTCGGCTGATATACTTATGCGAACTGAGCATGGCTAACAGGAAATTGAACATTCCCCACCACACGGGAAGTAGTCCGGGTGCCTTGTCGAGAGCGGAGAAAACGATGGAAAGATAGAATCCTAAGAGGTCAGCATAGCACAGGAAACGGAACCAACGGGCAGAGAAAAGGCTTGAAACGGACAGCGTTTGCAATGAATCGAAGGCACGGATGACGGATTCTGTGTTGATTTTCTCTTTCGTTCCGAACGACTTAAAACGGGAAAGAAAAGCTTCATTCCTGCTTAATTCCTTGATGCTCTCGCGCCGTTGTATGATTCTTTCAACTGAATTTTCTCCCTTTTCATTACCCCACTCCATTGATAAGCAGGCAGCCAACTGGTTGCTTCCGCCAGTTGATACGGTACGATTCAGTCGCTGAAACAGTGATCCCCGACCGAAAACATCAAGGTCGTACGTGTAAGCATGCTGCGGATTGACGTATCTTTCACCAGCATCAAAGCTTCCGAAGTCGCCTTTCTGATAATCCAGTTCCTGCTCATAAACCATCAACAACGCCTCATCCGCACGTATGAGACGGTCGTTCTTAACGTCAAGATGGCGTATATAAAGGTAGAGAACCACTGATAACGCTGCAAACAAGAGTAGCCATGCGGCATTACTTGATAAGGTATATAGCACTACGAAGCCTATTGCGACGAGGAACGTACCCACTTCTGCCGCTACAAAGCCCCTGCTTTTCTGGCGCAAGTGGCTTACTGAGATGCGCAACTCACTTGCTTTCTGCTCGTAAAATTTGGTCAATTCTTTATTCATAGGCGCAAATTTACGAAAAAGTAACGGGATAAACAAAGGTAACACAGCTGCAGGTGTTCTGCGAAAGAGCATACACAACAGTGCCGAAAGGCAGCCCTTTGAACTTGAAAATATATTACTTTTCTACAGGAAGGATATACTTTTTTTTCTTATTGTATAGAGGTTCTGACAAAAAAGAATCTCCGTTTTCATAAAAACGTATATACGTTCTCACAAAAAAGTATAGACTTTTTGCCCAAAAAGTATATACTTTTTAGCCGAAAAGTATATACTTTTTTTCGCAAAGGATTATTGATTTCATAACAAACTAATAATCAACGAATTACAAAAGGGGCGTTTTCCTGTTTTTTTCTATCCATTAAACGCCCTCTAACCCATAGGCATACCTTACTGGGACATCCTTGCAAGAGAAGAAAACGGACGAGAAAAAGATTTACAAACAACAGAGATTTATCAAGTAATAATCTGCTGTTGCTTCATCTCAAGATACTTGTTGATGACGTCAACACTAAGATTCTCAGGCGTAGTCAACAAACTCAGAATACCATTCTGACGAAGAGTTGAAACAATAAGTCGCTTCTCATAGGCAAACTTCTCAGCTATTACGTGCTGATAATAATCCTCGGTTGAGGTCTTCGGCGAGTGGATATAGTCTGACAACTCCGTATCTTCGAAGAAAACAACCAGCACTCTGTGCCACTGATTGAGCAACCTCAAGTAAGAAAGCTGCCTGTTGAGCGCCGTCATTCCAGAGAAATTCGTATAGACAATCAGCAGACTTCGCTTGCTGACCTGCTTATGAACATTGGCACAAAGACTGCTGAAATCAGTCTCAGAGAACTTCGTTTCCTGTGAATAGAGCGCCTCCAAGAGCCGTTCCATCTGCCCACTCTGACGGGAAGGAGCAATGAACGTATCCATATTATCAGCAAAAGTAATAAGCCCCGCCTTGTCTTCTCTGTGCATAGCAACGTAAGACAGCACCAAAGCAGCATTGATACTGTAGTCAAGAAGCGTCATTCCACGGAAGGATTGCTGCATGACACGCCCCTTATCAATAACCGAAAAGATCTGTTGGGAGCGCTCATCACGATAAACATTCACCATCAACTGATGGCGTCGGGCACTTGCCTTCCAGTTTATCATGCGATAATCGTCACCCTTAACATATTCCTTTATCTGCTCAAACTCTGTGTTATTGCCCACACGTCTTATCCGTTTTATCCCCATCTCCGTCAGGTTATTGCTCATAGCAAGCAACTCGTAACGGTTCAACATCATGTAAGACGGATAAACCTTCACATCCTTCGCCTCGCCCAAAGTGTATCTTCGCTCCACAAGACCTATTGCTGTACGAGCAAAACAACGTATCTTACCGAACGAATACACCCCACGTTGCACAGGAACGAGCACATAACTGATGGTCCTACTCCCCTTTGCCTTGAGGTAAGACCTGTAGTTTATATCCCTTTGTTGGAAGATTTCGGGTGCTTCATCAATGATTGTCAGCCAAACTTTAAAAGGATAATTGCTTTCCAAACGTATTCTCACACGGTTTTCATCACCATTGGAGAAACGATCTGCACACTTTCTTTCAGCCTTTAATCCCCGTTGATGATAAAGCAAAGCAGCATCCACAACGATAACAACGACAAAGACTGCCAGAAGAATCCTTGCCACAGCGAACAACAGTGGATAGGCATAACCCAACCCTGTAAGCAGTGTCAGGCATGTGAATAGCAGATAAAACCTTCGGGTAAGATACATTTTTAGGGAATTAAAGGAGTTTATGACGTTACAGAAGTAAAGGAAGTTAAAGAAACGAAGATAGTTAAAGCGGTTAGAGAAGCCGAAACTTATGTATTTATTCGGTACATCTTAGGGAATCCCACTCTTGGCTTTAACCATTATATAGGGACAATTCCGCTATTGACTCTAATAGCTCTAAGCCCTTCAACTCCTCTAACTCACAGAATTACTACTTAGGAACTTCAACCTTGTCTATCAACTTTTGCGCAACCTTCAGTGCAGTATAACCTTCCATTTCAGCCTCCGCAGTAAGAATCAAGCGGTGTTGTAAGATGCTTGGAGTAACAAACTTGATGTCTTCAGGCGTCACAAAGTCGCGTCCATTCAGTAATGCTGATGCCTTTGAAGCATTAAGCATGGCAACAGCAGCACGTGGACTGGCTCCAAGATATACAGCTTTTGAGGTTCGTGTCTGCTGGATTATGGTTGCAATATAGCGCAAAAGGCTCTCTTCAACATATACACTCTGCAGTTTCTCACGCATCTTCAGCAGCTCATCAATGCTTAGAACAGGCTTAATCTCCTCCAGTTTCGTCAGTTTTACATTGTCCTGATGACGCTTGAGGATATCTACTTCTTCATCAACGGAAGGATATCCCATACGAATCTTAAAAAGAAAACGGTCGAGTTGAGCCTCTGGTAAACGGTAAGTACCCTCCTGTTCCACAGGATTCTGTGTAGCAATGATGGTATAAATACTTCCCATACGGTGCGTTGAACCATCAATTGTCACTTGTCTCTCCTCCATAACTTCGAACAAAGCAGCCTGTGTCTTTGCCGGAGAACGGTTGATTTCATCCACTAACACAAGGTCGGAAAAGACAGGACCTTTATGGAATTCGAACTCAGAGGACTTCATATTGAAGACGGTAGTACCCAGAACATCACTCGGCATGAGGTCGGGAGTGAACTGAATACGGCTGAAACGTGCATCAATCAATCGTGACATCAGACGTGCAAGGAGCGTCTTTGCAACTCCAGGCACCCCTTCTATCAGGACATGACCATCTGCAAGAATAGCCGTAAGCAGCAAGTCGATAGCCTCATGCTGCCCTACTACGACTCTACTTATCTCTCTTTTTATCTGTGAAACTTTCTCACTGAACTCTGCCAGGTCGGTTCTTTCCTGTGAGTTCTCCTCAATATTATTATTTAATATCTCATCCATAATGGTTAGAGGTTGTTTATTATCTTATCCATATTATCAATTGCTTGCCGAAGCATAGCATCAGTTAATTCATCTTGAGTACCAAGATAACGATTGATACGATCGATTATCGTCTGAACTTCTGCCGTTTCTAATCCCGTATGTTGTGCTATCTGACGAACAATATCTGCATTTGATGCCAGATCTCCTATATCTATCATCAGCTGACGGCGTAAGGTTTCGCAGAAATAATCATACTTCTTCTGCAACAAATCTCTATTGACATGCCTCTGATGATAGAGTGTTCCGATAAGACGAACGAATTCAAGTGACTTGTTATCTGGCTCTTTCACCACAGGAATGACACGCTGCCGGCGACGAGCATAGAATACACAGAAGAGAAGTAAGCCCAATAATGCCAGATAAACAGCCCAACGCAGGGCTCTATGTTGGAAGAAAAAGCGAAACGGACTACTTGCTTGTTCTTCTGATTTCGGCATATATCCTTCAACACGGACCACAGGAAGACCACGAAACTGTGACATTATTCGGAATATCAAACCGTTGATTTGTGAATCTAATATACCATAATTCGTAAGTAAGAGCGGTTCGCAGGACAAGAACAACTCACCCTTTCCATACTTCATACTGACAAGTCGAGACTGCCAATAGCCTCCAAGACTATCATCATCCTCATCTTCTACCCAGCATTTGACCAACGTATCACATTGAATCTTACCATTTACACTCACGTTTTGACCAGTTATAGCAGAATAAACCGCATAGGTTCCGGCAGGATAAGGCGCTTGGTCACACCATTCTAAAGTGTCAAAAGGAATATCATGATTCTCAATTGATGCTTGAACCCACTGAGGAGAAAAGCCAGACGACCCAGTAATCGTTACATAAGTACCCTTACTCAGACTGTCACAGTCCATACTAGACGTTGCTATCAGCACCTTACTTCCTCCTTTCAGCAGTTCTTTTATGGCGCGTAAGTCGGTAGCTGTTGGAGAGAAATCAACTGTTTGTACTAGGAATGCATGGGGGTTCTTGCCATATCCCTCCCTTTCCAATTGAGGAAAGGTCTTCCTCGTTACCTGATATCCAGCAGGTATTGATTTCTGCAAGAGTGTATCAAACACGGAGCAACCAAAAGGTTGTTCGTCAGTATGACTGAAGGTTGGCTTCCAAACGAATTTACTTGGTGCACTCCACTCCAAGAGAAAGACCAACAAAAGGAAGAGTCCTATGAAGAATAAGAATCGCTTATTCATACCGTTCCTCCCTTCTTCATCTCACCTTCCCAAGCTTCCATCTGCGCAACCAAGCCTTCTGTAGCTGTATAATTACCATATCTTATGCGCATAAAACAATGGGTCATATGCAGAAAGTCGGTAGAAAGGAATTCGCGAGTATATTGTGTCGGTGTTTTATAAAGCTCCCAACTGATTTTTTTGTTATCTGATAACCAACGAAGGGTACGTAAATAAACTATACGAACAGCCTTATAATAGTCCTTTTGCTCCATAGCTTTGGCGTATTCCTTCTCAAAATCTACACCATATATATTATCTTCATCGGTATTCTGCCCCTTTAATCTTCCTGAACGACTGAACAGTCTGGGCTGAAAACGATACATAAGAAAGGCTATAATACCTATAAAGACAAGCGACAGACCTATATATATAATAATACGGATATCACCTTTATCATTAATACTAAAGATATCATTTAGCAACTCACCAATCTTTTGCATCAACCATTCCCACAGATTCACGTCTGGAGCATGTAGTTCCCGTGCATAATCATAAGCTTCATCAGAGCGATACTGGTGAAGTAACGATGAATCGCAGGTGAGAGTATCCGTTAAAGACTGTAGCATAATGCTCGTTTAAAGCTTATCGAAATTGTCTATATCACTGTCTTCTTCCGCTAACTGTTCGAAGTTCTCTATGTCATCTACTACAGAAAGGCCATCAACTTCTTCTGCAACACTGCCATAATGATAGGCCAAAGCTATAGTTGATAAAGACATCGTCAAATACATTCCAAAGTTCATGAAGACTGAAAGTAGGTATCCTATAAAATTATAGATCGGAGAATTGGCGAAAGTTTCCTGTCCCGCGTCAGATGAAGTCAGCACTACCTGAACAAGGAAGCTGATATACCATGGCAGGGTTGTTACTGTCTGAAGAACGTTTGCAAGCAAGCCTACAACTATCATCAAGCCTAATAATGACCAAAAAGAATGGAAACCAAGGGATATTGAACGACGTACTGCTCCCCAAGCGCTCTCGTCATCTTCAAAGATATATACTGGCATAGCCATGGATAAAGGTATAATAAAGACAACAGTTGCTAAGACCAGAATAACAAATAAAGCATATAAACTGGTCATTGCAGAAAAGATTACGACAAGAATAAGTATAAGAAACCAACCACCAACAAGCAATAAGCCAAGAAGGAAGGCACGCTTCATACTCTGAATGATGAGCGGTTTCAAGTCTTTCATCGTGGTATTATGCAAACGAGTAGGGCTCGTTCGATAATATTTCATCATTGCATAACAAATAGACGACAACAGAAACGAACCGACAGAGATACATACAAAGTATCCAAAATAAGAAAGTCCTAGGCGAACAAGCAAACCTTCTGAAGGAGTAAAGCCACCCATCCCTCCAAGAGCATCCGCATAAAAGGGCATCAGGGTGCTAAACATCATGTCAAAAGAGAATGCCTGAACAAGGCACAAAGGGAGGATCAGATAGAAACACGCCTTCAACCATAACTTATAGTTCTCACGAAGGAAATCAAAAGTGGCACTTAATTTCTGACCAAAACTACGGTTCTGATACAGTTCAATCTTAGGTTTTTCTACTTGCATGCTTATAATGATTACGTTTATAAGGTAAATATATAAAATAAAATATTACGAAACAAAGGGACAAAAGGATAACAGTAAGCCGCACGAAATCATTGATTTCTGTGTGACGAGTAATAAAGCTCTCAATAAACCCAGCCAGAATAAAGAGAGGAACAGTACCCACAACGATCTTCATACCTCTCTTTGCTCCTCTCTGGAAGCTCACAATACGAGAGTATGTCCCTGGGAACAACCAACCGTTACCCATTGCCAAGCCTGCAGCACCTGCCACTACGATAGCAGATAGCTCTAATGTACCATGTAACATTGTAGCCAACAAGCTCTCACCCAAAAGTCCATGCTGGTAAAAGAAGGTATCAAAACACCCTACCATAATCCCGTTTTGGAATAGCTGATAGCCTGGCATGAAGCTTGTCAACACGCCAGATACAAAGATATTAAATGATACCATGATGTTATTCAAGGTTATTCCAAGAAACATCACACTCTCTTCTTCACTCCCATAAACACCCATCGGCTTCCCTTTGGCTATATTCTCAAGGGTCATATCCATATATCCATCACCAAGGATAAGACGTGGAAAGGAAGCATCACCTAATGTTGAGAGTACACCTATCAAAACGCTTACCATGAAAATAAGGAAAGAGATGAGTAACAAGCGACGTTCTTTCCACATCACATCAGGGACTTCCTGTGTCCAAAAAGTCAAGACCCGACTCCACTTCTCTCGTTTGTTTCGATAGAGTTCATTATGAAGAGAGGAAGAAAGGTTGTTTAGATAGATTGTAATACGTGAATGAGGATAATGTGTTTGTGCAAAAGCTAAGTCTGCAGTAAGGTCTGTATAAGCCTCTGCCAGACGGTCGGGCATCTCAAAGTTGACATTATCTATCAACTCCTCTACGCTCCTCCACTTATCAATATTGTTTCTTATGAAGAGTATCTCCTTCATAGGTCAGCACAGGGTAATACACATTATTTAATAATTTGGAAACAAAAGTAGAGTTTTTTTCTTACATTTGCAACAGAATCAACATTTTATTAGAAAGAAAATGCCTGAAGCCAATATCGTCACAGGACAATACGTACAAATTAGTCAGTCACCTGCCAGCATAGGAGAACGCATTCTTGCACAGATGATAGACATCTTTATCGTCGGAGTTTACTTGATAGGTGTCTCTCTGCTGATAATAGAAATGAATGTCAGCATGCTCAATTCGCAAGTATTTTTCATTCTATGTATCTATTTGCCTGCCATCTTTTACTCATTCCTAATGGAACTATTCAATCATGGACAAAGCCTTGGAAAGATGGCAATGAAGATTCGTGTAGTAAAGAAAGATGGTACTTCACCCAGTATTGGAGACTTCTTTATGCGCTGGTTACTACAAATCATAGACATGGGATTCTCCTTCATTGGTGCACTTGTCATCCTCTTGACTAAAAACTCGCAACGATTGGGTGACCTCGCAGCAGGCACAATGGTTATCCGACTGAACGATTACCGGAAGATTCAGGTGTCTCTTGATGAGTTCTCTTATCTTGATCGCCACTACAAACCAGTCTATCCACAAGCTGAAAACTTATCATTAAATCAGGTTGATGTTATCCAGCGTACGCTTAACGTTGACGACAGTACGGACCGTGAACGGCGAATCACATCACTCGCAGCTAAGGTCCGTTCCGTCCTCTCTATCTCAAATGTCACAACAACAGACGAAAAATTCCTATACACTATCGTTCGTGATTACCAACATTATAGCCTTGAAATTGTTTAAGCACCTATTATCCCCTATAAAAATAGGAGGAACTTGTACAAAAAGGGAGAGATTGAAAGAATAAAAAGAACACGAAAGCTATTTGACAGACACTTGTAACGACGTTTCATTTTCCTACAAAACATCTTCCAATGATCAAACTGAGCTTGATGATCATTGGTAATTAATTATCCTTTTAACTATAGATTGTACTCACATTAACTACATTCTGCGATGTGCTAAGCCATCAGCACCATTGGTGCTTACCAACAACTCCATTGGTGCTGGGCTGCAACACCAGTAGTGCTAGGCTGCCGCACATAAATAGGAAATAAGATAATAGATGCTTCCCTATCACTACACCTTATATAATAAGGTATCTATGACAACAGAATATGATGAAGAAACAAGTGAACAATAACACACATAATGTCTGCCGTATTGGTCCCTTTCACTCTTTCACACTCTCCTTTACTCTTGAGGATACACCACTACCCCTTCTTGCTTCTTACCATCCATCATTATCTTCAATGGTTTAGGGAAACGGACATGGCGTACCCACTTCGTCTCTTCAACTGCTGGTAAAGCATCAAGGATACTTCGCTGATAGACACCATCCTCTTTATATGGATTGATAGTGAAGTAGCCTACACCGAAAGAAGTAAGGTTCTGGAAGAAGTGGGTACCTTGACTGGGATCTACACGATAGTGTTCCAATCCTTCTTCCACGATAATACGTGCAGCAGAAATATGCGGCCATTTAACAGGAATACCAAGCCAAGGATCACTTGATCCCCATCGACCAGGTCCTATGAGAACATAATTTTTATCTTCAGCAAGGAACTTTCGATTGATTTGTTCAATTTCATCCGCAATGGCAGGATTGTTCATTGCCGTAAAAGAAGCATCAGTCTTCACATAGACAACATCCGTTACATCATCCGAGATACCATGTCCTAAAGAGTTATAACTACGTAGTAGACACTGGCTATCAGGAATCTTTTCCAGGTCTTCATCCAACATCTGTTTTGAATCGACTATCGGACGAATCTGGAGAAGATACAGTTCCCCTGTTCGATCGGTATTCAAATTGACAGCAAACTCTATCTCTACAGGGCGACGCATGGCATCAGCACCATAACGCATAGCCATCTGTAGCAATTCTGGTAATGGGAATACATCCTGCTGCAATACACCACAGAAAGAGATAATCTTCCGTCCACCATCATAGATTCCATCATAGATTGTCTGGTCGTTAGGAAGATAAGTAGAGGCTATAAAGTGTAGACTGTTATCTGCCTCAGCATCCTTTACTTTCAGTTTTAGAATATTAAAGCCATCATCAACCCTGAAATCCTCTCCCACATGCTTCATGTCAAGTGCATAGAATTGGGTTTGTGTCTCACGTAAAGCAATGTCCATCTCACTCATCTGTAAGACTTGACGTGGATGGAAGGGCGATACACGTAGTGTCTGTCCCCCATCTACGATATATTTTCCTAACCCCAATGCCAAAGAAACAATTCCTTCTTCGGCTTGTTCCTCCCCTATAGGATAATAATTCAGTGATCGTAAGACACCAGAGATATTTGGATAGAAATGATCTCCATACTCTTTACCTACTACTTGCTGCAGGATTACTGCCATTTTCTCCTGATCTATGACATTACTTGTTGCTGTCATGTAAGCCTTTGAGTCATGATAATAAACAGAAGCATAAACAGCCTTAATAGCACAAGCCAACATTCTGAGCATTTCATACTTATCTTCTAGATATGGAATCATATAAGTAGAATATATTCCAGCAAATGGTTGGTAATGGCTATCTTCCAATAATGAACTGGAACGAATGGCTATTGGAGAGTGTGTTGCCTCAAAGAAAGCAAAGAAATCACCAATAAAAGTATCAGGTAACTGTGCCTGAAGAAAGGCATGGAGTATCTCATCGTCACTGGCATCACTTAATGCTATCTGATAAAGATTGTTCTGATCCATGAAACTATCAAACACATCCGTGCAGAGAACAACTGTCTTTGGAATTTGAACAGTGGCATTGGTGAAGCCATTGAAGTCTGGATGACGTTTGATAACGTTATCAAGGAAAGCCAAACCACGTCCTTTTCCACCCAAAGAACCGTCACCAATACGCGCAAAGTGTGCATAGCGGTCGAACTTATAGCGGTCGAAAACGGCAACAACACCCTCATTACGCATTCGACGATAAGCTACAATCGCATCAAAAATAATCTGTCTGTGCACATCAACATCCTGTAACTTATGCCAAGTGATATCCTTCAAGAAAGAAGATACAGGGAAAATGGCACGTGCAGATAGCCAACGACTGACATGATTGCGTGAGATGTGATAGAGCATAGAGTCGCGGGGAATCTTAAAGATATTATCTTGAAGGTCCTTAAGATTACGTACACGCATGACTTCTTCATGCGTTTTAGGATTACGAAAGATGAAGTCACCAAACCCCATATGCTCTTCTAGCAGGTGCCGGAGGTCCACATTCATCTTCTTTGAGTTCTTATCCACGAAGCGGAAACCCTCTGCTTCAGCCTTCTCGCGGTTCTCACTCTCAGAACTTTCCATGATAAGCGGGACATATTCATCTGTGGCACGGATTGCACGGAGTAGTTTCAGACCAGCTTCAGCATCCTTAGTGACATTCACTTGATGCCCTGCAGCAATTAAAGCATCATCCTTCACATTATCTATAGGGAAGCGTGCATCAGAAATTACACCCAAACAGTTGTCCTTATAACGCTGATAAATGGCCCATGCCTCCTCATAAGTACGGGCAAGAACGACCTTAGGACGACCACGTTGACGCAGGGAAGCATCGTGACGAGTTAGGGCTTCTGTTGCAAAATTCTGACTTTGAGTGAGGATATAACTATATAAATTAGGTAGAATAGATGAATAAAAACGAATGGAATCCTCCACTAGAAGTATCATCTGTACCCCTGCTTCCTCAATATCATTATCTATATTCATCTTATCCTCCATTAGTTTAATAATGGAAAGAATAAGGTTCGTGTTTCCCAACCAGCAGAAAACATAATCGAAGATACTCAGATCTTCGTGCTGGATACGCTTCGTAATACCGTGAGAGAAAGGCGTCAAAACAACACAATGTATATCAGGGAAATCAGCTTTTACTGCTCGTGCTACATCGAAAGCATCATTATCAGCATTACCTGGCATACAGATAACAAGGTCTATGTCAACCGTATTAAGTATCTTTGCTGCCTCTTCTGTTGTCGAAACCTGAGTAAAGGTAGGCGGATAACGTAATCCTAGCTCCATGTACTCATTATAAATTTTCTCTTCAACACGTCCATCATCCTCTAAAATGAAAGCATCATAAGGATTAGCCACAATAAGAACATTGTAGATACGACGCATCATCAAATTAACGAAGCTAACATCTTTTAGGTAGAAATTGCTCCACTGTGCAGGAATTTGATCACTCATTGGCAGAAACTTAATTTTGGACAAAAATACGAAATAAATACAAGTCAACATAGCTTTTGGTTGCTAAAATGAGATTTTTTTTATTATTTTGCATACACGTGATTACCTTTCGTTAGCATGGGAACTTTCATAATAAAACTATTCTTTAGAAGATTTTGCAATTTTCTTTTGGAGGTCTGACAATTTTTGGATACATTTGCCGTACCATTCTAACCGAATGATACTAACTAACATAAACAAATAAAAGTCAATTTACTATGGAAGTCGAAAAAATCATGCAAGCACTGGAGCAGAAGCATCCAGGTGAGTCTGAGTATTTACAGGCAGTGCGCGAAGTGTTGATATCTGTAAAGGATGTCTACAACCAGCACCCAGAGTTTGAAAACGCAAGCATCATCGAGCGTATCGTTGAGCCAGAACGTATCATCACATTCCGTGTACCATGGGTGGATGATAAGGGTAAAGTGCAGGTAAACATTGGTTACCGTGTACAATTTAATGGTGCTATTGGGCCTTACAAGGGTGGTTTACGTTTCCACGCATCAGTAAACCTCAGCATTCTGAAGTTCCTCGGATTCGAGCAGACATTCAAAAATGCACTCACCACATTACCTATGGGTGGTGGTAAAGGTGGTTCTGACTTCTCTCCACGCGGTAAGAGTGATGCAGAAATCATGCGTTTCTGCCAGTCATTCATGAACGAGTTGTATCGTCACATTGGCCCTGATGAGGATGTTCCTGCAGGTGATATTGGTGTTGGCGGTAGAGAAATTGGTTATCTCTTTGGCCAGTATCGTAAGCTAACACACCAGTTCCAAGGTATGCTCACAGGTAAGGGCAGAGAATGGGGTGGTTCAATCCTCCGCCCTGAGGCTACAGGTTATGGTGCACTCTACTTTGTTCACCAGATGATGGAGACCCACGGACTTGACATTAAAGGCAAAACTGTTGCTTTGTCAGGCTTTGGAAACGTTGCATGGGGTGCAGCAAAGAAAGCTACAGAATTAGGTGCTAAGGTTATCACACTGAGTGGTCCTGACGGATATATCTATGATCCTGATGGTATTAGCGGTGAGAAGATTGAGTACATGCTCGAACTTCGCAACAGCGGTAACGACGTTTGTGAGCCTTACGCAGAGAAATATCCAGGTTCTAAGTTCTTCAAAGGACAGAAGCCATGGGGACAGAAGGCAGACATCTACTTGCCATGTGCTACACAGAACGAGCTTAACGGTGAGGATGCAGACAAGATTTTGGCATGCAAACCTTTGTGCGTTGCTGAAGTTTCAAACATGGGTTGTACAGCAGAAGCTGCAGAGAAGTTCACAGCAGCTAAACAACTCTTTGCACCAGGTAAGGCTGTTAATGCCGGTGGTGTTGCCACATCAGGTCTCGAAATGTCACAGAACTCACTCCGTCTCTCATGGAGTCCAGAGGAAGTTGACCAGAAGCTGCATTACATCATGAGCTCTATACACGAGCAGTGCGTGAAGTATGGCAAGCAGAACGATGGATATGTTGATTATGTGAAGGGCGCTAATATTGCTGGTTTCATGAAGGTAGCGAAAGCTATGCTTGACCAGGGCGTCATTTAAACAATACCAGTTATTCTCTCCTCTCCTAGTTTCTTGTAACTGGGAGAGGATAAACCCATCAGGGGAAGACTGGTTATAAATAGATTATTATGTATAAAATCAGACTTCTCCTGATAGCGTTTTTTTTGCTATTCAGTTTCTTTACACTGACGGTACATGCACAGTCGGGGGGTAAAGCTTCTTATTACAGCAACGGACTACACGGTCGTCGGATGAGTAACGGCGAACGGTATGACCGTAATGGTTTCACTTGTGCACATCGTACACTCCCATTTGGGACACGTTTAAAGGTAACGAATCCAAGGAACGGTAGATCGGTCATTGTTAGAGTAACTGACCGCGGACCATTCGTACGCGGACGAGTAGTTGACTTATCATATGCAGCTGCACGGGAGCTAGGTACATTAGCAAGTGGTGTCGCTTATGTAAAGGTGGAAGTTGTACCAAAAGAAACTGAGATTCCTTATGCTACAGAATCAAAAGGTATAGAAGTTCCAGAAGTTGAATATGGTACTGCTGGAGTATGTTATGAGTTCATTCCAGAATGGGAGAAGGTTGAAGAAGACAAGCCTAAGGAAATTGAACGCAAGGTAGATACATATCTTAATCGCCGACAAGCAGCACAACAAACAGATAAAGGAGGAAATATTGAGACACGTAGGGTTAATACTACACAATCTGCACGACAGACATCGACATCAAAGACTACGAATCAAGCGACACGACAATCTCAACAGAGTAAGCCAACTACACAACAAAATAAACAAACAACACAACCATCTAACAGAAAAAATGGTGCAAGTAGTAGCTGGACCAATTTCTTTAAACGCATTAAAGATGGTGTAACAGGATTTTTCGAATAAAACTGTCAAAAAGAAAATATTAAAATAAAAGGAGTAGGAGATTTTCATTAGTCCAATAAAATATTAATTTAGGACAATGGAAATCTCCTACTCCTTTTATTTAAAGAGATCTTGAAAAATACTTTTATTTATCATAGACAAAAAAACAACTAAACTACTACTAGAATAGAATTCTAAAGAAAGATACCAAAACAAAATAGGGACAGATATAAAAATCTGTCCCTACTGGTGTCAAACAAAGATTAATTATTAGTTAGTACAATTATAGCCTTAATTAATTTATTTATCAACTTATTTTCTTGTCGTTATCTCTAATTTATTAACTTTACAGATACTCCTTTTACCCTGAAGAACTGTCAAAGCAAAAGTGGTACTGCCATTTGTTAGCTTTTTACCAGCTTTTATGGTAGCTGTATAGCGGATTGTCTTTCCTGGAGCAATAGTCACAACATTAATGGAGGGACTAATCTGGATGTCTTGTTCATCTGCTATCATCACTACGGATGGTTGTATGTTATTTACGGCTACAGTGCCATAATTAGTAATATCAAAAATGAGCTTACCTTCCTCATTACGGGATAAAACACCATCATGATTGTTATCAGAAAGATAAGCATTCGTGATTTCAACATAAGGAGTACTTCTATTGTCCAAAAACACATTGTGTTCTACTGTATCTGATGAGGCAACACCCCTATCCTGAATAGAAACACAAGTATCAATGTGACTATTATCCTGAGAATCATAAACATTATCCACTATAGAGCTCTTATTATGCTTATCAGCTTTTGCACCTATTGTCGCACCAACCATAGCACCACCTGCCATTCCGACAATAGTACCAATATTAGAGCCACGTCCTCCCCCAGCAATACCTCCAATGGCACTACCCAAGACACTACCTAATGAGCCACCTGTCATGGCTCCAGAGCCTGCATAAGTTCCACAACTACTCAAAAAGATGACTGTGAAAATAGGGAGAACAAATAAATTCTTCATACTTCCTTTTATTTTATAGTTACAAAAGTAAGCACAATTTCACATATCGCCAAAGACATTCCCCTACTTCGTATGGGGAAAACCCTATAAAATTATGTTTAGGCTACTAAATGAATTTCAAATGCGATGACTGAGACAACACTTTCCACACATTAAATATTGAGCATGAAGCAACTGTTATGTCTGTTCCAATGCCCTGTCCAAATTGCAACAGCCGTCACACTTACCCTCCTAATTGGCATATTCTCGGCTTTTATCCCTTCGGCAACAACCATGAGCTTTATAAAAGAATCTGGGGAAGGATGGATAAAGAGGAAAGCAAATTTGATAGCCAATAGGCTAAAATGTGATAGCTTCCTTTAGCTAAAATAGTAAACAAACTTTCTACTGAACATATTTTACCAAACAAATATATCGTAATTATTTTCTTTAGAGTAGTATTATTATATATACTTTTTATTGTATTTTCTTTACTTTATTTCATTATTATTTTGTCATTTCCAATAAATTCCCTACATTTGTGCCATGTTTGGTGGGCATTTTACAAACCACTCGCCATTCATTGCACAAAACTTGCAAACGAGGTTATTCGACCCGGTTAAATCTGGAAAATTAAACTAAGGAGTCGTCATTAATCGAGTTTAGGCAGGTTCTGTGCCCCTATCCTATATGGGGGCATGGACTGTCTTTACTTTATTTTGACTCCAAGGTGTTTTCCAGAACCGAACCGGATAAATAAAGATAAAGCGGGCCGTGTCCCCTTTCTTCTTTTGACTTCGTCTAATACAATTATAACTAAAAACAAAAAACATGGCACTTTTCAGAATTACCGTGAAGATGTCAAAGCACTGTGATGGCATGGTTATAGAATCAGGTATGAGCATCCAGTATGCTGCATTCTTCTCAAACGTTCTTTCAAACGACAAAGAACGAGACAAAATCAACACTCTCTTCTTCAACCACTTCGGTGTAGACCTAAAGAAGATGAATGCTTTAAACCCTGCGTATTTAAATGTAGAAAAATTATAAATCATGAATATGCCTACATCTATCAGCCTATACGAACTACTCAACAATATCATTGTAGGTTTGGCACTAATGTTTCTATGTTTACCAGTAGACAGCAACTTGAATGACCAATGGTGGCTGCTTTTTGTAGCTTATATAGCAGGTGCTTTGTATAGTAAACTAAACGAGGCGTCTATCGGTCTTCTTTTTAGAAACTTGGATAAATTAATAAGTGAAGCAGAACACAAAGAAAAAAACACAAAAGTAAAAACATATTACGAAGCCTACTATGAGGGCTGGAAATCGTATTGCATAAACAACGTTTCTTCCTTAGAAGCCTTATTAGCCTTCTTACGAAATGTCTGGCCAATTGTTATAGCAGCCCTCCTAGCTATACTATTTAAGGAGTGTTCTGACGAGAATTCCTACTTTGCTTTAAAGCCTATTATATTACTAATTGCTTCTTTGATTATTATTGCTGTATTGCTAAGAATACCAACAAATCTTGATGACTTTAGAAATAGTATTCAAGGAATTATTCATACTTTTTCAATTAATCCTGTCTTTTTATTTATAATTAATTTTTTATACTTACAATTTGTTTATTTACTTCCTCAGATATTTCCATGTTTAAAATGTATAGGTATACAAGACACAGCATATAAAACAATATGTATATTGAATCTTATAAGACTCTTACTAATACTGCTATTTTTTCTTCCTCAGCTCGGCTATTATCTTCAGATGAAGATATATGGGCTTGTCCTTGAATATAAGAAATATAACAACAAAAATAACTAATATGTCAGAAAAATATCAAAACTGCGTATTTCTTTTGGCCTGTCACTTAATCGTTGCAGACGGAGAAATTAACACAAAAGAAATCAGCGTACTAGAAAATTATCTTAACGTTGACAACACAAAAGAGCTATCCATAGAGAAACAAAAAATATTCTCTGATGATGAAAACAAGAAAAGCATTGAGGAACTTCTACTTGAATTAAAAGGAGAGCAGTTAACTGAAGAACAGAAAAAAGAAATTATAGAGATTCTCTCAGATATAGCATTTAGTGATAACTATATTTCTGCACAAGAACAAGAGCTAATAGAACATATAGCGCAAAGCCTCCAAATAGATTACAAAGATATTTTATCTCAAAAATCCATACTCAATGAACAAGAAATAGAATCAACAAGACTTAAGCTATATCAAAAAGTAATCGGAAAGATACAAAAGACCGTTTATAACAACTTTCTAAACAAAGAAAGTGAGAGAAACATGGACCACCTTTTTGGGAGCCTAGGCTTTTCTACTGTGATTGAAAAAATTTCAGATGAAGCAATCATAGATCTTAACAGTGTAACAGAAATAATAAAGAAAACCAATGAGGATTTGATTGTTGGAAAACAAGAAATAGACAAACTTGCCTGTCCTCAAACTTCAAGAAAAGAAGTACAACAGATTATAGATGTTGTGCAGGGTACTAAAAATCATTTCAACACAATGATAAATAGTTCTCTGGCAGAAAACCTTGCAGTACTAGATAAGAAAAAAAGGAATTTCCGTTACTTTACTATAGCTTTTATGGGCAGAACAAAAGCTGGTAAGAGTACATTTCACAAAATCATCACACAAGAAAAAAATGATGATATTGGTGTAGGAAAGCTGCGTACAACACGTTATAACCGTAGTTGGTATTGGGACAAATTACGTATTGTTGACACTCCTGGAATTGGAGCACCAGGTGGGGATGTTGATACAGAAATTGCAAAATCAATTATTGATGAAGCAGACTTAATATGTTATATTGTGACAAGTGATGCTATTCAAGAAACAGAGTTTGATTTTTTTGAGACAATTAAAGAACGCAACAAACCATTATATATAATTTTAAATGTAAAAAGTAATCTTACAGAAAGTATCAGACTTAAAAGATTTTTAAGAGATCCTCATAGATGGCGTGAGTGTAATGGACCACAATCTATTCAAGGCCATCTCGATAGAATACGAGAAAGACTTGATGGTAAATATAATATGGATGCAGTTAAGGTTATTCCAATCCACCTACTTGCAGCCCAAATAGCAATGCAAGAAAAGGAAAGTAATCCTGAGAATTATAAAAGTTTACTCGAAGGCTCAAATATTATGGAGTTTATACGTTCTGTTAAAAAGGAAGTATATGAGTCGGGCAGTTTAAAGAAAAGTCTTAGTGTTATAGATGGTACAGCATACCAAATACATCTTTTTCACCAACAACTTCATAGTGATATTGTTCAATTAAAGAAAAGTACAGAATCACTCAAAAAGAAAAATGACAGTTTAAAAGAGTTTTTTCAAAGGGAATCAAGCAAACTGACAAATAATATAGCTAAGTTATTTAAGTCAACTCAAGATGACCTAAATAATTATGCCGCCATCTTTGCAGATATAAATTACGAAAACAAGAATGTAGGCAAGACATGGGAAGAGGATTCTAATGTGGGAAATAAAATATCTGATTTAAACGAACAAATAACAAAAAAACTGAAAAACTTCAATGAAGAAATAAAAGAAAGAATAGAAGAAATAAGTTCTGATATTAAATTTATAGACAAAATTTCATCTACAGTATCTGTCCAAACAGACTCTATCTACGACACAAGACTTGGAGCTGGAATAACAGGCGCAATTATTACAGCCATAGCTCCTGTTATAATTTCACAGTTGTGGCATCCTGGAGGCTGGATATTGGCGGCATGCACACTTATAGTCTCAGGCATAGTTGGATTTTTCACATCCTTATTCGAATCCAAAGAGGACAAAAAGAAAAAAGCCAAGAAAAAGCTCAGAGAACAGCTATACGAAAACATTGAGAAAAACATCAATACTAATAAAAAAGAAACTCTTGATAAAATACATTCTTCTATAAGTTTTATGAATAATAGTTTAAAAAGCTTATTAGGAACATATATAGATGAAGTAGAAAAACTAATAAGAATTTTGGAAGATATACAAGAAAAATGTATAGGAAAGGAGCAGAATATAAATGCTCTTATCAGTCTAAGAATCTTGGAATATGTACATAAAGAACCATTTGCAGTCAAGAAACTATCCCAACTACAAGAAAAAGAGATAAGGCAAATGTTTCCTGTTGAACGAGATTGGGAAAAACAGACTCTAACATACCACTACACGACAAACTGTAGTGATAGAGAGAAAAAAGAAGCTGAAAAAGCTACACAAATGAATATAATCTTTAAATAAAACAAATGGATAAGAAATTGAATTATGCAGTATATCATCAACGTCTTGATATACTCACAGACAAAACAAGAGAACTACTCACAGAAACAAATTGTGAAGATTTAGTTCAACAGTTAAATTCTGATCTTGCTACTGTCACAGATAGAAAGCAATTAAAAATTGCATTCGTTGGACAATATAGTGCGGGTAAATCTACCATCATTTCTGCACTTACAGGATGTAAAGACATAAAGATAGATGCAAACGTAGCTACAGATAAAGTATCAGAATATCATTGGAATAATATTATTCTAATGGACACACCTGGAATATTAGCAGGAAAGACAGAAGCACATGATATAAGTACAAAAGAAGCTTTATCTAACTGTGATTTAATATTCTATGTTTTAACAAGTCAACTCTTTGATGACATTGTTTTCAACAACTTCATTGATTTAGCATATAATCAACATTTTGCAGATAAAATGTTTATTATCATAAATAAAATGGGTATGGAATCAGGGAACTATGATGATCTAGTTAGAAACTACACGACCTCTCTTGCTAATATGTTTACTGAAAGAGGATATAAGTTGTCTGATTTCCCTATAGCTTTTATTGATGCCTATGAGTATATTGAAGGAATAGAAGATAACGATCAGGAATTTGTTCAAGTAAGCCATTTTGAGCAGTTTATTGATATGCTTAACTCTTTCGTAAGCAGAAAAGGCGTAATAAAAAAACAATTTGATACTCCTATCCGACTATTGCAAAGTTACGCTAAAAACATTGCTGTATCAGCAATTGATACTACTTTAGCCGAATTTTATCGTCAATTTGAACAAAGATTATTAAAAAGTCAAAGAGAACTAAAACAAGAAGTTGAAAATATTCTATATTCATACGATTCCAGCTCAATGCGAGAAGTAATAAATCTAACTAATGAAATTGGAGAAGGAATTAAAGAAGAAGACTGGAAACTGAAACAAGACGAACTAAACAAAAAACTTGAAAACACAATTTCAACAACGTCTAATGACATAGAACAAAAAATAGAAGAAACGTATAAATCTCTCATGAATGATTTAGAAGATTTTGGTAATAAGGATGCTATAGTTGCATATTCTGATCATTTACAAGAGAAATTAAATGCACCAAATATAACGATGACAGAAAGGCAAAATCTAACAACTCAAAACTTAACAATAGCATGGCTTAGAAATGGTGCAATTAGTATAAATAATTTAGCACCAAATGTTAATTCTGTTTTTGGGGGAATAAGTAATGCTTCTGGTTCTGCTCTACATAATACTGTTTATAGCACAGCTAAATTCTTTGGAAAAAATTTCAAACCATGGGAGGCTGTTCGATGGGCTAGCAACATAGCTAAATTCGATAAATTTGGAATACCTATTATTACAGGAGGACTAGATATATTTCTCCAGCTACGTAATGATCAGCAAGAAAAGAAGATAGAGAAACAAATTAGAGAAGCAAAAAATAAAATGATAACAAGCTATCAAACTGAAATAAATAAAATCAAAGATCAATTCACCCAATATCTACAAAGCGTTTTAAATAACTACAAATCTAAACATGATGAAGTTAATCAATCAATAAATCAAATAATCATTAACTCTAAAAGGAATGATGCAATAACAAAAAAGATAAAGGAGCTTGAAGGCGAATATATTGACTTCATAGGAGTTATAGATAAAGAAAAATAAGATTATAGTTTTGTCAAGAAATATTATTATGTAGTGGAACTAACAAATACATACAACTCCGACATCATACATTACTATGAGAATCCTCATTTGGAAAGTAGTTACGAGAAGATGGAAACTCTCATCTTTAATCGTCGAATATTCCTTAACCAACTATTCAAGCCAACAGATGAAAACTATCAGCTGTTAAAGGAATTCAACGAAACACTTAAAGAAGTAGTAATTAAAAACTATCAACAAAGTAGAGAGTTGTATTACAACACAAAGAAAATGTTGGAAGATAGCGGAAGTAGCTTGCAGTTTGAAGGTGTCGAGTGTAAGATATTCTTAGGAAAAGATAGACAATACTCGAAAAATAATCCTTTTCAAGGAGAAGAATCAGAAATGATATGGGAGATTCTCAATGATGAAAGTTATAACGACATCTATTGCAAATATGGCTGCTGTATAAGTTTCGACGGATATCATGGAGAGGAAGATGACAAGACAGAAATGGAACTCATGGGAATGCAAGATGCTGATGATTGTTGGAATGAAGGATTAGACAGAGAATGGAGTTACAACCTACACCTTCATCAGCACTTTCACAATCTATACGACCATACAAGCTTCAGCATCTTCGACTTCATTTATATTAGAGACTTCTACACAAAGTTCGAACTAAAATTTAATCAAAATACTTAAACAAGAATAAATGGAAAGAAAAGAGTTATGCATAATCTCCGACTCTGATATCCCATCGGGTTCTGGTGGAATCAACAGTGAAGGATATACGTACGGACAATTACGCCATCAACCGATTATCACAGAGATACTGCGACGTATCACCCACCCTATTGCACGTCAAATGGCAGAGGACTGTAATGAACGCAACCGTAAAGATGGATTTACAATGTATAAAGTAGATGGAGAATACTGCTTTGAAGGACTACGAGTAGGACCAAAAGTAAAAATCCCTTCTAAAGAAGAATTATTGGCTCTATTAGGAAATCAACCCATCAACGCAGCCTCTATCCGTAACATCACATATACGCTCATACGCGAAGAATTAGCACGTTTATACGGAACATCTGTACAAGAAGCTGCAGACATCATTGGCAACCAACTTGACTGCGCCCCACACGAAGATATCTCTGGCTATATCTTTATGGTACCCAACTGGGCACATAAATGGTTCCGACATAATGGGTATGTGTCAAGGATATTAAAACAGTAAACAAGCTAACTATCACAAATAAAAAAACTCCCGATACATTAAGTACCGGGAGTTTTTTATTATAGAGATAAAATCTATTCGAATTATTCAGCCTTTGCCTCTTCAACAACATTCTCTGCAGCCTCTGCAGGTGCATCAGCCTTCTTTGTAGAACGACGGCTACGACGAGTCTTCTTAACTTCAGCCTTTGGAGACTTAGCCATATTCTCATTGTAGTCAACCAACTCGATGAATGCAATCTGAGCAGCATCGCCCTGGCGAGTACCAAGCTTAATCACACGTGTATAACCACCTGGACGATCAGCAACCTTAACAGATATCTCTTTAAAAAGTTCTGTAACTGCATCTTTGTCCTGAAGATAACGGAATACCACACGACGTGAATTAGTAGTATCGTTCTTAGAACGTGTAATCAACGGCTCTACATATTTCTTAAGAGCCTTTGCCTTAGCAAGAGTCGTAGTGATTCTTTTGTGCTGAATCAAAGCAACTGCCAAGTTTGAAAGCAATGCAGCGCGGTGGTCAGCAGTACGACCCAAATGGTTGAATTTCTTATTATGTCTCATTTTGTTTTTTACTTGTTGTGGATAAACCCGTCAACTTATTGATGTTGTTTAGACAACTTGTCAACTATTCTTTATCCAATTTATACTTTGTAATGTCGGTTCCAAACGACAGATTCAGACTCTCGAGCAAATCATCAAGCTCAGAAAGCGATTTCTTACCAAAATTACGGAACTTCAAAAGATCAGTCTTATTATACTGAACCAGGTCACCCAATGTTTCAACATCAGCTGCCTTGAGACAGTTAAGTGCACGAACACTTAGATTAAGACTAGCGTCTGTCAACTTAGTCTTCAAAAGTTGACGCATATGCAATACTTCTTCATCAAATTCCTGGTTTCCATCCTGATCAGGATTCTCAAGTGTAATCTTTTCATCAGAGAAAAGCATGAAGTGATAAATAAGTATCTTAGCTGCTTCTTTCAAAGCATCTTTTGGATGAATGGAACCATCAGTCGTAACTTCAACAACTAGCTTGTCATAATCGGTTTTTTGCTCAACACGATATGGTTCAACAGCATATTTAACGTTACGAATCGGGGTGTAGATGGAATCGATTGGGAGTACGTTTACATCAGTGCAGAATTCACGATTTTCCTCAGCAGGAACATAACCACGTCCCTTATTGATGGTTAAATCAATCTGCATAGAAGCCTTGGAGTCTAAATGACAAATCACCAAATCCGGGTTTAACACTTCAAATCCAGTCAGATACTTACCAATATCACCTGCTTTGAATTCGGTGGAATTCTCTACGGTGATACTAACTTTCTCATTCTCGAATTCTTCTACTACTTGCTTGAATCGCACCTGCTTGAGATTCAAGATGATGTTGGTTACATCCTCCTTCACACCTGGGACTGAAGAAAATTCATGCTCAACACCAGCAATTCGGATAGTGTTGATAGCAAAACCCTCCAGCGATGAAAGAAGAATGCGGCGCAAAGAGTTACCAATGGTAACACCAAAGCCAGGCTCAAGAGGACGAAATTCGAACTTGCCGAAATGGTCATTGGCCTCCAGCATCACTACTTTATCAGGTTTTTGAAATGCTAATATCGCCATTAATTTAATGATTTTATTGTTTAGAGTACAACTCAACGATTAATTGCTCCTTAATATTCTCTGGAATGTCAGCACGGTCTGGACGATGAAGGAATTTACCACACTTAGTGTTCTCATCCCATTCAATCCATGGATATTTGCTGTGATTGAAACCTGCTAATGCAGCTTCAATAACCTCCAAAGACTTAGCTTTCTCACGAACGCCAACAACGTCACCAGCTTTTACCTGATATGAAGCAATGTTAACAACATTACCATTAACAACAATATGCTTGTGACTTACTAACTGACGAGCTGCAGCACGAGTTGGTGCAATACCAAGACGGAACACTACGTTATCCAAACGACTCTCGAGACTCTGAAGGAGGACCTCACCAGTGATACCATCTGCCTTAGCAGCCTTATCGAACAGATTACGGAACTGACGCTCCAAAACACCATAAGTATATTTAGCCTTCTGCTTCTCTGCAAGCTGAGCACCATACTCAGATACTTTGCGACGACGGTTATTACCATGCTGCCCTGGAGGGAAGTTTCTCTTAGCTAATACCTTATCTGCACCGAAAATTGGTTCACCGAAGCGACGTGCGATTCGAGATTTTGGACCTATGTATCTTGCCATAATTAATATAAATTCTTTTAATAGTTATAAGATGTGATTATACACGACGACGCTTAGGAGGACGACAACCGTTGTGTGGCAATGGAGTAACGTCAACAATTTCTGTTACCTGAATGCCTGCAGCGTTCACCGCACGAATAGCACTTTCACGACCGTTACCAGGCCCCTTAACATATGCCTTAACCTTGCGAAGACCGAGATCGAAAGCTACCTTTGCACAATCTTCTGCAGCCATTTGGGCAGCATAAGGAGTATTCTTCTTTGATCCACGGAATCCCATCTTACCAGCTGAAGACCAAGAGATAACCTGACCCTCGTTATTAGCTAAAGATACAATAATGTTATTGAATGAGCTGTGTACATGGAGCTGTCCAAGTGCGTCAACTCTTACATTTCTTTTTTTAGATGTTGCTGATTTCTTTGCCATAATTAATTTCCTCCTTAGAATTACTTAGTAGCCTTCTTCTTATTAGCAACAGTCTTCTTCTTTCCCTTACGGGTACGAGCATTGTTCTTGGTACTCTGACCACGAACAGGAAGACCATTACGATGTCTTACACCACGATAGCAACCTATATCCATGAGGCGCTTGATATTCATTTGGATCTCCGAACGAAGATCACCTTCAACTTTGAATTCAGCACCGATAATTTCACGGATCTTGGCTGCTTGATCATCAGACCACTCGCTGACCTTCAGGTCGCGGCTAATACCAGCCTTATCCAATATCTTTGCTGAACTACTTCGACCTATACCATAAATATAAGTCAATGCGATTTCGCCACGCTTATTCTGGGGCAAATCTACTCCAACAATTCTTATTGCCATTGTTTAATAATTAATTAAAATAATGTCAGTTAACGCTAAAAAGCATGCAAAGGTAAGTATTATTTATGAAACTACTCACCTGTTTACACTTTTTTAACTTAGCCCTGACGCATTTTGAACTTAGGATTTTTCTTGTTAATAACGAACAAACGACCTTTACGACGAACGATCTTACAGTCAGCTGTACGCTTTTTTAATGATGCTCTTGTCTTCATATCTCTATTTATTTATTTGTATCTGAAAACTATTCGACCCTTGGTTAAATCATACGGACTCATCTCAACTTTCACTTTATCGCCTGGTAAAATTTTAATGTAATGCATTCTCATCTTACCAGAAATGTGAGCTGTGATGTCGACACCATTTTCTAATTCAACCCGGAACATTGCATTTGAAAGTGCCTCAAGAATAGTTCCATCCTGCTCTATTGCAGTTTGCTTTGCCATATGTACTTAAAAATTTTGTCCTTCTAAAAGTTCTATTTCTTCAAACGAAGATAAAATATCCGCTTTCCCAGCACGAATAGCAACCGTATGCTCAAAATGTGATGCAGGTTGTCGATCACGCGTAGCTATACTCCATCGATCAGGTAGAATCCCTATTTCGCGTCCACCCATAGTTACCATGGGCTCTATAGCAATACACATACCTGTCTTCAATAAAATTCCACTGCCACGCTTCCCATAATTAGGAATTGCTGGATCCTCATGCATCTCTCTCCCGATACCGTGTCCTGTAAGCTCTCGAACGATACCATAACCCTTGGCCTGGCAACAATCTTGGATAACATGACCGATATCACCAACATGACGACCAGCTTGAGCAACTTCAATACCCTTATAAAGTGCTTCTTTCGTTGTATGAAGTAAATTCTTTACTTCTTCACAAACATCTCCAACACAAAAAGTATAACAACTATCTCCATTGAATCCATTCAACAAGGTGCCACAGTCAACAGAAATAATATCTCCATCTTTGAGAGTAACATCCTCGCTTGGGATACCATGGACGACAATATCATTCACTGATGTACATATACTTCCTGGGAAGGGAGATCCATATGGATTAGGAAAACCTTTAAAAGTAGGTATTGCTCCATTATCACGGATGAACTCCTCTGCAATCTTATCGAGGAAAAGAGTAGTCACTCCTTCTTTTATATGACGACCAACCTCAGCTAAGGTTCTACCCACTAACAGGTTGGCCTCGCGCATAAGTTCTATTTCATCTTCTGTCTTCAGAAATATATTCATCTCTCAAGATAAAGATCTAATAAGCAGAAACTCCATTATTATTACGTGTATGACCTGAATTTAGAAGTCCATCGTAATGCCGCATCATCAAATGTGACTCTATTTGTTGTAAAGTATCAATAACAACACCCACGAGAATCAACAAAGAGGTTCCACCGAAGAACTGACCAAAAGCATCTTGGACATTCAACAGACCAGCCAAAGCAGGCATGACAGCAATGAAAGCAATAAAGAAAGCTCCAGGGAATGTAATGCGTGACATAACAGTATCAATGTAGTCAGCAGTATCCTTTCCAGGTTTAACACCTGGAATAAAGCCATTATTACGCTTCATATCTTCAGCCATTTGGGTCGGATTAAGTGTAATCGCAGTATAGAAATAGGTAAATGCAACAATGAGAACTACATAAACGCAGTTGTACGTCAGACTCTTAGTATTCATGAGAGACTGAAGTACTGAACTTGTATTATCAGTTGAATACTGAACAATTGCCAAAGGAATGAACATCAAAGCTTGAGCAAAGATGATAGGCATAACATTGGCTGCGAAAAGTTTCAACGGTATATACTGACGTGCCCCACCGTATTGTTTATTTCCTACTACACGTTTTGCATACTGAACTGGAACTTTACGAGTTCCTTGTACCAGAAGGATTGATGCACATACAACGGCATAAAGAATGATTAACTCTACAATAAACATAACAAGACCACCACTAGTAATAGCCGTAAAGCGACTACTAACTTCCTGGAAGAAAGCCTGAGGCAATCTAGCGATGATACCAATCATGATAATTAGAGAAATTCCATTACCAACCCCTTTGTCCGTTATGCGCTCACCAAGCCAAAGTATGAACATTGATCCTGCAGCAAGAATAACTGTTGCGGGAATCATAAATGTAGTCCAATCGATGCCTGTAGCTAGTGCACCGGATGCTTGCATTTTTAAGTTCATTAGGTAGGACGGTGCCTGAAACAGTAGAATTACTACTGTCAGGACACGCGTATACCAATTAATTTTCTTCGTACCACTTTCGCCCTCACGTTGCATTTTTTGGAAATAAGGAACTGCAACAGCAAGAAGCTGCATAACGATAGAAGCTGAGATGTATGGCATAATTCCTAATGCAAAAATAGACGCATGGGAAAATGCACCACCAGAGAACATGTCCAAAAGCGACATAAGGCCGCCTGCGGTCTGTGACTGCAATTTTTCCAACAAGGTCGGATTTATGCCAGGAAGCACAACAAACGAACCAAAGCGGTAAATAGCTGTGAACAGAATGGTGATGAGGAGGCGCTGACGCAAGTCCTCAACTTTCCAACAGTTCTTCAGTGTCTCAATAAACTTTTTCATCAATTTAGATTATAGTTGTGTTACCACCAACTGCCTTGATTGCTTCTTCGGCAGTCTTAGAGAAAGCATTTGCTGAAACTTCTAACTTAGCTTTTAGCTCACCATTACCAAGAACCTTTACAAGCTGCTTGCCATTAGTTAAGCCAGCGGCCTTTAGCTCTTCTATTCCAATTTTAGTGAGGTTGTCTTTTTCAGCAAGTTTTTGAAGAGTTGAGAGATTTACTGCGAAATACTCCTTATGGTTGATATTCTTAAAACCAGCCTTAGGAACACGACGCTGAAGTGGCATCTGACCACCTTCAAAACCTATCTTCTTCTTATAACCAGAACGAGATTTAGCACCCTTATGTCCACGGGTAGAAGTACCACCGAGTCCAGAACCTGGACCACGACCAATACGACGACGTGAATGTGTAGAGCCAACAGCTGGTTTCAAATTATTTAATTTCATAATTACTGTTTCTTTTTAAAGATTAATTAATCAATTACTGATACCAGGTGATGTACCTTACGGATCATACCGCGACAGCTTGGAGTATCTTCTACTTCAACAACCTGTGAAATCCTATGGAGGCCAAGTGCAAGCAAAGTGCTTTTTTGGTCTTTAGGAGCACCTATACGGCTCTTAATTTGCTTAACCTTTATTGTTGCCATTATATATATCTCCTATTTATTAACCATTAAATACTTTATCCATACTGATACCACGTTCGCCAGCAATAGTATATGCATCACGCATTTCTGCTAGAGCTGCAATTGTTGCTTTCACAAGGTTGTGAGGGTTAGAAGACCCTTTTGACTTTGCAATCACATCAGTAACACCAGCACTCTCTAGAACAGCACGCATAGCACCACCGGCTTTCAACCCAGTACCAGCTGCAGCTGGTTTAAGAAGTACATAAGCTCCACTAAAACGAGCTTCTGCCTCATGAGGAACTGTACCTTTCAATACAGGAACCTTAACAAGGTTCTTCTTTGCGGCATCAGTACCTTTCTGAATGGCAGCAGTTACTTCACCTGCTTTACCTAGCCCCCAGCCAATAACGCCATTACCGTCACCTACAACGACAATAGCTGCGAATGTGAAAGTACGACCACCTTTAGTAACCTTAGTCACACGATTGATAGCAACCAGGCGATCCTTCAGTTCTACATCACTATTTACTTTTACTCTATTCATTGCCATAATCGTTTAGAATTTAAGTCCTCCTTCACGTGCAGCATCAGCCAAGGCTTGTACTCGCCCATGATAGAGATAACCGTTACGGTCAAAAACAACCTGTTCAATACCTGCAGTTTTAGCATGTTCTGCTATGAGTGCACCAACCTTCTTAGCTTGCTCAATCTTTGCCAGTTTCTCAAGCCCGAGAGAAGATGCCGAAGCCAAGGTAGTACCTGTAAGATCATTGATAACCTGTGCGTAAATCTGCTTATTACTACGGAAAACGCTCAAACGAGGACGCTCAGCAGTTCCATTCACACTCTTACGAATGCGAAACTTTATCTTAAGTCTTCTTTGTTCTTTCTTTGTTGTCATAATCGTAATGAATTATAAAAGTTACTTAGCTGCAGCTGTCTTACCAGACTTTCTGCGAATAACCTCACCCTGGAACAGGATACCTTTACCCTTATACGGCTCAGGCTTACGGAAAGAACGGATCTTTGCACAAATGAGACCAAGCAGCTGCTTGTCAGCAGATTCAAGCGTTATGATTGGATTCTGATTACGCTCACTCTTTGTCTCAACCTTAACCTCTGATGGGAGTTGGATAAAAATTGGATGCGTATAACCAAGAGAGAACTCAACTAAATTCCCTTGATTAGAAACACGATAACCCACACCCACGAGTTCCATTGTTTTCTTATACCCTTCACTAACACCAACAACCATATTGTTGACAAGTGAACGATAAAGTCCATGGAATGCTTGCTTCTGTTTATAATTTACAGGATTATTTTCATCTACTTCGAATGTTATCTGACCATCTTCTATAATAGTTTTTATAGAAGAATCTACTTTCTGAGAAAGCTCGCCCTTAGGACCTTTTACCGTCACAACACCATCCTTTATAGAAACTGTAACACCAGCAGGAATACTAATTGGTAATTTACCTATTCTAGACATAATCAATCCTCCAATTAATAAATGTAGCAAAGAACCTCACCACCAATCTTTTCAGCAGCGGCTTCCTTGTCTGTCATTACACCTTTAGACGTGGAAAGGATAGCGATTCCAAGCCCGTTAATTACTCTCGGCATGTCTTTGTAACCAGTATACTGGCGAAGACCTGGAGTTGAGACACGCTTCAACTTCTTGATAGCGCTCTGCTTTGTTACAGGATCGTACTTCAGTGCGACCTTGATTGAACCTTGGGGACCATCCTCAACGAACTTGTAGTTCAAGATGTAACCCTTCTCAAAGAGAATCTTTGTGATAGATTTCTTCAAGTTAGACGCAGGAACTTCAACAACACGGTGATGAGCCATGATTGCATTTCTGAGTCTTGTCAGATAATCTGCTATTGGATCTGTCATAAATATAAAAGTTTAATTAATCGGGACTACCCCGACAATATTAAAAATCGCGTGAAAGCGGATAATGAACTGCAAAGATACAAAATAATGTTCACAATTCACTATCCGCGTCGATATTTTTGATTACCAGCTTGCTTTCTTTACACCAGGAATAAGTCCTTGAGATGCCATCTCACGGAACTGGATACGAGAGAGACCAAACTGACGAATGTATCCTTTTGGACGTCCTGTAATCTTACAACGATTATGCAGACGAATAGGGTTAGCATTCTTTGGAATAGACTGCAACTTGCGAGCAGCCTCATAAGCCTCCTCAGGATCACTTGAAGTAGCGATAATCTTCTTCAGAGCTGCGCGTTTTTCAGCATAACGAGCTACAAGCTTTGCACGCTTTACCTCGCGAGCTTTCATTGATTCTTTTGCCATATCAATTAATCGTTTTTAGCATTCTTGAATGGAAGTCCGAAACCTTTCAGCAAAGCATATCCTTCTTCATCAGTCTTAGCTGATGTAACGAAAGTAATATTCATACCCTGGATACGGTCAACCTGATCAATATTAATCTCTGGGAAAATAATCTGCTCGGTTATACCGAGAGTATAATTTCCACGTCCATCAAACTTACTCTCTATACCTTTAAAGTCACGTATACGTGGCAAAGATACACGAACAAGTTTTTCAAGGAACTCATACATACGCTCACGACGCAAAGTAACCATTACGCCAATAGGCATTTTCTTACGTAGCTTGAAGTTTGCAATATCCTTCTTTGAATATGTTGCAACAGCTTTCTGACCTGTTATAGAAGATATCTCGTTGACAGCAACCTCAATAATCTTTTTATCCTGAGTTGCGTCACCAAGTCCTTGATTAATAACAATTTTCTTCAAAACAGGGACCTGCATAGCAGAAGAATAATTGAATTGCTTCTGCAAAGCTGGAACAATCTGCTCCTTATACTGTTTCTTTAACTGAGCTGTATTCATTATTTAATTTCCTCCCCTGACTTTTTAGCGATACGCTTTACAGTCTTGCCATCACGCTCAATCTTTATACGTGTAGCCTTACCGCTCTTCGGATCTATGAGACTTAAATTTGAAATATGAATTGCAGCCTCCTGCTTAACAATACCACCCTGAGGATTTGCAGCAGAAGGTTTTGTGCTCTTAGAAACCATATTCACGCCTTCAACAATAGCACGTTCCTTATCTGCAATAACCTTAAGAACCTTTCCAGTCTTTCCCTTGTCTGCACCGGCAAGAACAATGACCTGATCGTCTTTCTTTATATGGAATTTTGCCATTTTATTATTCTATTTAATAATTAAAGAACCTCAGGTGCCAAAGAAACGACCTTCATGTTCACTGCACGCAATTCACGAGCAACAGGACCGAAAATACGGCTTCCACGAATCTCGCCAGCATTATTCAGCAAAACACATGCATTATCATCAAAGCGGATGTACGAACCATCAGCACGACGAATTTCCTTCTTTGTGCGAACGATTAAAGCCTTCGATACTGCACCCTTTTTCAATTCACTTGATGGGATGACGTTCTGTACAGCAACTACGATAACGTCACCAACACTTGCATAACGACGGCCTGTACCGCCCAGTACACGGATACACTTCGCTTCACGAGCTCCGCTATTATCACATACTGTAAGTTTAGATTCTGTTTGTATCATAATTACTTAGCTTTTTCTACAATTTGAACTAATCTCCATCTCTTTGTCTTAGAAAGAGGACGAGTTTCCATGATTAGCACTGTATCACCTACATTTGCCTCATTCTTCTCGTCATGAGCATGGTATTTCTTTGTCTTTTGAACAAACTTACCATAAATAGGGTGCTTCTCTTTGAACTTAGCTGCAATAACGATGGTTTTATCCATTTTGTTGCTAATAACGACACCCTGTCTTACTTTTCTTAAATTTCTTGTTTCCATCTGGACCATTGTTATTTATTAAGTTCTCTCTGATGAAGTTCTGTTTTCATACGAGCTATGTCGCGACGAGCGGTCTTAATCTGAGATGGATTCTCAAGCGGAGTAATCTGATGGTTCAGCTTCATCTTTGTCAAAGCTGCCTCAGCATTCTCAATCTTCTCTACCAAATCCTTGGTTTCGAGTTCTTTTACTTCTTTAATCTTCATCTTTCTTAAGCGTTTTTATCGAAATCACGTCTAACAATAAACTTTGTCTTTACAGGCAGCTTCTGTGCAGCGAGACGAAGGGCCTCTTTTGCGATGTCAAAGCTTACGCCTTCTACTTCAAAGAGAACTCGACCTGGAGTTACAGGTGCAACCCATCCAGCTGGATCACCCTTACCTTTACCCATACGCACATCTGCAGGCTTACGAGTAATTGGTTTATCTGGGAAAATGCGGATCCAGACCTGACCCTGACGATTCATGTAACGGTTTACTGCTACACGAGCGGCCTCAATCTGACGACTATCGATCCACTTAGCCTCAAGTGTCTTGATGCCGAATGAGCCGAAAGCCAGCTGTGTTCCTCTATGGGCGTTACCTTTATTGCCACGTCCATCTTGAGGTCTTCTATATTTTACTCTTTTTGGCTGTAACATGATAGCTTCTTCTTTTAACGGTTATTGTTTCTTCTACGATTACCTCTTCCAGAGCGACCACCATTATTTGAACGGCCATTGTTCTTTTCCTGAGTAAAGTTAGGAGTGAGGTCTACCTTATTATAAACTTCACCACGACAAATCCAAACTTTGATACCCAACAAACCTACCTTAGTAAGAGCCTCTGTCTGACAATAATCAATGTCTGCGCGGAATGTATGTAAAGGGGTACGTCCCTCTTTAAACATCTCCTTACGTGCCATTTCTGCACCATTCAGACGTCCTGTAATTTGAATTTTAATACCCTCGGCACCAGCACGCATAGTGTTGGCAATCGCCATCTTAATGGCACGGCGATAAGCTATCTTGCCTTCAACCTGACGAGCTATATTATTACCAACAATATTTGCATCTAGCTCAGGTTTCTTAACCTCGAAGATATTAATCTGTACTTCTTTATTAAAAAGATTCTTCAGCTCTTCCTTGAGCTTATCAACATCCTGACCACCTTTACCGATAACAATACCCGGACGAGCCGTGCAAATAGTAATGGTAACAAGCTTCAATGTACGTTCAATGACAATGCGAGATACGCTTGCTTTCTCCAAACGTTTGTTCAAGTAAGTACGAATCTTACGATCCTCTACGAGATTGTCACCGAAGTTTTTGCCACCGAACCAATTTGATTCCCAACCGCGGATGATACCCAAACGGTTGCTGATTGGATTAACTTTCTGTCCCATTCTACTATTTATTTATCATCATTATTAGCGTCAGCCTTCGAATCAACGAAAAGAGTGACGTGGTTAGAACGTTTACGAATTCTGTAGCCACGGCCCTGTGGTGCAGGACGCATGCGCTTCATTGTAACACCTTCATCAACGAAGACTTTTGAGATATAAAGTTCACCGTCTTCAGCCTTGCGATCATTTTTTGTCTCCCAGTTATTTATAGCAGAACGAAGAAGTTTCTCAACATTCTGAGCAGCTGCTTTCTTGGAGAATCTCAGCACACCAAGGGCACGATTAACTTCCATTCCACGGACCATATCCACGACATAGCGCATTTTACGTGGGGAAGAAGGACAGTCCTTGAGCTTTGCAAAATACTGGCTTCTCAAGGCTTCTTTGTGAGCCTCAGCCTTTATATGTTTTCTTGCTCCCATTTTATTATTCTATTATTCTAAATGGATTATGACCTGCTTACTTCTTGTTATTACCAGAATGGCCACCAAAACGGCGTGTAGGACTGAACTCTCCGAGCTTGTGTCCAACCATATTCTCAGTAATGTAAACAGGGATAAATTTATTTCCGTTATGAACTGCAACAGTGTGACCCACAAAATCAGGGGAAATCATTGATGCTCTGGCCCATGTTTTAACAACATTCTGCTTACCACTCTCATTCATAGCGAGAATTTTCTTCTCGAGTGATACATTGATGTATGGACCTTTTTTTAATGAACGACTCATAATTTACTCTTAATTACTTTGATTACTTCTTGTTAGCTCTCTCAATAATGTACTTGTTTGAAAGCTTCTTAGGTGCACGAGTCTTGAGACCCTTAGCGTACAAGCCCTTACGTGAGCGTGGGTGACCACCAGACTGGCGACCTTCACCACCACCCATTGGGTGATCAACAGGGTTCATAACAACACCACGGTTGTGAGGGCGACGTCCCAACCAGCGAGAACGACCAGCCTTACCAGACTGTTCGAGTGCATGATCAGAATTACCTACACTACCTACAGTTGCCTTACAAGCAGAAAGAATCTGACGTGTTTCGCCAGAAGGGAGCTTGATAACACAATAACTGCCTTCACGAGAAGTAAGCTGAGCAAAGTTACCAGCCGAACGAACGAGCAATGCACCCTGACCAGGACGTAACTCAATATTATGAATTACAGTACCTACAGGAATATTAGCCAACGGAAGGGCATTACCAACCTCAGGTGCTGCCTCAGCACCAGACATCAGAGTTGCACCAACCTGCAGTCCGTTAGGAGCAATAATGTAACGTTTTTCACCATCAGCATAGTATAACAGCGCAATTCGAGCAGATCTGTTAGGATCATACTCGATTGTCTTAACTACAGCTGGAACACCATCTTTCTCTCGCTTGAAGTCGATAAGACGATACTTCTTCTTGTGACCTCCGCCAATATAGCGAACAGTCATCTTACCGGTGTTGTTTCGACCACCAGTAGAACGTTTACCGTAAACGAGAGACTTCTCTGGCACGGATGCAGTAATATCCTCGAACGTGCCAATAACTTTGTGTCTTTGTCCCGGTGTTACCGGGTTTAATTTACGTACTGCCATTTTTTATTTAAATATTGCTGTAAAAATCAATTGAATCGCCATTCTTCAAAGTGACGATAGCCTTCTTGAATGCGTTCTTCTGCCCTTTTACAAGGCCAGCCTTCGTATAGCGAGCCTGACGTTTACCAGCATAACGAATCGTATTCACATCTACTACTGTAACGTTGTACAGAGCTTCAACTTCTTTCTTAATCTCAAGCTTGTTGGCCTCAGGCTTAACTATAAAACCATACTTTGGCTGAGCCAAGATAGTTCTTTTCTCACCTTTATGCTTTACAACCTTATCCTCAGAAGACTTGTCTGTCAACTTGGTCATCTTCTCAGTGACCATTGGTTTAATGATAAATCCCATAATTATTACTGTCTCCTAATTATTACTTGGTTAAGATTTCGTCGATAACTTTCAAAGAATTCTCAGTAACAACGAGAACATCAGCATTTAAAACCTTGTATGAGTTTACCTGTGATGCTGTCATTACTTCAGCCTTCTTCAAATTACGAGCCGACAAATATACGTTTTTCTCTACTTCTGGCAAAACGAGAAGAACCTTCTTGTCATCAACTTTAAGATTTTTAGCAATATTTACAAAATCTTTAGTCTTTGGAGCTTCGAGATTGAAATCTTCTACAACGACAATAGAATTCTCCTGTGCCTTATAAGCCAAAGCTGACTTACGTGCGAGAGTCTTTACCTTCTTATTCAACTTAAAGCTATAGTCACGTGGCTTAGGACCGAACACACGACCACCACCAACGAGGACTGGTGAATTAATATCACCACGACGAGCACCGCCGCCGCCCTTCTGACGTCCTAGCTTACGAGTAGAACCAGCGTGTTCACTTCTTTCCTTTGATTTAGCTGTACCTTGGCGCTGAGCAGCAAGATACTGCTTTACTGCGAGATAGAGGACGTGATCGTTAGGCTCAATTCCGAAGATATTCTCGTTAAGAGTTACCTTACGGCCGGTCTCCTGACCTTTGATATCTAATACGTTAATATCCATTACTTATTAATTATTACGGTTGAACCATTGCATCCAGCAACACTACCCTTAACAAGAAGGAGATTATGCTCTGGAATAACCTTTAACACTTGAAGGTTCTGAGTAGTAACTCTATCACCTCCCATTTGGCCGCCCATTCGCATGCCCTTGAACACCTTAGCTGGATAAGAACAAGCACCAATAGAACCCGGTTTACGAGCACGGTCATCCTGACCGTGAGTAGACTGACCTACACCACCGAATCCATGACGCTTTACAACGCCTTGGAAGCCCTTACCCTTAGACGTACCTACAACATCAACGAACTTTGAGTCATTGAACAGTTCAACGGTAATTGTGTCACCGAGGTTATACTCCTCATCAAACTTGAACTCGGCCAAGTGCTTCTTTGGTGTTGTGCCGGCTTTCTTAAAGTGTCCCTGCTGTGGCTTAGAAGTTCTTTTCTCCTTAGCCTCACCGAAACCTAACTGAACAGCCTTGTAACCATCTTTTTCTACAGTTTTAACCTGGGTTACAACACAAGGACCAGCTTCGATAACAGTGCACGGTACATTTTTACCGTCGGCACTGAATACGGATGTCATTCCGATTTTCTTTCCTAATAATCCTGGCATTTCAATTAAATATTTAAAATGAATGTAAATGCTTTATTTTTAAAATTCGTCTTTTATAATCAATGGTAATTACACCTTGATCTCAACTTCTACACCTGAAGGCAACTCAAGCTTCATCAAAGCATCAACAGTCTTAGCTGTAGAGCTATAAATGTCAATAAGACGCTTAAAATCAGAAAGCTGGAATTGCTCACGTGACTTCTTGTTAACGAATGTTGAGCGGTTTACTGTGTAAATACGCTTATGTGTTGGCAATGGAATAGGGCCACTAACAATAGCACCTGTAGCCTTTACAGCCTTCACAATCTTCTCTGCTGATTTGTCAACCAACTGGTGGTCGTAAGACTTCAGCTTAATACGAATCTTCTGACTCATGCTTAATATTTTATTAATTATTGAATATTATAAAGGTTGCCTCCCATAAGAGTCATACGCTATGAGAGGACAACACCTTACCTTTATTTACTTTACAAGATCAGAATTGCCATTCAACTCTGCAAGAATCTCCTTAGCAAGACTGCTTGATACAGGAGAGTGGTGATCATACTCCATTGAAGAAGTAGCACGACCAGAGGTAATTGTACGAAGAGCTGTCACATAACCGAACATCTCTGACAATGGAACCATAGCCTTAACGATACGTGCACCACTACGAGCTTCGTCCATACCCTGAACAAGACCACGACGCTTATTCAAGTCACCAATGACATCACCCATGTTCTCTTCAGGTGTAACAACCTCAACCTTCATGATAGGCTCCATCAGAACAGGACCAGCTTTAGGACAAAGAACCTTAAATGCCTGATGTGCAACGAGCTCAAATGACAACTGATCAGAGTCTACTGGGTGGAAAGAACCATCCGTTAAAGTAACCTTAAGACCAGTCATTGGGAAGCCACCAAGTACACCATTGTTCAGGCAATCCTTGAATCCTTTCTCCACTGCAGGGATGAATTCCTTAGGAACGTTACCACCTTTGACAACATTGATAAACTGCAAGTCACCCTCTGTGTAATCTTCATCCTTTGGCTCGATAGTTACATCAATACAAGCAAACTTACCACGACCACCAGACTGCTTCTTATAAGTCTCACGGCTCTGTGCAGCCTTAGTAATAGCTTCCTTGTAATTAACCTGAGGTTTACCCTGGTTACATTCAACCTTGAACTCACGTTTCAGACGGTCAATAATGATATCAAGGTGAAGCTCACCCATACCAGATATAATAGTCTGACCACTTTGTTCATCAGTACGAACTGTAAATGTAGGATCCTCCTCTGCAAGTTTAGCAAGACCATTGTCAAGTTTAGCAACATCAGCCTGACTCTTAGGCTCTACTGCAATAGAGATTACAGTATCAGGGAAAGTCATAGACTCCAATACAATTGGTGCATTCTCATCACAAAGAGTATCACCTGTACGGATATCTTTAAAACCTACACCTGCGCCAATATCTCCAGCATCAATTGACTCCATAGGGATTTCCTTATTAGAGTTCATCTGGAACAAACGGCTAATACGCTCTTTCTTACCAGAACGTGGGTTGTAAACATAAGAACCAGCAACAACCTTACCTGAGTAAACACGGAAGAATACCAAACGACCCATAAATGGATCAGTTGCAATCTTAAATGCCAAAGCAGATGTTGGATCGCTTTCACTTGGCTTACGATCCTCTTCCTCCTCTGTATCTGGATTTACACCAACGATAGCTGGAGTATCCAATGGAGAAGGTAAGAATGCACAAACATAGTCGAGAAGAGGCTGAACACCCTTATTCTTATAAGAAGAACCTAAAAGCATTGGGCAGCATTCCATAGCAATACAACCCTTACGGATTGCAGCGATGATTTTCTCTTCAGGAATATCCTTACCTTCAAGATACAGCTCCATCAACTCATCATCAAAGTTTGCTGCACCCTCAAGTAATTTATCACGCCACTCAGCAGCTTCATCTGCCAAGTCTGCAGGAATATCTTCTACATCATATTCAGCACCCATAGTCTCATCGTGCCAAAGGATAGCCTTCATTTTAATAAGGTCTACAACGCCTTTGAAGTTTTCCTCTGCACCAATTGGGATCTGAATAGCAATAGGGTTTGCACCCAAGATGTCCTTCATCTGAGAAACAGTCTCAAAGAAGTCAGCACCAGAACGGTCCATCTTGTTTACATAACCAATACGTGGAACGTTGTACTTATCAGCCTGACGCCATACCGTCTCAGACTGTGGCTGAACGCCATCAGCAGCTGAATATGTAGCAACAGCACCATCAAGAACACGCAATGAACGCTCAACCTCAGCAGTAAAGTCAACGTGTCCCGGAGTATCAATCAAGTTAATCTTATAAGACTTGCCAAGATAGTTCCAGTTACAAGTAGTTGCAGCAGACGTAATAGTGATACCACGCTCCTGCTCCTGTGCCATCCAGTCCATAGTAGCAGCGCCATCATGAACCTCACCGATCTTATGAGTCTTACCTGTATAAAAAAGAATACGCTCAGATGTTGTCGTCTTACCGGCATCGATGTGTGCCATAATACCGATATTACGAGTCAAATGTAAATCGTGATTTGCCATTTTCTTTTTACCTTATTATATAACTTGATTAGAATCTGAAGTGAGCGAAAGCACGGTTAGCCTCAGCCATACGGTGCATATCTTCTTTACGTTTGTAAGCACCACCCTGGTTATTGAATGCATCCATGATCTCAGAAGCCAGCTTATCAGCCATGCTCTTACCACCGCGCTTACGTGCGAAAGCGATCATATTCTTCATAGAAACACTCTCCTTGCGATCAGGGCGAATCTCTGTAGGTACCTGGAATGTAGCACCACCGATACGGCGACTCTTTACCTCTACCTGCGGAGTGATGTTATCAAGAGCCTGCTTCCACACTTCCAGTGGAGACTTCTCTTCATCCTTCATCTTACCGCCTACGATATCAAGGGCTGCATAGAAGATTTCGTATGAGGTATTCTTCTTACCATCATACATCAAGTGATTTACAAACTTAGAGACCTTCTGGTCATTGAACTTTGGATCCGGAAGGATCACACGCTTCTTTGGTTTTGCTTTTCTCATTGTTTAATTTATAAGCTTTAATTCTGCGGAGGCTGTCGTCTTATCGTTCTTCAACACTCACTCTTGAGCATTTACTCAACCTTGTGATTACAAATCTCCAGCAAAACTATCGTTTTTAGTCTTCTTTTATGAGCCTTGGAGCATCGACCATCACCGGCCGTTGCACCTCGGCTTTATAGATTTTTCTGAAGCAATTATTACTTCTTAGCTGCCTTTGGACGCTTAGCACCGTATTTAGAACGACGCTGTGTACGGTTAGCAACACCTGCGGTATCAAGAGTACCACGTACGATGTGATAACGTACACCAGGAAGGTCCTTCACACGACCACCACGAACAAGAACGATACTGTGCTCCTGCAAGTTGTGACCCTCTCCAGGGATATAAGAGTTAACCTCCTTCTGGTTGGTCAAACGAACACGGGCAACCTTACGCATTGCCGAATTAGGCTTCTTAGGAGTTGTTGTGTAAACACGAACGCAAACACCACGACGCTGTGGACAGTTGTCCAAAGCTGGGGACTTACTCTTGTCTACGATGTCCTTTCTGCCCTTTCTTACTAACTGTGAAATAGTAGGCATAATTTTAATTTTTTATTGTTATATATTTATTTTGTTTATTTTCAAATAGTTACGACACCAAGTATTCACTTCACATAAGTATACAATTCGCTCTGTCGTTTCGGGGTGCAAAGGTACAAAGAATCCATTAAACGACCTAATAATAAGAACAAGAATAAGCTGAGCGATGATGTAATTAACAATAAATAACGTTTTATTTATTATTTAACACTGCTTATCCAACCCCGACGAGAGAATTAACAATGATAACAAGAAGTACGATTCCTGTTATGATCACGTACAACCAATCACGTTGAATACCAAAATCTACTAATGACAACACGACACGCATCACTGGTGTAAGCATCAAAACTATCACTCCAAGTTGTATCCAACCAGTTGCAGACAAGGCGAATACAGACTTAAAAATACCCTCAACCGTCGTATAACTAGCATCTCCTTGATGAAAAGTAGTATAGTCAGGCAATGAAGAGCCTGCAGAGGATGCGATATACCAGATACCTCCCAGCAATGCAATGATACATGCAGCAAAGACTCCGATGCGCAAAGTATTGCCAATCAGAGTATTCATATTATTCTTTGAGCTTAAGTTACTTCCCATATCAGAACTTTCCTATTATACCATTATATATCATATTCAATGCAACCAACAATATAGCTACAGCGAATATCTTTCGTAATACTCTTACATCAAGATGCTTCAGCAACTTTGCACCACTCATTGCACCTGCCAAGACACCAACCATAATTGGGAAAGCAATACCTGGTTCAATATATCCGCGCTGGAGATAAACTACGGCAGAAGTAACAGCTGTTACACCAATCATGAAGTTACTTGTCGTTGTACTAACCTTAAAAGGAACCTTCATACAACTATCCATAGCAAGAACCTTCAACACACCACTACCAATTCCTAACAAACCAGACAATGCACCAGCAAGAACCATTACCGAGAATCCCCCAGATACATTGGTAAGTTCATAACTCTGAACCGTTCCATCCTTAGTAGGATAAGAACCAAACAGCTTCAGTTTCTTAGCCAAATTACTACCTTTTACACCAATATAATCTGTTTTCTGACGGAACTGCATAGCTACCGTGAGGAGTAAAACTGCTCCAAAAATAATAGCAATAACATTTGTTGGCATCCACAGGGCTGCTGCAGCTCCTAAAACTGCACCTACACTCGTTGCTATCTCAAGGAACATACCCAATCGAATGTTGGTCAAGCCCTCCTTCACATAGGCACTTGCGGAACCTGAAGACGTTGCGATAGAAGCAACCAAGGCTGCACCAATTGCGTAATGGAAGTCAATACCAAAAGCTAACGTAAGGAGAGGAATGACAATTACGCCACCTCCCAACCCTGTCAAAGAGCCCAGCAAGCCTGCGCAATAGGCTCCGAAGAGTAAAAGAAAAGTAAAAAGTATAATACTCATAGAGAAAATTTTGATGCAAAAGTACATAAATCCTTTGAAAGGGAATAATAATGTCTAATAAAATGCTCCTATCTATTACATGAAATAGCAAGGCTAATAAGAAAAAAGAAATAATCTTACAAAAATCAAGAGTCTATCTATTCTTTACGATCTAATAAGCCTTAAAAATAGGATTTATAACACATAGACTATCAAGTAGTTACAAAGAGCAAAGTAAAAGATGCCCTTTTACCATGCAAAAGGGCACCTTTTACGATGTAAAAGGGCATCTTTTGCAATGTAAAACATGCCCTTTTAGAATGCAAAAGGGCGTATATTAAAATGCGAATATGAAATTATCTTACATCACAAGGAGAAATATATGCTAAAGCATCAGTGTAAACACAAATTGAGCCCACCCTTAGCGAGTTATCAGAACCACAGGAATACGGCGTATTCTCCTAATCTAATATCATAAGAACACTCCCTGAAGCAACAAGCAAAGCACCAACAATGACTTTAAATGAGGGCTGTTCATGAAGAAAGATGAATGCTAGAAGAATCGTGATGACAACGCTCAGTTTATCAATAGGAGCCACACGAGACACACTTCCTGTTTGTATCGCTTTAAAATAAAACAACCATGACAAGCCTGTTGACAGACCAGATAATATCAGGAAAAGCCATGTATTACGACTAATTGTCTTTATTTCACATAGATGAGAACCAAAGATAACAATCCCCCATGTAAGAAATAGGATGATAGTTGTACGGACTGCCGTTGCCAGATCAGAATTGATATCCTTGACACCAATCTTTGCACAGATTGCTGTTAACGCAGCAAAGAATGCTGATAGAAAAGCATATACTTTCCACATAATGCTATTGTATGATTTACTTTATTATCCTTTTCTCTATATTATATATAAGGTGATACGATAACAAAGAAGCTTTCTTACGTTCAATCTTTGCCATTGACATCCTTATAGAGGATAATTACAATGCTCACCACTACAACAAAAGTACACTTTTTCACGGACACCCGTCAAAAATAAAAGCAAAATTAGACAACGATGATATGTTTTTATTCTTCAAAGAAAATATAAAACCAAGTATATACTTTGAGGTTACTCTTATCAAAATACAAATTAAATCATTATTTTTTGGTATTGTACCATTTCATTTACTATTGTATCTTTGCACGACCAAATAACAAACCGGGAGCTTAGAGGGTACTAAGGTCTCTTCACTAACACATAAAAAAGGATAATAACAAAAACAAAAAACTTTTATATGAGACAACATTTTAAAAGAGGAATAGCATTGCTATTCATTGCCTCATCCATCAGTCTGAATGCACAGACTATGCACAAAGTGCGTGTTATCAACCAAGATACAGGTGAGCCAATCATCGGTGCCATCATCAAAGGGCCCAAAGGAGTACAAGCTGTAACAGATGAAGAAGGGTACTTCACTGTGAATAATAACGACGATCAGGTTTTAAGCATTAGTTATGTGGGCTTCAAACCTCAAAACATCAAGGCACAAAGCCTACAGAATCAGTCTACAATAAGCCTTATACCAGGTGCCGATCTTCAAGAAGTATTGGTTACTGCAAGTATCTCCAGTGCACGAAGTCAGAAGGCATTGGGTAGTAAAGTTGATCATATAGACCTTAGCAACTTATCAAAAGAGTCGCATACCAACTCTCTCAGTGATATCTTAGATGGCAAAGTCGGTGGTGTACAGATGTACCAAAGTAATGGAAAGGTGGGTATGCCTATCCGTTTCAATATGCGTAGTGGTGCTACAATGAGTATGGAACGCGACCCTATAATATACGTAGATGGTGTGAAATTCAATAATACACACGTCTCAGACATCAATAGTTCACAAGATGCTCTCAGTGCTCTGAATGACCTGACAATTGATGACATAGCAAGTATTGATGTTATCAAGGGTCCTTCAGCGGCAGCAAGCTATGGTGCTGAAGCGGCAAACGGTGTGATCATCATCACTACAAAGCGTGGAAAGACAAACAATCCAGAGAACAAAAAGGCAGACATACTCGTAAAGATGACACTTGGTGCATCAACTTTAGCCCGTAAATATGACCAATTTGTGAACAATGATGCACTGAACAACTTCTTTCAAACAGGGTGGCAGAAATCACTCTATACCTCTGTTTCAAAAGCCTTCCAGGGTAACCAGAGCCTCTTCTTCTCCTATAATCTCAATGACATTGCTGGGATTGTGCCTGGAAATAAGGACCAGAGACATAGTGCAAAGTTGGCTTATGACCTTCGGTCGAACCGTTTCACACTGGGTGCAACCGCATCCTACATCCACGGAAATATTAGTCTTCCACAAACGGCAATGGGCAGATACGATGCTATTTGGAACATGATGATTAATCAGACACCATGGCCTTATATAGAAGAAAGTGCATGGAGAGCACAGAGTTGGATCTATAACAATGACCGTTTCATCGGTAACCTCCGCCTAAGTTACATCCTTCCAGGAGACGTTAAGTTAGAATCCTTGTTTGGAGTAGATGTGAATCACACAGAAGGAATCTATCGTTTACCTTATGGCTACCTGCTGGGGAACAACAGCGAGGGGGCTAAAAGCATTAGTAATCGGCGCAATTCAAACCTGAACTGGGATATAAAAGCTTCTCGGAAGTTCCACCTTGCTGACAAGTTAGACCTTACTGCAACGCTCCTTTCGCAGATTGTACAGCAAAAAGAGGATATGAACAGTATCGCAGCATCACACTTCAGAAGCGATGTTGATAATATTGCAGCAGCTACAGAACGAACTGTAACAGAGTCAACCTTCGAACAACGCACGTGGGGGTCTCTATGGAGAAGCATTCCTAAACTATGACAATCGACTCTTCATCAATGCTGGGTTAAGGCGTGATGCATCCAACCTTATCGGTAGTAATGTGGCAAGTATCTACTATCCTTCTATGAGTGTATCATACAATCTAAGGAATCAGAAGTTCCGTTTGGCTTACGGAGAAAGCGGAAGACTGCCCTATCCTACTGATGCACGCACCTCATATGTCATGGACGGAGTCTCTGCCTACGGTCCTATTGTACATCCACAATACAAAGGAAACCCAAACATCAAGCCAGAACGTATGCGGGAAATAGAGTTCGGTTCAGACTGGACTATCAAGAATAACCACACGCTTTCTCTCACCCTTTATGCTCAATACACCACAGATGCTATCATCTATGAGGACCTATTATCAAGTGATGGATGGATAGGAAGCATGCCCAACAACGTTGGTAAGGTAAGAGGTTATGGATTAGAGCTTAACTACAATGGTACGTTATGGCGTCAGGGCGATCGCCATTCATTGGATGTTTATGCCAATTTGAACTATCAAACTAACAAAGTAACAAATACTGGGGGCAGAGATATCACCAATTATCCTAACGTCATCAAGGAGGGTTACCCTGTTTATGCATTCTATTACCACACAGTAGATGGGCCTTCTTTCAACCGAGATGGCAGCTACAACACGAAAGTTGGCGCCATAGAGAGTAGTGACTATGCCTATCTTGGTAAGCCTTTTCCTGCTGTGAACGGAGCTTTCGGATTCAATCTCAAGTTATTTAAGAACTTTACACTCGGTACTAAGTGGAACTATGCACTGGGAGCATCTATCTATAACCAGAGTTTCTACAATGTATCGGGATTAGGTGATAACCTTAAGAAACGTAATGACCAGCTACAGGCACTGGCAAATGCCACTGTCGGTACACCAGAATACAACCAGATTGCTGATGAGTTGGCAAAGAGTGCACGATTCAGAGCCAACTATATAGAAAAGGCTGACTTCCTTCGTCTGTCAACTCTGTACCTCGGCTATGACTTATCTACATTGGCACGTAAGTGGACACAGAATGTAGTCAACGGTATGAGGTTCTCATTTGCAATTCAAAATGTCTTTGTCATCACTAACTATCCGGGTGCTGATCCACAGGTTGAGAGCAATGGTGGGACCAGAAGACAGAGAGGTATTGGTAGCTTATCACGTGATATAACGAATGCTCCTCACCCTCGTACGTACACAGCAACACTTAGTTTCACATTATAATCATAAAGAGAATAAACATGATAAAGAAAACAATATTTGCTATACTCGCTCTATCTATATGTCTTACGAGTTGTGACTCATGGGTTGAAAATGCTGAGACACCAAGTAACACCGTAACAAGAGAGCAACTGAATAAGGCGACAATGATTGCCAATGTTCAGTCAAACAAACTAAGTGACGGTCCATTAGTTGCTAACGTCAGGACGTTACAAGGGACTGCTGCAGCTGGAGTTTTCCTTGCTTTAGGCACGACTGTAGATGAACTTACAGAAGGAACTATCCCTAATACGTTGCTATACCGACAAATAGTTAATGACAATGTTACACCCAGATCAGGGACACAAGACGGACTTTGGGACCAGTTGCAAGACTATTACGCACGTAGTAAAGAACTTATTGAAGTAGCAGAACAGATTCCAACAGGGAATGCTCAGACGGAAATATCTAAGATGTACGGACAGTATATGGGGCATCTGCATGCAGGATATGCACTTCAATTGCTTGCTGAGACATTCTCTTCCACACCAGAAACTGGGGATGGAGGAGTAATCATAAACAAAGCTCTTTTATCAAGGCAGGACTTATATACCCAAGCTAACGAACACTATGAGGCTGCAGCAAAGGCTATCACATCAAGCGTAATGCAGGGATTCAATGGAATAGACCGCGATGCTGCCTACCGACAGATAATGACTTACGAACTCAAATTGTCTATACATCAAGGAGATTACAACAGAGCAGCAACGTTAATCGACAAGGCTATAAACAATAGTAATGGGAATATTGAGGTAATATATGGTAATGACGGTGGAGACAATCCGCTTTATAGTGCTATTGGACCGAATGCTCGTAACGTACAAGTCAGCCCATCTTTAGAAGCAGCACGTACTTCTTCAGCTATGATCAAAGCTCTTCCGTTGAAGCACGCAAGCGTTGACAAGCAGAATCCAAACCGTTACAACATCTATGCCGCAGCACTTACCAGAAAGGGAGCATTGGTCTTGACGGATATAGATGAGATACATCTCATTAAAGCTGAACTCATCATAAGAGGATTAATAACTGGTAATGCGCTAAATGAAGTAAACACTGTTATCAGCCAATATGATAGCAGTAGCCAATTAACCACAGCCCCTTCCCTCAATGACATTGCAGATCTTCGTCGTATATTCCTTGCATTCCGAGGAGAGCGTACCGCTGATATACGCCGAGGATTGGAGCGAGGTACTATTGCCACAACCTGGCAAAACCGCAAGATAAAATGGCTACCTATGCCTGAAAGGGAATTATCTGCAATGAATATGTAACAAGATTATTAATCCAACCAACTAATAAAACCATTGCGCAACCTCTATAATAGGTATGCACAATGGTTTTTCTTTGTATCTAATGAACCTCTCCACGTATCAAAGCCATAATGACTATAACTGGTTAAAGATTATCACGCAGAACAGTTTATCAACTTTCAATATACAATCAATAAATTACCCGATGATTGTCGTTAAGGAATCAGGTATGTGGTGTTCATTGTTCCAAAACAAAACATCTACGTTTTGGCATAAAAGAGAGGATGTATCAAAATAGACACATCCTCTCTTTTAATTTCTTAAAGCTTATTCTGTTCGTAAAAAGGGTAACCGTTTTCATCAAAACAGTCGACTAATTTTCCAAAAAGGGTTGACTGTTTCGACAAAAAGGGGATGTGTCTATTTTGACACATCCCCTTCATAATCCTTTATTGTAGCTGCCTTATGCATCTACTCCACCATTTCCAAAAGGAGCAATAGTACGTGGCTCCTGATTAGGATCATGGCGATCAATCTTTCCAAACTCTTTTTCGTAACGCACAACGTTATCCTGCAAAGCAGCAAGAAGACGCAGTGCATGCTCTGGAGCAATGATTACACGACTTGTCACAGTTGCCTTTGGGACTCCTGGAAGTAGTGTCGCAAAATCTAATACAAACTCTGAGCTAGAGTGAGATATTATCTGGAAGTTTGTATATACACCTTTAGCAATCTCTGGAGAGAGATCAATCTGTAACTGTTGTCCCTCTTGATTCTGATTATTATTGTCCATTTGTTTAATAAGATTTAGATAAAACATTATTTCTATGGGTGCAAAGATACTATATTATCATCATCTACCCAAGTTCATTAAGTTAAAGTTTTTTCTATGATCACAATCTTACTTAAGCCACAGATAGCAAAAGAAGGGATTCACAAAGCCTGTGAATCCCTTCTTCTTAATATGCATAGAAAGAGTAGAATTACTCCTGTGTCACTTCTGCTGCCTCTTGATTAGCATAGTCTATGACATTCTTTCTGTTAGCTTCCATACGCTCATGCTCTTCCTGTGAGCCTACAACAAGCTTCTGCCACTGGCGAAGACCTGTACCTGCAGGGATGAGGTGACCACAGATTACGTTCTCCTTCATACCCTCAAGATTGTCACTCTTACCACGGATAGCAGCCTCGTTGAGGACTTTAGTAGTCTCCTGGAAAGAAGCTGCACTCATGAAACTCTTCGTACCGAGGGCTGCACGAGTAATACCCTGGAGGATCTGAGTTGCTGTTGCTTGAACAGCATCACGCACTTGAACAAGTTTAAGGTCACGACGCTTAAGACTTGAATTCTCATCACGCAACTTACGCACGGAAAGAATTTGTCCCTTATAACAGTTCTCAGAATCTCCTGGGTCAGTAACAACCTTCTTACCCCAGATACGATCATTCTCTTCTGCGAAGTCAAGCTTATCAATCAACTCCTGCTCAAGGAACGTTGTATCACCTGGATCATCAATACGAACCTTACGCATCATCTGACGGACGATAATCTCAAAGTGCTTATCATTGATCTTCACACCCTGTAGACGGTAAACGTCCTGAACCTCATTCACAATATACTCTTGTACTGCGGTAGGTCCCATAATAGATAGGATATCAGCTGGTGTGATAATACCATCAGACAACGGAGTACCAGCACGCACAGCATCATGTTCCTGTACAAGAATCTGCTTTGAAAGACTTACTAGATACTTACGCTGTTCACCTGTTTTAGAGGTAATAATAATCTCACGATTACCACGTTTAACCTTACCCATTGTTACCTCACCATCAATCTCAGAAACGACAGCTGGGTTAGATGGATTACGTGCTTCAAAGAGCTCGGTAACACGTGGAAGACCACCAGTAATGTCACCAGCACCACCTACAGAACGTGGTATCTTAACAAGTGTCATACCAGTCTTAATCTCTGCACCATCCTGCAGAATCTGCTCTAAATGACCACCTACCGGAAGGTTGTAAGTACCAAGAATATCAGCAGCTGCATATTGACCATCTGCACCTTTCTTTGCACCAGCCTTAACAACATCAACAGTTGGAACCTTGGTCTTGTCACGAGAGTCGGTTATAATACGTTCTGTAAGACCTGTTGCATCATCAGTCTCTGCCTTATAAGTAACACCTTCTACTACATCATGTAAGCGAAGCGTACCAGCATATTCACTAACAATAACTGCATTGAATGGGTCCCACTTACAAATTACATCGCCCTTCTTCACTTTGTCACCAGACTTGAAGTAAAGAGAACTACCATAAGGCACATTATCTGTAAGGAGAACAATACCTGTATTTGGATCAACAAAACGAATTTCAGCCAAACGGCTTACAACCATCTGACATTCCCTATCATCGTCATCAACAAACGGGACTGTACGGAGCTCATCAAACTCTATCTTAGCATCGTTCTTTGCCGTAATTGTTGCATTAGCAGCAGCATTACCTGCGACACCACCAGCATGGAACGTACGAAGAGTAAGCTGAGTTCCAGGCTCACCAATAGCCTGAGCTGCAATAACACCGACAGCTTCACCCATCTGTACCATACGAGCCGTGGCAAGGTTACGACCATAACACTTCTTACATACACCTTTCTTGCTTTCACAAGTTAGAACAGAACGAATCTCTACCATCTCAATTGGAGAGTTCTCTATAGCCTGGGCCTTAGCCTCTGTGATCTCCTCACCAGCAGCAACAATAATATCACCAGTTGTAGGATTAATCACATCGTGAACAGAGACACGTCCCAAGATACGCTCATAAAGAGTAGCTATGGTTTCATCACCATTCTTCAAAGCACGACACTCAAGTCCACGAAGAGAACCACAATCCTCCTCTGTGATGATCACATCATGTGAAACATCAACAAGTCGACGAGTCAAATATCCTGCATCGGCTGTTTTCATGGCAGTATCTGCCAAACCTTTACGAGCACCGTGAGAAGATATGAAGTACTCCAATACCGACATACCTTCTTTAAAGTTTGAAATGATAGGATTTTCAATAATCTGTGCACCTTCAGCTCCAGCTTTTTGTGGTTTAGCCATAAGACCACGCATACCCGCAAGCTGAGCAATCTGATCAGCAGATCCACGAGCACCAGAGTCAAGCATCATATATACTGCATTGAATCCCTGGTCTGCCTCAGTCATATGCTTCATCACACTTTGCTTAAGGTTATTGTTAACGTGTGTCCAAGCATCAATCACCTGATTGTAACGTTCCTTATCGGTGATGAAACCCATTTCGTAGTTAGCCTTCACCTGATCAACCTCATCTTGTCCCTTACCTACAATGTCTTTCTTTTCTACTGGGACGATGATATCATCCAAGTTAAAAGATAGACCTGCAACATAAGCCATATGATAACCGAGGTTCTTTATACCATCGAGGAACTCACAAGCACGTGCCATACCAACAGCTTTAATAACATCGGCAATAAGACCACGAAGTGACTTCTTAGAGATAATACCATTGAAGAAACCTATCTCGGTAGGGATAATCTGGTTGACGATAACACGACCAACAGAGGTCTCAACCATTCTCTTCTGTATTTTACCATCTACAAGATCGTCAACAACAACCTTTACTTGAGCATGAAGGTCACACTTCTTCTCATTGTAAGCTATGATTGCTTCTTCTGATCCATAGAAAGAAAGGCCTTCCCCCTTAGCACCTGGACGAATCTTGGTGATATAATAGAGACCAAGTACCATATCTTGTGAAGGGACAGTAATAGGCGCACCATTTGCTGGATTTAGAATATTGTGGCTCTGTAGCATCAATATCTGTGTTTCCAGAACAGCTTCATTACTCAATGGGAGGTGAACAGCCATCTGGTCACCATCAAAGTCAGCATTGAATGCTGTACATGCCAAAGGATGAAGTTGAATAGCCTTACCCTCAATGAGTTTAGGCTGGAATGCCTGAATACCCAAACGGTGAAGTGTCGGCGCACGGTTCAACATTACAGGGTGTCCCTTCATCACATTCTCGAGGATATCCCAAATTACAGGCTCACGACGATCTACGATCTTCTTAGCACTCTTTACAGTCTTCACTATACCGCGCTCAATAAGCTTACGAATGATGAATGGCTTGTAAAGCTCTGCTGCCATCAACTTAGGGAGACCGCACTCACCCATCTTCAACTCTGGACCAACAACAATTACCGAACGTGCAGAATAGTCGACACGTTTACCTAGCAGGTTCTGACGAAAACGTCCCTGCTTACCCTTTAATGAGTCAGAAAGAGACTTCAATGGACGATTACTCTCACTCTTAACAGCTGATGACTTACGGCTGTTGTCAAAGAGAGAGTCAACAGCTTCCTGGAGCATACGCTTCTCATTACGCAGAATAACCTCAGGAGCTTTAATCTCCATAAGTCGCTTCAAACGATTATTACGAATGATAACACGACGATAAAGGTCATTGAGATCTGAAGTTGCAAAACGACCACCATCTAATGGGACTAATGGACGGAGTTCTGGTGGAGTGACTGGGATAATCTTCATAATCATCCACTCTGGCTTGTTTACACCAATAGACTGGCGGAAGCCTTCTACAACCTGTAGACGCTTCAAAGCCTCGGTCTTACGCTGTTGACTTGAATCTGTTGTCGCACGATCACGTAACTCACCAGCCAAACGATCAAGATCAATGCTTGAAAGCAAATCATAGACCGCCTCTGCTCCCATCTTAGCAATAAACTTCTTCGGATCAGAATCATCTAAACGATCATTACCTTCTGGAAGCTTATTATCAAGAATATCCAAATATTCATCCTCAGAAAGAAGATCAAACTTGTGAGATCCATTCAAGTCCTCTTCAGAGTCAGCATTCTTCATCCCTTCTACGACACCTGGTTGGATGACAACATACTTCTCATAGTAAATAACAGCATCCAGCTTCTTCGTTGGCATACCTAAAAGGTAGCCAATCTTATTTGGGAGGCTCCGGAAATACCAAATATGGGCAACGGGAACGACTAATTCTATATGTCCAGCACGTTCACGACGTACCTTCTTCTCAGTTACTTCAACACCACAACGATCACAAACAATACCTTTATAACGAATACGCTTGTATTTCCCACAAGCACATTCATAGTCCTTTGTTGGACCAAAGATACGTTCACAGAACAAACCATCGCGTTCTGGTTTATAGGTACGATAGTTTATGGTTTCAGGCTTGGTCACTTCGCCAAAAGAATTCTCAAGGATTTCTTCTGGTGAAGCCAGTCCGATAGTAATTTTGCTGAAATTACTCTTTACTTTATTATCTTTCTTAAAAGCCATGTTTTACTTCTATTATAGGGGTGTACGTATTAATCAAGTTTGATGCTTAGACCGAGACCACGTAATTCGTGTAATAACACATTGAGTGACTCAGGAATGCCTGGTGTTGGCATTGGTTCACCCTTAACGATAGCCTCATAAGCCTTAGAACGGCCTACAACATCATCAGACTTGATTGTCAAAATCTCCTGAAGAACATGAGATGCACCAAAGGCCTCAATAGCCCAAACCTCCATCTCTCCAAAACGCTGGCCACCAAACTGGGCTTTACCACCGAGCGGTTGCTGAGTAATCAAAGAGTATGGTCCAATGCTACGGGCATGCATCTTATCCTCAACCATATGACCAAGTTTCAAGAAGTAAGTGATACCCACAGTAGCAGGCTGATCAAATTTCTCTCCTGTCTCTCCATCGTATATATAAGTCGAACATAAGTTTGGTAAACCAGCCTTATCTGTCCACTCTTTTAAATCAGAGAGTTTAGCACCATCAAAAATTGGGGTAGCAAACTTAACACCTAACTTACGTCCAGCAGCACCAAGAATAGCCTCAAATATTTGACCGAGGTTCATTCGTGAAGGTACACCCATAGGGTTCAGTACCAAATCTACAGGACGACCATCTTCCAAGAACGGCATATCTTCTGTGCGTACGACCTTAGAAACAATACCCTTATTACCATGACGACCAGCAAGCTTATCACCCACCTGAATCTTACGTTTCTTTGCAATATAGACTTTAGCCATTTGAAGAACACCAGAAGGTAGTTCATCACCAATAGTAATTGCAAACTTCTTGCGTTTCAGTTCAGCGTCCATTTGCTTAAACTTGCGAATATAGTTCATAATAAGCTTTTGAATCAGAAGATTCGTATGCTCATCATCTGTCCAGCCATTTGACTGAATTCCTTCGTAATCAAGATTTTTAAGCGCAGCAACTGAGAACTTACTACCTTTAGTTATAATCTCTGCGTCTGAGTAATCTTTTACTCCCTGTGAGACTTTATCCTCAGTCAATTCAAGTAGTTTGTCTACCAAAAGATCCTTCAAATCATTGATCTTTGCCTCTTGTTCCTCATCTATTTTTGCAAGTGTAACCTTATCTTGACGTTTACTTTCACGCGTTTTAATTGCACGACTGAAGAGTTTTTTGTCTATGACGACACCACTAAGTGAAGGATTTGCTTTCAAAGAAGAATCCTTTACATCTCCAGCTTTATCACCGAAAATTGCACGAAGGAGTTTCTCCTCTGGTGAAGGATCACTCTCACCCTTAGGCGAGATCTTACCGATCATGATGTCACCAGGCTCAACACGAGCACCAACACGGATAATACCATTATCATCAAGGTCCTTGGTTGCTTCCTCACTTACATTTGGAATATCTGAAGTGAATTCCTCAACACCACGCTTAGTTTCACGGACCTCAAGAGAATATTCATCAACATGAACTGATGTCAAAACATCCTCACGCACCATACGCTCAGAAATAACGACAGCATCTTCATAATTATATCCTTTCCAAGGCATATAGGCAACAAGGAGGTTACGCCCTAAGGCAAGTTCACCATTTTCTGTAGCATAACCTTCTGTGAGAATATCTCCCTTCTTTACGCGCTGCCCCTTGTCACAGATTGGACGAAGGTCAACAACCATGTTCTGGTTTGTACGACGGAATTTTGGGATACGATATTCTTTTAATGCTGGTTCGAAACTAACAAACTCCTCATCTTCTGAACGATCATACAAGATACGGATTGTTGTTGCATCAACGTACTCAATGACTCCATCTCCTTCAGCTGTTATCATTGTACGCGAATCCTCGCACACTTGCTTCTCAAGACCTGTTCCAACAATTGGTGCATCATTGTGAAGCAAAGGTACAGCTTGACGCATCATGTTACAACCCATCAATGCACGGTGACCATCATCATGCTCTAAGAACGGGATCAGACCAGCAGAAACAGAAGCAATTTGTTGTGGAGAAACATCAATAAGATCAACAGATTCAGGACCAACAACTGGATAGTCTGCATCTTGGCGACATTTAACAGTATCACGGATAAATGTACCATCATCATTCAATGGCGCATTTCCTTGTCCTATAATCTGTTCTTCTTCCTCTTCGGCAGTCAAGAACAAAACGTCCTTGTTATCCATATCAACCTTAGAGTCTGTTACACGACGATACGGAGTAACAATAAAGCCTAGGTCGTTGATTTTAGCATACATACAGAGAGAAGAAATCAAACCGATATTAGGTCCTTCAGGAGACTCTATAGGGCACAGACGACCATAATGAGTATAGTGAACATCACGTACTTCAAATCCTGCGCGTTCACGAGACAAGCCACCTGGTCCTAATGCTGAAAGACGACGCTTATGTGTTACTTCAGCCAATGGATTAGTTTGATCCATAAACTGGCTCAAAGGATTTGTTCCAAAGAACGAATTAATTACACTAGAAATTGTCTTCGCATTAATCAAGTCAGTAGGCTGGAAAACCTCACTATCACGAACATTCATACGTTCCCGAATCGTGCGATTCATACGAGCAAGACCTATTGAGAACTGATTAGCCAATTGCTCTCCAACAGTACGAACACGACGGTTTGATAAATGGTCTATGTCATCGACTGTAGCATTTGAATTTACAAGACTTATAAGGTACTTGATAATTTCAATAATATCATCCTTGGTGAGGACACGGATATCCATATCTGTATCAAGATTTAACTTCTTGTTGATACGATAACGGCCGACCTCACCTAAATCATAACGTTTGTCAGAGAAGAAAAGATTTTGGAACACTTCACGTGCACTAGCATCATCAGCAGCATCAGCATTACGCAACTGACGATAGATATAATTTACAGCTTCTATCTCTGAGTGACTTGGGTCCTTAGCAAGAGTATTGAAAATAATTGAATACTTATTAGCACCTTCTTCATCTTTATGCAGAAGGATTGATGAGACTGCACTATCAAGAATCTGCTCTACAGTTTCTTCTGTTATAATAGTCTCGCGTTCAACAACGACCTTATTGCGCTCTATAGAAACGACTTCGCCTGTATCTTCGTCTACAAAGTCTTCCGTCCAGGTCTTCATTACATTTCCCGCAAGCTTACGCCCAATAGCAGCTTTCATATTCTTCTTATTAACCTTTACCTCTTCACAAAGATCAAAGATTTGAAGAATATCGCGGTCACTTTCAAAGCCAATGGCACGTAACATTGTAGTTACGGGTAACTTCTTTTTACGGTCAATATATGCATACATGACATTATTAATATCAGTAGCAAACTCGATCCAAGAACCCTTGAACGGAATGATTCGCGCACTATACAATACAGTTCCATTAGCATGTACACCCTGACCAAAAAATACACCTGGCGAACGATGTAATTGAGAAACAACAACACGCTCAGCACCATTGATAACAAAAGTACCGTTACTGGTCATGTAAGGAATTGTTCCCAAGAATACATCTTGAATAAATGTACCGAAATCCTCATGATCTGGATCTGTACAATACAGCTTCATCTTAGCCTTCAAAGGTACACTATAAGTTAAACCACGCTCCAAACATTCCTCTATAGAATATCTTGGTGGGTCAACATAGTAATCCAGGAACTCAAGGACGAAATTATTACGTGTGTCGGTGATAGGGAAGTTCTCAGAGAACACCTTATACAAACCGTCATTCTTGCGTTCCTCAGGCGGAGTGTCCAGTTGCAAGAAGTCTCGGAAAGACTTCAACTGCACATCGAGGAAATCCGGATAAGGATACGGATTCTTAACGCTGGCGAAATTTACTCTGGGTTTATTTTCTAATGCCATAACTGAAATTAAATATTCAAATATGAAAGGTCCATTGTGGACTAAATAAGAAGAAGGAAGAACTCCTAATATGTGTCAGAAGACACAAAAAGGTTAGGACTCGCCTACTTGGCAAATCCTAACCATATTGTTTTATAATTGCGAAGTAATAATTACTTCAGCTCAACCTTAGCACCTTCAGCCTCGATGGTCTTCTTAAGGTTCTCTGCCTCAGCTTTAGCCATACCTTCCTTCAATGTAGAAGGAGCGCCGTCTACGAGATCCTTAGCTTCCTTCAAACCAAGGCCACAAGCCTCTTTAACAGCCTTTACAACCTTAAGCTTGTTTGCACCAGCCTCTACGAGAACAACGTCAAACTCGCTCTTCTCTTCGCCACCAGCGGCTGCACCAGCAGCTGCAGGACCAGCAACAGCAACAGCTGCAGCTGCAGGCTCAATACCATACTCGTCCTTGAGGACAGTTGCCAACTCATTTACTTCCTTAACAGTAAGATTTACTAACTCTTCTGCAATAGCTTTTACGTCTGCCATTTTATTCTAACTTTTTGATTTTTGTTCTAAAAATAATATATCTATTGACTTTATTAGATTTTTACTCAGCACGCTCGCCTAAAGTCTTAAGCACACCATGAATAGTGCCAGCGCCTGACTGGAGAGCAGAAACAACATTCTTTGCTGGAGACTGTAGCAAAGCAACAACCTCTGCAATAACTTCGTTTTTGCTCTTTAGAGCTGCAAGTTCTTCGAGTTTATCAGCACCAACAAATAGAGTCTCCTCTACATAAGCTGCTTTCAGAGCTGGAATACCTTCCTTCTTATACTCCTTCAACATCTTAGCTGGCACATTAGCTGTCTGTGTAAACAAGACTGCTGTATTACCTTTCAAAGAACCATACAGTGGTTCAAAATCTACATCAGATGCCTCAAAAGCCTTATGAAGAAGTTTGTTCTTCACAACGACCATATTGATCTCACTCTTGAAGCACTTACGACGGAGAGAACTTGTAGCCTCAGCATTCAATCCAGTTACATCTACTAGATAGAAATGAGGATAATTTTTTAGCTTCTCACCGAGTTCAGCGATAATCGTATCTTTTACTTCTTTCTTCATTGTACAAAACTTTTAGAGTTATTCAGCTGATTTAGGATCAATCTTGACACCCTTACTCATTGTGCTAGAAATAAAGATACTCTTGATATATGTACCTTTAGCAGCAGCAGGCTTCAACTTGATAACGGTAGAAATAAACTCCTTCGCATTACCATAAATCTGCTCAGCAGTCATACTCACCTTACCGATTGACGTGTGGATAATACCAGCCTTATCAACCTTAAAGTCAATCTTACCCTGCTTAACTTCCTTTACTGCTTTAGCAACATCCATAGTCACAGTACCGCTCTTTGGGTTTGGCATCAAACCACGAGGACCGAGAACACGACCCAAAGGACCTAATTTACCCATGCATGATGGCATAGTGATGATGACATCAACATCAGTCCATCCGCCCTTAATCTTTTCAACGTATTCGTCGAGCCCAACATAATCAGCTCCAGCTTCCTTAGCGGCAGCCTCCTGATCAGGGGTACAAAGACAAAGCACACGTGTAACCTTACCAGTACCATTTGGAAGTGACACAACGCCACGTACCATTTGGTTAGCCTTACGTGGGTCAACACCGAGACGAACATCAACATCAACAGAAGCATCAAACTTAGTTGTAGTTATTTCTTTCACTAACTTAGAAGCCTCTTCTAATGTATATGCCTTCCCTGCTTCAACCTTCTCAGCTACTGATTTCTGATTTTTTGTCAGTTTACTCATTTTTACTTTTGAAGTTTAAAATTATTTACCAGGGAAGTCCCCTTTTACAGTGATACCCATACTACGAGCAGTACCAGCCACCAACTTCATTGCACTTTCTACTGTGAAACAGTTTAAGTCAGGCATCTTGTCTTCAGCAATTGCCTTTACCTGCTCCCAAGTTACGGATGCAACCTTCTTGCGGTTTGGCTCTCCTGATCCACCTTTCACTTTAGCAGCCTCCATAAGCTGAACTGCTGCTGGAGGAGTCTTAATGATAAAGCTGAAAGACTTATCGTTGTAGTAAGTAATAACGACTGGAAGAATTTTTCCAGCCTTGTCCTGGGTACGGGCATTGAACTCCTTGCAGAACCCCATAATATTAATACCCTTAGAACCCAATGCAGGGCCTACTGGAGGGGAAGGATTTGCAGCGCCACCTTTAATCTGTAATTTGATTAATCCAGCTACTTCTTTAGCCATTTCTTTGTTAATATTAAAAATTAAACTATAAAAGATAGAACAGTATCCGTAACAATACTATTCTTCCTTTGCGACTTGCATAAAACTCAATTCCAATGGATTCTGACGACCAAAGATCATTACCATGACTTTCAGCTTATGTTTCTCAGAATTCACCTCTTCGATGACCCCATGGAAACCGCTAAAAGGACCGTCGGTAACCTTAACTGTCTCACCTACTTCAAACGGAACATCCTGCACTTCATCAAGCTCAGTCTCTTCCACATTACCTAACAAACGATTAATATCTGCTTGGCGAACAGGTGAAGGATCAGCCATACCTCCGAGGAATCCTAAAACATTAGGCATGAATCGTAACATAGAAGCTATGTCAGGAGTCATTGTGGCCTGAACAAGAACATAGCCTGGGAGACTTAATTTCTCCTTGACTACACGCTTGCCATTACGCAAAGTTGCATGTTTCTCCATAGGAAGTAAAACCTCGAAAACACGCTCAGCAAGCTTCGCGTTCAATCGCAACTGGGCATCAATATATTCTTTTACCTTTGCCTCTTTGCCACTGACAGCACGAAGAACATACCATTTCTTTTCAGTATCAGCCATTTCTTACCTAATGAATTAACTTGGATATACAAAATCCATTACGTGCTGGAATACAAAATCCATAGCAAACACAACCAACGCAATGACTAGGGAAGCAGATAATACAACCATTGCACTATGTGTAAGCTGGGCACGTGATGGCCATGTAGTTTTATGCGCAAGTTCGTCGTAGCAAGCCTTGCAATAATTAACTATCTTCTTAAACATAAAATTCTTCTCTAATAGCACGGGTTGAAGGACTCGAACCCTCGACACCTGGTTTTGGAGACCAGTGCTCTACCAACTGAGCTAAACCCGTAAGTAAGTTCCCGTACCCCGAGAGATACGGGAACTTAATATTTATAATCTTCGAATTATCGAGATTAGTTTACGTCCTCAAGAATCTGAGTAATCTGACCAGAACCTACGGTACGACCACCCTCACGGATAGCAAAACGAAGACCCTCATTCAAGGCAACCTTATAGATAAGAACTACCTCGATCTCAACATTATCACCTGGCATTACCATCTCAACACCCTCTGGGAGTTTGATTTCACCAGTACAGTCCATTGTACGGAGGTAGAACTGTGGACGATACTTATTACCGAATGGAGTATGACGACCACCCTCTTCCTTCTTCAAAACATAGATAGAAGCCTTGAAGTGATCGTGAGGAGTAATAGCTCCTGGGTGTACTACAACCATACCACGCTTAACCTCAGCTTTATCAATACCACGAAGGAGGAGACCTACGTTATCACCAGCCTGACCCTGTGCAAGGTTCTTACGGAACATCTCGACACCAGTGATGACAGACTTCTTATCTTCACCAAGACCAAGGAGCTGAACCTCATCACCAACCTTACAGATACCAGTCTCAATACGACCTGTAGCAACAGTACCACGACCCGTAATAGAGAATACATCCTCAACTGGCATCAAGAAAGGCTTGTCAACTTCACGCTCTGGCTCCTGAATCCAAGAGTCAACAGTATCCATCAACTGCATTACAGAATCAACCCACTTTTCAACACCGTTCAAAGCACCAAGTGCAGAACCGCGAACAATAGGAGTATCCTCTTCATATCCGTACTGTTCGAGGATTTCGCGAACCTCCATCTCAACGAGATCAAGCATTTCCTCATCCTCAACCATATCACACTTATTCAAGAAAACCACCAAACGAGGTACGTTTACCTGACGAGCGAGCAAAACGTGCTCACGAGTCTGAGGCATAGGACCATCAGTAGCAGCCACAACCAAGATAGCACCATCCATCTGAGCAGCACCAGTAACCATGTTCTTCACATAGTCAGCGTGACCCGGACAGTCTACGTGTGCATAGTGACGATTTGCTGTCTCATACTCAATGTGAGCAGAGTTGATAGTAATACCACGCTCTTTCTCCTCAGGAGCATTATCAATCTGATCAAAAGACTTAACATCTTCAGAACCGAAGCCCTTCTCATGAAGAACCTTAGAAATTGCTGCAGTAAGAGTAGTCTTACCGTGGTCAACGTGACCGATAGTACCAATGTTTACATGCGGTTTGGTACGCACGAATTCTTCTTTAGCCATAGCTTTTCTTTATTTAATATTAAATGAATAATCTGTGTTTTATTGTTACACTTTATTATTTAGAAAAAGTAGTAGAGCTGTAACTGAGAGTTGAACTCAGGACCTCTTCCTTACCAAGGAAGTGCTCTACCACTGAGCTATTACAGCAAAACCTTAGAGCGGAAAACGGGGCTCAAACCCGCGACCCCCAGCTTGGAAGGCTAGTGCTCTATCAACTGAGCTATTTCCGCAAATTACATTTCCAAAGTGGGTAGTGATGGATTCGAACCACCGAAGCTAGAAGCAGCAGATTTACAGTCTGCCCCATTTGGCCACTCTGGAAACTACCCTAAGAAATGTATTCTTCCTTTAAAGAAGAGCCTCTTGTCGGATTCGAACCAACGACCCCGAGATTACAAATCACGTGCTCTGGCCAGCTGAGCTAAAGAGGCGTACTTTGCAGCCAAAGGCTACTGTCGTAAAACGGCTGCAAAGGTAATGCTTTATTTTTAATCTCCAAAACTTTTCTGAGATTTTTTCAACGTTTTCTCTGCTTTTCCTTAAACTTGGTGAGCTGCACCTTCATTGCATCTAAGCACTGATCAACACTCTCTTCAAAAGTATCACACGTCTTCTCCACGAACAGTTTTGTTCCAGGAACATCGACTGTAAGACTAGTTGTTTTGTTCAATGCCGTAGCAGGTTTCTCCACCTTTAATTGCACCTCTACTTTCTGAATGTCTTCGTAAGACTTTTCTAACTTTTCGACCTTCTTAGTTATAAAGGCCTGTAACTTTTCGGTAGTGTCGAAATGTATCGACTGAATCTTAACTTCCATAGGTACCTCCATTTTAAAAGGTTAAGCCCTTGGGTGGGCATTTTTATAGACTTTTTTCAGTTGCTCAAATGTTGTATGAGTATATATCTCTGTCGTAGAGAGACTCTCATGACCGAGCAACTTCTTTACACTTTCCAGCCCCGCATTATGATTAAGCATAGCTGTGGCAAATGTATGGCGAAGAACGTGTGGTGTTCGTTTCTTCAACGTTGACACTTTTGACAAATTCTTCTTTACCAAACTTCTTACCTGTGCACCGCTCATTCTCTCTCCCACCTTAGTTTGAAAGAATGCAGCAGATCCATCTTTCACCATAGCATCACGTTTCTGCCGATATATAGCCAACGTTTTTGCCAAATTCTCACCATAAGGAATGATACGCTGCTTATTTCTCTTACCTGTCACCTTTATTTCACAAGTAACACTATCCACATCTTTATCATCCAACCCCGTCAGTTCTGATAAACGAATCCCCGTCTCATAGAACATTATTATTAATGTACGCGAGAGGACATCCTCATAACTATCGGTCCACATCTTTGAATCCAAGAGCCGTTCCATTTCTGTTTCTTTAAGAAACTGGGGTAACGGCTTTTTCTTTTTGGGTCCTTGCAAACCATGAACAGGGTCTCTTTGGACAATTTTCTTACGAAGTGCGAAACGATAGAATGATCTCAGAGCGCTTAATCTTCGATTCACCGAAGACGCAGAGTTCCCCCTATCCATCATATACTCCATCCAATTGCGGATAACATCAGCATCTACCGATGTCCAAGAGACTTGCGAATCAAGAGATTCAAAGAATCGTTCAAAGTCACTTAAGTCTTCACGATAACTCTTTACGGTCAACAAAGAATAATTTCTCTCTAGCCGCAAATAATCTAAGAACATCTCTATCATCGGCGCGTTGTCAAACCTTTACTGGCAACGAATTTACGGAAATTAATCCGAACTACCAAATTTTTTAAAGAAGTTTTTACTCTTCTTTGTCGCGAAGTTGCTGTACGTAAACGGCATGTTCCATCTTCAAGCGTTTCTTAACAGATGGTTTGTCAAACTGCTGACGAGCACGAAGCTCCTTAACAACACCTGTTTTCTCAAACTTTCTCTTGAACTTCTTGAGCGCGCGCTCGATGTTCTCACCGTCCTTAACTGGTACAATAATCATGCTTTTTGTTTTTATTTTTTTATTAATTAGACATTCACAAAAGGGCATGACACCACTTTTGCGGCTGCAAAGTTACACTTTATTCTCCTAACTGCCAAACATTTGTGTTTTTTTCCGACTTTCTATCCCTTTAATTTACTTTTTTCAACTCCGTGTTTACGGTAGACACAAAGAAGTTTTCAAAGGTTTCAACATCTTTAAACATATAAAGTATTCTAACAGATGCTATACACAGATAAAGCCTCACTCCCAACTTCATTTACACCATCATGCAAGTTACTTATCTTTTAACGCCGCACAGAATAAAGCTTCCTTATGGATTTTATCGATTTACTTCTAATTTTGCAGTAACTATCATCAATAGACATAGAGTCATAGGAATCTATATAACAGCAACTTGTACAAAGAGCTGAAAGCAACGGCAAACCCTTTACCAAAATAAACTTATAATATAATTCCGCTGATACATCTAAATCTTATAAAGATCCACTCCAATTCAGTATACTTACAGTGGACGTGTCGCTTCCTCTAACCACTTTTTCTCATTCTTTTCCAGGTAAGGAGAAAGAGTCTCATATACACGATGATGATAATTATTCAACCAAGTAAGCTCTTCAGGAGTTAACATATCTTGTATAATAGGAGTTGTATCAATCGGTGCAAGAGTAAGAGTCTCAAACTTAAGGAACTTTCCAAAAGGCGTTGTTTCCGAAGGAACTATTAGCAATGTATTCTCGATACGTACTCCAAACTTTCCTTCCAAATAAAGTCCGGGCTCATCTGTAACTGTCATTCCAGCATGAAGAGGTGCAGGTTTCCACTCCATACGTATTTGATGAGGACCTTCATGAACATTCAGATAACTTCCTACTCCATGTCCTGTACCATGCATATAGTTATAACCTTCACGCCACATTGATTCACGAGCTATAGCGTCTATCTGTGACCCACATGCTCCATCAGGAAACCGGCACATGTCAAGTTGTATGTGTCCCTTTAATACCAACGTATAAACCCGACGTTGTTCTTCTGTCAAGCTACCTAAAGCAATGGTTCGTGTTATATCCGTTGTGCCATCTTGATATTGTGCTCCACTATCAATAAGTACCAGTCCATATGGCTTTACAGGTATATCGGTTTCAGGAGTAGCTTCATAATGCACGATTGCACCATGTGCTTCATATCCAACGATAGTATCAAAAGAGATCCCTTTAAAGAGAGGTTGCTCAGCACGCAATGCTGTCAGATGTTCATCAAGTGTTATTTCTGTTTGCCCTCCAGCCTCAACAGCAGGTTTCAGCCATGCCAAAAACTTCACCATGGCAATCCCGTCGCGTAACATTGCTGCACGGAATCCATCTTGTTCGGTCTTATTCTTGACGGCTTTCATCATAGGGATAGGTGAAATACCCAGAATTCTCTTCGTTTTATCTACTGCTGTTACGAGGTTATAATTTACAGAAGTAGGGTCCATCAGTAGCCTCCGCCCTTTATAACCTTTAACCTTATCTAAAACAGCTTCATATGGTTCTACGGAGACTGCCTCCTCTAAGAGATAGTTTCTCACATCATCCGGCAGTTTTTCTTCATTGACAAAGAACATCACACTATCCTGTGAGATGAGCAAATAGGAAACAAAAACCGGATTACAATGCACATCTTTTCCTCGTAGGTTCAATGTCCAAGCTATTTCATCCAGAGCCGTTACCAATAACCCATCAGCATGATGAGCCTGCAGATATTCCCGTATACGATTAATTTTACTAGTTGTTGGCTCACCAGCATACTCCAAAGAATGAAGAACAATTTTATCCTTTGGAATAGAAGGACGATCATTCCATACTGTTGCTAAGGGATCAAGGTTGGTTACAAAAGTTGCTATATTCAACTCATTCATAAGTTCACACAAACTGGCATACGTATTCACAGTACCATCTACTCCGACAACAGGGTTCTCATAGTCTGACAATTCTTGTGCAATCCATTCACTAATCGAGGGCGTATCAGGCAAACGATCTTTCATCAACAGATATTCTGTACCAGCCAACTGCTCAGCTGCCGCAATGAAATACCGTGAGTCAGTCCATAAAGCAGCGTGCTTTAAGGTCACGACAGCTGTTCCTGCAGAACCATTAAAGCCGGATACCCATTCACGACCTTTCCAATGCTCTGCAACATATTCACTATTATGAGGGTCACTACTTGGAAAAATAAACGCATGTATCCCTTGCTCTTTCATTACTTGACGAAGGATAGTCAAGCGCTCTTGTATTGTCTGTTTCATATTTTACAATTATAGGTTCAACAAATCACACTATACAGGAATGCATACCATTCCCGCTGCTAAGATAAGCATTAATTACTAAACATACAAGTAGAGGTAGTTGAGAATTTTCATGAATTGCAAAATCGACTTTACATTGATGTTTCTTTTTATATTAAATAACATATTTATTACTGATTCTTGTTTCCTTATTGTCTTTTTTTCGTAACTTTGCCGTACAGAAGTAGCGGAAAGTTATATTCTTAAAACATATATTTATTATGAATTATTTAACAAACGAGAAACTTGTTATCGTCGGTGCAGGCGGTATGATTGGTTCAAACATGGTTCAGACCGCTCTTACACTCGGTCTTACTCCTAACATCTGTCTATATGATATCTATGAGCCAGGCGTTCATGGTGTATTCGACGAGATGGAGCAGTGTGCTTTCCCAGGTGCTAACCTTTCTTACACTGTTGACCCTGCAGAGGCTTTCACTGGTGCTAAGTACATCATCTCTTCTGGTGGTGCTCCTCGTAAGGAGGGTATGACACGTGAGGACTTGTTGAAGGGTAACTGCAAGATTGCAGCTGACTTCGGTGAGAACATCAAGAAATACTGCCCAGACGTAAAGCACGTTGTTGTTATTTTCAACCCAGCTGACGTTACAGCATTGACAGCTCTTATCCACTCTGGTTTGAAGCCAAACCAGTTGACATCACTCGCTGCTCTCGACTCAACTCGTCTACAGCAGGCTTTGGCTCATGAGTTCGGTGTACAGCAGGATAAGGTTACCGGTGCACACACCTACGGTGGTCACGGTGAGCAGATGGCTGTATTTGCTTCTCAGGTTAAGGTTGATGGCAAGCCATTATCAGAGATGGGTCTCTCAGCTGAGCGTTGGGAAGAGATTAAGCATCATACTGTACAGGGTGGTTCAAATATCATCAAGCTTCGTGGTCGTAGCTCATTCCAGAGCCCAGCTTACAACGCTGTTAAGATGATTGAGGCTGCTATGGGTGGTGAGAAGTTTACATTGCCTGCTGGTTGCTATGTGAACGACGAGAAGCTCGGCTTCAAGAACGTTATGATGGCTATGCCTACAACAATCGACGCTACTGGTGTTCACTACTCTGAGCCAACAGGTACTCCAGAGGAGATGGCTTCTCTCCAGGCTTCTTACGAGCACCTCTGCAAAATGCGTGAGGAAATCATCAGTCTTGACATCGTACCAGCTGTTGCTGATTGGAAGAAAGACAACGCTAATTTGTAATATAGTTGATGAGTTAACGAGTTGATGACTTAACAAGTTAACAGTAACTATTATAATAGTAATGATAAAAGAGGGTGTGTCAAAATAGACACATCCTCTCTTTTTGTTTCTTAAAGCTTATTCTGTCCGCAAAAAGGGACAACCGTTCTTATCAGAACAGTCGAGTATTTTAAAAAAACAGTCGACTGTTTTTTCAAAAAGGGTTGACTGTTTCGTAAAAAATGGTCAAGTGTTTCAATAAAAAAGAGGATGTGTCTATTTTGACACATCCCCTTTCTTTTTATCATACCTTTTACTTCTCAAAGCTATGGAAGAAGCAAGGGTTACCTGTTACTTGTATAATTGGACCTGCAACTTCTCTGGTTTCAGGGTTATAAGTATAGAAACCCGTAGCCTTCTTATTAGCACTACCGAAGACAATCAGGTTCTTATGCTTAGCAACAGCAATACCTTGAGGATTAGAAATCTCCATACCATTGATAAGTGTCATCGTCTTTTGTTTCAAATCTATTACCACTGGTACATTTGTCATAGCTACATAAGGATTCGTCATAGCATCTGGTGCAAGAGCATTCGAGCTAATATAAGCATAGAGCAAGCCCTTTCCTGCATAGCACATCGTTGAGATATAATCAGCATGCTTCGTAGATAAGCCAGCAACTTCCGTCTGATTAAGACGAATAAAATAATCTGGATCTATCTCTGTAGAACCATTCTTTATACGAGCAATACCTCCATTCAGCCCTGGAATGAAGCCAAATGAGCCGACACAGTTGAAGTATATATCCTTATTTTCATCCATAAAGATAGATCCAGCATCTATTGGACGTGTAGCAAAACACATATTCAAAGACTGATTAACAATGTGTTTCTCCACTTTATCTGTCTTTACATCAATCATTGCAAACTCAATATTATTACGAGTAGGCATATACTATGCGTTCATCTGGTTCAATCCGACAAAGAGTTTACCATCGCGAATGATCATTGCAGCTGGTGCTACTCTCGTATCCTCCTGCTTCAAATCATTAAGATCGATATCAGTGATCTTCGTCATTGTCACAGGATTGAATGCCATAACCTTACCAATACCCTGCAAACTGACGTAAGCTTTCTCGTTGCTTGCTTCTACAATGTTACAAGCAGATGCTCCTGCAGGAATAGACAAAGCACCTTCCTTCTTCCACGTACCATCTCCCATGATACGATAACGGTTAATCTCAGCTTTCGTATTACCCATATAATCAGGGAAAGTGTAGACATTTCCTGATTCGGTCACAATAGGTGTAGCACCAAAACCACAAGGGATACTGTTTTTATTATCATATTTTCCGGGTAAAAGACTTGGTAATGTTTGCACATACACATTACCGCTACTACCTTCAGGATTGGTAATTCCAGTTGCAAAGACTACACCATGGAATTCTTTTCCTTCTGGTTTAGGATCAGGACCTGGCGTAGGATCATCACCACTGTTACCACATCCAGCAAACAAAGCCGTAAATACTACGGCTGAAAAGATCAGTTTAAACTTTTTCATTGTTTTATTATTTATTGTAGGAATATTATATAGACTATATCAAAAAGCGGCATAATGCAATATGCAAAAGAAGATATAACCTTTCACAGTACATTTTACTATATAGAGCCCATTGTTCTTTCCAACGCTTTATAATACTATTTCAAAAGATATCTAACTTTGAATCCAATATACCGGCCAGGCAACGGACGATTAAATTCAGACACAACACGACGGTTAGTGAGGTTCTTCACCTTGAAAGTCAATGTCCACCGATCATTCCCAAAACTATGTTCCACCGCTGCATCCATCGTCAAAGCAGAAGGAATCTTCTTATCTTGATACCGACTTACTTCAAAATCATAGTAATATGTATGCACGTATGAGGCATCAAAGAGGAAACGTGTGTTCTGTTCCTTTCCTCCAAAGAGGTTTTCTTTATGGAACTCTGCACCAAAGTTTGCTAATAGATAAGGTACGTTTGGGATACGTTTCATATAGGTGGGATTCTCGACAGTAGTTCCTGGTGTCAACTTCCGCACGTCACGAAGGTCTTGATAAGTACCATTCGCATAAAGATAAAGTACTGGACAGACATCTCCCTTAACATCAAGTTCAACACCTCTCGTACGTACACTACCAAAGTTACGATAGCGAGCCATTGTTGGAATCATATCAGGTGTGAACCTTATCATGTCTTTCAACTGATTATAAAAGCCATTCAACTCAATCTCTACCAGTCCACCATGCTTCTTCAAATGTCGATAAAGCATACCGATATTTACTCCAGTTGTACGTTCTGGCTTCAGAGCTGGTGATGCAAGAATAGAATATCCATTACCAATCAGCTCCTCACTTGTAGGAATTCGCACCTCAGAATTGAATGAAGCCTTCAGCATTAAGTCCTCAGTAAACTTATAACGCATAGCATCACTGAAGCCAACATAAGACTTCGAAATCTTTACAGGCTCTGGTTCACGCACAGAATAGACATCTATGCTACGAGAATGTGATGAGAAAATAAAGTTCTTAAACGTGAATGCATTCTGGAAACGACCATCAAAGAGGGTCAGATCATATGACCATCCTAACGTAAGCGTGTTCATCTTACTTGGGAAATTAGACTTAAATCCTAAAGCTTTATCCATCAAAGGATCATTCGGGTGAAGTGAATTCCTATCAAAATAAGCATTAAAGTTAACACTATGGTGCATATCTATGGTATACCCCATATTGAGTTTCGAAGTCAACTCGTTCGAACGACTATGCCCATCAGATGGAAAATTATTCTGTTCTCCACCAAACGGAGAGACTGGAGGCAGTGCATTACCATCCCAATCATAACGATTCATGGCTGTATCATGCAGTCCATACTTCCCAACAACGTACCCAATATCGAAATCTAAGTCGAGTCCATCCAAGAAAAAGTCCTTACGTTTCAGCGTCAGAGCCGTTACTCCACTAATAGAATGGTTATAAGCTTCACGCACATCAAGGTCAATTCCTTGTATCTCCTGCCTCGTTTTCAGGAAAATCAGTTCGAACTTCATCTCATCAAACCACCATTTAGTAGCCTTAACTGACATTCCAGCCATGACTTTATTGAACTTGTCATGGTCTCTTTCCACAATTCTATTGTCCAAATTTGCCAAGGTCATCTTGTAATTGTTCTTTGAAAACGAGAAGGCACCACCTATACCAAACTGTAAACCACTCTTCTTGTCGGTCCGCTTAAACACTGTTGACACCTGATGAGTATTGAAAGAGCCAAGCTCATAAGAGAAATCTAAATAGACAGGAGGGTACTCTTTCGTCACAACATTAACTGCTCCACCTAATGCCGAACCACCAAACTTATAAGGAACGATACCCTTATAAACTTCAATACGCTCTATCATATTCGTTGGAATATCATTCAGTGCAACAAAATTGCTCAACTGTGACATAGGAGTTTCATCTACATACATTCCCATGCGTTTACCTTCTAAGCCACGAAGAGATATGCGAGAGGCACTACCTAACCCACCAGTATTGCGCACAGTGACACCAACTGTACGGGCAAGGACATCATTAATATTAGATGCAGTACCTTGTAATTGTCGTTGCCCGATAACCGATATCGGCATTGCAGACTCTCTTAACTTCCTGATTTCACTCCGTGCTGTCACCGTAACTTCCTTCATAGCAACGGTCGTATCACGCTTTACATCCTCCTGTGCATAACCTGTAAAGGGGAAAAAGGCAGATAAAAAGAACAGAGTTATTACTATCTTATACGAAAGAAAACAATAATGAATTCTCCCAACTATAAGAACTCTTAATTTATTCTTCATGTAAATTGTTGATTAAGGACTCTCTGTCAATTTCAATAAAGCCCTCGGTATTAAACAAGTTTATTCTAAATATTGGTTACAAAATTAAAGATTTACGAAATAATGGACAATACCTAAAACTAAGTAAATAGGCAAACATGTGGACGAGTTGCCAAGTTTACAAGTTACTTAATATACAATTAAGGACTTAACAAATTGTTTTACAAAATAATCTTCATGACTTATTGATTTCAGAAAGGAAACAGAGAAAAACAGAATTTATAACCAACAGATTATCAAACGGTTATGAAAGGCAAAGTAAAAGACGCCCTTTTGTACTTCAAAAGACGCCCTTTTGCAATGTAAAACATGCCCTTTTGAGATGCAAAAGGGCATGTTTTAAGATGCAAAAGAGCACCTATTGATTTGTAGGGTATCATTTATCATTACAAAACATGCACACTATCATTCTGTTCACACTGCAAGATGACACCCCCAAAGGCTGAGTCATAGACATAAAAAAAGAACGTATCAAAAGATTCTTGGTCCTTTAATACGTTCCAGTCTTTACTATTATTATCTTCAAAAGAGCTGTCCTGCTCCTTTGTTCTTACTTCTGTTTGAATCGCTCTGCCTGACTTTGAATCAATGCTTCATCCTCAAAGTAATTGATTTGCATGGCAGCACGCACCTCATCCATAGTCTTTGCTGCTACTTCACGGGCGTCAAGTGAACCTTTCTTGAGAATGTTATAGATCTCAGGAATATCCTGTTCATACTCATGACGACGTGCACGTATAGGCTCAAGCATCTTATTAAGAACGCTGTTGAGTAGTTTCTTACACTTCATATCACCGATACCACCGGCTGTATAGGCAGCTTTCAGCTCATCAAGACTCTTAAATTCCGGCCAGAATTCCGCAAAATCCTCATCTGTAGAGAAGGCATCAAGATAAGTAAAGACGGCGTTTCCCTCTACATGGCCAGGATCAGAGATATTCAAATGAGTAGGATCGGTGTACATAGTCTTCACCTTCTTCCATACAGTATCAGCATCATCAGACAGGTAGATACAGTTTCCAAGACTCTTACTCATCTTCTCTTTTCCGTCAGTACCAGGTAGACGACGTGCTGTTGCATTCTCTGGAAGCATGATATTCGGCTCAACGAGCACAGGAGCATATACCTGATTAAAACGGCGAACAAGCTCACGTGTCAACTCAAGCATTGGTTCCTGATCCTCACCTGCTGGTACTGTAGTAGCCTTAAAGGCAGCAATGTCAGCAGCCTGAGACACTGGATAAGCAAAGAAACCCATTGGGATATTAGCTTCAAAGTTGCGCATCTTAATCTCTGTTTTCACCGTTGGGTTGCGCTGAACACGACTAACACTGACAAGATTCATCAGGAAGGTGGTCAATTCTGCCAACTCTGGAATCTGACTTTGTATATACAACGTACACTTCTGTGGGTCAAGTCCAGCTGAAAGATAGTCTAATGCCACCTCTATGATATTCTGTCGAATCTTCTCTGGGTTATCTGCGTTATCTGTCAGGGCCTGAACATCAGCCATGAAGACAAACATTCTATCATAGTCACCTTGGTTCTGGAGCTCCACCCGACGGCGAAGTGAACCAACATAGTGACCAAGATGCAACTTACCAGTTGGTCGGTCACCTGTCAAAATAATCTTTCCCATGTATCTTTACTTTACTTTTTTATTCACGATTGGATGTCCCGTTCTGATGCTTTTCCTCATGTGGGGCAACATCTATAGTATCTGTTGGCTCTGAAGAACGCTTCTCTTCAACCTCGCTTTCGTCTACAGGAGCATCCTCTTCAGGGTCTGTTGCTACAGTATCAACTACTGGTGGAGGAGTATCTTCTACTGGGGCAGTGTAAGGAATAGAATCCATCAGAGTGGTATCAGCCGTTGATGCCGCTGGTGGTGTTGGTCTGAAAGCAACGTATGCACCTATTCCTATTGCCAACAAGAGCAGTCCTATGACTATTCCCCACAAGATAGTATTATGGTCTCCATCCTTCTTTTGTGGAGGATCGGATATCCCTTCCGCCTGTGGAGTATACTGTTGACCTTCACTTACCAATGGTAATGTGACCTCCATGGTACTATGACAGTGAGGACATTCGCACTCAATCGTTGATCCTTCACCTGCCTCAACGACGAATTGAGTACCACAGTTATCGCATGTTATCTGATATTTCATAACTTTACACTACTTAATACTTTCTTTGTTGCACCTGCCAGACTCTGTACGAACGCTCCTGCTTCTTGTCCACATGTGTCATAATAAGCAGAATCATCGCTCAACTGAGACATTATCAAGCTGAATGTCTCATAATCTTCAATCTCAATTCCTCCGCCACTCTGCAGCAATCCTTGTGCTTCAGCAAAGTGTTTGTTGTTCGGACCAAACAAAACTGGCATTCCCCAGACGGCTGCTTCAAGTACATTATGTATACCAACACCAAATCCACCACCCACATATGCTACGTCACCATAGTGATAAACGGATGACAACAAGCCGAAACAATCGATAATAAGTACGTCAGCATCAGCCACATTGTCTTCTGTTGCCTGCGTATAACGCACTACTTTCTTGTCCTTTATGAGTGAAAATATGAACTTAAGATGGTCCTCTCCTATGACATGTGGCGCCACAATGAGTTTCCAATCACGATGATTATTAAAATATTTCAAGAAGATTTCTTCATCAGGCTGCCATGATGAGCCTGCAACAAAGACCTTTTTGGGGTCTTCAGGAGTTCCTTTAACGAATCGTTCAACTATCGGCAACTGCTTACTTGCCTCTTTAATCTGCAATACACGGTCGAAACGAGTGTCGCCAACAACCATCGTATCATGTATTCCTATTGATTCCAAAAGCTTCCTACTCTCCTCATTCTGAACAAAAAAACGAGTAAAACACTTCAAGACTCGCCCATATCCACGTCCATACCACTTAAAGAATACCTGGTCAGGACGGAAGATACTCGACACACTATATGCTGGTATGCCACGGTATTGGAGGATATGAAGGTAATTATACCAGAACTCGTACTTAATAAAGAAAGCCATAACAGGGCGCACTGTACGAAGGAATTGACGTGCATTACCAACCGTATCGATTGGCAAATAGGTAATGATATCAGCTCCTTCATAATTCTTTCTCACCTCATAACCTGATGGAGAGAAGAACGTAAGCAGGATCTTATATTGCGGATAAGACTTCTTTATCTGCTCCATCAATGGTCGTCCCTGTTCGAACTCACCCAATGATGCAGCATGAAACCAGATGTAATCAGCATCGGGTTCCACCTTCTTACGTAGTGTTTGTACAGCATCCCGCTCGCCTTGCCACATCTTCCGCAGTTTATCATTGAAGATACTGCCAATGGCAACACCAAGCTGTATGATATACATTATTATATTATACATATCGGCTCAACTGTTTTAGCCCTTTATTTCCTTTACCCTAACACCTCAATAGCTTTATGCATACGTCTCAGAGTCTCCTCTTTTCCAAGGAAAGCAGAGATATCAAACATACCAGGACCTTTCCCAATACCTACCAAAGTGAGGCGGAAAGCATTCATAATGTCGCCCAGTTTGTAGCCTTTATCCTCTACCCACTTCATGACAACGGGCTCTTGACCTTCAACTGAGAAGTCATCAATCCCCTCTAACACGTCAGCCAACTCCGTCATCTGCTGAGCAGAATACTCTTTCCAACGCTTCTTTACCGTCTTCCCATCGTAAGTTGTTGGTGCAATAAAGAAGAAAGAGCAAAGATCCCATAGCTCTTTCACAAAGCTGACACGGTCCTTCATCATATGAACAACCTGCCTTATCTGGTCCATTGTAGCCTCAATACCATTATTAGCAACAATAGGAGCAAAGAGTTGAGCTATCTCTTCATCACTCTTACGCAGGATATATTCGTGGTTAAACCATATCCCTTTCTGATAATCGAACTTGGCTCCACTCTTTGAACACTTAGTAATATCAAAGGCTTTTACCAACTCCTCCAAAGTAAAGAGCTCTTGTTCTGTGCCAGGATTCCATCCTAATAGTGCCAGGAAGTTAACAACAGCTTCAGGGAAATAGCCACTTTCACGATATCCAGAACTTACTTCACCTGTCTTAGGGTCATGCCATTCCATTGGGAACACAGGGAAACCAAGGCGGTCACCATCACGTTTGCTTAACTTTCCTTTGCCTTCTGGCTTTAACAATAAAGGCAAATGTGCAAAACGAGGCATACTATCCTCCCAACCAAATGCCCGATACAACAATACGTGTAACGGTGCACTGGGCAGCCATTCCTCACCACGGATGACGTGAGAGATTTCCATCAAGTGATCATCAACAATGTTTGCGAGGTGATAAGTAGGAAGTTCGTCAGCGCTTTTATAAAGAACCTTATCATCAAGGATATCACTCTTGATACAAACATCCCCACGTATCATGTCATTAACATGGATTTCTTCACCCGGTTCTATCTTGAAACGAACAACATACTGCAGCCCATCTTCTATCAGTTTATCAACCTCTTCCTTTTGCATTGTCAACGAATTACGCATCTGCTGACGTGTATGGGCATCATATTGGAAGTTTTGAATCTCATTACGCTTAGCCTCTAACTCTTCAGGAGTATCAAAGGCAATATAAGCTTTACCTGCCTCTAAAAGCTGATTGACGTACTTCTTATAGATTTCACGGCGCTCACTTTGGCGATAAGGACCATGTTCCCCACCGAAGCTAACCCCTTCATCAAAGGTTATTCCTAACCATTTGAAAGAATCAAGGATATATTCCTCTGCCCCAGGAACGAAACGATTAGAGTCAGTATCCTCTATACGAAAGATAAGTTTACCACCATGCTGACGTGCAAAGAGGTAATTATACAGAGCAGTACGCACACCACCGATATGTAAAGGACCTGTAGGACTTGGTGCAAAACGTACTCTTACATTGCTTTCTGCCATTGTTTTAAAGATTATTTTTGTGCAAAATTAATGCTTTTTTTTGACTATACGCCATATTTTTAGTATTTTCGCAAGCCAAAAGAGGTTTCATGAAACAATTGTAAATATGATAAAATTTAAAAATATAGAGAATCATTATTGGCGTAATATAGCATCAAGATCGGCATTGGTCATTGTTGCCGTGGTGCTGATAGTACTCTTTCTGCCACGTACGGAGGGTAAACTCTTTCATTATGATGAGGGAAAACCATGGATGTATGGGCAACTTATCGCCAAGTTTGACTTCCCTATTTTCAAGACAGAGGAGGCTCTCAAGGCTGAACGTGACTCCATGATGAAGCATTTCCAGCCTTACTTTAATATCAATCCTACTGTTGAACAAAAGAATATTATGCGCTTTAGAGAGGCGTATAAGAATGGTATTCCAGGACTACCAAAGGAATATACAGAGGTAATAGCACACCGTTTACATGATATTTATGAAGCGGGAGTCATTGATCCTCAACAATATTCAACATTAGTAAAGGACAGTGACAATCTCATTCGTGTTGTTACTGGTAAACAAGCTGTGAGTGTTCCCATCAATAAGACATACTCTACGATCGGTGCTTATGAGCATCTTTTTATGGATCCAACCCTTGGTCCTAAGCGTTCCATACTACAACAGTGCAACTTGAACGACTATATTGAGGCGAACTTAGTCTATGATAAGGATCGTAGTGAGACGGAAATGAATGATATGCTCAGTCTTATTCCACAGGCATCGGGTATGGTTATGGAAGGACAACGTATCATTGACCGTGGTGATATCGTTGATGCAAAGACTTATCGTGTACTGAATTCTTTTGAACAAGCCATGGAAAAGCGCAATGCAACCAAGGCTGAAATCACCTCAACACTCATAGGACAGACTATATATGTACTCATCCTGATAGGTTTGTTTACACTTTATTTAGCACTTTTCCGCAAGGATTACTTCGACAAACCACGTTCTATATCTCTCCTTTATGCAATGATTGTCATCTTCCCTATCCTGACATCATTAATGATGGAGCACAATATCCTAAGCGTTTACATACTTCCATTCACCATGGCACCTATCTTCTTCCGTGTGTTCATGGACTCCCGAACGGCTTTTATTGGCCATGCTACAATGGTACTCATCAGTGCCGTAGCCGTGAAATACCAATATGAATTTATCATCGTACAGCTTGTTGCAGGACTTGTTGCCATCTATTCGCTTCGGGAATTATCCAAAAGAAGTCAGATTTTCCTAACGGCGTTACTCGTAACCATCGGCTCTGCAGCTGTATACTTTGCTCTTCAGCTCATTCAAGCAGACGATTTGTCAAAGCTTGACCAAACGATGTATTACCATTTTGCAGTCAATGGGTTCTTCCTTCTCTTTACTTATCCGCTGATGTTGGTCATAGAGAAGACCTTTGGATTTGTATCTACTGTTACTATGTTTGAGCTTTCAAACACCAATAGTGAGCTCTTGCGCCGACTGAGTGAGGTGGCACCAGGTACCTTCCAACACTCTATCACCGTAGGAAACCTCGCAACAGAGATTGCAAACAGGATTGGAGCGAAAAGCCAACTGGTACGTACGGGAGCACTCTATCATGACATTGGAAAGATGCTTAACCCTGTTTTCTTCACAGAAAACCAAGCTGGAGTGAATCCTCATGATAAGTTGAACGACCTGGAGAGCGCCCGTATCATCATCAGTCACGTCACTGAAGGACTCAAACTGGCTGAAAAATACAATCTACCACGAGAGATTAAAGAGTTCATTACGACACATCATGGTACAGGACTGACTAAATACTTCTATATACATTATAAGAATGAACATCCTGACGAGGAGGTTAACGAGGAGCAGTTCCGCTATCCAGGTCCTAATCCATTCACACGTGAGCAGGCTATCCTCATGATGAGTGATACCGTTGAGGCTGCTTCACGCTCTCTGAAGGAATATACTGAAGAGAGTATCAGTACTTTGGTCAACCGACTTATTGATGACCAGGTTGCCCAAGGATTCTTTACTGACTGCCCAATCACCTTCCGTGACATCACTGCAGCCAAGAATGTTCTTATAGAACGACTGAAATCAATGTATCACACACGTATTCAATACCCTGAATTAAAGGTATAATACGGATCCTATAAACAATAAAAGAGAGCGTTATTACCACATGGTAGTACGCTCTTTTTTCGTTATACAGACACCAGAAGTATATCACTTAATGTCAAGATAAATCACAACACGAAAACAATACATGCTCTTTTGCATTGTAAAAGGTGCCCTTTTGCATGATAAAAGATGCCCTTTTGCATGGTAAAAGACGCCCTTTTGAAGTGCAAAAGATGCCCTTTTACAACGTGATTTGTAACCTACTGATAATCTTTACGTTACAAACAGCAAACAGCACAGATTTCTTGTGTTCAACTAAAAATACCCATCTTAAAGTTGTAAGACTTTTTCAAACCACCCATTCACGGCTCTTAGATATCCCGCACACCCCACAACTCCTATTAACAAAACGAAGCATTAAGGAGAAAAACAAGATAAATATTTGGAAGTTTAGGACAATATATTTAACTTTGCAGCCAATTATTATACGATTTAAACATATTTTCAAACTAATAATGAAACATCAGAAAATCGTTATTGCAGCAGCTTTGCTGGCAATGGCAACTACTTCACAAGCCGGAGGACTGCTTACAAATACCAACCAAAGTGTTGCTTTCAACCGTAGTTTTGCACGTGAAGGTGCTATCAGCATTGATGGTGTGTATTTCAACCCAGCAGGTGTTGTCTTTTTAGGTGATGGTGTTCACATCTCTTTAAGCATCCAGAATGTTTATCAGACACGTGAGATTACCTCTTCATTCAGTGTACCAGCATTTGCTAATACGCCTTATGAATACCCATTCAAGCTCAATGGTGGTGCAGAAGATGGTAGTAAGTTCTATAAAGGTAAGGCTTCTGCGCCTATCCTTCCCTCATTTCAGGTAGCCTATAACAAAGGTAACTGGAGTCTTCAGGCTGGTTTTGGATTAACAGGAGGTGGTGGAAAGGCTACGTTCAACAGTGGTTTGCCAAGCTTCGAACGTCAGGTTTCATTGCTTCCTGCCCTTATCAACCAGCAGCTTCCAACCTTTGCACAGCTTTTAGGACAGCAAGAAACACCAGCAACCTCATATAGTTTGCAAAGTTATATGAGTGGTCAGCAATACGATTTCGGCTTCCAAATTGGTGCAGCATATAAGATTAACGAGCATTTATCAGTATTTGGTGGTGCACGTTTCAACTACATCTACAACAAATATCAAGGCAACATCACAAACATATCTGCCAATGTTGGAGGCAACAACCAGAACCTTTACAACTATTTTGATGACAAGGTAAAGGCTCTAACAGAGAAGGCTACCGCCTATCAAACCAAAGCGGCAGAGTATCAAGCACAGGCTGCAGCTGCTACAGACCCAACCACTAAGGCTCAACTCCTTGGTGCTGCACAGCAGTTTGCAGCCGGTGCACAGAAGATTGCAGCTAGTGCTGACAAGTTAAGTAGCAGTAAAGAACTGGTAAAAGACCGTTATCTCGACTGCACACAACGTGGATGGGGTATCACGCCTATCATCGGTATAGACTATCGTACAGGCAAATGGAACTTCGGTGCACGCTATGAGTTCACAACAAAGTTCAACATTGAGAACGATACAAAGCGTGATGACACTGGTCAGTTCCAAGATGGTGTGAACACACCCAACGACCTTCCAGGTATATTAGCACTGGGTGCACAATATGAAGTCAAGAAGAATCTGCGTGTTATGGCAAGTTATCACTATTACTTTGATAAGGATGCACGTATGGATAAGAACAAACAACGCGACTTGGCACACAACACTCAGGAGTTCCTTGCTGGTGTTGAGTGGGACGTAACACCAACAGTTACTGTCAGTGCAGGCGGACAACGCACTCTCTATGGACTTGGAGACGGTAAATATCTCTCTGATCTCAGCTTCGTAACCAGCAGTTATAGCTTCGGATTCGGTGCTAAGATAAAGGTTGCTAAGAATGCACACCTGAACGTAGCATACTTCTTCACTGACTATTCTAAGTTCAATAAGCAGTATGATGGTGAGATAAAGGTAGGCACACAGAGCATAGCTACTAAGAATACTGATATCTTCACACGTACAAATAAAGTATTAAGTGCTGGTATAGACATCGACTTGTAAGCAATCAAAGACTATAGACATTATAAAAGGCGGAAGACAACAGGATGTGTCCTGATTGTCTTCCGCCTTCAGTTATACTATATAATAAGGTGTAAGGAGCTTAAATCTTACAACGGATCCACGTCATAATAAACCTGCAGAGCACCATAACGTTTATCTTTCATCATGGCATCGAGCACTCCACGAAGATACTGACGGACACGTGGAAGGTCTATCCCATTCTCTAATTTCAGTACTACCTTGCGAATACTCAACGTCTTCACACGTGCTACAGCAGGCTTATCAGGACCGAGAACACGTGTCCCAAACACCTCCCGAAGTCTGCTTCCAAGTTCCAAACCAGCTGAATTAACGATATTCTCATCCCTGTGTTTCAAGTAGACATACACCAGATGATAGAAAGGAGGATAATGGAAATCATGCCGTTCTTCCAAGAGATTGGTATAGAAACCACGATAATCATTTCTCACTACTTGCTGTATAACGGGCAATTCGGGACTCTTTGTCTGCAGAATCACAAGCCCTTGTCTCCCCTTTCTGCCAGCTCTTCCACTCACTTGGCTCATCATCATAAAGGCTTGTTCATAAGCACGGAAGTCGGGATAGTTCAACATTGAGTCAGCATTTAATATCCCCACAACAGACACTTTATCGAAGTCAAGTCCCTTGGAGATCATCTGTGTCCCTATCAAGAGATTACTCTTACCCGTAGAGAAATCATATATCAGACGCTCATAAGCATTCTTTGTGCGGGTAGTATCAAGGTCCATACGAGCAATTCGCGCCTCAGGAAGGATATTACGAATCTCGTCTTCAATCTTTTCTGTACCATATCCACGACCTCGGATGTCCTTGCTTTCGCAACAAGGGCACTCCTCTGGCACCCGCATGGTATATCCGCAATAGTGGCAGGTGAGAACATTGAGGTTCTTATGGAAGGTCAACGACACATCACAGTCAGGACATTTCGGTACCCATCCACACTGTCTGCACTCTACCATGGGCGCGAACCCACGCCTGTTTTGGAACAATATGGCTTGCTCACCTCGCTTTAAAGCTTCACGAACAGCTGACAACAGACGTGGAGAGAACGGACCTGTCATCATCTTCCTGCGGTAGAGGTCTTTCACATCAACCACTTCTATGGCAGGCAGATGGATATCTTTATAACGCCGAGTCAGCTCAACAAGACCATACTTGCCCTGTTGTGCATTATAATAGGTCTCCATTGAAGGGGTGGCTGTACCCAAAAGGGTCTTTGCACCGGCATACATCTGTGCCAGAACAATAGCTGCAGAACGGGCATGATAACGTGGAGCTGGGTCTTGTTGCTTGAAACTTTGCTCGTGTTCTTCATCGATAATGACAAGTCCAAGGCGCTGGAAAGGTAAGAATACGGCACTCCGAGCACCGAGTATCACGTCGTATGGCTGGGCTGATAGTTGTTTCTGCCATATCTCAACACGCTCTGCATCGCTGTACTTACTGTGATAAATACCCAACCGATTACCAAATACGGCTTTCAAACGTTCTGTTATCTGTACGGTAAGGGCTATTTCCGGTAAGAGATACAACACCTGCTTGTGCTCGTCAATGGCTTTTTGAATGAGATGGATATATATTTCTGTCTTCCCTGATGACGTTACTCCATGCAGAAGTGTCACGGGATGGCCCATCATTTGAATAAGAATCTGATTATATGCTTCGGTCTGTGCCTCATTCAAAGGCTTGATATGCTCTGGATGAGGGAGTACGTTATCATTCAAACGCCCTACTTCCTTCTCATACGTAACAAGGAGTTTCCTGTCTGTCAATGCTCGAATAACGCCAATCGTGGTATGCGTATCGTTCATAAGCTCCTCCCGTGTGACCTCACGAAGAGGTGTTTCTGTCGTTAGATGCTCCACTCCATCCACTCCTGCGAGCCGAAGATAAGCCATAAGGACTTCCACTTGCTTTGAAGCGCGCTTCATTGCATCAATCATCAACGTGAGACTACGTTCATTGCGGAAGTTATCAGCAAGGCGAACGTATAACTCTGTGCGTGGACGATAGCCGTCCTCTGCCTTCAAACCAGATGGGAGGGCAGCCTTATAGACATCACCGATAGGCGACATATAGTAATCGGAAATCCAACGCCAAAGCCGTAATTGCTGGGGAAGAAGTATGGGAGTAGCATCCAATACCTCGAGAATATCCTTATAAACAATCTTCTTCTCATTGTCCACCACCCCACTACCTGATGCCGGGAGGGCAACGGGATACTCAGCAACAATACCAACATACGTCTTACTTTTACCTAACGGGACCCTGACACGTACCCCCACTTGCACCCGAGATGCCAACGCATCAGGTACGCCATAGGTGAATAAGCCTTCAAGAGGTAAGGGTAATATGATATTTGCGTATGTCATTCGTTTGTCTCCTGTTCAATGTCTGATTAATATTATCCAGCTGAATGTTATCTGGTTTGCATACAAATGTACGAAGAAAAGCAGAGATTACGGTAACTTTAAAGTACAATAATGTAAAAACAACACTGTGATATACAACTCTCTTCTGCCTACCTTAAGTACAGATAAGCCCTTACATACGCCACCATCACCGGTCATCTGAATGATAATCTATCGTCATTCGCATGGTTACTAACCTTGATAATGACTATTGGACACGTCTGTCCAATCTGTTAGACACGTTTGTCCAATTCGTTAGACACGTCTGTCCAATTCTCTGGACACGTCTGTCCAATCCGCTGGACACGTTTGTCCAATTCGTTGGACACGTTTGTCCAATTCGTTAGACACGTTTGTCCAATTCATTAGACACGTTTGTCCAATTCGCTGGACAAGCTTATCCAAGTCGTTGGACACGTTAGAAGAAGGAAGCATATCTTATTGTTTACATATACACAGATAAGAGAAAAAGAAAGTCCCCGTCAGTCTAAGATCTCTTATTAGACTGACGGGGACATTCCCTCTTATGCTCTTAATCACCCTCAACGGGTGTATGTAATGCTCAAATCTATTGGCTCTACCTTAGAAGAAGTAAGCTACACCCAACTGCCAAGAGTTGTTACGGCTGCCTTTCTTCTCTTTCTTCTTAAGTCCAAGTGCATCACCAGCAGCATCTGTTGCTGTCTTCCACGTTACATCAGCAGTCTTACCACAAACCACATTGTAATTTGCAGTCACCTGAAGATGCTTCAAAGCAGTCACACCAAAACCAAGGTTAACACTGAAATCGCTCTTCTTCAGTGCATAACTGCTTCCTTGCGTCCAATGGAAGTCCTTGTCACCAACATTAAATCCAATCTGTGGACCAGCAAAAGCAAAGATACTTGCAGCACTTCCTAACCCTACTGAGTAGCGGACATTAATAGGAATGGCAATCTGCTGCTGCTTCACCGTCTTCTTATCATCATCGTATGTCAACTTTGCCGCACGATAATCATAGAGCAAAGAGACATCCATACCCAAGCCTACAACAGGAAGAGTGAACTTTACCGTTGGACCAATGAACCATCCAGCCTGGTTGGTCTTATCGAATACATCACTATTGAACTTCATATCTGTCACATTCAAACCAGCCTTAACACCAAACTTTAGGGGTTCCTGTGCATTTGCTGGGATAGCAAACAGACTGGTAATAGCTGCTAAAGCGATAAAAAGTACTTTCTTCATAATAAATAATTTTAATGAAAACTACTGCCGAGAACTTAGTTCGTAAGCAATAGGTTATCCTGGTTTGACAATCTTTAGACTTACTTAATGGCGCTCACGGCGTACTGTCACACGTGCAGATCCACCAGTAGCAGCACTACTCCCTGACGACCGACGACTACTACGAACAGAGCTTGAACCGCCTGCTCCACGACGTCCACGTGCAGATCTCTTAGAAGCCTTAGCACCGTCTGCGGCTGCAGCTATGCTATCGAGACTATCACGACGTGACGGATCACCATAGATATTCCGCTCGAATGTAGCCAACTCACGTTCAATCTTCTTCTGTTCTGCACTCAAAGCAGAGTCATTAGAACAATACTGGGCAAGGGTCTTACCGAGCATATTCGTCGTCTTATAGATCTTTCCATGATACATATTCATGGTGAAATAATCATCAACACTCATCGTGGCAGCGTTATTCAGATTACTTGTCATAATGGTCTGCTTGGCAAGGAATGGTGCTAAATCATCATATTTCACCCAAAACAACGGATACTTCACCTCACCATCACCGAAGTCGTCCTCACGATACATAATCGGACAAAGTGCATCAACCTTACGATGGAAGGTTCCACTGTTCTGATCATAATATGCACTCTCCTTCAGATAATAGCCTTTAACCTCAGCTGAAGGGATGTCACTGTTATCAAGACGAATGCCATGGTCGGTACGTTCATAAAAGATATGATAGTTATCAAGGAACTGCAATGGCTTAACACGTGCAGAGTCGGTAAAGACTTCGTTGCCATCCATACGATACGTATAGGCGGCAATACCACCACGTTTAGGACCGTTCATCATCAACTTAAAGATATAAGTGAAGAGATTCATCTGTGAGCCGACAGGCTCTACAGGGTAATACAGTCCGGCATTAGCATCATCATCCAACTTCAACTCACGATAAATATCACGCCGCCAGACAACATCTTCTTCCATAGGTGCTGTCGTCGGAAAAGATATCTGTGCCCGAGTACTGATGGTATTAGCAGGTGATTGGCGCTGCTGAGTCCTGCGTGCGGCAGGCTGGGCTGATGCCATAACGGCAAACAGAACTGTACAACCTATAAGAAATATTCTTTTCATTGCTTCTTTATTTTTTCTTTTCGTAGGAAGAAAGGAACTACATGGGATGTGTTATGCTTATTTCATCTGCCCTTATAGCCCCTCTCAACTTCATTTACTATCTCACGATGACCTCCATGTTACGCCCATTAAGTGTTCGGGTTGTTCCGTCTGGACCATGGACAACGACATTTGTAATATAGAATCGTTTATTACGACTTAACTGACGGAACTGTTCTTTCTGCTGAGCAGAGAAAGATGCACCATTACTTGACAATGGAACAGCATTGCCCATATTATCAAAGAAGACAACACGGAAGCTGGTTACAGTAAATGGAATATCAAGCAGACCATCATCAATTGCGGCATGAATACCCGGTGCTGACATGAGTACGCCTTTAGAAAGTGGACCGCTCTTGAAACGGTCAGCGCCCATAGCGATATAAGGTGATGGGTCAGGTAACTTACGAACACGGAACTTATACTCTCCTATCTTACGTCCCTTAGCTGAAACAGAAATAGTAACAGGCTGCCCTACTGCGGAAGGACGAGCTACGAAATGTCCACCACCTCGTGCGATAAGTGATCCGCCCGACATCGTTGCCTGTACATCTCGTTGTGACGTATTAGGAATACTGATGGTGATTGGATTGTCGAAACCAGCATAAAGCACATTCATTAAATCGGCTGCAATCGTTGCCATGCCGTCAAATGGAGGTGTCTTCTGCATACCGTCAGGACTAATATAACGCTTAGGCTGTGGTCCACCAGTGACCCAATAGTCCTGTGAGAAGTTCCTTCGCAGCACATTTCCAGCCATATCCTTAATCAGGATATATCCACTCAAAGTATGTTTACCAGGAGAACCTGCCTTGACAGTTATCTTATTGCCTTGAATAAGCTGTCCATTGACATAAACCTGAGGTTGCTGGGTAGAGTCAACTGCACCCATAAACATCTGGGCTGTCATTGTCTCACCAGGATAAAGACGCGTCTGACTTGGGACAACAAAAGCCTGCAGCTTATTCACACGTATATCTTTCAGACCGACATTAGCTACTAAAGTATGGAGGACTTCACCTTCTGCGTAGCGAACGTCACTCTGAAGTTTAGACAAAAGCGTGACAGCAGCAGCCGTTGGCATGTTCTCAAACATGTATTCTTCCCAATTCTTACCCATTGAATGAGAAGGAACAGCAGTTGAAAGGTTGCTGGCAATAATCTTCTTCTGACGAGAATCAGTAACAAACTGAAGAATACGAGAGCGATAACTGTTGATGGCTTCATAGAGCTTATGCCCTTGCCCGGTGCCAGGATTCAGCATCACGTAGCTTGCAGCCTCTATGTTATCCTTACCTTCTATCTTCTGAGGATCCCCATCTGGACCATCTGCTTCACGAACAATTGCAACCTTTAATGACTGTGCATAATTATAGAGAGAATCACTCATCTCCCTCACTGTTGATGCCATCATGAACCATTGCTTAACCTTCTGAGGGTTCTTACGCATCATTTGGTCAAGCTCACCGAAGATCGCTTCGTTCTCTTTAGATGAATTTCCCGTAGTGCGATTGAGACTCTCCTCAACAACAGAGAAGCCATTGAGTACCTCCGTTGAGATATTCAAAGCCAACATTGCCATGAGGACGACATACATTAAGTTAATCATCTTCTGGCGAGGGGAAATCTTTCTCTTCTTAATAGCCATTAATTCTATTATTCTTTGTATGTGGAGAGGAAACTACTACGCCTACTCACCAACCGTAAACACATTATAAGTTTTCAGGAGCAGACTGCTGTGGAGCTACACCAGGTGCCGCAACACCACGCATATTTACAGTCATTGCTTCTATCATACGCGCATAAATCTTGTTAAGCTGCTCTATCTGCTGCGCCATTTTACGCGTCTGCTCATTGATCTGATCTATAGTACCAATCTGCTGACTAGCCCCTTTAAGTTGCATTTCATAAACCTTTGCAATACCTGTAAGGGTACGGTTTAGGTTCTCCATCTCCTCACTATCACGAGTAAGGCGCTGACTCTGGTCATTGACTTTACCTAACATCTCCGTTAAGTTCTGCAAAGCTGAGACATAATTGGTTTGTGCCTCTACCATTTCTGGGGTCTGCTGCTGTGCATCAGCAATGGCTTTACTCTGTTGTCCAACCACAGCTGCTGCAATATCATCAGCTGAAGGCATTGTACGTTGAACCGTCTCTGCAACTTCTGCAGCTGAAGGAACAGTAACAGTATGATGTTCTGCTGTCCCTGCTTCTGACTCTGTACCATCAAGATACTCATCAGTGATATGTGTTGGAAGGTCACGACCATCATCAGTCTTATCAAACGGACGGTCAAAAGCTGAGAGGAAGAATACAATAACCTCTGTACCCATACCAAAATAAAGCATAATATTAGCTCCTGGCAAGTGTGTCAATTTGAACAATGCACCAAGGATAACGACAGACGCACCCCAACTATAACCATAATTCAAGAAAGTCTGTCCAGGAACGCTATCCATCCACTTCTGCAGACGGTAGACTATGTTATATTTACTGTATTGTGTCATGATCTTCTCTTTTTCTTACTACTTTTCTTATTCTCTTTAGCAGCCTCGCTCGATGAGCTTGCTAAGCTACGGACACAACGGAATCCGATATAGCTACGTGGCTGATTCTGATATTCCCAAGTACGCCATGCGCTGCGGATATAGCTTTCTGGATCTTTCCAACTACCTCCACGAACACTCTTCTTCTTTAAACGATAAGGATCCTCTCTTGCTGCTTTGTAATCTAACTGAGGATTAAAATCATTCATGGCATCAACACCAGCTTCCGTATAAATCGTACTGGTCCACTCTGCTACATTACCTGCCATATCATAGAGCCCATTGGTGTTGGCACCGTAAATCCCGACCTTACTGGTTATGAGGTTTCCATCCTTCGTATAGTTACCACGATCTGGTTTAAAGTTAGCAAAAAAACAGCCATTACCATTCTTTACATTCTGATTATCCCAAGGGAACTCATCCTGATTTTTGCCACGAGCAGCATACTCCCACTCTGCCTCTGTCGGTAAACGATAACGTTGTACATAACGTGCTTCCCGACCTAAGCCTTTAAGAAGATATTCTGTACGCCATGCACAGAAAGCATTCGCCTGCTCCCAGGTAACACCCACTACAGGATAGTCATTATACGTAGGGTTACTGAAATAGTTCCGAAGATAAATCTCATTATCCGAATTACGGAAATCATTAACCCAACAAGTAGTATCTGGATAGATATTTACGATATAAGTATTAAGGAAATCCCATGGTCCGGTTAAAGGACGATTGATGGTTTCATTATGAATTACGCCTCTATCATCAACATAAGCCGTATCTTTTGAGATCATAACAACCTCATTTGGATCTACTGTAAGATCTGTATTAAGATTACGATCCTGAGGATTCATACGATTTCGACGTAAGGCTGCTGCAGTATAGTCGTAGATCTCATAACGATAATTCATCTGCTTAGCATCTAAGCTCTTCTCTCCAGTAACAGGATTTGTTACATAAAGGCTTTCAAAAGCACGCTGCTCATCTTCGTTAGGCTTGCGAGGTAAGCGTTTAGCCCAATTAAGATGTGGAGTAACAGGATCACCGTTCTTATCTTCTGTTATCATGTAAGTTTCATCACCACCATAGGCAGGATCAGCCAAACGGGTTCGAAGAATAGAATCCTTAACCCATTCAACAAACTGCTTATACTCTGAATTCGTAACTTCTGTCTCATCCATCCAGAAGCCATCTACAGAAATATCCTTCACAGGAGTTTTCTTTCCCCAAAGTGAGTCTTGCTTCTCCAATCCCATTCTCAACCAGCCACGCTTAACAAGTGTCATACCGTAAGGAGTGGGTTCACGAAAGCCTTTTCCCCCACCAACGCCAGTAACTTCACCACCACGCCCTGATGTTGAAGCAGACTTACCAGCAAAACATCCCGTAAGTGTAGCTAAGAAAGCTGCACTAAGACAAATGGTAATTATATTTTTTCTCATTTTCATAAATATTTCTACAGAAATCTAACACTCTTATGCTTGTTACGTCCTTTCTTTTGGAGGTTTATATCGGTCTGATAACTAACGAACAACTCGTGGCTACCGTTACCAAATGCTGTAGTTCCCGTATACATCTCATAACTATAACCTACATTGATTCCGTGGAAAGTACCACCAATATAAGCTGTAACGGAGTTCGTGGGACTATAAGAAACTCCTCCGTAAAGAACTTTCTTATCATTCGTATATACCAAACGCGCCGTAATATCTGCCCGATAAGTCCTTCCATCATACCTGGCTAATACGGAAGTCGGTATGCTTAAAAACGGATTCCTTAACTTAATATTGTATCCACCTGTTAAATAATAAGTCTTATCTATCTGTAATTCATTCTTTTCACCCAATTCTATCCGTGGAGAATTAAGGTGCTGGACTGATGCACCGACATACCAGTTCTTACGTAAATAATAGAAGCCAAGACCCATGTCAAGGCTGTTACCACTTAATTCGGCATTGGCAAGTGCAGGGTCACTCATGTCTTCCGCATCCAACTTACTCCCATCAAACTTCTCAAAGAGCATACCGAGTTGGACTCCTGCAGAAACCATACCACCCCATAAGGAATGACGAAAAGCATATTGACCTGCAACACGCTGGTGAGTAAAAGCACCTATCTTATCATTTAAGATTGAAACACCAACTCCATGATACTGCTTCATAAAATAAAGTGGCATATCAGCACCAACATAGAAGGTATTAGGATTATGCTCATAACCTGCAAAGTCAAGTGCATAGGCACCAACGACATTCAACTTATTATCCTTTCCCACTGATGCTGGGTTGAAAGAAGGCTCCATCGCCCAATAATGACTATAGGACGGATCATACTGTGCCATGGCAGGTAACCCTACCAGAACAGAAAAGCTGAATATAATACATAAGCGTTTAAACACGACTCTATAACGAAGAGTACATCAATTTATTGTTACATAAATAAAAAAGGTCACTCACATATATTATAATGTAAGTGACCTTTTTAATTTTTTAGTGACCTAATACTCATCTTCATTCCATAAGAAATCATCTTTTGAAGGGTAATCAGGCCATATATCTTCTATACTATCATAGACCTCTCCTTCATCCTCAATCTCCTGTAGGTTCTCAAGAACTTCAAGAGGTGCACCTGACCTCATTGCATAATCTATCAACTCGTCTTTTGTTGCAGGCCATGGAGCATCTTCAAGCTTAGAGGCCAATTCCAAAGTCCAATACATATTCTTGTTTTTTTACACGTTTCTAATTGCGTGCAAAAGTAATATTTTATTTTTTATTTGCAAGTATTTTCCCATCTTTTTTCACACTCATTCGCCTTTATGTTTAAATAACGTGACAAAACAAAGAAGTAATCTGACAACCTGTTCATAAAGGATAAGATATCGGGAGATAGCAAAACATGATGAGATAATGAGATAATCCGTCTTTCTGCACGGCGACAAACAGTCCGGCAAACATGGCATTGTGCTGCCGAAACCGTACCACCCGGAAGTATAAAAGAGCTTTGAGGTGGAATCTCTGCTGTCCAGGAATCAATGGAGTCTTCCATTTCTGAAATATGCTTCGCAATAACAGGCAGTGTTTGATCTGTTTCCGTATAGGTAGACAACACAGAACCGATCACGAACAAGTTTTCCTGCAAATGCTCTAAGGAATGTATTAGTGAAGTAAAATGAAGGTTACGGTCTTGGTTCAAAAAGGATATCAACAAACCAAGATGGGCGTTCAACTCATCAATAGTTCCGTATGCTTCTACGCGCAAATCATCTTTCGCAACGCGATGTCCACCACATAATGACGTTGTACCCTTATCCCCATTCTTCGTATATATCTTCATCTTTAATAATTAACTATATAATTCTGCTTTGTCATGTTTGTCTTCAGGAATACAATACCACAGTAGTACAAGTCAAAAGTTACCCCAACACGTGAATCCTTTATAAGTTTCTTCCAAAAGAGATTGGTATCCTTGTCTTTCTTAATACCTTCCAATACTAAAACAGAATCTGAGGAAAGGTTATTTAATACGCAATCAACGGAGTCTTGATAATTATTCGTCAGGGGAATATGAGCTACACAGCATTTGGTTGCTAAGTGTTCCTTATCATTAACGTCATCAAACGAAAAATCATGGTTGATTTGATGATAGGAAACCTTCTTACAAGCTGCCGTAACATAAAACCTATAACAAGGAGAGGAAGGGAAGAAATCAAGAAAGAAATCTGGTTGCAGGTAATTTACAAGACGAAAGTATAACTTGCATAACTTGCGGGTTCGCCTGTCTAAACCGTAAACAAGTTCTTCCAGATCGTTGTATTTATAATATGGATAATGCTCATTAATAACATAACGAATAAACTTATATGCCCAAGGAGAATGTACTCCAAACCCTCGGGAATACCGGATACGTCTCAGCCATACGATAGATCGTTTAATGAAATATACCATATAATAATATAATGTGACCGACAAAGTTAATATATTTTCCTTAAACTAAAAACAATTATACGGAAAGACTATATAGATTTAAAACACATCCTTCAGCCTATCTTCACAAATCAAGGAATGAAAAGGCTGATAAACTGAAGAACTTAAGGCATAAACATAAAAAGAGGACTATATCCAATGGATACAGCCCCCTTAAATATCAAACTAGAAAACTGTTACTTACTTTGTCTCGCAGCAGCAACTATCATCATGATGCTTATGTTGAGCATAAGCAAGAAGCATCCAAACATTCTTCTCCTGTGATGCCAAATAACCTGTCATCAGGTCTGCTGTAACATCATCATGGGCATCACCTGCCAAATCAATAAGGGCACGCTCCTGAGAAATGAGATTCTTGAAATACTCAAGAAGAAGCTCTATTGACTCTCTACCACCAACAACACCGTCAATCTCCTTGATGGTCGCAACTTTCAAATACTCACTGTATCTGCTCTCTGGATGAGCACCCAACTGTAGAATACGCTCTGCTATCTCATCGACATGAGCTGCAGCCTCATTATATAACTCCTCATACTTAGAGTGCATTGTAAAGAACTTATGACCCTTTACATTCCAATGAAGATTACGGAGGTTGGTATAATAAATCTGATAATCTGCCAACAACTGTGCAAGTGCATCCTTAACCTTATTTACCTTACTCTCGTCTAAACCAATAATTTCTAAATTCTTCATAATCTTTTTCCTTATTAAATGTTGTTATCTATTTGTTTTCTGATGCAAAGGTACAACTTGCTGTATCAGCTTCCAATAGATAAAATCTATAGTAATATTGATTCTATCTATAAAACAACAAATCACATTGATTATCAACACTATATAAACATTAAAAGAAATAAGAACAAAGAGTGTTTTTTACTTCATAGATATTTCCTCTCCTATAACTTTCTCACTATCTTACTCCACTATCTTTATTTTGAAGTTGTATCACCTCTCCCATATTATGGATATAAAACATAATAAAAATATACCTCACATTATTACTTCAAAAACCCTAATTAAGTTTTGTTTTTAGTTGCTGTCACTTTTAACACTTTGTGTAATCAGCTTATATACAGATGGTTAAAAGCAAAGGAAGAGTGACAGAAATGACAGCAAAATCAGAAATGGTATACGGTAGGCTTTTGTTCTTGGGTGGAAAAGGGGAGCTGATAGTTATGGGATATGCCTGCTCATGGTAAAGCACTCTAGCGCAGATCCTCGTAAGATTATCCGCCCCGACGTATACCACCGCACCATTACGGACTAATCAGAAATATGTTTACAAGAAGCGATAGTTACAAGTTCACAAAATCAGGAGTTATGCAAAGCTTTCAGACTTGTATACCATTCTCTATCAAAGACTTACAAATGCCGTTCTAAAAGACGCCCTTTTACCGTGCAAAAGGGCGTCTTCCACACCTCAAAAGAGCATCTTTTACCATGCAAAAAGGCATCTTTTACCGTGTCAAAGTCCACCTACTATTTTCAATTTATGAATCTTTATTACAACCTTTCTTATGCCCTTTTCTTTTTCATAACAAGCAAGTACTTCTCCCCCTGCATTATTATAACAACACCATAAAAACAACCGCTTTACAATTTTCCTGTCACTTCTGTCACTCCTCCCCATTTCACAATGCATTGATAACAAGCCGTTTATGCGAAATGTTAAAAGTGACAGCAACTAAAAACAAAAACTATGTTAGGGTTTTAGAGTAACAATGAACTATGCAATACCAAAGAGTGTAACTGCAGAAAAGTTAATCTTTCCTTATTGTCATAAGGATGTAATGGACATTTGAAAGGTTGAATCCCTCACTCAGGATTCAACCTTAAATTTTACTTAATAGCAAGAGGTTTAACGTATGCTAACAGCCATAAATATGGATACAATGCCGATAGCCATACCCTTATATACTTGAGTTCGGGATAAGTTTAGTATGAAAAAAGTTCCAACTGCCTTGATTTTTCCACATACACTGGCAGTGCCTCTGGCTTGTTCTCAAAGAAGCAGTATGCTGTAAGGGCAGAACACAAGTTCATGATAAAGTTGTGTATCGAGCGGTGTCTTGAGTGAACAAGGTTGGCTTTGTTCTTGAGTAGTTCGTTAATGCACTCGATAATGTATCTTTTCCTCAGCATAATCTTGTCCCACATAGGCATCAGTTTGTTCTTCATCTTAGCCTTGAGCCCATGAACGAGTTGGATACCTTGACTGAACAGACTATCAAAGAGTTCCTGCTTGATGTACCCTCTATCAGCAAAGATCTTCCCAAATAAGACCTTTGCAAATACCGTCCATACCCTGCTATCTCTGTCATCCACATTTGCTCCTGTAAGACAGAACGTTATCACTTCACCAGAATCATTGCATAGCAGGTGCAGCTTGAATCCATGACACCAGCCCATGGTACCCTTTCCGTCCTTGGCGAGGCCGGCAAAGACTTTGTTGTAATATCGTCGTACATTGTGACATACGGGTATCATTGTGCTGTCAACGAATGTTATACCCGTACACTTGCCGAAGGCATAGAGCTTCATGAACAGCATCATCTTAAAGAACACTCTTGGCATGAGTTCAACGAAGCGGTTATAGGAAACCGCGTCGGGAAAATCCTGACGCATCACCCCTTTGACCCAATTCAAATAATACTCCTTGAAATTGCGATATGCGCCGAAATGATAGCATACCAAAATGGTCATAATCTCACTTTCCGAGAGTCTGCCCTTGCGGTTTCGGTAGCGTTTGCCGTCACTGTTATGGGACGGTAGACGCAGGTTTTTCGCTAATTCGGCACTCAAATTCTTATCAAACTCGTCGATTATACAGAAAATTTCAGTAACTTTGTCCTTGGTAATCATCGTTCAAAAATCTTGTAATCTATTGATTTTCACCTATAAAGATACGAATTTTTGACGAGATTACCAACTTTTTCAAGCCTTTTCTTATCCCGAACTCGCGTATTATTTGAATTGGGTCAAAGGGGTGATGCGTCAGGATTTTCCCGACGCGGTTTCCTATAACCGCTTCGTTGAACTCATGCCAAGAGTGTTCTTTAAGATGATGCTGTTCATGAAGCTCTATGCCTTCGGCAAGTGTACGGGTATAACATTCGTTGACAGCACAATGATACCCGTATGTCACAATGTACGACGATATTACAACAAAGTCTTTGCCGGCCTCGCCAAGGACGGAAAGGGTACCATGGGCTGGTGTCATGGATTCAAGCTGCACCTGCTATGCAATGATTCTGGTGAAGTGATAACGTTCTGTCTTACAGGAGCAAATGTGGATGACAGAGATAGCAGGGTATGGACGGTATTTGCAAAGGTCTTATTTGGGAAGATCTTTGCTGATAGAGGGTACATCAAGCAGGAACTCTTTGATAGTCTGTTCAGTCAAGGTATCCAACTCGTTCATGGGCTCAAGGCTAAGATGAAGAACAAACTGATGCCTATGTGGGACAAGATTATGCTGAGGAAAAGATACATTATCGAGTGCATTAACGAACTACTCAAGAACAAAGCCAACCTTGTTCACTCAAGACACCGCTCGATACACAACTTTATCATGAACTTGTGTTCTGCCCTTACAGCATACTGCTTCTTTGAGAACAAGCCAGAGGCACTGCCAGTGTATGTGGAAAAATCAAGGCAGTTGGAACTTTTTTCATACTAAACTTATCCCGAACTCAAGTTTATATCTATTTCTTTTTTAATTTACTTTTGAAAAGTATACTCTGAGAACTAAAAGGGCAATATAAAGGATACTTTGAAAACAAACTGTCATTTGCATTTATTTGAATCTTGTTCCTCTTAATCGCCTCGATTCTGATATATATATAGTCTCTCCGTTCATCATCAAATTCGATTGCAGGATAGGCCGTACCATCTAGATCTTCATCAATTTCTGGATCATAATCTAAATGAGCCTTTGCTATTCCTGATATGCTATCTTGAAGCCCACGCTTCTTATTTTTTACATATATTTTGTAAAGGATTTCACTCTGACTAAGATAGTGGATTCTTATCATCTGTATTAATGTGTCATTCTCCATCAAATAAGATACTTCTAAAGAACTTTCTCTTTTCTTCTGAGCATGTCTAAAAGATAATGATTGTGTCACCATCGATGACTTATTTTTATTATTCGTTTTTAGACATTCACTATTCTTTTGATCAGAAATACAACTCATTGTTATAAACAAAATGAAGCATAAAATTAAATATCTCATAATAGTTTTTATTTTATCTAGTTTCTCTATATGACGTTGTACGTCCGTTTATTGGTAAGACTTGTAGTGGTTCGTTGCTAGGAGTGTATCCCCTAGGATAGACATAAGTCATCTTTGCTTTGAAAGGTGAAAGATTAACTTGATCGTGTTGATTCCCACCTAAAAGAATGATATTACCTCGTGCATTCATCCCAACAACAAATGCAACATGCCCATGTCCTCCACCATACGATAGAACAGCGATACACCCATAAACAGGCTTACTAATTCTTTTTCCCCATGTCAACCAAGACTGTGAACTAGCACTATTTGTTCCTCTAATGCCAGCCTCATTAAGGCTCCAATTCACAAAGCTGGAGCACCAAGGTGTGGCATCTGACGTAGAACGACAAGTCGTCGCATGATAAGCTACAATCTGAGGATTACTCTTATTGCCAGGGATTTCTGATACTCCAATTTGAGAAGTTGCAATATCCATCCAGGGGGTATTAGCACTACCAGTATCCGTAATCTTATTTTCATTCCCATTCCCAGCTTTTGCGTGTCCTAAACAGACTACATCTGTTAGTATGTTCGATATAATTTCTTGTCCCTCTTTTAAGCTAAGGATTCCCTTCTTATTTATTGTAACTCCATTAGCAAGTAAAATATTGAGAGATTCCTTTGCTGTCACGCCAATAAATTCAGCTAATGTTTGAGCATTATCACCATGCTGTGCAACAAGATTTCCATCAGAGTTTCTCTCCCAATTACCATCAGGATCAATTAATAATATAGGATTCTGTAAGCAATACAAAGAACCCCCATAATTTGGTTTTAATTCTACTTTTGTATCTATGCCAAGAAATAAACTCGTGACTGGATTCATGTACCTTGCACCATAATAGTACAGGCCAGTCTCATCATCGAACTGTTTACCATTGAACTTATATGGTAGCTCTTCACTGCTGCTATGCTCATCAACTAACAGTTCACCGTATGGCAAGTAGGCATCATATTGCGTGATGTTGGCTTTATCATCTGTGATGTAAGACGTGCTGCCGAGGTGACCACTGTGATAGAAGAAGGTTTCTTCCTTTGTAGTATCATTAGGGACGTAGCCATAACCAGCCTGGGGGTCATCAGGATTGCTCGGGTCATTCCATGAGATTGGGGCACCGGGGTTGGTATCTGGTGTCGTGTTTGGATGTGGAGTCTGAATCCAACCTTGTGGCACATCATGGTTGCCGAGTTCCGTAAGAACAGCATTATAACCAACACCCGTGTTCTCCGGATCACCATACGCGCCCTTTTCTGTCGGTACACCAGGAGCTACACTCACCTTCTTATAATACGCTTCCTTCTGTGTCTGAATCTGATTCATACGTTCCGCATAATCCTGCTGACCAGCGGTGACGTAGCTTCCATTTCTTCCGTAAACGTTGTTAAACATACCCGTTCCTATCCTTGAAGCAACTCGTTTGTCACCAATGAAGTAATGCTTTGTAAAGCGGTTCTTGTTAATGCTGATTATTGAGGCTGGGTAAAGCGTGAAGTTATCCGTCTCGTGGAACGTAATACCCTGTGGAGCACCATTGATGTACACACCCTCCATCGTACCGTAACTCTTCATGATACGCTCGCCGGCAGCGTTGTAAGTGTAACATGGGGTTTGTCATAAATGTTATTCACAACTTACTTCCTTATGTAAGGTTTACTTATATCTGGAGACTTAAAATCGTAGTTTACAATTATAGTATCCCCTTTTTTAAGTAAACCAAATCTTCCAAAACGTTTTTCGGACCCTTTGAATCTTTTTCCATTAACTTTATATGTGTAAGAAAAGTAGGGAAGATAATGTGCATAATACAAATTATCTACAACTCCCAAGGTCACAGATGGCGTCTCTGAAATCTTATAATCTTTCCACAAATGATATATTGGAATCGTAAGGAAAGCTAAAAGAGCGCAATATGATATCACTTTATCATCCTTCTTCATCTGCGTCATCTTATGTTTAAAGGTTTTTGGATTCTTGTATTATCTTGCCTTGCCTCATTTACTCCCCAAGGGGTTTTTAGAGGGGCTGATGGGCGATAAGTAAAAGCACCCCATAACTTACCAATCAAATTATCAAAGCTTTGGCCAACGTATCCTCCTTGAACCCCACCAAAATATTTATCCATATTTCTTACCAAAGTGCGTGTTCTTGCAGAAGTTGCTAATTTTCTTTCTTGTTTTAACTGCTTTTGAACAGCTTTTGTAGAAGTTTTATAATGCCTCATATCTCTTGTACTACTGTGAGAAAATGATCTGCGTACTTTCTCAACTGGTCTTGTTAAGGTTGATCTCAATTTCCCACCAACAGGTGTATTCATATATACATCGAGTGGACCATGAGGGCCTTCTATTTCTCCATTAACATTTATTGTTATCATCGCATCTACCATACTAGCATGTTTAGCAAATTTTGTGTTGCTAAAAAATGCAGCATTAGCTACACTCGTAACATCAATATTACCTACTGCATCTGGCAAATCCTGTCCTTGAGATACATTCACTGTAGTTTGTACAGCTGCACCAACTCCACCATTTATAAAAGCAGATTTAATATATCCCACAGCTTTCCTAAATAAGCTTACCCCCTTCTTCAACAAACCAGGTGGAATTCCTGCAAAATTACCATCTTTATCACGTAATATAATAGGATTCCCACTACAATATAGATATGGTGAAATAGAATTTAACAACTCAGTGTACATATCCACTCCATACCACAGACTTGTCATAGGATTCAAGTACCTTGCACTGTAATAATACAAACCAGTCTCCTCATCGAACTGTTTGCCATTGAACTTGTAGGGCAGGTCTTCGGATAATGGAGATTCGTCAAATAACTGTTTGGAGCGCAGATTAGTGTGTGTGGTGAGATTAAGCCATAGATTGAAGGAAGATATGAGAGACACCTGTCCCTACTGTGACTCTCCATCACAGCACAAAAAAGATCTATATCTCCTACACCACAACACCTCCTCCACCGTAAGACCTAATGTCCGCAGACTCCTATGTCATGTGTTATTTTAAGGCAAATATACAACTTTATTTTGTAAATGTATCCGTACAAAGAAGAAAAGCAATAATAGCTATACAATGCCCTTTGATAGAAGCTAAACACAAAGCTGATGTATTTCATTTTAAATTGTACCTGCACCCGTTCATAGGTTCAAACAATAAAGATGGAGTGCCTTTAACTTTCCTGTCACTCCTGTCACTTTCCCCCATGTTACAATACATTGATAACAAATCGATTATGTAAAGTGTTAAAAGTGACAGCAAATGAAAAACAAAAAAATATGGTAATAGAGTAAATATAAAGACCGCAAGTTGATTGGATGTGTTGGATGAGTTGTATATTTAGATGACTTATATATTTGCATGTGCCGTATATTTGGATGAATTGGTTATAATAGGGTTGGGAGATCAGACCCAGGGCTAAGACAAGGATTTGCGGGTAGAGATTGCAGATAGGATAAGCCAAATGAACGGGCTTCATCCAAAGTAAAACAAAAAAGAGAGAGCCTTGAAGATTTCTCTTCAAAGCTCTCTCTATAAAAGAAGGCGGCTACCTACTCTCCCGCATTGCATTGTAGTACCATCGGCGCAAACGGGCTTAACTTCTCCGTCCGGAATAGGAAGAGGTGGAACCCCGCCGCATCATAAGTCATCATTTATTTTTCATTCTTAAGCTCCTCTCGATCACGAATCCTTTTGATAAATTTTAGACAGCACGAATATAAACAGACTATCGCAAATAAAAAAACAACATCCCATAAAAAAGGCTCTATAAGTAACTTATTGTATGGAAAAGTGGAATCATATTTTGCACTCGTTAAATGGATAAAAATAAAAGGTAAACCAATATCTATTTTTCCATCACTAGAAAAAGAAAATATATTGAATAATAATGATAGAATATTTATCAAAACATATAGGGCAATAATAAATACAACCTGTTTCATAATTTCTTATCTGTTTACTTTATTATTTCTAAAATTTTCAAGAATTATGCTAATCTGCTCTGGATTAATATCAGTAGATTTGTAATCATTTGTATATTTACTATTAGCTCCACTAAACATAACATTATATCTATTTCTTTCTTGTTTGTAACTATCATAGTATTGACTTCGTCCAAAAAGTTCTTGAAACCAAGCATCAGCTCCATCAACATGCAATAAACCTAAAGAATGGCCAAATTCATGAGGTAATGTATTTCTGTCTTTACCATTAATTATATTATTTACATATCGTTCATTAAGAAATACTACTGAGCCACCTATTTTATTTACTTTTCCATAAACACCTCGAAGTTGTGAAGCAGGCAGTATATTCAATAGATGTTCTCTGTCTCGTAATTCCGATTTATTACTAATGACGCGAAATCTAACTGAAACATTGACGTTTACCTTTCTGAATTTCGTTGGCAAAGTTCTTGCAACATAAAGATTATCCATTCCTTTTTGACTAACAGAGTTCTTGTAATTCATACCTTCTACATATGAAATTCCATAAGAACTTTGTAATTGGCTGGACAAAACATTTCCTAGTTTCTTCAAATCAAATTCTTTATTACTTGAATTTAAAATGGCAACTGTTAAGGTGAGATTAATAGTAACATTCCCGTTCTTTTGTGTTACAGAAGACTCATCCCACTTTCGTCCATCCAAATCAATCATCCTGATGGGATTATCAAGTGTATAGATATATCCACCCGTTGTGACGTATTTCTCTGCCAACGGATCCACTCCATACCAAATACTTGCCATAGGATTCATATATCTTGCACCATAATAGTACAGACCGGTCTCTTCATCGAACTGTTTGCCATTGAACTTATACGGCATTTCCTCACTTGAGGAATGTTCATCCACTAACAGTTCACCATACGGCAAGTAAGCATCATACTGGGTGATGTTGGCTTTATAATCTGTGATGTAAGACGTAGAGCCAAGGTGGTCACTGTGATAGAAGAAAGTTTCTTCTTTTGTGGTGTCGTTGGCAATGTAGCCATATCCAGCCTGTGGGTCATCAGGGTTGCTCGGGTCGTTCCAGCTTACAGGTGGACCGGGGTTGGTATTCGGTGTGGTGTTCGGCTTCGGGGTCTGAATCCAACCCTGTGGCACATCGTGGTTACCGAGTTCTGTGAGGACGGCATTATAACCAACGCCCGTGTTCTCCGGGTCACCGTATGCACCCTTTTCTGTCGGTACACCAGGAGCTACACCCACCTTCTTATAATACGCTTCCTTCTGTGTCTGGATCTGATTCATACGCTCTGCATAGTCCTGCTGACCTGCCGTTACGTATGAGCCGTTACGCCCATAGACGTTGTTAAACAGACCTGTTCCAATCCTTGAAGCGATTCGTTTGTCACCGATGAAGTAATGCTTTGTAAAACGATTCTTATTGATGCTGATTATTGAAGCCGGATAAAGCGTGAAATTATCTGTCTCGTGGAAGGTTATTCCTTGCGGTGCACCATTGATATACACACCCTCCATCGTACCGTAACTCTTCATAATACGTTCGCCGGCAGCGTTGTAAGTGTAACGGCTTGTCTTGCCGTTGTCCGACAGCACCATCAGCTGGTTCTCCTCGTCCCAGTACAGTTCTCTCGTCTCATTCGTCGAGTCATTCACCACTCGGATAGGTGTATCTTTAATCACTTTACTTTTTAAAGTTCAAAATTTCTTTAGTACAAACCATATATGTAGAATCATTTTTAAAGATTATATAATAGTTTAACTTTTCATTTTCTTTTTGATTCTTTTTAAAAATCACAGAATATTTACCATTTAGAATACTTTTAGATACTTCTATCTGAATGGAATCTGGATTAACACTAATTATTTTCCAGATTCCTTTAGCCTCTTTTTCTAGTCTATCTAATTCTTTATAATTTCCTTTTACATCATCATTGGCTGTTACTATAACAGGAAGACTAATCTTTTGTTTAGTAATGAAAATATTGTTTTCTAAAGGATGAAAATCCGTTTGACGACAGAAATACGATTTGCTAAAATCTATATTACATACACCTTGCAAATTATCATACAGAGGAGTATGCTTTTTGATCATAGTAAAAATACAAAAGATTGCTATTATAACAATCACCGTTAAGAAAGCACGCTTTTTACCTTTTAATAAAAGGTTTGTAAGTCTTATTTGTCCTATCATATCTCCCAGATTTTGATAAAATATTTTGTCCTATTTTGTCAATGTTTTTATCTTTTGTTGTATTTTCTCCTTGAAAAACATAATTTAGAATTGCGCCCATCTTATTAGTGTCCTTTCTGTAATTATCGGGAATTGAATTCATTTGGCTATTTACCGCTCTTATTGCTTTTCTGAAAGAGGTCATTTGATCGTCAAATGCATTACTATCCCAAAAGGTCGAAAGTGTCATATATGTATCTACCGCATAATTTGCAAAGTCTAGTATGGCAATCGCTCCAACAGCCTTAGCTGATCCTCTTACAGGCATAGGGTCAAAACTATGGAATCTTCTATCTTCTTGGCCAGTAGATTTCGCAATTGGTCTCCTGATTCTTACATTCCCATCTTTTGGGTCTATACCAGCTGGTTTACGCCCTATGGTGAAACTTTTATGTGCATAATTGTCAACAGAAATTTTTCCGATTTCTGTGTTTATACCAAGTTCTCCTGGTCTCCAATTAGCAGGATTATTATCAGCTCTTTTGAAATTGGATTGCATAGTTTTGCTAAAATTTTCTATTCTTATTCCAAACACCCCATTACCACGGTATTCAATGAGTGATCCTCGTTCCCATGGCCAGGACCAATTACCATTCGGATCTATTAATCTCACAGGATTATCCAAGGTATATACATATCCACCTGTGGCGACATATTTCTCTGCTAGCGGATCCACCCCATACCACAGACTGGTAACAGGGTTCATGTACCTTGCACCGTAATAGTACAGGCCAGTCTCATCATCGAACTGTTTGCCGTTGAACTTGTATGGTAGGTCTTCAGAGCTACTGTGCTCATCAACTAACAGTTCACCATACGGCAAGTAAGCATCATACTGGGTGATGTTGGCTTTATAATCTGTGATGTAAGACGTAGAGCCGAGGTGGTCACTGTGATAGAAGAAAGTTTCTTCTTTCGTCGTGTCGTTGGCAATGTAGCCATATCCAGCCTGTGGGTCATCAGGGTTGCTCGGGTCATTCCAGCTTACAGGTGGACCGGGGTTGGTACCTGGTGTGGTGTTGGGGCGTGGAGTCTGAATCCAACCCTGTGGCACGTCATGATTACCGAGTGTGTCAATGATAGAGTTATATCCTCGTTTTGTATTCTCTGGGTCACCATACGCACCCTTCTCTGTTGGCACACCTGGAGCTACACCCACCTTCTTATAATACGCTTCCTTCTGTGTCTGAATCTGATTCATACGCTCTGCATAGTCCTGCTGACCAGCCGTTACGTATGAACCGTTGCGTCCGTAAACATTGTTGAACATACCCGTTCCTATCCTTGAAGCTTTTCTTTTTTACTATTGTCAGGAACTAAAATAATTAGGAAATGCTCTCCTGTCTTCATATTTTATTTATTTGCTTGTATTTTCTTTTCCAAACTGATATATTCAATTATATATATTCCTCTTATAGGTTCTTTGAGTTCCAATAAAACATCATATAATTTAGTCATATCTTTATCTGCAATTAGAGAATATTGGGGTAAAGAATGAAATCTACCAAAATTATGCCCTTTGAATGTGAATAAAATTTTGTCTACTCTATTGTAGGTGTAACCATTCAAAGGAAGCCTATAAGTTTCCGTCTCTCCATCAAACTTTGCTATAATAAAAAGTATAGAAAACAAGAAGAAATATAGGTGTACAATTGTCTTGGCAATAGAAGTCAGATTAAATTTCAAATTCAAGGTGAAATATAAAACTAAATCAATTAACAATGCTACACATAGGATAACCAAATAATACCAAAGATGAATTACAAGTGTGCAGTAGTAATAATAAGCACAAATAAAGATAATGAGAGAAAATATAATTTTCCGTATAGTTAATTCTTTCATTTTATTTATTATTTTTATTAGACGTTTCCTTATCTGGCCTTTCAAATGCTTTTTCTGATGCCAAATCAGCTCCTGCTACAACAAGATTCTTTTTAGTAACCGCTTTTGCATATTTACGAACATCTCCTCTATATCTATCTTTCGCAATTTTTACCCTAGACGCATCACTCTTCAGTCGAGTTTCAGATTTTCCTGCTTTTTGATTTCTTTTCAACTTATTAAGCGCAGTATATAATTTTTTATTGCTGCGTTCTAATCCACTGAGCAACTCATTTGCTCTTTTCTCCATTCCTTTGTATAATAATGTTGAGAAAGTAGCAGAAATAAACTCTTCAGTTAAATCTATTTTATTAAAGTCTTTCCCTTTTTCAATGTCACCAATGATATTGGTAATCATAGTCCGAGCAACATCTATTGCAAATCGTCCCGCTTTACTATTTGCAATTTTTCCTATTGTTTTTGTTGTCCCTGCACCATCAACAAGCAAGGAGATAGCTGCCGTAGAAATACCATCAAAAGCTGCAGCTCCCCAACGGACATGGCTAGAAGCTGTTTTATAATCCATACCCTCAAAAATCCAGTTGGAAAAAAATCTACCCCATCGGACACAACAAAGGCACTAATGCCTTCCACCGCAGCTCCTATTGGTGAATTACCATCAGGATCAAGAAGTTTTTTAGGATTATTAAAAGTATAACAATATCTAGTAACGTTAGGATATTTTTCTGTCAAAGCATCCACCCCATACCAAATACTTGTTACAGGATTCATATACCTTGCACCATAATAGTACAAGCCTGTTTCCTCATCAAACTGTTTGCCATTGAACTTATACGGTAGGTCTTCGGATAATGGGGATTCGTCAAATAACTGTTTGGAGCGCAGATTAGTGTGTGTGGTGAGATTAAGCTATAGATTGAAGGAAGATATGAGAGACACCTGTCCCTCCTGTGACTCTCATCACAGCACAAAAAAGATCTATATCTCCTACACCACAACACCTCCTCCACCGTAAGACCTAATGTCCGCAGACTCCTATGTCATGTGTATTTCTAAGGCAAATATACAACTTTATTTTGTAAATGTATCCGTACAAAGAAGAAAAGCTGTATGTCTTGGATGTGTTGTATATTTGGATGAGTTGGTTATAATCGGGTTAGGGATAAGGCTAAGGCAAGGATTTGCGGGGGGAGGGATTACGGGTAGGATATAAGACGGCTGACCGGATTCATCCAAAGATAAAACAAAAAAGAGAGCCTCGAAGATTTCTCTTCAAAGCTCTCTCTATAAAAGAAGGCGGCTACCTACTCTCCCGCATTGCATTGCAGTACCATCGGCGCAAACGGGCTTAACTTCTCTGTTCGGAATGGGAAGAGGTGGGACCCCGCCGCAATAACCACCTGATAATTCTTTTCAAGTTGACCATTAAAAATCAACCGTATAAGGTGACCTATTTCCACAAGCAAAAAAGAATGAAGAGCAACACAGCTCAAAGTGTGAGTCACCAGTCCTGCCCGCTCCTTACAGAAAGCGGGCAGGACCGAAGAAAGTTTCGGGCAATTAGTAGTGCTCGGCTTTGACGTCACCGTCTTTACACCTGCACCCTATCAACGTCATCGTCTATGACGACCCTTATGAGGAGTTCTCATCTCGCGGATGGCTTCGCACTTAGATGCTTTCAGCGCTTATCCAGTCCAGACTCAGATACCCAGCGGTGCACCTGGCGGCACAACTGGTAAACCGGAGGTCTGTCCATCACGGTCCTCTCGTACTAGTGACGGCACCACTCAAAACTCCAACGCCCACGATAGATAGAGACCGAACTGTCTCACGACGTTCTGAACCCAGCTCGCGTGCCACTTTAATGGGCGAACAGCCCAACCCTTGGGACCTTCTCCAGCCCCAGGATGTGACGAGCCGACATCGAGGTGCCAAACCACCCCGTCGATATGAGCTCTTGGGGGGGATCAGCCTGTTATCCCCGGAGTACCTTTTATCCTTTGAGCGACGGAGTTTCCATACACATCCGCCGGATCACTATGCCCCAGTTTCCTGCCTGCTCGGGATGTCTCCCTCCCAGTCAAGCGCCCTTATGCCATTGCACTCTGTAAGGCCGGTTACCAATCGGCCCGAGGGCACCTTTGGAAGCCTCCGTTACGCTTTTGGAGGCGACCACCCCAGTCAAACTACCCACCAAGCAGTGTCCGCACCTCAGGCGCGTTAGACCTCAGACAGCCAAAGGGCCGTATTTCAAGGATGGCTCCACGAATGCTGGCGCACCCGCTTCGAAGCCTCCGGCCTATCCTACACATCGGATGACCAAGGTCAATGCTAAGCTGTAGTAAAGGTTCACGGGGTCTTTTCGTCCCATCGCGGGTAATCGGCATCTTCACCGATACTACAATTTCACTGAGATCATGGTTGAGACAGCGTCCGGATCATTACACCATTCGTGCAGGTCGGAACTTACCCGACAAGGAATTTCGCTACCTTAGGACCGTTATAGTTACGGCCGCCGTTTACTGGGGCTTCAATTCAATGCTTCCCATTACTGGTGACATCTCCTCTTAACCTTCCAGCACCGGGCAGGTGTCAGGCTGTATACGTCATCTTTCGAGTTTGCACAGCCCTGTGTTTTTGTTAAACAGTTGCCTGGACCTATTCTCTGCGCCTCATTATACATGAGGACCCCTTATCCCGAAGTTACGGGGTCAATTTGCCTAGTTCCTTAACCATGAATCTCTCAACGCCTTAGTATATTCTACCCGACCACGTGTGTCCGTTTGCGGTACGGGTCGCATAAACATTAAGTTTAGCGGATTTTCTCGGAAGTATGATTACCTGCACTCAAGTCGTCCCGAAGGACAACCTGTACTTTCATCCTTCAGCTCGGATGGTGGATTTGCCTGCCATCCTCATAGCCTACAGACTTAAACGCCCTATTCCGTCAGGGCGCGGCAGTGTCACTGCTCCGTCTCCACATCACTGAATATGCGAGTTGCGGAATATTAACCGCATCTGCCATCGCCTTCGCCGTTCGGCTGAGACTTAGGACCCGACTAACCCCGGGCTGATTGGCATCGCCCGGGAAACCTCGGTCTTTCGGCGAAAGGGAATCTCACCCTTTTTATCGTTACTTATACCTACATTTGCTTTTCCATAAACTCCAGGATCAGTTACCTTCACCATTCAACGTCGATGGAATGCTCCCCTACCGATACTTTTAATTTACATTGCTATCCCGCGCCTTCGGTATCTGACTTATACCCGATTATTATCCATGCCCGGACCCTCGACTAGTGAGCTGTTACGCACTCTTTGAATGAATGGCTGCTTCCAAGCCAACATCCTAGCTGTCACGGGGACCAGACTTCGTTAGACTAACTTAGACAGAATTTCGGGACCTTAGACGGCGGTCTGGATTCTTCTCCTCTCGGGGACGGACCTTAGCACCCGCCCCCTTACTGCACATCTGCTATCCATAAGCATTCGGAGTTCGTCAGGTCTCGATAGGCGGTGAAGCCCTCTTGACCTATCGGTCGCTCTACCTCTCATGGAGATCGATGCACGCGGCACCTAAATGCCTTTCGGGGAGTACGAGCTATCTCCAAGTTTGATTGGCCTTTCACTCCTACACTCACCTCATCGGGAAGCTTTTCAACGCTTATCCGTGCGGTCCTCCATCCGGTGTTACCCGGACTTCAACCTGGGCAAGTGTAGATCACTTGGTTTCGCGTCTACCCCATCTGACTCGACGCCCTGTTCAGGCTCGCTTTCACTGCGGATACGTGACTAATGGCACTTATCCTTGCCAGACATGGTAACTCGTAGGTTCATTATGCAAAAGGCACGCCGTCACTGAATTAACAGCTCCGACCGCTTGTAGGCGCATGGTTTCAGGAACTATTTCACTCTCCTCATCGGAGTGCTTTTCACCTTTCCCTCACGGTACTCGTTCACTATCGGTCTCACGGGAGTATTTAGCCTTACCGGATGGTCCCGGCGGATTCGCGCAGAATTACACGTGTTCCGCGTTACTCAGGATACCACTACGTCTCATCATGCTTCGGATACGGGATTATCACCCTCTATGATTATACTTTCCAGTATATTCGCCTCACAATCAAAGTACGACAGCGTGGTCCTACAACCCCTGCGGCGCATTGCTACGTCACAGGTTTGGGCTCTTCCCCGTTCGCTCGCCACTACTAGGGGAATCATTAAATTATTTTCTCTTCCTGGAGGTACTAAGATGTTTCAGTTCCCTCCGTTCGCCTCACTGCATTAGCAGTGATGACAGGCCTTCAGCCTGCCGGGTTGTCCCATTCGGAAATCCCTGGATCAAAGGTTATTTGCACCTACCCAAGGCTTATCGCAGCTTATCACGTCCTTCATCGCCTCCGTGAGCCAAGGCATCCGCCATGCGCCCTTTCTTACTTTCTTCGCCTTCTCTGTAATTCCTTACAAAGAATGTAGCTCATACTTTCAGCTGTTGTGTGATTCTAATTTAAAGAAGTAAAACCTCTTTTAGAATACTGGTCTAAAAAAAGACCAGCTCTACATTACAGTCTTGCTTGTGTCAATATGTCAAAGATCGGATAAAGGAAAATCGAAAATGAATAAGGAAATACCTTAAAACAAATGATTACCTTTAATGGTGGAGAATAACGGATTCGAACCGTTGACCCCCTGCTTGCAAAGCAGGTGCTCTAGCCAACTGAGCTAATCCCCCAAGGGAAAAGAGAGAAGAAATCCTTAAGAAACATCTGCATGAGCTTATGTCCCCTTCAAGGAACTGAAGCCTGGAGCACATCCGACCGAGCCGATGTGTAGTCCCAGGCAGACTTGAACTGCCGACCTCCACATTATCAGTGTGGCGCTCTAACCAACTGAGCTATAGGACTGAGTTGGAAGAAAGCACTGAGGCTATCTTATCAGACTTCCCTTTCTCTTATTCTTGAAAACAGAGTCAGCGCAGTACAAGAAGAAAAACGAACCAAGGTTCTTTTTCAAGTCTTGATATTACCGTCAAATTACAAACTGGTATACTTAAGAAATCATCTCAAGATACTCGTCATTATTCAACAGATAAACATCCTCTCCAGAAAGGAGGTGTTCCAGCCGCACCTTCCGGTACGGCTACCTTGTTACGACTTAGCCCCAATCACCAGTTTTGCCCTAGGCCGATCCTTGCGGTCACGGACTTCAGGCACCCCCGGCTTTCATGGCTTGACGGGCGGTGTGTACAAGGCCCGGGAACGTATTCACCGCGCCATGGCTGATGCGCGATTACTAGCGAATCCAGCTTCGTGGGGTCGGGTTGCAGACCCCAGTCCGAACTGGGACCGGCTTTCAAGATTGGATGCAATTTACATTACACCGTCCCTCTGTACCGGCCATTGTAACACGTGTGTAGCCCCGGACGTAAGGGCCGTGCTGATTTGACGTCATCCCCACCTTCCTCACACCTTACGGTGGCAGTATCTCCAGAGTGCCCAGCTTAACCTGATGGCAACTAAAGACAGGGGTTGCGCTCGTTATGGCACTTAAGCCGACACCTCACGGCACGAGCTGACGACAACCATGCAGCACCTTCACAGAGACCCCGAAGGGCGTCATTATCTCTAAATCCTTCCTCTGCAATTCAAGCCCGGGTAAGGTTCCTCGCGTATCATCGAATTAAACCACATGTTCCTCCGCTTGTGCGGGCCCCCGTCAATTCCTTTGAGTTTCACCGTTGCCGGCGTACTCCCCAGGTGGGATGCTTAATGCTTTCGCTTAGCCGCTGATACCAGGTACCAACAGCGGGCATCCATCGTTTACTGTGCGGACTACCAGGGTATCTAATCCTGTTCGATACCCGCACCTTCGAGCTTCAGCGTCAGTTGCGCTCCCGTCAGCTGCCTTCGCAATCGGAGTTCTTCGTCATATCTAAGCATTTCACCGCTACACGACGAATTCCGCCAACGTTGTGCGTACTCAAGGAAACCAGTATGCGCTGCAAGTCAGACGTTGAGCGTCTACATTTCACAACACACTTAATCTCCAGCCTACGCTCCCTTTAAACCCAATAAATCCGGATAACGCCCGGACCTTCCGTATTACCGCGGCTGCTGGCACGGAATTAGCCGGTCCTTATTCGTATGGTACCTGCAAACAATCACACGTGACTGACTTTATCCCCATACAAAAGCAGTTTACAACCCATAGGGCCGTCATCCTGCACGCTACTTGGCTGGTTCAGGCTCTCGCCCATTGACCAATATTCCTCACTGCTGCCTCCCGTAGGAGTTTGGACCGTGTCTCAGTTCCAATGTGGGGGACCTTCCTCTCAGAACCCCTACTGATCGTTGCCTTGGTGGGCCGTTACCCCGCCAACAAGCTAATCAGACGCATCCCCATCCATAACCGATAAATCTTTACTTCACATCTGATGCCGTCAGTGAAGACCATAAGGTATTAGTCTGCCTTTCGGCAGGTTATCCCTTAGTCATGGGAAGGTTGGATACGCGTTACTCACCCGTGCGCCGGTCGACGTCCAAAAAGTGCAAGCACTTAATGCCGTTTCCCCTCGACTTGCATGTGTTAAGCCTGTAGCTAGCGTTCATCCTGAGCCAGGATCAAACTCTCCATTGTAAAATATGGTTTGGTGATAAGTGATGAATGATAGTGACAATGAATACCACTAACCAAAACACTTCACCGAATAATCTCTGTTTCAGAACGCTTATCCTAAATAATATCAAGTAAAAAGCACCTTTATCTTTAATCTATACTTCGTAGTAATACTACTAAAGTACAGACAATGAATTAATCGGTTCGTTTCTTTTACCCATCTATCTGATATAAAATCAAACAGACGCTTCTTGTACTACTTCTCTGTTTATGTAAATCTTTTCAAAGAACTCTTTCTTTATGCTTCATCTTTACAAGCCAAAAGGCTCATTTCGTAAAAGCGAGTGCAAAGGTATACAGAATTTCCTTTACCACCAAATGTTTTGGAGAATATTTTTCAAAAAGTTTATATTTCGCACCACAAGACACCACACCCCATACTAAAACAAAGCATAAAAGCAATTACAAGCCACAAGACTCGCCATATCGCAAAACACAAAGTAAAAGCCACCCAAAACAACAAACAGAGCTTAAAACGAAAATCACTTTTTACAAAAACACAGTTTTCACATCAAAATAAAACTATAAAGTATAACTAAAAAAGCTACCCCCTCTTTAGTTTAAATTATCCTTAGACCACTTATCAGTCCATTAGAAACAGCGCCAATGTGCACGTACCCAAGCAAAACTCTCGCCCCCAGCACATCAGTTTTAATCCAAATTGCGACTGAAAAGAGTACTGACAAAAGAAGATTATACCTCCCCTGGTTCCTTAAAAGAGTCATAAACAAAGAGCGCCCTACTCCATCCCTTACCATATTATAACGTACACGTAGTTACTTTCGAACTGGAAAAACGTTTCGAGACACATTATATATATATGCTCAATAGCAACTAAATATATATGCTCAATAGCAACCAACGTTGCAAGTATTTAAAAAATCACATCCACTCCTTCGACAAAAAACAAAATAATCCTGCCTACGTAGAATCAGTAGACAGGATTATCATATTAGATCTTATATCTAGTCAAAAAGACTATTTCGCTTGTTTTGTCTCTGGAGCCTCACCAATGAGATCCATAAACTGATCAAGTTTTGGAGTAATAATAATCTGTGTGCGGCGGTTACGTTGCTTACCCAGTTCTGTATCATTAGATGCTATAGGGTTATACTCACCACGACCACCAGCTGTCAGACGCTTAGGATTTACCCCAAAGTGATCTTGCAGATACTGCACAACCGATGCTGCACGAAGACAAGAGAGATCCCAATTGTTTCGGATATTCTTCATTTTTGCATTCGACGTATTGATTGGCACGTCATCCGTGTTACCTTCGACCAGCACATCATAGTCTTTATAATCAGAAATAATCTTAGCTATCTTACTCAAAGTCTGCTCAGCACGACTATTTACTTCATAAGAACCAGTCTGATAAAGCATATTATCAGCCAAAGAGATGTACACAACACCCTTCAAAACCTGAACATCAACCTCCTTCAGTTCATCCTTACTAAGTGAACGTGTCAGATTATTCGTAAGAACAAGGTTCAAAGAATCACTCTTACTCTTCACTTCCACCAAGTGACGGATATACTGATTACTCTCATTGATTTGGTCAACGAGTTTTGAAATATTAATATTGTTAGAATTAGCATTATTCAAACTTCGGTCTAGACTGCCTTGCAAAGCTGCTGCACTTTCCTTAGCTTGAGCCAGCTGATCCTCTAAACTCTTAATCCGAGCATTATTTGCTGCTATTGTCTCCTTGGCATTCTGATAATCATTTGTCAATTGATTATTCTCATTTCGGCAATTCTCCAAATCCTTCTTACTGGCACAACTACTAAAAGTTAATATGCCTGCAGCCAAAGCTACAATAAAAAGATTCTTTCTCATAATCATTTTATTTATGGTTTATACACTTGTATGCAAAGATATTATAAAGACGTGTAAAAGAGTAAGTTGTGGCAAGGTCTTTAGACATATTTAACGTATAAGACAGCTTTCCTGGGATAAATTGAGAATTATATACAGAACAATTCATTAAAAGACAGAAAGAATTAAATGGCATAAATTACAATACTAATGGTATATTCTAAGCTTTATACCCTACGCCCCACGATAGACTCTCATCACTTCTACCCTCTAAAATAATATTAGAAGATCCCCATTACATACAAGGCACTAATATTTTGGTTTTGTGTTGCAGGCAAACACCATCCGTGTTGTAGGCAAACAGTATTAGTGCTGCAGCCAAACACATATAGTGCTACATACCCATCACAAGCAAACAGAGCATAAAAAAGAAGGATAAAGTTACGAAAGACACCTTTAATAGCATACACAAACAAGAGAAAACCATTGACTAAATAAACGCATTTACTCAGAAACAGTAAGACTATTGTTTTTCCATTACAAACTATAAAGAAGGGTAAAAAACACCCATTATGCCATATCATATCCAAAATAAAATCGTATCTTTGCAAGCAGAAGTAACACCAATTTTTATATACAGACTATGATTCTTTTCTTCAGAACTCAGTCCAAAAGCGTGATTGCGACAGAAGTTAATCATGCATTATCCGATGTGGAAATCAAAGAACTTTGTTGGTTATATGGTGATGCCACCTATATGCAGGAGCAAACACTGCAAGGATATTATGTAGGTCCACGCCGTGAAATGATTACTCCATGGAGTACGAATGCCGTTGAGATTACTCAAAACATGAGTCTTAACGGCATTTTGCGTATAGAGGAGTATTATCCTGTAAGCAATAAGGACGCAGATTATGACCCCATGCTTCAGCGTATGTATGACGGTTTAGACCAAACAATCTTCACAGTCAACCATTCTCCAGAACCTATCAAGCGTGTGGAGGACTTAGAGAAGTTCAACGAAGAAGAAGGTTTGGCACTCTCACCAGAGGAGATGGAATATCTCCACAAGATTGAGAAGCAGAATGGCCGCCCACTCACCGACTCTGAAATCTTCGGTTTCGCCCAGATTAACTCTGAGCATTGCCGCCATAAGATTTTCGGTGGAGAGTTCGTCATTGATGGTAAGGTGATGGAAAGCAGCCTCTTCAGCCTCATCAAGAAGACTACAAAAGAGTATCCAGGTAAGATTCTTTCAGCCTATAAAGACAACGTAGCTTTCGCACAAGGTCCAGAGGTTGAACAGTTTGCGCCAGCAAACCAGAGCACATCTGACTTTTTCCGAGTAAAGCCTATTGAGAGTGTTATCTCTCTGAAAGCCGAGACCCACAACTTCCCAACTACCGTTGAGCCATTCAATGGAGCAGCGACAGGTACGGGTGGTGAGATTCGCGACCGTATGGGCGGTGGTGTTGGTTCATGGCCAATCGCAGGAACAGCAGTCTATATGACCGCTTACCCTCGTTTGACAGAAGATGACGGTACAACTCCAGCCTTACGTGATTGGGAAGACATCCTTCCTGTCCGTCAGTGGCTCTACCAGACTCCAGAGCAGATTCTGATTAAGGCATCTAATGGTGCGAGTGATTTCGGTAATAAGTTTGGTCAGCCATTAATTACTGGTTCACTACTCACATTCGAACATCAAGAGAATGGTGAGAAGTATGCTTACGATAAGGTAATTATGCTTGCAGGTGGCGTTGGTTATGGTACTAAGCGCGACTGTCTGAAGGGTGAACCACAGACTGGTAACAAGGTAGTTGTCGTTGGTGGTGATAACTATCGTATCGGACTTGGTGGTGGTTCTGTTTCATCAGTTGATACTGGTCGTTATTCAAATGGTATTGAATTGAATGCCATACAGCGTGCTAACCCAGAGATGCAGAAACGCGCTTATAACCTCGTACGTGCATTGGTAGAAGAAGATAACAACCCAGTTGTTTCTATCCACGACCATGGTTCTGCTGGACACCTAAATTGTTTGAGTGAGCTTGTTGAAGACTGTGGTGGTAAGATTGATATGTCACAGTTGCCTATCGGTGACAAGACTTTGAGTGCCAAGGAAATCATTGCCAACGAGTCACAGGAGCGCATGGGCTTGCTCATTGACGAGAAGCACCTCGACCACGTGAAGAAGATTGCTGAGCGTGAGCGTGCACCAATGTATGTTGTTGGTGAGACTACAGGTGATGCTCACTTCTCATTTGTACAGGGCGATGGTGTAAAACCATTCGACTTAGACGTAGCACAGATGTTCGGTCATTCTCCAAAGACAATCATGAAGGATGAGACCGTTGAACGCAAATATGAGAATGTTTCTTATAGTTTAAATAAGGTGGAGGAATACCTCCAGCGTGTACTTCAGTTGGAAGCTGTGGCGTGTAAGGACTGGTTGACGAACAAGGTTGACCGCTCTGTTACAGGTAAGGTAGCCCGTCAGCAGTATCAAGGTGAGATTCAATTGCCACTCTCAGACTGTGGTGTTGTAGCCTTAGACTATCGTGGTCATAAGGGTATTGCTACCGCACTCGGTCACGCTCCACAGGCAGGACTCGCATCACCAGAGGCAGGCTCAGTTCTTTCAGTAGCCGAGTCATTGACCAACATTGTATGGGCACCATTGGCAGACGGCATGGATAGCCTGAGTCTTTCAGCCAACTGGATGTGGCCTTGTCGCTCACAGAAGGGTGAAGACGCACGTCTTTACAGTGCTGTTAAGGCTTTGTCAGACTTCTGTTGTGCTATCGGTGTGAACGTTCCAACAGGTAAGGATTCACTTTCTCTGACCCAGCAATATCCTAATGGAGATAAGATTATCTCTCCAGGAACCGTCATTGTTACCAGTGGTGGTGAGGTAAGCGATGTTCGTCAGGTGGTATCTCCAGTACTTGTGAATGATAAGAACACACGCCTCTATCATATCGACTTCAGTTTTGACGAGCAGCGTCTTGGTGGTTCTGCCTTTGCACAGAGCCTCGGCAAGATTGGTAGTGACGTTCCAACAGTGAAAGAGCCACAGTATTTCTGCGACTGTTTCGATGCCGTACAGGAGATGATTCGCCGTGGATGGATACTTGCTGGACACGACATTTCTGCAGGTGGTTTGATTACAACATTGCTTGAAATGACCTTTGCGAATGCTGAAGGTGGTTTGCATATCAACCTTCATGATATCAAGGGGGACGATGTAATCAAGAAACTTTTTGCAGAGAATCCAGGTGTTGTTATCCAGGTTGCTGATGAACATAAGGAAGAAGTCAAAGAGTTCTTGACTGAGAACTGTATCGGATTTGCTCGTATCGGTACACCAAGTCCTGATAAGCGCACGCTCAGCATCGCTGATGGCGATTGGAAGGCAGAGTTCGATATTGATGCAATGCGTGAGACATGGTATAAGACTTCGTACTTGCTCGACCGCAAACAGAGTATGAATGGCATGGCTAAGAAGCGTGCTCAGAACTATAAGAAGCAGCCAATCGAGATGAAATTTAATGCAGACTTCACCGGTACACTTCAGCAGTATGGCCTCGATGCAGACCGTTGGAAGACTTCAACACCTAACACCCATCACCAAACACCAAAGGCAGCTATCATTCGTGAGAAGGGTACCAATGGTGAGCGTGAGATGGCTTACGCACTCTATTTGGCAGGCTTTGAGGTGAAAGATGTCATGATGACCGACCTCATCACTGGCCGTGAGACTTTGGAAGAAGTAAATATGATCGTCTTCTGCGGTGGTTTCTCAAACTCTGACGTTCTCGGTTCTGCAAAGGGATGGGCTGGTGCTTTCCTCTATAATCCAAAGGCTAAGCAGGCACTCGACCGCTTCTATGCACGCGAAGATACACTTTCATTGGGTATCTGTAACGGTTGTCAGTTGATGGTTGAGTTGAACCTTATCAACCCAGAACACAAGCATCGTGCTCACCTCTGCCACAATACCAGCAAGAAGTTTGAGAGTTCATTCCTGAATCTTACCATTCCACAGAACCAAAGTGTAATGTTTGGTTCGCTGAGTGGCAACAAACTCGGCATATGGGTAGCTCATGGTGAGGGACGTTTCTATCTACCAGAAGCAGAGGATAAGTACAACATCGTTGCAAAATACAACTATGCAGAGTATCCTGGCAACCCTAATGGTTCTGATTATAACGTTGCAGGTATCTGCTCTGCTGACGGCAGACACTTGGCAATGATGCCTCACTTGGAACGTTCTATCTTCCCATGGCAGTTAGGTTGGTATCCACGTGACCGTCGCAATGACGAGATAACACCGTGGATTGAAGCCTTTGTCAATGCACGTAAGTGGGTTGAAAGCAAGCTATAATCACTGACACAAACAAGAAGAAGAGTGTGTCATCACGCCTTGACACACTCTTCTCTATATATGATAACCTCTGAAAAAATCGATTAATTAGTGGAGAAAGATAAGATAACAACAACTGACAACACACAAATATCAGCAGCAAAAGATAATTTCTACAAAGAAGCCTTCAAGACTTTTTTCAAGATAGGAGCCTCAACCTTGAACGGTAGGCACACCCAACTACAGATAATTCAGGAAGAAATCGTTGAGAAAAGGAAGTGGATTCCACAGGAAGAGTTTACTGATATCGTCGCCATCGCACAGAGTTGCCCTGGTATCTTTACCGTAAACATCAGCCTTCTCATAGGTTTTAAACTCCGAAAGACCCCTGGCGCCATCTGTACATGCCTTGGCACAGTGCTTCCCTCCTTCCTTATTATCCTAGCCATAACACTCTTCTTCCATCAGTTCATGGATGTTCCATGGATAGCAGCCATATTCCGTGGGGTGCGACCAGCCGTAGTTGCACTCATAGCAGTACCTACTTTCATGCTGGCAAAGGAATCACATATAACCTTATCCAATTGCTGGATACCTATTATCACTGCCCTTCTGATTTGGCTTTTAGGTGTTAATCCTGTCTTTGTCATCATCGCTGCGGCGATAGGCGGTTATCTTTATGGTAAATTCATTAAGCCCACAGAGTAAGATTATGATATACTTAGAACTATTTTATACCTTCTTTATTATCGGACTCTTCGGATTCGGAGGGGACAATAGTATGTTATCGCTGATACAAACAGAAACTGTTCAGAACCACCATTGGCTGTCATCAGCAGATTTTACCAACATTGTTGCCGTATCACAGATGACACCTGCCCCTGTAGGTATAAGCTCTGCAACCTATTGTGGATATACTGCTGTACACAATGCAGGGATGAATGGGATGATGGCTGTACTGGGAAGCGTGACTGCTACCATTGCTATTATCCTCCCATCATTCATCATTATGCTTCTCATCTGTAGGATGTTCTTCAAATATATGAATACATCTATCACACAATCCATTATTGCTGGTCTCCGTCCAGTGGTTGTTGGGCTGTTGGCTGCAGCAACATTGCTACTCTGCAACGTTGATAATTTCTCCCAACCAAGCATAAACCCATGGCAATTCTTCATTAGTCTGTTCATCTTCTTGGCGACTTTCATTGGAACAATGTGGATGAAGATAAACCCTATTCGCATGATTCTTTATGCAGCTTTTGCAGGACTGATACTTCTTTACTAAGAAATATCAGTCTTAACTAACGACAAAAGAAAGAAGAAAAAGGGAGCTTTTATTTGTTACGAAATAATCTTACAATAAAAACATCACCACAAAGCAATATACAGAATATCGTACTGATTTTTAGGCTTTGTAACAAACAGGAAATCAAACCATTACAAACAGACTTGTAAAAGATGCCCTTTTACGTTGTAAAACATGCCCTTTTGCATTGTAAAACATGCCCTTTTGCAATGCAATATATGCCCTTTTACAAAGCAAAAGAGCACCTCTTACTTTTCAAAGAGGAAAAGTTCTTACAACAGACTATGAACAATCAATATTAAAAAGTAAAACTAATGAAACCTATAAAACAAGGCTGAACTATGGGAATAACTTGTTAATGATTTCTTTTCTGCCCTCATGGGCACAACGATCCACATGCCTGTAAGCCTCTTAAAAGGACCGTTTCACAAAGAAAGGACAATAAGAACAGAAATAAATATCAAAGAAATCATCGAATAAAAGATGCGTTTTTCATGGCTTTCGATAATAGCGTAGGACATCGTCTTGAATAGAAGCAGATATGAAAGCTGATATATCCCGTCCTTCCTGTACATATCTACGAATCTCCGTACTACTAATATCAATAAGAGGAGCATTGAGAAAATGAACTCCTTGAGTAAGATTTACAGTTGATTCGTTCTCTCCCCGACGCGGAAAAACAACTATTTGATAATTAGAAAGAATATCATCTGCATGATACCATCGGTCAAAAGCAGCCCAGTTATCACCTCCAACAAGCAACGTAAAGTTGTCTTGGGGATAATCTTCTTTTAGATGCTGCAACGTAAGCCACGTATATGAAGGTCGCGGTAAATGGAACTCGTAATCGGAAACAACCAGTTGAGACTCATTCTCCAAAGCCTTTCTCACCATCTCAAGGCGTAGATGGTCGGAGAGAAGATGCTGATTAACCTTGAAAGGGTTCTGTGGAGAAACCATAAACCACACCTCATCCAGCTTCTCTTCCTTAAGGAAAGCCTTAGCCAAGGCTATGTGCCCGTTATGGATAGGGTTAAATGACCCTCCAAAGATACCAATCTTTTTCAAAGTTCAAGAAACTCTTTGACCGTCTCATAGACCTCTTGCTTAGCCTTATCAAGGTCATCATTCGTGATAATCTTATCAAAGTTTTCAGCAAAAGTCAGCTCGTAAGAGGCTTTTGCAAGTCGTCTTTCAATAGCCTCAGCATCATCAGTCTGCCTGCCAACTAACCTACGCCGCAACTCTTCTATCGATGGTGGCTGAATGAAAACACTCAAAGCCTGTGCTCCATAGAAGCTCTTAATGTTGCAACCTCCTTTCACATCAATATCAAAAACAACGTTCTGCCCAGCTTCAACCTGACGCTCTACTTGTGATTTCAACGTACCATAGAACCTGTTTTCATACACCTCTTCATACTCCAAGAACTCGTTTTTAGCAACTTTTTCCTTGAAAGCTTCTGGTGAAAGGAATATATATTCCACTCCATCTCGCTCCGTACCACGTGGTGCACGTGTGGTACAGCTAATAGAAAAAGCCAACTTTAACTCTGGATGTTCCTCCATCAACCATTGTACAATAGTACTTTTTCCTGAGCCAGAAGGTGCTGAAAAGATTAAATATTTACCTGCCATCTTGTATGATTAAGTAAGAATTTATAGAGCATTCAACACTTGTTCTTTGATTTGTTCCAGCTCATCTTTCATCTTGACAACGATGTTCTGCATCTCAGCCTGATTACTTTTTGAGCCAGTAGTATTGATTTCACGTCCCATTTCTTGTGAGATGAACCCCAATTTCTTGCCTACTCCGTGTCCACTTTCGTTCATTGTCTCACGGAAATACTTAAGATGATTGCTCAAACGCTGCTTCTCTTCACTGATATCAAGCTTTTCTATATAATAGATGAGCTCCTGTTCCAAGCGATTCTTGTCATAATCAACCTCAGGAATCTGCTTTAAACCATCGATAATCTTATCTTTTATCTTAGGAACCCTGCTCTTTTCAAACGGTTCTATGCTCTTTAGCAAAGCAGAGATATTATCAATTTTCTCCGTAAACTTCTTTTGTAACGCAGCACCTTCCTGAGTTCGAAACTCAATAAGCTTATCAAGAGCTTCCGTAATAGCCTGTTTGGCAGCATGCCATTCCTCTTCTTCCAGCACTTCAACTTCTGTTTTCGTTGTTACATCAGGCATACGGAGCAAAGTTGTGAACCAATCCGAAGGCTCAGGGATACCTGTATTAGCAGCTATAGACTTTATCTGATGATAATAGTTCTCTACAAGAGCAGCATTTATAGGCGTAGCATCAATAGTCGTTTCCTTCTCAACCCAGAGCGAGAAGTCCACCTTTCCTCGTTCCAACTTCTGTGCAATGAGACGCCGAATCTCCATTTCCTTCTCCCGATAGAGAGGGGCTATACGTGCAGAAAGGTCGAGTGACTTACTGTTTAGCGACTTAACCTCAACATTTATTTTCTTTTCTTTATAGGCTACGACAGCTTTTCCGTAGCCAGTCATTGATAGTATCATGAGCTTTTCGCGTTAAATTTCTGCAAATGTACAAAAAATGCAGAAAAAAAGGCGTATATTTGCATGTTATTTAGAACATAATTACTTTTTTATGTCTTGTATATTAAGCATTGATACTAGCACAAATGTGTGTTCAGTAGCGGTTAGTCATGATGGATGCTGTGTCTTTGACAAGGAAGAACACAGTGGTCCGAACCATGCAGAGAAGTTAGGAACTTTTGTTGATGAGGCTTTGTCCTTCATAGATGATAATAACCTTCATTTAGATGCAGTAGCAGTAAGTGGTGGTCCAGGCTCTTACACGGGCTTACGCATAGGAGTATCCATGGCAAAAGGTATATGCTATGGTCGTAATACAAAGCTATTGGCAATACCAACCTTGGAACTTTTAGCCGTACCAGTCCTTCTTCATCACGAAGAGATAGAAGAAAATGCTCTGATTGTTCCAATGATTGATGCTCGCAGAATGGAAGTATATGCTCAGGTTTTTGACCGTAGCTTGAAGACAATTCGTCCCATTCATGCAGATATCGTTGATGAAAACACTTATCAAGAGTACCTTGACAAAGGGCCAGTTTACTTCTTTGGCAATGGAGCTGAGAAATGTATGAAGGTAATCAATCACCCTAATGCCCATCTGATAACAGGCATTGAAGCCCTTGCAAAGAACATGTTACCATTGGCTGAGAAGAGAATCGCAGAGGAAAAGTTTGAGGATGTCGCATATTATGTACCTTTCTACCTCAAAGACTTTGTTGCCAAGGAGGCTAAACCATTACTCTGAGTCATACAACTAGTATTTATAAACCAGAAGTTAGTTTGAATAGTGAATGGTAAATAACAGTACTGACACTTTTTCTCATTCACCTTTCATATCCCACGACACCCCTGTCAATAGAAGAAAATGAATATAGAAGGATTAGATTATAACACACAGCGTGAACGGCTCATACTACCACAGTATGGGCGTGAAGTACAAAATATGGTAGATTATGCCATATCTCTCCCTACAAAGGAAGAGCGCCAAAGCTGCGCAGAGTCTATTATTGCCATCATGGACCGCATGAATCCTCAGAACAGAGGGAATGCTGGTTATGAACAAAAGCTGTGGGATCACTTGGCTTTAATGGCAAACTTCAAATTAGATATCGACTATCCTTATGATGTCAGCGATGCTTTGAAAATAGCAACAAAGCCTGACCCAATGACCTATCCTATGACTAACATCCCTGTTAAACACTATGGTAAACTGTTGTTTGAGGCATTTGAAGAGCTCAAAACAATGGAACCAGGTGAACGTAGAGACCTTTTTATGCGCTCCATAGCCAACCAAATGAAGCGTAGTCTTCTACAATGGGGACATGGATCAAGCGATGATGAGCGAGTAGCATCAGACTTAGCTCGCTTTACTGATGGGAAGATACAACTCGATTTAGATACTTTCAAGTTTGATAAGATAAACGAGAAAGAGTTCACACAGTCACGTAGAAAGAAGAAATAACGACGAAACATGGAGTCCTTTATTATAGAAGGTGGACATCGGCTAAGTGGTACGATAGCTCCACAAGGTGCTAAGAACGAAGCCTTGGAGGTGATTTGCGCAACACTATTGACAACTGAAGAGGTCATAATCCGTAACATTCCAAACATTCTTGACGTAAATAACCTTATCAAACTTCTGCAGGATATCGGCGTCAAAGTAAAGAAATTGGGGGCTAATGATTTCTCTTTCCAAGCAGATGAGGTAAAGTTGGATTATCTTGAGAGCATTGATTTCGTGAAGAAGTGCTCATCTCTCCGTGGTAGTGTTCTGATGATTGGTCCTTTATTGGGACGCTTTGGGAAAGCAACCATTGCCAAACCAGGTGGTGACAAGATTGGTCGCCGCCGTTTAGATACTCATTTCCTTGGTTTCAAAAACCTGGGAGCACGCTTTGTTCGCATTGAAGATCGTGACGTTTATGAGATACAAGCGGACAAATTGGTTGGAGATTACATGTTACTTGATGAGGCTTCTGTTACAGGAACAGCAAATATTATCATGTCAGCTGTCATGGCTGAGGGGACAACGACCATCTATAATGCTGCTTGTGAGCCTTACATACAGCAGTTATGCCATTTACTGAATGCTATGGGAGCAAAGATTACTGGCATTGCAAGTAACCTTATAACCATAGAAGGGGTGACATCATTGCATGGTGCAGAGCATCGTATCCTGCCAGACATGATTGAAGTCGGGTCATTTATCGGTATGGCAGCCATGGTTGGGGATGGTGTACGCATAAAAGATGTGTCTATCCCGAACCTCGGATTGATACTTGACACCTTCCGTAGGCTGGGTGTACAGATTATTGAAGATGAAGATGACCTTATTATACCACGTCAGGATCACTATGTCATAGACTCTTTCATTGATGGGACTATCATGACGATCAGTGATGCACCATGGCCTGGACTAACACCTGACCTCATTTCTGTTCTACTTGTTGTAGCTACACAGGCACAAGGAAGTGTGCTTTTCCACCAAAAGATGTTTGAAAGCAGGTTATTCTTTGTTGATAAGCTTATTGACATGGGTGCACAAATCATCCTATGTGACCCACATCGTGCAGTAGTAGTTGGGCATGACCACGCCAAAAAGCTACGTGCAGGACGCATGTCAAGCCCTGATATACGTGCAGGTATTGCCCTATTAATTGCTGCTTTAACAGCTGAAGGCACAAGCAGAATCGACAATATAGCACAGATTGACCGTGGATACGAGAATATAGAAGGGCGATTAAACGCTCTTGGTGCAAAGGTTCAGAGAGTAGAAATTTGTTAGTCTGTTGATGTTTAGTGCTTATCAGCCTTATAGAAAAGAAGAAACATTCATCGGCTTATTAGGTTATCGCATTTCAACTATCAGATAAAAAGGATAAAGTCTTCGACAAGAAAGTATATACTTTTCAGCTAAAAAGTATATACTTTTCGACCAAAAGGTATATACTTTTTGGGAGAAAGCTATAAAGGGTAGGCTTACTAGAAGTTGAAGAGATCATAAAAAAGACTTTTTTAGTCCCACAATTCTTAAGTAGAGACAATGATAAAGAAAGAGGATGTCTATAAAATAGGACGCATCGGGAAGCCACATGGCGTTCATGGAGAGGTGCAAATGCAATACTCTGATGACGTCTTTGATGTCGTTGATGCCAACTATCTACTATTAAATGTGGATGGAATTCTTGTACCTTTCTTTATGGAAGAGTACCGATTCCGCTCAGATGAGATCGTTTTGATAAAGTTTTGTGACATCAATACAGAAGCCCAAGCACGTGAACTGACAGGTTCTGAAGTTTATTTTCCACGGAAATTAGCAGAAGAAGGTACTAATGAACTGTCCTGGGCACAAATTGTTGGCTACTCATTGATTGACAATACAACCAAGAAAGACGTTGGTACGATAGTTGCGGTAGATGAAACTACGGTCAATACACTCTTTGAAGTCAACTCACCTGAAGGTGATGAACTACTCATTCCAGCAAGTAATGAATTGATAACAGCTATCAATTCAGAAGAAAAGACCATCACCATAAACATTCCAGAGGGACTACTCGACCTCTGATCCTTATTACATAGAAAGAACAATGAAACAACAAATCTGCATATTAGGCTCCACAGGCAGCATAGGAACGCAAGCCCTGGATGTTATTTCACAACATCCTGACCTCTATGAAGCCTATGCTCTTACGGCAAATCATCGTTGGAAAGAACTTGCTGAACAGGCACGTCGTTTCCATCCTGCAGCTGTAGTCATAGCAGATGAGGCTTATTACGAAGCCTTGACACATGAGCTTTCAGACATGCCTGACGTAAAGGTATATAGCGGAAGCAAAGCCTTAGAGGAGATAGTAGAGTCCGAATCGATAGACATGGTACTCACTGCTATGGTTGGTTATTCGGGACTTGCCCCAACCATACATGCTATAAAAGCCAGAAAAAAGATTTGTTTGGCAAACAAAGAAACACTTGTTGTCGCAGGAGAGTTGATCCTTCAGCTTGCACAACAGTATCATACTCCTATCTTACCAGTAGATAGTGAACACAGTGCCATCTTCCAAAGCCTTGTTGGAGAAGAAGAAAACGAAATTGAGAAGATCCTTCTTACATGCTCAGGAGGACCATTCCGGAACTTTACAGATGAGCAACTGAAGAGCGTTACTGCTGCAGATGCATTAAAACACCCCACATGGGACATGGGAGCAAAGATTACCATAGACTCTGCTTCATTAATGAATAAAGGGTTTGAAGTAATAGAAGCGAAGTGGCTCTTTGGCGTTCCAGCAGAAAAGATACAGGTACTGATACATCCTCAGTCTATCGTTCACAGCGCAGTACAATTCTGTGATGGTGGCATAAAAGCCCAATTAGGCGTTCCAGACATGCGACTTCCAATACAATATGCATTCTCATTTCCGAAACGTCTACACCTGAATGGCAGCAGACTCAACCTGTTTGACAAGCCTTTAGAGTTCTTCGAACCAGACGTAAAGAAGTTCAAGTGTCTCGCACTTGCTTACGAAGCTATCAACAAAGGAGGTAATATGCCATGCATAGTGAATGCAGCAAATGAGATTGTCAATGCTGGTTTCCGACAAGGAGAATGCTCTTTCCTCGCTATGGGAGATATCATAGAAGAGACTATGAACAAGGTTTCTTATGATAAGAATCCAGATTATGATGTATACGTTCGCACGGATGCTGAAGCAAGACGTGTGGCAACGGAGATTATGAACACTAAATTTTGAATATAAAAGTCAATGGAAACATTTCTGATCAGATTGCTTCAGTTTATTCTGGCAATCTCCTTATTGGTCCTGCTGCATGAAGGCGGACATATGTTTTTTGCTAAACTCTTCGGCGTTCGTGTTGAAAAGTTCTTTGTTTTCTTCGATGTTAGCATCGGAAAATGGAAGGGAAAGCTCTTCAGTTGGAAACCAAAGAAAGATGATACAGAGTACGGAATGGGATGGTTACCTTTAGGTGGCTATTGCAAAATCTCTGGTATGATTGATGAAAGCTTTGACACTGAACAGATGAAAAAGGCCCCTGAGCCTTGGGAATTCCGCACAAAACCAGCATGGCAACGCCTGCTTATCATGATTGGTGGCGTACTTGTCAACTTCGTATTGGCCCTATTCATCTATTCTATGATCATGTTTACATGGGGAGATACTTACTTTAAAGTGTCAGATATGAAGATGGGCATGCGCTTTAATGCAGATGCTAAGGCGTTGGGATTCCATGATCATGACGTAATGCTTGGTACAGACCAAGGTCCTTTCCGTGAGTATGCCAATGTAAACGGTGACTTCTTCCGCCAGATAGCACAAGCAAAGCGTGTTGATGTGTTACGAAATGGCAAGAAGGTCAGCATAAAACTATCTGGCGATATGGACATGTTGCCAATGATAAAGACACGTCCTTTCTTCGCTGAGCCATATATTCCAGCGCAAGTTGACAGTGTAATGAAAGGTACACCAGCTGAGAAAGCAGGTATAAAAGCAGGAGATGAGATAAAATCTATCAATGGAAAGCCTGTTTCAACATGGACTGACGTTAACTATCAGACGGGTGTTTTAAACGATGTAATGGCTGTAAAGAATACCCATAAGGACTCTGTCATGGCTCGAACAGTCGTTTTGACAGTACAACATAAGGGGGAAACGAAAATTGATACAATGAAAGTTCTCATGACACCAGACTTGAAACTCGGTGTTTACCAGTCTACTTTAGCCACTTACTATAAGCCTGTAGAGGAGCATTATTCCTTCTTTGAGAGTTTCCCTGCAGGTATAAAGCATGGATGGGGCGTACTGCGCGGCTATATCGGGAACTTCCGTTATCTTGCTTCTGCTGATGGTGCAAAGAGCTTAGGAGGCTTCGGAGCTATCGGAAGTCTTTTCCCTCCTTACTGGGATTGGTATATGTTCTGGTCTATGACAGCCTTCCTTAGCATTATTCTTGCATTCATGAACATTCTTCCTATCCCTGCATTGGATGGCGGACACGTTGTATTCTTGCTGTATGAGATGATTACTCGTCGCAAGCCTTCAGAGAAATTTATGGTTCGAGCAGAATATATTGGTATTACATTATTGATAATTCTAATGGTATTTGCCAACCTAAATGACATCCTTCGCTGGTTACATATCATGTAATCTCAAAGACATTATATATAATAAGGTGTAAAAGCTGCTTATTATTAGAGTCAGATACAGAAAAGAAAGGGCAACTTCCTGCAACAGGAAGCTGCCCTTTTTACAATTAAACACTTAATCATCAGTATGTTAACCTAAAATTTAACATATATTTAACACTTAAACAACAAAACTACATTGGATAAAATAGTTTCTGTCAGTTTTTGTGATATTGGTTGATATTGGTATATTGGTTGATATTGGTTGATATTGGTCAAGAGGATGCAATCACGGCAGAATGATTAAAGCCGTGACACTTCGTGAAACTGATAGAATTTACATTTATTAACAGGACGGCAGCACATTACATAGAAAGAAGTATTTACGGGGTCGTCGGCATGCTCCTCCGCGCCTAACGGAGTGCGGTTAGGACACGGGGGCTACGCTGTCAAGGCTTATTACATAACCTTGACGGATTACCGATATACAACAAAAAAAGCCACTCCGAAGAGTGACTAATTAAAGAGAATCATTAACAAACAATACAAAGCTGCCAAAACACGGACAATAAAAAGCAATGAAATAGCAGACAATAATACAATTAATAATTTGCGAATCATCTAAAACCAATTTTAGAACCAACTTTAGTAACTTTCTTTAAAAAACCACCTGATTTAGGTTTAGTCTTAAATCCAACGGGACGTGGAGAACCTGAATTTTTAACGGCATTATAAGTAATGACACCACCAACGGCACCATCAGTAGCCATACCAAGGCGTCTAAACCATTTATCAGTAGAATAATCGCCTATCTGATTAGACAACATAACATTTTGACCTGCTTTATTAATATTATCCAAATTCAAACCACGAATAGTAACATTAAATAACTTATTCTTATTTGAATTATCAATCTTAACACCAACAGTCTCAGCAGCAGTTTTAAACGCACCATTCATAAGATTAAACACCTGAGCATTACCAACAAAACTATTAGTATTAGCGTTCATACGGTTAGTATTAGCGTTCATACGGTTAGTATTAGCGTTCATACGGTTAGTATTAGCGTCCATACGATTAGTATTAGCATTCATACGATTAGTATTAGCATTTTGTTGGTCAATACCAATATGCATCCACTCACTAAGAGAATGTACTAAAATAGAATTAAACTGCGCTTTAAACATCTGCTCAGCATACTTATCCTGAATCCCAAGATTAATATTAGAAAGCTGGTTTTCAAGATCCTGATGAACATTCTGAAGAATCAAACTTTTATTAGTCTCCTGAGCATTAGCAACAGACAGATCAGATAACTTAATATAATTACCTAATGTATCATGCTTAATCTTAAAATCAAGATCAAGTAAGCCATTTTGAGAATTTAAAACACCTGTATGAGCGTTCATATTACCAACATAAGCAGTATTAAGACGATCTATCCAACTAGCTTCTGAATTAGTCTTACGAGCCTGAGCAAGTGCAAGTTCATTTTGGGCATACTGATTAATAATAGAACCAGCTGACATCATTCCATTAGCCATGTTAACATCAGGCTGCATTTGAGCAGCATGCATTTGAGGAGCAGGGGCGCTTTGTAAAGCTGAAGTAGTATTACCTGTTTGAACATTACCTGCAGCAATATAAGGGTTAATACCTGCTTCTGCATAACGTTGCATCTGAGCTGAAGGAGTATTATAAGCATTAGCTTCATGATACATCTTTTCGTTAAATGCATTAGATTCCTGGAAAAGTTGATAATTCATCTGATTAGTCTCACGGGCAATCTGCAGATTAGTTTGGTTAGTCTTGCGATTACTAGCACTGCCCATGGCACCTCCGGCGATAGCTGAACCGGCAGCTATAAGAGCGGGAATTATAGGAAATGGCATAACATTACTATTTTAATTAAAATTACCCCCTACAAGAGTAGGGGGCGGATTCACACAGTATCAAATAATATCACTCAGGAGAACCAGGAGCGTTAGTCGATGGCTCAGGCTCATTAGTAACATTATTCGAAGTGTCTAACGTAGTACTATCATCAATATTGCGTAGATCATCAACAAAATCACGATAGCGGTCAAGTTCTACAGGATCCGACAAATAACGAGATGGTATAATAGATAATATATCATCATCCGATAAGTCCTTAGGTGAAGATACACCTTTAATCTGAACTAACTGTGATACTATCAACTGTTTTTCAGTATCTGATACCTGACCAGAGAACAAACGTGACAACATATCGTCACGATGACCCGTTAACGGGTTAATAGGACAAAGCGTATTATACAAGGTATCATCAATAGGAGAGATACCATTATTTAAGCCATTAACCTCTAATGGAGGAATTGGAATTGTATAACAATCCTTTGGCATTCTATCTAAATGATTCATAGAGCAAGAAATTAAAGTGAAGATAAGCCTGTAACACTCATAGGGCGTACTGCCTTGACGTCTAAGAATGAATTAACGATGAAGTGATCAGCTTGTACGGCAGAAGTTAAGAAGATCGGGTTAACCAAATTTGGGTTAATATAGAAGTTCCTAGAAGACCAATGAGAACGATTACCTTTTTTACGATAATCAGCACCTCCTTTATTTTCTGGGGCAATCTTTTTTTCTGTATCACCGTAGCCGAAATCAAAACGAGGAGTACACCAATAAGAAAGTGATTTACCTGACTCGAAATCACCGAATACAAGATCACGAGCGGTCTTATACTCATTGTAGCGAACCTGATAACCTAATAAGTTATTATTAAGTTCAATGTCCGAGAAGCCTGCTTGCTTTTCATTCATGCCAAGCGTAGAGCAAATAAGATCAGAACCAATCAGAGCCTGATAACCAAGATCAGCAAATTCAGGTTGATAGAACTGTTCACGGGTCAACTTCCTATTGAAAGGATCAAGATAAGAAGCATTATATTCACTCTGTGGAGCGACCGAGTAAATACACATGATAATACCGTGTTCGGTGGAATCGAATTCAATAGTACCACTGCTCATGGATCCTATACCTTTTCCACCAAGATCACCAATAGAAGCATGAGAACCATCAGAAGCAGCATTACCATTAGTAGAAACAACTTCACTTACTACAATGGAGTTATCGAAGCCACCAAGGAAGCGAGCATCATTAGCACGAGATTCAGGTACTTTGAAACCGAAATGCGCCTCTATCTGTGAAGCGTAATCCAATCCATTAGCACGGCGTGTAGCTTCTAACATCTTATCAAGAGCAAACGCAGCACGAAGATCATTAACACTGAATGAAGAAGGAGAAACAGTACCACTATCCAATGATACTGATCCACTCTTATTATTAGTGAGAATAACATTACCATTTCCGCGTACATACTCAGGGAGGTTAAAAATACCATCTGAATAGTTAGGAGTAGGCTTCATGGACGTTAACCAATCCTTAGCATAAGGACGGTAACGCATCTGACAGAATTTAAGAGCAACATCAGGTTCAATGGTCAGATTAGAATCATCTGCATAATCATCCACGTTGAACGAACGAACATCAGAAGGCGTCCAATCCTGGTTACGATAAAAGTCGTTAAAAATCTTCTGATAAGCGAGCAAACGGAATGGAGAGACCTTACATGCATAAATAGAAGAAGGCTCTTTATCGTCCTTAGAGGGAAGATAAGAAGTAGAAGTAATCAGGTTTTCAAGATTCATGAACTTACCTTTGTTGGTAACTCCATAATTCAACATGTTAAGCAGCTTAGCAGCACCTTCAGAATAATTGAAACCTTGTGAATCCATATCAGACGTTTTCAAACGTGTAATAAGTTTACCAAGATCAAAGGTAGGTACAGAGGAACAGATCTGATTGTAGTTCGTAGTACCGTTTTTCTTGACACCATTAAGCGCAGAATGTGGGTTATTAGTGCCAACGATGAACTGGTCAAACCATTGCCACAAAGAGCGATAAGACACAAAAAAGAAATGATAATACTCTTTCATACGAGCATAAGAAGCAGTATTAAGAGTAGTTGTACGTACAAGATCCTGAACAGAGAATTTAAAGTGTTCAGAAGGGTTAACTTCCCAACAACCAATTGGTAATAACTGACCTGCTTTAGCAGAGAAGATTCTGCGTGAACTCAGATCAAAACCATTACGAGCAAGCCGAGGTTTAGGAGCAGGCATTTTAAATAGACCCATAATAATAAATTTTAAAATTAAACAAACATATATTTATTAAGTATCTCATTAAGTTTCTTATTCTTAAGAGAATCATTATGTATCTTTTGATAACGGGCAACATTTTCAGAGTAGAAATGCGAACCATATTGACGGACATGATAGAATAACCAACCATTCAAATTACCATCAGCGTCATACAATACAGAAGAATCAAGACAATAAGTAGACATAATAGAACGCCAAGGACTACAAAGGAAAACTTCACGCCTACGTGGGAGTTTCCTAATTAAGTCTAAATCAAAGTCTACGAGGTGACAAACGGGGTTACCACTATCTACATAAGAAACTTGATATTCATATTGAGTTTTTAATAAGTACATATCTTTACGATAATAGTAATCTTCCAATGCACACACGTACATTTCAGGAGTCCAATTAAAACGCTTACAGAAATCCAGGCACATAAGAGAAGCATGTATATCAACATGAGGGTAAGCAGCATAATCAAACTCAAATGGTAACAAGGACTTATAATCTAAGCCTTTTTGTTCATAGTCATACGCAAGCGCATATATTCGTACTCTTTCAGAATGAGATATACGGCGGTATCCTTTACACTTTGGCAAGATCCTATTTTCAAGACTACGGGGAGGGCAGACAAATTCAAACTCATTTGTGGACTTATTAAGGCAATTTCTTCCATAAGTTCCGTTAATGACATTTTCGTACAACGCTTCTTCATCATCCTTACCATACCCGATACAAGGATGTTTACTTGCCAAATGGAACGTAGAGGTAAATTCAGTGCGTAAAAACGACGGTAGATCACAATCGCCGTTAACATATTTCGCAACGTATTGACTTGCACTACTGTTGACGAGTGAGAAGTCCGTATTACCGTTCTTCCAAGTTTCACGTATAAGGACGTTAAGTTCGTTGTGGAGTATTTCGCTATCGTACCACAAAATGGCATGATAATGCGGACGAAACGTGTTAGGTCCATATTCGGAACAAATGAAGTATCTGATTCTGTATTCATTTCCACGGGGTTTAAGTTTATAATCTATTTTACTACGAAGACGCTTGAAAAAGTCCTGAACATCTTTTTTACATGGATAAGCAAAGCAAACAGTATCTTCCATACCTACGGGAGGAATTGGTCGAGCAATATCAGAAGATACAAACTTACCATTATCACAACCACGATTACTACACCATACATCAGTACGAGAACCATCTAAATTAAACAATGGTGCATAATAGGGCAGATGATCATTATCATAAGTAAGCGTTAAAAATAAGGAATAACGATGAAAAGAGCACTCAGAATCAATCCTATTTGCCCAAGATGAAGCGTAAGAACTACGACAACGAACACATTTACGACAATTAGTATACAAGAATTCACCAATATAACGATTGTAAATGCGGTGAGGGCGTAAACAAGGATTAATATTTCCGAGTGCTCGAGAGAACATAATAACTAAAAACTAAAACAAATTAACGAACTGAATCAGGATGTACTATAACATTAGTAACATGCTGAGATTTTCCTACGGATCCATGATAATGGAACTTTTCTGCATCCATAGAAGAATAACAAGAGGTTAAGTACAAGGCGATTGATACGGCGATAAAACCACCGATAGTAAACTCAAAAAGGGCACGGCCGTTCTTGTCGAGAGAAAAGCGTACGTTCTTCACGAAGTCTTTGACGTTCATTTTCATTTTTACAAGATTTTAAAGATTCATAAAAGTTAAAGATTTCTAGCGTTTCATGTGGATCAGGACAATCAAGACACATGAAGTCTATACATCCAATAGTATCACGAAAAGGACAATTTACATAACGAAGTTGAGCAAGTTTATATCTATCCATTAAAATTAGTACAGATAAAATCAATGCAAGATGCAAAGGAACGAAATGCAAGATAATTATCCGATACATGATCAGGAAGATTATCATCACGCCAACGCACAACATAAGTATGGACACCGTTACGGGGATCAACGTAATGCTGAATTGTTACTGACATCATTAAAGTATGTCTAGTAGTACGCCATAGCATCGGTACTCTGTCATTTACCATAAGAATAGAATTAATTAAATAATGTTACTAGCGCAAAAATAAATAAAATAATATAATCAACATTATGACACTTCATAATCGTCTCTATTGAATAATATTTAGGCAGTAGTATCTTTTCTATAATATATTTGACCTACTAAGTATAAACAAAGAGCTCTCTGTAGCGATAATCTTCTCTGTATCAGATTATCTTTTCCCTCATATGCTATTGCGATTTCTCCAGATTTCTCACTGAATTTTCATCGCATACAGCAATCAAGAAACCACACTTTTACTCCCTTCAACAACTTACTGTATCCGAAATAGACAAATAAGTAGTTACAGATCTTTGATATTCATTCTATAAGATACTTACAAAGATAGGTAAAGACTTCATTTCAATTTGTACAGAAAAACGAATTTAACATTATTTTTTTACCCCTATTCTATCCTCTCTTTGCATATAACCCTAAACATATCAAATCTACGTAAATCCAGTAATAAACCGTCAGTAAGTACCTATGTTTGTAAGATTTATTCATAACTACAATTTAGAAGGTGCTCTTTTACGTTGCAAAAGACGCCCTTTCACGATGTAAAAGGTGCCCTTTTGGAGTGTAAAAGACGCCCTTTTGCAATGCAAAAGATGCCCTTTTACAAAGAACTTTATAAGTATTTGATCTTCAAGATGTTACAGAACGGCAAATCATAGTTTCTACTTTGCTTTTCACTTTACCCTCCTTCTTTATTCGTAAAGATATTTCTCGATTACTTAAACACAGAATTAGAACTTCTCTCCTACCCATATGCTTATCGTAACCCAAGAAGAAAGCAAGCTCAAAATGATGATATCTACAGTATCATCCACACAAAAATAGAGAAAAAGAAATAAAGAAGAAACAAAAAAATCTATCCTCACAAAGTTTGGATAGATTCTTATTATAATATAGTATAACTGTCTAAAAGATGCTATTCTTCATGATCTGACAATAATCTATAGGCACTCGCTGTCATCCCAGTACGCCGTTTAAAGAATTTACAAAACGAACTTAAGGATACAAAATTAAACTCATCAGCTATCACCTTTAATGGTTTGCTTGTATGCCTCAGCTCTAATTGCAGCAAAACACACAACGTCTTGTCAATCCATTCCTTTGCTGTTGTACCCGTATCTTTCTTTATGATCATGCCAAGATAGTGTGTCGTCATATCAAGTTGGGAAGCATAGAAGTCAAGTTCGTGCTCCGTTTTAGCATGATCATTTACCAAACGAATGAAGCGTTCAATAGCTCTTTTGTTGCGTGACCATGCTATATGATTATCACTTCCCTTTGACTTATACATTGATTCTGTGAAGTTCAACGCAGAAACAAAGAGTGAACGAATAACAACAGGGTCTATATTCCGGATATGAGCCAGATTGTACAGCGTGCGCACATACTGCTTCCACACAGTTTGTTCACGCTCTGACAAATGGACAGAGAAGCACAAACCAGGAGAAAGGAACACCTCCGGCATCCTTCCACCAAAGACAAGCTTCATATATTCTTCCGTTACTGTGATACCATCAAAGGTAGTATTAGCCCCAAAAGAATCACCATTCAGCATGACACCCCAATTAATAAAGAGCATATCTCCAGGTCCACAGCGATACTTCTTGAAACCAATTACTGGCTCACACCATCCACTTCTTATGATAACTACACGTGCCACATTCATGCAAACAGGGCTTTGCTCGTCTATTATCGGTCTGAAAAAAGGATTACAGCCTATGGTAACAAGAAACTTAGAACCCACATAGACCTCACCTTCTACCGTGGTTCTGTTGCTCTCCATCAACGAAACAATATCTTTGAAATTAGAGATTGCGGCTTCTGTCAGATTGTTTTTATTGTTCATTTAGTTCAATTCAACTTTGTAAAGGTAACAAAAAATATTTTACTACCAAAAAGTTCATCATATTTTACAGAGCATATTAAGATAAAAATGACCTTTTCAGAAATAAAATCTACTATTCTACAATTATAAAAAGGGAAACCATGTGCAAAATAATATAGTTTTGAACACTCTTCTGCATAGCCATATTTGCCAATAAAGTTAAAATCTTTCCTTATACATTAAGTCTGATTTTTTCTCTTTTTTTCCCTATAACAACCTGCCTAAAATGTTAATTGTCACACCAAGACTTGGCATATCATAAAATTAAGTTAACTTTGCACTAAATAATAATGTATACATGGGAAGTTTGAGAAACGTCATTAACCTATTGAAGAAGGTGGGTCTGCCCTTAAAAGCAAATGCATCTTTCTTTTTCTTCATGTACCTCATCGGAATCATCGCTTCGTACATTGAGTTACCAAGTAATGCCCCTGATGCATCTGTTTATGGGAATCTGTGGTTAGAATTGTTTCTCGATCTCTATATTCTATGTGCCCTTCTAACAATCATTCCCAGAAAGATCCGCCCATGGATTAGGGGATTGTTCTGCGTAATCGCTTACATTACGACCATTGCTGATGTCTTTTGCTGGGAGAAATTCCAGTCCACGCTCAATCCGTCCATGCTCCTTTTAGTAGGAGAAACCGATGGTAGAGAAGCGAGTGAGTTCTTTAACAGCTATTTCTCGACGGACTTAATATTCTCTGGTGTAGGTCTGATATTGCTCATAATACTGATTCATATTCTGGCAACCATCCTGCCTGGTATCATAAAAAAGAGATGTTCACCTTTGAGACTGTCACTTAATAGCAGGATGAAAGACATCTTAGAAGCAACAACAGGCGGCTTATGTCTCATTCTTCTCCCTTGGTCTGTCTGCAGTTCAGCACATAATAAGGGTGAAATGATCCAGATGTTCTCTATGGAAACCATTGGTTCCGTAGAACATGAGCTAACAACTAAAGACTGTGCACAGTTCTATCTTCCAGTCTACCGTCTGGCTTTCAGTATCTTTTCCAATGAGTTAGCCTCACAACAGATTGGCAGACTCATTGAAGCGAAGGACAAAATGCAAGTTGACAGTTGTTCTTTCACATCGCCAAACATTGTTCTTATCATAGGTGAAAGCTATGGCAAGCATCACTCGCAGCAGTATGGCTACTTCATGCCAACGACTCCACGCCAGATAAAACTGCAGAAAACAGGTTTATTAGTACCTTTCAGTGATGTCGTATCACCATGGAACCTGACCAGTTTCGTGTTTAAAAACGTCTTTTCCCTACATGTTGTAGGCGAAAAAGGCGAATGGTGCGACTATCCACTATTCCCTGAACTCTTCCGAAAGGCTGGATATCACGTCACATTCATCACTAATCAGTTCCTTCCTAAGGCTAAACAGGCTGTTTATGACTTCAGTGGAGGGTTCTTTCTTAACCATCCTGAGTTGTCAAAGGCTATGTTTGATTCACGCAACACCCGCCTATACCGTTTCGACCGTGGACTATTGGATGATTATGACAAGGATCTTGAAAAGGAAAATACGGACCATAACCTCATAATCTTCCATCTTATCGGTCAACATGTGAGCTATAGACAACGCTTTCCTGACGATCGTAGGCACTTCACAGCCGATGATTACGCAAAAAAACGCGCCGATCTCAACGAACAACGTCGCAGTATTCTGGCAGATTATGACAATGCCGTACTATATAATGACTCCATTGTATACCAGATTGTCAAACGCTTCGAGAACAAAGATGCCATCGTTATCTATATGCCTGACCATGGTGAGGAATGTTATGAAGGCAACAGAGGATTTATATGTAGGAACCATTCAGCAGCCATAGACTATGATTTGGCACGTTACGAGTTTGAGATTCCATTCTGGATTTACTGTTCACGCAAGTATGCAGCAGAGCATCCTGAGATATATAAAGAGATTATTAAGGCTAAGAATCGCCGTTTTATGACGGACGCATTACCCCACATGTTACTTTACTTAGCAGGAATTAGTACTAAAGACTATCATCCCGAGTATAACATTCTCAGCCCTAAGTATAACGAGATGCGCCCAAGATTACTGAAGAATACTACCGATTACGATCAACTCGTCGAACAAAAGAAATGAAAAAGGAACTCCTGACAAGAACAGAATGTGATGTCTTGAGAGGTATTGCCATCATAGGTATCTTCTTACATAACTATTGCCACTGGCTAAGACCTGTGGTTCAGGAGAACGAATATCAATACTTCAAGCATAATGTTGATTGGTTCTACCAGGTACTCCATTCTCATTGGACTGGTCTACTACCGTTCCATATCCTTTCTTTCTTCGGCCATTACGGTGTACCAGTGTTCCTTTTCCTGTCTGCATATGGGCTTACCAAGAAGTACGAAAGCCCTGAACAGAACCCTCAAAAGTCCATTTCAATACTTCCTATTGCAGGATTTATCCGTTATCATTGGCTGAAACTATTCCGAATGATGATAGTTGGCTTTGTAGCATTCACTATGTTAGATGCTATAACGCCTGGTCAACACCATTATTCTGTCATAGATATTATCGGTCAAATGGGACTTTTTAATAATGTTCTTCCGCATCCCGATGATATAATATGGCCTGGCCCTTACTGGTTTTTTGGTCTAATGATTCAGCTTTATATCGTCTACAGGCTCTTCATGTATCGTCGTCATTGGACATGGACAGTAGCTTTAATCTTGCTATGTGCTGCCATTCAATTGGCTTGTGACCCTGAAAGCGATGCGCTAAACCGATGGAGATACAATTGCATTGGGGGTATTCTACCTTTTGGAGCAGGACTTCTTTATGCGCGTTATATGCGTCCTTGGTCTATGAGCACGCATATTGTCGTGTTCATTGTCTCTACTATTGCGGTATTCCTGATGAGCTTTACCTATCTCAGTTGGTATCTTGTACCACTGGCAGTATGCTCTGCAGCAATCAGCTTTGTCAAGATTCTAAGTACAATACCAGCACTATCCGGCAAGAACAGTACGTGGTTAACAACCGGATTGGCATGGATGGGTAGCATCTCTGCAGCCCTTTTTGTCTGTCATCCAATAACAAGAAAGATCTTCATCCCCATCTCCCGTGGTGGTGACTACTATACAGGACTGCTCTTATACATTATTTCTTCCATCTGTTTGGCATGGTTGTTCAAACTATTAATGAAGAAAATACCCAATCCATCGCTATAAAAATGAAGATAAAAGAGATTGAATTAGCTAATATAAGCCGCTATCGCGGTGAGCTGATGGGGGCAGCTATGATCTTCGTCATACTCTTTCACGTTGGACTTCCCCGTGATGACACTTTCTTTGGACTAAGAAGAATCGGAAACATTGGCGTAGATATCTTCTTATTCCTTAGCGGAATGGGATTATGGTTCTCATGGACTAAGAAGCCTTCTCTTAGTCATTTCTTCTCCAGACGCTTCCTTCGAATCTATCCAGCATGGTTTATCATTGCCTGTTTGTATTACATTCCTGACTTTCTATGTCCCGATTTTGTCGGGCACAGTGGGCATAGTACAAATATAATCGATCTCATCGGTAATATAACTATCAACTGGAACTTCTGGATAAACGATGAGTTAACCTTCTGGTATATCCCTGCTATCATGGCTTTATACCTCGTTAGCCCCTTCTATATGAACCTTATTATACGTCACCCTATCTACCATTGGCTACCAGTAGCAATGATAATGTGGTGCATTCTTGTCCAATATGTTACGCCAATACACGAGACTTTGGGACATTTAGAGATCTTTTGGAGTCGTGTACCTATCTATTTCTTAGGTATAAACATTGCAGCAGCAGTACAAAGGAAGGAGAAAATGGATGGAGCCTCTATATGGATGATTCTCATTATGTTTGTAATGGCACTTGCCTCCAGCATCTTTTTAGAGCAAGAAAAGCATGGTCAGTTCCCTATTTTCCTTGAAAGGATGCTCTACATCCCACTGACAATCACAACAATTCTTATCCTTAACCGTGTCTTTCGGCGTACACCTCGTTTCTTTAACAGGATGTTATCCTTCGTTGGAGCGCTGAGTTTAGAAGCATATCTCATCCATGATCACTTTGTTTTGCAGTATATTGAAGAGCAAGGTTGGAGCTATTGGCCTACATTCCTTATGACTACAGCCATTACTTTGCCATTAGCATGGTTGCTCCACACAAGCCTTAACCGTTTGATAACCCCCATAGAGAAAAGATTAAAATGAAGAACCTCATACGATTAATTCGCCCAAAACAGTGGATTAAGAATCTCATTGTACTCCTACCAGTATTCTTTGGTGGTGCATTACTACACCCATCAGCCATCTATGCAGGCTTGATAACAGCCTTATCGTTCTCTTTTGCAGCCTCATCCATATACTGTCTGAACGATATCATTGACATTGAAGACGACAAACATCATCCAATCAAATGCAATAGGCCGTTGGCTTCAGGTGCCATCAGTATCCCACAAGGTTATACTCTAATGGTTTTAATGCTTATTTTATCGATGGCTTCGACCTTTTTATTATATGATCATCAGCTGGAAACAGCTGGAGTCATCGCCTTTTATTGGCTACTCAACATCGGATACTGCCTAAAACTTAAGCAATATGCCATTATTGATGTTTGTATCGTTGCCTTCGGATTCGTTCTCAGAGTCTTGGCTGGCGGTGTATCTACCTCCATTCATCTGAGCAAATGGATTGTTTTAATGACCTTTCTCCTCATGTTATTCCTCTCTTTTGCCAAACGTAGAGATGACGTTGTGAGGATGAATGAGACAGGACATGCCCCACGTCAGAACACAATCCGCTACAATCTGACCTTCATTAATCAAGCTATTACCATCACGTCAAGCGTCACTTTAGTGTGCTACATCATGTATACGGTCAGTCCTGAGACTATTCAGAACTTCCATACAGACTATCTCTATCTCACAAGTGTGTTTGTTCTCGTTGGTTTATTACGCTATATACAGATCGCGGTGGTGGATAAGAAGAGCGGAGACCCCACCAAAGTCATCCTCCGTGACCGCTTTACACAACTCATTGTCTTAGCTTTCGGTTTAGCTTTCCTCTTTATTATCTACGTATTAAGATGAAAATCTGTGCATTTGACTTTGATGGAACCCTGACAAAGAAGGATACATTCGTTGAGTTTATCCGTTATGTATATGGTCAAAGGAAGACTATGACGGGATTTCTCCTGCACCTTCCACTACTATTATTGATGAAACTACATCTTTATTCCAACCAGGAAGCAAAGCAAAAAGTCTTTAGTTGGTTTTTCCATAACATGGAAATAGACCGATTTAATTTGCTATGTAGAGACTTTGCGCACACCAACAAACAGCGACTCCTTCGTCCTGCAGGAATAAAAAGGATTAGAAAAGCCCTTGAAGAAGGAGACAAAGTCATCATTATCAGTGCAAGTATAGACAATTGGGTGTGTCCTTTTTTCGATGAATTCGGTGATAAAATCCAAATAGAAGGGACTCAAATAGAAGTAAAAAACGGGCATTTAACTGGAATGTTTACTACTGCCAACTGTTACGGACAGGAAAAAGTAAACCGATTAAAAGCCCTCTATCCTCAACGAGAGGATTACCATCTGACAGCCTTTGGTGACAGTCGGGGAGATAAAGAATTGATAAATTATGCAGATAAAGGATATTTTAAGCCCTTCAGAGACTAAAAAGAAAAATGAAAAACTCGGTGAAATCGTCCGTTTTATCATTGTAGGAACATTGGCTGTTATCATCCAATACAGTACATACCTGCTCTTAATACAATGGCTTCATCCACTCTTTTCAAACACAATTGCCTATATCGTCAGCTTCATATTTAACTACATAGCATCCACAAAATACACATTTCGCGTACAATCTACGGCAAAAAGGGGCGCCGGTTTCATCTTTTCACATGTAATCAACTACCTTCTGCAAACATTTACCCTCCATATTTTCCTATCATTGGGCTTAAAGAAACAACTCGCAATGGTCCCAATGTTTGCAATCTGCGTACCTATCAACTTCCTTTTAGTACGTTTCTTCTTGAAAAAGAAATGAGTTTATGATTTACTCTACAAACAACACGCTGGTAAAAGGTGCCCTTTTGCTATTGTGCTGCAGCCTAGCTCCACTGGTGCGAGGTACCAACACATATGGTGCTAAGCATCCGCACGAACCAGTATAACAACACCTTCCACCGTGATAGAGTGACTTCTTAAGTGTAATTCTTTGTTTAATCTTCTTTAATTCGTACCTTTGCAGCAGTTATTTACTGTTTTTAATGTCACTATTCAATATCTTCAAAGTAAAAAAAGAGGAACGTTTGCTTGCGTTCTGCATGCTTTTCGTGTTCATAGTGTTTAATGCTTTGGTCATAGCCAGCCATTATCATGTATACACTATGGGGGCACAAGGAGGATTCTGGAGCATCTTCACAAAGAACTTTCGCATGTCTGGATATGATAACTGGTCATGGATCACCATCTCTGGTATGCGTATTCACTTCGAGACAGCACGTCATCCGCTCTATCTAACCTTCCTTTATCCACTTTACCTATTGAACTCCTGGCTCATACAGAACGTAGGTTATAACTTTGCTGTGTACTTCATGGCAATCATAATCATCTTCTCCGCTTTCTATGCAGTAGTATTTATGTATCGCATTTTCCGCGAAGTCATAGAGCTTAGTCAGGCTGATTCTACCCTACTTACTTTATTTCTTTTTTCTTTTGGACATGTCTTGGTTCCATCAATGGTCCCCGATCATTTCATCATTTCCCTGATGTTACTGTCCATGACCATGTACATTACAGGCATGAAGATTAAGAAACAACGACAATTAACAGCCTGGCAATCCTTTATACTTACCTTCTTCACAGCTGGTATGGCCACATCCAACGGTACTAAAACACTCCTTGCAGGCCTGTTTACAAATGGTAAGAGAACCTTTAAGTGGAAGTTTATTACGATAGGTGTCATCCTTCCGTTCCTTTTATTATTAGGAATCCAGCAGTCACAATACTACCTTCTTGAAGTTCCACAGCAGAAAGTAGTACACAATATTGAGCAGGTAAACAAGAAAAGAGATGCCAAGAAAGTCAACGAACACAAGAGACAGCGTGATGCATGGTTAAGAAGTCATACGGGAAAGGCTGCAGACAACAGTACCATAGGTAGGCTTATGGACGTATCCACATCACGTAGCGAGACATTAATAGAAAACTTCTTTGGTGAATCTATCCAACTTCACCAGCAATATCTATTAAAAGATGTATCGTGGGATCGTCCCATCTTTGTTAAATATAACTGGATTTTGAATTATGCTATAGAAGCTATTATCGTCCTATTGTTCATTATCGGTATCGTCTTCGGTTATCATAAGCGTTTCTTCCAAATGCTATTAGCATGGTTTGCTTGCGATATCACACTCCACCTTATACTTGGTTTTGCCATTAATGAGGTATATATCATGACTGCAGGATGGGCTTTTATTATCCCAATAGCGTATGGATATATGTTGAAAGGATTGTCCCACAAGCCTCAACAACTACTGCGTGCCCTGTTACTTGTTCTCACTGCGTATCTATGGATTTACAATGCAGGACATATAGCCAGGTATCTTCTGTCATGAAAGTATATTACCTTCTGAAGATAAAGAAGGAAGAGCGCCTGCCAGTAGTCCTCTTTCTTCTATGGCAAATGGTAATGCATATTGCCGTTATCAGCCATTATTATTCTAAATTCTCCGTTATCAACAAAGACTTTAGGAAGGTTTTCATTGATAATTTCCACATTTCCGGCTTCGATCCATTGACCCTTTGTGTCGTTACAGACTGGACAACAGCGTTTGATGTGAACCGTCATCCACTGCTTGCCTTCTATTATTATCCCGTTTATCTTATCAATCAGCTGTTAATGTCATTGACTGAGATAAACTGTGGGGCGTTTCTTGTGTCCTGTGTCTTGCTTATTAGCTCTGTTTATGCTTTTCTTTTCATGATGAGAATAGGCAAAGAGCTTATCTGTCTGTCGCGTTTTGAATCCTCAATATTAGCATTCTTCCTCTTTTCCTTCGCTTATGTGATGCTGGCAGCCATATCTCCTGACCATTTCATCATATCATTATGTCTGCTCCTCTTGGTCCTATATATAACTGGGAAACAGATAAAAGATGGGCGAAAGATGAAGAAATGGCAGACTATCCTACTCTTTTTCCTGACAGCGGGAGTATCACTCAACAACGGAATAAAGGTCTTTCTTGCCAGTTTCTTCAGTAATGGAAAGTCTTTTTTCCGTCCATCTCACCTTTTTATAGCCATTCTCCTTCCCGCAGCAGTTCTATGTGGATTCAGCGAATGGGAATATAACACATTTGTTGCAGACAGTGTTCACGCGGGAAAAGTCCAACGCGCACAAGCTATTAAAGCCGATAAAGCTAAAATGTTAGCAGCATTTCGTGACACAACACAGATAAAAGACAGTGCCAAGCAAGCCATAAAATTCAAGGAAATATGGCGAAATCATCGAAAAGAGCAGCTACGAAAGAAGGCACAAGAGCCCCAAAACGCACATTCAGGGAAGCCTATGAGCAAAGAAAGGTTCCTAAATTGGACCGACATAACGACCTCCCGCTCTGCAACCATTGTGGAAAATCTCTTCGGAGAGTCACTCCAACTACACGAACAACACACACTTGGCGATGTGATGCGTGATCGTCCAGTCATCGTAAGATACAGTTATGCTATCAATTATATTGTAGAAGGCATTATTATCCTTCTCTTTATTATGGGCTTATGGGCTGGAAAGCGGAGTAAATTCCTATGGCTTGCATTCTCTTTCTTTGCCGTTGACATGGTACTTCACTTAGGATTAGGTTTCGGAATCAACGAAATCTACATCATGACTGCCCATTGGGCATATGTCATTCCGATAAGTTCTGCGTACCTAATAAGTACTACCAAGGGAAAGAAAAGAATCTGTTTAGTAACCTTAATCAGTGCCCTTACACTTTATCTTATTAGCTATAACACTGCTCTAACCCTCTTATCCCTTCACTAATTATGACCGAAAAAAAGCCCGTTTCCATCGTTTTATGCACTTATAATGGCGCTAAATATCTGCAGGAGCAGCTTGATTCAATCTTAGCACAGACCTATCCATTGCACGAAATCATCATTCAGGATGACGGATCGACTGATAACACATGGCAAATATTGGAAGAATACGAAGAAAAACATCCTCTCATACACATCTATCACAATGAAGGAACACACGGAGTCAATGCCAATTTTCTCTCAGCCATGCATCGAACGACGGGTGATTTCATTGCTATTGCTGATCAAGATGACATCTGGGAGGCTGATAAGATAGCCAATCAGATGACGACTATTGGTAATAAGCTCCTCTGTAGTGGGCTTACACGACCGTTTTCCACTGATGGTTCCTTCGCATACTTCGATAACAGACCACGTAACGTAAGCATTTTCCGTATGATGTTCCTCGGTCTTCCAGGGCACACCATGCTCTTCCGCCGAGAACTATTGCGTATGATGCCACCCGTAACACATCCTTTCTTCAACGTATCACTCTATGATGCAGCCCTCAGCATACTCGCTGCAAGCCACGACAGTATAGCTTTCTGCAACAAAGTATTGGTGAATTTCCGGCGACATGCCGATGCTACGACTTACAACGACTACAGTCGGAGTCTCCCTTCATGGCAGAATGGATTGTATGAATTGCTATGGGGACTACGCCACTACCACCAAGCGCGAAGCATAGCCCTTCCTATTTACAAAGGAAAGTTAACGTTCATGGAAGGAATAACAACCAATTACAACGATTTCATCGAAGCAAAAGCTATCATGAGACTTGAAACGAAGAAAGGATTATGGGCTTTTTTAAGACTACAATACCTACTAACAAAAAACCACCAAAGGTTGTTTCAGACCTCAGGTGGTAGCTTCATAAAGATGATTCGTGCATGGCTCTATCCCGTCATGCAACTGTATATGTATCATCATGCTCTACGCCGATGCAAATAAGCAAGACATTCCTTCAGCATTTGTGACCCAGACAGCTTCATAATAGCGAAATAAAGGATACCAGCAAGCAAGACACGTGCAACTAATAGCAGCACAAGATTACTGATAAAGACCGTTGAGAAGTAAGTAACGAGCATCACTGCAGCTGACACAAAGAGATAAGGACAGATGTCTTTCATGACATCAAACAATCGTAGACCTATCTCTTTCCCCGCAAAATACTGCCATACAAAGAGCCAAAGAACCGTGACAAGCGTATAGATACTGACCATAAACACGATTCCTTCACGATAACAAAGAATGACAAACACGATTTGTGCAACAATCAAAGCTATCGTGCACCACATGTAAATAACTGATTTTCCACGGCTGATGATAAGGTTTTGATACATTGTATAGAATGGTAAGAAGGCACCACTGATGCAAAGTATACGCAAAAGAGGGACACTCTCTGCCCATTTATCGGATATCAACAGTAAAATAAACTCATGTGAGATCATTGCAAGACCAAACATTGCGGGGAAAGCAAGGAAGGCTGTAAAGCGTAACATCTTACGAAAGACATTCACTTGACGCCCAGCATCACCGTTAACCTCCACCAAAACAGGTTGAGCGACCTGTGAAATGGTTCCTGAAACAAAGGTACTTGCCATCGTATCCCACTTAAAAGCCTGAGAAAAGTTGCCTACTGCCTTTGCAGAATAGAGTCTACCGAAGATAAATGTAAGTACATTCTGACTTATCGTATTGACCACTGTCGTTATAAGAATCTTATAACTAAAGGAAAACATATGCCGAATCGGCGTAAAATCAATATGGAAAGATGGTCGCCAAGGTATCAGAAAGAAACGTCCAAAGCTTGTCAACGTAATGTAAATAACCTGTTGCCAAGCCAAACTCCAATATGCATAACCACGAAAAGCCAATACAATTCCTACTACACCAGACAGTACAAGTGAAGAAACTCGTAACAACGTAGTCTCCCGAACCATCATGTTCTTAAACAAATATGCTGTAGGAGCAGTGCCGATAGCAGAGAAAAGTAAGGATACAAAGATAAAACGTGACAGCCCTATAAGTTCTTCATGATGGAAAAACGCTGCTATTAACGGAGCACAAAAGAACAACACAAGATAGGAAACCCAGCTCATAAGAGTACTAAACCAGAAGACTGCATTGTAATCTTTACCCGTAGGATGCTCCATATTTGCCAATGCTGAGGTAAAGCCACTCTCTTGTAAAGCACCAGCAACAGCAGTGAATACTGCCAACATTCCCACTAATCCATAATCGGATGGCGACAACAGACGTGCCAAAAAAACACCGATTATGATATTCAGGAGCTGCATCGTACCATTATTCAGTGCCCCCCAGAACAGTCCTTTGGCAGTTTTCTCCTTTAGAGTTTCCTTTTCCACACCTTTATATATATAATATCTTCTTGAATAAAAAGCATTGGTTTGCAAAAATAACGCTTTATTCTGATATGGGCAAATAGCAAAGAGATGAATTGAAGATGAAGCTTTCTCGTTTTTCATCATCAAGCCAATGATTGCAGCCTGATGACTGTTCACATCAACAAACATAAAGAACCAAAATAGGACCATCAGGACACAATGTAATATAAATTCGTATACTGAAAAACAATAGGTGCTCTTTTGCGTTGTAAAAGGTGCCCTTTTGATGAGTAAAAGATGCCCTTTTGCACCTCAAAAGGGCACCTTTTGCAATGCAAAAGGGCGTCTTTTACCAGCCTCTTTATAACCTTCTATAAATCAACAGCTTACAAAGTCACTTTTATCTACACCCAATCAACTTTCAATACACTCTCAAATGCTTTTTCTGTAAATACATTTCAAAAGGTAACACCTTATTTTAAAATAGTGAAAGACACAAGTATCAAGATAATAATAACAAAAAAAGCATCCAGTACAGGATGTTGAAGAAGAATCAAAACAGAGCAAGATATATATGAAAATTATTCAAATTTATATAAAAAGAAGCTGATCTTCCTTGTTTTTTTTATATATTTGCAGTCGTTTTTAAAAACGAAATTATCAATTCACAGGTATTAGTTTTATTAATATTGAGGACGACCACCCTCTTTTTTCATCAATAGTAATTAGGTTAAAAAGATTATATTATCATCAGGGGCTATACATATTGCTTCAAATAACAATCCAAAAATAAGAGAAAGATGCAGAAGACTACTTTTCTCCAACGCATGATTTGTGCTCTTATCTTGAGCCTATTATGCTTTGGTCCATTCTGCCTTCCCACATCAGCTCAAGAGCTTAACGGGGCAAAGGTTACACTCTCAATGCGCGATGCAACAGTAGAAACATTTGCAAATGAGGTTGCAAAACAGACAGGACTGAATGTTAAATTTGCCGATGAAGACGTCAAAACACTTACAGGTGTTACCCTTGACGTGCGCAATCAGTCTGTTTCAAGTTTGTTACTAAGCTTATCAAACCAGTTGCCATTTACCTATACAGTTGATGGTAACACACTGACATTTGCAAAGAAAGAACCTGTACAGCGTAAGAAAGGCATTTACGGTCAGGTAACTGATGTAAACGGTGACCCAATCATCGGTGCTATTATCCGAATAGATGGTGTTAACGGAGGATACACAACAGACATAAACGGTGAATATCAGGCACAAACCGACTTAAAAGAGGCACGGTTGACAGTGTCATACATTGGTTATAAGACCATTACGAGAACGGTAAAGAACGGTTCAGCAGCCAACTTCACTATGCACGAGGACACAAAAGAGATGCAGGAAGTGGTTGTAACGGGTTATCAAACCAAAAATAAAAACTCGTTCACAGGCTCACAGGTTTCTGTTACACGTGACCAATTAATGAACGTCGGTACGAAGAATGTGTTGCAAAGCATTGCAAACTTCGTCCCAGGTATGGTCATTGCCGATGACAACCTCAAAGGTTCCGACCCTAACAAGGTAGCAGAAATCAACATCCGTGGACGTGCAACATTCGAAGGACAAGCCAACACTCCTGTTTATGTCGTTGATGGTGCGCAGGTCACACCAGAGTATGTTGCCGACATGGACATGAATGATATTGAGACAGTCACCGTTCTTAAGGATGCATCTGCATCTGCTCTCTATGGTGCAAAAGCATCAGCTGGTGTCATTGTTATTACAACAAAGACCCTGAAAGGTGGTAAGTTGAAACTCAACTACAGTGGTACAGTCCGCCTGTCAACACCAGACTTACACGATTACCATCTATTGAATGCACGCCAGAAACTTGAGTATGAGCGGTTAGCAGGTCTGTTTACCGACTCAGATCCTACTCGTCAGTATCAATATGACTTGGATTATGCACGCATATATAATAACATTCAGAGCGGTGTTGAGACTGATTGGTTGGCAAAACCACTACGCAATGCCTTCTCACAGTCGCACAGTTTGAGTATTGATGGTGGTGATGAGCGCGCCAAATATAACCTTGGCGTACGTTACGGTAAGGATTCTGGTGTCATGAAAGGCTCCGATCGCACTCGTTTATCAACCAACTTCCGTTTGTCTTACAATGTTTCTGGTAAGTTCTTTGTATCAAACAGTTCTACGATCACATCCGTAACAAACAACGAATCACCTTATGGTGACTTCTCTGACTGGGTGAAAATGAACCCATATGAGAACCCATACGACGCTGATGGTAAGTTACGTTCTTCACTTTATCACGACATTTCGAACCCACTCTACGATGCATCACTCGGCAGTTATAACAAGACTAACACCTTAGACTTCCTGAATACGACATCACTTCAGTTGTGGTTCGGTGACAAGGTACGTCTGGATGGTGACTTTACCATTGACCGTAGCAAGCAAGACAGACGAATATTTACATCTCCATTCTCTTACTACGAGATCAGTAATAAGGCTGCTGACCAGCGTGGATCACTGTCAGATAACTGGACAAACGTCACTACATTGCAGGGAAAACTGATGCTTTCATACAATAATTACTTCTTTAAGAAGCTCTTCCTTACAGCTATGGGAGGTAGTAGTATGGAGTCAACTTCAACGGATGCAGCGGGTTATCGCTCTGTTGGTTTCTACTCTGACAAGCTCGGACACCCAGCTTTTGCAACATCATATGACGCTGGTACACATCCAAGTGGCTCTGACACAGAGACCAGAGGAGTTGGTTTCTTTGTGAATACCAATACCATTTGGGATAACAAATACTTCCTTGACCTCATCTATCGTTATGAAGGTTCATCACGTTTCGGTAAGAATAAACGCTTCGCACCATTCTGGAGCGTTGGTGGAGGATGGAATATTCACAATGAAAAGTTTATGAGTGGCTCACAGGTTCAGCTCTTGAAGCTCCGTGCAAGCATTGGTTATTTAGGTAATATCAACTTCAATCCATACCAAGCACTCACCACTTACAGTTACAACAGTGCTTACTTCTATGGTAAAGGAACAGGTGCCACACCTATTACTATTGGTAATCCAGACTTGAAATGGGAGCGTACTTTGAGTACAGATATCGGTGTTGACTTCACTGCTTTCCATGGTCGTATCGACTTATCAGCTGATTATTACATCAAGAATACAGACAACCTACTCCTCGATATCACCAAAGCGCCATCTGTAGGTGTGACCACTTCACGTGAAAACATAGGTGAAGTACAGAACACAGGCTTTGAACTTCGTCTGCGTACCTTCCCCATTCAAAACAAAGATTGGCAGTGGTCACTTGGTTTTACATATGCATATAACAAGAATAAGATCAAGAAGATCAGTAATGCTTTGCGTGAACAGAATGAGCAAAACCTGGCTAAAGGCGGTGTAGCTCCACTCCCTGTATACGAAGAAGGACAGTCATTGACAGCTCTGAAGGTTGTACCTTCAGCTGGTATCGACCCTGTAACAGGTCAGGAAATATTCATCAAACGTGATGGCAGCTATACCTTTGTGTATGATCCAAATGATAAAGTTATCTTCGGAGATACCAACCCTACAGGTATTGGTGCTATCAATTCATACCTTACTTACAAGCGTTTCGCGTTTAGTTGTTCCTTCCAATACTCTTTCGGTGGAGCCCTTTACAATGAGACATTGGCAACAAAGGTTGAAGGAGCAAACCCAAAATACAATGCTGATGAGCGTGTATTAAACGACAGATGGAAGACTCCTGGCACTGAAGCTAAGTATAAACGTATTGACGATACTGCTACTCCGTATCAAACATCACGTTTTGTACAGAAGAATAACTACCTACGTATGACCAGTTTGTCCTTCTCTTATGAGGTACCAACTACTTGGTTACAGAAATATGGACTGAAACGTATGTTCTTAGAGCTTCTTACCAACGACCTCTTCTACCTGTCAACAGCAAAGAGAGAGCGCGGTTTGAACTATCCATACGATAGAAGTTTCGAGTTCTCATTACGTTTCTCACTCTAAAATAAACAGCATGACAATGAATAAAATAGCAAAATACATAGGAATATCCATAGCCTTTACACTGCTTACTTCCTGCAATGACTTCCTGGATGTACAGCCAAAAGGACAGTTAACAGAGGGTGAAATGCTCGAAGACATCACGGGTTTCGAGGATGCTATGTTTGGTGTTTATGGCAAATTAGCCACTTCGAACCTTTATGGGGAGAACCTTTCATGGGGACTTGTCGATAAGTTAGGCCAGCAATTTGGCTATGATAACCCACAAGATGTGAGCTATTATCTTAATAGATATCAGTACACTAACCAACAAGCACGCCTGATGACAGATGCTGTTTGGAGCAATATGTACAATAACATAGCTAATGTTAATAACATCATAGCACACATTGACGGGATCAGTGAGGCTGCACAGGAACGAAAACTCATAAAAGGTGAGGCCTATGGACTGCGTGCTTTCATGCATTTCGACCTTGCACGCCTTTATTGTATAGACTATAGACGCAGCAATGATAACACTCTTGGCTTGCCATACTCTTTTGATTTCAATCTAAAGAACCGTCAACGCTACAATCTGTATGACACATTCACGCTCATTTTAAGGGACTTGAACAAAGCAGATTCCCTGTTATCAGATGATAATGATGTGACGTATGACAATACTTTCCAGCGTGATTATCACAAAGGACGTGTAATTCTTTTCAACAAATATGCCGTTAAAGCAACTAAAGCACGTGTATATTATGCGATGGGAAAATACACCGAAGCGGTACAGAATGCACGTGAAGTCATCAATGCAACACAGAACTTCAAGCTGAATACCAGCACAACGATTGACTCTGTTATGCGCTTTCCAGCAAGCAAAGAGATGATTTTCGGTGTCTATGCAGCCGACCGTTCAACCTCTATTCGTACAACGTTCCTCCGTTCAACAGGGCAAGGAAACTTTACCGAAGGGCGTCGAGACACGCGTAGTCTCTATGAGACCGATCGCTTCACAGCGCTCAGTTCCGACTTGCGTTACAATGCTTTCTACAGAGAAAACGCATCTGGAGCATCTTCAAGCTTCAGCTTTATCCGTCTGATTCAGAACGATGCCGAAGCAACAAGAGGTGTATTAAAAGGTTTCGTATTGATCAGTTTGCCAGAGATGTACTACATTCTGAGTGAAAGTCTTTATGATACGGACAAGACTGAAGCAATAAATCTCCTCAATCAGGTAAGAAAGAGCAGAGGATTAGGCAATGTTGATGCTGCAAATGTAGCAACACGTGAGCTCTTTGAACAGGAGATGATGCGTGAACGTATGCGTGAATTCCCTGGTATGGGACAAACGTTCTATGCCTTGAAGCATTACAACCGTAGCTTTACTGACTTTAGAAATATCGACACTTATCAGCCTTCTGATGCGATATTCAAACTCCCATGGCCTGACAGAGAGAACGAATACGGCGACGAAAAAGTATATAAACTTCAGAACTAAACATCAAGACAAATAAGAAACAGACGTCTAAAGGATATCATTATGAATAAATCAAGAAAGAAAATGATGATAAAATTCTTCGCAATAGGGCTGATAGCCCTGGTTGGTCAGGCTTGTTCGGGCATTGACTATGACGGAGAATATTCAAAGGAAGGGTATTTTGAAGGAGGAAATCAAGTGTACTTTGACCTCCAGAATACCACCGACACACTATATAACTATTCATTTGGAACGCAGCCAACCAGTGTTACAACCGACACTGTAAACGTCAAAGTGAAGATTGCTGGTGTGAAGAAATCACAGCCACAGCACTTCAAAGTGCTTGTTGACCCAAGTAGTTCTGCAAAGGCTGGTGTACACTTTGTTGCACTCGACAGTATTCTTACTGTACCAGCAGACAGTCTCACGGCATCTTTCCCAGTAGTATTGATGCGTCAGAACCTCAGTGAGACACAGAACGACAACATTAGATTGATACTCCTTCTCAAGCCAACTGATGATTTAGGAACACGCTTCCCAGACAAAACAAAGAGGATTATCGCATTCAATAACGTTCTTGAGAAACCTGATTGGTGGGATATGCCACTGCTAAGTTCTATGGGATTACCTGCTTATACACCTGCAAAATACAGAATGTTATTATCCTTCTATGACTCAGATGCCAATAAATTGGTAAAGGCAATACGAAACAACAGAAGTTGGACTGAGCTTTACAGGAACATACAAAAGGTGGTAGCTTACTTCAGAGCACACCCAGAATAGATGCATTCATCCGTATATTGAAGGTTTCGGATTGCTGTTTAACGTTGTTCTACACTATCTTTCATGTATAAAGAAACACTGAACAAATAGCTAAGGGGCAACCAGAACAAATGGTGCTAAGCATGAACACCACCCGTGCGGGGCATCCGCACCAATGGAGATGACGCCCCGCACATGACGTGCTAAGCATGAGCACAAAACGAGACCAATACTTTTAAAAGTCAATAAGACCATAAACTTGAACAAGAAAAGATATGATCATGATAAAGAAATATTTATATCTCCTTGCTGTATCAGCCTTGTTATTCTCGTCCTGTATCAAGGATGACTCAACAACTGGCGGCAATACGGTTTCTGAAATAAGCCTTCAGACACCCTTAAACAGTATATATACGCTCAACCAAGGTGACACACTGAAGATTAATCCTACGGTGTTACAGAGCAATGGTCAGCAACCTCTGAAGTACGAATGGGAAGTAAACCACAAGTTAATATCGAACGATACGAAGCTTGTTTATCCATGCAAAAGCTCCGGAGAGTACACGGCTCGCTTGCGCATCAGCAACGGAGAGAATATCAAGATATATGAGTTCAAGGTAAACGTTGAGTACGCTTACACAAAAGGTATCTATCTTCTGGCTGATGACAACAGCCATGCTATTTTGTCATACGTACCGACTGAAGATACCCAAAAGAACTTCCACTTAGACATTCTGGCTGAAAACAACCCAAATATCACCTTTGGTGAACCATGTTCTATGACATGGAACAAGACTATAGGCAGTCAGAAACAAGACGTTCTGCTCATAGCTGCAGGCAATCCTTCAACGCTTTATCAGCTTGATGGATATGAAATGGTATCTCTGTTCAAGACTGCTGTAGGAGAAAAAGTAACACAATTAGAGGCAAGTTCAGACAACAGTACACCCAAGACTATGGTTATTACGAACGATAACCTGTACTCTGTAGCGCTGAATTCAACCACTATCTTCTCACAGACATCACGTTTTACCAATGCAGTTAATGGCTCTGTAACACTATCTAACTACATGACCCCATGGTGGAGGGATGATCTTTTCTATGCACATGGTGATGCTTACTTCGACAATGCACATGGTTCACTGCTGGCAATGGCTATCGAGAACTCTTCAGTACCAGCTGAAATACTGAAAGGAACCTTCACTGGTGACACCTTAGTGGGTATGGGTAGCGTAAATAAACAGCGTAATATGGCGCTTATCACTTGTCAGAAGAGTACTGGAACATACTATTTCACATATATTCTTCCAGGATATTTCTCATCAGATGCTACTAAACGCATCGCATCAAACGTTATTTACCATATTGCTATGCCTGCTTCAACAGGTATAAGCAATGGGGCTATCGTGCGATCTGCACGTAGTAAGAACATAGTTTACTACACAAATGGTAACAATGTCTATGCTCATAATGTCCTTGCAAACGGTACTTTCCCTACAGCTCCACTGTTCTCGGTAGGTAATAGTACGGAAAATATTGTTGATATGGTCTTCTCTGACGATGACAATCTCATCTATATAGCAACGAATGATTCCTCAAATGCTATGCAAGGAAGTCTTTATTGCTACGATACACAGACCAATGCACTGCGTTGGTCGAAGCAACATATCACTAAGAAGATTGTGAAAGCACTATACAGAAACAAATAAACACACAAATGATAGGAATGAATTTCTCGTTTAAGAAATCAACAATAGGAGGAGCATTACTGCTTCTCCTTGCATTGCAAAGTACAGTTGTAAAGGCTGATGACGACAAATCGAAGTCGAAACCTAAGAAAGAGACGAAGTATGACAGGCTCTTTAAGGACAAGAAGGTGGAGACTGCACGTAGTAAATTCATCACAGTTTACAAGCTGGACAATAAGATTTACTTCGAGCTTCCACGTACATTGCTCAAGAAACAGATGTTACTTGGAGGGAGAATAACCTCTACAACCGATCCAACAACAGTCACAGTAGGGTCTACAAGCTCCAATCCAGTACTGTTTTACTTTGATATCCAGGACAGCTCTGTCGTGATGAAGACACCTAATAACGTTCTTTTCCAAGACAATGCACCATCAAAAGACCTTGAAGGGGCGTTATCACAGAACTACCGTGACGGTATTTGGCAAGGATTTAACATCTTAGCATACAACAATGACAGTACTGCTGTGGTCTTTGATGTCACCTCTCTCGTTGGTAAACCAACAAGTCTGATACCCGTAATGCCAACACGAAACGGTAATTATAGCATAAAAGCAACTCCAAAGTCAGAACTTTCGTTCATTCGTGGCATAAAGAGTTTCGATACAAACCTTGCTATTAACAACGATTTCACTTATGGAATATCAACCTCTTTGATGTCTATGCCTATCGGAGGAGAGCGCCCTACGACAGTAGGAGTATGTTATAGCGTAACACTTTTACCAGAGTCAGCAATGCGACCACGCATCATGGACTCTCGCATAGGTGTTGATTATTCTGTCCGTTTAGGTATTCCTAAAGAGGGAGGAAGTACCAAACGCATCTTCTTCTCTCACCGTTGGAACCTCATTCCCAGTGATAAGAAGGCTTATGCAAAGGGAAAACTAACTACACCTGTCAGTCCAATTCGTTTCTATATAGATAATACTTTCCCTGAATCATGGAAGAAACCAATCCGTGAAGGTATCCTTGAATGGAACAAAGCCTTTGAGAAGATTGGCTTCAGAAACGCAATAGAAGTAGTAGACTTCCCTCAGAAGCAATCTGATTTCGACCCAGATAACATTCAATATTCCTGCATTCGCTACATTCCAAGCGGTTCTTCATCAGAACCAACAAGTAATATTCATGTCAATCCCAATACTGGTGAGATCATGAATGCCTCTATGTTCATCTATTCTGACGTAGAACGACTGCTGCATAAGTGGCGTTTTATTGAAACAGGAGCCGTTGATCCTTCTGTTCGAAGCAATCGTCTGTCAGCCGAGAAGTTTGCAGAAGGACTGAAGATGTTGGTCATGAAAGAGACAGGCAGCATGCTTGGACTACAGAATAACCTTGGTGCTTCATTCACTTATCCTACTGATTCTTTACGTAATGCACGCTTTACGACAACTATGGGACTTGCTCCTTCTGTCATGGATGACGTACATTATAATTATGTTGCACAACCTTCTGACCGAGGTGTACGCCTAACACCAACGGGATTGGGTATGTATGACTACTTCACCATCAACTGGAACTATCGTTATTTCGATACAGATAATGTGTCAATCAATGAAGAGAAGAATACACTTGAGGCTTTTGTCGACAATAAAGTGATGAATCCTCGTCTTCGTTATTACGCTGAACGCAACGGAAAATGGGACCCTCGGGTACAAGCAGGAGCACTTGGTAACGACATGATTGCCACAGCAGAACTTGCCAACAAGAACTATTCTATTGTTGAAAGCAACCTTTCTAAGTGGATAAAGAACGACGAAGACACACGTATCAAAGATAAACTCTACCTACAGATAGCACAGAACCGTTATGCAGCATTCAAACAAGTGCTAAGCAATGTTGGTGGTATGTACATCAATAATATGAAGATTTCTTCTGGAGTACCACAGTATCAGGTCGTACCAAAGGATCTTCAGCGCCGCTCTTTCCTATGGAGTCTGCAGCAAGCAATGAGCATTAGCAAGTATGCTAACCGCAACTACGAGCGCAAAGGCTTCTTGTCTGTTAGTTATTATGACCAGACTTTGGAGTTCATGGGGTACGACTTACTTGCTGCACGCTTACGTGTTGCAGTGACATCTTACCTGAATCCAAACAGTTATACACAGAAAGAATACTTTGATGATATGTATAATGCTATCTTCAACAGTGTCATTCAGATGCGTGCACCATCCCAAGGAGAGCGTATTATGCAGCGAACATTCATGAACTATGCGCAGAATGCTGTCTCAAAGGCTACAGGTAATGGTGGCGCAGCAGGTGGTTCATCATCAGGAGCAGCATTGAAAAACAATGAAGACATCGGTGCCACACCAGGATTTGGAGACCCTTCACAGAGTCTTGTACCAGCTGTTGACATCACACTTGCCGACAACTCTGAGCTCTACTTCTATAATTGCTTGCAGAAACTAAAGCCTGCATTGGAGAAATGTCTGAAGAATAATCTCCCAATAGCAGCACGAACACACTACGAAATGTTACTCTTCAAACTCAATAAGACAATGGAGGTGAAGCAATGAGGAAAGCATCTGTATTATCAATGAGATCAGTTCACGTAACTGTTATCGCTCTGGGCTTCTTGAGTCTGTCAATGTCTGCACAGGCTTTCCCGTTCTTTAAGAAGAAAAAAAAGAACACTAAGACTACCACTGAGACGGTAAAGAAGGATGCCTATGAGCGTATCCTGACTGAGGAAAAGACTGATTCAGCAAGAGGACCATTCGTCTCTCTCTACAGAACAGGTGAGAAACTGCTTGTCGAACTGCCACCATCATCTATCGGACGTGATATGCTTATCGGTGCAACAGTATCATCTGTTTCCAGCCCACAGTTCGCAGAATTGGGCACACGTGCTGGCTCTGTAACACACATACGCTTTGTAGAGAAGGACAGTTCCATCGTCATGCAGGCGGTTAATTCCGAACTGTTGGATGCACTTCCATCACCAAAAGCCAGCCAGGCAGAAGCAACCAACTATCGGGATCTTGACCTTTATGCTTTCCCTATCAAAGCAAGAAACAAGAAAACGGGGGGTATTCTTTTCGATGCTTCATCCTTTTTCCTAAGAGAAAGTAAATATTTCCCTGTCATAACAAAGATAGCTGGCCCATATAGAGTGGATGCTGAGCTGAAGCCAGAATGGATAAAAGTGACTGCTTTGAAGTCATTTGAGAGCAATGCCTGCATCAAAATGGAACGTAACTACGTTGCTAACATGTCAGGAAACAGCGGTAATGTGGCTATCAGTAACCAACCAGTATCCATTGGTGTAGAGTTTACTTTGGCCTTATTGCCTAACGAAAAGATGACACCACGCCTGGGTGACATACGTATTGGATACTTCCTCACGCCGAAGTCTGTTGTCAATGACGGACTGATTGAGCATGCAAGCTTCATCAACCGGTGGCGTGTTGAACCTAAGGACACGGCAGCTTACTTTGCAGGAAAGCTGACCGAGCCTGTAAAACCGATTGTTTATTATATCGATAATAACTTCCCTTCACTGTGGAAGAAGGCCATTAAGAATTCCGTTCTACGATGGAACAGAGCTTTCGAACGTATCGGTTTCAAAGATGTTATGCAGGTTAAGGACTTCCCAACGGATGATCCTAACTTCGATCCAGACAACTTTAAATACTCTTGTATCCGTTACTTGCCTACAGCAACAGAGAATGCTATGGGACCATCATGGGTCGATCCACGTACAGGTGAGATTATTACGGCTACCGTTTTGGTCTATAATGACGTTGTAAACGTTATCAATAGCTGGCGTTTTATACAGACTTCACAGCTTGATCCAGCTGCCAGAACACTGGATATGCCCGACAGTATTGTTGCGTCAACATTGGAATATATCGTAGCACATGAGGTAGGTCACACCCTCGGTTTGATGCATAACATGGCTGCATCTGCAGCCATTCCGACCGATTCTCTGCGTTCTGTAGACTTCACACATAAGTATGGAACAACGGCATCCATCATGGATTATGCCCGTTTCAACTATGTTGCACAACCAACAGACAAGGGAGTATCACTCACTCCACCGTTCTTAGGCGTGTATGATGAGTATGCGATCGACTGGGGATACCGTGTTTTCCCTCGTTCAAAGGGTTTCCGTGACGATATAAAGCCACTACAGGCAATGGTTGCAGCACATGAAAATGACCCCATGTATCGATATGGACTGCAACAGTCACGCTATCGTTATGACCCAACAGCCATAGAAGAGGATCTGGGTGATGATGCTGTGAAGTCGAGTACATACGGTCTTAAGAACTTAGAGTACATACTTCACCACTTCGACGAGTGGATTCCTGATGGTGCAGATGGTGTTCGCAAAGCAAAACTCTATCGTCAGATGGTGTCGCAAGCCTATGGTTATTCACGTAACGTGTATGCTGTAATAGGTGGAATCAAGCTTTTCCAGACGACAGAGTCCTCTGGTCTGCCACGTTATCAAGTAGTCTCTAAGGAGAAACAACGTGAAGCAGCTTTGTGGTTACTGCAAGAAGCACATAAATTTGGCCATCGCGGCATAGCAAGTATTGAGGATCGACTCCCACAAGTGAACTCTCATCCTTATAAGACACTGGCTAGTGGCATACAGGAGATGGCACTCTCTGCCACTGCTCGCCTAGCATTGAGCTATTATGCAGACTCCACTTCTTATTCACCATTGGAATATAACGAGGACATATATAATAATGTGTGGGGCAAAACAATGACTGGCAATGAGTCACTTGACGATGATGACCTTGCCATGCAACGCATATATGTGGACCGACTCTCTACAAATGTCAACGAAATAAAGCAGATTGGAAAGGTACGCAGTCTACGTGACGACAAGAAAGATGTGGCTTTCCTCGGTTTCGGAACAGGTTACGGAGAGCCTGATACCATGTGGATGGAAACAATAGACCGTACATCGGAATATATCTTCCACTATGCACTTAAGTTACAAAAGCTACTTAAAGAGCGTATCACCACAACACGTTCGCCGGCTATAAAGTCACATTACGAACTAATGTTTGCCCGAGTTCAGAAATATTTTAATTCATAAGAAACAGTATTCTAAGGCGGTTGGATGAGTTTCCAACCGCCTTTTTTCATGCTTTTAAGCCTAAATCCTAACAGAGAAAGACATGATTCTATTGTCTTACATTCTACTATCACTTGTAAGACACACCAGTCTTTTGTAAAAAGTATTCACAATAGCAAAATAATAGATGCTCTTTTGCAATGTAAAAGACGCCCTTTTGCATTGTAAAAGGTGCCCTTTTGAAGTGTAAAAGGGCATCTTTTAGATGGTAAAAGGGCACCTTTTGAAAGCCTATTCGTAACCTATTGACTAGCAAAAGGTTACAAAGACACAAATAACACAGAAAAGATTATATGCCAATTTACACCCCACTCCACTTTGTAAAGTAAATTCTCATACTCATAGTGATGGTCCACTTGAAGCTAACTCTGAATCATTCTGAGAAAGAAGTCACCCTTATCAAGGAAAAACTTCACGCAAAAGAAAGGATAACCCATGCATCTTTATATTCAAATAGAGGGATGTTGAAGATGGAGGAAACAACTATTCCAAGCCTCACTCAGCTTGGTATACAACAAGAAAACGTATATGCAACTATTCTATTGATAGCCATAATTATCAAGTCTATGTGCTAATCACCTTTGAACGAGTAGGAGATTCTTATCAATAAAAGAAAGATATATAGCTTTGAAACAGACATATAATCCCCTACTTCAGTATAGTTTACATTCTATTAGAGCATCAGGTAATAAACTATTTATTAACCTATTATAGACTATAATATAATAAGTGCCATGTTATTTCACACATAAACATGAGGGAATCCTACTTTATAATACTCCTATTCATGGTTCTTTTCCCACCTTTGCACAAGATATTGGTTTCGAGAATATCAACATGGAATGAGCATTTATCATAAGCGTTAACACCATTACTAAGCCTGACGCAGGCGTCTTGTGTAGTCTTCCACATATTTAATTAGTAATAAGAACAAGGGAAATCATAAAGTTTTATTATCTTTGCAACATCTATAACAGCAAAGAATGATAGAGACTTTCAATACAGGAGAGACCCAAGAGACACTTCGGAACGATTATAATCCAGACGGATCTGTGCTAAGACGTGCACAACTCCGACTGCTTGACATGGCTATCTATTTGCAAGAGACAGCAAAAAAGATTGGTGTTCCATGCCGTCTTGACGGTGGAAACGTACTGGGAGCACTGCGTCATGGGGGCTTCATCCCATGGGATGATGATATAGACATGGTCGTTAGTCAAAAGGATTTCAAACGACTTTGTGACTATATGAAGGCACATCCACACCCTCAATATGTTCTGCAAGACAATGATACAGACCCTGGCTTTTACAAAGAGTGGGCTTGCTTGCGCGATTTAAAGAGTGAAAACCGCAGTCATGAAGCCAACAACAGTGAGAATCGACATGTACATGAGGCACAAAAATACAGAGGATTACACATTGATATCTTCCCATATGAAGGTTATATGATTCCATGGTTGCAGCATCTTGCTGCTAAACTCTCTGTTAATGTCAACCTGAAGTTTGCCGGTCGACACCCTATATTGGCACAGATAAGTTATAAATTCCTGCACCATATAGTCTTTCCAAGTTTCCGATGGATTGGTAGAATATTTGGTAATCCAGACCTTTACATGCACTCTTATGGCGCATGGTTCTATGAGCAAAACCCTCGTCGATGCATGATTCCACACAAAGATATCGTCTTTGAAGGGTACACTTTCGAAGGTCCGGCAGACCCTGACGAACTTTGTCGCATTGCTTATGGCAATTACATGGACCTACCACCAAAGGATAAAAGAGACCGCCATAAGGTGGATGTGATATTCAAATAAGGTTTAAACTATTTATTAATAACCAGACATCTCTTAACTTCACATAACTTCTTTACCCCTTTTAACTTCGTAAGAAAATGAATATTGCAGTAATATTTGCAGGAGGCTCTGGGCTTCGGATGCACACTAAGTCACGCCCAAAGCAGTTTCTCGACCTCAATGGGAAGCCAATTATCATCTATACGTTGGAATTATTCGACAATCATCCTGGTATAGACGCTATCGTTGTTGCGTGTATTGAGAGCTGGATTCCGTTCCTTGAGAAACAACTTCGTAAGTTTGAGATAAACAAAGTAGTGAAGATTGTACCTGGAGGGGAGTCTGGGCAGGCATCCATCTATAATGGTTTGTGTGCAACAGAAGCTTATATTAAAAGTAAGAATGTAGCACCTGACGATACAACCGTCCTCATTCACGATGGTGTCCGACCACTCATCACGGAAGAAACCATCACTGACAATATCAATAAAGTGGATGAAGTTGGCAGTTGCATCACATGTATTCCTGCCACAGAGACTCTTGTTGTGAAGCAGCATGATGGGTCTTTAGAGATCCCATCACGGGCAGATTCTCTGATAGCACGTGCCCCACAGAGTTTCCTTCTATCAGATATTCTCACGGCACATAGGCGTGCCATTGATGAAAAAAAGAACGATTTCATCGATTCATGTACAATGATGAGCCATTATGGATATAGACTTGGGACTATCATTGGGCCTATGGAGAACATCAAAATCACAACACCAACCGACTTTTTCGTACTCCGTGCAATGGTAAAAGTCCACGAAGATCAACAGATATTTGGGTTGTAAAGGACCACAACATAGCTATGACGCATAATAAGACATTAGAAGAAGACATTAAAACGTTTGCCAATAGCTTTGCATTAAGCAAAGAATTGGAGGGCAAGAAGATTGTCATAACAGGTGCAACAGGACTATTAGGATCCTGTATGGTACGTTGTCTGCTATCCTTATACAGAGAGAAAGGAATTCAATTACATGTCATTGCCGTTATAAGAGACCCACAGAAAGCTGTTGCAATGTTTGGTGAAGAATGCAAAGAGATAACCTATTATGAGTACGATTTCTCCTCTTCAGAACCATTTTTACCATCCAATTCAGCAGATTATCTATTCCATTTTGCTGCACCTACTGCTTCAAAAGACTTCATAGATAAGCCTGTAGAAACGATGAATACGGTATATTATGGAATGCAAAACGTCCTTTCATATGCTCAGAAAGCAAACCTGACATCTGTTGTCTTAGCATCAACCTTAGAGGTATATGGCACTGTAACTGATGATAGTCGACCACTTACTGAAGATATGCAAGGCTATCTCAACCCAATGTCAGCCCGAAGTAGCTACCCATTAGCAAAGAGAGCAGCTGAAGCATTGTGCCATAACTATGCAAAAGAGTACGGAACACCCGTTAAAGTAGCACGGTTAGCCCAGACATTCGGTGCAGGAGTCAGCAAAAACGACAACCGTGTCTTTGCACAATTTGCCCGAAGTGTTATCAATAATGAGGACATTATCCTGCATACAACTGGCAATCTCTGTCGGTGTTACTGCTATACGATGGATGCAATCACTGCTATGCTTTACGTTTTGTTGCGTGGAAAGGATGGTGAAGCATATAATGTAGCGAATGAAAAGACATACATCTCCATCCGAGACATGGCTGAATTCGTTGTAAAAAACTTCAATCCAGAGAGAACAAGAGTAGTAATACAACCACAAGAAGGCTTAGGTTATTCACCAACAACAAAGCTTCGTCTTAGTGCAGAACGTATCATTCAACTGGGTTGGAAGCCCTATTACGGGTTAAAAGAGATGTTTAATCGACTGATAACCTCCATGAAAGAGGAGTAGACATGAGCAACTTATATAAAAGGATAACGACAAGTCTCTTCCACGTTTACAAACGTAAGGACTTAAAAGAATGGGAACATACACCCTCTACTCCACTTCCTATCTATGGAGTTTACCATGTTATGTTGGATACAGGGTGGCCTACATTAGTTAAAAAGCAGATAGAGAATCTCAAAGAAAGTGGTCTCTTAGCAGCTACAAAGACACTATATATAAGCTGTATTGCCGCTAAACCATCAGATGTAGAGCAGCTAAAACAACTGATAAACAGCGATAAAATCGAGATTATATCGGACATTTCCGACCCTAAAAGATACGAATATCCAGCATTGGAGTTTATCAAACGGCTTTCAGAACGAGAAGAAAGCCTTGTCTATTACTTCCATACCAAGGGGATATCATACCAGTCTCTCACCACAAACGACAGACAATTCCTATCCTTCAAACAAAAAATTGATGCGTGGAGAGAGATGTTAGAGTACTTTATCTTCGACAAATGGCAAGTAGCAGTCAACGTTTTGACCGATGGATTCGATACATATAGCTGTTATCGATGGCCTCCCCGACACTATACAATGTACTCTGGCAGCTTCTGGTGGGCAAAGTCTGACTACTTAAAGACGCTCCCCGACTTTGAAAAAGACATCATTTCAGTCAACCGTTTCTACTCAGAAGTGTGGCTTTTTGAGCGAAATCATCGGCAATTTTCAGCCTTTGACACCATTGCTGACCTCTATTTCGTTCGTATTCCACGCTCTATTTACACAGATGGACCAACCAAACCGTGGGACAACATTTACTTTTCACTCGTCTATAACATACGAAAGATTGAGAAACATCTATTCAAATTCAATTATAAACAGCACTGTCAGCAACGCTTTCAGAAGCTAAAAGAAAAGATTTAGACCATCAATAATTAGTTTTTGATGGCCTTTTTTATGTCAAAAAGATACCACCTGCAAGACAAAACACATCATTACTCAATCAAAAACAATATGTTAAAATACTTAAAAGTATAACACATAGATGTAGTTTTTACCCAAAAAGAGTATCTAAAGGAAAAAGAATTACTCAATTTTGACTATCTTTGTAAATTATACGAGGTATGTTAACAGAAGAAAACATAAGATTTCAATACATAAATAGTAAACACATGAAAGCAAGAACACTATTCTTAGCGGCCTCTTTCATAGCCACATCAGCTATGGCACAGGGTCTGAAATCAGGCATTGATAGGAACAATATGGACCTTTCAGTGAAGCCTGGAGAGAATTTCTATGAGTATGCAGCAGGTAATTGGATGAAGACTCACCCATTAGATGCCGAACATCCATTGAACGGAGCATTCGTTGACTTGGAAGAACTGAACAAGAAACGCATCCGTGAGATGGTAGAGGACTATGCAAAGAAGCCACAGAAGCAAGGCACAGTAGCACAGAAGATTGCCTCTATCTATAACCTTTATATGGATAGTACACGTCGTAATCGCGATGGATACGCACCAATCAAGCCTGTATTGGCAAAGATTCGTGCTGCAAAGAACCGTAAGGAACTCATCAAACTGATGTATGATCTTGATGCAAAGGGCTACGGTACCTTCCCTGTAGGCTTTGGAATGACAGTTGATGCGATGAATTCTGACCGTTATATCATTGGTGTATCACAAGGCGGAATAGGGTTAGATCCAGAGTATTACACCAAACCTAACGAGCAGCAGAAGGCTGTTGTCGCAGCTTACAAGAGCCTGAACAACGACTTCTTCAAGATGGTTGGCAACTCTCCTATCGAAGCAAAGAAGAAGATGGAAGCAGAGTGGGCACTCGAAAACCAGATAGCAAAGGTTAGCTATGACCAGGTTAAGTCACGTGATCCACAAGCTAACTACCACCCAATGACATGGGAAAAGCTCTTAAAAGACTATCCAGCAATTGACTGGAACTATCTTTTGAAAGTCAATGGATATCCTAACAATGGTGGAAAGGTGGATGTTGGTCAGCCAGAACCAGTACATGAGGTAGAGAAAATCCTCACAACTGCCCCATTAGAGTCGCTGAAAGCATACATGGAACTTGCTGTTATATCAAGCGCATCAGGTATGTTATCAGACAATTTCAGCAATCGCCAGTTCGAATATACAAAGGTTGCATACGGCGTTAAGCAACAGCAGCCACGTTGGAAGCGTGCATTGTCATTCGTACAGGGTATCATGGGCGAGGCTGTTGGTAAGCTCTACGTACAGAAATACTTCCCAGAGAGCAGCAAACATCGTATGATTGAACTCGTAAAGAACCTGCAGCAAGCTTTTGCTCAGCGCATTGAAGAGAACACATGGATGACTCCTGCAACTAAAACTAAGGCGCTGGAGAAACTGAATGCCTTCGATATCAAGATTGGATATCCTGACAAATGGCAGAATATTGATAGTGTTTTCGTCATTGATGATGCAAAGACACTCTTCGAAAACGTAAAGGGTGTACAGGAAGCAGCACATAAATATCGTATTGCAAAGCGCTGGGGTAAGCCTGTTGACAAGAAGGAATGGCACATGACACCACAGACTGTCAATGCTTATTATGACCCAACTACGAACAGTATCAACTTCCCTGCAGCTATTCTACAGCCTCCATTCTTCGACCCAGAGGTTGATGATGCAGCTAACTATGGAGCTATTGGCGCCGTAATTGGCCACGAGATGAGCCATGGTTTCGATGATCAAGGCTGCCAGTTTGATAAAGATGGCAATATGAAGAACTGGTGGACAGAAGAAGATAAGAAGAACTATAACGCCCGTACAAAGGTCCTTGTTGACTGGTTTAACAAACAAGAGGTTATGCCAGGACTACATGTTAATGGCGAAAAGACCCTAGGTGAGAACATTGGTGACAATGGTGGACTCAACGTTGCATACCGTGCACTGCAGAATAGTATGAAACAGAACCCATTAACAGACAAGGATGGCTTCACTCCTGACCAGCGTTTCTTCCTTGCATGGGGACGTGTTTGGGCAAGCAACGTGGCTCCTCAGTTCGTTGCTTACATCGTAAACTCTGATGTTCACTCACCAAATGTAAGCCGCGTCAATGCTGCTTTACCAATGATTGACAGTTGGTACAAGGCATTCAACGTAAAGGAAGGCGATAAACTCTTCGTTCCTCAGGCTCAGCGTGCTCACATCTGGTAAGCACAACAGACTTAAATAAAACAGAAAAGAGTATGCTTCGGCATGCTCTTTTTTTGTGTTTAAAGAAATGAAAGGGCTCTATTGTTACCACTCTAACCACTGATTAGAACATATATAGATTACGACTATAAAAGAAGGAACATCCCTATTATGTAATATAAATTCACAATTCGACTTTAAAAGGGGCTCTTTTGCGTTCTAAAAGGGCGTCTTTTACCATTCAAAAGGGCATCTTTTACAACGCAAAAGGTGCCCTTTTACAATGCAAAAGGGCGTCTTTCACTTTCCGTTTCGCAACCTATTGATTATCAAAATATTACAAAACTGCAAACAAAGTGATTTCCTTTGTTTAAGAACAACACACAGTTCCTTTTCTGTAAGTATATTTCATGAGCCACGTTATATGCCTCTTCCACTAAAAGAAAACAGTTTTGAAGCACGTAATATCAACTTCACACAAATGAGAACCCTACCCCATTAAGCTACAAAGTTCGCTATAGAAGAAACAGAAAGACCATAAGAAACGCGAGTTCGGGATAAGAAAAGGCTTGAAAAAGTTGGTAATCTCGTCAAAAATTCGTATCTTTATAGGTGAAAATCAATAGATTACAAGATTTTTGAACGATGATTACCAAGGACAAAGTTACTGAAATTTTCTGTATAATCGACGAGTTTGATAAGAATTTGAGTGCCGAATTAGCGAAAAACCTGCGTCTACCGTCCCATAACAGTGACGGCAAACGCTACCGAAACCGCAAGGGCAGACTCTCGGAAAGTGAGATTATGACCATTTTGGTATGCTATCATTTCGGCGCATATCGCAATTTCAAGGAGTATTATTTGAATTGGGTCAAAGGGGTGATGCGTCAGGATTTTCCCGACGCGGTTTCCTATAACCGCTTCGTTGAACTCATGCCAAGAGTGTTCTTTAAGATGATGCTGTTCATGAAGCTCTATGCCTTCGGCAAGTGTACGGGTATAACATTCGTTGACAGCACAATGATACCCGTATGTCACAATGTACGACGATATTACAACAAAGTCTTTGCCGGCCTCGCCAAGGACGGAAAGGGTACCATGGGCTGGTGTCATGGATTCAAGCTGCACCTGCTATGCAATGATTCTGGTGAAGTGATAACGTTCTGTCTTACAGGAGCAAATGTGGATGACAGAGATAGCAGGGTATGGACGGTATTTGCAAAGGTCTTATTTGGGAAGATCTTTGCTGATAGAGGGTACATCAAGCAGGAACTCTTTGATAGTCTGTTCAGTCAAGGTATCCAACTCGTTCATGGGCTCAAGGCTAAGATGAAGAACAAACTGATGCCTATGTGGGACAAGATTATGCTGAGGAAAAGATACATTATCGAGTGCATTAACGAACTACTCAAGAACAAAGCCAACCTTGTTCACTCAAGACACCGCTCGATACACAACTTTATCATGAACTTGTGTTCTGCCCTTACAGCATACTGCTTCTTTGAGAACAAGCCAGAGGCACTGCCAGTGTATGTGGAAAAATCAAGGCAGTTGGAACTTTTTTCATACTAAACTTATCCCGAACTCAAGTATAAGAAACACTGCCACCAGCCGCACAAAGCACAGACAAGCTACTACACATCTTAACTAAAATATTACCAAATCACACACATACATACCAAAGCAAGCAATAAACTAACAAATTAACCTAATCCTACAAATCGTTAGTAATATCACTTTTCTTTTACTTTGTTTTTCATAGAAACATCGTATATTTGCACATGAGATAACAGCACAGGTATAGAAAATAAGGTAAACAGACTGGAAAATGACAAAGACTATCAAGTTCACAAAGATGCATGGTGCAGGGAATGACTATATTTACGTTAACACATTAGCGTATGATATCCCTGATCCCAACGCCGCTGCAATAGCATGGAGTCACCGTCACACAGGTATAGGCAGTGATGGATTAGTCCTGATAGGCAAACCAACGACAGAAGAAGCCGACTATCGCATGCGTATTTTCAATGCCGACGGGTCTGAAGCCATGATGTGCGGAAATGCAAGTAGGTGCATCGGAAAGTATCTTTATGAGAAAGGACTCACTAAAAAGACAAATATCCGTCTGCAAACAGCATCAGGAATAAAAATACTCAACCTGCATCTGACAGCTGACAAACAGCACGTTGCCTCTGTAACGGTTGACATGCTGGAGCCTCATATGGATGTTCCCGAGCAATTTACGGGTACAACACCAGACCTCTCTACATACAATCTGCCTTTGGCTGATAGTAAACAAATACGCCCAACCTTTGTTAGTATGGGCAATCCACACTTTGTTGTTTTCCTCGATAAGGATAAAATAAAGAGTAAAACGTTGTCTCTTACAGACGAAGAACTCACCACCATCGGCAAAGAACTTGAACATAATGCAGCCTTTCCCGAGCGTTGTAACATTGAATTTGCTTGTCTTACGGCAGACAATCACCTCCGTACTCGCGTATGGGAGCGTGGTAGCGGTATCACAATGGCATGTGGGACAGGAGCTTGTGCCACGGCTACAGCAGCAATAATGAATCATCTCGCTGACCAATCGAAGCCTGTTGAAATTGAAATGGATGGCGGAACACTAACGATAGAATGGAGAAACGACAATCATATCTATATGAGTGGGCCAGCCGAATTTGCTTATGAAGGAGAGATTCTCCTATAACAATAATATCATCTACGGATAGACTTAGAATTAAATCATCCCCCAATAACCCAAAAAGAATATGGCATTAGTTAACGAACACTTCCTGAAACTACAAAAGAATTATCTCTTTGCCGACATTGCAAAGAAAGTAAATGCCTTCAAGGCTACGCATCCTGAAGCCAACGTCATCAGCTTAGGCATTGGTGACGTTACCCAACCGCTCGCCCCAGCAGTGATCCAAGCCATGCATAAAGCCGTTGATGACATGGCAACGAAGGAACATTTCCACGGTTATGGACCAGAGCAAGGCTATCTGTGGTTGCGTGAAGCCATCGTAAAGAACGACTATCTAGCACGTGGAATACACTTAGACCCCAGTGAAGTCTTCGTAAATGACGGTGCAAAAAGCGATACAGGTAACATTGGAGAACTTGTGCGCTGGGACAACTCTATGGCTGTTTCAGACCCAATTTACCCAGTATACATCGATTCTAACGTAATGAATGGTCGTGCAGGGGTATTCGAAAACGGCAAATGGAGCAACGTTACTTACCTGCCATGCAATGAAAGCAATCAGTTTATACCACAGATTCCAGACCATAGGGTTGACATGATTTACCTCTGTTACCCTAATAACCCAACAGGTACAGTCATTTCGAAGGATGAACTACGCAAGTGGGTAAACTACGCCATAAAGAATGACTCCATCATCTTCTATGATGCAGCATACGAAGCCTATATCAGAGACTCTGAAATTCCACACTCTATCTACGAAATTCGTGGTGCAAAGAAAGTTGCCATAGAGTTCCATAGCTTTAGTAAAACCGCCGGTTTCACCGGTGTACGCTGTGGATATACAGTCATTCCTAAGGAACTGACGGCTGCAACAATGGATGGTAAGCGTGTTGAACTGGCTCCTTTCTGGGACCGCCGGCAATGTACGAAGTTCAATGGAACAAGCTATATCTCACAGCGTGCCGCTGAAGCAATCTATACTCCAGAAGGAAAAGAACAGATAAAACAGACCATTGCATACTACATGGAGAATGCACGGATCATGCGTGAAGGGTTGACAGAACTTGGGCTGACGGTATATGGTGGTGAAAATGCACCCTACCTTTGGGTTAAGACACCAGAAAACACACCATCATGGAAGTTCTTTGAACAGATGCTATATGGTGCTCAAGTAGTCTGCACACCAGGTGTTGGCTTCGGATTAGCTGGTGAAGGCTTCATTCGTCTTACCAGTTTCGGTGACCGTAACGACTGTATTGAAGCTATGCGTCGCATCAAAGAATGGCTCAAGGCATAATTTTTAGAATGTTTTAGTCCTGCTTCTTGTAATCTTTTCAAATCTTTCCGTATCTTTGCGGATGAAGTATTAATCAATAAACAAGAATAAATATGAACGTAGGAGATAAGGCCCCAGAGGTTCTGGGCACTGACCAAGACGGAAAAGAGATAAAGTTGAGTGACTACAAAGGAAAGAAAATTGCACTCTATTTCTATCCTAAAGACCTCACTTCAGGCTGTACAGCACAGGCATGCAACCTGCGCGACAACTATACAGAGCTGAAGAAAAAGGGCTATGTCATTATTGGTGTTAGCATACAAGATGAGAAATCACACAAGAAATTCATTGAGAAGAATGAGCTTCCGTTCCCACTTATCGCTGACACTGACCTGAAATTAGTTAAGACTTTTGGGGTATATGGTGAGAAAAAGATGTATGGACGCACCTATATGGGGACATTCCGTACCACGTTTATCATCAATGAAGATGGAATCATTGAGCGTATTATCGGACCAAAACAGATAAAGACAAAAGATCATGCGGCACAAATCCTTGCTGAATAAACTGGCTGATCAATACGAGACAGTTGATTTTCTACAAGGTGATCCTGCATGGTTCATGCACCAAGTGGTAGGAAAAAGAAATCAGGAGACGATGGCTTTCATCGCCTCCTGTTTGAGTTATGGAGCAAGAAAGGCTTTTCTCCCACGCATTCAGCACCTCTTAGACTGTTCACATGCTGAACCATATGAATGGATTCTCAAAGGAAAATACAGACTGGATATACCTGATGATGACAGATGCTACTATCGTTTATACACAAACAGTATGATGATAGACCTCTTTCAGGCACTACAAAAGATGTATCAGGAATACGGTGACATGGAAAACTACATACGTAGATATGCTGAAACGTCAGAGCAAACAGAACCAAAGAGTGCTTTCACAGCCATAGAAGCATTGTGTCATTATTTCTATCAACATGATGTTAAAGGAATAATTCCTAAGAATACACTGTCATGTTGCAAACGAGTATGTATGTTCTTACGATGGATGGTAAGAACAGACTCTCCTGTTGACTTAGGAATATGGGGCGAATTGATTGATAAACGGTCGCTCATTATGCCGCTTGACACGCATGTCATTCAACAAGCCATGCGCCTTAAGCTCCTCACAAGCAAGTCTGCTACGATGGCTTCAGCACAGAAATTAACTTCAAAACTTCGGGAAGTATTCCCAGATGACCCATTAAAAGCAGACTTCGCACTCTTTGGATATGGCATAAACCATTAACAAAGCAAAAGTCCTGACCCCACAAAGTGAAGCCAGGACTGTGTCGTTTACTCTCAAATTTCTAAATCATGCTTAAGATTAGGCAGCCATCTTATTATTAATACTTACTGCCTTTGCTACTGATGCTGCTAATACTACAGCTGCTAATACTACTGAAATCATAATCTTTTTACCTTTGTGGAGACCCTTTGCCTCCGATTCTTTAATGTTATCCTTAATCTTTTACGAGTGCAAAGATAGTGACAATGGTTGTTACAAGCAAAGAAATACTATATCAAACACGCTTTTCTTGGTTCTTTTTTGCGATGTATCAAGTAGGTTGACATACGTCAAGCACGCAAAACTTGCAGTTATCAATAATTTAAGTTACCTTTGTTTTCTATAAAAAGGAGAGACTTTATAATGGAAAGAAACCAAGACTCACGTAACGCATGGGACTTTGTTGAACACACAGGAATAAGCGTTTTCCTGACAGGAAAGGCAGGAACAGGAAAGACAACCTTCCTTCGTGCCGTCAAAAAACATAGCACAAAGAGAAGTCTTATCGTTGCTCCAACAGGTGTTGCAGCAATCAATGCAGGAGGAATGACAATCCACTCATTCTTCCAATTACCACTTTCACCTTTCCTTCCAGAGATAAATGTTACGAAAAGATATGCTTTTAGCAAGGAGAAACGCAAGATAATACGTACACTTGACTTACTTATACTTGAGTTCGGGATAAGTTTAGTATGAAAAAAGTTCCAACTGCCTTGATTTTTCCACATACACTGGCAGTGCCTCTGGCTTGTTCTCAAAGAAGCAGTATGCTGTAAGGGCAGAACACAAGTTCATGATAAAGTTGTGTATCGAGCGGTGTCTTGAGTGAACAAGGTTGGCTTTGTTCTTGAGTAGTTCGTTAATGCACTCGATAATGTATCTTTTCCTCAGCATAATCTTGTCCCACATAGGCATCAGTTTGTTCTTCATCTTAGCCTTGAGCCCATGAACGAGTTGGATACCTTGACTGAACAGACTATCAAAGAGTTCCTGCTTGATGTACCCTCTATCAGCAAAGATCTTCCCAAATAAGACCTTTGCAAATACCGTCCATACCCTGCTATCTCTGTCATCCACATTTGCTCCTGTAAGACAGAACGTTATCACTTCACCAGAATCATTGCATAGCAGGTGCAGCTTGAATCCATGACACCAGCCCATGGTACCCTTTCCGTCCTTGGCGAGGCCGGCAAAGACTTTGTTGTAATATCGTCGTACATTGTGACATACGGGTATCATTGTGCTGTCAACGAATGTTATACCCGTACACTTGCCGAAGGCATAGAGCTTCATGAACAGCATCATCTTAAAGAACACTCTTGGCATGAGTTCAACGAAGCGGTTATAGGAAACCGCGTCGGGAAAATCCTGACGCATCACCCCTTTGACCCAATTCAAATAATACTCCTTGAAATTGCGATATGCGCCGAAATGATAGCATACCAAAATGGTCATAATCTCACTTTCCGAGAGTCTGCCCTTGCGGTTTCGGTAGCGTTTGCCGTCACTGTTATGGGACGGTAGACGCAGGTTTTTCGCTAATTCGGCACTCAAATTCTTATCAAACTCGTCGATTATACAGAAAATTTCAGTAACTTTGTCCTTGGTAATCATCGTTCAAAAATCTTGTAATCTATTGATTTTCACCTATAAAGATACGAATTTTTGACGAGATTACCAACTTTTTCAAGCCTTTTCTTATCCCGAACTCGCGTACTTATAATTGATGAGATAAGTATGGTAAGGGCTGATGTTTTGGATGCAATGGATTCTGTCTTACGCCGATATCGAGACCACAATAAGCCCTTTGGAGGTGTACAGTTGCTGATGATCGGTGATTTACAGCAGCTTACTCCCGTAGTAACTGCTGAAGAAGAGGCTCTATTACAACGCTATTATGACACTCCCTACTTCTTTGCTTCAAAGGCATTACAGGCCATCAACTATGTAACCATAGAACTCACACATGTCTACAGACAACAGGATAGTGGGTTCATTACTCTCCTTAATAATATAAGAGAAGGTAAAGCATCAAGTGCTGACCTACAGAAACTCAACGAAAGATACGATCCTTCATTCCAACCTGAGGCTGGAAGTGACTATATACGACTGACAACGCACAACCGAACAGCCGAGAGTTACAATGAAGAACAGTTACGCAGCCTACCTAACAAAGCGTTTTCTTTCCGTGCACAGACCGAGGGGACATTCCCAGAATATAACTACCCCGCTGATTATACACTCACTTTGAAGGTTGGAGCACAGGTAATGTTTATTAGGAATGATAATAATGGACGTTATTATAATGGGCGGATTGGACATGTCACATACGTTGATGAACATAAGATATTGGTACTATGCCCAGGTGATAACAAGGCTATTGAGGTTGAAATAGAAACCTGGGAGAATACTAAATACACTCTAAATGAACAGACAAAACAAATAGAAGCTGAGGTACAGGGGACATTCAAGCAATATCCTCTACGTCTTGCATGGGCTATTACCATACATAAAAGTCAAGGATTGACCTTCGAACATGCTATTATTGACGCACAAGCAGCATTTGCTTCGGGACAAGTATATGTCGCTTTGAGCCGTTGCAAGACATTAGAGGGGCTAGTTCTTGCTTCTCCTATTGGTAACCAAGCCATTATAAATGATAAAAATGTAAATGAATACATCTGTCATCAGACAGAACAAGCAGAGAAAAGCATAGCTGCTCTACCCACATTAAAAGAGGAATATTACCGAGATTTACTCTTAGAACTATTCGATTTCGAGGAACTAAGGAAGGAAGAAGCTGCCCTTTTTAGGGTTTTAATGGAGTATTTCTACAAATATTCAAAGATTATAGGCTTACATAAAATGACGCAAACAGACCTTGATGACAAGGTTATAAGCATCTCCTACAAGTGGAAAGACCAAATCTGCCAGTTGAATAGCAACCAATTAAAAGAAGAAATGTTCCTTGAGAGAATCAAAAAGGGTGCGTTATACTTTCATAGTCAGCTCACAGAACTATTCAATCACACGTTAGAAATAACTAAAGATGTGCAGACGAACAATAAAGTAGCAGCCAAAAGATTCGAAAATACCTACTCTGATTTACAACAAACTCTTATTATCAAACAAGAATTACTCAGCACGATGATAGCTGAGACATTCACTATTACCAACTACTTGGAGGCAAAGCAGAATGCAATACTTAACAGTTTAGACGATGAAAAGGAGAAAAAAGGTAGAAAGAAAGAGAAAAACAAAGCACCCAAAGGGGCTTCAGCAGAGATAAGCTATAACCTATTTAAAGAAGGTAAAAGCATAAAACAAATTGCTAAAGAGCGTGGATTAACCCCTGTAACCATTGAAGGTCACCTCGCAACATACGTCGCCAACGGACAAATAAAGATAGAAGAAATCGTAGAACCAGCCAAAGTGAGTCTAATAAGGCGGATTGCTAAAGCCGTAGGACAGGCAAAAGGACTAAAAGTTATCAAAGAATTATGTCCTTCAGACATAACTTACGAAGAAATTCTTCTTGTCTTAAAGGCTCCAATGCCTTAATAAAAACAAAAAAAATAGGCTGTTTCAGTTTATTTCCTTACCTTTGTTTATCAACTCAAACACAAACACATGAATATAACATTGATATCTACATCAGTGACATTGACTGTCACCTTGATATGCTTCGCAATAATAATAAAGACTTATTGGAATGCAAGTGTTGGTCCACTTACCATCAAACGGAGGGCCATCATTGCCGCTTATAGTGCACTTTCAATATATCTTTGTAGTTATTTCGTACGTGATTGCAACGATGAAACCGAGATTTTCTGCGTTACATCTATGCTAATGCTTTACATATTATGGGAGAGTTACCTCTTTGCATGTAACATTTTTAGCAATGGAAGTCTGTATCGCAACCGCTATGTATGGCTATTTTACAATCTGTTCCCGCTTGCATTAGCTATTCCCCATTTGCTTTTTGTATTTACAGACGAAGACTATCACTTCAGAAATTACACTGAATTAATTGATGCTTTCCTGCATCCAGCCCCTATTCAGGCATATACGCGTATTCTTTTCGTAGCTGGTTTACTTGTCTGTAAGGTCTTTATCCTTATAGAAGTAACCAACCAACAACTAAAATATAGGCAACAAATCATAGAAGAAGACGGTGATTTGCGTGGCTGTAGGAATCGATCACGCTCGTATTTGGCGTGGGCAATCATTCTTTTATTGGCTAGTTTCGGGCAAATAATACCTTCTTTATCCTACCATATAGGCTTAAAACTTGGAATTATCTTTGCAGTTATCTATACAACAAGATTCTATCTACAGTTCCACAAACGACTAATGATATTAGAAGAGCAAGAGAACCATAAAGGAGAAAGCATCAAAGAGAAAGTCAGCACATGGCTAAAACAAGATCCATTTCCCTTATCTGAGACCGATCTTACCATGGAAAAAATTGCTGAATCCATCGGAGTTGATGCATCATCTCTCTCCTATTACATATATGAATTTGAAGGAAGCACATTCCTTTCATGGCAAAGTGAATGCCGAATGAATCGTTGTAAGGAGCTTTTAGAGGACAAAGACATGAACATTTCAGAGATTGCTTACGAATGTGGGTACAGTGATCTCGCTGCAATGAGCAAAGCTTTTAAGAAAAAATTTGGATTACCTCCCACTCTTTATCGCCGAAGGAAGCTTGCAATCCCAGATGCATAACAAAGTACATGGGGGTCGATAATTATCGATGAAAAGGTGAAAAAATGAAGATTTTTTCAAGCCTTTCAGGGTACTAACAAGCATATTTTATGCTATTAACAAATAAAAATAATTTGTATTGTCGTGCATTTAACAAGAATAATCTACCTTTGCAGAGTCAATTAAAGACTGTTATTAAGTAGCAATCAAATTACGTTTAAATAGTTATTAGTAAGTTAATAGTCAAATTAAAGTAGTTAGTTAGTCTTCGTGATGAAGACGAAACTAATGTTTTTGAGTCAAATAATTTTTTGAGTTATTTAGTTAAGTGGCTGAGTGTATGTCTGCGTGAGCAGCCATACACTTTTTTATTTATCTTCCTTTTTACATTCTTTTATTTAGTATTTCAACGAGAAAGAAATAAAATTCCACATCCAAAAAAAAAGCACTTTGTTATTAACCACCAAATAATCTAATTTGAAACAATTCATAACACACATTATTTATATATATAGAAATACTTTGTGAGTTAATCGGAAAATGATTAAATTTGCAGTAATAAGTTTAACTTAAGGTAAGAAGAAATGGCTAATTTAAGATTTGGAGCAGTAGAAGAGGCTTTCAAGAAACGCCCTCTTGAAGTTGCAGCACCCACAGAACGTCCAGGAGAGTTCTATGGAAAGTATGTTTTCAACCGCACAAAGATGTACAAGTATCTACCAGTTGACATCTACAACAAGCTGGTTGATGTTATGGATAACGGTATTCGCTTGGACCGTTCTATAGCTGACGCAGTGGCTGAAGGCATGAAACGATGGGCAGAAGAACATGGTGCGACCCACTACACCCATTGGTTTCAACCCCTAACAGAGGGTACTGCAGAGAAGCATGATGCCTTTATAGAACACGATGGTAAAGGGGGAATGCTCGAAGAGTTCTCTGGTAAATTGCTCGTACAGCAAGAACCTGATGCAAGTTCATTCCCTAATGGCGGCATTCGTAACACCTTTGAAGCAAGAGGATACTCTGCATGGGACCCAACAAGTCCTGTATTCATCATTGACGATACACTCTGTATCCCTACTATCTTTATATCCTATACAGGTGAAGCACTTGATTATAAAGCCCCACTTCTTAAGTCTCTTCGTGCAGTTAACACTGCTGCAACAAGAGTTTGCCATTACTTTAACCCTGAAGTCAAGCAGGTTCACACCAACTTAGGATGGGAACAAGAGTATTTCTTAGTTGATGAAGACCTCTATTTTGCACGTCCTGACCTCATGCTTACAGGCAGAACACTCATGGGACATGACTCTGCTAAGAATCAACAAATGGATGACCACTACTTCGGAACAATCCCTGAGCGCGTACAAGCATTCATGAAAGACTTGGAGATCCAGGCCCTTGAACTTGGAATTCCATGCAAGACACGTCACAATGAGGTTGCTCCTGGACAGTTTGAGTTAGCTCCTATCTTCGAAGAATGTAACCTTGCCGTTGACCATAACATGCTTTTGATGTCACTCATGAAGAAGGTTGCCCACAAACATAGCTTCAGAGTACTTCTCCATGAGAAGCCTTTCGGGGGTATTAATGGCTCAGGAAAACACAACAACTGGAGCTTAAGCACTGATAACGGCATACTTTTACACAAGAGTGGCAAGACTCCAGAAGACAATCTTCGCTTTGTTGTCTTCATCGTTGAGACATTAATGGCTGTTTACAAGCATAATGGATTGCTTAAAGCATCTGTGATGAGTGCTACCAACGACCACCGACTCGGTGCTAATGAAGCACCACCAGCTATCATTTCTTCCTTCCTCGGCAAGCAACTTACGGATCTCATCAACCATATAGAGAAAGCTGACAAGGACGATCTCTTTACTTTCAGTGGTAAAAAGGGCATGCGTCTGGATATTCCAGAGATACCTGAGCTACTGATAGACAACACAGACCGTAACCGTACGTCCCCATTTGCCTTCACTGGCAACCGCTTTGAGTTCCGCGCCGTTGGTTCTGAAGCCAACTGTGCATCAGCAATGATTGTTCTCAACACCTCAGTTGCCGAAGCACTGACAAACTTTGCAGCCCGTGTTGACGCACTTGTTGCAAAAGGAGAGGAACAGACTTCAGCTATCATTGATATAATTCGTGAGGATATTAAGACATGTAAGCCCATCAGATTCGATGGAAACGGGTATTCTGACGCCTGGAAAGAAGAAGCTGCTAAGCGTGGACTCGACTGCGAATCAAGCTGTCCTGTTTGCTTTGATCGTTACCTTGACAAGGATTCCATAACCATGTTCGAGGACATGAACGTCATGAAACGTAACGAACTAGAAGCTCGAAATGAGGTAAAATGGGAGACTTACACTAAGAAAATCCAGATAGAGGCGCGCGTTATGGGCGACCTAGCGATGAACCATATCATTCCTGTTGCAACACATTACCAAAGTCAGCTTGCCAAAAACGTACAGAATATGGTCAATATCTTTGGTGATGTTGAAGGAAAACAACTCAGTGAACGCAACATAAAGATTATTCGTGAGATTGCAGAGCGCACCAACATCATTGAAACAGGTGTAGAAGAACTCATAAATGCACGTAAGGTAGCCAATAAGATAGAAGATCAGAGAGAAAGAGCCATCAGCTATCACGATTCAATTGCTCCTAAAATGGAAAAGATTCGCTACCAGATTGACAAACTTGAGCTCATTGTAAGCGATGAGCTATGGACACTTCCTAAGTATCGCGAGCTACTGTTTATTCGATAAAAACGGAGATTTTTACAATAAAAAAAGCACTTCATCAGTAAAAACTAATGAAGTGCTTTATTTTTTTATAGTACGGGACACCGCATACTGTACAGTATAATGACCGACAAAAAGGAAACTTTCATAACACATAAAATAACCTTACAACTAAGAACAGGACACAAGCCATTTCTCAAACTAAGATGAGCAAAAAGCCGTTTCATAAGAAACAGATAATCAAACAGTTATAAAACCAAATGTAAAAGGTGCCCTTTTACATTCCAAAAGACGCCCTTTTGCATGGTAAAAGATGCCCTTTTGCAATGCAATATATGCCCTTTTAGAACACGAAAGAGCATAGATTAAAATACTATTGTGAATTAATATTACAATATAAGCATAGAACCAACTATGCTTATAAACATTAAAGACCGACTCTTACATTAAGCCAAACGTCCCAAGAGAGACATAAAAGACTTATTTTTCTTTGTAAATAACGTTATTTGCACCGCTTGTAAACGAGAGCGCTTCAGGATGTTCGTTAACAAAACTCTCAATATGACGAACTCTTTTCTCCTCGAAAATCTCATCAACAGCAATCAGTATTCCCGTTTCTTCAACATCACCGAAACCATAGTTGATAGCCGTTCCAAACAATTTCATTGTAGGTGAGAGATTCATATAAGCATTTACCAATGGCGGAATATTATAACCTAAGTCACGAATCTCACGATTTAGAGTCTTATAATCCTCTTTAAAGTCCTTGCCTTGGAAAAGACTTTGCAGCTCAGACACAGGAGTTTCAATAATCAACGGTTTTATCGGGATAATCAAGTCATCCTTATCATCAAAGTATTTCTTCAGAAAGTACAAAATCATGTCTCGTCCTCTACGTATGTAAGACGGATACATCGTCATCTTACCAAAGAAGTACTTACACTTAGGATTGAGGACCGTCAAAGCCCCAAGACCATCCCAAAGGTTATCAAGAGCAAAAATACTCTTCGAGTTCTTCCTGACATTTTGGTATTCTAAAGAGACGAAAGAACGACCTAACTCCACTGTATAGGGCGCATAGTCCCGCATAAACTCCTCTGAGAAATGAAACATGTGACTGGTAGCCACCATAGGTTGCCCGTTCTTTCCCACTTGCCAGTCACTTCCAAAAATATATCTGTATCCTCCAATGATCTCCTCAGCTTCAGGATTCCACACAATAAGTTGGCGGCAACAATTATCCATTGTGTCGAATTCATCTATATCCATCGACTTACCTGTACCTCCTCCTGCCGTCCGGAAAGCAATTTCGCGCAAACGACCAATCTCTTTCATCACATTCGGAGCATCCTTCGCCGTCACCACATAAATCTCATTATGACTCTTATTCGTCATACGAAGCATCTTTTCTGGCGTCAACTCACTCCTAAGCAAGTCCTTACTGATAGGTTGGATGATTTCTTCTTCCATATATTTTTAAAATCTTTTCTTTCTTTAATCCTCTCAATTCTTTTTCAAACCGACTTCTATCAGCCAGTCCTACATCATGGCATCACAGTTCGTAAACCTTATCTTCTACGAATTTAGCCCATTCCATCGGTGTTTTACTTTTATCAAAAGTCTGCCAAGGTATTGGCTTACCAATAGCAACACGGAATGTCTTTCCAACGTTTTTATACATTTCATCTACAAGAAACAACATCGCAATATTCACTTTTTTCAGGTAAGTATCACTAAAATGTGCGATGCGATAAAAGCGATTTGAATTCCTTCCACCAAAGAAGATAGGCACTACATCTCGATGATACTCTACACTCTTGGTGATAAAAGTCTTCTTCCACTCCAAATCATGTATCTTTCCATGAATCTTTCTACTATTCAGTCCGGCTGGAAACATCAACATGTGATTATCGCTTTGGAAGCCAGCCTCAACCATTCGAGGGAAATCTCGACTTTGTTTTCCAGTCTTATTGATTCCAATACTCACTGGTTTCAACCCCGGAAGATTTAACAATAAGTCATTTACAAGATAGCGAAACTTTCCATCATAGTGCTGTCCAATAATCGAACCCAATGCTACGCCGTCTTGACCACCCAAAGGATGATTCGAAACAAAGGTGTAAAGCTTTCCGTCATCCTTTGCGGGAAGGTTCTCAAGTCCCTCTATCTGGAGAGTCATTTGAAGATAGCGAACACATTCCGTCAACCATTCTGTTCCAGAAACACCGCGAGATTCCCAAAGAAACTGGTTTACTTCATCTTCATGGATGATGTGTTTCAACCATTTTACGAGGAAACTTGGCACAAACTTAACCTTCGCACCCATCTTATCAGACAGTATCTTGTCTATGTTTATCGTTTTCTCTATTTCACTATCCATTGTCTCAAAAATCCCCAAACATCCTGCAAAAGTAACGAAAGGAATTGAAATATACCCATTTTTTACTAAGAAATATGAGAAAAAGCATAAAATCATATCACAAAAAGATTCATGAACAAACATGTACACAGCAGTATTTAGGGCGTTAATTTTCACAAAAATGACATCAAAAAGGAAATAAAGTGGAGCAAGGTGGGGATATGTGGGGAAAAATATGTAACTTTGAACCCAAATTTAATTATATATAAGTACACATGCGATTCTTTGGGAATATAGAAGCTAAAACTGACGCTAAAGGAAGAGCTTTCTTACCGGCAGTATTCCGCAAGGTTCTCAGTATGTCTGGCGAAGATTCACTAATCCTACGCAAAGACATATTTGAACCATGCCTTGTCCTTTACCCACAATCCGTATGGAACGAACGCATGGATACTCTACGTCAACGATTAAGCCGATGGAACCGCCGCGATCAAATGATTTATCGTCAATTTGTTACTGATGTTGAAACGATAACATTAGATGGCAATGGACGCTTTTTGATACCCAAGCGCTACATGAAGATGGCTAACATCGAGCAACAAATCAGATTTACAGGAATGGATGACTGCATTGAGATTTGGGCAACAGAAAGCGAAGAGCAGCCATTCATGTCTGCAGAAGAATTCAGCAAGGCAATGGAAGAAACTATGGGGACAGAAGACTTCTTATTCCCAAACGATCAGTCTTCTGCTACAGAAACATCGAAAAGTAAAGTCGAAAGAGTATGATCAAGACTGCAGAGACATATCATGTACCAGTACTTCTGAATGAAAGTATAGAGGGGCTTAACCTACACGCTGAGGGAATTTATGTTGACGTAACCTTTGGAGGAGGTGGACACAGTCGTGAAATACTCTCTCGACTCAAAGAAAACAGCCACCTATACAGCTTTGACCAAGATGTAGATGCCGAAGAGAACATCAACAAAATGGGATTAGAGCCAGATCAGATTGAGCGATTTACCTTCATTCGTTCAAACTTCCGTTACCTAAAAAACTGGATGAGGTATTACGGAATAGAACAAATTGACGGTCTTCTTGCAGACCTTGGTGTAAGCAGCCACCATTTCGACGATGAGAGCCGTGGATTCTCTTTCAGATTTGAAGCGCCTCTCGACATGCGGATGAACAAAAGTGCAAGAATGACTGCAGCTGACATCCTCAATGAATATGAAGAGGGCCAACTGGCAGACATCTTCTATCTATATGGAGAATTAAAGCAATCACGGCGTATAGCTTCCGCCATTGTAAAGACAAGAAGTCAACACCCTCTCCTAACGACAAAGGATCTACTCAGCGCTACGGAGCCGCTCTTCCAACGTGTAAGAGAGAAGAAAGACATCACAAAAATGTTCCAAGCGCTCCGGATAGAAGTAAATCACGAGATGGATGCCCTACGTGAAATGCTCCTATCAGCAACAGAACTACTCCGCCCTGGCGGACGCCTATCCGTTATAACCTATCACTCTCTTGAAGATCGCATGGTAAAGAACATCATGAAATCAGGGAATGTAGAAGGTACGATAAAGCAAGATTTCTTTGGAAGGATTGAGACTCCTTTCCTCATAATAAATAAGAAAGTAATCACTGCAGCAACAGAAGAACAAGAAAGAAATCCACGCAGCCGAAGTGCAAAACTAAGAATAGCAGAGAAAAAAACAAATGAATGACGAGAACGACAAGAAGATTTCAGAGGTGACAGTCCAGCCCATTACAGATGAGCAAACAGCCACAAACGAGAGCGTGCACGTCATAGAGCCACTCAAACAAACTGAAACTAAAGAAGAAGAGGTGACAGCTTCTATCACGGAAGAAAATACTGTTACTGTGACAAGCGAGCAAACACTTGCTGAAGAAGCCAAAAGAACTAAAGAAGAGGAGAAAAGAAAAAAAGAAGAAGAAAGATGGGAAGAGGAAGAAGCTGAGGTTAAAATTCTGAAAGCAGCCATAGCAGAGCAAGCTCGTGAGGATGAACAGCCACAGTCTTCAAACTTTACTTTAAGGAAAATCCTTGGAGGAGACATTCTCTCAGCCCATATCCTACGCAATAACATCTGGTTAATTATTGTCATAGTCGGCTTTATCATTGTATATATATCTAATCGATATAGTGTACAGAAATACCTTCTGGAAATAGATAAGCTGAACACAGAACTAGAGGATGCCAAATATCGTGCTTTATCAAGTAGCAGTCAGCTTACGGAGAAGTCGAGAGAGAGCCACATCTTAGAACTCTTAAAGAATCGTAAGGATAGCGTTCTGAAGATGTCAGACCGCCCACCTTATATAATAAATGTACCCGAGAAGTAAAAAATGAGCAAATTTAATAACAACAAAATAATCCCACGTTATAGTGTCATCGCCATTGTGATGTCACTTATTGCTCTTGCAGTACTGGGTAAGACCATATATACAATGACTGCTAAGAGATCCTACTGGATGGAAGTAGCCTCATTGCAGAAGAAAGACAGCGTTAAGGTTAAACCAACACGAGGAAACATCCTCAGTTGTGATGGGCAACTCATGGCAAGTTCCTTACCAGAGTTTAAGGTCTACATGGATTTTAATGCCTTGAAAGAAGCAGGAAATGACACAGCTTTTGTTGATAGCATTGCATATATTAGCAAAGGTTTAAACAATATATTCCCAGAAAAATCAGCATCAGAATTCAAGAAACATCTTATGGAAGGTTTCCATAAGATGAGTAAACATTGGCCCATATGGGATGAACGTATTGACTATAATACATTCAAGGAAATACAAAGTCTACCTATATTCCATCTATCGAAATTTAAAAGTGGCTTTCACTGGGATGAATTTAACGCACGCCGACGCCCGTTTGGCTCTCTTGCGCAACGTACTGTTGGCGATATGTTCGGAGCAAAAGACACAGCTCGGTGCGGCTTAGAATTGTCTTATGATTCCATTCTAAGAGGAACTGATGGTATTATTCACCGTCGTAAGGTACGCAATAAGTTCCTGAACATTACTGATACTCCTCCTATAGACGGTGCTGACATCGTTACAACAATAGACGTTAGCATGCAAGACTTAGCAGAACGAGCTCTGATTGACGAACTTAAAGAAGTTAATGGCAACGTTGGTGTAGCCATTGTCATGGAAGTTGCGACAGGAGACGTAAAAGCTATAGTCAACATGGACAAGTGTGAGGACGGAGAATACAGGGAAGTTAAGAATCATGCCGTCAGCGATCTGCTAGAACCTGGATCAGTTTTCAAAACAGCTTCCATAATGACAATTCTCGATGACGGTCTTGTAGATACCACTTATACAGTTGAAACAGGTGGAGGTGTATGGAATATGTATGGTCGTGACATGAAAGACCACAACTGGCGTCGTGGAGGTTATGGAACATTAACTTTACCATGGACATTGAAATACAGTTCCAACGTTGGTGTAAGTCGTATCATTGACCTACATTATCATAAAAATCCAGAAAAGTTCATAGAAGGAATCTATAGATTAGGACTTGCAACAGACTTCCACATCCCAATCGCAGGATATTCTCCTGCAAAAATCCGCATGCCACACAAGAACAGTCATGGTCAATATGACAACTGGAATGCAACAGCTCTTCCGTGGATGAGTATTGGCTACGAGACACAGGTTCCACCAATATCTACACTTACATTTTACAATGCCATTGCAAACGGCGGCAAGATGATGAAGCCAAGATTTGTTAAGCAAATCATCAAAAACGGTGAAGTAGTATATAACAATCCTCCACAGGTTATAAAAGAACATATTGCCAAAGAAAGCACTATCAAAGAGATCACTCGTATTTTAACAGAGGTTGTTTCCGAGGGATTGGGTAAGAAAGCTGGCTCTGACAAGTTCCTTGTAGCAGGAAAAACTGGTACTGCGCAAATGTCAAAAGGAGCTTTAGGATACAAGGCTGGAGGAACAAACTACCTACTCAGCTTTGCTGGATTTTTCCCAGCTGATAAGCCAAGGTATAGCTGCATTGTATGTATACAAAAGACAGGACTTCCGGCTTCAGGAGGTGGTATGAGTGGTGTTGTATTCCATCATATAGCAGAAGGTATCATGGCACAAGACCTGAAGCTAAATGTACAAGATGCAAGAGACAAAGAATCTATTTTGATTCCATCAGCTAAGACTGGCAACTTACTTGCCACAGACTATGTTCTTAACATGCTTGGTTTTAATGTCATTAATGGATGGGGAGGTGCTTATCCTTTTGGAAATCCAATATGGGGGACCATCAACCAAGATGGCAATAAGCTCATTTTTAAAGAAGAAAAAATCAATAGAGTTAACTTAGTCCCAGATGTCAAAGGGATGGGTGCTCGTGATGCTGTTTATCTATTGGAGAAACATGGTATTAAAACAATCGTTGTAGGTAGAGGACGTGTGATAGAACAGAGTATTGCCCCAAATGACAAGGTTCAAAAGGGGATGAAATGTACACTTAGATTAGGGTAAATACTCCTAAATATAGAAAAACTAACAAGACGAAATAGAAAAAAATAAGAATATGAAGTTAAGTGAATTACTTAAAAATGTCAAACCTATTGCCGTTCATGGTGATATTGACATTGATATTAAGGGTGTAAACATTGATAGCCGCAAGATTGAGAATGGACACTTGTTCATTGCAATGAAAGGAACACAAGTTGACGGGCACAAGTTTATCGACAAGGCTATTGCCCTTGGTGCTACAGCTATCTTGTTAGAAGATATGCCTGAAACTTTAGAAGACAAAGTCACCTATGTGCAAGTAAAGTCTACAGAAGAAGATGCTGGAAAAGTAGCAACATTGTTTTATGGAGATCCATCAAAGAAACTTAAACTCGTTGGAGTCACAGGGACAAATGGAAAAACAACCATTGCCACCTTATTATATGAGATGTTTCGTGAATTTGGATATAAGGTAGGACTACTTTCCACCGTCTGCAACTACATTGATGACAAGGCTATTCCTGCAGACCATACGACACCAGACCCTATAGAACTTAACCGCCTATTGGGAGACATGGTTGCTGAAGGATGTGAATATGCCTTTATGGAATGCTCAAGCCATGCTATCCATCAACGTCGAATAAGTGGCTTAGACTTCACTGGAGCAATCTTTACCAATCTCACACGCGACCATCTAGACTACCACAAGACATTCGAAAACTATCGTAATGCCAAGAAGATGTTTTTCGATGATTTATCGAAGAATGCATTTGCCATCACCAACGCTGATGATAAGAATGGAATGATAATGGTTCAAAACACCAAAGCGACGATTAAAACATATTCCATCAAACGTATGGCAGATTTCCGTGCAAAGATATTGGAATGCCATTTCGAAGGCATGTATCTTGAGATAGATGGGAAAGAAGTTGGGGTACAATTTATTGGTAAATTTAATGTTAGCAATCTCTTAGCTGTATATGGTGCAGCTGTAATGTTAGGGAAAAAACCAGAAGACATCCTTGTTGCACTCAGTACTCTGAAAAGTGTTAACGGGCGATTAGAACCAATTCAATCTCCTGAAGGTTATACTGCAATTGTAGATTATGCACATACTCCTGATGCACTTGAGAATGTTCTGGCCGCAATTCACGAAGTACTTGATACTAAGGGTGGGCACATCATTACGGTATGTGGTGCTGGTGGGCATCGAGATAAAGGAAAACGTCCATTAATGGCACAGGAAGCTGTTAAACAGAGTGACACTGTAATTCTAACAAGTGATAACCCACGAGACGAAGATCCACAAGCTATCATTAATGATATGCTTGCTGGACTTGATACTAAACAGAAGAAAAAAGTCCTAAATATTGTCGACCGTAAGGAAGCTATCCGTACTGCTGCAATGATGGCTAAAAAGGGAGATGTCATCTTAGTTGCAGGGAAAGGACACGAGAATTATCAAGAAATAAACGGTGTAAAGCACCACTTTGATGACCATGAGGTTATTCGAGAGATCTTTGGAATTAAGTAGATAGACTATATTACAGTACCTACTATTAAATAGGAATAAAGGATTTGTATTTATAATTAGTAAGGTATGATAATTCCAGAATAAGAAAGTAAAAACTAAAGATAAAGAATAAATGCTATATTATATTTTCCGTTGGCTTGACCAGTTTGGCATTAGCGGTTCTCACCTCTGGGGATATATCAGTTTCCGTGCAATCTTAGCAATGATCTTAGCATTGGTTATTTCTGCATGGTTTGGTGAACGATTTATCAAATACCTCAAGAGTAAGCAAATAACTGAGACGCAACGTGATGCAAATATTGATCCTTTTGGTGTAAAAAAGATTGGAGTACCTTCAATGGGAGGTATTATCATTATAGTAGCATTGCTTGTTCCAGTCATGCTACTTGGAAGATTACGTAATGTATACCTTTTACTTATGATTGTTACAACGATTTGGTTAGGATTTCTTGGAGGGATGGATGACTTTATCAAAATCTTTAAACATGACAAGGAAGGGCTAAAGGGGAAATACAAAATTATTGGACAAGTAACAATAGGTCTCATCGTTGGGCTTGTCTTATGGGCTTCACCAGATGTCAAATCCAATTTGAATCTTGAAGTTGCAAACCAGAACGGAAAAGAAATTGTCATTAAACATGAGGCAAAGGCTGAAAAAACACTCAAGACTACAATCCCATTTGTAAAGAATCACAACTTAGATTATTCTGAGATAGTAGGCTTCTTAGGAAAATATAAAACTGCAGGAGGTTGGATACTATTCGTAATCATGACGATCTTTGTTGTAACTGCAGTCTCAAACGGAGCCAATTTAAATGATGGCATGGACGGTATGTGTGCAGGAAACTCTGCCGTTATTGGAGTTGTGCTTGGCATTTTAGCATATGTTAGTAGCCACATTCAATTCGCAGCTTATCTAAATATAATGTATATTCCTGGCTCGGAAGAGTTAGTAGTATTCTTCATGGCTTTTATTGGTGCTCTAATAGGTTTCCTTTGGTACAATGCGTATCCTGCACAGGTATTCATGGGAGATACTGGAAGCCTCACAATCGGTGGAATCATTGCTGTCGGTGCTATTATTATCCATAAAGAATTATTATTACCTATCCTTTGTGGCATCTTCTTCGTAGAAAGCTTAAGTGTAATAATACAAGTATGGTACTATAAGTTAGGTAAGAGGAAAGGCATCAAACAACGTATCTTCAAACGTACGCCAATCCATGATAACTTCCGCACACAGGATAGTCAGCTAGACCCTGAGTGTAAATACTTAGTAAAAGTACCACATGGAGCTGTACATGAAAGCAAGATTACTATACGCTTTGTTATCATCACCATCATACTTGCTGCACTTACTATCATTACATTGAAAATAAGATAAAGACACGTCATAATAGAGGAAAAGGAAGAGATATGAAAAGAATCGTAATACTTGGTGCTGGGGAAAGTGGTGCAGGAGCTGCTGTACTGGCAAAGAAAGAAGGCTTTGATGTATTTGTATCAGATATGTCGAACATTAAAGAAAAATACAAGCAACTACTTGACCAGCACGGAATAGAATGGGAAGAAGGACAGCATACTGCAGAAAAGATTCTGAATGCTGATGAGATTATTAAAAGTCCAGGGATTCCTAAAGAAGCACCCATGGTACAGAAACTTATTGCACAAGGTACTCATATTATAAGTGAAATTGAATTTGCGGGTCGGTACACAAACTCTAAGATGATTTGTATTACTGGTAGTAACGGTAAGACAACCACAACCAGTCTCATCTACCACATATTCAAGAACGCAGGCTATGATGTTGGATTAGCAGGCAACATAGGCAATAGTCTTGCATTACAAGTTGCAGAATCTCCACATGCTTACTATATCATAGAGCTAAGTAGCTTCCAGCTTGATAACATGTATGACTTCCGCGCAAACATAGCAATATTGCTTAATATAACCCCAGATCATCTGGATCGTTATGATTATAAGTTCGAAAACTATGCTGATGCAAAGATGCGTATCATCCAAAACCAGACAAAAGAGGATAGCTTTATTTACTGGAACGACGATCCTGTTATCAGAAAAGAACTAGAAAAATTTGATGTCCATGCTGTCTGTTATCCATTTTCCGAGTTGAAAGAGAAGGGGAGCATCGGTTACATAGAAGAAGGCCAATACACTATTGAGCAACCTGAACCTTTTAATATGGAGCAGGAAGATCTTTCTCTTACAGGCAAGCATAATATATATAACTCCTTAGCAGCTGGTATTGCATCAGACATCAGCGGTATAAAGAAAGAGAATATCCGTAAGAGTCTTAGTGATTTCCCCGGTGTTGAACATCGATTAGAGAAAGTATGCAAGGTTGCAGGAGTACAATATATTAATGACTCTAAAGCAACTAACGTTGACGCATGTTGGTATGCATTAGAAAGTATGCGAACCCCAACTATTCTTATTCTTGGCGGAAAAGACAAGGGGAATGACTATAATGCAATAAAAGACCTCGTTAAAAAGAAATGTGTCGGACTAGTTTATCTTGGCGCAGACAACAAGAAGCTACATGAAAACTTCGATACACTAGGTATTCCTGTACGCGACACTCACTCTATGAAGGATTGTGTTGCAGCATGTGCAGAAATGGCTAAACCAGGAGATACCGTACTATTGAGTCCCTGCTGTGCCAGCTTTGATTTATTTAAGAACATGGAAGACCGAGGTGAACAATTTAAATCACTTGTCCGTGCATTATAAAACAAGGCAGACCCAACAAGGCAAATAAAGAGAAAAAGAATGAATAATAAATCTCTCAGTAACCTTTTTAAAGGGGATAAAGTCATATGGATGGTTTTCTTTCTCCTATGTATGATTAGTATAACTGAAGTTTATTCAGCTTCCAGTTCTTTGTCATACAAAGGAGGAAACTATTGGAGTCCTATCATTTATCACTGCTCTATTCTTGCAGTGGGGACTGCTATGATGGTTGTAGTCCTTAATATCAAATGTAGATATTTCAAACTTATTACCCCAGTCTTACTTGCAGTATCTTTCCTCATGCTACTATGGGTTCTTATCGCAGGGCAGACAACAAACGGAGCAAACCGCTGGATTAGCTTTGCTGGAATACAATTCCAACCTTCCGAAATAGCAAAAGGAGCTTTAGTCCTCGCTATCGCCCAAATCCTTAGTGCAATGCAAACTGATCATGGGGCAGACCGCAAGGCCTTTAAATATATATTAGCTATCTCTGGAATCTTCATTCTGCTTATTGTGTTTGAAAACCTTTCTACAGCAATGCTTATATCCTTGACTGTGGTATTAATGATGTTCGTAGGACGTGTACCACTCAATCAGATCGGACGACTATTAGGTGTAGCTGCATTAGGAATTATTTTCATTGTCTCAATGGTAATGATTGTTGGTGATGACAAAAAAGCTGAGGATGAAATATCACCCAAGCAAAATCTTACGGAACAAACTTCTGTAGAACCAAAAGAAGAAGCACCTGGACTCTTTGATAAGGTTCTACACCGCGCTGACACATGGAAAGCACGAATCAAAAAATTCCTTAGCAATGACTATGTCGCACCGAAGGACTATGATTTGGATAAAGATGCACAAGTTGCACATGCCAATATAGCAATAGCTTCTTCCAATGTTGTAGGAAAAGGACCAGGGAATTCCAATGAGCGAGACTTCCTTTCCCAAGCCTTCTCCGACTTCATCTATGCAATCATAATAGAAGAGATGGGAATAGAGGGTGCTGCTATCGTTGCTTTCCTTTATATTATACTCCTGTTCAGGACAGGAATAATAGCCAATAGATGTGAGAATTCTTTTCCTGCTTTTTTAGCTATGGGGATCGCCTTCTTACTTGTGACACAGGCTTTATTCAATATGTTAGTAGCTGTAGGACTTGCACCTGTCACAGGTCAACCTCTACCTCTTATTAGTAAAGGTGGAACTTCCACAATTATCAACTGCGTATATATCGGTGTGATATTAAGCATAAGTCGTTCTGCAAAAAAGAAAAAGACAGACAAAACATCTCCTATAGAAACTTCAGGTGTAATAGCTTAAGTCCTATATAATTATAAAAATAAACTTAAAGTAGCAAGAAGACGAAATTTTTGATTACCTTTGTAAGTTAGTAAACAAGAAACAAATGAACGAAGATTTAAGAATCATCATTAGTGGCGGTGGTACTGGTGGACATATTTTTCCTGCAGTATCAATTGCCAATGCAATAAAAGCAAAACATCCTAATGCAAAGATTCTCTTTGTAGGGGCAGAAGGACGCATGGAAATGCAACGTGTACCAGCTGCTGGCTACGAAATAAAAGGATTACCAATCAAAGGATTCGACCGTGCACACAAACTGAAAAACTTCAAAGTATTGTTCAAACTTTGGAAAAGTCTACGTATGGCACGTCAGATTATCAAAGATTTCAAACCCCAGGTTGCTGTAGGTGTTGGAGGATATGCAAGTGGAGCAACTCTTTATGAATGTGCAAAGATGGGGATTCCTTGTCTTATACAAGAGCAAAATTCTTATGCTGGCGTCACAAATAAGCTTTTATCAAAACGTGTGGCTAAGATTTGTGTTGCATATGAAGGTATGGAACGTTTCTTCCCTGCCAACAAAATCATTATGACAGGAAATCCAGTACGTCAAAATGTTCTAAAAACGAATCTCTCAATAGAAGAGGCACGAAAGAGTTTCGGATTAGATCCAAATAAGAAAACAATTCTTCTTGTAGGTGGTAGCCTAGGTGCACGTACTATTAATCGTTCTGTCATAGAACACCTTAACTTAATTCATGATTCTGAAGTCCAATTTATTTGGCAAACTGGTAAATATTACTACCAAAAGATTTCAGATTCTATGAAAGGGAAAGAGCTCCCCAACCTTAAAGTAATGGATTTCATTAGTGATATGGGAGCAGCATATAAAGCTGCAGATCTTATTATCAGTCGGGCAGGAGCAAGTTCTATCAGTGAATTCCAAATCATAGGAAAACCCGTAATTTTGATTCCAAGCCCTAACGTGGCTGAAGATCATCAGACGAAGAATGCTATGGCGTTAGTCAATAAACAAGCAGCAATCTATGTTAAGGATGCAGAAGCGCCAGACACATTGCTACCACTAGCTCTCAAGGTTATTGCGGATGACAGTAAGCTTAAGAGTTTAAGTGAAAATGTAAAGAAGATGGGACTAAAGAACTCTGCCGACATCATTGCCGACGAAGTACTTAAGCTAATAAAATAAGAAGAATGGAACTCAAGGATATTAAATCTGTATATTTTATAGGGGCAGGTGGCATTGGCATGAGTGCTATTGCACGTTACTTCCTACATAAAGGATTATTTGTTGCAGGGTATGACAAGACTCCTTCTACCCTAACACGTCAGTTGGAGAAAGAAGGAATGAACATCCACTACGAAGAGAACGTTAAACTCATCCCTATAGAATGTTGCCAACCAGAGACAACATTAGTTGTATATACTCCAGCAATTCCCGCAACTCACGCAGAGCTGGTTTACTTCCAGAACAATGGATTTACAATAGAGAAACGTGCGCAAGTCCTTGGAACACTTACACGTACTCACAAAGGATTATGTTTCGCAGGAACACATGGTAAAACAACGACGTCTACAATGTGTGCACATATTTTACATCAAAGCCATTTAGATTGTAATGCCTTCTTGGGAGGAATCTCAAAGAACTATGGAACGAATTATATCCTTTCGAAAAAAAGCGACTATGTTGTCATTGAGGCAGATGAGTTCGACCGATCTTTCCATTGGTTACGTCCATGGATGAGTGTTATCACATCTACGGACCCAGACCATCTTGATATTTACGGAACGAAAGAGGCTTATCTAGAGAGTTTTCGTCACTACACAGAACTTATTCAAGAGGGTGGTACATTGATTATCCACAAGGGCCTCGAAATGAAACAACACGTAAAAGAAGGCGTAAAAGTATATGATTATAGTCGCAATACAGGAGATTTTCATGCAGAAAATATCCGAATAAAGAATGGCACAATAACATTCGACTTTATTTCTCCTGTTGAAAATGTAAAAGACATAGAACTTGGGCAACCTATTCCTATCAACATAGAAAATGGTATTGCAGCTATGGCTATGGCACAACTCAATGGTTGCACAGCAGAAGAACTACGTAAAGGTATGGGAACATATGCTGGTGTGGATCGTCGTTTCGACTTCAAAATAAAGAATAACCGCCATGTATTTCTTTCTGATTATGGCCATCACCCAAAGGAAATACTACAAAGTGCAAAGAGTTTGAAAGAGTTATACGGCAACAGAAAAGTCACTGTTATATTCCAACCACATCTCTATACACGTACAAGAGACTTCTATAAAGAATTTGCTGATGCTCTAAGTCATTTCGATGAAGTAATACTCACAGAGATCTATCCTGCACGCGAGGAACCTATCCCAGGCGTAACAAGCGCTCTTATCTATGAGAATCTGCGCAAAGGTATAGAGAAGCAAATGATAAAGAAAGACGATGTACTCGACTTTGTGAGAAGTCGTGACTTTGATGTATTAGTTGTATTAGGTGCTGGTAACCTCGATAACTATGTCCCACAAATAACAGAAATTATCCAAGAAAAAGAAAAACAAGAAAGTAAAAAGTAAAGAATAGAAGAGATTAAGTATGTATATTCAGTGGAAGAAAATAATAATTACTACGCTGGACTTGGTGTTAGCATTTTATCTCATCATGGCAGTTACCTCATGGAACAACCCTGATGAGAATTCCCAATTATGCACCAAAGTAGACATAAATATCTCTGACGCTAATAATGCAGGATTTCTTACTGCTGGAGAAATAAAGCACATCTTAGAAAAAGACCATCTATACCCGCTCAACAAGAAGATGGAAAGTATCAATCCGCGCAGCATTGAGGAGGCACTTAAAGTCGGACCGTTTGTAAAGACAGCACAGTGCTTTAAGACCAAGAATGGACATGTCAAGATAAGCATAACTCAGCGAATGCCTATCATCCGCATAAAGAGTCAGCATGGCAGTGATTTCTATCTTGATGACAATGGAGGAATTCTTCCTAATTCAAAGTATACGAGTGACCTGATTATCGCAACAGGAAACATAGACAATAACTTTGCTAAGTCATACATAGCCCCATTAGCTAAAACAATCAGTGCCTCTCCGTTCTGGCTTAACCAAATAGAACAAATTAACGTATTACCAGATAGAGGTATTGAACTTGTACCACGCGTAGGAGATCACATCATCTTCATCGGGTACTTACCCTATAACCGCTACAAGAACGCTCGCGAACGAGAAATAAAGGCTTTCGTTACCAAGAAGCTTTCACGCCTTGAGAAGTTCTACCGATATGGTCTTTCACAAGCCGGATGGAACAAATACTCTTACATAGACGTAGAATTTGACAACCAGATTGTGTGCAAACGTCGTGATAGTGAGGCTGAGAAAAAAGAAGCTGAAGCACTAAAAGAAGAAGCCAAGAAGAAGGACTCCGAGGTTCAACAACGTACAGAAGAACAAGAGCGAGAGAAGGCCCGCAAGGAAGTAGACCAACAAGAACATACTTCAGACGGCCCAACCGAGTAAAAACAAACCACTTATTTAAGAACATAAAACAAGGAATATAATACTTAACGAGTATGGCAGAGTTCATAGTAGCCATTGAATTAGGCTCATCAAAGATTACAGGAATCGCCGGCAAGAAGAACCTTGACGGCAGTATATCCGTACTTGCCGTTGTAAAGGAAGATGCCTCACAATGCATTCGCAAAGGCGTTGTCTACAACATCGACAAGACTGGTCAGTGTCTCACAAGCATTATCAATAAACTAAGGAAACAACTAAAATACGAAATCTCCCAAGTTTATGTTGGCGTAGGAGGGCAATCTATACGCAGTGTACGTAATGTCATTGTAAAAGACTTGACCACTGACACCATTATCACCAGTGACATGATCAATGAGTTGATGGATGCCAACCGCAACATGACTTATCCTGACCAGGAGATTCTTGATGCTGCCACACAAGAATACAAAGTTGATAACCAGTATTCTTTAGACCCTGTTGGAATCAAAGCAACACGTTTAGAGGGTAATTTCCTGAATATTCTATGGAGAAAGTCATTCTATAACAATCTCAACAACTGCTTTGAGAAAGCAGGAATAGCCATTGCCGAAATGTACCTTGCACCATTAGCTTTAGCTGATGGCGTACTAAGCGAGGCTGAGAAACGTGGCGGTTGCGTACTTGTCGACCTCGGTGCCGACACTACTACCGTCTCTGTCTATTATAAAAACATCCTTCGACACCTTGCAGTCATACCTTTGGGAGGCAACAATATAACAAAAGATATTGCAAGCCTACAGATGGAAGAGAAAGATGCTGAAGCAATGAAGATTAAATACGGCTCAGCATACACTGAGAACAACGATATTGACAACACTCTTAAGTACTCTATTGATGCCGAGCGCACCGTAGACAGTCGAAAATTCATTGAGATTGTAGAAGCACGTGTTGAAGAAATCATAGAAAATGTATGGTATCAAGTTCCGTCAGAATACACCGATAAGCTACTAGGAGGTATCATTCTCACTGGAGGAGCTATGAACATGAGGAATATTGACCGTGCTTTCCGCAATATTACTCATATTGATAAAATCCGTAGAGCAGACTTCGTAACACATACCATCACGTCAAGCAATGCTGATATAACAGCTAAGAACGGCGACATGAACACCGTTCTCGGACTTCTTGCCAAAGGAGATATGAACTGTGCAGGTGCTGAATTCAATCCAGCACAGAATAATCTCTTTGCTAATAACGAACCTGCTGTTGCAACTCCGATAGAATCTTACACTTCAACAACTACCAGCCGACAAGGCCAGGGAATTGTTCCTACTCCGGAAGAGAAACGTAAAGCAGAAGAAGAGCGTCGTAGACGCGAAGAGGAAGAACGTAAATTACGTGAAGAAGAGGAAGAAAAACAGCGTCAATTAGAAGAAGAAAAGCGTCGCAATAGCTTCTGGCATAAGCTAGGAAGAAAGGTAAAAGAGTTTGGAGGAAAGATGCTGGAAGAAGAGGATGAATAATCTTCTACTTCAATTTTGGTCAAAAAACATAAGGAATCACATTATAGAAACATACTGTTATGGCAGACAACAATAGATTAGAAGTCCTGGACTTCGGTGATGGAGACGTTGCTGATAGCATTATAAAGGTTATTGGTGTTGGTGGCGGTGGTGGCAACGCTGTCAACCATATGTACAAAGAAGGAATCCACGATGTAACCTTCGTTCTTTGTAATACGGATGCACAGGCCCTTAATGACTCACCAGTTCCTGTCCACTTGCAATTAGGGAAAGAAGGATTGGGAGCAGGAAACCGTCCAGAACGAGCAAGACAGGCTGCAGAAGATACCATCGAAGATATCAAGCATATGCTTGATGATGGCACAAAGATGGCATTTATCACTGCTGGTATGGGTGGTGGAACAGGAACAGGAGCTGCTCCTGTGATAGCACGCGTCAGCAAAGAATTAGGTATTCTAACCGTTGGTATCGTCACGATTCCATTCCGTTTCGAAGGTGCAAAGAAGATAGATCAGGCACTGGATGGTGTGGAAGAAATGGCAAAACACGTTGATGCTTTGCTCGTTATCAACAATGAACGCCTCCGCGAAATATACCCTGAACTAAGCTTGATAGATGCTTTTCGAAAAGCAGATGACACCTTGAGCGTTGCAGCAAAGAGCATTGCAGAGATCATTACCGTACATGGTATTATGAATCTTGACTTCAATGACGTTAAGACTGTCCTCAAAGATGGTGGCGTAGCAATTATGTCTACTGGTTATGGAGAAGGTGAAGGACGCGTCAAACAGGCTATTGAAGATGCACTTAACTCACCATTGCTTAATGATAATGATGTCTATAAGTCAAAGAAGATCCTCCTTTCTATTAACTTCAACAGTGATAACAAGGAGAATGCAGGTCTAACGATGGAGGAGATGGGCGATATCACAGACTTCATGAACCACTTCAGTGCAGACTTCGAGCTCAAGTGGGGACTTGCTATTGACCCAGAACTCGACAAGAAAGTTAAGGTCACTATCCTTGCAACAGGCTTCGGTATTGAGGATGTTGATGGTATGGGAAGTCATATCAAGAAGCATACCCAAGAGGATGCAGCACGTATTGCAGAGGAAGAAGAGAAGGCTGCAGAGCGTCGTGACCGCCGTGAACGGTTCTATAAAGACAACAACAGTTCTCAATATAAGCATCGTCCACACATCTTCCGCTTTACTGCTGACGAGCTAGATAACGAGGATGTCATCCTTGCAGTTGAGAATACACCGACTTATAAACGTACGAAGCAGATGCTAAAGGATATCAAACGTATCAGTGATCCAGAGAAAGAGACGGAAGAAACGGATACGAAAGACACCGTTGAAGGTGTTATTAGCTTTGTTTGATAGACTAAAGTAAATAACAAAAGGAGAAGATTTAGAAGTACAAACACGGAAAAATAAAACTTCTTATTTGAAGATAGACCCTTCTCTACAGTATAAAAAGAAGCCATATCTGAACCCTCTTCTTGGGGTCGATATGGCTTTTTGCTTTTTAACAGTCACAGACTTTGATTTATGGTGATACTCAATTCTATTTTGAGCTATCACCTTTTTTTATGTATCATTCATCTTATTGCATAATAAGAAATATCTTTACATAACAAAACACATAATCATTTAATAATCTCCCTAAAGGCATTTAGACTCACATACGCAACAAACTAACATACAAGCAGTTACAAAAGCAAAAATAAAAGATGTCCTTTTACCATTCAAAAGGGCATCTTTTACAGTTCAAAAGGGCGTCTTTTGCAACGTAAAAGGGCGTCTTTTAGAATGCAAAAGACCATCTTTCAAATTCGATGTATGAAAGAACACGACATTATTCGTTGAAAAAGAGTCTCTGCTATAACAGCAAAAAAGAAAAAGAGCGCACGATTAGCCCCTACCCTATTTACCGTCTTTCTTTTCTGGAGCTACCACGTCATCAATGCTGACAAGCTTATAACGACAAGGTCCTAGTTCGTTCTGCCAATCCTCCAACTTAATAGATGGATCGTATTCTACACTCACCGTAAGCACGTAAGTGTTCTCTTCTTTATATTGAGTGTCAAATCCTTCTATTGAATTCAACAACAACAAGGCACCACCTGACGTACGTGCAAAGTACTTATAGTCACCTTTTCCCTTCTTATTAGGAAAGATTGACAGCTTCAACGTAAACCCCGTCTGACTTTCACTACTTATGATCTTATTCAGACTGTAAGTACTTGGTGAGACTTTACCATCACGTACTTCAAAATTTTCACGCAATTCCACTTCGTACGTCTTCCCCTCCTGATAGACTTCATCTAATCCTGGAATGGATGCAGGACCATAAGCGAAATCACCATCTCCCAGAAGAAACACATAACGTAACCCATCTTTTGATGCCTTTTTGTCTCCTGCAGCAAACTTACCCTTATAAGCTGCCACCGTCAAACGTTGGATAGCATAACCTTCATGCACATCATCTTCCTTGCTACAAGAGGAAAATAAACATGAACATACAAACATTAAGAGCAGGAGAAAAAAACCTTTCATACAAAGGAAAGACTGAAAAATCTTTTTGCTTTTCATTGTTTTGTCTCATTATTAGTTTACAATTGCACAAAAATAAAATAAATTCCGTAAACTAACAAATAAAAAATTAGAAAACGAAAGGAATCATACGAATAACTCCTTCATAACCTGAAAACTCTTCAGCTCAGGCATATCAGGAACATGAATACAATAATATCGCAAAACAGTATCAGCAATTCGATTGCGTTCGTGATGGGATAAGCGGAACAAATGCATATTCTCATAGTCCATTCGCATCAAAAGACCGATTCCAGAAGCCTCTGAAGGTAAGAGGTAATCAGGATGTAATGGTGCCCGATCACAGAAAGACGCATTGCGGAGATCGAACCATGATCCTTCATGATAAGCATCTAAATTAGGGAAGAAACCAATAAATCGACTCAGCCTCATCATGAAAACAAGATGGAAATTAGCATAATTATGTTCCACTTCATCCAACCATTGCATACTACTCAACACATAATTATATAAGTGAACATTCTGTTGCTCACCCCGCGTAACATAATAAAGGAATTCTGAAAGGAACAGAAGAATAGCTGATTTCACAGGATCGAAAGGAATAGAAGTATAAGGATGCTGAATACGAACCTCCTTTATATGCTGTAAAGAGACACGCTGCCGATAGTCAAACTCCAAATCAAGCAAAGTAAGAGGTTGGAAATATTGTTTCTTTATTTTACCTTTAGCAGTCTTAGGAATACGTACAATAAAGGATATACGCCCCTCCTGCTCAGTAAACATGTCAATAATCAATGACGATTCACCGAACTTCAAACTACGCAAAACTATAGCTTTCGATTGCAGAATCATACTAAATACAATTGCAAATGTACAAAAATACAATGTTTTAGAGAAATTATTTCTTCAAAAGTTTGGGAGATTAAAATAAATAGAGTACCTTTGCACCCGCAATTTGACCACGGTCCCTTCGTCTATCGGTTAGGACGAGAGATTTTCATTCTCTAAAGAGCAGTTCGACTCTGCTAGGGACTACAAGTAAAATAAAAGAAGAAAACAAAGATGGCAAATCACAAATCATCATTGAAAAGAATCCGTCAGGACAAAGTCAAGACGTTACACAACAGATATTATGCAAAAACTATGCGTAACGCTGTTCGCAAGTTGCGCAACATGACGGACAAGGAAGAAGCTACAAAGCTCTATCCTACCGTACAGAAGATGTTGGACAAGTTGGCTAAAACCAACATCATCCACCAGAATAAGGCAGCTAACTTGAAGTCTGCCCTCTGCAAACACGTTGCAGCTCTGGGATAAAAAAGAAATCAATTCAGTCATAGCTGAGACACATAAGAAAGTCACAGTCCGCACGGACTGTGGCTTTTTACGTGTTATAGGTTTCACAAATAGTATTTTTTACAACTATTTATTTCTACATTTAAAGGAAAAATTGTATCTTTGCATAAAAGAAATTGCATAAGGCAAATTAAACAAGTATGCTTTACTTTGCCCTCGTTTGCACTATTTTTGCATAACAAAAGAACAATCTAACAAAGATGGCAGAAAATCAAGAAAACGAGAGTAACTACTCCGCCAGTAATATTCAGGTCCTCGAAGGCTTGGAGGCAGTGCGCAAGCGTCCTGCCATGTATATTGGCGATATTAGTGAAAAGGGACTTCATCATCTAATTAACGAGACCGTCGACAACTCTATTGACGAGGCGATGGCTGGCTATTGCAAGAATATTGAAGTAACCATCAACGAGGACAACTCTATCACTGTTGAAGATGACGGTCGTGGAATCCCTGTTGATGAACACAAGAAACTACACAAGAGTGCTCTTGAAGTCGTCATGACAGTCCTCCACGCAGGTGGTAAGTTCGACAAAGGTTCGTACAAAGTCAGCGGTGGTCTGCATGGTGTTGGTGTGAGTTGTGTGAACGCACTCTCTACACATATGAAGTCACAAGTATTCCGTGATGGAAAGATTTACCAACAGGAATACGAGAAAGGAAAGCCACTCTATCCCGTAAAGGTCATCGGAGAAACCGACAAGACGGGTACTCGCCAGCAATTCTGGCCTGATGGAGACATCTTTACCACAACGGTATTCCAGTGGGACATCGTCGCTCGACGCATGAGAGAGCTGGCTTATCTCAACGCAGGTATAAAGATTACTCTGACAGACCTACGTCCTGACCCAGAGACAGGTAAGACTCGCACGGAGGTTTTCCATGCTAAAGATGGTCTAAAAGAGTTCGTCCGTTACGTAGATCGCCATCGTCAACATCTATTTGATGATGTTATCTATCTTAAAACAGAGAAACAAGGTATCCCTATCGAGGTTGCTGTGATGTATAATACAGACTATACGGAGAACATACACTCCTATGTTAACAACATCAATACTATTGAAGGAGGTACTCACTTACAAGGTTTCCGTGCAGCATTAACCCGTACATTAAAGGCTTATGCTGACAATGACCCACAGATTTCAAAGCAGATTGAAAAGGCAAAGATAGAGATTACAGGTGAAGACTTCCGTGAGGGACTGACTGCAGTCATCTCTATTAAGGTTGCAGAGCCACAGTTTGAGGGACAGACAAAGACTAAATTAGGAAACTCAGAGGTATCTGGTGCAGTGCAACAAGCTGTAGGAGAAGCGCTGACAGACTACTTAGAAGAGCATCCTAATGAGGCTAAAATGATCTGTAACAAGGTCATTCTTGCAGCAACAGCCCGTGTTGCAGCTCGTAAAGCTCGTGAAAGCGTACAGCGTAAAAACGTCATGAGCGGTGGAGGATTACCTGGAAAGCTAGCCGATTGTTCAAATAAAGACCCGAAAGACTGTGAGATATTCCTTGTGGAGGGTGACTCTGCAGGTGGTTCAGCCAAGCAAGGTCGTGACCGTTACACACAAGCTATCCTCCCACTTCGTGGTAAAATCCTAAACGTAGAGAAGGTTCAACGCCACCGTGTGTTCGAGGCTGAGTCTGTAATGAACATTATTCAGTCCATTGGTGTACGCTTTGGTGTTGAAGAAAGTGAGGGCGAATTTGAGGCTAATATTGATAAACTGCGCTATGACAAGATTATCATCATGACCGATGCCGACGTCGATGGTTCTCACATCGACACACTTATCATGACACTTTTCTATCGTTATATGCCAAAGGTTATCGAACAAGGACACCTCTATATCGCTACCCCACCACTCTATAAGTGTACATTCAAGAAGGTAAGTGAATACTGTTACACTGAGCAACAGCGTCAAGCTTTCCTTGATAAGTATGGAAATGGAACGGAAGATGGCAAGACAATCCACACACAACGCTATAAAGGTCTTGGTGAAATGAACCCAGAACAGTTGTGGGAAACGACTATGGACCCTAAGACTCGCCTTCTAAAGCAGGTTACTATAGAGAATGCTGCAGATGCAGATGAGATCTTCTCTATGCTTATGGGTGATGACGTAGAGCCTCGTCGTGACTTCATTGAGAAGAATGCAACCTATGCTAACATTGATGCATAGAGCAGAATGTGGATGGAAAGCATATTTTCATAGAAACAAATAACAATAAGATATCAAAAAGAAGATCCCCTCCTCATGAAACAAGGAGGGGATTTTTTATTCCTTTTGGGGAACTTTCTACAATTAATACACTAACTTTTCTTACCTAACTAATGAAACAATTTCTACTTTTTGTCACCCTTTTAGGGCTTACATCCACCATAAACGCACAACAACAATCCATGCTTTTATGGTACGATCACCCTGCACAATTCTTCGAAGAGAGCTTACCAATGGGTAATGGGAAGCTCGGTGCTCTCGTATATGGTGGTACTAAGAATGATACTATCTACCTAAATGATATAACATACTGGACAGGAAAGCCCGTCAACCCCAATGAAGGAACAGGAAAATCAGTATGGATTCCACGAATTAGAGAGGCGCTTTTCGCAGAAAACTATCGTCTTGCAGACTCTTTACAGCATTATGTACAAGGTGAACAGTCAGCATCTTACCAGCCATTAGCCACCTTTAACCTCATAAACCTTACTCCGGGAGCTATTCAAAACTATCGTAGAGAACTTAATATAGACAGTGCTATGGCGCATGTCAGCTACCAACAAGATGGCGTAACATATAAAAAAGAGTATTTTGTCAGCCAATCAGATAGCTTGATAGCCATACGTATCACTGCAGACAAGCCCGGAAAAGTAAACTTTAAGATAAGTCTTACGGCTCAAGTACCACATAAAACAAAGGCGTCTGACGAACAATTGACAATGATTGGACATGCAACTGGCAAGGAAAACGAGACCATCCATGCCTGCACCATTGTACGTTTAACCCATAAGGAAGGTCAAGACAGCCACACAGACAGCACCCTTACAGTAGAAAATGCAGACGAAGCAACCCTCTACATAGTCAATGCTACGAGCTTCAATGGCTTCAACAAACATCCAGTCGATGATGGGGCGGATTACATGAACAATGCTATTGACGCAGCATGGCACACGAAAAACTTCACATATAACGAATTCAAACAACGCCATATCAATGCTTATCAACGGCTATACCAACGTCTGAACCTTCACTTAGGACATGATAAGTACGACAATAACATACCAACCGACGAATTACTAAAGAAGTATTCTACACCACATACACCCCTATCAGTAGCTGCACAACGCTATCTTGAGACCTTATACTTCCAATTTGGACGTTATCTTCTGCTCTCTTGCTCTCGCACACCAGGTGTTCCTGCTAACCTACAAGGGCTCTGGACACCCTATCTTTTCTCTCCTTGGCGTGGTAATTACACCATGAACATCAACTTAGAAGAGAACTATTGGCCAGCAAACAGTACCAATATCAGTGAGACTATACAACCTCTCTTCAGCTTTTTAAAAGGCTTAGCGGCAAACGGAAAGTACACTGCACACAATTTCTATGGGGTGAATGAGGGATGGTGTGCGTCCCATAACAGTGATATATGGTGCAAGACAGCCCCGGTAGGAGAAGGAAAAGAGAGCCCGGAATGGGCAAACTGGAACCTCGGTGGAGCCTGGTTAGTAAATACTCTTTGGGATTATTACCTCTACACACAGGACTTTCAGATGCTAAAAAGCACAATCTATCCACTTATGGAGGGTGCTTCTCGCTTCTGCAAGCAATGGTTAATAGAAAATCCTAAGCATCCAGGAGAACTCATTACAGCACCAAGTACGACCCCAGAAAACGAATATCTCACAGATAAAGGCTACCATGGAACTACCTGTTACGGAGGAACTGCCGACTTAGCCATCATCCGTGAGCTGTTTGAAAACACCCAACAAGCACGTAGAATACTAAACATAAAGCCTGATAAACAACTCAATAACACCTTAAAAAGACTACATCCCTACACCATTGGTGCTGAAGGAGATCTCAATGAGTGGTATTATGACTGGAAAGACTATGACCCTCAACATCGACACCAGTCTCATCTCATCGGACTTTATCCAGGAATGCACCTGCAAAGGCATGCTATTCAGACTAAAGATTCAAGTCTTTTAAAAGCTGCTAAGCAGACTTTAATACAAAAAGGAGATGAAAGTACAGGATGGAGCACAGGTTGGCGCATCAATCTTTGGGCGCGATTAGGGGAAGGAAAGCATGCTTACGAAATTTATCACAGACTTCTCAGCTATGTATCTCCAGAAGAATACCATGGACCTGACGCCGTTCACCGTGGCGGAACCTATCCGAATCTCTTCGATGCCCACCCTCCTTTCCAGATTGATGGGAACTTTGGAGGCACAGCAGGAGTATGTGAAATGCTGGTACAAAGCACCTTAGAGATCGTAAACAACAAACCTGTCTATTACATTCATCTGCTTCCAGCCTTGCCTCATGTATGGAAAGATGGCGAAATAAAGGGTTTAAAGACACGTGGAGGATTAACTATTGACATGCAATGGTACGACCATCAAGTATACGCTTTACACATCAAAGCTGATGCAGATGTAACCATAAACCTCCATTATAACGGCAAAACAGACTCTGTCAAGAGATTAAAGAAAGGACAAGAAATGCTCTTCAGAGCCATTGATGGAGCCTTATAATGTTCTTTTCTTCTACAAAATAAGGACGAAAAAAAGAAATAAATACGTATATTTGCAGGCAAAAACGAAGAAATAATGAACAAGAATATAAAGCTTGCAGAGGTAAATGTGGCACATGCAAAGCATGTTTACCCTGAAGGAAAGTACATAGATAATGACTTGATACTCTTTGAGGACATCGCCAAAGTTCCTCTTCCTTCAAGTTCTTCACGTATGAAGAGCCTCTTCCTCGCCCTTTGCACCAGTGGCAAAGCACGCTACACCGTTGACACAAAGCAACATGAAGTCAGTGAAGGAGACGTTATCATCATCAGTGAAGGACAAGTGGTAGGCGATTATCTACTATCACCTGACTGTAAGGGTATCGCCCTTATCATGTCCTATGACTTCTTTCACAACACTGTAAGCGGTATTCATGAGCTGTCAGCTCTTTTCCTTTTTGCACGTACTCATCCTGTTTTCCATCTTGATGCACAACAAAGCAAAGATCTACAGAATGATATTGCACACATCAAACAGAAGATAATAGATGTCAATCACCGCTTTCGACGGGAATTAGTGATGACAATGCTGAAGGCTCTCATCTATGATATGAGTAACATCATCTACCGTTTCCAGCAATTAGAAACCGAAGGACAGACACGTGCAGAGGTCATTTTCAGAGAATTCATACAAGCTGTTGAGAAGAATTTCCATACAGAACGACGCGTAAGCTGGTATGCTAAACAACTCTGTATCACATCAAAATACCTTTCAGAGACCATCCGCAGCATCAGCAAACGTACACCGAGCGACTGGATTGACTCCTATGTAACACGTGAATTATGCGTAATGTTGAAGAACAGTACACTAAGTATCAAGCAAATTGCTGATGAAATGCATTTCGCCAATCAAAGTTTCATGGGGAAATACTTCAAAGAACATGTGGGAATGAGTCCTACTCAATTCAGAAGAAGTTGACAGACGGATGATCAAAAGAGCTCATAACTCATAGTAGGAGTAGCATGCTGACATGCAGATAACTACTGTTCTTCAGTCTGGTCACCCATCAACTGGTCAGCGACTTCACACAATTCATCATACCATTCCTTACCAAATCGACGTGTAAGGGGTTCTTTTAGGAATTTATAAAGGGGAAGATTCAGTTCTTCTCCTTTTTTTCTTGCATCTGAACAGATGCGCCAATGGTGATAATTGATACCACATGTGCCGTTACCAAAGTCCTTTACACGAATCGGATATAAGGAACATGAGATGGGTTTAACGAACCCTGTCTTGCCATTTCGGTATGATCGTTCCAAAGCACATAGGCAACAACCATTCTCATAACACGTGAAAACACAGTCCTTACCACCAACAATACTCGTTACCAAGTCACCTTCCACATCCGTATAAGCAACACCTTGCTTATCAATAACAGCCTGAGCTGAAGCTGAAAGATCACTCCAGACGGTATCCAAGGCATTCTCTATCTCCATTGTTTCATCCATAGTCACAGGCGCGCCAGCGTCGCCTTCTATGCAACACTGCCCATGACACTTATCCAGATCACAACAGAATTTCACCGTCAGGATATCTGGTGAGACCAAAACATTCCCCACCATAAATATGTGATCATACACGTTTCCCATCTTCTTTTCGCTAAATTATTTCATAACCAACAACACATCACCTTTTTACCATTCAATAGGCTGTATACCATGCGTCGTTAAGTAAGCATTACAACGCGAGAATTGATGTTGTCCGAACCACCCACCACGATTGGCTGATAGTGGTGAAGGATGCACACTCTCAAGCACACAATGCCGTTGTTGGTCAATCAATGCCTTCTTACTACGTGCAAATCCACCCCAAAGCATAAACACTAAGTTCTCACGACCATCACTCAAAGCCTTGATAGCAGCATCTGTGAAGGTGCCCCACCCTAACCGTTGATGACTGTTTGCAGCATGTGCACGAACTGTAAGCGTAGCATTGAGCAGGAGAACTCCTTGCTCTGCCCATCGTGTAAGGTCGCCAGATCGACTTACAGGCTTACCCAAATCGTCTGCTATCTCCTTATATATGTTTACCAAAGATGGTGGAATCTGCACACCATCTGGTACGGAGAAGCTAAGTCCCATAGCCTGACCAGGCTCATGATAAGGGTCCTGACCGATAATAACAACCTTGACCTTTTCAAAAGGACATAAGTTGAAAGCATTGAATATCAACCTTCCAGGAGGATAACAAGGAAACTTTTGATATTCCTGCCTTACCTGTTCGCACAGCTGATGGAAGTAAGGTTTATCAAACTCGGCACCTAACCGTTGCTCCCATGATGGTTCAATCTTTACACTCATAGTGGAATTATTTATTGCAAAAGTACGACAAAGTTCTGATAACAACAAAAAAGTCGTGCCTTTCAGCACGACTTTATCTTATCTTAAGTTCTCAATTACTGCTCGCTTAACTTTCTTATTTTCTTCTTATACTTCATAGCTTTCTCCGCATCCTTTAGTGCCTGCCTCTTCACCTTCTCATTCTTTCGGGCATTTTGATAACTTGTTTTAGCCTGTTTATATGCCTTCTCTGCAGAGTTTAAAGAAGCTTTTGCATCCGCTGTACGTGCCTTTGCATGCTTATACTCTACCTTTGCATTGTTAATACGGTTCTGCAACTGTGCCTTTGACATTGCATTATAGTTAAAACTACGGTTATCTTGTGCTTGTGTTGCACATGCAACAAACGTAAAAACTACTGTCAATAACAATACTATCTTACTTAACTTCATAATTTTACTTATTAAAAATTAAACCTTAAAACCAACTCTATCTTACAAGTAAGAAATCTTATGAGCACAAAAATAACAAGAAAAGTACACTAAATCATAGAAATAAGGTATAAAGATATGTTTTTTTTAACTTATTAACTATCCTAATCCAAATCTCTAATAGATGCCCATGTAACTATCAAACTTACGTGTTCTCTACACCTTATGGTTCTTTTAACATGAAATTAAATAGATTCTATGAAGGTAAAACCAACATTTTAAATCATGAAGAGTACAATAAAAGGTTGATAACAACAAAAAAGTCGTGCCTTTCAGCACGACTTTATATGTCTCAAATAAAGGTTTACTTCTGATTTGCCTTGCATTGTTTCTTGCAGAGTCTTCTCTCTTTTCTGGCTTTTTCCCAAGCCTTTACCTTAGCTTTATCCTTACGATAAGTGTTTCTTACCTTCTGTTTTACATTGTCATAAGCCTTCACTACTTTCGCTTCTCCAGCATGTAGATCTTTCTTTCCAACTGCTTCCGCATGCTTAACGCCAGCTTTTACCTTCTGAGCATCCTTCTTAACTGTTGCTGCAGTTGCCTTCTCAGCATGCTTAACACCAGCTTTTACCTTTCGAGCATCCTTCTTAACCGTTGCTGCGGTTGCCTTTTCGGCATGCTTAACATCAGCTTTGGCCTTATCAACCAATGTGTCAATACGCTCTTTCAGGGTCTCATGTTTCTTCTCTGTCTTTGTTGTTTGTGCCTGTACACTAAGTGAAGTGAAGGCTGCCATTACTGCTACTGACAATGCAATCTTACGTAATACCATAATCTTTTCTTATTAAATAAATTAAACATTAAATTCTATGTCATCGAAAGAATATCATCTTTCCTAGGCACAAAGATAGCGAAAGTCAAATCTCAAAAGACACAAAAGGCACTGAATATTCGTTCCTTTTAGTTTAATTAAGATTTAAGTCACTACCAAATGAATTATCAACCATTACGTATACTCAATATAGTTACAAAGCAGATGATTCACTTAAAAGTTCAAATAACCCAACCCATAGTTCCAAACTAAGCCCATCAAAACGCACGGAAAAGGCACCCTTAGGATGCAGAAAGACACAGATAGATTACAGTAAAATAATATTACACTTCAAAGAGTGTAATAAAGAACAAGACAAGAGAAAATGGCTTTGAGTCAATTCTGTAACCTACAAATTATCAATCAGTTACAAAGCGGCTTACAAAAGGGCGTCTTTCACATTGCAAAAGGGCATCTTTTACACGGTAAAAGGGCACCTTTTGAAGTGCAAAAGGGCATCTTTTAGAACGTGAAAGACGCCCTTTTAAAAACCAACAAGGAATTTATATTACAAAAAAGGAGAATCAGTTTCTTATATAACAAAGTGAATATAGATTCTCTTCTATTATATGATTAGTTCCTTACCCACATACTGATGAAGATCAACAGAGCACTTTAAACGGATAAAAACAAAAAAAGCCGTACCTTTCGGTACGACTTCAATTGTTTTAAAACGAGGATTTACTCCTTGTTTTCCATAATACTACTTCTTGGAAACACGCTTTACTCTTCTTGTTGTTTCCCAAGTTTTTACTTTGGCTTTACCCTTACCATAGGCGTTCTGAACGGTCTGCTTTGCTTTATCAAAGCCCTTTTCGACTTTCTCAAAACCAGCATCAGCCGTTGCTTCACCAATGCTTCCTGCACGCTGAGCACCTGATTTTACAGTATTAACATCAGTGCCAACCTTGTCAACAGTGGTCTTTGCAGCTTGCTTTACATCAGATCCAACTTTATTAATCAAAGTATCTATACTCTGTTTTACTGTATCCTGAACCCTTCCAGTATTGTTTGTCTGTGCTTGTACACTAAGAGAACAGAATCCAATCATCGCTGTTAATGATAATACAATCTTACGTGTGTCCATAATCTTTTTACCTTTTAAGTTATACATTAATACTTTTCTCGCGAAAGAAATTACATCTTTGCAGAAACAAAGGTAATAAAAAAGAATCCCAAAAGCCATAAATAGCTTTTGGGATTCTATTATTTTAGTCTAAATTATACTTGATTAATCGGTAATCAAGTTCTCACCTGTCATGTCAGAAGGCTGCTCCAAGCCCATGATATGGAGGATAGAAGGAGCCACATCAGCCAGACGACCATCCTTTACAGTTGCTGAATTGTTGTCAGTAACATAGATAAATGGAACTGGATTCAGTGAGTGAGCAGTGTTAGGTGTACCATCTGGATTGATTGCATTGTCTGCATTACCATGGTCAGCGATGATGATTACTTCATAACCGTTAGCCTTTGCAGCCTCAACAACATCCTTCACACAGTGGTCAACAGCCCATACAGCCTTTGCAATAGCGTGATAAACACCTGTATGACCAACCATATCACCGTTTGCAAAGTTCACAACGATGAAGTCATATTCCTGTGTGTTGATTGCACCAACAAGCTTATCTTTCACTATGTAGGCACTCATCTCTGGCTGTAAGTCGTAGGTTGCAACCTTTGGAGAGGCTACCAAGATACGATCTTCGCCCTCATAAGGCTGTTCCCGACCGCCATTGAAGAAGAATGTCACGTGTGCATACTTCTCAGTCTCTGCTGTATGAAGCTGGCGTTTACCAAGTCGGCTGAGGTATTCACCCAACGTATCCATTACATTCTCTTTAGGGAAGAGAACGTGTACACCCTTGAAGTTAGCGTCATATGGAGTCATACAGTAGTACTGCAGGTCCTTAACGGTGTGCATACCCTCATCAGGCATATCCTGTTGGGTAAGCACCTGTGTCAATTCCTTTGCACGATCGTTACGGAAATTGATGAAGATGACAACGTCACCTTCCTGGATTGTTCCGTCAACTGATGAGTTGTTGATTGGCTTGATGAACTCATCTGTGACATCAGCAGCGTAGCTATCCTCAACAGCCTTCACCATATCAGTAGCCTGAACACCCTTACCCTCAACGAGAAGGTCATATGCTTCCTTCACACGATTCCATCGTTTGTCGCGATCCATTGCATAGAAACGACCTACAATAGAAGCGATATGTGCACCATTGGCGTCACATACCTTCTGAATGTCAGCTATAAAGCCTGCTCCACTATGTGGGTCTGTATCACGACCATCCATAAAACAGTGAACATAAACGTCCTTTAGATTATATTCCTTACCTATCTCGATGAGCTTGAAGAGGTGATCCAATGAAGAGTGAACGCCACCTGTAGAGGTAAGACCCATCAAATGAAGCTTCTTACCATTCTTCTGTGCATAGCTATATGCCTCTACAATGCCTGGATTCTTCAGTATATCACCTGTCTGACAAGCCTTATTTATCTTTACTAAGTCCTGATAAACAATACGACCAGCACCAATATTCAAGTGACCAACCTCTGAATTACCCATCTGACCATCAGGAAGACCAACGTCTTCGCCTGATGCCTGCAACTGAGAGTGTGGACTTACTGCATTCAAATAATCAAGATATGGAGTTGGAGTGTTGAAGATAACATCTCCCTTACCATGCTTTCCGTTACCCCATCCATCAAGGATCATCAATAAAGCTTTCTTTGCCATAGTTTCTTTCCTTATATATATTTACTATTATCTTCGTATCTGCAAAGATACGATAAAAGTATAAAACCATGGCATAAAGGTATTGGAATTTTGGGCTTTAAGGACAGAGGATGAAATTAGTGACTTATGTCAATATCGCAATCAAGTGCCAACAAATGCACAGAATCAACCAGTAAAATGATGCCATAATATGGAAACGATTCATCCTGTGTGGCACATAAGATTTCGAATACATTGATATCATATCGCTAAAGCACGCATTTCTGTTTTGTAATCACAGATATTCGAAGACTACAAAACAGCAAAATAAAACCTGTACCGGTGCTTAAACACAATCACACCGCCACAGGTTTATGAAATGCAGATGACAATCATTGGAACTAATCGTCAATGCAAAGATAAGTAAGAACGACAGGGAATGCAATAGGATACTTACTCTTGACACACTCTCGACTATCATATTACTGGCTATCAGCTATTTATCATTCTATCAAACACCATTTTGACACGATCACCATTTGGCTATATCGTGAATAATCTATACCTTTGCATGCATGAAGAAGAAAATATTTATAGCATTTGTCGGTCTTTTGTCGTTGCTATCCTGCAGCGAAAAAAAACTTCCGAACTATCCTGCAACGGATGATGGGATTACTCGGATGAGGCTTGACAGTGCATCTTTCTTCACACAAAGGCACGATACTCGCAATGCGATGTATCAACTGAAAGCAGCAGAAAAGCACCTTTTCAATGTCAATACGGACACGCTGAAGTTCACAACTTATTACCATATTGCCCTACTAAACGCACAGAACGGGGCTTATAAGTTGGCTCTCAACTACTTCAATCACGCTGCAAAGTATGCAAATGACAGTAAACGGAGCCACCGACTGTCAGATATTTTCCTTGGAAAAGCTTCCGTTTTCAACCAAATGGGGATGCGTGACTCTGCCTTACAGTATGTGAAGCGAGCAGAATCATTCAAACCTCGCATCCGAAAAGACCAAGAAGAGAGCATCAAAAACATACGTTCACGAATAGAAAAGCATCAGGTTTTGACGGTATCACCAGAGAAAGACATTGAGATTGTACAGATACAGGACCGTTATGAGGTGGCTATGGCACAAAGGGAAGCCCTACAACTACAGCTTTATATAGCCTATCTTCTGATTCTGTTGATACTGGTTACCGGTGGAATTATCGTATGGTTTCGGCGCAGAATGCACCAGCAACTACTGAATTACCGCAAGCAACAAGAGGAGACGGAGCAGAATATTCAGATGACCCTACAAAGGAAAGATGCCACAATTGATGAGATGAAGGCTGAGATTGACAGTAAACTCAATGAACTGGAGCAACTAGAAAAGAAGATTCCAACCCACAACAGAGAAACAGAAACGTCTGTTTCAATAGAACAAACAAAGTTAGGAATAGATGCTTTGTACACAATTCTCAAAGGTGGGAACATCTCACAGATGGGCAAACGGGAGCAACAAGCCGTTTGCATGATTATGCCTAACTTTGATTATGACCTTGCTTACATTCTTAACAACCCTCGTTATGCCTTTACTCCTAAGGAAACTTTCTATTATATCATGGAGCATAACGGTATGACGGACGAAGAGAAAGCTACTGCTTTCTGCTGTACTGGTCAGGCAATAAGGTCGATAAAGAGTAGAATGAAGAAGAAAATGGCTACCTTTGCCAACACATAAACATAAGAATCAACAACAAATTATATATTCAGGATAATGCAACCACGTAAGATTTTATTCGTTTTATTTACGCTCATAACCCTAACTCTCCATGCACAACGTTGGGTTGGAACATGGGCTTGTGCACCACAGACTGTTGACAAGAGCTTCATGCCCTACAACAATCAGATGACTAATCGTTCCGTAAGACAGGTAGTAAAGGTCAGTATCGGGGGTGATGTCATCCGACTCCGACTCAGTAATGAGATGTCATCAGAGCCTGTTGAGATTACAAGCGTATATATTGCAGAAGCACAAGAAAGTGCAGAGATACGTAAAGAGACAGCCCGTTACCTGCAATTCGGCAAGAGACATGGGGTGACGATAGCAGCAGGAAAAGCTGTATTCTCAGATGCTTTGAAGTTTAATCTCGCTCCTTTAAGCCGTATTGCCATAACCATCAACTATCGGAAAGCGCCAAAGGAACCTACGGTTCACATGGGCTCGCGTACTACATCATATATACTACGAGGTATAAGCACTCCCAATACGAACTTTTCAAAAGCCTTTAAGGAAGATCATTGGTTTAACATCTCTGGCATTGACGTGTATGACCCAACGGCTTCAAGCATAGCAATCCTTGGTAATAGCATCACAGATGGGAAGGGAAGCACAACCAATGCGCAAAACCGATGGCCTGACTTCATGTCGGAGATCATGAACGCAAACCCAGAGAAAGATCCAGCAAAGAAAGACTGGACGGGAGTATTGAACCTTGGAATAGGTAACAATCGCATACTTTCTGTCGGCCTTGGGGAGCCGGGACGCATACGTTTCGATCGTGATATCCTTGAACAACGCGGGCTACGTGCCGTGATTATCTTTGAAGCAATCAACGATATCGGTACTTCAAAGGCTCCAGACGAGACATCCCGACAGCTGATTGAAGCTTATCATGTGATGATTTCCAAAGCTAAAGCACGCGGTCTGAAGGTGTATATGGGCACCATAACACCATTCCGTGGATGTAAAAGCTACTTCACAGAGGAACGTGAAAAAGCAAGAAAAGTTGTCAATGACTGGATCAGAACTACAAAGGAGATAGACGGTTTCATTGACTTCGATGCCTTGATGCGTGACCCTTCAGAGCCTGAACAATTGCGAAAGGAATGGCAGAGTGGCGACTGGTTACATCCGAATCCTGATGGTTATAAGATGATGGGAGAGTTTGCTGCAAAACAGTTAAGCAAGCAAGCTACTCCAGGAAATGGTTTCTCAACTGTTACCGTCCGCTAAAACGCAAACAAAACACAGATTATTGGTAGTCTGCTTTCAGGTAAAGGACACTTCATTATATATCAAATTAGAACCTCTGTATCAACTAATGCAGAGTATTTGTTTGTGTTTCAGAGCTTTTCTAATTGTACATTATGCACATAACAGACATGCCTTGCGATGGTGTTGAATATGAAAAACGCTTGGTGTTTACCAACAACTCAACAGGCGATGAGTAGCGACACCAGTGGTGATGGACTACAACACAACGGTAGAAAGGAGAAAAATATGTTATTTTCCACCACCTAAAGCTTTGCAATAAGACATAGACGAATTCCTAATACAGGGAATAATTATCAGACAATAATATGTCATGACATACGGAAAAAGCACCACTGGGAATGCCAATGGTGCTTTTTCAGCTTATAAAAGAGCCACCCGAGAGGCTCTCAAGTTTACAAATCCGTATATATACTTTATACATTCTTCTCTGCCAAGGCATCTATCTCCTTCCGCATATATGCCCTAAAATCATCTCCTTCCACAATGTCGATGTCCCTGAAAAGTCCCAAAACGAACCTACCAAGTCCACGATAGTCGCAGACATCTATGTCAAGTATCCACTTTCCATCCCCATCTGGCGTTATATACTTGGTCCCTTGAGGAAATTCTTCTATGAAAAGATTGCGAGATAACAGACCTAAATGCAGCCTCACGTGATGTCGTTCCTCCCCACTGAACATAAAGATATCAGTGAAGACCTGCCTGTGTTTATCTTCATGTAGCCATGAAGTATCTAGCTCTTCAATATCTTCCATGCGTGAAACCTTGAATGTTTTATTCGTATGAGTAAGTAACTCATGGCAGCGAACATCCTGATTATCATTCAAGAGTAGGAATGGTTCAACAATACGATCACGTACTGAACAGCTATTAGGACTAGAGTAGCCTATGAGACGGACCATTTTCTTACGTTCCATAGCACGCTTCAAGACTTTCAGATTACTCTCCATCTGCTTGCGAATGGGTGAATTAGCAACCACAGAAAAGTCATAAGCATTCTCCAACTTCTTCCTTAATTGATTAGCAGTATCACTATCTTTGCCTATCATCTGCAGCAGACTGTAGATTGTCTTCACCTCTGCTTCGGAGAATTGTACCGCTTGTAACAGGTCAATAAAGAATGGTGAACGCCTGTCAATATGGTAACAGCCTTCATTCTTAAAGATGATAAAGCCTGCTTGCTTGAGGAAATCAAGCAAGTAATAGAAGTTACGACGTGACAAATCCATTTTCTCACACAGCTCATTTACCGTATAACTAGACGAATCGGACAAGAGAATCAACAGTTCTAACTGCTTCTTGAGTTTATCAAATCTCATAATTAAGGCATTATATACTGTAGATATAACGGTAGAAGTGGTACTTTTATTAATTCAAGGTCAACCTTTTTGTTAATAAAACAACAAAAGACGGATAAGAGAAAGTCCCTTATCCGCCTTTTATTCATTGATCCTTACATCCTTAATGGAGTAAGAACAGTATTATCACATGGGAGATCTTGTCAAAAGAATATTACTCTTTCACAAGGTCATTGTAATCAATTTCATCCTGAGGATATACCCAAGTCCACTTGTTACCAGCATCAGCTGGGATCGTAAGTGATACTGTTGGGTGTGCATTACCACCTTCAGCAAAGGAGTGACGTACCACAGGTATGTTCCAACGCTTGTAGTCGCTCCATGCAAAACCTTCTCCCCAGAGCTCTACTTCACGATAATCCTTAATCTCATCAAAGAGATCCTGACCAGTCTTAGTACATGTATAACCTGGTGTACGGTCAGTAGAAGCATTTAAACGAACCAATGCAGCCTGTGCATCAGCAGTGTTTCCAAGGAAGTAATTAGCCTCAGCTTCTATGAGAACCATCTCGCTGGAACGTATGAAAGGAACATAACTAACACCTGGAAGGGTGGTTACCCAGAACTTCATATGCCCATCCAAATAGATAACCTTTGAAGCATAAGCAGCTGGAAGACCTGGAAGCTGATGAGCCTTAACAATAGCTTTAGCCTCTTCAAGCACGTTCTTATTACCTAAACCAATGATACCATTCTCCTGATCAACCTGTTTGTTATCAGTAATATCAATACTAGTGAACTTATCTTGAGTGATAAAGAGCTCCTTACGAGCGTCATCATTCGGAATACGATTAATCAATTCATGACCAATTGTACCTGCTCCAGTAGACTTCTTAGTTGCATTATTACCATTACAAGCATCTGATGCACCAAAAGCCCAGTACCATAACTGCTCTGTGTCACCACCATAACTACCAAAGATCCACTCCTTTGTTGGCTTATAGAAGCCGCCTGCATATTCACTTCTGTTCATAAGAGGACGATTCACTTCAGCCAATTTCGCCTGTGCTAACGCTGTTGCATAATCCTGACGGGTCAATGCTGCACGTGCATAAACGGCATGAGCCGTGTTCACATCGGCTATCCAGCAACGAGAAGCATCACGTGTCTGACCACTCTCTGTAAAGAGTTGAATAGCTTCCTCACAGTCTTTATATATCTGTTGATAGACTTCTGCAAGAGTAGAAGCTTTCAGTTCACCTGTTGATAAGTCAAGACGTATAGGTAAACCTCGCGTTGAACCATTGTTACTATCTTGCCAACGATAACAGAAATAATGAACAAGTTTCTCATAAGCATAGGCACGGAAGGTGAGCGCTGATGCCTTTAAGAACTTTTTATCAGCCTCTGGACCTTTTGCTTCATCAATGTTTAAGATAAAAGCATTGGCGTTTGTAATAATCTGATAGTAATATGCCCAGGCATAAGAGTCGTACTTTGTCGTTGCACGATCATGCCATTCCTGATTATGAAGGGGTGAGAGACCTGGTGCATAGTAGTTATAATTGTAATTCTGACTTGGTATGTTCTCATAATAACGGATGATGGCATTCTCGCCAGCGAAGCCCTGTCCATACTGTCCTTGCTGTACACTCATCACCTTTGCAATACCATTCAAGGTACTACGTGCATTGTTTGTCGTCGCATATGCAGCCTGTGGACTAATTGATTCAGATGGTGCTGTATCAAGATACCCATCCGTACAAGAGACCACCATCATTGATGCTACAGACAAAAGACCTATCGTGAGTTTGTTAATTGGATATTTCATATTATATCTTTTATTTAGGTTCATGTAAATATTAGAGATTAACTGTGACTCCAAAGTTGAATACCCGAGCAGTAACATATGTATCATTGCTACTACCACTGAAGCTATATTGTGGGTTCAATCCCTTACGTGATGTAACGGTAAAGAGGTTCTCTACACCTGCTTTCAGGGAGACGCCACCCAGTCCACACTTATCTACCCAAGCCTTAGGGAGGCGATAAGAAAGCACGATATTCTTCATAACAAGGTAAGAAGAGCTTGTTAACCAACGGTCACTAGCAGCATTATTGTCATTACTCTGAGAGTAATTAAGTGCTGGAATACCATTCGGATCAATGCGATCAGGTGATGTTGCTGTCATACCAGCAGGCACTCCCTTCCATGAAGACAGTGCATCCTTGTGCAAAGCACTGGCAGATGTAGCAGAACCAGCACTCATCAATGACTGATAAGGACCATCCATCGTCTTTCCACCAAGGCTGTAAGTCATCAAGATATTAAGACTTAAATCCTTCCAACGCAGGTTAGAACCGAATGAGCCATAGACAGATGGCAGTGCTGTACCAGCCCATACACGACGTGCATAGGTCGTTGTAGTAACATATTCCTTACCATTGATATCAACAACAGCACCTGCAGCGCGAGCCGAAGTAGCCTTATCCATATCAATATCATAGAGTGACTGACCCGTCATCTGATCTACACCAGCAAAGTGATAAGTGTACCATTCATAGGCAGAATGTCCTTCAGAATAATTCTGTTGACCATGAAGAATATCCTTTCTACCAGGTAATTTGATTACTTTATTGTTCAATGTTGTAGCATCAAATGCTAAGTTCCACGTCCAATCTTTCGAACGAACAACATCTCCGTTCACCATAAACTCGAAACCACGGTTAGAGATTGTACCAATATTCTGATACTGACTGAGGTTTGTTAGGGCATCTCCATAGAAAGAACCAGCTGACAATGGGAAGCGAACCTGGAACAACAAGTCCTTTGAACGCTTATCAAAATAACCGATACTGAAGTTCACACGATTAAAGACTGTACCTTCAACGCCGAGGTCAAAGGTCTGGGTTGTCTCCCATCTGAGGTTATCAGCCGCCAACTTCTGACGTATCAAGGCTGGTTCTCCAGCATTCTTCTTGATATAATAAAGTCCCTGATAGCCATAATAGTCTACTGCTGCATCATTTCCAACTTCACCATATGAAGCACGAGCACGCAGAGCATCAACCCATTTTACTTTCTTCATGAACTCTTCTTTCTTAATATTCCAGTTCAAACCAAAGGAGAAGAAGTTACCCCAACGCTTATCCTTATGGAACTTAGAAGAGCCATCACGACGATAAGAGAAGTCAACAAAGTACTTATCAGCATAATTATAACGAGCACGTCCGAGATAAGACTCTGTTCTATAATCCTCATTATAACCACCAGTAGTTGCATTCTGAACGAAGTTATTCAGCACTAACAGACCGTCAATTGCGGCATCTGTATTCATCAGACTTGAATATCTAACCTTCCAGCTATAGTTCTCGTGACCGAGAAGTACATCAATATGATGATCTCCAAATTCATGTTCCCATGTCAAAAGTTCCTGTCCTGTATAGGAATTGAACTGAGAAATTCTCGCCTTCAAACGTCCATTGTTACCAGCACCATCACCGATATTAGGGTTATCATAGGACTGTTTATTAGAGTTAGCATGCTTCATGCTCACCTTACCCAAGAAAGAGAAGCCGTAAGGCAATGTGATCTTTCCATAAATCAGACCATCAAGTACATTTCTACGGTTCTTGTCATTATCATGTCGTAGCTCATAAGCTATATTACGGTTCGACAGGTACTGAGAGGTAACATCAAATTGTGGATTCCCATCTGCGTCCAAGACGTAAGAACCATCTGCATTATGGAGATAATAAGGATAGATTGGTGCCATGTAACGGGTTACATAGAAAGGATTACCATACATAGAACCAGAAGCATTACTATTATAGTTCTGGATGGCAGAAGTACCAGAAAGGTTCATACCTAACTCCAGCCACTTGTTTGCATTATAAGTAGTATTAATACGACCAGTGAATCTTTCATAGCCAGAATTAATGATATAACCATGCTCATTCAGGTATCCTGCAGAAGAATAGACATTGAACTTATCGCTAGAAACAGCAGCAGAGACATTATACTCCTGTCGATGACCTGTACGTTCAATAGGTTTCTGCCAGTCAAGATCAGTATATTCAGGACGCATGTGGGCTATCAGCTTGCCATTAGCATCAAAGAGCGCATCTTCAGGACCATCATAGATATTCCATTTCTTCTTCAAAAGGTTCTTGGTTGCATATGCTGCGGCATCTGCCTCACTAGTAATACGCAAAGCTTTATTAGACAAAGCATAATTCTTATAAGCCATCCATGATGCTTCCATCCACTCATCAGGTCCTAAACGGTCATACTCGGGGATACCACGTCTATAGAATCCTTGGTCAACCTTCAATGTAATAATAGGCTTAGAAGCATACTTGGCCTTCTTAGTAGTAATAAGAACAACACCATTTGCTGCTCTGTTACCATAGAGAGCAGCAGAAGAAGCATCCTTTAAGATAGACACTGACTCTATATCGTTAGGGTTCAACTCAGCAATATTGCCAGAGTATGCCGTACCATCAACAATATACAGAGGCTGATCAGCACCACTTACCAACGTTCCTACACCACGTATGTGAATCTTTGGAGCTTGTCCAGGCTCACCATACGTATTGTTAACCTGTACACCAGGCGCTGCTCCCTCCAAAGCACCAGTCACTGACGTACTGATACGATCAGAGATTTTCTTCGAATCAACCACTGCTACAGAACCAGTAATTGACTGTCGTTTAGCTGTACCATAAGCGACAACAACGACTTCATCAAGGTTCTTGTTATCAGGGTCCAACGTAATTTTCATATGGGCAGTTGCCGTAACAGTCTTTGTGTTCATACCAACGTATGAAACAACCAACTTTGATCCTACTGATGTTGACAGTGTAAAATTACCATCGACATCAGTAACAGTACCATTCTGGGTACCAGCTACAACGATGGATGCACCAATGACTGGTTGCCCATCCTCCGAAGATACTACTATACCGTTAATACTTGTTTGTGCAAACGCCGTTCCTAAACTTAGGAACATTGCTGCCAAAAACACAATTAGTCTTTCCTTCATAAATACTCCACTTCGGTTAATAAATTATTTAATTATACTCTATTCTTTATTTATATCCCGAAATAATCTTATACCACGCCGAAAGGCTGACTAATCTATGTCCACAAATTTAATGCACTTCTGCTAAATACACAAACTCAACCTACCAAAGCACCCTAAATTTTTATATTTATTAACGTATCAAAAGAAGTAGGAAGACTAATACTACATCTGTTTCTAACGACAAAAACGCCATATTTTCAAGGGGTTTTCACAGATTTCGAGCTTGTTTATTAATCTTACTAGTCGCTAAACTCACCCTTGTTTTATCCGTCTTCTTCAGTTCTTATGAATAAAAAGCTTTGAAAAAACTAATGACAACAACACTTTGACTTAAGAGAATAGTGTGTTAACCAATATTGAATTTAAACAAATTAATTGTCAAACAGTATTTAATTTAAAAACTAAAGCTGTCAACTAAATCCAATACATAGTAGAGAAGATGAACAGGACAAATAACTTTTGCCCAACTATACCTTTATTATAAATAAGCCCATAGTTAGTTATAGCACAAAAAAGCGGCTCCCTACAAAGGGAACCGCCCATATTTACATGATAATCAGATTAATTATTCAGTTGTAAAGTCTCAGCCTTCACACCAAAAGAGCCTGCTGAAACACTAAACAGGAAGTTGAATGTGACGGTTTTAGTAGCCTCATCGTAGGTACTACCACTCTGGTCATTAGCTGAAATCATACCATATCGAGGATGTTCACGACCCGTTACGATGGTTTGAGGATAGACTGTAACCTTCGTTCCATTAATACTGAAAGCAAAACCATGGTCTACTCCCCACACATCCTTAATACGATAGCGACTGCCGACTTCGGAATATTCAACGTTAACAGTACCAAGATCACCGAACATATCGGAATGATAAACACCCGTACCATAAGGCTTGTAATCAAGTCCAGCAAACTCTATGCTTTGAGAAGTCTTCGTTCCACCTTTTACAGCTACAACTGTTACGGCATAAAGTCCGTGCAAATTAGTAACATACACATCCTTATAGTCAGATGCCTTCACGTCAACCTTCGTACCATGAGCAACAACATACTCTGCATAAGCATCTGCTGTCATGTTACGAGCTTCCTTTTCTGTCTTCAATTCTGCTAGATAATAGACCTCCCCCACAGCTGCATTGGTTGCTACACGAAAGAGACAATCATTATCAGAGTTGTATCCTGCACCTGCAGTATATTGATACACTGTAGCTATAGGAGTACCGTCATTACCTGGATCTGTACCGACCTCCTCCCTACAACCCGTGAGAGCCATAGCTGCAAGGACGAGCATCAGCAAGCTTTTAATATATTTCTTCATATTCATTTTACATTATTGATTTAACTATTATTGAAATACGAATGGGGCAGAGTCACCTGTTGGTTGCTTTGGATCAGGGTTCTGAGTCATACCACCATTGTAAGAAGACTCCGTATCAGTGAAGGTCCATACCATCCAACTAGGGATTTCTTCCACGTTCCAACGAGCATTTTCAGTATGATTCGTTCCAGCATAGCTGCGAATAATACCCTTATTGAGACGTTTGATATCAAATGTTGAGAAACCTTCTCCCCACAATTCTACACGGCGTTGCCACCATACCTCATTCTGGAAAGCAGAAGTTGAATTATTATAGTAAGCATCATTGTGCTGACCATAGGTGAAATTCGGATCACGTGTCTTAGCAAAGTCTATTAACAACTGCTTACCACGAGCCTCATCCTGCATACCTGCAGCCTCTATTTCAATGAGCTTCATCTCCTCAACACGCATCAATGGCACTGACACACACCAGGCTTCATACTTGACATCAGCCTTTCCTGCGGCATTACGGAACTTGAAACACATACCGTTTAAGCCATAACCATTTGCTTTACCACTCTCATACACACGCTCAGGATAGTTCGTATACTCTGCTAACTTCGTTACAGCATCAGCCTTTGACATACCGTCAAGATCGAAAGTCAACCAACATTTCTTACGGAAGTCGGTTACTGGGATCGTTGTATAGAGATGGTGATCGATAACATTCACACCTCCATAGTTAGAAGCATAACCACCGCCGAAGCCGTTCTCTGGCAACATCACAGAACCCCAAGAGCAGTCACCGTCGTTATCAGAGATGTTAATATCACTGGAAACAAACTTCGTTGCAAACATCCATGAGCTATTAGGAGTGTTAAATCCATTATCACGGCTCAGATAGTCAGTCTCGCTCATCATTGTATAACCTTGTTGTGCAAGCTTAGCATACTTCTCTGCATTCACCCAATCTTGCTTCTCAAGATAGGTACGTGCTTTCAAACCATAGACAACACTCAGGTCTGGCACATACTTATCAGTACGATTATAAGTAGCAAGATACTGTTCTGCAGCATCAAGATCCTTTAAGATAAACTCGAAGGCCTCATCCCATTTCATACGTTCTTGATGGATTGCTTCCTCAATAGTACGGTTTTCATCAGCTTTAATCGTAGTTAAAGCATTATGATCGACTATATAAGGCTTAGAAGCATACATGCGAACAAGGTCGAGATAGAACATAGCACGCATTGCATAAGCAATACCTGTACCCACTTTCTTGTCTGCTGGGGGCTCTGCATAATTATTAGCGCCCGCATTCTTTATAACATTATTACAGTTGGTAATCCACTTATATACTGTCCATGGGAATTGCGAAACCGCATAACCAGCTGATAGGTACTTTACATTCTGATACCAAACCTGATAATGGTTGTTACTACCCGTTGCAATAACGTCTTGTCCCTCTACATCACGTGTCAAGAAGAAACTTGTGTAACCATAATCCCAAACATTCTGGTTATTACCTGGACTATAATCTCTCTTACCACTAAGTCCTGTAGTAAGACCACTCACCATATTGTCAAAGGCATTTGGAGCTTCTGCCACTTGATCAAGGGTAGCTTCACCACCCAGTGGTTCAACTTCCTCAATACAACCTGTAAGCATCGAAGTGCCTATTGCTGCGAGGATAATTGCTGAAAATATCTTTTTCATTGTCTTTTCATTTTATTGTTATTAATAACGATGTGCGAATCATCTCATTAGAAAGACAACTGCAAACCACCCATAATCGTGCGTACAGGTGCATAAGCGTTGATACCTGCATGAGACGTTCCCTGGAAGCTATAACGTGGATCAAGACCCTTACGAGCTGACCAGAAGCAGAGGTTCTGACCTTGTACATAGATGCGAATCTTACTCAACATCAAAGCCCGAGCTATCTTTGCAGGAACGCTGTAACCAACAGTAAACGACTGGAAGTTAAGATACCTTGCACTTGTAAGGAAACGAGTAGACTGCGCTGTCATATCCTGATCAGTATACATAAAGCGTGGTATATCACTTGAAGTATTATCAGGTGTCCATGCCTTCAGGATATCTTTTGACAGATTATAGCCTTCGCTCTTCGTTGTTACGTTGCCCATCAAGCCAGCATAACCAAAGTCATAAATCTTACCACCAATCTGATAATCAAAAATCAGGTTGACATCAAAGTCATATACACGTAAAGATGTTGTGAAACCACCATTTGCTACAGGCAACATCTGGTGTGTATACTTAGTAGCCTCACGCCAATCAGTTGTTAAGAACGAATGTTTTGTACCAGGTTTACTACTAACAGACATCTTTCCTGCCTTATAATCATTATATATGTCTTCATCAACCCAATACTGTGGCAATCCCTTATCGTTCACACCAGCATAATCAGCCAACATGGCATTATACAATGGCTGTCCCTCAGCATACCACATAGGAACGTTGAATCCTGCATTTACATCAGCTTGAGAGAAGCCACCATACTGTGCGGTCTTTACAGGGTCAAGCTTCAAAGCCTTTGCTCTGTTATGTGAGATATTAGCAGATGCACTCCAAACAATATTCTTTGTACGAATGATATCACCATTTAATGTGAACTCAACACCAGTATTACGGATATCACCAAGGTTACCATAGTAACCACGAACACCCATACTCTCTGGAACACTAAGCCAGAAGAGCATATCCGTTGTCTTCTTATTATAGAAGTTGAACTCACCATTCAAACGGTTCTGGAAGAGGTTGAACTCAAGACCAAGGTTGAAGTTGGTTGTTGTTTCCCATGTAATCTTAGGGTTACCAATACCAGAGAAAGAAGGCAACATTGACTGTCCGCCACGTACAAGCGTGTACATGTCGATATAGTTGAAGTTTGGAATACCATCATTACCTTGCTGACCAATAGATGCTTTCAGCTTCAAATTATCAACCCACTTTGTATTTAGATTCTGGAAGAACTTCTCTTTACTAATAATCCATGCACCACCAATACTCCAGAAGTCACCCCAACGGTTCTTCTTAGCAAAACGGCTGGAAGCATCACGACGATAAGATGCCTGTGCAAAATATTTCTGATCGAAGTTATAAAGGAAGTTTGCAAAGTAACCTTCTACGTTGTAATTCCGCTGATATGAATAGCTATTATAACGGTCAGCGAAGGCATTGATCTCCTGAATAGCAGGAGAGAAACCACCACGTGCCAATGCTTCGAGGAAGTTTTTATTCATCTTATACCACTCATGACCAACCATCAGCTGTACATCGTGCAATCCAAATACCTTATGAGCATTCAATGTCTGTACGTAGTTCCAACGATAACTAACATCCGTATACTTGTCAATACTACCATTTGTTGCAGCAGCATTACCAATAAATGGATTCTCATAATGAGAGAAACGGCTCAGAATAAGTGTAATAGAGTTCGTTGAATTAAACTTCAACCATGGTGTAAATGTAACATCAAAGTTCAATTGTCCCTGTAACTGATCAAGGATATCATTCACCTTATTATACCTATTAGAACCCAGAGGGTTACCAGTCTGACTAAATGGGCGACCATTCAAGCCCTGGAAGTTTGTTGCAGGTACACCGAAGTCATACTGTGGATGTCCGAATCTATCTGTTGCAATGACTGGATTACCGTTTGCATCAATCGTACGCACATAGATTGGATAGATAGGAGAGATATACTGTGTGAAATAACCGAGGTTACTAGCATTTGAATTCGTATTACTCAAGTTTGGATTTGATTCACGATCAGCATGAACATAGCTGGCATTTGCTAATAGATGCAACCAGTCTGTTGCCTGATAATCAGCTTTCAAACGAGCTGTGAAACGCTCATAACCAGAGTTCTCAAGCACACCTTTCTCCTTCAAATAACCAATACTTGAATAGTAACTAATCTTAGAGTCACCACCACTTATGTTAACATTATACTCCTGACGGAAGCCATGACGATAAGCAGCATCTTTCCAATTATCAGGAAGAATATAGAATTTCTTTCCATTATACTCGTACATACGGCCCAATGTAGCCTTCGGATTCAGCTTGCCATCAAGACCGATGAGGTTTTCACCTATAGGAATCGTATAAGGATTATATTGTAAACCAAAGTTGGAGTTGGTGATAAAATTATCATTAGCCCACTGATTTGCCTGCTCGCGTGTCATACCTTTCTTATAGAAAGCATAGTTATAGAACTGCTTATAGTAAGCTTCCATATACTCTCCTGGATCAGTAAACACGTCATAATCTTGGATACTACGGCTTGTAACACCCCATTTTGACTCAACATTAATAGTTGCTTTGCCTTTACCTTTCTTCGTTGTAATAAGAATAACACCAGCTGCACCACGTGCACCATAGAGAGCTGCAGATGAAGCATCCTTCAAAACCGTTACACTTTCAATATCATCCTGTGGGATATTACTCAAAGAAGCTGGATAAGGAGCACCATCCACGATAATCAATGGAGTCGTTGAAGCATAGAGAGAAGCAATACCACGAATATGGATACTTGCATTGTCAGCACCAGGAGCACCAGAGCTACCCGTCATTTGCAAACCTGGAACAGAACCTACAAGAGCATCTGCAACGTTAGTAGTAATCTTTTTCTTTAGGTCACCAGAGTTGACAACTGCTGCAGAACCAGCAAATGAAGCTTTCGACTGTGTTCCGAAAGCAACAACCATCACCTCATCCATAACTTTACCGTCAGGATCAAGCGCAATTTTCATCTTTGCTTTACCTGTCAGCGTCTGTGTTTTCATACCGATGTAGGAAACTGTAATCTTCGAACCAGACTTTGCGGACAATGAGAAATGTCCATCAATGTCAGTTGCAGTACCGTTCTGTGTTCCCACAACTAAGATAGACGCACCAATGACAGGCTGTCCATCTTCAGAAGAGACAACAGTTCCGCTAATCTCAGTTTGCGCCAGTGCAGTTCCTAAGCATAGGAAAAAACCAGCAAAAAACATAATTAGTCTTCTTTTCATAAAATCAACTTTTTGTTAACAATTAATATAATTCTTTTGAAGTTTAGGCAATATGTATTTATGGCATTGCGAATTACATGGTAATAGTCAGTGAGTATTTTCGATCGGCTACAAATCTAATATTGTTTTTCTTAACTAACAAGTAAAAATAAACATAAGTTTAATATTTTAACATTAATTACGAATAACAATACTAAAAGTGTAAGGTTTTACCACACCAAACACACAACATAAGCTAAAAATAACATCGAAAAATTTAATATTGTAAGTTATACACAATATAACAGATTGATAGTTAGATTTTAAACAAAGAGCTTTTATGAAAAGACATAGCTTACATTATGACAACAAGAATTATCTATAATATGTCAAGGAATTATCTATAGTTACAAATTCCAACTATACTTCAATACAAGATAACCTTGTTAAGATCAACAAAAGAAAATACATCCCTATAACCCCTATATCATTTTTAAATTATGTTACTGTCACTTTTAACACTTCCTACAAGTGTTTTATTATAAAGAAGTTATAGGCGTAAAGTGAGTGACACTAGTGACAGGAAAGTTAAAACTGGGTTATTAATAAAAGAAAAAGCCATTTCAAAATCTATTATTTGATCTTGAAATGGCCATTTCTTCATCCTTGAGAGGATTTTAGTACTTACAAATTAAACACATTAAATAAAATGTGCATCTAATATATCCTCTTTGGACATAAAGGTCTTAATTACTATACCCTGGATTCTGTTGTTTTTTAAGATTAGGATTAGCATCTGTCTCTCTACTAGGGATGGCAGCTAGCGACTTAAAGAAGTCACGGTTATAACTACGCACCTCAGTTGTTAGGATATCATGCCAACCACGATCAGCATCATTAGTGTAGCGGGTAATAGTCTCATTGTTACGCATAGCGTCAAAGAAACGCTGTCCCTCACCAACAAGTTCTTTACGACGTTCCAACAAAATGCGCTGTAATGTAATATTTGCCGCTGTTACCTGCTGTGCAGTATCGCTCGTACGATTCTTGATAATATCATTCAAATACTGTGCAGCCTTTGTCGTGTTACCTGATTTAAAAGCTGCCTCAGCTGCATTGAGATAAACTTCTGAAAGACGAAGAATAGGTACATTAGAATAACGTACATCACCATTTGCAGCCGGCATCTTATTAAGATAAACTTTCGCACCATTAAACACATGTTTTTTATCAGCTGATGGGGCAAGGAACACATCAGCGCGCACATCTTGTGGGTCCTCAGCAAGAAGTTCTACAAACTTCTTCGTGGCACAAACATCACCATAACCTGGAACACTCGGACGATTCTCTGCATACAGGTATGCAATACCATTACGGTCGTTCCAATCGTTAGAATTGGTTATAGATAATTCGAAAAGCATCTCTTTTGAGTGATTCTTATCATCTTTCTTCCACGCATTTACATATTCATCAGCTGCCCAAAGAGTATTTCCAGAGTTATTAATAACATCTTCAGCTGTAGAGAGAGCATCAGCCCAATCACCCTTCGTTAAATAGACACGTGAAAGCAATGCCTTAGCGGCATAAAGTCCCATGTATCCGACCTCAGGGCTAGTTGCTAACTTACCAGAATTAATTGCTTCATTCAGGTCTTTGATAACCTGTGTATAACATTCGGCAACTGTACTACGACCCGGCTTCTCTGTTGCTTCAAGTGTTTTGGTCACTAATGGCACACCTAAGGAAGCGCCATTGTCTTCAGTATAAGTCTTACCGTAAACACGTGTGAGGTCAAAGGTTGCCATTGCACGAAGTACCAAAGCCTCTGCCCTATATTGGTCTATTAGAGCCTTTGCATCTGCATCATTTGCATCTGTCAACTTACCTCCATCTGCAGCTTCAATGATATGATTAGCCGTCTGAATAACAATATAAGGTGACTGCCATATACCATAGGCATTGAAGTTAGAAGCAGAAGTATACTCCATCTTGTAGTAGAATGAAGCACGATTACTACCATACTTTGAGTTATACTGTAAATCCTCTCCGTGCATCTCGCCGTAAAGGAACATCTGCTGACCGTAATAGTCTGAGAAATTTGATGTACCTTTTAAGGCAGCATACATACCAGTACGAGCCGTACCCAAGTCTTCACTATTCTTAATAGCTGTCCCTGAAGGTACTCCATCACTTGGTGTCTGGTCAAAGAATTCGTCACCACATGATGCCAAGCCGAATAATACGGCTGTAGCAAGCATGAAGCTATATATATTTTTATATGTTCTTTTCATAACTAATAGTTTCCATTAATTAAATTAGAATCCGAGTTCAATACCGAAAGTGAAGGTACGGAGTCCAGGAGTCTGGAACGTACAAACACCATCTACACGCATCTCTGGGTCAACATAGAGATCCTTAGACTTCCATGTAAGCAAGTTGCTGGCAGAGAAGAAAGCACGTGCCTTGCTTAGTCCAAGATGTGACACCCACAAAGTCGGGGCAGTAAAACCAAGAGTAAGACTCTTTAAACGGAGGTAATCCGTTGGCATCAACCAGCGAGAAGAAGTCTGACTGGTATTTCCGTACTGGAACACTGGTTGTGAAGCACTAGTATCTCCAGGACCCTTCCACATCTTGTTAACATCATAATAAGCAGGAACCTGACCACCAAAGGTATAATCACCATTGTCATGTTGCCATGAAGCTGCATCATAAGCTTTTCCTCCAAGTGAGAAAGTGAAATTCAAACCGAAGTCAATGAACTTCCATGTGATATTATTGGTAAAACCACCCTCAAGCTTTGTTTCATGGTTACCAATGATAACCTTATTAGCCTTGTTAGGGTCTGTTGTGGTATTACGTGCATTACTAGTTCCATCATTAATATAGAACAACTCCTTACCAGTTGCAGGATCAACGCCAGCATATTCAAATCCGTAGAAGCTGTAATAAGGTTCACCTACCTTATGGATACGCACACCACTGATAATCTGATTCTCATCACCATAAATCTTTGTCAACTTATTATGGTTATGACCAAAGTTCAACATAGTAGTCCATGAGAAATCTTTCTTCTGTATATTATTGCTCTGGATAGTAACCTCATAACCATTGTTTCGTAATGAACCAACATTGATAGGAGATGTTGTAGCTGTAGAGCTACCATCATAATAACCAGGAACAGCAGACATTGGTAAATCATAAATAAGATCAGAAGTAGTACGAACATAGTAATCGAACGTTACAGAGATACGATCAATGAATGTGAGGTCGAGACCAACGTTGAATGCACGGTTCTTTTCCCACTTCAAATTAGGATTAGCGATACCTACGATAGCCATACCCGACTTACCATTATAGTACTGACCATACTTATAAAGGCTCATATAGTCATAATAGTTACCAGGTAATGTACCGTTGACACCGTAACTCAGACGCAACTTACCATCACTAAGTACCTTCTTCACAGGATCCATAAACTTCTCAGCTCCAAAACGCCATGCTGCTGATAGAGACCAGAAGTTACCCCAACGATTTTCCTCAGCTAGACGGCTACTACCATCACGACGGAAACTAACACCAGCATAATACCTATTATCATAGTTATAGTTCACACGACCTAACCAGCTTGCAAGTGTATAACCACGAGAATCACTACTTGCACGAGTAGTTCCTGCATTTGAGAACTCGTATAAGTTACCAGGGTAATCACTACCATTAAGATAGTTATACTTTACAATGTACTTTTCAGTCTCATAACCTAAGAGGGCATCAATATTGTGTAAGCCAAAATTCTTTGCATAGCTCAACTGTGTCTGCCCATTTAACTGGCTAATAGAACCATTGTAGCGTTGTACATTACCAGCAGGTCCACCATCATTAGAATAACGATCCCAAAGAACATCTTCATTATTAGAAGTGTAATCATAAGTTACTTTCTCGCTCAAATGAAGTGCATCCCATATGTTCCAGTCTAACTTCAATGTATTGAAAGCTCTCTTGATATCTGTTTTATCATAAGTATGAAGAGCCTCATAAATAGGGTTCACACTAACGATACTGTTAGTTTCAGGACCAGAAGCAAACGACCCATCAGGGAGATAAGCAATAGATGAAGGACTTTGCATAAAAGCATAGTTAGCAATTGGATTACCATAAGATGCCCCTCCATCACTTGTAAGGCTCTGATTCATCTTTGTAAAAAGTGACGAATAAGTCAGCACGAAACGACCAAACTTATGGGTAAGGTTTGCATTACCTGTGAATCGTTCCATACCTTGATTGGCAAATATACCAGTCTGTTTCATGTAAGAAAGTGAAGCATAGAACTGAGTATTATCATTACCTCCACTCAAGCTTACCTGATAATTTTGGTGATGACCTGTCTTTATAAGAAGTTTCTTCCAATCTGTCCAAGCATTGATAGCCTTACCACTTGCATCATAACCAACAACTGGTTTTTTAGCAAAATCATCAATATTGTCATCAGCAAAGGTTATTGCATCAGCCTCTGATTTACCCTCACCGTATAGAGCATAGTTCTTTAAACCTTGGTAAAGCAAGCTACGACGTGCATCACCTCCTAAGACAGGACGATAATCAATAGCTAAGTTTGAGAAACCCCAATCACTACGGAAATCAACATGAGTTTTACCTTTCTTACCACTCTTAGTAGTAATAACTATCACACCATTTGCTGCACGAGAACCATACAAAGAAGCTGCTGCAGCATCTTTAATAACCGTGATTGATTCAATATCATTACTATTCAGTGTTGCTAATGCATTCGTACCAGCTTCATTATAGTTACCTTGACCAAAGCCATTGATATCACCTGAAAGCATAGGTGTACCATCAATAACATATAATGGATCATTACCTGCATTAATAGAACCCATACCACGAATACGAATATTGCTTACTGAACCAGGAGCACCAGAAGCACTCGTCACTGTAACACCTGGAACAGAACCCGCAAGTTTATCCTGAACTGATGCAACAGGTACATCAGCAAGCTTACCAGGGTCAACGTTAGCAGCAGCACCAGTAAAACTTGACTTCTTAAAGTTACCATAACCAGTAACAATTACCTCGTCTAATGAGCCTGCCTCAGGTTTCAAAGTAACCTTCATTCCATCCTTTGCAGGAACAGTCTGGGTCTGTAAGCCGACATATTGAATACGCAACTGAGTTTTGCCCTCAGGTACCGTGAGATGGAAATTACCATCGATATCTGTCACTGTACCCATCTGTGTTCCAACAACAAGAATAGAAGCCCCAACTACAGGCTGCTTATCCTCGGAAGAGATTACAGTTCCGCTAATCTCAGTTTGTGCCAACGCTGTCCCTACACATAGGAACAAAGCGGCTAAAAACATCATTAGTCTTTTTTCCATAAATACGCTCTTTTTATATTAATTATATGTATTATTTCCTAAGACAATCCTTATATATCTTGAAAAAGCTTACAGTTTGTAACTTATTAAACAAGAGTATTTAACAATTCACAAAGATAATGTAGCTATATTAAACATCCAAAGAAAAGTAAAATTTTAAATCTTATTTTTACATTTATTAATAATTAATATGCAAAAAGTGATAGTTTTCCGCATAATAATTGAATAATCCAGAGCTTTAAGTTGAAAGTTGTTTGTGAATAACAAGCTTTAAATTCTTACTAAATGGCATCATTTAGTCCCTTCAGGAGTGTTTTTCATGCCTCTGAGTATGACATTATCGACAGATTATAACCTTAACATTTATGACCATCATTGCATTTTATGCATGAATAGAGTGTATAAAGAAGAGCAGTCTCAAACCATCTAAAATACAGGGGAGGGATAGGCTTTGTCAAGATAATTACAAACAGGAAAAGAAAAGGGGCTCTTTTGCAATGTAAAAGGGCACCTTTTGCAATGTAAAAGACGCCCTTTTGATGTGTAAAAGGGCATCTTTTGAAGAGCAAAAGGGCACCTTTTAAAAACGAAAATATAACTATCTGACTTTCTGTAGATTACAAAGTACAAAATAAACAAAATCCGTTGATTTCAAGAAACCAACGGATAAGAAACTTGTAAGGCTATTTCAACTTTCCATTAATAACACACTTTAAAAATCAAAACTGAGCTGTCCATCACCTAAGAGATTATAGCTCTTACGATGATAGGGTGTAATGCCATGGTCGCGAATGGCTTGCCGATGCTTCTTCGTTGGGTATCCCATGTTGGATTGCCAGTCGTATTGAGGATATTCTTTTGCAAGACCGAGCATGTAATCATCACGATAAGTCTTGGCAAGAACTGATGCTGCAGCAATGGAAAGATACTTTCCGTCACCCTTTACTATCGTGGCGAAAGGTAAATCCTGATAAGGTTTGAAACGATTACCATCCACAATGACGGCTTCAGGACGCAAGGAAAGCTGGTCCAAAGCACGATGCATCGCAAGGAAGGAGGCATTAAGAATATTGATTTTATCTATTTCCTCTGGTGTGACAATACCCACTGCCCATGCCAAAGCATCACGCTGGATAACCTCACGCAGGGCATAACGCTTCTTGGCTGTTAATTTCTTGGAATCATTTAACAAGTCATTCTCGTAATCAGGAGGGAGGATTACGGCTGCAGCATAGACACTTCCGGCAAGGCATCCCCTACCCGCTTCATCGCATCCTGCTTCAACAAGATTTTCATAATAATGACTTTTCAACATAGAACAAAGTCCTTTAACTGTTAATAAACCTTTCGTTTTAAAGTTAAATAACAAAGAAAATTTTCAGTTTGAACATCCTGTGCACACCATGCTACTAACTTTGCAAACGTAAACCACAGTTGGTTTTACACCTTATTATATATATAGCAAATAACAATAAGACAAAGAATATGAAAAAGGAAATGACTTTCACGGAGCAGAACACATCGTATAATGACCTCAGTAGACTTTTCAGCGATGGCTGTGCATGGCTTCAAGCACCTGTAATGTGGCTTAGAAGATATTACAGTGCCATACTTGAACGTGAAGTAAGTACGAAACAAGCATCTTACATCACGCAAGCACAAGTGGCATTTGTATTTGCTGCATTCCCTATTATGTCGTCCCTCTTACTACATCTTGCTGCCGTTGTTTGGTTTGCAGCGAGCATTTACATGTGCAAGAGGGCCTAAAGGAATCAGAACATCTGTACCACTCGCTTGATACCTGACACCAAGGCGTCTACTTCCTCACGGGTGTTATAAAGTCCGAAAGAGGCACGAACAGTTCCGAGAACACCCAAGCGATCCATCAAGGGCTGGGCACAATGATGACCAGTCCGGACGGCAATGCCAAGTTGATCGAGGAGTGTACCGAGGTCCATGTGGTGGATATTGCCTACATTGAAGCTGATAACGGCATCGCCACTATCACCGACATGCCCGTAGATGTGCATTCCTTCTATCTCACGCAACTGCTGAAGGGCATAATGTGTGAGGTCTTGCTCATGCGCTAAGATCTTATCCATTCCCAAAGCAGAGGCATAATCGAGGGCTTTGGCAAGTCCGTGAGTAGCTACATAGTCGGGAGTTCCGGCTTCAAACTTCAATGGTGGACGCTCAAAGGTGGTCTTCTCAAAGCTGACATGCTCTATCATCTCACCGCCACCTTGGTAAGGTGGCATCTTATCGAGCCATTTCTCTTTACCATAAAGAACACCAACACCCGTAGGACCATAGACCTTATGCCCACTGAAAGCAAGGAAATCACAATCTAAATCCTGTACGTCAACAGCAAAATGCGGTACGCTTTGTGCACCATCAATCATAACTGGTACACCATGTTCGTGGGCTATCCGAATCATTTCCTTTACTGGATTGATGGTGCCAAGAACATTACTTACCTGCATTACACTGACGAGTTTCGTACGTTCGGAGAAGAGTTGCTCATAAGCCTGTAGGTCGAGAACTCCCTCATCGGTCATCGGGATAACCTTCAAAACAATCCCTTTGCGCTGTTCTTGCAACTGCCAAGGAACGATATTAGAGTGATGTTCCATCGTAGAGACAATCACCTCATCGCCTGCTTGCATACATCCTTCAGTGAAGCTGGAGGCAACAAGGTTCAGACTCTCCGTTGTTCCACGTGTAAAGACAATCTCCGTAGTGGAGCGAGCATTGATAAACTTCCGCACTGTTTCGCGTGCCGCCTCGTGTAAGTCGGTTGCCTGTTGCGACATCCAGTGTACTCCACGATGCACATTTGCATTCACATTAAGATACTCTTCACGCATAGCGTCCAGCACACAGAGCGGTTTCTGCGTGGTAGCACCATTGTCAAAGTAAACCAACGGCTTACCATAGACGGTGCGAGAGAGTATCGGGAAGTCTTCTCTAACTTTATTTATATCGTACATAAGTACCTGCTTTTACTTACACAAGTTGCAACCTTCGCACTTATCAAGCTCACCACGGAAGCGCTTTTCTACCAAATGGTGGAGACGGTCACGCAGTGGTTCGAGTTCCATCTTGTCGATGACTTCATTGATAAAGGCAAACTCAAGGAGGAGTTTAGCTTCTTTTCTATCGATACCACGTTGCTCCATATAGAAGAGAGCGGCATCATTGAGCTGTCCAACCGTTGAACCATGATTACACTGAACATCATCAGCATAGATCTCAAGCATTGGCTGCGTGAACATTCTGGCAGTCTTGCTGGCACAGAGGTTACGGTTATTCTCTTGTGAGAGTGTCTTCTGTGCGCCCTTACGAACGAGTACACGACCTGCGAAAGCACCCACAGCATTCTCGTCGAGTACGTATTTATAGAGTTCGTTGCTTGTACAATGAGGCACTTGATGGTCGATAAGTGTGTTGTTATCAACATGCTGATTCTTGTCAGCTATCACACAACCATTGCAGAAACACTCGCTACCCTCACCCTTAAAGACAAGGTCGAGCATGTTTCGGGTTACTCCATTGTGCAACGTGATGACGTTATGACTTGCACGTGAATTGCGTTGCTGTTCGATATAAACATTCGAAACACGTACATTCTTAGCATGTGTTTCTTCCATACAGTTCAGTTCCAGGTTCGCATTATCGCCCACAAAGGCTTCAATCACCTGTGTTGCAAGGAAGTTTCGGTCGTCAGCTGCGTGGTCACAGAAGAGGAATTGCGCCTTAGCACCTTCTTCGAGCACAATCAGTACACGACGATTGACCATCAAGTCAACATCAGAACGGAGGATATTTATTACCTGCACCGTACGGTCAAGTTGCACATTCTTAGGCACATAGATAAAGAGCCCGTCTTGTGCTAACATCGTATTCAGTGCCGTAACAGCATCTTTCTCAGTGCCAGCCAGCTTACCATAGTACTTCTTCACCAACTCTGGACGCTCTTTAGCCACACGACTCAAGCTATCAATGACTACTCCATCGTTGAGTTTTACGTTTGGAAGTGCCTTCGTATAGAACTGATCGTTGACTATAAAGTAAAGAGATGTACTGAGATTGGGCACATCACATCTGAAAGTCTCGTATGGGTCAACGGGTATTTCAAGTCTGTTGAGGTTCAAACCATAATCTGGTTCGAATAGCTTTTGCATGTCCGTGTACTTATAGCGTTCCACCTTCTTTGATGGAAAGCCCAGCCGACGGAAATCGTCAAAAGCCTTATCGCGCACCTCATTCATCACAGGAGCAGCGTGATCCTTTATGATTTGCTGCGCATCTGTGTAGAGGTCTATATATTGTTTTTCGCTTTGCATGTTTGTTTTAAGAAGTTTTGGAGCAATGAAAGAGCAGTCTTTGTAATCCTTTTTTACCGTTTATTACAACCTAAAAAGAGGTTTTATAACTCTTTGAGAACCACCATCTTACAGACAATTAAAAATCTCTTATAAGACAATTTAAATTCTCTTATAGGACAATTTGAATTCTCTTATAAGACAATTTCAACTTTCTACTAACTCTTTTTCTACTCGCTCCATTATGTAAATACTTTTTCTTACACGACGTTATCAGTCGTTATCCACTTCTTCCTTTATCCAATCGTAACCGCGTTGTTCAATCTCCTTTGCCAATTCTGGTCCTGCCGTCTTCACGATACGACCTTTATAAAGTACGTGAACAACGTCTGGTTTGATCATATCAAGCAGTCGCTCATAGTGCGTGATGACGATGTATGAGGTTTTATCAGTATGCATCTTGTTAACGCCATCAGCTACAATGCGCATGGCATCAACGTCAAGACCAGAGTCAGTCTCGTCCAGAATACTAAGCTTTGGCTCCAACATTGCCATCTGGAAGATCTCATTACGCTTCTTCTCACCACCCGAAAAGCCTTCGTTTACACTGCGACGAGAGAGTGTAGAGTCCATCCCCACCAACTGACGTTTCTCACGCATGAGTGCCATAAACTCAGCAGCCTTCATTGGTTCTAATCCTTCATAGGCACGCTTTGCATTGATAGCAGCCTTCATGAAGTTAGTCATACTTACGCCTGGTATCTCAACAGGATACTGGAAAGAGAGGAACAAACCCTCGTGAGAGCGGTCTTCTGGCTTCATCTCCAATAGGTTTTTGCCATTAAAAATAGCCATACCATCGGTCACCTCATAGAGAGGATTACCCGTCAGTACGGCACTCAGCGTTGATTTACCCGAACCATTAGGTCCCATGATAGCATGCACCTCACCATCTTTTATCGTGAGGTTGATACCTTTTAATATTTCTTTTCCTGCGATGGTAGCATGCAGGTTTCTTACTTCTAACATATTATTTATTCTTTACTTTAAGTTTGTGATTATTATATCAGCAACTGTTGACAAAATAGCAGAGAAGATACCGAATCCAGAATCATGTTCTCCCTCTACCATACGAGCACGCTCGATAGCTGCATCTTGCTCGGCAAATACGGACTGAGAAGGGTCGCTATCACCAAAGATAGACTTCGACTTCTTTTTGTAGTGAGGTAATTCACTGATAAATCCTGAGCCTGTCACTGTGCGGAAAAGCCTTACATCATAAGGTTTAGGCGTATGAGCGACTCCCATAACAGAATGAGACTCACGAATAGTATCGCTCTTCACTTTCATACTAACAAGATACTTCTCCCACGTCTTTGGCTCCCATGTCTGTGCTTGAAGTATTGTAGTGAACAATAGAGTGCATACTAAAAGAATGACCTTTCGCATACGTTTTGACGACTTTATCCTACCGTTCCTTCCAAAGTTACAGAGAGAAGTTTCTGTGCCTCAACAGCAAACTCCATTGGAAGTTTGTTGAGAACATCCTTCGCATAACCATTGACAATCAAGCCGACAGCATCCTCGGTAGGAATACCACGCTGATTACAGTAGAAGAGTTGGTCCTCACTAATCTTCGAAGTAGTTGCTTCGTGTTCAACAATAGCAGTATCATTGTGGATGTCCATATAAGGGAATGTATGTGCACCGCAATCGGAACCTAAGAGAAGAGAGTCACAACTTGAGTAGTTACGAGCGTTCTCCGCATTGGCTGTAGCACGAACTAGACCACGATAAGAGTTCTGACTGTGTCCGGCAGAGATACCTTTCGAGATGATTGTACTCTTCGTATTCTTACCCATGTGAATCATCTTCGTACCCGTATCAGCCTCTTGGTAGTTGTTTGTCACAGCAACAGAATAGAACTCTGCCTGTGAGTTATCGCCTTTCAACACACAAGAAGGATACTTCCAAGTAATAGCCGAACCCGTCTCTACCTGTGTCCATGACAGCTTAGAGTTCACTCCACGCAGTTCGCCACGCTTTGTAACGAGGTTCAAGACACCACCCTTACCATTCTCATCACCTGGATACCAGTTCTGAACAGTAGAGTATTTTACCTCAGCATTGTCTAACACAACGATTTCAACTACTGCAGCATGCAACTGATTCTCATCACGCATAGGAGCAGTACAGCCCTCAAGATAGCTAACATACGAATCATCATCAGCCACAATCAATGTACGTTCGAACTGACCAGTGTTGATAGCATTGATGCGGAAGTACGAACTAAGCTCCATCGGACAGCGGACACCTTTAGGAATATATACGAAGGAACCATCACTAAAGACCGCAGAGTTGAGTGCTGCAGAGTAGTTGTCACGGTAAGGAACAACACTTCCAAGGTATTTACGTACCAAGTCAGGGTGCTCTTTGACAGCTTCACCAATAGAACAGAAGATGATTCCCTTCTCTGCTAACTGCTTCTTAAAGGTTGTCTTCACTGATACGGAGTCCATAATGGCATCAACAGCCGTCCCACTCAGTGCTAATCGTTCTTCCAGAGGAATACCTAACTTATCAAAAGTCTTCTCTAACTCTGGGTCAATCTCCTTATTCTTAGGCTTCTTCGCCAATGGATCAGCATAATAAGAGATATCCTGCAAATGTAGTTCTGGCAAATGCAAGTGTCCCCACGTTGGTATAGGGAGCGTCTGCCAGTAACGGAAAGCCTTCAAACGAAAATCGAGGAGCCACTCTGGTTCCCCTTTCTTCTGCGAAATAAGTCGAACGACATCCTCGTTCAGACCCTTCGGAATGACCTCCGTATGTACGTCGGTTGTAAAGCCAAACTCATACTTTTGCTCTGCAACCTTCTTTACGAATTCATTATTTTTGTTCTCTGACATTTGTTTTTGGGATTAAAAAGAGAGGGAGTTTATAGGAGTTAATGAAGTTAGCAGGGATTAAAGGAAACTGGAGAAGTTGTTAAAAGCTAAAGGAGTAATAATAGTTAGAGAAGTTAAAAGCAACACTTCTGTCTGTACTAATACCACATACTCTTTATACTCGTTTCACTTAAACCTTCCTTTTAGCAGCCCTAAACATACCATTCACATTTCTTATACCTATCATTTAACTCATGTAAATCTATCGTTTAGTACCCTAAGACAACAGATTATGAGCTTCCACCGTCTCTATTCTCAATATTTATAAATACACAATGTGAACACACAAAGAGTATGCCACACATATCAACGGCAACATTTGTTACCATAAACAAAAACCGTCTTTACTCCTTTGCCGGAGAAAAGACGGTTCTTTTATTTTTTATAGTTTCTGTTCAACCTCAATCTCCGTGAAGGTTTCGATGATATCACCAACTTGTAAATCATTGTAATTGACAAGTGATATACCACATTCAAGTCCCGTTGCGACTTCCTTCACATCATCTTTATAACGTTTCAGGGCATCAATAGGAGCTGTATGAATAACAATACCATCACGGACTACGCGACCTTTATCCTTGCTATGAACCTTACCTTCAGTAACCATACCACCGGCAACCGTTCCAACCTTGGATATCTTGAAGACTTGTTTCACCTCAAACTGACCAGTGACAATCTCCTTCTTCACCTTGTCAAGCATACCCACCATCGTTGACTTCACATCGTCGATAGCATCGTAGATGACAGAGTAAGTATTGATTTCTACACCCTCACGGTCAGCCAAGCGACGTGCATCAGCAGAAGGACGAACCTGGAAGCCTACGATGACAGCATCAGAAGCAGATGCTAACATCACATCATTCTCTGAAATCTGACCTACTGCCTTGCTGATAACATTCACCTTCACCTTCTCTGTTGACAGCTTAATGAATGAGTCAGACAATGCCTCGATAGATCCATCGGTATCACCCTTCACGATGATATTCATCTCATGGAACTCACCACGAGCAATTCGGTGAGAGATATCAGACAGAGTAAGACGTGTCTGTGTACGCAAGCCCTGCTCACGTTGCAACTGCTCACGCTTGTTAGCAATCTCACGTGCCTCCTGTTCAGTCTCCATAACATGGAAGGTATCACCAGCTGTTGGTGCACCATTCAGACCAAGGATAATAGCTGGTTCTGCTGGTCCAGCACTCTCGATGCGTTGGTTACGCTCATTAAACATAGCCTTAATACGTCCCCATGAAGTACCAGCGATAACGTTATCACCAATCTTCAACGTACCATTAGACACAAGAACCGTACTTACATAACCACGACCCTTATCAAGAGAAGACTCAATGATAGTACCTGTAGCCTTACGGTTAGGGTTAGCTTTAAGATCCATCATATCGGCTTCAAGAAGGACTTTGTCAAGAAGCTCATTCACTCCCAAACCCTTCTTAGCACTAATCTCTTGACACTGATACTTACCACCCCACTCTTCAACGAGCAAATTCATCTGTGACAAGTCTTCACGTATCTTATCAGGATTAGCTCCCGGCTTATCAATCTTATTGATAGCGAATACCATTGGTACACCAGCAGCCTGTGCATGTGCAATAGCCTCCTTAGTAGTAGGCATGACTGAGTCGTCCGCCGCAATGATGATAATCACGATATCGGTAACCTGTGCACCACGAGCACGCATAGCAGTAAAGGCTTCGTGACCCGGAGTATCAAGGAAGGTAACCTTACGGCCATTCTCCAATGTTACACTATACGCACCAATATGCTGGGTAATACCACCAGCCTCACCAGCAATCACATTCGTGTTACGGATATGGTCGAGCAAAGAAGTCTTACCATGGTCAACATGACCCATGACTGTAACGATAGGAGCACGTGAAACAAGATCGTTCTCATCATCAACCTCCTCGCTAACAGCCTCCTGTACCTCAGCACTGACATACTCTGTCTTGAAGTCGAACTCATCAGCAACGAGATTGATAGTCTCTGCATCCAAACGTTGGTTGATAGAAACCATGATACCGACAGACATCAATGTTGAGATGACATTCGTTACAGGAACATTCATCATTGTAGCCAATTCCGAAACAGTAACAAACTCGGTCAGCTTCAATATCTTACTTTCCTTACGCTCTGCCTTAGCCTCTGCATTCAGACGCTCTTGAACAGCATCACGCTTCTCCTTACGGTACTTAGCACCCTTCTTATTCTGGCTCTTACTTGTCAGACGAGCAAGTGTCTCCTTTACCTGACGTGCTACTGCCTCATCATCAACCTCTAATGGTTTCTGATTACGGTTGCGGTTCTTCTTACCACCGTTCTTATTATTGCCGTTATTGCCACCCTTCTTACCATTCTGGTTCTGCTGCTGATTAGCTGCAGCATTGATGTCAACACGTTCTTTATTAATACGAACACGTTTCTTCTTACCCTGACCATTATTCTGACCAGCCTTCTCTTCACGCTCTTTACGGCGTTCTTCCTTACTCTTCTTCTTAGGACGAGTACTCTGATTCAGCGAACTAAGGTCAATCTTACCCAATACATTCACCTTCGGAGTATTGAGCATTTTCTTCTCATTCTTAGTCTGGAACAGACCATCTTCCTGCTTTTTATCTTCCACAACAGGTTCTTCTTTAACAACAGGTTCAGTCTCAGTCTTCACTACAGGAGCCTCTTTCTTTGGAGCTTCAGCCTTCGGAGCCTCAGATTTCTTCTCCACCGGAGCCTTAACAGGTTCTTCAACCTTATTTTCAACAGGCTTTTTCTCCTCCTTTGCTATAGGCTTCTCAACTGTAGAAGGCTGTTCTTCCACAACATTCTCCTTCGCTGGGCTGACGGCAGCAGCCGCTTCAGGAGCAGACTTCTCTTCGGTAGGAGCAACAGATTTCTTAGCTGTCGGCTTATTCAGTTGGTCAAGATCAATCTTTCCAACTGGCTTATACTTTGGACGGCCAGAATCTAATATAGCTTCTGCCTTATGGTTATTACCAGAAGACTTTTTCTCCTTAGGCTTCTTCTGGAAAAGCTTGGCAGCATCTTTCTTTACCTCTTGATCATTCTTGAAGGCACCAACAAGAGCCTTATACTGCTCCTCACTGAGTTTAAAGTTAAGATCACTCTTTACCTCACCCAGTTCTGGTTTCTTCTCTAAGAACTCCACTGCCGTTTGAAGTCCTACGTTTAATTCTCGAATTGCTTTGTTTAATCTGATGCTCATTAATTTCTTTTTTCGGTGTTGGGTGCTAGTTGTTGGTTGTAGCCTTTTGGTAGAGAGGGGTTCCGAACATGGAGTTGCTGAATAGTCACACCCGTTAGCTTCCAGTCAACAGCCATCGCCCACCAACCAATCACCTTATTGCTCGAATTCTGCTTTTAGAATATTCAATACATTATCAACTGTCTCTTCCTCCAAGTCAGCCTTCTCTATCAACATCTCACGTGGAGCGTTCAATACCTGGCGAGCCGTATCAAGCCCGATACCCTTAATGGCATCGATAACCCACTGATCAATTTCGTCAGAGAATTCATCCAAATAAATATCCTCCTCGGCATTCTGTTCATCAAGCTCACGGAAGACATCAATGGTATAACCGGTCAACATACTTGCCAGCTTAATGTTCATACCACCACGGCCAATAGCAAGACTAACCTCCTCAGGCTGCAAATAAACTTCAGCCTTTTTGTTCTCTTCGTCAACCGTCAAGCTGCTGACCTTAGCAGGAGAGAGTGCACGTTGAATAAAGAGTTTTGTATTGGCTGTCCAGTTGATAACGTCCAAGTTCTCGTTACAAAGCTCACGTACGATACCATGTACACGACTACCACGTACACCAACACAAGCTCCTACTGGGTCAATGCGCTCATCGAAGCTCTCAACAGCAATCTTTGCACGTTCACCCGGCATGCGAGCAATCTTACGAATTGCTATCAAACCGTCATTGATCTCTGGTACCTCAGCCTCTAACAGACGTTCCAAGAACTCTGGAGCAGTACGGGAAAGGATAATCTTTGGATTGTTATTCTCATTGTCAACACGAAGGATTACGGCACGTACTGTCTCACCCTTACGATACTGATCACGAGGAATCTGCTCACCCTTAGGAAGTATCAGCTCATTGTTTTCATCATCAACAAGCAGCACTTCACGCTTCCAAGTCTGATAAACCTCACCAGAGATAATCTGTCCAACGCGGTCCTTATACTTATTATAAAGTGAGTCATGCTCCAACTCAAGGATCTTTGAAGCAAGCGTCTGACGCAGGTTTAGGATAGCACGACGACCGAACTTATTAAAGTCGACCTTCTCACTAACATCCTCACCAACCTCATAATCCTGTTCTATCTTACGAGCCTCTTTCAGGGCAATCTCCTTGTTTTCATCCTGAACTTCACCATCTGCCACAACCACACGGTTACGATAGATTTCAAAGTCGCCCTTATCTGGGTTCACAATAACGTCGAAGTTTTCATCGCTACCGAAGATTTTGGCAAGGACATTGCGGAAACTCTCTTCCAACACGCTTACCAATGTCGTACGATCGATACTCTTGGTGTCTTTAAACTCCTTGAAAGTCTCGATCATATTCGGACGTTCTTCTTCTACTTTTCTTGCTGCCATAGCTTTACTTGAAACTTATTATGTATTTTGTATATTTTACTTTATCCATCTTGTACGCATGGTCTACATCCATTTTCACAGGACGTTTCTTACCTTCCACATGTACTTTCTCATTGACAGCCACAACAAAGTCGTTGCCATCAACGCTCTTTAATACGCCTTTGACTTTCTTTCCGTCCTTATCCAGCACCTCAACTTCTTTACCAACGAAGATCTTATATTGCTGTGGAACCTTGAAAGGCTGTCCTAATCCAGCTGAACCAACCTCAAGTTCATAGTCTTCTTCGTCACGTGAGAGTCTATCCTCTATATACTTACTCAACTCCACGCAATCTTCAATCCACACACCATCAGCATGGTCAATCTCAACAACGATCTTGTCATCGGAACTGATTTGGATATCAACCAAGAAGTAGTCTTTTCCTTCCAACCACTCCTCTACGAGGCTCTTTACTACGTTTTTATCTATCATAAGCGTTTAAATATGAAAAATGAGGGACTACCAAAAGTCCCTCATTCCTCTGAACGTGTGCAAAGTTACGAATATTTTTCGATATACACCAAATGTTTTCTGTTTTTTATCACCTACCTATTGTATAACAGAAGCTATCAGAAAGGAGTAATACAGGTGAGTCCCTTACATCAGACCAGAACCCATCTGACATAACAACGCCTATGGAAAAGAAGTAGCAACAAAGCCTTTCTTGTAAAATAAAATCAACGACATGCTTTCCATAGGTCCTCTTTTGCAATGTAAAAGACGCCCTTTTGCATTGTAAAAGATGCCCTTTTGAGGTGTAAAAGACGCCCTTTTGAAGTGTAAAAGGACGTCTTTTAGGACCCTATTCTTAAGTACCTGAATATCTTAACGTTACAAATCCGCAGGAAAATGAGTTTTGTTTATTTCCCTCATCATTACGCTCTTCTTTTTGTAAATATATTTTCTCAAACATTATTTCCACCTCCTTACAGCTCTTACTTTATCCTTATCGTTCACACATATAACAAACGACCAATACAATTGGCCTACAAAGCGTTTAAGACGAGCTACATATCCAGTCGAAGAATAGTCCAAAGTTCTTACACAAAATCTGCCAGGCACACAGATAAACCTTGAACTAAAGGAACAATGGGGAAGCACTGTCATACTAAGTCGTTAATTAATGATATTTTCAATACTGCACGAATCAAGCCACAGCTCTGCTTTATAGGGTACGAGAAGATTATATGAAAAAGCAAATCAACACACACAATATAGATAGAATGTAACGTAACTTATAACTTCAAGCAACGGGATCTGAAGATAAAGGAGAGGAGCAAATAGTAAGAGAAAAAGTTCTTCTGAAATATGGACTAATAAACTAAAGTTCTTAAATAATAAGGTACACAAAGTTCCTAAGAAGACAGAACTAAATGCAATATCACAGATGTACCAATAGCACAGAAAGCGATAGAGGCGAAGCGTACAGAGTCATGATAACTTTTGAGATAAATCTTATATGTATAAATTTCTAATAAAATTAGCATACAAACTCCGTTATTTCATGCGCCAACAACACCTCCATACCCACCATTGCAATATTCTTAACAATCCCGCTCTCTATGTAACATCTCGTCAAAGTTCTAAACTTAGGAGACACACTTATAATTCCAAATTTCAGAAAGCCCCTCTAAACTATCAAGATAGGAATGCAACGTTTAGGGTTAGGCATGTCGCTTTGGGAGTAATACAGATATTCTTGGAGCATATCTTAATAAACATCCACGTCACTATAGACAGAAACTAAAGGCAAAGCAAACAAAACTTTTTTAACAGAATATTTGGTACTTTTAAACAAAATTAGTAGCTTTGCAACGACAAGTTATTATCAACTTGTCCAAACATATTGGAATTGAGCATAAGACTCCATACTATGTATAGTAAATGGTCTACTGCTCAGAAAGGACGTTTACAGACGTTATCTTTTGGTCCTCAAACTTCGCAAATTTGACCAAAACCCAAAAGAGATACGGCAACGGAAACGTTCACGTTAGTTGTATTATTTCTATGTTCACTTATGACATTGATTATAATATAGCATTGACGTGGGCCTCTAGCGTTGCCTATCCTTTGGGTTAGGCAATGCGAAGGCCTGAGGACTGGGATAGGTAAGTGAAGACTCCCACGTCTTTTTTTTCACCTAAATTTTGGACCTTGCTGCAGGAGAGAGGCATAAGAATATTTCACTTCCGTATTCTCGTGTCCTTTAAACAACCTGCCTATACTTGGGAGTGGTAAGGCTTATAAAATTAAAATCTATGAAACGAATTCTATTTTTCATTGTGATGACTTTGTGTACTATGACTACATTTGCACAAGAAACAAAAGAACAAATCCAGAAAAGCGAAAAACGCGCCAAGAATCTACAGACCTTACTAGACAAGTATTCTGACACAAAATGTGGTGACGAAACCATTGACGGCTTCGGTCAGTCCGTTCGCGATGCAGCGGTATTTGCAATTGCAAACAGAGAGAAGCTAGAGGGTCTTTATTATCGCCAGATGGGGCAGACAAAGGATGGAGTAACAGACGCTACTATCGTAAAACCAAAATTGGAAGATTGGTTAGAGCTACTAGCAACAGTTACAGCTGAAACCAAATCTATTGGAAATGCAGTAGATAATGCAAAAGCTGCAGGTGAGCAGATGAAACAAATAGCAGAAAATGCGAAAAACAACAAGAATCCAATGAAGATGGCTAAACTTGCGAAGATGGCTAAGGGAGCTGGTGTCGTTATGGAATTTGGCAATAGTGCGACCCCTATTCTTTTAGAAGAGAGTGCTGGGCAATTAAAGGCTGTTCAGGATATTATCGAAACGATAAAATCAGGTAAGAATCTATAATGAGGTATTATGTCCTCTCCGTTCTGCTTCTGCTTGTACATGGCACAATATGTCATGCACAGGCAGAAAGCAGACCTGTCGTAGGTGTCACAGAGTTCACTTGCGACGAAAAAAGTCCTTATACAATGTTAGTAACCGAGAAAGTCGTGGAGATGCTAACCAACACTCATCGATTTATTGTTGTTGACAGGACTAGTCGTAATAAAGTAGAAGAAGAACTTGAGCTACAGAAAAGTGAAGCTTTTTTGGATAGCAAGAATCTAGCACAACAAGACGCAGCACTTGGTGCTAGTATGCTAGTAACAGGGCATATTATCAAGATACCTGTTTATCGCGTCCACAATGGTGATGGAAGTGTAAGAGGTTACAAAGCAAGTGTTGCCTTTCAGTTGAAAGTTGTAGACGTCTCTACTGGTATTAGTAATGAGGCACAGAGCTTTCAAGGAAAAACAAGCAAAGAAATGCTTTCTCCAGAAAGCGCTGTCACTGCTGCAATGCAGTCAATCAAAGATGACATTTATGAGTATTTCCGAATCAACTTCCCTCTCACAGCAAAGATTGTTAAGGTGCTAGACAAAAAGACTCTTGTCATTAATGCAGGTATAGATACTGGCGTAAAAGTTGGAGATAAATTTATTGTCCAAACAATAGAACTACTTGACGGCAAACCATACCCATCCGATATAGGAACAATAACTGTAAGGAAACAATCAGGTTCCTCTTTCTCTGAATGTGACGCTACATCTAAAATAATATCAGCAATAAACTCTGCGCAACAAGGTGTGGTTATTCAATGTAGTTTAATCATAAAGAAGTAGCTATGAAAAAAAAACTTATACTATTATTGACTATCTTGTCTATCTGTCTTTCATATACGTATGCGCAAGAATTGACATCAAAAGTAGAGAATATTGCGACGGCGAAGCCCAAAATAATGGTAATTCCCTACACACATCAAGGAGAAGATATACGTATGGTGTTGGAAAGTGATGTCAACAAACGTATCGCCTTGACAAAGATAAAAGAGGCATTTGATCAACGAGGATATACAACCGTTGATTTCTTTGGACGGGTTAAAACTCTGTCTAAAGCCAATGCTTTAGGAAGTAATCAACAACAAGATGCAAAGTCACTTATCATACAACAATCTGGGGCAGATATATACGTTGAAGCAGAAATCAGTATTCTCGACTCGCCAACGGGCAACTCTGTAAAGATTATCATGTCGGGATATGATGTCTCAACGGGCAATTCACTAGCAAATGCTGTATGCGAAAGCGGAAGATTCTACACGGAAGATTACGGCAAACTGGCATCAAGGGCAGCCGAGAGTGGTATTAATGGTTTCCTTAACTCTATGCAGAACAAACTCATGGACATAACAGAGAACGGACAATCAATCAGTCTAACAATCGGATTTGATCAATCTTCAATGCTATCGATGTCTACAGAAGTAGGGGATGAAGGACTTCCATTATCTGATGATATCGAAATGTTCGTTGCAGGGAAAAGTTATAAGGAGAACTATCACATACAGGGTACAAGCGACAAACAAATGATTTTTGATGACATACGTATTCCACTGACAGATGCCGAAGGCAGAACTTTTAACGCTAATAAGTTCGGATTAAAACTCCTACAATATTTTCGTTCAAGGAATATTAAGGTCGAAAGAACTATCAGCAACAACATGATTGTAATCACTATAAAGTAAAACTTCATGAATATCCGCAAGTTATATATCATCACAGCATTATTTCTTACCGTCATTAGCTGTATTCATGCACAAGGGATTGAGATTGGTTTTGTTATACCAACAAATCAAGATGAACTAAGTGTAAACACGGCAAGAATGCTTCGCAGCAGGATTCTTCCTGCATTCACGGCAGAAGGTATCGAAACATCAGAAGTAAGTTCCATCGCTATTAAGCCTGAACTCAGCTTCACAAACTACCAAGAGGCAGAAGGAGGAATGAGAAATATTCATACTTCTGAGGTTCAAATAAATCTCATCTGTCAAAATCTTATTACGGGAACGGTATTTGCCAGTCGGACGTTCAGTCTACAAGGGCAAGGCTATTCTGCTGATGACTTAGTTAAAAATGCGTTTTCTCAAATAAAACCAAATGATGAGAATGTAAGATCATTCATACACGCGGCTAAGAGACAGATATTGAGTTACTACTCTAAGAACCTGCGAGCTATACTCAGTAGAGCACAAACTTTTGCCCAGCTCCACCAATACGAAGAAGCATTATCTTTACTCTTTTCATGCCCATCCACTTTAACCAATTACAATAGTGTAAATGCTGCCATCAACAATATCTACAAACAATACCAAAGAAATGAATGTGGCAACCTTTTACTACAGGCACAAACTGAATATTCTAATGGTAATTATGAAGCATGTGCTGAGATTTTAAAACAAATAGACATAACAAGTCCTTGTGCTACAGAGGCAAAGAGTTTATGTCAGCGCATTAAACAATCGCGAGATACAGAGGCACGACGCATTATTGAATTAATAGAGAATCAGGCAAAAAGAGAAGTTGATTTAGAGAAACAAAGAATAAGAGCTGCTAGAGATATTGCTGTTGCGTATTACAAACAGCACACTAACCTAATCTTGATATTCTAATCATCATATCTCGTTTTTGCTAGTATATATATTGCAGGATACGGAAGAACCAGAGAAAAGTCTGATTGTAGTAATAGTCTTACTTATTCCGATGCATATTATCACGACATAAGAAGAAGTAGTTTTCCCAAGTTGCTGTCACTCCTATCACTCTTTACAGTATCATAACAGCATGATAATCAATGAACTTCACCTAAATGTTAAAATGACAGCAACTTAATTTTAAATTATAATTGGGTTTTTTATAGAGAGTAAGAACTATTCTCTGACAGCCGAGAGCATAATATATTCGACAAAAAAAAGGAACTCAAAACTTATCGAATTGAGTTCCTTTTTCTATTTTATGTCGGCACTTGAGAAGAACATCTATCCCTACTCTTACCATCAGTTTTCAGTTTAAATTAACTGGAAATAGGGGCAGACGGAGTGTTTTCCCCAAGCCTTAAATATCCAAATCTGGTGCTTTCTCGGCACCTTCTGCAGCTGCAAACTTAGTCATTTTATCGAAACCAAAGATACCCGCTAACAGTGAGTTAGGGAAGTGACGGACTGTCTGATTATAGTTTTGCACTGCATCATTATACTTTCTGCGTGCTTCACTAATACGGTTTTCAGTACCTTCCTCCTGAACTTGTAACGCCTTGAAGTTCTCACTTGCTTTCAGTTCAGGATAAGCTTCGGCAACAGCTATCAAACGTGATAAGGCTTGTGAGACCTGACTTTGTGCTGCTTCAAACTGCTTCATCTTCTCAGGCGTCAGGTTATCAGCATCAAGATGTATCTGTGTAGCAGCATTACGAGCCTTTGTCACTGCCTCGAAAGTCTCTTTTTCATGCTTTGCATAAGCTTTAACAATCTTTGCCAGCTGTGGCATCATGTCTGCTCTGCGCTGATATTGCGTCTCAACATTACTAAGAGCAGTTGTTGCTTCCTCCTGTTTATCTACCATACCATTATAGCCGGAGAATGCCCATAACCCTACAACAACCACAATTGCTATAACAATTAAAAGTGTCTTATTCTTCATTTCTTCTTGTTTTAAAATAATATTTCCTTAATTCAAACTAACTTTACCAGCCACCGCCAGAGCCTCCGCCACCAAAGCTGCCACCTCCGAAGCTACCTCCTCCACTGAAGCCACTACCGCCTGTACTACCAGGGTTGCCCCAAAAGATGAATGGAACACCACCGAATCTGTCTCTACCACGGCCATTATTACCTCCTCGATGGTTATCGTCATCATGATTGATCTTTGCCCAAACGATCCAGAAGAATACAACAAGGAAGAGTATTACGATGACAACATCATTAGCTCCATCGTCACTTGCTCCTTCAATACCGGTTTCCCCTGTTTTAAACTTATTATAAACAGCCTTCGCTGTAGACAGCATAGCCTCATCAACATCACCTGCACGCATATTCCTTACGATGCAAGCTTGTGCAATATCATCACAATCAACATCGGTCAGATCACCTTCCAACCCATTACCTGGTGCAATAAAATACTTTTTATCATCTACTGCCACCACAACAACCAGACCTCTTCTGGTCTTTCTATCACCGACACCGTATTTGTTTCCAATATCTTCTGCAACACGAAAAGCATCACCGTTCTTGACATGCGATACTATGACGAATACCGTTTGTATACCGGCTTCTTTCTCCAACCGTCTCAAATAAGAGTCGGTAGAGTCGCGCATAGCTGGAGACATGATACCATCTGGGTCACTGACATACCGCCTTGCATCTTGCAGATGTACCATTGGGATATTATCTGCATCCCAATCCATTGCTGCAACCTGCAACGTAAATACAGAAAAGAGGAATGTATAAAATGCAAATAAGATTTTGTTCATGCACACAGAAATAGTAAAAAGTTGAGAAATGACTCACACATAGGACCGAATATATATCCTACCTCAGCGCTATGTGCAAGCACTATCAACCCACTTTATAGTTATTCTGAATATTAGCGGAGTGTTGTCTTTGATGCCTCCGTACCCTTCTTGGAAGATGATGGCTGAAGAATATTTCTATATTCTGTTGGATTCTGCAATACTTCCACAGCCCTTTTCCATTGTTTGTCGAACTGCAGGCTGTTCTGAATAGACCCTCGCTGATAATAATAAGCAGAAACAAGGTCGCTCGTCAGCACCTTCTTCAGTGTCTGTTTATTATAATCAAGATCTTTAGCAAGGTTATGGCTCAGCTTTTTCTCCAGTGCTTCAAATTCAGGTTTGGCATCATCATAATACCCTTCAAACTTTGCCAGCTTCTCAAGACTCTCAAGGAATTTCTTACTTTCACGGTCATATTTGAAGCCACTCTTCAACACTGCCTGCTTGAAATCTTCATAATCAGCATCCGAAATAACAAAATCCTTAGCTGGAGCAATCGTTGGATGAGTCTTAATATACTTCAGTTCCCAATTCCACATAACCTCCGTTGAGTCTCTTCCTGTAGATGCAAGATAGAAAGCAATGTTAGGTAGAGAGTCAGGTTGCACCTCTATATCAGGCTTAATACCACCACCGTCACGAACCTCACGTCCATCTGCTGTATGGAACACATGGGTGAGAGAATCAGGAACATGCTCAATATAGCCTCCATTAGAGTGTTTATAATTGATAGCCTGTATACATCTGCCACTCGGAATATAATATTTACTTGTGGTCAACTTCAGACTTCCATTATAAGGAAGCTCCATTGAAACCTGTACAAGTCCCTTTCCATATGTACGAGTACCAAGGATTACGGCACGATCAAGGTCCTGCAGACTACCACTTGTGATTTCACTTGCACTTGCAGTCTCGCCATTGACAAGAACAACAATAGGTATCACCGTATCAATAGGTTCTACGGTCGTCTTATATTCCTTATTCACACGCTCCAACTTACCTTTGGTCTTCACCAATGTAAGCCCTTTTGGAACAAACATATTCACAATATTGATAGCTTCCTGAAGACTACCTCCACCATTGTTCCTCAAGTCAAAGACTAGAGATTTCATGCCCTGCTTCTTCATATCAAGGAAAGCACGACGAACATCTTTTGAACAATCTGTAGTGAAAGAGTTAAGATCTATATAACCAACACCATTTTCTTGCACACCATAATAAGGAACAGATGGCAACTGAATAGCACGACGTGTTATCTTAAACTTCATCTTCTTGTTTGTCGAAGGACGCTGAATGGTCAAAATAAAGGTAGTACCAGCATCACCACGTAAGTGGTTACTCACATAAGAGACATCCTTTCCCACCATAGAAGAGTCACCTATGGAAAGTATAACATCACCCTTTTTCAGTCCAACTTCAGCAGCAGGCATATTTTCATATGGCTCGTCTATAACAACATTCTTCAATACTAAGTTATAACGAATCAAAGCTCCTATACCAGCATACTTACCTGAAATCATCATGTCCAAATCCTTCACCTTGTCCTCTGGGTAATAAACGGTGTAAGGGTCAAGTGAACGCAACATATAGTTAATACCATTACCAACTACTTCATCGGCATTCAGGGTGTCAACATACATCAAGTCTAAGTATTTGTATATAGCAGAAAAAGTCTCAAGATTCTTTGCTACATCGAAATTATGTTCCTTGTTTACATTATTTTGAGCCGTTACAGTGCTCCCCAATGTTAGGAGGAAGAGTGTAAATGACAAGAATATTTTCCTCATCGTGTTCCTTTTGTTTATTATTTATGCACTTATAGATTGACAAAAGTACATTATTATAATGGAATACCTACTTCTGGAAGGAAAAAATTAGATAAAATTACGTTTTAGATGATTTTTTCTCTCAAAACATTTGGCAGTTTGGAAGAAAGAATGTACCTTTGCAACCGCTTACAAGAAATAAGCACTTAACATTGCTTCAGTAGCTCAGTTGGTTAGAGCACCTGACTGTTAATCAGGGGGTCGTTGGTTCAAGCCCATCCTGGAGCGCAAAAAGGAATTACGAAAGTAATTCCTTTTTTTATATATAAAGATTCCTTGTCCTATCAACAGGAAGAGAGGATGATAATTATCATCAGGTTGATAAATACAAGATTTATAAAGGTACATTCATAAAAAGATTGCCTATAAAATAATGATGGTACTATAATTCCGCATCACTTTCCTACAAGAAAGCATAGATTACTCCCTCTTTATCGGTCAACCTTTATTATCTTCTGCTCCAGCTTTCCTGCTACCCCATTTACCTTAACAATATAAATCCCATTAGCTATATCATTAACCCAGAGTTCTTGGACTTCTGTTGAACGCCCAGTTTTTATCCTCTCTCCACAGATATTATACAGACTCCAAATAAAAGAAGAATGGACTGGAGCATGGATTTCATAATGATTTTCGCCACTGTTCGTTATGGTATAGGTCTTATTAAAAGCTGTAACATCATTGATTGCTGTTGCAGAGAAAGTGGGTTTTACTGACTTTTCAGAAGGTTTTCCACCAGTGAAGAATGGCCAACCATCTTTATCCCAGTTTACTTTATCTAGGAACAATAGCCTACCATCACTGGGTTTCATAACATCATAGCCATGATAAAGTACCCAATAACTACCCTTATCATCCTTTATCAACTCAGAATGATGTCCTGGGCCTTTCACCTTATCACTACCCTGAAGGACTACATCTGAGAAATGGTCCATAATACTTTGCCCTGCTTTATTCAGATATGGCCCTTTAATATTCTTACTACGAGCTACAACGACATGGTAAGTACTATTAAGTTCATTACAACAGCTACCTGCTGAAGCAAAGAAATAATAGTAATCACCTCGCCTCATCATCATAGTTCCCTCAACAAGAGTTCTATTCTTACCCTCAATAGGACTAATTTGGAACTTTGTTTCTTTCTTAAGTCTTAGACCATCTGCAGATAGTTCAGCACCGTATATACCATGAAAGCTGCCCCAAAAAAGATATTTTTTACCGTCCTTATCTTGAAAGAAACATGGGTCAATACTGTTTCTTACACCAATCTCAGAGCTAGTAAAAAGTTTACCATGATCCTTAAAAGGACCAGAAGGAGAAGAAGAAGTTGCAACACCGATCCCACATTCCCATTCTCCACCCCAAACGGACATGGAATAGTAAAGTACATACTTTCCATTGATGTAGTTGATATCAGGTGCCCATAACCACCCATTCTTTACGAAAGTTGGACGCCCCGCTTTAGTGAAGGCACTGCCTACAAATGTCCAATCAACTAAGTTTAGGGACTTATAAATAGGAATAGCAAGCCCCGCGCTCTCTGTTGCATAAACATAAAACCATCCGTCATTGGCTTTAATGACGGATGGATCTGCAAGATATTTCCTTATTACAGGATTCGTATAAGTATTTTGCGCATAGATGTTCTGCAACCAAAGCAATGCAATCACTGCACATATCAAGACTCGTTTTTTCATTACTTTTAATTGATTCGAGACTAAGAGGATAATTATTTCTTGAAATGTATTGTAGCCTTGATTGTTGAACCAGTAGGGAGCAAAGCAGAAGGCTGACTAGCATCAATTGGAATTCCTGTCAGATTAATGAAAATATCAATGGCATCAGTAGAACCATAATTGCCAGAAAGCAAATTAGCCTTTTCTACATAATCTTTTAAGAATGCGTATGGCACCTTTAAAGATAAAGTGTTCAATTCTCCTACTACTGGTTGTCCACTCACCTCTTCTACATCCGAGGTGTAAGCATTAGAAAGATATACACGGTATTTAGCATTCATCACATCAATCCAACGTAAGGTAAGTGCATCTACCGTATCATTCTCTAAGTCCACATTATATTCACTGTGCTCAAGGAATAGACTCTTTGCACGAGGTACCCCTGCCCCATCCTCCTTAACACATGAGCTAAGGAAGATGCTGGTAAAGATACAAGTTAAAATAACATATACTAGTTTATTCATCTCTTCAATATTTAATTAATTCAAGATTCTATTACTGAACAGGTTCGAAGGATGTGTGTAAGTCATCAGCATCTAAATAGAGCGAGAACTTAAATCTACCAGGGGTTGTCACTTTCCATTTCACGTCACCACCAGCACTTTCATATCGGAACATGCTCAACTGGTGATTAACAGCTGGATCAGCATTAGGTTCAGGTGCATAAAAGAACTGATCGCCCCAGCTTGTACCTGTATTCACTTTAATCTCACCAACCTTAAATTCACCGACCCATGAATAGATGTATGGATAACGTGGGTTTTCTATTGTAAAGACACCTTCAGAAGATGCCGGATCCCATCCGATAGAACAGCCATCTCCAACGATACGGATCGTTTCTGGATTTGGTAACTGAACTATATTGAGGACACGACAGTCCATAAAATCATCATTGGTATCAACAATAATTGTACGCTTACCTGTCACAGTATTTGTAAATGGTTGTACATTTCCATTATCTATAAACTTCACTTTTCCCCCAGTATCTTGACCATAAGCAGGATAAGCATCAGTTGTCGAAGTAGTAAAGTAATAGGTACATGGTTTCATAGAAAGTGTAGCTTCATAAATACCTGTACCTAACTGACGTTGAGACATACGTTCAACTCGTTCAGCACCAGTTGCATCATCTTTAATATGAGCATATAGATAAGTAGGATTCTTTTCATAACCCGTCACACGGAACTCTACTTTTGATACTTCTGGCTTGATATACTTTATTTGATTATTTACCGTACCGACCAATTCTGCTGTTACAGCAATAGAGGTCCCTGCTGGTACCCAACGAGCAACAATAGCATTCAGATCTTTATGAGTAAAAGAAACTTCATGAGCGCCACCTAAAGAGAAGAAATCACTATGATGCTCATTCTTTGAATCTGTTGCATAAAAACGCAAGGCATAGGTTATTGAGTCATAATTTTCTATAGGACTTTTTACTGTATTCCATTTGAAAGTGACAGCAGACTCATCCTCTTGTGCCTTACTAAGTGTCAGTTCTGTTACTGATGCCTGAAGATGCATATCATCAGGCTGATTCTCTAAAGTAAAATAGGTTGGATCCTCATTACATGCTGTAAAAACCAGTAGGATACACAACAATCCGAAGAATTTATTTATTGTATTCATTATTATCTAACTTATTTTTAAAGAATAGACTAAGATTAATTAATCGCCCCAGAATGGTCCTTGAACAAGATTCGGATTCTTCTCATACTCATCAATATATACAGGCATCCAATAGTACTGACGTTTCCAAATACGATGTTGGAAAACAGTTCGCTTGTAGAACGTATCCTCGGAATTACCCAATGCATTCATACCATAACCATCACCTGTTATCTCTGGAAGGTTCTCAGCCTCTTTCCAACGGCGTATATCATACCAGCGGTTGTCTTCAAAACAAAGTTCAACACGCCTCTCAGCCCGAATAACCTTACGTAAAGCAGCCTGTGTATTGTCAATATGAATAAAGTTATCATCCTGTATTGGCACATTATCAAAAGTATACTTACGCACTCCTGCACGTTCACGAATGAGATTCAGATACTCCAAGGCAGATGTACGTGCACTGACATCATCGTGAGCTTCATTCTCTGCCTCAGCATAATCAAGATAAGTAAATGCTAAACGGTATATGAAACCTTGGCGATCAGTAATCTTACCGGTTTTTATGTTATCAGTCATACAGATAGCTTTACGAAGGAGATAACCATTCTGTGGAGCATCATGTGGTGAACTCGACTGAATATTGTCTTTATGATTATAGAACATATCGACTTTTCTATTCACATAAGTCAACCACGCCCCATTATAGGTTACAGCATTATAGAAACGTGGTTCACGATTACAATACATATTATATGTATGCTTCGCTGTAACTTCTCCAGGCTTACCCGTGCCATATTCCCACTTAGTATTACGTGTATCAACAGCATTTGAGAAGCCTTCTTCATTGTAATTAGAATTCACATCTGAGATGGGCAAGCCATTTTTAGTAAAGAAAGCATCAACTAGTCCTTGATAAACACCAAGTCCATTACCACCACCAACTTCACGTACAGAGCACCAATTAAGCAAGCCATCAATCTGCTTATAAGCATTTCCCTTCGTTACAGGGAACGTTATTTCACGATTTCCCTCACTCCAACGTTTCAGATGTACATTATAAGTAGACATAAATGGGTCAATGGAACCATCATCATTATATTCCTTGTACAGTTTATAACCAGCCTTCTCAGCCTCATCAATACATAATTTACAAGCTTCTGCTGCCTTCACCCACTTCTGTGGATCATATGTAGGATTGAATATTAATTCTCCGGACTTGTTACGATAATCTTTATACCATGGATTACCATTAACTAACGGGCTAGCTGCAAAGAGCAACATACGAGCTCGGACTGTCAGGGCCATAATCTTTGTTATACGACCATACTTAGCAGGATCCTCATAAGTAGCAGGCAAAGCATTTGCAGCCTCCAACATCTCTTTATCACAATAGTTGACAATATCATCAAACTTAGATTGCCCTATCATCAAATCAGATAACGTAAAGTCTGTCGGAGCTATATAATCAGGTTTAAAAGGAATACCACCATAAGCTTCAGCCATTTGCCACCAGCCGTAAGCTGTCAAAAACTTTAATTCATTCTTAATGTTATCAACTTCTCTCTGCGGAAGATCTTGATCTGGCAAAGCCTTTATTCTCTGTTCTATGATATAACCATGACGTATATATTTAGGCATAGCTGCCCAAAGATCTCCATCCCAATCAGAGTTAATTGTCCATTGTCCAAAGATTCTTGGAATTGTGTGTTTCCATCCCCATTGCTCCCAACGACGTGAAGGAGTCAAATCATCAGCAAATACCTCATATCCATCCTTTATCAAAGCAAACTTATCTGGGGTATGGATGACATTATAAACATAAGACAACATTGAGTAGACCTTGTCACGATTCGTAAACACAATATCCATATTAAGCTCTGTATCAGGTTCCTTATCAAGATAATCAGAGCAAGATGTTGTCATTGTTACAGCCATCAGGCCAACCATGAAATATTTTGTAATTTTCAAAGTTCTCATCTTCAATTTTATTAGAAATTAATATCCAACCCAAATTGTACTGAACGATTCATTGGGTACTTCAAGCCATCACCTGTTCCCAGCTCTGGATCCCATAATTTAAAGCCAGAGAGGCAGAAGAGATTATTACCACTGACATAAACACGAAGATTCTTTACGTATAAATTCTTTAACCATTGGGCATTAAGCGTATATCCGACCTCTATCGTCTTACAACGCAAAAAGCTCATATCCTTCTTCCACCATGTCGAAGCACGATAGTTGTTTAGGTCAGGTCCATAGGTAAGCCTTGGCCAGAATGCATACGGATCTTGATTATCAGCAGTCCAACGATCACTGAGATTCTCACTGTAAGCATTACCTTGTACGGTTGTTCCACTTGCTGGTATAAAATATGGTGAACCACCTATAATACGATGGGTATCTCCAACTCCTTGAAAAAAGAAATTCACATCAATATTCTTATAAGCAATAACACCACCAAAGCCATACACAATACGTGGGTCAACTGTTCCACCAATAAAGCCAGCATCTTCTTCTGTGATAACACCATCCCCATTCATATCTACATATTTTATATCACCTGGCTTCAGATCTGTACCTCCCACCCCACTTTGTGACGGAATACCAAATTTCAAAGAACCATCAGCATTGAAATCACTTGGCATAAAAAGACGCTCTGCAGTAAGACCCTGTAGTTCATTCAGAGAACGACCAGTCTGTGCACGATAAGTCCCTTTCTTTATTTCGGGCTCATCATACTCATCAACACGGTTCTTTGCATAGGTAAAGTTTACATAAGCAGAAGTGAACCAATCCTTGTTCCACTGCTTATGGAAGTTGAGGCTCATATCAACACCACCATTGGTAACCTTACCAAAGTTAGCCCATGGTGCATTGATAAACCCACTCTGTGTTGGGATGATAGTACGTTTCATGAAGATGTTTGAACGATTCTCACGGAAGATATCTAGATTGAAATCAAGCATATTCCAAAGTCCCAACTCAAAGCCCACATTATATTTCTTCACCGTTTCCCATGTCAAGTTGCTTACACCAATATCACCCTCTGTAATACCCGTATAACTACTCTGTCCTGTCGTACCCCATACATAACCTTCTGCATTTGTATTCATAGTAGTCAGGTAAGCAAAGCGGCGTCCACCTATATTATCATCTCCAGCCTTTCCAACACTGGCACGAAACTTTATCTTATTGAACGTCTTATGATACTTCTGCATCCATGGCTCTTCACTCATCAACCATCCTATAGCAAGTGATGGGAAGAAGCCAAAGCGCTTTCCTTTGGCAAAATTCTCCGAACCATTATAACCAAAATTGAACTCAGCAACATAACGATTATCATAGGTATAAGATAAACGCCCCGCTATACCCTGCTTACGATAGTCTTGAATGTCACCATCATCATAAGCTTGCTGATTATACAGGAAAAGCGCATCAACGTCATGTTTACCGAAACGATGCTTATATAACACATCTGCTTCAAAGTAAACACGGGTATTACCATAATCACTACCTTTATAACTACTCATAGATTCATCACCTACCGTACCTTGGGTGTGAATCAGATTACCTTCTACGTCTCTACCTGTAGCAGGGAGGACTGTACCTGGATTAGCCTTACGTCCACGCTGACTCTTATTCCAACGGTCAAAACTAAAGAGCCCCTTAACTTTTAATCCAGGTGTGATAACTTTCAAGTCTTGTTCTACAGCGAAAAGAGTTTGAATCTTTGAGCTTGTATAGAAGTCATACCCATGCTGTGTAACCGTTTCCCATGGGTTAGCACGGTTCGATACTTTTGGAATCGTGCCATCACTATAACGGATTGGATGTACAAACGGTAAGGTCTGGAAAGCTTCTGTAAACGCATCATCTGTGTTACAACTCTGCTGCTTAAAACGATTCAGATAACCTCCGATACTTACACTAAGCAGAGTTGTCTTAGTTACATCCATATCAATATTGGTACGAAGATTAAACTGCTGGTTGTTCGTTGCATTATCAACAATCAGAGATTTATCCTGTGCTAAAATACCCGTCTCACGGAAATAAGAAGCTACTATGGAATAACGCAAAAAGTCTGATCCACCACTAACCTCAAGGTTCGCACGTGAAGAATAAGCATAATCCTTTGTAATAGCGTCTATCCAATTCACATTCGGATAGAGGTCTGGATCATACCCGCTACGTGTACGGTCTATCTGCAACTGGGTAAACGGGATGGGAGAACCATCGTGTTGTGCCACATTATTAAGCAGACTCATATAGTCTGGTGCATCCAAGAACTTTGGCAGTTTTGTTGGTGAATTGATAGACTGCTCCACATGAAATCTCACTGCAGGTGCACCAATCTTTCCATGTTTTGTCGTAATGACGATTACACCGTTTGCACCACGAACACCATACATGGCACTTGCTGATGCATCTTTCAATATAGAGAAGGACTCTATCTCTGACACATCAACACTGTTCAGGTCACGTTCTACACCATCAACCAGTACCAACGGTGCACGATTTCCTGAGAAAGTACTGATACCACGAATCCAGAAATTAGAATCGTCATAGCCAGGTTCACCTGAACGTTGAATGCCAATGACACCCGATAGCTTACCAGCAAGATTATTAGATAAGGTACGCGTATTGCCAAACTTCAGTTCAGTGGGTTGAATAGTCTGAATAGCACCAACGATAGATGCTTTCTTCTGACTACTGAAACCCGTAACCACAACCTCGTCAATGTCCTTAGTGTCCTCTTCCATAATAACATTCAAGGACTTAGAACCCGTAACGGGGACATTCAGTTTCTTATATCCTACATAAGAAAACTCAAGGGTTTTATTACCTTCGGGTACATCAAGTGAAAACATACCATCAATATCACTGATAGTACGTATTGGACCATTCGAACCAACGACAGTAACTGTCACACCAATCAATGGCTCCTTAGCCTTATCAGTTATCTGTCCTGTAACCTTAAAAGTCTTAGACTGCTGGTCTACTGACAAAGCTGATGGTACTGCCATTGCAGGAGTAATAACACCATTGGAAAACAGACATGCCAACAGACAAGCAGCACTAAGCGTATGTCGGTTGAACATACTGCGGCAAATGGTAAAGCGTTTATTTCCCATATTTTTAAGTTTAAGTTATATTTTATCAAGTCGGTAAAATCGGGTAAAGATTGCTTAGTACAATTAAAATTAATGGTCGCAAAGATAAACAAAAAGCCTTCTCCCCAACCTATTTATAATGTAATATACAACAAAATACAGATTTATATTTTTTTATTATCCTAAATATCAACTACTTACAAATGACACTAAAAAGAAAAATATATAATAAATAAAACAATCATTAACAATATAAAAAGCCCCATTTCATCGTATTCGGTGGTATAGACACAAGTTTAAGGATAACCAAAGTATGATATAAAATAAAATATGGTATAGACTTTTCAACAAGATTTCTACAAAGAATAAGGGTATGCATGTCTCCACTCTGGAGTCTGCATACCCTTCACTATTATATGTCAGTTTGATATCTTTCGCTTATTTTGAGCGCCAAAGACCATGCAAGTTACAATATTCACGTGCATAAACCTCTGTTGCATCTGTCTTAAACTCTGCTACAGGACGGTCAGATGGGTTAAGATATTTACGAAGAACCTCATTGTTATTCGTAATCAACTCAATCCACTGAATTGAATGTTCCTCGGTCATTGGGTGCTCTACCTCACCTACTGTTACACGATAACCACCTGCTATCTTCTCTACAACAGGTACATGTTTCTCTGTAGCAGCATCAGTAGTGTTCTCTTTTAGCAACTGCATGCTACCAACACCACTCTCGCTACCTACTAAAACTTCTACAATATTACCGCTCTCTGAGCACTTATATAATTCGTTTCTCTTTGCCATAATAAATTATTTCTTAATGTTACGTTTGCAAATTTAGAAGAAAATTCTGAAAGAAACAAAACAATCACTTGTAAACATTACAACTTTTACATTCTTTAAGATTACATCCTACTCGACATTATCATACTTTCTTTCGTATCATACAGTCTTATAGGTTAACTGCTTGACAGGAATATCAATAAAAAACGCCTCAATTCCTCCCTACACAAATTGCTCATATCCCCACCAACTACATAACAGAGACACGTGAAGACTTTATCTCTAATCTATCTTTAATTCCCCTATCTTATTTTAAAATTATGTTGCTGTCACTTTTAACATTTTAAATAACATACTAATAATAAGGAGGTTAAGCAGCAATACGGCATGACAGGAGTGACAGCAACTAAAAACAAAACTATATTAGGGGTTTAGAGTAACTATAGAACATGTAATACCAAAGACTGTATCCATGATAATGTTTATATCTATTTATTGTGATAAGGTTTGCCATATTGTTTTCGTTTTGAATACTTAAAGCATTTAACACCATTTTTGAAGAGATTTTCCTACTCCACGATGGAAGATTAACTCACTCAAAAGATCTGAATAATCCGTAAGCAATTGCAATAATACCAGCTTCATAGCCACTAAAATGCAATGAATATGCAGCCGTAAGACCAGGAGAAGGCTTGTTCTTGTCACGATATGTAAAAATGAAGAAAACAATACCTAACAATATTGCACAAATATTATCGTACTTCCCTACAATCATAGCTATCACCGCTAAGATCACCATAAAACATCCTACACACAAATAAAAAAGACGTAAAGGGGTTATCGATCGTCTTCCTTTCTTGGCTATACAATATACTATTATAGCACCTGCAACAAGGGATAATGAATCCCAAATATAATCACAATACACCATATTGTTTTCGTTTTGAATACTTAAGCATTTAACACCATTTTTGAAGAGATTTTCCTACTCCACTATAGAAGATTAACTCACTCAAAGAATCTGACCAATCCGTAAGCAATTGCCATAATACCAGCAAAATAGCCACCAATAAGCCATGAATATTCAATCGTAAGACCAGGGGAAGGCTTGTTCTTGTCACGATAAATAAAGATGAGGAAAACAATACCAACCAATATTGCACAAATATTATCGTACTTCCCTACAAGCATAGCTATCACTGCTAAGATCACCATAAAACATCCTACACACAAATAAAAAAGACGCAAAGGGGTTATCGATCGTCTTCCTTTCTTGGCTATACAATATACTATTATAGCACCTGCAACAAGGGATAATGAATCCCAAACATAAATATAGTTTGCCATTTCAATCTTTGTTTTGATTACTTATTATATTCTCTTTTTCTTCGATGAGTTTATCTGTTAGCCGTTCTGCACCAGATAGCTTCAGATTTACTCCTTGTCTTATCACTTCAGTCCCTAAGTCAAATCCCTCTTCACCAATCTTCTTGCCATAACCTGGAAGGACTTTGTTTAACCCCATACTAACTAACTCTTCTCCACCTTTATAGATAAGTCCTTTTATTGAATTGCCATAATCACCATTTGCAAAATCAAGAAGGATCTCACTTAAACTACCAACTAAAGAAATAGCTTCTCCGAATCCTGCTAATGGCACCCCAATCTCTGCTCCTACCCCTGTCAGAGTCAGACCATATCCGAATAATGCTGCTCCATCACCTGCATCCTGCATTTTTTGTGTCCATTTAGTATCAAATTTATAATTACAAGTAATAACAAACTCTTTCTCATTCAAGGGACTAAATGTATTATAAGTATAGCGATATCTTGAATTCTGTGCTTCTCTATTTTCATATATAGGACTCGCATTTGTTTTATGAAAGAGATTATAGAACCACCTTGAGACTGCTGCTTGCCATTTATAAGGAAATCTCCCATCAGGATCAATAGCATTAACTGGATTATTCCCACAATAGCTATACGGAGTAGCATTATAAAACTTCTCTGCCAATGGGTCTACAGCATTCCATCTACAGATGATGGGGTCATACATACGGGCACCATAGTCGTACCAGTGAAGTCCATGCATCGTCTGAAATTCCTTACCATTGTATTTATAGGGTTGGATATCAGTGCCCTTCATGGAACCAGTATCACTATAAGGCAGCCCAAAAGGATAATAGTCATTCAATTGAACAACTTTCCCTTCCACGTCAAGCACCTCGCGAATATTACCTAGGTGATCAGCTGTATAGAAATACGGTTTGAAAGTAGGTCTCAATCGATAATACGGTATATTCTCATGAAATACGATATTGGGGAATCTATTATTCTTTGAGCCAGAATCTAAAGATGGTTTTCCATAAGGATAGATTGGTTCACCATAAGCTTCCATATCCTTTTGAATATAACCTCCTACAAAAAGATACTTATCTATTTGCCCATTTTTCAAAATAAGGTTACCTCCACAAAGATAATCTATTGAATCCGACGATAGGATTTCATCTTTTGCTAATTCATGCCTTCCTCCCATCGCAACACTAATATTTGGGACAGCAGTATAATGAATAGTACGTAATTTCTGCCCCGTAGCAGTAAAGACGTACTTTATGACGTTACCATTTACAAATTGTATACGCTTTAGCATGTTGTTTTCATCATAATCTATCATAGCTATACCACACCCATCATCACTATCTAACATTCCGCTATTATTATATGTATAACGGGCATTGGTAGCTTTAAAATCGATAGATCCACGACGTAGAATAGGTTCTGCATCATCATGGACGTCTACCATAAAATCATTATACGTCATCGTTAAATCGTCTATCAACCCAAAACTCTCATCTTGTTTCTGCCCACAACGCTTTAAAGACATAATTTTTCCATTATTATCATAAGTCATCTGTTCACTGAATTTCCCTATATTTTCTGATAATAATGAATTTTCACCATATACTGCATTACTCAAACGATTTAGACCGTCATAAGAGAACATATATCCTCTTTTCAGTCCATTCTCTCCACGGCTCCATTGTAGGCTACTAATATTACCATTATAGCAAGGCTTACCATGTCCCTCTGCATAATATAACTGTTCAACAAAACTGCCAGATGAGATTTCAGTCATCCAGCCATGCAAATCATAATGATAGCTAATATTCCCATTATTTCCAGAAATAGGCCTAGAGAGCTTCTTTAACTGACCGAGCTTACCATACTCATACTTCACTACAATATTTGGACTTTCTGTTTGTCCCTGCTTAATAGATATATTACTCGTAGACAGTTTATCATTATACTGATTATAAGTGTTATTTAAAATGGCTTTGAGCTTATCATTGTTCTTCAACTCAACATCTATCCGGGAGCAACTTAACTGATTCGTAAACGTATAAGTATTGTAACTCTTTTCGACAAATTGATTTAACCCTTTTGTATATACTTCTATAATGTTCCCTTTAATATCATACTTCATTGTTTTATATATATACTCACCATTAGAAGCTTTGACTATACAACCCGTCAAGCATCCTTTGGTTTTCATTGAAAAGTCCATTTCTATACTTGAGAAGCCAGATTTCCGACTGCCATACTGAAAAGAATAATCATCATAATAATTAACAATCTCTATCTCTGGATTATTCAGCATATCACTGTATTTACTTTCTAATAGATAATCTGTTGAGGCTAATCCACCTTGTGCCTGATGATAAGTAAGAATAGGATTATCATTTGGATTCAACTTAAAACTTGAACATAATCCCTGAATAGCCAAACGACCATACTTATCGTATAGCATAAAACGAATTTTCCTCTTTTCTGCAAGATTATTATCCTGTACAAAAGTAAGATGTTTTTCCTTATCATACCAATATCTCATTGTAAAGTCATTATACTCCCACGTAGGATATTTTTTCTTTACCAGATTACCTCTATCATCATACTGATACTCATATGCATTTTTTACTATATTCCCTTCTTCTTGATATAAGGGAGTGAGAATATAACGCAACTGTCCAACCGAATTATAAACATAATAAGTATCTCCTATATTACGACGCTCAAGTATAATATTTCCGAATAAATCTTTAAATTGAGTCACATAATGACCATCTGCATCTGTCTGTGTCATTTTCTGAAGACTACCTGCAGGATAATATGTATATTCCGTACTACTAGGCTCCTTCAATATTCTCTGCCCCAAAGGAGCTTCATAATGTAGCACTCTATCCGTATCTAGATTACTGCCAAAGTTCTTTGAATTCTCTTTACCTCTCTGCCTCCATGCCTGTCCAGGAAGTTCTTCTTTATTCACATTACCAAAAGAGTCGTAATGATATGAAGAAAAAGCTGTGTTATCATTATTATAGAATGCTTCAGAAAGTACAGATAAAGCATCAATATCTTCAAATTGGAAAGATCGATCTGCACCAACAGGTAGATAGGATTTCACAACTTTTCCCCTACCATCATAACACTTAGCTGAATAAACAGATGTACCTGTCCCAGAAGCAGACGTCACTTTCTCTATTTCTCGACCAATACCATCGAAATAGGTAACATTAGTAATAAGATTAGTCCCGTCCTCATCCAAAGGTATACTTTCACTAATAAAGTTCTGATTTAGACTCTGGCCCTTTACAAGCAAAGGAAAGAAGCCAACAATAAAGAATATTATTCTTGTATTCATATTTATTTGCGATAATGATACTGATATTTCTTTAAAAGTCTCCCACTATAATCAAAGATTCCTTGCAAATCTCCAAAACTATTATACTTATATGTTGTTTTATTCCCATTTGCTTGCATGATAGAAGTAATTCCCAAAAGAATATTATATGAATAAGCAACAGTCCCAGGAGGAGCAGTCGTAATATATTGTTGTAGTTTATTTTGACATTGTTCTGAATCAAGGAACTCTTCATTTGATATACCTATAGGAACATAAGTATCACTCTTCACTAATAAGTAGCAATCATTATACCCCCATTTTAGATAAGTAGTCGGTTTCCCAAGCTCTCGAATAAAATAAGGAACTCCAGTATTAGTATAACTGATGCTACGTACTAATGTATCAATTTTTCCTTCATAATTTGTACGCATAATGCTATAAGGTACAACTATCTCTTTTCCATAAAGTTTTTCATATTTAGTGGCAAGAAGAGATTCAAGCTTTCCATCTCTATAATGTACGACTTTCAATGGTTTAATATCAAACATTTTCTTATATAATAAAGAATCCTCTTCTTTACAATGCATAAAATCCCCAAATTGATATAAATACTCTTCTGAAGAATATGCTCTTTTTGTATGTCGCCCAACGGTAAGTCTTATATTCATATCATGCTTGTATGGATACCATGTGGTATACACTTTATCAATACGGTTTATTTCATTTACGGTTACAATGGGAGATGACCCATCTTCTGGGAAAATTGTATCCCGTTGTTCCACGACATCATACTTTGGATAATAAATTTTATAGACACCACCGAGGTAATGCGCAAACTGCGCCGTGTGAAAGCTTTCCTGTCGGAGATTTGTAGTTAACGAATATTGTTTAAGGTAATTATCCTCATCTGTTCTATATTTAAATGCAGTAGCTTGCACTTTTCTCCCATCATTATTAATGACTTCTTCTTTTAATAAAAGTCCTCGTTTAAAACCCATATCCGAGTACTCATCGTTAGGTGTCATTTTGTCTGTATATCCGAAAGTCAACACGAATGGTTGGTCTTTTGCACCTTCCGTAGACAGGTTTGAGAAATGATAAATATGCTTCTCTGTCTGATTTTCTATATTCCCCAAGACTTTAATAGACTCTGTAACATAGGAATATCCAGTACTCGGGCCACTACTATTAGCAAGAGGTACGATAGAAGATGAACGTGAGGTCCCTATACTATAAGTCGTTTTACCATATATACACTTTATATCATAATTCCAACTATAAAATGGTAAGGCAAACAACTCTCCGCTAGAAACAGATGTTCTTGGTATATTATAAGAATAATCTCTTTCACTCAACAGGCGTCTCATATCCTCCGTCTCATATATTTTTATAGATTTAATTCTAAGTCCACCTCCTATACCATTACAAAGTTCTAGATCTTGTCGATTATATTTAAGTCTTTTTCCATAAGTATTAGGTTCATAATCCAAAACAGAGCAACCGCCCGTAGGATAAATAATCTTATTTAATACTCCCAAAGCAGTAAACTTGGAATCTGGGGCTCGTACTGTATTTATGTTACTAAGATGCCCTTCATATGGTCTCCCATTATAATACCCCCAGTGATCCACCGCCGTAGTAAGATAGTCTGCCGGCAACCTTTCAAATTCATTATATTTGAATCTATACGCATTTTTTACGCCATGCGGCATAATACCTTCATTATCTTGGATTAAGACACTGTCAAGACATAGTCTTTTATTTACTATACTTGTACAGAGCCTAAAAGCAATTTTACTAATAACCTTCTCTTTAGCTACTGGTTGGATTACAATACTACTAAGCCTTTCTAACCTAGAATAACTAAGCAAATCTTCCCTAATTTCTTTTTCAATACCAGAAGGGCGATATATACCTTTGTTAAAAAAACTAGGAGGGTTATGACGAAATTTGTAAAGAGAATCATCATCTTCCTGAAGATAATAGAACCCTCTTTTTGAAGGGCGATTATCATGAGCTGCACCACCAACTACCCATCCACTAACATTATGGGCTAGCACTTGATAAAGCCCACTTACCCCATTGTATCTATCATAGAGTTTCTTATATAGATGTTCTGTCCCCATTTTATCCTCCACACAACAAGAAGATAGATTTATCAACAGTCCATTCAAGGTTTTTATACTCTGTAAATAGACTGGTGAGTTTATTGAAATACTATAAGGAAAGTCGTTATTATTATATGAATACATAGCTTCTGTTGCTAAGACTCCAGAGTATTTTCCATACACACCATTCGAATATGAGCAATTAAATACTTGAATAACGTATGCTCCTCTTTTATATTTTAAGGAGAATAACTCATTCCCATATTTATCAGAGACTTTAGTTAAATACCAGCTCATAGCATGCCAACATTCAGTGTATTCACTAACACTCATACACCAAAAATTAGTATTATACTCTATGGCATTTTGTACATAACCAAACTGATATTCATACCCATTATCATCCCTGAGAATAAAACCTGCAATGCTTCGAGGTTGAAGTTCTCCATTTGGGTATTTCGGATAAAAAGGGGAAGTAAAATTCGAAGATTTATTAACATCAAAGATTACTTCTATATTATCTTTACTTTGCACAGACCAATTACCATTTGTATCTAAGAAGAACTTTCCACTTTTCCCCATAAAATTAAAGGTAAATTCATCTGGAGACATATCATATTCACCACCATGTGTTATGGCTTCTTTCAAGTCGGAATAATCATTTTCTGGCTTATTCATTAAAATTGGTAACTTAGAATGAGACTCAAAGTAATTATGTGCTATTCCAAGACATACTCCCTGAGCTTGTGGGGGAGCAATCCACTCATCATAGTTCCCATGTCTATTACGCGTAATAACCCCGCCAACATTGAGCGTCCAATTCTGACCTACCCATGTTGGAAGGCTATTTGGCATAACTCCACTGGCATCATAATCTAAGGTTATTGGCATGGAAATATCCTTGACTTTAATATTATATAATGGAACACTTATATTAGGCCTACCTGTAAAATACGAGATTCCAATGTCGCCATAAGTACCCAAAGAAGATGCCGTAGGCGTGGGAACATCTACAAAATGATCTAAATTGGTTACCCATTTAGGAGGAGCCTCTCCTGGTAATTTTAATTGTGCTTTAACACTATTGGAAATAACAATTAGTAAAATTAAGATTAAACATACATTTCTCCGTTTCATGATACCATAATATTAAAATGTTATTGTCTTACTATATATCCTCCCATTTACATTAATGTACAATATATACTGTCCCCGACGTAGTCCGTTACAGTCTATGCTCTCAGAATACCCTTGTCTTGCTATTTGGCTGCGGTGCAACCTCCGATATACAATACCCATAGTATTAGAAATGAGCATTGTTATCTCAGCTTTTTCATCTAAATTATAATCAACATGTACCAGCATTCCTTGTACATTGGTTTGATAATGGAATATATCTTGTTTTTTGATCTGTTCTATAGAATCATTCTTATGAATAGCTTTATTAACAGGATCAAATAACTGATTTTGAAAGTCTGGTAAACAACAATAAGCCTGTTGCTTAGTTCCAATCATCTTCATACCAGCATAAGTGGTACTCGTAAAAGTTTCAAAGACAGGATATCTATACCCTCGAGCATACCATTCATAGTGCTCTTCTATAACTTGGTGAAGTCGTGCCGTATCAAGTGCAATAGAATCAATATCCATACAAATAAAATAGGAACGGAGCGTATAAAGACGAATAACATTTTGTAAAGTATCTCTATTAGGCAGTATAATTTTGCCGTAAGCATCTGCCAATAAAGTGGTTTGTCCGCCTTCACGATAAATATGATCATTACAATAGATACCTTTTCCATAAAAAGGTATAGTAGCCGAATCGCCATATGCATAGGGATATATCAATCTACAGACAGGAAAGATATAATGAATTATATGCAGAGGAGACTCTGTCTCTACCTGGTATAGTGTATCCTTTTTCAAAATAAAAGACCGAACATTGACAGTATTTATTATAAATGCACTATCTGATCTCAATCTATATGATAACTTTTCAGTAGACCCATCACCGATATTCAATTCAGAGAAATCCCATATTTGATTACCAGAACCTCCTTGCGAGAAATAATCAACATTAATTCTTTCCAAATTATTTGTAAGCCATTGATTGGCCTGTTTCTCTACTCTTATTTGTGAATAGCAAGATAAAGAAGACATTAGAAAGAAAGCTATAAAAAGACTTTTAACTGTCATTACTAGATTATTAGTTATTAGACCTTGGGTTAAATGCTTCCTATACAGAAAGGCTTAAATTCACTTGCAAATGTATGTAAGAATAGCGTAAACTGCAAATGAATGAAAAAGAAAGTGAATTGCATTAACAATGTTTATGAATTAACACCTATCAGCCTTTCAACTCTTATCTGCCATTCCCACGCTTGAAATGGCAAGTAGAACAATGAACAGATAACGGACGAACAGAAAGTGAAACATAAGAATATCGCAAGAAGAAAAACATCTTACAATTTCGGACACAAAAAGACTTGATAATTAAAAGAAAACCTTTCATTTCTGCTTTCATAACTCACGCTGTACCAACGGGTTACAAAACCGAAAACAAAAGGTGCCCTTTTGCGTTCCAAAAGAGCACCTTTTACACCTCAAAAGGGCATCTTTTACAATGCAAAAGGGCGTCTTTTACATTGCAAAAGAGCATCTTTGAATTGACAGTTATGAATCATCTTTACAATAACACCAAATTTATCTCCATCTAAAGGCACATGAAGAAAGATGCTATCCACAACATACTGCTTATTTTACCACAATCTTCTTCCCATTATGGATATAAACTCCACACTGTGAAGGCTTGCCATTGAGCCGCTGCCCAGAGAGGGTGTAATAAGCGTTATCAGCTGATATCTTCCCAAGGTCCTCATGAACCATACTGATTCCCGTAGGTGTTGGTTTTGAAGCAGCCCTTTGTATATTGAATTTGTCTCCTTCCTTTACAGAAGAAATAGTAAAGAATGAAGTTTTGTTTATATATTCTCTGTCCACAGTTTGGCTCTGATAAGCATCAGCAACTGTTCCTCTACTGAACACAAAATTCACATAATCATCATCATTGTTGAGTGTGTAATCCTTATAAAACCATTTCTTCCCATTAATAATTTCCGTATCAGTAACCTTATCCCCAGGCCATTGTGTATCTGCGTGCGAGCCACCCCAAGAGTGAATGTTCACATAATCATTCCATCCAACCTGCTCCGTATTCACATAAATACGAATGGTCTTTTGCTTATACACTGGTGTAAGGTTATCTATGAAGTAATGTTCTTCCTTCGGACCTTTATCCTTACCGGAATCAAAGTAAACCCCTACATAATCTTTCTCTGGAGAGACATCAAAGAAAGAAGTCTCCTTCACATTGTTCTTATCGAATGTCTGATTCTTAGAAGCCGTACCACCATCAGTTCCTGTACTAAAAACAAAGTTCACATAGTCGTCGGCAGTCTTCAGTTCGTAATCCTTATAGAACCATTTTTTTCCATTAATAGTCTCTGTTCGGGTTACTTTTTCACCTGGCCACTGCGTCCCTGTCTGTGTTCCACCCCATGAATGGAAGTTCACATAATCGTTCCATCCCACTCTGTCTGCATTAACATAGACACGAATCGTATGCGGTTTGAAATCCTCTACCTTATAGACACGCGTCACAGATTTCCCCAATTTGCCGTTTACGACAGGTGTAACACGTAATACTGTTCTGCCTTCGGGCAATGTAACCTCCGTCCCTGGGGCTACTTTCCGACTTGAAAGATCAGGAGTGGTACCATCTGTTGTATATGCGAGCTGCACATTATTATCAACTGATACAGCATCCAATCTGACCTTCAAGTCCCTTCCCTGATATTTTCCACCAGGTAGAGAAATCCATGCTTTACTACCAAACGAAGCCACATCAGCATAGTAAACATAGTGATAACCACTGAGAATCTTCTTGTATTTGTGAGTGTCAACAGGTAAACTGTTTGCCTTTGGACCAACAACTACCAGTATCTCACCGTCGTCACCCTTCGTAGTTATTGCATAATAAGCCTTGTCTTTGGCGTATGTCTCGTAGAAGCTCTCATTATGAATACCTGCAAACTTACGAACATCTATCATCTTCTTTATCTCTTGCGGATATCTCAAATAATGAGGAAGGAAGACACATGGTGTACCAGGCATAGCCAACATGTAAGCATTAGCAGCCAAAGTATCCTTTTCCATGTACCCATTATTTAGGTTAATATTCTCCCCATGTTCGCCTTTGCGTATCTGCGTGTCATGATTCTCCACGTAAGTAACAATATAACGGCGATAATGAGTATCAGAAACAACGGTATTTGGTTCTCCGAGCTCCGTCCAATTATTATCATGAATAGCCTTCTCGACAGTCCTCTTAAATGGAAAATCGAAGACTCCACTGTACCATTCTGTATTTTCAATCCACTTCTTCATCTCAGGGATATCATAAGTCCAGACCTCTCCCACTGAGTATTTCGCATTTGCAGCAGAGTTATAGTCCTTGAAATGATATCCTGCAAAACCCTTTGCCATATCATAACGGAAGCCGACATACCCAAGATCATCTATCAACATCCTCTCATACGCCTTCACAATTTTCTGCACATTCTCACTCTTATGGTCAAGATCGCGCATACCACCCCAGTCATCACCCTCGTCATTGTTTTTACTTAGTTGCACATTCTGCTCCCTTGCTGCATCTTCGCAAGAGTTACGATTCTTCACACCATCATCTGCACAGATATCGGTTGACCGGAACTGATAGGTTACACCATTATATGTTTCCGGGGGGAAGAGAAACCATCCAACTGTCTCATGATGGTTGATCACAACATCAGCTATCGTCCCGATACCTCTTTGTTTGAAGGTTTTGATCATGTTTTTCAGTTCATCTCTCGTACCGAAAGACGAATGCTGATTGAAATAATACAGAGGATTGTAACCCATAGACGGGATAGAACCACCCTTACCGCTTTGTGGTACCCATACCAGATTGAAGTAATCGGCGAAATCATCCGCCATTTTCTCTAAGTTTGTCCATTGTGTCTCCTGAAAAGAATCCCAATAGAACCCTTGCAACATGACACTATGATCATGTCCTGGCCATCCCTGTGCCATAGAACATAAGGATAGCAAAAAAGCAAATGTACTTGCTAAAAATCGTTTCATATAGATTTAGTTTATTTGTCTCCGTCAACAAATTGACGAGAGAGAAAGTATTTATAAAATGGTGATTAGCGAAGATTGTTGTAGCTATCATAGTGATAGATTTTCATCATACACAATCAATAATCGTCATGATTACCCCTGCAAAGATACTAAATTATTCTATATAAGAAAGCATAACTCACAAACTTTCTATAAAATACGCACATTAACTCAGAGCGGAACAAGAAAGGGTGTACTGACAACAATGCCAATACACCCGACGTCATACAATGATCAATTCAGAGTCTTATGGAACTATCTCCATTGTGCAATGCGACTTTGTATCACACAAGAGATAGAGTTTAATGTTATATTTGCCTGCTGTAACATTGATGTTACCACCCTTAAAGGTGATATTATCCAATGAACCGCCCCAGTCTAACACCCAATCACTGTTAGCACGGAACTTCAATTCGCCTGTCGTCAAGGTGATATTATCTATCTCCCAACACTTTTGAGCAGCATTATAGGTCATAGCTACGTCAGAGTTCCACCCATTAGGAGAGGCTGAACCGATGACACCCACACTGCTGATGGGTGTGTAAGTAATCGCTTGTGTGGTAAGATCAAGGTCCACCTTATAGAATCCAGCAGGGTCTGTCAGTACGATATTGGCACCTTTCTCTACCAAGTTCTGTCCATAATCAGTACCATTCCAGTCCTGCTGGGTCGCGAACTTAAAGCCGTTCTGATTAAGATACATGAATCCAGTATATTTTCCGTCTGCCAATGGGCTATAAAGTGGATTGCTAAATGACCATCCATTGGCATCACCTGACATGTAAAGATACTGTGTGAAGGCTGGTGCAACACAGGTAACACTTGCCGTCGTACTCTGTGACAAGCTGAATCCTTCACCACGTTGCAGCTTAATTTTGTTCGTAACGGCAACGGCAACCTTATGCAAGTCACCATTCTTACCATAGAGATTCTCCACTGCTGCAACGAGTTCTGTACTCTTTACCCGTCCTGTCTCACTCGCATTCAGTGATACAGTCTTGTTATTATTAGAAAGGACAGCCGTCAGCGACTGGGTTGAGACAGCGTTATCAGACTCTACCGTTGGGACAAACAGCTGCACAGAATCAGCCGTTACTGTATTGAAGTCAATGGCGGGGGCTTCTGCAACAGTGAACTTTACTTCCTTCGCCACCTCCTCACCATTCGCCTGTGGGCGTGTCCATTCTTGATATTCATCGCTACCGCAAGCAGTGATAAGCAATGCGGTACTTGCCATGATTAGTAACTTCTTCATTGTTTTAGTTCTTATTATGTGATGAGCATGTGCCACAAGGCTTACACTTCACGTGGCACACGCTCTCTAATCATCATTTTCTCTCTTATTGTTTTACGAAGGAATACTGTCCCGTAATATCATTGAAGTAAACGGTATAAGTCCCTTTCTGGTTATGGATGTTCTGTCCGCCCTTGGTGGCTACACCATATGGGAATGCTTCTGCTCCCCAGCTGACATCCCATGTACCATTAGCAGCAAACTTACAGCCCTCACCGTCAGCACCAGTTGACTTCTCTGCAAAGGTTACAGTAGCTTTCCAGTCGTGATTCTCAACAACCGATGTCTCAGCTGTCATTGGTGTTCCACCTGCAACAGTCCAGCCATCATGCTTACCAGGCAATGCCATTGAAGTATAAACAGTAGGTGCAGTACCCGTGTAAGGAACAATCTTTAGTTTAAGATTCTTTGTATCAAACGTAATGGTATAGTAACCTGCTGTTGGAGCTTTGATATCTGAAGATCCGCCATCATTATATACGAAGTCACCGAAGCTTGCTCCTTGACCAACCTGACCGTCATCCCAGCTTGCTGGGTTCTTCTTCAACTTAAAGCCTGCTGTTGACAGGTAACCAGTCCAAGAGATGACACCTTTACCCGTCTTTTTGTCATATTCCTGACCTTCCATTGGCAACAAAGGAACAACCTGAGCATTGCCCCATGAGCCATCACCGAAGCTACCTCCAACGAGATACCATGTCTCAACGGGTGCATCAGAAAGCTCAATATAATAAGGAGCCACACTCATCTTCACCGAATTAGAGTAGATGGTGTCACCATTCAGCAAAGAATAAGCACGTGCATAGAGTGTCTGTGAAGTAGGGACATGCCCTTCTTCATAACGTTCCATCTTCTGAATTGCCGTAGCAATGTCAGCTGCATTTACCGATGTACGGCATGTTCCTGTTGGAGTACCAACAGATGCGTAATCACCACGCTCTGTATCCATATCAACAACCTGGTCAACTGACTTTGTCCAATGGTCAGTTGTAGAGAACTGCATACCGTATTCTGCAGCTGCAGGGAAGCCGTATTCTGGCTGAGACCACGTGAAATTCAGAGTCCCAGAGGTCTTCAAATCAACCGTCTGTGCAGCATAAGCAGGTGCATTCAGAACAAAACTCTTTGGTGTCTGAAGCGTAGGGTTATGCTCCAAGTCCTTGTCGCAGGCAGCGAACAACGCTACACCTGCACACAGAAGCAACGAGGATTTTATTATTGATTTCATATTTATTGTTCTTTTATAGTTATATTCTATTGATCTGTCTTACCTGTTCACAATGGCCAACAGTCCAGATGCTTATTCTAAAAGAATCCGTCATAAGATTCTGATGACCATTGCAAACGATCTCAATTAATAGCCAGGGTTCTGCTTTAGTTTATCATTAGCTGTCAAATCACTTGCTGGAATAGGGAACAAGTTTAGGTGAGCGTCAACGTTACGCCCTACTTTCACACCGCCTTTCCAGCTCCAGTTATAATTAACATTCCCACCAAAGTAGCCGAAACGGATAAGGGTTGTACGACGCAAGCCCTCAAAATAGAACTCACGACTCCACTCATCACAGATCTGAGGAAGAGAGTAAGCACTGCGAGTGGTAGCATGTGCACGCTTACGGAGGTCGTTGATATACTGTGCACCATCAGCAGTTGTCGTCCCGCCGTTCATACGTGCATCAGCTTCAGCATACATCAGATAAGCCTCTGCAGCCCGCATAAGGAAGAAATCAGTATCAGGGAACATCGAATCATGTCCTGCTGAGCCATCAGTCTTAAAGTTAGTGAACTTACAAACGGCAAAACCATTGGTAAACACCTTCACATCAGCTTCATCATTACCATTATCAACGTTTCTGCCTTCACCATCAAAGAGTGCACGATCATCATTAGCAGCAGCAGGCATAGCATATGCACCGATGTTTGGAGCATTGTTATTAGGGAAGAACTTCTGTACTAATTCTGGACGCATACGGTTACCAGCCCATCCAGCAGTGGTATTGTTACCCTTTGTTGTAGCATCCTTTATGTGCTCACTATTATCATTCGAACCAGCCATAAGGTAAAGTGTTGAACCATAAGAAGTGGTCATTTTGCCATCTAGGAGGATTGGGAATACAGCCTCAACAGAAGCTCCACTCTCACCATTGTCGCCCATAAAGAGCTGTTGATAGGCACTCCACTGTCCTTTCTTGGTTGTGTAAAGCTTGTAAGGAGAGTCAATAACCTTCTTTGCATATACCTTAGCATCAGCCCAATCAGGTGTACCTGTGTATACCTCAGCGTTCAAATAGAGACGAGCTAAGAGCATCCATGCAGCAGCCTTATCAACACGACCGTATCCAGAAGTAGCTGATGTCTTTGGTTGAGGATCGCTCAATTTTGGTTCAACATTGGTTTTCAGCTCGTCAACAAGCCACTTATAGAGGTCAGCACGCTTGATACGATCAGCTTTATCAGATGATACTACTGTCGTAAATGGCACGTTACCGAACTCATCCAATAGGTAATAATAGTTCAAAGCGCGGAGGAATCGAGCCTCAGCTGACATTGTTTCGTTATAATCGCCGTAGTCTTTAAGATACTGATTACAGTAAGAAATACCAGCATAAAGACGGTTATAGAAACCCTTCAACATAGGGTGTGAAGCATCGTAAGTAATGAAATTGAAATTGAGGATTCCCTCATCACCTCCCCAAGCACAGATGGCTTCATCGGTTGGAAGCTCCTGTGTATTGAACAACTGGCGAATATAACCACTCGTACCACCATCAATACCGTCGACATCACTATCTCCATTGGCTCCTCCATTACCAGCCATTGCTATGATAGCATAACACTTATTCAAAACACTTTCTGCCTTTGTGTTTACCTTTGTCTTAAGGTTTGGATCAATTGGATTAACATCCAAATCGGCAGTACAAGAGGTTAGTCCTACAGACAGCATAAAGGCTGCAGCAGAGAATATATATTTTATGTTAGAATTCATTGTCTTTATCCTTTTAAAAAATTAGAAGTTTAAGTTCAAACCCAGAATAAAGGAGATTGGACGTGGATAGAGATTATTGTCAATACCATTGAACACCTCTGGGTCAAGTCCCTTATACTTAGTAATACAGAACACATTATTTACCGTTCCATAAACGCGACCAGAGATTCCATTCCATGTCCCCTGCTTGAGGAGGTTAGCGAAGCTGTAACCAAGAGTGATATTATCCAGCTTTAAGAATGACGCATTCTGTACCCAATAGTCAGTCTGTATTGACTTTGTTTCTGTTGAAAGCCAGTTGTCTGCTAAGACTTCTGTTGGACGGTTTACAAGATACTTGCTCTTAGAGAATAATTCAGAATTTGACATATTTGCAGTACTTGCGAAAGCATCATTGTAAACATAGTTACCAATACTTGCACGGAGAGCAAAGCCTAAATCCCAACTGTGATATTCAAAACGAGAAGCAAATCCCATGGTAACAGGGGCAGCTGGTGCCTTATAATAGTACTTGTCAGCATCTGTAATCTTACCATCACCATTGCGATCTACAACGACTCCCTCAATAGGTTTACCATTTTTATCATATACCTGTTGGAAAACATGGAAAGAGTTGACGGTATTACCTACATGCTGTGCCTGAATGTTACCACCGGTTCCAGCTGAGATACCACCAGTTGGAACGAAGTAGTCTGCATCATTGCCACCATTGAGGTTGGTAATCTTATTATAATTATAGGTGAAATTGTAATCCATTGTCCAGTTGAAGTCCTTTGTATTTATCGCTAACCAATGGATACTTGCCTCTACACCAGTGTTATACATAGAACCAATGTTACTCATCACCTGGTTACGGAAGTTAGACCCAGCTGATACAGTAGCACTGTTCAACAGATCATTCGTCTTACGATAATACCAATCAATTGTACCACTAAGACGTTGTTTGAGGATTCCCCAATCAAGTCCAACGTTATATGAAGTTGTAGTTTCCCACTTCAGACTTGGATCGTACGCCTTTGGTCGGGCTAAAGTACCATCACCATATACAGGATAATAAGAGTCGACACCCGTATTCATCTCATATACAGCAAAGTAATTGTAGTCACCGATACCTTCTTGTTGTCCTGTCATACCCCAGCTAAGACGAAGTTTCAAGTCAGACAACCAATTTATTTTCTTAAACATGTTCTCTTCATTCATACGCCATGCAAAAGCAAATGAAGGGAACACAGCCCAATGATCTCTGAAACGAGAAGAACCATCATCACGTACAGTGGCTGTTACCATGTAACGACCATCCATTAATGACCAGTTAGCACGACCAAAGAATGATACAAGATAGTTCTCTGTTGCGAAATCATACTTTGTACGATTACGCTCTTTACCAGCAATTGAAGCATCCGCATTCGTCTTAGGGAAGTAGCTCCAATAAGAGTTATGTGTGTTATGCCAGAAGTGTGCCCACTCATAACCAGCCATTATGTCAAAGTGATTCTTTGCTTTATCATTAAAGTCATGGTAGTATTGTGCATAAGCCGAGAGTTGCATATTACGTTTCAATTGTGATTCCCATCCATATGAACCGTAATAAATAGCTTGTGGAGAAGCTGGGTCAACGTCAGTGAGCTGGCGTCCTTTGGCAATATCAATACCAGCAGTAACATGCAAACGCAGGTCTTCAAAACCATGAACCTTATAGTCTATATCAGCACTACCAAGGAAATCACGGCTGATAGCACGGTCGTTTTTCAAATTAAGAATGGATACAGGATTCTTGGTAGCCAAGGAATAATAGGTTGTAGGCCATGTTGGGTCATTGAGAGCAGTTCCACCATCCAACCATTGATAGTATCCTGCGAAGTTATCAAAGCCTGAAGCATATACCGGTTGGGTTGGATCGAACTGACGAGCAGCCTTGATAGCTTCACCATCAGCATAACGGTTCTTTGTCCACATGCCCTTACCATTCAAAGTAATGTTCAAATGATTATTCAAGAGAGAAGGGCTTAAGGTGACTGCACCAGTGAAACGTTCGAAGTTAGAAGTCTTGATTATACCCTGCTGATTCGTATAACCAGCACTTACACGATAAGGTAACCAATTGGCTGCTTGACCTGATACAGAAACATTATGATCATGACTGAAAGCCGTACGGAAGATCTCATTCTGCCAATTAGTATTTGCTTTACCCAAACGTGCATAAGCTGTTGGAACTTGATTGCCATTAGAATCAATAGTGAACATAGCTGTTCCAAACTTATCTGTTATCAATTTACGATACTCATCAGCTGACAGTACGTCGAGATTCTTTGACTTTGTACTAACGGTAAAGCTACCATTATAAGATATTTGTGTCCCACGGCGTCCCTTCTTTGTCGTAATAATGATAACACCATTTGAACCACGAGAACCGTAGATGGCTGTTGCCGAAGCATCTTTCAGTACGTTAAAAGACTCAATATCCTGTGGATTAACAAGAGACAGAGGGTTGGTTACACCCTTAATACCCGTCTGATCCATTGCCACACCATCAATAACAATCAATGGATTATTAGAAGCATTCAAAGAAGAGCCACCACGAATACGGATTGTGGAGCCAGCGCCTGGAGTACCACCATCGCTTGTGACGCTCACACCAGCAACTTTACCAGAAAGCATATCTTGCGCATTAACAACGAGGCCTTTGTTCTTACTATCAGGCTTCAGAGCTGTTACAGATCCTGTAAGGTCACTTTTCTTCACAGCTCCATAACCAATAACAACCACCTCATTCATCTGTTGTGCTTGGTCATCTTTAAGTATAACAACCATACCATTAGCTGCTGCCACTTGTTGTTTTTGATAACCAATGTAAGAAATCGTCAAAGGTGCACCTGGCTGTACATTGACAGTAAAGTTACCATCAAGGTCAGTTACAGTGCCATTGGATGTTCCGTTGATAAGAACCGAAGCACCAATGACTGGTTCACCGGCTGCATCCTTCACGTGTCCAGTAATAGTAGACTGTGCAAAGGAATAGACTGAAAGGAATAGACTAATGAATAAAGTCAGCATCCTAACAGGAAATTTACATTTAACCTGCTTCATCACTGTTTAATTAAAGTTATTTATAAAATAATAAAATTGTTGTCGTTTAGTTACATTACAGACTGACTTACAGTCACATTATAGGTTTTGTCGGATGCAAAGATAATTGAGGGCAAAGTGATTTCACACTTTTTTCTCTTTGAAAGTATAATTTAGCAAGCGCAAACGTTTGCACAGATTGTTGCGTAACAAATAAATTGATATAAGTCAAATATTTCATAGAAAATGTGTATATTTGCGTAACGAAATCACGAGACTGCATTAAGATAAAAAACAAATTAATGGGTGGTACCACAAACATAACAATGAAAGATATAGCACAGAACCTTGGAGTATCTGTTGCTACGGTCTCTCGAGCACTCAAAGACAGCCCTCGCATCTCTGTCGAAAAGCGTGAGGAAATAAAGAAATATGCGCGTGAACATAACTTCTTTCCAAATATGATAGCCGAGAGTTTACGCAAAAGTAAGGTACAACCTATCAAGATCATTGGCGTCATTATCCCACAACTCACTCACTTTTATTTCTCATCTATCTTATCAGGCATTGAAGAAGAAGCCACAGCAAGAGGCTATAAACTGATGGTTGCACAAAGTAGAGAGATGTATGAGAATGAAGTGAAGATCTGTCGAGCTTTCTCTGAGAGTAAAGTATGTGGTATAATCGTATCACAAGCAAAGAATACGGCGAAGTATAATCATTTCCAAAAGCTTATTGAACAAGGTGTTCCGCTAGTGTTTTACGACCGTATCTGTACTGGAGTAGATGCCAGTCGCGTGGTAGTAGATGATTATATGGGGGCATATTCGGCTGTAACGCACCTCATAGACACGGGTTGTAGGCGTATTGCTTACTATGGGACATCACTTACAATGGAGATTGGAAAGAACAGATACAATGGTTATCGTGATGCATTATTAAAGCATGGCTTACTTCCAGACGAGCGTTTGATAAGGACATGTGATAATAGGGCCGATGCCGAAGCCATCACACCAGATGTAATGAGCCTTCCAGAACCACCTGATGCTTTCTTTGCAGTAAATGATGACACGGCAATTGGCATTCTATATTCTTGCAAACGAATGGGGTATGCAGTCCCTGAAGAAGTTTCCATCTGCGGATTTACAAATGGCGAACGGGCTATTGCATGTGACCCGATGCTAACAACTGTTGAGCAACGTGGCAATCAAGTTGGCGAAGAAGCTGCAAATATTTTGATTGACAAGGTTGAAGGAGTCATACCAAGAAGCAGCATTGAGAAACGAGTTGTAAGAACAAGACTGATCATTAGAGGGACAACACGATAAGAGAAAAGGAGAACCTCTAACCTGCTTGAAAGGAAGTTAGATTCAAATAGTACAAGACATAAACAAAAATATATCGATAATATAACACCTACCTGTCACATATTTAAGAATACAATCTTTCCCAATTCCATCTTATTACAAGGATAGCAAGAGGGATAAAACTAATAACAACGCATAACAATGAAACAAAAACCTAACTTAACTTTCTGGCAACTGTGGAATCTAAGCTTCGGTTTCTTCGGAGTTCAGATAGCCTATGCACTGCAGAGTGCTAACATTTCTCGCATTTTTGCCACACTTGGAGCCGACCCACATAAGCTCAGCTACTTCTGGATACTTCCTCCTCTGATGGGAATCATCGTACAGCCCATCGTTGGAGCCTTATCCGACAAGACTTGGACGCGCTTCGGACGACGCATTCCTTATCTCTTCGTGGGTGCAGCGGTGGCCGTGTTAGTAATGTGTCTATTGCCTAATGCAGGCTCATTCGGCATGGCGGTATCCACGGCAATGGTATTTGGTTTACTTTCATTGATGTTCCTTGATACAAGTATCAACATGGCGATGCAACCGTTCAAGATGCTCGTTGGAGACATGGTAAATGAAAAACAAAAGACACTTGCCTACTCTATCCAATCTTTCCTGTGCAACGCTGGCTCCATAGCTGGTTATATTTTCCCCTTCTTATTCACTTTCCTTGGTATCTCAAACCAAGCTCCTTTAGGTGTAATCCCCGACTCCGTTGTTTATTCTTTCTATATTGGTGCTGCCATTCTCATCCTTTGTGTCATCTATACTACAGCCAAAGTAAAAGAGATGCCACCAAAGGTGTATGCAGAATACCATAGTTTAAAGACCCCAGAGAACGCACAGAAAACGGGTTGGATAACCTTATTAAAGAATGCTCCAGCTACCTTTTGGAAGGTTGGATTGGTTCAATTCTTCTGTTGGTTTGCCTTTATGTATATGTGGACATACACTAACGGAACCGTAGCTGCCAACTGTTGGAATGTTGATATGTTCGCAAAAGATGCCACAGCCACGGTCGGTTATCAAGAAGCAGGCAACTGGGTAGGTATGCTTTTCGCTGTTCAAGCTATTGGATCTGTACTATGGGCTATCATTCTTCCACAGTTCAAGAACAGGAAATTAGGTTATGCTCTGTCCCTCATTTTAGGTGGTATAGGCTTTGCAATGACAGCTTTTGTACATGACCAGTACGTAATGTTCATTCCTTTCATCCTCATCGGGTGTGCATGGGCAGCAATGCTTGCCATGCCATTTACGTTTGTTACCAATGCTTTGGAGGGTTACGGACACATGGGAGCATATCTTGGACTTTTCAATGGAACCATATGTATCCCACAGATTATCGCAGCTTTAGTAGGAGGAACTCTCCTTAGTATGGTTGGTTCTGTACAGAGTAACATGATGATTATAGCAGGTGTAGCCCTCGTACTAGGAGCACTATCCGTCACTATCATCAACGATCAACACACAACAGAATAGCATTTCCATTTATCTAATAGTATTATCAATTTTGAAGAATATAAATATTCCAGCCCTATGAATATACATTTTCATTTAGATTACAACACTTATTACGGTCAGGATCTTATCCTTAACGTCATCAAAGGCTACCATAATGGGGAGAAAGAGACTACAGAATATAGAATGCATACTACTGATGGATACCATTGGGAAGTAAACATGCAGAAAGATGTGAGACCAGGGACTCACATGGATTACTTTTATACCGTACAATGCGGTGATAATACCGAACGCAAAGAGTGGAGTGTGGTAACACATCGATTGGAATTTGATGCAGAACATGCACACAACTATTCTGTTTATGATCACTGGCATGACATTCCTGAAGACTCATTCCTCTATAGCTCAGCAATTACAGACAGCGTAATGGGTAAGAAACTCGGGAAATGCAAAACTAATATATATAATAAAGCTATCACTTTAAAGGTACGAGCACCACAATTAAATGCAGAGGATAAGCTCTATGTTGCAGGAGCTGAACTGGCTTTAGGTGCATGGAATGTTACGAAAGCCCTACCAATGACACAGCACAACATCAATGAATGGAGTGTAGCACTTGATGTCACAAAGCTAACTGGTAACACACTTGAAGTGAAGTTCTTCATGAAAGGGAACAGCGATATACCCGTGTGGGAAAGTGGCAATAACCGCATCATCACCTTACCACTTATGGAAGAAGGAGATGTCACTGTCTATGAGCTTGACGAAGCTTTCTTCCCTCTTCCACCTGTACGCATAGCAGGAACATTAGTCCCTCTTTTTTCTCTACGCTCTGAAACGAGTTTCGGCATTGGAGACTTTGGAGATCTGAAGAAAATGATTGACTGGGTAAGTCTGACGAAACAACGTGCCTTACAGATATTACCTATCAACGATACAACGATTACGCACACTTGGACAGACTCTTATCCATATAGCTGTATATCTATCTTTGCCTTGCATCCTCAGTATGTGGACTTAACAGCTTTACCAACATTGAAAGATGCGAAGGCAAGAGAAAGATTTGAAAAAATTCGCAAGGAACTCAATGCTCTACCACAGATTGACTACGAGCGAGTTAACTTTTCAAAGATAGAATATCTGCATTTGCTTTTCGAACAAGAAGGAGAAAAGGTTCTCAAGAGCAATGCCTTTAAGACATTCTTCAAAGAAACAGAACACTGGTTAGTCCCTTATGCACAATACAGCTACCTGCGGGACAAGTACGGCACAGCCGATTTCTCTCTCTGGCCAGACCATCACCAATGGGATGAAACTACTCGTAAGGCTCTATCTGACCCAAAGAACAAAGCATACAAGGACGTTGCATTCTTCTATTATGTACAATTTATTTTGAGTAGTCAGCTCAAAGCTGTACATGAATATGCTCAGGCTCATAACGTAATACTCAAAGGTGACATCCCTATTGGTGTTAATCGATATGGTTGTGATGTATGGACTGAACCACGTTACTTCAATCTTAACGGACAAGCAGGTGCTCCTCCTGATGACTTTTCAGTAAATGGACAGAACTGGGGATTCCCGACTTACAACTGGGAAGAGATGCTGAAGGATGGTTGTCAATGGTGGATAAAACGATTCCAGAACATGGCTCAATACTTTGATGCTTATCGAATCGATCATGTCTTAGGCTTCTTCCGTATATGGGAGATTCCAATCAACTCTGTCCACGGACTTCTCGGACAATTCTCTCCATCACTGGGTATGAGCCGAGAAGAGATAGAAGGCTATGGATTACAGTGGCAAGAAGCATTGTTTACTGAACCTTTTATCACAGATTGGGTACTCGACCGTGTCTTCAAGGAGCATGCCAACGAAGTACGTGAGAACTATATAGAGCACACTTGGGGCGATCATTATAAGATGCGGCCAGCCTATGACACCCAACGCAAGGTGGAAAAGGCTTTTGAGGATAAGACTTCTGAGAAAGATATTTGGATACGTGATGGACTATATGCCCTTATCAGCGACGTTCTCTTCGTACGTGACCGTAAAAATCCAAATCTCTTCCACCCACGTATAAGCGTACAGCATGACTTCATATACGAGAGTCTCTATGACAGTGACAAAGCTATCTTCAATAGGTTGTACAACGATTACTATTACAGACGTAACAATCAGTTCTGGTATCAGGAAGCAATGAAGAAACTTCCGAAGCTGGTTGACGCCACACGTATGCTTGTCTGTGCAGAGGACCTTGGTATGGTACCGAGCTGTGTTGCATGGGTCATGAACGAACTGCGCATCCTTAGTCTTGAAATACAAAGTATGCCTAAGGACCCACACGTACGCTTTGGACATCTGGGAGCTAACCCTTACCGAAGTGTCAGCACCATTTCAACACACGACATGGCAACACTTCGCCAATGGTGGGATGAAGATTGGCCACGTACACAGGACTACTTCAACACGATGCTGCATCGTGAAGGTCCTGCACCACACCCACTGCCAGGCTGGTTGGCACGTGACATCGTTAGCCGACACCTCACCTCACCAAGTATGCTTTGTATCCTTGGCATACAGGACTGGATGAGTATTGATGAAGATCTACGTCTTCCTGACCCCAATGCAGAACGAATCAATATCCCTGCAAATCCTAAGCACTACTGGCGCTACCGTATGCATGTTAGTATTGAAGCACTTATGAAGAATGATGCTTTCAACAGCCAAATAACTGATTTGGTTCATCTGTCAGGTAGATAACAGTATTCTAAAGAATAAAAACAATGAAGATAAAACATTATATCATAGCGTTCTTCACCGCACTTCTATGCTCTCAGAATGCCTCAGCACAACAGAAGTTTAACGAGGTGTCCTACTCTCCGAGTGAAACGACCTTTCGTCTCATAGCACCTAGCAAGCCAACACTTCGCCTTTATGATGCTGGTACAGGAGGAAAAGCATACAAGAAGATAAAGATGGAACAAAGTGGAGAGAACACTTGGACTACAACTGTCAAAGGGAACCTCAAAGGTAAGTTCTATACTTTCGATATAGGACATGGCGAAACACCAGGTGTCTTTGCAAAGGCTGTAGGCTGTAACGGCATACGAGGTGCTGTTATTGATATGAAGGAGACCGATCCTACAGGATGGAATACCGACCACCGAGTACCAACTAAAAGTCCATCCGACCTTATTATATATGAGTTACATCATCGCGACTTCTCCATTGACCCTTCTTCTGGGTTGGTTCATAAAGGCAAATTCCTAGCTTTGACTGAGCAAAAGGCCATTGATTATCTAAAGAAATTAGGAGTTAACACCGTTCATATACTCCCTTCTTTCGATTTTGCATCAGTAGATGAGTCAAAACCAAACACACCTCAGTACAATTGGGGATATGATCCACTGAACTATAATGTGCCAGAAGGAAGTTACTCCTACGATGCTAACCTTCCAACACGCCGTATCAAAGAATTCAAACAGATGGTACAGGCATTACATAAGGCTGGCATCAGAGTGATACTTGACGTTGTTTACAATCACACTTTCGACCTGAAGAATAGTAATTTTGAGCGTACCTTCCCTAAGGCTTATTACCGTTATAAAGCTGATGGTACACCTTCTGACGGTTCTGGGTGCGGCAACGAAACAGCAAGTGAGAAGACTTTGATGCACGACTTCATGTTAGAGTCAATGAAGTATTGGGTGAAAGAATATCATATTGATGGCTTCCGAGTCGACCTTATGGGTGTCCATGACATCCAAACGATGAACGACATACGCCGTGAGCTCAATGCTATTGACCCTGGAATATTCATTTATGGAGAAGGATGGAGTGCTGGCACTTGCGCTTATCCACATGATAAACTGGCTATGAAAGCTGCTATTTCGCAGATGCCGGGCATAGCTGCCTTCTCAGATGATATCCGTGATGCCTTGCGTGGTCCGTTCTCTGATGATAAGAAAACTGGCTTTGTAGGTGGCATCGAAGGTCTGGAAGAGAGTTTAAAAGCAGGTATTGCGGGGATGATTGCCCATCCACAAGTAGATTACTCAAAGGTAAACTACTCTAAAAAACCGTATGCTACAGAGCCAACACAGATGATTGCTTACGTCAGTTGTCATGATGACCTGTGCCTTGTGGACCGTTTAAAAGCGTCAATACCCGAAGCTGAATATGATGAGAACGAACTGATACGCCTTGATGAACTTGCTCAAACAGCTGTATTGACATCACAAGGCGTACCATTCATACTTTCTGGTGAAGAGATGCTGCGTGATAAGAAGGGTGTCCACAACTCATTTAATTCACCTGATAGCATCAATCACCTTGACTGGAACAATCTCAAAGCATACCCTCAAGTATTCAATTACTATAGTGGATTAATCAATCTGCGTAAAAATCATCCTGCTTTCCGCCTTGGAAGTGCCGATCTTGTACGCAAACATTTGGAGTTCTTGCCTGTTCAGAAGTGCCTTGTAGCCTTCCATCTCAAAGGACATGCAGGTGGAGATAAGTGGAATAACATCTATGTTATCCTCAATGCCAACCCTGAATTGCGCACAGTAAATATCCCGAAGGGTAAATATACGATTGTATGCGCTAACGGTGAAGTCAAAGAATCAGGCCTTGGTGAAATGGAAGGAGGCGAAGTTACAGTAGATGGACAAAGTGCTTTGATTCTTCATGATTGATTATTAAAGGAGAAAAAAATAAGATAACAGATATTGTTATCAATCATAAAAGAGGGTTCATGCCTAACAAGCATGAACCCTCTTATCGTATTAGAACGTAATTGTCATACCCAATGACAAGGCTGTCTTACCTTTATAGACAGCTGGATGATCACTATCTTCACCAAAAGTCTTGAAGATATTCTGCTTCACCTGAGCATAAAGTCCGAAAGTCTCGCTAAAGTTATAACGAAGACCCACCTGCAGAGCACCAGTGCGAAGACCAATAGAAGCACCTGAATAAACATCCAATACCGAAGGCAACTTCATGAGTTCAGCCCAGTGATAATCACAATGAAAACTGAGATCATAGCCTGACAAAAAGCCATAGTCTTCTCCTTCACGGTCCTTAACATGCACATAAGTGACTTGTCCACCTAAGGATATATAGTCAGTAACGGCATAATCAGTACCAATTTCTACACCCGACTTGCCACCAACGTTAGCATATCCACCATAAACCTTCACATCACCTTCTCCATCCCAGGCTTGTGCATGAGAAGTTTGTGATACACAAAGGAAACAAGCCATCATGAACAGACTCGCAAGGAGATTACGTTTGCCAAATAAACACTTTACTTTCATAATCTTATTTATTTAATAGTATACTTCGTTACAGCAAATACCTTACGGCGTTCACCCGTCTTTGAGTTCTTCACAACTTGCTTTCCATAAACCAAGAAGTTGTCACCATACCAATGTTGTGAGTCAGAATAACGCATCTTTTTCACATCTTCGTCATCATTATCTGTCTCAATAAATTCAGAGGTACGGTCCTGAATCACCTTTCCATCAGCATTGTTAAAGAGCTTGGAAACCATCTTATTCCTATCTGTAAAGAGAAGATTGACATTCTTTCCCTTTAAACTTGCAGATACAAATCGCTTCACATAAAGAGGCATTGTACGTGGTTCCATCGGGAAACATTCGTCCCATAACAGATTACCTGACGCATCAAACTTTGCCAATACGGCATGGGTATAGTTATAACCAACAAATGTTGTCATAACCATATTACCCATTCTTGTTGTTGAATATACAGGGAAGTATGCCTCACCAAGATAGAAATAATCTTTTCCATCTGTCATAATTCGGTGTGAAGCCATCAGATATTTCAATGCATATTCCTTACCGGCTTTCTTTGCTTTTTCCTTCCTCCGCTCAATCTTAGCCTGCTTACGGTCACTCATATAGTCGGTAAAGTTCTTCAAATCAAGGAAGTTGTAGAACTTAATGTTATTAAACTTATTATCTTTCAACTCAGAGAAGAAGATACCTTCAGCGCCACCTTTCTTCGAACGAGAGTAGGTTCCCGTAACAAAATACTTGTCCCCAGCCTTTGAAGCAGAAGCTGAAATGATGCGTTCTGGCATGTCTGCCGTAAGATTGGTCGTACCTAACTCTTTTCCTTGCATATCAAGTCGTACCAACTGAATATCATTATCAGCGCTTACTAACGCATAGATGGTATTGTCTATCACGGTGTTCTCTAGAATAAAGATATTCTTATCCTTTACTTTAGGGAAATGAATATCTGCAAAATGGCTCTCACCTGTCTTCAGATTGATAATACCAATACGGTCTATCTTCTTCTGTGTTGAACTGAATACCACATTATCATTTGAAATGATCAGGTTGCGCATTGTTCCTTTTCGGGTATACTCACCATCTGTAACAGTAATCTTATGCGTCGTAGCATTAAAGGCAACAATCATAAACGTACCATCACTCTCACGCAATACGGTGTAGAGTACTCCGTTGTCAACGATGTTGGAATAGTAATACATCCCCTTGTCTATCAACATGGAGTCTGTGCTCACGGGGGTCATCATCGTTGAATAGAACTCGGTCTTAAAATAACGTTTGCCAGCTTTGGAATCTTTTGCAAACGACTGAATAACCAATCCTTTATCACCAATTGGCAGAACCAACTGATCTTCATAGTCAGCACGGTAGGGATATTCAATTCTTCCCGTCACCTGAGCAGTCATACTCATAACATGAGAGCATAACGCAAGTACACATAATAAAAGAGTTCTCATACTTTTTTGTAATAAGTTAATTAGTTATATATCTTCTTTTGAAACACTGTCAATACACCTTTTACATCTTAAACAATCGTCATTGTGGCTATGATAAAGCATCCTACAGAAAATTACAAAGGCTTTGTAATCTTATTACAAGCGCCTTGTAATACTATTACAGACGCCTTGTAATACTTCTACAAAGGGCTTGTAATTTCTTGTAAAGTGGCAAAGTGTCAACCATAAGCTTGTTTTGTTATTAGTAAATCAGCGTGAATCTATAAAAAAAGAGAGCCTATCATAGAAGACATCAATAGCCTATAGCTTGTCTTCTTATCGATATGCTCTCTTCGTATTATCATGAGTTAGTTTCTTTAATGGTCAGGCCCGAAAGGCAATTGTCAGAGAAGTCCTGCTCTGAACGGGGCGTCCGTTCTCCTGAGCTGGTGTCCATTTCGGCATGTTATTCGTCAAACGAACAGCCTGTTCCTTGTAGTAATCAACGCATTCTTTAAGAATCCGTTGTTGTTTTGCTGGTTCCATCTTCATAAAACGCTTGCTGGTTCCACGGGCATTCTTCACATCTGCAACACGAGCTCCCGTCACTGTTCCATCCATTTCAACATTGAAGACAACCGTAATGTCCATCTCTGCCTTTGCACGGAATGATGTTATGCTTGGACGTTGTGCCTTTGTAAAATACAGGTCAATGGCATCTTGACCTCCTTCGAAGGTTGGTAAAACATCCGTCTTACTTATTTTTGGTGCAGAAGCAACCTCCTCCAACTTTGCTTTCAGCTTGTCAATCTCTACTGTTCCAAGGACAATCTTACCATAAGGGTCGACAAGATACATGGAAGGAATCCAATCAATCCTGTATAACTTATCAATGTTTGTTTCCTTTCTGAACTTCTTAAGTTCACTGACCTGTGTCCAATTCATCTGATAACGGTTCCAATAAGTCTTTGCCCAAGCCTCCCTGTCTGTATCAAAAGAAATACCAATAAACTGCACACCGTGGTCACGGAACTGCTCATAGAGAGCTTTCATAGCAGGAATATCACGCCGACAGTCAGGGCACCAGCTTGCCCAGAAGTCCAATACTACGTAACTTCCACGATATTGACTTAGGCTTATCAACTTACCATCGTATGTTTTCAACTTGAAATCGGGTGCCTTTGCTCCTGATTTAAGCATATTAACAGCATACTTTGCATCCAGATCTTTCTTTTGATTAGAGTCTGCTGACTGTGCATGAACACCTGTTACTGACACGAACAGTGCGCAAAGGGCTGTGAAAAGAATCTTTCTCATATTTATTATTCCTTTGTTTTTATATTTCATACCATGCAAATTTAGGTTTTTATATCCAATAAAACAAGTTCATTATTAGTTTTTTTCTATCGTCAAAGTCTGGTCACAATAATCTACAACAGCTGGTCGGTGTGTGATGAATATAACAGTCTTGTCATGCTTAGAGAGAATATTCTTCAGCAACTGCCGTTCCGTCTCTGGGTCAAGGGCTGAGGTAGCCTCATCAAATATCATGATACTACGGTCACGAAGCAATGAACGTGCTATTGCAATACGCTGTGCCTGTCCTTCACTGAGGCCTCCTCCCTGTTCAGCACAAGGTGTTTCGAGTCCTAAAGGCAAATCAAAGACAAAGTCAGCACAGCTCTTTAACAGTACAGTCTTCATCTCTTCCTCCGTGGCATCAACCTTTCCAAGTAGTAAGTTCTCACGTATTGTCCCGCTAAGAAGCGTGTTCCCCTGTGGGACATACACGAAATTGGCACGGAGAAGAGGGCTTAACTCCGCATGTTTCTTGTTATTATAGATCTCGACTTTCCCACTCTGTGGCTTCACAAGTGCCAAAAGCATACGAACCAAAGTGGTTTTTCCTGCTCCGGTCTCACCGAGAATAGCCGTACAAGAACCGGGATAGAAATCGAACGAGAGGTCATTTAGGATATCACGTTCCCCGTCTTCATAGCGATAATGAACATGTGTGAGTCTGATTCCGCAAGGAGATTTAAGCTCAATGGGCTCACCTTGCTCCTCCAAAGGGTCTTCTTCTAATTCCATCAAACGCTCTGCTGCAGTAAATACAGAGACAAAAGCTGGTACAAGCTTCGTTAACTGACGTGCAGGGTTCTGTATTTTGTTCACCAATTGTAGGAAAGCTGTCATGCCACCGAAGGTCAATGAGCCCAGAGACATACGAAAAGCCGCCCATGTAAAAGCTACAAGATAACCAAAAGCAAAGCCAAAATTCAACACAAGATTAGAGAAAACAGAGAATTTCGTACGACGAACAACCTTACGACGCAGCTCACTTTGTGTGTCTTCCAGCTTATCAACAATCACTTCATCACTCTCTAACGTCTTAATAAGCATGCGGTGTTGAATCGTCTCTTGCAACACACTCTGTACTTTAGAGTCGGAGTTACGAACCTCACGAGTCAGTCTTCGCATCTGGCGAACATATATTTTACTCACCAAAACGAATATTGGAATCATCGCAACAATGAGAATTGCAAGCCTCCAGTCCATTGACATGAGGTAGAAAAAGGCTCCAAGGAACATTGCAAGCGTGGAAATAGAACTCGGAATGGTCTCTGTAAGGAAGCTGACAACATTGGATACGTCAAATTCCAAGCGGTTCAAGACGTCTCCACTGTGGTGTTTCTCTCTTCCATGCCACTCCGAACGCAGGATTCTATCAAGCATTTGCTGTTGCATTCGGTTCTGTGCTTTCACTCCAAGGAGGTTACGAACCCACACAGATGCCACACTTAGAGCAAAGTCACACAGTATCAAAACACCCATAATGCCCACTGCAGTATAGATACTACCCTCTATTACATGCGAAGCAACGTCTATAGCATGCTGAACAGCCCACACTGTAGCCAAAGAAACACCCACACTAAGAATACCAATAACGGCATTCAACACTGCCTGTGTACGGTTTCCACGCCACGCAAGCCACAACCAACGGAAGATTTCCTTTGTAGTATAACGCGTCTCAGGAATCTGAAAAAGTCTTTTTATCTTACTTATCATTCGCCTTTTTTCTAACTTAGAACTTTCTCATATCGGCTCCCCACATCAGTTTTTCACGTAATGTAGAGAAAAAACGCTGTCCATGAAGTTTCACAATATGAACTTTATAAGGAGCTTTTTTAATGGTTAAGACTACTCCTTCACTAATCTTTTCTGATCTACCATCAATGGCTGCAAGGATATTATGGCTACGACTTTCTACTTCAAGCTTTATTTCCACATCATCACTGATGACTATTGGACGAATATTTAACGTGTGTGGAGCCACGGGAGTCAGACTTAATATACCCGCTTGAGGCATGATGATAGGTCCACCAACTGATAAAGAATATGCAGTTGAACCCGTTGGGGTACTGATAACAAGCCCATCTGCGAGGTAAGTAACCAGATATTCTCCATTAACACTTGCCCTGATAGAGATCATTGAAGCTGTATCACGCTTCAGAATTGCAATATCATTTAATGCACAGGGACAACCTTCTAAAGACTCAGCACCAGCATCAAGCTGAATAACAACACGCTCTTCTATGTCATATTGCCCTGCAAAGATATTGTCCAGCATGGATATGACGTCGGCAGGAGCAACGTTTGCAAGGAATCCCAATCGCCCCATATTCACACCAATGATGGGTATTTGCTTAGCACCAACACTACTTGCAGCTTTCAGAAAAGTACCATCACCACCAAGGGAGATAACATAATCAGCATTAAAGTCAGAGCCCTTGAACAGGCCATCTACCTCTAAATCATCCTTCAGTTGGTGCTGTAAGGCATAGTAAAAGAACTGTTCCACATAGACTTCAGCACTGTGCTTGATCAGATAGTCAAGCATCTCCCATATCTGAATGGACTCTAAAGCCTTGGAACCATTCCCAAAAATGGCAAACCGCAGTTTCTTTTCAGCCATAAAAACGTACCTTTTAAATTTCTTTTAGCCTTACAAGACACACTAAACCATTAATATTTAGTATATTTGCAAATACATTAACATGTGCAAAATTAAAGATTTTAATTGAATCTATAGACTTAAAAGCGAAATATTATGGCAAAAGTGTATGAGTTTCTTGCGAACGGCTTCGAAGAAGTTGAGGCTTTAGCACCTGTAGATATCCTACGTCGGGGTGGTGTAGAAGTAAAGACTATTAGTGTAACTGGTAACCATTTGGTTGAATCATCACATGGAGTTACAATCAAAGCTGACCTTCTTTTTGAAGAAATTAGCAACTTCTCGGATGTAGACTTACTGATGTTGCCCGGCGGAATGCCTGGTTCCAAGAACCTAAATGAGCATGATGGGGTGCGAAAAGCTCTCAAAGAACAGTTCGAAAGTGGCAAAAGAGTAGCTGCGATATGTGCAGCACCATTGGTTTTAGCATCTGTTGGCTTGCTGAAAGGTAAGAAAGCAACAATCTATCCAGGTATGGAAAGCTATTTAGGAGACGACGCTGAATACACAGGAGCACTCGTACAGGAAGACGGAAACGTAACTACAGGTGGCGGTCCGGCTGCTTCTTTCCCCTATGCTTATAAGCTTTTAAGCTACTTCATACCACAGGAGAAGGTTGAAGAAATAAAGAAAGGAATGATTTACGACCGATTAATAAGCAGCAAATAAGTCGTAAGGATGAGCAATTATGTTATCATTGTAGCAGGCGGAAAGGGATTGCGTATGGGGTCAGACATACCCAAACAGTTCCTTCCCGTAGGCAATAAGCCCGTCCTGATGCGCACAATAAGTCGCTTTCATGAGTATGACAAGTCGATAAACATTATCCTTGTTTTGCCAAAAGAGCAACAAGCGTATTGGAAAGAGTTATGTGACAAATATCATTTCGACGAAGAATACACACTGACAGATGGAGGGGACACACGTTTCCAATCATCGAAGAATGGCTTAATGATGATACCTGATGGCGAAGAGGGACTCGTAGGTATTCATGATGGAGTACGTCCGTTTGTCTCTATAAGCACCATTGCACGCTGTTATGATACTGCTGAAGACACCTATGCAGCAATACCAGTCATGCCAGTAACCGACACTTTACGTTATATAGATAAGCAAGGAGGAGGGAAAAACGTACTGCGAAGCGACTATCGAGTGGTACAAACGCCACAGGTTTTCGACATTGCGCTGGCACGTCAGGCTTTCCAGGTAGAGTATCAGCCATGTTTTACGGATGATGCAAGTGTTGTTGAAAGCCTTGGATGCCAAGTTGCAATGGTTGAAGGGAATCGGGAAAACATCAAGATTACCACTCCTTTCGACCTTAAAATAGCTGAAGTATTAATTAAAGAATAGGTTCAAGAGGGGGAAAGAAGAGTATATTCTCGCAAGAAAAAGACCTTATGGACATACTATCACAGGACATCATGTATCTACCGGGGGTAGGTCCGAAACGAAAAGAGATTCTAAGCAAGGAGCTTGGAATCACTACTTATCGTGATCTTTTGGAATATTTCCCCTATAAATACGTAGATCGTACAAAGGTTTATCTTATCTCTGAGCTTTCACAAGACATGCCTTTCGTCCAAATTAAAGGGCAAATCCTCAGCTTTGAGGAGGCTGATATGGGCAGAAGGAAGAAGAGAATCATCGCACACTTTAGTGATGGACATGGCATTTGTGACCTTGTTTGGTTCAACGGAACAAAGTATATCTATCAAAACTACCAAATAGGGAAAGACTATATCGTCTTTGGTAAGCCTACTTTCTTCAATGGTAGGTTCCAATTCACGCACCCTGACATTGACGATGCAAGTCAGTTGCAACTCAATGACATGGGGATGCAACCTTTTTATATCACCACAGAGAAGATGAAAAAGGCTGGCATCAACTCGCGTGCCATGGAGAAACTGACGAAAATGCTCATCAGTAAGCTCACAACACCTCTCGAAGAGACGCTCCCACCATTCATAACAACACATCTTCACCTTATCTCTCGTGATGATGCCATGCGGAAAATACATTATCCTAAGTCGGTCGATGATACACAAAGAGCACGTGTTCGATTGAAATTTGAGGAACTGTTCTATGTCCAACTTAACATTCTTCGATACGCAAGTGACCACCGCCGTAAGTACAGAGGGTATATTTTCAACCATATAGGAGCACAATTCAACTGGTTTTATACAAAGAATCTTCCTTTTGAACTTACTGGTGCACAGAAAAGAGTGATGCATGAGATAAGGGCAGACATGGCAAGTGGAAGACAGATGAACCGTCTTCTGCAAGGTGATGTAGGCTCTGGGAAAACACTTGTTGCACTGATGTCTATGCTAATAGCCATTGACAACGGCTATCAAGCTTGCATGATGGCACCAACAGAGATACTTGCAGAACAGCACTTACAGACGATCAAGGAGTTTCTGAAGGGTATGAACCTTCGCGTGGAACTACTGACGGGGATCATAAAGGGCAAAAAACGCAAGGAAGTTTTGGACGGATTGCTGGATGGTTCAGTAAATATTGTTGTAGGAACGCATGCTATCATAGAGGACAAGGTACAATTCCACAGTCTCGGAATGGCTGTTATTGATGAGCAACATCGCTTCGGTGTGGCTCAAAGGGCTAAGCTATGGAGCAAGAGTGAGAACCCTCCACACGTCCTTGTAATGACAGCTACGCCCATCCCGCGTACCCTTGCAATGACCATTTATGGTGATTTGGATGTCAGCGTAATCGACGAATTACCCCCAGGACGCAAACCTATACAGACGATTCACAAGTATGATGACCAGATGGTAAGCCTTTATCAAGGTATACGCCAGCAGATAAACCTCGGCAGACAAGTATATATCGTGTTCCCACTCATCAAAGAAAGTGAGAAAATGGACCTCAAGAACCTTGAAGACGGATATCATGCAATGTGTGAAGTCTTCCCGGAATTCAAGTTAAGTAAGATACATGGGAAGATGAAAGATAAGGAGAAGGAGGAGGAGATGCAGAAGTTCGTAAACGGGACTACTCAGATTCTCGTCGCTACAACAGTAATAGAGGTGGGAGTCAACGTACCCAATGCAAGCGTAATGATCATACTTGATGCACAGCGTTTCGGACTATCACAGCTTCATCAGCTCCGTGGACGAGTAGGACGTGGCGCTGAACAAAGCTATTGCATACTCGTTACCAATCACAAACTGACGAAAGAAACCAGCAAACGCATAGATATAATGTGTGACACTAACGATGGTTTTGAGATTGCAGAAGCCGACTTAAAACTCCGTGGACCTGGTGATCTGGAAGGTACACAACAAAGTGGTGTTGCCTTCGACCTCAAGATTGCCGACATAGCACGGGACGGTCAGATTGTCCAAATGGCACGGGAAGAAGCCCAGAAAATTATTGATGACGATCCAACTTGCCAGAAAAGCGAATATAATTTACTTTGGAATAGATTAAAAATGTTAAGAAATACTAATATTAATTGGGCTGCAATTTCTTGATAAAGATTGGGCTTTTTACCCTAAAACCGCCTAAAACTCCTCACTTGATTTACATTATTCAAGCATAATAATACATAAAAACTCCTTGTTAAAACCCCTATAAAAACTGTTAACCTGCAATTTTTTCTACATTTTTTCGTTATCTTTGCGACGTCTTTTAGTTCAGAATTGGACAAAAATGACGTCCATTACTGGATTATTAGTGAATAAATGAGACTCATTTGCCTCATATCCTTGACATAATAAACCGAAATAAAATAACTTAATTATGAAGTTAGGAAATATAGTTAGAGCCTTTGCGCTTACTTCGCTCTTTGCTCTAACATCACATACAGCAAATGCTCAAGACTTGCTTGCACGTCAAGCACCAATCGACAGACGAGCCAAAGCTCTTGACACTGTGGTTATCACTCGCTTACGCGAGGCTGAGGAAATAGACGAACCATCATCAGAACTCTATAACGACTGGAACAACGTATATGCACACAGGGCTGGTACACTGCCTGATGTCTATAAGATTGATTTACGTGGGTTCTGCATGCCAACACCAAGTCGCGTCATAACAAGTAACTTCGGACGCCGTTGGGGACGTCACCACCAAGGATTAGACATCAAAGTTTATATCGGTGACACTATCCGTGCAGCCTTCTCTGGTAAAGTACGTGTAGTAAAATACGACGGAAATGGCTATGGAAAGTACATTGTTATACGACATAGCAATGGTCTTGAGACCATTTATGGACACCTCTCTAAGCAGATTGTATCTGTCAATCAGACTGTTCGTGCAGGACAACCAATCGGTTTAGGCGGTAATACTGGGCGTTCTACAGGTTCTCACCTGCACTTTGAGACACGTCTTTGTGGCGTTGCTTTGAACCCAGCACTATTCTTTGACTTTGCTCATCAGGACGTAACTGGCGACTATTATGTATTCCGTCGCAGTACGGTTGCACAAGAATCAGAACGTGCTACAGCTGCTCGCGGTACATCATCAAGCCTCGGTTACTCTCGTGAAAATATACAGGGGAAGCGTGGACAACGGTATTCATCTTATCAGCCGAAGACCTATAACACAGACTTCTCGAGTCATACACCTCGTTCTGAGGCTTATGCTGAAAGCGGAAAGATTCTCTATCATAAGGTTGCCAATGGTGAAACCTTAGAGTCAATAGCCAAACAACACGGCATAACGCTTGACCAAATCTGCCGATTGAACCGTTTGGGACGATTTACAAGAGTGGTAGAAGGACAGCTTCTGACTATCAGTAAGTAGCGATTCAAGCTATAATAAGAAATACAACAGCCTCGATAGACGCACGTCTATCGAGGCTGTTTGCATATATACATACGCAACCTGCGGAGCAGTCCTATAGAGAAAGGGAAGCAATTCTTTGATAAGCATGCAAGACATAGACGGCTTCTTTGTAAAATAATTTAGCCTATGACATTTTAATAGGGCATCTTTTGGCTTCTAAAAGATGCCCTTTTGCATTGTAAAAGGTGCCCTTTTAGCATGTAAAAGACGCCCTTTTACAACCTAAAAGACACCCTTTTACAAGGCCTCATGTAACTATCTGATAATGCAGTGGTTACAAAGTCGAGAAAAGACCATTTCCTGTTATTTTATTCTTCTTTGTGTTTTCCAAACTGTAAGTTTACTTTACTCCAGTAAACTTACACCCTCCTACTCTCTTCCTCACCCTTTTACACCTTATTATAATATGTGCAAAGACATCTGAGAAGGGCATTATCAAACAGGCTTCTTTGAGTTGATTAACTCAAAGAAGCCTGCCTATTCATACGTTTGGTATAAGGTACAACAGATGTACCTCACACCAAATCCAAGTAATTAGATGGTTTACTTCTCGTCTACCGTGTCTGGTTTAAAGGCATCTGAGATACCTTTACCAAGCTTCTTGAAGAAATTCTTACCACCCTGACCTATCTTTCTGGTCGCCTTACCGACAGATTTCGCACCGTCCTTAACGGCATGACCGACACCACGTGACACACTGCGGAATCCGTCTCTTACCTCATCTGCAGCTGACTCATCGTCATCATCGATCCTCGTCGTGGTACGAGTGGTGGTCTTTGTAGTGGTCTTCTTAGGAGCAGGAGTCTGCTTTACCACACGCTCCGTTGACCTTCCATGTGCCCTAACGAGACGTGGTGAGGCACCAGCGATACCACTATACTCTGTCTGAGCAGATGCAGAAAGGCATATGACAGACATTACTACTAACACTTTCATCCTGATTTTTCTCATTGTCTCTCCTTTTTTTATTGGTTAAACAATTACTTAATAACACTGCGCAGAGCAAACCACGCATGCAACAGCAGGGTATGCACCAGTCCGTAATGCCGCTTCATAACTTCAAAACGCTCTTGAAGCGACTCCTTATGGTGCAGGGTTGTTTGCCCTTCCTGCATATAATCAGCCACAATGGCATGAATATTTCTTAATAATAGATGACGATGCTCACCTTCTTTCATCACCCTAATACACCAATCTACATCTGCAGAATAGCGGAATGACGTGTCATAAGGTAACGCTTTGGCTATATCTGTTCGTGCATAAAACGCCTGATGACACACCAACATACCATAACGGAACGAGCGCCATGTGAGCCGTTCGGGTGGACTGAGCCGACGATGACAAAGGAAATTACCCTTGGAATCGATGATATCAGTATCACCAAAGAGGACAGCCGGTAGTTCTTCACCGTCTCCAACCTCTGCAGCTAAAGCCACTTTGTCAAGTGTTTCAGGTGCCGGAAAACGGTCGCCTGCATTCAGAAAGACAACATAATCACCTGTCGCCTGCTGCAATCCTTTGTTCATAGCAAAGTAAAGTCCTCCATCAGGTTCGCTCTTTATCTTCACGACATGCCCATTCTCAGCCTCATCGGACTGACGCTTATAAGCCTCAGCTATACTGACTGTATTGTCTGTAGAGGCTCCATCAATAATGAGATGTTCAACATGAACATAGTCTTGCATAAGGACACTGTCTAACGTTGGTTGTAGAACGTCCTCCGCATTATAGGTTATTGTGACTACAGAAAATGTGATCATAGATGGAAACTCTTAAAGGCCATAGCCTCATTATATACTTCAATATATTGCATAGCAACGCTACGTTGTGAATAGTTACGCTGTACTTTCCCTACAGCCGACTCGGAAAGCTCTGCGTATTCAGCCTCCTCAAGCACCCAATGTAGGCCTCTGGCAAGGTCGTCTGCATTACGATATTCTGCTACGTAACCGTTCTTTTTATGGTCAATCTCCTCTGGAATACCACCAACTTTAAAGCCTACACAAGGCACACCACATGCCATTGCCTCCATGATAGTATTGGGTAGATTCTCCGAAAGTGAAGGTAATACGAACACATCGGTGGCATTGTAGATGTCAACAATCTGTCGGGTGTCATTCACATAGCCTAACTCATAGACCTTAAAATCAAACAATTCCTGTAACCCTTCACCATGTCCGCCCAGTACTGCAACGACAACTTCATCTCGCATCTCAGGATTCTCTGCTACCATTTTGTGACAAGCATCAATGAGATAGCTGATACCTTTATTCACATTATCAATACGTTGTGATGCGAAAAGAATGACTTTCTTATCCAAAGGTAGCTTGGTTCGCACTCGTGCCTGCCGCTTATCAGACGGTCGGAAGACGTGTGTATCAATTGGATTCGGAATGGTTTGAATCAATTGATTACTCAGAATAGCACTTTTACGTGCCTCTTTCTCAAGCCATTTACTGCAGGTAACAAATGAAATGTTGCCCCTTTTGAGGACCTCCTTCTTATGATGAAGTACCCGATAGGATAGATCATGGGATGAACCTCCATTGGGAAGAAGACGACAATTGCCACAATACGACTGATAACGCTGGCAGTTTAGCGTGATATGACAGATACCTGTAGCAGGCCAAATATCATGCATTGTCCACACAACAGGCTTGCCGCTATCAAGAATCTTACGTATTCCTTTCAACGAAAGCATACCTTGATTTATCCAAGAGAGATGGATTATGTCTGCTTCCTTGAACTCTGGGAGCTGTGTAATGTCCACTCCTGCATTGGCAATATCAATCTCAAAGAGATGTTTTCGGCTGAAATGAGAGTACCAGAAGACACACCAACGCTCCCAAAGAAAATAAAATTGGTTGCGTAAGGGGTGAGATAATCCAACGACAGTAATATCATCTGTCAGCTTATCACGTACTAACATCTTTGCTTTTACCCCGCTGTTGTTCAGAGCATCCTTGAGTCGGTTAGCAGCAACAGCTGCTCCACCGGTCTTCTCGCTGGTATTTACAATCAGTACTCGCATTCTTTTGTTCCTTTACCGCAAAGTTACAAGAAAACAAATAAACATACAAGAAAAGTAATAAAATATTAGTTGTTTGCGTACACAAGCAGTTGATTTGCGTCAAGAAAGATGTATTTTCTGCATAATTCATACTAAATTAGTTGCGAAAAACATGAAAACCACCTACCTTTGCATTGTCAAAAGGTTAATAGATTGTTTAGGTTAGTAGTAATAGATTTAGGTTTTTAGTTATTTTATTAAGGTAAACGTTTAACGATTGATCTAGGATGACAAAGGTGACCGTGAGGTTCCCTTTCATTAAAAAGGATTTCTAGTTAAACATACTACAGACGCCGATGCTCGATGAGAGTATCGGCGTTCTTCTTTTATCACATCATTCGTTCTATAACAAAGTCTTTGTTATATAGGTTTCGTCTTACTTTACCCTTCACTTTCATAAGGTTTCCCTTTGTATCATAGTAATATTCATAAGCGTCAATCTTGGTTTTCAAGTCCTGAATAGCTGGGTCCGAATCATCTACTAGGTCATCTTCTTTTACTTCAGGATCGCCCTTAAGCGTGATGATAGTCCCCTGTTCATTCTTTGATATACTGTAAGTTCCATAATCACCAAGCAGATCGAAATATCCTCTACCTGTAGTATCGCCTTCCTCAAAGTACATCTCTGGAGCTATAATAGCGTCCAATTCAGGCAAATACTGCAGAGCTCCATCGTCAATAAACTCATCCAGATGGAACAAAAGACTCTCTCCTTCAGTTGTACCCATCGTCTCATCCGTCACCTTACTGAATCTTTTATCCCTCTTCCAGCTTGCTTCACACCACTTTTTAAGATTCTTATACCATTGATCAAACTGATTCTTATCCTTTATTTCGACGCTGGTTTCACCTGTCAGATTACTTGTTTCAATAATAAAATGCTGTTTAAGCATCTGTTTCAGCACCTTAACTTCAAGGTTATTCAGTTCCCTATCATAAGCACTTGATGCCCAACCTGGTTGCTTAACATCGAGTCCTTCCACTATACACTCTATCCGATAAACATCACCAACCGCCAAGGGTACGAGCTTAAAGGCATGGGTTCCTGTTATCCAGTCCATATCACTATCTACTTTAATACGATAAGTAAGCATATCCCCCACTCTATATTGTGATGGAAGCAAGGGCTTGTAAGGTGGCTCTTTTACTACAGACGCTTGCAAACGCTTCATAAACAAATTACCATCCGACACGTTCTTAGCCTCTTGCCAGAAAGAGATATTCCTGTTGACAGGCACATTCTCCTTGTCTATAGGCCATCGTAACTCACCATCAATCACCATATACACATCATCTTTCTGCGGATTATTATAGAGCCTGATCAATCGTTTTGCATCCTGCCGAGTGAGCTTCAGGGAGCCAGTAACACTACCTTCAGAACTCTCCTCCTTATGTACTGCCGTGAACGAAGCTGATGGTATGGCATAAGGAGACTTCTTATCCAAGGCACAAAGGATTGACCAACCATCCATCATCCTATTCAAACCAAAACCAAACATATAACGTGAAGTATCATATAGCTGCTTCTCTCGGGCTAATTTCAGCAACTTCATCACCGTATTTTCATCCTGTGGATTCACTTGAACGTACGAAGTTTGAGTGGCTGCGCCATCCTCTCCATTATCAGCAGCCTCTGCTGCTGCAGCTGCAACATACCCTTCGGTATCGGGTAAAGTACCGAAACGCTTTTTGAAAGCAGCAGTTGAATCTGCCTCTCCAGCATCTTCATTATTATAAATCTCATCATTGAAACGCCCGAAATACTTCTCCAAAGGTCGGGTAGTGATATGCTTCTGATAGGGCAAAAGCTTATCACTAATTGATTTTAGCAGCTCATGTGGGTCGTGCAAAACGGGATAGAAGGATATTTGTACGGGCTTCAAGCTTTGTGCAATGGTCAGTTGCAGACAGCTAACAAATACCGATAAGACAAAGATTATACGTTTCATAGAGTTTATAAGTTTGATTGTTTGTATTCAAAATTAGCACTTCATTTATTATCAAGACTATCTTACGCGTTCTATCAGAAAGCTATAACCATCACCATTCGCCCCACTCTCGCTCTTCTCTTTCGCTTTTGGGTTGGCTGTCCACTGATATTCTAACCGTTGTATGAGCCCTTGTTTATCAATATAATAGACATAACTCTCAAACGCAGGACTATTCTTATCCTTTGATTTGAGTGCAATTACATATCCATTATCCTTGTTTGTTATCGTGTAATCTACTAAATTATTCACACAAGGGAAGTAACAAGTACCCTGTGTCTGACCCTCTGAAAAGAAATTATCCAGCACTGTCATAACAGTCAACTCAGGTAACTGAAGTGCCATATTATCGCTTGAGAAAAACGAACTCTGCTTGTCTAACAACTCTTCTACCATCTGTTTTGAGAACATTTTCATCTCCTCTTTGCTTGCGCCATACTGTTCTGCATTGGCTATCAGATAGGATTCCATTCCTTTAGAGAACGCCTCTTGGTCCTTAAGGTTCGAAACAGTGGTGTGCGTAGACAGGTCAGTCTCTATCATGACGCTATTCTTGCGAAACAAATAACGGGCTTGGTCTATTATTTCTTGGAAGGCTTTATCACTCTTACCAGCCTCTTCATACATAGGATAGGATATATCTGGAATACACTCTATGCGTGTTATTTTATCGTTTACAAGCCTTGGAATTAATTGGAAAATATGTGAGTTCTTCAACTCACTCCCCCCTTGTTTGGCTGTAAAACGATAAGTTAAAGTATCACCTATCACGTATTGTGCACGATAAAGGGGCGCAAGAGATGCCTCACTCACAGCAGATGAATTCAGATGACGCACAACATCTTCTGCCTTATCTGCACTCATCTCCTGCGGAAGTTCTAAGTTAAGAGTAGAAACGCCACTGTTAACGAACATTGAGGTGAGGAACTCTCCATACAACAAGAATACGATATTGTTATCAACTTCATCATAAGTCAGCTTTGTAAAAGCCGACGCTGCATCACGAGTAAGGTCTAGCAGAAAGACGGGATTACCATCACGGCTCATGCCATTACGCACGTCTGTGAACGAAAGAGAGGGGATTGCCGATGGACTTTTTAGGTCTATAACGTGCAAATTATACAAATGCTTATCCGAAAGAGACTGAGATAGCAAGATACGATAGTGTGTTGTATCATATAAACTCTGCTCTTTGGCTATGTTTAAAAGGCTAAGTACCGCACTTTTATTCGTTTCAGAAACATAGAAGATAGCATCATCTGTAGGAGAGCTTTTAGCCTTATCAGCCTCTGATTCATCCGAATCATAAGTACTTCCAGAGTCTATATAACCCAACAAATCAATAAGTGACTTTGAAGTTACACATCCCTTAAAAGGCAACAATTTCTTATTAATTGAACGAATAAGGCTTGCTACATTCTTTACTGAAGGATAGACTGATAAAGGTACAAGCTTATCATTTTGTGCAAAGCTTACTTGCAAAAGACCGAGAAACAAAAAGAAAAACAGGATAACACGTTTCATAAAAACCTTTAAGTTAGTTATTTGAAACAAAGATAAGTATAAACATTGACACTTCAAAATAACTAGACAGAAACATCAAATAATCATCTTTCTAGTGGTAATCTCATTCATTTTAGATGATGGGACATGGTATTACAGAAAATTACAAAGGCCTTGTAGAAGTATTACAGACGGCTTGTAGAAAGATTACAAGCGGCTTGTAAAAAGATTACAGACGCCTTGTAATTTTCTGTAACGGCGCACCTGGAGATGTCTGCGTCGCTCTTCTAACAGTAAGCTAAACGTTAATTGCCAAGCATAGATAAACCTTAAACGAATGAATTGCGTATGGGGAGTTCAGCCTTAAGCCATACATATAAAAAGATTTATCGGACACCAATACATCAAAATATAACTGAAAGTAATTGGCAACATGGTTGGGAACAACTTCATTCACCAACTAAAGACATACAAAACATCACAAAAAAAGCGGCTAATAGCAGGTTTCGATACTGCTATTAGCCGCTTGGCTATTTCTTTAAATCGTAGTGTTTATGCTTTCACTATCAGACAAACGGCATACGCTGCCATACCTTCTTCACGCCCAACGAAGCCCATTCGCTCGGAAGTAGTAGCCTTGATGGACACTGCATCCTCATCACAGCCAATGATTTCTGCCAGACATTTGCACATAGCAGGGATGTGCGGATTAATCTTCGGACGCTCTGCACAGACTGTTGCATCGATGTTTCCAACACGATAACCCTTGGTTGCAAGGAGCTCTATGGTCTTGCGAAGGATTACTTTTGAATCCATATCCAATGTATCGGCAGAGGTATCAGGGAAATGATAACCAATGTCACGCATATTGGCAGCACCAAGTAACGCATCACAAATGGCATGAATGAGAACATCAGCATCACTATGTCCGAGTAAGCCAAGACTATGTTCTATCTTAATACCACCTAAGTAAAGGTCGCGCCCCTCTACAAGTTTATGGACATCGTACCCCATTCCGACACGGAAAGATGGGATTATTGGATTTTGAGAAGTAGACATAATACTAATTGGAAACCTCCGCAAACTCCTCCAAAGGGGAGGATGTCTTTGCTGACATATAAGCAGGAGATTATAAATAAGTTAAAGTTTAAATCGCCCCAAACGAGTATTCTTACCTCCGTTTAAACAGGTCTTTGATTCCATCCATATCAAACGACAAGGAGAAACGCAGTGTCTGGTCAAGTGGATTGCTCTTGGCTGTTGCCACAACGTAACCAGCATCCAACGAGAACACACTCATCTTGAAGCCTGCACCAAAGGTAAAATACTTTCGATTACCCTTGTTTTCACTCTCATTATGGTAACCTGCACGGAGAGAGAACTTATCATTGTAAGTGTATTCTGCACCAACACTCCACTGAATCTCCTGCATTTCCTCAGAGAAACCATTAGGTGCATCACCGAAACTCTTGAAGATTCCAGAGATAGAAGACACATCATAATAGTCCTTCTGCAGGCGGTTGTCATAGTCAACTTCCGACTCATCAGCCCTACGTTTTGGGTAAGTTGGCACGAGAAGCTTATTGGCATCTGCTGCAATAGTAAACTTATTGAACTCGTCAATAGGAATCATGAGGGATGCACCAAGGCGCAAATTGGTTGGAATAAACTCTGAACGGTTATCTCCACCAAAGGTAATCTTAGACCCAATGTTGGAGATGTTCATACCCAAACCTAACTGACACTCACGCTGACCAATGTTTATATAATTCTGATAATAGCATGAGAGGTCGGCAGCAAAGGCTGAACCAGGAGATGTATCATCCGTGAAATTGTAAGTAAGGTCTGAATAAATCCAGCGTACAGCAGCTCCCAAAGAGAAGTGTTCACTCAACATCAGTGAGTAAGCAACATCAAATGACATCTCATAAGGATTGATAGTCAATGCTGAACCATCATTAGACTGCACCTCACCTAATGAGAAATAACGCATTGAAGCAGACACTGCACTGTAGTCACCAATACGATAATAACCTGCAAGGTAGGCAAGGTCAATGTCACTTACCAACTGTCGGAGCCATGGAGTATAGTTCAGAGACACACCAGCACGTGAGATATTAAAAGGATACTTTGCAGGATTCCAGTATTGTGAGTTCACATCTGGATCAGTAGCAGCACCAACATCACCCATACCTGCAGACCTTGCATCAGGCGCAATGGTCTGTGATGTAACCGAAGTGTTGACTGGATTGAACATGTTTCGCTTATCTTGGGCTGTCACAGTAGTAGAGACAAGCACCGCTAATGCCAAAATAGTTAATCTAAATGATTGATTCATTCTCTTTATTTGGGGTTTCTTATTCATAAAAAAAAATCCATGATACAGCCCTAATCATTAGCTGTACCATGGATAGAAACGTCACTTTGTACTTATTTATTGTCTATGACTATGAGTTTCTTCGCCTTAGTTACCTTCGTAGCTCCATTACATGTCAGGCGCACACGGTAAAGATAGACACCCGTATGTAGCCTTCCTCCGTTATTAATAGTCAGATCCCAATTCATTGCGAAGGCATTACCAGAGGAAACTCCAGACTCTTCATGATGCCACAAAAGCCTTCCGCTCATATCAAAGACCTCAAGAGTAATATCGACATTGGAGCCTATGAAGTCGTGAGTTACGATGAATGTTGTCTGCGTTCGAGCTGGATTCTCTGTCGCTTCCACACTGGCATTGTCAGGAGCAAGCCCCTTCACGACATTGAAATGCAGCGTAACGGTTGACGGATTGTTCAGAATATCCCACGCACGGAACTGTAATGTGTGGGCACCTTCGGTCAATTCGGGTAGACTATAGCCTGTTGAACCAGAAGTATAGCTACCAAAATCATAGCGAAAGTTATCATTGAGATTGAAAGTCTGCGTTGCTTTGCCATCAACAACAAGCTGCATGTCATGTCCAATGCCATTCCCTGATGCGTTAAGTCCGTCCTTATCGGTTATCTGAGCAAAGAAATAGGGTGTTGAATTCACCTTTCCACCATCAACAAAGGATGGGTTATTGAGGTAAGCATGAATAGATGGACCTATAGAATCATTATAAACGATTTCTGAACCATGGATATGAAAGCCTTCTTCTACCCCATTTGCCATAAGCGTATGGTCTGAACTGATTGCTGAAAGATTGATAAGTCCACTCCCATCAGCATAGTTTAGATCACGAGGTACGGCAAAAGTGAAACTAAACGCACCATTACGCACACTGTCAGTACCGTTATAAAGAATCTTCTGACGGTCATAATACTGGAAAGCAGAGTCTGATGTCTCTTCTTGTTTCTTACATGTTATCAGCTCTCGGGTATCTCTTACGACAGAAGTAAGCAAGCCATTAAAGCCCGTTTGCTTCTCTCCACCTTTATATATATGTCCTTTTACTGTCACAACTGAACCACCTTTGAGGACAACTGAGCCTAGAGCATCAGGCACTTTACCATTAATGCTCTCTACTTTCACCTGCAGGCGTGGAAGATTCAACGACAGTGCAGGGTCACCAAGAAGGGAATATTGCAGTTTGTTTGGCGTCAAGTCACTACTAGAATTTATCAATTCACATTTTGCCAGACGCTGTGCTTCACCCAAAGTCGTTGGCTTTCCATCCGTAAAACTCAACACATGTTTCAGGAAAGCGGTGTTAATAGCTTTGTTATAGTAAGCATAAACGGTACGTGTTGTACCCCAGAAAGCAACAGAACCACCTTTCTTATTCAACATTGCAGCCTCACCGATTGTGGGAATAGTACCATCAAAAGGCATAATATCGCAACTGGCAGTAATCCAAAGAGGAAGATTTGCATTTGAGAAATTAGCAAAGTCACTCAGCTTAAGTACTGCTTCATGGGATATCTGATCTTCTTTTCCATGACCAGCATAGTCCATAATCAATGCACCCTGTGCTTGTTGCTGTTTTATAATAGAGCTAACTTCAGGATAGGTATTACCTGTTGCAGATGAAATACGCGTATATGAGTCCCACATTACCTTCCGAACGTAATAGTCAGGATAAGCTGCCATGATGGCTTCTGCGGTCTTATTGACGTCATTCATGTGAAGATTGTTGTTGCCATCATCGCCCATGAACATGATAATGTTCTCCCAACTGCCACCATTCTTGTTCTGTGTATAGTTGATTGTCTTGTCAACCAGGATCTGAGCATCCGTAGCTGTCGTAACAGGAAACCTTCCTACGCCTAGATCTTCCTTATCACCACTGAGCAAATTGTCACCTTCGCCATCATCCATAAGCGTAAACCAACCGTCATTAACATAACAATCAGTCTCGCTAAAGGAGTTTTCACTCTCGTAAGCCAGCAGATAATCATCAGGATTAAGGCTTCGACAATCAGCTGTCAGCATACGATTATCCCATACACAGTCGCCAAAGAGGAGTAAAGACTGTGGCATTTCCTTATCATCTGTTGCCCGATCATACAACATTTTCAGATATCTGCGATAAGCCATGGCGTCAGGTGTACCGCTGGAGAACTCATTATAAAGCTCATCAGCAGGGACAACACGAACAGTAATGTTATCATGTGTGCGGTGAAAGTCGGCTAATCGTTCTGCCTGTGCCAGTAGTTTCTGACTTGTAGGAATAATTATCACCATGTTAACAGGTGTATCTGCATGATGATCTTGGTTCGTTATGTTGTACACATACTCGGGAACTGGGAATGAAGACTTCAATGAAGGAGCAGGTGCAGGCTTATCATATGCCATCGAAATATAGTCAAGTCGCACTGGACCACCTGACACTGTAGTCAGTCGGATACTATCAGTATTCTGTAGATTATCAAGCTCATAGCTTCTTATTACTTCATAACCTTTATCATAAGAATCGCCTGGAGACACATGAATCTGAGAAAGTTGTCTTCCATTCAGCTCAACCTTAACATCTGATGCATAAGTACCTGTTGTTACGCCAACGGTTAGTATTCCCTTTGACGCCTTCCCTTTATTTACTAAAGAATATACTTTCGGTACATTCAACTTTAATGGTGTACTCTCAAAAAGGTCACGCCCACCATGATACCAACTGTAATCATCCACTTCATGCAGCGCATGATAATCAGAAGGAGAGGGATAAAAACTATTGATAAAAGCTGTACTATCAGCTATGGTTGCTGGTGTTCCAGAATCATCTTCAGTCAGAAAATAACAGCCAAAGTCTGAGTAAGGATTGCGAATTCTTCTTTTCGCCGTTGCAGATGCCCAACTAACAGGACCTTCCGCATAGAAAAGTCGTCTGCCATTAGACACATAAGTAGGGACTTCCTTCAGATCATCATGGGAACGAAGGTAGGCATCATCCAACACTTCATTTTGGAGATTGCCACCATAACCATAGATCTTTACCTTGTCAGGATTAGAGAAACCAGCACGACGTATCAGTTCATTCGTCAGTTGATACACACCTGTTGAAGAGACTTTTATCTTTGCCCACTTGCCATTTGCAAGGACTGAATGTGCTGCATAGCGACTGGCTGCGTCTGAAGATGCGCTTCCTACCCGTGTAGACATCGTACGTACGGATTTCTTCTTAGCAAGTGCTGACTTCGGACGAGAGGTAAGTGCTATCATGAAACTAACAAGAAACTGCTTCTTCCCATTACGTTCAACGATAGGCGTAAGGGAGAATTCCAGAACTCCACGCTTACGATCAACTGTCATTCGTTGGTGAATAGCAGGAAGAACAGAAGGAACTTCACTTGTAAGTGCATTATAACGTGCTATGTCCTCTTTGCTCATATCTATGAACTCTGGATAACGAATCGACAGTTCATAGGTAGAGTCAGCATAGTGTTCTCCTACAGGAATAGCATATCTAAAGCTTGGTAAAGAAGTCCCAATAGTAACATCATTAACCGTAAGATTAAAGAATCTCTGCTGCTGGGCAACCACTTTCAGACAACCCACCAGTAACAAGAAGCAGAGTATTGTTGATAGTCTCTTCATTTATTTACAATTAAATTCAAGGACTTTTCGGTCCTCAAGACAGCCTTCTAAATGGTCATTGATAGACACTGGACCACAAACTGCAGGACAACCCGTATAAATAATATCTCCAGTCTTAAGGGTAAAGAAGCGACTTATATAGCTGATTATTCTGTCAACAGTAAATAACATGTCGCTCGTACAGCCCTCCTGAACGGTCTTCCCGTTAATATCAAGATGGAAACGGAGGCGTTGAACATCAAGAAACTTATCCTTTTGCACCCATTCTCCCAAAGCTGCAGAACCATCAAAACCCTTACACAAGTCCCAAGGTAAACCCTTCTCTCTCAGTTTCTGCTGAAGTTCACGTGCGGTAAAGTCTATTCCAACAGTCACTGCATCATAGTAACGATGGGCAAACCGCTCAGAAATCGTCTTACCCAACCGACAGATACGCACTACAACTTCAGCCTCACACTCTATTTTCCCCATGTCATCAGGGATAAAGAACGGTTTATGGTCTTTCAAAAGAGCCGAGTCTGCTTTCGTAAAGACAACAGGCTCTTCTGATACTGATAACGTTTCATGCAGCGATTTATTGTACTCTGCATAGTTCATACCGATAGCAAAGATCTTCATAAGTTCTGCTTAAATAATGTATTTATTACATGAGTTTGGAATGAAATATTCCCTCCCTCTATAAAATTTTTTCCTATTTGTTTTTTAATAGGTCATCTTTTGCCTTCTAAAAGATGACCTTTTGCACTGTAAAAAGTGCCCTTTTGCAGTGTAAAAGACGCCCTTTTACATGGTAAAACATGCCCTTTTACAAGCCTGTTTATAACCATCTGAAATTAAGAACATTACAAAGGGTGAAAAAGATGACAATTGTCTATTTCACTTTTTATCACAGCTTCCAAACTGTAAGCATCTTTTACTACTGGTAATATTCACCCTTCTGCCTTATCACTTCACCTCTTACACATAATCAACCTGCATGCATTGGGCACAAGTTTAGCATCTCCCTCGATTCTATCAGCACAATCAGAATAAAGACTCTTTATATTTACACTCTATTAAGTAGCATAAACCAAGAACTATCTCTTCCTGCTTCATACCTCGTTCTACAAGCAGAACTTAGTCAACAGAGCTGCTCAAAAAGCACAATCATGCAAATAAAAACAATAAAAAAAGAGAGTTACAGGAGCCTTATGGGGCTTTCCTGCAACTCCCTCTATTATATATCCTCTTTAAAAAGAGATACTAATATTAGTCTGCTGAAAGTGTGAAACGCTTGTAAGCAACAACCTTAAGATCCTTGCTCTGAGCCTTCAACCACTCACCAACGCTCTGCTTGTCACCATCACCGAACTGGAATTCCTGGTCAACAAGGCAGTTCTCCTTGAAGAACTTATTCAAACGACCTTTTGCAATGTTCTGAATCATGTTCTCATTGAGGTTAGCAGCCTTCTCAGCAGATACAGTCTTACGAATCTCAATAGCCTTATCAGCCTCCTCACGAGTCAACCAACCCTTGTTGATATTAGACTCAATGTGATCATCACTGTCAACGAGGTTAGCATTGATACCAGCCTTCTTGATAGCTGCAACAACTGCCTTCTCAACCTGCTCTTCCTTTGTTTTCTCAACAGCAACCTTGAATTCCTCATCCTTAACAGACTGTGGAACAGATGCTTCATCAAGAGCTACAGGCTTCATAGCAGCAACCTGCATAGCTACCTTGTGTCCTGCATCCTCATTATTCTCGTTGAGCTGAACCATAGTAGCAAGAGTGTGCTTGTTCATATGGTCGTAAACAGAGATGTTAGCACCCTCTAAGAAGTTGTAACCATCAAGTTCCATCTTCTCACCTGTTACACCAGAACGCTGCTGAACAGCAGTTGCAGCATCCTCACCATTAGCAAGCTTTAAAGCCTTAACCTCATCAAGGCTCTTGCATTTATTAGCAACAGCGGCATCAAGAATCTCCTGAACCAATGCAACAAAGTCCTTACCATTAGCAACGAAGTCTGTCTCACACTTGATAGCTACCATAGCTGCGAAGTCGCCAACCTGCTTAACAAGAACGCAACCATTAGATGTTTCGCGGTCAGAACGCTTTGCAGCAATAGCCAAACCACGCTCACGGAGCAATTCTTTTGCCTTGTCGAAATCGCCATCAGCTTCTGTAAGAGCCTTCTTTACATCAGCAAGACCTGCGCCAGTCATAGCGCGGAGCTTCTTAATATCTTCAATAGATACAGCCATTTTTTGTTTTCCTTTCTAATATTATTAAATATTGTGGGCGTTGATGAGGGATGATGAACCTTACATGTAGCAACAAGAAAGGTCATTAGCACTCACCAGCGCCCACTATGTTTCTTAATTATTATTCAGCAGCTGGTGCTTCATTCTCAGCTGGAGCCTCAGCAGCTGGAGCCTCAGCAGTTGCTTCTGCCTTACGAGCAGCACGCTTTGGCTTAGCCTCAGCAGCCTCTTCAGCCTGCTCAGCAGCAGCCTTCTCATCAGCCTTCTCAGCCTTACGCTCCTCAAGACCCTCTGCAATAGCATCGCAGCAAGCAGAAAGAATTGCCTCTACAGAATCCTTTGCATCATCATTTGCAGGGATAACGTAGTCAATATTCTTAGGATCAGAGTTGGTATCAACAATACCAAATACTGGAATACCAAGACGATTAGCCTCTTTAACAGCGATATGCTCCTTCATTACATCAATAACGAAGAGTGCAGATGGCAGACGAGTTAAGTCTGTGATAGAACCAAGGTTCTTCTCAAGCTTAGCACGCTGACGAGAAATCTGCAGCAACTCACGCTTAGAGAGGTTTGAGAATGTTCCGTCATTCATCAACTTATCGATGTTCGTCATTTTCTTAACAGCCTTACGAATAGTAGGGAAGTTGGTCAACATACCACCTGCCCAACGCTCATTTACGTATGGCATGTTCACTGCTGCAGCCTTTTCTGCTACAACATCCTTAGCTTGTTTTTTAGTAGCGACGAACAAAATCTTCTTTCCACTCCTAGCTATTCCCTTAAGAGCTTCTGCAGCTTCGTCAATCTTAGCTACGGTTTTATGAAGATCAATGATGTGGATACCATTACGCTCCATAAAGATATAAGGAGCCATTGCTGGGTTCCATTTGCGACGGAGGTGGCCAAAGTGACATCCTGCCTCCAATAATTGGTCAAAATTTGTTCTTGACATTTTGTTTGATTTTACTTGTTTACTTTCTTTTTTAATTCTTTCTTGGCGAATGAGCTTCGCCAGGCTTTGTTAGAATCAACCAACGAGTAGTCCCCCGATAAGAAATCTCGCCAGTTTAGATACTAAACTTTATTCCTTCTAACCTTTGAGGTTTGACTTTTGAACTATTACCTTCGTGATTTTAGAAGTTACTTCCCGAAGTAAGAATCTCCAAACAGCACATACAATAACGTTCGATGGTCCAAATTCGGAAATCAGCATTCAATGTTCAAATCTAATACCCAAAGCCCAGCAAAGGAAATATTAACGCTTACTGAACTGGAAGTGAGCACGAGCTTTTGGCTGACCTGGCTTCTTACGTTCAACAGCACGGCTGTCACGAGTCAGGAATCCATGATCCTTCAAGTTCTTCTTATCTTCAGCGTTTACCTTAACCAATGCACGTGCAATAGCAAGACGCAGTGCCTGGCTCTGACCAGTAAAGCCACCACCATCAAGGTTGGCCTTAATGTCATACTGACCTTCAACACCGAGCAACTGCAGTGGCTGCTTAACCACGTACTGCAGGATAGCTGATGGGAAGAATTCAGTTAAATCTTTCTTATTGATTGTGATCTTACCGGTACCTTCTGAGAGGTAAACACGCGCTACAGCGCTTTTACGGCGACCAATTGCATTTATTACTTCCATCTTTCTCCTTATTATTTATACTGGTTAATATCAATTGCCTTTGGCTTCTGTGCCTCGAGACCGTTGAGTTCTGTACCATCGATAACATAAAGGTTATCCAACAGATGACGACCCAGAGGACCTTTGGGTAACATACCCTTAACAGCGTGACGGATCATCTTGTCAATACCATTCTTGCGAGTACGCAACTGAGCTGGAGTATTGAAACGCTGACCGCCTGGGTAACCAGTATAACGGGTGTAAACCTTATCTGTCTCTTTCTTACCAGAGAACACAACCTTAGCTGCATTGATAATGATTACATTGTCCCCACAATCTACATGAGGAGTGAAAGTTGGCTTGTACTTTCCGCGAAGCAGCTTAGCTACCTTAGAGCAAAGGCGACCTACAATCTGATCGCTGGCATCAATAACGACCCACTCCTTCTTAGCTGTTTCCTTATTAACGGAAATAGTCTTGTAACTTAAAGTGTCCATTCTAAAAAATTAATAATTTTACTACTAAAAAACGTTTTCTATTTTACGACCATGTGTTTACCTAACCATGCCGCCCGGCCAAAGACAACACTATTAACATGAATCGTATGGGGCTCTAAGATTACCCCTATAATAATCGGACTGCAAAGATAGTCATTTCCAACCTTATATATAAGAATGGCAATCATCGTTATAAATAATTTATATATATTTAACAATATCAGCCTAAATACAGAAGATTAGACATTGCTGTACACTAAACTTTTTCTAAAGAAATGGCTTAAGACTGAACTTATCATATATTATTCAATTGCTTGAGTCTTATCTTTATTTAGCTATCAACGCTTAACTTACTACTAGAAGAGCGATGCAAACATCCCATAGTGCGCCATTACAGAAAATTACAAGGCGTCTGTAATCTTTTTACAAGCCGCTTGTAATACTTCTACAAGGCGTCTGTAATACTTCTACAAGGCCTTTGTAGTTTTCTGTAATACCCTATAAGCACACGCGAAAGCAATAGTACAGGCATGAAAAAGCACATCATTTGACGACACAGGAAGAATGAACTTACGGGTAATTATGTAAAGTTCCCATCCCCAAAAGCAGACATAGACGAATTAAAACGATGAAGAAGTTTAGCAGATAACCATAAAACAAAAGGCGACGAAAAGCAGAAACAAGACAAGAAATAGTATAAAACAAAGGACAGAATACACCCACCGACAGTCTCTTTTCATCCCTTTACGAAAACTAACCTTTATTATAGGAATACAAAGGTAAAGTTATTAAAAACTTAAAAAGAAGACGTTGAAGCCAAAAAAGATAAAAAAAATAAAGGCTTATAGAACTTTTAATTACTTTTGCAAATGCAAGTTCATGATGCAGTATACAAAGTTAAAAGCCAAAAACGACAATAAATTTATTCAATAAATATTCCAAATGAAAACAAAATCTATTTTATTAGGTATGGCACTTGCCATTATGCCAGCATTCAGCATGGCCGACAATAATGTGAAAATGGTTGTTGGAACTTACACAGATGCAGGAAGCGAAGGACTTTATTCCTTTGACTTTGACCAGGTAACTGGTACGGCTACAGAGCTCAGTTCTTTAAAGATTGATGATCCTTCTTACTTTACTTTCAGCAAAAACGGACGTTATATCTACGCTGTTAGTGAGAAGAATAATTCTTTAGCTGTACTGAATAGCATTGGCTTTGACCCGACAAAGGGTACCTTTTCATTCATGAACTCACAACTGACACATGGTGCTGACCCTTGCTATGTTGCAACAAACGGCAAGATTGCAGTGACTGCCAACTATTCAGGTGGTAGCTTATCAGTATTCCCAATACTGTCAAATGGAACGTTAGACAAGTCTTTGGTACTAATGAGCAGTAAGAAAATGGGGCCCAACCGTACACGTCAGAACCAGCCACACTTCCATTGTACAATCTTCACTCCTGACAATTACATTCTTACAACAGACTTCAGCGGTGACAGAATACTCAGTTTCACTTACAATGCAAAGGAGAAAAAACTCGAAGATCGTGGTATTGCTGCACACGTCAGACCAGGTTCTGGCCCTCGTCACTTAGTCTTTGAGCCTAACGGAAGATATGCTTACCTCATGAATGAACTATCCGGAAAGGTTATTGCATACCAATATAAAGACGGAAAGCTCAAGGAAATACAGACTGTAGTTGCTGATGATGCACATGCACAAGGTGGTGCTGACATCCGTATAAGCCCTGATGGCAACTTCCTCTATGCTAGTACACGCCTTAAAGGTGATGGTATTACAATCTTTAAGTTAGGTGGTGACGGTTCTCTGAGACGTGTTGGCGTACAGAAGACTGGCAGACATCCACGCAACTTCGCTATTACTCCTAATGGGAAATACCTACTCGTTGCTTGCCGTGATGACAACACTATACAGGTTTATAGCCGTGACAAATCAACTGGTATGCTTACAAACACTCATCAAGACATTGACCTGAGCCATCCAGCATGTATAAGATTCTACCCTGAGAAGTAACTATCTTCGTTACACCTTATTTATATATAGTCTCCACTTATCACATATGACACTGTCATAACAGATAAGTGGAGACTTTGTTTATATGTATGAACATTTGCATATCCAAAAGAAACAGACTATCTTTGCCCCCATAAAACAAGGTAATAGCCCTCCTAAGTAGTAAGCAAAGATGAAAAAATATATTTTTATCATACTCTCTACACTCCTTATCACAGCTTGTAATACAAACAATAACAGGCAGTATGTCATTGGAGTATCACAGTGTTCCGAGGACATCTGGCGTGATAAGCTCAATAATGAGCTTGTCATGAGTACCTACCAACATGATAATGCTACTCTAAAGTTTGCCTCTGCAAACGACAATGATAAACTACAGACAGAGCAAATCAATCAATTTATCAAGGAAGGGGTAGACCTTCTCATCGTTTCACCAAACCAAATACATACCATTTCATCGGTTATTGACAAAGCATACGACAAAGGAATCCCTGTCATTCTCTTCGACCGTAAGACTGATTCCAAGAAGTATACTGCTTTCATTGGTGCCGATAACTATGAGGCTGGACACGAGATGGGACACTTCATTGCCCAACAATTAAAAGGGAAAGGGCGTATTGCAGAGATCAGTGGACTGAAAGGATCGTCGCCAGCCATAGAACGTAATCGCGGATTCATGGATGCTCTGAAGGCATTTCCTGGTATAAAAGTCGTTTCCAGACGATATGCTGACTGGCTAAAACAAAAGGGTGAAGATGAAATGGACAGTATTATAGCACGGGATATGCCCATCAACTATGTCTTTGCACAGAATGACCGAATGGCAATAGGAGCCTTGCAGGCAACAGAAAAACACAAAATTAAAGGAATAAAGATCGTTGGTATTGATGCACTTCCCGTCCCTGGAGGTGGCATGGAGAATGTGCGCGATGGCAGACTGGAAGCCTCTTACATCTATCCTACCCGTGGAGACCTTGTCATGCAGCTTGCTCTTAACATCTTAGAGAAGAGACCTTACAAGCGAGACAACTATCTTAAAGGAGCACTTGTGACCCGTGACAATGCCAATGTGCTACTGATCCAAAATGAAGAGATGAACAAACAGACGGCACGTCTCACCAATCTTCATGGCAAAGTGGACACTTATCTGGCACAATATAACCACCAGAAAGTATACATCTTCCTCTTTAGCGTCATCACGTTGCTCCTTATCGGCATCATGGTTTACGTCTATCGGACTATCGTCATACGAAGAAGGATAGAGGAAGAGGCTACTAATGCAAAACTACAGTTCTTTACTAACATCAGTCATGAACTACGTACGCCACTCACACTGATAGCTGATCCTGTAGAATACATTATCAACGACAAGAATCTTAACCCACAACAACGCAACATGCTACAGATTGTTGAACGCAATGTTGCCGTGTTATCACAACTTGTCAGTGAGATCTTGGATTTCAGAAAGGTACAAAATGGAAAGATGAAACTGCATCTTTCCGACTTCAACCTCACTGATGACATGGGACGTTGGCTCAATCTCTTTGTCACTTCGGCACAAAAGAAACGCATAACACTACAATTGGAAGTCGCATCACCTATCTTTATTCGGGCAGATCGGGAGAAAATAGAGCGCATTTGTTACAATCTTCTTAGCAACGCCATGAAGTATACACCCCAAGGAGGTAGGATAATCTTTGGCGCAACAGCTGATAATGACCTTGTACACATCAGCGTTTCGGACAATGGAATGGGCATTGAGGCTGGAGATATACCCTATATCTTCGATCATTTCTACCAAGCCAGAAATTCAGGGAGCGGAACTGGCATCGGACTTGCACTCGTAAAAGCCTTTACGGAGCTACATCACGGACAGGCAAACGTAACAAGTGAGAAGGGAAAAGGGAGTGTTTTCAGTATCACTCTTCCTCTCAAACAGAAAGGAGAAGTAAGCCAACAGGAGGCTCAAACCACTCCTCCACTCATTGATACCAACGAAAACTGCGGTGAGCCCAACACGGTACGCCACCTGAATGATATCATCCAGCCTACGGATAGTAACAACCCTGAAGTGCTAATCATTGATGACAACAATGACATAAGGACCTATCTCCGTTCTGCTTTGTCTGATCTTTACAAGGTAAGTGAAGCTGCTGACGGTAAAACTGGGTTAGAAATTGCGCGCAGAATAGTTCCTGATATTATCATCTCAGACATTATGATGCCCATCATGGATGGTTTGGAGTTCTGTAATCAACTGAAGAATGACAAGGCTATAAGTCACATTCCTGTCATATTACTTACTGCCCGTAGCCTTGATGAACAACGAGCTGAAGGATATGAGCATGGCGCTGACGCTTATATAGCTAAGCCTTTCTCACTTCACTTACTACTGTCTCGCATAGAAAACCTCATCCAAAGTCGTCGACAATTAAGTGAATTCTTCTCTGGGAACAATGAAAATGAAGATATTAGCAAGCTGTCAACAGAGACTGACAAGAACTTCATCACACAACTTCGTAGGATTATACAAGTGAATCTCGCTGATAGCGACCTCAGTGTAGAGAAGATTGGCGATGAAATCGGGCTTTCTCGCGTACAACTTTATCGTAAAGTGAAAGCCCTCACAGGCTACTCTCCTGTAGAAATGCTACGCAAAGCACGCCTCGCACGTGCCCGTCAACTCTTGCAGACAACTGACAAAAACGTCTCCGAAGTGGCTTATGCCGTAGGCTTTTCTACCCCAAGTTATTTCTCCAAATGCTACAAAGAAGAATTCGGAGAGAGCCCTAAGAAATAGACAAGAGGAGGTTCCGCTGCAACAGGAACAGCAAACAGAGACGTTAAGAAAGTTCTTTACTAAATTACTTCGTCTAAAAATTTATTCCAGGGAAAAACCTTTTATTTTGCTCTTCATAATATTATGACTGTCAAGACATTACAAAGTGGCTTGTAAAAGACGCCCTTTTGCATTGTAAAAGGGCGTCTTTTACACATCAAAAGGGCATCTTTTAAACAGCAAAAGGTGCCCTTTTACAATGCAAAAGGGCACCTTTCATTTTTCAATAGTGAAGTTATTTTACATTCCGAGCTCAACACTTGAGATCAGAATGGTACGGATTGCTACAATAACTTCTCAATTTCTTCACTTAAATTCTTAATCTGAGATGGATTCTTCACAACGTTATTACCACGGTCTATGAGGTAAATGATAGGAAGAGTCTGGGCTGGAGCCGTGTAAGCTTGGCTAATACCAGAATCGTCATATACGTTTATCCAAGGAAGATTGGCAACTTGCTCTTTCCAGAAATGCTCGTTATCATCCAAAGAAACCATGTAAATCTCCAGTCCGCGGTCATGATATTTGTTATATAAATCACGCATCTGCATGATATATTCTGTTGATCCATCTGCAGAGAACACATGGAAATCAAGTAGGACAACCTTTCCTTTCAGGTCTGTTAGATGACGAACATTGCCGTGATTATCACGTAATGGCAGGTCGACAACACCCAATTCCTGTGCTTTTAGCTCCACGGACTTGTTCTGTGCTTTGACAATACGCTCGTCTTTCATACCCTTTATTGTGATATTATGCAGGTTCTGTGTTCGCTCTGAGCCTGGATAATAAGTGTCCCAACTTGTTGCAACAGCACCAAACACCTTGTTATCACTAGCATCTCTCGTTGGATCGAAAATCAATCTTGCCTGGTTTCCAACAACAATATACTGGAACAAGGCAAAATAACTGTATGCACGCATAGGTTCTTTGAAGATATAATTCAAAGAGACATCACGTTTATAATCATTTACAAGGACGTTCACCATAGAGTCAGCAATATCGGGGCGCTCGTTATAAAGGTCTTGACAACGTGTCTGTAGATTGATCTGTTTGAGTGCTAACTCTTTGATTTTCTCATTTTCGTAAGAACCTTTTACGGTATAATCGGTTGACATCTGTGGGTAAGTAGCCTTTACATCAACCGTCTCAGTAGAATCAATAGCAACATTAATAATCTGTCCTGCTATGCGCAGACGATAGAACTCAGGGTTGTTCATCTTATCTCCTGAGAAAGAAAAATTGCCCTTTTCATCGAGTTTTAACGAATCAATAGTCGAAAATCCATCCAGTCCGTTATGCTCAAAGTAAAGAGTTGAATCCTTAGCATTAGCTATAGAACCAGCCACATGGAACTTTTCGCCCGTACAACTTGCCAAGACAACCAGTCCAACAACAGCCAATCCTTTTGTCAATATGCTTCCAATATTATGCTTCATTGCTTAATAGATATTACGTTTTTAATTGTTATGTTTTGTGCAAAGGTAATGTTATTTGATAAAACAGCAAAGCAAAAGAGTATCAAATATTGTCAATAGCGTTTCTCACAACACGCTACTATAACTGCTATTTTGTTACGTTCCGACCTATCAAAGAGCATCTTTTGCATGCTTTTCATGCACACTTATAACAATTAAAAGCATAGGGTTAGGAAAAGAGGCAACGCACTTGAATGACTCAAAATATATTCTTATTTATTTGTATGTTACATATATAATAGGTAAATTTGCACGGATTAATTTTATGGGATGCGTGAGAAGGTTTCCTCCAAGGCTTCAGAGTCTTGCAGAATTTACCGCTTTTCTTCCCTAAGATGTTGGTCAAAACAATAAGTATTTTTAATTTTTAGATGAACGTAATTACGAAAACAGTTCAATTGCCAGATGGAAGAACCATCTCAATTGAAACCGGAAAGGTTGCAAAACAGGCTGACGGTGCGGCAGTACTCCGCATGGGTAACACTGTACTTCTCGCTACTGTTTGTGCAGCTAAAGAGGCAGTTCCGGGCACAGACTTCATGCCTTTGCAAGTAGATTATCGCGAGCAGTACTCTGCAGCAGGTCGTTATCCAGGTGGTTTCACCAAACGCGAAGGCAAAGCTAACGACGACGAAATCCTTACATCACGCCTTGTGGACCGTGTTCTTCGTCCACTTTTCCCATCAGATTATCACTGTGAGGTTTATGTACAGGTGATGTTGCTGTCTGCAGACGGTGTTGATCAGCCTGATGCACTCGCAGGTTTCGCTGCTTCAGCAGCACTCGCAGCATCAGATATTCCTATCGATTACCCTACATCAGAGGTTCGTGTGGCTCGCATTAATGGTGAGTATGTCATCGATCCAACCTTCGAACAGATGAAAGAAGCCGATATGGACCTTATGGTTGGTGCCACTAAGGACAATATCATGATGGTTGAAGGCGAGATGAATGAGGTTTCTGAACAGGATCTTATAGGTGCTTTGAAGGCTGCACATGAGGCAATAAAGCCTATGTGTGAGATGCAGGAAGAGCTTTCAAAGGCATGTGGTACTGACGTAAAGCGTGAGTATGACGACGAAATAAACGACGAAGAGTTGCGTGAACAAGTACGTAAGGGGACTTACGATGCTTGCTATGCAGAGGCTCAGAGTGGTGACAACGACAAGAAACACCGTGAGGAGACCTACGAGAAGATTAAGTCTGACTTCACAGAGGCTTATGATGCAGCTCATACAGAGTTGTCTGAAGACGAGCTCGAAGAGAAACATGCAGAGATAGATCGTTACTTTGCAGATGTTCAACGTGACTCTATGCGCCGCAGTGTACTTGACACTGGCAAGCGTATGGATGGTCGTGCAACAGATGAGATACGTCCTATCTGGTGCGAGATTGACACTTTGCCAATGCCACATGGTAGTGCACTCTTCCAGCGTGGTGAGACAATGTCACTCTCAACATGTACCCTTGGAACAAAGATGGATGAGAAAATGGTTGATAATGTACTGGAGAAAAGCTACCAACGCTTCCTTCTTCACTACAACTTCCCTCCTTTCTGTACCGGTGAAGCTAAGGCTCAGCGTGGCGTAGGACGCCGTGAGATTGGTCATGGTCACCTTGCTTGGCGTGCATTGAAGGGTCAGATCCCAGCTGATTTCCCTTACACTGTTCGCTTGGTAAGCCAGATTCTTGAGTCTAACGGTTCTTCTTCAATGGCTACAGTATGTGCTGGTACACTTGCATTGATGGATGCTGGTGTTCCAATGAAGAAGCCTGTATCAGGTATTGCTATGGGTCTTATCAAGAATCCAGGCGAAGATAAGTATGCAGTACTTAGTGATATCCTTGGTGATGAGGACCACTTGGGTGACATGGACTTCAAGACTACGGGTACAAAAGATGGTCTTACAGCTACTCAGATGGATATTAAGTGCGACGGATTGTCGTTCGAAATTCTTGAAAAGGCACTTATGCAGGCTAAGGCTGGTCGTGAACACATCCTCAATCTGTTGACAGAAACAATTGCAGAACCACGTGCTGAGATGAAGCCACAAGTACCACGTATCATCCAATTGGAGATTCCTAAGGAGTTCATTGGTGCAGTTATCGGCCCTGGTGGTAAGATTATCCAGCAGATGCAAGAGGAAACTGGTGCAACAATCACCATCGAAGAGACTGAAGGTGTGGGCAAAGTACAGGTTTCTGCTCCTAATAAAGACGCCATTGATGCGGCTCTTGGCAAGATTAAAGCCATCGTTGCCGTACCAGAGATTGGTGAAGTATACGAAGGAACCGTACGTTCTATCATGCCTTATGGCTGCTTCGTAGAGATACTCCCAGGCAAAGACGGATTGCTCCACATCTCTGAAATAGACTGGAAGCGCCTTGAGACTGTTGAAGAAGCAGGCATCAAGGAAGGCGATAAGATTAAGGTTAAGCTCCTTGACATTGACCCTAAGACTGGCAAGTACAAGCTTTCACGTCGTGTTCTGCTTGAGAAACCAGAGGGATATGTAGAGCCACAGCGTCGTCCACGTGGTGAACGTCGCCCACGTCGTGACGGAGAACAACGTCATGATGAGCGTCGTCCACGTCATGAGAACAACAATACTGAGAGCAATGATTAGTCATTGAGTCTTTATAAAATAAGAATCCTCACAGCTACATATTGGCTTGTGAGGATTTTTTTTGCTCTTTTTGAAATAGCGAGATGCCGTACCTAAAAACAGGGTTGTCAGTCAAAGAGAGGATGAAAGGATAGATATTAGAAACATGAAAATATACTTACAATATTAGAAGTATACGCGAACCAAAAACAGAAGGAATTCTTCTTTTTTCAGCTTTGTAACCTAAACATTATCAAACAGTTATGAAGAGGCTCGCAAAAGGGCATCTTTTACAGTGCAAAAGGGCGTCTTTTACATGTCAAAAGGTGCCCTTTTACATTGCAAAAGGGCACCTTTTAGAAGGCAAAAGATGACCTATTAGAAAACAATAGGTAATTAGTTTTTACAAGAGAGGCGTCTAAGCCTCCCACAACAGCACAAACATTGCATCTCTTTATTATGTATTTTATTCCCCGATAACATAAACCTCGCACACGAAACGAACTGTTAATAATACTGAAAAACTTACATATTTACTTGTCTTATTTTATATTAATCAATATCTTTGTTCCCAAATAAACGAAGAGTTAATGACAAAACGTAGGTACAATTTGAAGCGTATCTTCATTGCATGGCTACTCTTGGCACTGTTCATGTTGCCAATGGTTGTTAAGTCTGTGCATATTTGTCAGGTGAATACTGAGCTCTCTACATGCGACCAAGGCTATGGTCACCATGGACAGAACCACAATGCAGACACCTGTCAGATTTGTCATTTTGCCTTCTTCAACTTCCTTCAAGCAGCAAACATTCAGTTGAATGCTGTTGCTATCACCGTCTTAGGCTTCCTCTTCCTTGTGAGTGTCACCTCCTATGTGCGCCCAGAAGTTGAAGTCATCAGCCTTAGGGCTCCCCCAACACGTTTATAATTAAGGTATTCCCAACGCCACAAAGACGTTGTTTGGGATTACTATTGCCGTAACAGACAAGGGAGAACTGTGTCTTGTTACATTTCCTTTAAGGGATGATTATATCCTCTTATTGGCTTCAAACCATTATGTTACGGCACACTTTATCTGCCTGATCATCAAGTCTACGTGTACTTGAAGCGTGCAGAAATCAACTATTTTTATCAATATTCTATAACATTTAGAAATGAAAAAAGCGTTATCAGCTTTTGTTCTTTCTCTTGTTTGCATGGCTATGTTTGCAGGTAATCATCTGTCAAAGCCTCTCCTTTCTAAAGCAAAAGAGGGCGTCGACAGTAGTATTGTCATGCAGGATGTAACCGTATTGGGCAACAGAGAGAAGGATCTCCAGATGAGATCATCCGTCAATACCATCAGTATTGGCAAGCAATTCCTTCAAAACAATTTTGCAGGAAGCCTGATGCAGACACTCAGTAATATACCAGGCGTCAAAGCGATGAGCATTGGGTCGGGACAATCCAAGCCTACAATACGTGGTTTAGGGTTCAATCGTATGGTTGTAACAGAGGACGGTATCAAGCATGAAGGCCAACAATGGGGCGATGACCATGGACTGGAAATAGACCAGTTTGCCATTGATCACATCGAGGTTGTGAAAGGTCCGGCAGCCTTACTGTACGGTTCTGATGCCATAGGAGGTGTCATCAACTTATACAGTAACTATATTCCAACAAAGAAATTCCAAGGAGGAGTATTGCTTTTTGGCCGTAGTAACAACGAATCATTGGGTTTATCTGCACGTTTGCAAGGCATTATGAACCACATTTATTGGAAGGTTAACACCACTCTTATCGACTATGCTGATTACAAGGTACCCACAAACAGTATTCAATATTACTCCTATGATATCCCACTGAAGGATCAACGCCTTCGTAACACAGCAGGATTTGAGCGAGATGGAAGTGTTACTATCGGCTACAAAGGATATAACTTCCACACTGAACTGAAGCTCACTGACTCCTACTCTAAGAGTGGTTTCTTTGCAAATGCACATGGTTTGGAAGTCAGACTGTCAAGCATTGACTATGACAAGTCGCGTCGTGACATTGATTTACCTTACCAAAGTGTGAATCATCTGAAGGTGATGAGCCACACGGTTTACCAACAAGGGGCTCTTGCTCTTGAGGCAAATCTTGCTTATCAGAACAACCATCGCAAGGAACTTTCCGAACCAATATCACATGGTTACATGCCAACTCCACCGAATACATTGGAGCGTGAGTTCAAGAAAGATACCTATACAGCAAACATTATGATGCGTCTTGCCCTGAATGAGCAGCACATGCTCTCCGCAGGTATCAATGGTGAATATCAGCATAACCGCCGTAATGGATGGGGATTCATCATCCCTGACTTCGAAACAACATCCTTTGGCGCTTACGCCTTCGACAGATACACTATCAAAAAGGACTTGATTGTAAATGCGGGGGTACGATATGACCACGTAACAACCAATATTCACAGTTATAACGATTGGTTCAAGACACCTATCAATACCACTGATTCCGTTTACAAACAGCGTTCTCAAGACCTTCATAGGTCGTTTAACAGCCTTACATGGTCGGCTGGTATCAACTATGCTACGGGCAATTGGATCCTGAAAGCAAACATCGGGAAGAGCTTCCGTGTACCTATTCCGAAGGAATTGGGCACCGATGGTATAAATTATCACATCTTCAGATATGAGAAAGGTAACCCTACGCTCAATCCAGAGGAGTCTTATCAGTTAGACTTGGGGCTTCGTTGGGGGAATGATAAGGTCACTGTACAGTTTGATCCTTACCTTAATTACTTCCCGAACTACATCTATATGAACCCAACGCCAAACTATTATGAGGGTCTTCAGTGGTATTATTACACACAGAGTCGTGTCATTCGCTCTGGTTTTGAGCTGCAAGCCAACTGGAAGATACTTCCTTTCCTAAGCGCAGAGTTCAAAGGTGAATATCTATATGCTGAACAATTGTCGGGTGAAAAGAAGGGTTATACGCTTCCTTTCTCAACTCCTTGGTCGGCAGACATGACCCTTAAGTATGATTATTGCCAACAAAAAGTAGGTAATGAAGGCTTCGTTGCACTTAATTTCCACGTCATTGGAAGGCAAAACAACATTGTTCCACCAGAGAAACCAACCCCTGGATACTACACATTGAACCTTTCTGCAGGAAAAGACTTTGCCTTTGGTGATAAAAAACTGCACTTGAGCCTTAACGCAGAGAACCTTTTGAACCGTAAATATTACGATCATACGAGCTTTTATCGGCTTATTGACGTGCCAGAACCTGGTAGGAACGTGGCTTTAATGGTTGGATTTGAATTTTAATTAAACAATATACCACTTAATTCTACAAACAAAATGAGAACGTGAAGGGATGCTTGTGGAGCGCTGCCCACAACAGGTAATATCTCCATAGCATCCCTGTCACACAACCGAGAACAAAGAAACAAAGAGTAAATAAACCAAGACGAAAGTCTTATCAAAAACAAATTAAACGATGAAAAAGAAGTTTTTTATTGGCGCAATGGCGCTGTTGAGTGTTTTCACTATGGCACTTACATCTTGTGATAATGATGATGACCCTACAACAAACGGTAACATCGAGTTCAAAGACATGGAGTTCGGACATGACAACGAGAAAGTTGGCACCATTGGTGACGACCTTCACTTGGAATGTAAGATTACTTCAAACTCTAAAATCACGGGCATTAACGTTACACTTGTAAAGGATGCAAACAACAAAGTAGAGAAATCATACACCAATAACAAGTATATTGGAGTCAAAAACACTACCTTCCACGAGCATCTTGACCTCCCTGAGACACTTACAGAGGGCGAATATGAGTGCACCATCACTGTTACTAACACAGAAGGAGCCGTAAAGAGCATTAAAGAAAAGATCACTTTAAAGAAGAAAATAGTAGATCCTAATGCTCCAAAGATTGAGAATCTGCAGGTAAACACAATGGAAGGAACACCTAATGGTAAGCTTACTATCACAGCAAACATTGAGACTAAGGACCCAGTTGATGAGATTGAGATCGAGTTCCATGGTGATAAAGAGCATGAAATGGAGGTTGATGGCTTCAAAGGAAAGACTGGTAGCTTCACGTTTACCAAGGAAATCACCATCCCAGCAGAGTGCCAAGCTGGCGAATATCACATCCACTTCACTGTAAAGGACAATAAGGGACGTGAGACTACTGAGGAGATTGAGGATTTCATCATCAAGTAAGAACACTTAAAGAAGTATTAAAATACAACAACACGATAGTCTCTGAACCCGTAGAGAAACGGAAATCAGTACGCATTCTCTACAGGTAAAGAGACTCAATCACACAAAAGAAAGACATTATGAGAAAGATTTTGTTCAGTTTAACTGCTGCTGCTGCACTACTCACTATGGTTGCATGCACTAGTAACGATGACATTGTAAAAGACAATGAATTGCCTGTTATCACAGACGCAGGCATCACTGCGAACCCTGTAGATTGCCAAGTCTATAGCCGTGGAGAAACGATTCCATTCCGTTATCGCTTCACTGACAATGAAGAATTAGGCAATTACAACATCGAAATACACAATAACTTCGATCATCACACACACGGTACGCAAAAAGACAACTGTAAACTCGATCCAAAAAAGGAGAGTAAAGACTACAAAAACCCATGGGTATATAAGCAAGACTTTACCATTCCACGTGGAGACAAGGCTTATGACGCCAAACAAGACATTCAGATTCCAGCTGATAGAGATACTGGCGACTATCATTTTGTCATCCGTGTCACCGATCAGGCAGGCAATCAACAACTGCGTTCAATGCCTATTAAGATAAAATAATAGTTAAAACATTCTCGATTTACAAATAAAATGCAATATCTTTGCAGGTCGAGAGTTAAAAAATAGTTAGAAACAAAAGTAGATAATTATGAAAAAGATTATGTTAATGGTAGCTGCTTGCGCAGCTATGGTAGCTTGTAACAATGGCAAGACTACAGCAAACAATGAGAGTAATGACAGTGCAGCTCAGGACACAGCAGCAGCTGGTGACTCAGCTGTTTACGAGGGTATGACACCTGCAGCAGACGTTGCTGGTATCAAATATCGTGTTGCTTTGGCAAAGGATTCATCTAATGGCTTCAGCGTTGTTGAGTCTTATATGAAGTCAAACACCGAGGCTGACACTACATACAACTACACTGGTAAGTATCAGGTTATCAAGAAGGACGTAAAGGGTAAGAGCAATACTTACTATCAGTTCGAGCTTGGTAAGGACAACAAGACCAACTTCCTCGTAGTAAACGACTCTACTCTCCGTCTTGTTAACAGCGACTTTGAGGAGCCAGCAGTTAACTCTAAGGACATGAACTACGATCTGAAGTTGAAGTAATAATCAACCGAATATTGCGCTAATAGCGCTAAAAAACAAAGGGGCTTATCAAGGTTTCACTCCTTGTACAAGCCCTTTTTCTGTTTTATCCATCATCCTGTAACGGGGCAAGTGTACTCCTTACGCCTGTTTCCTACTAACCATTCTTTCATATTCGTACAGCCTCTGCAGGCACGGTAGCCATTGTTTGATGAATAGCAGGAAATATCTTAAAACACAACTTACACCTCCCTTTTGTAAGGATTATTCTTACTCACAATTTAATAGATGCTCTTTTGCCTTCTAAAAGACGCCCTTTTACATGGTAAAAGATGCCCTTTTGATGTGTAAAAGGTGCCCTTTTACAACGCAAAAGGGCACCTTTTTAAACACCTCCTGTAACCTATTGGTTTTCAAAACGATACAGAAGCCGTTTTTTAGCACATTAACTGATTTTACAAAGAGACCACTTCTCAAAACTGTAAATAATCTTTCCTCTTAGCTTTTCCCATATTCTACTCCTTCTACCTGGTCCTTTTTCTTTCCCGATCCTCACATTTCAGGCAATAAAGGATACGACCTTCGCCCCGCAACATCCTATCACATCATGCCTATAGGGGCATTATACAAAGGAAACAAAAGGCAGGAAAGCAAGTGTGTTCCTCATCAGGGGGTGCTATAGTTCGAAGATAATGAGAACTTAACTGTGCTTACCTACAGAAAGACTGCACTGGATTTATACTATCAACTGAGTTTTGTCATCTCCCGAATGACAGCTTCCTGCTGACGATAAAAACTCTTTTCATCCACTTCAGTGACGGGTATCACCTCTGCCAAGCTTGCTGCAAGATTCTGCATCTCCCACGTAATGGCATATCCAGCTTGCTTACGTGCTGCAATACACTTGTCCAATTCGTATTTCGCCCTGGCCTTATCACGACTGAATAGCAAACCTGCCAGCGTATAACGCATACGCTGACGGAACTTCTCTTCACGTTGTGACGAGATAGCTTTGCAGAGTAAAGCTATCTTTTGTTGCTCATCATCAAGGAGATTGGACAACTCATGAAAGAGATAAGACTGTCGATGCTTGGATATAAGACGTAGATAAATCTCAATAGCCTTGTCTTTCTTCCCCATGATACGATAGACTATGGCTTTATAACGCTGATTATTCATGTTATAAGGGCTGTGCTTCAACGCCTCTGCCAATATAGGTGCAGCTTTCAATGCAACGTCAACTGTTGGTGTAGCCTCAACCTCTTTGAACACTTTTCCCACAATACGCATCCCCGTTGAAGGGACTGGATGCCCGTTACTTTGCCCTGTTGTCCAGTCTTCATCAGCAAGTCTGGTGATGCCCCACTGCGTGATGAAGCTGATCATTGAGAATGAAGGATGATGCTCGAAGACAAGTATTGCAGCACGCATCATGGCACTTTGCCCTTTCAAATCCTTATCCTCCATTGTCGGATAGAGTCGCATCAAACTCTGAAAGATTTTGTAAGCTTCTTCTAATCGGCGCTGCTGATAGCGTAACTGCATCATGTCAACCCCCACCCAGAACATCGCTATCGTGGTGTAATGTCCCTTATGCGTTGCATACATAGGGACGATAGCTGCATAAGCCTCCTCAGTTCGCCCTTGCTTTCGTAGTTCAAAGATATCCTTTACTTCCATAGCATTAAGATTAAAAGAAGGCAGACCCCAAGCCGAAACAGTATGTTCAGCTTTAGGATCTGCCTTTTCGTTATGATTTATTGATCAAATTCCAGTTAGTTATTGATTGGTTACTGTAAGACTTCCAGACGTATCTGGGTTCGGCTTACATGCCACATTGTTATGTGTTTCATACTCCAATATGAAGTAATTGAGCCATGGACAAACATAACCAGCCTTGGAATTGATTTGCGCATTAGGCTCATAATTAGTATTATCTTTGCGTCTGATCTGCTGAGCAAGGCGTTTATTATCAAAGTAAACAAGACCTTCTCCCCAAAACTCAATACGCTTCTGTATCAACAACTCCTTTATAAACTCATCCATAGTGGTAGCATTACCAGCCTGATAAGAGCCATCCGTGTAACGATAGTCATTGATGAACGACTTCAAAGCAGCTACACCGGCAGCTACACCGTCGAGATGTGCAGTGCATTCAATGTCGATAAACTTCATCTCCTCTACACGCATCAAAGGCAAACTAATGAATTGTCCCTCATAAGTGTCTACCCTATTACCCTTTGCTGGACGGAATTTCGTGTTTACATAAGCTGGAAGAGCCTTCCATTCCTCCTCATCTAACAGAGAATTCTGTACTTTATGGCCTGCAATCATCAGAGATTCATACTGCTTGTAACCGTCATGTGTACCCGCTGCATCAGGTGAAACCCATGAATAACGGCGCCAGTCACCTTGTCCGATCTGCCCATATAGCCAACTACCTATCATGCGGAAAGCCTCATAAGCACGTGTCAATCCCCAGTCAGTCTCGGTTGTTACACTACTTGTAAACGTATAATAGATATACGGTATCTGCTCACGTGTACTGTAACCTAAGCACCACATCCATGCCTGATTAGGCGTATTGAATCCCGTCTTAGGGTCAAGCCACTCCGTTTCTGTCACCGGACTGTATCCTGTAGAAGCCAACCGTGCGTAGTCACGAGCCTTCTCATAACACTCACGAGCCGTATGAATGCCTAACTTATCATACGTTATTGCCGTTGAATCTTCGGCTGCTATCGCCTTATCTAAGTCTGAACTGGATTTGTCAAAACGGCTTGCCATATCCAACCAAAGACGTGCTTTCAATCCATAAACAACACTAAGATCGGGCATTTTCTTATCAGAACGTACATAACCTTGTAGATACTTTTCTGCATTATCAAGGTCTGTTAGGATGAAGCGATACATCTTATAGAAAGGAGCTCGTGGATTATGACGCATCTCAGAGTCAGGTGTTTTCTCTGTCACGATGGGCACTGTAAGTCCCCATATATTGTCTTTCGTAGCCTTATCATCCAGACTTGCGATACCAGTTGGCTTAAATTCGAACTGCCGAGCTATGTCTAAATAAGCCATTGCACGATAAGTCAATGCTATACCAAGGTAGTTCTTTGAAGTCTCAGACGCCGTTGCAGGATCTATAACACTTGCAAGATTATTGCACGTAGCTATGAAATTGTAATAATAACGATAAGTGTAATAAGCCTTAAAACGCGTTTCTGTACCGCTTTCTACAGATGGCCAATAGCTATAGTTACTACTATAGACAGGGAAATCAGCCCCAAGAACCTCTCTATAGAACATCTGACAAGGATAACCCCAGTCATTAGTAGGATACCCACTACTACCCCATGAATTGATATCAATCACATAAGAGATGATACCATTCAGTAAACTTTGTTGTGAAGAAGTCAGATTCTTCACTTGCTGGGCAGTAAGTGTCGATGACGGATCAATGGTATCAATACATCCTCCAAGGCTAAATGTCGTTGCAACAAACGTCAACGAGAAGAGATATCTTAATATACGGTGTTTCATAATTTTGTTTTTTTTCATTTGAAATGACATTAGAATGTAACTTTAATACCGCCAGAGACTGTTCTGGAAGGGCTATAAGTTGCCGTACTACTACTTCCGGAGAACGATCCACGTGGGTCAAAGCCCTTACGTTTGCTCCAGTAATACAGGTTATCTGCAGCCAGATAAACACGTATACTACCCAATCCAAAACGCTGAATCAGATGGTTTGGAAGTGTATAACCGAAGTTAAGATTCTGCAAAGTCAAGTAACTTCCACTGATAAGGAAGCGATCACTAAGTGAAGAAGAGTTCGCATCATTGTATTGCCAACGTGGGATATTACTTGAGGTATTGGTCTCTGACCATGCATTAAGCATATCTTTATGAATTGCAAAGCCAGTAGATGTACCACTCGGAACGCCCATCATCCCTTCATAACCATAGTCACAAGACTTCCCACCAAGGGAGTAAGAGAATGAAACGGACAAGTCGAAGCCATAAGCTGTTAGTGTTGTGCCGAATCCACCATAGAGGTCTGGATGTGGACTTCCACATGCATAATAGTCTGCATTACCATAGACATCAGTCGTCTTGAGGCTTCCATCCGTATCATTGTAGTACCACATAGCCTTTCCTTCACTTGATACACCAGCATAACGTGGGATATACCATTCGTAAATAGGGAGTCCTTCAGCATAGAGTCTGCTACCATTCATATAACCAGCATGCCCATCTACGACGAGATCTGCCTTAAGAGCATCTGCCAATCGGGTAATTTTGTTCTTGTAAGTTGTGGCATTAAAGTTCACATCCCAATTGATATTCTTGGTTCTAAGAAGTGTAGCTGAGAGGTCAAACTCCAATCCTTGGTTCACCATATCACCAATATTGTCATACATTCCACTATAACCAGCAGAATAAGGTGCGAATACAAAGCAGAGCATATCAGTCGTTTTCTTATAGAAATACTCAACACTTCCGCGTATCCGACTATTCAAAACTTCATAGTCAAAACCAACATTGAAGTTGTTATTGGTTTCCCAAGTGATATTAGGATTACCCTTTTCATTGAGTACCAGACCAACCTTACCATTGCTATTCACGATGCTGTAAGTATCAATATAATGGAAATCACCGATATTATCATTTCCTTGCTGACCAAAAGAAGCCTTCAACTTCAACATATTCATCCAACGGAAAGGCTTCATAAACTTCTCTTTTGTGAGAATCCAGGCACCTCCTACAGAATAGAAGTTACCCCAACGATGAGCTGGATCGAAGCGACTTGAGGCGTCACGACGGTAAGAAACACTTCCGAAATACTTCTGATCGTAATCGTATTGACCACGGAAGAAGAAGCCTTCTGACTCATAAATACTATTACCAGACTCACCTGTATTGTCTAATTTAATAGCTCCAGCCAGTGTCTGATTGGTAAAGTAAGATGCCATACCAGTCTTTGAGCCGAACAAATTCTCATAACTACTACGATAGAACTCATGTCCTAAGAGTAATTCCATGTGATGATGACCAAACTCATGATGGTAATTTGCGAGCTGTTGGAAGTTATATGAGTAAGTCTGTTCACTTGATCTTGATACGAAACCAGTAGGGTAAGCCGTATGACTGTATCCATAAAATGGTTGTGTTGCTTCTGTTCCACGAGAGTCATAGCTTGTTACTGCGCCATTAAGAGTAATCTTTAACCCAGTAATCGGCATAATATCAGCATAGCCAAAGAACGAATACATGTTGTTCTTACTAGTGTTTGTATTCAAACGATTCTCCTGTAATGGATTAAGATTAGGCAACACTGGACGCATATAACCAATCACTGAGCCAGCTCCATAATCGTACATTGGACCATTTTCGTCCGTCAGAATATTACCCTGTCCATCACGTATATAGGCAGGATAGAGGGGCGCCATATTGTTAATTTGATAGAAAAGACCATTGCCAGTAGATGGAATTACATGATACTTTGTACGACTGAAGTTCACGTTTGTACCAACTTTCAACCAATCCAAAGCCTCATAATCAGCCTTAGCACGTACTGTAATACGATTGAAATCAGAGTAATAAGCAATACCTTCATTGTTCAAATATCCTAAAGAAAGATAGTACTGCATCTTGTCACTACCTCCTGTCAGGCTGATATCATACTCTTTTCGCAAGCCGTTTCGGAACCCTAAGTTCTCCCAATTATCAGGTTTTATCATGTAGTCTTTACCTTTATAATTGAAGACACGGCCTAATGTAGCATTTGGATTGATACGTCCATCAGCCCCAATGAGCTCTTCTCCAGCAGGAACAGTGAAGATTGGATAACCCAAACCACCAGATGCACCAGAAGAAATCAATTGCTTATTAGCGGCAATCGTAGCTTGAGCAGGTGTTAATCCTAAACCATTTACTTGATAATTATATAATGCTTTATAATATAATTCATAGTATTTAGCAGGGTCAGAAATCGTTTCATAGTCTCGTTTAATACGACTGTTAACACCCCATTTCATATCAATTGCTATGTGTGCCTTACCTGCTTGTGCATGTTTTGTGGTCACCATGATAACGCCATTGGCACCACGCGCACCATAAAGGGCTGTTGAAGAAGCGTCTTTCAGTACTGTAACCGATGCGACATCGGCTGGGTTAAGGTTATTCCAACCGCCATCATAAGGTGCACCATCCACGATAATAAGTGGTGCCTGACCAGCACTGATACTGCTGAAACCACGTACACGGATGGCAGGAGTAGCTCCTGGCTCACCACTATTGTCTACGATCTGCACACCAGCAGCCTCACCCTTCAAGCTACTCATCACATTATTGAGTTGCTTATTCTCAATTTTCTTCGAGTCAACAATAGCAGCTGAACCCGTAAAAGCTGAACGTTTCTGTTCTCCGAAGGCTGTGATGACAACTTCATCCAGTGTAGAATTCTCATTGACCATAGTGATTTTCATCGTCGGTCGTGCTGGAATCACTATAGTTTTCATGCCGACATAAGAGACGGTCAGCTTAGCTCCAGGCTTCAAGTTGTTCAAAGTAAAGTTGCCATCCATGTCTGTCGCCGTGATATTCTTTGCGTCTCCAACGACCTGAACCGTAGCACCTATAACGCTTTCTCCAGTCTCATCGACGACGACTCCCTTAGAAGTAAATGGTTGCTGCGCATAGCTTACCACCGCTGTCAGCACCAATAGTGAAATTAGTATGAGTCTTTTCATATCAAAAGGTAGGTTATAAAATTAGTATTCTCTAGATTCATAAACACGATATTATTTTATTTCGCAAATATAAATAAAACTTTTAAACGAACAAATTAATCACAGATATTTCTTAAAAAAAATATTTTATCGCCACGAAAACAAGGATACAATAAGCTTTATAAGCGTATTTCGTACAATATATAATAATCAATTGATTCTTTCTATTAATAAAAAAGAAAGCTCTACAGAACCCTCTTACCATGGAATATCGGTATTCTTTCCTTACAAAACAGAACTGTATGAGATGCAAAAAGGCTATTATAACTCACAGATAGAGAATAGATACAGAGACGGGGAATGCTTATAATGTAATAAAAAATCAGCATGTGCAAAACAATAGATGCTCTTTTGCAATGTAAAAGAGCATCTTTTGCAATGTAAAAGAGCATCTTTTGCAATGTAAAAGGGCATCTTTTGACGTGTAAAAGGTGCCCTTTTGAAGTGTAAAAGGGCGTCTTTTACTTTGCCCATCATAACATATTGGATATCTGAATGTTACAAATGGAGAAATAGAGTCTTATCTTTAAAAACACGACACCAAGCAAAGAGCAATATTGTAAATGATTTTTCAATCTAAGGAAAACAGTCTGGTAATATGTTAGTAGGTCTTAAATATAAGGGATATCTCAATGAATTAACGTACCTTTGTGGGAGAATAATAAAGAAGAAAAGAATGAAATATCTACTTGTATCAGACATTCACGGCTGTTTACCAGCCTTGGAGAAGGTGCTACAGTTCTATGACAGAGAGCATTGTGACATGCTTTGCATCCTCGGTGACATACTTAATTACGGTCCACGCAACTCTATTCCAGAGGGAATCGATGCTAAAGGAATCGTTGAAGCACTGAACAAACGTGCCAATGACATCATTGCTGTGAGAGGAAACTGTGATGCTGAAGTCGACCAAATGCTACTGAAGTTCCCTATGATGGGAGACTATACGTTACTGGTTGACGAGGGGCGTAAGTTGTTTCTCACCCATGGACATATATATAATAAGGAGAAAATGCCACAAGGGCACGTAGATGCTATCGTATATGGGCACACTCACCTCTGGGAACTAAGCCAACAGGATGACACCTTGGTATGCAATCTCGGTTCAATAACATTCCCTAAGGGTGGAAATGTCCCCACATTCATGACCTATGAACACGGTGTTTTCACGGCATATACCTTAGATGGGAAAGCCTTGAAACAGGAACGAATATAAGAAAATGGCTACTTTGACGGCGTAATCTCATCTGGTTACGAAAGAAAAGTAATAGGGCTTACGGAACTCTTCATTCCATAAGCCCTATTACTTTATACCTCTTTCAACTTCTCTCTGCATTCTTCCAAGATAGTAAGAAGCTCATCCATCTTCGTTGCACGAAGCATTGAGATGCGTGTTTGCTTAAAGTCGGAAATACCTTTAAAGATAGGTGATGCTGCCAAATGCCGACGTGTATGGAGAATACCACGATACTCATCAATCCGTTCAACATTGATTCTCAGCATTTCTTCAAGTATATCAATCTTCTCATCGAGTGAAAGTTCCTTTCCACTTTGGTTGAATAACCACGGACAACCAAAGGTTGCACGACCTATCATCACTGCATCCACACCATAACGATCGAACTTTTCGCGGGCATCCTCAACACTTGTCACATCGCCATTACCAATAATAGGAATATGAATGCGTGGATTCTTCTTCACTTCACCTATCAAAGTCCAGTCTGCTTCACCAGTATACATCTGTGCACGCGTACGTCCATGGATGGTCAAAGCTTGTATTCCACAATCCTGAAGTTGCTCTGCCAGATCGGTAATGATAAGGTGATCATGATCCCAACCCAACCGAGTCTTCACCGTTACAGGGACATTCACAGCCTTAACGACCTCACGTGTTATCTCCAACAACAAGGGAATGTTCTTCAACATACCTGACCCAGCACCTTTGTTTGCCACCTTCTTTACAGGACAACCAAAGTTAATGTCTATCACATCAGGCTTTACCTGCTCAACAATCTTTGCAGCTTCAACCATAGAAGCTACATCCCGACCGTATATCTGTATACCAACTGGGCGCTCACCATCATCAATCACCATCTTTGACAGTGTCGACTTAATACTCCGAATGATAGCATCAGCCGAGACAAATTCCGTATAAACCATTGCTGCCCCAAAGCGTTTACACATCTTTCGGAAGCCTATATCCGTCACATCTTCCATCGGGGCCAAGAACAATGGGCGTTCCCCTAAATCTATTGTTCCTATTTTCATGGGTGCAAAGGTAAGGAAAAGCAAGAAAGTAAAAGAGTAAAACTAAAAAAAGCTATGCTTATAATAAAGGGTATAATAAGCTTTCAAGAGACTTCCTTTCTAATATTTTTATTTTGATATATAGGATTTTAACATGCAAATAATTCTGATTTACGAAATATTTGATTATATTTGCAGCAGAATGAGAATCATTTCACATAAAAAATTAAAGCTCTTTTATGAGCAAAGAGAACACAATGATGCCAAAGTTCCATTAGAACGGTGGTATGATATAGCCTGTCATCGCACCTGGCATTCGCTTGGAGACATTCGTCAAGACTATGGAGATACCGACATGGTAGGTAACCAAAGATATGTATTTAACATCCATGGAAACAAATATCGTTTAGTAGTTGTTGTGCAATTCACTATCCAACGTATTTACATACGGTTTGTCGGGACACATAAACAATACGATAAAATTAAAGATATAACAACCATATAAACTATTAAAAAGGATATATCAATGACGGAAATTACTAAGACACAATATGAATTTGCACTTCAAAGGATAGAAGATCTACTCCCTTTGGTTAACGACTCTACGCCAAGAGATAATCCAAACTGCATAGAGTTAGAACTTATGAGTGACATAGTAGAAGAATATGAGAAGGAATATTACCCTATAGAAAAGCCTTCTCCTGCAGAACTCATACGATATAGTCTGAAAGAAAAGAAGATAACACAGAAGCAATTAGCAAAAGAATTGGGTGTTAGTCCAAGCCGAGTTAACGATTATGTAAGCGGGAAAAGTGAACCTGGACTTAGTCTTGCAGGAAAAATTTGCCATATATTAGGAATCATGCCTGAGGCTATCTTGGGGTTATAACACAACAGAAAGAACCTAACTACAACACACTTTGCAACCCAGTTGCAAAACATTATCCTTACCTTTGCTGCAGAATATTAAGCAGTAACAGGTATTTGAATTATGAATAAGAAACTTTTAAGAATCATTCTCGCAGCTATTCTCCTGGTAGGAGCATGGCTTGTGGAGCGTTATGCAGGACTGGCTACATGGCAGATCCTGCTTGTTTATCTCGTCCCTTACCTACTTATCGGTTATGATGTGTTAGGTGAAGCTGTAGAAGGGATCATGGAGGGAGATCCTTTTGATGAGGATTTCCTGATGGCATTGGCTACCATTGGAGCTCTCCTGATAGGTTTCCTACCAGGTGCAGAGACGCAGTTCCCAGAAGCGGTCTTCGTGATGTTGTTCTTCCAAGTGGGTGAACTCTTCGAAGATTATGCGGAAGACAAGGCACGCGACTCTATCTCTGAGCTGATGGATATACGTCCTGACGTAGCTTATGTGGAACGAAACGGGGAGGTAAAGGAGGTCAATCCTGAAGAAGTAAGCGTTGGAGAGACTGTCATCATCAAACCTGGAGAGAAGATTCCACTTGACGGAACAGTGCTGGAAGGTGCTTCGAGCCTTAACACCGTTGCCCTTACAGGGGAGAGTATACCACGCGATGTAGCCAAGGGAGACGATGTCATATCGGGATGTGTGAACCAATCGGGTGCATTAAAGGTGAAAGTAACAAAGGCTTTCAACGACTCTACCGCATCAAAGATTATACAACTTGTTGAGAATGCAAGTGAAAACAAGTCGAAGAGTGAGTCACTCATACGGCGTTTTGCCCGTGTTTATACTCCTATTGTGGTAATAGCAGCACTTGCCTTAGCCATCATCCCTCCTTTCTTTTACGACAATTATGCCACAGCCTTCAGCACTTGGCTCTATCGGGCACTAACCTTCCTGGTTGTAAGTTGTCCTTGTGCACTGGTCATTTCTATCCCATTGACCTTCTTTGCAGGTATCGGTGGAGCATCTCACAAGGGTATTCTCATCAAAGGAGGTAACCACATGGATGCACTGGCAAAGCTCTCTACGGTGGTATTCGACAAGACTGGAACACTCACACATGGCTCTTTTGAAGTGGAAGCGGTGCACCCTGAAACGATTGACGAGAAGGAACTGCTCCATTTGGCAGCCCATGTGGAACGCTTCTCTACGCACCCTATCGCCGTCGCCTTACGCAATGCGTATCCCAATGAGGCTGACAGTTGCGTGGTAACTGACACCAAGGAGATTGCAGGACAGGGTATCACGGCTGTTATCAATGGGAAGACTGTCAGTGTGGGGAACGACAAAATGATGGCAACACTCGGCATCAAGCCTCATGCATGTAAGCTTTGTGTACACCATACGGGTACTACAGTGCATGTAGCTATCGACGGACAATACGCTGGACACATACTCATTGCCGACCAACTGAAGGATGATGCACGTAAAGCCATCGAACAGTTGAAGCGTCTGGGGGTACAAAGAACCGTCATGCTTACTGGTGATCGGGATGAGGCAGCACGACAAGTTGCTGAGCAAACGGGCGTCACGGAATATCATGCCGAACTACTCCCTGCTGATAAGGTAAGCCACGTAGAACGACTATTAAAGGATAAGCAGACCGGTACATCTCTGGCTTTTGTCGGCGATGGTATCAACGATGCTCCCGTATTAGCACGTGCTGACGTAGGCATAGCAATGGGTGCTTTGGGCAGTGATGCTGCCATTGAAGCTGCTGACGTAGTACTGATGGACGACAAACCATCGAAGATTGCCCTTGCCATCCGTCTTTCTCGCCGTACAATCTTCATTGCAAAAGAGAATGCTTGGTTTGCTATCGGCATCAAAGTGGCGGTCCTACTCCTCGCAACCGTTGGCTTTGCAAACATGGGATGGGCTGTCTTTGCCGATGTCGGCGTGATGGTTCTCGCTGTACTTAATGCTATGCGTGCAAGATAGAACACTGATTTCGCAATCAATTTTATACACGTTTCATCATCAATTCCTATAGGATTCGCTTCCGTTTCCTATAGGATTTGTTTTTGTTTTACCCGTACTATTTCCTATTATCACGCTTAGATAATTAATTATCACGCTTAGATAATACTTTATCAAACTTAGATAATACTTTATCACGCTTAGGTAATTAAATAAGAAGCATAGAAAACCATTCTAAAGCACGCACTTCACAAACATAAAACACATACAAAAGAGATACAAAAGCAGAGTATCTGCAGTGTGAAGCATGAGCAATACTATCTTAAACAATATTAGAACGCTATTCAAACAACATAAAAAAAGAAACAGAAGGAAGAGTATAAGGAAAGTTTTATGTAAATTTGTCGCAAAGAACAGCTCACTATGAACGTACGTATTGCTATATCTTTCCTGTGGCTGATGCTACAATTCGCGCCTTTACATGCCCAGCAAGTATTGGTGTGCGACGGTGCATCCCACTTTCCAATACGGGATGTGCTGGTCATGGCAGACGGCAAACGAGTGGGGATGACTACTTGGGAAGGACTCATTCAGTTGCCTGATTCGTTCCAGACAGCAAGCTTCAAGAAGAAGGGTTATGCCCCTGAGAAACTCTTGCGTGAGGAGGTTCTTCGTGACACTGTCTTCCTTTTCCCTGCTGAACACTATCTTGACGAGGTGGTTGTCGTGGGGAAACAGATGGTTGATGGGCGTGCCTTATTAGAGAAAATGCCGAAACGTGACATCCTGGAGAAGCGCCCACGCGCAGTTCTTGGAGGTTTCGACTTAGGCGTAATGCTCGATAAACGTTATCGGAGGGATAAGAGACACGTCGCACAACTGCGTGAAGTGTTCAAGAAAATGGATAAGATAGGAGAAAAGGAGGACCCGATATTAAAAGCCTATAGGGAGACACAGATGGAACTTAGAGCTGACAGTATCAAGCAGAACACATTGAAAAAACATCAGGACACCAAGTAGTGAGCACGGAAAAGAACATGGTTCAAGACTAAGAAGTTCTGATACAGACATAGAAAAAGGACGCACTTACTCGTGCGTCCTTTTCCTTTTTATGGGTAGTCGGTCCTTATTCAGCTATCTTAAATACTGCTGCTGAGATTCCATTGAGTTCAACAGCATCTTCCGTCTTACCAGTTTTGTAACTTGCCTTACCCGTCATTATCAATGACTTTGCTTTACCAAGATGCACAATATTGGCAGATACTTTCTTGTCACTGGGGTTGATTGCGACAACAACGGTCTCACCTCCTGACGTACGTTTGTACACCATAGGATAAGGTTGGGACTCTTTGCTCACCAAAGTCCAGTCGCCATTACCGCGCAAAGCAGGTTGTGAATGACGTAAACGGGTGAGTTCACGGGTGTAGTTCAGCAGAGAATGTGGGTCATTCTGTTGTGCCTCAACAGTCAACTTACCCTTTTCAGTATCTACAGGGAAGTAAAGCTGAGACGGATTACAGGTAGAGAAGCCAGCAGTAGGACCTGATGTCCATTGCATTGGCGTACGGGTACCGGCACGTTCGTTACTTCCTTCCTTGCTTGGCAGGTCCATCTGATACTTCATACCGATCTCATCTCCATAATAAATGAATGGTACTCCTGGCATTGTCAGGAAGAAAGTCATAGCCACTTTCAGCTGATCGGGGGTGTTACGTGTACCGATATTCGGACGCTGATAGTCATGATTGGCAGACGGAATAGCTATATAACCAAGATCCTTCGTAGCATTATAGACTTCAGAGAAGTTATCAACGAACTCCTTTACCTCACCTTTACCAGCCTTATCGAAGTAACAGAACTTGTAATCCTTTGATATATCCTGTCCTGGCCATGGCTTACCCCACGGTGTATTACGGTCGAAGAAGAGTGAAGGATAACCTTTTATCCCGAAATGAATCATGAAGTCAATATTAAAACCTGCTGGAATAGCCACTGCAGGATCGCTCCATTCAGAGATTAACACGCACTCTGGATAGTTCTCATCCTTCCATTCACGCATCTCATTCCATAGCTTTGACACCTCTTTCTTACCCCAGTCATTCTTAACAAGGGATGATGCCATGTCTACACGGAAGCCATCTACACCTTTATCAAACCAGAAAGCCATGATATTGCGCATCTCCCGACGTACTGCCTGTGGTCCTGGAGCTGTCACAGGTTGCTCCCAAGGCTGGTTAGGGTCGGGCTTTGCAAAGCCATAGTTTAGTGCTGGCTGACATTCAAAGAAGTTCTTCTCATAATATTTACCACGCTTTGCATTCATCTCTACGTAACGTCCACGGGTACTTGAGGCTGGATTGGCTTCTTTATGACGTTCGGCAATCTCCTTCTTGTCCCCTTCTGAGATGCTGTCCGTCCAAATAAAATAATCTGAATAACGACTGTTCCTATCACCATTGGCACTCTCCTTGAACCATGGACACTTTGTACTTGTATGGCCAGCAACCAAGTCGAGACATACCTTTATGCCCCTTTTGTGTGCTTCTTTGACAAGGTTCACCATGTCAGTATTGGTTCCAAAGCGTGGATCTATCTTATAAAAGTCTATCACATCATAGCCACCATCAAACCAACCAGACTCAAAGACAGGGTTCAACCATATCGCATTGACGCCAAGTGACTTGATATAATCAAGCTTTTGGGTGATACCAGGCAGGTCACCTATACCATTTCCATCTGTATCCATATAGGAAGATGGATAAATCTGATAGAAGATTGCATCACCAAGCCACTTCGGATTAGTCCCCATCTGAGCTGATGCTGACATCGTCATAGCACATGCAAGTGCCATAGTTAGAAGTTGTTTTTTCATCGTTTTAAGTTTTTAATTCCCATAAGAAAGACGCACTTCCCTCTGGTTATAGGTACAATAGATACCATATATACTCACGTTAGTAATATTCTTTACTGCAAAAGTACATATTATAATCTGAAAAGAAGACAGTAACAAGGAATATCTTTGAAGAGAACACACGCCCATACAAGGCTCATAAACATAAAAAAAGTCGGAATGCATAAGGCATTCCGACCAAAAAAATCAGAGAGTAAACTACCTACTTAGTGTAACCTGGATTCTGATGAAGATTCCTATTTAGGTTCAACACTTCGTAAGGAATAGGGTAAACACAGGTATAACCTTGAGTATCATCATTGTAATCACCAGCTGAAGCATTATGCCAAACATTAGGATAACGGTCAGCTGTTGGCTGTGTAAAGGTGCAGAAACGAATCTGATCTTGTCTACGAACGCCTTCCCAAGCCAGCTCTATCATACGCTCATTGAGGATATCATTGAGGGTAAGTGACGTACGTGCAGTTGCATGTGCACGACTACGAATCTGATTGACAAGTGTTAGGGCGTCTGCAGTATTACCTAATCGATACTCTGCTTCAGCCTTCATCAACACGGCATCACCGTAACGCCAGATAACAAGGTCATTGTTATACTGTCCCTGTGCGGCTGCTGTTGGATCGTATTCATACTTCTTAAAACGTGCACCAGCACACTTAACGTCATGCTTATCAGCATTATTATCGAAGTCAACCTTTACTGCCAATGGCTTATAAGTAAGTGGACCACCTACTCCATCATCAACAATCTTACCAGTCTGCTGGGTGTATTCCTGCTCAACCCAGTAGTTCAGACGCAGACGTGGGTCTTCATCGCTCTCCTTATAACCCATAACCTTCATGGCTTGAACCGTACCACATGCACCATTCCACCCATTGAAGCCAGCTGCACTGGCATGATTATAGTGTACAGAGCGGATAAGATTGTAGTCAGTAATCTTATAAGTCTTGTCGTCATTGGGCCGAACAAAGATGTTTTCGTTGGAGTTCTGGTTCTGAGTAACGAAGTTATCTGCATAATTAGGAGATAGTGAATAACCTAAACCAGCGATCTTGTCAACGCAATACTTAACTGTTTCCCAGCAATTACGTGATGTTCCGTCAACAGTCATCATGATATTTTTACCCATTGCAGTAACATTTGCGCCAAGAGTTTCGCTCGCTTTGCAGGCTTTTGACTTATCATCACCAACGAAAGCCTTATAGCTATCAATGGCTGTTGCATCCGTTTTATAGACAGGAGCATTCAAAGCACACTTTGCAAGACACATGTAAGCTATAGGTTGGGTGATACGTCCATAGTATTTACCAGTCTTCTGACTCTGATCAGGAGCAAGTTCTGGCAACACTTCCGTGAGTTCTTTCACTACAAAGTCAAACACTTCTGAGCGGTTACTCTGCTTAACATCCTTGATACTCTGTGTGGAAGAGGTTACAACAGGTACCTGTCCAAACAAGTCCATAGCATAATAATAGTAGATAGCACGCAATGCACGCAACTCAGACACGTATGCTTTATAGTCTGGATGGTCAGTAAGCAGTGGTGTCAACTGGTCTATTGACCCATTACACTGCCCGATAATCTTATAGATATTCTTCCAGTTGTTATTGTAAGTATCCACAGATGATGCGAAATTATGCAGGAAGAAGTTCTGCCATTTACCACCATCTACCCAGTCACCCTGCCTTCCTGGAAGGATAGCTTCATCTGAAGTAAACTCCTGCAGACAGTGGATCGCATCCGTACCACCATATATTCCATCACCAATCTCCGAATAAACCTTAGCAACAGAGTTCACATAGGTAAGTGTAGAGTTGGCAAAAGCTTCACTTTCTTTAAACTTACTTTGTGGTGTTTCATCCAACGAACAGCTTGTAAGGAGTGCTGTGGAAAGGAATACTACACTAAAAATATATTTCTTCATAACTGTTTTCCTTTTGATAATTAGAAATTAACTGCAACATTAAAAGAGAAGGTACGTGTCAGTGGGAACAGTCGTTTGTCATCAACACCAAGTGTTCCGTAAGTCGTACGACCCTCATCAACGCGAACAAGTGAAGCAGAATTGATCATTGGAGTCAAGCCTTTGTATCCTGTAATAGTACATACATTGTTGACTGCAAGCCCAAGATGAATACTCTGAATCCAATCAGCCTTGAGTTGTTTCTTGTTAAATGTATACCCAAGTGTGATATACTCGAAGTTCACATAGTCACCTTTCTCCAACCAGTAATCAGAGATTTGGATATCCTTGATACCCTTTTCTGGTGCATCTGCCAATACATTATAGGTTGGGAAGTTGTTCATGTTGCTGTAAGTCATGCCAGTACCGTTGTAGATCTTATGTCCAAAGGCACCATTAAACTGCATTGCAAGGTCCCAATTCTTATATTTAAAGGTGAAATCCCAGCCTAAATAAGCCTTAGGAATAGCCTGTCCACATACGTAACGGTCGCCAGAATCACCCGTATCAATTGTACCATTCTTATCCAAATCTGTAATTATATACTGTCCATTAGCATTAATCCCTTCGCAATGAGGCAGATAAAAGACACCTATTGGCTGACCTTCGATAAGATAAGTAACGCCCGTATTTTGCGTTAAACCAGCCGCATTGATATTTGCAACAGCAATATGTTCACTCGTTGTCAGCGCCTGTCCCTTGTAAGTACCACTCAAAGTGTTCAGCTTATTCTGCTGAAAACTGAGGTTAAGACCTGAGTTGAAGGTGAAATCCTTTGTACGAATGATATCACCACGTACACCAATCTCAAAACCAGAGTTGGTCATCTGTCCCATATTAGCCAACAAAGTGTTGTAAGTAAATGGTGGAACAGGAACAGTATAAGTATAAAGAAGATCCTTTGTCTTTGAAGTGTACCAGTCCAAAGTAACATTCAAACGGCTCTGGAAAGCAGAGAAATCAACACCAACATCGAAGGTATGCTTTACTTCCCACTTCAAATCAGGGTTGTCATTACTCTGAATAGCATAGGTAGTAGTGTTGGAACCATTGACAAGTGTCACTCCATTAGGTGCATAAAGAGCCAAAGAATTATAAGGAGCGATGACATCCTGATTACCAGTAACACCATAACCGAGGCGCACTTTCAGGTTATCAATCCAGCGAATGTTCTTCATAAACGCTTCTTGAGATACTACCCATGCAACAGAAGCTGATGGGAACCAACCCCATTTATGGCCTTGACCCAACTTTGAAGAACCATCTGTACGGAGGTTAACCGTAGCTATATAGCGGTTACCATACATATAATTCAAGCGAGCCATGTATGAACTCAAGGTATATTCAGATGCTTCTGATTCAACATCTCCCCAAGAAACATTCGCTCCAGACTTCATATTGTTATAACCGAAGTAGTTTGTATCGAACTTAAAGGACTGTCCTGAATTCCAGAAAGTCTTATAACGCTGGCCTTCCATCAAGGCTAAAGCATCGATATGATGCTCTCCAAAGTCCTTTGTATAGGTTAGTTGGAGGTTGCCCATGATGTCTGTACGCTTCATATTATGGATATATGCCCATCCATTACCATTGATACGACCCTGCTGGATGTCGTTAGGAACGTAACGTTTGTGGTCCAGATTCAATCGGGTATAACTACCAAAGGCACTCAAGAAGAGTCCATCAGCAATAGTCCATGTAGCCTTTCCATGTGCATTCAGCGACCCTACGTCAAAGCGATCCTTCACTTCAAGCTGTCCAAGTGGGTTATAAATCTCATTAGCCAGCTTGTCTTCGTCCCATTCACCAGTCGTTACGTTCTTATATGTTGGGTAAGTTGGATTGTAAGCAGCTGCAGAATAGAACATCTTCTGTGGGTCATACTGCATCTTACCGTCTCTTTCACTACCAAGAACACCAAGCTCCAACTTCAGTTTTTTGTTGAAAGCGTACTGTGTAGCATCAAGTTTTACGGTGTAATTCTTCATATCAGAGTTCTTCAAAGCACCCTGACGCTGTATGAAACCAAGGCTTGCACGATAGTTACCATGGTCGTTACCAGATGAGAAAGCAACATTATGGCTTTGCGTAAGACCAGCAGAGCGTTCTATTTCGTCAAACCAATTGGTGTTACCACCAAGGTCAGTAAAGGCTATACCCATGTTGGTAGCAGTCTTACGATAGGCATCTGCACCCAACATCTTCAGATTTTTGAATACGCTGTTCACACCAACAGTACCATTATAAGAGATGTTAGCGAAACCATTCTTACCTTTTGTAGTTGTCACAACAATAACTCCGGCTGCACCACGTGAACCATACTGAGCCGTCTCTGACGCATCTTTCAGGATTGTCATGCTCTCAATATCATTTGGCTGAAGGGCATTGAACATTGTCATGTCACTAAAAACGCCGTCAATAATCACCAAAGGATCATTACCACCAGAGAGAGATGAGGTACCACGAACGCGGATATTCGTTGCTCCCATAGGGTCACCACCATTCTGACTGATGACTACACCAGTCACTTTACCCTTCAAAGCATCTGCTGCACTGGTAACAACTCCCTTGTTCATGCCTTCCTTTCCCACGCGTTCAACCGCACCTGAGACCGTACGTTTAGTACCAACGGCATAACCAACGACAACAACTTCATCCAATTGTTTGTTGTCTTGACTGAGACTAACATTAATGTTTGATTGATTACCTACGACAACTTCCTTGTTGCTATAGCCAATGTAAGAGAACACAAGTGTAGCACCAGGCTTCACATTCGTAAGTTTGTAATTACCATCAAGGTCCGTTACGGTACCACCTTGTTCACCTTTCACTTGGATGGTCGCCCCAATCAATGGTTCACCCGACGCATCCTTCACGTTTCCTTGCACCGTTGATTGGGCAAAAGAACTCATTGAACACATCAAACCAATGGCTATCGCCACGGTCTTCTTCATAAACGATTTCCTGCTCATGAGGGATTAGATCTTTTTAAATTAGTTATATATTTAGGTTCTTATTATTATTCTTTGTTCTCTATGGCTTCTATCAATGGCCCTGTCATGGTTCGTAAGTGATAGTTCTGTCTTCGGTTTTTTCTTGTTCGTTAAGGCATAACATCGTTACGATTGTTATAGGCTTTAGATTCTTATTGGGGTCAAAGGTATTTTATTTTTTTAATATCTCCAAACATTATGTTGATTTTTTAAAACGTACTTCATCAACTATAACGCATAAAAAACTATATCACAGCATGTTACATATAGTTTTTACTATAGAATATTTTTGTGAAAAATGTCGCTTATCAATTGATTTTATGACAAAATAACAAAGAAAACAGACGAACAAAAACATGTAAGACCAGTTAATTAGGAGTACAAAAACATTGTTTTTTATCGTTTAGAATAAGGTATAAATCAAGATTTCTGCCTAAAGAAAACACCTAACTTAACCTAAGATATTGCTCTTTCTCTTTCTTATAAATCACCAATGGACATTGGTATGTGCATCAGAAATTAGTCAGTTGCTGATCTTTCCCGAAGAAGAATGGCGAGAGATGCAGTCTATCCATCAGCCAAGTGATAGCAAAAGAGCCTGCAACGGCAAGCGAAACACTGATGACGAGGAAAAGCATTCCCGTAGAATCAAGTTGCAGAAGAAATGCCTGATAACTCTTAGCAAGCATGGTGAAAAGAGGTGAAAAGAGCAACAGAGGAAGTGTGTTACGCCCAATGAAAAGCAAAAGACGGCGTAACGGGGAATAAAAAGGAAAGTGAAAAAGCCACATCAGCAGACTGATAACGAGGTATACGATGCTTGCTCCTGCAAAGGAAGCACGATCATAATGGCTATTATCCAGGCATAATGCCACCAAAGGAATGATAACCCACCACCGAGCAGGGAAGGCTTTACGGAAGTCGACCACGCTTTGACGAATGAGAACACCCACAAAGAAGTAAGCGGCATTAGCCCATGAAAGGAGTCCACAACCCAAGGAAAGTACCCCAAGGAGCACTGCCAACAAAGCTGCTTTCCCTTGCCAAGGTAACCGAGGGACGCAGAAACAGATATAATAGCTTGCCCCGCAGAGTATCAATGTGTGCAGATACCAGTACGGACCGATAGGATGTAAGAAGATCTTGTTCAGTAATAGCCCTACAGAGAGATGGTCAATGTGCTCACGAATAGGCAACAGTGATGCCATCACAGTGTAACCTATCTCCATCACAGCATAAGGTATCAGAATCCAAAGCAGCGTATGTCCCACCCTACTCCACGACTTCCGAACATTAAAAAGATAACCTGACACTAAGAGAAAGCCTGGCATGTGGAAGGTATAAACCAATTGTTTGGCTACAGGATAGGTGTTGCCTATATATATAAGGTGGAAGGCTATCATCAGAATGATGAAAACACACTTGAGGAAATCAAGTTCTTCAATCCGCTTATCACCCAATGTTATTGGTATTCTCATGCTTGCAAAGATAGGAAAATGGCGTCATATGACAAAGAACTGACGTAAAAAAAGCATCTGCAACACCCTTTTACAGGCATTACAGATGCATGAATTTTTATAGAGAAAATAATATTAGCCTTTCTGTTTGTGTACTAATTATCGTAAGGAGAGGTCCTCCAAAGACGTACAGGGGCACTCATAATGAAGTTAAGTTTAAATCTTGGATCATCTTTTGCGCCTTGTGCTACATTACCAGTCGTAGGAACGTTTATGTAAAGATAGTGTTGGAAGAAACCACAAGTCTCATTTCCGCCCTGCGAACCCATGAAAGCAACCGCCTGTTTAGGTCGAACGCCACCCAATCCGAGCATTGCTCCCGTACCATCAGAGTTCTGTGGAGTATATCTTCCAGTGGTTGTTGTATTGTCAGGAGTCCAATATTGTGTACACTTTCCTAAGGTTGATGTGTCGTAATACCAGAACGTTTGGTTACCAGCTTCTGCAGCACTATTCACTCCTGCGTATGGAAATATGCGCTTAGTATCGGTTGGATAGGTGGTACCATTACTTGGATCAGCCCAGAAATCCTCCGTATCTATGTCGTCCATATCTAGTACAAAGCGTGGACCAAGGTAGCGTTGGGTGAGCACAGCTGCCCCGTTTACATCTTCGTAGCGTATGGTATAGCGATAGTTATTATTGTCTATCCATGTTGGATTGCCGTCAAGTCCTGCGCTAACTCGTGTTGGAGAAGCTGTTACATGCCCCATATAAAGCTGTCCTTCTCCGCTATTGGTAATGTAATCGGGCTTTTTCGACATACCAATCATATAGGCAATAAGTTTGCCGTTGCTATCTTTCACACCCTTAGAATAGGAATGGAACACGAGTTTAGTGGTGCTCCAACCCGGTAATTTAGCAGGAGAAACAATACCGACAGAATACTTATAGGTTGCACCAGCATTACGGAAGCCTGCAAAACCATAGTATTGTGCAATGATGCTACGCCAGTATTCGTTGCCAGCAAACATATATCCAGACGGTATAGAAGCCAGTTTGTCGGTTATCTTTTCTGTGTTTGCAGCATATTCTTGGTAAGTATAGCGTTTTGTATTAGCCACATTATAATCGTTATCAACCGACAATTCGGCATCAGTACCAAAGTTATCGTGCTTTGCAATGTAGCTTAATGGTGGGAATTTGTATACCACACTGCCCCTTGCCGGATAGTTAGCACCCGATGTATAAGGTTTTAACGAACCGTAAGCAGGTATCATATTAATGGACGAAGGCACAACTTTAGTAGCCGAACTGGTCTCTGTAGGCACAGCCATCAGTAGGAACTGTGTTTTAGCAACACGGTTTACGGTGTAATTAGTGCTTGTTGCAGATTCCATATTATCACTATACAGCTTCACAGCTTGTGTTTGTGGAGCCATCCAAACATATATGTAGCTGGGTGCTTCGCTATTATTTGGAACATTATCGAAGTTGTTTCCCGTTGCATCTTTTAGGAAAGTGTGGTCGTAATAAGTAAGTGCTGTATTGAATTTCTTACTTAAATCGTTATCAGCCTTAGCATTATTAGCCTTCTCTTCAGCATAGTTTGCAATGTATTCGCCCTTAATACGGAAGTGTTTTTTGGCAATAAGACCATCTGATCCTATCATTGCATTGTCGGTTAATGGGCGTTGATAGAACTTAAAAGCCTTGAAAGCATCTTGGAAAGAGGTAGATGTTGCCGATGCAATATTGGTATCTTTCGTGTCAATTAAGTCGGTTGTTGGAACCTCATCAAATACTTTTAAGTCGAACTGACCGCACAAAATGTTGCTTGTTATTATGCGAACGCCATTGTATTTAAAGCCAAATCCGGTTTTGTTAGTAACCTTTAGTCGAACAATTGTTCCGAACTGCTTAAAGCGAACAGGGTCTTTTGCCTTAATAGTTTTATTGGCTTGATTGGTTTCTAACTTACGCCAGCTGAACACGTACGGTATGTTTGCGCCCCATTTAACCTTGTTTCCGGCAACATCTCGTGCCACATGTCCTTCCACAAAACCATTAAATTTCACCTGATTAGCACCAGGAAGAGGCTCTCCACCCAGTATTCCGCACACAAACCATGTACCTTTACTAAGGTCGGTACCCGCCTTCATCTCGAACGTTTCGGTTGGTTCGAGCGTTAAATTTCCCCCTTTTGCGTAGGTCCATTTGGTAATAACCTTTGTTACAGGCTGTGTTGTGTCGGTGCTTTTAAATATCAATAGCACTGGCACTTTGGTACCGTTGGCAAGCTCTGTGCCCTCGTTTGTACCCTTATTGTATATACCTACGGGAGTAGGAAAGCCAGTGTTGTCGTCTGTTTCGTATCCAATGGCGTTGTTTGGAGGGTCTGCTCTACTTGTAAGAGCGGGTTTGTCGGCTTGCATATTGCCTTCCATTGCCATCGAAACAGTAATACCTGGCTGGTTGTCTTCACCATTTATGTTGTCTACAATGTCCTTATCTGCACAGCTTGCAAATAGTAATGCACATATTGCAAGGCATGAATAGAATAATTGTTTCATAAAGAAAAAGTTGTAAGAAAGTCTTTTTAAAAGAGAAAATGAGCTCCTCTTTGGTTATAAAATCTTAGTAAAATTGGTTCGTTAAGGGTCTTGATCGTCTATTCCTGCCGTATTATCTTCAGGGTCTGGTTCGTCATTTCCTGGATCTAAGTGCCCATTGATACCACTCCTTGCGTGGAAACCACCCTCCAAAAGCTCATCGGTGTAGAGGCTTATGACCTCTGCCATGGGCTTAACATACTCTGTTCTAATCATAATCAAATAATAAGTTTAGGTATAAAAATTTCGTTTCTTTAGTTCGTTTCATTGGTTCTCTGGGCAAATTAAGTGGCTTTTTGAGGTTAATTTATATCGCCCGCAATTCTGTGAACCGTTGCAAATTTATATATAATAATGCAAACCTCAAATCATCAAATACACTATTTAATCTTTTTTAAACATATGGTAGCAGAGGCAGAAGAGAGAGGTTGGAAGGTGAATAACGCACCAATAGTAGCAGCCTGACTAATAGAGAATTACCCATATACGCACCTTTATTGTAAAGACTATTCATAACTGCAAAATAAAAGGTGCTCTTTTGCAATGTAAAAGATGCCCTTTTGCATGGTAAAAGGTGCCCTTTTGATGTGTAAAAGACGCCCTTTTGCAATGTAAAAGGGCGTCTTTTACAACACGATTTGTAAACTCTTGATTATCTGAACGTTACAAATCCAAAAATAATCGGTTTAGAGTTGCATTTCATGTTATTGGCTATTTTAATTTGTAAAGTAATATTCTACCACGGAATCTCTGCTTTTTTGAGGCGGTATATACGCCTTTCGGGGATATTACATGCCTAAAAAAAGGGACACCGAAGCGGTGTCCCTTATCATGAAGAATACTTTTCAGTATTACTTAACCATATCAGTTGAGTCGAGCATGTGCTCTGGATTCAGGATAGCATCAAGCTTTTCCTTCGTCAAAATCTTCTTCTCAAGCACGAGATCATATACAGAACCACCAGTCTCAAGAGCCTCTTTGGCAATCTTGGTACTGTTCTTATAACCAATATATGGGTTCAAAGCTGTCACAATACCAATTGAATGTTTCACCATTTCAAGGCAACGCTCCTTGTTAACAGTGATGCCATCGATACACTTCTCACGCAGAGTGTCCATAGCATTAGGCAACCATGTGAGGTCTTCAATAAGACATTCTGTGATGATTGGCTCCATAACGTTCAACTGAAGCTGACCTGCTTCGGCAGCAATCATAACAGTTGTGTCGTTACCAATAACCTTAAAGCAGGTCTGATTGGTTACCTCTGGGATGACAGGGTTCACCTTACCCGGCATGATACTTGACCCTGGAGCCATTGGAGGAAGGTTGATTTCATTCAAACCACAACGAGGACCAGAAGCCAAGAGGCGCAAGTCGTTACAAATCTTAGACAGTTTAACAGCCAAACGCTTCAAAGCACTTGAGTAACTAACGTATGCACCCGTGTCAGGAGTAGCCTCAACGAGGTCGGCTCCAGCAACGAATTCCATACCAGTAAGCTCAGTAAGTCTCTCAGCACATACCTTTGGGAAGCCCGGAGCTGCATTCAAACCAGTTCCAATGGCTGTTCCACCCATATTGATCTCGTGTAAAAGAGCAGCATTACGGTTGAGGTTTGCAATCTCTTCTTCCAACGTATTGGCAAAAGCATTGAACTCCTGACCACTTGTCATTGGCACTGCATCCTGCAACTGGGTACGTCCCATCTTGATAACATGCTTGAACTCCTCACCTTTCTTGCGGAAAGCAGCAATCAATGCACTCAAAGAAACAATAAGATTCCTGTTCATACGGATAAGAGCAAGGCGTATTGTTGTTGGGTAAACATCGTTGGTTGACTGTCCACAGTTCACGTGGTCATTAGGATAACAGTACTGATATTCACCTTTCTTATGGCCAAGTATCTCCAAAGCACGGTTAGCAATAACCTCATTGGCATTCATATTAACAGATGTACCAGCACCACCTTGTACCATATCAGTAACAAAGTTCTCGTGTAACTTACCTCCAATAATCTCGCGACAAGCCTGTGCAATGGCGTCAGCTATCTTGTCATCAATCTGACCAAGGGCATGATTAGTCTCAACAGCAGCCAACTTAACATAAGCAACAGCGATAACATAATCAGGATAGTCGCACATTCGCTTGCGTGAGATGTGATAATTGTTAATCGCACGTTGCGTTTGTACACCGTAATATGCCTCCTCTGGCACTTTCAACTCACCTAAGAGATCACTCTCTACACGGAATTTCTTTTCTTCCATAACTTTAAATTTAATGATTGTGTGTATTTGTTATTATCTTATTTCAGGATCATTAATACGCCTTTATTCTATACTTGATACCCAACTCGATACGGTTTGTATTGTACTTATCAAGTCCGCTCTTAGCTGTATAACTAACCTTTCGACCTATATAAGCAAGGAAAACACGGAGATCCTGGCTCTTAACAGGATAGTATTCAACGCTCCCTACGTAGCCATAACTCTCACGATAGTTCTTGAATTGCTCAACCTTTGTGGCGCTGGCAGTCTCATACATACCCTTCAACATAAGGTTCCATTGTGGTGCAAACTGCCAGTTGAGCTTCGTAACGAATGAGTTGTAATGCACATCACTCATCCATACGTTAGCTAAAGAAGGAGCTGAGACGAGTCCAGAAAGCTCATTTGACACAATACCTAACCGATCGAGGCCATCAAATTCACCCATATAATCGAAATAAATCTGTAGCTTTGAAAGGTTCAACTGCTGACCAAGGAAGAGCAAACGACTGTACTTATGACGTGCTTCTCCTTGTAATCCCCATGACCAACGGGTCTGTAATTTATTGCCAAAGAAGCTACCATTCCAGTTAACAATATAGGTTAGCGGATTGCGTGAAGCCTCCAAAGGACGGGAACTTGTCGCATTCCCCTCAACAGCTACCGAGCCATTACCATATACTTCACCGAACTTCTCGTTATGAGAGTTTGTCACTTCAAAGACAAATTCCTGTGTTGGTACAGGCTTAATAGTAGCTGCCACACCTGCCATATAGTTATCCATGGTTCCTACCATATCGGAGAATTCATAGATATACATAGGGTTTTCATCAAACTCAAAGCCTCCCCAGGTCTGGCACATCTTACCACCTTCGAGCTTAAACTTATCTGAGAACTTATAACCTACCATCATAATATCCGTCGCTTTAGCAAAGTTGTCTCCACTCTTAGCTGCATTTGACTTATTAAGACGGTGACGGAAACGATAGTAAAGCTTATCTGTCAGGTTACCTTTAATCTCCAAACGAAGCTGTTTATTCTCAAAGTTTGTACTCCATTTGTGGTCTGCATCCGACTGAACTTGTGCACTTGCAGCATAGTTAAAGTAGACATTGAACATGTCATTGTGCTTCTGTAGCTTTGCAACTTCCTCTGCAAGAGACTTGAATTTGGCGTCATTGGCTCCATAGCCATGGTTGTCCTGTGCTGAGACTCCTAATGAGAGAGCCAGGAAACTGGTTAGTAGTAGAGTCTTTTTCATATTAGTTTGGTTTTCAGTTATTATTAATAAATATGGTAAGTACTACCATTTTAAATGCCATAAAAAGGTTTGTTGAGGTGTATACAGTGGGGACAGACGCCTTCCGACACCCATCCCTACCCGTTAACACCTTAAGTTTAGTACTCGTTGAAGTACTGTTGTATCTTCTGCCAGTCCTTGGTTTTTGTCAAAGCAAGCATGAGAAGAACACGCGCTTTCTGTGGGTTGAGGTTCAAAGATGCTACAAAATGATACTTCGCATCATCCACTTCACCGTTGAGATTAGTAGGACCAAAGGGTACACGACTTGACCGAACAATCTGTATACCACTGTTCTGTGCCTTCAAAGCAACGTCGAACACGTCCTTATAGAAGTTACCATCACCTACTCCAGCGAGGACAATTCCATCAAACTTAGCATTTACGAAAGCCTGGATTGGCAGTGGAGAACAGTTTGCATAACCATAAACAATGCCAACTTTTGGCAGACTTGTGAGGTTATCAACATTGAATTCAGAGGTAAGACCTTGCTTAGCAACTGGCTTATGGAGGAAGTATGGCTTACCATTGTACACATATCCCATCTCACCATAGAGCCCTCCTTTGAAGGTAGAGACGTCAGTTGTATGGGTTTTGATGACTGACTTAGCCTCAAAAAGCTCATTGTTCATACAAACCATTACGCCATGTCCCTTTGAAGAAGGGTCTACTAAGGTACAGATACCATTATAAAGGTTAGCTGGACCATCGGCACTAATGGCTGTAGAAGGGCGCATTGAACCTACCATCACTACTGGTTTATCCGTATGAACAGTAAGAGAAAGGAAATAAGCTGTCTCTTCCATAGTATCCGTTCCATGCGTAATAAGAACGCCATCATAGCCCTCTTTGTTCAGAAGATCATTGATACGCTTAGCCAATTTCAGCCAAACTTCATCATTCATGTCCTGACTTCCAATGTTAACAAGCTGTTCGCCTGACACGTCAGCAATGTCCTTAATCTGTGGAACAGCATCAATGAGGGTCTGAACGCCTACCTGTCCTGCCCCATAAGCAGAACTTGTAGCTGATGCAGAGACGCCCGCAATGGTTCCACCTGTGGCAATAATGCGAATCTTTGGCTTCTGTGCGTATACGACAGTAGACATAACCAATGCCAAAACTGTCACAAATGTGATTTTAAGGATTCTCATAAGAATTCGTATTTATAAGTTAAACATTTCCTATTTTATCATTGACCTAAGGCTTTGAAGCCCCATGTAGTACCGTAAAACAGTGATTTCAACGGAAGAATTGAACCATCAATACTCCCAGCAAAATAGACACTATAGTGGTGATGAAACCAGGTATCTGGAAACTATGATTGATGACATACTTACCAACACGTGTCGTTCCTGTACGGTCAAAATCAATGGCTGCCACCTCCGTCGGATAGTTTGGAAGGAAGAAATAGCCATTACAAGCTGGGAACATAGCAATGAGTAAAAGCGGATTGATACCCAAAGCGATGCCAACAGGATAGAGTGTAGTTACTGTAGCAGCCTGTGAGAAGAGCATGATGCTCAATAAGAAGAGGGCAACAGCGAAGAGAATAGGTGTAGAAGAGATCATTGAAGACAGTGCTGCATCAAGAATCTTCTCATTACCAACATAGAAAGTATTACCCATCCATGCTATACCGAAGATGGCAACGACAGCATTCATTCCTGCTTTGAATATGTTTCCATTGACAGCATCTCCCACTTTACCCTTACCAACGAGCAGAATCAAAGCGGCATCGGACATCATTATCATCTCAATAGTCTGACTCATCGACACACCCTCAGGTCGAAGTTGAGGCAAGAAGCCAAAGAGAATAACCAAAGCTACGCCAAAGAGGAAAGCCCATACTGCATGTTTGGCAGACGGGTCGTGCTCGTTTTCAGCCTTTTGGACCTCTTCACACGCTGCCTCTGGATTGATAAGCCCCGCAGCCACACGCCGTTTATACTCTGGATCATCCTCAAGTTCCTTCCCAATATGGTTCTCCACGAAGGCAGCAACAAGGATTGAGATAAACGCTGTCGGTATACAGATCATCAAAACTGTACCTAACTCGATGCCCTTAGCGCCAAGTAGATCCTGACTGATAAGGGCTGCAGTAGCAGCACTTACCGGACTACACGTGATTCCCAGTGAAGCTGCTATCACACTAAGGCTCAATGGGCGTTCAGGACGAATCTTATTCGTCTGTGCTATTTCGGCAATAATCGGCATCAAAGAGTAAGAAGTGTGGGCTGTACCTGCTACAACACAGAAGAGCCAGCAGGTTATAGGGCCGAAATAAGTAATGTGATCAGGATGCTTTTGCAGGAACTTTGCTGCAACACCCACCAGATATTCCAATCCACCAGAGGCTTGAAGAGCTGACGCTGCTGTAATAACAGCGACAATAATCATCATCACATCAATAGGTGCTGAGCCTGGAGCCAAACCAAAACCATACACAAGAATGAATACGCCTATCATTCCATAGATACCAAGACCAATACCTCCAACACGTGCACCAATAAAGATGAGTGCCAGAACTATTAGCAACTGAATTATAACCAAGCCTGTTATCATATATGTTTTATGTATTTTCGTCCGAGGTTGATTTGACAAAAATAAGAAAAAATACTGATAGCAGCATTATATAAACTTAACAAAACAACACTCATTAACAATCTTTAATGGCACAAAGTCAGCTTGCTGAGGAATATTTAAGGAAAAAATCAACCCTAACTTACACTTTGTCAGCTGCAACACATACATTATCTGCACTCCACTTGTAAGAAGAAATCATTGTATAGACACGTAATTACAACTGAAAAAGGCAAATTATTCGTCAAAAACGAATCACACTTCGGAAATAATCGTTACTTTTGCGATTGATTATGGACAAAAAAATATGTTCTATAGTGATTGCCTTGCTACTTATTTCAGTAAGCACAATGGCACAAGATCATATCAATCCCGAGGATCGTGTGGTTGACATGAACTCGCCAACATTCGTTCCAATGGTTCACATTGGTAAGACGAAGGTGGGCAATGACAGTATTCAGTATGTCAAAACCAGCAACGTTTACGTTTTCCCTCCTTTAGATTTCAAGAACAAATCACAGGAGATTGCTTATTACCGATTGGTATATAACATCAAGAAAGTACTGCCTATCGCCAAGGAATGTCATCAGATTATCCTTGAGACGGGTGCATACTTGGAGACGATTCCTTCAAAAAAGGAACGTGCAGAACACATGAAGCGGGTGGAGAAAGACATATGGAACACGTATAAACCACGTATGAAGAAACTTACTTTCACACAGGGTAAGCTGCTCATCAAGCTGGTTGACCGTGAATGTAACTCTACTTCCTACGATCTTGTCAAGGCTTTCTTAGGCCCAGTGCGTGCAGGTTTCTATCAAGCTATTGCTTGGACATTCGGCAGTAGTTTGCGAAAGAATTATGATCCACAAGGAGCTGACCGCCTTGTTGAGCGTATTGTGCTTCAAGTAGAAGCTGGTCAGTTATAGCTTTCTACAAGCTTTCATAATATATAAGAGGAAGAAACTGATATTTTTATTAGAATATTAAATCAACAAAAGAGGTCATTCAGCTGCTCTTTATATTACTCTTCACATATAAAAAAGTCCCGAATTGATCGAGAAAAAGACATTTCTCTCTATCAACTCGGGACTTCTTCGTTATGCTGAAAGCCTTTGACGTTGAGCTTATCAAACCTTTCATTCTCAAGTTCAGGCAGATTTCAGTTTTATGTCGCGGTTTCATCGCCCTTGAGAAGCACCCCTACCCACTCATTCCTATATCGTTTCTACGTGAATAAAAACATGACATACACATTTTCTAAGAGTATCTTTGATACCTATCCCTATCCATCTTTTACAGGAATTGTCGCCGACTGCATTGCAATACATACACATTGCACTTATTGCAAACGCCTACTCATCCAACTAAAGGATACCATAAATTGTAAAAATAAATAACACTAGGCAAAGCAATACATGCTCTTTTGCATTGTAAAAGACGCCCTTTTGCAATGTAAAAGGGCATCTTTTGATGTGTAAAAGGTGTCCTTTTGAAGTGCAAAAGACGCCCTTTTAAAAGCCCTTTGATAACTTATTGGTAATCAAAACGATACAAAGCCTATTTTTCAGCATATTGACTCATTTCGCAAGAACATAACTTTACGCGAGTTCGGGATAAGAAAAGGCTTGAAAAAGTTGGTAATCTCGTCAAAAATTCGTATCTTTATAGGTGAAAATCAATAGATTACAAGATTTTTGAACGATGATTACCAAGGACAAAGTTACTGAAATTTTCTGTATAATCGACGAGTTTGATAAGAATTTGAGTGCCGAATTAGCGAAAAACCTGCGTCTACCGTCCCATAACAGTGACGGCAAACGCTACCGAAACCGCAAGGGCAGACTCTCGGAAAGTGAGATTATGACCATTTTGGTATGCTATCATTTCGGCGCATATCGCAATTTCAAGGAGTATTATTTGAATTGGGTCAAAGGGGTGATGCGTCAGGATTTTCCCGACGCGGTTTCCTATAACCGCTTCGTTGAACTCATGCCAAGAGTGTTCTTTAAGATGATGCTGTTCATGAAGCTCTATGCCTTCGGCAAGTGTACGGGTATAACATTCGTTGACAGCACAATGATACCCGTATGTCACAATGTACGACGATATTACAACAAAGTCTTTGCCGGCCTCGCCAAGGACGGAAAGGGTACCATGGGCTGGTGTCATGGATTCAAGCTGCACCTGCTATGCAATGATTCTGGTGAAGTGATAACGTTCTGTCTTACAGGAGCAAATGTGGATGACAGAGATAGCAGGGTATGGACGGTATTTGCAAAGGTCTTATTTGGGAAGATCTTTGCTGATAGAGGGTACATCAAGCAGGAACTCTTTGATAGTCTGTTCAGTCAAGGTATCCAACTCGTTCATGGGCTCAAGGCTAAGATGAAGAACAAACTGATGCCTATGTGGGACAAGATTATGCTGAGGAAAAGATACATTATCGAGTGCATTAACGAACTACTCAAGAACAAAGCCAACCTTGTTCACTCAAGACACCGCTCGATACACAACTTTATCATGAACTTGTGTTCTGCCCTTACAGCATACTGCTTCTTTGAGAACAAGCCAGAGGCACTGCCAGTGTATGTGGAAAAATCAAGGCAGTTGGAACTTTTTTCATACTAAACTTATCCCGAACTCAAGTATAACTTTCAGAAACTGTAAACATATTTTCCCACACGAATAGACTATCCTATCAAGAGATCTTCAGTTGGATATTTGATAGGGAATGTGCTGTCTTCTTAGAGATAAACTTTGATGAATCTGTCAGCAACAGGGAAGCTATAACGAAAGTTACTGTCACTGCCTTCACTCTATATTCTTCTACAACATTTTGATATTAAGCAGCTTATACGAAGTGTTAAACATGACAGGAAAGTAGTTTTAAACCTTTTTAGGGTTATTAAGAGTCGTCTCTTGGCTAAATAAAATATAGAAAGTAGAGAACAATCTCTTGGGGACTTTGGTCGAGACAAGCCATGAGTTGATAGCCTCTGACCTGCCCCAACAGTCATAATTAGACCCGAATTGATTGAGAGAAAAAGCGTTCTCTGTATCAATCCGGGTCTTCTGTGTTATCCCGAGATCCTTTACCTTGGACCAATCGGCTTTACCGTGTTGTATTGTTGTTACCCTCTAAGGGTGAGACGTCAGCATATTACCACATCTCTTTACTTGATTCTCTCAAGTAGTTCCTGTGGTATTTTAGGCATAGCTCCATTCTGTGTACAGACATATGCACTCACTTCCACAGCCAATCTGTGAGCCTCTGTTATCGACATTCCAGCCAATATAGCCGATGTGAATGCCCCTGTAAAGGAGTCACCAGCACCAACCGTATCGGCAACATTGACTTTCGGAGTCTCTTGGAATGACTGTACGTTTGGTGCAAAGACGTATGAACCGTTTACACCACAAGTCAGAACAAGCATGTCAAGGTTGTATTTGCCCAACAAGAGCCAACACTTGTTCTCAATATCAAGCCCTGGATAGCCAAAGAGACGCCCAATCGTAATAAGTTCCTCATCATTAATCTTGAGGATATTTGCTTGATGAAGCGAGTTAGTAATAATCTCTTTCGTATAGAAATTCTGTCGGAGGTTGATATCAAAGATCTTCAAACAATCCTTAGGAGTAGCCTCCAAGAACTTCTGAATAGTCTGTCGACTCACGCTACTACGCTGTGCCAAGGAGCCAAAGCATACAGCCCGACAGTTTTTAGCAGCCTCTTCAATCTCTGGAGTGAATGGAATGTTATCCCAAGCCACACCTTCTTTAATATCATAAGTTGGCACACCCTCCTCGTCCAGTTCAACCTGAACCGTTCCTGTTGGGTAGTCAACCTGTGGCATAATGTACTTAACTTCTTTTTGATCGAACTTCTCAAGCGTCTCTTTACCAAGTGCATCGTTCCCTACAGCACTGATAGCAAGAGTGTCATGACCAAACTGACCAGCATGATAAGCGAAGTTTGCCGGTGCACCACCAATCTTCTTTCCTTCAGGAAGACAATCCCATAATGCCTCTCCGAGGCCGACTATTACTTGTTTCATATCTTATTTTATTTGTGATTCATCTTTGGAATATAAGTAAAGAGGTACAGAACGCCTATTGCCATGATTGCTACTGCACCAATTTGTCCTAATGCGTCACTGGCAAATCCCATAAAGAGAGGGAAGATAGTACCACCGAAAAGCCCCATAATCATCAATCCACTTACTTCATTCTGCTTATCAGGAACACTCTGCAAGGCACGTGCAAAGACCATTGAGAACACGTTACTATTCCCATAACCAACGAGAGCAATAGCGATGAAAAGGACCGTTTTTGACGTCCCGACAGCCAGTCCAAGCATTGACAGAGCCATCATTGTGATGGATATGATGAAGAATACCTTGTTGTTCATCACTCTTAAGAAGAATGAACCCGTAAGACATCCAAGCGTACGGAATATGAAATAAAGTGAAGTAGCAAATGCCGCATCATTCAAAGTCATCCCCAATCGTTCCATAAGGATCTTAGGTGCAGTGGTATTGGTACCAACATCAATCCCCACATGGCACATGATACCAAGGAAACTCAGCAATACGATAGGTTTACCCAACAAACTTAAGCATTGCATGAAAGAACTTGCTTTACCCTCAATAGGTTCTTCCTCAATAGGAGTTGAGAAGAGTAAGAGGGTGGCAAGGATACCAATTACAAGATATATAGGGAAGAGAACACGCCATCCAAGACCAAAGGCTGGAATGCTTGCTTGTGCTCCCCACATTGCAAGATAAGGTGCCATGAAAGAGGCTATAGCCTTAACAAACTGTCCGAAAGTTAGTGTTGATGCAAAATTTCCACCTTTCATGACTGTTGCAACCAATGGGTTCAACGAGGTTTGCATCAACGCATTACCGATACCCAACAGTGAAAAGGATACGAGCATCAAGCCATACGACTCCCCAAAGACTGGTAACAGGAGTGAAAATAATGTTATTATCAAGCTGACCAACACTGTCTTCTTTCGTCCAATCTTGTTCATCAGCATACCCGTTGGCACAGAGAATATGAGGAACCAGAAGAAAACGAGTGAAGGAAAGACGTTGGCTGTTGCGTCAGTCAGGTGAAGATCATCTTTTACATAGTTGGATGCAATACCTACCAAATCAACAAAGCCCATTGCAAAGAAGCAGAGCATAACAGGTAGTAATGCGAGTTTATTGGTTTTCGACATAACATTTAAATTTTTAGTTTATATAGATAACTGTTTCTAATTGCGATGGCAAAGGTAGCCGCTTTTAGTAAAAGAGAGTGGAAAAATCCGTTCATTGACCGCAACAAATGTTTCTGCTACAGAGAAATTGTGTATCAATGAGAGGCTTTTCCTTACTCTTTTTATTGTTTTAAAGCATGGATCTTTACCTTACATCCTTTCGCAATTACATTATCATAAGGTTTTGTTGGGAAGACCAGATTGGTCATTGACAGCTTACCATCAGCATCGAAGGCTTCTATACTACTACGATCGACAAAGATATTAAGTGCCTTGACAGCACCGTAGGTTGGTGCAACAGTCTTTGCTTTGAAGTCATTGTTGAAGTCAGATAGCCCACTCTCGTTGCGATCCATACTAAAAGTACCTGCCTTACCATCATAAACCATTGTCACATTCTCACCTTTGTCGTTGCTTAACACGATGGAAGCGTTGTTTTTTATATTCGTAACCTCCAACCAAGTAGCCGCCTGTAATCTACCAGAAGGCTTCTGTTCAAAGGCTGCAAACACTTCCGGAGAAGGCTTTATGGTAACGTAGTCCTCACCATTATAGTTAAACAGCCCCATCTCTCGTGGTAGTCCATTGGCTGAACGGAACTGTTGTGTAGGGACTTGGTTGGCATATTGCCAGTTACTCATCCATGGAAGAACGACAATTCTACCATCAGGAGCATTGCTGAAAGATACTGTAGCGTAATGGTCTTTACCATAATCCATCCACTTTGTTACTTCAGGCTTTGACGCACAAGTAAACTTATGACCATCGAAAGTGCCGACAAAGTACTGTGTAGCACTACCGCCAAAGGGGCCACCAGGATTGATATTACAGATGAGAACCCACTTATCACCAACCTTTAACAGGTCAGGACACTCCCATACACCACCATGATTACCATATCCTTCACCAAAATTACTCTCATATTTCCAGTCCTTCAGATTCTTTGAACTATAGATATTCATCTGTTGACCAGCCGCAAGAATAAGGATCCATTGCTTTGTATCTTCATGCCAGAACACGTTTGGATCACGAAAATCAGGGACATCACTGGTAATAATAGGATTGTCTACGTATTTATTGAAGGTCTTGCCATTATCAGTACTGTAGGCAATGCTCTGCGTCTGTGATGCTCCTGCTGAAGTATAGAATGCTATAACAACATCCTTACCGAAACCTGCTGTATTGTCTTTGTCCACAACGCAACTGCCACTAAAGATTGTTCCAAGTGCATCAGGTTGGATGGCTTCACCCTGATAGGTCCAGTGCATCAAGTCTGTTGACGTACTATGAGCCCAATTCATGTTCTCCCATTGCGAACCAAATGGGTTATATTGGTAGTAAAGATGCCATACCCCATCCTTATAAAACATTCCATTAGGGTCATTCATCCATCCGTATGCTGGTGTATGATGATAGATGGGACGAAACTTCTCACGATTAGTTGTATCGAACTTACTTGTTTCCTTGAAATCTTTCCAGCAAGCAAAGTTCTCTATAAGACCTGTTGTTCGCTTGTCACCAGTAAGTTGTATGTCGAGAAGAACATCGCCTCCGAATTCGCTTACATCAAGCGGAACAGTGTAGTCTGTCTTGTTAACAGAGAGTTTACAGTTGAATTCCTTAACTACTTGGTTATCTTTAATAACACGAATGTGAGCAATACCCTCGCTCTCTTCTACAGGAAGGAGGATGTATTTCTCCGTTGTCTTCACGCGTTTCATCGCGTGATTCTGGCTAAGAAACTTTTGTCCAAACATAAAACCTGTACTTGTAAAGAGGCATACCGCCAGTGTTATAATCTTTTTTATCATTGTAGGTTCTCTATTAGTAATTCGGTTTTCGCCGATAAAGATACGTATTATTTCTATAATTAAGGTATAAATACACTCTTATTTACACCTCTGAAATATGTTAGCTATACCTCTTCGGTTTACTTACCCTTAGGTTTAGATCTTAAAAAAGCCAACCCTTTTAGAACTATCTACTTAACGATAATTCCAAAAGAGTCGGTCCTTTTCTGTTAATAATGACTGACAGTAAGGTCGCTTATATCAATCTTTCCGCCATAATTATTTATGCTCCAGCAGTTCTTCTGTGTACCATAGATGCGGTTTGTATAGCTGCATACGTCGTTGATATACATAACGGAAACACTGTTATCCGTGTAAATAGTGACATGATAAATATTATCAGCAGGACGAGAGAAGTTATATCCGTCAGCTCCTGCAATGAATCCCATTCCTGCTTTGCCTTCCTGCTCGAAATTAATCTTACGTGTATTGTCATTCTCAGGATTAACAACCATAGAGTAATACTTCTCAGAATCACTTCCACGGACGAGGGAAATGCCGAACTTATCAGTGTTGGATGCAGTCTTCACTGTGAAGGATATCTTGTTGTGATAGCCCAAGCGGTCGAAGAGAATATAGGAATCTCCTGTGAGTGTGAATCCGTTATTGGTCTTTTCAACACCATTCTCACTCTGTCCTACAAGCTTTACTTCCTGCTTTTGACTATATTTTTCGTTGATACCCTTTACCTCTCCGAGTGTTAATGTACCGTCTTCATGCTGAACAAGACGATGTGCTACGAGATTTCCTGCCCATTCTGGTTCGTTAGGAGCAGCTCCAACAGCTGTATTATCTCTGCCTGGACGGGTTGGACACCAGCCCCAAATATATCGGTTTTGTCCATCTGATGCTGTCTTCCCAGCATAGAAGGCACGGCTATCTAAGAAGCCTTCATGGCTATCAGGCCAACGACCAGCATCATTCAGCGTACAAGCTTTCAACTCATCGAGACTTCTTCCTTTGAAGTACTGTACACGACGGATTGCAGAATGCTTCTCACTATAAACAAGATACCACCAGTCACCCATCTTAAAGACATCTGGACACTCATAGAAACGGTCCCACATCATGGTCATGAAAGTACCTGCATGAGTCCAATTCTTGAGGTCAGGAGAAGTGAACTCTGCCAAATGGCCTTTACTTCCTTGCTGTGTTGCCACTAACATGTGCCATTTATTGTCATCACCTTTAAATACAAATGGATCACGGAAGTCGTCTCTACTATATCCATAGTCACTTCCCTTCAGACGGAAGGTATGATTTTTAGTCCATACTTTGAAGTCAGGAGAAGTAGCCATCATAACCATTTCTCCGTAGTCTGATGCTGAAGCTTGTGTCCGATGCCCTGTATAGAAGGTATAATAAAGTCCGTCGGCATCATTATAAACAGTAGAACCTGTTCCCAATGCTGCATCTTGCTCATTGAGTCCACCACAATGAATTAACTCACCCAAGGACTCATAGTTAGCTATGTCCTTTGTTGACACCCCCCAAATAGGGTGAAAAGTACCTGCAGGGTTAGGGCGGAAGTCCTGAAGATAGAGGATCTTGAAGTCTTTTGCTTTAGGATCAAAGAAAGGCATAGGGTCTCCAACATAACCAACTTCTGGCTTATAGTACGTTTTTTGTCCGCTTTCATCGGTAGATTGGAAGTAAGTTGTAGTGTTCCAATCCTTCTCTTCTGCAGCAACATTGTTATCACTGCAGCCCGTCAGAGGGGCTACAGTGCATGCGACAAGTGCAAACGAATATAATATTGTCTTCATATAAAACCGTTATTTTAATTGTTCATAAGATAATTAAAGGCATTCATCGTCATCTTACCGATGTTGTCATGATAATGAGAAGGCACCTCATCGATACTATACCAGTCGTAACAACCAGATCCAATGCAAAGGATTTTACCCTTAGAACCTGTTGCAGGGAACTCCCAAGCAACGATAGCACCGTCGCCACCATAGGCAATATCTTGCGCTCCTGTCTCTGTACGCCACTTGTTATAGTCGGCATAACCACCCCAGTCTGCGCCAATGTGCCACTGTGCAGTAGAGTTTGTTATTCGATAACCAGCGTCACAGGTATACACAGCATTAGGTTCTCCTGTCTTCATGATGAGTCCTTGGAAGAGTGGATGATTCGTATGTCCCTGAATAAAGAAGCTCCATGGAGAATTAACCTTCTCCGCATCAGCCTCTTTACCGCCCCAACAATTGTTTGGGGTAGCATTGTTTGCTACAGCTCCGAGTTCTGCTGGCATATTGGTTGCATAACGAGTGAAGAGGAATGAGCCACCATTATTATAATAATCGCGTAATGCTACAGAGGCATTCACTGCTTCTGGTGCCGCACGTTCGAATGCTTCCTTCCCATCAACACCACCATCTTTGTGATAGTGCCACCATATAACCTTACACTCACTAAGGTCTATAGTTCCGTTCTTTATATCACTAAAGGAGACATAAAGAGAATTTGGAATATTCTGTAACATCCACTTACATGCTGTAAGTTCCTCTATATTGAGTTCATTCATCGTTGCTGGGAGTCCAACAAAGACAGCTTTTGGTTTACCTATTGCTGTTACTGTCACGGTGTAAGATGCCGTTGCCGTGTTATTTGTGACGGTGTAGACAACAGGATTAGTGAAGTCTGTGGCGACACCTGACCCTGGACTAATAGATGCATTGGCACTGAAGGTGATAGATGGTGTAAGTGAATGGAGATTGAGAGAGTTTGGAACATAGACAGATATGGTCTTGTTAGCCTCATCAATAACGCCATTATAGATACCGTTTATCTTGAAAGAGGTAATCTTTGCCTCGTCTCTCATAACCTTTACGGTCCAATCAAGGTACACATCACCATTCTTAATACGGATAACCTGTGGAGCTATCATATTAAGTTTGTCACCTTCTTTAATATTACTAATAGCTCCTTGGCTTATTGAAAGTTTGGAGACTGTCATATTGGTGACATCATAAGTCTCAGGAACTCGTACTGTAATTGTACGTGAAGTCTTATCTACAATACCCTGATAGTCATCTAATTTGATATTTTCAACAGAGCAATGCCCGTCAAGTTGCAGGTCAGATACATTATCACTACTGCAGCTGCCTAATGCCAAAAGGGCTATTAAAGCAACGAAAAATGTTATTATCTTAGTCTTCATGATTACCATTGTCCAATGTTTTGTTTGTAATGTCCGTTAGAAGCAGCAATCTGTGCGTATGGGATTGGTAAATATTCATTCTTGTTTTTGGTGAAGTGAGCATTCGTATAGATAGAACAATGGCTCGCTTCCTCTGCAAAATACTTATTCAGAACAATATCAGCTTCCCCCCATCTAACGAGGTCGAAGAAGCGTTCTGACTCCATTCCCATCTCCAGACGACGTTCCATCTTTATGATGTTGAGTGCTTCTGTCTGGTTATATGTTCCCGAATAAGGCATAATATTCATCCTTACACCATAATCACTTTGGTAGTTACTGATAGCTCCAGTACTCTGTTTAGCACGATTACGGATCTCATTAACGATATTGATAGCCTCATTAATTCTACCATCGTTCAATTGAACAAGTGCTTCTGCCCGTTCTAATAGCACGTCAGCATAACGGAATACGATGCGATTCTCTGACGTTCCCCACCAAGCTCCTTTCTTTAAATAAGGACTTTCTGGGTCTACATTCTGCTTTAATGTTACGTAATAGCCATACAAACCATTACTTCTACTCCAAGTTGCACTTTGATCCATGATGAACTTAGGATTGAATTCATAGGGCAACCCTGGTATACCTACCGTCAAGAAAAGACGTGGATCAGCATAATCGGTTGTCTTATCATAGTCTTTAGTATTGAAAGTTCCGATGTAAGGATGTCCATTGGCATCTGTACGATAGGCATTAACCAGATTCTGACTAGGCTTATAGAAGTCACATCCACCGTCTGTAACACCTGGAATATTCGGAACAATAAGACCATAACTCCAATTCAAATTACCATTTTTAGTACCATCATTGATGGAATATTGCATTGCCCAAAGGCTCTCCTTACCATTTTCATACTGTGGTTCAGGGCGGAAGTTATTGTGGAAGTCACTCTCCAAACCATATCCACCAGCTGAATAGATAGCAGGATCACTGAATTGTATAGCTTTTAATAGGTCATCTTTAGAGATACTTGTCACTTCATTCGTATTCTCATTGTCTTGATGATAAGCTTTATACATATAAACTTTCGTGAGGAAAGCTGCAGCAGAAGCCTTTGTTGGGCGTCCCTTGTCAGCCTGATGTACAGGAAGATTGTTGTAGGCTTCCATCAAATCATCAATGATAACCTGCCATCCTTGATCATTAGTGTACTCACGGTTAGACAATGTATTATACTGGGCCGCTGTTAAGTTTGCATCAATAATGAATGGAATGTTCTTATACAAGCGCTTTAAAAGGAAGTGTGCATAGGCACGAAGGAACTTCATTTCTGCAAGACGCTCACTCTTCTTGGGATAAGAAGAAGCATCGACTTGGTCTAGAAGTGATATGGCTGTATTCACACGTGAGATACAATTATACAAACGTTGCCACATATCACTAATATTCCAGTTAGTTGTTAATACACCTTGTTCTATCTCTAGCTGATGGAATACATCACCATCACTGGTACCATTGCCACCTTTATAGGCATCATCACTGCGCACATCAAAGTTCCACATAGAGAAAGAGGAATTGATATCTTCTGCTGAAATAAAGATTGCATAAGCCGAGATAACCAAATTATCTACATATTTGGGGTCCTTAACCTGCTCATCACTCAACGTACCCTGAGGCTTTTGATCATCCAGAAAGTCCGAACAACTCGTCATGCCTAACGTCGCTAGCATAAGCACTATATATATTATCTTTTTCATATTGTTATCAGATATTATCTATTAAAATGTTACGTTGATACCAAAAGTGATGTTGAGAGGAATTGGATAACCGTAGTTGGGGTTCTCAGGGTCAACACCTGTAAAGCTCTTACTATGGATTGTCAGCAGATTCTGTGCACTGATATAGAAACGCATACGCTGCATAGCGAGCCGGCTGGCTACGCTGTTAGGGAGGTTGTAACCTAACTGAATGGTGCGAAGCTTCAGATAAGAGCCATTCTCAACCCAGTAAGATGACACACGCTTCTCATTGTTATTGTCAGATAATGATAGTGCAGGAATATTGCTTCCAGGGTTAGTTGCGCTCCAAGCTTCTGTCAAACGCTTTCCTTTGTTCAAGAATCCAATGTTCAAACCAGCCCAGATATCTGTCTCACGCTTTAAGTCCGAGATAACATCTACACCTTGTACTCCTTGCCAGAACATAGTGAAGTCAAAGTTCTTGTACTCCAAATATACGTTGAAACCATATGAAAAGTCTGGTGTTGGGTCATAAATCCAATCTTGATCAGCCTCTGTTATAACCTTATCACCATTCAAATCCTTCCAACGCATACGCCCTACAGCTGCTCCATCTTGCTTTGCATGATTGTCAACTTCGTCTTGACTCTTGAAGATTCCTTCCTCAATGTATCCAACCTGTGCCCCCATCGGATGCCCAATGACGCTCTTCACGCCATTACCACCGAATGTTCCATTGGCAGCGACAGTTGCTGGGAGTGCAGTAATCTTGTTTCGATACGTGCTAATGTTACCCGTTAGATCGTAATGGAGACCCCAATTGGTTGTCTTACGGTATCCAACATTGAACTCAACACCACGGTTTTCCATTGCACCAGCATTGATCCATTGCATACTACCTTCTCCCATAGCAGCTATACCAGCCATCTGTACAAGAATATCCTTGGTCTTTTTGTAGTACCAATCAAAGCTTCCATAGAGTGAAGAATTGAATATAGAGAAATCTAAACCAAGGTTTGTTTGTGTTGTTGTTTCCCATTTTATGTCATTATTACCCAATTGATTGCGTTTGAAACCACTTGGAAGCTGTCCACCTCCATTTGATCCAGTGATATCATACGATGTTCCATAACTCTGACCACCATTCTCATTCACACCATAATTGCTGACATAGATAGTATATCGCGCAATATTTGAGATTTCCTGATTACCTGTTGCACCCCATGATGCACGCAACTTGAGATCATTCAACCACTGTTTATCCTTTAAGAACTTCTCTTGATTGATACGCCAACCGAGAGATACAGAGGGGAAAGTGGCATAACGATTATTCTTACCAAAGCGGGAAGAGCCATCATAACGCAGTGTAAATGAAGCAAGATACTTGTCAGCGTAGTTATAATTCAACTTTCCAAAGTAAGAAACGAGCGAATAACCGCCACCATTACCATAAGCTTGAGCTGTTCCTGTACCAGCATCAGGCCACATATATGTTGGATTAAGGATAATATAATCTTCTTTATAGCCTGAGAAATAATCATCATCTTGCCTGTTCAATTCTATACCTGCCATTGCATCTACATGATGTTTACCTGTCTCAAAGTTATAGGTTGCTACGGCATTCCACATCCATTTCGTCCAATGTTCCTGCTTTGCTTCGACAGCATTCTTTGGATTGGCGACCGTTCCTTCTGTAACAGGGAATGTAAAGATGCGCTGTTGCTTCTGTGAATAGTCCAAACCGAAGGTAGAACGCAGGTTAAAGCCTTTGAAAAGATGGAGGTTTACGTAAGCATCACCGAAGGTACGCCAATAAGTATAGCGATTATGACTATTACGACTGAGGCGTGCTACGGGGTTCTCACGGTCAGGATAACCACCAACAGGACCTGCAAAATCACCTCTTTCAGTATATACAGGGAGTGAAGGGTTAAACTGAAGAACGTTCTCAAGGAACCCACCAGGTGCCTGAACTTCAGAAGTCCGGTTCAAAGTGAAGTGCTCTCCGATGGTCAAAACATCTTTAATAAGCTTGTATTCAGTATTCATACGAGCTGAATAACGGTCAAAGTCTGATGACTTGATAATACCGAGATTCTTATAATATCCTAATGAAAAATAAGAAGAATGGCGATCAGAACCACTGCTTACAGCAACATTATAGTTCTGAACAACACCAGTACGAGTTGTTTCCTTAAACCAATCTGTGTCTGCCGCAGGTGTTGTACCAGCTGCATCAAGGTATTTCTTCATGGTAAGACTATTGAGTACAGGATGACCTTGTGCATCATACCCCCAATCATAGTGATAACCTAAACCATTTGTGTTAGGGTCCATACCATCATTAACGTATGCTTGCCACATAACCTGCCCGTATTCCTTTGCATTCAACACATCCATTTTGTGAGCATACATAGAAGCAGCTACAGAGGCATCGACATCTACTTTTACTTTTCCTTCTTTTCCTTTCTTTGTTGTAATGATGATTACACCGTTAGCAGCACGACTACCATATATAGATGCCGATGCTGCATCTTTCAGAACCTGAACACTCTCAATGTCACTACCATTCAATTCATGCATACCAGCTTTGGTTGGAACACCATCAATGATATAAAGTGGATCATTATTATTCAACGTTCCGATACCACGAATGCGTACTGTAGCAGAACCTGATGGTGAACCATCAGCTGAAATGTTCATTCCTGGGACACGTCCTTGAAGGGCTTTCATAGGATTATTCTCATTTTGCTTAGCCAGTTCGTCAACATTGACAACCGAAACAGCACCCGTTAAATCTGCCTTACGTTGTGTTGTGTAACCAGTTACAACAACCTCATTAAGTTCACTGGCATTGGTTTGTAATTTAATTTTGAGTCCAGTACCAGCTTTAACCTCAGTTGTCTTGTATCCAATATAGGATACAACTAACGTTACTCCTTGTGGAGCTTTGAATGAGAAATTACCATCAATGTCCGTAACGGTTCCGTTAGATGAACCTTTCTGCAATACAGAGGCACCAATGACAGGCTGATCCTGTTCATCTACGACTGTTCCGCTGACGTCAACGTTCTGTGCCATTACACCTACACAGTACATCATACCCAACAGACTCATGATGATCCGAGATAATTGTTTCATACTTTAGATAGTTAGTAATACTAATTTAATTTTTAATTATGTGTTGCAAAACTATACAAAGTATTTATATCAATAGCTTATGAATCGTTCTTATAATAACATAAATGTTACATAAGACGAGACCGGAATGGATTATCTTGTAAATATTAAAAGCCTGTTCTTGTATCAAAAGAATATTGTCGTTATAAACAAAGGCGTTCTTTTTTCGATAAAATGGAGTATTTTCCTATTCTAACTTTTGACAGACATTTTACAGACAAGACTCTGTTCTCTATAGAAGCGATTTATAGAATAGATTAATTCCAGCCAAGCCTTTATAGTATCTTTTTAGCTTTTCATTATCAAAAATTATCTTTTCCAGTTTTATTTCTTAACTCTATTATCCTCTAAACTGGTATAGACAGAATGATTAAATGTAGTCCTTGGCAAAAGAATAGGAGATAGTTTAAACGAGACCTCATAATAAAAAGCACAACACCTGTGGAGATTCTAAAATGAACTTACCCTCTTATTACTCAAAGGACATACTTGTTTTGGAAAAACAAAAGACATATGTGAGATTTTAGCAAAACCTTTATATACACGTAAATACACATAAAAGCCCCTGTAACATACACTTCGCTACAGAGGCTTTCTTATTTAAATTGAAAAGAAGTTCTATTTGTCTGCTATTTCAAAACAACCTTTACAGTCTTACCACCCTGGCGTTTCACATAGACACCAGCCGTAGGATTAGTAACCTTAACACCACTCAAAGTGAAGTATTCTGCAGGTGCATCCTTTCCTGTCTCTACAGAAGAAATACCTGCAGAGGAATCCTTTACGAAAGAGATGGTCATATCAGCAACGTTAGCAGTGATTCTATAAGGACCTGCTTCTGTGATATTCCACTTATGATCACCAGCTGTTCCGAATTCCATCTTGCCTGGATCATTAGGGTTACTGAAGTAATATGCGGAATCATCGAAGCCAGCATTAGGCGAAATTGTAAACTTAAGTTCTCCTGCATTCAGGTTATAAACACCAGAATAAACATAAGGCTTGGATGGATCTTGAGGCATAATGGGCGCCTTACCAAGGTCCCATCCTGCATCACAAGCATTACCAATCAACCATAAAGCTGCATAATTAACATTTGTGTCTTGGTAAGCTGACTTATTTATGAGCATGACATTCGTCCCAAGATCACACGAAATATCATAGTTTCCAGACTCTGTTACATGAAATTTATAATCTTCAGCATCACCCTGTACAGCTGTAATATCCTTTGCTACACCTGGAGTTACCTCTACATCATCTGCAGACTTTGCTCTATATTCCGTCTTCGTGAACTCAGGTTCCGTAAGAAACTTGAACTCTTCATTTGCTTTCAAATAGACAGTTGCTTTGAAAACATTAGCATCACCCGCATCAGAAAGCATAGAAACACTCTTGCCTGGATTCCAGCCAGCCTCTGTAGCAGGTCCAATGATGTAGAGTTTGCCTTGAGCATTTACGTTCAGTACACCTACAGCAAGGAGGGTACCACATAAGATTGATTTGGTAAAAGTCTTTAATCCCATAATCGATTTAGTTTAAAAGTTTATTAATTGATTTAAGTTCTATTACTATGTTTAGGCGTATATATATAGTTGTGGTGAATAAGACCACACTTCTGACTGCAATATTACAAAATAATACTTAAAGAAAAATAAGCATACAACTACCTTACCAACATAATACAAAGAGGAAAAGAATCGATTCTTATCAGAAGAAACACTTATAAGTCACTAATAAACAACAACATACAAATATATAGAAGAAATGTAATTAATGTTTCAATCTTCTAAAAAATACAAGTAGAAGAATAACTTTTAATATTTACAAAAGAAACATTAAAAACGGGATATATGAAAAAAAGTAAACGCCTTTACCAATCTTTCATAAGTATAAGACACTTTCGTTGCCCTCATTAAAGAGCAAATCAAGAATACTAAGATTGGGGTGAAAACCTATTTTATGCTCATAAACCTGATAATAAGGGCGTGGGGAGAAATCAGGATCAGCACCTGGATGCTTAGGACGGATCACTTCACGGAAATCAACAATGCTGCCTGAAGGGTCTGAATCATAGCATTCTGTACGTCGGAGAGAAGGCATAATATCGATGAGTTCGCACATTTTCAACGTTATCTCCCAATTGAAATCATAAAGATATTCCCACTTTCGTTCAAAAAAAGGATGTAAATCATCTGCATAATATTCAAAGAACGGACTCTCTCCATAAGCAGATTGCAAAGCATTCCAATGTAGATGGCGCCAATTAGCATGGTCACTGATGCGCACATCTTTCATCTCACACTTCAATCCTTCAAACTTTTCTACTGGTATGGAAAGTGCTTGTAAACCATTAGTCGTAGCAATAACACAACGATTCCTGTAGGTCTGCTTGACAAAATGGTCATGTTGTTCTATCAGACATGCATCAAAACGGTTCAGTTTCTGATACCATTGAATGGGTGCGAAGTAAGCAGAGGAAAGCAATGCTATTGCCATAATATATTGAGATATGTGATGGAATGGGGAAAAATAAATACTTATACATAAGAAAAGGACAATGAAAGACAGTCTTTAACAACAGCTATTCATTGTCCTCTTTGGTAATATCTCCCCTCTCAAAGCTGGGAGAGGGCGAGGATGAAGCTGTACTTATACATGCTTCTACTTTATATTATCAACCCAGTTAAACAGTCTATGCCAGCGGATTCCACCCAAGCCTTTACGGTCAGGATCGCTTGACCACCATATAAACAGTGGTTTTCCGACAATATGATCCTCCGGAACAAAGCCCCAATAGCGGCTATCTGCAGAGTTATGACGGTTGTCTCCCATCATCCAATAGTAGTCAAGTTTGAACGTATAGCGGCTCGCAGGCTTACCATTAATATAGATTTTTCCATTCTTAACCTGCAGGTCATTCTTCTCATACACCTTGATACAGCGCTCATAAACAGGCAGGTTCTTCAGTGTAAGGTCTATGCTCTTTCCCTTTGCAGGTATCCATACAGGTCCATAATTATCACGTGTCCACCCAGTAAAGGCGTTCAATGGATAGTTAGGACCAGAATAAAGATCTTTGTCTGTAACCAAACGCATTGACTTAACAAGACCTTGGCGCTTCAACTCTGCCGCAGCTCGCTTGGTCAAAGGCATGTAACCATCATAGGCAAGAGCCGCATTGTTGAGTACATATCCCTGATCAACATCATATCCATGCAGTCTGCTGAGGCTCTGAACATCCTCTGCACTAATGTCTAAGTCCTTACGGAGTTCATCAAAACGCTCACCAAGGAGGTCAGCAGCAGTGATATTATTGAACTTTATAAGGTACGTATATTCTACATTTTCAGGTTCTTTATTTGCCTTTCCATCGAGATAAACGATTTTATTCTTTATCTGTAAGGTCTGCCCTGGGAGGCCAACACAACGCTTAACATAGTTCTCACGACGGTCAGTAGGACGCCAATCCAACACCCCATACGTCCCTACATTCCTTACAATGTAAGCTCTCCCGACAGCATATGCCTTGTTATAGAAGTCACGTTGCTGCAGTGTGGTCATCTTAGACAGATTTATATGAGGGTTCTGTTGGGCTAAGATGTTCTCACCCATTGTATAAACATCACGATAATAGTCATCTCCTTGATAAGCAGGTTCGCTCATTATGGTGTCACCAGCAGGGAAATTGAACACTACAATATCGTTTAATTGTACTTTTCCAAGTCCTTTTACACGACGATAATCCCAATGTGGCCATGAGATATAACTCTTTGTATTGATGATTGGCAGTGTATGTTGAGTCAAAGGCATGGTCAACGGCGTCTCTGGAATACGTGGACCATAGCTTACTTTAGAGACAAACAGATAGTCACCCGTAAGCAATGACTTCTCAAGAGACGATGAAGGGATAACATAATTCTGGAAGAAAAAGAGGTTAATGAAGTACACTGCAACCAACGCGAATACCAAAGCATCCACCCAACCCATTATGAATCGGACTGGTCCCTCGGCATCTTTCCACCACTGCCAGCGTATTTTCTTTGTTATATACGCATCAAAGATGAAAGGAACAACAAGGAGTCCCCACCAGCTCTCTACCCATAAGAGGAAGAGAAGATAGAGAACAAGAACTACAATAAACTTTACCCATTGCTTAGTAGGGTTGAGTGCGGCTTTCTCTTTATCAATCATAGGAGATTATTTTTAGGCGATATCAAACGTTGATAGTTGCTATTAAAACTGGAAAAGATCACTTGTCGTAAGCAATCCATGATGATTCTGTGTATATTCAGCTGCAAGAACAGCTCCCAACGCAAAGCCCTTACGACTGTGGGCATCATGCGTTATAGTGATTTTGTCGGCATCAGAGTCATAACTGATACTATGAATACCTGGCACTTCATCACGACGAATAGAGGCAATGGGCAACTCATCGGCAGCAACATCATTACTTCCCGACTCCGTACCATCGGCAGCATGCTGGAAACCTTTTACCCATTTATCCTTCCGGTCGAGATTATCAATGATCTCTTCTGCCAGAGTTATGGCTGTTCCAGACGGCGCATCCAGCTTATGAACATGATGAACCTCCTCCATCTGAACATCATATTGAGGGAATTTATTCATGATTTTAGCCAGATAACGGTTCACTGCAGAGAAGATAGCTACGCCGATTGAGAAGTTACTTGCCCAAAAAAGCGTCTGCCCTTCCTCATTACAAAGGCGTTCCACATCAGCCTTATGGTCCTGCATCCAGCCTGTTGAACCACTTACAACTTTCACATTATGCGCAAAAGCACGCTTATAATTGTCATAAGCTGCCGTTGGATTCGTAAACTCTATTGCCACATCTGCTGATGCAAACGCAGGAGAATCGAAGTCATTTGTATTATTAACATCTATAATACTCACGATTTCGTGGCCACGATCACGGGCTATTTCTTCAATCATATGCCCCATTTTACCATAGCCAATCAATGCTATCTTCATAATTAATTCGAATTAAAACACATGCAAAGGTAGCTGATTTGTCACACAAAACAAAATAACTTCACGTATTTTATATAAGGTGGAACCCCACGACAGCAAAAAATAAACCATCTATGCGAGCATTGTAGTGGATTTTTTGTATTTTTGTCGTCTATAAAATACCAAGAATCTGTATGGAACAACTCATCCATTATGTATGGAAACACAAACTGTTTCCCCTGACTGGACTTAAAACAACCGACGGAAAGCCTGTGGAAGTCATTGATCCCGGACTACATAATCACAATGCTGGGCCTGATTTCTTCAATGCAAAGGTAAAGATTGACGGCACTTTATGGGTGGGGAATGTTGAAATTCACGATCGTTCATCAGACTGGTTTCTACATCATCATGAGCAAGATGCAAACTATAACAACGTAATCCTGCATGTAGCAGAGTCGATTGATGCGGATGTAAGGACGGAACAAGGTGACTATCCTCCACAGATGCAACTGAATGTTCCCGTCAAGATACGTGAACATTACGACGAACTGATAACTACAGATAACTATCCTGCCTGCTATTGCATTATTCCAGACCTACCCAAACTGATGATTCATGCGTGGATGAGTGCTCTACAAGTAGAACGTTTAGAGCAGAAGACAGATGCTATCACAGAAAGACTGACCGCCTGCAACGGTTCATGGGAGGCTGCTTACTTTGTAACACTCGCCCGAAACTATGGCTTTGGCATCAATGGTGATGCCTTTGAGACGTGGGCAAAGACGGTTCCTCTGCAGAGTGTAGACCATCATAGGGATGATATCATGCAAATAGAGGCTATCTTCCTGGGGCAAGCAGGGCTATTAGAAGTACCTGCTATACCAGAAAGATACCAGCAGGAGGCTGCAAAAGATGAATATTTCATACGTCTTCAACAAGAGTATAGATACTTAGCCCACAAGTTCGGACTACATAAAATGGATGCTCATCAATGGCGTTTTCTGAGATTACGACCACAGAATTTCCCACATATACGCATTGCACAACTAGCACATCTCTATTATCAACGGCATGCAGGACTGTCGCAACTATTAGAATGTGAAACCGTAAAACAGGCTAAAGAGCTTCTTGCAACACAGGTAACACCCTACTGGGAGACGCACTACATGTTCGGTGCAGAGAGTGAGAAGAACGAAAAGCATCTCTCAACATCCTCTTTGAATCTGTTAGTCATCAATACTGTCGTCCCAATGCTCTTTGCTTACGGCAGACACAAAGGTTCAGAACGACTCTGCAACCGTGCCTTCGACTTCTTAGAAGCTTTGAAAGCAGAGAACAATCACATTGTAAGAATGTGGAAAGAAGTGGGGTTAGCCGTTGGAACAGCAGGTGACTCACAAGCTCTCATACAACTGAAGAAGACATATTGTGACAAGAAAGACTGCCTACGATGCCGCATTGGATATGAATATTTGAAGAAAAAAGACGCATAAACAACAAGAGAATAAAAACAAAACAATGGAGAAGAAATACATTTATGAAACCCGAATGGATGTCCGTGACTATGAATGTGACATCGAGGGTATTGTTAACAACGCCAACTATCTACATTACACAGAACACACACGCCACCGTTTTCTGCGGTCATTGGGGGTGAGTTTCTCTGAATTACATGAGAAAGGAATAGACGCCGTTGTGGCTCGTATGCAATTAACTTACAAGGTTCCGTTGCGCTGTGATGACGAGTTCATCTCACGTATGGGACTGAAGAAGCAGGGATTACGTTGGGTTTTCACACATGATATCTTCCGTGCCAGTGATGAGTGTCTGTGCTTTCATGCCGACGTAGACCTCGTTACGCTTATCAATGGTAAGTTAGGACTGAGCAAAGAGTACGACGAAGCATTTTCAAAAGTTTTAGAATAAGCAAAAAAACAACGCCCTTCTCTCCTAAAAAGAGGGAAGGGCTAACTACTTATGGAAACACTTAATACCATCCTTCTCACACGTATGACACGGTTCCACCTTACTGAATTAGTGGAACTATACCGTCGTGCAGGGTCGGCAACGACTGTTATTGAACACCATAAAGACATCAGAGAGATTCTTCCTGATGCCTCTACGCATCTTGTCAATGCACTGAAAGACATTGATGAACTGAGGAAAAGGGCTGAAGAAGAGCTGACATACGATGAAAAACACAACATCCTACCTATCTGCATGAACGATGAAAGATATCCACAACGCCTACGTGAATGTCCAGATGCACCTCTCCTACTCTATCAATTGGGGAATGCTGACCTCAACAACCGACGGATAATAAACATTATTGGCACTCGGCATTGCACCCCATATGGGCAAGATCTCATCCGCTCCTTTGTGAGAGAATTGAAGACTTTGTGCCCAAATGTTCTTATTTTCAGCGGACTGGCGTATGGCGTTGACATCCATGCACATCGTGCTGCATTAGAAAATGGGCTTGAAACAGTAGGAGTTCTTGCACACGGACTTGATGATATCTACCCAAGAGGACACCGTGATACTGCGCTGGAGATGATAAAACACGGAGGATTGCTCACCGAATACATGACACATACGCAGCCTGTAGCTCGTAATTTCGTGCAAAGAAACCGTATTGTAGCTGGTTGTTCGGACGCAACTATCCTCATTGAGTCTGCAGCTAAGGGTGGTGGACTCATCACTTGCAGTATTGCTCGAAGCTATGGACGTGAGATCTTCGCTTTCCCAGGTGCTATTGGGACTGAATACAGTGAGGGATGCAATAATCTGATACGTGACAATGGCGCTGCACTCATCACCTCTGCAACTGACTTTGTGAAGGCTATGGGATGGAATGAAGACTTAATTTTGGAGCAAGCGCAGCAAAAAGGAATTGAACGTAACTGTTTTCCAGAGCTTTCAGCAGAAGAGGATACCATAGTGAAGACGCTCAGTAAGAACAATGATCTGCAGATTAACCTTCTTTCCACACAAGCTAACATCCCTATTTCTCAGCTCTCGGGGCTCCTTTTCTCCTTAGAAATGAAAGGTGTTATCAGGACTATGGCGGGCGGATGCTACCACTTGATCGTGTAAAAAGGAGTAATAGAGTTGATGATAAAACAATATTACACTTTTAAAAATATAAGAAAGTTCAAAACAAGAGAAAACCAACTCTTTTCGCCTTTGTAACGTCCAAGTATTCAATCAGTTACAAAACGGCTTATAAAAGGGTATGTTTTACCATGTAAAAGGGCACCTTTTACACCTCAAAAGGGCATCTTTTGCAATGCAAAAGGTGCCCTTTTAGAATGCAAAAGACGCCCTATTAAAAACGGAAGAGGAATAAATTTTACAAAAGAGGATTATGCTTTGCCTCAACCCTATGTGTATAATGTTACGAATAAAAGATAACTCTACACACGGGGAATAGGGAACTAGCAGAAGAAAAAGTCCCCAAAGACAGATCTATCACTACCGTCAGGCACAAAGAAAACATGCAAAACAAAGATAAATGCTGGATATTCCTGTCATCATCAGACTGCAGTTCCGTGTTGACATACCTTACAAGTATAAGAAAGAAAGGATGAAACACGATCACAAAAGTCCAACCCATGGTATGAGAAACATAACAGAAAGAGCCGAAATCCACAAGGGATATCGGCTCTTCTACGTTAGTATGTTATGAAAAATTTGAGAGAATTGTGAGGCTTCACAGCCTCGGACTTGTTTTAATTAAAATGATTTTTTATAGAGAAAGCATAGAAAATTTCTATTTCATAAGGGTTGATACAGGCACCTGTAACTTATGTTGTAAGGTGTCATTCTGTACAGAATCAGCCTTTGCAACGGATGGTCCCTCATGTGGTTTGTCCATTGCTGCTGTGCTCGGAACGGCATGTTGCGCATCACCATCAGACACTGCAACCTGTACTGCATTACCTAATGTGAGAATGATTGCCACAACTGCCGCTGCCTTAAACAGTGGCATAAGACGCTGACGCATTGTTATTATGCGTGCCTTTACAGGCTCGTCTTCTTCAACCATTCCTAATATCTTCTGGTCAAAGTCATCTCCCAGCACGTTCACCGTCTTTTCATTCTGTTCATAAGTAAACAGATGGCGATAAGGTTGCAAGTTAGCTGGGATGTTTTCCTGTAGGAAAAACATGCGAAGTATCTCCTCTTCTTGAAGAGAAGTCTCACAACGCCAGTAGCGTTCCAGTAACTGTTCAATGTACTTATAATCCATAATTATCTAATTTCAAGTATTTTTGTTTGACCATTTGACGAGCTCTGAAGATATTTACCTTCACCTGCTCTTCTGTAATATCAAGCACTTGGGCTATCTCCTTGTATGATTTTCCTTCGAAATCTCTCAGCTGCATGCAGCTTCTTTGCTTCTCGGGAAGTGAGTCAATAATCTGTCTCACGAGGCTAACCCTGTCCTCTTGTATCATTCGGTCTTGTGGATTAGATGAAGCAACGGGCTCGGCTATGTTCACATCTTCAAGAGAATCATTGCTATTCTCCTTCTTTCTGAGGCGATCGAGCGATAGATTCCGGCATACCGTTAGGCTAAAAGCCTCAATAGAGTCGATACTCTCCCACTCAAAGCGGCGATCCCAGACCTTTATCAGCGTGTCTTGAACGATGTCCTCTGCCTCTACTCTGTTGAGAGTGATACGGAGTGCAAGCCGAAAAAGCTCATTTTTCAGCGGCAACACATCGTTACGGAAACTGACTTTCTTCATCTTCTCTCTGTTTAAATGACGATTATATATGGGGGAAAGTTACAGAAGAATGGTTAGATTCTTCAATATTTAAAATTCATTAACACTATATTGGGTAAATACTCTACTATTGAACTGGTGGTAATCTGTTTGGTAAAACGCTCACAACAATGGGAAAGTATCTTCTTTTTGAGAATGAAGGGGAAAGCTATTTACTATATTTTCTGCCGGGCAAGAGCCCCAACAACTGTATCTTCAACCATCATTACTTCAGCATTCCCATTGATAAGCATTGGTTATTTAAAACAAAAGGCGACATTATCTGTGCCGCCTTTCCTATTATTAAATATGTGATAACTCCTCAATTGCTTATTCCAAGTACGTATATCCGTATAGTCCGCTGCGGTAATTATTGAGAAACTCCTTGCCTTCCTCAAGTGAAATCTTTCCTTGTTTGACACTCTTGGTTACCCAAATCTCGAGTTGTCGGACAAGCTTCTTGGGATTATACTGTACATATTCAAGTACTTCCTCAACTGTTTCTCCGTCAAATATCTGGTCAATATGATAGCTTCCGTCCTTCACAGAGATGTGAACAGCATTCGTATCACCAAAGAGATTGTGCATATCACCAAGTATTTCTTGATATGCACCGACAAGGAATACACCTAAATAATAAGGCTCATTGCGCTTCAAAGAATGTACAGGAAGCACATGACTGCTACGTCCTGCTGCAACAAAGTTGGAGATTTTACCATCACTGTCACATGTAATATCCTGTAAAGTAGCATTACGTGCCGGCCGTTCATTGAGTCTTTGAATCGGCATAACAGGGAATAGCTGGTCAATAGCCCAACTATCAGGAAGTGATTGGAAGAGAGAGAAGTTGCAGAAGTACTTATCTGCTAACAGCTTGTCAAGGTTTCGAAGTTCATCAGGCACATGTTTCATGTTCTTTGACAGGCTATTGATCTCATGACAGACGCTCCAATACATTGCTTCTATCTCTGCTCTGGTACGTAAATCAACCAATCCATGAGAGAAAAGTTCCAATGCTTCTTCGCGAATCTGCTCTGCATCGTGCCAATCTTCCAACATATTGCGAGAGTCAAGGTTGTCCCATATATCGTAAAGGTCCTTAACTAACTGGTGATCGGTATCCTTTGCTTCAAAGTCTTCTGACATCTCAGGCAGTGAAGCAGTCTCTAAGACATCAATGACAAGGATGGAATGATGGGCAGAAAGGCTACGGCCACTCTCTGTGATGATGTTCGGATGAGGGATATCATTCTTGTTTGCTGCATCAACAAAGGTATAAACACAGTCGTTGACATACTCTTGTATAGAATAATTGACAGAACTCTCACTACTTGAAGAGCGTGTTCCATCATAATCAACACCAAGTCCACCACCACAATCTACGAAGTCTACATCGTAACCTAACTTACGTAGGTTGACATAATACTGTGCTGCTTCATTCAAAGCAGTCTGTATTCTGCGTATTTTTGTTATCTGTGAACCTATATGAAAGTGGATAAGATGCAAGCAATCATGCAACCCTTTATCATCTAAAGTTTGTAAAGCCTGTAATAATTCAGATGAAGTAAGACCAAATTTAGAGGCATCACCACCACTTTCAGCCCACTTCCCGGAACCACTTGAGGCCAGTTTAATACGTATACCAAGGTTTGGTTTAACGTTTAACTTCTTTGCTGCACGTGCAATAAGTTCTATTTCGTTGAGCTTTTCAACAACAATAAAGATCCGCTTACCCATCTTTTGTGCAAGCAAAGCAAGCTCAATGTAGCTCTGATCCTTATAACCATTACAGATAATAAGCGAGTCGCTCTTGCATTGTACGGCTATGACAGCATGCAACTCTGGCTTTGAGCCAGCTTCAAGACCAAGATTGAACTTGCGACCATGCGAGATTATCTCCTCAACAACAGGTTGCATCTGGTTTACCTTTATAGGGTATATAATGAAATTCTCGGCCTTAAAGTCATATTCTTTCCTTGCTTTGTCGAAGCAAGAAGACGTTTTTTCGATTCGATTATCAAGGATATCAGGGAAACGTAACAGTACAGGAGGAGTCACATCACGCAAAGCAAGCTCGTCCATCACGTCACGTAAGTCAATCTGAGTATTGTCTTTACAAGGTGTTACATACACATCGCCCTTGTCATTGATTCCAAAATAAGAGGTACCCCATCCTGAGATGTTGTACAGTTCACGCGAATCTTCAATCGTCCACTTTTTCATTTTACAGTCTATCCCTGGTAAATCAGTTCTCTATATTTAATAAATGGCGGAGCTTTTCCACCGAAAGTTGTATCTTTTCATAATTATCCATCAGGCTCACATCCAACGTATACTTTGCCTTAGTATAGAAAGGCTCACGCAGTTTCAGCTGTTCACGAATGAAAACATCGACCTGTTCTGGTGTTTTATTCAACAATAATGGGCGCACGGACTTACCCATTACCAAGTGACCATGGAGGACTTCAGGTACAGCCTTCAGATAAACGGTCTCTCCTTGGGCGTTCATATAATCCATATTATCAAAGAAACAAGGAGTACCACCACCACAAGAGATGATCACATTTTCAAACTCTGCCACCTCATGGAGCATCGCTTGCTCCACCTTACGGAAGCCATCTTCTCCCTTTTCATCGAAGATTTGCTTCACAGTTTTATACATTCTGCTCTCAATATACCAATCTAAATCATAGAAAGGGATACCAAGTTCCTTCGACAACGCCTTACCTACAGTCGTCTTTCCAGCTCCCATATACCCAATAAGGATAATCCGAAGTGGTATCTTCTCGGCCTTGTTGTCTGTCATATCCACGAGATTTGGAGGTCTGTCTACCCTTTCATAAGCAGTAGACAGATATTTTTTTGCTCTCTACAGAAGAAGCTTTTTCCGTCTTATTTCTTCCGTTTTGGCTCTGGAGCATTGTTTACAATGTCCATACATTGCTCATAAGTAAGTTCTGAAGCTTTCTCATGTAGGGCCTTTGGCATACGGTAATTCTTTCCATTATATGCTATATAAGGACCATAACGACCATTCATCACTTCCATATTAGCATCCTCTTCAAAGGTTTTCAAGTGACGTTGAGCTTCCTGAAGGCGTTTCTTTTGAATAAGATTGATCGCTGCATCAAGAGTAATCGTCATCGGATTCTCATCTTTAGGAAGAGAAACATATTTCTTATTATGCAATACATAAGGGCCGAAACGTCCTGCACCAATAACAACATCAGTACCTTCAAACTGTCCAACAGTACGTGGTAGCTTAAAAAGTTCTAATGCTTCATCCAACGTTATGGTCTCCATGCTCTTGTCAGAAGGCAACTGTGAGAAGCGAGGTTTGTCTTCATCTTCTGCAGTTCCAATCTGAACGACAGGTCCAAAACGCCCGATCTTGACGAAAACAGGCTTCCCTGTAGCAGGATCAATACCCAATTCACGTTCTCCAGCCTTATGTTCTGAACGTGCATTCATCACCTTTTCCACCTCAGGTTCAAACCCTTGATAGAAAACTTTCATCTCTTTGTTCCATTCAGCCTTCCCTTCTGCGATCTTATCGAACTCCTGTTCCACCTTAGCAGTGAAGTTATAGTCCATGATTTCAGGGAAGTTTTCCATCAAGAAGTCATTCACGACCATACCGATATCCGTTGGAATCAGTTTACCTTTATCTGCTCCAGCCATCTCTTTCTTGGTCTTTGACGTAATTTTCAAGCCTAAGAGAGAGTCAACTGCGTACTTTCTTTCTTCCCCTTTACGGTCACCTTTATGCACATAGTCCCTCTGTTGGATAGTAGAGATTGTCGGTGCATAGGTTGAAGGACGACCAATTCCCAGTTCTTCCAGCTTGCGGACGAGGCTAGCTTCTGTATATCGGTTTGGACTTTGTGAGTATCTTTCTGTAGAAACAATCTCCCGACGCTCCAATTCTTCACCCTCATGCATTATAGGAAGTGCATGAGAGAATTCCTCACCAGCGTCTTCATCATCAGTAGACTCATGGTATACCTTTAAGAAACCCTCAAAAGCGACCACCTCACCATTGGCAATGAACTGCAAATCATTCGTTGTCTTCCCATCTTCTGACTCCATAGCGATGTTTACAGTAGTCTTTTCTATCTGAGCATCAGCCATCTGTGAAGCAATCGTACGTTTCCAAATAAGGTCATAAAGGCGCTTTTCCTGACTTGTCCCTTCAATCGAAACATTATCTATATAGGTTGGTCGGATAGCTTCATGGGCCTCCTGTGCTCCTTTACTATGCGTATGATACATCCTGACCTTACTATATTCTTCACCGTAAAGACGTACTATTTCATCCTTACTGGTATTGATTGCCAATGAAGAAAGGTTGACACTGTCAGTACGCATGTATGTAATACGTCCTGCCTCATACAGTCTTTGTGCCACCATCATTGTCTGACTAACCGTAAAGCCAAGCTTTCTAGCAGCCTCTTGTTGCAAAGTTGAGGTTGTAAAAGGAGGAGCTGGCGTACGCTTCAATGGCTTTTTCGTTATCGATGAAACCGTAAATTTTGACTTTTTACACTCCTCTAGGAATGCAAGAGCTTCCTCATGTGTTTTAAAACGATTGCTTAATTCAGCTTTTACTTCGTTCTTTGCTCCGTCATCACTTGTTACTGCAAAGACAGCATTCACCCTATAATAAGGTTCTGACACGAAATTCTGGATCTCACGTTCACGTTCTACGATTAAACGGACGGCTACACTCTGCACACGTCCCGCACTTAACGCTGGCTTAACCTTACGCCATAGAACTGGAGAGAGGCGAAAACCAACCAAACGGTCCAACACTCGGCGTGCTTGTTGCGCATTAACAAGATTCATATCCAGGTGTCTTGGCGTCTCAATTGCCTTCAGAATCGCTGGTTTGGTTATCTCATGAAAGACAATACGGTTCGTATTTGCCTCGTCAAGTCCCAAGACTTCACACAAATGCCAACTGATTGCTTCTCCTTCACGGTCCTCATCGGATGCAAGCCATATCTTTTTTGCCGCCTTAGCGTTCTTCTTCAGCTCGCTGACAACCTTCTTTTTCTCTTCAGGAATTTCATAATCGGGATTCAACGTATCAAGGTCAATGCTCAATTCCTTCTTCTTTAGATCACGGATATGCCCATAAGATGACATCACCTTGTAATCTTTTCCAAGGAACTTCTCTATTGTTTTTGCCTTTGCAGGGCTCTCTACTATTACCAGGTTTTCTTGCATATAATCAAACTTATACATTTTTTCAAGGACGCAAAAGTAATCAATCTTTTCTCTTACACCTTATATAATAGGCAAAATTTCTACTTTTTTAAGTTTTCACCCGTAGGTTATTTCATCTCACCAGCTTTACTTTGGAGGAAGTCATGGAGTGCTTGTCGAATAGAACGAAGACCGAATTGCTCCGTATGAATATCTTCTAAAGGTATCCAGAGGGCTTCCTTCACATCATCAGCTGCACTAAGAACGCTGGCATCTACGGGTTGACAAATAAAGAACGTATCGAGCGTAGGGACATCAAAGCCACTATAACGATACTTATTAGGCAATGAACAGAAATACCTAACATCCTGTATCTCAAGATTGGTTTCCTCCTTTACTTCACGTCGTAACGCCTCCAAGACGGTCTCACCAATGTCACAAAAGCCACCAGGAAGGTCAAGAGTCCCCTTTCCTGGGTCATATCTACGCTGCGTTACCAGCAATTCTCCCTTCTCATTCAGGATGAAAGCTGCAACAGCTGAGCTTGGATTGAGGAAATACTCAAAGCCACAACTCTCACAACGCTTACTCTTTTCAGTCTGTTCTACAAAATGTTTACTACCGCATACAGGGCAATATTGGAACTTCTCTAATACGTGCATAATAGAATATTGGGTAATAACGACATACGAATATAGCCTTTACGGTAGTGCTTCTGAAATGGTTGTTAACAGAAATACCGAATTATTAAAATTCGTTTAGAAACAAATCACTTTTCCTATATCCGACTGCAAATATACTAAAAACTCTAAACTTCCACCCTCTAAACAGTATATTTTTGTTAACTTTGCAAAATATAGACCCCTAATGAGACGTTTTATTCAGCCCATAAATGCGTTGAAAGATTGAATGTGGGCTTGAAAAACATAACTAAACATTGTACAGAATGAAATTAAGAAAAATCTTCCTAACTCTTGGAATGGCTGCCATTGCTATGTCAATGTCGGCTCAGAGAAGTTTTGATGTGAAACTTTACAATAGTCGTCCACCATACGATAACGGCGATTCACAGGACACTGCAAAGGTGCGCGTATTCCTTCCCTATGAGAAGGAGGCAACAGGAAGGGCTGTTGTCATTTGTCCTGGCGGTGGATATTCCTCACTTTCAATGGAAAAAGAAGGCTATGACTGGGGAGAATACTTCCAGAATATGGGCATAGCAGCCATTGTTTTGAAGTATCGCATGCCACATGGTGAGCCCAATGTTCCTATCTCTGACGCTGAACAAGCTATGAAACTTGTACGTCTGAATGCAACCGGATGGAAAATAAATCGGAATGACGTTGGCATCATGGGGTTCTCTGCAGGAGCGCACTTAGCGGCAACCATCGCTACACAAAGCCAGGGAGAGGCTAAGCCAAACTTCCAGATTCTCTTCTATCCTGTCATCTCTATGATGGAAGGATATGGTCATGAAGGTAGCAGAATCAACTTCTTGGGCAAGCGACCATCCAAGCGTGACGAGAAAAAGTACAGTGCTGACATGAATGTAAGCCGTGTTACACCACGCGCATTCATTGCTCTCAGCGACGATGACGACACTGTTCCACCTGCAAACGGTGTGAATTATTATATGGAACTCTATCGGAATGATGTCCGTGCATCGCTCCACGTCTATCCCGGAGGTGGTCATGGATGGGGCAGCAAGATAGGTTTCCGTTATCATGAGGAAATGATGATGGACCTCAAAGCTTGGTTGAAGAGTTTTTAATTCATTCATTTTTGAAACATATCAGAGGGATCACTCCCTCACACTGTATGGAGTAATACGCTGCATACAGGAAAGAATAAGCGGGTGTTTTGTGGATTTCCACAAGGCACCCGCTTATCGTTTATGCTCCCATGATGCAGCCTTTGCAAAAAACGGAGTCATACTTCATACTACCCAAAACCTACTTCTTTTGTCAAGAAAAATCCCATTCACTTTTCAGAAGGGCGTCTTTTGCATTCTAAAAGGGCACCTTTTGCAATGTAAAAGATGCCCTTTTGCGTTGTAAAAGACGCCCTTTTACATCGTAAAACATGCCCTTTTACAAGCCTCTCTGTAACCTTTTGATTCTGTGAAGGTTACAAAGTCGCAAAAAGAAGGTTTTCATTCATTTCACACTTTCGTACGCCTCGCAAAGTGTAAGGTTATTTTACTGCTAGACGTTTGTTCCCTTTCGACTCCCCAAACTTAATATTCCTTCCTCGACAAGACAGTCTAACAAAACACTCCCTCAGGTGTTCCTTTCCATGAAGGACAACCTGAGGGAGAAAAACAGGATAAGTTTGGGAGCCTTATAATTACATCTCCTGTAGTCTGCTTTATCGTCTTGCCATAAAGAAACTGGTACCAGCCTGTGCCTGCTTTAGTTCGTAAAGTCCAGCAGCATCAGGTGTAATGTCAACCGTGAGACCATTGTTAAGGAAGGTCTTGATGGTACCATCACCGTTGAAATGGATGATTTTCTTCTCTTTACCCTCAGCATTCATGTACCAAGTATCCTCCTGTTTATTATAAGTAAAGTAGAGAACACTGCCGTCTGGCTTAGTAATCTGATAGCCATCCTCCAAGTATTTTACGGCATACATCAGTCCATCGTCACCCTTAATATTCTCAGTTTTGCCCACACGGTTGGCAACAGGGTTCTTTCCTGACCAGAACTCAATAGAGTTAACCACCAACATGTCCGCAGCACCACAGAACACATAAGCAGGAGAAATGGCAATGAAGATAATCTCATTGAGGAACTTAGAGTTTGTTGCATGCTTATTCCAGCGTGCCAGTTTATTGAACAAAGCAAATGATCCAACGCATGAACTCATCGTAATTGCTGCCATAAACAAGCATACTGTTGATTTTAATCCTTTCGTTTTCATTCTTTTTGGTTGTTTATTTATTGAATACTAATCTTTTTTGTTGCCAGTAAAAGGTCGGCAGGAAACACCAGCCTATCGCTTAATACTGCAAAGATAAAAGTTTTCAAGATAGATAATCGTTACACTTAACATAATTTCTAATAATTTACAGTATGCTGAATTTTAAGCGTTTACAAGCTCTGTTCTCCTCTATCTTTACCGATAAAGATATCTTCATTATACTTCATTAATGTCATAAATATCAAGGAAACAGAAGACAACAATTTACTTTTTTCGCAGTTATAATGTTAAAAAGAATGTTCACTGAGTTTTTTTTATTATCTTTGCAGCTAACGTGGCTTAAAACAAACATAATCAATCATACTTTAACAAAACAATGAAAAAAACCAACATCGCCCTCATTGGGCTTCTGATGGGGATGGCTACTTTCACCAATGCACAGACGGTAAAGTCGCCAAACGGCAATATTGCCGTGACGTTCTCGCTGACTGGGAACGGTGTACCAACCTATGAAATGACTTATAAGGGCAAGACTGTGGTCAAACCTTCACACTTAGGGTTGGAATTGGCTAAGGATAAACATGCAAGTAAGGGCTTGGAAGAAACAAGTTTGATGGATGGATTCCAGAAAACCAATACCAAGACGACAACTTTTGATGAGACATGGAAGCCTGTTTGGGGTGAAACGGCTACGATACGCAACCATTATAACGAGTTGGAAGTAGACCTTAACCAGCCAAGTAGCAAACGAAATATTGTCATTCGGTTCCGTGTTTATGACGATGGAATGGGCTTACGTTATGAATTCCCATTGCAACCAGAGCTGAATTACTTTGTTATCAAAGACGAGCACACACAGTTTGCCATGGCGGGTGACCATACAGCATGGTGGCTTCCAGGCGATTATGACACTCAAGAGCAGGAAACACAGGAGTCAAAGCTCTCTGAAATACGCTCAAGATTCCATGATGCAGTGAACTGGAACAACTCTTCTGTATCAGTTTTCTCTGATACTGGCGTTCAGACTTCCCTCCAAATGAAGTCAAAGGATGGTCTTTACATCAACATTCATGAAGCAGCTTGCGCTGACTATGCTACCATGCACTTGAACCTTGACGACAAAAACATGGTATTTGAGTCATGGCTTACACCTGATGCAACCGGTATGAAGGGTTTCATGCAGACGCCTTGTGAGACACCATGGCGTACGGTTATGGTCAGTGATGACGCTCGTGACATGCTGTCAAGTAACCTTATCCTGAACCTCAATGAGCCTTGTAAGCTTGAAGATACCTCTTGGATTCATCCTACAAAGTACTGTGGTGTATGGTGGGAGATGATTGCCGGCGGTAAGTCTTGGGCTTATACGGATGAGTTTAGCTCTGTAAAACTGGGCTTAACTGACTACGCTCATGCTAAACCAAACGGTCATCACCCTGCTAATACAGCCAATGTGAAGAAGTACATTGACTTCGCAGCAGAGAATGGTTTGCAACAAGTGCTGGTTGAAGGATGGAACATTGGATGGGAAGACTGGTTCGGTCATTGGAAAGATTACGTCTTCGACTTCGTTACTCCATACCCAGATTTCGATCTGAAGGGCCTCAATGAGTATGCACACTCAAAGGGTGTGAAGCTTATGATGCACCATGAGACCTCATCAAGTACGCAGAATTACGAGCGACACATGGAGGAAGCATACAACTTAATGAACAAATATGGATATGACGCAGTGAAGACTGGCTATGTTGGTGACATCATTCCACGTGGTGATCATCACTATTCACAGTCTATGAACAAGCACTATCTCTACGTAATAAAGGAGGCTGCAAAGCACCATATCATGGTAAATGGTCATGAGGCAACACGCCCTACTGGTCTTTGTCGTACTTATCCTAACCTCGTTGGCAATGAGTCTGCACGCGGAACAGAGTACGAAGCATTCGGTGGTAACGATCCAAACCATACTGTAATACTTCCTTTCACACGTCTGCAGGGCGGTCCTATGGATTATACTCCTGGTATTCTTGAGACTCAACTCTCAACATGGTGCAACAACAAGAGCTGGGTTCACACCACACTCGTTGGTCAGCTCGCACTCTATCTTACGATGTACAGTCCACTCCAGATGGCTGCTGACCTCCCAGAGAACTACAAGAAGTACAACGATGCCTTCCAGTTCATTAAGGATGTAGCCTGCGATTGGGATGACAGTCGTTATCTTGAAGCTGAGCCAGCACGCTATGTTACCGTTGCACGTAAGGCAAAAGGCACTAACAACTGGTTCATTGGAGGTAAAACAGGACTACAACCTCACCAGAGTATTGTGAAGCTTGACTTCCTGGATAAGGGTCGTAAGTATGAAGCAACCATCTATGCTGATGCTAAAGATGCCGACTTTGAGAAGAATCCTAAGGCTTACACAATCACCAAACGTACTGTAAAGAAGGGCGACGTTCTTAAGTTGAACGAAGTTCGCGGTGGTGGTTTTGCCATCAGTGTTAAGGCTCTTTAAGAGCAATCAATAAGGAATAACACCTTATTATATATAGAACGCAATCTGTAGGGACGCACAGTAAGTACGTCTACTACATCAGAAAAAGAGACATACTCAATGCTAATACTCCCTACAGATTGCCTTTTCATCTCTCTCCCTTCTATGAAGGGAACTCTGCAACACAACACAATACAAACCCAAAAAGAGGTTTAAGAACCTTGAATAGAGTCGACGACTAATGAAAAAAGAGGATTTAAAACAACAGAATCATCTAAGAATGATGAAAGGTAGAGGGCTTGCTACAGTTATAGCAGTCTTCTCTGCGTTCTTATTACATGCCCAAAACAACAGACCAATGCCGACACTTGACGACCTCGACAGGGAGATTGCCATGTCTGCAAGCTATGATAAGCACTTTGAAAATGAGATTCTCAAAGTGAAAAAGCAGTATAAAGCTGCCCGAACAAAGGAGGAACGATACAAGCTGAGTGATAAGATTTTCAATCTATATACCTCTTATCGTATTGATTCGGCGATTGTTTACGCTGAACATAAGCTACAATTGGCTCAGCAAATGAACGATAAGAAGTATATAGATGACTCAAAACTCAACCTTGCTTACCTCATGATGAAGGGTGGACAGCTGAAGGATGCCAGCGATTTTGTCAACTCCATCCAGCTTCAACAGCTCGATCCAAACCTCTTTTTCTACTATTTCTCTACCCGCAAGACACTGTATGAGTCACTTGCTAGTGCTGCATTGACATCAGGAAAGCGGAATTACTATAATCAAATAGCAAAGAGTTGCAACGATTCTCTGCTTGCTCACAGCGATAAACCTGATATATGGTCGAGAGCTGAGCAATATGTAAACCATCATCAAGACGAACAAGCGAAGAAAATTCTATTAGATTCTTATCGAAAACTGGATGTTGGAGATCGCCGAATGGGCTTTATAGCCTATGCTCTTGCGACATTGTATGGCAGACAGAAGAACACAGAAGCTGAGAAACAGTACCTCATTGCAGCTGCAATTTCCGACCTTCGCAACTCCGTAAAGGAGTATCTCGCTCTGCAACAACTTGCCGTCATCCTCTTTGATGAGGGCGATACGCAGCGTGCTTACGCCTATATGGACCATGCACTGAATGATGCTATCTTCTGTAATGCCCGCCAACGCACCATAGCTATGGCTGATGTGTGGCCGGTTATACTGAAATCACACGAGCGGGAAACCACCATGAGGATGATTTGGCTTACCTTGGCGCTGGTGGTTATCACGTTGTTATCAATCTTCCTCCTTGTGATGATTATCTATATTCGCCGTAAAATGGCTGTATTAAAGGTGGTACGTACACAGCTTTCGAATACAAATAAACAGCTAAAGGAATCCAATCAGATCAAGGATGAGTATATTACACGCTTCCTGGCACAGTGTTCTACATACATTGATAAGCTTGACAGTTATCGGAAACACATCTATCGACTCTTCACTGCAGGCAAACGAACGGAGCTATTAGAGACGTTGAAATCTCAGGATTTTGTCGATCGAGAGCTTGAAACATTCTATAATAGCTTTGACGAAACCTTCCTTGGACTCTTCCCAGACTTCGTTGAAAAGTTCAATGCGTTGCTGAAACCAGAGGAACAGATCATCCCGAAGCAAGCAGGACACCTGTCAACCGATCTCCGTATCTTTGCTCTTATCCGTCTGGGGGTAACAGAAAATGAGCTGATTTGCTCTTTCTTGCGCTGTTCTAAAGCCACAGTATATGCTTATCGGTCTCGAATCCGACTGAAATCTCTGGATCCAGACAGCTTTGATGAGCAAATCTTACAGTTATAAAAACATTCTTCTGCCCATTTCTCTTTCGTGAGAAATGGGCAGAACTCTTTTCTATTATATCTTTCATCATTATACAAGAACTAATACGATAAGCACATTTAGTTCACTCTCATTCATTTTCTCTTGTGTCAATGCACAATCATCAACGGCGTTAAGTAGGATGTTTGGGATATCAGGAAGCAAAGACTACATCCCACACTATGCCATCATAGGAAGTATAAAGGTTTGAAGCCTATCTCCGAATCTAGTAAAGAGGCAAGCTGGAAAGGTAGGCTAGCAAAGGGCTGCATGCTCTTCTATCACACATTATGCCGTAAGAGAAAACATGAAAGTAAAGACAACACGAATGGTAAAACAACCTTACAAATAAAAGTGCCTAAGGAAGAGCAAAGTAAGAGGAAACCTTCTTTTTTCGACTTTGTAACATCCACAGACTCAAACAGTTACAAAACGGCTTGTAAAAGGGCATGTTTTACCATGTAAAAGGGCACCTTTTACAACGCAAAAGGGCATCTTTTACATTGCAAAAGACGCCCTTTTAGAATGCAAAAGACGCCCTATTAAAAATGAAAGAGTAAATAGTTTTACAAAAAAGGATCATCTTCGTCCTCTACCCTCGCCATATTTCAATACTTAAAGATTCTCTGTGCGTACTTCTTTAGTTGGCAGTTAAGCATTCAGACTAATACATATCTGTGCTTAAATAGCCATTTTTTATTTGCTATTAGATTATATATTCTTTATAAAAACCTATCACAATAACAGGCATAACACACTGATTAACAGTGTATATAACTATCTAAATGTTTATATTCACATCCATATCGATATTCTTTCTATCTAACATTTCATAACTTTGTATTCGTTTGACAGAAGTCAGAAACAATCCACAGCGTATGACATATACATCTACTGCATGGAGTTTCTTGATGGATAAATTATTATAACGACGTATTTCCAGAAACAACTCAAGACTATCTAATCAGTAGACTTGGGTGAACCTGAAGGGAACTAAAGCCGCAAAAAAACTCATTAAACAATTAAATAAAGTACAAACAAACAATGAAACGAAAACTACTTTTGGCAATTTTGACAATCATCTCTATTGGATGCTTTGCTGACTCTCAGCCAACCGATGCCGAACGAAAGGCCAACCTGTTCATTTACAATGGCATGTTGTTCAGTATTCAGCATTTCGAGAGTATCGGCTCACAGAACAATACTGTAGAGTTCTGTGGTTGGACCACTAAAACTAGTGTAGCTAATGAAGCTGAAAAGACTGCTGCTTTAAACGACGCTCTTTATCAATCAGTGCGCAAGACGGGAGAAATTACTATTCCCGAAACAGTACAGGCTGCTGTTACATACAACGGACAACTCCAAGGTAACGCTACATATAAGGTGATTATGCTTCGTGCTAACCTCTTTCGGGCAGCTGGTTCGGGCGTAACAAGTCAGATAACAAAGATCACTATTCCTAAGACTGTTCAGCATATCGAGTCACGTTGCTTCGATGAATGTGTGAATATGACAGCCTTTGTCATTGAAGGAGCAACGGATGGAACATCCCAATTGAAGGAGATTGACTCACATGCATTCTTGAATTGTAAGAAGTTGGCGTCTATTACTCTTCCTAATTCAGTCACTTACTTAGGCGATAATGTTCCTAATTCCATAGAAGGCGGTGTGTTTGAAGGCTGCGAAACGCTTACATCCTTCACCTTTCCAAGTAGCTATGCCTCAAGTAATGTATCAAGTTTCACCTTCAAAAACTGTACGAACTTAACTACAATCAATTGGAATGGCTTCAATCCAAAACGCTTAAACAATAGCGCTTTCTACGGTTGCAGTAAGATTACATGGTCTCAAATACCTCAATCTGTAGAGGAGTTAGGGGCAACTTGCTTCTATGAGTGTAGTAGCTTGACTTCTGTTGACCTATCAAGAATCAAGAAGATGGATACCGGAGTGTTCTGGCATACACCACTTACATCCGTAGAATGGCCTGCTGCAGTGACAGAAATACCTGCAAATACTTTCTGGGGTTGTCATCAGTTAACAACCATCAAAGGTATTCCCAGTCAGCCAGGTGCATGGGACAACATCACGAAGATTGGTGCTAACGCCTTCAATGAGTGTACTGCTTTGACAACTATCAAGCTACCAGCAGAGCTGAAGACTATTGATGCACAAGCATTCCGTACTTGTACGAGTCTGGCAACAGTTGATTATGGCACAAAATTGGAGACCATCGGCGACGGTACTTTTATGTCTACTGGTGCATTGAAGAAGTTCTTTTTCAAGGGATCTGTTAAGACTCTTGGTACTAATGCATTCCAAGAAAGCGGTCTTACCTGCGTACACTTAAAGGGTGATATGACTATCGGTAAAGAAGCTTTCATGATGTGTACAGGCTTGAAGTATGTTGAAATCCCTGCCACTTCTAATGCTTCTCAACCATTAAATAATGTATCTGAGGGTATGTTCGCAGGTTGTACAAGCTTGCCTTTCATCACACTTCCTGCTTCAATAACAACAATTAAAGCCAATGCTTTCAATGGTTGTGCAGCCTTGAAATACGTTAATATCCTGGCGGACAGCCCTGCAACTTTGGCTGCTAATGCATTCGATAATACCCCAAAGGATATCTATGTGAAAGCAAGCAAGCTGTCTGCTTATCAGGCAAATGCCGCTTGGAATGCACTTAACCTTAAGGATACTTACGAGCGTACATTGACAACTAAGTATGCCACCATGACCCATGACTTCCCAGTAGAGTTTGTTGCAGCTAACGGTCGTGAAGCTATGGTGGCTTATGTGGGCAAGAGTACATACAAAGTAACACAACCAACGAAAGTTCAGAAGATTCTGAAGATGACGAAGGTTAACGCCATTGCAGCTAATGAAGGAGTAATCCTTGCTGGCACACCTAATACTACTTACACTTACCGTATTGCTGAAACAGCAGCTACAAAGCTTGCTGATAACAAGGTAATGCCTGTACGTGAGGATACACTTCTTTATCAAACAGAGGCTGATGGTAAGAGTAACTGGACATTACAACCTGATTACAAGCTACATTTATCAGAGAATGCAAAGACCATCTATTGTGGTAGAGCTTATATTCATGAGCAGAATGAGGCTGGAGTACAGGGCGCAAAGAGTGTTTCCTTTGCATTAGAGCTTGATGATAATCCTGCGACAGCAGGCATCAACACGGTTGAAGGCAATAAGAAAGATAATGACAACGTTTATTATACACTTTCAGGTGTACGTGTCATCAACCCAACAGAGAAGGGTATCTACATTAAAAACGGAAGAAAGGTAATCATAAGATGAAACGAAATTATATAACACCTGTTACAGAACAGATAACAATAAAACTCGAGAGACACTTATTAGACTTGTCATTTGATGACACACCAGCAGACCCAGGTTCTGCTCTTGCGAAACCACATGTCCTGCTTGAGGATGACAACAATGACCAGTTAGATATCAATTCTACTGGAGTAGTCTCAATAGGAAAGCATTCTGTATGGGATGACTAAGTTCCAAAGATTTTTTAAGAAGGCATTACCACTAAAGAAATTACTCGAAAGAGTAAAGGAGTGGTGATGCCTTTTTTTATTAAAAAATGATATGCTGAAACAAAGGAAACGAAAGGTTGAAGCCTTTAAACTATCAGTAGTATAGTAGAACTCTACTATAAATAGAGACTCAACCATGAACATCTAAGGTGTATATATACATAATGGTAAGGAAGTAATGACAAAGTAGTCGAATATTATAGCCTATTTATAATATATAGTTTTACAATCAACAATTTTAAAATCATGAACATCAAGAAAACATTCGTGTTGACACTTGCCTTGTTTGTAGCATTGGTTTCATTTGCCGATAGCTTCAATAAGAAAGGTATCAACTACGAGACTACTTCCCAAACGGAGGTCCAAGTCGTTGGAGGTAATGGCGTGAATGGCGCTGTAGACATCCCCGAAAGCGTGTCTAACAATGGACATAATTATCGGGTAACAGCCATTCGTCACAATGCCTTCGAAGGTAACAACCACATTACATCGGTGACAATTCCTCGCTCAGTCACCAAGATTGAATGGTCAGCTTTCAATAGATGTCAGGGCTTGACAACGGTAATTGACAACTCAAGTGTAGAGGTAATGGATGGCTACATCTTCACAGATTGTAGCAATCTAACGGTAGTTAGGTTATCAAATGCGCTCAAGAGAATCGGTCAACGTAGTTTTGCCAATACAGCTTTGACATCTATAGCACTTCCTGCAGGCTTTGAAGGCTTTGGAGATCAGTCCTTCTGCGGCTGTCGTTCGCTCTCAAGTGTCTATTACTCTGGTAATAATTGCCTTGCAATAGAGGGTAGCACCTTTGCCGATACACCTAAAGATTTCACAATCTATGTAAACCCAAGCGCTTTCAATAGCGTTAGTGGGATGGCTTATTATGGTAATAAAGTAAAGGATAAGATCCCTTATGTACTTACAAGTAACTATGTAACATTCTCTCGAGACTTTGCCATTGATTTCTCATCAGCACCTGGATTGACAGCTTATGTTGCTCAACGTAATAACAATGCATCAATAAAGTTGGTGGCAGTTACTGGTGCTGTTGCTGCTGGTACGGGTCTAATACTTAAAGGAAATGTAGGTCAGACCTATAATTTAACCATCTCAAGCAATGGTAAAAGCTATGAAGACAACCTTCTGAACCCATCAGATGGTGTCGTTGTAGAGACAAATAAGTCAGACCTTGACGCAATAAGATTTAAGTCAGATGGGACAAATGCTTATTTACCAAAGCTCCTTTCTACAGATAAAGTTCGTTATAGACCAGGTGATATGGTTAACTTCACACTCAGCCTTATCACATTCCCTAATGGTGCAAAGGTACGTTACTTACATGGCAATACTGTTGTTGGCACCGCAGATGTAGGTGGTAAGAAGTCTTGGACATGGAAGGTTCCTAAGGACGACTTCAAAGGTTACTTAGCTGAAGTTTATGTAAAAGAGGGTGATAAGGATAAGGTTCTTTCAACTATCGGTATAGATGTTTCTTCTAATTGGAAGCGTTTCCCTCGTTATGGGTTCTTGTCTGATTTCCAAAACAGCAAGATGAATACAATGAACAAAGAAGTAAACGTTCTTCTTCGTCATCATATTACAGGTTTACAGTTCTATGATTGGCAATGGCAACATCATAGAATGTGGAAGAAAGATAACGATGGTACGTGGAAGGATTTTGCTAATCGTGAGATCTCTGTTAATGTTTTACGCAACTACATTAGTAAGTTACATAACGTAGGGGCCAAGTGTATGTTCTATAATCTCTGCTATGGGGCAACTGGAGACACACTAAATGGTGAAGCTTTTCGTGTCAATTACCTCAATAAGGATGGAGTGAATGGACGTGAATGGGGAATGATTTGGTATGATGAAGGTATACTCCGACAAGGTTGTTATAATGCTTATAAGGAGTGGCCCAATATCTATCTGATGAATCCTTCAAATGAACATTGGATTAAATATATGACAGATTCTGTTAACTTAGTATATAAAAACCTTCCATTTGATGGTTTCCATGTAGACCAAGTAGGCAAACGAACAGATTGGTTATATAATGCTGACGATACTAACAGACGTGATGATCGTGAGATTTATGAAGGTTTTGCAAAGTTCTTGAAAGCTATGAAGGCTGCACAACCCGAAAAGTATCTTGTCATGAACTCCGTTTCAAACTATGGACGTCGTAATATTGTTGGTTCAGGAAGCATAGAGTTCGCATATAACGAGATGTGGGAAGGTGAACGTTGGTATACTAGTTTCCGAGATGCGATTAAGGGTAATAGGGAAGAAAGTGCGAATCCTAAGCTTAATACAGTCTTCGCTGCTTATATGAATTACCGCCGTGATAATCTTGATATGGATAAGGTTGGCGGACAGATTAAGCCATTTAACACACCATTAGTACGTTTTACAGATGCTGTAATATTTGCTTTGGGCGGTGCACATATCGAACTAAGCGGTGATCATATGCTGTATACTGAGTACTTCCCTGATGCTGGGAAAAAGAGAGAAAACGCATTGGAGAATAGTCTAGTTACTTACTATGACTTCCTAACAGCCTATGAAAACTATCTGAGAGATGGTAATGTTGAGAAGACAGTTACTATGGAAATAGGAGGCAAAAACGTAAAAGCATGGGAGCCAGAGTTAGGAAAGATTGTCTCTTATAGTACTCAGAAAGACAACAAAACTATGATCCAACTATTAAATTTCACAAATGCCAACCGTTTGACATGGCGTCTTTCAAAGCTTGAGAATGGTGAAGAAAAAGATAAGAGCAAGGTGAAAGAGGATGTTATGAACGAACCAAACTTGTATACTCAAGAACCTGTTACACTCTATGATGAGGGCAATGTAACTCGTATTTGGGTGGCTACTCCAGACGCATTGGGCGGTGCTCCACAGGAAGTTAAGTTTACTCAGGACCGTGATGTGGTTAAGTTTACTCTGCCTTCTTTGAAGTATTGGACAATGATTGTTGTTGAGCATGGCGCTAAACCTGGCAGTCAAGCAGCTCAGTCACGCAATTATGTTTTGCAGGGTGATAAGTTCAGCGACAAGACTTATGGTTTCGTACCTGCCGGTGAGGCTTATCTTTCATTCCCATCTGATGCTGCCAGCTCTTTACAGTCAGTATTATCACTGGTTCCAGTGACTGCAGGTATTGAGAATGTAACAACCGATAATGCTAACAACACCGATGATGGCTACTATACAGTATCTGGTATCAAGGTTGACAAACCAACCAAGGGTGTGTATATCCACAAGGGTAAGAAAGTTGTTATCAAGTAGAAGTTCAGACATTCCATACTAATAAATATTACTGTCTGAAGGGATTTAAACAACATAAGGGCTTCCGCAGGGTGATCTTTAAATAGGTTTCTGCATATTACTTTTAAGGAAACGAGGCCTTTATGATTGGATAAAATCATCACACCTTTGGTGTTTCAACATCCTTCTGATTATAAACTGCTATCACATCTGTAGCATATCGGAAGGTGTTGAACGCTAAACACGACTGGTGCTGGGCATCAGCTCCACTAGTGCTGACCATTAGCCCCACTGGTGCTAACCATCAGCTCCACTGGTGCTGGGCTGCAGCACATAAGTAGAAAACAGTATGACGTATTCGTTTCTGACGTTATCAACTATATAGTAAGGCGTTGATGAATAACGAATACCAGAAGGGTCAACCAGACAGTAACGATCAATAAAAACGCCATTAGCTTCAGTGCTAATGGCGTTTTTATAGCTTTTAAATCCCTATTCAGGAATTATTTCACAACGAATTTCGCTCCATTAGTGACGTATATGCCAGGGGCTAACTTGCTATTATCATTGGTTTCTTTTACCTTTACCCCACTCATCGTATACACAGATTCGTTTTCTTTCTTATGTGAAGTAATGTTTTTGATTCCCAATGGCAAGTCTTTCTTGTTCTTTAATTTGATACTTCTTAAGTAAAATCCCGCTCCTGTAAAATACAACCCGTTGTCTTTTAGCATCTTAACGGTGTTCTTATCAAGTGCGATATAGTATTGTTTCTCATCATTTGAAGCCACTAAAGGAATAGTTCTATCAGCTTCATTCCATTGCGGTAGGACAATCTTTGCATCCCTTTTAACATCCCGTACAGTAACTTCCAACGCCTGTTTTTCTGTTACTCCATCAAACATTGTCTTTGGGATTACCACCTTATTATTATCATCTATTTGCTTGAAACCACTCCATATACCGTCATCTTTCTTCTCTCTTACCAAAGAAAACAAGCGAATATTCTGTCCTATTATACTACAACCATCTGCCTTTAAGGCGTTAAGCATGTCTTCATCTGTGATATAGAAAGTCACTTGGGCGTCATTTCTTGCGACTTCAGGTTTCAAAGTCACAATACTTTTCCCGCTCTTATTGCAGATATCGATAGATGAAGGTCCAGCATCCCGGTCACAGACAGGTCCCATATTCGGATCGGTACATGGTGGAGCAGTTAAGTCTTTAGCAGGAAGAGTATCTATATCTAAGATGAGCTTATCACCAACTTGCAACTTTGCTAACCGATCAACAGGCACTTCTTTAGATAAATTGATCTTTGCTGTTGTTGTTTCCCAGTCCCATCCTTGAGGTACAGCACCAACCCATAAAAGCTCATTTGCACGTTTATAGACACGTAACCAGTCTATATCCATGATGTAATCTTTTGGAGTTTTGTTGATATCATTATGATATTGAGGGTCTCTTTCTGGGTATAGAATACCGCTATTATGGTCTCCTGGCGTACCACCAATACCCCCTGTTATTGCAACATCCCATACATGGTCAATACCATGTGGCATGAATTCAGGTCTTAACAGTGCATTGTATCTATATTTATGACTGGATTTAGGGTTCGATACAATATCTGTTGATGTCAAAAAGACCGACCTTACCCTGCCATCCAGAAGGAATGTAACAGCCAAATGCCGTCCTGAGTCTGTAGGAAGAGGGTCAATTTGTGCACCATATACATGAAAGTCTTCTGAAGGATCAAACTTAATTTCCTTTACTCTGTCTGCATATGCATTGTTATTGTGTTTATTAGGAATAGGATTCTCATCTGTTGCACTTTGATAATCAATCCCATGTACCGACTGATGCAGGAAGTTTTTGTTTGCATTGTAGTATCTATGCTTTTCGTATTTGTCATATCTGTCAACCTTAGGATCATCATTTACGAAGAACTCTTGTAGGTCAATTTCAAACGTACTTGCCCCTGTATAATGCCGCAACCATAGTGCCATCCATGTCCCAATACGGAAAGGTATCTTGGCTTTTATCTCTATTCGCGAATAAAGAGGATAATAACAGCCTATCTCTTTATTCTGTTCATCCATATTACCAGTCTGTGCATCCTTACTGGATAAGAACCCTGACCACCATCCATGGTCTGTGTAACCATGCCCAGGCTTAGGAGGGAAGCGCATCTTTTCCGTATAATCGCTCCTTAATCCTGTGAAGATTTTGCTGCGGGTAGCCCTTACTATTGCCAATCCATCTTGCACTTTAATCATGTTATCACGATAAGTTTGGGCCATACCTTGGTTCTTATTGTTACCATAAACATCAAAGAAATAATCCCTCGTCTTGTCTCCATAGATACCCCACAGCTTCCTATTGATAGCTGTACCATTGAATTCATCTCCTCCATAGTACTTCCAACCAGACAGTGGAGGTACTGTTTCTTTTGTCTCTTGTGCGGATAGATTGAGGAGTCCGAGCCCTAATCCACAAAGAATAATTGCTATTTTTTTCATGTTTTGATGTGTAATAGAGTAGGATTTAGCTACTCATGGTTATGTAAATTACTTATATTAATAGTTATTTCATGTGTCAATACGAATCTGCATGTAGCTCAAATACTTAAAGATTCGGTGTCGTTTATGAGTATTAAATTGAGTGTACAACTAACCCTTGTTGGCAAAGTTACACTTTTTTTCGTATAGTTGGTTATCAAAACAACAAAAAAATGCCACGGAATAGTAATATTTTCATTATCTGATAGATAATAAGTAACATGCTAAAAGGTAATTATCCCTTCTTTAACTGATGAATGTCTTGTCTTCCATAGGTAATGACACATTATCCATTTATAAAGAGAAAAGCCATTAATATCAATGATGATACTAATGGCTTTATACCCAAATAGGAAAGAAAGAATTACTATTTCACAACAAATTTCTTCCCATTGGTGATATATATACCAGGGGTTAACTTACTTTTATCATTGGCTTCTCTTACCTTAACACCATCAATCGTGTACACAGCACCGTCCTCTTCCTTGTTAATATTAACCCCTTTTACGTCAGTCGTACTTTTTTTATCAGTCAATCTTACACCTCTTAGGTAGTAATTAGCTCCTGATATCTGCAAACCATTCGTACGTAAGCGTTGAACAGTCTGTCCATCAAGTGTGATACGGTACAGTTTCTCGTCTTGTGAAGGGGTCAGTTGGATATTGGTTGCATTCCCTCCGAAAGGTGTTAGTACGATATTTCCACCCCCAGCTACATCCCTTACGGTAAATTCCATTTGCTGTCCTTCAGAAACATTACTGAAAAGCAGGGCAGGAAGGACAACCTTATCAGGTCCAATCTGTTTGAAGCCACTCCACAATCCACTTCTCTTCGTCTCGCTCATAAGGGTGAAGAAACGAACATTCTTGCCGTTTATCTTGCATCCCCCAGCCTTCAACGCCTGCAACATGTCGTTATCTGTTATGAGGAATGTCACCTCTGCGTCGTTTCTTGCAATCTCTGGCTTCTGCTTTAAGATACTCTTACCCGTCTTATCACAGATGTCGATTGACACAGGACCAGCCTTTCTGTGTTCCGAAGTACTGAGTGTGTCTATATCCATGATGAGCCTGTCGCCCACCTGTAGGTTACCTAACTGTGCGTTAGGAACATTGATTGATACGGTTGTCGTCTGCCAATCATATCCCTTTGGTACAGATCCTATCCACAATAACTTGTTTGTTCGCTTATAGACACGTAACCAATCGAGGTCCATAACATAGTTCTTGGGGACTCTGTTTATGTCTCCTCCATACTGAGGATCATTCTCTGGATAGAGTACTCCACCACCTTTTCCGTCTGGTTTACCCCCTATTCCACCCGTAATGGCAACATCCCAGATGTGATCAATATTATTCTTAATATACTCATTCTGCAGAAGTGCGTTGTATCTGGAAGAATAATTAAGCGTCTTTGGCTTATATTCTGATGTCAAGAACACCGACCTTACCCTTCCATCCAGCAGGAATGTCACTGCCAAGTTCCGTGAGGAATCACCCGGTTCGGGATCAATTTGTGCACCATAAACATGGAAGCCCTTCGATGGATCAAACTTTATCTCCCTTACACGATCAGCATACGGGTTATGATTGGAAGTAGTTTTAGGGATATACTTCTTAGTCTTCTCATCATATTCAGTCTGATCATAATCCAATCCGTGGATAGATTGATGCAAGAAGTTTTTCCCTTTCTTATGATAAGTATGCTTTTCCCAACCAGCAACATAGTCATTTTGATCATCATTTACAAAGAACTCTTCCAAGTCAATCTCGAACGTTCCTGCACCACCATACCGATGACGGAGCCACAAAGCCATCCATGTTCCTATGCTAAAAGGTATCTTTGCCTTTATCTCAATACGAGAATAGAGCGGATAATAAGTCCCTCCATTGTCTGCATCCCTACTTGACAGAAACCCTGACCACCAACCATTCTTCGTAAAATTATGGGTAGGTGCCAACGGAGCGCGCATCTTTGGACTGGTGTCAACTCCTTTTTGGTATCGTAACCCAGTATAAATCGGTTCACGAGTAGCACGTACGGAGGCTTTACCATCCTGCACTGTTACCATTTTATCACGGTAAGTTTGTGCCATACCTTGCCCAATATTGTTACCGTATGTCTCGTTAGAATAGTCTTTCTTCTTATCCCCATAGAGTCCCCACAGGTTCCGATCGATAGCATTTCCATTGAACTCATCACCACCAAAATAGCTCCATCCCGCCAACGGTGGTACTATGTCTTGTCTGTCTTGTGCCGTTAGGCTAAGAACTCCTAAGCCTAATCCACAAAGTGTAATTATTATTTTTCTCATATGATTTTGCTTTTCGTGTATATTAATGTAACACGGAATAAATATCTACGTGCAAAGGTACGGCATTTAAAATAAACTCAATGACATCGTTTCTCACAGTAATGTAAAATAAAAATAAGGTATTATAAACGTACTCATTTTATGTTGAAGAACATAAAATGAGCATGCCTTTTAATTAATTTTTCTTTCTTTTCGTTGCCAGAAGAGCCGTCTTCTGAACGTTTTTCCTTATCAAAGGCTTATTGATTCAAGCTGTCAATATGCTTCACATGGATGTATTCATGGTAATCACCACGTATCATTCCCTTCTGCTGAAGGTCGTCTAACAGTGCTATGAGGCTGTCCCAGAAACCATTTACATCATAAAGTGTCACACGTTTATGATGATATCCTATGGTTGCAGACGCAGCAACAGTGAACACTTCATCCAAAGTCCCGATGCCACCGGGCAAGGCACAGAACTCATCCGCCTGTTGCATCATGATTGCTTTGCGGTCAGTAAGATCCTCACATGGAATCTCTACGTCCACATAATCACTCATTCTGCGCCCCTCTTCCATGATACGCGGGACGACACCAATGGTCCTTCCGCCTGCTTCATGCACACTTTTACCAATACACTCCATGAGTCCACTGTTTCCTCCACCGTAGATGAGGGTGTGACCATGCTCCCCTATCCATTTCCCCAACCGTTCTGCCATGTTGAAGTAGGTTGGATCTATATTGTTGTTTGCCGAACAAAATACTGCTATCTTCATCTTATTTACTTTTCCACAAAGGTAGTTATTTTTTCACAATCTTACCTCTGAATACAGAAGTTTAAGGTAAATTTGAACTAAGTACTTTTTGATTGACAATCAGTTTGTACTTACAAAATAGACTAATTATAATAATAAAACAGACTATATATCAAGACTTCTATCTTATAAGAGAACAATTTGGCAAACTGAAAGCCACGTAATCACATTCTTTCTCCAACCTGATGAAAGCAAAAGAAAGATCTTTTGCACCATTAATGACTGAAGGATGACACAGTTAGAAATAATCTTACAAAAACTGAAGTGACATAACTTCGAAATCAAACAAAAATCTATTTTTTCTTGCTTTGTAACTTCCTAAGATTCAATTGGTTGTAAAGGGCAAAACAAAAGATGCCCTTTTAGCATCCAAAAGACGCCCTTTTACATTGCAAAAGGGCATCTTTTACCATGCAAAAGGGCGTCTTTTAGAGTGCGAAAGGGCACCTATTACTTTTCGTTATACGAAATTCTATTACATATTACTCAGCCAATAGCTTTGCAGCCATCTCATGACCGAGTCGTGCACACTCCTCTTTTATCTCTGGAGTAAGTGCTTGCTTCATCTCTACAGGCTCACCCACCTGTTCAAAGTGCAGGTGATTCTCGTTCCATTCTCCTATTGCAGAGACAGCCTTTGAAGCCCATGAGTATGACCCGAACCAACCAATGAGATGGTTCTTGATATCCCTGTTAGCCACTTCCTGCAGCAAAACATCCATCTCATGATAGAGCCCAGCATTGTAAGTTGGCGCACCAACAATCAGTCCACGGAAGCGGAAGATATCCTGAAGGATGTAGCTATGATGCGTTTTAGATACGTTGTAGAGTCGAATGTTCCTGACTCCAGCCAATGAAGCAGCACGTGCTATCTGTTCAGCCATACGCTCTGTGTTCCCATACATCGTTCCGTAGCAGATAACCAAGCCTGGATCAGTCTCATATTTCGACATACGATCATACAGGTTCACCACCTTTTCAACGTTCTCATGCCATACAGGACCATGTGTTGAACAGATATAATCAATGTGAATACCTGCAAGTTTCTTCAGTGCATTCTGAACTGGAATACCGTATTTACCTACAATGTTAGAGTAATAGCGAACCATCTCCAACCAATATCCCTCTGTATCGATGTCCTTATCGATGAATCCGCCGTTTAAAGCACCGAAACATCCAAAGGCATCACCTGTGAAAAGGATGGATGCTTCACCCTTGCTAAGAGTCATCATCGTCTCTGGCCAGTGCACCATTGGTGTCATAAAGAACTGCAATGTATGATGTCCTAACTCTAAAGTCTCACCATTTTTCACTTCTATAGTATTCTCTCTGATACCGTAGAAGCCTGACATCATGTCGAATGTCTTCTTGTTTCCAATGACTTGTATGTTAGGATAATACTTCTTCAACAAGGCTAAAGAACCAGAATGGTCAGGTTCCATGTGGTTGATGACAAGATAGTCAATTTGTCTATCACCCAAAACAGCATGTAGATTCTCGATGAACTGGACAAAGAAGTCCACTTCTACTGTATCAATCAGGCAGACTTTGTCGTCGTCAATGAGATAAGAATTGTAGCTAACGCCGTATGGCAATGGCCATAAACCTTCAAAAAGAGATTTGTTACGGTCGTTGACACCTACATAATAAACTTTGTTGGCAATTTCTATCATTTTTCTATTTTGATTTAGTGTGGTTCTTTTTTGTTATCCTTTCATCTGCTCTCCAAACTCCCGACTTACATAATTGAAGATGTCTTTGCAGCAGTCTGCAGAGAAATCCAAGCCACAATTGATAGCCTTGTCCCATTGTTCTTCAGTGAGTCCACGCAATAAGTCGTCGCGGGTGATACCATACTTCAGCATTCCGAAGATGAAACCGGCATTGAAGTTATCGCCAGCTCCAATGGTGCTTACGATATTCGTGTTATGGACAGGGTATGACTTTTTAAAGTCTTTACCACCACGTACCTCCACAGGTTGGCTTCCTTGCGTGTAAATGAACTGCTTGCAATAGAATGAAATCTCTGCGTTATAGACCTTGTCAGCCTCATCTTTTTTATAAAGTGTGGTGAAATCTTCATTGCTTCCACGCACAATGTCGGCATAATCGAGGTTCTCTAATAAGTTCGGAGTAATCCTAATAACATCGTCTTTGTGTGCAGGTCGATAGTTAACGTCATAATAGATGATTGCGCCATGTGACCGGGCATAATCTAAAAGCCCCAACACTTGCGGACGAATGACAGGGTTTACAGCATAATAAGAGCTGAAAATAACGATATCATCGGGCTGAATGTCAGGGTAAGTGAACTCTAATTGGTCGTGAGGATGGTCCTTATAAAAGATGTATTCTGCATCATTCTTGGTATTAAGGAATGCCAATGACACTGGAGACTTTGAGTCTGGGAAGGTGCTAACATTATCTGCATTAACCCCATTCTCCCTAAGGAACTTAATGATATAGTCTCCTACACGGTCATTACCAGCCTCAGAGATGAAGGATGCATTCACTCCGCAACGTCCTAAAGAGATAATGGCATTAAAGGTTGAGCCTCCTGGGACAGCTTCAACAGGCTTATTATCCTTGAAGATGATGTCCAAGACAGTTTCACCGATACCTATAACTTTCCGCATTCTATTATGATTTATATTAACTTCCTTATTAGTTTTGCAAATATAATGAAATTAGGTGGACTACAAAAAAGAATTAAGATTCTTTTTCCTTTACGCTTTTAAAGTGGTTTGTGTTTCGTTCTTTTTTCTTAAATTTGCAGTCATGACAAGTTATAAGACAGCAGTTTTGGATAACGGACTGCGTATCATAGTGCTCCCATCAGCATCTTCGGTGGTTTATTGTGGCTACCAGATCAATGCAGGAACAGCCAATGAGGAAACAGATGAAGAGGGTATTGCCCACTTTTGTGAGCATGTCAGCTTTAAAGGAACAAACAAACGAACAGCACTTGATGTTATTAATTGTTTGGAACAGGTTGGAGGTGACCTCAATGCCTTCACCACTAAGACAGATACTGTCTATTATTCAGCTATTCTGAAGGAGCATCTTCCGCGTGCAGTAGACCTCCTTACGGATATTGTTTTCCACAGTATCTATCCGCAAAAGGAGATTAATAAGGAGGTAGAGGTTATCTGTGACGAGATTGAATCATATAATGACAGCCCTTCAGAACTTATCTATGATGAGTTTGAAAACATCATTTTCCGTGGTCATCCACTGGGACATAACATCTTAGGTGAGGCAAAAAGGGTGAGAAAGTTCACCACTGAGGATGCTCTTCGCTTCACTCAGAAGTATTATCGACCAGAGAATGCTGTGTTCTTTGCCTATGGCAATATAGATTTCGAGCAGTTATTGTCTCTCTTGTCAACTGAAAACGGCACATTTGTGACCACTAAAGATGACAGTTGGAAGCCTAAAGAGATTTCTTTGCCAGCACTCAATGCATATGAACCACAGAAGATTACGGTGGACAAACATACGCATCAGGCACATGTAATGATAGGAAACAGAGCATATAGCGTACATGACAAGCGCCGCATGGCACTGTATCTATTGAACAATATATTAGGAGGTCCAGGGATGAACGCACGTCTGAACCTTGCATTACGAGAGCGTCGTGGACTGGTTTACACGGTAGAAAGTACAATGGTAAGCTATAGTACGACTGGGATATGGAGCATATATTTTGGTTGTGACGCTGAAGATATAGATGAGTGTAAGACCCTTGTACGGAAAGAACTCGACCGTTTTATGTCGACACCTCTGACTGATGCAGAGCTGTCAGTTGCCAAACAACAGATAAAAGGGCAAATAGGTATAGCCTGTGACAACCGTGAGAACCTTGCATTAGACTTCGGTAAGGTGTTCTTGCACTATGGTTGGAAGAAGGATATTCAGGCTCTTTATCATGACATAGACACCATCACAGCTGCCGAAGTACAATCCGTAGCACAGGAGTTGTTTGATAACAAACAGCTTACGGAGCTTATTTACGCATAAAAAAGAGGGATATTTACAGGGAGGACTCTGTTGAAGTACGGAAGGGAGAAGCGTTATCTTAACCTCTTTTACCCCTTTATTTCCCCCCATTCCATATCAGTATGGCATGTTTTTTTCTGTATTAAGAATAGTAATATATCTGTATTAAGGATAGTAATATATCTGTATTAAGAATAGTAATATATCTGTATTAAGGATAGTAATATAAATGTTTTAAGGATAATGAAAGCAAACATCGAACGCACAGATAAGAAGAGAGTAGTAATCGTTGGCGGTGGATTGGGTGGATTAGAGCTGGCTGTGAAGCTGACGGATGCCGACTTTCAGGTAGTATTAGTGGATAAAAACAACTATCATCAGTTCCCTCCATTGATTTATCAGGTGGCATCAGCGGGTCTTGAACCAAGTAGTATATCTTTTCCTTTCCGACGTTTGTTCCAAGGAAACAAGGACTTCTTCTTCCGCATGGCAACCGTTGAAGGTGTTAATACTAAGGAAAAGAAGATCATAACTTCAGTTGGTAGCATCCACTATGATTACCTTGTGTTGGCTGCAGGAGCCAAGACGAACTTCTTCGGGAACAAAGAAATAGAGGCTACCACACTACCGATGAAGTCCGTTTCAGAGGCAATGCGCTTGCGCAACACTATTTTGCGCAATCTAGAAAAGGCTGAAACGGAGGAAGATCCAAAGAAGAAACAAGCCTTAATGAATATTGTTGTCGTAGGTGGTGGTGCTTCTGGAGTAGAGATTGCAGGTGCTGTTGCAGAGATGAAGAAGAACGTTATACAGCGTGACTACCCTGATCTTGATGCTTCACAAATGCATATTTACCTCGTAAATGCTGTCGACAGACTACTGTCTGCTATGGATCCTGCATCATCAGCACGTGCAGAACGCGACTTAAAAGCTTTACATGTACACATTCGTCAGCCACAATTTGCAACGGAATATAAAGATGGTGTATTGAAGACAAGCGCTGGATTAGAGATTCCAACAGAGACTGTTATCTGGGTAAGTGGTATCTGTGCAAATCATATAGATGGATTACCAGAGGATAGTATCGGGCATGCTGGGCGTATACTTACCGATAGATTCTGCCAAGTTAAGGGCTTACAGGATGTCTATGCCATAGGCGACCAGAGTCTGGTGGAGGGTGATGAGGAGTATCCTTTAGGGCATCCACAGTTAGCACAGGTGGCTTTGCAGCAGGCAAAGACCGTTGCAGCAAACCTTCAGCGGATGCAGAAAGGGGAAGAACTAAAGCCCTTTAAATATCATAACTTGGGTGTTATGGCTACGATAGGACGTAATCATGCTGTGGCAGAGATTGCCGGCAAGAAGTTCGGAGGCTTCCCTGCATGGGCTTTGTGGCTTGTTGTTCATCTGCGTTCTATCCTTGGTGTGAAGAACAAAACATTCATTCTACTAAATTGGGTATGGAACTATATAAACTATAAGCAGAGCTTACGACTGATATTAAAGGCTAAATAGCAAAAAGGCTTCGCATCACTGCGAAACCTTTCGTTAACATGTGGCTTGCTCACGCAAGTCATGTTTCCTTGTACTAACTCAAATAATTAACTTTAATAACGACTATTTTTCTATTTGACGGGACAAAGTTACAAAAAAAGAACATAAGTAAAAGGAACAGAGAATATAAATAGTGTTACTTTTAGACTTTATAACAAATACAAGCTATCCTATTCACAATCAGTGGCTTTTTATTATCTATTGTTAACGCCTAAGTTCATTATTTACGAATCTTTGGGTATCATTCTCTTGGCTTTTATTTGCTACTCTCACCTTCTTACCGTACCTTTGCACACCAAAAAGGTAACATGCCACCTGAGAGTCTGCGTACCGATTGGTAGAAATTAGTCGTAGGCAAGTGTCTGTTGTGGGTTCGTTTGGTGGCGAGTTTGCCTTTTGTAAGATTATAAATAAATACAAACGAATTTGAAGACATTTGAAGAATTGGGCGTCAGCGAGGAGATTCGCCGCGCCATTAGTGAGCTTGGATTTGAGCATCCAATGCCTGTTCAGGAAGAAGTAATCCCTTATTTGCTTGGTAATCGTAATGACGTCATCGCACTGGCACAGACTGGTACGGGTAAGACGGCGGCATTTGGGCTTCCATTGCTACAACGTATTGATACGAATAGCAAGGAAACTCAAGCTATTGTGTTGAGCCCTACGCGTGAGCTTTGCCTGCAAATTGCCGATGACTTGAAGGATTTTGGCAAGTACATCCCCCACTTGCACATAGCAGCAGTGTATGGTGGAGCATCTATTGAGACGCAGATTCATCAGTTAAGACATGGAGTACAGATTATCGTTGCTACCCCTGGACGACTGATAGACCTCATGCACCGTGGCAAAGCACGTCTTGACAAAGTAACAAACGTTGTTTTGGATGAGGCAGATGAGATGCTGAACATGGGCTTTCAGGAGAGTATTACGGAGATCTTAACCGGTGTTCCAGAGGACAGAAACACTTTATTGTTCTCTGCAACGATGAGTCGTGATGTGGAACGTGTGGCAAAAGGCTATCTTCATGATTACAAAGAGATTGTCGTTGGAAGCCGTAATGAAGGGGCAGAGAGTGTAAACCATATATATTATATGGTGAATGCACGCGACAAATATCTTGCTTTGAAACGCTTGGTAGACTTTTATCCTAAGATTTATGCCATCGTATTCTGCCGTACTAAGGTTGAAACACAGGAGATTGCAGACAAACTGATCAAGGATGGATACAATGCAGAATCGTTACATGGTGACCTTTCACAGCAGCAACGTGACCTTACAATGCAGAAGTTCCGTTCTCATCTGACACAGATCCTTGTTGCAACGGACGTTGCAGCACGTGGATTGGACGTGAATGACCTCACACATGTCATCAACTATGGCTTACCTGATGACATAGAGAACTACACTCACCGCTCGGGTCGTACGGGTCGTGCAGGCAAGAAGGGTACATCTATCTCCATCATCCACTCACGTGAAAAGTATAAGGTACGTAATATTGAGCGTGAGATTGGTAAGGAATTCGTTGACGGAACACTCCCTTCACCTGAAGAAATCTGTAAGAAGCAGCTCTTCAAGTCAATGGATGATATCTTGAAAACAGATGTTGACGAAGACCAGATTGCTCCTTATATGAAGGACATCACCCGCCAGTTTGAGTATATAGACAAGGAAGACATCATCAAAAAGATTGTTACTTCAACCTTCGGACGCTTCCTGAACTACTATAAAAACGCTCCTGAAATAGAGAAACCATCATCACGTAGCTCTAAAGAGGAGAACCGTAGCATGCGAGGAGAAGGCAGAAGCACCCGTGGTCGTGGTTCTCGTAAGCCTGAGAGTGGCTACAAACGGTTGTTTGTCAACCTTGGTAAGGCTGACGGTTTCTATCCAGGTGAGGTGATGCAGTTCATCAATAAGAACATGCATGGGCACCAGGCAGTAGGTCATATCGACCTTCTTTCTAAGCAAAGTTACATTGAAGTGCCCGAACGGGACGCCCAAAAGGTAATGCATGCACTGGATGGTGCTACATATAAAGGCCGTAAAGTGCGTTGTAACGATGCTGAAGAAGGCGGACATGGTCGTAATTCAGGTCGTTCTACAGGTGGTCGTGGAAACAAGGAAGGACGTAGCGAACGTCGCAATCGTCGTCAATATGATGACAACATGTATCCTTCCACACGCAAATTCAAAAAGGATGACTGGAAAGAACTTATGAAAGGAGCACCTGCAAAGCTGAAAGGTGAAGAACCAGACTTCTCAGAAGAGGGATGGGCAAGGCGCAGACCAAAGAAGTAAACCAGCCTCCTACCCTCTCATTATCTACTGCTTCTGTCCACCGAATTATGCGATTTCATCGTTACCGTTCGCCTATCGGCAATCTGATTCTTGCTGCAGACAACGGCTTCCTGTGCTACTGTCTATGGGAAGACAGCATGGATAATCAGCTCCTTGACGATTGGGAAGAAGACAAGACTACGCATGAGACAGTGCTTACTGAGGCTTGTCGACAGATGGATGAGTACTTCTCAGGGACACGTAAGAACTTTTCCTTGCCGCTCAAGCCCTTTGGTACCGTCTTTCAACAGCACGCCTGGCAAGCACTACAGAAGATTCCCTATGGCAAAACCATCTCTTACGCCGAAGAAGCAAGACTGATGAACAGTCCTAAAGCTGTAAGAGCAGTAGGCAATGCCAACCGTCATAACCCACTAATGATCATCATTCCGTGCCACAGAGTAGTAGGAAGCAATGGACATATAGGAGGATATGTTGGTGGAACAGAAAGGAAAAAGTGGTTGTATAAATTTGAAAACGTGTGTCAATAGAGCTATTGACACACGTTTTTTGTTCTACTATCTCTATACAAGAAAGCAAATGTTTCGCACCAGAAAAATATCTTACAATCATCAGAAGTAATCTGTCTAATATCTCGAAGGAATCATCCAAAATGTGGTTTTGTAACCATCACATACTTAGAGGGTTACGGTGAGCAATGTAAAAGGGCATCTTTTACCTTCTAAAAGGGCACCTTTTACACATCAAAAGAGCACCTTTTGCGTTGTAAAAGATGCCCTTTTGCAATGCAAAAGACCGTCTCTTACTTTTCAAATGTGAAACAACTTTACATAAGAGACATTGATAAGGCATTTGGAAGATACGTTAATACAGATTAAATCACATAAAAAAAGGATGTGCAAAACAATCCATTGCACATCCTTTTCCGTATTTATACACTTACAGTTTACTGTGGATTAATCTCCTTCAGCAGGCGGTCAGCGTGTCCCCACTTGTCCATAAGATAGAGAACGAAGCGGATATCAACACCAATACAACGTGCTAACTTGCGGTCGAAGTAGATATCACTGGCAAGACTATCCCAGTTTCCATCGAATGCAAGACCAATGAGTCTGCCCTTTCCATCGAACATTGGAGAGCCTGAATTACCACCTGTAATATCGTTATTGGTAAGGAAGCACAGTTGCATCTTACCTGTTGTCTTATCCGTGTAACGCCCGAAATCCTTTGCACTCATGAGGTCCATCATGATTGGTTCAGCCTTATAGTCTTCGAGTTTATCGCCACGTTTCATCTTCTCCACAATACTTTCAGCTGTTGTGTAGTAGTTACTGTCGAAGTTACCAATCATGTATCCACCCACCTGACCATAGGAAAGACGCATCGTAAAGTTAGCATCACTGTAATGAGGCATGTCCATTTCCATCTGTACCTTTGCTTCACAGAGTTTCTTTTCTTCGTTGTCAATGGAGTCAGACTTGCCCGTTAAGTCCGTCAGAATACCTTGATAAGCAACGATAAGTTGCAAGCCTAGCTGTACACCTGGGTCTTTCAGGGTCTTATCATCGTTATAGAACTTATGGTCTTTCTCCATTAACTTACTCTTTGAATAGAGCCATTCCGTATACTTCTTATAATCATTACCGAAGCTTTTCTTTATTGTGCTGTATACATCAGGTAGGTATTTAGCTGGTACATGTTCGGCATAATTCTTCAGCATGGCAGCAGTCATCTCCTTATCAAGTGCCAAATTCCATTCGTCACTATTGTCTTTGAACTGCATATATTGCTTCTTTGGATTGTCCTTTGGTCCTTGAGGCTCTATCGCACCACGGGTAAGATCAAGCGCACGTTTGAACATTTCTGTGACTTTCCAGAATGATTCATTCCAGTAATTGGCTGCAAGTGAAGATTCATTGCTGTTCGTATAGAGCTTACTCAGCTCTGGGAAGTTAACATCTACAGATGGATCTTTCACCTTTTTAGCATCAAGCCACTTCTGTATCCTTGCCTCGTATTCTGCTTTCTGGCGGATAAGCCCCGTTGAATCGATACATTTGTTCATACCCATGGAGTTCTTCCAGTAGTTAGCAGCAGTGACATATTTGTCCTCATATTGGATACGTGTCTTCTCATTCATATCCATATACTTCTTCATAATGGCTAGTTTGATGTCACGTGCCTGTATGCGAGTGGTGTTTTCTATGTCCCGACGTTGTTTAATACCATACGAAGACAGATAACGACTTGTTGATCCTGGATAACCTACTGTCATTGCAAAGTCCTTATCCTTATACCCTTCTAAGCTTACTGGAGCCCAGTGTTCTGGGTGATAAGGCACATTATCCTTAGAGTAAGCAGCCGGTCCGTTGGTCTTTGGGTCAGCATAGATGCGGAAAACAGAGAAGTCACACGTCTGTCGAGGCCACATCCAGTTGTCGGTTTCACCACCAAACTTACCCATACTCTTCGGTACTGTGAACACTAATCGTACGTCAGGGAAGTCCTGATAAGTTGTAGCATAGTACTTATTACCTTCATAGAAAGCGTCAATATTCACGTGTAAGCTCTTGTCGATGTTCTTCACGGAGTCCGTCATCTGGTTCGTCAAGACATCAATAAGGGAGTCTGCCTGCTCCTTAGTTTTACCATTAATAAGCTTATTCACACGTGCTGTGACATCCTTTTGGTTCTTCATGAAGGAGACAAACATGTTCTCATTCGGTAGCTCTTCCGCATAATTCTTAGCATAAAAGCCATTCAACATGTAGTCATGTTCTACTGTTGAGTGTGCATTAATAGCACTGAAGCCACAGTGATGGTTTGTGAATACTAAGCCATCAGGGGATACTACAACTCCAGAACAGAAGCCTGAGAAGTTGATTACATAGTTACTGATAGCGTTAGGAGAACTGTACAGCATGTCAGCAGGTAGCTTGAAACCCTCTGCTACCATTTGATCATAGACTGCATTCGGAAGGTTGTAGAGTGTCCACATACCTTCATCGGCGTGCATTGAGGTACTACCCAATGCAAGAAGGCCAGCGATGAGTAAAGTTGTTTTCTTCATAATTTATTTGTTTTGAGGTGCTTATCTATGTATTAAGAGACTAAATTAGGATGGTTTTGTGAACCATTTCGTCTCCTTTTTACTTGCTTTTTAAGTTTTTTCGCCCTACTTTCTACTTCTTAAACTTTCTTATTACCTGTGGCATATCATGATAAATCACGTGTGCAATGAAGGCAATGATCACTAATGTATTGACTCCTAATGCCTCTGGAACAGAAAGATTAGCATTGCAGTAGGTAATAATAGCGAAGAAGAAGCCTCCTATCAACACGTAAACGAGGATACTCTTCAGTGGATAATCAATGGGATACTTACGTTGACCAACGACATACGACAGTACCATCGCTGTTGCATTCCCTAAGAATCCTGCCCATGCGCATGCCATATAGCCGTAATGAGGCACGAAAATAACGTTGATTCCGATGATTACTGCACATCCTATGCCCGAGAAATATGCGCCCCAAATGGTTTTATCAATAAGCTTATACCAGAAGCTTAGGTTGAAATAGACACCCGTCATGATACCACCTGCCATGACAATCGGTACGACACGGAGTCCAACCCAGTAGTCTCTGCCGATGATATGACGCAGAACATCCATGTAACCCATCACAACAAGGAAAGCAAGTATGGTGAAAATGAGGAAGAACTTCATTGCTCTGGCATATGTTTCTTTGTTGTCCTTATCACGTGATTTACCAAAAACGAAGGGCTCATAGGCGTAACGGAAGGCCTGTGTTATCATTGACATGATCATTGCTATCTTACTTGCAGCACCGAATATGCCAAGTTGTGCATGTGCATCGCTATCCTTATAGACGTATGGAAAGAGGATATAACCTGCTGTTTGGTTCAGAATTCCTGCTATACCAAGGATAAGAATAGGCCAAGAGTAAGACAACATCTTCTTTGCCAAGGGCATATCAAGCAGTTTACCACCAGCAAAGAAACCATCTTTCAGCTCCTTCCAGAAGCAGAAAGTAATGGTACCCGTACATACAAGGTTAATATAGAAGGCGAAACCAACCTCATGTCCGTTGAGAATAAGGTAGTAAACGATGTTCAGAATGATATTCAATGCAATGAACAAGAGCTTGAAAGCAGCAAACTTTATAGGTCGTTTCTTGTATCTAAGGTATGCAAAAGGAATACATTGGAAGGCATCTATAGCAACGGTAACAGCCATCACCCACACATAAGAGGGATGATCTGGATACCCCATAAAGTTACAAATGGGTTGCAAGAAGATGAAAACCAATGCGATGAACAGTAACGAAGATAATCCAACTAACGACAAAGTCGTTGAATAAACCTTCTTTGGATCTTGGTCAGCCTTATTTGCATAGCGGAAGAAAGTGGTCTCCATTCCGTATGTTAGAATCACAAGTAGCAAAGCTGTATAGGCATATATGTTCGTAATAACGCCATAACCACCACTGGCAGCACTAATCTTTGCGGTGTATAATGGTACAAGAAGGTAATTCAAGAACCTTCCGATGATACTGCTCATGCCATAGATGGCTGTATCTTTTGCAAGTGATTTTAAATTTGCCATTGTTTGTTTTGTTATTGAACGTTCTGGCTGACAAAGTGAGTTAAGCTTGTAGTCGTAATGCTTTGTTAAAAGAACATGTAGCAGACTGCTATAGCTGCTATCACACCAACCAGGTCAGCAAGCAGTCCACAAGCCACGGCGTGACGTGTATATCTCACGCCAATACTACCGAAATAGACTGCAAGTATATAGAATGTAGTGTCCGTTGAACCTTGGAAGATACAACTTAGTCGTCCCACAAAGGAGTCAGGACCATAGCTTTTCATTGCTTCCAACATCAAACCTCGTGCTCCACTGCCTGACAATGGTTTCATGAAAGCTGTTGGAAGGGCACCTACGAAGTCGGTATTTAAGCCACATTGCTCCATACACCACTGTATTCCACTTATCAATAAGTCCATTGCTCCTGACGCACGGAACACTCCTACAGCAACAAGTATCGCTACAAGGTATGGGATAATGCGTACTGCGGTATGAAATCCCTCCTTTGCTCCTTCGATGAAAGCGTCATAAACGTTTATCTTCCGCATCAGTCCTGCACCGATGAAAAGGACGATTATAGACATTAAGATGAGGTTTGAAGCCACAGATGTCACTGTACCCATCGTCTGTTTGTCCATTTGTCCAAAGCCCCAGATGATGATTCCAACGAATGCCATCAGTCCAACAAGCCCTAAGAAGAGTGTTGGTTGGAAGATATTGATACGTTGCCAGGCTGCAGTAATGATGATTCCAGCGAGCGTTGCAACCGTTGTAGCAAGCAAGATAGGGATGAAAACATCAGTTGGTTGTGCTGCTCCGTATGAACTTCGGAAAGCAAGAATAGTCGTTGGGATGATGGTTAAGCCCGAAGTATTCAGCACCAAGAACATTATCATGGGGTTGGTAGCGGTGTCCTTCTGTGTGTTTAGCTCTTGCATCTGACTCATTGCCTTAAGTCCAGTAGGTGTGGCGGCATTGTCAAGTCCCAACATATTCGATGCAATATTCATAAAAATAGAACCCATAACAGGATGGTTCTTAGGAATATCAGGGAAGAGTTTTGTGAAGAAAGGGCTGAGCATACGTGCCAATACGTTTACTATACCCGCCTTCTCACCAACTTTCATGATACCTAACCATAAGGCGAGAACACCTGTTAAGCCCAAAGATGTTTCAAATGCAGTCTTGGATGAGTCAAAAGTAGCATCCACCATCTTTTGAAAAATCGTCATATCACCTGTCAGTAAGGCTACTATTCCGAAGACAAAAGCGATGAGGAAGAAGGCAATCCAAATATAGTTAAGTACCATTCAGTTTCTTTCTTGCGATTGTTTTTTTATTTATTGATGATAATTATGGGATGGACTGACTTTGGTAACATCATTCTTTCCCATTGCAAAGATACGCAATAATGCGTGAACTATCGTCATAATAAATAAAAAAGATAAGCAGCTCGCTATGAATATAACTGCTTATCCTGCTATCTTTCTGCTCTGATCGTTTTGGTAATAATACCCCTGATAAAGTTTAGAATTGGTTCCCTGTCATTTTTAACACTTCATATAATATACTTATAATCAAATTATTACAGAGCACGAAGGCGTGACAGAAGTGACAGCAACTTTCGTTTCAGCACTTCTGTTGCCGCTGAATGTATCAAGTTTATCGCCAAAAACAAATCTAATATCAAACAGTTTTTCTTCTGATAGGATAAACTGTCAGTACGGGAAAGTATCTTTACAGTTTAAAGAAGTCATATTTTCACGGAATCAGTTAATACACCAAGAAAGTCAGCTTTGTATTATCTTGATTATCAATAGGTTATCAACAGGCTTTCAAAAGGGCGTCTTTTGCACTTCAAAAGGGCACCTTTTACACATCAAAAGATGCCCTTTTGCGATGTAAAAGGGCGTCTTTTACAATGCAAAAGGGCATCTCCTATTTTTCAATAGAGTTACTATTACGAATTTATATTACAACTCTTTGGATTCTGTATACAACAGTTGTATCATTGTCTGACCAACTGCCTGCAGTGTATTCTTATCTATATGCGCCATCGTGTCATTGACAGTATGCCACGTAGGTCCAAATGAACTCTGTGCACAATCAGGATAGTATGGGATAATATCTATCGTTGGGATTCCTGCATTTTCATTGATTGGGACATGGTCATCAGTAACCATTCCACCCACAGCATCAGGGAAGTATGACCCATAACCAGCGGCTTTAGCTGCATTCCAGACCTTATCTACAACGTCAGGAGCGAACTGCATGGACTGACCTTCACGATAGAACTGTGCGCCTTCACCACCAACCATATCCAAAAGGATACCAAAGACGGGCTTTGCACCAGCTGGAAGGTTCTTAGAATAGTATTGTGCGCCCAGCGCCCAGCTATCACCAGTATCCTGATAGTTCGTTGCCCACTGCGGAACACCCCAGTCTTCAGCATCTGTACAGACGAAGTCTACACCAATCTCCAGCTTCTTATCAGCCTGCAACTGTCGTGCAAGCTCAAGCATAACAGCAACACCACTTGCTCCATCATTGGCTGCCATAACGGGTTTCTTATGATTTGTTGAGTCTGGATCATTATCAGCCCAAGGCCTACTGTCCCAGTGTGCACAAAGCATAATACGCTTCTTGGCTTTCGGATTGTAACGTGCAATGATGTTTGTAGACTTCAGTATCGTACCATCATAGCCCTTCAGGTCAGCTTTTTGCTCTAAAACCTCACATCCATATTGCTTAAACTTTGCCACAATCCACTTTCCGCACTGCTCATGTGCCGTAGAATTCATAGTTCGTGGACCGAAATTGCACTGTGCAGCAGTAAAGGCATAAGCTGAATCAGCATTAAACTTTGGACCAACAGGCTTGACAGCGGCAACTGTATCAGCATCTGCTGTACTGTTATTGTTCCCTGTTTTCTCTTTACAACCATAGGTTGATGTTGTCAGGAGAGCCGTCAAAAGACAGCCAATGATAATTTTAATTTTAGCTTTCATTACTTATTTTCTATGAGAAAATTACCTAACGCTCTGCACCTTTGCCATGACACGCAGCCAATTTCCTCCCCATATCTTTTCAATATCACGTTCACTATACTTACGACGAAGCAGATGAAGCGTGAAGTTTATCATCTCACTAGCATCTGCCATACCACGTACCGTACCGTCACCATCAAAGTCTGTGCCTACTCCAACATGGTCTATACCCATCACTTCAATAGCATGTTCCAAGTGAGCAATGGCATCCATGACCGTTGCTTCGCCTTCTTTCTTGAGGAAACCATGATAAAGTGTGATATGGGCTACACCACCTTTCTTTGCCAAAGCGCGCATCTGATCGTCTGTAAGGTTACGAGGTACATCGCAAAGCACCTTACTATTGGAGTGACTGCAGACAATTGGCTGTGTACTTATGTCCAAAGCATCATAGAAACTCTTCTCACCGCCGTGGCTCAAGTCGACCATTATGCCATTACGATTCATCTCTTTGATGACTTCAGCACCAAACTTACTCACTCCACCATGCGTATTACAGCCACGAGCAGAGTCACAAATATCATTGTCACCGTTATGACACAGAGTAATATAGACTACGCCACGCTGTGCAAAGTGCTTCACATTCTCCAACTTATGCTCTAAAGCAAGACCATTCTCAATGGCAAACATGATACTCTTACGTCCCTTTCGCTTGTCTTCATAGAGGTCGGAAGGTGTACGCGCTATGCTGATATAACGTTGATTCTGCTTTACAATCTCTTCCAATTTGTTGAAGATAAGGTCAGCATATACGGCTGGTGTCAGGTGATCAAGCGTCTCTATCAGATCCGGATTGAAGCGTTTCAACCCCGCAACATCTATCTTTGAAGAGAAAGTCTCACCTATCTTCGGCTGTGGAAGATAAGCAGCCATCGTCACTGCGTCCTGCCTTCCCTCCGTCATCTTATGGAGATCATAGAGGATACGTGGGTCACGTTGATCAAAACGAACACCTTGTGGGAAGAACATTGGGGTATCACAGTGGGTATCCAACGTGAGGACACGCTGGTGAAGTTGCTTTGCTATATAGAAATTGTTTGCCTGTGTGGCGAGCCAACCAAAGAGTTTACCACCTTCGTCACCCATCCATTCTGGGTGCCACTGCACTCCCATGACCGACTTAAACTCCCTACTCTCTATCGCTTCAATCACTCCATCGGGTGAAAAAGCCGTGGCACGGAACCGATCGCCTGCCGTTTTCACTGCTTGATGGTGGAAAGAATTAACGAAAATATGCTCTTCCTTGTACAAAGCACGTAGGATTGAGCCCTTTTCTAACGTCACGCTATGCGTTGCCTCACCACGATCAGCATCCTGAGAATGCTTTAATGTAGCAGAATGGAGGGTTGTTACGACTTTATCTTTGCTGAGTTTCTTGCCTACAGCCTCATCAATACGGAGATAATCTTCATAAATATCCTGCTGAACTATACCTCCTAAGGCAACAGCTAACGTCTGTATACCACGACAGATACCAAGGATTGGGATCTGACGGTTGAACGCCAAGCGTGTCAACATCAGTTCTGCCAGATCACGTTCAGCATTGATATTATGTAAATGGGTAGAAGGTTCCTCCCCCATCCACAATGGATTGATATCTCCACCACCTGTAAGCAACAGACCATCTAAGTGGGTTAGCGTATTTACCAACACTTCTTTATCTGCAACAGGTGGTATAAGAACAGGCGTCCCACCAGCCTTTACAATCTGTTTATAGTAAACGTCTCTTAAAGTAGCATCCCCTTCCGTGAAATTTGTGGTGATACCAATAATAGGCTGACGCTTCGCCTCAGGGTAAGTCGCATAGACTTTGTCAAGCTGCGACTGTAGATCATACTTCATTCTTTCGCTTGTTTGAAAGCTATTATGTTATTGTTTATTGGATAATTCCTCCTACATATTTTCAGAAATGGGCACTTCACGCTTGATACTCTGCTCTAAAGAGATAAGTGTTTCGGTTGATACCACACCAGCGATGCCTTGCATCTGGTTGTTAAGCAGGTCCATTAATTGCTCATTATCCTTTGCATATAGTTTCACCAACATGGTGTAAGGACCCGTTGTGAAGTGACATTCCACAATCTCAGGGATAGAGCTAAGACGATCAACCACCTTCTTATACATAGAACCACGCTCAAGATTCAGTCCGACATAAGTACAAGTCGTATAGCCTAAGCTCTTGGGATTAATGTTAAAACCACTACCCGTAATAACGCCATTCTCTACCAAATGCTGCACACGTTGGTGGATTGCTGCACGCGACACACCGCACTGAGCAGCCACATCCTTGAAAGGCATACGAGCATTCTGCGACAGGATACCTAGTATCTTCTTGTCTAATCTGTCAATTTTGTCCATCTTTATTGTTGATAAACTTTGTTTATTAGGTAATTAAATATAAGTATAGATTGCAAGCAAAAGTAGGTAATAAATATTGAACAAGCAACAAAATGACATAAAAAATGCGCCATTAAGGCGCATTTTGCTTTCTTTTGCATATCCAAATGATATTTAAAACAGTTGTTAAGTTTACTTCTTAACAGTTTTCTTAGCAACCTTTTTCGCAGGAGAAGTCTTCGTGACAGGAGTCTCCTTAACCTTTTTTACTGCTTCAGGCATGGCTACTGTTGCAGGTTCAATGCCCTTCAGTTCCAAAGTAAATATCAAAGTAGAGTATGGAGCAATGTCTTTACCTGCGCCACGTGAGCCATAAGCGAGGTCTTGAGGTATGAATACTTCCCACTTAGAACCAACAGGCATCAACTGCAAGACCTCTGTCCAGCCTTTGATAAGACCACCAACATTGAAGGTATCATACTCTGCACCATGCTTAGAGGTAGCATCGAACACCTTACCATCAATGGTTTTACCCTCATAAACAACGCGAACAGCATCTGAAGCCTTCGGTGTTGCACCTGTACCTTTCTTAATTATACGGTATTGTAAGCCATCAGGGAGTACTACAACGCCCTCTTTCTTCTTGTTTTCAGCCAAGAATGCTTCGTTCTTTGCCTTCAATTCAGCCTCTTTCTGTGCTATTAAAGCAGCCTGCTTAGCATTAAACAAGTTGTTAGCAGCCTCAGAAGTGAAATAAGTAGTATCCTTCTGCAGCGCATCCAAGAAGCCTTTATAAAGCAAATCGCCCTGAATTGGAGCAGAAGTCCCTTCAAATTGCTTTTCCATATTGGGCAACATACGGCTCTGAACCTGCTGACTGATGGTCAAACCTGCTACATAAGCAGCAAAAGTAGAGTCGTTACGGCTGTCAAAACCTTGACGCAAGCCCTTCATAAACATTGGCATCTGTGCCTTCGTCACACCAAACTGCTGACCAATATACTCCTCCAAGCCACGCGTCATGACCACTCCCGCAGCATAACTAAGCGAGTCGGAAGCTGTCTTAAGCTGTACTGGCTGTGCAGAACCTTCTTTTTTGCATTCTACAGCGCACTCTGTCTTCTGCTTATTCTTCTTATCTTTCTTCTTACTTTGCGCACTAACAGAGTTGAAAGCAGCACCGGCAAATACCAAAACTGCCATTAAAAATACCTTCTTCATGATCTTATTGCACTTTAAAAAATATACTCAAATAAGGGTCGGATTCGTAAATCCGACCCTAATATGTAATGTTATAGCCTTCAATTACCTTACAGCTGGCTGACCCTGAGGCATAGCTGGCTGACCTTGAGGAGCCTTCTCAATACCAAGTAACTCTACTGTAAAGACGAGAGTAGAGAATGGTTTGAGGTCAGGACTTGGCTGTTGAGCACCATAACCTGCGCTATAAGGGATAGTAATCTCCCACTTTGAGCCTACAGGCATCTTGGTCAGAGCCTCTGTAAAGCCAGGGATTACACCACCAACAGGCATTGTTGCGTCATTACGCTGGTCGAAAACCTTACCTTCAATAGTCTTACCTACATAGTTAATCTTTACTACATCAGAAGCTTTTGGCATTGGACCGTTACCAGCTTTGAGCTCTTTTACCTGCACACCCTGGCCGATTGTCTTCACACCTGGCTTCTTTGCATTGGCTGCCATATAAGCATCGCTCTTCTTTTTGTTGGCACCATAGGTCTTTTCAGCATTCTTCATCTGGATTGCTTTAGACGTATTCTGCTCAATATTGCGAGCCTGCTCAACTGTCATCTTCTGTCCTTTACCCTTTGCACTTGCTGCGAAACCAGCGAGGAAGTTATTCAAAGAGATTGTCTTTGTTGAATCTTCACCAAAGATCTGACGGTTGATCTGCTGCTTGATAATCATGTTCATCTGCATACCAACACCAATACCAGCATTGTAAGCAGCACGTTTCTTATCGTCAGCACCCTGTGCTCCATCGTTCATACCTTTGATAAACTCATCGATATAAGCAGTATCAATCTGCATTTGCTGGAGGTATTGTTTTACACTCTGACCCTGATCAATACCGAAAGCATAGCTCAAAGAGTCTACATCTGACTTCAACTCCTCTTTTGGAGCAGACTTACCGCAAGAAACAAGACCTACGGCAACGATAGCCATTGCGGCTACAATTGAAATTTTCTTCATTATTCTTTTGTTTAATTATTAGTCTATTTTAGTATCAACAAGCTATAAACGGATGCCATAAACACCCATTTATATGTCTTATTTCACCTGAATCAGCTCAACATCAAAGACAAGAGCAGCAAAAGGAGGTATCTGTGCACCTGCTCCACGCTCACCATAAGCGAGGTTATAAGGTATGAAGAAGCGGTATTTAGCACCTTCACTCATCAGTTGTACACCCTCTGTCCAACCAGCAATAACCTGATTCAAGCCGAATGTTGCAGGCTCATTGCGCTTGTAAGAACTATCAAATACTGTTCCGTCTATGAGCGTTCCCTCATAATGACATACTACCTGATCCGTTGCAGAAGGCTTCTTACCATTGCCTTCCTTCAACACCTGATACTGCAAACCAGATGGAAGTGTAACGACTCCATCCTTCTTTGCATTCTCTGCAAGGAACGCTTCACCGGCAGCCTTTGCTGCTTTACCAGCCTCAGCGGCTGCAGCTTGCTGTTTAGCTTCCTGTTCCTGGAAGAAGTTTTGTACCAAAGTCTGTGCTTCAGCATTGTCAACTTTCAGTCCAGCACCTGAGATAACATCCTTAATAGCCTGTGCGAAGTCGTCGATATTCAGTTCTTTCGCGCCCATACCAGCGAGTTGGGAACCAATACCGATACCCAATGCATAGCTTAATTTATCCATTATTCTTTTTGATATTGTTTAAAATTAATGTGCAAAGATACGATTTTTAAAACATAGTATAGCAATAATCGAATTAAAATAACTAAATTTGTGGAAGATAATACAATGTATTATAGATTTCAAACCTTGGACATCATAAACAAGAAATATATGAAGAAAATAGTATTTCTGACAGGTGCTGGCATGTCAGTAGAGAGTGGTTTCAAGACTTTCAGGGGTAATGACGGACTCTGGGAGAACTATCCTGTGGAACAAGTTGCCTCACATGAGGGGTGGGAAGCTAACCCTACATTGGTAAATAATTTCTATAACATGCTGCGAAAGAAGCTCTATGCTGCAGAACCGAACGATGGTCATCGTCTCATCAAACAGTTAGAACAGGACTATAACGTTACTGTTATCACGCAAAACGTAGACAATCTGCATGAGAAAGCTGGTTCAAAGCATGTCATCCACTTACATGGTGAGTTGTCCAAGGTATGCTCTAGCAAGGATCCTTACGACAGTAGATATATCAAAGAGCTTCCTCCAGACCACTGCGAGGTTGCTCCCGGAGCGTTAGCAGGCGATGGTAGCCTACTCAGACCATTCATTGTTTTCTTCGGAGAGGCTGTCCCTATGATTGAACCAGCGGCAGAAGAGGCCATGCAAGCCGACATATTCGTCATCATTGGTACGTCTCTGAACGTCTATCCAGCAGCAGGACTCGTACGCTACACACGCCCCGGAACGCCAATCTATCTCATAGACCCAGACGATGTGCCTGCTGACAGAAATGTAACACACATAAAGAAAGGTGCAAGTGAGGGTATGAAAGAACTCATAAGCAGACTATAACAACATCAATATTATCCACATAAGATTTAAAGATTACAACTTACACAATATGAAAAAGCTATTATCACTCCTCTTCATTGCCTTTATGGCATTACCCATCATGGCACAGAAGACCGTTTATAAGTTCGATGTAAAAGACGGAAACGGGCAAAACGTTAAATTAAAGGACTATAAAGGTAAAGTACTTCTCATCGTAAACACCGCCACAAAGTGTGGTTTTACGCCACAATATGAGGAACTACAGAAGCTTTATGAGACTTATAAAGCACAAGGATTGGTCATTCTTGATTTCCCATGCAACCAATTTGGTGCACAAGCGCCAGGCTCTTTCAAGGAGATTCATAGCTTCTGCACGGGGAACTATGGTACTACTTTCCCTCAGTTTGCAAAGATCATCGTCAATGGACATAATGAATCACCACTTTATACCTACTTAAAAGCGCAGCAACCATTCAAAGGTTTCGACTTAAACAACCCCATTGGCAAATATCTTGATGAGAAATTCCGAGCTCAGAATCCCAATTATGCAAAAGATCCGAGTATCAAATGGAACTTCACAAAGTTCCTTATCGACCGTCAAGGGCATGTCATCGACCGCTTCGAGCCAACTGCTGATATGAAAGATGTGGAGACTTGCATCAAAGCTGCCTTGAAAATGTAAGATAAGTAAGCATCATTCAGAGAGAGTTGAAATAAAAAATAAATTCATTTCTGCCACAAAAGTCAACCTATAACATATATAATAAGGTGCTAATGGTTAACTAATACAGACAGATTTACCAGATAACAACTGTAAAAAGAAACAGGTCTCGCTTAAGCGGGACCTGTTGTTTTTTCTTTATGTGTCTTGTGTTTAACCTTGAATTTATCAAAGCCCTTGCCGAAAACACCCATTACCTGACTCTGTGTGACAAAGGCATCAGGGTCTATTTCATCAATCATTCGATAGACATAAGAAGCTTCACGCTGACGGGTTACTACGATAACGACTTTCATATCATGCCCCGTATAATAGCCTTTTGCATCAATTATCGTACTTGTTCTGTGTGGTTGTTCAGATGATATCATATCACATATCTCCTTATACTTCTCAGAAATGATGAGGAACTGTACAGAACGACGACTCGAACTGATAACCTGATCCAAGACAAATGAAGTGATAATCAGATTGACATAACCGTAAATAACCTGCTCCCAACTGTGAAGAACGAGGTAACTACCCGTTACAATTGTCATATCAACCAAGAGAATGACACGCCCAAGAGAGATATCACGATACTTATTCACGATGGCTGCAACAATATCGGAGCCACCTGAACTACCATTATATGACAGACCGAATGCCAAACCTACACCACAGAACACTGCACCGATGATGGCTGACATGAAAGGTTGCCCATGTAAAAGCATCGGATGTGGAAAGGCTGAACCCAATACGCGCGTAAGAATAGTCAGAATAACCACACCATAAATAGTACGGACACAGAACTTCCAACCTAAAATCTTCAATGCTACAGCCAGCAAGATGGCGTTAAGTACAAAATAAGTGTAACTTACTGGGATGCCTTGCCCCCAATTAACGATAGACGCAAAGCCCGCTACACCACCATTACCGATGTGATTTGGGAGAAGAAAAATCATCCAACCGATAGCATACGAGAACATTCCAACGGCTATCATCACGTAGTCCATGATCTCTCGGTATAGGACTTTCTTGTTAATGTTGTTAATCATATGTTTAAGGAAATAAGTAATACCACCTTGCAAATTTAGATAAAAAATCCGAAACAAAGCCTTTGCACAGAAAAAATACAGTATCTTTGCATGAAATAACAGTCCTTTTAGGAAACGAAAGTAGGTTTTCTTTCCAAATGACGACTCTATTTTTATAGAAATTTAGATACATGCCAGAAGATTTTGACATACGGGAAGAGAGGCTGACGTCAGCTGAGAAAGATTTCGAAAACGCTCTTCGCCCACTCCGATTTAATGATTTCAGTGGGCAACAGAAGGTTGTTGAGAATCTCAGTGTCTTCGTTGAAGCTGCGAAATATCGCGGTGAACCGCTTGACCACACACTCTTACACGGTCCTCCAGGACTGGGTAAGACCACGCTAAGCAATATTATTGCCAACGAATTGGGCGTTGGTTTCAAGATAACATCAGGTCCTGTACTCGACAAACCGGGCGACTTAGCAGGTATTCTGACCTCATTAGAACCGAACGACGTACTCTTTATTGATGAAATCCATCGTCTTTCACCTGTCGTAGAGGAGTATCTCTACTCTGCAATGGAAGACTATCGCATCGACATCATGATAGATAAGGGTCCTTCAGCACGTTCTATACAAATTGATCTCAATCCTTTCACCCTCATAGGTGCTACTACCCGTAGCGGACTTCTTACTGCTCCGTTGCGTGCCCGATTTGGTATTAATCTCCATTTGGAGTACTATGACCCAGAGACACTACAGAGAATCATCAAGCGTTCAGCACAATTGCTGAAGGTTCCTATCATAGATGAAGCAGCAGTAGAGATCTCCAGACGCTCACGTGGTACGCCTCGTATCTGCAATTCATTGCTCCGCCGTGTACGTGACTTTGCACAAGTACGTGGCAATGGGACGATTACTCCCGAGATAGCAACGCTCTCTTTGCAGTCACTGAACATTGATCAGTATGGCTTAGATGAGATTGATAACAAGATTCTCCTTACCATTATTGACAAGTTTCATGGTGGTCCGGTGGGTGTTTCCACCATTGCTACTGCCATAGGTGAGGACTCTGGCACCGTAGAAGAGGTCTATGAGCCTTTCCTTATCATGGAAGGTTTCATCAAAAGGACGCCTCGTGGACGTGTTGCAACCCAACTTGCATACGATCATCTGGGGCGTAACATGCACATGAATGACGCTCTTCAGCCAGGATTATTCGACTAAAAGCTCCGCAGCGTAAGCCTTTTCAGAGGGTTTACACTGCGGAGTTCTTTGTTTTTCTACACTTCTAATAATCCTGCATTACCACTCTTCATCACACAAAAAAGAATACTATTTATCATTCAATGGAGTGAGATTCGTGTCATTATTATCATTGACCGTGTATCCCTCCAGCACATACTAAGGAAGAGCCAGTGGGAAATAATCCCCTGGCTTTCTTGGTTATATGCAGGAATTGGAGTAATTTTGCAGTAAAATAAGTGGTATGAGAACAGGCATATTCGTAGGAAGTTTCGACCCATTCACAATAGGACATGATTCTATTGTGCGTCGCGCATTGCCTCTCTTCGACAAGATTGTTATCGGAGTGGGTATCAATGAGCGTAAGACACACATGCTCAATGAGAACGAAAGGGTGGAGAGAATAGCTCGATTATATGCCTCCGAGCCCAAGATTGCGGTAAAAGCCTACAACGATCTGACTGTTGATTTTGCAAAAAGGGAGCAGGCTCATTTCATCATCAAGGGTGTTCGGAGCATGAAAGACTTTGAGTATGAACGGGAGCAAGCCGACATCAACAAGCTCTTGAACGGCATTGAAACCATTCTTCTATACGCTGAACCACAGTTGGCAAGTATCAGTTCAAGTGTTGTCAGGGAGCTAAAGCACTTCGGAAGAGATATAAGTAAATTCCTACCAGAAGGATATTAAAACATAAAAGACAATGATAACATACAGTGCAGAAGACGTAAAGATGCCTAAGATCAGGAAGCGTGACACTTCCCGGTGGATAAAAGCTGTTGCTGCCAGCTATGGCAGAAAGGTCGGAGAGATTGGGTATATGTTCGTTAACGACGAGAAAATGCTCGAAGTCAATAACGAATACTTAGGCCATGACTACTATACTGACATCATCACATTCGACTATGACGAAGGTGATGTACTCAATGGCGACCTTGTCATATCGCTTGATACTGTGCGCACAAACGCCGAACTCTTCCATAAGTCATACGAGGATGAACTGAACAGGGTTATCATTCATGGCATTCTTCACCTCTGTGGAATCAATGACAAAGGTCCTGGAGAGCGTGAGATAATGGAAGCAAATGAGAACAAAGCACTTACCTTACTGAAAGAAATGCAAGGATAAGGGGGAGCAAAGGTTTAGAAGTCCATTCTTGAGAAGCCTCAACTTTAGCCTTAGAAATATCCTTACAACAAGACAACCATAATCATAAGGATAAGCAAAGGATTCCTCCCGAAAACGGTTTTGTAACTAACTATCATTCAAAAGGTTAGGAAAGCCATCATAAAAGACGCCCTTTTGCAATGTAAAAGACGCCCTTTTACATGCCAAAAGATGCCCTTTTACATTGCAAAAGGGCATCTTTTAGAATGCAAAAGAGCACCTATTGAAAATCACTTGTGAATATTCCTTACATTAGACTGTAGTATACAGAAACTAAAAAGGCTCCGTTTCATACGAGAAACGGAGCCTTTTTAGTGAATTATTGTTTGTTACTTCGAGCCTGAGACAGCAAGGTCAACAGCCTTATTGACAATCTCACTCTGTTCATTCCATACACGGAAATACTCATTCATATCCCATAAGTCACGGGCAACGAGAGCCTTTAGCTGTGTACGGAGGTAAGGAAGACTTGCCTTTAGTTCTGCGGCGTCCTTCAGTTCTACCTTCTGTTTCTTTCCTTCAGCTATGATTGTGTCTATCAAAGACTGTGGAACACTGTATGACTTATTGAAGACATCAAATGACTTATACTGTGCTTTCAATGCCTTACGGTTTGCATCAGCATACTTCAGATAGGCATCAATGATGATATTCTTCGCTGCAAGCTGACGATGGAAACGTGTGAACTTCATCGTATCAAGCGGAACGAAGTAGTCAGGCATGATACCTCCACCACCATAAACCACACGATGCTTGTGCAAAGTATAATACTTCAGGGAGTCAGAGAAGTGGATACTGTCCGGATTTGTTAGCTCTCCATGCTTCAAACGGTTCTCCAAATCCATCTCATAGTCCTTCAAATCACCTTTCTTATAAGGCTTCTGAATACACCGACCACTTGGTGTATAGTAATGAGCAATGGTCAAACGAATCATACTTCCATCAGGGAAGTCAAACGGACGCTGTACAAGTCCCTTACCAAAGGTGCGCCTTCCAATGACTGTACCACGGTCATTATCCTGTATAGCACCTGTAACAATCTCTGCAGCTGACGCTGAGAACTCATTAACAAGCACATAAACCTTCACATTCTGCAGGCGTCCGTTACCAATAGCCTTATAGTTTTGACGGGCAACACGGCGTCCTTCAGTATATACTATCATGTCATTGTCATGCAAAAACTCATTGGCTATCTGGACAGCAGACTGTAGATAACCACCTCCATTGTCCTGAAGATCGAGGATAAGGCTCTTCATTCCTTTCTTCTTCAACGAGTCTACAGCTGTCATAAACTCATCATAGGTCTTCATTCCGAAGCTCTCTAAGCGTACATAGCCTATGCCTGGACGAATCATATAAGCAGCATTGAGCGTATGAACAGGGATCTTTGCGCGTGTAACAACAAAGGTAAGCATACCTTTTACACCACGACGCATGATGCCTAACTTCACCTTTGAGCCTTTCTTTCCGCGTAAACGCTTCATGATATCTATACGAGGCATCTTCACACCAGCGATAACTGAGTCGTTAACCGTCACAATACGGTCACCAGCAAGTATACCAACCTTCTCAGAAGGACCATTGACTACAGGCTGAATGACAACTAAAGTATCGCCAATCATATTGAATTGCACCCCAATACCTTCGAAATCACCTTGCAAAGGTTCATTCATAGCCTTCGTTTCCTTCGCATCTGTGTAGGTAGAGTGCGGATCGAGCTTCTCTAACATTCCCCTTATGGCATCTTCAGTCAGCTTCTGTTCATTCACAGAGTCCACATAAAAGTTCGTAATAGCCATCTCCGCCATCTGCAGTTTACGCAATGGTGAGTCACCTCCGAAGTTTATTTTCAGCTGAGCTGACAATGGTAGGAAGGTAAAAAGGCTGAAGATTAAACAATAAACATATTTTTTCATAATGATGATTATTCCTTTTCTAATATTTTCATTATATGGTTCTCAGACGAGAAACCACACCATGAATACAATAAACTACCTTATTTCTTTATTTCTACAGGCTGAGAAACACTCCCAATTTCCTTAATTCTCTTCTTCAGGTAAGTCTTCTTCAATAACCAAATTGTCAATGATGAAGTTCTGACGTTCCATCGTATTCTTTCCCATATAGTACTCCAAGAGCTTCGCAACTTGGTCATTCTTGTGCAGAGTGACCTGTTCCAAACGCATATCGGGACCTATGAAGTGGGCAAACTCATCTGGAGAGATCTCTCCAAGACCCTTGAATCGAGTGATTTCAGGCTCTGGTCCAAGGTCATTAATCGCTGCTAAGCGTTCCTCTTCAGAGTAACAATAACGTGTAATGAAGTCGTTTTTCTTCTCATTCTTTGCCCTATTTGCATCAGCATCAGCAATGACTTGCTTGTTCTTTATCTTTGTTCGACGGTTACGAACACGGAAAAGAGGTGTCTGAAGGACGTAGACATGTCCCTTCTTTATCAACTCTGGAAAGAATTGTAAGAAGAAAGTGATGATCAACAGACGGATGTGCATACCGTCAACATCGGCATCTGTTGCCACAATCACTTTATTATAGCGAAGTGAATCCAAACCATCTTCAATATCAAGAGCTGCCTGAAGAAGGTTGAACTCCTCATTCTCATAAACGACTTTCTTTGTAAGTCCAAACGAATTAAGGGGCTTTCCACGCAAAGAAAACACAGCTTGTGTATTCACATCACGACTCTTTGTGATACTTCCACTGGCAGAATCACCCTCAGTTATGAAGATAGAGCTCTCCTCTTTACGGTCATTCTTCACATCACAGTAGTGCACGCGACAGTCACGAAGCTTACGATTGTGCAGATTTGCCTTCTTTGCACGCTCTCGAGCGAGCTTAGTTACACCCGCCATAGCCTTTCTTTCGCGTTCAGTCTCCTTGATTTTATTCTCTAATATATCCGTAAAATCCTCCTTATGGATGTGGAGATAGTTGTCGATATTCGTCTTTATGAAGTCTCCAACATACTTATTAATGGTCTCACCATCAGGAGACATCTGTGTAGAACCAAGCTTTATCTTCGTCTGAGACTCAAAAACAGGCTCCTCAACATTAACAGCTATGGCTGCAACGATACCGTTTCGGATGTCACCATACTCATATTTACCAAAGAATTCCTTGATAGTCTTGGCTATATGTTCCTTAAAAGCAGTCTGATGTGTACCCCCTTGTGTTGTATGTTGCCCATTTACGAACGAATAATACTCCTCTCCATACTGGTTTGTATGGGTGAAAGCAATCTCAATATCTTCCCCTTTCATATGTACAATAGGGTAAAGAGGATCTACAGTCATGTTATCTATCAGCAAATCCTTCAATCCATGGCGGCTAAGAATGCGCCTTCCGTTGTACATTATGGTAAGTCCTGTATTCAGATAGGTATAGTTACGGAGCATTTCCTCCACGATATCATCATGGAAAGAGTAGTTCTTGAAGAGCGTGTTGTCTGGTTCAAAGTAAATATACGTACCGTTTTCGTCTGTTGACTTCGATGTTTTGTCACTCTGAAGATTACCTTTCTCGAATGACAAAGCCCGTACTTTTCCGTCACGGAAGCTCTTTACCTCGAAATGTGAGCTAAGAGCGTTAACTGCTTTCACACCGACTCCGTTCAGACCAACGCTCTTTTTAAATGCTTTTGAGTCATACTTACCACCCGTATTCAGTACTGATACAGCCTCAACAAGCTTTCCTTGCGGAATACCACGCCCATAGTCGCGCACACTAACACGCAGATTATCTTCTACATCTATCTCTATTCGGTCGCCAGCATTCATCTTAAACTCATCGATAGAGTTGTCGATAACCTCCTTCAAGAGCACATAAATACCATCCTCTGGCAGTTTTCCATCACCTAAACGACCAATGTACATACCTGGACGGGTACGCACATGCTCCATATCCGATAGGTGTCGGATGTTATCATCTGTATATTCTACGGGTTTAATTGTTTCGTCCATATTAACTTATCAGTAGCGATAGACGCCCTCGTCTGCCACTATTAATAAAGAGTTTACGGACAGACGAGGGCGTCTGTCCCCACATCATCCAGCGTTATAGATCAATCTTTTTTCTGTAGCAGCGTCTCCGCTTGTGGTTAATTGGGTCTAAAGGACCCCACTGACTCTGTACACTTTCGTTCGTTTCCATCTCCACTTGTGTCTCTCCCCACTTGAAACCATACTTGACATAACGTGGGATAAGATCCGTAAAGATCAATGCATTTGCTCCCTTTGAGCGGTATTCCGGCAACACACCTATAAGCAGAAGGTCTACAGCCTCAGTCTTATGGAACTTTATTGCACGTAAGATATGCCACCAACCAAACGGGAATAACCTACCACGACGGCACTTCTGCAGTGCCCGACTCAGTGAAGGTATGGTGATAGCGATGCCCACAATCTCATTATTCTTATTACCATCTTCAATGACAGTGACAAGATCTAAGTCGGCAAATGGGAAGTACATCTTGATATACTGGTCTATCTGACGGTCGCTCAAGTCGGAGAATCCATACAAATGGGAATAGGTTTTATTCACCACTTCAAAGAGTTTCTTTCCGTATCCTTCGTCAAAGATATCTTCTTTGGTCAACTTCCGTGCATGAAGATTGTATCGACTCTCAACCATTTCGGCTATCTTCGTATACTTCTCTGGTATCTTCTCTGGTACCACAAGATAATACTCCACATAGTCATTGTCTTTCTCCCATCCCCCGAGTTGCTCCATATGCTTTGGATAATACTCGTAGTTGTAACTGGTAGCCATCGTTCCGAGTTTATCAAAACCCCATGTTAGCATACCTTCTGGGTCCATATCCGTGAAGCCTAATGGGCCGACAATATCTTCCATTCCTTTCTCTTTGCCGTACTGTTTTACAGCAGTAAGCAAGGCACTTGACACTTCTATATCGTCAATGAAGTCTATCCAACCGAAACGAACGTCTTTCTTTTGCCACTTTTCGTTGGCTCTATGATTGATAATGGCAGCCACACGACCCACCACCTTACCATCTTTCAAGGCAAGAAAGTACTCTGCTTCACAAAAGTCAAAGGCTGCATTCTTGTCTTTCGAGAGCGTATTCCATTCGTCACTGTAGAGATTTGGCACATCATAAGGATTACCTTCGTAGAGATCATAATGAAATTCTATGAAAGCCTTGAGGTCTTTCTTGGTCTCTACTCTCTTTATCTGAACTGATGACATTTGCTATTTTTAATTCGTTATGTATCTATTCTTAAACGTGCAAAAGTACTAAAAAAAAGGTATATGGACAAATTTAGACTGTACTTTATTGACCATCAACCGTTCAATCGACAGTAAAAAGAGTTTGTGCTAGGCGTCCGCACATGTGGTGCTAAGCACCAACACACGTTGTGCTAAGCGTCAACTCCACACGTGCTAGGCGTCAACTCCATACGTGTTTACCCTCAACACATTTGCGGAACATCATCAACAGCTATAAAAAAGAAGGCTTTATAATTCCTATTTTATCAAGGAATTATAAAGCCTTCATTAGCTATTAGTCCACTGATGGCTATTGATTATCTCACAAAGAACTTCTTTCCACTGCGTACATAGATACCCGGTTGGAGTTTAACTCCGTCTGGCATGCGAACACCTTGTAGGTTATAAACAGCTCCACCATCATCTTTTACAGTCTCTATTGTCATAATTCCCAGTGTAGGATCCTCCATATAGAGCATTGGATAGACATCGTTTGCGTTCGCAGTCTTGTATGCTCCATAGGATTTATACTTCTTAGAATATTGCACAACATGACCATCTGGGCTTTTAATCAAGAATGTTCCGTTAGCATTTGGAGTTATTGTCCATACTGTTGCCTTATCCTTTGACTTGACAACATTGAAGTTTGCATGCACACCATCTTGGTAAAAATAACGTCCTTTACCGTCTTTGATGTAATATCCACCTGCTTCCTGCTCGAATGTAAAGTACAGATTATCATCAGAAACGGTGATCTTCCCTGTATTATCGGTCACTGGAGAGCAATGTAAGTAGTCATACTTCTTTGTCCCTTGAACCGTCTTTCCTGCAAAGAACTTACCATCAACACTGGCAACAAGGAGTTATCGTTTGTCAGTTACAGGGGCTGTTGTAGTCTTCACAAAGGTAACGTTCTGTGGAGTAACCTTAGGGTCTTCAGGTGTAATAGGGTCTTCAGGAACAATAACACCAATATAACGACTATCATCAGAAGCGGTTGTTATTGACATATCTGGGTCGAAGGCAACGTCCATACTGTCGCCCCATACGTACTCTGCAAGGTTGGGATAATCAATGAAAAGATTACGATTGTGCTGGAGTTTAGCAATGGCATTGTTACGATTGATCTCCTGATTATCTACACGATCACGCTTACTCCATTGGCGGAAGAGATCGGATGCCCACTTCTTGAGCGTTGGATAGGCTCCTGTTTGCAACTGTTTTGCTCCTTCAGAGCCGAAGCTCAGGTCTTGATAAGTGGTTGCCATGTACATATAACTACGTGAGAACTCACCTTTAAAGCGGTCTCCTGGCTCCCACATCTTGACGAGCTGACCATCAGCATAGCCTGTTCCTACTTTGTCATAGCCTGCACCTGACTGACTTTTCGCGTTGACTACGACGCCCATAACATAGTTACTCTTTTCACTATTGGCCTTAGAATCGGATGGATAGAGGTTATACAGGTCACGCCAGGCATCATTCTCAACACTACCCCACCAGCTTTTAGGGAAAGAATGTTCAATGTTCATACCCGCAATAGCTTTTCCATCGTTCTTATTTCCAAAGTAGAACTTCTTGTCACTGTAGCGGTTATAACACTCATTTGTCGCCGTATCACGGTCAGAATACCAGAATCCATACCACGTTCCTTTCGGTTTTCCACCATAAACGAGCACTGTTTTCTGCTTCATAATATCATATAAAGCAGCCTTAAGCTGTTCCTTTTTCAGTCCTTTTAGCGATGCTGCATACTGTGCAAGACTGTGACGGTCAATGGCATTAGCTGATGTTGAGAAACCAATCAACGCTACTGCGAAGATCATTTTGAAATAACTTTTCATTCGTTTTATAGGTTTTATGGGTAAATATTTGTCGTATATCTTTTCTTTTTTAGGTCATTAGAAGCTTCTTTTTCATAATATCTGCAAAGATAAACAAACCTGCTCACTATTGCAAAAGTATATTAAAAATTAACAAGAATATCATGGGCAAGTCTGCGATTGAGCTTTTTATACCTTCCTGCAAACCAACAAAAGATGATTGCCTAAGGCATCTGTCGTTGCAAAAAGATACACATTTCCTCCCTCTTTTAGCTTCAATCGTTTGCGTAAATCAGCCACACTCATAGGGAAATTGCGTACTGCTATATTTGCTTTCGTGATACCTGAGAGTGTTCTTCTTACTTCTTTCTTATTAAAAGAGGATACAGCTGTTATCTCAAAACTGCGCCCGGGGAAGTCTGTCGTAAGTGTTTCAGAGACGAAAAGATGAGAGTTTACATCGACAGCTGCGACATCATAACGCTCAGTCAGCAATGCAAAGCACCCTGATTTCATCAAAGAAGCATTCGGTTCATAGAGAAATTGCCCCGCAACAGGAGGTGATGCAATTACTTTCTGCTGCATATCCTTTGCTTCCAAAGCTGCATAAGAGATAGCATTACCATCATTCACACATACTATTCGTAAAGGTTCTGCTTCTCCGTCGTTACTCTTTTGCTTGATAATGATGAGGAGTTCCTTACACTCATTGCGCACTGAGACGATGTGAACCTCACGAACAACATCTCCAATACGGTTGAGTTCATCTACTGCACGGTGCCAATCAAGCATGGGTGAGAGCTTTATCATGACGGTATCTGCCTTCTCTAAGAGTTCCGACTCTAATGTTATGACATCTGGTGTACAGTCATTTATCAGCACGGTCTTGCCCCCTTGCTCATTCCGACGGGCTGGATCAAGATATATCAGTGTAGCATGAGAAAGTGAATGGAGGTATTCCGTGCTGTCGGCATGCACCACCTCAACCTGCGACAAGCCCAAAACCTGAAAGTTATGTTGAGCCACTTCACAGAGTTTTTCCTGTTGTTCAACATAGACTGCACGCTCGAAACAACGTGAGATAAAGGAAGAGTCAACACCAAAGCCACCTGTTAAATCAACGAGTAGACTCCCTGGTACAATCTGGGATAGAGCATGTGAAGCAGCGTTAACTCCCGTTGCTGTGGTTAACAAACGAGCTGCAAGCTGCAACTTATAGTCTGCCGTCTGTTCACTGGAGCATTGTTCCATAGACAGATGGGGTGGATAGATGATGTCTTCATTGGCAGCCCACGTTGGTAACTTAGCCTTTGCTGTCTGCCATCCGGCTATCTGATTCAGCAAATAAGGCATGTCAACATCAGGATAACGGTGGGATTGAAAGGCTAAAGTATCAAGTAACGCACCTTCCACCTTGCCCATTCCGAATGTTGGGGAGAGTGAAATATTATGCTTACTCAGGGTCTCTTGCACGTATTTCGGCAATGGGAACTCTTCCTGCTGCAGACTATCTCCTTGCTTTTTTACCATCTTTCAACTCTATCTTATACCACTTTCAACTATCATCTAACCATAACGAATGAGCCTATTCACTCCCTTCTCCTTTCAGATGGAGGGTCAGACACGAAGCATTTACCTTACTACTTTCAGGTTTTTCTTTGCCCATTCCCTCGTACGAAGGTTGAAATGCCACCATTCAGTACGCAAGGGCATGAAGCCTGCAGTCCTCATCACTTCACGCAAGAGCCTACGATTGTTCAGCGCTTCACGAGATATCATACCACGAGAAACCAACTCCTGCTCCTTATCAATATGACTTTCAATACCCATGTGATCAACTTTCACCCCCATAGGTATCGTGTCTATATGGCATTTTGCAGCTCCTTCACGCCACGAAGCATCATTCCATGAGGCCTTACAGATACTGATATCAACCGCCATACCATAGTTATGCATTCCTCCACCATGTGCAGGATTGGATACATAGAAGTATTGTGGGGTGTTCTTGACGGCATCCCACATCGTTTGTTGTACACTCATAGGGCGTGTAGCATCAAAGATACAAAGGCTCAAGTCGGGTCTTCGGCGTTTCAACTCAGCCTGTGCCTTGCGCAAAGCATCAGCACATGCTGGCAGAACATAGGCATCACGCAGGTCATGATAGAGCATACGATGACAGAAATTATCAGTACGTGCATACATCAAAGCCACCTTTATGGAAGGTCCTACATGCTTTATATTTACCAACCCTTGCCGTTCCATCGACTGACCAGCAGCCTGTCGGCGGTTCTGCACAGGCTTTTGAGCTTGTAAAACTCCCACAAACAGTTGAGCTACAAGCATTATATACAAGATTCTTTTCGTCATATTTTTAACCAGACAAGGGCAGATTCTGTCTTTCTTCACATGCCATCAAGGTTGAAAGAAAGTACAGAGTCTGCCCCTGTTTCATATAGATGTCATAAACAAACGAGCCAAACTGTATGTTTACTCAAGGTAAAATACTATTTCAACTCTGTTCAATCATTATTTCAACGCAGCTTTCTTCTGCTTCACATAATTGCCAAAGACACGGTCAAGTTCGGCACGTTGCTCATTGTCAAGCGTGTCATTGGCTTGAATAAGACCACGATAGTAGACCTTAATAGCCCTGTTCAGCTTCGCTCTATCGTCCGAATGCTTTGCAAAAAGGCGGTCAAGGTCCTTGTAAAGAGCAGGCTTCATCGTGTTCATAAAGGCGAGTTTACCTGTTGCAGGAGCCTCATCAGCAACAGTTTCATTGTTGTTTTGCTCCACAGACTTTACCGTTGCAGTGTCTTCTGGAGCTGTTTCTGCATCTGACTTAAAGATGGATGTAACGTCAATCTTACCTACTTGATCAACCAATGCACCACCATAATTATATGCCAAAGCAGCCAAAGCAATTACGACAACTGCTATAAGACCTATAACAACTGTTCCCTTTCCGATCTTAGGCATAGAGAATGATGACCCATCATGATTGAAGTCAGCCAGGAAATCATCAATGTCTGAATAACGATCACTGCGCTTGAAGGCACAACAACGCTTGATAACCTCACTGTAAGCCAGCGTTAATCCCATCACTTTCATAATGGTTCCGAGTGAATAAATGTCCGCTGTACCATCTGCAGTCATGGTTTCATCCTTCAATTCGGGCGCCATAAAGCGAGTAGTATCAGCCGTTGGCTTCACGTCATCCAATGAAAGTACATTGAAATCTATTAACTTTACGTGGTCTCCTTGCTTGGTGATAAGGATGTTTGAAGGCTTAAGATTGCGATGTGCAACGCCTTGCTGATGTGCATAACGCAGTGCATCAGCAATCTGATTGACAATGGTTATCTTCTCGTCGTCCGTATGTGACTCCTTCAGATACGCCTGTAAGGTGCGTCCATCCACGTATTCTTCTTCAATACAGAGCCCATACCCCTCAACATCAACCAGTCCTTGATAACGAACAATGCCTGGATGATTCAGTCGTTGGCACTGTTTAAACTCACGTTTCAGTGCGTTACGCAACAACACACGCTCCCGATAGGCTTCTTTTAAGCCCTTCAGAACAACGGGTTGGTCGCCCTTTTTGCATTTAACAAACTGACAATATCCTTGTGAAGGAATGACTGTATATTCTGTATAACTTGCCTTTATAGGTTCGCTTGCTGCCTGTGCAGGCTCGTTAGATGGAATGATCTTTTCGCTCATTAGTACTTAGTAGGTTTTAATAAACTTCTTATGTCAGGCAGCAAATTTAGTAAAAAAAATCGAGAAAAGGCAGGAAATGTGTTGTTTAATATGCCGATTCACGAACAAAAAGGAAAAGATACAGAACGAAATAACAATACTAATTGACATAAAAGTTATATTTTTTTTGCATTACTGATAGTTTTCCATATCTTTGCAAAGTAGAAACTAACCTATAGAATAAAGACAACAACTATGAGAAAGGGTACCATCTTATTATTACTATTATCACTTTGTGCTATATTTTCACAAGCACAAACAATTGATTTTTCCCAACTTAAAGGTAAATGGGATACTACAAAAACTGTTCAATATGAAGCTGCTCAGTATCAGATTACCTATGAATTCAAGTATGCTAAAGATGCAAAGTACCCTAATGTCAAGCGAACTGCAACCACAATCCTAAGGGTTGGCAACCAATATAACCTGTTTACGGACTACGGATTGTTGGCTTTTGACTCCATTTCTGCATCTATTGCAAGGGGAGAAACAACTCCTACTGCCTCTGGACCAAAGCTGATTACTGCATTAAAAAGCATGGGACTGAAGGAACTTATCCTACAAAACAGAAAGCAAAGGACCGAAATAATACAACGCAAGGCAGGTGGAATTCAGAGGTATCAGTACGAAGAACCGATACCAGAACTTAAGTGGGAACTGATGGAAGGAGACAGTATCATTGCTGGATATACCTGTCAGAAGGCCAAGACACATCTCTTTGGACGTGATTATATAGCATGGTACGCACCCGAAATGGAGCTTCCTTACGGTCCATATAAGTTCAATGGACTACCAGGACTCATCTTTAAAGTGCAGGACACACAGGACAATTTCGTCTTTACTCTGACTGGATTGCAGAAGGTAAAGGGCTATGCACCTATTTATATATATGACAATAACGAGGTGATTAAGAGTTCCAGAAAAGCCATTCGACAGATGTATAAGAACACATGTAATGACCCATTGAAAGCCTTAACAGGTGATGGGACAGTTACAGTATCAGGAGATGTCTCTGCAACTGTGAACGCTAAGCCGTATAATCCTATAGAACTGGAATAACAACTTGCGGAAGATTCTATTCTTGTTTTTTCTTTCTTTCATGTGTATCTCTGTCCTTTCACAGAACGAGATAGCCATGAAGAAGCTGACGATAGAGGTCAGAGACTCTGCTACCTACCAACCGTTGGCTGACGCTATGTGCCGTGTCATGAACGCAACGGGTAAGTTGCAGAGCTTCAAGGTTGCTGACAGAGAGGGGCATATCAGTCTTTCTGCGCAGCAAGAGGACATCTTGACTTTCTCATTGATAGGTTACGGCAAACGTAAAATAAGTGTCAACAACATACAAGGGCAAGCCAATCAGCCCATCATAGTGCTTCTTGCACCCAAACAAGTGCAGCTAAAAGAGGTCATCGTAAAGCTCCCGCCGATAAGGAAACAAGGTGACACACTGGTGTATAACGTCGGCTCCTTTCTGCAAAAGGGTGACAGGCACCTGGAAGATGTGCTGAAGAAACTACCGGGAATAAAGGTTGCTGAGAACGGAAGTGTGTCTTATCAAGGGCGTGCTATCAACCGTTTTTATATTGAAGGGCAGGACTTGATGGGCGACAACTACACCCAAGCTACACGCAACATGCCCGTAAATGCGGTACGGGATGTAGAGGTTATGGAGGATCATCAGCCCATAAAACTATTGCAAGAACGCAAACCCTCGGAGTCGGCAGCACTGAACATCAAGCTCGACAAGGGTCACTGGGCACGTCCCTTTGGTGAGATAAAAGGCGGAATAGACACGAGAATGAAGGTATGGGACAACCAGTTGTTCCTCACACAGATCATGAAAAACTCGCAAATGCTCGTCTCTGCCAAAATGAACAACACGGGAAAAGACCTCTCAAGCGAGACTAACGAGCGGCTCAACGTCTATGAACTGGATGCCTTTGAGCCTCTTCCACAAGGTGTTTTGTCAGGAGACATAGCGCAAGAGGAGCTTCCTCAGGAACGATACCTGCATAACAAGTCGATCAGTACGGGACTAAACACGATCATTTCACTATCGAAGGACGCAACATTACGCAGCAATGTACTTCTATATGAGGACCATGCAGAATACAATCACGCAACAAGCAGCTACTATGGGGGGCTGACGCCATTGACTTTAGAGACCTCCGAATGGTTGAAACAACACACACTCAGACTTATTCCTACACTGAAATATGAAGAAAACAGTCAAAAGAGATTCCTCTCCGACGAGCTAAGCTATTCACTTGGACGGCAGTCGGCTTTCAGTCAGATGACAACAAACGGAACAAACATTACGGAACAAAACCGCATTCGACCGTCATATGTGAAAAACTATCTTTCATCTTTCTTCCGAATAGGACAAAGTCTGTTGCAGATTCGTTCACTTATCAGATATTCAGACTGCAAAGAAGAGCTGGAAACAGCATCTGATACACGGGCTTTATACAATACTTTCGAACGGTTCATCACACGCTCTGCGATGACACGTAACGTCATTACAACCTCCATCCCCGTACTGGGAAATGACTTAGACCTGTCATTACAGGCTTATTACAAGGACAATACTTACAACTATAGCAGTGATATTCATCACCGAACATTCAAGATGAAAGCCACACCAGGCTACACATGGACGTACGGAAGGAGAAGTTATATAAGCGCAGAACTGCCGATGGAATGGACAAGAGTTAGTCTTGCTAAGAACGATGGCAAGCTGGCAACACGCAGCTTCATGGCATTTGAACCGAACCTGAACATCCGACAGACTGTGAACGACAAGTTAAATATAACTCTTTCTGCATCCTTATCTACAGGAGATAACGCACTCGGCTTCTATGCTTTGTCCCCGCTGAGGACAGGATACAGAACCATACAGGTGACAGGGAATGATATCTACAAGTCTACACGACTATATTCCGCACTTCACCTTCGCTACCGCAACCTTGTAACAATGCTCTTTGGCAATCTTTCCGTAGCTTATTCGGACACCAAAGCAGAGGCTTTCAGTAACTTCGACTATAATGACTCATTGACGACAATGCATTGGATAAAAGGCAATAACCATAGACATAACATACGCACGAATGCCATGATTGACAAGACTTTCACCTCTATAGGATTATCGATAAAGGCAGATATGGCGTATGAAAAGACCGATTTCCTTATCGCACAGTCTGGAGAAATGGCTCAAAATCACTCCCATCATGCCACGGCTGGGCTTAGTACAAGCTTCCAGAAGCTATCATGGTTGCGCTTATCTGCTGCCATTACAGCGAACTACTACTGGGAACGGAGTAGTATCCACCGGTCGGATGTTCTTTCATCATACATCACCAATGCCGCTCTTTATCTCTTCCCGACTAAGAATACAGAGCTAAAGATTAAGTTCTATAACCTCACAAACGAGGTTACAGACGGTCATTACCACACATGTGGACTGCTGGATGCAAACCTAAACTACAAGATTAACAAGGTGTGGGAGGCTGGATTAACAGTCACAAACCTGCTAAACTCTACATCTTATATCACAACGCAATACACAGGGATAAACACCTTCACATCTACCCTACCCCTGCGCAACAGAGAAATCATGATTCACCTGCAAATGAGATTATAGTTTTCTAATCTTTAAAAATATCTTTACAAAAAGACAAACCATAATCATTCAAAAATCAATAGAAAATGCTTTTCAGGTGAGTTTGTAACTAACAAGGAATCAACCTGTTATAAACAGCAAAGTAAAAGGGCGTCTTTTACGCTTCAAAAGGTGCCCTTTTACACAGCAAAAGGGCATCTTTTACCATGCAAAAGGGCACCTTTTAGAATGCAAAAGAGCACCTATTGTTTTGCAAGTGATGATTTATTATTACAAAAAGTCCCGTGACTCGCTTTGGAGTCACGGGACTTTCAAATTATATCATGTTCATGACTGAAGTCTCAACGACCACTGTCAACACCATAAACCTTAGTCAGCAAACTTAGCTTTGATGAACTCGCGGTTCAAACGAGCAATGTTTGCGATCTTCTCATTCTTAGGACATACAGCCTCACAAGCACGTGTATTGGTACAGTTACCAAAGCCAACTTCATCCATCTTTGCAACCATTGCCTTAGCACGCTTGGCTGCTTCAGGTCTACCTTGTGGCAGAAGAGCCAGCTGACTCACCTTAGATGAAACGAAAAGCATAGCTGAACCATTCTTACAAGCTGCTACACAAGCACCACAACCGATACATGTTGCACAGTCCATAGCCTCATCAGCATTATCCTTAGGGATAAGAATAGCATTTGCATCCTGTGCCTGACCAGTACGAATGGTAGTATAACCACCAGCCTGAATAATCTTATCGAAAGCTGTACGATCTACCATACAATCCTTGATAACAGGGAAACCAGCTGAACGCCATGGCTCAACAGTGATGACATCACCATCATTGAAACGACGCATGTAAAGCTGACAGGTCGTTGCACCACGCTCAGTCTTACCATGTGGAGTACCATTGATATAGAGTGAGCACATACCGCAGATACCTTCGCGGCAGTCATGATCGAAGACGAAAGGCTCATCACCAGCCTCAATGAGTTCCTCATTGAGGATATCAAGCATCTCAAGGAATGAGGTATCGTCTGGGATGTTCTTCATCTCATGTGTATCGAAGTGGCCCTGATCCTGTGGACCGTTCTGCTTCCAATACTTAATTGTGAATGATATATTTCTTGCCATCTTTATTAATTCTTATAGTTACGTGTTTGTACCTTGATTGCCTCATACTCAAGAGGCTCCTTGATAAGCTCTGGAGTCTTGTTATCATCACCCTGATACTCCCAGCAGCCAACATAGAAGAAGTGCTCATCGTCACGCTTAGCCTCACCTTCTTCAGTCTGATGCTCCTCACGGAAGTGACCACCACAGCTCTCTTCACGGTGCAGAGCATCGTAAGCTACAAGCTCACCCATAAGGATGAAGTCACGAAGATGGATGGCTTTATCAAGCTCAATGTTCAATCCTTCCTTCTTACCAGGGATAAAGAGGTTGGTATTGAACTCCTCACGAAGAGCCTTCAACTGCTTCAAACCTTCCTCAAGGCCTTCCTTAGTACGACCCATACCTACGTATTCCCACATAATATGGCCGAGTTCCTTGTGGATAGAGTCAACAGAACGCTTACCATGGATACCCATCAAGCGATCAATCTCTGCATTAACAGCCTTTTCAGCCTCATCAAATTCAGGACGATCAGTAGGAACTTTGCCCCAAAGAGCCTGGTCTGCGAGATAATTCTGAATCGTATAAGGCAGTACAAAGTAACCATCTGCCAAGCCCTGCATCAATGCTGAGGCACCTAAACGGTTGGCTCCGTGATCTGAGAAGTTACATTCACCGATTGAGAACAGACCTGGAATAGTTGTCATCAACTCATAGTCAACCCAGATACCACCCATTGTGTAGTGGATAGCAGGGAAGATCATCATTGGATTGTAGTACTTCACGCCATTAATCTCATTAGCAACTTCGCCTGGATTGACGTCAGTGATCTCCTCATACATATCAAAGAGGTTACCATAACGCTGAAGAATAGTGTCAAGACCGAGGCGGTTGATAGACTCAGAGAAGTCCAAGAACACAGCCAAACCAGTGTTATTAACACCGAATCCCTTATCACAACGCTCCTTAGCAGCACGTGAAGCAACGTCACGAGGCACAAGATTACCGAACGCAGGGTAACGACGCTCCAAGTAATAGTCGCGATCTTCCTCTGGAATGTCTGATCCTTTCTTTGTTCCAGCTTGTAAAGCTTTAGCATCTTCGAGCTTCTTTGGAACCCAGATACGGCCATCATTACGCAAAGACTCTGACATAAGCGTCAGCTTTGACTGCTTGTCACCATGTACAGGGATACAAGTTGGGTGAATCTGAACGTATGATGGGTTTGCCATATATGCTCCCTTACGATAGCACTGAACAGCAGCTGTACAGTTACAGCCCATTGCATTAGTTGAAAGGAAGTAAGTATTGCCATATCCACCAGTAGCGATTACAACAGCATTTGCAGTGAAACGCTCCAATTTACCAGTCACAAGGTTCTTTGCAATGATACCACGTGCATGGCCATCAACGATAACTACATCCTCCATCTCATAACGAGTATAGAGCTTAACCTTACCAGTTTGGATCTGAGCACTCAATGATGAGTAAGCACCAAGCAGCAACTGCTGACCAGTTTGTCCCTTAGCATAGAATGTACGGCTTACCTGTGCACCACCAAAGGAACGGTTTGCCAACATACCACCATACTCACGAGCGAATGGAACGCCCTGTGCTACACACTGATCGATGATGTCGTTAGACACTTCTGCCAAACGATAAACGTTTGCTTCACGTGCACGATAGTCGCCACCCTTCACTGTATCATAGAACAAACGGTAAACAGAGTCACCGTCATTCTGATAGTTCTTGGCAGCATTGATACCACCCTGTGCAGCAATAGAGTGTGCACGACGTGGTGAATCTTGGATACAGAAGTTCAAAACGTTGAAGCCCATCTCACCAAGAGATGCTGCAGCACTGGCACCAGCCAGACCTGTTCCGACAACGATAACGTCTAATTTCAGTTTATTCTTTGGGTTAACCAAGCGCTGATGAGCCTTATAATTGGTCCATTTCTCAGCTACTGGTCCTTCTGGTATTCTGGAATCTAATGTCTTAGTCATGATTGTTTTGAATTAAATTTTCAATTAAGATACTTACTTATGCAGCACAATGAAGGCTTGGTGCACAACCGAATGCGAATGCAATAACGACTACGAAGAAGCCAAGCATCAACAGCGTAACGTAAACAAGACCGATGGTTTTCCAACGGTTGAACCACACCTTACCGTTAATACCTACTGTCTGCATAGCACTCCAGAACCCATGAGAGAGATGGAACCACAATGCACAGATCCAGATAATGTAGAGAACTACGTATACAGGATTAGCAAATGTGTCCTGAATGTAAGCAAAACCATCAGCTGGATGATGAGGCACTGCGATGCCAGTAAGCTCTGCAAACATCATGTTGTACCAGAAATTAAAGAAGTGAAGACCAAGACCAAGCAGAACGATGATACCAAGTACCAGCATGTTCTGGCTTGCCCACTCTACACTTGCAGGCTTTTCTGTAACCGCATAGCGCTCATTTCCACGTGCGCGACGGTTCTGTGCAGTAAGAATGAATGCATAAACAATGTGACAAACTGCCAAAGCACCAAGACCTACAGTAGCCAAAACAGCATACCAGTTGGCACCTAACAGCTCACAAATCATGTTGTAAGCCTTTCCAGAGAAGAGCGCAACAAGGTTCATACAGCAGTGGAACGTCATGAATAGAATCAGAGCCATGCCTGTAACAGACATAATCACCTTTCTACCAATAGATGAATTGATTAACCACATAAATGTTTTGATTTTAAATATTTAAACTGTTAGAATTATAATTCTACGTAGTTCACACTCACTAAAAGCAACAATTTGCTTATAGAGTACCTCGTTTCCGTTCAGGTTAATACCCAGAAGTTGGTATTTCTACATGGTGAATGTGGTGCAAATGTACTATATTTTAATGATTTGCCAAAGTAAATTAAATAAAATGTCCAGTTATTTAGACTTAAAATAAGGATGCTTTTCTTATCCTAATAAATGAGGATGCAATTAAAGAGGGAATATATCTCGTTTTTTGACATTCTTATTGGGTCAGAATCTATGGTAAAGCACATGGGATAAGATACACACATCTGGCTCTATCTTATACTATTATACTATATAAATAGGTATGAAAACTGAATTCAAATACTATAAAAAAGTTCTTCATAAAAGATGATCTTTTGAAGATTACACAAAGTCTCATAATGTAAAAAGAAAGAAAGAGAAAAATAAAAGTACGGAGATAACCGACAGTAAAACAATCTTACAAAGAAAAAGACACAATGATGAATGAAACGAAAGGAATGGGTCTTTTTTCGCTTCTATAACATACACAGAATCAAATAGTTACAAATGGGTTTGTAAAAGGGCATGTTTTACGATGTAAAAGGGCGTCTTTTACACATCAAAAGGGCATCTTTTGCAACGCAAAAGGGCACCTTTTACAATGCAAAAGATGCCCTTTTAAAATCCAACAAGGAATTTATCTTACAAAAGGAGTACGTTACCTTGTTTCGAATTCATATCCCAATAGAATTTATCTGCTATGAGATAGGACCGTTTAATGCTTCTCCTTCAGAATAATTTCATTAACATCAGCCGTACCAACCACACCAATATGAGTTACTCCTTTCACTATATTAAGATTAATGAAAGAATCAGTAGTAGTTGTTTCTGACCTTACATTGTTATGCTTATCATATTGACGCAGGACCACACTGCCTCCTTCTGGTACGGACAAGAGCAAGGTACAGGATATAGTTTTCTTTGGAACATCGAACGAGAAAGCACCTGGACTATGGAAGAACGTTGTCAACTGGTGGTCAAAAGCTTTTTCCAGATTAACAGGATTACTGCTGTTTTTCGCATAATTGACTGACTTCTTAGTCGCAGGGAAGACTGAAAACTCTCGGATAGATGCCCAGTTCGTGCGTTCAGAATCAAGTCTTCGCAGGCGGATGTAACGTGCCTGAACAGGGTCTCCACGCCATAGTATGTCATACTGATTACGCAAATCGTCCAAAAGTGGCTGCCATGTCTTGCCATCAACAGAGTATTCTAACGCTGCATGGTCGAAGAAATCAGTGTCATCCTTTGAGTTTCGCCCTTGAAGAATATGTACTTTACGCAATATTGTCAGCTCTGGAAGAGCCACACCGACCCAATCTCCAACCTTCTGACTTACCCCTGAAGTATAGAAAGTAGCAGTATCACCATCCAACATCATGTTGGTTTGTGTCGTTCTTACATTCGGATAGGTACCAATAGCCTGCAATCTGAAAGCCTTCTCACCCGTCAATCGTTCATAAAAAGCATCGGCAAGGTCTGCCATAGCTTGCTCATAGAAAGGTTGTAGCTTCATAGTTCCAGACTTATGGGCTTCATACTCCTTCCTGTCTTCAGCCGTCATACAGTTTTTTACATAAGCATTCCAGAACCGTTTATCACCACCTGCACGATAAAGATCCATGAGATCAATGGCATTCTGACCACGTACGCCAAGCTTACCAAACTCCTTTAACCATGGACGTAGCTCTACTAATAGCAGTGAATCGGTACATCCAGCTTCTATTTCGGCTGGTGCTAAAGCCACACTATCAAACTCATTATAGAGCTTATCACGCTTCTCCTGTGTGTAATCTGCCAAACGGAAGGTCTCCGTTTCCCATGATTCGTCACGGCGATAACCCGTTTCTGTATCTGAAGAGTGGATGGCAAACGTGCGATAGGCACTCTTTATACATGGCATCATAACCTCTAAGCCACGCTCCCAACTGTCAATAGGATTATAATCTGAAGCATTCCAGGAATAATCAGCTACACTGTAAAGTGCAAGTTTTGACGCTTCTCCATGCTCCATAGGGTTACTTACGAAACCACACATGTCCTTACTTGTAAGCGAAGTATCCAAGCCATAGACCGGACCTTGCAGCATAAGATTGCGTACATAGTCGGTCACAGGATAGTTCCACCAGAAGAAAGCGGGACGTTTAATACGGCTGTTTACCCAATCAAGTGTCGCTCTAGTCACGTCACTACATACGACATCACCTGTCCAAAAGACACGAATAGACGGGTCGAGCTTCCTTCCATAGATACTCAAAGGTCCGTCTTCACCAGCTTTAGCCCACAGTTTTGAATAATCAGTAGGACAAACAATAAGCGGAGAGACATCACCTTTAGGTTTCACAAACTCCTCTGTCAGTCTGTTCAACAGTTCAACTTGCTTTTCAGGGTTAGTCCCTTCACCTTCTATATCATCAAAGAATATAGCGAACGAACGTACTCCATCTGCATACATAAGCTCAAATTTATGTACGAGATTCTGGTAATCCTCTTCGTTCCACTTGATATCTTTACCCGGATGAATAGCCCAAACAAAATCTACACGGTTCTTTCTGCAAGCTTCAACTAACTCCTTTATGTTCTTTCTCTCAGCATCTGGATAAGGTAATCGCCAGTTGGGAGAACTATGATAAGGGTCGTCTTTCGGACCATATATATAGGTATTAAGCTTGTACTTACCATAGAAATCAATCAAAGACAATCGAACTTTGTGTGGCCATGGGGTACCATAGAAACCTTCAACAACACCACGATAAGGGAATGTGGGGCTATCCACGACTTCCAAACAAGGCAGACTCTTACCATCTTTGGCAGCAGGATTATCCATAATCAGCCTTAACGTCTGGATAGCATAGAAGATTCCGGCATCATCATAACCAATGATCTGAATGCCACTCTTTGAGATCTTCAGACTATACGCACCAGAAACATTCTGTACACCATGCTCTGTGGGTACTTCTCCATACGTAGCTTCAAGCGGGAAACCTTTCGAATAGAGATCTGAACACTTACAGAGAATCGGCAGGAAGTACATGTCTTCCAGATAATTATGCAAGCTATCAGCCTTCGGGACAATAGCTTTGATGCCGTTGCCTATATCTACACTCCCCTCACCTGTCAGTCTCATATAACGCGGTGTAGGGTTAATAACAAACTCCTGATGGGCTCTTTTCTCCCCAGGAACAGGGTTTACGAGCTGAACTTCCGACCGTTGACCAGCCAAATCGAAGTTCTCATTCTGTGCTTGGACGGTGGTTAGCATGCTAAAGCTTACCGCTATAAGCATAAAAAGGCTTCTTGGATTCATTCTTAGTTTTAATAGTTTGGGCACAACTTGCTATCTTATATTATGCAAAGCATAGCCATTTTATTATGAGTATATATGTACATTACCCTGCTCGAAATCAGGGATTGGGTCTGCAAAGATAGTAATAAAAATGAAATCCGACCATCAACCGATACCAAAAAGCAAAGAAAACGGATATCTTTAGCAGAAAAACATGCGTTATTTTAACGAAAAGAAACATTTTTCTTTATGACGAAAAAAACGCAACTCATAATATTTCATTTGAAAAAACACAGACTATAAGTAAAGTTTACGTATCTTTGTCGAGGATAAAAAACCATTTAATAGAAGATTAACAATAAGGGATCATCTTAAACTCTGGAGTTTATATCTCTTTATCAAAGCAACAGAACAATAATGACCTCTAAGACAAAAAGCTTGAAAATAGCATTATATCTGCTACTTCTCACACTCATCCCACTTCAATCCATGGCACAAGAGACAGAGGATTTCTCGCCTGATGCACCCGGTGCAACGACAGGTGTCAGCATAATGCCTCAAGGAAAGATTGACTGGGAGACTGGTATTGGACTTGAATGGGACAGAAGAAACGGTGAACATGCACATACTTTCACTATTAACACATCTATGTTCCGACTCGGATTAACCCCACAGGCAGAAGTGAGATTGCAGATAGATGAATGTCTTACTCATACACCTGACGGTAATTTTGGTGGTATAGCCAATGCCTCTATTGGTACTAAAATCAAGGTTTATGAGGGTGGAAAGATATTTCCAAAGGTCGCTTTTATGGGTACAGTGCTCATCCCTGGGGGCAGTCATGCCCACTATCTGCCAAAGCATGTAGGCTTCCTAGCACACCTATTGTTCGAAAACGAACTGAGTAGTAAGCTCACATTAGGATATGATATGGGAGGAGAATGGGATGGAGACACTGAAAGTCCTGACCTTTTCTTCGGTGCAAACCTCACTTATCAACCTACTGACAAGTGGAGTTTCTTCGTAGAAAGCTATAATCGATATAACTCAAAGAGACAGGATGATTGGGCAAAACCAGGGAAAGATAGTCACTTTAACTTTATGAGTGAGTTTGGACTGGATTATAAGGTTACACCACGGCTACACATAAACGCATACTATGACATATCCTTCAACGAGTTTTCAAAATACAGTAACATCGGTTTGGGTATCGCATGGTTGCTGAATTAAGAGATTAGAGAGGTTTACAAAGGAACTTTTCTACTTATAATATAGGTGTAATTCGATTTTATTTCTTAATTTTGTGTCGGTATAAATTAGGGGTATTATGCCCCTATACTTTTGTAAAAGAACGATGAAATTCAAGTATGATGTACTTGTTATCGGCGGTGGACACGCAGGTTGTGAGGCTGCAACAGCAGCTGCAAACATGGGTGCAAGGACTTGTTTGATAACAATGGACATGAATAAGATTGGTCAAATGAGCTGTAATCCAGCTGTAGGAGGTATAGCTAAAGGACAGATAGTCAGAGAGATAGATGCTCTTGGAGGCTATATGGGACTCGTTACGGACGCTACAGCGATACAATTCCGTATGCTGAACCGCTCTAAAGGACCTGCAGTATGGAGTCCACGAGCACAATGTGACCGTGGAAAATTCATCTGGGAATGGCGTACTATACTCGACCATACGGATAACCTTGACATCTTTCAGGACCAAGCAGACGAACTATTGGTAAAGGATCGTAAGGTATTAGGTATCAGAACAATATGGGGAATAGAGATATATGCCCGTACTGTGGTAATCACAGCTGGTACTTTCCTCAACGGACTGATGCATATTGGTAAACGAAAAGTGGAAGGTGGACGCTGTGCAGAGCCTGCTGTACACCATTTTACAGAGAGTATCACACGCCATGGCATCACATCTGAGCGCATGAAGACAGGTACTCCTGTGCGTATTGATCGCCGTTCGGTACACTTCGAGGATATGGAACCGCAGCCAGGAGAGACCGATTATCACCAGTTTTCCTTCTTTGGACCACAACGGAAGCTACCACAACTGCCTTGTTGGACATGTAACACGAACGAAGAAGTACATGAAGTGTTGCGCAGTGGATTGGCTGATTCGCCTCTATTCAATGGTCAGATCCAAAGTACAGGACCACGTTATTGCCCTTCAATAGAGACAAAACTCGTTACATTCCCCGACAAAAACAGTCATCCACTCTTCTTGGAGCCTGAAGGAACAGACACCAATGAGATGTATCTCAATGGCTTTTCGTCAAGTATGCCTTGGGAAATTCAGCTTGAAGCTATACATAAAATCTCTGCATTACGCGATGCAAAGATATATCGACCGGGGTATGCTATAGAGTATGATTACTTTGATCCGACACAATTAAAGCACTCATTAGAGTCGAAAATCATTGAAGGACTGTTCTTCGCAGGGCAGGTTAACGGCACAACAGGATATGAGGAAGCTGGCGGACAAGGGACAGTTGCAGGTATAAATGCTGCCCTACTCTGCAGTGGCAATGAGCCTTTCATCATGAATAGGGACGAAAGTTACATCGGAGTACTCATAGATGACCTAACAACAAAAGGTGTAGATGAACCCTATCGCATGTTCACTTCACGTGCCGAATACCGTATATTGCTACGCCAAGATGATGCAGATGCTCGCCTAACAGAGCGTGCTTATAATATAGGTATAGCCAAACGTGACCGTTATGACTGGTGGATACAAAAGGAAAAGAACATCAATCGCATCCTTAACTTCTGTGATAATACAGTCGTTAAGCCCAATATTGTTAACAGTTTCCTCGATAGAATAGGTTCTGCACCCATCAAAGGTTCAATGAAGATAACCGATCTCGTGGCACGTCCACAAGTCAATTTCAAGAACCTATCAGAGGTGATTCCAAGTCTGAAAGAAGCTATAGAAGCATCCCCCAATCGTATAGAAGAGATATCAGAGGCTGCTGAAATTAAAATGAAGTATAAGGGTTACATTGATAGAGAACGTGTATTTGCTGAAAAAATGCACCGCCTTGAAGATATAAAAATCAAAGGACACTTCAACTATAGTGAGCTTCATGACCTCTCAACAGAGTGCCGTCAGAAATTAGAACACGTACAACCAGAGACTTTAGCACAGGCAAGTCGCATACCAGGGGTTAGCCCAAGCGACATAAATGTGCTCTTAGTATTGATGGGACGATAATATATAGAAAAATAATATAAGGCTCTGCGCAACGCAAAGGACGTAGTTTCACGTGAAACAAGAGCACAAAGAATAACTACATAACACATTGAAAATGAACAAACAACTATTATTAGACAATCTAAGATGTATCCCTGATTGGCCTATCAAAGGAGTAAACTTCCGCGACGTGACCACCCTATTCAAGTCACCAGAGGCCCTTTTGGAAATCACAAACCAAATGGTTGACCTCTATAAGGATAAAGGTGTGACCAAAATCGTCGGTATTGAGAGTCGCGGATTCGTAATGTCATCAGCCGTAGCAACCCGACTTGGTGCTGGAGTGGTACTATGTAGGAAGCCAGGAAAGCTCCCTTGCGAGACCGTACAAGAAACTTATGCAAAGGAATATGGTACAGACACCATAGAAATCCATAAGGATGCAATCAACGAAAATGATATTATTCTCTTACACGACGACCTACTTGCAACGGGAGGAACAATGAAAGCGGCATGCGATCTCGTGAAAAAATTCCATCCAAAGAAGGTTTATTGTAACTTCATCATTGAACTACACGAAGAATTTCCACACAGCCGTGAGCTGTTCGATGACGACATAGAGATAACGTCTCTCCTACAATTCTAAAAGAAACAAGAAACAGCCAATAGGCAATAAGCACACCTTCGCAAAAAGAAAGATCAAGTCTTGCAAAACAAAAGAACAGCTTTCACAACACCAAAACAATAAGATTGCGAAACAAGAGATTGTGCTTAATATAATAAAAGGTATAGAATTACCGCATAGGATATCTGGCTTTCAGTATAGAAAAGATAACTTTGCGAAGCCGAAAGAGTAGAGTTTGTTGAACAAAAGATACAAGTTTGTAAAATAAAAGATGAAGTCCTGTAAAATGAAAGATAAAGTCTTGAAAAATAAAAGATGAAGTTTTGCAAGATAAAAGATAAAGCCTTGCAAGATGAGAGATCACAAACTGCTGAATAAAAGATAAGACTATACGGTAAGAGAGGAAAGACTTTTCCTATACATCCATAGGAGTTTGGGGCATACAAATCAAAATATACAAACGCAGCACAGCATAAGCAGCTATTGTTTCAACGCCCTCTCTTCATGTTTCACGTGAAACCAAACACCTTATAAAGCCCTAGTACAGAGGAGTTACGACAAATGATTAAAAAAGAAAACATAAACCGTTTAACCCATTTAAAGGCCATTGTACAGAGTATGCCAGAGAAACCTGGCACCTATCAGTACTATGATTCAGACCACAACATTATCTATGTAGGGAAAGCTAAGAATCTTAAACGGCGCGTTTCTTCATATTTCTACAAGGAGGTAGATCGCTTTAAGACAAAAGTTCTCGTCTCAAAGATTCATGATATATCCTATTCCGTCGTTAATTCCGAGGAAGATGCCCTTTTGATAGAGAATCAACTCATCAAACAATACAAGCCAAAATATAATGTTTTGTTGAAAGATGGCAAAACATACCCAAGCATTTGCATAACCAACGAGTACTTTCCTAGAATATTCAAAACCCGAAATATCAACAAGCGGTATGGCACTTTTTACGGTCCTTATAGCCATATCAGTAGTATGTATGCCATATTAGACATTATTAAAAAGGTATACAAACCACGCACTTGCCGCTTCCCTATTACAAAAGAAGGCATAGAACAAGGTAAATACAAGCCTTGTTTAGAATATCATCTACACAACTGTGGAGCTCCATGTATCAACAAACAAAGCTACGAAGACTACCAAGAAGCTATCAAACAAGCCCGAGAAGTTCTGAAAGGTAACACTCGTGAAGTTCAGAAACTGCTCAAAAAACAAATGGAGAAATACGCAGAAGAACTAAGGTTTGAGGATGCGGAATTATGCAAACAACGCTACCTTGCTCTCGATAACTTCGCTGCAAAGAGCGAAATTGTTAGCCATAATATCACAGATGTTGATGTATTTACAATTGTAGATGACGATAGTAAGAAGAACGCTTTCATCAATTATATCCACGTAAAGAACGGTGCTATCAATCAAAGTTTCACTTATGAATACAAGAGAAAGCTCGATGAAACCGATGAAGAGTTACTCAATGAAGCCATACTTGAGATCCGTGGACGTTTCAATAGTACGGCAAAAGAGATTATAGTACCATTCGAATTAGACTTCAAAGTAAAAGGAGCAGAGTTCTTTATACCACAAAGGGGAGACAAACGCCACCTCCTTGAGCTTTCAGAAATGAATGCCAAACAATATAAATTCGACCGATTAAAACAAACGGAAAAGCTGAATCCAGAGCAAAAGCAGACCCGTCTGATGCGTGAATTACAGCAAAAATTGAAGCTACCAAAGCTTCCTTACCAGATAGAATGCTTTGATAACTCCAATATATCAGGTACAGATGCAGTAGCAGGATGTATTGTTTACAAAGGAATGAAGCCCTCAAAGAAAGACTACCGCAAGTATAATATCAAGACAGTTGTGGGCCCTGACGATTACGCCAGCATGCAGGAAGTTGTCAGGAGACGCTACTCTAGGATGCAAGAAGAAGGTACTCCCCTGCCCGACCTTATCATTACGGACGGTGGAAAAGGGCAGATGGAAGTGGTAAGAGAAGTTGTTGAGGACGAACTCCACCTCAACATTCCTATAGCAGGCCTTGCTAAAGACGATCGTCACCGCACAAACGAACTATTATATGGCTTCCCACCACAAACAATAGGCATAGATGTCAAAAGCGAACTGTTCAAAGTACTCACACAAATACAGGATGAGGTGCACCGTTTTGCTATCTCTTTCCACCGAGATAAACGTTCTAAACATCAGTTACACAGCGAGTTAGACGACATAAGAGGTATTGGACCAAAGACCAAAGAAGCACTTATCAAACAGTTTAAGACCGTAAATAGAGTAAAAGAAGCTGATATCCAACTACTTACAGAAGCTATAGGTGCAAGTAAATCAGCCATTGTTTACAATTATTTCCACCCCAATGAGGATGGAACAAAATAAATATTGTACATTTGTCCTATGAGAATTGTCATTCAACGTGTCACCCATGCATCCGTAACAATAGGCGGATCAACAAAGTCAACCATACAAGATGGTTATCTAATACTTGTAGGTATTGGAGAAGATGACACAACAGAAGATGCCGATTGGTTAGCAAAGAAAGTGATAGGATTACGTGTTTTCAACGATGAAAACGGCATTATGAACAGAAGCATCATGGACATTAACGGTGAAATACTTGTCGTATCACAGTTTACACTCATGGCAAGTTACAAGAAAGGGAACCGTCCAAGCTGGATACATGCAGCCCGACACGAAGTCTCTATACCGCTTTATAATCACTTCTGTGCCACTTTAAGCGAGCTATTAGGCAAACCTGTAGGTGAAGGAGAGTTCGGTGCAGACATGAAGGTAGAGCTGTTAAATGATGGTCCTGTCACCATTTGCATGGATACAAAGAACAAGGAATAGTGCTATTTTTCACCTTTTTATCGCTATAAGAGCACATTAAATGATAAGAAATCAATAGCATTCACCTCCATAAAGACATATAAAACAGAACAAACAATATGACAATACAAGAAGCACAAGAGGCCGTTGACCAGTGGATAAAGCTATATGGCGTTCGTTATTTCAGCGAGTTGACCAACATGGCATGCCTTACAGAAGAGGTTGGAGAGCTAGCTCGTGTCATTTCTCGTACCTATGGAGACCAGAGTTTTAAGCCTGGTGAGAAGTCTAACTTAGGAGAAGAGATGGCAGATGTGCTGTGGGTTCTGCTCTGTTTAGCCAATCAAACGGGTGTAAACCTTACCGATGAGCTTCAAAAAAGCATAGAGAAAAAGACTAAAAGAGACAAAAACAGACACATAAACAACCCTAAGTTAAATAAAAACAAGTAACCTATACAGTATGAAAGATCATAAAAACATCAAATTATGGAGAGACATTATCTTCGTAATCGGCGGTATTCTTCTCCTAATCATCGGCTCAACTATACAAGCATTTGGAGTATATACGGCATCAGAATATAACTCTTACCTGATAAACATACCAATATTCCTTATTACGGCAGCTGTTCTTCTACTGTTATATAGCCTTTTAACGAGATACGTAGAAGGCAATGATGCCTGTAAAATAGCTCCGAGAAAAGATATTTCAAGCATAGGAAAAGGCCTTTTAATCGGCTTCTCCTACTTTATTATAGTAACAGCAACAATGTCACTATGCGGTTGTTACCATATAAAAAGCATACAATTCGACTGGGAAAAACAACTCTTCTCCTTTGCTTTATTCTTCCTTGTAGCTGTATCAGAGGAAATTTTCTTCAGAGGTTTCCTCTTCCGCATAATAAACAGACGATGGAACCTATGGGCTGCATTGGTTATTTCAGCCTTAATCTTTGGTGGATTGCATATATTCAACGATAATGCAACCCTCTGGTCGTCTATTGCTATAGCCATAGAGGCAGGTTCTTTACTCGGCGCAGCCTATGCATACAACAAGAATCTATGGTTACCCATAGGCATCCATTGGATATGGAACTACACACAAGGTAATATTTTAGGCTTCCCTGTGTCAGGTGAAGACAATGTAACAAGTGTTATCACACCCGAAATAAGCGGTCCTCAATGGCTCACAGGAGGCTCTTTCGGTGCAGAAGCATCAGTTATCTCCGCTGTCATCGGTCTACTGATATCACTTTGGTTCATAAGAAAAACCGTACAACAGGAGCATTGTGAACAATAAAGCAAAGGCACGAACGAAGAAATAAATATCAAAATAACAAATATAAATAAACAACATGGGAATAATAAAAGAGACTGTCTCAAGAGACATTCAAGAGCAAAAAAGCGGTGGAATCGTTGAAAAAAGCGAGTATGACCAGGCCTTAGAGAAGTATAATCTCAACATCACTGACGAAGAAGTCAAGGCTGCAGTGAAGAAGATTATTGCAGAGAAAGTATCAGCAAATGATAACCTTGAAGTGAAGAAATTCCTCCTCGGTAGCGTTGAACTGACCACACTTAGTACTACAGATACTGAAGAAAAGGTCCTCGCTATGATAGAAAAAGTGAACCGATTCGACAGCGAATACCCTGACTTACCACATGTTGCTGCCGTCTGTGCTTATCCTTGTTTCACCAAACTAATGGCAGACAGCTTAGAAGTTGATGGTGTTGAAATAACCAATGTTACAGGTAACTTCCCATCTTCTCAGACTTTCTTAGAAGTAAAAACCATTGAGACTGCCCTTGCGATAAAGGATGGAGCAACAAATATTGATATTGTTATGCCTGTCGGAAAGTTCCTTTCAGGCGATTACGAGGGCGTATGTGACACCATTGGTGAGCTTAAACAAACCTGTGGTGACGTACCAATGAAGGTGATCCTTGAGACTGGTGACTTGCGTAATGCACGTGATATCAAGACCGCTTCCCTACTCTCTATGTATGCTGGAGCCGACTATCTGAAGACAAGTACAGGCAAAGAAAAAGTCAGTGCTACACCAGAATCAGTCTATATCATGTGCCAAGCCATCAAAGAATACTACGATAAAACCGGCATTCAAATAGGTTTAAAGCCCGCAGGAGGTATAAACACTGTCATGGATGCTGTCATCTACTACACAATAGTAAAAGAGGTCTTAGGCGAAAAATGGTTAACTAACTATTGGTTCCGTATGGGTACAAGCCGATTGACCAATCTTCTCTTGTCTGAAATCATTGGTGAAGAGGTGAACTTCTTCTAAACTTACAAGACATATGAATACAAAAGATAGCGTTTATCACGACTAAAATCGTGGTAAACGCTATTCTTATTTCCCAATAAGACCCATAAAAAACACATAAAGAAAGAATGAATAAACCGTAAAGAAGCTATGTATAATGTAAAGAAAATACATAACTTGAAAATAGAACACGCCCTTTTGAAGTGTAAAAGACGCCCTTTTAAGAAGTAAAACATGCCCTTTTGAAGTGTAAAAGGGCATGTTTTACAATGCAAAAGGGCACCTTTTACAGTGCCCTTTATAACCTATTGATTATCTGTTTCTTACAAAGTCGATTTTTAGAGTTTACCTCCTATCTTGAAGAAAGATAGTATTCAATATTTGTAATCTTATTTCTTAACTAGAGATTCATCCTTATCTTCTATGCAAAGACCAATAAGAAATAACCTCCTGTATGCTTAACCAACTATTTACTTATTACGTTTGATAACATAATCAAGATAAGTCTGCAAAGAAGTACGTACGCTTTCATCCTTTACATACGTATCAATGAAACTCTGAGCTTCAGCATGGAAGTCCCACATCCGACGCTCTGCATATTCAATTCCACCATTATCCTTAGCAAAAGCAACCAATTTTTCAATCTCTTCCCGCGTCACATCATGTGCTTTTACCTTACGTGCAAGCGCATTCATCTCCTCATTTTCAGTAGAATTCAACGCATAAATGATTGGCAAAGTGAGCTTCCCCTCAGCCAGATCGTTCCCTGTTGGTTTGCCAATCTCTGCTTCTGAATCATAATAATCAAAGATATCATCGCGGATTTGGAAGACAATTCCAAGGTTCTTACCAAAGAGTCTGGCAGCTTCGACCTCCTCCTCTGTAGCCCCAGCAGACTCAGCTCCGATGGCAGCACACGCCTCAAAAAGAGCTGCTGTCTTGCGTTCTATAATCTTATAGTAGACCTCCTCCGTAACTTTTTTACTCTGAATATTTGCAAGTTGTAGGATTTCTCCATCACTCAAAGTGCGCCCTAACTCAGCCAAACGACGTACTATAATTTCAGAATGTGTATAACTGACGTGCAACAATGCCGTTGACAGAACATAATCACCCACCAAAACGGCTACCTTATTATCATAATCAGCATTCACACTTGCCTGTCCTCGACGTTCTGCAGCCTCATCTACAACATCGTCATGCACCAGAGATGCTGTGTGAAGAAGCTCCAAACCCACAGCAGCATGCTGTGTTACAGAAGAAACCTGACCAAAGTTTTTGGCCACAAGAAGGATGAGGATAGGACGCATTCGCTTGCCTGCGCGCTGCTTGATATGGTTCAAAACCGTTTGCAACAAACCATCTTCATGATCGAGAGCATGGTTAAAAAGTTCGATGAAATCGCCAAGTTCCGTCTCAATCGGTTGTTTTATGAGTGAAAGGGTATCCATTATATTACTTGAAATTTGATACAAATTTAATGAATATATCGGAGATTATGGAAGAATTTTAGTAATTTTACGGCTTAAACAGAATAATAATTATGGCAAAACTATTCCTCCTCGACGCATATGCGCTCATCTACCGTTCCTATTATGCTTTCCTTAAGAATCCAAGAATCAACTCTAAGGGATTAAATACATCAGCCGTAATGGGCTTCTGTAACACGCTAAATGAGGTGCTTACAAAGGAGAAACCAACGCATATAGGTGTTGCTTTTGACCATGGAAAGACTTTCCGACATGACGCTTTTCCACAATATAAGGCACAAAGGGAGGAAACACCTGAAGATATTAAGCTCTCTGTACCCATCATCAAACAGGTGTTAGAAGCGATGCACATACCTATCCTGCAAGTAGATGGCTTTGAAGCTGATGACGTTATTGGTACTGTTGCAACACGCTTTGGTTCCGATGGAATCGAGACTTTTATGCTTACACCCGACAAAGACTATGGTCAGTTGATTGGCCCAAATGTCTTTATGTACCGTCCTCGCCATGGTGGAGGTTACGAAACATTAGGTGAAAAAGAGGTAGAAGCAAAATATGGCATCCCCACCCCAGCCCAAGTAGTCGATCTACTGGCACTGATGGGTGATTCAGCAGATAACTTTCCGGGCTGTCCTGGGGTTGGTGAGAAGACTGCAGCCAAGCTGATTAATCAGTTCGGAAGCATTGAGAACATGCTCCAACATACAGATGAGATAAAAGGAAAGCTACGGGATAAAGTTGAAAATGCAACCGAAGACATCAAAATGTCAAAGTTCCTTGCAACCATTCGTACTGATGTTCCCATCCAACTTCAATTAGATGAACTCAAATTGGAGCAACCCGATGAAGGTAAACTACATGCTATTTTTGAGGAATTAGAGTTCAAAACACTTATTAACAAGTTCCTTAACAAAAGCGAAACAAAGCAAAAAAGTGAAGAAAAACAGCTTGATCTCTTTGCAATAAACACGCCCCAATCCCCAGAAGAACCAAAAAACGCGAGTTTTGAGAGCCTTAAAACGACACAATACGAATACAAATTGATTGAAAATGAGGATGATGCACGTCGTATATGTGACTTTTTTAGGACAAAAGAGTTTGTAAGTTTAGACACAGAGACCACTTCTACCGATGCAATTAGTGCCGAATTGGTGGGCTTAAGCTTCTCCGTTGAAGAAAAGAAGGCGTTTTATGTAGCAATACCAGCCAATCGTGAAGAAGCGTTAAGATACGTTCAAATATTCAAACCATTGTATGAGGACGACAAAATCATGAAGATTGGGCAAAACATCAAGTATGATTATGAAGTCTTAAGCAACTATGGTGTGACCCTGAAAGGCAAGATGTTTGACACGATGATTGCTCATTACCTCATCCAACCAGAGCTCCATCACAACATGGACTACATGGCTGAGACACTACTCCACTATAAAACAATCCATATTGAAGAGCTCTTGGGACCCAAAGGGAAGAAGCAAAAGAACATGCGCGACCTCTCTCCAGCAGACATTTATGAGTATGCTGCAGAAGATGCCGACATTACTTTGCGCCTGAAAAACGTACTCGAACCTAAGCTGAAAGAGCTAAGTGTCGAGAGATTGTTCTGGGATATTGAGATGCCACTCGTACGTGTACTGGCTGATATGGAGCTTAGTGGTGTTCGTTTGGACACAGATGCGCTGCAAGAAACATCAAGAATTTTCACTGAACGTATGTCTCAATATGAGCAAGAGATATACAAAGAAGCAGGAGAAGAATTCAATATATCCAGCCCGAAACAAGTGGGTGATATCCTTTTCGGCAAGATGCAGATCATGGACAAGCCCAAGAAGACCAAGACTGGACAATATGTCACCAGCGAAGAGGTGCTACAGAGCCTCGAAGCAAAGCACCCAATCGTTCGTAACATCCTCAATTACAGAGGGATGAAGAAGCTCCTCAGCACATACGTTGACGCTCTTCCTAAGCTTATAAACCCACGAACAGGACACATCCACACCTCTTTCAATCAAGCATTGACAGCCACTGGGCGTCTCTCATCCAGTGATCCTAACCTCCAGAACATTCCAGTTCGCACTGATGATGGTAAGGAGATACGCAAGTGTTTCATACCAGAAGAAGGTTGTTTGTTCTTTTCAGCAGATTACAGTCAGATTGAATTGCGTATAATGGCACATCTTTCTGAAGACGAAAACATGATGGAAGCTTTCCGTGAAGGTTATGACATTCACCGTGCAACAGCTGCGAAGATATGGCATGAGGACATTGACAAGGTCACTGATGCCCAAAGAAAGAAAGCCAAACAAGCCAATTTCGGTATTATATATGGTATTACAACCTTTGGTCTTGCCCAACGAATGGGTATTCCAAACAATGAAGCAAGGGAACTCATACAGGATTATTTCCGCACATTCCCAAAGGTTCAGGCTTATATGGAGCAGGCTAAAGAAGTGGCAAGAGCCAAAGGCTATGCCGAAACTCTCTTCCATCGGCGTCGCTATCTGGCTGATATCAACAGCAGAAATGCCACCGTTCGCGGATTTGCAGAGCGTAATGCCATCAATGCACCGATACAAGGAACAGAAGCTGACATCATCAAAGTAGCTATGGTCCGTATCTGGAAGCGTTTCAAAGAAGAGGCAATCCGTTCAAAAATGATACTACAAGTACACGATGAACTTAACTTTTCTGTCTACCCAGAAGAGCGAGAAAAAGTAGAACAGATTGTCATTGAGGAGATGCAGAACGCCTATCCGTTGAACGTACCACTGATAGCTGATGCAGGATGGGGCAAGAACTGGTTGGAGGCTCACTAACGTTTGTCGCTCAGACAAGAGGTTTTTCACCACAAGAACATCATCCCTACCCTATCAGGATGTGCTCTTTTGCTAACATGGAGAGACACATTCTGACTCCTACAGAGATTCTATCAAAAAGAGCTTATCCACTATTTATAGACTATAAAACAATATTTTATAGATTATATATAACGAACAAGTTTAAAATAGTTCGGAGATTTGCCCGCAAAAAGGAACTTTCAGAGGAGAGGAAACAAACTGGTAGTGCGAAGATAAGAAAGGATTGCCTCAGCACTGGACAAGATATAAAGAACCAATGACAGAGTTCAACCCTCCTTCCCATACTTTTCAACAAAACGTAAAAGGATAAAAGAAAAGTCGAAAGGGTAAATATAATCATTAGTAAAATAAACTTACAGATTAAGAAAGACGTAAGTGTGGAAAACAAAAGAAAATGAGTTGTCGCAAGACTTGTAATATCCATAATATCAAACAGTTACAAATCGGCTTGTAAAAGGGCATGTTTTACGTTGTAAAAGGGCACCTTTTACACATCAAAAGGGCATCTTTTACATTGCAAAAGGTGCCCTTTTAGATTGCAAAAGAGGCTCTTTTAAAAAGCAGTTAGGAATCTTTTTTACAAAACAGCACGTTATCTTTCCCGCAATAACATAAAAAGCACACTTGAAACCAGGAACAAAGAAAACCTAAACCACCCTACATACAGTTCCAGACATCCCCATAAAAAGAAAGATGCAAGCCCGTATCATGCTGTGTTAAAATATAGAAAAAACCTAAAGGTTTAGCTTTTTTAGCGTACTTTTGCAATTTAAACAGCTATAGAAATTGAATGAGTCTTACCAGTATAGTAAACAAGTTATACTTCCAACCACGTCGTAAAGAGCTGGAACGCTACACGACAGAGGGAGAGACTATCCAGCGGGAAGTCATGGAATACCTTATTGAACGGGCAAAAGACACCGAATACGGTCGCAAACACCTGTTCTCAACCATCAAATCATACGATGACTTCATACAGAACGTACCTGTAAACACCTACGAGGAACTGAAAGGCGATATCGACCGCATGCGCCATGGCGAACGAGATGTGCTATGGCCAGGACAGGTAAGATGGTATGCGAAGTCATCTGGTACGACAAATGACAAGAGTAAATTTATCCCTGTCTCTCATGAAGGGTTGCAAAACATACATTATCAAGGCGGAAAGGACGTTCTCGCCTACTACCTCAGCAACCATCCAGAGAGCCGTATTTTCAATGGAAAGAGCCTCATCTTAGGTGGAAGTCACTCCCCTAACTACAACTTATCCAACTCTCTTGTTGGCGATTTAAGTGCAATTCTCATTGAAAATATCAACCCATTAGCCAATTTCGTACGTGTCCCGAAGAAGGAAACAGCCTTATTAAGCGACTTCGAGGTGAAACGTGACCGCATAGCACATGAGACTTTAAAGCAGAATGTGACCAACATTTCTGGTGTTCCATCATGGATGCTCTCCGTCTTAGTACGTGTAATGGAACTGAGTGGCAAGCAACATCTGGAAGAAGTATGGCCTAATTTGGAGGTATTCTTTCATGGTGGCATAGCTTTTACGCCCTATCGTGAACAGTATAAGCAGATCATTACCAAGTCGGACATGCACTACATGGAGACTTACAACGCCTCAGAAGGCTTCTTCGGCATACAGGATGACCCATCAGACAGTAGCATGTCGCTCATGCTTGACTATGGTATTTTCTACGAGTTCTTACCCATGGACGAATTTGGAAACGACCGTCCTAACATTGTTCCACTGTCTGGTGTAGAGACAGGGCGCAACTATGCCATGCTGATTAGTTCGTCTTGTGGTCTCTGGAGATACGAGATTGGCGATACAATACAGTTCACTTCTACCAACCCATATAAGTTTATCATCACCGGAAGAACAAAGTATTTCATCAATGCCTTTGGTGAAGAACTCATCATGGATAATGCTGAAAAGGGGCTTGAGGCAGCTTGTAAGGCTACTGGTGCACAGATATCAGATTACACTGCAGCACCAATCTATATGGATGCGAACGCCAAATGCCGTCACCAATGGCTCATTGAGTTTGCCAAAGAACCTGACTCTATAGCCCAGTTCGCTACAGTTCTTGACGCTAAATTGCAGGAAATAAACTCTGATTATGAAGCAAAACGCTTCCATAACGTCACCTTACAACCTTTGGAAATCGTGGTTGCACGCAGGGAACTCTTCAATGATTGGCTCAAAACAAAGGGAAAACTCGGAGGACAACATAAGATTCCACGCCTCTCAAACAGTCGTACTAATATTGAAGAGCTGCTGAGTATGAACCAATAAGAAGGTGCTTTGAAGTGTAAAAAAGTAAAGAGTAAAAAGATAAAAAGCCTCTTTGAAAGATAAAAAGCTAAAAGAGTAAAAGACTAAAAGAGCCCTTTGAAACGGAGAAAGACAAAAGAATAAAAAGTAAAAGGGCAAGAAGTGATATTTGGAAGATAAAAGAATAGAAGCAAGATATCAATATGAAGAAGGTAAAACAAAGATATTACACTAAGAAAACAGCAGGAAAAGACAACTTTCTTGCTAAAGTTTGTCATTGCCTTTCGGCATCTTTTTCCACAAGTTTCTCACCACTTTACCTTCTAATCCTCTTACTTTTCACTTTCATTTCATGTGCTAGAATGGGTGAACCAGATGGTGGTTGGTATGACGAAACACCTCCAAAGGTCATCGGAGCATCCCCAGCTGAACGCGCAACAGACGTAAACAGCAAGAAAATAAACATCTATTTTGATGAATTTGTCAAGCTTGATAACGCGTCAGAGAAGGTCGTTGTATCGCCACCACAGATAGAAACACCAGAGATAAAGGCACAAGGTAAGCACATATCAGTCACATTATTAGACAAACTAAAGCCCAATACAACCTACACGATAGACTTCTCTGATGCCATATCAGATAACAATGAGGGGAATCCTATGGGTAATTACACCTATAGTTTCTCAACAGGTGACCACATAGACACGCTTGAAGTATCAGGATATGTGCTTGAAGCTGAGAACCTTGAACCCATAAAAGGCATCCTCGTAGGACTCTATAGCAACCAGAGTGACACTGCATTCGAGAAAGAACCAATGCTACGTGTATCACGAACAGATAGCCGTGGACGCTTTGTCATTCGTGGTGTAGCCAAAGGAGACTACCGTATTTATGCCTTACAGGATGCTGATGGCAATTATATGTTTAACCAAAAGAGTGAGAAAATAGCCTTCACGCCGGAGGTCATCATGCCTTCCTGGAAGCCAGACATACGTCAAGACACCCTTTGGACAGACTCTTTGCATATCAAAGACATCAAACAAGTGCCCTACACTCACTTCCTTCCGGATGACGTAACACTCAGTGCATTCACTGAACCACAAACAAATCGATTCTTTTTGAAGTCAGAACGCAAGGATGCTAACCACTTTACACTCTTCTTTAGCTATGGTGATGCTGACCTTCCACAGATAAAAGGACTGAATTTCAACGCCAAAGACGCATTCATTATCGAGCCAAGTCTGAACCAAGACACCATCACTTACTGGCTACGCGATACAGCTCTGGTCAACCAGGATACACTCCATTTCCAAATGACATACAACATGTCGGACAGCTTAGGCAAGCTTATTCCACAGACAGATACGCTTGAAGTACTGGCAAAAACGCCGTATGCCAAACGTATGAAGCACCAGAAAGAGGAGTATGACAAATGGAAAAAAAAGCAAGATAAGGCTAAGGAACGTGGAAGAGCATACGAAACCGAGATGCCTGTGACGCCATTAGAGGTGAGATACGACGTCCCTTCTCAGATGGATCCAGACAAAAATCCAACCATAGAGCTGCCAACTCCTATAGAAAAGATAGACACTGGCAAGATACATCTCTATGAAAAGATAGACTCAATGTGGTATCGAGCCAAATATCAGTTCGGTTCTGAACCGGGCAGACCACGCACCATGAAGCTGGTAAGTACGTGGAACCCAGGGCATGAATACAGCTTTGAGATAGACTCTGCAGCCTTCACAGATATCTATGGGAAGGTGTCTAAGAAATACAAACAGGGAATTAAGATTCCTTCCATGGATGAGTATAGTACGCTCGTCATGACCCTTCAAAACATGGAAGGTAAGAACTGTCTGCTCCAACTGCTCAATGAAAGCGACAAACCAACGAAAGAAACGACGGCAAAAGACGGTAGAGCAACGTTCTATTATGTTAAACCTGGCACGTATTACCTACGCCTTATCGTAGACGAAAACGACAATGGGAAGTGGGATCCGGGTGACTATGCTACACAACGGCAGCCTGAAGCCGTTTATTACTACCCGAAATCCATAGAGTGTAAGGCTAAACGTGACGTACAAGGTACATGGAATCCGCGCCTACTCCCACTCTATTTGCAGAAGCCGGGGGCCATAACAAAGCAGAAAGCTGAGACACAACGCAAGGCTAAAAAGCGTAATATTGAACGTGCACGTAGTCTTGGTATTGAGATGCCAATGAACGTTGAGGAAGTAAAGGTGAAGAAAAAGAAGAAGCATTAGATTACCTTTATGTCATAAAAAATCATATAACAGAAAACAATAGATGCTCTTTTGCATTGTAAAAGACGCCCTTTTGCATGGTAAAAGGGCGTCTTTTGACATGTAAAAGGTGCCCTTTTGAAAGCCAAAAGGGCACCTTTTACTTTGCCATCTATAACCATCTGGGAATCTGAACATTACGAAACTGAAAATTATCAGAATCCTTCTGATTCTTAAAGGCATTGGTAATCTTTTTTGTAAAGGTATTTTGCACACATAAATCCACTTACAAAAGAATTCCCAAACATTAATACTCCATAAACACTTCACCCCTTCATACGAAATGATGTATGAAGGGGTGAAGTGCTTTATCGTTGCATGTACTTCCTTCCTCGCTTGATGACAAGCCCTTTATAATAGGGATCTGTTATCTTCTTTCCATCAATTGTATAAGCAGTAGCTTGCTCTGAACTACCTGAATCCTCAACTGACTCAATGCCTGTAGGGTCATTTGAAGCCGTGAAACCTTCAAATTCAATCTCCTGAGAAGGCAGAATACGGTCACTGACAATCGTCAAACGCTTCGTAGAAGTAGTGACATCAGGAATCTCAACAACCCTCTCCTCCCCTGGTAACAAGTTCTTTAATGACACCGAAGAGCGTTTCTCCCCTATCGTAAGCCATGCATCATAATAAAAAGGCGCCACCCCTTTGTTGGTAATCGTAACCCTTGTAGCACGCCCATTGCTCTCACATTTCTTAATGGCAAACCTATATCCCGTTGCCAATGAGGCTTGCATGAAGCGTGCTGGTTGGGCATATCGTGAGCCAGGGGCGTTATTGGCAAGCATGAAAGTTATGTGATACTTCTTAGCCATATCCTCCCACGTGTGTCCATACATACCCGTCGGGTTCAGAAAATTCTGCTGTTCATTGCGGCTTGAATAAGCTATCTCACCTCCAGCAAAGTCCTTTTTCCACCTATTGTTAGAGGCAATGCGCTGCCATTTCTGCTCACCATATCCATCACCAGAACCAATCTCATGTGTACTCGACATGAAACTATCGTCAAAGAGTCCGAATCCTGCTTGCATCAAGGCAGCATTATTGCCCACGGGAGAGTGGTCTTTACTCGCTGCATCAATGGATATCCCCCACTCTATTCGCCCGTTCAGAACCTTATTTAAGTGCTGAATAAACCGCGTTTGAAAGTCCATATCAGGGAAATTCACACCCAATTTATATTCAGTTCCATAGATATGATATTCCGACCAATGCCCAAATCCCGTCTCTAAGAAAGCCAAACGCCTGTCATGAGCGTACCTTTCAGCAAGATCTGTATAGAATTGTAACGTGAAACGTTTGAGTTCTGCATTCCTCCAATCAGCATAATACGTTGGTCCATCACCGTTCTTATGGAATGTTTCATGGTAATCTCCACGCTTCTTGATGTATTCTGGAACAGCCGTAGAGCCCTTTACAGAGGCATTAACCTCATCATTATCAGGGTTTTCATACCTAACTCGGATAACAGCTTGGTGCTTTCGAGAGGCAATATCATTGAGTAAAGATTCAAAGGGAGCCCAATCATACTGTATCGTTCCGTCCTGTTTACATCCCTTTACCACTTTATTGGGCAACAAATAAGCAAATTCCAGCTGGATAGTCTGACCATATTTACTGTTCAACTGCCGTGCCTGGTCCTTCCAAAGCACCAGTCCTGTCATGGGTTGCACATGTGTTATCCTTCCAGGTACACTCACTTCTTTCCATTCCTGAGCATATATCTGAACAGAAAACAGAGTGAATAATGTCATAAATAATACACTTTTCTTATAGTTTCTCATGTGTACATTCAATGTTTTTATTGTTCATAAATAGTATAGAAGTGGCAAAGATAACAAAAACCCATTACATTCATATGCCAATAAAGTTACTTTTGATTATTATTAAGCATTCTTTCATAGTGTTGTAAATGGTATAGAATTTCCACAAAGACAATTAATAATTTGTGTTTTCATCCTTATTTTTGTACTTTTGTACGTCTTAGAAGATAAGCAAGAAACTACTTTAAAGGAAGCAAAAGATATGGCAAAGGACGATAAGGGAATGACTCCGATGATGAAACAGTTCTTCTCAATGAAAGCACAGCACCCAGATGCGTTAATGCTCTTCCGCTGTGGCGACTTCTATGAGACGTATGCTGAAGATGCCATAGAGGCTGCAAGGATCCTTGGTATTACCCTTACACGCCGTAATAATGGGGGAAACAGTGGCTCAACAGAGATGGCTGGCTTCCCACACCACGCCCTTGACACCTATCTTCCTAAGCTTATCCGTGCCGGAAAGCGCGTAGCTATCTGCGATCAATTGGAGGATCCGAAGAAGAAACGTGAGGCTATAAAAGGCAAAAAGGGACTGACTGCAATGGACAAGATGGTGAAACGAGGGATAACAGAGCTCGTTACACCAGGCGTTGCACTTAGTGACAACGTTCTAAACTACAAGGAAAACAACTTTCTTGCGGCTGTTCACTTCAGTAAAGGGGCTTGTGGGGTCAGCTTTTTAGACATTTCCACAGGCGAATTCTTGACAGGTGAGGGTTCATTCGACTATGTTGAGAAGCTCTTAGGGAACTTTCAACCAAAGGAAGTTCTCTATGATCGGGCGAGAAAACAGGACTTTGAACGTTACTTTGGCTCACGTCTCTGCACGTTCGAGATGGACGATTGGGTGTTTACTGACCAGACTGCACGCCAGAAACTATTGAAACATTTCGGCACAAAGAACCTCAAAGGCTTCGGTGTTGACCATCTATTGAATGGCGTTATTGCGGCTGGTGCCATCATGCAATACCTAGAGTTGACACAGCATACACACATCAATCACATTACGTCTCTTGCTCGTATAGAGGAAGATAAGTATGTGCGTATGGACCGTTTCACCATCCGTTCCTTAGAGTTGATCGCTCCAATGAATGAAGATGGGTCATCATTGCTGAATGTAATTGACAATACTGCCACCCCAATGGGTGGTCGTTTGCTACGCAGATGGATGGTATTTCCATTGAAAGATGTCAAGCCTATCAATGAGAGATTGGATGTTGTAGATTACTTTTTCCGTGAACCTGACTTCCGAGAAGCCATAGATGAGCAGTTCCACCGTATCGGTGACTTAGAGCGTATCATATCAAAAGTTGCCGTGGGGAGGGTCTCTCCACGTGAAGTTGTGCAACTAAAGAATGCCCTAAAGGCCATACAACCCGTGAAAACAGCATGTCTTTATGCCAAGAGTGAGCCTCTTAAACGTATTGGAGAACAACTGAATCTATGTGAATCACTGCGTGACAGAATAGAGAAAGAGATACAACCTGACCCTCCACAGCTTGTCAATAAGGGTGATGTTATAGCCTCTGGATATAACAAAGAGCTGGATGAACTACGCTCTATCCGTGATAATGGCAAGCAATACCTGCTGGAAATACAGGAGAAAGAGGTTGAACAAACGGGTATTACATCACTGAAGATCGGTTTCAATAACGTCTTTGGATATTACTTAGAGGTGCGTAACACCTTTAAAGACAGGGTTCCTGAAGACTGGATTCGCAAGCAAACACTGGCTCAAGCAGAACGTTACATAACGCCAGAGTTGAAAGAATACGAAGAAAAGATACTCGGTGCAGACGAGAAAATACTGGCTATGGAAGGACAACTCTTCATGGAACTGATACAAGACATGCAGGAGTTTATCCCTCAGATACAAATAAATGCCAATCTTATTGCCCACCTTGACTGTCTACTTTCATTCATGAAGGTGTCACAACAGCAACATTACGTGCGCCCAGTGGTAGACGATTCGGAAGTAATAGATATCAAACAGGGGCGGCATGCAGTGATTGAAACACAGCTACCGATAGGAGAACAGTATGTACCGAATGATGTTCTGCTCGACACAGAGAAGCAACAAATCATGATGATAACGGGTCCTAACATGGCTGGTAAGTCGGCTTTACTTCGTCAGACAGCCCTTATCGTCCTTCTGGCACAGATAGGTTGCTTCGTACCAGCAGAACGTGCACGCATCGGAATGGTAGATAAGATCTTCACACGTGTGGGTGCTTCGGATAATATCTCACTGGGTGAATCAACCTTTATGGTAGAGATGACGGAGGCTTCAAACATCCTTAACAACGTCACACCGCGTTCTCTGGTGCTCTTTGATGAGCTGGGAAGAGGCACAAGTACGTATGATGGCATCAGCATAGCATGGGCAATTGTAGAGTATCTACACGAACATCCACGTGCACAGGCACGTACTCTCTTCGCAACACACTACCATGAACTGAACGAAATGGAGAAGAATTTCCCACGAATCAAGAACTATAACGTATCAGTAAAGGAGGTTGAGGGAAAGATTATCTTCCTGCGTAAGCTGGAACAGGGCGGCAGTGAGCATTCATTTGGTATCCATGTAGCTGAAATTGCAGGTATGCCAAGGTCTATTGTGAAGCGTGCAAACGTTATATTAAAGGAACTTGAAGCAGACAATGCACAGGTAGGTGGAGTAGGGAAGGCTGCCGTTGAACATCTTGACAAGAGCAGGGAAGGAGTTCAACTATCCTTCTTCCAACTTGATGACCCCGTTCTTACGCAGATCCGGGATGAGATATTAGGACTCGATGTGAACAATCTTACACCTGTTGAGGCGCTCAATAAGCTGAATGACATTAAGAAAATACTAAAGGGATAAGACCTTATAAGGACACTATTACCCCGTTAATACTTGCAAAGGCTTGATATATCTGCAAGTATTAGCGGGGCTTTCTTTTACAGGAAGGACATGATTATAACAGATAAAGACTGTAAGATGAGAACCAGATGACAAGGATATGAACAACGGTAAAGCATCCTTACAAAAGTGAAAACACAAAGAAGTACTACACATAGGAAAATGAACTTTTTACGACTTTGTAACCTTCTAAAACCCAAACAGTTACAAACAGGCTTTTAAAAGGGCATGTTTTGCGTTGTAAAAGGGCGTCTTTTACACTGCAAAAGGGCATCTTTTACCATGCAAAAGGGCACCTTTTAGAATGCAAAAGACGCCCTTTCAAAAATCAAATAACAATTTATTTTACAATAATAGAGATTTACTTACTCCCCAATCTTCGTATGCTTCATACGCCTAACATCCATTTAAGGGGTACGAATGCCTCTCTGAAGAACCTTCATAAGTACCATACAGGTGGGGATTAGAGTGGCTGAAAGATGGAAAAACGGGCTTATACAAGGCAATAATAGTCTCTCTTACGCCTCTACAACATGGTTATGAGAAGCACACTATCCCATCTATTCAAAGACAAAACCAAAGAAAAAAATAAGGGGACATCAGAGTTTTGAAACTCTAATGTCCCCCGTTTCTATAGCAAAGCCTATGCTTTCTCTATGCGATTCACTCCTTTGTCAGCTCTTCAATCTCCTGAATGATATCCGAATTGATACTCTGCATGCGGAGATAGATCCATATTCCAATGCATGCACCAGCGAGAAGTCCAACTAAACCTCCTACAATTGTCCCCCACATATAGTCTGGAGAAACTAACCCATTAGAGGAACTTGCACCATAATATAACTCCGTAAAGAACCAAGGACTCCATATTGACATACCGATTATGCCTATTAATAAAGATCTTTTGCGTAGCTTCTTCATCCTAACCATCCGTTTTGATGTTGCTATCAAGTCATTGTTCAAGAACTGATCTTTGCTAAATCTGTTGATATAAGCATCGAAAAGGACGTTTACTGTCATGATTATTACGGTGGCAATATAGAGCAACCAAGACATATTAAACTGTTCTCTGAGGGAGAAGAAAGCTACGTAAATATAGGCTAACAAGAAGAATGATACCCATGTATACTTCTTCATGAATGACATCTTATTAAGCATTGACTGCCTGATAAGCTTATCATTGATGAGTTTCTGACCATCTATTTTCTCTTTGAGGATACCCAATTGCTGGCGCATCTCCTCCAATTCATTATTCTTTGTCTCCATTGTTACTTCCTTTCTTTAGTCTTTCCTTAATTCTATAGAGCCTTACTGACACGTTCTTGGTACTGATTCCGACGATTTCTCCAATCTCTTCATAGCTCATATTCTCTAACCAGAGCAGCACGATAGCCCTATCAAAGGGGCCTAACTGGCTGATACGACGATTGAGTTGCTGCACTTGTCGACTGTCTTCATCACTATCCGTAAAAGGATTGATGCTCATTGTGAGTGGAACCGTCTTCCGTTTTCGCTTCTTTCGGTCACATGAGATGCAGGTGTTCAGACTGATGCGATAGATCCATGTACGTATATCGCTATCGCCTCGGAAGTTTTCTAATCCCTTCCAGAGGTTTATCAGCACCTCTTGAAAGAGGTCATTCACCTCATCTTCATCCTTCGAGAACATGTAACACACGGTGTAAATCGTGCTCTTATGTTCTCTCACAATGCGCGAGAAATCATGTTCATTTTGTGGATTGTCCATCTTCTTGATAAATTATTGTTACCCGTTAGACGCAAGGAAGGTATGGATAACTACATGGGAAAGGAACTTTTTTAAAAGTTTTATTGATAAAACAGACCACTTCTATAGGATATTCTTGACAGGAAGGACCACTTCTCCCAGCTCCATCATGGCATTAAAAAGGCTTATCTGCTGGTATTGTGGAATGTCAGATACAAGTATCTCACGCTCCTGAAGTATTCCTTTGTCAAGCAAACTCTGCCGCATCGTACCGGGAAGGAGTGGGGTAGAGGGGGTAAACCATTGCTGCCCGTCATACAATGCGACGTTGGTATAGGAAGTATCTGTGAGGTGATTATCACGAATAATAAGTATTTCGTCACAATCACCCTGCTGTTTTTTTAGCTCATTGAGCATGGATCGGTCCACACTCTTATAAGGATAAGTGATATTATTATCATAAACAAGTCGCAAGGAGAGAATCTTCTTGCGTGTATAGGGTGTACAAGTAAGGTCATGTATGCCCGCTTCGTCATAAACAAAACGTAGCTTTGAGCACTCCAAAGGTAGTTCTTCGGGACTCCAGACATCAGTTATTTTTAACCAATCAGTCTTTCCCCACACTTTCTTTCGCGTACGGTTCATCCGTTCCTCATGGTAAGTGAGGTTAAAGATACGCCCATCTTTAACTCTTATAGTCTCAATAAATTGGCACATAAACCTTCTCAATCACTTCTTTATATTCGTCATCATTATTGCTTTGTGCCGTTATTCCACCTCCAGCTTTATAGAAGAAGTGCCCCGCATCATCGGTATCAATGAAGCGAATCATCACTGCACTGTCCAAACAACCTTTACTATAACAACCCATAACACCCGTATAGAAGCCTCTTTCATAGCCCTCAGCCTCATGAATTATCTCTACTGTACGAGGCTTAGGAGCACCCGTTATTGAGCCAGCAGGGAGTAAACGGAAGAGAAGTGTACCGATATTCTCACGATAATCAGTAGGGAGTTGTCCAGTAATCTCCGAACTTGTCTGAAGAATTTCTCCTTTATTTGTCGTCAGATGGTCCACGTAACGATAACGTTTTACCCTTACGTGATCCGCAATCATACTGAGATCATTGCGTATAAGGTCAACGATTGTTGCATGCTCTGCCGCTTCTTTCTTGTTATCCATCAACTCTTTCTCTGCGTTTGGACGTGTTGCATCAATCGTTCCCTTCATGGGATAGGAGCTGATCTCACCTTGTTCGGTGATGCGAACGAATATCTCTGGTGAGAAACAGACGAACTTTTCCTTCATCCAACACCGATATAAAGCCTTCGAACGCATGAAGATATCATGCAAAGAGAGGTTTGTTTGTATCGGAACCTTGCATGTTAGATTGGCTAAATAGCTATCACCTTCCCTCTCCCGACGCTTTACAAGGGTTATTTCTCGCTCATATTCTTCCCTTGTTAGTGGTTGTGTGTGCCACTCAACAGGTACTTTTGAATAAGTTTCATCCGTCGGTACGTTGCTCATCGTAGGGAAAGCATACAACAATTCATGCGGATCGACAGCTGAAGTCTCCTCCACATACGCTCCATCTCCTTTGTAATTAATGATAAAAATAAAGTCTTTTTCCTCTTTAGCCAGCGTGTTCATGCGCTGGATTGCGTGTTTCTGATTGTATAAAATCATATGTGTGTTTGCTTTAAGAAGCATCAGATGCGGCAGAGAAGCACATCTGTACGTCCCTGCTTCGTGTTATTATTCATCAAGGGAGAAGATCTCTTGTGTTTCAAAAACCCCACTTTTCCCACTCTTTGCAAGGCTAACCATGCTCTTTGCAAGTGTCTCTGTCTTCATAGGACGCTGACTCATGAAGAGTCCAAAACGGTTGAAGAACTGCAAAACAGCCACAGCTATCTTCTCATTCAGCCGCGTTGAACCCTTCCGAATGAGTGATGGTGGACGTAAAATGGATATCTGTTGGAATGGTAACTGGTTGATTGCACGCTCCAATTTACCCTTCATTTGTGTATAAAAGAAAAGAGAATCAGGGTTTGCCATTGCTGAAGAAACAAGTATATAAGCCTTAACACCCTGCTCAACAGCCGTCTTTGCAAACTGATATTGGTATGTATAATCCACAGTATACTGTGCATCCTTTGATCCTGCAGCCCTTCTTGATGTCCCCATACAGGAGAATACGACGTCTCCCTGTACGAGTAACCGCCAATTATCAGGGTGATCGAAGTCTACAACATGCACTTTTACTTTCTCGTTCTTTATATTCGGGTCTCTTCTTACGAAGATATTGATCTCTTCAAAGCTATCATCATGGATGAGCAACTGTACCAAATCTCTTCCAACAGCACCCGTTGCTCCTATTATTAATGCTCTCATTGTTCAATTACAATCTTTAAGTGATTCCACTCTTTGTCTGTTTTTTGCTCTATACGGTATCTGTTTTGGTATACAAGTTCTAATCTATGGTGCATATTTTCCAGCTCAACACCCACCCCATCCTGGTCATTTTGTTTCTTCATATAGTTGCTATTGTCACAAAGGAAGACTATTTTTCCTTCACTATCAGTCAAGGAAATGTGAATAAAAGAAGGGCGTTCCGTACTTATACCACACCTGAAAGCATTCTCAATGGGTGTAAGGAAGAGCAGAGGAGCAATGCGTCTCTGTGAATTACGGATGTCAAAAAGCGTCTTTATCTCTACGTTTGGATTGCAACGTAGCGCCATTAGCTTGATATAATTCTGTATAAACTTCACCTCATCAGCAAGTAATACCTCCTCAACCTCCGTCTCATAAAGGGCATAACGCAGTATTTCAGACAGGTCGCCAATAGCATTCTGTGCCCGTTGGGGGGCTATTTGCGTGAGAGAAGAGATGTTATTGAGTGTATTAAAGAGGAAATGAGGGTTCAATTGGTTCCTTAACCATGCTAATTCTGCCTCAGTTGTTCGTTGCTTCTGCTCTCTTATGTAGCGCAGGTGTCTGCTTCTATTGATATAATAGTGCATCAGAATTGCCGCAACTATCATGGCATAATTCAGCAACAACCATATAACCCCAGACTGATAGAACTCTAATCCCAAGCTGGTTCCAAGAGAATACTCCTTATGATGGGATATAATATAACAGTTCCATAGAAGAACAATTATGAGATTAATACCCCAGAAGAATCCTTTCTTCAGTTTATCATGATGAAGATAGAGCTTGGGAACAAGGAGATAGAAGTTAACCATGAACTCTACTAGCAGCAGAAAAAGCACCGTAGCATTAACTCTTATAGAGTCAATGGCTATATTCGTGTCATGTTCAAGGAGTATTGTAACCATCGCCCATATAGCCACAAACATGGCATATATAGCAATCTGTGCTCCAAAGATGGACAGATTGAGATGGTTAAAGCAGTGCTTCTTGATGTTTTCAGCTAACTTCATACTGCAAAGATAGTCTTTTCAGGGGAAAGATACAAGGTTTATTTCTATTTTATATTTGATTTTAAAAGTTACAGATGCACTTTGTTAACTATTATATAAGCCGCATATTATCAGTATTTTATATGAATTGACAACTATATTTTAGCATGTTAAGAAACTCTACAAGACAAGTGATACAAGCGTATGAAGCCATTGACTTGAGAACATAAAGTTGCGGATTGTAACATAAAAGGATGTGGACTGAATAGTCTTAAATCGTCCTATTTTTTCTTTTAATGCTATGAAATGACAAATAGGAGGCTATGTATGACTACTGAATAGTAAAGAGATTACAACACAGAAATATCCTTACAGATTCTCAATAGTCCATTGATTGCTTTTCAAAGAAATGCTCCGTTTTTGCCATTTGTAACCACCAGTGACACAAGAGGTTACAGATAGGCTTTCAAAAGGGCATGTTTTGCGTTGTAAAAGGGCGTCTTTTACACATCAAAAGGGCACCTTTTACAATGCAAAAGGTGCCCTTTTAGAATGCGAAAGATGGTCTTTTATTTTGCAGATAGAACTTATCTTTACAAACTACACGCTATACTGCATTTCAGATGACCGTTTTCTTATTTTCTGTTGTTACTTTATTGCTTTCCCTGCTGGTCTGCTTTGATGAGTGCAAGAAGGTGTTCAACAGCCTCTTCTTCAGGTATATTGTGCTCAACACACACCTGTTTGCGATAAAGACTCACCTTGTTTGGTCCGGCACCAACGTACCCATAGTCGGCATCAGCCATCTCTCCCGGTCCGTTAACGATACATCCCATGATGCCAACCTTCAATCCCGTCATGCCTTTTGTTGCTTCTTTGATGCGCGCAATGGTGGTTCGGAGATCATAAAGGGTACGACCACAGCCCGGACAAGAGATGTATTCAGTCTTTACCATGCGCAGTCTGCCTGCCTGAAGAATAGCAAATGCGGTCTGTTCAACGTCTTCTAGTGCTATGTCCCCATTGTTCATGAGCCACAATCCATCTGTCAGTCCGTCCATCATCAGCGCTCCCATGTCGGCAGCAGCCTCTAATTGTAACTGCTCTTTAGGACTAATCACCTTGAAAGTGTTGGTATCTGACGATGAATGTTGATACATCTGTGCAAAGACAACAGGGTTCTTCACACCAGCAATCATCAGCTGATGAACCAAAGCACGTTGGTCTCCAAGTCGGTTTTGATGGCTTGTCATACAAACAACAACCACCTCGGGGTGGGTCTTCAGACATGCCAAGAACTCTTCAGAAGGTGTTCCATACTTCAGAACGAGGAACTTCACATCGGCTTTCAACAAACTAATGAAAGGCATTCCAGTAACAGGGAAGATGGGATAAACACCATCTAAAACCCGTTTACCACTATTGGCAAGCTCCATATAAGCATCATAATCGAGGATATACTTCTGATTCTTTGCCAACTTCTCTGGTAACTCACCCTGCACATAGATGTAATCAGGCTTCGGAAGTTCGGGCGATGAGACATCAACAGCCGCATGTTCAGCCTTACGAGTAGCAATCACTACGGGAACATTATCACCACCTATATTACCAGCAGCAACTGTTTCGCGTCGCTTAGGATGAAGGTAATCAAAGTCAGGTGCCTGCTCTGCTGGTATGAGAAGGTGCTTCTCATGACTCCGGATATACCATGTAAGGTATTTAGCAACGGGGATTTCACATTCAGGTTCCTCACTTAAAGACACGCGAATGGTGTCACCAATACCGTCAGCAAGCAATGCTCCGATGCCGACAGCACTCTTGATACGTCCGTCTTCACCTTCTCCAGCCTCTGTAACACCCAGATGTAGCGGGTAATGCATCCCCTCTTTATCCATCTCAGCTACCAATAGGCGCACTGATTGTACCATAACAACGGTGTTGGATGACTTGATGGAGATGACAATATCATTGAATTGATACTTCCGGAAGATACGTAAGAACTCCATACAGCTCTCCACAATACCCTCAGGAGTATCACCATAACGATTGCGAATACGGTCAGAGAGACTGCCATGGTTCACTCCTATGCGCACAGCAGTGTGGTTTTCCTTGCATATATTGATGAAAGGAACAAGCCGATCTTCTATCTTTTGCAGTTCCTGAGCATACTCTTCATCCGTATATTCCAGCTTCTTAAAGGTGCGGGCAGGGTCAACATAGTTGCCAGGATTGATGCGAACCTTCTCTGCATAGAGTGCTGCTACATCGGCAACATTGGCATTGAAGTGTACGTCAGCACACAGTGGTGCCATGTATCCATCAGCACGTAGTTGCGCATTTATATTCTTTAGGTTCTCAGCCTCACGCTTTCCTTGTGTCGTAAGGCGCACAAGTTCTCCTCCAGCATCAATGATTCTCTCAGCCTGTGCTACACTTCCTGCAGTGTCATCCGTGGACGTTGTGGTCATTGATTGTACCCGAACAGGGTTGTCTCCACCAATATCAAGTGCACCAACATGCGTTACAGAGGTCTTCCTTCTTTGGAAATTAAATAAATCTATCATTGTTTCTTGAGTGATAATGAATGCTTCTCTGCCATTTCTTCACTACAGAATACTGCAGGAAATGACAAAGATGATTAAATGAAAAAAGGCAGGAAAGGCAATAGTAAGCCTTCCCTGCCACGGAACTATAGGCTCTCTCTGCCCGGACTAGGGCTTCTGAGAACAAATCTAACACTTAAACTTATAGTCCTTTATATCTGCTAATTCCTTGTTAGCCTTCTCTATTTTAGCACCAAGAGAGGCTTTCCAGTTATCTACTTTACGAGCAATAGCTTCATCACCAAGCGCCATCATCTCTGCAGCAAGCACTGCAGCGTTCTGTGCACCATTGACTCCTACAGTGGCAACAGGTATGCCTGGAGGCATCTGAATGATGGAAAGCATAGCGTCAAGACCATCAAGCATACCCTTGATGGGTACCCCTATGACTGGCAAAGAGGTGGATGCAGCAATCACACCAGGCAAAGCTGCAGCCATACCAGCGCCTGCAATAATGACTTTTATACCCCTTCCTTTGGCTTCTTTAGCAAAGGTTTCAACGGCATCTGGCGTTCTATGAGCAGAAAGAGCATTCACTTCGAAAGGAATTTCCTGCTGTTCTAACCACTTACAAGCCTTCTCCATTACTGGTAAATCGCTTGTTGAACCCATGATAATACTTACTAATGGCTTCATATCTATATCGTATTATGTGAATATTTCTTTGTTTCTAATATTTGTCAAGGCCTTGTGTTCAATCTGAAACAGTACCTTTTATCTGTTTATTTCTTTGTCTTTACCGTCTATTGTTAGGTCATTTCCTTTATACAAACAGCTCTTTTCAGGCTAAACAATGATGATTATGAGGAACGAACTGACGAGTCCAAGGAAGAAACCTGCCGTCACTTGCTCCAAAGAATGTTGCCTAAGAATCATCCTACTAGACCCTACTAAGCCCGAAACAACAATCGTCAGGCATAGCCACCACATCGGATTGAAATTGAATAACAATGAGAAAGCTATCAAAGAGCCCGTCACTCCACCTATAGCAGCAGTGTGTGTAGATATCTTCCACCATACATTGATAACTGCACAGAGTATCTGTATGATCAGAGCTACCATGAGAATGGATGTCAACATGTGAGGTAAATGAAGCAGACTCATGATATAATAGCACGTGAAATAGCAAAGAATGGACAGCACATAAGGTACCATTCGTCTCTCACGTTGCCCTAATTGGATAGGAGTCCAGCCATGATATTGGCGATAAAGATGGATAAGTAGGGTAGGAATAAGCACTGTAAAGGCATAAACAAGCAATACATACGACAGTTTTGCTTGCCATGGGAACATGCTAAGATAGCTGAATGTGAAGATAGCAAGTATCCCCACAACAGGCAGATAGAATGGTGTGAGGGTCATACTCACTATTCTTGCCGTTAAAATGATGTCCTTTTCCTTCATCTTCTTATTCCTTTCTCAGCCTTGCAACAGGTAGTCCGAGTTGTTCACGATACTTGGCTACGGTGCGACGAGCTATCGGAAATCCCTTCTTCTTCATCACTTTGGCAAGTGCATCATCACTCAATGGCTTGCTCTTGTCCTCCTTTTGTATAACTTCTTTTAGTGCAACTTTGATCTTTCGGGTTGACATTTCCTCGCCATCTTCCGTAGTATAGCTATCAGAAAAGAAGAAACGAAGAGGGAATGTGCCCCAACGTGTCTGCGCATACTTGATGTTACTCACACGAGAAATGGTCGATATGTCAAGCCCTGTACGATCTGCTATATCCTTAAGAATCATCGGTTTGAGGTCAGCTTCATCTCCATCTTGGAAGAATTTACGCTGAATATCGATGATAGCCTTCATCGTTACCTGCAGTGTATGGCGTCTTTGCTTCACCGCTTCGATGAATCCTTGTGCCTTATCAACCTTCTCTTTCGCATAAAGCAGTGCTTCTTTTGCCTGCCTATTCATGCCAGCTTTGTTCTCTTTGTAGGCTGCGAGCATGTCATTAAAGGCTGGTGAGACATGCAATTCGGGCAGATTACCATGGTTAAGACTGAACGTTACCGTGCCATTATCATCTGTTTCAACGATAAAATCAGGTGTTATCTGTTGCACATTGCGCCCTTGTGTTTCACCCATTGACGCTCCCGGCTTTGGATTTAGCTTACGAATCTCACGTTGAAGGGCCTCAACTTGTGCATCCGTCAGGGACAATGAAGCTTGAATCTTTGTCCAATGCTTCTTTGTAAAGGCGTCAAAATAATGCGTAAGGATGGTATGTATGTACTTATAGAACTGTCCATCACGATCCCATTCACCGTTCTCCACCTTACGTTCTACCTGTAACAGCAAACATTCCTGCAGACTTCTTGCCCCTATTCCAGCAGGATCAAAGTCCTGAAGAATCTTCAAAACATCCTCCAACTCCTTTGTTGTAGCATCAATGCCATGATAGATTGCTAACTCATCACTGATACTTTCAAGGTCTTTACGCAACAGTCCGTCATCATCTAAACTACCAATAAGATACTCCAGTATCTCTTTTTGACGTTCGGTAAGCACTCTTTCGCCCACTTGTTCATTGAGTTTATCAATGAAAGAGGTCGTATCTCCGTAGACAATCTCCTCATAATCGGCGTTATTATGCTGTTGTCTGGCGTCGTAAGTGGGCAGATCATCATCCGAACGCATACGTTCTAAGGCAGAATCAAGCGCATCCTGACGCTCTTCGCGCTCCTTTTGCGTATCAAAGTCATCTTCTGTAGACTCTGGTGTGTCGTTTGTGTTTATGTCATCTGCCTCTTCTCCGCCTGCTTCCAACGCTGGATTATCATCCAATTCAGCATTGACGCTCTCTTCAAGTTCGGTCAGTGGCATCTCCAACAGCTTCACTTGCAACATCTGTTGTTGTGAAAGACGCTGCACTTGTTGTTGCTTTTGGGTCTGAATCTGTATTTGTTCCTGTGCCATTGTTTACCTGAATTACGCTACAAAAGTAGTAAAAAAAACAAAGATAATCATCTGAAATACTCCTTTAATTGTGCTGCAAAGGATGAAAGTTTCTCTGGATTATCATTCCCATAGCGGTCCCATATCTCCTGACAAGGCAATAAAAGCGATGAAATCATAAGGTCATCACGGTTCAGATAAGGGTCACAGAACTGGAATACATCCATTACTTCAACCACCAACTGTGGCTTTATCTTCATCAGTTTGGCTAAATCCTGCACTTCAGGTGTCTCTTCTGCCATTGTGATGGGGGTCAATCGGAAGTAGAGGTCAAGTATCATGACCAACATAATGGGCTTCAGATCAGGATAATCTGCCATTGGTGAGAAGTCACGCTCAAAGGTTTCTTTAACCTGAACACCATCATAGAACTTCTTTGGTTGGCCAAATCCCTCCATGGAACGCAGCTTCTTTGCATCTTTGTTCAGCTTTCTTGGATTCCCAGCATAGGTATCCCAGATGAGTTCTATGATGGGTGTATCACGATGACGCAGCTTAAATTGCTGTTCATAGAGATTCTTTGGTGGTATATGAAGTTCCAAACTAAGGTCGACCAAAGCACGTGAATACAGTGCTTTCATACCCTCTGGCTTCTTCAGATAGAGCTGAAGAAGCAGTAACCAGTAATCGTCAGACCATAAAGGATGCGTTGCCATAAGTCAAAAAGGTGTATCTTTGTTCCTCGCAAAGATACACCTTTTTAAGATAATAAGCAAATAATTATTGGTTGGTAACGTCAGATTATTTCTTCTTACTGCCTACTAAGTCATCATTTTCAATACTTCTCGCAGCCTTCTTGACACTTGCTCTCAGCTTACCAAACTTCCATGAGAGACCGATTTTAAAGCATTGAGGTTTCATAACAGCACGTTCATAACCAGTATAATCGCCTTGTACAATACGATAAGTAGTTGATCTTTCTTTGATGAAAGGTGATTCTGCTGATAAAGATACTGTCAACTTATCCTTGAAAAAGCGGCGTGTCAAAGTGAAATAATAGTAGAACCAACGTCCTTCAATGGCATACGGATCGTAAACCCTGTTGCCATATTCACCTCCAAGACTGGTTGTCAAGGTTAATTTCCAAGGTATTTTCTGCTCCCAATCAAAGTAGATACCACCACCGCAGCCACTGTTCTTGATATAAGGAGTGGGCAAGGTGATTCGGGCATAACGCATCGAAGCGTTGAGTGTAAACGATGTTCCGGTGAAAGGAGTCCATGCTGTGTAGGATGAAATACCGAAAATTTTGCTTTTCAGAATGTTCTGAAAGGTAGAAACATCTTTACGATTCTGTTCATACAAGATACGACCTATACCATTGTTGGTAAATGAATAATAGGGACTTAACTGCAAAGTAAGTTTTGAAGTAACCAACATATATTCAAGTTGTAGCTTTTGGTTGCGACTGCTTCCTAAGTTTGCATTACCGAAAGAGACCGCCGTTGGCGTGCTAATGATGGCTGGATTGAGATATCCGATGCCGGGTCTGTTGATGCTGGTATTATAGCTAAACTTCAATGTCTGCCCATCACTAATCTTGTATTGTAGGCTTGCTGATGGTACCCAGTCATTGAGATTAGCATGGTAATCGACATTACTACCATCGGGATAGGATGCTTTCATGCGGGTAAATTCATATCTCAAACCTGCACGAGCAGCCCATTTGCCAGCGGTGAGGATATATGAGAGGTAAGCAGCTGCTACTTGTGCCTTATGCTTGAACTTACTTTCCATGTCAGGTGTAGTCCCTTGATAGTCCATTAATGACGTACTATTGTTGTTGCGAAGAATATATTTCGTTCCGCTTTCTATCTTGTGGTGTTTTCCAAAGGGGCGTACATAGTCAATCTGGAAGGTGTGTTCCGTGAAGCGTTCACGGGTGTTTTGGTCGTAACTTGTATAGCTGACAGGGAAGTTTACCATATTGCTATATGTCTGACGGAAAGTAGTTTGCGGTCGTGTGGCAGCTAACATATAAGAGAGTGTAAGCACTTCTCCATCTAAATGGGTCTTGTGTTGATAATCAAAACGTCCTCCAAGATTAAGATCAGAGTAGCCTGGGGTAGTCATATTATTGTCGAATTTGTAAATCAACAGGCTGTTCTTGTCCCACCGTTCATTCGTGTTCTGTGTGTTAGCATCGGCTTTATAGCCGAAGAAATTGGCTGATGCGGTCATCAGGTTGAGTGAGTCAATCTCGTAACTGGCACTGATATTGCCGAAATGTATTGTTGCTGCAGTGCTGTTAGTCCCATATTCACGTTTTTGTTCGCCCGTCTTTACGTAGTTGTAGGCTTCCTCTCTATAATTTTCTGTCTGTTTCTTGTTCTGGTTTGCATAGTTATAATTGACAGTTGTCGTAAGTTTTCCCACCTTTGTGGTCAGATAAGTACCAAGTCTTACAGAGCCATAAGAGTCAATTTTCGAGTTTACATTGCCAGACACTCCTTGTAGTTTCGAACTACTCATCATGACGATGTTGAGGATCGCCGTAGTCCCTTCTGCATCATACTTGGCACCGGGGTCGGTGATAACTTCAATCCTTTTGATCGTAGAAGCAGGTATTGCCTTGAGAATATCCTTAAGGTTCTGTCCTGAAAGACTTGGATCAGGGTGTCCGTTCTTGTATACCTTGAAACTTGTAGAGCCTTGAACTCTGATATTTTCTTGTCCGTCAACGGTGACAAGGGGTATTTTCTTGAGTATTTCTAAGGTCGTCTTCGTCTGTGCAGTCTTGTCATGTTGCACATCATAGGTAAGCTTATCAATATCATTTTTGATAAGTTTGCGTCGTTGTGCCACAACAACTTCATCAAGTGTCTGCCCTTTCAGAGTGTCAGCAGGTTCTGTTTTTTGAGCATAAAGGGTTGTCATCGTAAAACAGACAACTATGGAAAGCAATGTTTTCTTTTGCATGGTAACGTTTGTTATGTGCTTAATCATATTATGATTGCAAATATAGTGTTTTTTTTATATTGATGTTTTAATTCTGAAACTTTTTTTTAATTATTGCTTACTAATTTGTTTTTTTTCCTTTACCAACCCCTTCTTACGGCATTTTCAGCAACCTTTCATCTTTCAATGGCTGAGCGATTGAGTTTTATAAACACGACTATAATTTATGATAAAATAGACTATTTATTAGAAGCAGCCTTATTTTTTGCATTGTATCAGTCACCCTTTTACTTAAGAAAGGACAGCAGTTTGGAAAACAGAAGAGAAGAAGAAATGTAATAATAAATCATAGTCTCCAAATCAATACATGCCCTTTTGCATTCTAAAAGGTGCTCTTTTGCACTTCAAAAGGGCATCTTTTACCATTCAAAAGGGCATCTTTTGCAACGTAAAAGACGCCCTTTTACGAGCCTATCTATAAGTGTTTGATTTTCTGGATGTTACAAACCCGTTTTTTAACGATTATCCCTTCATCTGCGATCGGAGGCTGATGAATATTTGTAAGGACTTTTCTTAATCACACTTTCCAGCCCTAATTATAGGAGAGAAAGCATGCTTCAACGCCTCAAATACAGTCTCATAGCCAGTCAACTGACATGACCGAGAGCAAGAAAGCACATCTTTCACAATCATACCGTCGGTTTCCTGCGCTTTTATTACCATTTTACTGCTTTTAGATGGGAAACTTTTTGTAATTTTGCACATTATAAATTAGAAACAACATGGAATACAACTTCAGAGACATCGAGAAGAAATGGCAACAGAAGTGGGTTGAAAACAAAACCTACAAGGTTGTGGAAGACAAGAATAAGCAGAAATTCTATGTACTCAACATGTTCCCTTATCCATCAGGAGCGGGCCTTCATGTGGGTCATCCATTGGGTTATATAGCCAGCGATATCTATGCTCGCTACAAACGATTGAAAGGTTTCAACGTCCTGAACCCTATGGGTTATGATGCTTATGGACTGCCAGCAGAACAGTATGCCATACAAACTGGACAGCATCCAGAGGTGACGACGAAGAAGAACATTGCTCGTTATCGTGAACAGTTGGACAAGATTGGCTTCTCATTCGACTGGGATCGTGAGGTACGCACCTGTGATCCACATTATTACCATTGGACACAATGGGCGTTCGAGCACATGTTCAATTCCTATTATGACAACCGTCTGCAGAAAGCACAGCCTATATCAGAACTCATTCGGCACTTTGAAGAGGAGGGAACACTCGACCTTGACGTTGCACAAGGTGAGGAATTGATGTTCTCAGCACGTGACTGGATGAGCATGGATGAGCAGGAACAACAGGAAAAGCTGATGAATTACCGTATTGCTTACTTAGGTGAGACGATGGTAAACTGGTGTCCTGGACTCGGAACGGTGCTTGCCAATGATGAAGTTGTAAACGGTGTGAGTGAGCGTGGAGGCTATCCCGTCGTTCAGAAACTCATGAAGCAGTGGTGTCTACGTGTCTCTGCATATGCTCAACGGCTGCTTGACGGCTTGGAAACCATCAACTGGTCAGACTCTATTAAGGAGACACAGAAGAACTGGATAGGCAGATCGGAAGGTACGGAAGTAGTATTTAAGAGCCTGACTCCTGATGCTAACGGAGAGAAAGAAGGACATTTCACCATCTTCACAACACGTGCTGACACCATGTTCGGAGTCAGTTTCATGGTTCTTGCACCTGAATCTGAACTTGTTCCTGAGCTTACCTCTGCCGCACAGAAGGCTGAAGTAGACGAATACTTAGAATATGTGAAGAAGCGTACGGAGCTTGAACGCATGTCTGACCGCAAGGTAACGGGTGTCTTCTCAGGCTCTTATGCCATCAATCCGTTCACGGGTGAGCGTATTCCAATATGGATATCAGAGTATGTACTGGCTGGTTATGGCACTGGAGCTATCATGGCAGTACCTGCTCATGACAGTCGTGACTATGCTTTTGCCAAGCATTTCAACTTGCCAATCATACCGTTGATTGAAGGGGCAGACGTCTCTGAGGAGAGCTTTGATGCCAAGGAAGGCATCGTAACCAACTCACCTGCTGCAGGAAAAGAGAGCCTTGACGGTTTCTCTCTGAATGGTCTGACCATCAAAGAGGCTATTGCTGCCACGAAGAAGTTCGTTACGGAGAAAGGAATCGGTCGTGTTAAGGTGAACTACAGACTGCGTGATGCCATCTTCTCACGCCAACGTTATTGGGGCGAACCATTCCCTGTTTACTATAAGAACGGTATGCCTTATATGGTCCCAGAGGAGTGTTTGCCATTGGAGTTGCCAGAGATTGACAAGTATGAGCCTACCGAAACGGGTGAACCTCCATTGGGTCGGGCTAAGATATGGGCTTGGAACGAAGCCGAACGCAAGGTTGTTGACAAGTCATTGGTCGACGATAAGAATGTATTCCCATTGGAATTGAATACGATGCCAGGCTTTGCTGGTAGTTCAGCATACTACCTTCGCTATATGGATCCACACAATGACGAGGCACTTGTAGGCAAAGAAGCCGATGAATATTGGCAGAATGTTGACCTGTATGTCGGTGGTACGGAGCATGCTACGGGCCATTTGATCTACAGTCGCTTCTGGAATAAGTTCCTCTTCGACATCAATTGTAGCTGTAAGGACGAACCATTTGAGAAACTTATCAACCAAGGAATGATTCAAGGACGCTCAAACTTCGTCTATCGTGTGAACTCTGACGACCATTCTAAGGCCCCTGTCTTCGTCAGTCTAGGCTTAAAGGATCAGTACGAGACCACTCCTATCCATGTTGATGTGAACATTGTTCATGCTGATATGCTTGATATTGAGGCTTTCAAGGCATGGCGTCCTGAATACAAAGATGCTGAATTCATCCTTGAAGATGGAGCTTATAAGTGTGGATGGGCAGTAGAGAAGATGTCGAAATCAATGTTCAATGTTGTCAATCCTGACGATATCGTTGAGCAATATGGTGCCGATACGCTACGTCTTTATGAGATGTTCCTGGGTCCAGTAGAGGCAAGTAAGCCTTGGGATACCAATGGTATTGACGGCTGTTTCCGCTTCTTGAAGAAGTTCTGGAAGCTTTATCAGCAGGAGAATCTTGATGATGCAGAACCATCAAAGGACTCTTTGAAGAGCATACACAAGCTGATTAAGAAAGTAACAGGCGACATTGAGCAGTTCTCTTACAACACTGCTATCTCTGCTTTCATGATCTGTGTGAACGAACTTGGACAGCAGAAGTGCACCAATCGTGAGCTATTGAAGAAGATGATAGTACTCATTGCACCTTTTGCACCACATATGGCAGAGGAACTTTGGGAACAGATGGGCGGACAAGGCAGCGTTTGTGATGCTGAATGGCCAGCTTGGGAAGAGTCTTATCTTGTGGAGAATGAAGTGCAACTGACCGTCTCTTTCAATGGTAAAGCACGCTTCCAGATGACTTTCCCAGCTGATGCTACGAAGGAAGATATAGAAAAAGCAGCCCTAGCAGACGAACGTAGCCAGCACTATATCGACGGTAAAACAATCGTAAAGATCATTGTTGTGCCGAAGAAGATTATCAATATCGTCTGCAAATAACTATAATTCATACAATGAGAATGTATCGAAAAACCTCGATACATTCTCTATTACCACGACAAATCTATGACTATCGACCAACAAATCATCCGTTCAGAGGCTAAGGATTATTTCTTCCTTACCATCGGTTTGCTGATTTATGCAGCAGCCTTTACCATCTTTCTAATGCCTTATCAGATTGTTACGGGCGGCGTAACAGGTATGGCGGCTATCGTTTTCTATGCAACAGGCTTCAAAATAGAGAATACTTACATGATCATCAACATCTCTTTGTTGATCGTTGCATTGAAGATTCTGGGCTTTAAGTTCATGATGAAGACTATCTATGCTATCTTTGCGCTTTACTTTATGCTGATGTTTGCACAGGATCTGATGCCTGTTGATGCTCATGGACACTTCGTTAAGGTACTTGGAGAAGGTCAAGACTTCATGTCATTGATCATTGGCTGCAGCTTGACAGGTACTGGATTGGCTGTCGTTTTCCTTAATAATGGTAGTACGGGAGGTACAGATATCATCGCAGCCTGTGTCAATAAATATCGTGATATATCGCTCGGACAAGTACTGATGGGCGTTGATATCTTAATCGTTGGTAGCTGTTTGTTCTTCCCACAGTTTGGTACTGTCATCGAAAGGTTGCACAAAATGGTCTTTGGATACTGTACTATGTTCATAGAATGTTTCATGTTAGACCACGTAATGAACATGCGGCGCGAGTCAGTTCAGTTCATGATATTCTCTTGGAAACATGAGGAAGTGGCTAAAGCTATCGTAGATGAGACAGAACATGCACTGACAATACTCGACGGACATGGGTGGTATACGGGCAATGACATGAAGGTTATCTGTCTATTAGCGAAGAGAAACGAGAGTAAAACCATCTTCCGACTCATCAAAATGGTTGACCCGACAGCCTTCGTGAGCCAGAGTTCAGTCATAGGAGTGTATGGTGAAGGCTTTGATCAGATAAAGATTAAAGCAAAAAAGGAAAAGAAAAAGAAGCAAGAGGAGCTGCGAGAGAGAATTGAAGCAGCTATAGAAGAGAAAAAATAAACTGTGCTTTGACATGAAAATAGTATTTGCAACAAATAACAAACACAAGTTAGAAGAGATAAAGGAGATACTTGGTAAGGACTTCGAGATAGTCTCTTTGGCTGAAATAGGTTGTCACGAGGATATCCCAGAGACTGGTTTGACACTAGAAGAGAATGCCCGACAGAAGTCGACTTATATTGTTGAACATTATCATCACGACTGTTTCGCTGACGATACGGGGCTGGAAGTAGATGCGCTCGGTGGTGAACCTGGTGTCCATTCGGCACGTTATGCGGAAGGGATCGACCATGACAGCGAGGCGAATATGCGTAAACTTCTATCAAAATTAGAAGGTAAAACCAATCGAAAGGCCCGTTTCCGTACGGTTATCTCTCTGATAATAGATGGTAAGGAACATCAGTTTGAGGGTAAAGTAGAGGGGCATATCGCTACAGAAAAGCATGGAACAGAAGGTTTTGGATATGATCCTGTCTTCATTCCAGAGGGCTATGACAAGAGTTTTGCCGAACTCGGAGAGGAAATAAAGAACCAGATTTCACACCGAGCAAGGGCTGTAAAGAAGCTGGCAGAATACTTTGGAAAGATAAAAGGATAAAAGAATAAAAAGCGTAAAGCCTCCCTTGGAAAGGTAAAAGGATAGAAAGGTGGAAAGGGAAGATATACTATTGAAGTCAGAACAATAAACTAATAAATCGTTTATCACAGCAATGTTATCAATACTTCTCCCTGTTTATAACTGTAATTGTGTAGCTTTGGTAACAGAGTTGCAGCGACAATGCACGGAATGTGGTACTGATTTTGAGATTATTGTAGCTGATGATTGCTCTTCTGTGGCAAGCTATATAGAGCATAACTTGCGTATCGAGAGATTGGATGGTGTCCATTATATAACAAGAAAGCAGAACGTTGGACGTTCAGCTATCCGTAATTTCCTTATTTCGCAGGCACAAGGAGAGTGGCTTCTCTTCATAGATGGAGACCTAACATTAGACAATCCACACTTTATTCGTCGTTATCTGCAGACAAAAACCAATGTTGTTGTTGGCGGAATAAGGATAGGAGGGGATTCAGACAGATGGAAAAACAATCTCAGATACCGCTATGAAAAGGCGTATGAAGAGAAGAATACACCGCAAGACAGGCAGTATCATGCTACAAAACACTTTCGTACGACAAACTTCCTAGCACATAAAGACATCATGATGGTTCATCCTTTTGATGAGAATTTTGTCCAATACGGCTATGAAGATGTACTCTTCGGTAAATCACTTGCCATGGATCATATAGCAATCACGCATATTGATAACCCCATAACACTTGATTTCTTTGAATCAAACAGTGAGTTCCTGGATAAAACAGAACAGTCTCTTCGTACACTATATACCTTCCGTAACCAACTGAAAGATTATTCCCAACTGCTTGAAACAGCTGAAAAAATCAAGAAACTGCACCTACAAAAGCTGGTTTATGCAGCTTATTTCCTGGTAGGACAACGCATAAAGAAACATCTCCAAGGCAATAATCCCAGTGTTTTCTTGTTTAATGTATACAAACTGATGTATTATATTCATCACGAAAAGAATACTCTATGACAATGAAACGATATCTCTTAGTTGCAGCTTTCATCTTGTTAGCTTACTGTAATACCATCGCTGCAGGTATAGGAACATGGAAAAACTATATGGCGTATAGCGATGTCCAATGGGTGGAACAGGGTGGAAACAAACTCTATGTACTTGCTTCTAACAGTCTATATACCTACAATAAGAACGACCAAAGCATCCAAACATATGATAAAATAAATGGATTAAACGATTCAGATATCCGTTTCATCAGCTGGAACAAGGTTGCTCACAAATTAGTTATCGTCTATTCTGACTATAATATCGACCTCATGGATGATAAAGGAGAGGTCATCAACGTACCAGACTACTACATGAAGTCGATGACTGCAGATAAAACAGTGAACGGAATAGACATGAATGGCAGCTACTGTTACCTCTCTACAGGCTTCGGAATAGTAAAACTGAATGTTGCTAAAGCAGAGATCGCAGATAGTTACAACCTTTCTTTCCCTGTAGACTATAGCTATATAGAAGGTAATTACATCTATGCAGCCAGTCAAAGCAATGGACTTTATCGTGCAACCTTGACCGATAACCTGCTTGATAAAAGCAATTGGTCACGCATAGGAAACTATACTGAACGCCCACGTACGCCCAATGCTGACCTCATGTCACAAGCAAAGGCATTGAATCCAGGTGGTCCGAAGTATAACACTTTCATCTGGACAAACTTCCAAAACGACAGATTATACACTACAGGTGGACTCTTTAATCCCACAGCAAACAACTGGGAGAACCCTGGAATGGTACAGATATTACAAGGGAATGAATGGTTTTTATATGAAGATGACTTCTCAAGTCGGACTGGGAATGCATATATAGGGACTAAAACCTTAGCAATTGATCCTCAGAACAGCAATCATGTTTATGTTGGTTCAAGAACAGGACTCTATGAGTTCATGTCTGGGAAAATGATAGCTTACTATAACAAAGATAATAGTATACTACAAGCTGCTATCGATAAAGGCAGAGAATTAGATAATAACTACGTATTGACATACGGACTATCTTACGACAAAGAAGGTAATTTATGGATTCTTAATAGCCAGACAAAGAAAGAGAATCTCATCCGTTTATCCAAGGATGGACAAATGACTTCTTTCAGTAAAGATGCTCTTATAGAGAATGGGGTAGGGCTGAATAACCTATCTCAAATGCATTTAGACAGTCACAACCTACTATGGTTCTGTAATGATGATTGGCGTAAACCAGGGTTATTCTGTTACGATCCTAAGACTGATAAGCTTAACGCTTACACACGTTTTGTTAATGATGATGGTGCTAATGTAGAACTGACGGCTGTACACTGTTGGACAGAAGACATGGAAGGAAACATTTGGATAGGTACAACAGCTGGTCCATTGATGCTTCAACGTTCACAGATGAGTGATCAAGACAACTATCATTTCACACAAGTAAAGGTGCCACGTAACGACGGAAGCAATCTTGCAGACTATCTTTTAGCAGGTATTGACATCACATCTATAGCCATAGACGGTGGTGGACGCAAGTGGATTGGCACAAAAGGGAATGGTGTTTATCTTATAAGTGCTGATAATATGACACAAGTCCAGCATTTCCTTACCTCAAATAGCGGACTCTTATCAAACAATTTGTATTCCATATCTATCAATAACACGACTGGAGAAGTGTTCTTTGCTACAGACAAAGGGCTATGCTCGTACATGAGTGATGCAACGAAGGCAGAAGAAACAACGAATGATGATGCGGTATATGCATACCCCAACCCTGTCAAGCCAGGATATACAGGTCCCATAACAATTGTGGGGCTTACGCTGAATGCTAACGTAAAGATCGTCACAACGAATGGTGTTCTCGTTGCTGAAGGAACAAGTAATGGTGGTACTTTCGTATGGGACGGCAAGGATAAGATGGGAAAACGTGTAGCATCAGGTATCTATATGGTACTATCAGCAGACGAAAATGGTGATAAAGGCACTGTCTGTAAAGTGGCAATAATAAATTAAACATGATACATGGAAGGCCAATAAGCCGTAATTCTATCGTTTGGATATTACTGACATCTCCATTTGTACTGTTTCTGTTATGCCAGCTTCAGCCTACCTTTGACGATTGGACATACTATACTGTACCGCAGACATCGGCATTAAAACTCACAGAGTTGCTCCCTGATGGTAACTATTGGCGACCTTTCGATGTATTATTCGGTCATATCCTCGGACTTGATTATCATCTTTTCCCTATCTTAAACCATACTTTTATCCTATTAGGACATATCCTTAATACCTATTTAATATACAAGATTCTACAGTGGTTTAAGATTAGTTCCTTATCACGTAATATCTCTGTATTACTCTTTTATCTGTCACCAGCCACATTAGGGACGGTGTTAGATATAGACTCTTTGAACCAAACCTATTCACTTTTATGGGGCCTTCTTGCCTTATATAGCTACATATACATGCAGGGAAAGCCCAGAATCATACTCTGGCTCGTATGCTCTTTGTTGTCTATCTTTTCAAAAGAATCAGGTTATATATGGTTTGTTTGCCCTCCAATGATAGTCTGGAGCACAGGGAAGATTAGTTTCAAACATGCAATGAAGCATATGACGGTTGGTTGCTTGTTATTTGTTTTCTACTTAACCTGTCGTGTTTTGTTGACCAAAACATTCTCTGTAGAAGACAATACTTACATGCAATTTACACTTATACGCTTGTTACGAAACCTTGGTATAATGCTCGGAATGACATTTTACCCCATTGACTATGCAAGTTTAATCCATCCCCTTCACCGCAGTCTTGTTCTTGTTACCATAACAGGAGTACTACCTGCTCCGTTCTTATGGCTTGTGTTTCGGTCATTCCGATTACAAAAAACAATCATTGTACTATTATTATCCTTCTTTGCTGGGGCGTTTGTCAACCTTATTACGATCTTTTCTACTATGCATTGCTACGCTGTCTCTCCATTTGCCATAATCATGATAGCACTACTTTGTGATCAGATAAAGAACAAACGCATGCTAATATTCTCATCGGTACTTTACCTCATAACCGCTCTTTTTACATTCTTACATCATACCTATGCCGCATGGTTATCAGGAAAAGTAGGAGAACAGATGGCGGAAAGTATTGTTAGCCAATGTGACAGACCAATAAACAAGGTAATGATCATACACTTAAACAAGGGCGAAACAAAATATTCTTCTTTCTGGGTTATTCCCTACGAAGCTTTTGGTTGGGGTTATTCCGTGCGACAACAGACAGGTTATCAATGGCCAAAAACGATTATTAATGAAGAAATATCAAACCAAAAGCAATTGATATCCGCACTCCAGAAAGCTCAAAAGACAGATTGCGATGGTGTGTGGTACGTAGAAGATAATCAGGTAAAGCGCATTAAATGATGCGATAATATTCTTGAAATAGCCTCCTTCCCATGTGTTTATTTTCTTATTAGTAGTAATAGATATGCAGAAAACGTCATGGTACATATGTGGAATTATATACTGCATATACCCTAGTTTATTTTAAATTTCATTTGCTGTCACATTTAACATTTCCAATAACTACCTGTCTATCATTACATTATAACAGTGAATGGCATGACAGAAATGACAGGAAATTATTTTTCAATAGAAAAATAAAGACGAACCTAAAAGGCTGAATTCCCTATTAAGTAATACAGACTTAAGCCATATCTATCAAAAAGAAGAGTCAATAACAATAACAAATAAAAGGATTATAGGATTGGTGTCTACCAACAACTCCATATGTGCTAGGCTGCAGCACAATAGGTGCTAAGCATCAACACAATAAGTGCTAAGCTGCAACACATAAGTAAAATGTAGAGAGATATCCTTGTTTCTATCATTATTAATGTGTATATAGCAGGGACTTCATAAATATAATGACTGATGATGCTTGCAGGACAGTAATCGTTATATTACCTTATTATATACTGTTTGCATAACAATTTAGGATATACCAGCTTCCACACGCTGCACTATTTCTTCAGGAAGGATATTGTTCATACATGCAAAATCGCCACGATAACAAGGTTTGTTACCAAAGACTGAGCATGGACGACAGGATAAGGTGGTGATTTGTACAGCATCGTCCTCTTGCTGATTCCATCCCATGAAACCACAATAAGGATGTGTTGCACCCCATATACTGACAACACGTGTACCAACAAGGGAGGCTAAATGCATGTTAGCACTGTCCATTGACACCATCGTATCAAGGTGACTCATAAGGATTAGCTCCTCTTCTAAACCATGAAGAACGTTTGCTACACAAACACACTGTGAATATTTCTCTGCCCAACTGTTCAGTACATCTACCTCATCCTTACCACCTCCAAAGAGGAAGATACGCCAAGTGGGGTGGGAAAGAGTAATTTTATTGATTACTTTCTCCATCTTTTCCCTTGGATACATCTTACCTGCATGTGCTGCAAAAGGTGCTATACCAATCCAACAATCGGTAGATAGCTTTTCACCTATTATATTAGGGAGACTCTTGAGGTCACCTCCTCCTTCTGGGAAGATACTCGTAAACGAAGGTTTTATAGGATAACCCAGCTTTGCTAACACATCAGCATAATTCTGAAAGGACGTAGGCTGCTCTCTGAAAACCTTATTTTCTCTTCGACATAATAGCTTCTTTCCACGCTTATGCTTATTGATATGTGCCACAGAATAGCCTCCAAGAAGGAATCGGAAGCGGAGATAACACGTGCGAAGGACATTATGAAAATCAGCTACTGCCGTAGGTCGTTTTGCTAATAAGCGCCGATAAAGTGCACTGAGTCCTCTAATACCTTTATAATCTTTCTTTAAATCCACCGCCATAAAGCTCACATTCGGGGCAATACGTTGGAAAAAAGAACGGGCAAAGGGTCTGGAAACGACACTAATTCTCACATCTGGATACTGCTTAGCAAGCGAGAATACAATCGGAACCATCATGGCTACGTCGCCCATGGCTGAGAAACGAATAATAAGAATGTGGGGAGTCTTCATAGAGTAGAGGGATTTTAGGGCATAAAAACAATAAAGCAATAATGAAAATTACCTACTCTTAACAGCAATCCCTGCCTCCTCTCCACACGGAGAGAGGGCAGGGATGAGGCTTTTCCACTTACTTTTTATTGTAAAGTATCGGGTTTGTTGCAGGATCGTTATACATCTTCATCTGGCGATATACCTTCATGTACTTACGTCCTGACTTGATATCATCAAGCAATTGGTCAATAGCTAAATCAAGATCTTTCTGCTGTTCAAGCAGAATAGCTAACTTTGACTTGCATTTTTCAATGTGTTCAGCAGATGCATCAGTGCGCTCTGTCTGCTCCTTCATGTGATAAATCTTCAGCGCAAGGATAGACAAACGGTCTACAGCCCATGCTGGGCTCTCCGTATTAATAGTAGCGTCTGGCAGCGGAGTTACATCAGAATAAAGCTGACGGAAGTATGAATCAATCTGCTCAACAAGGTCTGTACGGTCCTGATTAGAACGGTCAATACGATGCTTAAGGCTCATTCCGTCTTCAGGATTGATGTGCGGGTCACGGATAAGATCCTCAAAATGCCACTGTACGGTATCTATCCAACATTTCAGATAGAGCCGGTTTTCGATGGAATCTCTGTCATAAGGATTATTAATTGGCGTGTCCACATTATCAGTAACATGATAATCACGAATTGCCTGATTGAAAATTTCGTTGCAGTGTTCTGTAAATGACATTCGGTTGTTATTTTTATTTCTTCTGCAAATATATAGTAAAATCCTCAAAAGGCAAAATAAAACAGATGATTTTCATTGAAATACTACCAAGAAGAACCATATTTCACACCTATTATATTATATAGTAAGCTATGAATGAAGTGATATAATCATTTGATTTATCGTGAGATAAAACGATAAAAAGCAAGAAAAAATTGCACAATAGTATACCATTTGTGCATAAAGGAACGCTTTTTTAATCAAAAAACTTGCACACTTGGAAAAAAAACAGTTCCTTTGCAACCGCATTTTAGAATTTGAATATTAATATTAAACATTTTAAATTTTACAATTATGTCAGAAATTGAATCAAAAGTAAAGGCTATTATCGTAGATAAACTTGGTGTTGATGAGGCTGAAGTTAAGCCAGAGGCAAGCTTCACAAACGACCTCGGTGCTGACTCTTTGGATACAGTAGAGTTGATTATGGAGTTCGAAAAGGAGTTTGGCATCTCTATTCCTGATGATAAGGCAGAGAAGATTGCTACTGTTGGTGACGCTATTGCCTATATCGAAGAGAACGCTAAGTAAGCGTTAACAGAGAAAAAGCACCAGGCAAAGCATCTGTTTTGCTTGGCTTTTTTTTTGACTTTAGCTTTTAATTTATATATCAACGAATGGAATTAAAGAGAGTAGTTGTAACAGGTCTTGGCGCCGTTACTCCATTAGGTAACAACCCTGAGGAGACTTGGCAGAGTATGCTGGCAGGTAAAAGTGGTGCTGCTCCTATTACACATTTCGATACAACCCAGTTCAAAACACAGTTTGCTTGTGAGGTAAAGAACCTGAATATCAATGATTACATTGACCGTAAGGAAGCTCGCAAGCTTGATCGTTACACTCAGTTGGCTCTGATCAGTGCTATACAGGGTGTTAAAGATGCTGCAATTGACCTGGAGAAAGTTGACAAGAACCGCGTTGGTGTCATCTATGGAGTAGGTATTGGTGGTATTAAGACCTTCGAGGATGAAGTGACATACTATGCACAGCATGCTGAAGCAGGTCCAAAATTCAATCCATTCTTCATCCCTAAGATGATTGCAGACATTGCTGCAGGACAGATTTCAATCCAATTCGGATTCCATGGTCCTAACTATACAACAACATCAGCATGTGCTTCATCAACAAATGCACTGGCTGCTGCCTTCAACCAGATACGTCTGGGCAAGGCTGATATCATCGTTAGCGGTGGTGCTGAGGCTGCAATCTGTGCTTGTGGTGTTGGTGGTTTCAATGCTATGCATGCCCTCTCAACCCGCAATGATGACCCAGAACATGCTTCACGTCCATTCTCAGCAAGCCGTGATGGCTTCGTAATGGGTGAAGGTGCAGGCTGTCTCATCCTTGAAGAGTTAGAACATGCTAAGGCACGTGGTGCTAAGATCTATGCAGAAATGGTTGGTGAAGGTGAGTCAGCTGACGCACATCACATCACAGCCTCTCATCCTGAAGGCCTCGGTGCCAAGCTTGTTATGGAGGCAGCACTTCATGATGCAGGTCTTAAACCAGAAGACATTGACTACATCAATGTTCATGGAACATCAACTCACGTTGGTGATATCTCTGAGGCTAAGGCTATCAAAGAGTTGTTTGGTGATGCAGCTTACAAGCTGAATATCTCTTCTACAAAGAGTATGACTGGTCACCTTCTTGGTGCAGCAGGTGCTGTTGAAGCTATGGCTTGTGTACTGGCTGTTAAAGACAACATCGTTCCTCCTACAATTAATCATCAGGAAGACGATAAGGATCCAGAGTTAGACTACAAGCTTAACTTTACCTTCAACAAGGCTCAGAAGCGTGAGGTACGTGCTGCTCTCAGTAATACTTTCGGCTTCGGTGGTCACAATGCCTGTGTAGTATTCAAGAAATATGCTGAGTAATAATAGTATATGCTGAATCATATAGTTGATAGAATAAAGCTCCCTTTCCGCAAGGAGAAGGAGCTTTATTTGTCTTTGTACCGGATTATCGGCATCATTCCACACGATATTAGTTATTACAAGACAGCTCTCTTACACAAGAGTGTAGCACATCGTAACGCTAAAGGCAAGCCAGTAAACAATGAACGACTTGAATTTCTGGGTGATGCTATCCTTGATGCTATTGTCGGTGACATCGTTTATGAGCACTTTCCAAAGAAACGTGAGGGTTTCTTAACCAACACACGTTCGAAGATTGTACAACGAGACACACTGAACCGACTGGCAAAAGAGATGGGTATTGACCAGTTAATACTCTCCAGTGGGCACACGTCATCACATAATAGCTATCTGGGTGGTAATGCTTTTGAAGCATTAGTTGGTGCTTTATATCTTGACCATGGCTACAATGCTTGCATGCGGTTCATGAAAAAGCAGATTCTGGGTGACCTTATCAATATTGACAAGGTTGCTTATAAGGAAGTAAACTTTAAGTCTAAGCTCATAGAATGGACCCAAAAGAACAAGGTTAGCATGGAGTTTAAACTCCTTGAACACAACAAAGACAAACAAGGTAGCCCTACTTTCCGCTTCCAAGTCATCATGGAAGGACTGGAATGTGGCGAAGGTCATGGATATTCTAAGAAAGAAAGTCAGCAAGAAGCTGCCAAACTAACACTTCAACGTTTACGTCGTGAGCCGCAATTCATTGATGAAGTGTTCACAGCCAAGGCTAACCGTACAAAGATGGAAGAAGAACCGGTACTCAATGTGCCTGAAACCTCTCAAGACATGAACTTCATTGTGGGGTCAGAAGTTGAGACTGAGAAACATGAAAATCCGTTCCGGACGGAGGTTTTTGATGAGAATACAACAGTTACTGACCAAGGTTTACAAGCTGAAGAGCTCATAGAAACATCCGATACTGACAAAGAGAAGGTTGAAGAATCAAACCCCTCTAATACCTCTCATACACGCAAATTCGACCGCGAAGCTATCATTGCTGCGGCTGAAGCAGAAGCTTTCGAGCAATAAGAAAAAGTAAATATAAGCGATAATAAACAGTAATAAGTGGTAATTACATCACCCATCTATTACTGTTTATTATCGCTTATATCGATTTATTTCCGTACTTTTGCATCAAAGAAATAAACGTTTATATAAAAAATGGCATTAAAATGTGGTATAGTAGGACTACCAAATGTTGGTAAGTCCACACTTTTCAACTGTCTGAGCAGTGCCAAAGCACAGGCAGCTAACTTCCCTTTCTGTACAATAGAACCGAATCTCGGTGTTATTACCGTCCCTGATGAACGACTGACGAAGCTTGCAGAGATTGTTCACCCGGGACGAATTGTTCCTGCTACTTGCGAGATTGTCGACATAGCAGGACTCGTAAAGGGTGCATCAAAGGGTGAAGGACTCGGTAATAAGTTTCTTGGTAACATCCGTGAGTGTGATGCCATCATTCATGTCATTCGTTGTTTCGAAGATGATAACGTAGTTCGTGAAGGTGGAATGGCTGTCAATCCTGTTGAAGATAAGGAGATTATCGATACAGAGTTACAGTTAAAAGACCTTGAAACCATTGAGGCTCAGCTCTCTAAGCAGCAGAAAGTGGCTGCTTCAGGGAACAAAGATGCTAAGATCATGGTCACTGTCTTAGAGGCATATAAAGAGGTTTTGGAACAAGGAAAGAATGCGCGTAGCGTTGAATTCGATAGCAAAGAAGAACAACAAGCAGCCCATGACCTCTTCCTTCTTACGACAAAACCAGTTCTTTATGTCTGCAATGTGGATGAATCAAGTGCCAAGACGGGCAATGAATACAGCAAACAGATAGAGAAGATAGCAGCTGAAGAAGGTGCTGAAGCCATGATTATTGCTGCAAAGACAGAGGAAGACATTGCTTCACTTGACAGTTATGAGGACAAAAAGATGTTCCTTGATGAACTTGGATTGGAAGAAAGTGGTGTTAACCGCCTCATCAATAAGGCTTATCACTTGCTGAATCTCCAGACTTTCATCACTGCCGGTGAAATGGAAGTAAAGGCTTGGACCTTCCATAAGGGATGGAAAGCCCCACAATGTGCCGGTGTTATCCACACTGACTTTGAGAAAGGATTCATCCGTGCAGAGGTTATTAAGTACGACGATTACATTAAATATGGTTCTGAAGCAGCTATCCGTGAAGCTGGAAAACTTGGTATTGAAGGCAAGGACTATGTTGTCCAGGATGGTGACATCATGCACTTTAGATTTAATGTATAGCCTCATCACTAAGAATTATTTATTATGAACAATCTACTGTATATTGCCTGGCAACCGGAAGAGGTGTTTTTCCATCTCGGACCAATCCCTGTTCGCTGGTACGGAATGTGCTGGCTGATAGGTCTTGCACTGGGTTATTTCATGATGCAGTGGCTCTATAAACGCCATAAATACCCTGCTGAAAAGTTTGAACCCCTCTTTCTATATGTCTTTATAGGCGTATTGGCAGGTGCAAGATTAGGACATTGCCTCTTCTATGAGCCAGAGGATTTCCTCACATCATGGGATGGATTCCTCTCAATATTTATCCCTTTCCACCATCTTCCTGATGGTTCCTGGCAGTATTCAGGCTTCCAAGGACTGGCATCACACGGTGGAGTGGTGGGATTATTGCTTGCTCTTTTCCTCTATATCCGCAATTATAAGATGAATACGTGGGTTGTGCTCGACTTCTTTGGCATTTGTTCAGGTATCACTGCCTGCTTTATCCGATTAGGAAATCTGATGAATTCAGAGATTATCGGTAAGGTAACTGATGTTCCATGGGCGTTTATCTTCTATAATGTAGACACTCATCCACGCCATCCAGGGCAACTCTATGAAGCCATAGCTTACCTTTTCATCTTCCTTTTTATATACCTTATATATAGGAAACATCCGGAAAAGGTGGGCACAGGACTCTACTTTGGACTTTGTCTGACCCTCATTTTCACCTTCCGTTTCTTCATAGAATACACGAAAGAGGTACAGGAAGCATTCGAGAATGGACTGCCAATCGACATGGGACAGATTCTAAGTATCCCACTTATAGCCCTCGGTGTGTGGGCTATGCTACGTTCCAAAGGTAAGACTTACCAAGAAAAGGAAGAGAGACTAACGAAGAAGTAAGCAGGAAGAAACAGACTTTCAAAAATACAAAAACCATAAAAGAATAATTGTTCATTAAGGGTTTACTTACCCTGTGAGCAATTATTCTTTTTTTGTTTATACCCTTCTGGTGTAAGATAAATTCACATCCATAAATCAATACATGCTCTTTTGCATTCTAAAAGAGCACCTTTTGCAATGTAAAAGGGCATCTTTTGACGTGTAAAAGGTGCCCTTTTGAATGGTAAAAGGGCACCTTTTAAAATGCCTTTTATAACCCTTTGAATAACTGACAGTTACAAAGTCAGAAGTAAAGCATTATCTATTCCTCTTCAACAAATAATAGATAAAATTTTGTAATATCATTTCATTAAAAGCAAAAACATAATCAAAGAGAGAAACATACTTGACACATTGAATTCTGGTTATAACCTTATTAAAAAATCAATGACCGATAAATGATAAAAAAGAAGACCAACAAGTCTGTAATTTTTGGGAAACTAAAAAAAGTACAAAAACCGAGAAAATTAAACTTTTTGGATAACTTTCTATGATTATTTTTTTGTAACTTTGCCAACATGAAAGTATCAATATAATGTTAAAACATTGATATATAGATATTTATCTAATCCTTATAACTAACTTATAAGACTAAAAAAGCAGTAAAAAGGAAAACTTATAAAAATTAATAATGGAAATTATAAAGCGTAATGGCACATCAGAAATCTATAATAACAAGAAGATTCTGAGGGCTATCAGGAAGAGTTTTGAGAGTACAGGAAAAGCTATTTCCGACCAAGATATAGCTGGTATGGTTGCTGAAGTGGAGAAAATCATCATTGATAATCCTGCACAACGAACTGTTGAAGAGATTCAGAACCAAGTAGAAAAGCATCTTATGATGCACGGACATTATGATGAAGCAAAGAACTTCATCCTCTTCCGTTACCAACGCAACGAACAAAGAAAGGCCATCAATGATATTGCACGCGTCACAGATGACAATGAATTGGTAGACGTTTTGCACGTTGTGGCACGTCAATATCGGGAAAGAGCCTACAGTATGGTAACTCTTCAGGAGAAATTCACAAGTTTCTGCAAGCCTGGAATGTCACAGAAAGAGACACTCAACGCACTCATCAAGGCTGCTGTTGAGCTGACAACACCTGAAGCACCAGCATGGGAAATGATCTCTGCACGCATCTTGTCGCACCAAGCTGAGCAGAAAATAAGCCATTTAGAAGCTGAATTAGGTATCAATACCTTGTACAAGAAGATAAAATACATGACCGCAGAGGGGCTGTATGGCGATTATATTCTCGAAAACTATAACGAAGATGAAATCAATGAGGCAGCAACCTTCATAAAACCAGAACGCAATGAGCTGCTGAACTATTCTGGATTAGACTTACTTCTCAAGCGTTATGTTATCAAAGGATACACTGGAAAGGTTATTGAACGTGTACAAGAGATGTTCCTTGGTATCGCTTTACACCTTGCTATGCCTGAGAAACGAGACAATAGAATGGTATGGGTAAAACGTATCTATGACCTTCTGAGTCAGCTGGAGGTGACAATGGCAACGCCAACACTATCCAATGCCCGTAAACCAAGCCATCAGTTATCCAGCTGTTTCATTGATACTGTACCTGATAGCCTTGATGGTATCTACCGTTCTTTGGACAATTTCTCACAAGTTAGCAAGTTCGGAGGAGGTATGGGTATGTATTTTGGAAAAGTACGTGCCACAGGTGGCAACATAAGAGGCTTCAAAGGAGTAGCTGGAGGAGTGATTCGTTGGATGCGATTGGTAAATGATACAGCCGTTGCTGTTGACCAATTGGGTATGCGCCAAGGTGCTGTTGCCGTTTATTTGGACGTATGGCACAAGGATTTACCAGAGTTTTTACAACTCAGAACCAACAATGGTGATGACCGAATGAAGGCACATGACATCTTCCCGGCCGTATGTTACCCTGATTTATTTTGGAAAATGGCTGATGAAAACCTTGATCAGAACTGGTATCTCTTCTGCCCTAACGAGATAATGAGGCTGAAAGGTTACTGCTTAGAGGACTGTTATGGAGAGGAATGGGAGCGCAAATACCTTGATTGTGTTAATGATCAACGACTCTCAAGACGTGTCATCAGCATCAAAGACATCGTCAGATTGGTTCTTCGTTCAGCCGTTGAGACTGGTACACCATTCACTTTCAACCGCGATGCAGTGAACCGTGCCAACCCAAATGGGCATAAAGGAATCATCTATTGCTCTAATCTATGCACCGAAATAGCACAGAACATGGCTCCAATAGAAAGCGTTTCGAAGGAAGTTGAGACCAAAGACGGTGATACAGTAGTTGTTACTACTACACGTCCAGGCGAGTTTGTTGTATGTAACCTTGCCAGTCTGTCCTTAGGACGCCTGCCTTTGGAGGATGAAGAGAAGATGAAAGAGAAGGTAGCTACGGTTGTTCGCGCCTTAGATAACGTCATAAGCCTCAACTTTTATCCTATTCCTTATGCCGAACTCACCAACCAACGCTATCGTTCCATAGGACTTGGCGTCAGTGGCTACCATCATGCATTGGCTAAAAGACATATCAAATGGGAGAGCGAAGAGCATCTTGAATTCATGGATAAGGTGTTTGAGACCATCAATCGTGCTGCTATTATTGCCAGTTCCGACCTTGCTAAGGAGAAAGGAAGCTATAAATTCTTTGAAGGAAGCGACTGGGAGACAGGTGCTTACTTTGATAAACGTGATTACAACAGTGCTGAATGGCAGAAGGTTCGTCAGACTGTAGCACGTCAAGGTATGCGCAATGCTTATCTACTTGCAGTGGCTCCAACCAGCAGTACAAGTATCATTGCAGGTACAACAGCCGGTCTTGACCCAATTATGAAGCGTTTCTTCCTAGAGGAAAAGAAGGGTAGTATGCTGCCACGTGTGGCACCTGAGCTGTCAGATGACACTTACTGGATGTACAAGAGTGCTTATCTCATCAACCAGAAGTGGAGTGTTCGTGCTTCAGGTGTGCGCCAACGCCACATTGATCAGGCACAGAGTATGAACCTCTATATTACCAATGACTTCACAATGCGACAGGTTCTCGACCTCTATTTACTTGCATGGAAGAGTGGAGTAAAGACCATTTATTACGTACGCAGTAAGTCATTAGAAGTAGAAGAGTGCGAAAGTTGTGCATCATAATTAAGAATTTAAAGAAGTCAGGGAGGTGGAAAAGTTAAAGAGACCAAGGTTATCAATGAACTGACTATTTCCACTCCCGTGACAAAAGATCATAAAACAATGGACAATCAATTAAAGCGAAACACCCTATTCAATCCCTCTGGCGATATTGACTTGCGCCTGAGACGTATGATTGGTGGTAATACCACTAATCTGAATGACTTTAACAACATGAAATATTCATGGGTTAGCGACTGGTATCGACAAGCTATGAACAACTTCTGGATACCTGAAGAAATCAATCTTTCTCAGGATTTCAAGGATTATCCACGACTGGATAAGGCTGAACGCACGGCTTATGACAAGATTCTGAGTTTCCTTGTATTCCTCGATTCACTACAGAGTAACAACCTCCCAACGGTCAGTGAATACATCACAGCCAATGAAGTAAACCTCTGCCTGCACATTCAGGCATTCCAAGAGTGTATCCACAGCCAGAGTTACAGCTATATGTTGGATACCATCTGTAGTCCTGAAGAGCGCAATGACATCCTCTATCAGTGGAAGACTGATGAGCATCTCTTGAACCGTAACAAGTTTATTGGTGACTGTTATAACGAGTTTCATGAGAAGAGAGACAAGTTCAGTCTTATGAAAACACTGATTGCTAACTTCATTCTTGAGGGTATTTACTTCTATAGTGGCTTCATGTTCTTCTATAATCTCAGCCGAAACGGAAAGATGTCAGGCTCTGCTCAGGAGATTCGTTACATCAATCGAGACGAGAATACACACCTTTGGCTCTTCCGTAGTATCATCCTTGAACTGAAGAAAGAGGAACCTGACATGTTCACTCCAGAGAAGATAAAGGTTTATGAGGACATGATGCGCGAGGGAGTAAAGCAGGAAATCGCCTGGGGACAGTATGTTATCGGTAATGATGTACAGGGATTGAATGCTCAGATGGTATCAGATTACATCCAATATCTGGGTAACCTACGTTGGTCAGGACTTGGCTTTGGCTTCCTTTATGAGGAGAATCAGAAAGAACCAGAGAACATGAAATGGGTTAGTCAGTACTCTAATGCAAACATGGTAAAGACCGATTTCTTCGAAGCAAGGAGTACAGCGTATGCCAAGAGTACAGCACTTGAAGATGATTTATAAATAAAGTACTACTGCGTTCACAGTAAATTACGCAGGCAGATACTTCACAATAAAGCCAAATGGCGTGTTGGTCAATTGTTATCAACACGTCATTTGGCTTTTATCGTATAGGGTTAAGACATTATATAATAATCACTTTTTGTAAAATAAGTTCTTAATTGATTTTTAAAAGGGCGTCTTTTGCGTTGTAAAAGATGCCCTTTTGCATGGTAAAAGGTGCCCTTTTGATGTGTAAAAGACGCCCTTTTACAACGCAAAACATGCCCTTTTACAAGCCTCTTTGTAACCTATTGATAATGTGACGATTATAAAACCGTAAAAAGAAGAATATCTTCCGTTTTACTCAAAATTCACTTCTTCTTCTTGTAATATTGTTTTACCATCCTAAATATTCACCATTCTTATGTTCTTTTGTTGCTTTACTTATTATCAGAATATATATACTTATCACAAGTTTATATAACCCATCTTATCCCAATGACAATTAACAAAAGTGTGGATAACTATGTTGAAAACCCTGTGCATAACTTTCTAATAACCCTGTAGATATCCACAAGGAAAATAGAAAACACTGTCATACGTGGATATCCACAAGGTTATTAACTGGGTTTTAGAGAAGTTTTACACAACTTTCCTACTAAAAAAGATATAAACTTATTATCTTTGCACCGTTTAGTGATAATGTGGATAACTCATCATAACGGCTGAAAATCAAGCATTAAACAAATGAATAACTTGTTGATAAGCCGATACCACGGGTTGATAACTTATCATGCAAGAAATTAAAGGAAAAGTTCTGCACTAATCCACAGCCTATCATACTAAAACATTTCTTTTCTTTTAAAAAGAGAAAAAGAGTAAGTATAATATGAATTGAACAAAAACAAGGAATATGAAACAACTAAAAACTTATATAGTTTGTCTCTTTGCAATGCTCTCTTTGAGTTCTTCGGCACAGTGTACGTTCCGCAATACAGCATTCAGCAGTGGTGAATACCTTACTTATAACCTCTATTATAACTGGAAGTTTGTATGGGTTAAGGCAGGAACAGCTTCCTGGTATACTGTCTCATCAACGTATAAAGGAATCCCAGCTTACCGTGCTTCACTGACAACTCGTGGTACCGGACGGTTAGATGACTACTTTGTATTGCGTGATACGTTGCTTACTTATAACTCAAAACAGATGGCTCCGCTCTATTATCGCAAAGGAGCAAGAGAAGGAAAGCGTTACACCGTAGATGAAGTTTTCTACTCTTATCCCAATGGTAAGTGCAAGGTTAAGCAGCATTATATGGGTAATGACGGCAAACATCGTTGGAAAGAACATACGTATGATGACTGTTGTTATGACATGATGAGCATCTTCCTGCGTGCAAGAAGCTTCAATCCAGAAAGCTGGAAGAATGGAGAAGTGGTTAAATTCCCTATTGTTGATGGTGATAATCGTAGTCCCGCACGTATAGTATATGGTGGAAAAGAAAACATAAAGGCTGATAACGGTCACAAATACCGCTGCTTGAAGCTCACTTATTATGAAGAGGAAGACGGTAAATGGAGAGACATTGCCAGCTTCTATGTGACAGATGATCCTAATCATATCCCTGTTCGACTTGACATGCGACTTAAGTTTGGATATGCAAAAGCATTCTTAGTAGCAATGAAAGGTATTAATAGCCCTGTTACTTCACAGATAAAATAAGCCGATAAGGTTACTTATTGATACTGATCCTCATGAAGATTTATGCTTATCTTCATGAGGATTTTCATTTAAAAGCAGGACATTTCATACTTTGTACAACACTATATAAGTAACATTTTTTTTATTCTTTACTTATTACTTTATATAAAAAATATCAATTCATTCTTAGCCATTAATCTTCAGAAAACAATAGTTTAAGACGTTATTTCAGCCAAATTACTCGATAAATAGCTTTTTTACGACTTAAAATAGCTTTTCTTTCTTTGTATAAATGAGTTTTTCTCAGAACTTAATCTATTGATAATCAGTAAAATATTTTTTGTATTAGAACAATATGATTTATAATAGTTTTCTTTAACGCCCATATCTTATTGGAATGTAATACATTTGTAATGAGAAGGTTTAAAATGATTGTATACAATAGTTTTTTAAAAGGATAAATAAAGTAAAAGTATGAAAAAGAAATTTTTTATAGCATTAACACTGCTGCTTACTGGTACTTTGATGTCGCATGCAAGCTATGCGGACGATATCAATGTGCCCTCTGCAGATGCTAATGGACGTGTAGGTGCGTTGATGCCTTATACTCGTTATGATTCCGAAACGGCTAAGCTTGGTGGCGGAGCTACGCTTGTTAAGTCGGCAAACTGGAAGCGTACGGATATCGCAACACAAGCTTCTAAGCAGTCATACATAGAACTACCGTCAAATGGTTCGTATGCTGAATGGACCATGAAGACCAATGCCAACGGTGTAACTCTGCGCTTTACAATGCCTGATACACCAGATGGTATGGGGCAGAATGGGTCATTAGATATCTATATCAACGAGAAAAAGGTGCAGACTGTTGACCTTACTTCTTATTATATGTGGCAGTATTTTGCCAGCGGAAACCCTTCTGATAAGAATGATAATGGTGTTGGATGTTTCGCTTTTGATGAAACTCACTTCATTTTGAACAAGCCTTTGCATGTTAATGACCGTATTCGTATTCAGAGTTCTGGTGCAAAAGGACTGAAATATGGCGTTGATTTCATCGAGACAGAGGTTGTTCCACAAGAAATTGACCGTCCTGCAGGGGCTGTTAGTGTAACTGATACGAAGTATAAGCAGTACATTAAGGGTAACGATTACCTTAAAGCGTTTGAAGAAGCACTGAAAGATGCTGATGCAGGGTCAAAGAAACTCTATATACCAGCAGGTACTTATGAGCTCAGTGGTATATGGTATATCTATGGATCAGACGTGAAAATCACTGGTGCTGGTATATGGTATACAAACCTTAAGTTTACCAATCCTAACCCATTTGGTGGTGGTATCTCTGGTGGTAATGGCTCACATGGACCTGATGATTACTGCAATAACATGGATATAAGTAACTTTTATATCAACTCAAACCTAAGAAGTCGTTGGGACCAGAAGGCAGTTTACAAGTGTTTCATGGATGTTTTCAAGGGTGGAAGTGCTATTCATGATATCTGGGAGGACCACTTTGAGTGTGGTTTTTGGATAGCTGACTATAATGGAAAGATTGATTATAGCAGCGGTTTGAAGATATATAACTGTCGAATCCGCAACAATTTCGCTGATGGAGTTAACTTCTGTCAGGGTACTTCAGATGCTACTGTATACAATTGTAGCATCCGTAACAATGGTGATGATGGTCTTGCAATGTGGAATCATGATAATCAAGGAGCCCATGATGAGTCAAACAACACCTTTGCTTACAACACTATTGAGTTTATTTGGCGTGCTGGAGGTATTGCTATATATGGTGGTAATGGGCATAAGGTCTACAATAACTACCTTGCTGATATGTTTATGTCAGCTGGTATACACTTGAATGACATCTTTGATGGTCCTAAATTCAAGAATACACAGAACATCAGCTTCGATAATAACATCCTTGTACGTTGTGGTACGAATGATGATAGCTGGCATGAAGACCTTGCTGCAATCGATATTAAGGGTGATGTACGCAACGTTACCTTTAATAATACGAAGATTTATGACTCTCCTTTTGATGCTATTCGTATATTTAAAGGTCCAACAGGTATTGTGTTTAAGAAGACAGAGATACTCGGTGCATCTCTTGCAGGGCAGACAACGAAGTACTCAACATGGGAACATTCTACGGCTGCTATCCGTTTAGAGAACGATAATGTCAAGTTTATCGATGGTCTGAAGATTGCTAATGTAAGCCCAGATAAGGTTGGTAACAATAAGACATGGCCTTTATGGACTGATAATAATGAGGCTCTTGCTAAGTCAGTAAGCTATGATTATCTCTCTGATGTCAGCTATAATGTACCTGAAGCACCTGAAGCTGACAAGAACCAAGGTGGTGGTGTAGTTGATCCTATGGATGGAATTACCAACTATGACATATCTTTGAAGGGTCTACGTTGGGAGAATGCAAGTGGTGATACCAACCTTAAGGAAGGTGACCAGGTAACATTCAGGACCTCTCTTGTATGTAATAAGGATATCCCTGCAGGTGTGAAGATTGGTGTAAAGGTTACGGTTGATGGTAAGGAAAGCTATGTTACCGATGACAACAAGAATGGTCTTAAAGCCAATCAGCCTATCATTGTTTCAACAAACTCTACATGGTCAGCACAACCTGGTGGGCATACTATTGTTGCAGAGGTCGACTATCGCAACCGTCTGAGTGATGATACGAATAAGGCAAACAATACCCGTACGAAGAGATTTAACGTACAAGAGTCATCTGATAATAAGGGTTCATTCACTCCAGTAACAGGTGGTTACGACCTTGTTGTGACCAAAATCCTCACCAATAAGAAGAGTATTAAGCCAGGTGACAGAGTAAACTTCTCTGCTTATGTTGCCAATGCTGGTGATAAGGATGCTCCTGCAGGACAGCAATTGGGTGTAGAGTTTATCATTGATAACAATACAAATGTTATCACATGGTCAGATAATTACACACAAGGTGTGAAGTCTCACCAGTTTGCTAAAGTCACAGCAAATGGCGGTCAGCAAGGTAATGAGTGGGTTGCAACGCCTGGTAAGCACACAGTAACGGCATGGATAGATAACTATAATGGTCGTTATGCTGATGAAATCAATCATGATAATAATAAGTTTACCATTGAATTGAACATTCCACTTGAGGAGATTAAGTTCATCAACAATCCTGATCAGCCAGACGATCTTGGTGATGGAAAGGGTAATACCAATGGTATTGAGCATGTAAACACTGACGTGAAGGCTAATGATGGTTATTACTATGACCTTCAGGGCAACCGTTATGGTACAACAACTGATGGTTTAAGAAGAGGTGTTTACATCCACAATGGCAAGAAAGTCATTGTCAAGTAATGTTATTTATACTCGTAGAACCATTCTACGATAGCCACAATAAGAAATCGGTTGGAAAGCTATTCCAACCGATTTTTTTGTGCTTTAAGAACTGGAATGTCATGCTTATAAAGTTGAAGAAACATCTTTACAATATTTTTTTTTCATATTTTCTTTAACGATGGAAAACCTATTATTTTTGTCTTTGTAACCATCAAGCAATCAGATAGTTATAAACAGGCTTGTAAAAGGGCATCTTTTACGTTGCAAAAGGGCGTCTTTTAGAGTGTAAAAGGGCATCTTTTGAAGTGCAAAAGGGTGTCTTTTACAATGCAAAAGAGCACCTATTGAATTGCTGATAGTATTTTTTATTACATAAAACAAAAACAGAGCTTGTCTCCCGACAAGCTCTGTCAAACTTTAATTAACTAGTGATGTGAGTTTAATAAAGTTACTCAAATTACCCAAATAACAAATACATATATACTAAATATCGTAATGAAGTATTCGTTTATGACTAAACCTAAAATTCTTTTGTTGTCCTATGGAAGAACTACTTTTATTATTATACTACACTAAAGATCAAAAAAACAGATTAATTTCCTGAAGATTTTAATTCTTTCTGACAGCGAAATTACAACAAAAAGATAAAATCGCAAAGTCGTTATAGGGACGTATTAGATAAATATAAAGTATAGAACGTATCTTTATTCAGTGTTAGTAACATAACTAATTGATTACCAATAATATTAAATATATGGATGTAAATAACTTTTATAACCCTTATTAAGCTGCCAATAAACCTATAAAAGTGATGTAATTACACTTAAAATTATCAATATTTTCTTTGTATTACAAAGGAAATTATGATATGTAAGTAGCTGATAATCAGATATAGGTAGTTTATATTAAGCTAAATTAATTTGTAATCGGGTTTTTATCCTTCACTAAATGGTAGTAATGTCATAATTTTGTCGATATAAAATGAGAAATAACACTTTATAAATCCTTTTAGAAACTAAATCAAGTAGAGATGAAAAAGAAATTATTACTTGCATTGACATTGGTGCTTTCAGGAACACTAATGTCACAGGCAGGACCAGCAGACAAGCTGAAAGTACCTGGACCTGATGCCAATGGAAGACGCGGAGCGACGGTTCCTTATAATCGTTATGAGGCTGAAAACGGAGAACTTTCGGGTGGTGCAGCAAAGAAGACTACATCTTATGGACGCAAGGACATTGCTACTCAGGCTTCAAAACAGTCTTATGTAGACTTATCATCTAAAGGTTCTGCTGTCAACTTCAAGATAGACAGAAATGGTGATGGTGTTACAATGCGTTTCACAATGAAGGATTCACCTAACGGAATGGGCGAGAATGGATCATTAGATGTGTATGTAAACGGTAATAAAGACCAGACTGTAAAGCTTACATCTTACTTTATGTGGCAGTATTTCAATCTAAATGACCCTTATCCTAAGGATGTACCGGGTGGTGATTTTAGATGTTTTGCCTTTGATGAAGTACATTTCAAGTTAAATAATAAGGTTAAACCAGGTGATGTTATTACTGTTAAGAATGATGATTCACGTAACATGGAGTATGGTTTAGACTTTATTGAGGTTGAAAACGTACCTGCTAAGATTAAACAACCAGCTGGTTCAATCAGCATACAGGATACAAAATATAAGAACATGGCTGCTGGTGGTGATTGGGGTGATGCTTTCATACAAGCCGTTAAGGATGCAGAAGCCTCTCCATCAAGAACTCTTTATATTCCAGCTGGTACCTATAATTTAGGAAAAGTATGGCGTATTTTTGCTGATAATGTGACGATTACCGGTGCTGGTATGTGGTATACTAACATCAAATTTACTAATCCTAATAAAGAAGGTGGTGGTATTTCAGGTGGTAATGGTTCGCATGGTCCTGATGGTTATAGTAAGAAAATAGAGTTCTGTAACATGTATATCAACTCTGCATTACGCAGCCGTATGGATCAGATGGCTATTTACAAGTGCTTCATGGACGTATATACGGATGGCAGTTACTTCCATGATATATGGGAAGAGCACTTCGAATGTGGTTTCTGGATTGGTGATTATAACGGTAAGATGGATTATAGTGATGGCATAAAGATCGCCAATTGCCGTATTCGTAACAACTTAGCAGATGGTGTAAACTTTGCACAAGGAACCTCTAATGCCACCGTTTATAACTGTAGTGTGCGTGGTAATGGTGATGATGGACTTGCAACATGGAATCAAGATGCTTGTGGAGCACGTGATTTACATGATAATATTTTCGCATATAACACGGTAGAATTAGGTTGGCGTGCTGGTGGTATAGCTGTCTATGGAGGTACTGGTCACCACATATATAATAACTTTGTCACTGATATGGCATTGGCTGCAGGTATTCATTTGAACTCAACTTTCCCTGGAACTAAGTTTAATGCTAATAATAAACCTGATGGTATAAAGTTCGAAAACAATACTATTGTGCGTAGCGGAACCAATTGTGACATATTTGGTAATGACCTTGCAGCTCTGGATGTGCATAAAACGGGTGGTAGTCTGCAGAATATTACGTTCTATAATACGGAGATTTATGATGCTCCATGCTTCGGAATAACAGTATTAAATGACCCTGATAATATTAAGTTTATCAATACAAAGATCCTTGGAGCTGGTCTTACAGGTATGTCAACTAGCTATTCTACAACGCCAGTGACCTTCTGTGCCATTCGTGCAGACCAAGCAACTCCAATCTTTGATGGTCTTGAAATAGGTAATGTTCATAAGGATGTATTGGGTAATAATCAGACTTGGCCACTCTGGACGAACAACAATCAGCAGAAAGCTGACGCCATTAAATACACTAATATAAAGAAGAAATACGTTGCTCCAGAGCCTCCATACGCTGACAAAGATCAGCAAGGTGGAATCATTGACCCAATGGATGGACTGTCAGGTTATAATGTTAAGCTGGAAGGTATCAGCTGGAAGAATGCTAAAGGTAGCTCTGATTTGAAGGAAGGTGATGCTGTAACATTTCGTGTAAAGATTACTAATACATCAAATGTAGATATCCCTAAGGATGTAGCTCTTGCTTTTGAAGTCAAGATTAATGGTGAATCTGCAGCAATAAGTGATGACTTTGAGGGCGGTTTGAAGGCTGGTAAGTCTGTCATTCTTACTGCTAATGGTTCTTGGATTGCCAAGCTTGGAGTTTGTAAAGTTGAGGCTATTGCCGACCCAGAGAACAACTTACCGAAGGAAACATCAAAGGATGACAACAAGCGTGTTAAGCAGTTTAATGTTTATGAAGCCCCAGATAATAATGGTACTTTCACTCCTGTAACGGGTGGTTATGACCTTGTTGTGACGAAGATTCTTATGAATACGAAGTCAATCAAGCCTGGTGATAAGGTTAATTTCTCAGCCATTGTAGCCAATGCTGGTGATCAAGATGCTCCTGCTGGTGATGTTCTTGGCATTCAATTCCAGATTGATGGTAAGACAGAGGTCATCACTTGGTCCGATGATTATAGGAAAGGTGTGAAGTCACATGAGTTTGTTAAGGTAACAGCCAATGGTGGTACAGCAGGCAAAGAGTGGACTGCTACAGAGGGGAAGCACACCGTTACAGCATGGATTGACAACTACGGAGGTCGTTATGCAGGTGAAATAAACCATGATAATAACAAGTTCACAATTGAGTTGAATATCCCTATGAGTCCTGTTCAGTTCATTAACAATCCTGATAAGCCAGACAATATCGATGGTACGGATGGCATTGAGGCTGTAAATGCAGTGCAAAGCGTGAAGGATTCTTATTACTACGACCTCCAGGGTCGCCGTTATGGCACAACAACTGAGGGTCTCAAGAAGGGTGTTTACATCCATTGTGGTAAGAAGGTTATTATAAAGTAAACTTTAATATTACTGTAAAAACAGTTAGTTATAGCATATTCAGAATCGGTTGGGAGCGCTTCCAACCGATTCTTTTTTTATGGTTTGAAACTACTTGGTAGGTAATATGGATGTTATATAAATATCTTTACAATATTTTTATCCTATAAATTCAATAATCAAGGGAAACCAATTATTTTAGACTTTGTAACCATCAGATAATCATATAGTTATAAACAGCGTTGTAAAAGACGCCCTTTTACGTTGCAAAAGGGCGTCTTTTGAAGTGTAAAAGGGCATCTTTTATCATGCAAAAGGGCACCTTTTACAATGCAAAAGAGCATCTATTGAATCCTTAATATGAATTTATCTTACATTACAAGGATACTATTGATAAACGAAACAAGAGAAAAGTATTTTTTATTCTCTTGTTTCATACAAGTAAGCAGATGGTAATATCACCAGACTTAGTCTACAGACTTCTCAATAAAACAGTAATATTATTTCTTAGAATGGGTATATACACACTTAGAATTACCGTATTTACCGTTATGTTTTTCGTAATAAAATCATGGCAAAAGAAGCCAAGATAGATTGTTATAAACGGCATATTGAATAAATATAAATATATTATGTCTATAAAAACTCAAATAATGTACATAATATATTGATAGTCAATAGTATTTATTTGATGCACATATTCACCTTTTTACAATCAATATTATGGTCTTTACAAGGTCCTTATAGTGAAGAATTTACACCCAAGTTAAAGATATTGTATTTGTATTTGCGAATGAAAAAGATAAACTTAAGTTACTGATAATCATATTATTAATAGATAAAAGACCCAAGAATAGTTTGTAATTGGCTTTTTAAATATCAAACAATAGTAAGTAAAACATAAATTTGTGGCGCTCGATTGAGAGCTACACTTTAAACAATCTTTTTTAAAAACTAAATCAAGTGAAGTATGAAAAAGAAATTATTACTTGCATTGACACTGGTGATATCAGGTAGTATGATGTCACATGCTGGGCCGGCTGATAAACTGAAAATCCCTGGTCCAGACCCTAATGGTAGGCGTGGAGCAACAGTTCCTTATAATCGTTACGAAGCTGAAGATGGCAGATTCTATGGTTCTGCTAAGAAGTTGGTCTCTATCAATTGTAGTAGAGATGACATTGCGACCCAGGCTTCGAAGCGTTCTTATGTGGAATTGACGAATGGTGACTCTCTTGATTTGCCTATTGACAGATATGGGGATGGCGTTACTATGCGCTTTACCATGCCTGATAGTGATGATGGTATGGGGAAGAACAGTTCCTTAGAGGTTATGGTCTATGATGCAAAAGGAAAGAAACAATCTGAACAGACAGTTGCCATTTCTTCTTATAACATGTGGCAGTATTTCACACCTGGTACCAGAGATCCTCATGATGAGAAGGTACCTGGAAGCATTCCAGCCTTTGCGTTTGATGAAGTACACTTTAAATTGAACAGCAAACTTAAGCCTGGTGACCACATTGTGATAAAGAATTTAAAGGCTATTGCATGTGGAATTGATTTCATAGAGGTTGAAAACATACCTGCAATGATTAAACAACCAGCAGGAGCAATAAATGTTCAGGATTATAAAAAGGACTATAATAGTTGGCTTGATGCTTTCAATGAAGCACTGAAAGAAGCTGATAAGAGTTCTAAAGTACTATATATTCCTAAAGGAACTTACGAGTTAGACGGTATATGGCGTGTATATGGTGATAAGGTAAGGATACAAGGTGCAGGTATGTGGTACACCAATATTAAGTTCACAAGTACGAAAGATTTTGGTGGAGGTATATCTGGTGGACACCCTGATCATGGACCTGATGGCTACTGTAAGGATATGGAAGTATGTGATTTTTATATGACTTCAAACCTTCGTAGTCGCTATAGACAGATGGCAGTGTACAAGGCTTTCATGGATGTTTGGGATAATTCTTATTTCCATGACCTATGGGTAGAACATCATGAGTGCGGCTTTTGGTTTGGTGATTATAATGGTAAAGCTGACTATTGCAATAATGTTGTAGTTGCAAATTGCCGTATTCGTAATAACTTTGCAGATGGTGTGAACTTCTGTCAAGGTACTTCTAATGCTGTAGTATATAACTGTAATGTTCGTGGTAATGGTGATGATGGACTTGCAATGTTCCCTGATAAAGCAGCGATAAACCCTGATGATGAAAAGAATAACGCATTTGCTTATAACACAGTGGAGCTTGGTTGGCGTGCAGGTGGTATTGCTATTCATGGTGGAACGGACCAACGTGCATATAATAACTTCGTTAGTGACCATGGTTTAGCATCTGGTATTCATGTTACAAGTGACTTTACTACGGGATATAGATTTGATAATAACGAGAGACAGGAGGGTGTTTTAATAGAAAACAACTATGTAGTTCGTTGTGGAACATATGCCGATCCAGTCTGGAACAATGACCTTGCAGGCATTGATGTCTTTAATGAATATGGCAAATTACGCAATATTACCTTTAGAAATAATGAGGTTTATGACTCTCCATTCTTTGGTGTTAGAGTGTATAAGGATCCAGAAAACATATTGTTTGATGGTCTGAAGCTTTTGGGTTGTGGCTTATCTGATATCAAAGACAACTTCTCTACAACAGAAATGTCCGCATGTGCAATTCGTGCTAACAATGGTAGTGCAACCTTTAATAACCTTGTTATTGCTAATGTTGGTAAGGATCGGAAAGGTAATAACAGCACATGGCCAGTGTGGACAGATAACAATAAGATGAGAGCAGACGCTATAAAGTTTACCTATTTGAAGAATTCTTATGTTGTTCCTGAGCCTCCATACGCTGATAAGACACAACAAGGTGGTATCATTGATCCTATGGATAAGCTGTCAGGATACAATGTTAAGCTGGAAGGTCTCAGCTGGAAGAATGCCAAAGGTAGTTCTAATTTGAAGGAAGGAGACGCTGTTACGTTTGAGGTTAAGATTGTTAATACATCAAATGTGGACATCCCGAAGGGTGTAGATCTTGCTTTTTCTGTTAAGATTAATGGTAAGTCAAGCTTCGCAAGTAGGGCTTATGATGGTGGTTTGAAGGCTCATCAGTCTATTATTCTTAAGGCGAATGGCACTTGGAAGGCTAAGGCTGGAGCATGTTATGTTGAGGCTTTTGCTGACCCAGAGAACAACTTACCGAAGGAGATTTCTAAGGAAGATAACAAGCGTTTCAAGAAGTTTAATGTTCACGAATCAGCTGATGACATGGGTTCATTCACACCTGTAACGGGCGGATATGACCTCGTTGTGACGAAGATCCTCACGAATACCAAGTCAATTAAGCCTGGTGATAGGGTCAACTTCTCAGCCATTGTTGCCAATGCTGGTGACCAAAATGCACCTGCAGGTGATGTTCTTGGTGTTCAATTCCAGATAGATGGCAAGACAGATGTCATCACATGGTCTGATGATTACACCCAAGGTCTGGACTCTCATAACTTTGTTAAGGTAACAGCTTGTGGTGGTACAGTAGGCAAAGAGTGGACGGCTACAGAAGGCAAGCACACCGTTACGGCATGGATTGACAACTACGGAGGTCGTTATGCAGATGAGATTAACCACGGTAACAATAAGTTTACCATTGAGTTGAACATCCCTATGGAGGAAGTTCAGTACGTTAGTAATCCTGATAAGCCCGACAATCTCACTGGTAATGCCGATGAAAATGTAGATCCTATAGATAATATCAAGGGTTACGATGTAGCTGTTACGGGTGTTCGTTGGGAGAAAGCTGATGGCAATACAGATTTAAAAGAGGGTGATAAAGTTACCTTTAAAGTTGCAATCAAGAACACAAAGAATGTCAATATCCCTGCAAATGTTGCTCTTGCATTCAAGGTTTCTCTTGATGGAGGTAAACAAACGTTCATGAGTCAGAGCTATGACAAGGGTCTAAAGGCAGGAGAAACAGTGATTCTTTCTATAAAAGATGCTTGGACAGCCACACCAGGTTCACATGTCATGAGCGTGTTGGTTGACCCAGAGAACAACTTACCAGCCGAAGTAACTAAGGAGAATAATAAGCAGGAAAAGCGTTTCAACGTTGTAGGTAATAGTGATGATTACGGTACTTTCACCCCTGTAACAGGCGGTTATGACCTTGTTGTGACGAAGATTCTTATGAATACGAAGTCTATTAAGCCAGGTGATAGAGTGAACTTCTCAGCTATTGTAGCCAATGCTGGTGATAAGGATGCTCCTGCTAATGATATTCTTGGTGTTCAATTCCAGATAGATGGCAAGACAGATATCATCACATGGTCTGACGATTACACCAAAGGCGTGAAGTCACATAAGTTCGCTAAGGTAACAGCTTGCGGTGGTACCATTGGTAAAGATTGGATTGCTACAGAAGGCAAGCACACCGTTACGGCATGGATTGATAACTATGCAGGTCGTTATGCAGGTGAGGTTAACCATAATAACAATAAACTTACCATTGAACTGAACATTCCTACGGGTGCTATTCGCTACATTAACAACGCTGACCAACCAGACAATCTGGATGTTATTCCTACTGGTGTAGAGGCTGTTAATGCTGGTTTCGAGGTACAAGACACTTACTATTATGACCTTCAGGGTCGTCGTTGTGGCACAACTGCCAAGGGTTTGAAGCGTGGTGTGTATATCCATAATGGTAAGAAAGTAGTTATTAAGTAAGCATTAACGTTGTAGAAGAATCCACTACAATCGTATATTTAGAATCGGCTGGAGACTCTTCCAGCCGATTTTTTATTATCACCCACATCAACTTTCTGCCCCATTTACCTTCTGTAAAATATCCTTACATTTTCTCAACCCAAAACTTTCATTAATTGAAAGGGAACCAAAAAAATCATGCTTTGCAATTATCAGATAATCAATTGGTTATGAAAGGCAAAGTAAAAGACGCCCTTTTACGTTGCAAAAGGGCACCTTTTGAAGTGTAAAAGGGCATCTTTTACCATGCAAAAGGGCGTCTTTTAGAACGCAAAAGAGCACCTTTTAAAATCGAGATGTGAATTTATCTTACATTATATGACTACTAAGCATAAATAAAGTGGGCATAAGCCAGCTACTATCCTCCGATTTTATGCAGTTCCCCTCCGCGGTGTATAGCGTATGAGTTAACTTAATATTTCCTCCCCGATAGAAACAAAACAGAGCTTATCTCACGACAAGCTCTGTTTTGATTTAACAAACTATTGATGTAAGTTTAATTAAATACTAATTACTTAAATTACCCAAATAACAAATACATATATACCAAATATCACAACGAAGTTGCTTACTTCTTATTAAACCTAATCTTTGAAGTTTCTTATGAATAGCCTTATCTATTTCACTAAACAGCGGCAAAGACCTTGAAAAACTTAATCTACTACTTAAAATAAGTATCTTTTCGGATAACAAAATTACAACAAAAAGCACGTATCAGACCCTATTATAATCAGCATACTGCATAAATATAAATGAGAATAGAGTATTAAACCCTTCTAAATCTCATTAAGATATTGATTATTAAATGGTTATATAATGCATTAAAATAGACGCTTTATAAGCACTGTTATTTGATATATAAAGTTCTGTAAGTGAAGTTTTTACACTTTAATATCCCAACATCTCGTTTATATTGTAGAATAATGCTAAACTTATAAACCGTTGATAGTCAGTATAAAGTTATTTATATAGCAAAGAAAAGTTTGTAATAAGCCTTTTAATCTTCCTAATATTATAATATTGATATAATTTTGTAACCATAAGATAAAGAGTCTTATCTTACTTATTGAGTTTTGAACTAAATCTCATAAAACATGAAGAAAAAGTTATAACCTTGATAGATGGTATGATAATATAACGACTGATGGGCAACAGAAAGATATCCATTTACGGGAGAATACTAAAACAATTGGCTGATAAAACATGATACATGATCAACCAATGATAAGCACATTAAGTATCGGCTGGAACATTTTCAGTCGATATTTTTTGTTATTTGTAAGAAAAGTTCTATATTTGCAGTCATATTAAGAGATATATTAGCTCTTATAAATCATTTAATGAGATACCTAAAATGAATACGAAGAAAAGACTATACTTATTTATTATACTTCTCACATTGCCCTTTTTTTGTGTAGCATCACATGAGAATTGGGAGAAGCAACTTGATGAATTAGATAATAGTCTTGGGCAAAGAAAATATTATGAAGACCAGAAACTGAAGCGGATAAAGCAGCTAAAGAAGCAATTGGTATCTCTTCCTCCATCAAAACAGTTTGATATTAACAGGAAACTCTTTAAGGAATACTCCTCTTATCAATATGATTCAGCTTATAATTGTGCCCATCATCTTATAGATGAGGCCATCAAACTGAAGAATCGTGACTATGAAGTGGAGGCAAGATGCGACTTGGTTTTCTGTCTTCTTTCGGCAGGTTTATATACGGAAGCCTTTAATGAGCTGAGGGAAATACGCATGGAAGGCACTACAGCCACAGCACGTAAACTCTATTTTACAATGGCTTCCCGTCTTTATTATGATGTTTCTGATTACACTCGTACGAAACCTTATCAGAGTAGATACGTCAAGCAGGCAGGTGTTTACACAGATTCTTTGCTTCATTATCTGCCGAAAGGTTCGCCAGACTGGCTCTATGCTGTTGGAATGCGTGATATGAAGGAGCGCAGATACGAAGCATGCCTTGATACTTTCAAGGAGTTTCTGGAGAAAAAGGGCGTTGATGTGCATCAGAAAGCAATTGTCAATTCGTGTGTTGGATGGGTTTATCTTTATCTTAAGGACAATGATCAGGCAATGAAATATCTGGCGTTGGCAGCAATCTATGATAATAAAGGAGCTATTCGGGAGACAACAGCGTTGTGTACATTGGCAAATCTCTTATATAAAGAAGGTGAAATACAACGTGCAACGGAATATGTGAGACAGTCATTAGCCAATGCCAACTTCTATGGAGCACGCCAACGCGTCATAGAAGTGAGTGGTATTCTACCCATTATAGAGCAGGATCGCTTCAAGATAATACAAGGTCAGCGCAACGCTATTGCTGTTGCTGCAATCATCAGTGTGCTCTTTGTCATCGGGCTTCTGATGGGTTGGTGGTTCATTCGTAGACAGATGAAAAAGTTGAAGAAGGCACAACAGACCATTGCTAACCGCAATAAGGAACTTGAAGCAAAGAATCATCAGTTAGAAGAGGTGAACAATATCAAGGATGAATATATCGGTAGGTCATTCTATATCAACTCTGAATATATTAATAAGGTGGAAAAACTCTATCGTACCATTGACCGAAAGATAGCCATGCGCCGCTATGAAGAGTTGCGTTCTTCACTGAAAGAGAGTGAACTGGTTGCAGAACGCAAGTCGATGTTTGCCGATTTTGATGAGACTTTCCTGAAACTCTTCCCTCATTTTATTGAGAAGTATGGGAAACTCTTTGATGAAAATGACCAGAAAGTATTGTCAGATGGTCCGAAACAACTGACGACGGAGATGCGTATCTTCGCCCTTATCCGTCTGGGTATTAATGATTCTGAGCGTATAGCGACATTCCTTAATTATTCAGTCCATACAATCAATACTTATAAGACACGTGTAAAGAACCGTTCACGTGTGGAGAATGACCAGTTCGAACAGCTCATTATGGATATCTAATATCGGGTAATATCCTCCTGATTTCCCCTTTAAATAAAGGTAAATCTTATTACATTTTCTTGTAAAGTAGGGTCAACTACTAATATTTAGCTTATATTCACATGAAGAATGTGGATATAAGAGGCATTGATTATCAGTATATTAGTAGTTGTTATTCCTTTTTTCTCTTTATACTTTCAATAGTTTCTTTTAATAATAGTAATAGGATGAGTAACTTTGCCAGTAAGGAAATCATAACAAAATATATTTTTAATAACTAAAAACAATGATTCGCTATGAGAACGATCACAAGTAAATTGCTTGGCGTTGTACTATTATTGTCAGCGACAATGACGTTCACGGGATGTTCTACTGTTGATGACGGCGAATTCACTTCACCAATTACGCTCACTGAAAAGATTAGTGGTAAATGGGTAGTAAATTCTGTTGTTCAGACTGATGAGGCTAATGCCCGTACAAAAACATTAACTGACCTGCTCAATTTTGACACGTTTGTCATTAATCTAAACCAAGATGAGGCTGGAAAAGCTTCTACTTTTACGGTTGAAGGGAATGCTCCTGCACTATTACCAGCAAGTGGTACATGGCAAATGGATTACAATTTCACCAAGAGTGACAACACTGCAAGTAGGATTTTGCTTAATGATGGGAAGGCAGAAACTGTACTTACCGTTACAACAGTGCCTGGTAATACCAAGACTTTGGAGTACAGATTGACACGCAAGACCAAAGGGCAGCCATTTGTTTCTTACACGTATAACCTAACTCAAGCAGTAAAGTAAATGACTATGAAGAAAGTTTTATTCGCACTGATGTGCTTATTTCCGTTGGCATTGTTTGCTGATGGAGTAGAGCTTCCTAATGCTCCTAAGTGTTGGACGGTTCCTGCTGTCTTTACAGCAGACGAAGAAGTTACGTTCTATTATGATATGACAGATGTCGGATTCCAGGAAGGTGTTGACCTATACCTTTGGGCTTGGCAGCCAACAGAGCCTGATGCAGGACATGGAGGTAACTCATCCGACTTTGCTAAATTGGAGTATCTTGGTAATAATATCTATAAAAAGACGATGGTACCAACGGAGTATTTCCATTGTGAGGTCGCTAAGTTTGAAGATGCTAACTGGCCAGGCTTCTGGCAAAGGCTGAAGACAAAGGACGGTTCTATGTGGTCTGGTGTTTTTGCAGCACCTGATAGCCGTTCTGAATTCGAAGCATTTAAGAAGTCAGGTGCTGGCATTCAGTTCTTCAGTGGTAAGAAATCGGCAGGCTTTACAGAGAAGTTTGCTTTAGATGATCCTCTTACCGTCCTCTTTAACCCAGATGTATATAAATTAGGAGGTAAGACAATGACAGAGTTAGCAAAGGATGCTGACTTCGTAACATTTGGTGTTCACTCAGGTTTAAATGACTGGACAGTTCTGCAGACATTGGATGTATGGCGTCCTGCAGTACTTGCAAAGGCGGGGTTAAAGAAGCTTTCTAATGGTCTCTATGCATGGAATATTGGTATTCCAAGCGAATATTATGCTTCTAATCCACAGGATCCTGGTCAGCCAGACAAGCCAACAATCCTTGCAGACCCAGATAAAAAGGCTGCGTTTGTACTTGAGAATATGACTTACAATGTTATTAAGGTGATCAAGGATGCTGCTGGTGCAAACCAATGGGGAGTAAATACCGGTGACCAAACACAGAAAGCTGGTCAGGCTGTTCCCTATCCTGACCCACTGTTTTCAGTATTCCCTACTCGTGTAAGTACGAAGGATATCCTAACATTGACTCGTCAATACAATGGTCGTACAGATGGCGATTTGACCTATACTATCGTAGCTGGCTCAAAGACTATCACAGGAACGATGCCTGGAGTACGTGATAAACGAGAGACAACAATTGATTTGAATAAAGAATTACAGGGTGTTGAAGCCTCTGAATTGAAAGTAACAATAACAAATGCGAGAGGAATAAAGGTTGTTGAATCAACTGTCCCACTTGTTATTCCTGATTAATATAAATTGAAGAGAAGAATCTTATTCAATCCATAAAAGCATTAAATTCTATGAAACTAACAGTTCAAAATAAACTATCAGGGCTCATCCTCTTTATGATGATGTTGTTCTGTAGCAATGTATCGGCACAAGATTTTACCGCAACAGGTACGGTCGTCGACTCAGAAAAAGAACCACTTATTGGCGCTTCTGTAAGCGTTGTAGGTGGTAAGGTTGGGGCTATCACGGATATAGATGGTAACTTCACAATCCAATGTAAGCAGGGTGATATGCTTGAAATCTCTTATGTTGGGTATAATAATCGTAAGGTTCAGGCAGGAAAAGGCTTGAATATAGTAATGGAACAAGATGCCAAGACCCTTGATGAAGTGACAGTCGTTGGTGTTGGTTATGGTAAAATGCGTAAAAGTGACCTTACTGGAGCCATCGCTTCTGTTAATTCTAAAGATATGAAGCAGGGTGTTATCACTTCTACGGAACAGTTATTGCAAGGTAAAGTTGCTGGTTTATCTATTGTCCAAAGCTCTGGTGCAGTCGAATCAGGGGCCTCTATTCGCCTTCGTGGTGGTACGTCACTCTCTGCAAGTAATGGTCCGTTGGTAGTTGTTGATGGTATTCCTGGGGTTGATATCAACTCTGTTCAGCCATCTGAAATCGTAAGTATGGACATCTTAAAGGATGCCTCAGCAGCAGCAATCTATGGTTCACGTGGTGCAAATGGTGTTATTATCATTACTACAAACCGCCAAGGTTCAGATACAGAAGTGAACACAATTCAGTATAATGGCTATGTTGCAATAGCTTCTGCAGCAAAGACTCTTGACTTACTCTCAGCTAATCAATGGCGCAGTTATGTTCGTTCTACAGGTAATATGAACGCTTTGGATTATGGAGCTGATACTGATTGGCAGAAAGAACTCATGCGTACAGCTATCTCTCATAGTCATAATATCAACTTTTCTTCCTCTAAAAAGAGCCATGGTTATCGTGCAAGTTTCACCTATAATAATAATGAAGGTGTTATTAAGAGAAATAATATGAACCGTGTGGCAGGCTCTCTATCCGCTTATCAGACAGGTATGAATGGTCGTTTACGTTTGGATGAAGGTATTAATGCGAACTTTGACAGTTGGCATCCAATCGATAACCGTATCTTCGAACGTATGACAAACCTTCAGCCAACCTTCCCAGTCTTTAATCAGAACGGCAGCTATGCACAGTTGAATGGAACGAATACAGAGAACCCTGTAGAGCTGAATAACAATCGTATAGAGGACCGTAAACGCCATCGTTTCCTAGGATACTTGAAGGCAGAGCTCTCTATTGTTGAAGGACTTACTGCTACAATGAATACTTCTTATGAATCAAACTCTGTGAAATCGGGCTTATACAAGCCTACTTATGCACGCATGGAGGGGCAGAGTGAGCATGGATGGGGTCAAAGACTCTATGATGATTATACCAATAAGCAGCTTGAACTTTATCTAACGTACGATAAGAAGTTTGCAGATATCCATCATTTGAACCTTATGGGTGGTTATTCTTACCTTGATAATACTTATGAAGGTTTCGGTTCAACCCGCTCAGGGTTTGATTCTGATGCTTTTGGTTACAATAATTTAGCAGCAGGAACAGACTATCGGCAGGGTGATGTTTACTCTTATAAGGGTGAATCAAAGCTCATTTCTTTCTTTGGTCGTATAAACTATAGCCTGATGGATCGTTATATGGTTACTGCTACTTTACGTCGTGATGGTTCATCAAGGTTTGGTAACAATCATAAGTGGGGTGTATTCCCATCAGTATCTCTTGCATGGCGTATCTCTGAGGAACCATTCATGGCCTCAACACATGAGTGGCTTGATAACTTAAAGCTTCGTGCAGGCTTTGGTGTAACGGGTAATCAGAATGGTATTGGTGAGTATAAGTCATTGGCAATCCTCTCTCCATCAGGTGCAGCTTACTTTGATGGCACTACTGGAACATGGAAGAATGCTTATACACAGATCCAGAATCCTAACCCTGATCTTAAGTGGGAATCTACGGCACAATGGAATCTTGGAGTTGACTTCTCAGTATTCAATAAGTTAAATGGTACGTTGGAACTTTATTATAAGAAGACTTCTGACCTCCTTTGGACCTATCCTGTTCCACAGCCACCTTACCTTGTTGGTACGATGTTGGCTAATGTTGGTGACCTTGTTAACAAGGGATTTGAATTGAGTTTAGGGTATAAGGCTGTTCGTGCAAAGAACTGGACACTTGATGCTAACATGTCATTGGCATACAATCATCAAGAGATTACCAAGCTTTCTAATGATCAATATCAAGCTGTTGGATTACAAGCAGGCTCATTACATAACGTACGTGGTATGTCTAATACCTATTCACAGGTTATTAAGGAGGGCTATCCTGCAGGTGCATTCTGGGGTCCTCATTGCACTGGTATATCAAGTGATGGTAAGTATATGCTTGATAAAGATGATAATGGAAAGGTAAAAGATGGCTATCTTGGTTCGGCAATGCCTAAGTGGAACTTAGGTCTTTCACTCAATGCTACATGGCGTGACTTCGATGCAAGTGTTGCTGCTTATGGTATGTTTGGGCAGAAAGTGTTGAATGTTAGTCGTATGGTAATGTACGATCCAACGCGTTTCCCATCACAGAATACTCTTGATGACTTTATGAAAAGTGGTATAACAGATAATCCAACTTACTCTGATTACTTTATTGAGAATGGTGACTTCTTCCGCTTACAGGCAATTACTCTTGGTTATTCAGTACCATTGAATACGGTGAAGAAGCTGGGACTTACTCGTCTTCGTTTCTATGTAACGGGTGAGAATCTATTCTGTATTACTGGTTATAAGGGTATTGACCCAGAAGTTAGTGTACCAGATAACGTATTAAGTTCACCGGGTATTGATTTCTTTAACAGTTACCCACGTCCACGTACATTCTCTCTTGGTGTGAACATTGGCTTCTAATGACAGTAAAATTCAACTTTATAAGATTATACCAATTATGAAACGATTGAATATAAGTATATCGAATATCCTTCCAATAAGGAAGGCTTGGCTGGGAGTAGGTTTGCTATTAGCTCTTTCTTCCTGTACAGATCTTAATGAACAACTTTATGATAAGGTGTCACAAGATGACTATGGAAAGACACAGTCAGAGGTAGCTACCATTGTTGGAGGTGCTTATGCTACACTGCGTGGCTATGGTTCAGGTACACCTGAAGGCAATGGTGTTAACTGTTATCCGACCTGTGAATATGTTTTCTTCACTCAAGAGTGTTCAAGTGATGAGGCTTGTATCCCTACACGTGGTACAGACTGGTTTGATGGTGGGCGTTATCAGCAGTATCAGCGTCATAATTGGGATGCCAATAATGCAGGTATTCTCTCTATATGGCGTTATAATTTTACGGGTGTTTCAAAGGTGAATGCCATTATTTATCAGGTTGATAAAAGTGGTTTAACGGATGAAGCAAAGAACAAAGTGAAAGCGGAATTACGTGGTTTGCGTGCTTATTACTATTATAATCTGCTTGATTGCTTTGGTAATGTGCCAATCTCTACTGATTTCACAGAGAAGGTATTGCCAACCAACTCAACCCGAAAGGAAGTGTTTGAGTTCATAGAGAAGGAGCTAAAGGAGATTATGCCACTACTTCCATCAGGTGTTACCTATGGCCGTTTCACACAGAATGTTGCTAATACTCTTCTGGCTCGTCTGTATCTTAACGCTGAGGTATATACTGGTTCACCACGTTGGCAGGATTGTCTTGATGCTTGTGATAAGGTTCAGGGCTATCAACTCACACCTAATTATAAGGCTAGCTTTGCTATTCAGAATGAGAAATCACCTGAAATTATCTTTGCTATTCCATACGATCATAAGCAGGGAACAGTTGGAAACTACCTTGCAAGTATGACTTATCATTATAATCAGAAGCAAGCTTTTGACCCTGCTGGTGTCTATCAGTGGTGTGGTAACGGTATTTGTGCTCAACCAGGTCTCTATTCTTCATTTGATGCACAGGATGTCCGTCGCAACAGTTTGCTCATCGGACAGCAGTATAGTGCTAAAGATGGTTCTGAAGTTTTGATGGATAATGGTGAGCCTTTGAACTACACAGAGGAGATAGCTGACTTCACGAATGCTGCACAGAATGCTGGTGCACGACTGAATAAATACGAGTGGAGTGCTACTGATCAGTGGGAACGTGATAATGATTGGGTGTTGATGCGTTATGCTGAAATCCTGATGATGCAAGCTGAATGTAATTTCCGTTTGGGTTATATTCCTACAGCTCTCACTTACATTAATCAGATACGTAAGCGTGCAGGACTTACTGACCTCACTTCACTTACTCTTGATGATATTGATACTGAGTGGAAGCATGAGTTCGTATTTGAAGGTCTGAGACGTACAACTAACATTCGTTTTGGCACTTATTACAATGCATGGTGGGAGAAACCAGCTGATCCTGCTGACCATCACACCGGTATTTATCCAATTCCTAAGGATGAACTGGATAAGAATCCGAACTTGAAACAGAATCCTGGCTATGTAAATTAAGCTTTAAATAATATGCGTCCCCGTATGTCTTACTGGTATTAATCATACAATAAGGTGTACGAGGACGTTTTATGTTTAGTGATTATTACTGTTTGGAGAAATGACATAAGTCCTTTATTGGGCTGTCTTTAACAAGATAACAACGTATTATTCCCTTAAAAACAATCTCCTTATGACCAAGTAAATTCTATTCATCATTGATGGTTCGGCTTTCTTCTGACTACAAGTTGCTTTCATGTCAACTACGTATTGTAAGGTGTTAAGCCTTTGATACTATAGATGTCTACCATCAACTCCATATGTGCTAAGCCCCAACTCCATATGTGCGAAGCCTTAGCTCCATATGTGCGGAGCCTTAGCTCCATATGTGCTAAGCCTTAGCTCCATATGTGCGGAGCTGCAACACATCAGTAGAAAACCGGAAAGCATATTTGTTTTTGTCATTATAACTTATTTGTTTCATCATTGTGCCAGCCCCTTATTATCATGAAGATAAATACTTATGGTTATGAAAATATTTTTATAATACAATCGTTTTGTAGTAGAAAGGTATTGAAGGAATACTTCTGTTGTAACTTATAAGTAATCTAAGCACATATAAGCCTATGTTGGTATGAGGTGATTGAGTATGTGAAAGGAATACAGAATTGGCAATCTCAATTATAAATAAAAGAATCGAATAATCTTATTAAAAGTTCAGGAAATGAAACACAGATTTTTAAAGCACTCACTTCTACTTCTTACATTCGTAATAACGCCATCAGCGTTATTGGCAGACAGAGTAGAGCAGGTAAGTTCACCGAATGGTAATCTCACGGTGACAGCGGGTACAGATGACAGTGGACACCCTTATTATAAATTAAGTCGACGCGGACAAGAGATCATTACACGTTCAGCCTTAGGTTATCTTTTAACAGAGAGTATCAATGATTTTCTTGACAATGACTTCGATGTTTCATTCTCTAATATCTCGGAGAAGGATGAGACATGGCACCAGCCATGGGGAGAAGAAGATGCCGTTCGGAATCATTACAAAGAGCTAACCATGCATCTTCAGCGCAGAGGTGGCTTACGAATCAAGTTGGATATTGTCTTCCGTGTATTTGATAATGGCTTTGGTTTCCGCTATGTTATTCCAAAGCAAGATTGTTTAAGAAATAACAATAAGGATATAACGCTTGTCATTTCTGATGAGAAAACAGAGTTTAACTTTAAGGGTGATCTGCAGGCATGGACTATTCCTTACGATACCAAAGCTTATGAAAGGGAGTGGGGAAAGGGACCTCTCTCAGGTAAAAAATGGGAGTGTACGCCTATGACCATTGAAGCTAATCCTAACCTTTATATGATGCTTCACGAGGCTAACCTTACTGATTATTCTCCATTATGCATCAATAATCAAGGCTTTTGGGATGATATTGCACATTTTAAAGTCCAACTTCTAGGATGGGAAAGGGCTGACATTCCAAATTATCAAAAGAACCATTTGGTATATACAGACTATTATCCATTCTATTCGCCATGGCGTATGTTGGCAGTCGAAACAACTCCTGGTGGATTGATCACCAATCGTGTGATGTTGAATCTCAATGATCCTTGCAAGATAGAAGATACCTCATGGCTCAAAACTGGTAAGTATGTCGGTATTTGGTGGACTTTACATTTAAATGATTTTAGCTGGTCTGAGACTGATAAACCTCATGGTGCTACTAATAATAATACCCGACACTATATTGATTTTGCTTCAGAACATGGCTTTGAAGGTGTTCTTGTTGAAGGTTGGAACAAAGGGTGGAATGGTATGCAGCCCGTTGTTAATGACCTCAGTATGACTGAATCCACTCCTGATTATGACTTCAGAGGGTTACAAAAGTATGCTCATGATAATGGGACTTCTATTATTGTACATAATGAGACGGGCGGTTATTCCAAGCGATATGAGAACCAAATGGAGAAAGCTTTCAGTCTCTATCAGTCTGTAGGAGCAAATGTTATTAAGACAGGATACGTAGGTGACTTCCTGAACACAGGTGGTGTGGATGATTGGCAGCAACTTCCACATTCGCAATATGGTGTAAGGCACTTCCGTAAGGTGATAGAAGAGGCAGCAAAGCATCATCTTATGGTGATCAATCATGAGCCAGTTATGCCTACGGGGTTACAGCGTACTTATCCAAACCTTCTATCTGGTGAGGGTGTAAAGGGTCAAGAGTGGAATGCATGGAGCACAGGTAGTTCTCCTTCGCATACAGTAACGATTCCTTTTACTCGTGGATTGGCAGGTCCAATGGACTTTACACCGAGTATTTTTAAGTTCTTAGAAGTCAATGGAGACTCTCGACCGCATACTACATTAGCAAAGCAATTAGCTGAGTTTGTTTGTTTTTATACACCTTGGCAGATGGCTGCGGATAAGATAGAGAACTATCAGAACAACCCAAGAGTATTCACTTTCTTAGAGAATATACCTTCTAATTGGGAGAAAACAATTGTTCCTGATGCTAAGATTGGCGAGTATATTGTTACGGCAAGGCAGGCACGCGGCACCAATAACTGGTATATTGGAGGTATGACTGATGCCAATGCTCGTACTATTAACCTCCGTCTTGACTTCCTTAAGCCTGGTAAAAAGTATACAGCTGTTGTATATGAGGATGGGGATAATGCTGATTATAAGAAGAATCCTTATCCAGTTAATATCTATAAGAAGGGTGTAAACAACAATTCTGTATTACCTATTAAGATGGCATGTAGTGGTGGATTTGCTATTCAAATAGTCGAAAACTACGATGTTGAGGCTGCTGCTCTTTCATGGGAGAGAGTCAATGGCGGTAGAGATATTAAGGATGGTGATGGCGTTCGCTTTAAGATGGCAGTGCTAAATACTGGTGATACAGACATTCCTGTAGGTGAAGTGATCAGTGCACATGTACTTGTTGATGGCATAGCTCCTTTTGCTACAGTCGTCTATAAAGGTGGTTTGAAGCGGGGACAGTCTGTTGTTCTTGAGACACGTCAGCCATGGACAGCTACAACAGGGGCTCATACACTTACAGCAACGATAGGTTATGGCTTCCGTTTACCTGGTGATGACAATGCATCAAACAACTCTCGTACGAAGAAAATCAATGTTAAACCATCTGGTGAAGAGGGTGGTGACTATATCCCAGTGAGGGGTGGTTACGATCTTTATATTAGGAAAGTAAGCATTGATGAGCAGTCTGTTCCTGTAAATGGAATGGTAAAATTCGTTGCTGAAGTTGTGAATGCTGGAGATCAGCCAGCCCCAATCAATAATGATGCATTGCTTGGTCTTGGTTTCCGTATTGATGGTAAGTATGCTAATAGTGACCTTGCCATGTGGTCAGACCACTTTAGGAGGGAGCTACAACCAGGTGAAACGGTAAAGGTTTATGTTACAGGTAGCATTAATAATCCATTAGGTCCGAACAGTGATAAGTGGCAAGCAGCTCCTGGATACCATTATGTTAGAGTATGGGTTGATGATGTTAATCGTCTCAAGAAAGAGGTGAATGAGAGTAATAACATTGCTGTTGCTGTCTTTAAGTTCCCTTATGACAAGCAGCATCTTACGACTTTTTCTACCGGAGATCAGCCAGATGACGTATACAATGTATCCACAGGCATTGCTGAAATTATTACTCCTGCAGATAAACAAAGCTCTTCTACCTCCCGTGATGATGCTTATTATGATCTCCAAGGTCGGCGTATAGGCACTTCAAAGGATAACCTTAAGAGGGGTATCTACATCCACAAGGGTAAGAAAGTCATTGTGAGATAAGTAGTTTTGAACTATAATATAATCATAAAGAGAGAGGGTATTGTCTGAGATTCTGTCCCAGACAGTATCCTCTTTTTTATAAGAAAGGAGGCTATTCGATATAGATATTATAGGGTACTATCAATGCTTTGAATACCTTTTTAGTATTACTAAGCAATATCTTATACCGTTCTAAAAAGTGTGTTTAGCACTGAATAAATGTGATGAAGATTTGTGATGAGAAGGCAAAGGAGCGTTGAAAAGTAATAACATTTATATTGTTAAAAGACAGTTTTTTGCTCTATAAACAAATAATTTTACCTAAATTTGTTCCTCATGAGAGCTCGTATTTCTGAGGGATAACAACCTTTTAAACAGTTTGTTTTTACTAATCAATCAAATAAAAGCAAGATAATAATATGAATTTACGATCTTTTTTATCAGTAACAGCTATGTCTATGCTGCTATTTACATCCTGTGCTGATAGCTATGAGGGTGCTCCTGCTAAGCATAACGATGCTCAAGAAGCAGGTGGAGTACAGCCTATTGCTGTAACGAAAACCAATAGTATGCAGGTCTATGCACACTATATGCCGTGGTTTGAGACACCTACTTCTAACCCTAAGAATGAAGGAAAGTGGGGTTATCATTGGACAATGAAGAACTGCGACCCCAATAAGACCGATGCAAAAGGCAAGCGTGAGATAGCTTCTCACTACTATCCAATGACGGGTCCGTATGCAAGTGGCGATGAAGCTGTACTCGATTATCAGTGTCTACTGATGAAGTATGCAGGGCTGGATGGCGTTATGGTTGACTGGTATGGTGTGAACAGCGATAATAGTATAGCGCTGCACAAGACAAATACTGAGGCTCTTTTCCGCGCATTGAAGCGTGCTGGACTGAAGATGAGCGTCGTTTATGAAGACAGAACACTTGATGGTGTGTCGGATAAGGTGGGCGCTGCCCGTCAAGATATGCGTTATCTTGCCCAGACTTTCTTTAAGGATGACAGTTATGTGAAGGTTGATGGCCGTCCTTTATTACTCAATTTCGGTCCTATGCAGATGGAGTCTGGTAAGGATTGGTACCGTACTTTCTCTATTCTTACTACCAAACCGATGTTCTTAGTATTGAATGGTAAGATTGGAAGTGCTAACAATGGCGACTACAAAAGTAATGCTCAAGGCGAATACACTTGGGTCAATCCTAACCCAGACTATGCTTATGCAAAGAACTTTGAATGCTTTGTCGGTGGTGCCATGCCTGGTTTTTGGGATTATTATAAGGAAGGTGAAGGCAGCAATGGCTATACAACTTATGACTCAGAGAACGGTGCTCTTTTCCAGCGTCAGCTTGATGCAGCGAAGGCAGCCAGCCTGAAGTATCTTCAGATCAGTACTTGGAATGACTATGGTGAGGGTACAACCATTGAGCCAACATTGGAGTATGGCTATAAATATCTCGTTATGTTGCAGAAGTTTACGGGCGTAAGTTATCAGCAATCCGACCTTGAACTCATCTATCGTTGGTATGAGGCACGTGTTGCACATCCTGATAATGCAAAGGTGAAGGAAGCCTATAACGCCCTTGTTCAGCTGAAAACGGCTGAAGCAAAGTCTATTCTCGATACGCTTTAAAATCAAATAGTATATCAATAAATGAAACGTAATCTATTAAAAAACATCTTTTTATCTCTTTGTCTTGTGGTGTTCCCTATGGGAATGGCTGCAAAACAAGAGGCTACAGTGACATCACCATCAGGGAATCTAACACTGACGGCTGGCGTTGACAAGGCTGGTCGGCCTTATTATTCATTGAGTCGTGGCAAAGAAGCTATCCTCCTTCCTTCCTATCTTGGCGTGAAGTTGAAGGATGGAAGTCTCGACAGTGACTTCGGTGTTATGGGCTTTGTTCGTGCAACAAAGGATGAAACCTGGCACCAACCATGGGGTGAAGAGAATGATGTCCGCAATCATTACAACGAGCTTACAATGAAATTGGCTCAGCGTAAAGGTCTGAAGCGTCAGCTAACAATTGTCTTCCGTGTGTTTGATGACGGTATGGGCTTCCGTTATGTGTTCCCAGAGCAGAAGAATTTGAAGCATTTTGTCATTATGGATGAGGAGACAGAGTTCTGCTTTAAAGGTGATCCAGAGGCATGGACACTGCCCTATGACGCTGATTACTACGAAGGTTTATGGACGAAGGCACCATTGAGCAAGAAGCAGAAGGTATGTACTCCTATCACAATTGAAGCTAAGCCTGATCTTTATATGATGCTTCATGAGGCTAATCTCACTGATTATGCTTCATTGAACGTAAAGCCTGTAGAGACGAAAGAAGGTAATGTACGCATGAGAGCTGAGCTTGTACCTTGGTCAAATGGTGACCTTGTACGTGCAAAAGCACCCTTTGTCTCTCCTTGGCGTATGCTGTCGGTTGAGAATAATGCGGGTGGTTTGATTACCAATCGCGTCATGTTGAATCTCAATGACCCATGTAAGATCAAGGATACTTCATGGATCACGACAGGAAAATATGTCGGTGTATGGTGGGCTTACCACATGCAGCATGCCACATGGGCTATTGGTCCTAAGCACGGAGCGACTACTGAGAATACCAAACGCTATATCGACTTTGCTGCACAGCATGGTTTCAAGGGTGTATTGGTTGAAGGTTGGAACTATGGTTGGGAGCATGACTGGGGTAAAGAAGGTGATAAATTCAACTTCACCAAGGCTTATCCTGACTATGACTTTGATGGATTGCAGAAGTATGCTCTCTCTAAAGGTGTGTCACTCATAGCACATAACGAGACAGGTGGTGCTGCTAAGAACTATGAAAACCAGCTTGAAGCAGCCTTTACTCTCTATGAAAAGATGGGTATCAAGGCCATTAAGACTGGTTATGTGAACAAGGTGATGGACAATAAGGAGCTGCAACACTCACAGTATGGCGTCCGTCATTATCGTAAAGTCATTGAGACTGCTGCCCGACACCACATCATGGTTGTCAATCATGAGCCTGCTATGCCTACTGGTTTGCAGCGTACTTATCCTAATCTTATCGCAAGTGAGGGTGTCCGTGGACAAGAGTGGAATGCGTGGGATGGCAATGGTGGCAATCCTCCTTACCATCTTTGTGTACTTCCTTTCACACGTCAGCTGGCAGGACCAATCGACTTTACACCAGGAATCTTCAAACTTGAAGGTCAGGTTTATCCACAGACTCATCCTCATACCACACTTGCTAAGCAGCTTGCTGAGTATGTTGTCATCTATACACCATGGCAGATGGCAGCTGATGAGATTGAGAATTATACCGGTCAGCCAGCCTTTGCGTTCATTGAAGCAATGCCTTCTAACTGGCAGCGCACTGTGATTCCGGCAGCAGAGATTGGTAAGTATATTGTTACAGCACGTAAGGATCGTGACAGTGAGAACTGGTATGTTGGTGGAATGACGGACGAACAGGCGCGTGATGTAGACCTTAAGCTTGACTTCCTTACACCGGGTGCTTCTTATAAGGCCATCATCTATAAGGACGGACCGGGTGCTGAATACGATAAAAACCCATATCCAATGACTATTGATCAGCAGATTGTGAATGCACAGACTGTCTTAAAGCTCCACATGGCTAAGAGTGGCGGCTTCGCTATTCAGCTGATTAAGCAATAGAACATAAGAGATCATTTTATCTTTTAAAGTATTATAGTTTTCACAATCCCGTCTTGTCCAAGTGGCAAGGCGGGATTTTTTTGTTTCTTAAATGGTATATTCTAGTTCTTGTTCCCAATTTAAGAACTGATAAACTATCCTATTTGAAAGTTAGTTGGAGGTGAACTATTTCTTTTTGTGTGGTATAAGGAACCATTTATCAGACTGCCAATATTCGTGACTTTCAAAGTCTTCACTATCAATGATTAGTCTTCCTCTGTCGGTAACCTTTGCTTTCCCATCTGTGAAAGGGTATGCAAATTTATATTTAGGGGTGATAATAATATTCCCTAGAGTGTCAGCAAAACCTATAAGTCCCGTGTTATCAACAATTCTAAAGAGCCCTTCACGTGGGTAGTCAGGTCCATTATCATATTTAAATACATCGAAAAGGTATTTACCCTTATTGTTGAAGCATTTAATATGCCCTGTGCTATCTGCAACAAATCCGATTTTAGAGATAGTGTCTGTATAGACTAATGGGTATACACAATCAATAATTATATCACCTTTCGCATTAACATATCCATATAAACCTTTCTTTTCTGTTACGAAGAGTTTGTTATCTCCATTCCCATAGCAGGAAAGCAAAATGGTGATAATAAAGATTGTGAGTAGTAATCTGATGGATGTTCTCATATCATAGCTATTTAATTTCATATAATATTGCCGTGTCACATTTATTGAAGTAGCCCTTTCCTTCTACTTCTTGACCATTGAATAAGTCAATATGTCCTGTAGCATCACTCCAATTACAATTGGTAAAGATTATAATACCTCTCTTCCCTTTGAAGTCTATAGCGGACTGTCCTTTTATTGGAGTTCCTCCAATATGCTTCTTTACAAAGTTCTTCATATCTTCAACTCTGTATAGATACCATTTATTATCTTTCCCAGATGATACCTTACCATCATATTGACTGATGGGCATACCGGAATAATTAAAGGCATATGAGAGTCTTATAGCACAAGCATTCTGGAGAATATTCGCCTTGATATTTACCTCAACTTTTCCTCCAATGATGCTTCCAACTTGTGAAGGTGGTAGTTCTTTTACTCTTGCAAAGTTCAAACTAAGTGTTTCATAAGATATTGTTGCTATCGTAATTTAATGTATAGTTATAAAGTTATGTAAGTTCCTTATAAATGTAATGATTAGTAATGGATGTCTAATTTTATGGTATTGGAATACAAAAGGTTAAAGATAATATTCATTGATGATACCAAATACAAAATTAGATAAATATTCTTGTATTCTTAGAAGAATATAATTTTTTTATGAAAATAAAGTAGATATCTAGCTTACAAGGTAGATTAAATCTGGGCATACATAATAATCATGAGTTGTAAAGGGCAATGTGAAGGTTAGAATGGAGTAGGTATTATAGGTTATGAAATTGCATTACATTTGCAAATGAATAAGAGAGTGTATAATCAGAGGAGGTAGCTTTTTTATGGCTTTGTAATATTCACATTATCAATAGGTTACAAAGAGGCTTGTAAAAGGGCATGTTTTGCGTTGTAAAAGGGCGTCTTTTACACATCAAAAGGGCACCTTTTACCATGCAAAAGGGCATCTTTTACAACGCAAAAGACGCCCTTTAAAAAATCAATAAGGAATCTTTTTTACAAAAAGAGGAATATCTATGCCTTAGAAAGGATAAAAGACTAAGGCAGCAAAAGGGCGGAGAAGCGTAAATAGTATGGGACTGGTATGCCTGTCATCGTGACTCTATAGAACTGTTTTTTATGGTAGAGAAGATGGATAAAGGAGGGTAGGACGGTGTAAAATCGGTAGTGCTATACACAGGATTTGGGTATATATCCGGCAATTTATGTATGTGTTTTTACTGAAAAATGGTGATTTGAAGAGATGAAATGATAAAGAAAAAAAGAAGTCAAATCCATCGTCCGTGATTGTATGATCACCTTCTTCAGTAGGAAGAAACGATGAATTTGACTTCTTTTTATAGGAAGATAGTTTCCTTTATTTCGTTACCATTTTGCGTGAAGCACGCATAAGAATGGCGAAAAGAATGCAGGCTGTGACGAAACCAGCAATGGCATCGATGGCGTAATGTGCCTGAATATAAACCGTTGCACAGCAAAGCAGAATATAAAACGGTGCAAGAACAGCCAGAAGTTTATAGTTACGATCGTGCCAAAGGAGTAGCATGCAGATAGTACTTACGCCGACATGCGAGCTTGGGAAGGCTGCCGTAGGTCGCTCTCCTGCCGCTTTGGCATCTTCAACGAGGTGATAGAAGATACCATCTGTATATCCTGGGCTTGGTAAACACTCCTGGTGATGGTTGAAATAGTCGTGAATATTCGGGAAGATGCCTGCTGTGATGTTGTGTAACCCTACTGCCTTGTAATAGAACGTTGGTCCGGCAACGGGTACAAAGATGAAAATCACGTAATAAATAAAGAATGATGCCAGAATGATAAAGGCTGCTCTGTTGAATTCTTTATAGTACCATCCGAAGTAATAGACAGCCGTTGCAGCTATCATTGGATAATAAGCAGCATATCCCATATCGAAGAGTTCGCTGAAAACGGGGCCTGGAAGTGCCTTTGAAAAGAGCAATGCAGGCTGGCAACCGAAGAGATCTTGTTCCCAAGTAGCAAAGACATGGTCAAGATTAGGCAAATGTCGGTTGATCTCAAAGGTATCAGGATACCACCATGCAAGCAATGCCATCTGCGTTCCTACACGTGCAAAACGGGTTAATCGACAGGGAGCTATGCGGTAAACCAGCCACATTGCAGCCGTGATGGCTACAATACGCAGTCGTCCGAAAATCATTGCTTGTGGATTATCCATGCTTGTGTACATGATGAATGTCACAATCAACGTCAGTACTAAGTATGCCATTACGACCCATTCAAAGGCCATGAGCCCTTTGACGGGTTTCTTTTCTAATTTAAATAAGTCTATGATAAATTTCTTCATTACCTATAACCAACCTTCTTCCTTATACCATTTAATAGTTTCTTTTACGCCTTTTTTAAGGTCATATTGGGGTTTATAGCCTAATTCTTCAATAGCAGGCTGTATGTTACAACGCCAGTTTCGTTGTTTAAGAATCTGATATTTGTCGTTATTAAGGGCTGATATCTTTCCTGTAAGGTGTCCGATAATATCGCCAAAGAATGTGACAATGCGGAGTAACCATATAGGTGCTGTGATACGAATCCACCAAGGTCTGCCTAATTCTTCATGTATTAGGTTGCTGAAAGTAGTACTTTGATACACCAGTCCATCGCTGAGGAAGTAGGCGCTACCAGTTTTTCCGTGGTCTAAAGCAAGGAATACAGCCTGCACAACGTCCTTTACGTAAACGAAGGTGATGTCTTGTTGCTTGTATCCTACAGCAAAATCACTGTGTCCTTTGATGCTTTTTGCCATTAGGAAATAGTCCTTTTCGCGTGGACCATATACTCCTGTTGGGCGCAGGATGATGTAGGGGAGGTCAGCTGGGAGCGTGCGCTCAGCTTCCAACTTACTCTCTCCGTATGCGGTATTGGGCTGTGGAGTGTCCGTAGGTTCTATCTCTTTATAAGGCTGTTGCTCTCTAATGGCTCCAAAAATACTGAGACTTGAGAGAAAAACAAAGCGTTCTAAAGAGTGTTGGGTTGCCTTTATAGCCTGTACAAAGTTGTGTGTTCCGTCCCTGTTTACACGGAAGAAGTCGTCTTTATTCAGACATTTTGTTACCCCAGCAGCATGAACAACATAATTGAATTGGTGTTCTGAGAGTTGTTTTTGTAGCTTTTCAACTGATGAAAAGTCGAGTTCTATGAAGTGAATGCGTTCGTCCTGCAAATATTCTCGTGATGATGAACGCCGTACGGCAGCCCAAGTCTCCATTCCCCTCCTTATTGCTTCCTCCACAATGAAGGATCCAATGAAGCCTGATGCACCTGTTATTAGTATCTTTTTCATTAAAAATTCGTTGCAAACGTTTGCAAAGATACAAACTTTTTCGTTACTTTGTGGAAAATATTTAATATAGTAATTCTTATGGGGAAAGAAAAGAAAAGCGGCAAGAGGCTGACCAAGAAGCAACTTGCAGAGAAGCTAACGGGTTTCTTTCAGTCGCAACCAGATGAGACATTCAGCTTTAAACAGATATTTCATGCACTTAAATTAACCACTCATCCTGCTAAAATGTTGGCCATTGATGTGATGGAGGAGATGGCGTGGGACGACTTTTTATCAAAGGTTGGAGAGAGTGCTTACACGTTGAATACCAAGGGACAGGTGCAGGAAGGTACTTTTGTCCGCAAAGCAAATGGTAAAAATACTTTCTTACCAGACGATGGTGGGACACCAGTCTTCGTCTCTGAACGTAATTCAATGGCTGCTTTGAACGGCGATCATGTGAAGGTTCAGTTCATGGCACGCCGTCAAAACCATATCAAGGAGGCAATGGTCATCGAGATAATGCAGCGGAAGAAAGACACCTTCGTTGGAAGGTTGCGGGTCGAGAAGGACATTGCCTTCCTTGTAACACAGGAGAATCTCTTTATACATGATATCCTTATTCCTAAGAAAAAGCTCAAAGGTGGTAAGACAGATGACCGTGCTTTGGTGAAAATTACCAAGTGGCCGGATGCTGATCATAAGAATCTTGTGGGTGAAGTAGTGGATGTTCTGGGTGAAGCAGGGAACAATGACGTGGAGATGAACACCATCTTGGCTCAGTATGGACTACCTTATAAGTATCCAAAGCGTGTGGAGGAGGCTGCAGAGAAGATAAGTGCAGAGATCACTCCACAGGATTTTGCAGAGCGAGAGGACTTCCGTGACGTGTGGACATGTACCATTGACCCACGTGATGCAAAGGATTTTGATGATGCTTTGTCTATCCGTAAAGTCAAAGATGGGCTGTGGGAAGTGGGTGTACACATAGCTGATGTATCGCATTATGTAAAGGAAGGCGATATCATTGACCGTGAAGCACAGCAGCGTGCTACGTCTATTTACCTTGTAGACCGTACCATTCCTATGCTTCCTGAGCGTCTTTGTAATTTCATTTGTTCGCTTCGTCCGAATGAAGAGAAGCTTGCTTTCAGTTGTGTTTTCAACCTTGACGACGATGCAAACGTGAAGTCTTACCGCATAGTGCATACAGTTATTAAGTCGAATAGGCGTTATGCATATGAGGAAGCACAGCAGTTGTTGGAAGATAATGGTGTTGTCGACGGAACAGGTGAGCCTGCTCCAAACCCTGGAAAGGATGGATATAAGGGTGAGTATGCCGAAGAAGTAGTGACACTTGACCGTCTTGCAAAGAAGCTTAGGGCACGCCGTATGAAAGGAGGAAGCGTTAAATTCGAGTCGGAAGAGCTCCATTTCGATATAGATGAGCATGGAAAGCCTATTCGTTGTTACTTTAAACGCTCGAAAGATGCCAACAAACTCATTGAGGAATTTATGCTTTTAGCCAATAAAACGGTAGCCGAAAGTATCGGAAAGACCACTAAAGGCAAGAAAGCAAAGACTCTTCCTTATCGTGTTCACGATAATCCTGACCCACAGAAGTTCGAGAATCTACGTGAGTTTACGGCTAAATTCGGATATAAACTCAAGTCTTCCAGTACGAAGGGAGCCACTGCCCGTGCACTGAATAAGCTTATGGATGAGGTACAAGGCAAACGTGAAGAGAAGGTTATACAGACCATTGCACTCCGATCCATGATGAAAGCGAAGTATACAACGCATAACATCGGGCACTTCGGACTTGCTTTTGATTATTATACACACTTCACTTCGCCTATCAGACGTTACCCTGATACGATGGTTCATCGTCTTATTACACGCTATCAGCATGGAGGACGCTCGGCAAACAAGGAACATTACGAAGAACTTTGCGAACATTGCTCTGATATGGAGCTCGTTGCACAGAGTGCAGAACGTGATTCCATAAAGTATAAGATGGTGGAGTTCATGGGTGAACACATCGGCGAATGCTACGATGCACATATCTCTGGCATCCAAAGTTTCGGTATTTATGCCGAGATTGATGAGAATCATTGCGAGGGAATGATACCTATGCGCGATCTGGATGATGACTATTACGACTTCGATGAGAAGAATTACTGCCTCGTTGGGCGCCGTCGTCATCACGTTTACCAGCTTGGTGACCCTATCAGAATACAGGTTGCGAAGGCTAATCTTGAGCGTAAGCAACTCGACTTTACCCTTGATGATGGCCGTCCGAAGAAGCAACAACAACCTGAAATGCCCACTGATGGGAAGACAAGTAACCGTAAAGGAAGCAGAAGGGGTGGCAGAAACCGTCGGAGAAGATAGGGAATGACGTGAAACGAAAGATATTTTATTCACATAAAGAGGAGCTATGGAACGCATGGAGTCATAGCGGTGGAATCGTACTGGGCATTGTCTTCGGTACGATTTTCCTTGTTTGGTGCTTTCAAGAGAGGGCAGGTTGGGCTACAGCTGGTGTGATATTATATCTTGTGGGGATGTTATTCAGCTATGTGAGCTCTACTGTTTATCATGCACTGTCAGCTCGTTCGGTATGGAAAGAACGCCTACGGAAGTGGGATCATGCTGCTATTTACTGGCACATCGCAGGCTCTTATTCCCCAATCACACTCACAGTGCTACGCAATCAGGGCGCATGGGGATGGGGATTGTTCTCTTTTGTGTGGTTATGTGCCATCCTTGGCACCATATCTTCCTTGCGAAAGCTTCGTGATCATAGTAATCTTGAGACGCTAACATTCATTGGTATGGGGTTATCAGTGCTGGTTGCGTTCAAGCCTTTGGCTGATTCTTTACCCATTTCTTCGATTATCTGGATTGTTGCAGAGGGTGTAATGTATATCACAGGAGCACTGTTCTATTCATTGAACAAACGTAGATATATGCACACTGTATTCCATTTCTTCGTCCTCTTGGGTAGTATTTGTCATATAATTGCCGTGTGGGAAATCTTGATGGAATATCTTTGATTTGTCACTTGGAGCTTCATTGCGCATAAAAATATTTTGAAAAGAAATGTTCAATCGTAGTATCTTTATTGGTATAATCCTATGTTTCATAGCATTGTCAATACATGCTCAGGAACGAAAATATACCCGTCTGAAAGGTTATTACCGTGTTTATCAGGCAACAAACTCTATGCTTAGCTATTTTGTTGATGGCATGATGGAGTTCTATATTCCACTTTCTGATTCAACAACGAATGTTTCTGACTCAAAGAAAGGTTCTCCTTTCGTGGACAGGAAGTTCTTGGGCGAGCGTCGCAGGAAAGCTCCTAAGGCAAATGGTGATGATACTTTCATACAGATGTCATTGCCTAATCTGGAACGTCGGACGCTACTTGAGAGTATCAACAGTGAGGAATATTCCACGCGTAACAATGGTGATGTATACAGATGGGCTGATAAATGCGGAAAGATAACGAAAGATAAACAGAAAATAAATGGGAAAACTGAAGTGGTAACATCCATAGAGATGGACGAATTAGTGGGACAACCGAATCATGAATTGGACATGAGCCAACTCCGGATGTATGGTATCGTTGCACGAATGACAAACTTTGACGAAAGCGAAAGCTATTTTTCTAATCAGCTTCTGTCTTCCCAAAAGCATCAAACCTTCTTTGCCCGCTATCGGGGAGAGGATGTTGATGAGCGTATTGATGTGTGGAGTGAGTTCTATGTATCCGACCGCATGATGATAACTGAGAGTGAAATGAAGCGTATTAATAAGGAGAAGAATCACGTATGGACCTTCACTATCCCTGCTTCTGTACCTCCCTTGGATAAGGAAGTGGCTGAGGCTTGGACAAAGATGGTGGAATATTGAGCGTTGAAGAAGTATGAAGCATTGAGGAGTGACAGGGGTTAAGGAGGATAATAACAAGTCTTCTGCCCTTTAAAAGAGAGACTCTAAGGCTTTGTTAGACTTATATGATAACATTAAATAATGAGGAAAATACTTTGTTTATTCATACCTTTCCTCTTGCTTACAAGTTGTGGTAAGCAAACAAGGAAGGCTTATTTACCAACAGAGAAGTTCACAATTGATATCTGTCTGCCTACTACTCCCGTGAAAGATCAGGGTAGTAGTTCGCTTTGTTGGGTATATGCTATGTTGGCAACCATAGAGACTGAACATATTTGTCAGGGCGATTCCGTGAATCTTAGTCCTGATTATGTAGCACGTATGTATCTTCGTGAACAGGCTGAACGGCTTCGTCTGTTGCCTAAGAGAGCACAGTGGGAGAGTCCGAAGATAACCACACGGGGTATGAGTACGATGCTTCTCGATCTTATTCAGACCTATGGACTACAACATTATGATGCCTATCATCATAAACCAGATATGGATTACAATGTGCTTTGTAGGAAGTTATCGAAAGGATTACCTGCTGATGCACTTCTTGATGACGCCATAGGACCTCTTCCTCGTCAGGTTTTTATGTTTGGTGTACTGTATACTCCGCTTGAGTTTGCACGTAGTGTCTGTCGTGATGACGAGTATCTGGCGCTAACAAGTTTCACTCATCATCCCTATAATCAGCGTTTCCCATTGGAAGTTCCCGACAATTATTTCCACGATACGTTCTTGAACGTACCGCTTGACACGATGATGAACCGTATAATAGGTAGTTTACGCAAGGGACATCCTGTGTGTTGGGAGGGAGATATATCCGAGTCTGGCTTCTCTTTCCAGCATGGTTACGCTGTACTAAATAATGAAAACAAAGCGGTAACGGTTGCTCATAGGCAGAAATCTTTTGAACATCATCGCACAACGGATGACCATTGCATGGAGATTGTAGGGTTGGCACACGACCAAAGGGGGCGACGTTTCTTCCTTTGTAAGAACAGTTGGGGGACTGATAACCCTTATAAAGGCTTTATGTTCTTAAGCGAAAACTACGTAAAACTTAAGACCATAGCGGTGATTGTACATACTTGATTTAGGGAAAAGAGCTCGTATTGCAGTTCTTGTGGTAAAGATGTAGAACTCATTAAATAGTCTATTTTATTCTATAAAGTAGTCTTTAGTATGATAGTAGTCCCCAGATGCATGTCTGAAGGTGCTTACTTTAAAATGCAAAGGGTGTTCTTCTGAAATGTAGAAGAATGCCCTTTGCTTTTCCTTACCTATCGGATAGTTTTCTTAAATCGTACCTTCCTGATAAAATTATCAATAGTTTCAATCTGTCTTTTAGGCTTTTGTAGATGATAACTTTGGATAATCACTTGTAAGTTCAGCCCCTTGTGCTATCGGATAATACGCTTTTCTCATGCCCTTCTCATTCCTTTTAAATACGCTGATACGGCATTACAGAAAATTACAAAGGCTTTGTAGAAAGATTACAAGCCCTTTGTAATACTTCTACAGACGCCTTGTAGAAAGATTACAGACGCCTTGTAATTTTCTGTAATGGGCACTTAAAGGTTTTTTGTATTGCTCTTTTGATACGCGAGTTCGGGATAAGAAAAGGCTTGAAAAAGTTGGTAATCTCGTCAAAAATTCGTATCTTTATAGGTGAAAATCAATAGATTACAAGATTTTTGAACGATGATTACCAAGGACAAAGTTACTGAAATTTTCTGTATAATCGACGAGTTTGATAAGAATTTGAGTGCCGAATTAGCGAAAAACCTGCGTCTACCGTCCCATAACAGTGACGGCAAACGCTACCGAAACCGCAAGGGCAGACTCTCGGAAAGTGAGATTATGACCATTTTGGTATGCTATCATTTCGGCGCATATCGCAATTTCAAGGAGTATTATTTGAATTGGGTCAAAGGGGTGATGCGTCAGGATTTTCCCGACGCGGTTTCCTATAACCGCTTCGTTGAACTCATGCCAAGAGTGTTCTTTAAGATGATGCTGTTCATGAAGCTCTATGCCTTCGGCAAGTGTACGGGTATAACATTCGTTGACAGCACAATGATACCCGTATGTCACAATGTACGACGATATTACAACAAAGTCTTTGCCGGCCTCGCCAAGGACGGAAAGGGTACCATGGGCTGGTGTCATGGATTCAAGCTGCACCTGCTATGCAATGATTCTGGTGAAGTGATAACGTTCTGTCTTACAGGAGCAAATGTGGATGACAGAGATAGCAGGGTATGGACGGTATTTGCAAAGGTCTTATTTGGGAAGATCTTTGCTGATAGAGGGTACATCAAGCAGGAACTCTTTGATAGTCTGTTCAGTCAAGGTATCCAACTCGTTCATGGGCTCAAGGCTAAGATGAAGAACAAACTGATGCCTATGTGGGACAAGATTATGCTGAGGAAAAGATACATTATCGAGTGCATTAACGAACTACTCAAGAACAAAGCCAACCTTGTTCACTCAAGACACCGCTCGATACACAACTTTATCATGAACTTGTGTTCTGCCCTTACAGCATACTGCTTCTTTGAGAACAAGCCAGAGGCACTGCCAGTGTATGTGGAAAAATCAAGGCAGTTGGAACTTTTTTCATACTAAACTTATCCCGAACTCAAGTTTTTGATAGTAAATTCAGTGTAGATGGGCGAATAGTTGCTACTCCAATAAGGTTGAATTGTGTCTGAGGAGTTTGGCTTTAAGCCCTATTTATAAGAAGTTAAGCAGGCATCTATCGTTTCTAATCACTATAAATCGAGAAGTAAAGGCATTTATACTGACAGGTACATTACAAGGCTTTTGGTTGTATAAGCGTTTTATTGTGTGGCAATTTGTTGGTCTGACTGGAAATATAAGACAAAAGAAAAAGTGAGAAGTTACTTGGTTTATAACCAAAAAACTTCTCACTTTTTTGTCGCACTTCATGTGCGATACATAGCACTGAATGGTATTTAACTTTTTGTTTTACAGTATATTATGGTGTAGAGTTACCCTATGGGGAATATTACCGTTTGGTGGTAATATTATTTAAGGAGCACCTGTCGGGCAAATTCCCATATTACAATACCTGCTGTGACACTCACATTAAGAGAATGTTTCGTACCAAACTGTGGGATTTCTAAGCAACCATCGCTCATGTCAACAACACTCTGTTTAACTCCCTTTACCTCATTTCCCATGACGATAGCATAACGAGTATTGCCTGTATTAGAGCAAAGTGTGTCTAAAGACATGTCCTGTAGCTTAGTAGAATGCTCTACTTGCTCCACACTGTACACACAAACTCCTTGCTGATGCAGCTCCTCAATGGCTTCTTCTGTCGTCTTGAAGTATCGCCAGTCGACGGAGTTCTCACCGCCAAGTGCCGTCTTGTGTATCTCTGCATTGGGTGGAGTGGCAGTGATACCACATAGATAGACAGCCTCAACACGGAAAGCGTCAGCCGTACGGAAGACACTTCCCACGTTATACAATGACCGTACATCATCCAAAACAACGATGAGTGGCAGCTTATCAGCCTCTTTGAACTCCTCAATAGAGAGGCGATTCATTTCGATTGTGCGTAGTTTCCGCATATTACTTTAAGCTGAAAGCCAGCGCATAGGCCTTGATTCTCTTCACCATTGACAGCAAACCGTTGCTACGAGTGGGTGAAAGATGCTGTCGAAGACCAATCTTATCAATGAAATAGAGGTCGGCATCAATGATTTCTTGCGGAGTATGGTTGTCCAACACTTGTATCAGAAGGGCTATTATGCCCTTAGTTATGAGCGCATCGGAGTCGGCTGTGAAGACGAGCTTACCATCTTTCTCGTCACATTGCAACCATACACGACTCTGACAACCATCAATCAGGTTCTGTTCATTCTTGTACTGCTCGTCCAATGGTTCCAGTTCATTGCCCAGATCAATAAGCATCTGGTACTTATCCATCCAATCGGTGAAGTCTGAGAACTCCTCGATTACGGCGTCTTGTGCTTCGTTTATTGTCATAGTTCTTTATTATATGTTTGGAAGTTATAGGAGTTATAGGAGCTAAAGGGATTAAAGATGATGTAGCCAAAACGGTTATATCCGTATTGGGATGAGGCTTTTGGCTTCGCAATCTTAACTCCTTTGACTTCTTTACTTCCTAAGATTTACTCTTAACCAACTTAAACAGCTTGTCGTTAGGGCGCACCTTATCAGGTACAGGGATAGAGACACGCCATCCTTGTTCAGCCACTTCAACGGGTTTGAGGTCGTAACGTATCTCGTCAGCATTGAGGAACATAGCTCCAGTAGTATTACCTGTGATGAGCAATTTCTCACCCTTTGCAAAAGTATTTGCCTCGACTGCTATCTCAGCAACGCCCAAACGAGAGAAATACTTCATCACTTTACCGATGAGAACCTTCTTCTCTGTAGCTTTGTTGCCGTATTCTTTGGTCCATTCGCCCATCTTCTGTCCTTGATAATAGCCATCCCAGAAACCACGATTGAAGACTGTTGAGAGGCGTTCATCCCACTTATCCTTCTTCTCTTCGGTGAAAGTGCCATCAAGAACACTCTCTATGGCTTCTTTATAGCAGCTGACAACGGTGTGAACATATTCTGGTCCACGGGCACGACCTTCAATCTTGAACACTCGAACACCTGCATCCATCATCTTATCAATGAAGCGAACGCTCTTCAGATCCTTAGGACTCATGATGTATTTGTTGTCTATCTCGAGCTGATTTCCCGTCTCATTATCGGTCACAGTGTAGCTACGTCGACATATCTGAACGCACTCGCCACGGTTGGCAGAGCGGTTTGCGTCATGCAGACTCATGTAACATTTGCCTGATATGGCCATGCAGAAGGCACCATGGCAGAACATCTCAATGCGGATCGGTTCACCCTTTGGACCACAGATGTTCTGTTTCAGAATCTGTTCGTGTATCTCTTTCACCTGATCCATGTTCAGTTCACGAGCCAATACTGCAACATCAGCAAACTGTGCATAGAACTTCAGGGCATCAATGTTTGAGATGTTAAGCTGTGTGGAGAGGTGAACTTCAACGCCCACTTGCCTACAATACATCATAACAGCTACGTCACTGGCAATTACGGCAGTGATATTTGCAGCCTTTGCAGCATCAATAATCTCGTGCATCGTTGTGATATCTTCACCGTAGATGACAGTGTTTACCGTCAGATAGGTCTGGATACCGTGTGCCTTACACGTCTCTGTAATCTCATTGAGGTCATCAATGGTGAAGTGATTGGCAGAGTGTGAACGCATATTCAGCTTCCCAATGCCGAAGTAAACGGAGTTTGCTCCAGCTTGTATGGCAGCTGCCAGCGACTCACGTGAGCCTACAGGCGCCATTATTTCATAATCATTTATCTTCTTGTTCATCGTCTTTTTATCTTTTTCTTAGGGCTTTTATATAATCAAAAGTATAGGGGTTATACTGTCCTTTGTTGCAGTCAGCGACTGAAAATCAGCCGCAAAGTTACTCAAAATAATCGAGAAAAGGGCATAAGCGATATGTTTGAAAACAATAAACCATATGCTTCACGCAGCATTATGGAGCGTTACGTCATATTTGATACATTGTCTTCTATCATTCTCTGGGATGGTTTCAACGTTTTGATACATGGTCTTTGACATACTGATACATAGGATATATGTATGCAGAATGATAGCATTGCGAGGTGCTAATCAGCAAATAGTCAGAGTGTTCTTCGCCCATCTGCAAACTATTTTGTATCTTTGCATGCTTAATTTTAGCGAGGATAAAACAGGATGAAGAAACTCTATATAGAGACATATGGCTGCCAAATGAACGTGGCAGACTCTGAAGTTGTGGCTTCAGTGATGAAGATGGCAGGCTATGATGTCTGTGAGAACGAGGAAGAAGCTGATGCAATCTTCCTTAATACATGCTCTGTGCGTGAGAATGCAGAGAACAAAATATATAATCGACTTGACACTTTACATGCTGAACAACGGAAGGGACGTGAACTGATTTTGGGCGTTCTGGGTTGTATGGCAGAACGTGTGAGGAATGATTTGATACAGAATCACCACGCTAACCTTGTGTGTGGTCCAGATTCTTACCTCAATCTACCAGATATGATAGCGCAGTGTGAGAACGGAAGGAACGCTATGGATATAGAACTATCAACCACTGAGACCTATCGAGACGTCATTCCACAGCGTATTGGTGGTAATCGTGTGTCAGGATTCGTTAGTATCATGCGTGGTTGTAACAACTTCTGCCATTATTGTATCGTACCGTTCACACGTGGAAGGGAGCGCTCACGCGATGTGGAAAGTATCCTTAAGGAAGTGCAGGATTTGCATGATAAGGGCTTCAAGGAGGTAACGTTGCTCGGACAAAACGTCAATTCGTATGGTCTGTTACCCAATGGTAAGCGCCCAGAGAACGGAACTTCTTTTGCAGAACTGTTGCGGAAGGTAGCGCAGAGTGTGCCTGATATGCGTGTACGCTTCACTACTTCCAACCCTGAAGATATGACTGAAGATATCATTGAGGCTGTTGCAGCAGAACCAAACCTCTGCCATCACATTCATTTCCCAGCACAGAGCGGTAGTAATAGTGTATTGAAGCTGATGAATCGTAAGTATACTCGTGAGGATTACTTGCGGAAAGTAGCTGTCATTCGTCGACTTATTCCTGACTGTGGACTGACAACTGATATCTTTATCGGCTATCATAATGAGACGGAAGAGGACTTTCAGCAGACACTTTCATTGATGCGTGAGGTGGGATTTGACTCTGCTTTCATGTTTAAATACTCTGAACGCCCCGGCACTTATGCGGCAAAGCACTTGCCTGATAATGTGTCTGAGGATGAAAAGATACGTCGCTTGAATGAGTTAATTCGTCTTCAGACAGAGATTTCGGCTGAACAGAACAAGAAAGATGAGGGAAAAGAGTTTGATATACTCATCGAACGGTTTGGTAAACGCAGTCGTGAACAACTCATGGGACGCACTCCGCAGAATAAAGCCGTGGTCATAGCACGTGGCAATCACCATATCGGCGAGACCGTTCGAGTACGTATTACGGGTTCAACCAGCGCCACTCTCTTCGGAGAAGAAGTATAAACGTGTTGTTGATAAGAAGATAAAACCGCAAAATATTTTGCGGTTTTGCTATTTAATAGCTATATTTGCACAGAGGAATCCAAACAATAAAAGTAAGGCAGTAGCATAGATGCATAGAGCACTTCAGGCTTATTACCATATCTCAGATAATATAAAAGAGATTGGGATAGAACATTAGATGCTTTCTGAGGTCACAATAGCTGGGCTTTATAATGGCGTTTACAACACTAAACAGTAGAAATATTTTAAAGAAATCCATAATTTGGAAAAGCTGTTTGAGGTGTTTTCAGTGTCAGATGCAGTATCGTTATTTGGCAGAAATAAGGCAATGTTACGTCAGTGAGGGTTTGTTATTGAAAACTTTGATCTACTGATAGGATCAACAGCAGTGACAGATGATTGTATTCTTGTTACTGATAAGGTGGGTCATTTAGGAAGGATTCCAGATGTAAAAATAGAAAATTGGATAAGCACATAAAGCGTCTATGAAGGAATTTATACACGTATTACTAAGGTTTGTACCACCTTATAAGAAGTACCTTGTAATGTCGATAATCTTTAATATCTTATCGGCACTTCTCAATATCTTCTCTTTTGCAACGCTCATACCACTCCTTCAGATACTCTTTAAGGTTGATGCTGGAACAGGAGCAACACGTATTATGTCGTGGAGTGAGGGTTCTTTTAAGGATGTTTTATCCAACAATGCTGATTATTATACGCAGATTTATATTACAAGCTGGGGACCTACGACTGTCTTATTAGCTATTGGATTGGTTCTTGCCTTCATGACTTTTCTCAAGACTGGGGCTTATTTCTTATCCTCTGCTTCTATTATTCCTATCCGAACGGGTGTCGTTCGTGATATTCGTAACCAGCTTTACCAGAAAATAACATCTCTTTCACTGGGTTTTTTCAGTGAAGAAAGGAAGGGAGATATCATTGCTCGTATGAGTGGAGACGTACAAGAGGTGGATAATTCCATCATGTCTTCTATTGATATGTTGTTCAAGAACCCCGTTCTTATAGTGATTTATTTTGTCACTTTGCTTATTATCTCATGGCAGTTGACACTCTTTACACTTATCTTTGTTCCAGTCTTTGGTTGGTTCATGGGCTTTGTTGGTCGTAAACTGAAGCAGAACAGTATCACAGCACAGACATTGTGGAGTGATACCATGAGTCAAGTAGAGGAGACTTTGGGTGGTTTACGTGTTATTAAGGCTTTCTGCGCAGAAGACTTAATGGATGAACGCTTTGATAAAATCAACTCACAGTATCGCAATGACATCATGCGTGTCAATATCCGTCAGCAACTTGCGCACCCTATGAGTGAGTTCTTGGGAACAGTAATGATTGTCGTTGTGCTGTGGTTTGGTGGTACACTTGTCCTTGGCCAGTATCCAATTATTAGTGGTCCGACTTTCATTTATTATCTTGTTATCCTCTATAGTATCATCAATCCACTGAAGGAATTCTCCCGTGCAGGTTATAATATTCCTAAAGGACTTGCCTCTATGGAGCGTATTGATAAGATTCTTCAGGCTGAAGTGGAGATACAGGAGCCGAAGAATCCTGTTCACATCAATGCTTTTGAACATGAGATAGAATTCCGCCATGTCAGCTTCGCTTATACTGATGAGAAAGATAAAGACGGTAATTCAGTGTTGCATTGGGTGTTGAAGGATATAAACCTTGTCATACCAAAGGGCAAAACGGTTGCTTTGGTTGGGCAGAGTGGTAGTGGAAAGTCTACCTTGTTAGATCTGATACCTCGTTACTATGATGTTCAAGAAGGTGAGATTCTCATTGATGGAATCAACATAAAGAACCTAGGAGTGCATGATTTGCGTCAGCTTATTGGTAATGTTAACCAGGAAGCAATCCTCTTCAACGATAGTTTTAAGAATAACATATCCTTTGGTTCGAATGCTTCTGAAGAGGCGATCATTGAAGCTGCGAAGATAGCCAACGCCCATGACTTCATCATGCACAGTGAGAAGGGGTATGATACGAATATTGGTGACCGTGGCGGTAGGCTCTCTGGAGGACAACGCCAACGTGTAAGTATTGCGCGTGCCATCCTTAAGAATCCTCCAATCCTTATCCTTGATGAGGCTACATCAGCACTTGATACGGAGAGTGAACGACTTGTTCAGGATGCACTTTACCGTCTTATGAAGACTCGAACGACCATTGCAGTGGCTCATCGACTATCAACTATTAAGAATTCTGATGAGATTTGCGTGATGCATGAGGGTAGAATAGTAGAAAGAGGTACGCATGATAAGCTCATGGAAATGAACGGATATTATAAGAAACTGCATGATATGCAGGAGATATAATCATTAGTAATAAAGAAAAGGGTAATAAATCAATTTGAAAATGGATATGAAGTTAAGTAAGACATTTAGTCCTATAGTTGCTTTATTAGTCAATTTACTAATTGCTTTCGTGGCCTATAACATCTCACGAATAGAGTTTATTTTAGAGAATCTCAGTTATTTCTCAGAGCATTTATCGTTCTCTTACCTGTTAAGGATATTCGGTGGAGGGTATATGTTTGACCGTTCTGCCATTGTTTATTCCAACGCTCTTTACATTGTTTTAATGCTTTTGCCCTTCTGGCAAAAGGAAAATGCAGTTTATCATAAGCTATGTAAATGGGTTTTCGTGGTTGTTAACAGCATCAGTCTTGTTGTTAACTTGTGTGATTCAGTTTATTTTCCATATACTTTAAGGCGCACAACAACCAGTGTGTTCCGTGAATTCCGTAATGAAACGAACCTCGGAGATGTCTTTTGGGGTGAGTTCTTGGTGCATTGGTACCTCGTCTTACTTGCAATCGTAGTAATATGGGGTATGTGGAAGTTGTATTATATGCCTAAAACAAACGTAAAGGAGTTTACAAAGAGATCTGAAAAGCTACGCTTTGCAGGTGTACAACTTCTTGCATTGGTCATCTGTGTACCTCTGGGAGTTGGTGCTTGTCGTGGTGGATTGGAGACTGGTGTACGTCCAATCACCATAAATAATGCTAATCAATACGTTGATCGACCCACTGATTGTGCCATTGTTCTCAACACACCGTTTGCCTTGATGCGTACGATAGGTAAGGATGTCTTTACTGTTCCCAGTTATTTCAAGTCGGAACAAGAGGCAGCTAAGATCTTTACACCTATCCATAAGCTTACTCCAACAGGCCCTTTCCGTCATAAGAATGTGGTGGTTCTTATTGTAGAAAGCTTCGGTCGTGAGTATATCGGTGGACTGAACAAGATGTATTTTGGGGGTAAATACAAAGGATATACACCTAATGTGGACAAGCTTATAGAGAAAAGCGCCGTTTGGTATTACTCCTTCTGCAACGGAAGAAAGAGTATTGACGGTATGCCAAGCGTACTCTGTGGTATTCCAATGTTCAAAGAGCCATTTGTTCTTACTCCTGCTTCAATGAACAATTATACAAGTATGGCAGGTTTGTTGTCCAAAGAAGGGTATAGCACAGCTTTCTTCCACGGTGCCAATCGTGGGTCTATGGGATTCTTGGCATTTGCCAATAAGACAGGATTTCAGCAGTATTACGGCCGTCAGGATTATGATGCTGATCCACGTTTTGGCAAGGGCAAGGATGACGATTTCGATGGTCATTGGGGCATTTGGGACGAACCTTTCTTGCAATATTGGTGCACGAAGATAGGAGAAATGAAGCAACCGTTCATGACAACATGCTTTACTGTTAGCAGTCATACACCTTATATCATCCCAGAAAAGTATAAGAAGGTGTATCCTGAAGAAGGAATTGTCATGCACAAATGCATTCGTTACACGGATATGGCCATTGGTAAGTTCTTTGAGAAGGCCAGTAAGCAGCCTTGGTTTAAGAATACTATCTTCGTCATGACCAGTGATCACACCAATCTTAGTGATCATCAGCAGTACCAAACAGACATTGGTGGCTTCTGTTCACCTATTATTATATATGATCCTTCACAGGAATTGGTGAAGCCAGGTATGCGTAATGGTATCGCACAGCAGATAGATATCCTGCCAACAGTGCTGAGCATACTGAACTATAACAAACCTTTCCTGTCATTTGGATGCGATCTTATGACCACACCGAACGATGATACGTATGCTGTCAACTATCTTAATGGTATCTATCAGTATGTAAAGCATGGATACACTATGCAGTTTGATGGTAATAAAGTGATTGGGATGTATAAGCTGACTGACCTCCTTATGAAGCATAACCTTGTGGGGAAGGTGAAGGAACAGGCACAGATGGAAACAGAATTGAAAGCCATTATTTATCAATATATGTACCGAATGGTGCATGATAAACTGCTTGCAAAATGAAAAAAGTACTCTCCTATATAGCCTATGTGTTAGCTTATGGCTTTTGGTATGCCATGTCATTACTGCCTATGTGTGTACTTTACGTCTTCTCGGATGCTCTTTATCTGCTTGTCGGGAGGGTTGTTAAGTATCGTCATAAGGTGATATGGAAGAATCTTAAGGAGAGTTTTCCTGAGAAAGATGAAGCAGAACTACAACGAATAGAGTGTGACTTCTATCGTTATTTTTGCGATTATCTGGTTGAAACCATCAAGCTCATGACGATGAGTAGGCGTGAATTGCGTAAGCGGATGGTGTTTACAGGAACAGACCAGATGAATGTTCTGCTTGAAAAGGGAGTGTCATGTGCTGTCTACCTTGGGCATTATGGCAATTGGGAGCTTATCACATCACTCCCTTTATGGGTTTCCGAGAAAGGACAATGTTGCCAGGTTTATCATGTATTAGAGAACGAACGTTTTGATAAACTGTTCAAACAGGTACGTGAAAAGCAGGGTTCCATCTGCATACCGATGGCAGAAACACTGCGTCGTATCATTGATTTCCGTCAGAAAAAGCAGCCTATTGTTATCGGATATATCTCCGATCAAGCTCCATTCTGGAACAATATTCACCATTGGTTACCTTTCCTGAACCATGATACTCCAGTCCTTACTGGTAGCGAACGCATCATAAAGAAAACCCAACAGGCTGTGTTCTATGGTGATGTGTCACGTATCAGCAGAGGACATTATCGGTGTGACATGCAGTTGATAACCACCGAACCAGAGAAATATAAGGACTGGGAAATAACTGATGAGTACTTTAAGCGATTGGAAAAAACTATACAACGTCAACCAGAATTGTATCTTTGGAGTCATAAACGATGGAAGCGTACACATGAAGAGTTCAATCTTAGATATGATCCAGAGACTGGGCGTGTGAGCTTAGACCCGTTGGAAGAGATATTAAAGAGGAAGAATAACCTATGATATTTGTAAGGGACAAGGGGCGGATGTGTAATAACATCCTGCAATACGGGCACCTTTATGCCTGGGGAAGAGCGCATGGTAGAAGTACTGTTTCTATGCGTTTTGCTTATAAGTATCAGTATTTCCATATCAGTAAGACCCGCTGGCACAATTTCGCAGTCTATCTTTTTGCAAAGTATGCAGCAAAGTTGGGGTTGATACCGACAGTTAGTTTTGACTCATCTGATGAAGATTTATCTGCAAAGGAACAGAAGATGATGCATGGATGGCTCGTAGCTGAAGGGTGGTATGCCCGATGGTATGACCTGTTTTTACAGTATAAGCAGGAGATTCTGTCTTTGTTTGCTTTTGATGAAGGTATAGAGAGGACTGTCAAGGCTGTACTTAAAACTTCCAAAGGGGGAGATGTTATCCGACTGGGGGTACATATCCGACGTGGAGATTATGCTACATGGCAAAATGGAAAGTTCTTCTATGACGACCAGCAGATGATCAAGCTTATCCGTCAGTTTATCCTTTTACATTCTGATAAGCGTGTTATCGTTTATATTTGTGGCAATGATCCAAAGCTCAACAAGCAGGCTTATGGCACAGCTTTTGGACAAGATAATGTTGTTTTCCCACAAGGTAACCCCGGTGAAGACCTCTGTCTGTTGTCTCATTGTGACTATCTGATGGGAGCACCGAGCACCTTTACTCTCGTAGCATCTATGTATCACGACACACCATTATGCTGGATAAAAGATGCTGATGAGCCAGTTCGGATAGAGAGCTTCGCTCATTTCGATTATCTTTTCCGCCATATTATTTGATAAACCAGGACTTTCCTCCTTTTACTTTTTATACAAGTGTATCAATATGAAGTCTTATAGTTTGAGATTTCTGCTTCAACATAGTACTTTCTACTTCTCCTAATAATGCTTGTTTGAGACTGAAAACACTCTATAAAATCCCTATTATAGTTTTCATTTTAGTTGCTGTCATTATTAACATTTCATATAAGTGTTTAGTGATAAACGCTTTACGTGGTGTTATAAGATGACGGTAGTGACAGCAACTTTAGAATTTCTACTTTCCTATAAGTATACATTACTTTTGCATCGGGTAGTATTGGACGGTGTTAAACACGATTGCTCATGGGTGTTAAACACTCTTGCGGATAGGTGTTAAGCACTCCGCACGACTGGTGCTTACCATCAACTCCACTGGTGCTGGGCTGCAACACCAATGGTGCTAGGCTGCAGCACATAAGAAGAAAGATGTAAAGCCGAACCTAAACGACAGAGGGTATATACCTTTTATGTATATACCCTCTGTTCTTATAAGATGGTTTTCGTTTATTCCTGTTCCTCTTCTGTTTGCTTTTTTATCTTTGCTTCAATTACCTTTGCAACCAGAATGAACTGGTAGAAACCTGTCATGACACTATCAATAAAGCCGGTAATGCCATTTCTTATCTCTCCGTTCATAACGTAAGACTTAAAGAAACGCCAGAAAGGGCGGAAGAGTAGAGCACCGACTCCATAGTTCTTACCTTTCTTCTTGAGGACTTCGTCAGTAGTATAACGGTTACATTTCTCCAGCATATCAGCCAGATAGTTCTCTGCTAAGTGAATCAGTTGGACATTGTGAAGATGGTTGTCGATATGTTCAAGAGTCCCTTGTACTTGTGGAAAGGTATGCACATACGGAGGCCAGACGGTTCCTTCACGGATAAAGAAGCGTAGCTGGTAGTCCTTGGAGAAGCCCTTTTTAAGGATATTCATAAATCGGTTCTGCCTTGGAATATAAAGACCTCTCGCACAATCAGGCTTGTTGATATGCTGATAGAGATACGTTCTCAGCTCTGGTGTCACCAATTCGTCAGCGTCAACGACGAGTACCCATGGGCTGCTGGCACTCTGTATGGCAAAGGTTCGAGCTGGTTCGGCACAGGTATGATTGCCTTTGGGGAAGGTAACAACCTTACATCCTGCACGTTTAGCAATCTCTACGGTATGGTCATTGCTCTCCATATCGCAGACAACTATCTCATCGAAGTCCTTAACGGAGTCGAGAACACGCTGCAGAAATTTCTCTGCATTGTAGGTATTGATTACTACTGATATTTCTTTTTTTTCCATCTTATGGGCAAAGATACGATTTTTTTCTGTACATTTGCATTATGTTAACTGAAAAAGAGAACATAATCTTTCTTACTAAAAAGCAGATAGCACAGGCTTCAGAATAGGCACTATTTTCTTTATAGTAGCTAAGTGTTATGTACATCGGGTGGCATTGTTTGATTTAATCATCTCATCTTTGGGTGAGGAATAGTCTGGTCAACACTATAATAATAGGTATGGACAATACTGTTAAGCCTCTTTTTTCGATTCTGATTCCTACTTGGAATAATCTGTCTTTCCTGAAACTGTGTATTGAAAGTATCAGAAAGAACTCTTGTTATGAGCACGAAATACTTATTCATATCAATGATGGTAGTGACGGAACACGGCAGTGGGTTGAAGAGCAGGGGCTGAAATATACGGCTTCTGATGAGAATATAGGCGTTTGTTTTGCCTTGAATAAGTTGCGTTCATTGGTATCAACGGACTATATCCTTTATATGAATGATGACATGTATGTGTGTCCAGATTGGGATAAGGCTTTGTTTGAGGAGATAAAGCAGCAACCTGATAACATGTTCTTCTTCTCTTCAACACTTATTCAGCCACGTCCATTCTATGATAAGAGCGTGATTGCACCAGCTAATTACGGTGAGAGTGTTGACGATTTTGATGAGGAACGACTGTTGAAGGAGTATGCTACACTGCCACATGGCGATTGGAAAGGTTCTACATGGCCACCTAACATCGTTCATCGTGATGTGTGGGACCTTGTAGGAGGCTATAGCATTGAGTTCAGCCCAGGTATGTATTCAGACCCAGACTTCTCTGCTAAGCTGTGGAAAGCAGGTGTTCGGCTGTTCAAAGGAATCGATCGTAGCCGTGTTTATCACTTCGAAGCACGTTCCACTCATCGTATAGTAAAGAACGATGGAAGCACACAGTTCCTTCGTAAATGGGGCATAACCTCTTCCTCTTTCATGCGTGATGTCCTCCAGAGGGGCGAACCTTATAACGAAGTTCGGGATATGTCGGTACACTTAAAGGCTGACCTTTTCAGGAGTAAGGTAAAGAAAGTGCTTACGATTCTGCGTGATGTCCGTATCAAGAACATCTGGGAAGATTGATAAATAACACTAAATAAGAATAGAAACGTAAATAACCATATAGCTATGATACCAAAAGTCATTCATTACTGCTGGCTCAGCAACGATCCGTATCCCGATAAGATACGGAAGTGTATGGACACTTGGAAGAAGGTGTTGCCCGACTATCAGATAAAGTTATGGAACACTGAGAACTTTGATATGTCAAAGGCTCCTGCTTATGTACGCGAAGCTTTCGAACAACGTAAGTGGGCTTTTGCATCCGATTATATACGTATGTATGCACTTTATACTGAAGGTGGTGTTTATCTTGACTCTGATGTAAAGGTCTTAAAGTCATTTGATGAATTCCTAAACTATAAGTTCTTCACCTCATTGGAGTATCATCCAAAGCAGATAGAGATGACTGGAGCGATAGATATGATCGATGATAAGGGTAATCGTATCAAGGAAGGTTTTGTCTCAGGGATACAGATTCAGGCAGCGGTGATGGGTTCTGAAGCTGGCTGTCAGTTTGTGAAAGACGTGTTGGATGACTATGAGAAGCGTGAGTTTATCTATCCTGAAGGCTCAAATGGTACGGGAGTTATCTCACCATTTGTCTATGCTCGGGTGATGGAAAAGTATGGTTTCAAGTATTTGGATAAAGATCAGCCACTCGAAGACAATATGATGGTGTTCCGTTCTGAGATCTTTGCAGGTAATAAATATGAGGCAACACCTGCTTCATATGCTATCCATTATTGTGCACATAGCTGGAAACGGACACCGATGGAGAAGTTAAGTAGATGGTTGAAAAGGAACATCCCTTGCCTGTTTCCAAAGAAATAAATGTAATGAAGGATAGAATAAAGCAACTCTTACATCACCCCTTACTCTCCAATCGATGGTTCCTGATGGGCTTATGGTTTGTCATTGCCCTTGCAGGGATGCTCAAGTACAATCGAAGTTTCAATAACTTCCTTATTTTCCGTGGTGTTTACTGGCACACAGTGAACCAAACTTCACTCTATGCAGCCTACCCTGCAGAGTACGGGGACGTGAATCATTATGGTCCAGTCTTCTCACTTGTCATCGCACCCTTTGCCCTTTTACCTCTATGGGCAGGTATGTTACTATGGTTAGTGTTCCTTACTGCGTGGCTATATGTGGCTATTGTTCGTTCAGGACTCCATGAAAAGCAAAAGATCTTCATACTTTGGTTCTGTGGAATAACGCTTCCAACGGCGTTGTTTATGCAGCAATTCAATATTGCTGTAGCTGCAATGATACTCTCTTCATTCTTCCTTATAGAGAAAGAGAAGGATTGTTGGGCTGCTTTCTTCATTGTATTAGGTACGTTGGTGAAGCTATATGGTATCGTGGGATTGGCTTTCTTCCTGTTCTCTCGGCACAAGTTGCGTTTCTTGATGTGGCTTGCAATATGGTCAGTCGTACTCTTTTGTGCACCAATGGTTATCAGTTCGCCTGCTTATGTCATTGAACAATACCACGAGTGGTTTACTTGTTTGGTGGAAAAGAATGCTGAAAACCTTGGCTCTATTCAGCAGAATATATCTCTATTAGGGCTCGTCAGACGTACAACGGGCTTTACAAATTATTCTGATTTGTGGCTTATTCTTCCTGGAATGGCACTCTTTGCCCTTCCTTATCTCCGTTTCTCACAGTATAAGAACCTTGCTTTCCGAGAGACAATCCTTGCCTCGGTACTCTTGTTTGTGATTCTTTTCAGTACGGGAAGTGAAGCAAGTGGATACGTGATAGCCTTGTTAGGCGTTTGTATATGGTACACTGCAGCACCATGGAAGCGTGGAAAGTGGGCAATAGCATTGATGATTTTCGTCTTTATCCTCTCTGGAATGGGTAGTAGTGACCTGTTCCCTAAGTTCATTCGAGAGGAGTATATCAAGCCTTATGCCCTCCGTGCTTTGCCAATCAGTATTCTTTGGTTATGGCTTTGTTACGAGTTGTGCACGAAGGATTATGCTACGAACGAAATAATAGAAGCTCATGAATAAAAGGATTATAGGCTATGATGCCAAACGAATAGTGAGGAACGGAACAGGATTGGGCAGCTATGGGCGTACGCTCATCAATGATCTTGCCCCGCTGATGCCTAACACAGAACTGTTGCTCTATGCTCCCGATGCTGGAAGAGACGATCTTCGGAATCAGGTTGAACGAAGGGAGAACGTGCACTTCTGCTATCCTGACCATCTGCACTTCCGTCTTCAGCGTGATCTATGGCGCATGAAGGGTATCGTGAAGGACCTTCAGCGTGATGGTGTAGAGCTGTATCACGGACTCTCAGGTGAGCTTCCCCAAGGTTTGTCAGCGGCAGGTATCCCTGGTGTAGTCACCATTCACGACCTTATTTTCCTACGTCATCCAGAGTTCTATCAGCCCATAGACGTATTCTTCTATAAGCGCAAGTTCTATAAGACACTGCGTGAAGCAACACGTATCATTGCCATCAGTGAGTGTACGAAGCGTGATATCTTATATTATGGTGACTTCCCAGAGGATAGAATAGACCTCGTTTATCAGAGTTGTGGTACCCGCTTCAGTCAGCCTGTACCTCAGGATAAACTGCAGGAAGCGCGGATGAAGTATCAACTTCCACAGCGTTACGTGCTTAATGTAGGTACGGTTGAGGCACGAAAGAATATTCTTTTGGGTATTCAAGCCATGGCAAAGCTACCTTCAGAGTTGCATCTTGTCATCGTTGGAAGGCAGACGAAGTATCAGAAACAGCTTGATACAGCCATTCGTAAGTTAGGCTTGACAGATAGGGTACACTTCCTTCAAGGTGTTCCCAACGATCTCCTACCTGCTATCTACAGCCAGGCTGAAGCTTTCATCTATCCTTCTCGCTATGAAGGCTTTGGTGTTCCCATCATCGAAGCCATACAAAGTGGCTTGCCAGTAGTGGCTGCTACGGGCAGTTGTTTGGAGGAAGCAGGTGGTCCAGATTGCCTTTACATTGGTCCCGATGATGCTGATGGAGCTGCAGCAGCCCTCCTTTCAGCTATCGAAAAGCGAACTCAAATGGTTGGGAAGAGCCGTCAATATGTGAAGCGTTTTGAGAATCAGGACGTCGCTTCACAGGTTATAAAGTCTTATGAGAGGGTAGGAAAGGCTACAAAAGGATAAGTGTGAGTATGCTATTGTAGCCCTTTTCCTTCTCATTATCTATCGTTTCATATTTATTCTGCATGCGTTTCGGCTTCTTTTAGCCCTTGTGTTGTATTGTTTTTACACGTGTGTTTTTGTATTATCACGCTTAGATAATTAATTATCACGCTTAGATAATACTTTATCAGACTTAGATAATACTTTATCACGCTTAGATAAAGTGAAAAGTCACGTGTAAAAACAATACAGAATACGGGATAAACGAATGCAAAGTCTATCCTTTCTGAATCTGAACCATAGTAAAAAGAGGAGTGAATGAGGGCTTTTATCTTTTTGCCCTTTTATCCTTTTAGCTTTTTATGGTTGTTCTTCACGAACACAAAACGCAGCAAAAGGAAGTTGATAGGTACGACTATAACCATTACAAGTATAGGCGATAGCCATTTACTTGCGCCTAACCACAGGAAGAACTGCAACAGTCCTATCTCTAATAAGTAATTGATGACATGACTACCCACGAAGCCTGCAGCATTGTTCTTCGTAGGTTTACCTTTGAAAGTGAAGTAAGTTGTCAGTGCATAGTTACAGATGAGGCCCACGCAGTAGCCTGCTGTGTAAGCAATCGTGGTATTAGTGAACAGCAGAAAAAGGCAATAGACACCATAATGGATAAGCGAACAGAGCGTACCTGTTATGCCAAAGCGGAACAGACGCCAGAAGTCCTGTCTCCAATGTAGCCATATTTCTTTCGTATGCAGCGTCATCTGATTGGAGTGTTAATCAAGTATTTGACTGATATTGTACAGTGGGCGTTGCTTCACTTCCTCATATATCTTCGCTATATACAGCCCTACAGCACCGAAAGAGATCATCAGCATAGCCCCAACGAACCATATACTAAGAATCAGAGATGCCCATCCAGGTACTTCTGTGTGGTTGATGAAAGCGTGAATGACGTAGATACCAATACCAAGACTGATGAAGAGGAAGATGATTCCCAAGTAAATGACGTAGTAGATAGGTTTGACAGAAAAGGAAGTGATACCATCTAATGCCAGGTTAAGCATCTTTCGCAGGGTATACTTTGAGTGTCCCGCCTCCCGTTCGCGGATATGGTCGTCAACAGTTGTGGACTTTAAGCCAATCAAAGGGATGAGACCGCGCAGATAAAGGTTACGTTCCTTATAGCCCGAGAGCATCTCGAGCGCCTGACGGCTCATCAATCGGAAGTCGGCATGGTTGAAAATGCTGTTCACTCCCATCTTTTCTTGCAGCCGATAGAAGGCTTGTGCTGACATACGCTTCAGTAGTGGGTCAGCTGTTCGTGATACTTTCACACCATAAACGATGTCATTCCCAGCCTGAAAGTCGTCCACCATCTGCGGAATACATGTCTTGTAATCGTCCTGAAGGTCGGCATCCAGCGTTATAACAGCGTCTGCCCAGTCCTTAGCAGTCATCATTCCAGCCATGATAGCATTCTGATGTCCCACGTTATGTGCAAGGTTGATACCACGGATACGGGCATTCTGCTTGTGAAGACGGCTGATAATCTCCCATGTTCGGTCACGACTACCGTCGTTGACAAACACGATGACCGATTCATTGGATATCTTTCCCTGAGCGATAAGATCGTCGAAGAGTGCTGTTAAGTGGGCAGCCGACTGTTCCAAAACCTCCTCTTCGTTGTAGCAAGGGGATACTGTTGCGAGTGTTATCATTTCTGTTTCTTCTGTCTGTTGACGAATTCTGTGAATGTAATGAACTCCTGTTTATCTGCTTTCATTGCCTTGATAAAACGGTCGAGTCGCTGTTCCAGCTCATGACCACAATGGTTTTTGATGATAAAAGGCATCTTGAATTCAGGATGTTCCTTGAGGTTATAGAACTCCCAAGGGTGGAAATACGTAACAAAGTATCCATCGTGGCGCAGTACCTGACGTACTAAGCAATGATAAAACCATTCGGGGAAGTTATGCAAAGCAAGCCAAAAGAGCGGGATACGGAGGTGAGGACTGACGCTGGCAGGTATCTCCATGACCTCATTACGCATGAACCAGGTGCGTGGAGTGGTAAGGTGCATGTATCTACCTGGTATGAAAGCAGGGTTCAGAGATGAGTTATAAAGGTATCCAGCCTTCTCTATATCCTCGTCAGAGACAGGGAACATGCGTGGCTGACGGTAGCCAGTGACCTTCACATCAGCTACTCGTTCTACGATTTCCTTCGACTTGAACACATCCTCCGGCTGTGGTTTCCAGTGGTCAACACCATGACATCCTATCTCATGTCCCTCGTTCTTGATGCGTTGCATTACTTCTGGAGCATGTTCAGCAAAGTTTCCTGTGCAGAAGAATGTGGCATGTACGTCGTTAGCCAACAGTATATCGAGGATCTTGTTTGTACCTTCAACGGATACTTTCATGCCCTCCTCAAGTGAGAAGTCTACCCCATGTTCGCGTGGAACATCAAACTCTTCCGTGTCAAAGCTCAGCAATATCATTTCAGTTTCCTTTATTTATTCTCCTGCAAAGTTACAATAAAATATCTTATCTGTAACTATTGTTATAGTAAAGGATGTCAAATTTAAGTTGTCGGGTATTGCCTTTGTGTATTACATAATTGTCACTGGTTCGTAAAAACGTTCCTTATTCGTTGGTCATTAACACCTTACAGCACACCTTGTGGCGGTTGGAAAGCCTGTTTGTTGTCGTTTTCTTCTGATGTGTTGCAGCCTAGCACCAATGGTGTTGCAGCCCAGCACATATGGAGTTGATGGTAAGCACCAGTCGTGCTAAGCGCTTAACGTCTCCCCGATAGCTACTGAAGCGATGGCAATGTATAGTTGAAAGAATACAGAAACACCACAGATGGACAGGAGTTATATGGTTCTAAAGGGGCTGTTTCTCAGAAGAAAAGATGTCGTAACTTCTTAAAAGATAATCCAGCAGGGGCTTCAGTGTCATTTAAGATCCCCTTACGGGAATAATATACAAACAGCACATCTGAAAACAGATGTGCTGTTACTATATATAATAAGGTGTGTTTGAAATGTCTTAAAATGCCTTTCCAAAGCTGATATAAGGGGCTGCCATCACCGTGTGGGCACTCTGTCGGGTCTTATCAAGCGTCAATGCAGTTGTCAGACCCACGCGGAATTGGAAGCCACGGGTGGAGGTGTAGCGGTAACCTACGTCTGTATAGCCAAATGCACTCACCTTATTCTCCGAAAAGCTAACGGTCTTTGCAACATAAGAACCAGATGGGTTGCTTGGGGCCTCATATTGAGTTACGCGGTAATGGTCATTGTATAACCCAACATTTACACCCACTCCCAACTCAAGTTTGCTCTTTCTCTTTCCGATGAGATAGTTTACTTCCAACGGAATAGAGTATACGCGGGTTGATGTAGCGTCGCCAAAGAACCAGTTAGACTCGGAATATCCAAAGCCCAGACCCGTACGATAGCCCCATGGAGAACCCTCCTTGAAGCGTGCATCATAGTTGATTCCAACCATCATGCTGGGTCCTAACAGTTCCAGGTAGACACTCTTGTCACGTGATTGTTCCTCTTGTGCAGAGGCAGTCAGTGTCCCTGTTAACAGAAATAGTCCTGTTAACAATATGAGTCTCAAGTTTAAAGTCTTCATAATTATTGTCTTATGTTTTTAGTTTAATAATGTTTATAGATGTACTTAGTAGATGCTTACAAAGGTAAAAAACTTTTTTATAAAATCATCTTGTCATATTCTAAAACCTAGATTATTCTCCTTATAAATAAAGATGTGCATCTTTGGGAAGGTATGTCCTAATGGAAAAAATCTTTAAAAAGCACACTTTAAATATCAATTCATTGTGTTTTTCTCCTTAAAACATTTTGTTATATCAATAATATTTCGCACTTTTGTCCTCAGTTATACTAACATAAACAAAAAGACAATCTGTGGAATGGCATTTCTGACATGTGATGTTGAGGTGTATGAATCAATCTTGTGCCAGATATTGAACGTGAAAAACTCATTTATATGAGTAGAACATAATCTCCATAGTTCATGCTGTTACAGTGGAATCTTTGTTAAATATGTCACGAAAGAAACGCAACAAGCAGATGCTCGCAATGGTTTTAATAGCCTTATTTGTAGCAGTCTCATCAGCACAAGCCGTTAGCTTTTCTGGTGGAGGTGAGTTGTGCGTTACGGAATCGGCTGCTTCGCGTTCGGAATATGTGCTTGTTTTCAGAGATGAATTCAATAAACCCGATGGTACATTGCCCGATCCTGAGGTGTGGACGCCTTGTGTGCGCCGTCCCAAAGTGACATGGGCACGCTTCTTGAGCAACTCTCCTAAGGTTGCTTTCATACAGGATGGGAATCTTGTTCTGCGTGCAATTCCTAATCCGAACAGGTCAACAGATGACGTAGACATGCTGACAGGTGGTATTAACAGTAGTCAGAAGTTCGCTTTTCGTTATGGTCGTGTAGAATGTCGAGCACTTGTTAACCCTTTTGTCGGTAACTTCCCAGCTATCTGGATGATGCCAAAAACGGCGTTGGCATGGCCAAAAGGAGGAGAGATAGACATCTTTGAACAGATAAATACGGAGCAGAAAGCCTATAGTACAGTACATTCTGCATGGACGAAGAGTCACCCTGATGAGACGCATTCTGGTAATGTGAACTTACCAATGAACCGTTATCACATCTACGCTTTGGAATGGGAAAAGGACGTTTTGACATTCTTTGCAGATGGTAAACAGGTGTATCAATATAAGAAACAGAACGATAGTCAGGAGCAATGGCCCTTTGATAAGTCTGATTTTTACCTGATACTCAATCAGTCTGTAGGCGATGGTACATGGGCAAAGATGCCAGATGTCATGCATACATATGAGATGCGGATTGATTGGATACGTGTTTATCAGAAGAAAAAAGATATTCCTCAAGTTGCAAAATCTGCTGTAAGCTGATTTCTAACAGCAATGTTGAGGGAGTATATAATATCAGAATAAAAATGATTATACTAACATAAACAAAGAAATAATCTATGGAAGAACAAATCGAAGTGAAAGAACTCGACAATGTTGTAGTACATTTCTCTGGTGATTCTGGTGATGGTATGCAGCTTGCGGGAAACATTTTCACCACTGTTTCGGCAACAGTGGGCAATGGTGTGTCTACATTTCCGGACTATCCGGCAGACATTCGTGCCCCGCAAGGGTCTTTAACGGGTGTGAGTGGGTTCCAGGTTCACATTGGAGCAGGTAAGGTTTATACCCCAGGTGACCGTTGTGACGTGCTTGTAGCAATGAATGCTGCTGCACTGAAGATGCAGTATAGACACTGTAAACCTAATGGAACAATCATTATTGATACTGATTCTTTCGGTCAGCGTGACCTTCAGAAGGCAGAGTTTCGTAGTGATGACTACCTCGGAGAGATGGGTATTGACCCAGATCGGGTGGTAGCTTGTCCGATAACAAAGATGGTCAAGGACTGTCTTGCAGACACTGGAATGGACAATAAGTCCATGTTAAAGTGCCGAAACATGTTTGCCTTAGGTCTTGTTTGCTGGCTTTTCAACCGTGATCTCACCTTAGTTAATAATTACCTTGAGAAGAAATTCAAGAAGAAACCTGCTATTGCTGAGGCTAATATACGTGTTGTTCAGGCTGGATATGACTATGGACACAATGTTCATGCATCTGTTCCAAACACCTATCGGGTAGAATCTGCAGTGAAAGAGCCTGGTCGTTACATGGATATTACGGGTAATAAGGCAACTGCTTATGGCCTTATGGCTGCTGCAGAGCGTGCTGGTCTGCGTTTGTTCTTAGGTTCTTATCCTATCACACCAGCAACGGATATCCTTCACGAGTTGGCTAAACACAAGTCAATGGGTGTAACAACGGTTCAGTGTGAGGACGAGATAGCAGGTTGTGCATCGGCTATCGGAGCTGCATTTGCAGGCGCTTTGGCTGCCACATCAACCTCTGGACCTGGTATTTGTTTGAAGAGTGAGGCCATGAACCTTGCCCTTATCGATGAGTTACCATTGGTTATCGTTGACGTACAACGTGGTGGTCCATCAACAGGTATGCCTACAAAGAGTGAGCAGACCGACCTGTTACAGGTGCTTTATGGGCGTAATGGTGAGAGTCCAATGCCTGTTATTGCTGCAACAAGCCCTACAGATTGTTTCGATGCAGCCTATAATGCGTGCAAGATAGCACTGGAACACATGACACCTGTGGTACTTCTTACTGATGCTTTCATTGCTAATGGTTCGTCAGCATGGAAACTTCCGAACATAGAAGAGCTGCCTGAGATTCATCCACACTTTGTTACTGAGGATCAGAAGTATAAGTATACTCCATACAAACGTGACCCAGAGACACTCGCTCGTTACTGGGCTATCCCTGGAACAGAGGGATATACGCATATACTTGGTGGTCTTGAGAAGGATGGAGAGACGGGAAGTATCTCTACAGATCCTGAGAATCACGACAAGATGGACCGTCTTCGTTGGGATAAGGTGGCACGTATCCCTGTGCCAGACTTGAAGGTTTTGGGTGATGAAAAGGATGCTGACCTCCTTATTGTGGGCTTCGGAAGTAGTTATGGTCACCTCTATTCAGCAATGGAAGAGTTGCGTGCAAAAGGTCATAAGGTTGCTTTGGCACAGTTCAAGTATGTGAATCCGTTACCAAAGAACACTGCTGAAGTGCTTGCTCGTTATAAGAAAGTTGTTGTAGCAGAGCAGAATCTTGGTCAGTTGGCAGCCCTTCTGCGTATTCGTATCAACCACTTCGCTCCTTATCAGTATAACCAAGTTAAGGGTCAACCATTCGTTGTCAGCGAGTTGGTTACTACATTTGAGAAGCTCCTCAAGGCTCCATTGCCAAAAGAAGAGAGTGGTACGTTCTATACAAAGATACTTCAGTAAACGAGTATATAAGTGAATGAGTTGGCGAGTTATGGGTTAAGAAGCGTCGGAATTAGCTGTAAAGCAGGTTCTATTATGGAGAAATAACATCAGGTTTAGATAAGTCTAAAATCCTGACTCCCTAACTTCTTGTCTTCAATAACTCCCCAAACTCCTTTAACTTCTCTAACTCCTTAAATTAAAAAAGACATGAATCAATATACAGCACAAGACTTTAAGAAAGGCCAACCACGCTGGTGTCCAGGTTGTGGTGACCACTTTTTCCTTGCCAGTCTGCAGAAAGCAATGGCCGAACTGGGCGTTCCTCCTTATGAAACGGCCGTCATCAGTGGTATCGGATGCTCAAGCCGATTGCCTTATTATGCTAACACTTATGCCATGCAGACCATTCATGGTCGTGCAGCAGCCATATCTACAGGGGCGAAAGTAACCAATCCAAACCTCACTATATGGCAGGTTTCGGGCGATGGTGATGCTCTTGCCATCGGTGGTAACCACTTCATTCACGCTATGCGCCGTAATGTTGACCTGAATATGATCCTTCTGAATAACCGTATCTATGGTTTGACAAAGGGTCAGTATTCACCAACCAGTCCACGAGGCTTCGTGTCTAAGTCCAGTCCTTTCGGTACAACGGAGGACCCATTCCGCCCAGCAGAGCTCTGTTTTGGTGCGCGTGGTAACTTCTTTGCACGTAGTGTGGCAAGTGACAATAATGAGACTATTGCTATTCTGAAGGCTGCTTATCAGCACAAAGGTGCTGCCGTATGTGAGATTTTGCAGAATTGTGTCATCTTTAATGATAACTGTCACAGTTCCGTTTATACCTCTCAGGGACGCAAAGAGAATGCTATCTACGTTAAACATGGCGAACCTTTGATCTTTGGACCTAACCAAGAATATGGTCTTATACAGGAAGGTTTTGGCCTGAAGGTGGTGAAGATTGGTGAGAATGGTGTGAAGAAAGAGGATATTCTCGTACATGATGCCCATTGTCAGGACAATACTTTGCAGCTGAAACTTGCCATGATGAGTAATGAAGACGGCTTCCCTATAGCACTCGGAGTCATCCGTGACGTTGAAGCACCTACCTATGATGCTGCTGTCAATCAACAGATAGAGGAGGTGAAGGCACAGAAGCATTACCACAACTTCATGGAAATGCTGGAAACCAACGATATATGGGAGGTCAAAGAATAATAAAATAAGACAAAAAGAAGCTTGCATGGGAAAGAGAAATGGTGTATCTTTGTAATCTGATAACCATATGATACATCATGAACAGACTATCTTCTTTCCTACATAGCAAGAGTATTTTACAGGCAAATGCCAATCACTGGCGCACAGATGTGGTGTCAGGGATTGGCATTTTCTTGTTTCTTTATCTTTTACAACCCTTTGGTATCAGTCAATATCAGGGTAATACTCTTCTTATGTGTCTTGGTTTTGGTGCGATGACGGTATGTGTTCAGTGGCTCTGTACGGCTCTTTTCTTTGGCAGAACGTCAAAAAGAAAACAGCAGATAACCAATGGCTATTCCCTTTTGCATAGTATTGTTACAGAATTGGCAATGGCTGTTTCAATGACTATCTATGCAGCTTTCTTCTTCGGCGAGCCCTTGAGTTGGGCATTGTTTGGGTTGTTCTTTTACTGGACTTTCCTCATTTGGCTACTTGTTATGGGACTCTCTGTGCTGTTAAGTAAGAACAGAATACTGAATAACAGACTGGAGGAGCTGATTAAAAAGACTACTGATGAGCAAGCAGGAGTCATGATAACCCTACATGATCAGAATCTTCGAGGAGCTGATCTCACATTACCCATCAATGATTTGCTTTATATTGAATCACGAAAAAACAATGTTTCCGTATGTTATATAAAAGAGGGAAGGGTTGAAAAGACGGAACTTCGCTCAACGTTGTCTGCTCTGAAAAGTGGTCTTCCTTACGAAAACATCTTCCAATGTCACCGTTCTTTCCTTGTTAATATCAATAATATCATTTCAGCAAAGGGTAATTCTAATGGTTATCAGTTGCGCCTTTCTAGTTGTGAAGATATTATTCCCGTCTCCCGTTCATTTGTCCCCGGGCTTCGTTCTTTTGTAGATTAGTGTGCGGAAACGCTGCGTTTAGTCTGTTAATATTCCCCTTTTAGAATTCATTTTGTGCTATTACAGAAAATTACAAGGCGCTTGTAGAAGTATTACAGACGCCTTGTAGAAGTATTACAAAGGCCTTGTAATCTTTCTACAAAGCCTTTGTAATTTTCTGGAGAAGGGACTTCTATCTTCTGAGAGCGGCTCTTCTGTCCCTTGTTTTGTACTCTTTGACGTACTTTTTTAATGTTATTCATTCGTCCCAAAACGTAGTATTTCAGCGTCTTTGATAGCTATATAGCCCATGTTCTCGTTGTCTGTCCCCACTATTTGGAGGCAGAAAAAAGCCTTCATACATTTGCATCAGAAATTTATATTTCAACTTTTAAAATTAATATGTTTCACTTTAAAAATTTAAATGTATGAAGAATCTGATTTCAAAGTTCGTTATCGTGGTTGCCTTTATGTGTGCAACGAGTGTAAATGCACAGAACAATCCACAGTTTGAGACAGCGTTAGGGACCGTGCTCCGTAGTGTTAATGCCGACAATGCCTCGTCAGTATTAAAAGGTATGGATGCGTTGAAGCATGTTGAGGCACAGTATCCTAATACCTGGCTCCCCATGTATTATCGCACGCTTTATGCTCTTCAGTATGCTGTTCGTTTCCCAGAGGATAGTCATTCCTCTCTCTTCATTGATGCAGTGAAGAATGATGTAGACGCTTTACAGTCGAAAGAAGGTGTTGACCGTTCTGAGGTTTTGGTGCTCCAAGGGTTATATTATACGGCACTCATCGTACGGAATCCCTCTGAAAATTGTAAACGATATTGTACGGATGCAATCATCGGTTACAAGTCGGCTATTGGTGTAAATCCAAGTAATCCACGTGCACATCTTCTTCTTTACATCTTCCTTGATAAGCTCAGTAAAGCTACAGGGCGTCCGAGTATGAATGATCCCAAGGAGTTAACAACCATCCAACAACTCTTTGCAAGTGAGAAAACTACTGGTCTGCAGCCAGCATGGGGGCGCGAAGTGATGGATATTTATAAACTGAAGTAAGTGTTCTTAAATAAACAAAGGACGGTAAAGATGTTGATCTTTATCGTCCTTTGTTTTGTTATGGGCTGTGATAAACCCTAATTTTAATAAGTGATCTCCGTTGTTTTCATTACTCTTAGCGTTCAAAGATAAGCCTTACAGCTTCTCACCAAAGCAAAGATCGCCAGCATCACCGAAGCCAGGAACAATGTATTTATGCTCGTTTAGCCCTTCATCAATAGCTGCGCACCAGATCGTTGTTGAGTCTTCTGGGAACGTTTTCTTGATGTGTGCAATGCCCTCTGGTGTAGCCAATAAGCATGCAACGTGTACGTGGCGAGGTGTACCTTTGGATAAAATAGCCTTGTATCCCAACTCCATAGAACCGCCAGTAGCCAGCATTGGATCGGCAATGATAAGTGTCTTGCCATTGATGTCAGGTGTAGCGAGATACTCAACGTGGATTCCTACCTCATGATGAGCCGCATCCTTATATTCACGATAAGCGCTGACAAAAGCATTGCCAGCGTGGTCGAAGATGTTTAAAAAGCCATTATGAAAAGGCAATCCGGCGCGGAAGATAGTAGCAAGGACAATCTTATCAGTCGGAACTTGAACCTTTGCTGTTCCTAAAGGAGTAATGACGTCCTTAGATTCGTAGTTCAATGTCTTCGAAATCTCAAAGGCTTCAAACTCTCCAATACGCATAACATTGTTGCGAAAGAGCAGTCTGTTCTTCTGATAATCCTTGTCACGAATCTCAGCCAGGTACTGGTTGATGATGGAATTCTGTTCTGAAAAGTTGATGATTTCCATTTTTATTTTTAGATGTTTTAGGTGTATGGGGATGTAACCCACCATGCAAAATTTCGGCAAAATTAAACAATTCTCCGAATTTTTGCAACGTCTGATTTACAAATATACCGATGGTCTTGTTTTTTTTAACATCTTTAACCTTGCAGAAGGATACTTAGGAACATTTTTCTTGCTATTTTTTGTTTGGAGTTAATAATTATATTACCTTTGCGGTGTCTTTGTTAGGAGACGTAAAAAGCTAAGGATAAAATCAATTTTCAACTAAATACATTTAACGAAATGGCAAAGTTTGATAAGAGCGTACTTGAGAAGTACGGAATTACTGGTACAACAGAAGTACTTTACAATCCTTCTTATGAGGTATTGTTCAATGAGGAAACAAAGGAAGGTCTTGAGGGCTATGAAAAGGGTTACGAGACTGAGCTTGGTGCTATCAACGTAATGACTGGTATCTACACTGGTCGTTCTCCTAAAGATAAGTTCATCGTTGATGATGAGAACTCTCATGATACAGTATGGTGGGATTCTGAGGAGTACCATAACGATAACCATCGTGCAACTAAAGAAGCTTGGACAGCTGTTAAGGACATCGCTAAGAAAGAGCTTTCTAACAAGCGCCTTTTCGTAGTTGATGGTTTCTGCGGTACACACAAGGATACACGTATGAAGATTCGTTTCATCGTTGAGGTTGCTTGGCAGGCTCACTTTGTAACAAACATGTTCATCCGTCCAAAGTCAGAGGCAGACTTCGATCAGGAGCCAGACTTCATCGTTTACAATGCTTCTAAGGCTAAGGTTGAGAACTGGAAGGAGCTTGGTCTCCATTCAGAGACTTGTGTAATGTTCAACGTAACATCTAAGGAGCAGGTAATTGTTAACACATGGTACGGTGGTGAGATGAAGAAGGGTATGTTCTCTATGATGAACTACTTCTTGCCATTGAAGGGTATGGCTTCTATGCACTGCTCTGCTAACACTGACATGAACGGCGAGAACACTGCTATCTTCTTCGGTCTTTCTGGTACAGGTAAGACTACTCTTTCTACTGATCCAAAGCGTAAGCTCATCGGTGATGACGAGCACGGATGGGATGACAAGGGTATCTTCAACTACGAAGGTGGTTGCTATGCTAAGGTTATCAACCTTGATAAGGAGTCAGAGCCAGACATCTACGGTGCTATCACACGTGATGCTCTCCTCGAGAACGTAACTGTTGACAAGAATGGTAAGATTGATTTCGCTGATAAGAGCGTAACTGAGAACACTCGTGTTTCTTACCCAATCTATCATATTAAGAACATCCAGCGTCCTGAGTCACAGGGTCCAGCTGCTAAGCAGGTAATCTTCCTTTCAGCTGATGCATTCGGTGTATTGCCTCCAGTATCAATCTTGACTCCAGAGCAGACTAAGTATTACTTCCTCTCTGGCTTCACAGCTAAGTTGGCTGGTACTGAGCGTGGTATCACAGAGCCTACTCCAACATTCTCTGCTTGCTTCGGTCAGGCATTCTTGGAGCTCCATCCAACAAAGTATGCTGAGGAGTTGGTTAAGAAGATGCAGCAGAGTGGCGCTAAGGCTTACTTAGTTAACACTGGTTGGAACGGTACAGGCAAGCGTATTTCTATCCGCGATACTCGTGGTATCATCGACGCTATCTTGAACCACTCAATCGACGCTGCTCCAACAAAGCAGATTCCTTACTTCGACTTCACTGTTCCTACAAAGCTCGAAGGTGTTGCTACTGAGATCCTCGATCCACGTGACACTTACGCTGATGCAGCTCAGTGGGATGAGAAGGCTAAGGACCTCGCAGCTCGTTTCATCAAGAACTTCAAGAAGTATGAGAACAACGAGGCTGGTAAGGCTCTCGTAGCAGCTGGTCCACAGCTCTAATTTTCTCAGAAGAACTTCTGAATAAATAATGATAACTCCTACTCACATTACTGTGAGTAGGAGTTTTTTTGTTATAAATTTGGTGTTTTTGTAGGTGTTTTTGTCGTGCTTGATACTTTGATGTAAGTCAAAATAAGTTGTTAAAGTATGAATACTTCCTGCAGAAGTGAGGAAAATGTCTTGGTTGTCTGTATCTTTGTACCATCTTTTGAACAGCAACCAACGAATGGTTAGCTTTTAGTATAGTATTTAAATCATAGAAACATGTTATTAGATTCCGAGACGATGCTATTACTTGGAGGTGTCATGGTTATGACAATTCTCAGTATTATAGCGCTGACATTCAGCAATATTCGTTAAGTTTCTGTAAGGAAGACAGTGTGAGTAGATTGCACTGTCTTCTTTTTTAATCCTAAACAAACTTAAAAAATCAAGTAGAATTTCAATATTTTGCATAATTAACCTCGTAAAAGAAGCTTATTCTGAAGAATTCTGATTATATTTGCAGTTAAATTCATTAATTAGTATCTGATGAGTAATAAGATATATTTCCTTGTGGCTCTTATGTTGACCACATTCACGTTGTCTTCATGTTTGAAAGATGAAAGTGATAACAAGACAACAACTTATAACGACACAGCGATAACGGCTTTCTCTTTAGGACAGCTAACACAGGTCCGTGATACTGTTACAAAGGATGGTCGGGATAGTGTTTATAAAAAGAAATTCAATGCAAGTAAGGTCAAGTTCTATATTGATCAGGCACAAGGATTAATATATAATCCAGATTCTTTGCCCTATGGGACAGATGTTGCACATGTATTGACAAAGGTTTCAACCAAGAATTTTGGGACAGTCGTTTTCACGTCTAATAAGGATGGTAAGCAGTATTATTATTCGGAGAATGACTCTTTGGACTTTACGCAACCAATAAAGTTCCGTGTGTATTCAGCTTCAGGGGACAGTTATCGTGATTATAGAATCTCTGTTAATGCTCATAAACAGAAGGGTAATGTCTTTACTTGGACAGCAATGCGTGATAATAGCAACTTTGCAAGTCTGACAACAATGAAGACTGTGAGTGTTGGCGACAAGTTATTTGTCTTTGGTACAAATGGTTCACAAACAGTTGGATATACAACGTCAATAACAGATGGTAATAGCTGGGTAAGACTTAATAAGACTTTCTCGGCAAATGCTTATAAGGGAATCTTGTCACAGGGCAGTAAACTTTTTGCGGTTGATAACAATCAGGTGCTGACCTCAACTGATGGTAACACTTGGGCTGTGGTTGCGACAAATGGTAATCTTAAGCAACTTGTAGCCGCATCATCTTCAGAGTTATTTGCTCTTACCACTAATGATAAACTTGTTGTATCAAAGGATGGTGGATTGACATGGGCAAATGAATCGCTCGACAGTGATGCATCTTATCTGCCAGTAAACAATGTTAGTTATGTTCTTTCATCAGCAACTGGTAATGAGAATGTTAGTCATGTGATGCTTGTAGGACAAACAGCTGCGGGAAAAAGCGTTGTATGGACAAGATTGTCAGATAGTAATACCTCCAGTATTGCTAATCAGTGGACTCTTGTTGAAAGTAACATGAGCAGATATTTGTTACCAGTATACAAGCATCTTACGGTTGTTCGTTATGATAATGCAGCTTTAGCAATGGGCTTGACAGCAAGTAACGAGGCAGCTCAGATGCTTTTGTCACGTGATGGAGGTATAACTTGGGCGAGTGATGCTGCCTTCTCATATCCTAAAGATGTGCGTCTTGGTAATACGTTTACTGCTGCTGTTGATAAAAAACAGTTTGTTTGGATTATTAGTGGTAGTAAAGTGTGGCGTGGAAGGTTAAATAGAGTGGCATGGGATATTAATCTGAGCAGTGCTACTGAATAATAAATGAAAGGACTCAATTATGAGGCGAAGTGTCATAAGTCTTCTTATTCTGTTTAGCTCTGTACCGGTATTGGCACAGACAGATCCTGAATATAAGATGGAGATTGGTGCTGGTGTCGGAATGATGGGGTATCTTGGTGACTTTAATAGTTCACTTTTTAAAGATTTACAACCTATGGGGACTGTACTTGCACGATACAATCTCAGTCCTTATATGGGGTTTAAAATGAATGTTTCGTTTGGGAAAATGAAAGGTTCTTCAGCTGATGTGAAGACATATTATCCAAGGTTTGCATCAGCTCCCTATACTTTTAATAACTCTTTAGTCGATGTAGGATTGGCTTATGAGTATAATTTTCTCCCATATGGGACAGGTCATGATTATCGTGGTGCTCAGCGTTTGTCTCCTTATGTAACAATAGGATTGGGCGCTACGTATGTGAAGATAGATAATGGGGATCGTAAATCTGCATTTACGGCTAATCTTCCTATTGGAGTAGGAGTTAAGTACAAGATTGGGGAACGAACGAATATTGGGTTGGAATGGGCTATGCATTTCTCTCTTAGTGATGAGTTGGATGGTCAGAAAGATCCTTATGGTATAAAAAGTAGTGGGCTCTTTAAGAATACTGATTGTTACTCAACACTTCAGCTAACATTCTCGTATAGCTTCTCGGCAAAGTGCCGTACATGTCATAATGAGGATGAATAGACAGGCTGTGGACGATAATAAGTAAAACAAAAGAAAAGGTTATCTCTTCAAATATATGACAGAAGGAATAGACATGACGCGAATACCTGAGCATATAGCTATCATTATGGATGGTAATGGTCGTTGGGCAACTGAACGAAATAAGCCTCGTTCATATGGTCATCAGGCTGGAGTGGATACGGTTCGTCGTATCACTTCTGAGTGTGTTCGGCTTGGCGTGAAGTATTTAACGCTCTATACATTCTCTACTGAGAACTGGAGTCGTCCTTCTGATGAGGTAGCTGCCTTGATGGGACTGGTCCTTACATCGCTGGAGGACGAAATTTTTATGAAGAATAATGTGCGTTTTCGAGTGATTGGCGATATCGCACGTTTGCCACAAGAGGTACAGAATAAACTGCATGAGACGGAAGAACATACCGCAAAGAACTCAGCAATGACCATGGTGGTAGCTTTAAGCTATAGTGCACGTTGGGAGATTACGAAGGCAATGAGGGAGATTATTGCAGAACATCAGCTAGATAGTAGCAGCTTTATTCAGCCAGAAATGATAACAGAAGATGTTATTAGTCGTCACCTACAGACTAATTTTATGCCAGATCCCGACTTGCTGATAAGAACAGGGGGTGAGTTGCGTATCTCCAATTATCTGTTATGGCAGATTGCTTACTCTGAACTTTACTTCTGTGATACTTATTGGCCAGACTTTGATGAGCTGGATCTGCATAAAGCTATTGGAAGTTTTCAGCAGCGGCAACGCCGTTTCGGAAAGACTGAGAAACAAATTGAAAATGAAAATAAATAAGTTACACGATAGATGACTAATATAAATAAGGTATTGATACTCCTTGCTCTCGCCTCTGGGATGAGTCTTACAACGAGGGCACAAGAGAAAATCGTAAACCCAGATATCAGTTATGGAGGTAATCCACATACTTATAAGTTGGCTGGATTAGCTGTGACAGGTATTGATGGTTATGAAGACTATGTTCTTACAGGTATATCGGGGCTTAGTGTCGGGCAGCAGATAGAGGTGCCTGGTACTGCTATTACTGATGCTGTGAAGCGTTATTGGAAGCATGGTCTCTTCTCTGATGTCTCTATAACAGCTGATTCTATCGTTGGAGATAATATTTATTTGAAGATTCATCTTTCTCCTCGTCCACGAATCTCAACCATTAATTACAATGGATTGAAGAAGAGTGAAAGAGAAGATATGGAGAAAAAGTTGGGACTTGTTAAGGGTGGACAGATAACTCCGAATATGATTGACCGCGCAAAAGTACTTGCTAAGAAGTACTTTGACGATAAGGGCTATAAGAATGCTGTTATTTCGATTCGGCAAAGGGATGATGTTCTTAATAAGAATCAGGTTATTCTTGATATCGATGTCGATAAAAAGGAGAAGTTAAAGGTACGTCAAATCATCATTGAGGGTAATGAACATTTATCTGATAATAAGATCAAAGGTACATTATTCACTAAAGGTGCTTTTACCAAGACCCATGAAGCAGGTAAATTAGAGAACATTCTGAAGTCGAAAAAGTTCACTCCAGAGCGTTGGACGGAAGATAAGAAAAATCTTATTACGAAGTACAACGAGTATGGATATCGTGATGCAACGATCTTGAAAGACAGTGTATGGAATGTTGATCCAAAGCATGTTGATGTCTATGTAAAAGTTGATGAGGGTAAAAAGTATTATATCCGCAATATTACATGGGTGGGAAATACTGTTTATTCGAGCGATTATCTTTCACGTCTTCTTGATATGAAGAAGGGTGATGTGTATAATCAAACTTATTTGAATAAGCGTCTTTCTCAAGATGAAGATGCCGTTGGAAATGCTTATTGGAACAATGGTTATCTCTTCTATAACCTTCAACCGACGGAAGTAAATATTGTGGGTGACTCGATAGATCTTGAGATGCGTATCTATGAAGGACAGCAAGCACATATCAATCGAGTGACGATTAATGGTAATGACCGTCTTTATGAGAATGTCGTGCGTCGTGAGTTACGTACAAAGCCTGGTGATCTCTTCTCGAAAGAAGCTCTCCAACGTTCTGCACGTGAGTTAGCATCTATGGGACATTTTGACCCTGAAGCTATCAATCCTGTACCAAAGCCAAACTACGAAGACGGTACGGTAGATATTAATTACAACCTTAAGCAGAAGTCAAATGATCAGGTAGAGCTCTCGCTAGGCTGGGGACAGACAGGTGTTATAGGCCGAGTTGGTTTGAAGTTGAACAACTTCTCAATGGCAAACCTCTTCCGTAGAAATCGTGAACATCGAGGTATTCTGCCTATTGGAGATGGTGAAACATTGTCATTGGGAGCACAGACAAACGGTACTTACTATCAGTCATATAATGCACAGTATTCAACTAACTGGTTGGGTGGTAAGCGTCCTATTCAGTTTAGTGTTGGTGTTTCTTATTCTAAGCAGACTGATGTCTCAAGCAATTACTATAATAGTGCTTACATGAATAATTATAATAATTACCTGTATGGGTATGGCAATTATAATTATAATAATTATCAGAACTATTATGATCCTGATAAGTATGTGAAGTTGTTGGGTATCTATGTTGGTTGGGGTAAGCGCTTGAACTGGCCTGATGACTACTTTACACTTTCTCTACAATTGCAATATCAACGTTATATGTTGCGTAATTGGCGTTATTTCATTATGTCAAATGGTTCAGCAAATAACCTTAATTTAAACGTTTCGCTCAATCGTACGTCAACAGATAACCAGCTCTTCCCACGTCGTGGTTCAGACTTTACTGTATCACTGACGATAACTCCACCTTGGTCAAAGTGGGATGGCAAGGACTATGCACACTTGGCAACGGATCGTAATTCTCCGACCTATTCAAAAGAACAACAAGAGAAATATCGTTGGGTAGAGTATCATAAGTGGAAGTTCAAGGCTCGTACTTTTACTGCTCTTACAAATGGACAGAAGTGCTTTGTCTTGGTAACACGAGTTGAATTTGGTTTGTTAGGAAGCTATAATAAACATAAGAAGAGTCCGTTTGAAACCTATTATATGGGTGGTGATGGTATGAGTGGATATTCTACAGGATATGCAGAAGAAACTGTCGGCTTGCGTGGTTATGAGAATGGGTCTCTTACTCCTTATGGTGCAGAGGGCTATGCTTATGATCGCTTCTCACTCGAACTTCGTTATCCGTTCCTTTTGGGTAATACTACCATCTATGGATTAGGATTTGTTGAGGCTGGTAATGCATGGACAGAAACAAGTAAGTTCAATCCATTTGATATGAAACGTTCAGCAGGTATTGGTGTACGTATATTCCTCCCAATGGTTGGATTGATGGGTATTGATTGGGCTTATGGATTCGATAAAGTCTTTGGTCAGAAGGGTGGAAGTCAATTCCACTTCATCCTTGGACAAGAGTTTTAATGGAATGAACTTTCATGTTTAGTCGTTGAACATTAAGAAGAGAATCTGTATAAAAAGGATTTATAGGTTTATAATTAAATATAGAAGGATGATGAATAAAAAGAAGATATTGAGCAAAGTATTGAGGTATGTTTTACCTCTTTACCTTTTTACTCTTTTGCCTTTGTCAGCTTCTGCGCAGAAGTTTGCACTAATTGATATGGAGTATATTCTCCGTAATGTGCCTGCTTATGAGCGTGCTAACGAACAGTTAAATCAAGTCAGTAAGAAGTGGCAAGCTGAAGTTGAGGCTCTCAATACGGAAGCTTCTACAATGTATAAGAACTATCAGAACGAAGTTGTTTTCCTTTCTCAAGAACAAAAGAAGAAAAAACAAGAGGCTATTGTTGCAAAAGAAAAGCAAGCTTCAGACCTCAAGCGTAAGTATTTCGGTCCTGAAGGTGAACTTTTTAAGAAGCGTACGAGCTTGATAACCCCAATACAAGATGAAATCTATAATGCTGTCAAGGACATTGCTGACCAGCGTGGCTATAGTCTTGTAATTGATCGTTCTAGCAATTCTGCAGGTATAATCTATGGATCACCTAAGGTTGATATCAGCAATGAAGTATTACAGAAGCTTGGTTATTCAAATCAGTAACGAGTTTATAAACAATTAAAACGATAAGAAAAATGAAAAAGTTATTTTTAATGTTGATGCTCTGTGCACCGATGACATTGTTTGCACAGAAGTTTGGTCACTTAGATTCACAGGCTCTTCTCCAATCTCTTCCAGAGGCTACAGCTGTTCAGAGTAAGTTGGAGGCTAAAGGTAAAGTATATCAGAAGCAGCTTGAAGATATGCAGGCAGAACTTCAGCGTCAGGCAGATGCTTATGATAAGTCTAAGAGCACAATGAATGCAACAAAGCAGGCTGAAACAGAGAAGAACTTACAGGATATGTATAACAAGATCCAGCAGACAGCTCAGGACAACCAGAAGGCTTTCAATGAGGAGCAGCAGAAGCAACTTGGCCCTGTTCTTGAGAAAGTTCGTAATGCTATTGCAGCAGTAGCTAAGGCTGGTAACTATGTTTATATTATGGAAAAGGCAGCAGGCCAACCATTGTATATCAATGAAGCACTTAGCAAGGATATCACTGCAGAGGTTAAGGCCCAGCTGGCTAAGATGAAGTAAAAGTGAGAACGGGTGCCTTTGCCCCGTCATTTATTCTCTTACCTTAATATTATAAAGTAAGAGATAGGGTGAGGTCACCGCATGAGTTTATATTCTTGCGATGACCTTTTTTTATTCAGAGACATAAAATACATATGATGAAGAAATTATTCTTGTCCTTTGCTATGGTGTTGTTGCCGCTTATGGCAGCTGCTCAGCAAACGGTTCCAGTATTGAAATTCGCTTATTTTAGTTATGACAAAGTATTGCATGCGATGGCAGACTATGCTGCGGCGACACGTAGTTATAATGATTTAAAAGCAAAATATGATGCCGAAGCGAAGCGTTCTGCTGACGATTTTAATAGTCGTTATGAGGAATTTCTTGATGTGCAACGTAAGTTAGAGCCATCTATTCTTCGTAAAAGACAGGCCGAATTAGAAGAACTGATGGATCGTAATGTGGCTTTCCGTAAGGAGACAGAACGCTTATTAAAGAAAGCAGAAGATGATATTTATGCTCCTGTTCGCAGAAAACTTGATGCAACAGTTCGTGGGATGGGGAAGGAAAGTGGCTATGCTTTCATTCTCAATTCAGATAATAATACTCTTTTGTATGTGGATACAGCGAAGGGAGAGGATATCACAGATGCACTCATTGCTGTGCTTAAGTAAGGTGAAAGGGTAAAAAGATAATGACAAGCTATTCACAAGCACCAGGACCTATTGGAGTTTTTGATTCTGGTTATGGCGGTCTGACAATCTTACATGGTATTCGTCAGCTTCTTCCAGAGTACGATTATCTCTATCTAGGGGATAATGCTCGTGCACCTTATGGGTCACGTTCCTTTGATGTTGTATATCAGTTTACGCGTCAGGCTGTTATGAAACTCTTTGAGTCAGGTTGTCAGTTGGTTATTTTGGGTTGTAATACGGCATCCGCAAAGGCTCTCCGTAGCATACAGCAGAATGATCTCCCGAAGCTTGATCCAAACAGAAGAGTGCTGGGAGTCATTCGTCCTACAGCTGAAATTATAGGTAAACTGACCCATTCACAACATGTAGGTTTGTTAGCAACAGAGGGAACAGTAAAGAGTCATAGCTATAATATGGAGATTCAGAAGTTATGGCCAGATGTGAAAGTAACAGGTGTAGCTTGTCCTTTGTGGGTCCCGATTATAGAGAACAATGAAGCAGATAGCCCTGGAGCTGATTACTTTGTTAAGAAGCGTATTGATCATATTATGCGCCTTGACCCTGAAATAGATACTGTCATTCTTGGCTGTACTCATTACCCTATACTGATGTCGAAGATTTTGAAGCATGTGCCGCGTGGGATAAAAATAGTCCCACAGGGAGAGTATGTTGCCGAAAGTCTTCAGGATTACCTTCATCGTCATCCTGACATGGAGCGTCGTTGTACGAAGCATGGTACCGTGAAGTATCTTACAACAGAGAATCCTGAGAAGTTTAAAGAGAGTGCTCGTATCTTTCTTAATGATGAGATTAGTGTAGAACATGTTGACTTGGAATAAGACGGATTGTGCAATAAACATTTTACAATACCGTTAGTTAAGAACTAAAAGATATATGATGAAGAAATTAACTATATTATTCCTTCTTGCATCCGTCGTGATGATGGCAGCATGTTCCGATGATGATTCTTTCTCAACATCAACTGGTAATCTTCTGTCTTTTTCGACAGATACACTGCGACTTGATACTACATTCTCGAACGTTCCAACACCAACGAAAACCTTTTGGGTCTATAATAACTCTGGTGATGGCTTACGTTTGGCAAACGTAAGATTGGCACAAGGAAACCAGACAGGCTTTCGTGTGAATGTCGATGGGATAAGTCTTGATGCTTCTAATGGCTATCAGGCAAACAATCTTGAGGTGCGTAATAAAGATAGTATTCGGGTCTTTGTAGAGATGACATCGCCTATTAATAGTGCTACTACCCCACAGCAGATTACGGATAATCTCATCTTTACGCTTGAGAGTGGTGTACAACAGAAGGTGAATCTCAATGTCTATAGTTGGGATGCGGAGCTCCTGAAAGGATTAAACGTGACTACGAATACGACTCTTACAGGTTCAAAGCCTATTGTTTTACAGGACACGTTAAAGGTTACTGCTGGTGCAACACTGACCATTCCTGCAGGAACAACACTCTATTTCTCCAACAAAGCTGCTATAGACGTACATGGAACATTACGTTGTGAGGGTACGGCTGATAACCCTGTGGTGCTTCGTGGCGATCGTCTTGACTGGATGTTCTCTTATCTTCCATATGATCGTGTGAGCGGACAGTGGAGGGGAATACACTTCCATAAGGACAGTTACGACAATGTTCTCATGTATACTGATCTTCATTCTGCCTATGATGGTATTGTTTGTGACAGTTCAAACACAGCACAACAGAAGCTTTTGCTTGCCAACTCTACTGTCCATAACTGTCAAGGATATGGTTTACAGGCGGTAGGTAGTACGGTTGAAGCTTATAACACTCAGTTTTCCAACACACTAATGGATTGTGCTTCCTTCCTTGGTGGTAAGACAACGTTAACACATTGCACCTTTGCTCAGTTCTATCCTTTCGATGGAAATCGTGGGGCTGCACTCCGTATCAGCAATCATTTGGGCGACAAGGAGTATGCTTTACAGAGCTTTGATATCGTAAACTCTTTGATTACAGGATACGCTGATGATGTTGTAATGGTTGATAATAGGGATAATATGATGGCTAACTATCAGTTTGATCATTGTATATTACGCACTGATAAGCCTAAGGATACAGCGTTACTTACTCATTTTACGGATGTGATATGGGAGAACACGAAGGATTATCCATCAGGTGGTGAGAAACAGTTTGTTATGGTTGATGCAGACAAACAGCGTTTCAACTTCCACCTTTTGAAGCTAAGAGATGGAGAGAAATTGGCTGCTGTTGATGCTGGTAAGGTCCTGAATGATACTCGTTTTGCGAAAGATCATGATGGTAAGCCACGTGATAATAAGCCGGATATAGGATGTTATGAGCTGATGAGTAATTAACTTATTAGTCTCCCAGTCATAAGACAAATACATAAATGAAGACAATAGACCTAAGTATAAAGATTGGTTTCGGCACTTTTGATGAACTATCTGCTGATGATCAACATCTCATTCAGACAGCTATAGCGGCTACAGAGAACAGCTATTCCCCTTATAGTCGTTTTCAGGTTGGGGCTGCTTTACGCCTTGCCAATGGCAAAGAAGTTATGGGTGCTAATCAGGAAAATGCTGCATTCCCATCGGGATTATGTGCTGAACGTTCTGCAATATTCGCTGCACAGTCAAATTATCCAGACCAACCTGTAACGGCTCTTGCCATTGCTGCCCGTAATGAGTACGGGTTGATGCACGATCCGATAGTTCCTTGCGGAGCCTGTCGACAGGTAATCTTAGAGATAGAAGATCGATACAAACAGCCCATCCGTATCCTTCTTTATGGTACAGGAGGCGTCTATGTTATCAATACAGTAAAGGAACTTCTCCCTCTACAGTTTGTAAGTGAATCAATGAAGTAAGTTAATAGAATAAAGAATATGGATAAGTTACCACAGGATCCAGCGATCCTTGTAAGTAGTGCAAACATGCTACTGCGTGATGAAGAGTTTGATTCTTTGGAATCACTCTGTTATAATTTCGGCGAAGATGTTGATAAACTTAAGTCTCGTCTACATGATGCAGGCTTCGTATATAGTGAAGAACAGCATCAGTTTCGCCCAATTGGTTTTGATGAATAATAAAGGAAACGTTCTAATATAAATCATAAGGAACGTGCATAGCATATGGACTCCCAAGCCTATAGAAAGGTTTGGGAGTCTTTTTGTCTATGCTTTTACTTGTTTCAGACAGTGCTTCGTATGGCTGAAGCACATGTCTCATGTTCGCCTGATCATGGTGGGAATAAGAAATCATAATGGTTACAGAATGACAAGGCGTATGATATAAAACTGCAAGGCGTATATTGGCGCATTCAAAGTAGTGGTAAAAAACAGAGCTGAGGCGTATTATTAAAACGAAATCAGATAAGTATGAATATTTCTCATAGTGTTAAAGGGTTGTATAAGAAAAGAGGATACGCCTCTAAAAGCGTATCCTCTTTTTGTTTTTGTAGGCTGATTGTTTACTGTAAGTTCGTGGTTAGATTCTTACAGCTGTGCCAGAACAGGTGACCATGAGCATAGAACCACCCTGCCCAACAGTCTCATAATCAAGGTCAATACCCACAATGGCGTTAGCACCAAGCTCTTCGGCACGTTGGATCATCTCTTGTATAGAAGTGTCTTTGCCCTCTCGAAGCACCTTTTCATAGGACCCACTGCGTCCACCTATGATGTCTCTGATGCCTGCAAGGAAGTCTTTAAATGCGTTAGCACCGATGATAGTCTCTCCAGTTACAATACCTTTGTACTCAATAATAGGGTGACCTTCAATGGTCGGGGTTGTTGTGATAATCATAATCCTAAGTTTTTTATTGATTAAACATTCATTTTTTCAGTTTGGTTGATATCTCTTGTGGATATGAAGCAAAGATAATAAAAAATCAGCATAGGCGTGTTATGACTGACAATATTTTTGTAATTTTGCATCATTAAGTAATAGACAACTGATTATGCAAGACTTAGTTATTTACAATACACTGCATCGTAAGAAGGAACTTTTTCAGCCGATAGCAGCGCCAAACGTGGGAATGTATGTCTGCGGACCAACTGTTTACGGTGATCCACACTTAGGACATGCTCGCCCAGCAATAACGTTTGATATTCTTTTCCGTTATCTTAAGCACATCGGTTATAAGGTTCGTTATGTCCGGAACATCACTGATGTAGGGCATTTAGAGCATGATGCTGATGAAGGTGATGATAAGATAGAGAAGAAAGCACGCCTTGAACAGTTGGAACCAATGGAGATTGCGCAGTATTATACGAACCGTTATCATGACGCGATGCGTGCTCTTAATGTGCTTCCACCAAGCATTGAACCTCATGCGACGGGACATATCATTGAGCAGGAGGAGCTTGTCAAGGAGATTCTTGCCAATGGTTATGCTTATGAAAGCAATGGTAGTATCTACTTTGATGTGGAGAAATATGATAAGGATCACCACTATGGCATCCTCTCTGGGCGTAATCTTAGCGACATGATCAATAACTCTCGCGAGTTAGCAGGTGTCGGTGAGAAGCATAATCAGGTTGACTTTGCGCTTTGGAAGCGTGCTATGCCCGAGCATATCATGCGTTGGCCATCGCCATGGAGTAATGGTTTCCCTGGCTGGCACTGCGAGTGTACGGCTATGGGACGTAAGTATTTGGGTGATCACTTTGATATTCACGGTGGTGGAATGGACCTTATCTTCCCCCATCATGAGTGTGAAATAGCTCAAGCTGTGGCTTCACAAGGCGACCAAATGGTGAAATATTGGATGCATAACAATATGATTACCATCAACGGACAGAAGATGGGCAAGTCTTTAGGGAACTTTATTACACTTGAACAGTTCTTTACTGGCAAGCATGATACGCTCTCTCAGGCTTATTCTCCAATGACAATTCGTTTCTTTATCCTCTCTGCTCACTATCGTGGGACCGTTGATTTCTCCAATGAAGCACTGCAAGCAGCAGAGAAAGGATACGAACGTTTGATGAATGGTATCGAGGATTTAGCACGCATTCAGCCTTCTGCTGCATCTGATGAGAATACAAAGACGTTCGTTGCTGGGCTTCGTCAGAAGTGTTATGATGCGATGAATGACGACCTTATGACGCCTGCTGTCATATCAAATCTTTTCGAAGCTTGTCATCTTGTGAACACTATTGTCGATCATAAGGCACAGATTTCTGCTGATGATTTACAGGAGTTGACGGATACGATGAAGCTCTTTGCCTTCGATATCCTTGGTCTTCAGAATGAGCGTGGAGCCAATAATGATGCTCGTGAGGAAGCTTATGGCAAGGTTGTTGATATGGTTCTCGACCTTCGTGCTAAGGCTAAAGCGGAGAAAAACTGGGCTGTCAGTGACCAGATTCGTGACTCTTTGGCGGCTGCAGGGTTCCAGGTTAAGGACACTAAGGACGGTGTTACGTGGAAGCTCGACCGCTAATTAAGATATAAGGAACAAGTCCCCTAACCTTGCTTTTGTAAAGGTTAGGGGGCTTTTCTTTTGCCTTTATGATGGTAGATAATCTATTATTAAAATCATAAATAGTATAGACAAAATCCTTAACAGTTGTTTCTGTTCCCACATTTTATATATATCTTTGCAGTACTAATAAAAGAACTTTCAACTAAAACGAATAATAATAATAATGAAAAAGCTTCATGTAATCATGTTGACACTACTCATGTTGTTGGTAGGTGTCGTATCAATTAATGCTAAAGACAAGAAGGAAGAGCCCGTACAGTGTGTCATTACACTTCAAAATGGCGACAAAGTATCAGGTTATGTCTTTAATGTAAAAACAACAAAGGTTATGGCAAGTATGTATGGACAGAACGTTATCGCCTTGCAGACACTGTTCGTATCACCTTCAATGACGGGGAAGATCACAAAATATACAGCTGATGATGTTAAGGAATTTGAGGTAACTGTTGAGGGAAAGACAATGAAGTTCCTTTCACTCTATACCACTAAGGTGTTTACGATGCCTAAGGACTTGAAGCCAACAAACCATCGTTACTTCTGGCAAGTAGCTTATGAAGGAAAGGATGTGATAGGTCTCTTGTCTCCAACCATTGATAGAAGCTACAATCCTTGGACTGGTACAAAGATTGAAGAGTCAATAGCTTTCTCTTATTGTCTTAAAGGTGACAACGTAGCTGTGACTTATTTTGTACCAGAATCAGGTTCACGTGCATGGCCAAAGAAAACACTTCGCATGTGTTTCGAGCGTTTCCCAAAGATGGATGAGTATCTGGAGAGCGATGCTTTCTCACTGAAAGACATGAAGAAACACCCTCTTGACCTGCTCAGAGTATTGGAGCGTAAACTGAAATAAAGGCTCTTTTCTCCTTATTTTAGTTTACTATTGAGAGAGAATAAAAAATCATTTCCCTCTTTCAAAGCCTCTTCATGGATAAGTAAGGGGAGAGAACTGTGATATAAATATAGAAAGTCTATTATCCAATAGGGAACTTTCTATTTCTTAAAAGATTGACAATAGTAAATTAAGAAGTGCTCTTTTGAAGGTCAAAAAGAGCACTTCTTTTTTGCTCCTATATATTTACAGAGACTTCTATGGCTCTAATATTCTTAAATTTATGGTGTTATTTGACTTGTAAAGTAGTACCAATAAAACCGATATGTCTTTTTCTTCGTTTCACATTTTATATATATCTTTGCAGTATTAATAAAAGAACTTTTAACTAAAACAAATAAAAAGAGTTATGAAAAAGCTTCATGTTATCATGTTAACCCTACTAATGCTCTTGGTAGGTGTCGTATCAATTAGTGCTAAAGAGAAAGAGAAGTTCACTCCTTTGCCTTGTGTTCTTACGCTCAATGATGGTAGTAAAGTGTCGGGTTACTTGGTTAACTTTAAGAAAGCAAGGGTGATGGCAAGTGTATATGGTCAGAATATTTATAATATACAGACCTTGTTTATTGCACCAACACCAACAGGAAAGGAGACAAAATACGAAGCTGATGATGCAAAGGAGTTGGAGTTAACAAAGGATGGAAAGCAAATTAAATACTTATCTTTATATGCTTGTAAGATCTTTTCGATGCCTAAGAGCCTGAAGAAAACAAATCATAAGTACTTTTGGGAGCAGACTTATGAGGGGAAAGAGGTACTTGGCTTTATGTCTCCTACAGTAGATTATAGTAGTAGTGGTAGTACATTTTACATCGAAGAGTCAATAGCTTTCTCTTATTGTCTTAAAAGTGATGATGTTGTTGTGACTTATTACGTTCCTGAAACAGGTATACGTATATCGGCAAAAAAGACACTTCTTTCGTGTTTCGAGCGTTTCCCAAAGATGGATGAGTATCTGCAAAGCGATGCTTTCTCACTGAAAGACATGAAGAAACATCCTCTTGACCTGCTCAGAGTTTTGGAGCGTAAACTGAAGTAAAGGCTTGTTCCCTCTGTCTTAATAAACCCAAGAGAGAGGGAAGGGGCTGAAATCTTGAAGTTGGAAAAACCTTTACAAAAAAGAGAAGACGACAGAGTACATTTTAAGGAGAAATCGATTTTTAATGACTTTGTAACCTTCAGATTATCAAAGGATTGTAGATGGCAAAGTAAAAGGTGCCCTTTTGAGTCTCAAAAGGGCACCTTTTGCATGCTAAAAGGGCATCTTTTACAATGCAAAAGGGCGTCTTTTACAATGCAAAAGAGCACCTATTGCAAAGTGGAAGGTGAATAATCTTTACAGTATCTATCCTCCCTGCTCTTTTAAAGGGGTATTTAATATTTAAAAGAACTACCACCTAAGAACTCTCTTAGCAGTGATGTTGGAGGAAGATCACGGAACGGTAGCGGTGCAAAGTACTTGAGGAACTTGCGCAGACGGTAAGCCTCGGCATATTCTTCACAGTTCTCTGGCACCTGTTCCAACACTTCTTCAGCTTGCGGTTTGATGACGGCAAGCTCAAAGAGCATAGCTGTATTGAACATGACATCCGCCTGTTCTTGATAGGGGAAGATCCATTTGTTTTCACCAGCACGCACACTTGGCCACCGATGGATGGTCTCTTCAGCTGAACAACCACGGTATTTATAGTCGCGCACAATGCGTCGTAACAATCGGTTATCCGTCGTTGGGATGTAGTTATGATTGTCTAAGAGAATGGTTGTGAGGGCTGAAGCATAGATCTTAAACTTCTTTTCGTTGGCTATTTGTTCTGTTAGTAATGGGTTCAAGGCATGGATTCCTTCCACTACCAACACGTTATTCTCTTCAAGATGCAGCTTCTTACCACTCTTTTCACTCGTCCCTGTCTGGAAATTATACTTGGGTAGCTCCACCTCTTCACCACGGAAGAGCGCATTGAACTGTTCGTTTATCAACGGGATGTTCAGTGCATAGATACTCTCATAGTCAAGTTCTCCATTCTCATCTTTCGGTGTGTCGTGTCGATTGACGAAGTAATCATCCAGAGAAATCTGTACGGGTTTCACTCCACTTGCCAGGAGTTGCACGGACAAACGCTTGCAGAAGGTGGTCTTTCCGCTTGATGATGGACCGGCAATAAGAACGACTTTGATGTTCTTTTTCTCTGCTATGGTGTCGGCAATCTGTGATATTTTCTTTTCTTGTAACGCCTCACTGACGTTGATAAGGTCAGTTGAAAAGCCATTCTTTACGCCTTCATTGAAGTCGCCAACCGTCCTTATACCAAGAATACTCTGCCATCTGTGGTGCTCTTTGAACACCTCAAACATCTTGTCTTGCCGTACGAGCTCGCCTAATTTGGTTGGGTCCTGCGTGGAAGGGATGCGGAGAAGGATACCATCAAAGTAGGGTTCCAGTCCAAAGAGACGTAACTGTGCGGTGTTCGTTAGCATAGAACCGTAGTAATAATCCTTATAATCATCTAGGATATAATAGACACTATAGAGTGATCCACTGCTGCGTAAGAGCTTCGCTTTCTGCTCATCGCCTAACGTAGTGAATATCTTTATGGCATCTTCAGTTGTTGTTTCAAAACGCTGAATAGGCATCTTGGCGTTGATAATCTCCTGCATTCGAGTACGGATTCGGTCTATATCTTCTGTCGTAATAGGGCGTCCGAGCTTTATGTTACAGTAATAACCATTCGACACAGGGATGTCTATGACAACTTTACTGCCTGCATAGAGGTCGTGAACGGCTTTACAAAGCACCATGAACAGTGATCGGGTGTAGGTCCGGATACCTGATGGTGACTGCAAGTCGAGGAACTCTATGTCCTTATTATGATAGACACGGTAGTGTAATCCTTCTACCTTATTATTTACTTTTGCACTCACTGGCTCATAAGGTAATTGCAGATTAATTTCCTTATAAATGTCAGAAAGTGTACTTCCCATTGGGACTTCTTGAGTTTTTTTATTATTTTTGCAGCGGATTTGCAGTACTTGTTTCATTGCTAATCAGGATTAATTTGTCGGTGGACAATAGCGTCCGGCTGTTTAAAACGGTTGGTAAAATTAGAGAAAGTTTCGCAGATTCCCAAAAGATATACATCACAAATTAATATAATATATGTCGGTTTGGATACTTTTTAAGCTCATTGGTGCATTGGCATTGCTGATGTTCGGTATGAAATCAATGAGCGAAAGCTTGCAGAAGATGGCAGGCCCGCAGTTGCGTCACGTCCTTGGCGCAATGACTACTAATCGTTTTACAGGAATTCTTACAGGTACTTTCATTACAGCTGCCGTGCAATCATCAACCGCAACGACGGTGATGACGGTGAGTTTTGTGAATGCCGGACTCCTAACCCTTGTGCAAGCCATATCGGTTATCATGGGTGCAAACATCGGAACGACGCTTACGGCATGGATCATGTCAGCTGGTTTCTCGTTTAACATCACTGATTTTGTGTGGCCAGCATTCTTCATTGGTATCGTATTAATCTATTCAAAGCGACGTAAACTGATAGGAGATTTCCTCTTCGGTATATCCTTTATGTTCCTCGGATTGGGCACATTGCGCCAGGCAGGGATTGATATGGACCTTGGACATACGCCAGCTGTGCTGCAATTCTTTAGCCAGTTTGATCCGCAGAGCTTCATTACAACCATTGTTTTCCTGCTTATTGGTAGTGTTTTGACGATGTGTGTGCAGAGTTCTGCTGCTATTATGGCCATCACAATGATTCTTTGTTCAACGGGAGTGTTGCCTATTTATCAGGGTATCGCACTGGTAATGGGTGAGAATATTGGTACAACGGTGACTTCAAACCTTGCTGCTCTCACAGCAAACACGCAGGCACGGCGAGCTGCTATGGCGCATATGGTGTTCAATGTCTTCGGTGTTGTATGGGTATTGTGTGTCTTCCATCCTTTCGTTGATATGATTTGTGGATGGGTAGGATATGATGTTACTATGCCAAAGGGTGCTCCTGGCTTTGCTGCCAATGCTGCTAAGCTGAGCTTTGTGCTTGCTGCTTTCCACACAACGTTCAACATTGCCAATACGCTTATCCTCGTTGGACCTATCAAATACTTGGAGAAACTGGTTTGTATCATCATCAAGCCGAAGGCAAACAAGGACGAAGACGAGTTCCGTCTACACTTTATTCAGGTTGGAATCATGAAGACTCCAGAGCTCTCAGTGCTTGAAGCATCAAAGGAAATCAAGTCGTTTGCCGAGCGTATCCAGCGTATGTTTGGTATGGTAAGGGAGTTACTTGTTGAACAGGATGCCGACAAGTTCAATAAGCTTTATACACGTGTTGAGAAGTATGAGGGTATCTCTGACAATATGGAAATAGAGATAGCGAAGTATCTGGATCAGGTAAGTAACGCTCATTTGAGTGATGAAACAAAGGATAAGGTACGCTCTATGCTGCGTGAGATATCAGAGCTTGAGAGTATCGGTGATGCTTGTTTCAATATTGCACGTACGGAGAACAGACGCTTCAAGGGCAAGGAAGACTTCACGGAAGAGCAATATGAGCACATGCATCAGATGTTCGAACTGACGGATGATGCCCTCACTCAGATGAATAAAATCCTTGTTGGACATCGTCAAGATAATGATGTTAACCGCTCATTCAATATAGAGAATGAGATAAATAACTATCGAAACCAGTTGCGTTCACAGAATATCAATGACGTAAATGACCACAAGTACACCTATGCCATTGGTACAATGTATATGGATATCATACAAGAGTGTGAGAAATTGGGCGACTATGTCGTGAATGTTGTTGAGGCTCGAATGGGCGTAAAGCAGCAAGGTGCGTAGGAAAAGGCATTCGTTTTTTAGTTAAAAAACGAATACACAAAAATAAAAGACCTCTCTTTTCTTTATGAAAGGGAGGTCTTTTCGTATATTTGCAGATGAAAATAGAGTTATATAAGGATAGGATATACTATTCAATTAACCCCTGAATTCAAAGTCAATAACATTATATTTTATTCATGACTACAAGCGACTATCTTATTGTTTTTATGAAGATTCTCGGCTCTTTAGCCTTGTTAATCTACGGAATGAAGGTTATGAGCGAGGCTTTACAGAAGATGGCAGGCTCGCAATTACGCCATATTCTCGGTGCAATGACCACTAATCGTTTCACGGGAATGCTTACCGGAACCTTTATCACTTGTGCTGTGCAATCGTCATCAGCAACAACTGTTATGACGGTAAGCTTTGTGAATGCCGGACTTCTTACCCTTGCGCAGGCTATTTCGGTCATTATGGGTGCCAATATTGGTACAACACTCACGGCATGGATCATGTCTTTCGGTTTCAATGTCGACCTTACGTTGGTTGTCTTCCCTGCTTTCTTCCTTGGAATCATCCTCATTTACAGTAAGAGACGCCGTTATGTGGGTGATTTCCTCTTTGGTATTGCCTTTCTTTTCTTTGCTCTTGTGCTGTTGAGTAGTGCTGGTAAGGCACTCGATCTGGAGCATAATCCAGCTGCTATAGAGTTCTTTAAGTCGTTTGATACCAGTAGTCACCTTACAATTATCATCTTTTTGCTCATCGGAACACTTATCACTTGTATCGTACAGAGCTCTGCTGCGGTGATGGCTATCACTATCTTGCTTTGTTCAACGGGTGTATTACCGATTTATCTGGGTATTGCCTTGGTGATGGGAGAGAACATCGGGACAACGGCAACAGTCAATCTTGCTGCCCTCGGAGCCAACACTCAAGCACGGCGTGCAGCCTTTGCCCACCTGCTTTTCAATGTCTTTGGAGTTGTTTGGGTGCTCTGTTTGTTCTATCCTTTCGTCGATATGGTGTGCCGGATGGTGGGTTATGCCCCAGAGAACACTACGTTGTCTGCCGCACAAAAGGCTACTATCCTCCCTATTGTGCTTGCTATGTTCCATACATGTTTCAATGTTTGCAACACTGCAGTCCTCATTTGGTTCATCCCACAGATGGAACGTGTGGTATGTTGGATCATCAAACCGAAGGCAAACAAGGAGGATGATGAGTTCCGGCTACGCTTTATCCAGGCTGGTATCATGAAGACTCCGGAGCTATCTGTGCTGGAAGCATCCAAAGAGATACATGCTTATGCGGAGTTTACACAGCACATGTTCGGGATGGTTCGTGACCTTCTGACGATTAAAGAAGATGATACTTTTGAACAACTTTTCGACCGTATTGATAAGTATGAGGACCGTTCAGATGATATGGAGGTGGAGATTGCAAAGTATTTGGACCAAGTCAGCGATGCTCATCTTAGTGATGATACGAAGGAAAAGGTACGTCAGATGCTGCGTGAGATAAGCGAAATTGAGAGTATTGGTGACTCTTGCCTGCATATAGCACGTACGATTGGGCGCAGACGTGCGGCAAAAGAAGAGTTTACAGAGGCTCAGCTTGATAACATCAATCAGATGTTCGAACTGGTAGATGACGCCTTGACGCAGATGGGAGCAGTACTTGTCAAGCATAAGAATGAGGTAAATGTCGACCGTTCGTTCACTATGGAGAATCAGATTAACAACTATCGAAGCCAGCTTCGTACGCAGAATATCACGGATGTGAACGATCATAAGTACACATATACCATCGGTACAATGTATATGGACATCATTCAGGAGTGTGAGAGGTTAGGAGACTTCATTATAAATGTGGTTCAAGCACGTATGTGTATGAAGTGATTGATAAAGAAATGGTAAGTGAAACGGACAATAGACTGGTGCCTATTGTCCGTTTTTTCATGCTTCCAGCTTACGTTCTAGCATTGTTCCCACCTGATGATGTCTCATGTCTTGAGTAGTAATTGGTATCTCATTATCCATTTAAAGATGATGAAATAATACACATCTCTTCGTCTTTCATCAATGTGTTGATGCTTAGCACATGTGGTGCTGACGCCTAGCACGTGTGGTGTTGATGCTTAGCACATGTAGTGTTGATGCCTAGCACACATGGTGCGGATGTCCAAATGGAATGTAATATATTATCAAGTATAAGAACATCTCGTATAAAAAAGGAGCTGGAACATATATAAAACAGAAGGATTTAGCCCATCCATGCGCAAACAAAGTACTCATTTGTAGGTATAATCTCATAACTTACGCCTCGATAATTCATTATTATATTTCTCTCAAAGTCTTGACATTATATTATTTTTTACCTAACTTTACCCCCTGTATTTAGTCATGCTTTGTTGTGAAGAACAACTATAGGCGTTTTAATTAAATCTTTCACATAATAAGAACCATACAATTATGCAAAAGGCATGGAGGAATTTCGCTGGTGAGAAGTGGCTCGATGAGGTCAACATGCGCCAGTTTATCCAAGACAATTACACAAGTTATGATGGTGATGCTTCGTTCTTAGAGGAACCAACGGAAGCAACTAACAAACTCTGGGGACTACTTAAAGACCTTCAGAAGCAGGAACGTGCTAAAGGAGGAGTCTTAGATATGGAGACAGAGGTGGTCTCTAGTATGACTGCTTATGGTCCTGGATATATCGGAGAAGGGACAAAAGAGTTGGAAAAGGTTGTCGGTCTGCAGACTGATAAGCCTTTAAAGCGTGCTTTTATGCCTTATGGTGGTATCAAAATGGCAGAACAAGCTTGTACAACCTATGGCTATGAACCTTCTGAAAAGCTTCATGAAATCTTCACAAAGTACTGTAAAACGCACAATGATGGCGTCTTTGATGCTTATACAGATGAGATGAAGCTTGTAAGACACAACCATATTCTTACAGGACTTCCCGACACTTACGGGCGAGGTCGTATCGTTGGAGACTATAGACGTGTAGCACTTTATGGTGTAGACTTCCTCATCAACGAGAAAGCAAAGGACCTTCGCAATTGCGGTGATGGTACGATGACAGAAGAAATCATCCGCTTACGTGAAGAAATATCTATGCAGATAAAGGCTTTACGTGAGATGAAAGAGATGGCATCTATCTATGGTTATGACATATCTCAGCCTGCTAATGATGCAAGAGAGGCTGTTCAGTGGCTCTATTTCGGCTATCTTGCAGCTATAAAGACACAAAATGGTGCTGCAATGTCCGTTGGTCGCATCTCAACTTTCCTCGATATTTATATTCAACGAGACTTACAAGAAGGTACACTTACGGAGAAAGAAGCGCAAGAGCTTATCGATCATCTGGTAATGAAGTTCCGAATGGTAAAATTCGCACGTATTCCTTCTTATAATCAACTGTTCTCTGGCGATCCTGTATGGGCTACTTTGGAAGTTGCAGGATTAGGAATGGATGGTCGTTCAATGGTAACTAAGAACGACTTCCGCTTCCTTCACACGTTAGAAAACATGGGTCCTTCACCTGAACCGAACCTTACTGTCCTCTATAGTTCACGCCTTCCGAAGCATTTCAAGGACTATGCAGCAAAGATTTCCATCTCAACAAGCTCTATACAGTATGAGAATGATGACGTGATGCGTCCTATATGGGGTGATGATTATTCTATCTGTTGTTGTGTATCAGCTACACAGACAGGAAAGGAAATGCAGTTCTTCGGAGCACGTGCGAACCTTGCAAAATGCCTTGTTTATGCTATTAGCGGTGGCGTTGATAGTAAGACGCGTGAGCAATGTGGACCAGCTTACCGCCCGATAGAGGGTGATGTGGTGACCTATGATGAGTTTATGCCTCGCTTTATGGATATGATGGAATGGCTGGCAGGTGTCTATGTGAACACTTTGAACCTCATACATTACATGCATGATAAGTACTTCTATGAGGCTGCAGAGCTTGCACTTATTGACACAGACGTACGTCGTACCTTCGCAACGGGTATCGCTGGCTTCAGTCATGTGGTCGATTCAATCTCTGCTATTAAGTATGCTAAGGTAAATATCATCCGTGATGAGACAGGATTCCCTATAGAATTCAAGACAGAAGGAGACTTCCCGCGTTACGGAAATGATGATGATCGTGCTGATGATATTGCTGTTTGGTTGCTTAAAACTTTCATGAATATGATTCGTAAACACCACACTTATCGTCATTCTGAGCCAACAACAAGTATTCTTACCATTACTTCGAACGTTGTATATGGTAAGTTTACGGGTAATATGCCTGATGGTAGACCAGCTGGTGCACCGTTAGCTCCAGGTGCAAACCCATCATATGGTGCTGAACAGAACGGCTTATTGGCATCTTTGAATTCAACAGCTAAGCTTCCATATGAGTATGCTTTGGATGGAATCTCCAATACACAGACCATCAGTCCAGATGCTCTTGGACATGATGAAGCGGAACGTGTCAACACGCTTGTTGGTGTAATGGATGGTTATTTCAACCGGGGTGCACACCATTTGAATGTAAATGTCTTCGGAGTTGACAAGCTCATTGATTGTATGGAACATCCGGAGAAGGAGGAATATGCCAACTTTACCATTCGTGTCAGTGGTTATGCTGTGAAGTTTATCGACCTTACACGTGAGCAGCAGTTGGATGTTATTGCTCGTCGTGCACATGGATCAATGTAGAGTGGACAGTAAAAGAACAGATCTTTCAGACTTTCCGACTACTGAAACGATGCTTCGGGTACACTCCGTTGAGTCGTTCGGGTCGGTTGATGGACCAGGTATTCGATTCGTAATCTTCCTTAAGGGGTGCGCAATGCGGTGCCGATACTGTCACAATCCAGATACTTGGGACAGGGCGGGGGGTAACCTCCGCTCTGTTGATGATGTCCTATCCCAAGCTTTGAGATATAGAAGTTACTGGGGAGATAAGGGTGGAATCACCGTAAGTGGGGGTGAAGCTTTGCTACAAGTACGCCCATTAACAGAGCTTTTTCGTAAGGCAAAAGCCTTAGGAGTCAATACTTGTCTTGATACTTCGGCACAACCGTTCAGCAGAAAGGAAAACTTTTTCCCTGCTTTTGAGCAATTGATGCACTTTACCGACTTGGTCTTACTTGATATAAAACACATTGATAGCGATGCCCATAAGCAACTTACTGGTTGGGATAACAGGGGCATTCTTGATTGTGCCCGTTATCTTTCAGATATTCATAAGCCAGTATGGATAAGGTACGTATTAGTTCCTGGCATTAATGATGACGATGAGTCATTGCATCGGTATCGTGCTTTTCTTGATACATTGGACAATGTTGAGCGTGTTGAAGTTCTTCCTTATCATAGCTTAGGTGTATATAAATGGGAACAATTAGGGATTCCTTACACGCTTAAAGAGGTAGAACCGCCTACTGAAGAGAGCCTACGCCATGTGCGTAAGATACTGACAGAGTGAGAAATCGTAATAGGATTTTTGAGAATTAGCTATTGAAAAACACATCTTTTTATACCAATGAGACATAAGCTTCCCTGTGTTTTATGAGAGAATCTTATAGCATCTCCACGTATTTACTTATACTTTCGAATCATTCGGAATGCCGTTTTTGATTGCTCGGAACGACATCCTAATTTGTATATGATGGATTTTTCTCTGTTCCTTCATGGTGAAACTTGTGTTCCTTCATAGTGAAACTTATGTTCCAACGTAGTGAAACTAATACTTTAAAGGGATAAAAAAGATATAAGACACGTACAGAATGAGTGTGTAATGGGTATAAAACAAAAGCCGAACGGTTAGTTCGGCTCTGTTAGTTGTATGGGAAACTCTGTGCTAAGAGGGGGTGTTTAGTTGAAGTATTTGCTCACAAAAGCTTTTACTTTTGCCGTATATTGCTCGGGATAATCCTTATAACTCTTTGCATGTTCCGAGTCTTTGGTGATCCAAAGTTCCTTGGGTTGAGGCTTAGCCTTATAGAGTGGATGCACCATCCATGAAGGAACGTAGGTGTCATTATCGCCATGTATGAAGAGCATAGGGCGGTGGCAGTGGGCAATCTGCCGTAATGAATTTGCTTCATAGAAGTTCCAACCGTACTTCATCTGGCATAATTGGGAGGTAATAGGGAGCAAAGGGAACTCCGGAATGCCGAATTGTGCTTTGAGTTGATCAGCAAATTCGTCACGAACACTTGTGTATCCGCAGTCTTCTATGTAAGCTTTTACATACGATGGGACACCCTTATCACCCGAAACATTCATCGTTGTGGCTGCTCCCATGGATACTCCGTGCAACACAATGCGTGAAGGATGATGGCTGTCACGGAACATCCGCTCAGCAATGGGTATCCATTGTTCAATGTCTTTTCTGTCGTTCCAACCCATCTGGATGGCTTTCCCTTCGCTCTTCCCATGCCCATGGAGGTCGGGGAGGAGCACATTCATCCGCATCACCTTATTATATATATGGGCAAGATACAGCATTCCCAGTGCATTGTCCTTGTATCCATGGATGCAAATGGCAGTCCTTCCGCAGGCAGAATCGCCTTTTAAGTAGAAAGCATGCGCCCGTAAGCCATTGCGAAGTTTGATGGTTGTGTCGCGTAAGGCATGCGATTGTCTGATACTGTCAAGCCATTGGCGCATAGAAGGGTATTCTTCTTGCAGCTTTTCCCATCGGTAGGCATAGCTGTGGGTACTGCTTTCTATGGAATAAGACAACATGTAAGCTGCCCCACCACCCATCACAAGGCATACTAACAGTGGGAGTATTATTAATGAGAGATAGACTTTCTTTCTCATTTTAACCGTATGGTTATTTGGCTTCAATGGCTTTTACAACCGTCAGGGAGGTGTCAAGCCATTCTTCCATGCGCTTGTAATCCTTCTTTTCCCAGACATCTTTGAAGTCCATAAACTCATGAGTGAGACGACTTTCGTATGCGTTGCGCTGATAACTGGTAAGCTTTCCACCTTCCATAATCTCTACACTGCCAAACTCGTTGGCTGTTGTCGGGATGCGAATCCAGCCTTTCTCGCCTTGTATAATGGTGAATGAAGGACTGCTGGAGTCCTTGGCTGCAGTACAGGTGGCAGTCAGTGTTGGATAAGAAAGTATCATTGTGCCTGAGGTATCAATACCATTGTGACCTCGATTCGCATAATATGCCGTTGTAAGAGGTTCACCAAAAAGTCCTATTATGATGTTGATATTGTATACATTGAGGTCGTTCATGGCTCCTCCACCAAGCTTTGGATTGAATGCTGGGGCTATGTCGCCTTGCAGATAGCGTTCAAATCTGCTTGAATACTGTGAGAAGTTGCATTGCACAAGGTGTATGGGGGCAATGCGAGTAAGGCTATCTTTGACCAATTTGAAGTTGGGTGTATGAAGAAGTGACACGGCTTCAAAGAGGTAAAGGTTACGACTTCGTGCCAGAGAAGCAAGTTCTTCAGCCTGAGAAAGAGAAGTGGTGAAGGGCTTCTCTACGATGACATTCCTGTCAGCCTCTAATGCTTGACGAACGTAGTCATAGTGAGCACTGTTGACCAAGGCGATGTAAACGAAGTCGGCATTGTCTTCTTTCAGCAGTTGGGTATAGTCGGTGTAGACACGTGCTATCCTGTTTGCCTTCGCAAGTGACTGTGCTTTCTCCTTATCGCTGTGTGAGAATAGGCTTGTAATTTCAATCCCTTTACCTTCTGTTCGAAGCATACTGATGACTTCAGTTGCTATCATCCCGGTTCCTATAATACTGATTCTCATGTGCTTATTATTTCTTATTGTTCATTAACTGGTGCCACAAAAATAAGGAATGTTTTGTAGAAAGCAAGGGAAAAGACTATATTTGTGCTCTCTTAACAGGTATTAGATGAGTAATTATGAAGAAGTGTTTATTTTTATGTACATTGTCTCTGACAATGGTTGCAACGATAGGTTGTGCTGGTGGTAGGACTCCTGCAATGAAGGATATGGCTGATTCTGTAGGACAAAAATCAGCAGTTCAAGGGGCAAATGACTCGTTGTTGGTTGATTCCTTGGGGAAATCGTTTAGTGATGACGCAGCAAGTGTTGACTTCTCTTGTGATTTTCCTGTTTCAGGACCTCGTGTTCTTGTTGATTCCTTGCGTACTTTCCTCTCTAAAGAGATGGCTGGTTGTGTCGTAGTTTCCCCAGATGATCAAACTGTTGCACCGAAAACTTATAATCATCTTACTGATGGTAAGGGGATGATTGCTTATTATGCAGATGCTACGTTTAAGTCTTTGAAGTCTCTTGGGAAGGGTGATGAGGAAGTAAAAAGGCATCCATATAGCATTTCCTTGTCTGTAAATAAGGTCTATGATACAGCAGATTACGTTACGTATACTTCTGTTTTCTCTTTATATGAGGGTGGTGCACATGGTATGGCGTCGCTTCGTGGTGTCACATTCGACAAAAAGTCGGGAAGTCAAATAGGCTATCCAGTAGATTCAACTGCCCTTAAGGCGTTGCAACCTATTCTGAAAGAAGGTGTCAAGAGCTATTTTGTAGATGTCGCTAAGAATGATGGTGAGTCGGTATCGGATGCTGATATTAAGGGGTTTATGGATGGGTTGTTTATCGAAAATGGTATCATTCCACTTCCCGCAGCTGCTCCTTATCTCTCACCTGATGGTGTTGTCTTTGTGTATGGACAGTATGAGATAGGCGCATATGCCATTGGCATGCCCACTTTCACTGTTCCTTATAGTAAGATTGAGAAGTATCTTACACCCGAAGCTCGCCGCTTAACGGGGTTGAAATGATATCCCCAAGAGGGTGTGTTATAGCATTTAAGATTTGGAAATGACACCCTCTATGGTGTAGATAATAGTCTTCTGTGTAATATAATTTCATGGTGTAGATTTCAATAGATGCTCTTTTGCAATTCAAAAGATGCCCTTTTGCTTGTCAAAAGGGCATCTTTTAGCATGCAAAAGGGCGTCTTTTAGAGTGTAAAAGGGCGTCTTTTACTTTAGTGTTCTTAACTGTTTGTATATCTGTATGTTACAAATCCAATTTTAAGAGGTTTTATTGTAAAATATCAACCTTGCAAGTTTACTTTTTGTAAAGTCTTTTTATAATGCATTATCTATTAACCAAACAAATCCCTTCGCGGTTCTTATACCATTGTCTTGGAAGTGATTGCCTTCGTTCCATTCCATCTTACAGTTGATATTCCTTTGCTTTAAAAGTTCTTCTTGCTGCAGAATGTCTTTGCTTATGGTCGACATTATCTTTGTTTTTGTCTTTTCTTCCTTGTCACCTAAGCTCAGATAGGCATGTTTCACCTGTGGAGTATGACTCTCAGCATAGGCTAACCATCCTGTGTACCATGCTGATGGGGATGCCGCAACAATGCCGCCGAAGAGAGAAAGGGGTTGGTAGGCTGCCCAAAGAGAGAAGAGGCCAGCTAAGGAATATCCCCCTAAAAAAACTGTAATGTCGTTTTCTGCAAGGCAAAATTGAGCATATAATTCTGCAAGTAATAGTTCCCTTATATATAATAAGGTGTCATGAGCACCTTCGCCAAAGGGTATTTTTCCGAAAACTGGTGGTGCTGGCCAGGGCGTTAATTCATCGTTCCACTTGGAAATGTGGATGGCTACATGAATAAAAGGTACCTTAGTGTGTTCTTCTATATACTTTATTTGTTGTTCTAACTCCTCCCTGTCATGGCCATCTACGGGCTGTAGGAGAAGAACTCTTGCATTGTCTTCAATGTGGAGAGTACATGTTTTACCCCCTAAAATAGCTTCTGTTCTTAAGTGTCTCATCGTTATGGAGATTTTATTTCATCTGCAAATATAATCAAATTATTGGTCGAAAAGATTGATGTAAGTCAATTTGTGGAAGAAAAATGTATTTTATCTAAAAATAATCTTTAGAAAGTTTGGAGGATTGAAGAGAACTTTCTAACTTTGCATCGCTTTTCGGATAAAACATGATATTTAATCTAACTATACGATAAGCCGGGACATCTCGGAGTGAGAGTTGTCGCCGATAAAGAAAGAGTTCTTTGAAAAGATTTACATAAACAGAGAAGTAGTACAAGAAGCGTCTGTTTGATTTTATATCAGATAGATGGGTAAAAGAAACGAACCGATCAATTCATTGTCTGTGTTTTGTGGTATCGCTGCAAGATATGGAACAAAGAAAAAGGTGCTTTTTACTTGATATTATTTAGGATAAGCGTTCTGAAACAGAGATTATTCGGTGAAGTGTTTTGATTGGTGGTATTTATTATCACTTATCATCCATCACTTATCACCAAACCATATTTTACAATGGAGAGTTTGATCCTGGCTCAGGATGAACGCTAGCTACAGGCTTAACACATGCAAGTCGAGGGGAAACGGCATTAAGTGCTTGCACTTTTTGGACGTCGACCGGCGCACGGGTGAGTAACGCGTATCCAACCTTCCCATGACTAAGGGATAACCTGCCGAAAGGCAGACTAATACCTTATGGTCTTCACTGACGGCATCAGATGTGAAGTAAAGATTTATCGGTTATGGATGGGGATGCGTCTGATTAGCTTGTTGGCGGGGTAACGGCCCACCAAGGCAACGATCAGTAGGGGTTCTGAGAGGAAGGTCCCCCACATTGGAACTGAGACACGGTCCAAACTCCTACGGGAGGCAGCAGTGAGGAATATTGGTCAATGGGCGAGAGCCTGAACCAGCCAAGTAGCGTGCAGGATGACGGCCCTATGGGTTGTAAACTGCTTTTGTATGGGGATAAAGTCAGTCACGTGTGATTGTTTGCAGGTACCATACGAATAAGGACCGGCTAATTCCGTGCCAGCAGCCGCGGTAATACGGAAGGTCCGGGCGTTATCCGGATTTATTGGGTTTAAAGGGAGCGTAGGCTGGAGATTAAGTGTGTTGTGAAATGTAGACGCTCAACGTCTGACTTGCAGCGCATACTGGTTTCCTTGAGTACGCACAACGTTGGCGGAATTCGTCGTGTAGCGGTGAAATGCTTAGATATGACGAAGAACTCCGATTGCGAAGGCAGCTGACGGGAGCGCAACTGACGCTGAAGCTCGAAGGTGCGGGTATCGAACAGGATTAGATACCCTGGTAGTCCGCACAGTAAACGATGGATGCCCGCTGTTGGTACCTGGTATCAGCGGCTAAGCGAAAGCATTAAGCATCCCACCTGGGGAGTACGCCGGCAACGGTGAAACTCAAAGGAATTGACGGGGGCCCGCACAAGCGGAGGAACATGTGGTTTAATTCGATGATACGCGAGGAACCTTACCCGGGCTTGAATTGCAGAGGAAGGATTTAGAGATAATGACGCCCTTCGGGGTCTCTGTGAAGGTGCTGCATGGTTGTCGTCAGCTCGTGCCGTGAGGTGTCGGCTTAAGTGCCATAACGAGCGCAACCCCTGTCTTTAGTTGCCATCAGGTTAAGCTGGGCACTCTGGAGATACTGCCACCGTAAGGTGTGAGGAAGGTGGGGATGACGTCAAATCAGCACGGCCCTTACGTCCGGGGCTACACACGTGTTACAATGGCCGGTACAGAGGGACGGTGTAATGTAAATTGCATCCAATCTTGAAAGCCGGTCCCAGTTCGGACTGGGGTCTGCAACCCGACCCCACGAAGCTGGATTCGCTAGTAATCGCGCATCAGCCATGGCGCGGTGAATACGTTCCCGGGCCTTGTACACACCGCCCGTCAAGCCATGAAAGCCGGGGGTGCCTGAAGTCCGTGACCGCAAGGATCGGCCTAGGGCAAAACTGGTGATTGGGGCTAAGTCGTAACAAGGTAGCCGTACCGGAAGGTGCGGCTGGAACACCTCCTTTCTGGAGAGGATGTTTATCTGTTGAATAATGACGAGTATCTTGAGATGATTTCTTAAGTATACCAGTTTGTAATTTGACGGTAATATCAAGACTTGAAAAAGAACCTTGGTTCGTTTTTCTTCTTGTACTGCACTGACTCTGTATTATATAATGTAGGAGCATGAGTTTAAGGCTCACATGGAAGAGGTTCAAGTCCTCTTACTCCACCATTAAAGGTGATCGTTAGTTTTAAGGTATTTCCTTATTCATTTTCGATTTTTCCTTTATCCGATCTTTGACATATTGACACAAGCAAGACTGTAATGTAGAGCTGGTCTTTTTTTTAGACCAGTATTCTAAAAGAGGTTTTACTTCTTTAAATTAGAATCACACAACAGCTGAAAGTATGAGCTACATTCTTTGTAAGGAATTACAGAGAAGGCGAAGAAAGTAAGAAAGGGCGCATGGCGGATGCCTTGGCTCACGGAGGCGATGAAGGACGTGATAAGCTGCGATAAGCCTTGGGTAGGTGCAAATAACCTTTGATCCAGGGATTTCCGAATGGGACAACCCGGCAGGCTGAAGGCCTGTCATCACTGCTAATGCAGTGAGGCGAACGGAGGGAACTGAAACATCTTAGTACCTCCAGGAAGAGAAAATAATTTAATGATTCCCCTAGTAGTGGCGAGCGAACGGGGAAGAGCCCAAACCTGTGACGTAGCAATGCGCCGCAGGGGTTGTAGGACCACGCTGTCGTACTTTGATTGTGAGGCGAATATACTGGAAAGTATAATCATAGAGGGTGATAATCCCGTATCCGAAGCATGATGAGACGTAGTGGTATCCTGAGTAACGCGGAACACGTGTAATTCTGCGCGAATCCGCCGGGACCATCCGGTAAGGCTAAATACTCCCGTGAGACCGATAGTGAACGAGTACCGTGAGGGAAAGGTGAAAAGCACTCCGATGAGGAGAGTGAAATAGTTCCTGAAACCATGCGCCTACAAGCGGTCGGAGCTGTTAATTCAGTGACGGCGTGCCTTTTGCATAATGAACCTACGAGTTACCATGTCTGGCAAGGATAAGTGCCATTAGTCACGTATCCGCAGTGAAAGCGAGCCTGAACAGGGCGTCGAGTCAGATGGGGTAGACGCGAAACCAAGTGATCTACACTTGCCCAGGTTGAAGTCCGGGTAACACCGGATGGAGGACCGCACGGATAAGCGTTGAAAAGCTTCCCGATGAGGTGAGTGTAGGAGTGAAAGGCCAATCAAACTTGGAGATAGCTCGTACTCCCCGAAAGGCATTTAGGTGCCGCGTGCATCGATCTCCATGAGAGGTAGAGCGACCGATAGGTCAAGAGGGCTTCACCGCCTATCGAGACCTGACGAACTCCGAATGCTTATGGATAGCAGATGTGCAGTAAGGGGGCGGGTGCTAAGGTCCGTCCCCGAGAGGAGAAGAATCCAGACCGCCGTCTAAGGTCCCGAAATTCTGTCTAAGTTAGTCTAACGAAGTCTGGTCCCCGTGACAGCTAGGATGTTGGCTTGGAAGCAGCCATTCATTCAAAGAGTGCGTAACAGCTCACTAGTCGAGGGTCCGGGCATGGATAATAATCGGGTATAAGTCAGATACCGAAGGCGCGGGATAGCAATGTAAATTAAAAGTATCGGTAGGGGAGCATTCCATCGACGTTGAATGGTGAAGGTAACTGATCCTGGAGTTTATGGAAAAGCAAATGTAGGTATAAGTAACGATAAAAAGGGTGAGATTCCCTTTCGCCGAAAGACCGAGGTTTCCCGGGCGATGCCAATCAGCCCGGGGTTAGTCGGGTCCTAAGTCTCAGCCGAACGGCGAAGGCGATGGCAGATGCGGTTAATATTCCGCAACTCGCATATTCAGTGATGTGGAGACGGAGCAGTGACACTGCCGCGCCCTGACGGAATAGGGCGTTTAAGTCTGTAGGCTATGAGGATGGCAGGCAAATCCACCATCCGAGCTGAAGGATGAAAGTACAGGTTGTCCTTCGGGACGACTTGAGTGCAGGTAATCATACTTCCGAGAAAATCCGCTAAACTTAATGTTTATGCGACCCGTACCGCAAACGGACACACGTGGTCGGGTAGAATATACTAAGGCGTTGAGAGATTCATGGTTAAGGAACTAGGCAAATTGACCCCGTAACTTCGGGATAAGGGGTCCTCATGTATAATGAGGCGCAGAGAATAGGTCCAGGCAACTGTTTAACAAAAACACAGGGCTGTGCAAACTCGAAAGATGACGTATACAGCCTGACACCTGCCCGGTGCTGGAAGGTTAAGAGGAGATGTCACCAGTAATGGGAAGCATTGAATTGAAGCCCCAGTAAACGGCGGCCGTAACTATAACGGTCCTAAGGTAGCGAAATTCCTTGTCGGGTAAGTTCCGACCTGCACGAATGGTGTAATGATCCGGACGCTGTCTCAACCATGATCTCAGTGAAATTGTAGTATCGGTGAAGATGCCGATTACCCGCGATGGGACGAAAAGACCCCGTGAACCTTTACTACAGCTTAGCATTGACCTTGGTCATCCGATGTGTAGGATAGGCCGGAGGCTTCGAAGCGGGTGCGCCAGCATTCGTGGAGCCATCCTTGAAATACGGCCCTTTGGCTGTCTGAGGTCTAACGCGCCTGAGGTGCGGACACTGCTTGGTGGGTAGTTTGACTGGGGTGGTCGCCTCCAAAAGCGTAACGGAGGCTTCCAAAGGTGCCCTCGGGCCGATTGGTAACCGGCCTTACAGAGTGCAATGGCATAAGGGCGCTTGACTGGGAGGGAGACATCCCGAGCAGGCAGGAAACTGGGGCATAGTGATCCGGCGGATGTGTATGGAAACTCCGTCGCTCAAAGGATAAAAGGTACTCCGGGGATAACAGGCTGATCCCCCCCAAGAGCTCATATCGACGGGGTGGTTTGGCACCTCGATGTCGGCTCGTCACATCCTGGGGCTGGAGAAGGTCCCAAGGGTTGGGCTGTTCGCCCATTAAAGTGGCACGCGAGCTGGGTTCAGAACGTCGTGAGACAGTTCGGTCTCTATCTATCGTGGGCGTTGGAGTTTTGAGTGGTGCCGTCACTAGTACGAGAGGACCGTGATGGACAGACCTCCGGTTTACCAGTTGTGCCGCCAGGTGCACCGCTGGGTATCTGAGTCTGGACTGGATAAGCGCTGAAAGCATCTAAGTGCGAAGCCATCCGCGAGATGAGAACTCCTCATAAGGGTCGTCATAGACGATGACGTTGATAGGGTGCAGGTGTAAAGACGGTGACGTCAAAGCCGAGCACTACTAATTGCCCGAAACTTTCTTCGGTCCTGCCCGCTTTCTGTAAGGAGCGGGCAGGACTGGTGACTCACACTTTGAGCTGTGTTGCTCTTCATTCTTTTTTGCTTGTGGAAATAGGTCACCTTATACGGTTGATTTTTAATGGTCAACTTGAAAAGAATTATCAGGTGGTTATTGCGGCGGGGTCCCACCTCTTCCCATTCCGAACAGAGAAGTTAAGCCCGTTTGCGCCGATGGTACTGCAATGCAATGCGGGAGAGTAGGTAGCCGCCTTCTTTTATAGAGAGAGCTTTGAAGAGAAATCTTCGAGGCTCTCTTTTTTTGTTTTATCTTTGGATGACTCCGGTCATCCGGCTTATATCCTACCCGTAATCCCTACCTGCAAATCCTTGCCTTAGCCTTATCCCTAACCCGATCATGACCAACACATCCAAATATCCAACACATCCAAATATCCAAATATCCAACACATACAACTATCTAACACATCCAACCAACTTGCAGTCTTTATATTTACTCTACTATTGGATCTTTTTGTTTTTCATTTGCTGTCACTTTTAACACTTTGTATAAACGATTTGTTATCAGTGCATTGTAATATGAAAAATGGTGACGGGAGTGACAGGAAAGTTAAAGGTACTCCATCTTTATGCTTTGATCCTATGAACAGGTGCAGGTACAAACTAAAATGAAAAACATCAGCTTTGTATTTAGATTCTATCAAAGGGCATTGTATAGCTATTACTGCTTTTCTTCTTTGTACGGATACATTTACAAAATAAAGTTGTATATTTGCCTTAAAATAACACATGACATAGGAGTCTGCGGACATTAGGTCTTACGGTGGAGGAGGTGTTGTGGTGCAGGAGATATAGATCTTTTTTGTGCTGTGATGGAGAGTCACAGTAGGGACAGGTGTCTCTCATATTTATGTTCTAACTTCACCACAAACACTATTCTTACCCTCTAAACTCTTAGTTGATGAGCATCCTTCATCTGAAGACTTACCGTACAAGTTCAATGGTAAACAGTTTGATGACGAGACAGGTCTGTACTATTATGGTGCAAGGTACATGAATCCTATGGCAAGTATTTGGTATGGTGTAGACCCGTTGGCGGAGAAGTATACAACTACTGGTGGATATGTCTATACATTGAATAATCCCGTGAAATTTATAGATGTAGATGGTAGAGAATGGACACAAACGACAGACAAGAATGGAAATATTGTTATAACTGTTTCTTTAAATTTATCATTTAACGGAGATTTTAGTGCCGCTCAGATGGAAAATTACAAGACTACCATCTCGAGCGAATTCAACAGAATGATTTCAGATGCTTCTGATGGACGAATGTCGGGAGTTATTAAGTTTTACACTAATAATAAAGATATTGTTCAGTCTTTAGTGTTAACGAGCGACGAGTCTTCTATTATTGCTGGTTCTACGACATATATGAGTTCACAGGTAAATGTCAATGATAAGAATGGTGCATTAAAAGATTATGCAATTGTTGCTACAGACGTTTCTCATGAGCTTTTACATACATTGAGATTGGCTCATCCGTTTGAACGAACACAAACTGCTGATACGAAATTATTAAGAGTTGGACCTAATTCTTATATTTCCACTCCTTCAACAGCATCAAATATTGGAAATAATGTTATGAACTATCCTATGATAACTATTGATGGTAAGACATCAACGTCACAGAATGCTTTGACAAAAGGGCAACTGAACTTGATGTTAAAAGAGATAGAACTTCGGAAACAGGGATATGGAATTTATAAATACAACAACAAGTTAACAAATAACCAAAATGAAGAATTATACTCGAAATATTTTACTAATTATTGGGATCAAGATCAGTGGCCTGGGTATCCAGTACAAAAGAAATAACTTTTTTAAATATTTTCCTCTAGTATTTATGTTACTTTCGTGTAATTCCTCTATATTATTATCCTCTGGCCCAAACGTTAAATACGACAAAAGAACAAATCTTGAAGTTTGTTCTTTTACAGATAAGATGCCAAGTTATAGGGGTGGATACACTGCTTTCTTACATGATTTCTCAGCTAATTTTCAATATAGCAACCAAATTGACAATAACATTCAAACAAATATTGTAGTACAATATGTTATTAACAAAAAAGGAAGATTGGTTGGTGCTAGAATTTTTAATAAAGAGGATAAGGATTTAAGTTGTTTTGATAAAGCCGTACTTGAAGCCTTAGAAAAAGTTCAAAATTGGACACCTGGAGAATACCATCATAAAAAAGTAAATGTTATTATTAAACAAACAATACAGATTGATATGCATTGATATTACGAATGCTACTACTCCCAACCTGGCTAATGAAACCAATAAGAGCAAGCCTGGTTCAAAAGGAGGTACGTTAAATCCTGCAAAACGAAAGGTAACACAAAAAGATATTGATCAATTGAATATTAATAAATTAAATTTCAAAGATGGAAAAGCTTATCTTGGGCATGTTTCGGATTAAATTTTATATCTTAATTTCTTTAACATTATCCTTGTTCCTGTTTTTTTCTTGTAAATCGAAGACAGAAATTGATCCTCAAGCAATAACAGGATGCTGGGAACTAGTTAGTAAAGATGTTAAACCGATTGAATACATAAATTTGTCTTTTTATAAAGATTCTACAGCCATATTTGATTGCCTGACAGATACTGTTATTTATTTACGATATAAGGTTCACAAGGATTCTTTATATCTAAAAGATTTAAATAATAATTGTACTAGAGATTTAGTACTATCATTAGATAGTAATACCTTTTGTCTAGGCAGCTTAAAAAAATGTAACGAGAAACTTATATATAAAAGGAAAAAAGATACCTTGGAACAATTTGATACTTCGTTTATCAAATCTATAGTTCCTGCTTGGTAAATTTGTTAGATATTATTTAAGGCTGAATCCCTATTGAGGGGGTTCAGTCTTTTTGTTTTCTTTGTTTCAATGTAAAGAACGCCAAGAATCATGAGGAAAGATACATATTTCCTCGGACACAGTTTTTGATATTATATGGTTTATTATTACTCTAAAACCCTAACATAGTTTTTGTTTTTAGTTGCTGTCACTTTTAACACTTTGTATAAACGATTTGTTATCAATGTATTGTAGCATGGGGGAAAGTGACAGAAGTGACAGGAAATTATAATCTACTTCATTTCTTCAATGCAGTTCAGTGAATTGAGGGATACACAGATATACAATTTTAGTGTCTTTCGAGTTTTAAGGTCTTGTTGTGACATAAACAGTTAATATGAGTCAGATACAGTTCTGTTTTATTTTCTTTTAATAATAGGCAATCTTCATGTTTACACTCTATTATAAAATTATGCCTACACTTTATATTAAAGGTCTACCTTCAGCACAGGTGGTGCTGACTATTAACTCTAATGGTGTTGAGCTGTAGCACCAATGGTGCGGGGGCTCTAACACATCAGGAGCGTCTACTGCTTACTTTCTATCTTTATTTCTTTTCTGATATAAAGGACAGCTTGCCTTATGAAGAATACATTTACAGGCAGCTTATTGTGTGCCCCATAATCTGTTGCAGTACACTGCCATTGTCTGCGAGAATGTAGGCAGAGCCAGTCATTCCACTAATTATTTTATATTTGCTATCATTAATTCTGACTTCCCCGATAAACACATTACCCTCCGTAGTCCGTTTAGGTCTTCTACGTATAGAGACGATAGACCCCTTAGTCATTCCATATCTTTGCCTATCAAACCCTTCTAGTTCTATGCTGACAGTCATCCCTTTTCTTACTGTGTTTATGTATTTGTATGGAATAGCGATAGTCCCCTGCGTCTCATTTTTTATCATAATCTTGGCATCAATGGTCTCAGGATAGGGAATGAAATATGCAGCAGCCAGTAAACCTGATATAACAATAGTGATAACTATTATACCATAGCGAACGACCCGTGAAGGTATTTCACCGATGATTGTCCTTACTTTCTCACTGCGAAGCTCTATCTTGTCATCTGTCATATTGTATCTGTTTTTCTATTAATTCCCTAATTCCAACTGATTTTTAACGAGGTTATAGTATGCACCTCGCTTCTGCGTAAGTACTTCATGGTTGCCTGTTTCTACCACTTTCCCCTTATCAAGTACTATGATCTGGTCAGCATTCTTTACAGTACTTAGTCGGTGAGCCACTATGACAACAGTTTTTTGGTACTGTCCAATAAATATGTTGTAGAATACTGTCCCCTTTAGAATTAGGCTAAGGCATGAAATATACCACTAATAATAGTATCAAGAATATGGCAATGATTATTACCGTCCCCCATCGAACTAATGCAGGTGGAACTTCGCCTAATAGATTGCGAACTTTCTCAGAGCGTAATTCTATTCCTGTTTCTTTTTTTATTGTAATTTATTTTAAGATTGCACTTTCGCTATTTTTATGTTCATAATCAGGTGTTTGGGGTGTCTTCTTGCCGTAATCAAAACTATAAACAATTTTTAATGTTGCATACTGGTTGTAACTGCGACTTTGATTTATTTGTTTGAAGGAATAATATGGTGCTGACAATTCATCCACTATATTATTCTTCATCATGAATAAGTTGTTTGCATTAGCTTCGATAGCCCAATTCCCATGTTTCCACATTGCCGACAGTTGGTACTGCCAGAAAGTCTTTCTGCGAATCTGACTGTCTATTAAATCCTGGGACGGTGTCGCCAAAGATACACTGAAAGAAAAATCCTGGATATAGTAGTTTACCATAGCAGATCCTGAGATTGAGGACAAGCTACGATTTTCAGTCCCTCCCCGCACCAAATGTTCAATCCATTGACCGGATAATTTCATATTGAGTGAACTGGAAGGTTTATAGGTCATAGATATATCTGCACTGGGGCGATGATAGATACAATCATCTCTAAAAGTGCTGATGAGGTGTCCGTCCCGTATGTAGTAATCCGAAATTATTGAATGATTTTGGTAGAAGTATGACACTCCTGTTTGTAAAGCGAATTTATTAAGATTCACTGTATGACTTAATCGTGGGTTCAAAAGAATTGAGTTGTCCATATCCGGGTTACCTTTAAGAATAATGATAGGATCAATCTGTTGTTCGACATTGTTAATAGTATTAATCCTCGGATAAGTATTTCCCAAAGCAAATGTAAATTGAAGTTGCTGTACTTTATCTATCTTATATACTGCTCTTGTCTGAAGTCTTGGCGTAAGGTGATTGATAGACTCCATCCCCTTTAAACGATATGTAAGAAAAGATAATCCAGGGTTGATATCAAAGAAAAATCTTCCTAAACGCTGGGAATAGTCTGCAAAAAGGATTGTTTCCGAAGAATGCAAATTTTGATTATATGTCGAAGTCCCCGTGTATTCCGAATCACTAATTCTCATGAACTCGAATAAGCTGAAAGCCAATTTGTTCCTATGACTGAATGCCATTGAATAGTTAGCATTCGCTTTGACGTAACAATAATCTTCTTTGACAAGTGAATGAAATGACTTATCATCCTCATTATAAAAACGGTTGTAGTCGTTCCGAGAATAATATCCATCAAATACATAATCCAATGACTTTGTATCGGAAAAAGTGTGCAGTCCGTAGAAATAAACACTTGGACGATAAGATTTGTTTCTACTGTTAATATTCAAAATACTACCATCCTTGACTGATGCTTTTGTTTGCCAATAGTCCGTCATTCCATTATTAACGTTGTTTCTTATGTCATTCCATGCCATACCACCTCGAAACATCCAAATATATTTTTTCCCTCGGTTGCTTATTGATGCCTGCACATATTCTTCCGTATGCCTATTCCCGGCATTATTATAAAACTGTTGTCTATTCAACTGATAATCTGGGAAATTAAAAACCTCATTCTCGTTCATTGATGATTTGGGATTTTCCAATGAATATCCCGCCCAAATATTCAGACTTTTGGTTCCTGTGACAAATTTTGAAACAAGATTATAATCACCATTAAGATATCCTATACCCTGAAACGCATCGAGTTGTGTGTAGCCACCATTGTTGAGTGGCTTCATTACAATATTTATAGCGTATGCGTCTTTGGCATATTTACCGGTCGGCACATCAAAAAAATCCACACGAGCAATATCCTTCGGTCTCAATGACTGTACCTCTCGGAAATCTACTTTACGTCCATCAATGTAGAGAGTTGCAGCCCCGGATGGAGTTGTTACACTTCCTGTCGAACGTTCAACGGACACTCCTGGGATCATGAGATTATTCAACAGGTCATAACCAGTTACAGCATGTTTACGCTGCTCTTTTGTAGGAATAGCAAGAATATGATCATCCTCTCGGGTAAGGTAAGATGCCTTGACAACTATTTCATCAAGTTCTTTGGCCTGAATCGAAGTTTTTGTAGTATCAGGTTTCTGTGCATATGATACGTTGAAACATAAGCACATAATAGTTACAAATAATGTTTTCATCTATTGAATTACTTTATACTTAACATCAATATGTCTTTTGAGCTTATCAATGACACCTTTTCTTTTTGCCTTGCAAAAACTTTCTTGGTTATCTTTTTGATAAATTCTTTGGTTCTTCCGTTAAATGGATAGATATATCTCATAAGTTATATAAAAAAAGCTGTTATTACGACAAAGAAAAGGAAATTAGCGGTAAATGAAAGAAATGATGTGACGTTATGGTAGAGCGATAAGGGGGGAAGACGAAGGGGTAAACTTGTTTAACAATATAGAAACGCTAAGATTTCAATATTTGGGAGATAATAAATCAAAAACAACCCCTTGCATCTTTACGCAAGGGGTGTAAGGGGGTAAAAAAAAGTTGTTTCGAAGCTCTCGTTATGCTTCTGTAGCAACCTATTGTGGCAATACCACCAACTGAAGATGATCGGTTTTTATGCGCACCTTAAGCCATTTGTAAAGCTGTTGCTTGTCGTTTGCAGGAAGTGTTTTGCTGGTTTTAACCACCGCAAGCACGTATTTTCTAGTTAGAGCAGTATCTACAAAGACTTCAGAAGTGTGCGAAAGAGCTATACTTTTAGCTTCCGGACAAATGGCTTTCAGCTCTTGTTTCATCTCTTTAGCCAACTCTGGATAACGTGTATAAGCCGCTAACTGCTTCTGTAAGGCATCGTTTTGGTACACTTGTTCCTTCAAATCGGAAGACGTTTCTTCTCCTACTGCTACCAAACCGCGCTTCTTTTGCTGCATAGCCATAAGACTATCAGCATTAGCACCTTGTATAATGCGAAGTCGATAGTCGGCTAACTGATAGTCGGACAGGGCTTCCTGTGCCTTCTTAACGTCGCTATTAGAAATAGAATTGCCTATTGTAATAACATCCAACGTTTTGTTTTCTTTGTCGAAAGTGTGCGAAAGAATGTAAGTTCCATTGTCTTTTATTTCGTTGCGCAGGAAGTTTTCTACGTTATTTTCGATGACACTCTGCTTAATAATTTGCCATGTCATGTAGCCAGCAGGTATCATTGTGATGATAACAATACTTGCAATATAGAAGTTTACACGCTTCAACTTCTCCTGATTGACCATCTTTTTACGATGGAAGTGCATTAAACGAACGCCCACGCAGGTGGTGAAAGCGATGAAAACAGTATTGATGAAGTAAAGATAAAAGGCACCCAAGAAGTAAGATGTGTTGCCCATTGCAAGTCCGTAGCCCGCCGTACAGAGTGGTGGCATTAGGGCAGTAGCAATCGCAACACCCGGTATCACGTTGTTTTTGCCTTTTGTAGCTACTGCCAAAATACCGGCTGCACCGCCACAGAGTGCTATCAACACATCGTAAAGTGTGGGCGATGTGCGTGCAAGAATTTCTGATTGTGCTTCTGTGATAGGCGAAAGTAAAAAGTAAACGGTAGCTGTAACAACGCTGAGAATGGTGGTAATGAGGTAGTTGATGATAGCTTTCCTGAACAAATTCAGGTCGGCTGTTCCAATCGCTAATCCAATTCCGATGATTGGTCCCATCAGTGGCGAGATGAGCATAGCACCGATAACGACAGCTGTTGAATTGACATTGAGTCCTAAGGAAGCGACGAAGATAGCAAGAATAAGTATCCATAAGGGTGCTCCCTTGAAGTTTACACCTTCGGTTATCTGTGCTATTATGTTGTCTTCAGAGACTCTATCGGGCATTATATTGAAGCATCGCTTAACTAATTGCCACAGTGTTTGTTTGTTTTTTGTGTCCATACGCTTTGTTTTTGGTGCAAAAATAATGTTTATTTGTGATATAATGGTATTTTGGATAACGATATTTTTTGGGTCTTCCGTTAAATGGATAGATATATCTCATAAGTTATATAAAAAAAAGCTGGTATTATGTATCTTTGTAGTGATCAAACTTCAAGAACATGGATACCAGCATAATGCAAAACCCCTTAGGCGTCTTCCAACAAGACCTCAGAATTCGCGCTACGAAGATAATAACTTAGTTTTAGAAATCCAAACTCCAAAGGAAAAACTATGTTGTCCCGTATGTGGAAGTCATAATACTCAGAAATGGAAATGATATTTTTGATTATGCACACAGAAATAGACTGGAGAATGCCTTGAGCCTAAACCGTCCGCTGATGATTGCCTATTATCTCAAAGAAGATCTTAAGGAAATATGGAATCAGTGTAGTAAGCAAAAAGCTAAAGCTGTGTTGGATGAATGGGTAAAGCAAGCTATAGAATCTAAAATACAGCCATTGGTGAAAATGGCTTCAACTATTAGAGCATACAAGACATACATTTTAGCATGGTATGACCATTATATAACAAATGGAACAATTGAAGGCATTAACAATAAAATAAAGGTTCTGAAAAGACAGATATATGGATTCAGAAATGAGGAATACTTCACATTAAGGCTATATGCATTGCATGATAGGCGTCTACGCATTTAACGGAAGAACCATAAAAACGGTCTATTCTTTCCTATTAAAGACAAAAGCCGATTGCATACCATTTCCGTTTTTTGCTGTCATTCCTGTCACTTCTATTCAGCTTTTAATCTCCTGAATATAAACCCATTACACGAAGTGTTAAAAGTGACGGCAACTGAAATTATAACTTAATTAGGGGTTTACATATCATAAGAGGGTGTGTTCATAGGCTTTGAACACACCCTCTTATGAGTTTAAAAACTCTTCTTTGATTGAGAGGAGAGCAGACTATGGTTTACGTTTAAAGACAATCTCTTTGGGAATCTTCACCCATTTGTTATTAACAACAATCTTCATTGTACTACCATCGAGGCGAGTCAAAGTGTAAGTGCCATCGTTGTTATAGCGTAGTTCTGCCTTAAGGTCCTCGCTACCGTAGTCGTTGATGATGGTGAGAATGGCTTTGTTACCTTTGATTGTAGCGTCAGATACTATCCATTTACGGGTGTCACGTATTGCCCCAAAGTATCCTGGAACTTTCCCAAATATCTCTTGTCGTGGTACGATGATATTGTTATTATAGAAATCTATATCCATCCATACCTGGAATTCGTCATTTGTTATGTGGGCCTTAAATACAGAATCCCCCTTTTGAGTAGTCTTCACACCTCCTTGGAGTGTATTCTTATCACTGTGTATTGTTGTCCGTGCATATCCCTGCGCTAAGAAAATGGCAAGTGCAAAGATTGATAATATTATTCTCTTTTTCATATCCATGTAAATGTTTGGTATTTGCAAAGTTAATGTTTTTAATCAATTATTTGTTAGATGTACCTAAAAATATAAAGTTTAATATTCTTGTTTTATAGTTTTTGTATTACCTTTGCAATTGATATATATATCAGATTATTATAAAGCTAAGGATGTTGTTTCCGGATTATATTTTTGAGACCAGTTGGGAAGTATGTAATAAAGTTGGTGGTATTTACACCGTACTTTCCACAAGAGCTAAGACATTACAGGACAGGATAAAAGACCATATTATTTTCATTGGCCCTGATTGTTGGGATGATACCTCTTCTCCTTATTTCAGAGAAGACAAGTCTCTGTTCTCTGTGTGGCAACATACTGCAGCAGCAGAGGGTTTGAAGATAAAGGTGGGTCGCTGGACAATTCCTGGTGAACCAATTGCCATTCTTGTTGATTTCCAATCCTACTTCCAGCAGAAGGATGATATATATGGTAAGCTATGGGAATATTATCAGGTGGACAGTCTCCATGCTTACGGTGATTATGACGACTCTGCGATGTTTTCTTATGCAACAGCCTTGGTTGTAGAAAGCTTCTATAAGTTTTATTTATCAGAGGAAGATAAGGTTGTTTTTCATGCTAATGAGTGGCAGACAGGTTTTGCAGTATTGGAACTTCAGCGTCGTCTCCCCCAGATTGCATCTATCTTTACTACCCATGCGACATGTATTGGGCGTAGCATAGCGGGCAATAATAAACCCTTGTATGAGTATCTTTGGGCATACAACGGTGACCAGATGGCAAGAGAGTTGAATATGGAGAGTAAACATTCCATAGAAAAGCAGACTGCACATCACGTTGATTGCTTTACGACGGTGAGTGATATAACAGCTAAGGAGTGCCAAGAGCTTTTGGATAAGTCCGTTGATGTTATTCTTCCGAATGGTTTTGAAGACGATTTTGTACCCAAAGGAGCAAAGTTTACAGCGAAGCGTTCTGCTGCCAGAAAGAAACTGTTAAGTGTTGCCAATGCGCTGACTGGATCAGATGTTGCGGATGATGCGCTGATTATATCTACCAGTGGGCGTTATGAATTCCGCAATAAAGGTATAGATGTCTTTATTGAAGCAATAAACCGATTACGCTTTGATGATAGGCTGAACAAGCAAGTTGTTGCCTTCATCGAGGTTCCTGGTTGGTTAGCCGGTCCACGTCAAGATCTTGCAGAGCGTATTGCAAGTGGTAAACATTTTGATTCTCCTTTGGAAATGCCTATGCTTACCCATTGGCTTCATAACATGGATAATGACAATGTGTTGAGTATGATGCGCTCATTGGGAATGAATAATGCCAAGGACGATAAGGTAAAACTCATCTTTATCCCATGTTATCTGACAGGAGACGATGGTGTCTTGAATATGAGTTATTATGACCTTGTTATAGGGAACGACCTCTGTGTCTATCCTTCTTACTATGAGCCATGGGGATATACACCATTAGAAGCTATAGCCTTTAAGGTTCCTTGCATCACAACAGACCTTGCTGGCTTCGGTTTATGGGCCAATGATGAGAAAGGTAAAGACAGTGATATCGAAGACGGCGTACAGGTGTTACACCGTACAGATTATAATTATTCAGACGTTTCTGATGGTATCAAGGATACAATAATAAGGTATGCTGCTCTTCCGAAAGCATCTGTGGATAAGTGTCGCTCACATGCCGTGAAGCTCTCAAAGAAAGCTCTTTGGAGTAAGTTCATCAAATACTACGAGCAGTCATACGACATAGCATTGCATAAGGCAGCGTCACGCACACTTTAAGGAATTACTTTTTATTACGATAAACAAATAACAGTCAAACTAAATAAGTTATGAAAATTAAATCAGATTATTCCAACGAACCTCAGTGGAAAGAGGTTAACGTAAAGTCAACATTGCCAAAAGAACTGGCTTGTCTTGACGAACTTGCCCATAATATGTGGTGGGCTTGGAATTACGAAGCTCGTAATATGTTTAAGGCTCTTGATGAAGAGCTTTATGAGGAGGTTGGTCATAATCCTGTCCTATTGCTGGAGCGTCTCAGCTATGATCGCAAAGAAGCTATCGTAAAGGACAAGAAACTGATGAAACAGGTGAATGACGTCTATAAGAAGTTCCGTGCTTATATGGCTGTTAAGCCTAATAAGAAGCGTGCTTCTGTTGCCTACTTCTGTATGGAGTTTGGTCTGAATCAGGCTCTAAAGATTTATTCTGGAGGTCTTGGTATCTTGGCAGGCGACTATATCAAGGAAGCTTCCGACTCAAACGTAGATCTTTGTGCTGTTGGTTTCCTCTATCGTTATGGCTATTTTACACAGAGTCTTTCTATGGATGGACAGCAGATTGCAAAATATGATGCCCAGAACTTTAATTCTCTTCCTATTGAGCGCGAGCTTGATGAGAACGGCAATCAGGTTGTTGTTGACGTACCTTATCGTAACTATCAGGTACATGCACTTGTATGGCGTGTGAATGTTGGTCGCATCAAACTCTATCTACTCGATACAGATAACGATATGAACTCAGAGTTTGACCGTCCTATCACTCACTCTCTCTATGGTGGTGATTGGGAAAACCGACTGAAACAAGAGATTCTGCTTGGTATCGGTGGTATCCTTACTTTGCAGAAACTTGGTATCAAGAAAGATATCTACCACTGCAATGAAGGTCACGCAGCACTTTGTAATCTTCAGCGTCTTTGCGATTACATTGACGGAGGCCTGACATTTAATCAGGCTATGGAGCTTGTACGTGCTTCATCACTTTATACCGTTCACACTCCAGTACCAGCAGGTCACGACTACTTCGACGAAGAGCTCTTCGGCAAGTATATGGGTGATTATCCTGCTAAACTCGGTATCTCTTGGGATGAGTTTATCGGTATGGGTCGTACCAATCCAGACGATCACAGCGAACGTTTCTGTATGAGTACCTTTGCTTGTAACACCTGTCAGGATATCAATGGTGTGTCAAAGCTTCATGGTTGGGTAAGTCAGCAGATGTTTGCTCCATTGTGGAAGGGTTATTTCCCAGAGGAGAATACTGTAGGTTATGTAACCAATGGTGTACACCTCCCAACATGGACAGCTACAGAATGGCGTAAGGTTTACGATAAATACTTCGATAAGAGCTTCATGAGCGACCAGAGCAATGAGCAATTATGGCATGCTATCTACAATGTTCCAGATGCTGAAATCTGGGAGACACGTATGGCATTGAAGCAGAAGCTAATCAAGTATATCCGTGATAAATTCACCAAGCAGTGGCTCCGCAACCAAGGTGACCCAGCTAAAGTGGTATCAATTCTTGAGAAGATCAACCCTAACGCCTTGATGATTGGATTCTGTCGTCGCTTTGCTACCTATAAGCGTGCACACCTTCTCTTTACTGATCTTGATCGTTTGGAGAAGATTGTTAACAACCCAGAGCGTCCTGTTCTTTTCTTCTTCTCTGGTAAAGCTCACCCAGCTGATGGCGCAGGTCAAGGACTTATCAAGCGTATCTTTGAGATTTCACGTATGCCTCAGTTCCTCGGTAAGATTATCTTCCTTGAGGATTACGATATGCAGTTGGCTCGTCGTCTCGTTTCTGGTGTTGATATCTGGATGAATACACCAACTCGTCCACTCGAGGCAAGTGGTACATCTGGTGAGAAAGCAGAGATGAACGGTGTTGTTAACCTCTCAGTTCTCGACGGCTGGTGGGTTGAAGGTTATCGCGAGGGTGCTGGCTGGGCATTGCCAGAGAAGCGTACCTATCAGAACCAGGGCTATCAGGATCAGCTTGATGCGGCAACAATCTATAGTCTGCTTGAGAATGAAATAGCTCCACTTTATTTCAATAAGGATAAGAAGAAGGGCTACTCAGAAGACTGGGTGAAGGTTGTAAAGAACTCTATTGCAACTATCGCTCCTCACTATACAATGAAGCGTCAGCTTGATGACTACTATGACAAGTTCTATGAGAGTCAGGCTAAGCGTTCTCATAAGCTCGAGGCTAATGACAATAAACTTGCCAAGGAGATTGCTGCTTGGAAAGAATCTGTTGCTGAACGTTGGGACAGTATCTATGTAGTATCAAAGAATGAGGATGCTCTACAAGATTTGTCAACAGGCCATAAGGTGAAAGTTAGCTACACGATTGACGAACAAGGACTGAACAATGCTATCGGTCTTGAGCTTGTTTTCTTGAACAATGCTCCAATTGATGATGTTAACATTCACAAGGTAATACCGTTCAAGCTGGTGAAAACCGAAGGTAATAACTACACCTTCGAGGCTACTTTTGAAGCTAGTGAGGCTGGTGCTTACAAGTGGGCTGTACGTATGTTCCCGAAGAACGACTTATTGCCACACCGTCAGGACTTCGCTTATGTGAAGTGGATTGGATAAAAACAGTCTGAGGACTAATCAATAAATAAAAGCCATTCCTAAACTCTGTAAAGGGTTGGGAATGGCTTTTTTGTGTTTCTATGCTATTGAATTATCGCCGGGCTTAATCTAATTTACAATGGTAATGTGCCATTTCCCTCGATATGTTTACTGCCTTCTGCTTATGCCTTTTTAAACATCTTGCGATAACGTGAGCCAATGTTGATGATTTTCTTTTCATGAAAATCATTCGTGATACCTGCTGCAAAGATACTGGTTCGTTGTCCGCTTTGCAAGGATAAGCTATGTAGTAATCTGTGTATTTATACTTTTTTGCGTGGGTAAAGATATGAGTTTGGGGAGTAGAAAGCAAAAGAAAAGCTCTCAGACCAGTGTGGTGTATGGTCTGAGAGCTATGGCTTGAAAGTACCCCCTATAGAATTACTTTCCGAGTGTACTATATAGAAGGGTGATGATAATTATATGTAATGATACAGAACTCGTTTTTTACCACCCGAACTTGTATTGATGGCTACCACTTGTCATTGCTGTTGGGAAACCATTACTATTGACAGTCCACGTAAAGTTGTTTTTGTTGCCGTTCTTATCAATAAGCTGTACAGGCAAGTTCTTTGTTGCTTTTCCAAGTAATCCTGCATAGTAGGCGTATCTTATTGCACCCATGTCAATTCCAAACGTTGTATTAAAAAGCATAATGTTGCCCTTGTTCACTATAGGAGTAGGAGTGGCTGTTGACGTATAAGCAACTTTGCAAGTGTCTTTTTGTTTTGTCGTTGCTGGAGAGAGGATAGTTTTTGTCTCTATTTCAGAGATGTTGCCATCTTTATAAGTCAATGTAAAGATTTTGTTTATATCTGCTGAATGGGTTATATTGGTCAGCTGGTCATTATCGTTATAAGTGAAATACCATGTATCTTCCTTTGTGTTTTCTTTTTGTTCTTTCATGCATCCTCTAACAAATCCATTTTTGCCCAGGAACATTATGTAGACCGTTGTATCTCCATTACGTTCTACTTTCATGAAGACATTTGGGATTACAATAGCACGTGTTTTTGTGTTATTGTATTTGAAAGATACCGTTTCATCCTTAGTCTTAATGCCTGTAACCAATCCTCTGTCATCTGTTTGGATAGTCATACTATCCACCTCTTTAGGCATGCCATTAGTAAATACCTTTGAAAGGTCAATTGTTACAGGATCTGGCCTGCGTTCAATAATCCAGTCATCATCTTTTTTGTTACTGCATGATGATAAAACAAATGTTGCACCTATTACTGCTACAGCGAGTAGTGCGATTGTAATAGTCTTTTTCATTGTTTCTCTTTTGTGTTATAATTAGTAATTGGAACGTTCTTGTCAACTCATTGGCTTGTACTTTTGTTCTCTGTTGCAAATATATAAAAAACTTTCTTCAACAACCCGTTTCTATACTATAATTTTATTAGTTTAGGGTGAAAAAGCATATAATAGACTCTATATTATAGCTTTGCTTTGTGCTGTATTTCTCTTACTGTATTTACTAATTGGCTTGGTTGATAAGATTCACCACTACCTTTACCATTATATCCTTTTCTTCTGTTTTACTCTCAGCTATCATTAGGGTGAGGGCAACGAGTGTGTTGTCAGCAATTCGTTTGGTGCCATCGGGATGATAGAGGATGGCATTGTTGTTCATAAACCATAGGAAGAGGGTGGCTGCAATGCGTTTGTTACCATCACTGAAAGAGTGGTTCTTAGTGACAAGATAGAGAAGCATAGCCGCTTTCTCCTCCACACTCGGATATAGTTCCGTGCCATCAAAGGTTTGATAGATTTGTCCGATAGAGCTTTTGAAGGACTCATCCTTCTCATTACCAAAGAGTGCAGAACCACCAAACTTCTGTCGAAGAACATCTATCTCGTGCATAGCATTCTCGTATGTGGCATGGAAGGGTTCTTCTTTCGTTGTCTTAGCAATATGGAGTCGCTGGTAATCATAGTTATCGAGTGTGTCGAGTGCGTAGGTATAGTCTACTACAACATCAAAGAGCGCATTGCTTTCGTCCGTCGTCTTTGCAGGTTGTTGCTGAATGGCTCTGCCTAATACTTGTATGAGTTGGCGCAGTTCTGCAATCTGATGTTTGCGAATGTTCTCGTTGATAGCATAGCCTTTGACAAGATATTGCTTAAGAACAGAGTTTGCCCATTGACGGAAACGGATACCACGCTTTGTATTTACACGATATCCCACGGATATTATCATATCAAGATTGTAATAAGCGACTATACGAGAAACTTGCCGTTTGCCCTCTTGTTGAACTGTTCGGAATTTCCGAACAGTTGAGTTAGCATCGAGCTCATCATCTTCTATGATGTGTTTTATATGCTCGCTAATCGTTGCTTTACTGGATTGAAAGAGTTCAACCATCTGTGCCTGTGTAAGCCACACGGTCTCTCCTTCCAACTTTACATCAAGTTGGGTCTTACCATCTTCACTTTGATAGATGATTATTTTGTCGTTTAGGTTTTCAGTCATATTGTTTAGGTTTATAGTTGTTAGTCAATAGGCGAGAGATGTCCTACTCCTTCGTGAACTTGCGGCTCATATAACGTACGGGATACCATACGGAGAGCCAACCAACAAGAATGACAGTGACGAAGATTACTATAATATCTTCTGGATGAACGCTGATAGGATAAGCATTGACAACGAAGTTCCCAGCCTGATCTCCAAGTTGAACAAGTCCATATGCCTGCTGTAGCCAGCAGAGTAGAAGTCCGAGAGCAATACCTATTATAGCTCCGGCAACTGATATCATTCTACCTTCGAATAGGAAGATACGACGTATTTGTCCATCGGTAGCACCGAGATTGCGCAGAGTTATCACATCGTTCTTCTTGTCGATGATGAGCATAGAGAGTGATCCTATGATGTTGAAGCAGGCAACCATGAGAATAAACGTCAAGAAGATATAAGCAAAAAGCTTCTCAATGCGCATGATATTAAACGTGTCAGCTTGTTGTTCGTATCGGTCTAACACCTTATATTTATCGCCCAATAGGTTTTGTATTTCCTTCTTTGTATTGTCGATATCCACGCCAGGTTTCATACGTAACTCAAGCGAAGTAATCTCCCCCTGTCGGTTGAATATATGGCGAGCGAAAGCTAATGACGTTATGATATAGCCTTTATCATACTTCATTTGCTTTACTTGGAATAATGCACCCGGCGACACTAATGAGTCTTTTACGAAAGCATTTGTTGGATCAGAAGCGTCATATTGTCCCTCTCTTTGTGGTGCATATATCTGTAAATAATCAGGCCATGTCACTCCAGTTCCAAGGTCTTGTGCCAGTCGGATACCCAGAATGCCATACTGTAGATTGGCTACTTGTAGTGTGAAGTCCCCATCTCCATAAAGGATATTACTGATATGTGTCAGTGAATCGAAGTTCTCTTGTACACCTTTTACGGTCACCATAGCTTGTTTATCGTGATAAACCGCCAGTGCTTGGTCCTCTATACACTCTGTAGCTACTTCTATTTCCGGCAGATGTTTCACCTTAATTAATAAAGGATCGTTAGCCTTCATAGCTTTCCCTTTTGCTGCTTCAATCTTCAGTTGTGGGTCGAAGTTAGTGAAGAAGGACGCAACAAGATCAGAGAACCCATTGAATCCACTCAATACAACGACCAATGCCATTGTTGCTACAGCCACTCCGAGGACAGAGATCAGACTAATAACATTAATGGCATGTGTACTCTTCTTTGAGAAGAGATAGCGTCGGGCAATGAAAAAAGGGAAGTTCATTTCAGCTGGTTATACGATGATAAGAGAGTTATTACTTCTTCAGAAGCTCATCAATATGCTCTAAATAGTCGAGTGAGTCGTCAATGAAGAAGCGCAGTTCTGGGATGATACGTACTTGATTACGTATGCGTTGTCCCAGTTCATAACGTATTGTCTTTTCGTTTGCATTGATATTCTTTAGCAGTTCCTCACCCTTTTCTGAGGGGAAGATACTAAGGTAAGCCGTACAGATACTGAGATCTGGGCTAACTTTTACGTTTGTCACACTGACCAGAACACCATGCATAAGGCGTGTTTGTGTCTGGAATATACTTGCCAACTCTTTCTGTAGGAGTCGTGATATACGGTGTTGTCTTGTTTCTTGCATCGTTGTTATTTATCTTATATTTACTGCAAAGGTACTGAAAGTTTGATTATTCAGCAAACTTTAAATAGTAATAAGCATTGACAGTGATATGCTGATGTGTTGCAAATTACCTCTTTTTATATTCGTTAGAATCTGTAAAAGCACCAGGTTTCTTGCGTATTAATGTAAGTCCATCACGTAGAGGAAGGATAACTTTCTCTACCCGTTTGTCCTTTGCAATAAGGTCATTGAATCGTCGGATACCAATAGTTTGATGGTCATGATCGTATGTTGGGTCAATAACATGCCAGTCCCAAAGCGTGTTATCAGCAAGAATATATCCACCAGGACGTATGATAGGCAACAGTTTCTCATACATTTCAGCGTATGTCCGTTTGTCTCCGTCTACGAAAGCCATATCAAACAGAATACCCAGCTTAGGTGCTTCTTCGGCAGCATCACCAATTCTGAAGTCTATTTTGTCGGCTACTGGCGATCCTTCTATCCACGGACGTGTGAAGTCTTCCATCTCATCATTGATCTCAAAGGTGTATAGTTTCCCACCTTCCTCCAAGCCTTCAGCCATGCAAATGGCAGAGTAGCCACTGAAAGTTCCAACCTCCAGAATGTTCTTTGGGCGTATCATGTGTACTAACATCTTCAGAAGTCGACCCTGAAGATGCCCACTTGCCATGCGTCCATGTATCGTATGAATGTTCGTAGCACGGTAAAGTCGGTACAGATAGTCACCTTCTGGATCTATATGTGCTGCAAGATATTCATCTGCCCCAGCTTCTTCTTCGAGTGGAGTGTACGTGTTGAGAGTAGTCATATCGTGTTGTTTCCTTTTAGGGAATAAGCTCTATGGGTTAAGAGTCAAGAGTGCTTCGATAGCCAATCGGTAACTGTCCAGTCCAAATCCTTGTATAGTTCCCTTGCATCCTGGACCTATTATGGAGTGTCGGCGGAACTCTTCTCGATTGTTTACATTGCTTATGTGTACCTCAATAACAGGTATCTGGAGGGCTCGGATACAGTCAAGTAAAGCAATACTTGTATGAGTATAAGCCCCAGCATTTAGTATAATGCCATCATAAGAGAAACCAACCTCCTGCATTTTATTGATGAGTTCCCCCTCGACATTGCTTTGATAGTATTCAATTTCTACACTTGGATAACGTTTCCTTAGTGTTGTCAGATATGATTCCATGGTCTCTGTACCATATATCCCTGGCTCACGAGTACCAAGTAAGTTAAGATTTGGACCATTGATAATGATTACTTTCATGTCTCTTTCTTCTGAAATATTGTTTTTCTGATGTACCTTTGCATCAAGCCACATTGGTCTTGTGGTGCTTTTTTGTGTTATACAACAGTATGCAAAAATAAGAAATTAAATGGAAACAGGCAAGGATTCGAAGGATATTGTCAGTCGTTACAGGCGCTATCTCAAGTTGGAAAAAGGTTATTCCGTCAACACTTTAGATGCCTATATGCGTGATCTGGATAAGCTCGTACGCTATCTTGCTGCAGAACAGGTTCATGTAACAGAAGTGAAGTTGGAACAGTTGGAGCATTTTGCAGCTTCCATCTCCGATCTTGGTATTGGACCTCGTTCGTTAGCACGCATACTGAGTGGGGTGCGACAGTTCTATCGTTTCTTAGTTCTTGATGGTTATATGGAAGACGATCCCACCGAACTCTTGGAGTCACCTAAGCAACCCAACCATCTACCAGAGGTGTTGTCGACAGCAGAAGTTGACCTTTTAGAACAGGCCATTGACCTTTCTAAATGGGAAGGGCACCGCAATCGTGCTATTATCGAGGTTCTTTTCTCATGTGGACTGCGTGTTTCTGAGCTCATAAACCTAAAGCTTTCCAATCTTTATGTTGATGAACAGTTCATTCGTGTCATGGGAAAAGGGTCTAAAGAACGCCTTGTTCCGATATCTCCACGTGCTTTGGAAGAATTAAATTATTGGTTTTCCATGCGCAATGAGATGTCTATAAAACCTGGGGAAGAGGATTATGTCTTCCTTAATCGGCGTGGTCATCACCTCACACGTACGATGATTCTCATCATGATCAAGCGTTATGCAGCTGAAGCAGGTATTAAAAAGACCATCTCTCCACACACTCTTCGACACTCCTTTGCCACTTCTTTGCTTGAGGGAGGTGCTGATTTACGTGCTATACAGGCTATGTTAGGTCATGAAAGCATTGGTACTACAGAGATTTATACCCATATAGACACCTCTACTCTTCGTCAGGAGATACTGGAACATCATCCTCGCAACATCCAATACAAGCTTGAACATGAAGAAGAGTCAGAATAAACCTATTCCTAAAGGGTGTTCCGTTACTTTAAGCATAGGGTCATTACGGGGCAGACAGGCTATATTCTCTCCCTTTGTTCTTGCCAAATTGTTTAGAATAAATAATCTATTTTCAAATAATATTGTGCTTCATTTATTGTAAAATAGCTATCCTAAGTAAGTGTTTATGGAACTTTTTCGTTGGAGTTAGACTGGTCTTAGGATAGCATTTCTCATTCTGTATTCCGTCTTTTTTAGTTATCCATGTGTGTCATCTAATCCTTGTTCTACGATCTTAGAGTTTATATCCGAGATATTCATACCTGTACTATTGGTGTCCTTATCACGCTAAAGTTACGTTGTGGACAGCCTATGTTGGTGCTATTAAAAAACCATTTCAATTAGGAAAAGCAATACATAAAAACCATGAAAAACGAATGAGCGTAATATTTTTTTATGTATCTTTGCGCCACAATAATTAATATTCAATATCAAATTAAGAATTAAAATGAAACTGAGAAAGTTACTTTTTATCGTCTTACTATTTGTTGTTGGTATGGCATATGCCCAGCAGATGGGGCCAATACCAGTCAACAAGAACGTAAGACAGGGTAAGCTTAGCAACGGCTTGACTTACTACATCCTCCACAATGACTGGCCTGAACACGTAGCAAACTTCTATATAGCTCAGCGTGTGGGTTCTATTCAAGAGAATGACAGGCAACGTGGCTTGGCTCATTTCCTAGAACACATGGCATTTAATGGTTCTGAGCATTTCCCAGACTCTACTATTTTGGAGTATACACGCTCCTTAGGCGTTGGGTTTGGTAATAACTTGAATGCTTATACCAGCATTGATCAGACCGTTTATCGCATCTGTGACGTGCCAACAAAGCGTCAGACAGCTCTTGATTCATGCTTGTTGATTTTGAAAGACTGGTCAAACGGCCTTACACTTGCCGACAAGGAGATTGACAAGGAACGTGGTGTGATTCACCAAGAGTGGCAGTTGAGCCGTTCACCTATCATGCGTATCTACGAAGAAGTTCTCCCAAAGCTCTATCCAGGCTCTAAGTATGGTTACCGAATGCCTATCGGTTTGATGAGTATTGTGGACCATTTCCCTTATCAAGACCTACGTGACTACTACAAGAAGTGGTATCGTCCAGACAATCAGTGTATCATTGTTGTAGGTGACGTGGATGTTGACCATGTTGAAAAGGAGATAAAGAAGCTTTGGAATGGTGTTGTCGTACCAGCCAATGCAGCACAGGTAGTTGATGAAAAGGTGCCAGACACCAAGGATGCTATCTACGTTTTCGGAAAAGACAAGGAGATGCCATATAGCTATGTAGGCTTCGCTATGAAGCATGACGTCTTCCCTGACGAGATGAAGAACGATCAAAGTTACTTCATTGACTCGTATGCGAAGAACATTATAGCCATGATGCTGAATCAGCGATTGAAGGAATTGTCACAGAAAGCAGACTGTCCTTTCGTCAATGCATCAGCTGATGACGGTACATACCTACTCTCTAAGACAAAAGATGCCTTCTCTATGGATGCAACAGCTAAGGAAGGTAAGGACATAGAAGCACTGGCTGCCATCTATCGTGAGGCTCAGCGCGTACGTCAATACGGCTTTACTGCTGGTGAGTTTGCTCGTATGAAGGCTGAATACTTGTCTCAATTGGAAGCTAATTACGTCAATCGTAACAAGATAAAGAACAGTCAGTATGGTGATGAACTGCGTGATCACTATCTCTCCAATGAGCCTATTCCAAGCAAGGAGGATGAGTATCAGATCATGAAACAGCTCGTTGAGATGCCTGCACTGAATGTGAACGTCATCAATAACTATGCAAAGGAGCTGATAACAGACCATGACAGCAACTTTGTTGCATTTATCTTTGAGCAGGAGAAAGCAGGAAAGACTTATCCTACAGAGGCTCAGATGGCGCAAGCTATCAAGGCTGTTCGTGCAGAGAAGCTAACACCTTACGTTGACAACGTGAAGCAAGAGCCACTGTTGGATGAGAAGAAACTCCCTAAAGCAGGTAAGATTGTTGGCGTAAAAGAGAACAATACACTCGGTTATAAGGAACTGACATTAAGCAATGGTGCACGTGTTATCCTGAAAAAGACTAACTTCAAGGACAATGAAGTGCTGTTCCAAGCTATATCAAAGGGCGGTAAGAGTCTTTACGGAAAGGCTGATTATGATAATCTACAGTTGTTTGATGGTGTCTTGGGATATAGCGGATTGGGTGACTTCTCACACCAAGACCTTCAGAAAGCACTGTCAGGAAAGCAGGCTTCTGTCAACTGTGCTATGTCGAACTTCTATCAGATGCTGTCAGGTTCATGTGTTCCAAAGGATATAGAGACGATGATGCAGCTTCTCTATCTTAACTTTACAGCTATCTCAAAGGATGAAGATTCTTATAAAGCAATGATGTCTCAGTTGGAATTAGCACTGAAGAATAAGGATCTTTCACCAGAGAGTGTCTTCTCAGACTCACTTACCAACACCATCTATGGGCATGAAGCACGTTACGCACCGATGTCTTTGAATACGTTGAAAGGCGTGAATTATGACCGTATCCTGCAGATATGGAAAGAGAGATATGCAAGTCCTGGTCAGTTTGTTTATTACTTTATTGGTAACTTTGATGAGGCTACACTTCGTCCTTTGATTGAGAAATACATTGGATGTCTGCCTAAGGGAAAGGCTGAGGACTGGAAAGAGACGCCTGCTTATGCAACAGGTAAACTCGAAAACAAGTTCACTCGTAAGTCAGAAACACCAAAGGCAATAGCTTTCGAACAGTGGTTTGCACCAATGCCTTACACTGTTGAGAATGATGTTCTCACTGATGCAGCTGGTCAAGTGCTCTCAATGGTTTACTTAAAGAACATTCGTGAGGATGCAAGTGCTGCTTATTCTGTGAGTGCAGGTGGTCTTTTGCAGCGTCGTGGAGACAAGGCTTATGCTTTGATTCAGACTTTCTGCCCGATGGATCCTAATAAATCAGACTTAGCTTTGAAGCTTCTTGCTGAAGGAATGAAGGAGAACTGTGAGAAGATGGATGCTGATAAGGTTCAGAAAGTGAAGGACTTCATGTTGAAACAGGCTGAGCTTTCCGCAAAGAGCAACAGCCATTGGATGGATGTTATTGACGAGTATGTGTGGACAGGTATCGACTTCCAGAGTGGTTATAAGGCTGCTGTTGAGGCGCTGACGCCAGCAAAGATCGCTGCTTATCTTAAGCAACTCGTTAGTGCAGGCAACCATGCTGAGGTTGTTATGACTCCAGCGAAGTAAGCAATATCACATGGAATGATTGCTCATAGCAACGATATTCTTTGATAAAACGTAGGTTAAGGCTGAATTCCTTATAGGGAATTCAGCCTTAATTCGTATCATTCAGAACAGCTTTAAGTAACTCTTAATGTCAAATAAAATCACAAGTGGTTTTTAATCTATGCTCTTTTGCATTGTAAAAGGGCATATATTGCATTGCAAAAGGGCATCTTTTACACATCAAAAGGGCGTCTTTTGCAACGTAAAAGGGCGTCTTTTACAAGCCTCTTTGTAACTGTTTGATAATCTATGTGTTACGAAATGCATTTTTAATAATTATTGTTCGTTTTAGAGGTAATAGACTCTTTTGTTTTGTAATACTATTTCGTAATGCCTCAATGATGGGAAAGTTTTTGTTCAGGCTGGGACTTTACTTTGCATCATTGATGCTGAATGCGTCAAAAAAAGTATAGATACAGTTTGTAGACAGTTCCTAATGACTTTTATTCTATACTTGTTTTTGCTGACAAATTAAGTAATTCTTGCAAATAAACTGTATTACTAATTGAGGTGGGATGACCTTATTGATGAAAAAATGCTTATGAAGAAGAATTTATTTTTCGTGTTTTGGCTCTTCATGATGACGTTGACGGCTCTGGCAGGGAGCAAGGTCAAGGTGGCATGTGTGGGCAATAGTGTGACGTGGGGACTGACAATCGAAAACCGAGAGACGGCTTGTTACCCTGCTCAGTTGCAACGTTTGTTGGGGAAAGGATATGAGGTGCGCAACTTTGGACACTCTGGAGCAACACTGCTAAGGCACGGGCATCGTCCTTATGTGGAACAGAAAGAATATAAGGAAGCGTTGGATTTCAAGGCTGATGTCGTTGTTATACACCTCGGACTGAATGATACTGACCCTCGTAACTGGCCTGAATACGCAGAAGAGTTCAATCAAGATTATATCAATCTTATCCATTCTTTCCGAAAAGCAAACCCCAAAGCAAAGATTTACGTGTGCCTATTGACACCAATCTTCGACCGACATGCTCGTTTTGAGAGTGGTACGCGTGATTGGCAGGAGCTGATTCAGGAGCATGTCAAGCAGATAGCGAAGGCTGAGAGCGTAGGATTGATAGATCTTCATACACCCCTTTACAGTCGTCCCGACCTCTTTGCAGATGCTATTCATCCCAATGCAGAAGGTGCAGGGATAATAGCCCAGACCGTGTTTAAGGCTATTACGGGAGACTATGGTGGGCTGAGTCTGATGCCATTGTATACTGACGGAATGGTCCTTCAGCGTGGTGAGCCCATCCTTTTTCATGGGAAAGTCAACGGAAAGGAGCAGGTGAAGGTGATGTTTGCGGGCAAGACAGCTACTGTGGAGTATTCTGGTATGGGGCGTTGGACTGCCACTTTGCCGAAGATGGAGGCAGGAGGACCGTATGAAGCAGTGATAACAGCTGGGGGAAAGACCATTAAACTGAAGGGTATCTATGTGGGGGAGGTGTGGCTTTGCTCAGGACAATCGAACATGGAGATGCCTGTTTCTGCAACACAAAACGCTAAAGAAGATTTGGCAGAGGCGGATAATCAGCCGTTGTTACATCTCTTTCAGATGTCAGCTCTCTATCCAACAAATGGCGTACAGTGGTCGGCTGCGGTCTGTGACTCGATGAATCGTCATCAATCCATGCGCATTGGTCCATGGGAACGCTGCTCTCGTGAGTCTTTATCAGGCTTTTCTGCAGTGGCTTATCACTTTGGAAAGATGCTGGCAGATAGTCTAAAAGTACCAATAGGAGTCATCTGTAATGCCGTAGGAGGAACGACTACAGAGTCATGGATAGACCGTCATACACTTGAATGGGACTTTCCTGCCGTCCTACGTGATTGGTATCATGGTGATTTTGGGATGAAATGGGCACGTGAAAGGGCATTGCGGAATATTAGTGCAAGTACCAATCCGTTGCAACGTCACCCTTATGTACCAGCCTATATGTTTGAAACGGCAATGCTACCATTGGCAGGTTACACCGTTAAGGGTGTTGTCTGGTATCAAGGAGAGTCGAATGCACATAACGTGGAGCTACATAAACGACTCTTCTCATTGCTTGAAAAGAGTTGGAGACGGTTCCTTTCTGCAGATGTTCCCTTCTATTTTGCACAGCTGTCAAGTCTGAATCGTAGGTCATGGCCGCGTTTCCGACAGTCACAAATGGTTTTATCTCAGACGCAACCACGAACGTGGATGGCTGTAACGAGTGACTTAGGAGACTCACTGGATGTCCATTACATCAATAAAGCACCTGTGGGAGAACGTCTTGCGCTGCAGGCTTTGAATCATACTTATGGTCATTCTGTAGAGTCGGAAGGTCCATTTTTAGTTCAGATGTCGAAGATTCCCGGTGGTCTTAGACTCCAATTCTCGCATGCGAAAGCCCTTTCTGTACGGAAAGGAGCGTTGTGTGGGTTTGAAATAGCAGGCGCAGACGGTATCTTCTATCCTGCACAAGCTGTGATAAGTGGACCTGATACGGTGGATGTTAGCAGTATAGACAAGGTGAAAGAGCCTATAAATGTCCGTTATGGTTGGCAACCTTTCACACGGGCTAACCTTATTAACGAGCAAGGTCTTCCTTGTGGCACATTCACAACAGAAGGATTCATGCTTGTAAAATAGGCTTGGGAACGTTAGATATCTGCTGTTATAGGAGAAAAAGGAGTGTTTGTCGGGTAACAAATCACTCCTTTTTCTCTTTTGATAAAGCCCTTATGTGCCCTTGATAGTGGCTTATAATCCTCTTTATAATAATGTATAAATCTTAAGTTCTTATTTTGTTATCCCGTTAATTTGCAGTAACTTTGCACCCTTAAACTAAATGTGGATAATTAAATAAGGAATAAAATATGGCATATTTGTTTTCATCGGAATCTGTATCAGAGGGACATCCTGATAAGGTTGCCGACCAGATAAGTGATGCTTTGCTCGACCAATTCTTGGCTTATGACGAGCATGCGCATTGCGCTATAGAGACTTTTAATACGACAGGGCAGGTTATCATCATGGGCGAAGTACGCTCTGAAGAGTATGTTGATTTGCAAACCATAGCACGTAAGACCATCAATAACATCGGTTATACCAAGGCTGAATATCAGTTTGATGGTAATAGCTGTGGTGTTCTTTCGGCTATTCATGAGCAAAGTGATGATATAAACCGTGGCGTTGACAATGGTGATGATGAGAACCAGGGGGCTGGTGACCAGGGTATGATGTTCGGTTATGCTTGTAATGAGACGGACAATTACATGCCAGTTACGCTCGATTTGGCACATCTGATTATGCGAACGTTGGCTGATATACGTAAGGAAGGGAAGCAAATGACTTACCTTCGTCCTGATTCAAAGAGTCAGGTGACAGTGGAATACAGTGATGATAATATCCCACAGCGCATAGATACGATAGTTGTTTCTACCCAACATGATGACTTTATACAGCCAAAAGATGACTCACGTGAGGCACAATTGAAGGCAGATGCTGAGATGTTGGAGCAGATTCGTAAGGATGTGATAGAGATTCTCATGCCAAGAGTGAAGGCACAGATTGCTTCTGAGAAGGTATTGGCACTGTTTAAGGATGGTATTAAGTATCTTGTTAACCCTACAGGTAAGTTCGTTATTGGCGGACCACATGGTGATACTGGTCTGACAGGACGTAAGATCATCGTGGATACCTACGGAGGTAAAGGTGGACATGGTGGTGGTGCTTTCTCTGGAAAGGACTCTAGTAAGGTTGACCGTTCGGCTGCTTACGCCACACGTTACATAGCAAAGAACATGGTTGCAGCTGGTGTGAGTGACGAAATCCTCGTACAGTTGGCTTATGCCATTGGTGTTGCGGAGCCAGTTAGCGTCTATGTAAACACTTATGGACGTTCAAAGGTGAACTTATCTGATGGAGAAATAGCAGAGAAAATAAAGCAACTCTTTGATCTTCGACCAAAGGCTATTGAACGAACCCTCAAACTTCGTCAGCCAATGTACCTTGAGACGGCAGCTTATGGACACATGGGGCGTGCGAATGAAGTGGTGAAGAAGACCTTTACAAGCCGTTATCATACGACAAAAACGGTTGATGTTGAACTCTTTACTTGGGAGAAACTCGACCGAGTTGGGGACATAAAGAAGGCTTTCGGGCTCTGATTTAACGCATGCCAGCAACCGATACCATAGTTCGTCCTTCTCTTTTGTTGAGGTCAACACTCACGAAAGGGCAGAAGACGACAGTTGATTCTGTGGCGAAAACAAGTCAGAAACCTGACTCGTTAGGGTTGCTGCGTCCGAAAAAGCAGAAGACTTTTCGGCTTACAGATGTTCATTTTGAAGAAGAAGGATACTTTAAAGGGAGTAAATACTTCAAGATGAGTCCTGGAAATAGGCATACTGATGGAGTCTTAGGGACTCCATCTCCTTATGCCGTGAGTAATGATAACACCGTGACAGCTTTGCTTCTGGGGTGCTTTGTGATGGCAATGATAGCGTTTTCGGTATCGAGAAACTTCATCCTTAAGCAGATAAAGAGCTTCTTCCATGTATCACGAAGCAATGCAAATGTCACAGAAACAACGTATGAAGTGCGTTTTCATCTGTTCCTGGTCATGCAGACTTCATTGCTGTTGAGTATTATTTATTACTTCTTTACACGTGGAGGAGAACGCGGAAGATTAGATTCTGATTCCCAGTTACTGACGATTGGAGTATTTTTTACAGCTTTTATAGCTTACTTCATACTGAAAAATATCATCTATGGTATTGTTAATTGGGTGTTCTTTAGTCGGAAAGATAGGGGGAAATGGTCGAAGACATGGCTTTTCCTAACCTCTCTGGAAGGTGTTCTACTATTCCCTTTGGTACTGTTGCAGGTTTACTTTTCCCTTTCACTACAGGCTGCATTGATTTATACATTATTTGTAATAATCTTTATTAAAATGCTTTCCTTTTATAAGTGTTACGCCATCTTTTTCAAGAGATCAGGGGCAAGTCTGCAAATATTTTTGTACTTTTGTGCGCTCGAAGTGATGCCGGCGTTGGCATTATGGGGTGTTTTGATGATTACAGATAACTATTTGATAAAAAACTTTTAGGACAACGATGATAAAAAAGATATTGGTTTCACAGCCAAAACCATCAAGTGATAAGTCGCCCTATTACGATATCGAGAAGGATTTAGGGGTAAAAATGGTGTTCAGACCATTCTTTAAGGTAGAAGGACTATCTGCAAAAGAGTTCCGTCAGCAGAAGATTAACCTGTTAGACTATACTGCAGTGGTATTCACTTCACGTCATGCTGTTGACAATTACTTTAACCTTGCCAAGGAAATGCGTATCACTATTCCTGAAGATATGAAGTATTTCTGTGTCATTGAAACGATAGCACTGTATATTCAGAAGTATGTTCAGTATCGTAAACGCAAAGTGTTTTTCGGTACAACGGGCAAGATTGACAGTTTGATACCAACCATGTTGAAGCATAAAGGAGAGAAGTTCCTCGTCCCTCAAAGCTCTGTTCATACTGATGCAGTATCCTCTTTGTTGGATGCAAACAAGCTAAAGCACAGAGAATGTGTGATGTATCGTACGGTAAGCAATGACCTTACAGAGGAGGAAGTAAAGGAATTTGATTATGATATGCTTGTTTTCTTTAGCCCAACAGGCGTTAAAGCGCTGAAAGAGAACATCCCTGACTTCACTCAAGGGGACGTAAAGATAGCTGCTTTTGGCCCAGCTACAGCCAAAGAGGTTGAGGCTCAGGGGTTGAAACTCGACTTACAGGCACCTTCAAAGGAGTATCCTTCGATGACAGGTGCGCTTCGTGCTTATTTAGAAAAGTAAGGTTTAACCATCATAATGGTAACTCTACCTTCGTAATAGAGGGATGAGTAATAGTCTGACGTTGGTAACATAACAGTATGGAGGCACAGGATCAAGGACTGAAAAAGGAAGAACGGTTGTGTAGCAAGAAGCTAATCGACACGCTCTTCAGTACTGGTGGAAGTCGTGCTGTCACTGTTTTCCCACTTAAAGTGGTCTATCGTTTGGTCGATGTCGTCGCTACAGAGGGTGAGAAAGGATCACTTGAACAATCCGTTCCTTTAGATAGTCAGATGTTAATCAGTGTTCCTAAGAAATGTTTCAAGCGTGCTGTAAAGCGCAATAGGGTGAAACGTCAGGTGCGTGAAGCCTACAGGAAACATAAAAACATCCTGACAAAGAAGGCTGAAAGACTATCTGGTAAGCAACTCCTGATGGCATTCATATGGCTTTCTGATGAACTATCAGATTCCATAATCGTAGAACAAAGGGTCTCAAACTTGCTTCATCGCATAGAAGAACGTATATGAGTAAGATGCAAAAGGAGAAGAACAGAGGCATTAAGGATGTGCTTTTAACTGTTATACATGGTATATCACGTGGGTTATCATGGTTGTTGATACTTCCAATATTGTTCTATCGCCAGTTCATCTCACCTTTCACCCCACCTTCATGCCGCTTTACTCCAACTTGTTCGGAGTATGCGCGACAGGCAATTCTTAAACATGGACCTATTAAAGGGTTAGCTCTTGCCATCTGGCGTATACTTAGATGCAATCCATGGGGTGGTAGTGGATATGATCCAGTGCCATAATAATATTGAATATAAATATTGAGTTCAGGGTTTAAAGATGATGGTGTACGAACCAATCTCTTGCAAATCCTTTAACTTTCAAATATAAAGACATAAATGAAGAACTTTGTAGAAGAACTCCGTTGGCGTGGTATGCTGGCACAGATAATGCCAGGTACAGAAGAATTACTTCAAAAAGAGATGGTCTCAGCATACCTGGGAACAGACCCAACGGCTGACTCTTTGCACATCGGACACCTCTGTGGTATCATGATGTTGCGCCATTTACAACGTTGTGGGCACAAGCCTTACCTCCTTGTTGGTGGTGCTACAGGTATGATTGGAGACCCTTCTGGCAAGAGTCAGGAGCGTAATTTGCTGGATGCAGAGACGCTTTATCATAACCAGGAAGCTATCAAGAAGCAGGTAAGTAAGTTCCTTGACTTTGATGGGAATGAGCCTAATAAGGCGGAGATGGTCAATAACTATGACTGGATGAAGGACTTTACCTTCCTCGACTTCGCCCGTGTGGTTGGTAAACACATCACTGTCAACTATATGATGGCTAAGGATAGCGTACAGAAACGCCTGAATGGTGAGGCTCGTGATGGGCTTAGCTTTACGGAGTTTACCTACCAGTTGCTACAAGGTTACGACTTCTTGTATCAGTATCAGAAGTATGGTGTCAAGTTACAGTTGGGTGGTAACGATCAATGGGGTAACATGACGACAGGTACAGAGCTTATTCGTCGTACCTTAGGAAGCGAAGCTGAGGCTTATTGTCTTACTTGTCCACTCATTACAAAGGCTGATGGTAAGAAGTTTGGAAAGACAGAAAGTGGCAATATATGGCTTGATCGGAACCGTACAACACCATATGCTTTCTATCAGTTCTGGCTGAATGTCAGTGATGATGATGCTGAAAAGTATATCAAGATCTTCACTTCTTTGGAGAAGGACGTCATTGATGGTCTCATTGAAGAACATCGTCAGGACCCAGGACGACGCACTTTACAGCGCCGATTGGCAGAGGAAGTGACACGAATGGTACACTCTCAAGAAGATCTTGACATGGCTATTGCTGCTTCAAATATCCTCTTTGGCAAGAGTACAAAGGATGATTTACTTCAGTTAGATGAGCAAACTTTTGCTGATGTGTTCAAGGATGTACCACATTATGAGGTATCAAAAGACGTGTTAGGTCAGCCTGCTGTGGATGTCTTTAACCAAGAAGGAATGCAGATTTTCCCAAGTAAGAGCGAGATGCGAAAGCTCGTTAAGGGTGGAGGAGTCTCTCTTAATAAAGAAAAACTTGCTGCTTTCGACCAGCCGGTTACTGCTGATGACCTTATAGATGGCAAGTATCTGCTTGTTCAGAAGGGCAAAAAGAACTATTCATTGATTATTGTGAAGTAGGCAACAGCCTATCTCTCATAACCATAAAAAGCCTTACTGTGCTGTTGTGGTGCGGTAAGGCTTTTTCTCTTTAATAATCTTTTGGATAGAAATCGGTTTATTTTTAGAATTCATTCCGTTTGATATTACAGTATATACTTGAGTTCGGGATAAGTTTAGTATGAAAAAAGTTCCAACTGCCTTGATTTTTCCACATACACTGGCAGTGCCTCTGGCTTGTTCTCAAAGAAGCAGTATGCTGTAAGGGCAGAACACAAGTTCATGATAAAGTTGTGTATCGAGCGGTGTCTTGAGTGAACAAGGTTGGCTTTGTTCTTGAGTAGTTCGTTAATGCACTCGATAATGTATCTTTTCCTCAGCATAATCTTGTCCCACATAGGCATCAGTTTGTTCTTCATCTTAGCCTTGAGCCCATGAACGAGTTGGATACCTTGACTGAACAGACTATCAAAGAGTTCCTGCTTGATGTACCCTCTATCAGCAAAGATCTTCCCAAATAAGACCTTTGCAAATACCGTCCATACCCTGCTATCTCTGTCATCCACATTTGCTCCTGTAAGACAGAACGTTATCACTTCACCAGAATCATTGCATAGCAGGTGCAGCTTGAATCCATGACACCAGCCCATGGTACCCTTTCCGTCCTTGGCGAGGCCGGCAAAGACTTTGTTGTAATATCGTCGTACATTGTGACATACGGGTATCATTGTGCTGTCAACGAATGTTATACCCGTACACTTGCCGAAGGCATAGAGCTTCATGAACAGCATCATCTTAAAGAACACTCTTGGCATGAGTTCAACGAAGCGGTTATAGGAAACCGCGTCGGGAAAATCCTGACGCATCACCCCTTTGACCCAATTCAAATAATACTCCTTGAAATTGCGATATGCGCCGAAATGATAGCATACCAAAATGGTCATAATCTCACTTTCCGAGAGTCTGCCCTTGCGGTTTCGGTAGCGTTTGCCGTCACTGTTATGGGACGGTAGACGCAGGTTTTTCGCTAATTCGGCACTCAAATTCTTATCAAACTCGTCGATTATACAGAAAATTTCAGTAACTTTGTCCTTGGTAATCATCGTTCAAAAATCTTGTAATCTATTGATTTTCACCTATAAAGATACGAATTTTTGACGAGATTACCAACTTTTTCAAGCCTTTTCTTATCCCGAACTCGCGTAGTATATGAAGAAACTATTTTTTATCTTACAGCTCATGTCACTCTTCGTGTTTGCAGCCTGTAGCAGTGATGATGATGTACCTCGTCCGTATGTAGATCCTAATGGACAGATGACGGAGAATACCATTTTTGTATATATGCCATGGTCGGGTTACTCTGATAGTAACAGTGGTTTGTATAATGATTTCCAAACAAATCTCAAGGATATAAAGAAGGCTATCGTTGCACAAGGTGGACTCCATAACACGAAATTGCTTGTCTTTGTTTCTGAAAAAGTAGATAAAGGCAATCTTATCAACGTACAATATAAGAACGGTGCATGTGTAGATGACACGTTGGAAGTATTCAACAATAAACTATCTGATAAGAAATTAAACTCTCAACAATGGATAACTACCATCCTTAAGCGTGTCAAGAAAGAGGCTCCAGCACGTACTTATTCAATGATTGTGGGCTGTCATGGCAAGGGATGGATACCAGCAAGCTCTGAAAGCTCCTATGCTTCAGCCAGATCAAGAGCCGTTAATTTCGGTGAAAACAAAGGGTTTATTGGTCCTCGCACACGTTGGTTCGGTGGCAGTGCCTACATGTTAGATATCTCCGACTTTGCCAAAGGAATAGCTAATTCGGGTATTGGAAAGTTCCAATACATCATGTTTGACGACTGTAATATGACTGGTGTTGAGGTAGCTTATGAACTTCGGAACAATGCACATTATATTATTGGCAGTCCAACGGAGATCATGGCTTACGGTATGCCTTATGAATTATTGTGGCGAGAACTGTCAAAGACGCAGCCAGACTACAACCATATCTGCACAGAATTCATCAATTTCTATACTAATTATACGTATGATGGCACTCCTTATCCTTACGGAACCATCAGTGTTATTGATTGTTCACAGGCTGAAGGGATGGCAAATGTTATGAAAGAGATATACTCTACAAATTCATTAGCTACTGTTTCGGAGGATAGTATTCAGAGTATGGATGGTTATCTCCCATCGATGTTCTATGATATGGGTGACTATGTACACCGTCTTCTGCCATCTAATCCGCAGCTTCTTGCGAAGTTTGACCAGCAACTCAGCAAGCTTGTTCCTTTCAAGGGACATACGGAATCTTATTATACATCGTTGCGGAGCGCATGGACAGGTACCGTTCTGCCTATCAAAACTTACTCTGGTATCACCATTTCAGACCCATCAACAAATAGCTTGGTAACAAGCTCTTTAAACAAAGACGCCTTTTACCAAGCTACACATTAAGATTCTAAAAAAGAAAATCCTATAGATAAAGGACAGAAGCATCAAATGAACGAGTATCTTTCACGCAGGTGTACATCATCAGCTCCGAAAGTTGCTCGTTCATTTTTTGTATCTTTTCCTTAACACCTGCGCTCCCTTGCTGCAGTAAAGGCTTCAGAATACCTCTTCCAACAGCCACAGCGTCAGCGCCCAATGCCAGTGCTTTGTATGCATCATAGCCAGAATCAATACCACAATCAACAAAGATTGATATGCCACTTCCCTTTAATGCTTCCTTAATCCTTGGGAGAGCCATTAGTGGAGCAATACCAAACGGGATGCGTCCATGGTGATGTGAGACGATGATGGCTTGGCATCCGGCTTCCTTACACTTAACAGCGTCCTGTACAGACAGTACTCCTTTGGCTACGAAAGGCACTGTTCCTGCAGCTTTAACAAACGCTTTCAGGTCGGAAAGCATAACGGGTCCGAGTGGAATACCATCCACAACGTCATATTTACCATCTGTTCCAGGAACGTGATCAATGTCTACGCCAACAGCTATTGCACCTTGTTCGATAGCGAAACGTATCTGATTCAGGATAATACTGTGGTCAGCAAATGGTTTTATTATCCTCACAGTCCGAGCTCCTTCGGCTGCAATTTCTGCATATTCTTCATCAGGTTCCATGCCAACCCAGTTCAAAGTATTTAGTTCTTTGGCTGCACGAGCATATTCCTGCATAGGCTTACGCCCGTCTTTCCCCACTTTATTCAAGTGTGAGAAGGCTGGCATCATGATGGGTGAAGCGAACTCCTCACCGAAAATTGTTGTCTTTAGCGATGGCTCAACAGCGTCAATGACACGCATCTCAACGTGGATAGAGTCAAGATAACTGCGGTTAAAGACATTGGCATCATCAGCTCGTCCGCTTGTTACGGGTATCAGTCCTGCCGGTCCCGGCCATGGACTCTGTACGTTATCATTCATATCTTCTCTTGTTTTAATGTATTCTTTATTGCAAGTTAAGGGAGTTGGGGAAGTTAAAGGGGATGACTTTACGCCTTTTGTTGCTTATGTTATAGGTGTAAATACCCCTGTATCTTCTTCTGTTCTCCTATGTTCTCATTACGTCCAATGTGATAAATGTGTATACTACCATTGCCAATACGATGAAGATTGAGATAAAAGCTGAAATGAAACTCTCGTCATCTTCATCTTTACAGAGTGCTCCTATCTGTAGCGGAACGGGGAAACCTGTAGGGCAAGCAAAGTAGAGTAGTACACCAGCAAGGAACACTTTCACCGCCATAAGCTCAGGGAAGAACAGGAAAAAGCCCCCAACGATGGCACCGCACAGTATGATTCTCACAAGACTCAGTGCTAAAAGTGGTTTCAGTTGTGATAAGTGCAGGTGGAAACCATAGCCTAAGGTGAAGAGAATGACACTTGCAATGGGTGTTGTTGCCATTGACATTGTATTGCTGAAGATGGTATTGAGATGCCCCAATATCAGCCAATGCTGTACGTTCAGCACGTTAGCAACAATCCCAAGGATAACGGCAACGATGAAAGGTGCTGTCACAATGCGTTTGGCAAGTGGAAAGAAAGCAACCTCACGGCTTGTCTGTTTGGTGATGAGTGCAGGTACAAGACCGAAGTTTATGAGTATTCCTGCAACGTCAAAGGTGATGATGTTCACTGCATGTTCGGCTCCCACGAGTGCAATGTATAATGGTAAGGCAACGCTGCCGCCCTCACAGGTCATCAGTAAGAAGGGGGCTAAGCGTGCATATCGCCCACTGACAGGACCTGCTATGCGCTTCCCAATCAGATAGATGATGACCCATGCAACGTCTAAGAAAATTATTTCATACAGAAAATTGGCGGAGAGTTCAGCCTCCATGAGGACATGAAAGACCAATAACGGGAACAGAATGTTAAACACCAATGACTTTGCTCCTTCGTTTTGAGCTGTTGTTATCCATCCTCTTTTCCTGCTTAGCCACCCGAGAAGCATCATAAAAAAGACTGGAAATAGTATTTCTATCGCTTTCATTGCTTGTGCTTTTTTGCTTTATATAGTACGATGTATCGTCTATATTAGTAAATATTCCAATTACAAATATAGACAAAAGGAGAGAAATGACCAAATGATGGATTGTTTTTCTTCAGGAAATGAAAGTGGGTTGAATAGTGTTTTCATGGGTACAAGTGGGTACTTTGTTTGTGGGTTAATTTCTACTTATGTAAAACTTTTTAGTCTTCTCAAAAGTAATAGGTGGCATATTGCATGGTAAAAGATGCTCTTTTGCATTGCAAAACATGCCCTTTTGATGTGTAAAAGGTGCCCTTTTACAATGCAAAAGGGCACCTTTTACGAGCTTGTTTGTAACTCTTTGATTATCTGATAGGTACAAAGCTGAAAATAAAGGGATATTCCTTATTTCGCACGTGGGGAGCGTTCTCTTTTTGTTATGTTATTTCAAAAAGCCTTCGTTGCCCTTTCCCAGTTCTTATAATCTAAGTCATCAGATTGTTATTTGGGGCGCTTTAACAATGAAAACCTTTGTTTCATGGGGCTGAAGCGTACCTTTCCAGGTTTTCTGAGGGCGTGTTGTTGTGTGCTCCCATACGTCTTTGAGGGTGTACTGTGCCTCTTTACCGATTATGGAAAGTGGGAATTGAAGGCGTTGAGGCTTATCAGAAGGATTCATAATAGCCAGTGCCTGACGGTTACCACTTAGTTTGCGCAGATAAATTCGGCATGTTCCAGGGTAATTAATCCGTCGTGCTGCATCACCAAGTGCATCTTGATTGATGGCAATAATCTCCTTGTTGAGTAGGATACGACGTGTTGCTTCGTTCTCATTCAGAATGTCATGACTCATAGCCAACGGTGAGGCGAACATGCACCACATAGACATCTGTGTCTGATATTCCGTATAAGAGCAGCCAATGCCACCCAGATCACTCGATGGACCGCCTTTCCCGTCGAGCCCGACGATCAGCATGTCCATGTCAAGCCAGTGTCCCGGACCAGCATAAGTATAGAGTGGCTCGGCGATATTGATGATGTCTAGGATTCCCATACCGCCTTGTTTGACGATGTCTTTCCACATGTCACGTACGTCATAGCTGATGCGCCAAAGCGAACCACCAGCCTGACGTGCCCATTTCTCAGGGTTCAGTTGTCCCCATTCGCAGATGCCTAAAGCCATTCTCCGTCCTGAATTTTGCAGTGCATCACCCATTTTCTTGTAGCGTTTGTGCGCAACAGCACTGTCGGAAGGAGCATGACAATAATCATATTTCAGATAGTCAATACCCCATTCTGCAAAGGTTTTGGCGTCTTGTTCTTCAAAATCATAGCTTCCAGTATAGCCTGCGCAAGTGAGTTGAGCGGCATCTGAGTAGATTCCCAATAGTAATCCTCGTGAGTGAACATAATCAGCAAGGGCTTTCATGCCGCTTGGGAATTTCTTAGGGTCAGGTATAATGTTGTTACGTTTGTCGCGTCCTCCCTGCCATGCATCGTCAATAAAGATGTATTTATATCCAGCTGCAGCATATCCATCAGTAGCCATCTTGTCTGCAATCTGTCGTATAAGTTGTTCGTTAATGTTCTCTTCATACTTGTTCCAGGTCATGAAACCCATAGGAGGAGTTGGTGCCAGAGAGTCGCGAGGGGTAGCTTTCGTATTCAATACGATAGCTAATAACACCATGATAGATAGGAATCTCTTTTGGATTTTAGGTACTTGGTAAAGCATAAATACTGTAATTTAGGTTTTCTTTCATAAACAAAAAATCCGCAGACTCAATATGAATCCGCGGATTTCTGTGTTGTCCCAGGCGGATTCGAACCACCACTGACAGAACCAAAAACTGTAGTGCTACCATTACACCATAGGACAATCGTGGGTGCAAAGGTAGTGTTTTTTCGGTTAATGCCCAAATTTTACTGTATAATTTTGCGCATCTATAGGTCTTGTGCAGCAAATATTTACTGATAATACCTGTTTTACTGTATATTTCTTGCACTCCGTTTGGTGTTGATAAGATAAAATATTATCTTTGCAACATACAATAACTCGAAACATTCTATCATTTTTTATGATACAAGCCTATGAAACCTATATCGTCAGTTATCATATTTTTGTTACTTGTTTGCTCGGCAGTATGGGCTGGCTTTGACAGCTATCACGGTGCTGAAACGGCTATTGTGCAGGATATGAATCAGGCTTTGTCGAAGACACTCGCCGGGAAACGTGAGGTGTGGATTACGCCCGATACGATACAAAGTTATCGGCAATATTTACAGATAGCTGACCTTAGACGTCGTTCGTTTGTGTCATATGCGTTGGGTGAAGATAGTCATTCGCTGTGCAGTAGACAGATGAGGTGGCAGTCGGGTGGTCATTCACTTTTATTCCAAAGTTATGCTGATTGTTCCTTCGCTACGGTGTGGGGGTTGTCAGATCAGCGTTTATCGTTTGCTTTTCTCTTGTTATCAATGGTTTGGTTGGCTGCATCTGTCATGTATTTTCGTCGTCATCGTGCAGGCAGATTGGTGCTGGGTAGGATGGTATATGCCGCTTCTGACCATAGTTTCCGTGACTGGCATGGGGAGAAAATAGCCTTTACTCCGATGCAACAGCAACTGATGGAGCTGTTTATCAATGCAACAGATAGAAAACTATCGAAGGCAGTTATCTGTGAAACGCTTTGGCCTAAGAAACCCGATGCAAGCGAAACGCTCTACACACTTATCCGTCGTTTGAAGCCTATTGTTAGTGAGCGTTGTGGATTAAATATTGTGGCTGACAGGGGTGATGGCTACCGATTGGAATAATATAAACTTCTTTCTATCCTGTTAATATTCCTTCAAGAGGAAAGCCATATATACGGGAAGCGTGAGAATTCCATCCTTCTCTCCTATATTATAATCTCCTAACTTTATAGCTTGATATACATGGTACTTGTCAGGATGCTGTAAAATGGTCTTGGTACTCTTTGTGTTTCCAGTAGATGCTTTTACTTCAACGAGAACACATTCATTTTACTTTTGTTTGTGATAGATGGTTTATTCCCAGCAAGTCTATTGATATTTTTATTCCAGTTTGGTTTTACTTATATAATAAATCTATAAAGTTCTCACTTTTTTGGACGACCTTTTGTCGGATTTTTACACTTTTTCAAACGACTTTTTGTAAGTAATATACATTTTTACTAACGACTTGTGCTGCAAATATAAATGATTATTTTGAAAAATACAAATATCCTTCTCTAATTTAATACTACATTTATACGCGTATAAGAGCTTAATGAACTTTCTCGAATTATGCGGAAGTTTATCGCTTAAAGAATATGGTTATTTAGAGGTTAAAGCTATTGTCAGGTAATTGTCAGTGTCTATTTTTGCCCTAATAGTAGGTGGATTCTATCTTTGTAGCAAAAAACAAAGACTATGGAAAAAGGTTTATGGATGCTGTTGTTGTGCTTTCTTGCACTTCCTGTTGGTGCCCAGAATGAGAAAGGAAACAGTGAGACGGCAAAGAGTGTAGAGATGAAAGAGGTGACAGTTGAGGCTGCACGAGTGACGAAAAAGCTTGATGGCATGCTGATTGTACCGTCTGATGCACAACGAGAAGCGGCAACGGACGGTTATAGTCTGCTTGGAAAGCTGTCTCTTCCACGTGTCAGAGTAGACGAGGTGATGCGTACCATTGTGCCTTTGACGAATAATGGAAGTGTCCAACTTAGGCTGAATGGAGCTTTGGCAAGTAAAGAAGACTTGCTCGCTTTGGACCCCAAACTTGTGAAAAACATTGATTTCATCGATAATCCGGGAGTTCGATATGGTGACGGAATAGGTTATGTCATTGATATTCGGACAAAGCGTAACACCACTGGTTACGTGCTTGGGGCTGACTTATCGAATGCTGTCACAACGTTGAATGGTGATAATACGGTCTATGCAAAGCTCAATCATAAGAATTCAGAACTGGCTTTAACCTTCAATTCTTCTTATAAAGACCATCGTGGTTTTCGGTCTTCAGAAATGGCTGACTATACCTTGAACAACGGTAGTCATTATCTGGTTTCACGCAATCAGACCGATGGCAGGAGTCGTCGTTTTGGTAATCAGTTTGAGATAAAGTATAGTCTTGCCGACTCGGCTACGTATGTTTTCCAAGCGAGTTTATCAACAGAGGGAAACAATACGCCCGGTAATTATGCTGATTTTGTGTATCGGGACGGAACGATAGAAAAGTCTTTTCGGACGATTGATGTGGCAAGTAGTTTCGCCCCGACGCTTGATCTTTACTTCTTTCATCAGCTTGGTAAACATCAAAGTATCACGGCAAATGTCGTTGGTTCGGGTATTTATACGGACAAGCAAGGATATAATGGGGAAGAAGGAGATTATGCCTATGAGGTAAATGGGCGTACTTGGTCGCTGGAGAGTGAAGCTATTTATGAGAATAAACTCAAGCCTTTCACCCTTTCTGCTGGTTTAAACCACTCAATGACGTTTACCAATAATGAATATACTGGTGATGTGTCTGCTCTCAATAAGGTGCGAAGAAGAGAATTATATTTTTTCTCAGAGGTGAAAGGAAGGTGGAAGCAATTTGGCTATTCGGCAGGTGTTGGGGTTGCTAATAAGACCTATTCGCAAGAAAACTATAGCTTTGACTACTGGACCTTCCGTCCAAAACTTACGTTGAGCTACGAAATTTTGGCAGGATTAAATGCAAGTTACAGCTTTGAAACCTATCGTCGTGTGTCTTCATACGCTATGGTGAGCGATGCAAGAATCAGAGAAAATAGCCGTGAATGGAAGGTTGGAAATCCTAACTTGCAGCCTTCAAGAGTCATTAAGAATATTATAGATATAAGTTATAATGGTAAGCGTGTGAGCAGTGGTATGAATATGGAGTACCGACGTAATATTGGGACGAATATGAGTGTGTATGAACGTACGGCAACAGATGAGTTTCTTTATTCACAACAGAACATTGGTAATATCATGATGTTTGTTGTTCAGAACTATCTTAAGTATGATGTAGTGCCAGAGCATCTGTCTGTAACACTTTTCGGAGGTATCAATCGCTTTTTTAATAACAGCAGTCTGTACCGTCATCATCTTACAAGTTACAACTATGGTGGTAATATTCAGGCTTATCTTGGACGCTGGACACTCACGGGATATGCCGATAATGGTTGGAAATTTGTTGAAGGAGAGCATGAGGGAAGGAATGGTCCAGCAATCTATTTGGGCGTTAGTTACAGGTGGGAAACGTGTAATCTGTCACTCTTTATGCAGCATCCTTTCCAGCAACATCCTGCTATTCAGAGCGGTAGGGTGCTGAACGAAAACCTCTACAAAGAGTCTATTTATCGTAGCAGAGACTTGGGCAATATGATAACACTTAGGTTTAGTTGGAGGTTGTCAAAGGGTAAAAGCTATAAAGAAATAGACAAGAAAGTACAGCATGAGGGGAATAAACAGACGAGTATTTTATAGTGGATAGCTGCAGGGGTGTACCCTTAGGGTATTGAAAATACAATCTAACTCGTTATTGGAAAAGGTCTTTCTATTCTATTATCATATTTCTGACGTAGAAGGCTTTTTCCTTTTTAACTCTTCGAAGAAGTAGATAAGGTTTTGAAAAATCGTTATACAAATTCAAATAAAACATCTATAAATAAGGATAAAAATACGTGTAAAAAGCAGGTTTGTGACCATCAGGAAATCAGTTGGTTATAAAAAGGTGTGAGAAAAGGTGCTTAATTGGACTTCAAAAGGGCGTTAGTAAGGGTCTTAAAGGATACCTTTTGCAAGTCAATTAGGCATCTTTTAGAAGCCAAAAGAGCATGTATTGGTTTTGAGTTGAGTGAAAATAGTTTATAAAAATCAAAGATGTAGGGATGAGATGTTTATGGAAGACGAATAGACATAGTATCAATTTGCATTTTATCCTATAGTTTATGTCCGCTTGTAAGACCATCTAAATTGGGATAATTATACCATACAAGTAGATAAGTCTTTATCTATTTCCAATCAATGCTATTAACGGAAGGGCTTTTTAAGCCTATGGTAAGATGCTCTTTAGACTTTCATAAAACAAGAAGGAAAGCCTATAAAACAAAGAAAGTAAGCCAATAAAACAAAAAAGGCAAGCCTTTCGGCCTGCCTTCTATGCTTTATAAAATCTTGACTGATTACTTGTTCACTGCGTCAGCGAGCTCTGCACCAGCCTTGAACTTAGCAACCTTCTTAGCAGCAATCTTAATCTTCTGCTTTGTTGCAGGGTTAATACCCTCGTGAGCAGGACGCTCGTTGGTAGAGAATGTACCAAAACCTACAAGCTGAACCTTATCACCTGCAACCAATGCACCCTTAATAGCCTCTGTTGTTGCGTCTAATGCCTTCTTAGCGTCTGCCTTACTCAAACCTGCACCGGCAGCAATCTTCTCAATTAACTCTGTTTTGTTCATAATTCTGATTTATTGATGATTAATTTATTGATCGATATTCTAGATTACGCTGCAAATATAGTAGATTCCTTTTATAAAACAAATAAAATCTAGAGAAAAGTGTAGAAAATCATAAAAAAAAGCCTTTGTCACGCTGATTTTATGCCTTAAAAGTGGATTTTTTTGTATTTTTGTGTCGTTTATATGATATTTTAGAACTAATTGAAATAGTTAAATGCAAAATATACCAACAGTAACAAAGAATCTACTCATTATTAATATTCTGGTCTTCATTGCAACATATGTGTTGAATGGACTGAATATTGATCTCAATAATATCTTTAGTTTGCACTTTTTCCTAGCATCCGACTTCCGTATTTGGCAGTTGGTAACTTACATGTTTATGCATGGTGGAGTTATGCACATACTGATGAATATGTTCATGTTGTGGATGTTTGGTATGGTTGTGGAGAATGTATGGGGTCCGAAAAAGTTCCTTTTTTATTACATGGTTTGTGGTATTGGAGCTGGCTTGTGTCAGGAATTGGCACAATATGGAGCTTATGTATATGATGGATTGGCTCAGTATAATTCTATTAGGATATCCACTGACCTTGTTGTTCCAATGGAAACATATCTTAATATGATGACAACCGTGGGTGCATCTGGGGCTATTTATGCTGTGTTGTTAGCCTTTGGAATGTTATTTCCAGAGGAACGAATGTTCATTATTCCTATTCCTATTCCCATTAAGGCTAAGTGGATTGTACTCGGTTCGGTAGGTGTTGAGTTGTTTTTAGCTTTGGGAACAAGTAACGATGGCGTAGCTCATTTAGCCCATTTAGGTGGTATGCTCTTTGGTTTCTTGCTGATTCGTTATTGGAAAAAGCATCCATATTCAGGTTATGGAGACTTCGGGATGAATAAAGGACAACAGTTCTTTGATAAGATGCGTAATAGTTGGGAGCAGCGTTCGGGGCATTCTAGCAATGCATCTACAGAGCATAAGAAGAGTAATTGGTCAGATTTTTCACATCAGAATAGTACCCAGAAAGATACGGATTGGGATTATAATGCCCGTAAACATGCTGAGCAAGCAGAGATAGACCGTATCTTAGACAAGATTCGTAAGAGTGGTTATGATAGCTTAACAAAGGAAGAAAAGCAGAAACTCTTTGATAGTAGTAAGCATAACTGATATTAACAGCCGAATGTAAGGGCTGATTTTTTGTAGTAGTAATAGCCTGTGAAGGCTGAAAGAAAGGAGATAACGATGTATAAGACACTTAAGAAGTTTGTATTCAGAGCGCTCATCGTGGGCAACCTTCTCATCGTATTGTTGATGATTTTAGTGGGTAATGTTGATAAGTTACACCCTGCGGACTACCCTTTATTAGCTAATTTAGGACTGGGATTCCCTGTTATTCTTTTTGCTAACTTGGTGTTTCTGGTTGTATGGGCATTTGTCCGGTGGCGCATGATATGGTTGCCTGTTCTGGGCTTCCTGATTTGTTACGGTCCAATACGTACCTATATGCCTTTTAATATCCCAAAAGAAAAACCGCATGGAGCCATTAAAGTTATGTCGTTTAATGTCTACATGTTTGATCCATGGGATGTAAAAAAGGGCGAAACGAACCCTATTGTTGATTATGTAGTTAACAGTAAGGCTGATATCGTGTGTCTACAGGAGGCGACAGTGGACGCTAGTGGAAGTGACCACATACTGGATACATTGAAGAAACATTATCCTTATTACAAGCTTATGGTAAAGAAAAAACCAGCAGCTGACCATATCCTCTTGCTGAGCCGTTATCCAATTCTTTGGCAAGACAGTATTCCCTATAAGTCAAATAGCAACATGAGCGTTGCTTATATGTTGGATATAAAGGGTACAAAGACTCTCTTGGTGAACAATCACTTCGAGAGTTTCGGACTGACTAATGATGATAAGGAGGGATTTAAGACACTTGTGAAGGGCAGTATGAAGACAAATGATATGAAGAGTGAGTCCTCTCACCTGCTACATAAGCTTGGAACAGTTGCAGAACGTCGTGCTCCAGAGGTTGAAATGGTTGCAAAATATGTAAAAAAGTATCTTGATAAGAAGGTTCCTGTAATCCTTTGCGGTGATTTCAACGATAATCCGCTTAGCTATGCACACAGAACTATCGCCAATATTCTGACAGATTGCTATGTAAGTAGTGGTAACGGCCCTGGAATAAGCTACCATAAAAGTGGAATGTACTTCCGTATTGACCACATATTCTGCTCGGATGACTTCGAACCTTATGGTGCTAAGGTTGATAATAGTGTTACTAATTCGGACCATTACCCTGTGTATTGCTGGTTAAAATACCGTCCAAAACCTTAAAAAGGGCACATTTATGGTGCATAAATTTTTCGAAGTGTGAAAAAATACGTATCTTTGCACGTCTATCGAAAGTAGCGAAACAATAATTAAAAACAATCAAATAAAATGCAAAACAAAGGATTAGTGATTTGCGTAGCCGTTCTTTTGACGCTCGCAAGTATCTTCTACCTGTCTTTCTCAGTAGCAACAAGCTACTATGATAGTCAGGCTGCGAAGATCAAAGACCCTATTGAACGACAGGATTACTTAGACTCTGTCAAGTATTTGGGTATCTATTCTTACCAGAAATGCCTTGAGACACAGATTGGTCTTGGTCTTGACTTGAAGGGTGGTATGAACGTTGTACTTGAGATTTCAGTACCAGATGTTGTGGAAACATTGGCTGATCACAAGCAGGATGCCGCTTTCCAAAAGGCTATGGCTGAGGCAAAACAGGAAGAGATGAGTAGTCAGAAAGACTTCATAACACTCTTCGTTGATGCTTATCACAAGGTTGCTCCAGGTCATAAACTTGCTGAAGTGTTCGCTACACAGCAACTTAAAGGCAAGGTGAGCACACAGAGTTCCGATGCAGAAGTGGAGAAAGCTCTTCGTGATGAGGTCGCTTCAGCTATCGATAACTCTTACAATGTTGTGACAAACCGTATCGACCAGTATGGTGTTGTACAGCCAAACATTCAGAAACTCGAAGGTCAGGAAGGTCGATTAATGGTTGAAATGCCTGGTATTCGTGAGCCTGAGCGTATGCGTAAGTTGCTCCAAGGTTCTGCAAACCTTGAGTTCTGGGAGACTTATAACAACCAAGAGATTACTCCTTATCTTGCTCAGCTTGACCAACGTTTGGCTAATGGCGAGACAAAAACAGAAGCTTCTGACTCTACAAAGACTGAAGCTACAGGTGCAAAAGCCGAACCATCTGCAAAGAACGCTAAGCTTACTCTTACAGCAAACAAGAAGAATGCTGCGCCAGGAAAGGATGCACAGACAGCAGCAATGAAGAAGATGCATCCATTATTCTCAATGTTACAGACTATCCCTGGTGATGGATTGAGTCTTGTTGGATATGCAAGTGTACGTGATACAGCTGCTATCAATAAGCTGATTCATGGTCAGGTGGCTAAGCAAGTACTACCAAGTGACTTGAAACTCCTGTGGGGTGCTAAGCCAGCTGAGGGTCTTAGCAAGAAGAATGTATATGAACTCTATGCTCTGAAGGTCACTTCTGCTGATGGACGTGCACGAATGGAGGGTGACGTTATCACATATGCGAAGGATCAGTTCGATCAATTCGGTCGCCCAGAGGTTAGTATGACGATGAATTCAGAGGGTGCTCGCGAGTGGGCAGCCCTTACTAAGGCTAACGTTGGTAAGGCTATAGCCATCGTTTTGGATGGCGTTGTTTACTCTGCTCCACGTGTTAATGGTGAGATTGATGGTGGTCAGTCATCTATTTCAGGTAACTTTACGATTGAAGATACCAAAGATTTGGCTAACACATTGGAGTCTGGACGTATGCCAGCACCTGCAAAGATTGTGCAGGAAGAGGTTGTTGGACCAACACTTGGTGCTCAATCAATCCAACAAGGACTTGTTTCGTTCGCTATTGCATTTGTACTTTTGATGCTTTACATGATTGTCATGTATAATGTTATCCCAGGTATGATGGCTAACTTGGCATTGCTTGCCAACCTCTTCTTTACCTTGGGTGTATTAGCATCCTTCCAATCAGCATTGACAATGCCAGGTATTGCCGGTATCGTATTGACCTTGGGTACTGCTGTGGATGCCAATGTGCTTATCTATGAACGTATCAAAGAGGAGCTGAGGTTGGGTAAAGGCATGAAGCAAGCGTTGCATGAAGGTTATAGCAACGCGTTCTCTGCTATCTTCGACTCTAACTTAACGTCCCTGATCACTGGTGTTATCCTGCTTGTAACAGGTACAGGTCCTATCCGCGGTTTCGCTACTACATGGATCATTGGTCTTGTAATCTCATTCTTTACAGCAGTATTCCTCACTCGTATAGTATTTGAGAACCGTGTAAGTAAGGATAAGTGGATGAACCTTAGCTTTACAACTAACTTCTCAAAGAACTTCATGAAGGATAAGAGCTATCACTTCATGAGCATGTATAAGAAGAGTTTCACAGTATGGGGTGTGGCAGTTCTTATCTGTATTGTCAGCTTTGCTGTACGTGGTTTGAGCCGTAGTATTGACTTCACTGGTGGTCGTAACTATGTTGTTACACTGAACAAACCAACTCAGGTTGAGGATGTTCGTAAGGTAATGAATGGTGCTTTTGTAAACACTGTAGGTGAGAATGCTGGTAAGCCAGCTACTACTAATGTTATTGCTTTGGGTACAGACGGTAAGACTGTTCGTATCTCAACCAACTATAACATTGATTCTAACGATCCAATGGAGGACGATAAGGCAGAGACAATTCTCTACAATGCGTTGAAGAAAGGTGGATTTGTTAGTCAAGTAAGCGTAGCTAACTTCAAGAACCCAGACATTCGTGAGGGTGGTTCAATCATTCAGAGTGCTAAGGTAGGTCCTTCTATTGCTAAGAACATTACTTACAATGCATTTATGAGCGTTCTGTTAGCTATCTTCTTTATCTTCCTTTACATCCTCTTACGCTTCCGTAACATCGGTTTCTCTGTTGGTTCTATCGTAGGACTTGTTCTCGATACAACTATTGTTATCGGTTGTTTCTCATTGTGTTATGGATGGATTGGATTCTCTCTTGAGATAGATCAGACCTTCATTGGTGCTATCCTGACCGTTATTGGTTACGATATCAACGATACGGTGGTTGTATATGACCGTATCCGTGAGAACCTTCGCAAACAGCAACACAACCTTGCAAAGGCTGATATACAGAAGATCTTTAATGATTCTATCAACCAGACGCTCTCACGTACTATCAATACGTCAGTCTCTACGTTGATTGTGCTCGTGTCAATCTTCATCCTTGGCGGTGACAGTATCCGTAGTTTCTCATTCGCAATGATTATCGGTATCATCATCGGTACCTTGAGTTCTGTCTTCATTGCGTCTCCAGTAGCTTATCTTGTATTGGGTAAGAAGATTGAGAAACGTTCACATGAGCTTGCTGAAGCAGCTGCTGAGGCTAAGTAAGAAGCAACGACATAAGTAGGGTTTACACCTTATTATATATATAAGCAGCCCGTTACCATTTGGTAGCGGGCTGCTTTTTGTTTTCTGTGCTTTTGTTTTCTGAGGTGTAGTTTATCATTATTGATAGGGCAGAACATAAAGGTTAGAGTCTTCTTCTCCCTACTCCTAAACGTTTTTACTACATCTTTATAACTGTTTTGCGGTTGGTCTATTCTCTTATCATATCATCGTCTGATCCCCATTTGTGTCATCGTCTGCCCCCATAAGATCATTGTTTTGTTCCCGTTACATCACTGGATTGTATTTGTTTGGATAGAGGGTTGAAACAGAAGGCTCGACTTTCTTTGTATTATTCGTATGCATACAATTATAAAATGTTATAAGGTTGGAATAAAACCCATTATGGGTTTGAGATTCTTGATACTTGCAGGACTTTCTATAAACGTGGCTGAAGGTAGAGCCCTCATACGCAATTCAACTTTTGAGGGAGTTATGGCTGTTTACCAATCAACGCTGATCTTGCTATTACAAAAGTAGTATAAACACTCCGTTATACCTAGTACAGAAAATTACAAGGCGTCTGTAATCTTTCTACAAGCCGCTTGTAATCTTTCTACAAGGCGTCTGTAATACTTCTACAAGGCCTTTGTAATTTTCTGTAATGCCCTATAAGTTTATACAAAAGCAATGAAATCTGCAAGAGAAATGCATCTTGTTTGATGATACAAGGGGCTGAATGTATGAGTGATTACCCGAAGTCTCCATTCGGAGAAGCCGAAAAGGGCGATCTGAAACGATTAATAAGTCTTTGTGAACAGCTATAGATTAAGATATAACTGTTGTGGAATTAAGGTTTATTCCTTATGTTTCAAAGAAGTAAAGCCTTGTTTCTTAGGGGATAAACCCAATATCTCCAAGGAGACCAAACTCTATGTTCTTGAGTTCCGAGTCTTATTGTTTCGTTTTGTAATTCTTATGTCTTCACGTCCTAATTCCCATACTTTTACATTCGTATCTGCTTGCTTCCAATATCTTTATTATTTACTTATGCTCTTCAGTCTGTGTGCTTTATACATTGCGACCCTATACACAAAAGGATACATCGATAGCTCTTTGCTTCGTCGACAAAATGTGTTAAAGAGCAGATAATATGTGATTTATCGTTTTTTATTTTGCCGTTCATACGGTTTACACTACCTTTGCAGTCGATAAATTAAAGCATAATGAGTAAGAAACAGATACTCCTTATTAACGACATGGCAGGATACGGAAAGGTAGCGACGGCTGCCATGCTTCCTATTCTGTCCTATTTGGGGCATCCCGTGTATAACTTGCCAACGGCATTAGTCTCCAATACACTTGATTATGGCAAGTTCAAGATTCTTGAAACAACTAATTATATCAAGGATGTCTTTCCCGTTTGGAAAGAGTTAGGCTTCCATTTTGATGCTATAGCAACTGGTTTTATTGTCTCGGAGAGGCAGGCTAAGATCGTGGCAGACTATTGTCGGGAGCAGGCTTCATTGGGAACAGCCATCTTTGTTGACCCGATAATGGGCGATGAAGGTAAGCTTTATAATGGTGTGACAGCTGCTACTATCAACTCAATGCGTGAGATGATCAGTGTTGCCGACCTCATTTTCCCTAATTATACAGAGGCTTGTTACCTCACATCAGGGAAGTATAATGCAGAGGGAGTTAGCTTTGAAGAAGCCAAGAGACTGTTGGATGATTTGCGTTTGATAGGTACTAAGTCAGCATTAATAACCTCTATCGTCGTAGATGGTACTCCTTCGGTAGCAGGATATAACCATGTGACTGACAAATACTTCTCTTTACCCTACACAGAGATACCCGTTCACTTCCCAGGTACTGGAGATATCTTCTCAGCAATACTCATTGGACATCTACTTGATGGTGAATTGCTGATTCCAAGTACGCAGAAGGCGATGGATGGGGTGTACAAACTGATAGATCTCAATAAAGATAACAAGGACAAGAACCGTGGTATACCTCTGGAGAAGTACCTTGGAATACTCTAACTTGCTAATAAAGAAAATACGACATGGATTGGATAAACGGACTATTCTCTATCCCTTCAGCTCTTCAGGCTGTGGTTGTCATCTCTCTTATCTGTACCATCGGACTGGGATTAGGTAAGATTAAGGTGGCTGGCATCTCCCTTGGCATTGCCTTTGTCTTCTTCTTCGGTATTGCCGTGGGTAGCTTTGGCTTGGAGGTTGATGCACAGATGCTCAACTATTGTGAGACTTTCGGCTTGGTAATCTTCGTGTATACCCTTGGATTACACGTCGGTCCAACCTTCTTTGGGTCCTTCCGTCATGAAGGAACGGCATTCAACCTGTGGTCTCTGGGTGTCATTTTGGTAGGTACACTCATGTCCATTGCGTTGACTTATGCTATGAAGATTCCTATGTCAGATATGGTTGGAATCCTCTGTGGAGCCACTACTAACACCCCAGCACTTGGTGCTGCACAGCAGGCTTTACAGCATGTTGGCAACAATGGAGCACGTGCTGCATTGGCAACGGCTGTCACTTATCCTCTTGGTGTTGTAGGTGTAATCTTCGCAATGATCTTTATTCGCAAGTTCTTCACCAAGCCTTCGGATATGGAAGTGCGTTCCGATTCAGATGATGATCATACTTATATAGGGCAGTTCACAGTCGTCAACCCAGCTATTAACGGCAAGACTATCGCCGATATAGCACAGGGTACGCATCGGAAGTTTATCATTTCACGTATCTGGCGTGGTAATGAAGTCATCGTTCCTAAAGGAGCTACGACGTTACAGACCAATGATAATATCCTTGTAGCAACCAAAAAAGAAGAAGTATCAGCCATGGAGATACTCTTTGGGAAGCAGGTTAACCGCGATTTGAACGAAGGAAAAGTGGACTGGAACCACCTTGATTCAGAGGTGGAGAGCCGTGTTATCATCCTTTCAAACAGTATGTTGAATGGCAAAAGACTTGGTCAGCTCCACTTATGTGATATCTATAATGTCAATGTGAGCCGTGTTATCCGTAGTGATATCAAGCTCTTGGCAACAGGTGACCTCGTCCTTCGTTATGGTGACCGACTGACTTTGGTGGGGCAACCAGAGGCCATTGACCATGCAGAGAAGTTCCTTGGCAACTCTGTAAAGACGCTCAATGAACCAAACCTTGCCATCATCTTCTTCGGAATGTTACTGGGTTTGGCATTGGGAACCATTCCTTTCTCATTGCCAGGTATGGATGCTCCCGTCAGACTGGGTATCGCTGGTGGTCCAATCATCATGGGAATCCTCGTCGGGGCCTTTGGTCCTCGTTTGCATTTCATAGCCTATACCACCCGCAGTGCATCCCTTATGCTTCGTAAGTTAGGACTTTCTCTCTATCTTGCTTGCCTTGGTTTGGATGCAGGTAAGGACTTTCTTGCCACGATTGTACGCCCTGAAGGCTTGTTATGGATAGGATTAGGATTCGTGTTGACAGTCGTTCCTGTGATTATAGTAGGTATCTTTGCCTTGCGAACAAAGAAGTTTGACTTCGGAACAATCTGTGGAATCCTTTGTGGATCAATGGCAAATCCAATGGCATTGGGCTATGCTAACGACACCGTAAACGGCGAAACAAGTAACATTAGTTACGCTACGGTTTATCCGTTAGGCATGTTTATCCGAGTCATCATAGCCCAGATACTGGTGATGTTCTTTGTCTGAAGCCCCCGATAGTTGCTATGCAGATAACGCTTTCACACCTTTCGGTGGGCTATAAGGTCGGACATACTGTCGTCTCTGACATCAATCTAACATTGCAAAGTGGGCAGTTAGCTTGTCTGATTGGTGAGAATGGAGTGGGGAAGTCTACACTTTTGAAGACGCTGACGGGCTTTCTTCCCAAGTTGGAGGGTAGTCTTCTCCTTGATGGAAAGGACATCAGCGAGTTCTCACAGCGGGCTTTGGCGCGACAGATCAGCATCGTTCTTACACAGAAACCGGACGTTCAGAACCTTACAGTAGAGGAAATTATTGGATTAGGACGCTCCCCTTACACGGGATTCTTTGGTAAACTGCATGCTAACGATCAGCAAATAGTGGATGAATCCATTACAGCTGTAGGCATAGAGAAGCTGAAGAACCGTATGATACAGACCCTTTCTGACGGTGAACGACAAAAAGTGATGATTGCAAAGGCCCTTGCTCAGCAAACACCTGTTATCTTTCTTGATGAGCCAACGGCGTTTCTCGACTTCTCTTCTAAGGTCGAGACCTTTCAGCTTTTGCAACGTATGGCACATGAAATGGGTAAACTCGTATTGCTTTCTACCCATGATTTAGAATTAGCAGTGCGTTTCTCAGATACCTTGTTACAAGTAAATGGAGATGGTTTGCGCATTGTCAGCAGTGAAGAGGTAACCCATCAGATGCAAATGATAATTAATAAACAAAACAAATAAACGTATGAAGAAGATTGTATGGATAGCACTTGCCACCCTTGTGATGGTCATGACGTTCTATAGTTGTGGTACACAACAGACTACAACACAACCTACACCCACTCCTGCTGCATCTGATTCAGTTGTAGCAGTCACTCCAATGGCTGACGTAGTGAGTGTGGTTGAAGCACTCGATATGTTCAATCATCCAGAAAAGGTTGCCCCAATCACGAAGAAGTATGGCTATAAGTTGAAGAATAACTACGAGGTTTACCGCTTAGATAAGTTCTCAAAGATGTATTACAAGAACTGTTCTTTGGCAAAACTTCTTACTGCTGATAAGTATGAAGACTATCCTAAGCCTCTGCGTAAAGGCGTATCAAGTTATATAGCCTTTAAGGATGGCGCTCTGATCATTGCCGTATTCAATCAGTCAGCATATGATAATCTCGTTGCACAAGTAAAGGCTGCGGGCTTCAAACTTGACATGCCGGGTAGTGAAGACATCTATACCAATGGTACTCGTACCATTGCTTGCTATAAAGATGGGAAGAGTATAAGGATTCAATAAGCCTCTTTACTTTTCATATTTATTGGATATTCTCCTCTTGAGAGAATACAAAAGAGACCTGTAATCAGTCGGATTACAGGTCTCTTTTTGCTTTTCTTAATGTTTCGTTTGCCTATTTCGTGAACAAAAGCTACCTTTGTTCTCTCAATACTTTGAAACATTTACGACATGAAACACCTAATACTAACTTGTCTGATGGCTTTAATAAGCCTCTCTGCAATAGCACAGAAGACAGTTGAATGGGAAAAATACTTTGATGAATTATATGCATCGAATGATGAGAACGCTGAAGCGAAGGAAGAAATCTTTGATGTTCTCTCCGACCTTTCAGAGCATCCTATTAATCTGAATACTGCACAACGGGAAGACTTAGAGCGTATCCCTTTCCTTACAGAAGCACAGATTGAGGAATTGCAGGCTTATATTTACCAGTATCATGGTATGCAGACACTGGGTGAACTATCAATGATTGAGTCCTTGGATGCCACACGTAGGGCTTTACTTCCTTACTTTGTTTATGTTGCTCCGATAGCAGAAAGTAAGTCATTTCCTTCTCTTCCAACGATCTTACAGAAGGGAAAACACGCTCTGATGTTCACCGCTCACATCCCTTTCTATCAACGGGAGGGCGACCGTAAAGCCTATTTGGGCTATCCTTATGCCCACTCTTTCCGTTATACTTTCCGTTATGGCGATTATGTTCAGGCTGGATTAGTAGGCGCGCAGGATGCTGGTGAGCCTTTCTTTGCCCATGGAAACAATTGGGGATACGACCATTATAGCTTTTATCTGCTTCTTCGTAGACTCGGAATATTGAAGACTTTGGTTGTAGGACGATACAAGGTGAATTTCGGACAGGGGCTTGTCATCAATAATTCCTTTGGCTTTGGAAAACTGGCTATGCTCTCAACACTGGGTAGACAGGCTGTCGGCATTCATGCACATGCCTCCCGTTCATCAGCCAATTACTTGCAAGGAGTAGCTGCAACGGTTGCTATTGCAAAGCATCTTGACCTCACAGCCTTTCTTTCTTATCGTGCGATTGATGCCACACTTACTGATAATGGATCAATAAAGACCATTCTCAAGACGGGCTATCACCGTACTGAGCGTGAACTTTTACGTAAGAATAGTGCTACACAGTTTGTCAGTGGAGCAAATCTGTCGTGGAACTACAATGGCTTTCATATTGGTTTAACGGGTGTCTTCTCTCGTTTTAATCGACCATTAACACCTGATACAGCTTTATATTACCGACGATATGCTCCCACAGGGAATGGTTTTGGGAACATAGGGATTGATTATGGCTATCAGCATCATCGTTTCTCGATTGCAGGAGAGACGGCAATCGACTCTAAAGGTAGTCTGGCTACAACGAATAACCTTTCCTTTCAGCTATCCCCCTCCATTGCTTTATTCTCCGTTCAGCGTTATTATGCTTATCAGTACCAAGCACTTCTTGCACGTAGCTTTGCTGATGGAGGAGACGTTCAGAACGAAAGTGGCATTCTTTTGGGAACGAACTGGACAGTAACACGTGGTCTTTTGGTCATGGCTTATACTGATTTTGCTTACTTTTCCCATCCTCGTTACGGTGTACATCAGGCAAGTCAGGCATGGGATAACGTCCTGATGACAACGTATAAGTATCATCATTGGGAAGTCTTGGCACGTTACCGTTTTAAGATTAGAGGTAAGGACAATGCCGACAAAACAGGGATAACGAATGAAACGATGCAACGTGGCAGGTTGTCTCTGGGCTATACATCGCATGGATGGAGTCTGTGTACACAATTAGATGTAGCCCTAAGCGATTATCTGAAGCGTAGTTTTGGTTATATGGCAACGGAGAGTGTGACCTGCAATGCACTCTCTTGGCTTGCGTTTACCGTCACTGCAGGTTATTTCCATACGGATGATTTCGCCTCACGTCTTTATGTTTACGAGCGTGGACCACTCTATTCTTTTAGCTTTCCTGCCTATTACGGTCGAGGACTACACGGCAGTCTCTTTGCTCGTACCGACCTTTCTCGTCGGCTTATGTTGATTCTTCGTACCTCCTTCACCCATTACTCTGACCGTGATCATATCTCTTCTGGTCATCAGCAAATCAATTCTTCCACTATGAGTAGCCTTGATTTGCAAGTGCGTTGGCAGTTCTGAAGTAATGACAAGCCCTACAGTTGCCTCCTGCTTCCTTATCTTTCTTATCTGAAAAGGTGCTGTTCTGTGTGTAAAAAGTGCCTTGAAGGTGTTGTTTATATGAATGTCTTTTCTTATTATCTAAGCGTGATAATTAATTATCACGCTTAGATAATTATTTATCAGACTTAGATAATAATGGAAAACACGCATATAAACACAACTATAACCGCTGATTAGAATCATAGGAAGTGCATAAATCGACTCAAATATCCATAGAGTCAGTTCTCTTTTTTGGTCCATGATGAGCTGATAATTGGCTTATCTTTACTATATTTGCACTGATTAGCGTTTGTGGAGTATGAATAGCCCAAGCGATGTATTATGAAATTTGCATTGTCATCTGCTCTCTTTTTGAGGATAATTGGCTGAAGAAATAGCTTTCAAAGGGACGTTTATCGTTAGTACTCCGTGTGCTGTTTAAATTGATTTATACATGAAGATATTCAGAATGAGACCTTTTAATAGTAAGGATTGCTTGTGTTTCAGGTTGGTTCTTATGTTTGTTCTGTTTGTCAGTTTTGATGTACTTGCTCATTCACAGACTGACATTGGTAAGCAGGATATAACCCATTTTATTCCCAAGGGATACAAACTCTTTGACAAAATATATGGTGATCTGAACCAAGATGGCACTACGGATTGTGTGTTAATCATAAAAGCAATGCATAAAGATGGCTTTGTGAAAGGTGATGATAGCAATGTTATAGACCGTAATCGGCGTGGGATTATCATCTTGTTCAGTAAGCAAGACGGATATGAAGTAGCCTTAAAGAACTATGATTGTTTCTCTTCTGAGAATGAGGATGGCGGTGTATATGACCCTCCAGAGCTATCAATTAATATAAGGAACGGTAAGCTATATGTGGATTATAATTATGGGAGATATGGCTTTTGGAGCTATTGTTTCCGTTATCAGGACTCAGATTTTGCTTTGATAGGTTTTGATAGGTCTGAGAATTGGGGTGCAACAGTCTTTACAAAGAAAAGCATCAATTTCCTTACAGGTACTGAATATATCGATAAAAATATCAATAGTAAGAATCCTGATGGGAAGAAAGTGTTCAGAAGAAAGGTCGTAAAGGTGGCGAGAAAGCCGTTGTATAAACTATCAAAGATAAAAGACTTTGATGACCTTGGTGTGGTTCTCTACTGGGGAAAGGCTTATTTAAAAAACTAAAAAGGCAATTATAAAGTGCGGTTTGCTGCACATTATAATTGCCTTTTGATGTATTTGGGGAAAGCTTAGTATGCTTTCTTTATCCTACTTGGCTACCTGGCTTCACCTTATCCAGTGTTGTTGTGACTGCGAGAGAGCCGTCAAAGTTGACTGCAGAGAGGATCATTCCCTGGCTTTCAATGCCCATCATCTTTCGAGGAGCAAAGTTTGCAACGAAGAGAACATCCTTACCTATGAGCTGTTCTGGCTCATAGTAGGCTGCAATACCACTGAGGATGGTGCGTTCAACACCTGATCCATCGTCGATAGTGAACTGCAATAGCTTCTTACTCTTCTTCACTTTCTCACACTTAATGATATGTCCTACACGGATATCCAGCTTCTCGAAGTCGTCGAAAGGAATCTCTTTCTTTATCGGTTCAGCCTTGTAAGTAGCTTCCTCGTTGGCTTTCTTGGTCTCTTCCAACTTACGAAGTTGTGCCTCAATGGCCTCATCTTCAATCTTTTCAAACAGCAGTTCAGGTTCTGCAAGTTGCTTCCCTGCAGGAAGAAGATTGGTTGAACCAAGCTCACTCCAGTCGTATTCCGTCATGTTTATCAGCTCACGAAGCTTCTTACTTGAGAATGGAAGGAATGGCTCGAAGGCTATACTGAGGTTCGCAACAAGCTGAAGTGAGATATTCAGAATCGTCTCTACACGCTTAGGATCAGTCTTCCAAACCTTCCATGGCTCACATTCTGTGATGTATTTATTACCAATGCGGGCAAGATTCATCGCCTCTTTCTGTGCCTCACGGAACTTAAAGGCATCAAGATAAGCCTCCATCTTCTCCTTGACATCCTTGAATTCCTGGATAGCCTGGCGGTCAATATCCTGCAGTTCACCACATGCTGGAACAACACCGTCCCAGTATTTCTTTGTCAACTGCAATGCACGGTTCACGAAGTTACCATACACAGCAACGAGTTCGGAGTTGTTACGCTCCTGAAAATCCTTCCATGTGAAGTTGTTGTCCTTGGTCTCTGGCGCATTGGCTGTGAGCACATAGCGTAGCACATCCTGCTTTCCTTTGAAGTCATGGAGGTACTCATGGAGCCATACAGCCCAGTTCTTACTTGTTGAAATCTTGTTGTTTTCAAGGTTCAAGAACTCATTTGCAGGAACGTTATCAGGTAGAATGTAATCGCCATGAGCCTTTAACATCGTTGGGAAGATAAGACAGTGGAAGACAATATTGTCCTTACCGATGAAGTGAACAAGCCGAGTTTCAGGGTCTTGCCACCACTTCTGCCAGTTACCGAAGTGCTCTGGGTCACTGTCACACAGTTCTTTGGTGTTTGAAATGTACCCAATTGGGGCGTCAAACCAAACATATAGCACTTTACCTTCAGCCCCTTTGACAGGAACAGGGATACCCCAATCAAGGTCACGGGTCATTGCACGAGGCTGTAAGTCCATGTCTAACCAGCTCTTACACTGTCCATAGACATTCGGACGCCACTCTTTATGATCCTCAAGAATCCATTGTTTCAACCATTCTTGGTAGTTGTTTAATGGCAAATACCAGTTTTTCGTCTTCTTAACGACTGGTTTTGACCCAGAGATAGTAGAGTGTGGGTTCTTCAATTCCATAGGACTGAGGTCGCTACCACACTTCTCACACTGGTCACCGTAGGCATTTGGGTTGCCACAATGTGGACATTCACCCATGATGTAACGGTCAGCAAGGAACTGATGAGCCTCTTCATCGTAGTATTGTTCGCTCTCTTGCTCAACGAGTTTGCCGTCATCATAAAGCTTACGGAAGAAGTCTGAGGCAAATTTCTCATGTGTTTTACTCGTTGTACGACTATAGATATCAAACGAAATACCGAAATCTTTGAAAGAGTCTTTTATCAATTTGTTATATCTATCGCATACATCTTGTGGTGTAATGCCCTCTTTCTTAGCGCGAATAGTGATTGGTACGCCGTGTTCATCGCTTCCACAGATGAAGATTACCTCCCTTTTCTTCAGTCGAAGATAGCGAACATAAATGTCAGCAGGAACATATACACCTGCAAGATGCCCTATATGAACACCACCATTAGCGTATGGCAGTGCTGCCGTAACGGTGGTTCGTTTGAATTTCTTTTCTTCCATAAATGTCTGTTCGTTGTTTCTTTGCTAATATCTGCACGTTGTTTCTTTGCTGCAAAGTTACTGTAAATAAGGTAAACGACAAAGGATTTATAGATAAAACCCAGCTGTATCCTATGCCGTTACCTTGTTTTTGTTTACCTTTGCATCTGTTTTAAGAAAAGATAGTAATGAGTAAGGATAACATTAGTCACACTTCTGTGCGTCATAAGCTTAGTTTAATAGGTGTCATAGTAACCTTAGGTATTGTCTTTGGGGATATAGGTACGTCACCACTTTACGTGATGAAAGCTATTGTAAGGGCTGGTGATACGGTCAATGCAGAGTATATTATTGGTGCAGTATCATGTATTATCTGGACCTTAACACTGCAGACAACAGTTAAATATGTACTGATTGCGCTTCGGGCAGACAATAAAGGGGAAGGTGGAATACTTGCTCTTTATGCCTTGATACGTAGACATAGCAAGAAATGGTATTATCTTTTGGCCATCATAGGAGCAAGTACGTTGATTGCAGATGGCGTCATTACGCCGTCCATTACGGTCCTTTCAGCTATTGAAGGATTGCGTGCTTACGAGCCAGAGACACCAGTTGTGCCCATAGCACTTTGTATTGTGACGGTATTATTCTTCATTCAACAGTTCGGAACGAATGCTATTGGAAAACTGTTTGGCCCATTGATGCTCATATGGTTTACGTTGCTTGGGGTGCTTGGAGCAATGAATATCGGGGAATATTTCCCTATTCTTCAGGCTTTTAATCCGTTGCATGCTGTCCGTTTGCTTGCCAGTAGTCCTGAATGGTTCCTTATTTTGGGTGCCGTTTTCCTGTGTACTACAGGTGCTGAAGCCTTATATTCCGACTTAGGGCACTGTGGAATCAATAACATTCGTATGAGTTGGGCGTTCGTAAAGATAATGCTTATTCTCAATTATCTTGGTCAAGGAGCATGGATTATCTCACATGTTGGCAATCTGACACCAGGAGTTAACCCCTTCTATGCTATCATGCCACGTGGCATTCTCTTCTTTGGTATAACCATGGCAACCATTGCTGCCATTATAGCCAGCCAGGCTTTGATAAGCGGTTCGTTCACAATCTTCAGTGAAGCGATGAACTTGAAGTTCTGGCCAAGGCAGAAAATCAAGTATCCAACAGATGTGAAAGGACAGCTCTACATCCCGTTTGTCAATATCTCTTTGTATGTTCTCTGTGTCATTGTGATACTTTTCTTCCAGAATTCAGAGAACATGGAGGCTGCTTATGGGCTGTCAATCACAGTCACAATGTTGATGACAACCCTGCTACTCAGTGCTTATCTCACCATAAAACGTACTCATCGTTGGGCTGTTACATTGTTCCTTATAGCCTTTGTTGGGCTTGAAAGCATCTTCTTCGTAGCCAATATGGCGAAGTTTATGCATGGTGGTTGGGTTACAATGTTGCTTGCCAGTGTGATGATCGGGATAATGTATATATGGTATAACGCCACTACGATTCGTAATGCACAGATTATTGTGCGTGACATAAGGGATTCGTACGGTATCATTTCCGATATCAAGGCTGATGAATCCATACCAAAGTATGCAACGAACATTGTCTATCTTAGCAAATTGGGTGGTACATATGAGATTGAACAGAAGATACTTTATTCGATAATCAATAAGCATCCGATGCGTGCTGACCACTATATTCTCCTTCATATAGACTATCAGGACACTCCATCAACGTTGGAATATGATACCGTAACATTGATTCCTGACACGCTTTATCGTATTAATCTGCGTCTGGGATTCCGCGTTCATCCGTTGGTTAACCGTTATTTCCGTCAGATAATAGAGGATATGGTTGCACAAAAGGAGTTCTCTTTGGCTTCTGCTTACCCTTCTTTGGCAAAGCATAAGGTGATGGGTAACTTTGTTTTCGTGCTGATTAATCGTCTTTATGCAGCCTATAATTACTTCTCTTTCCGTGATCGTATGATCATGAATGCCTATGAATGGATTGATAAGTTGAAGTTAAGTATAACACGTTCTTTGGGTTTGGATACGAGTAACGTGTTGATAGAGAATGTTCCTTTGGTTGTTCGATCACGTACAAGCAACCATTCAAACGCTATTCCACGGGTAGAAAGAGTGGAAAATGAGGAGGAAGAGAATGTGAAATAGACGAGCTTACATCGTTATACATATTCTTCTTTTGTAAGATAATTTCTTTTTCATTTTTTAGAAGGGCATCTATTGCGTTCTAAAAGGGCACCTTTTGCATTGTAAAAGGTGCCCTTTTAGCATGTAAAAGACGCCCTTTTGCAATGTAAAAGATGCCCTTTTACAAGCCTGTTTGTAACTAATTGATAGTGTTGATGTTATGAAACGGGGAAAAGTTGTTTTTCTTTTGTTTCCTCTTTCTTTGTTGATCGTAAGTTGTAAGATTATTTCTAAGCCTCTCAACTCATCCCTTCAGCTTTCTCTTTCTTGCTTTATAGTTCTTTGCGTTACTATGTAAAGCTCACTTAACGGGTGCTGATTTGTAGAGAACAGCTATACCAGTATTATCTGTCTTACCACTGATTGTTGTTGCTGTAACAGTCCATTGGTTACCGCTCACTTGGTCTGTGTATGTTCCTGGGACGGCATAACTGCCTCCATTTGCTACTGTTACTGTTCCGCTACCATTGAAGTTGACGATAATAGCGCCGCCCCCTTTGCGGGTGATAGAGGCTACACTACCGTCTGCAGAGTAGTAATCTGGTTTACCATTCATGACATTATGGAACTTATTTACCTCAGCAACGCACTTGGAAGTGAAGTGCATTGAGCCTTTTTGTGGCACTTTTGCCCCCACGCCACGCCCTATAGGACGAGAGAAATAGAGTGCTGGAATGCGGTTATGGGATGCTGCTACAGCGTAAGCACGGTCTATAATGTCTTGGCTAACACCAACACTTTCACCTCCTTGGTTGCAATATGTATCGTGACTTTCTCCCCAATAAACCACCTTATCAGTATTAAAACGTTTCGTATAGTTGCCTGTTCCATACGGAGTTGCCTGATGATTCTTAGCAGAACCTAACACGTTGTTGGTCCCATAAGGGCTGTCTGTGATGCTCATGTAGGTCATGTATTCAGGAATAAGCTTACTATCATCCCCTCCGGTATCGTTAAGTATCTCTCCGTAGTTGTACATTGTCTTGTCAATGACCATCGGCCAGAACGGATCTCCTTCTGATGGCAAGCCAATATGCTTGGCTGCGTCCCATCTACAACCATCTACTCCGAGTGCTTTCAGCTTCTGTACGTAGGCTTTAAACTTCGAATAGACACGTTTATCTTCGGTCTTTAGGTCTTTCATGCCTATCTCTCCGTGTGTAACTTGGTATCGATCGTTCCAGTTACTTACCTTTCCAAGGGTGTGATAGAGGTCTATATTTTTCCAATAGTCGGCTACTATGTCTAAAGAACCTTCTGTATGATTTGCTATAATGTCAACAATTACCTTGAGACCTTTGGCATGTGCGGCATCACAAAGGGCTTTTAGCTCCTCTTTAGTACCAAGAGGGTTGGGTCCAACCTCTGTGTTATGGGGGCGATAGAGGTCATACCACATCAATGTATCCGTATTATTGGTTTGTGCAGGAGATGTTTGTACGGCTGTGAAGCCAGCCTTTTTGATGTTATCCAACTCTGCTTTAATGTCCGTATACTTCCAGTCAAAGCAGTGAAGGATGGTTCCTTCCTGAATAGAAGGGGCTTGTGCCCATGCACTTGTCAGCCATGTGAGAAGAAAAAGGAGGCTAAGCAGTCTGGTTTTGTTGGTCTTTTGCATCATCATATATAATAGGTTTTTAACTGTTTTGTTGTGAATTCTTTGCCATTGAGGCTGTATATCTCTGCCGAAAGCGTGTGCAAAGTGCTCTTAATAAGGGTGTTTAGGTTTTTAAAATACGGATACAAAGATAGCTTCAATTCATATTATTATATTGCTTTTGTGGGGGAAATGGATGGTAACCATTGTGAAAACGATTGCGCAAGGTGATTCTTTCTAATAGTAAAAGGGTGTCTTTTACGTTCGTGTTGATGGTGAATACATATGGAGTTGACGGTAAATGCATATGGGATTGATGGTGAATATGAATGGAGTTGACGGTAAACACGAGTGGACTTTTCTGTCTTCTGTCAGTCTCTTTATAGTAAAGTGCTGTCGAAAGACATGTTTTTTGCTGTTATGGGGTGCGTGAAATCTAAGTGTTCTGCATGTAGCCAAAGTCGCTCATCACGCTTACCATAGAGTGTATCACCGATGATAGGCGTATCCAAACCCTCTTTATGAGCACAGTGAACACGTAATTGATGGGTGCGACCTGTCTGTGGATGGAGTTGAATCTTTATGGCTTCTTGGTTGTCTTTCCCATATTTTGTCTTTCCCACAACGTGATATTCTGTAATGGCAGACTTCCCATTGATGTGGTCAACCATCTGTCTGGGACGGTCATCTACGTCAGGTGTGAGTGGAAGAGTAATCCTTCCGTCTGTGGGTTTGTGCTTTTCAAGAAAGGAGAAGGGCAACAATGCAACGTATCTTTTACTGACTTCATGGTGTAAGAATTGCTTTTGCAGTGCTTTATAAACAGACAAATTGCGAGCAATGACTAATAGTCCACTGGTCGACATGTCCAATCTGTGCACCATAAAGGGCTCATTCTCTCCCTTCCATCGTTCTTTCAGTATACTGTAAACAGATGGTTTCCCACTCTTTCCAGGCACAGACAGTAAGCCGGATGGCTTGTTGATAACAGCCAAATAACTGTCTTCATAAATGATTTTAATGGTCTGTTCGGTGTTGTTGCTTGCCGTATCACAGTTGGTTTCCAATCCTTCCAGCATCCACATAAGGATAGGTTTACACTTCCCATTGCATGCTGGATAGTAAGAACCATGTTGTCTTACTTCATTTTTGGGTGCAGGTCCCCACCAGAACATCGCCATTGAGATGGGTTTATAGCCCTGTAGAAAGGCGTATTGAAGCAACTTTGGCTCACAACATTCCCCTGCTCCAGAGGGCGGAAGTAATGATGTTGAGATGTTTTTGTCCTCTGTTTTGTCTGCTGAGGCTGATAGTTTCTGTGCCATACGGGTACGTGCGGTACTGTTAAGCAGATAATAATCCCGAAAGATATCAAGCAGATTCTTGCGTTCTCCACGTGCATTGAGGAGTGAGAACTGCGAGAATAGCCAGTATTGTAGCCTGTCCGACTTCAGTTTTCGTTCACGTTTCCATGCCGTTATCTTGTCCTGTAACAGTTGCAAATGGCGTTTTGCAGCATCAATCTGTTCGTTGTAAGTAAGTTTAGTGCGGTGCAATTCAGCTTTGAGAAACTGACTTTGACGGATCATTTCATTGTGTTCCTGTTCAGAAATGAAAGCCTCTTTCCGCCGTTTGTCACGTAAAGCCTTGGCTGCTTGCATGATGTTTCGCTTCTCGTCAAGCACCTTTTGCGCCTCCTGTTGAATGTCTTTCAGATGTTGTTGTGCCTCTTTGTACTCCTCAGATGCCTGTAACTGTGCTATCATATGGTTCAAAGAAGATATCTCAGCCTCATGAATCTTGAAGTATCCGTTGGGTTGTAGATAGTCGAATACTGCGGGAACGAAGCCTTCAGGCTCGTTTTCTATCTGTCCAGAGTAGGCTTGTAGATAACCCAAACGTCCTTTATTCATTACTATCAGTACACCATACATCTTTCCTTCTATGGGGTTGACGGGTAATTTTGACCGTAATTCCTTTACTGCAGCACGGCAAAGTGCGTCCGGTTCATAATCAAAAGGGTTATTAAACCGTACGGGTATAGGTGTATTTATGTCTAAAGGATGAAACATCATGATGCAAAGTTACGAAAAAGTTACTGGCTTAGCAAGTGAAAGAATCATGTGATTTGTTCGGTAAATGGGTGTAACAGAGGAATTATTATCGTATGGATAATCAGGTGAAAGATGCTTTTGTTAGGATAAAAAGCTGTACATTTGCCTTCATGAAACGTACATTTCTTATATTTCTTATCCTTATCTGTTGTTGTTTTTCCGTACAGGGACAACAGAAAACGGTACAGAAGCCCCGCCTGAAGGTGGGACTTGTACTGGGTGGAGGCGGTGCCAAAGGGGCTGCAGCAGTAGGAGTTCTGAAAGAAATAGAACGTTCTGGGATTCCTATTGACTATATTGCAGGTACGAGTATAGGTGCAATCATTGGTGGATTGTATGCTCAAGGCTATCGTACCAATGCCCTTGACACCCTGTTTCGTTCACAACATTGGCTCTCATTGTTGTCAGATAGAGACACAACTCTTACTGGAAAGATATTGAAAGAGGTGGATGGAGTGACTTATCTTTTTGGCTTTCCCGTACGTCGTAAGGCTGTTGTAGAGCGTAAGAAAGGGTGGGGACTTTCACATGGTGACCATATTTACGACTTTCTCGACTCACTTGTGTCTCATTCTCCAGCGGAGAAAGGGGTGGTGAAGTGTACTATTCCCTTCTCTTGTGTGGCTTTTGACATTCGCCGTCGGCAAGAGATTGTACTTGACACGGGGAACTTAGCACGTAATATGCGCGCCAGTATGGCTATTCCAGGTATGTTTAAACCTGTTGCAATGGACACCTTGATGCTGGTGGATGGTGGTATGATAAATAATCTTCCAGTAGATGTGATGCGGAGAATGGGGGCAGATATAGTGATAGCTATAGACCTTCAGCAGCGTAAACATGATGATTATCATTCGCCTTTTGCCTTCCTTAGAGGACTTGGTGGGGTCTTTAGCTGGTTGGCGGAACGCCCTGATATAAAAAAGTATAATATAAACCGTACACAAGCCGACCTCTATATCAATCCTAATTTAGGCTCTTATGGGGTGACAGACTTTAAGCCTGGAGCCATAAAAGACATGATTCGGATAGGAGAAGAGACGGGAAAGGCATATAGAAATGAACTGAAACGAATGAAAGAAAAGCTTGGTAAGGGACGATAAATATACTTCTTTATAGTGTTTGAAAGAACTTTACAGTTGAGAGAACGTCATGAGGAACAAAACAGAAGGAAATGAACTTTTTCCGGTTTAGTAATCTTCAGAATCCCAGATAGTTACGGATGGGCTTGTAAAAGGGCATGTTTTGCGATGTAAAAGGGCGTCTTTTACATGCCAAAAGGGCATCTTTTACAATGCAAAAGGGCATCTTTTAGAATGCAAAAGACGCCCTTTTAAAATTCAATAAGAAAGTTATTTTACAAAAATAGGATTTGTTCCGTTCTTGAATCAAGTTTGTTTCAGGTGAAATAAAGTGCCTGAAACAAAAAAAGAAGTAACCTTTTGGGGTTACTTCTTTTGTCTACATCCAGACTGAATGGTCTCATAAAACTGGCTGAGAATGCCTAACATGTCATCTGGAAGATAGCTGATAGCCTTTTCAATCATGGTTTCTGGCACTTGGTAATATGCTTCCGCAATAGCTCCGGCAATGCATGCTTTCGTGTCAGTATCACCATCGCAGAGGACAGCAAGGCGTATTGTCTCTTCAAAATCATTAGCATCCATGAAGCAACGCAGTGCCATTGGTACCGTCTCTTGGCATGTTCCGTCGAAGTGTCCTTCTGCTCCTATCTTCAAAATGTCCCTCATTGACGGTATCTCATAGCCGAAAAACTTATGTACTTTACGCTCCACATCGGTCTTGGAGAAGCGCATTAGCCGCAGCCAGCAGATGGTTTCAGCCACACATTGTGCTCCTTTGATACCTTCAGGATGGTTATGACTGACCTCAGCGCTCTTCTTTGCCTCATCAATAACTTGCTCCCAATCATCAAATAACCAGCCAATAGGACTGACACGCATGGCTGATCCGTTGCCATAAGAGTTCATAGGATGGGGCTGATCCGCCTGAATCCATTCATAAAACCTGCTCCCGTAGCCTCCCATTGGGTCCGGATAACGTCGGCACCAGTCGTGTAAAGCCTCCTGATAGTTGCGATGATTCATCACAGCATCAGCTATAGCAATGGTACAAATGGTATCATCCGTGTATGAACAGTCGGGGGTAAAGAGTTCAAAACCTTCCTCTGGCGTTGCTCCGAACTCGAAACGTGAGCCTATAATGTCTCCTATAATGGCACCAATCATAATGAATTAAATTTAAAGGATTGGAAGATGAAGTGTGATATGCTTATTGGATAATGGTTCTTATCTCGTTATTTGTTAGGTAGTATAGAGTGATTTTCTTCTTTAAGAAGAGGATAATAAAGAGTAATTTATAGTACTCCGACCGGGAATCGAACCCGGATCAAAGGTTTAGGAAACCTCCGTTCTATCCATTGAACTATCAGAGCAAACCTTATATAAGCCGTGTCTGCCAGTCGTAGAGTGGCTTATTCTACGTGCAAAGGTAAGGAAAAAAACTTATATTCACAGTGAATGATTATAATTTTTATCGGACATGAGTTTCCACTTAGGTAACTTGAAGATGAAATATAAAGGTTTGGTAGTTATAAATGGTTCGTCTGTATAATATTATTATACCAACACTTTTAATCCTAAATATTATCTTTAACTTTGTAAACAGAATTCTTACAACTGGTTCTATTTGACTTTTCAATAACGCTAAAGCAATATTTCACTTGCAAAACGGGTTAAAAATGGGGAATAAACTTTGTGTTTGTTCGACGGTTTTATAGGCTTGTTGTGTCTTATTTGTTTGTATGTTTGATAGTAAAACATAAATAGGCAAAGAGGGGATGACGGTTTTCGCCATTCCCTCTTTATTGTTTATACCTTCTGTTTAAGCACCGTGGAAGAGATATTCCTGCTGGATATCCTTTGTCATCAGTGTGAAAAGCTTCTCCTGAAGACGGTCAGCAACCTCGAGAGCATCGGTTAGAACCTTGTCGGAGAAGGCCTGTAACAGGTCTTTTGCATGCAGAGGTTGTGTCTTATAGATGCGTAAGTACTCCTCTTCCATCTCCCTTTGACGCTGGTCAGTCTCTGCTTCGAACTTCGCATAAGTCTCCTTTATGATAGGAGCATACTTGTTATAGTTCGTCATACCGAGTACCATTATCTTGCGGAACTTCCAATATGCAGAGTCAGCACTTGACTCATCCGTACCCTTTGTGTAGGCTTCTGGATAAGAAGTAATGCCTTGATAGAGTGGAAGGAACACACCAAGATCAGCCATTCCCATGGCAACATAGTTGACACAACCGATAGCTTGTGGTAGTTCTGGGCGTACTTGCAGCAGGTGAGTCTGTGTAGTACGGAAGATAGAGACCGGTCTGTAAGGCTCCTTAGGGTTACTATGGAGGTATGGATCATGGTCAGTATTGTCGTAATGGAAGCGGAATGCTGTGCGAAGCTTGGTCAATGTGATCTTCTCTTCGGGTTTTGCAAACACAGGGAAGGTGTTCTTTGTAACGTCATTCTTGATAGATGGGGAGAAGAACTGCTGCAATCCCCATACTCGAGGATAGTTATAAGTAGTGTCAAGTTTCACATCTCGGGCATAAGCTTCATGGAAATCAAACGCTCCCTGTGCTGGATTGTAGAGTCCATGCTTCTCTGCAAACTCAATCAAGTCGGCTGATGCAAGATAATTCTCCTTGTCTTTAGGGTCGTAAGTACGGAAGCGACTCTGGTTACCAGTAACGAAATACTGATCCTTTGGCATGCGACAAGCCAACCAACGATGGCCACAGGCTGTCTCAAAGTACCATATCTCTTTGTTATCTACGAACCCAATGCCGAATCCTTCAGCAATACCATGCTTCTCAACAAGCATACCTAAGCGTTCAACACCTTCTCTTGCAGTACGGATATAAGGGAGTGTGATGTTGAAAACAGAGTTTTCTGCAACACCGTTTTCTACCAATGGATCATATTTCAACACCTCATCGCTGCTGAAAATACTCTCTGTTGCACTCATTCCGACACCTGCCGTATTGAAACCAGCACTTCCCCAGTGACCGTGAAGGCTATATGGAGAAAGGGCAGAATAGCCTAAAGCCTTCTCAGGAAGCTCACAACGGAAGGGACTATCCTTTGCAATGAACTCGCGTGGACCGTTGTCTGTATCTTCAAATATCTCGTAGTTCTTAGCTTCCATTGCGTCCCAGTCCTCTGAACGGGAAACTATCATAGAACCATCAGCGGTCTGTTCTTTCCCGATGATGATGGTTGTACACTCGGATGGTAGGGTGTGCAGCTGTTGCACGTTAGTCTTTTTCATAAGCTATAAGTATAGTTTAATTTGTTATTTGATGTTGGCAAATATAAGAAATATTTGGGAAAGCAGGTAAGAATGGGGCTGAAAAAAGCACAAACAGGCATGTCTTATAGTGCAGAATACCTACTTATGGGGAATTACAAAGGCCTTGTAGAAGAATTACAAGCCGCTTGTAGAAGTATTACAGACGCCTTGTAGAATTAGTACAAAGGGCTTGTAATTTTCTGTAATGTGGCTTTTAGTCTGTCAGAAGATTGTAGAATACGGAGGAAAATGTTACTTTTGCAGGTGTTATAAGCTAATGAATCACTTATATAGAAGCATTAAAAACATTGTTGTTTATGAGAATCAAGATATATTTTTTCCTATTAGGTGTTTGCTTTCTTCTCTTATCCTGTACAGAAAAGAGGCCTGTTGAGGTGGCTGGAGAAAGATCTGTTCTGAGCAAAGATACTGTGTCTGAGGTGCAGAAAACGGGAAAGGACACGATAAAAGGTATGTCGGAGAAGGTCTTGGAGATGGATAATCATCCATATAAAATACTTATTCCTTTCAGTTATCGTCAATGTAAGGTTGATACATTGATTGATGATACTTGGGTGGAACTGTATAGGAAAGGACAGAAATACTATCTTTCTAAGGCAGAATATACAATCGGTAAAGAGTGGGATGAGATTATAGGAGACTCTGTGTCAACGCTGACAAGCAAGAGAAAGGTTCTTCTATATATTAATCATTTGCCTTCTAAAATGGGCGAAGTGAATAGTATTGACCTGCATATTGCTCCTAATTCTTTCTTGAATTCCTTTTATTTAAAGCCAGGAACTACGTTACGTTTTACTTTTGAGGGTAAGCATTATGAATTGAAAACTAAGGAAAAGGTTTTCACGAAACATGGTACTCAATCTTATGAAGGGATCATTCTCTTAAATGGAAAGCAGATTGTCAGAAGGACAAATTTGGATAAAGTTGACTTCACTCTTATGTTTGCAGGTGATATTGATGGTGATGGAAAGTTAGATTTAGTCTTTAATTTGTCGGGTGAGTTTGGTGAAGTTTATGTTGCTTTATATTTATCCTCCTGTGCTTTACCTGGTCAACTGGTAAGAAAGGTAGCGGAAGTGGTTGATTATTATGGGTGTTAACACCTTCTGAAGCTTGTTCTTTGCAGTGTTATGAAGTCTGTATTCACACATAGGAATTAATATTAAAGTTATAAATGAGAATTACGTTACTTATCTTTCCTTTGATATTTTTCTCGTTATTGTTCTCTTGTTCGGACAAGAAATATTGATGGTAATGGCAAGTTAAATTTGGTGATTGACTTTAGAAGTGATACTGGTGAGTTCAAAGTTGTCTTGTTCTTATCGTCCTGTGCGTTGCCTGGTCAGCCGGTTCGACAGGTCGGAGAGATAGATGATCTATACGATTCTTAGCTCACTTTGATACTTGTGTTAAACAGAGGACAGGCTGATATTCGAACATAAACTTAAAATAATTCATTTAAAAACAAGATGTCTCAGGAAACTCCACAACAGCTTTTACAACGTCAACGGCTATTACTCCAGATGGAGTATTATGCTGAGAAAGATGCCTTCCGCAAACAAACCGAGTCAACAGGTATGCAGAGGAAGGTTAAAAGAGGCGATGCTTGGTTCCCATTACGTGTGGGTAAACGTTTCTATAATGGGATGAATCAGCTGTGTGTGGAGGTGTTTCGCACACAGGATCAGGATATAGAGCATAACTTTGAGTTTGGTAGACCATTGTTATTCTTTAAGTATAATGATGTGGAAGGTAAGGGAAAGCTGAAGTATTATGGCTTTACGGGAACGGTATCTTACGTTGATGGCGACAGAATGGTTGTATCTGTGCCTGACTCTGCACCCTTATTGGAATTGCAATCAACTACAGAACAGATAGGTTGTCAGCTGGGTTTCGACGAAACAAGCTATCGAATGATGTTTGATGCATTGGATCGTACGATGAAAGCAAGGGGCAATCGACTTGCTTATCTGCGTGATTTGTTCTATTCCCGACAAAAAGTTGAGAAGTTTTCTTTCGCTCCTATTCGTCTGCCTTGGCTGAATCCAACACAGGAAAAGGCTGTTAACGAGGTTTTGTGGGCAAAGGATGTGGCTGTAGTTCATGGTCCTCCAGGTACAGGAAAGACCACAACGCTGGTTGAAGCCATCAACGAAGCACTGATGAGAGAGAGCCAGGTGATGGTCTGTGCACAAAGTAATATGGCTGTAGACTGGATATGTGAGAAGCTTGTTGACCGTGGAATCAATGTGTTGCGCATAGGTAATCCAACACGTGTAAACGATAAAATGCTCGGATTTACTTATGAACGGAAGTTCGAAGCACATCCTGATTACCCGCAGTTGTGGTCCATACGGAAAGCAATTCGCGAATTAAGGAACAACCGGAAACGCGGTTCTGAGAGCTATCATCAGAAGATGGACCGCCTAAAAAGTCGTGCTACGGAGTTAGAGATACGTATTAATACAGAGCTATTTGACGAAGCTCGTGTTGTAGCCTCTACGTTGGTAGGTGCTAACAGTAGGGTGATGGAAGGGCAGAAGTTCACTACTTTGTTCATTGATGAGGCTGCACAGGCTTTGGAAGCAGCCTGTTGGATAGCTATTCGTAGGGCTTCAAGGGTTATTTTTGCAGGAGATCACTGTCAGTTACCTCCCACGGTGAAGAGCATAGCAGCCCTGCGAGGTGGGTTAGGGAAGACTTTAATGGAACGAATCGTGGAGAATAAGCCCGAAGTAGTGACGCTTCTGAAGGTGCAATATCGAATGAATGAAGAGATTATGTGCTTCTCTTCCGTTTGGTTTTACCATGGTCAAATCATCAGTGCACCACAGATTAAATATCGTGGTATCCTTGATTATGATAATCCTATGGTCTGGATGGACACTTCAGATGAGCTTTCTAAGGAGCAGTTTGTTGGTGAGAGCTTTGGAAGAATCAATAAAGGGGAGGCTGAACTGACGCTGAAAACATTGCAGGAGTACTTTATGAAGATTGGTAAGCAGCGTATTTTAGATGAGAGAATAGACGTTGGCGTCATCTCACCCTACCGTGCTCAGGTGCAATATCTTCGTAGTTTGATCAAGAAACGAGAGTTTTTCAAGCCTTATCGTAGCCTGATTAGTGTGAATACAGTGGATGGTTTCCAAGGACAAGAGCGTGATGTGATTCTGATTTCCCTTGTTCGGTCGAATGAAGAAGGGCAGATTGGCTTCCTGAATGACCTCCGTCGTATGAATGTAGCCATCACTCGTGCTCGTATGAAGCTCATTATTCTGGGTAATGTGGCTACTTTGACCCGTCATCCGTTCTATAAGAAACTTTGGGAAAGCCTGCCTCATCCTCTCGAAAAAGAAGATCATGAGTAATGAAAGGATACAGGAGAGGGGCTTTTTTTCATGTAATAAATATGGAAAACAGTTCTATTCTCCTTTTTTTTATTTACTTTTGTAGCATAAAAACAGAATAATAATGTTACAACGAGATTATTTCCTGAGGATGATAGAGGAGTTTTGTGCAGCAATCTCACGTTTCTTAGTAAAGAAAGAAGATGATTTAGAGCGTGACAAAGACCTGAAAGACCTCTACCATCAGTATGTTGGAGATTATAATGATCTACGTAATCTATCGCTATCCGAGGCTATAGCTTATGCCAATGAGCAATGGAAGGAAGGCGAAAGGATGGACAAACTGAATATGTTGGCTGAACTTCTTTATGCAGAAGCATGCTTTAAGGCAAACCCTTTGCGACAGATGCTGTTGGAAAAGGCTTACAGTCTCTTTGATTATATAGAGGAAAACGGCTCAACCTTCTCTATAAACCGTCGGCAAAGGATGGAGAAGATACGCCAGAAACTAATAAAAAGAACCTAAAACAATCAATATGCTTGAAACTAATATTAGAGAACAGATTATCCAATTGATACACTGTCAGGTGGTACCGGCTGTGGGTTGTACTGAACCTATGGCTGTTGCGTTGTGTACAGCACGTGCTGCTGAGTTGTTAAATCAGCGTCCCGAACATATATATGTGCGTCTTTCAGCTAATATTCTGAAGAATGCTATGGGCGTGGGGATACCCGGAACAGGGATGATAGGACTGCCTATAGCTATTGCTTTAGGTGCTTTGATAGGCAAATCAGAGTATCAGTTGGAGGTTATTAAGGACCTTACTCCTGCTACTTTAGAGCAAGGGAAGACCTATATCAGCGAGAATAGGATTGATATCAGCCTGAAAGAAGGTATCACAGAGAAGCTTTATATAGAGGTGACATGCGTGTCTGGCGAGCATAATGCAACTGTTATCATTGCTGGAAGTCATACACATATAGTCTTTGAGCAGGTTGATGACAACGTACTTGTTGACAAACGCAATCCAGAAGCAGCCGTTTCAGAAGCCACTCCACTCTGTTTGAATCTGCAAACAGTGTGGGATTTTGCCATGACGACGCCTATTGAGGAGATAGATTTCATCCTTGAGGCAAAGCGTTATAACCTTCGTGCAGCTGCAGAAGCCGTGAAAGGTAACTACGGACACTGTCTTGGAAAGATTATGGACCGTCCTTTGAGTCGTGGAATCTTTGGAAATAGCATCTTCTCGCATATCATTGCAAAGACAGCATCAGCCTGTGATGCTCGTATGGGAGGGGCTTTGATACCTGTTATGAGCAATAGTGGATCAGGAAACCAAGGCATTTGTGCGACAAATCCTGTAGTTGTCTTTGCCAAAGAGAATGAGAATACGAGGGAAGAGTTGGTCCGTGCACTTATATTAAGTCATCTTACAGCCATCTATATCAAGCAAAGTCTTGGTGCATTGTCAGCACTTTGCGGCTGTGTTGTGGCTAGTATCGGGTCAAGTTGTGGCATTACGTATCTTATGGGAGGTAATTATGCAAACGTATGTAACTCTGTTAAGAACATGATTGCTAACCTTACAGGTATGATTTGTGATGGTGCAAAGCCCAGTTGTTCGTTGAAGATATCCTCAGGTGTGTCAACAGCAATCCTTTCAGCTACCCTTTCAATGGAAGGGAAGTGCGTTACTGCGGCTGAAGGAATCATTGACAATGACGTGGATAAGTCTATCCGGAACCTGACAAGCATAGGAAAAGAAGCCATGTGTAACACTGATGACATGGTATTAAACATCATGACCAATAAGTGTAACTAACCTTTTACGGTTGTGTTAGCTTGCAATTCCATAAGAATTAGGCGTCAGCACGATGTGAGTTAGGCGTCAGCACCATATGTGTTGGGGGTTAGCACGATGTGAGTTGGGCGTCAGCACCATATGTGCTGAGCGTTAGCACGAAATAAGAAGAGGGCATCTCCGATACCTATATAGCAACAGTTCTATAGGGGGAGATGCCCTCTTCTTTTTGCAATGTAGCTTGTTTACAAGTCAGAAGAGGCTGTCTGTGCTTGTTTTTGCATGTTTGAATCACTCACGAGAAGGCTCAATTCCTTTCGTAAGTGATAATCTTATTGCCGTATTCTTCTGCACTTACAATATGGATATCATGAGGAAGTTGCGGTGCTCTTACGCCATCTTCAATGGTGAAAGGAGCCGTTTCCACACGTATCTCATCCCATAATCCTGCTTTCAGGAAGCTTTCTAACGTCTTGTTTCCCCCTTCAACGATAAGACTTTGCTTCTTTTCCGTATATAAATGGGAAAGCACTTCTGAAAGAGTTGCGTATTCTTTGTCCTTTGTAGGATGGCTTGTAAGCACTAATTTCTCTGGGTTTGGACCACTCCACTCCCGTGTTGTGAGTTGTGGATGCTCCTGTTCTTCAGTTTTTTTCCCCACGAGAATGGCATCGTTTTCAGCTCTTAGCTTATGTACAAGCATCTTGGTAAAGGGGGAAGATATGCTTAAAACCTGATTATCTTTCAGTCCAATGAATCCGTTTTCAGTCTGTGCCCATTTCAAAATGATATAGGGTCTATGGTGTGTATTGTAGGTTATGAAGCGCTTGTTAAGCTCCAAGCACTCCTTTTCCAATACTCCAACAGTTACTTCGATGCCTGCTTCACGAATCTTCTTCACGCCTCTTCCTTGTACTTTAGCAAAGGGATCGATGCATCCACAGACAACTCTTTTTACCCCTTTGCGTATGATGAGGTCAGAACAAGGTGGTGTCTTACCGTAATGAGAACATGGTTCCAGACTAACGTAGATGGTAGATTCGTGTAGCAAAGGCTCGTCTTCTTTCTTCACAGAGGCGAAGGCATTGACCTCAGCGTGACCCTCTCCGCAACGAACATGATACCCTTCACCAATGATTCGTCCTTCTTTGCTCACAATAACAGCTCCAACCATTGGATTAGGTTTGGCTAATTGTTGTCCATTACGTGCCAGTTGGAGGCATCGACGCATGTATATTTCATCAAGTTCTTCTTGTTTCATCTCTTTTTATTTCCTATCTTTGCAGTTATGACATACCAAGAATTATGGCAAAGACTCATCCCTTTGTATGAAGAACGTGAGGCGCAAGCCATCATACGGATGGTGCTTGATGCACAGTTTGGCATCACACTGACTGATATTTATACAGGCAAAGTTAATGAATTATCGCGAGAAGACGTTGCTGAATTAGATAAAATCATGCTCCGTTTAGAGCGTTCTGAGCCTGTACAGTATGTTCTTGGACGTGAGTTTTTCTGTGGTAGGGCTTTCCATGTAGCCCCAGGTGTGTTGATACCTCGCCCGGAAACTGAAGAATTGTGCCGTTGGATAGAAGCAGACTACAATCATCCTTATTGCGCTTTGCAACCTCCTGTCCCACTACGGGTGCTGGATGTGGGGACGGGTAGTGGTTGTATAGCTGTTACACTGGCCTTGGACTTGTATAATTCTGCCGTTACAGCGTGGGACATATCAGCTGATGCGTTGCTCATTGCACGTGAGAATATGCATCAATGGGGTGCACATGTGGAGTTGATGATGGAGGATGTGCTTCATCTTTCGGCTACTGCAGAACAACTGAAGTTTGATATTATCGTCAGCAATCCTCCTTATATATGTGATAAAGAACGTACGGATATGGCAGAAAACGTGCTGAAGTACGAGCCGGAAACGGCACTTTTCGTACCAGATGATGACCCTTTGCGCTTCTATAGGGTTATTGCAGAGTATGGAGAAAAGGCTTTATACAGTGGAGGAACACTTTATATTGAGGCCAACCCACTCTATATTAATAATGTGAAAGCTATGCTTGAGGCATTAAATTATACACATGTAGAACTTAGAACCGACCAGTTTGGTAAGCAACGGTTCGTAAAAGCCACCCGATCATGATACAAAAACGACCCATGTTAGAGCCACAAGCTTTGAAGAAACTTGCCGATCTGTGTGCTAAAGGTGAGCATTGCTCTGGTGAAATGTTAGAGAAAATGCGTAAATGGGGGCTGTCTGAAGATGCTCAAGCACGTATTATGGAGAAGCTCACCACGATGAAGTACATTGATGATGCACGTTATACGGAGTTCTTTGTACATGATAAGATACGCTATAATAGGTGGGGTAGAAGGAAGATAGAGCAGGCTTTATGGCAGAAACGGGTAGACAATAGTATCTCAACCCCCGTGCTTGACGCTGTAGAAGATGAAGAATACTTGGAAGTTCTGCGCCCTTTGTTAGCGAGTAAGTATCCAACTATAAAAGCAGAGAGCGACTATGAACGTTCCATGAAGCTCATAAAGTTTGCTATGGGACGTGGGTTTACGATAGATTTGATACGGAAATGTATTGACGAAGGGGTCGTTGAGGCTGATGACAGTATAGACTTTGTTGATGATGGAGAGGACGATTAGTTTTCTTTCTCGTATCCTTGACACCTTAGCACCACGTTCTTGTGTGATGTGTGGTAAGCGTCTGGCTGTGTCGGAGGAGGTTATCTGTGGACATTGTAACCTCTTTTTGCCCCGTACAGGGTATGCTTCGTCAGCTTATGATAACGACCTTGCACGTCTTTTCTGGGGTAGAATACCCATCGAACGGGCTGCATCTTTCTTCTTTTATAAGCCACATTCCGATACAAGTAGGCTTATTTATCGGTTGAAATACGGTGGACACGCTGAGATTGGGGAACAACTTGGGCAGATGATTGCCGAAGAGTTTGCCATAGAAGGATTCTTCGAAGGTATCACAACCTTACTTCCTGTACCATTGACAACGCAACGTCAGCGACAAAGAGGGTATAATCAGAGTGTTGAAATAGCCCGTGGTATACGCTCTGTGACAGGTCTTCCATTGTTGGAAAGAGCCTTGGAACGTGTTACTTTCTATGGTAGTCAGACAAAGAAAGACCGTTGGCAGCGTAATGAAAACGTAGAGAAAGCCTTTCGACTTGTTGATGCTGGGGCTGTCAGTCACCAGCATATCCTACTCATTGATGATATTATTACCTCTGGTGCAACGCTCACTGCTGCAGCCAAGGAAGTCCTACGAGGGGATAATGTGAAGGTTAGTGTACTCTCATTGGGCTTTGCCAAGAATATGTAACGAAGTGTTATACATGACGATATCCAACTAAAATAATCCTAAATGATTATATCCTAAACAGAACTTAACAGCCTTTTTTCATGTATCATACCAATAAATCTCAGAAAAAATGCTTAAGTTTGCACTTATATTATAATAAAATACTGTCAAAATGGAAGATTTAAAGAAGGTCTTTGCGGGCAAATTGCTCGGTATCAAAGCTATCAAGTTGCAGCCAAACGATCCCTTTACGTGGGCAAGTGGCTGGAAATCACCTTTCTATTGTGATAACCGTAAGACGCTATCGTTCCATGATGTGCGTTCATTTGTTAAGTTAGAGCTTGTTCATGCAGTACTGAAGAACTTCCCAGAGGCTACAGCTGTGGCTGGTGTTGCTACAGGAGCAATAGCTCAAGGTATGTTGGTGGCTGACGAACTGGCACTTCCTTATGCTTATGTTCGCCCAAAACCAAAGGATCATGGTATGAAAAATCAGATTGAAGGTGAGCTTCCTCAGGGTGCAAAAGTGGTTGTTGTGGAAGACCTTATATCAACAGGTGGTTCTTCATTAAAGGCAGTAGCAGCCCTTCGTGAAGCAGGTTTTGAAGTCGTAGGTATGGTTGCTTCTTACACTTACGGCTTCCCTGTAGCTGAAGAAGCATTCCGTGAAGCAGGTGTGAAGTTGGTTACTTTGACAGATTATGAGCATGTCGTAGAGAAAGCTCTTGAGACAGGTTACATCAAAGAGACCGATGTTCCGATGCTACATGAGTGGCGTAAGGACCCTGCGAACTGGAAGAAAGACATGTAATTTGAAGGGATTTACAGGAGCTAAAGGAGTTATAGGAATTAAAGACAATACTCTTTCAGGAGGAGTTTTATGCTGAATATCGTGGCAATCTCCTTCCGTCAATATGCTGAAAGAGCTGTTGGCTGTAACTCCTATGGCTCCTTTTTTGTGTAAACTCCTCTCGTTTCTTTAACTTTTCTAAATATAAAGCGATATGACTAAGTTTGAAAGTAGTGTAAAACAGATACCCCATTCACAACAAAGCGTCTATAATACTTTAAGCGATATGAGCAATGTACAACGCTTAAAGGACCGTTTGCCTGATGGAGATACGGGGAATGCAGATATGGATAAGGTGAAAGACAAACTGAAAAACCTTACCTTTGATCAGGATTCTCTTTCTATCAGCGTTGATCCTGTGGGACAAATCTCTATGCGTATCATTGAGCGTGATGAGCCAAAAACCATAAAATTTGAGAGTGAGAACTCTCCGTTGTCATTCAACTTTTGGATTCAGATACTGCCAGTTAGCGACAATTCATCGAAAATGAAGCTGACAATAGATGCTGATATCCCGTTCTTTGCAAAAGGAATGGTATCAAAACCTTTGCAAGAAGGTATCGAAAAGATAGCTGATGCACTGGCAATGATTCCGTTTGAGTAGACAAAAAGAACCGTCTCGGAACCTCAGAACCGCCCTTCAGGGACGCCTATGCGCAGGTAGGTATGGAGGTATAGTTAGGTTTATTTAAGGTAAATGGTCATCGAAGTCATACGTATAAAGGGACTATAGAACTCCTTTGGGGTGACAGTATACGGACTTTGATGACGCTAATGTTAGCCATCTTGGCTTTTAACAAGGTGAGAAAAGCAGTGTAAAGACTGCCAAAGAAAGAATGATCAGTATGAAAAGATTGTTTTATTTCCTGTTCTTTATAGCTACACTGTTGGTAACATCCTGCGGTGATAGCTTTGATTACGAGTATAGTGATTATCATCCATACTTCAATTTCCACAATGATACACATCAGGATGCTGTATTGTCAACAGCACTGAACCCACAAGCTCCAGGTGTGTTCTGTATTATTAAGTATGCTTATGTCAGTGGTCGATATAGTTTTTCATTTGAAAATAACCAGGGATTGAAGTCCTCTTCACCAGTATGGTTTGATGCTATAGACCTCAAATTAGAAAGTTGGAGACATGTGGGGATGAACAATGGGCTTATTGTTGGTTATGGAAATCTTGATAATCCAGCAGTGTTCTTTGCTTACGACCTGCAATGTCCGAATTGTTATCATCCCGATGCGATACCCCAACGTCCGTATGAACTAAAGATAAACGGTACTGGTATTGCAACATGTTCCAACTGTAAACGAAGCTATAATCTGAATACTGGAGGGAATATTGTGACAGGTCAGCCAGGTAGAAAGCTGATACGCTATCGCGGAACAAGTACAGGTCCGTTTGGAATATTGGTGGTCAATTAGTTCCTTCAGGATGGATGCTATCCTTCTTCGTCCGTAAGTACATAACGTTATAGGGTGGGTTGAACAGTATGAAATAGCTTTACATATTTCGAATCTACTGTTATTGAAATATGATAGGATTACTATTTTTTAGAGTTTGTAATCTATTGTTCTTCAAAGAGTTACAAAACGAGTTTTAAAAGGTGCCCTTTTACGTTCTAAAAGGGCACCTTTTGCATGTCAAAAGGGCATCTTTTACATTGCAAAAGGGCGTCTTTTACAATGCAAAAGAGCATCTATTAAAAAGCACTCTGACTTTTATTGTACATTATCAGTCCTTTCCTTCATTCTCATTCTCCCCACTTTTATCCCTTACCACACCTTGTTTTATCCTATGTTCTTCACCCTTTTATTGATGAGATTATAGTAAAATAAGCCTTGTAAGAATCAAAAAACTTTGTAAAACCTTTGCCAGTTTGGAGATTTAGCCTTATCTTTGCAGACGGTTTGCCGCAATGGTGGAATTGGTAGACACGAGGGACTTAAAATCCCTTGGCCAGTAATGGCTGTGCGGGTTCGAGTCCCGCTCGCGGCACTTTCTTCTTAAATCTCTATGCGCATGAAGCGAATAGTACTCTTCCTGTTACTCGTTTTGATATTAATCTCTTGTGGTACACGTAGTGGTCACTTCAAGATGGAAGGACGTTTCTTGCACATGAACCAAGGCGAACTGTATGTTTATAGTCCTGACGGTGGTATAGATGGATTGGATACCATTAAGATTGAGGCTGGTCGCTTTGCATATGAGATTCCTTGTAGCAAACCTGCTACACTTGTTATCATCTTCCCAAACTATTCTGTACAGCCCATCTTCGCTGAGTCGGGTGGCTCTGTAGAAGTGAAAGCAGATGCTTCTCACTTGAAAGAGATGGAGGTGAAGGGTACGGATGATAACGAACTCATGACAAAATTCAGAAAACAAATAGCCAATTCGTCACCTCCTGATGAATTGAAGTATGCTATACAATTTATTAAAGATCATCCAGAGTCGACTGTTAGTGTCTATTTGCTGAATCGTTATCTCATTCAGACGGAGACACCAGACTATAAACAGGCGGCTAATTTACTGAAGATTCTTCTTAAAGAACAACCTGGAAACGTGACCTTGGGTCGCTTGCAACGACAAATAAGTGGGTTGGGCACATTGAGAGTAGGTGATAAATTACCTAATTTCACAGCTAAGGATGTCAATGGAAAGCTGATAAACAATGCTACATTGGCTAATCAAACCATTATCATCAGCACGTGGGCAGCATGGAGTTATGAGAGCCTTGACTTCCAACGTGCACTCAATGATGCGGTAAAAGCTGGCAAGATAGCAGCCTTGGGGATAAGTGTGGATGCTAATCCTAAGGAAGTTCGGCAGGCATTGAAGAACGATGACATTACGTTCCCTAATGTTTGCGATGGTAAAATGCTTAGTACTCCACTTTTGAAGACCTTTGGACTCACAACAGTACCCGATAATATCGTTGTTCGTAATGGCAAGATTATTGAGCGGGGCATTACTGCTAATACTGTTCGTCAGCGTTATAGCATAGACTAAAAACCAATAACGTGCTTGTAAAAACATTCTGTGCGGCTGTTAATGGCATGGAGGTTACCACCGTAACAGTCGAAGTAAGTATCACACGTGGCGTGTTGTTTCATCTTACCGGCCTTGCTGATGGTGCGGTAAAGGAAAGTCATGACCGTATCGCTGCTGCTCTTTTGAACAATGGATATAAGTTTCCTGTTGCGGATATTACAGCTAATCTCGCACCTGCAGACCTGAAAAAGGAAGGCTCAAGCTTTGATCTTCCGTTGGCAATAGCCATCTTGGCAGCTAATGAAAAGATGAGTAACGACCTTCTTCGAGACTATATGCTTGTTGGGGAGTTGAGTCTTGACGGTACATTACAGCCAGTAAAAGGAATCTTACCAATAGCTATTAAGGCGCGAGCAGAGAAGTTTAAGGGTATCATTGTCCCGAAAGCAAATGAGCATGAGGCTGCTGTTGTGGATACGTTGGAAGTTTATGGAATGGAGAATATCCTACAAGTGATAGACTTTCTGAATGGCTCTGCAAGCGTAGAACCTTGTTTTGTAGATACGCGTAAGGAGTTTTATGAACATCAGTATGCCTTTGATCTTGACTTTGCAGACGTACGTGGGCAAGAGAATGTCAAGCGTGCACTTGAGGTAGCAGCGGCAGGTGGACATAATCTTATTATGGTTGGACCACCTGGAAGTGGAAAGAGTATGATGGCAAAACGCCTTCCTTCTATCCTTCCTCCTCTGTCTTTATCAGAAAGTCTGGAGACAACACAGATTCATTCCATAGCAGGAAAGCTAAGCAGAGATACTGGATTGATAACCCAAAGACCGTTCCGTAGTCCACACCATACAATCTCTGAGGTAGCTCTTGTTGGTGGAGGAGCTAATCCCATGCCTGGTGAGATAACGCTTGCACATAATGGTGTGCTCTTCTGTGATGAGCTTCCCGAATTTAATAAGCACACTTTGGAGGTTCTGCGTCAGCCCTTAGAGGACAGACAGATTACTATTTCGCGTGCAAAATACACCGTGACTTATCCCTGTAGCTTCATGTTTGTGGCAAGTATGAACCCTTGTCCATGTGGTTATTTCGCTGATCCAACACATCATTGTGTCTGTACTCCTGGACAGATTCAGAAGTATTTGGCAAAGATTTCGGGACCTCTTATGGACCGTATAGACATACAATGTGAGATAGCACCACTTCCTTTTAAGGATATATCACAGGCAACACCCGGTGAAACAAGTGAGAAAATACGCGAAAGGGTCATCAGTGCACGTGCAATACAAACAGAACGTTTCCGCAACTATCGTAATGTGCATTGTAATGCGCAGATGTCTGAACGGATGATTCATGAATTTGCCGAACCTGATGCAGCCTCTGTGCAACTGTTACGTGACGCTATGGAACGGTTGAAACTGTCTGCTCGAGCATACAATAGAATCTTAAAAGTTGCCCGTTCCATCGCAGATTTGGATGGTTCTGAGACGGTTCTCGTACAACATATAGCAGAGGCTATTGGTTACAGAAACCTTGATAGAAGTGATTGGGCAGAGAGATGATGATTTGATGGAGAGTTTTTCACAGTGTTTGTACCCCTTTCTCTCGATTTATATAGCGTAATTAGCAAGTGAGGAATGATTACATTTGCTTTGTGATTTTATAAAAAGTCGTATTTATAGGATAGTTGTTTTTAACATTTGAGGTTCTTTTGGGTTATCTGAAAAGGATGAGAATACCATGTTATAGGTCTTATATTAACTTGTATAAATAAATAGATAACCCACTGAAAATCAACGATAAGTGTTTATACTTTCATGAGATTTTATATATTCTTTAATGTTTAAGCGATTTTTTCGTTATCTTTGCAGATACTTTTTTAATAAAGTGCCTTCTTAAAAGGCGGCGACAAGAAATATTAAAAACATAAATCAATTAAAACAACAATCATGAAACCATTGCAAACTGAGAACAGTTCATGGCGTAAGGTGCTTGCCATCTTGGTGGGACTTATCTGTGCTTTGAACGTAGCTGCTCAAAATTTCAATGTCAAAGGTTCAGTAACTGATCAGAATGGTGAGCCCGTAATTGGCGCAACAGTCATGGAACAGGGAACCAAAAATGGTGTGGTGACAGATATCGACGGTAATTTCTCACTGTCTGTATCAAGTCCTAAATCTCGAATCCGTGTGACTTACGTTGGTTACAAGACACAGGATTTACCAGTAAACGGTCAGTCTGATTTCAAGATTAAGATGCAGGAAGATGCTGCAAACCTTGATGAGGTTGTCGTTGTAGGTTACGGTACGATGGATAAGAAGGAATTGACTTCTGCCATTTCACACGTTTCTGCAAGGAATTTCACCCAGGTCGCAAGTGTTGACCCATCTATGATGATTCAGGGTAAAGTGCCAAGTGTTAGTATTACCAATACCGGTGCAGGTGATCCTAACAACCAAGCAAGTATTCAGATACGTGGTGTGTCTTCTCGTGCAGCTGATTTAGGTCCATTGATCGTTATTGATGGTGTACCAGGTGGTAACCTCACTAACATCAATCCAAATGATATCGAGAGCTATGATGTCCTCAAGGACGGTGCAGCTTCTGCTATCTATGGTACACGTGGCTCTAATGGCGTTATCCTTGTGACAACGAAGAAAGGTGCACGTGATGGTAATCTCCATACTACTTATAATGGAACAGTTGCATTCGATGTTATTAAGAAAGAACTCGATATGCTAAATGCTGCAGAGTATCGTGCTAATCGTTTGGCATCAGGTACAGGTTATGATCTTGGTAGTTCTACTGATTGGATGAAGGAAGTGAGCCGAGTTGGCGTACGTACTGTACATACTTTAACCCTTAGTGGTGGTAATATCAAATCAAACTATCGTGCTTCTGTTGATTATCGTGATGCAAAGGGTATTGATAAATACTCTGGTCGTGAAGAATATGGTGCACGTGCTTCTTTGAATCACACGACAAAAAGTGGTCTTATTACTTTCGGTTTGAATATTGCTCCACGTATCGCTTATCGTAAGAATGCAAGCTGGGATGTATTCCGTAATGCAGTAGAAGCGAATCCAACAACTCCTGTTTGGGATCCACAGAACCCAACACAATATTATAATTTCAAGGGTCAGGCTGCAGCTTATAACCCTGTTGAAATGGAAAAGCGTGAAAAGAGTACAGGTACTACTAAGTTGATTGACTGGGATGGTACTGTTAAGTTGAATCTTTTCCCACTCTTGTTGAAGAATCCTGGTAAGCAAGTTTTGACTACACAGTTGACTTATGCTGACCATCAGTATGATAATTATAACCAGTGGTTCCGTCCATCTACTAATACTTTGGCTATCAATGCTGGTCGTACAGGTGAGGCAAGTCAGAGTTATAGCAAGGAATCAATGATGAGTATGGAGTGGATTACCAATTATGCTAACTCTTTTGGTGATCACAACTTTAAGGTAATGTTGGGTTATTCTTATCAGTATAATAAGTTTTCTGGCTTTAATGCGGAGAACAAGGACTTCCCTAATGATGCACTTGAGGATAACAACCTTGGTACAGGTTCTTTCATGAAGAAGAAAGATGAGCTTGGTTTAGGCTCATATATGAATGATAACAAGCTGATTTCTTTCTTTGGACGTGTAAGTTATGACTGGAAGGGACGTTATATGTTCACAGCTTCTCTTCGTCATGAGGGTTCTTCTAAGTTCGGTGCAAACCATAAGTGGGGTAATTTCCCTGCTGTTTCTGCTGGTTGGCGTATCTCTGATGAGCCTTTCATGCAGGGGACAAAGAGTTGGTTGACAGACTTGAAGCTCCGTGCTGACTATGGTGTAACGGGTAATCAGGGCTTTGGTTCATATCAGTCGCTAGCAACAATGACAGGCTTTGGCTACTATATGTATAATGGTAAGTCTTATCAAGTGTGGGGACCAGCCAGAAACGACAATAGTTTTTTGCATTGGGAGAAAGGTAAGAACTGGAATATAGGTTTAGACTGGGCTCTGTTTAATGGTAATCTTTATGGTTCATTCAACTATTACAATCGTACCCAACAGGATCTATTGGGAGACTATCCAGTACCAATGCCACCATACTTGTTCCCTACAAGATTTGAGAATGTTGGTACCATGCGTAACTCTGGTTTCGAGTTTGATATTACTTGGAATGCTGTTAAGACGAAGGACTTCTCTTATACATTGAACATTGTTGGTGCAACAATGAGTAATAAATTTGTGCACTTCTCAAATGGAGAATATGCAAAAGCTACTTATGTTGATCGTGTGTCAACACAGGATCCTTACCCATTCCATACCTTACAACGTCTTGAAGAAGGTAGACGTGTTGGTAGCTTCTATATGTGGAAGTATGCAGGCATTGACCCACAAGGTCGTTGGATAGTATATGATAAGAATGGCGATATGGTCTTGGCAGACAATGCTACTGATGATGACCGCCAGTATGTTGGTAATGGTCTGCCTCAGTTCACGGGTTCTATGACACATAGTTTCCGTTACAAGAACTTTGATGCATCTCTGTTCTTCCAGACAGCTCTTGGTTTTGATATCTTCAATATCCATGACTTCTATTATGGAACAAAGAACTTCCAGGGTAATGTAATGGATAAGGCATATAGTAAGAACCTTGCTATTAGCCAGAATCCTATCGTGTCTGACTACTTCCTTGAGCCTGGTGACTACTTGAAGTTATCTTCTGTAAGTCTTGGTTATACATTGAATCTTAATAAGAAATACATTGATTCTATAAGAATCTATGCAACAGCAGGCAACCTCTTTACGATTACTAAGTTCTCAGGTATTGACCCTTCTAACTATCAGTTGAATGGCCTTGATCCAGGAGCTACTGGTTCTCGTACTTACTACCCATCAGTACGCCAGTTCTTGTTGGGCTTACAGGTTGACTTCTAAAGAATTGTTCAATCATTAGATATTGAAATACAATGAATAAGTTATATAAATATGCCGCACTGTTGGCAGTGCCTGCGGCTCTTATGACAGCCTCAAGCTGTACAGATCTTAGTGAGACACTGTACGACCAAGTGGCATCAAACAACTATTATAATACAAAAAATGATGTTATTCGTGCGGTACTTCGTCCGTTTGAGCATGGTTTCTGGAGTATCCAGAATCGTCATGTGTTGAACGAAGAGTCTGCGGATCAACTTATTACTCCTACTCGTGGAGACTGGTGGGATGATGGTGGACGTTGGGCACGTCTGCATCGTCACAAGTGGCTTGTGACAAATGGTGAGGCACAGTCAGAGTTTAATGGATGCTATCAAGGTATCGGTCAGGCTAACAAGGTTATTGAAGACCTTGATAAGCTGTCTGCTTCCAAGTTCGGTTTCTCAGAGGATGAGTTCAAAAATTTGAGAGCTCAGAACCATGTCTTACGTGCTTGGTTCTATATAAGACTTTTAGATGCTTTCCGCAACATTTATTTGTCACAGAGCTTCTATGATCAATCAAAGAACTCTAAAGAACAAGTCCCACCAAAAGAGATATTTGACTTTATTGAGAAAGACCTGAAAGAAGCTCTCCCAGAGTTGGCCAAGAAGACATCTCTTGGTGGTAATGGTAAACTTGAAGGACAGTGGACACAGGCAGGTGCAGCTGCTTTGTTGGTACGTCTTTATATGAATGCTAAGGTCTATATTGGCGAAGATCACTTTGCTGATGCTGAACAGTATGCACAGGATATCGTAGACGGAAAGTATGGTACTTATGCTGTTGCTGACCGTTGGGATGCTGCTTTTGATTGGGATAATGAGAATTGTGATGAGGTAATCTTTGCCTTCCCAAGTTCAGGAGAGACCCACTGGCACTACAAAGGTGACATGTATTGGTGGTCAGTTCCTTCAAAGGCTAATGACTGGTTACACGATACTAAGAGCAGAGAAGGTTCTCATAACATTAAATATTCTGCTTCTCCAAGTTATAATCCTAAGGGTGAGAAGTATAATTATGAGCTCGGTATGCCTATAGCACAGTTCAAGAAGTATCCTTCTGATGTACGTCTGAAGATGTATAAGAACCTTGGTAACGGTCGTCGTGAGGGTATGTTTATCTTTGGTAAGATTCAGTATACTGATGATAATGGCAATACACAGTATCTGAAAGACCACCACGACCAGTACACTCTGGACTTACGTGACGCTGTTGGTAAGTTCGGTGGAACCGATGGAAGTAAGTGGCTCGATAAGGCAGCTAGCCGTCTTGAGGATGGAGACGACAACTCTGGTTGGATGTTTGCTAAGTATCCTCTGTACTCAGACAATGAGGAGAATCAGCAGTTCGAGGCTGATTACTGTGAGGTTCGTCTTCCTGAGATCATCTATAGCCTTGCTGAATGCAAGCTCCGCAAGGGAGATACGTCCGGTGCAGCTAAGTTGTTAAACTCAGTTCGTAAGCGTAACTATCCTTCTTCTGACTGGTCAACAGTTCTGTATGCACCAGAAGGTGCTGCTACTCTTGATATGAAAGAGATGTTAGCAGAGTGGGGACGTGAGTTCTTTGCAGAGGGTCGCCGTCGTATTGACCTGATTCGTTTTGGCAAGTTTGGCAATGCTTGGTGGGATAAGGATGCTGATGCTGACAATCACACGGAGATATTCCCATTCCATACAGAGATTTTGAACACTCATACTGGTATGAAGCAGAACCCAGGTTACAATTAATGTTTAACGACTAAAACCCTATTGTAGAAATGAAGAAATTAATGAAATATGGAATGTTTGCATTGTTGGCGCTTCTTGCGTCAACAACATTCCAGTCATGTAATGATGATAAGGATATCGTTGTGATTACAGAGGAGTTACCTCTGAAGCTCGGCCATCTTTATATGGTAGGTGATGCAACACCTGCTGGATGGAATATCGATAATCCTTTTGAGATGACGAAGGATGCTAACGACAACTTCATATTCACTTATCATGGTAAGTTGAATGTGGGTGAGTTGAAGTTCCCTATTGCCAAAGGTGATTGGGGTGCTACCTTTATTTATGCTCCTGAAGCCAATACAGAGATCAATGCTAATGGTGTTGCAAGTAGTGGCTTCGATGTTCGTAAGGGAGGTGCTGACAATAAGTGGAAGATTACACAGGCAGGTTATTATAACTTGACAATTGATCTTCGTACCCGTAAGATCTCTGCTGCTTATGAAGGCGAAGGCCCTGTTGAGCCTATTGCTGCAGAATGGTTGTCATTCATAGGAGATGCTACTCCTTATGGATGGGATAACAACGGTTTGAACACAAAGCTGCAGGCTGGTACAGAGCGTTTCACAAAGACATCTGATAACCCATTGCAGTTCACTTATGAGGGACATCTGAATGTTGGTGAGTTCAAACTCGTTACTAACAATTCTGATCTTCCTGCTTGGTCAAACCTTATCCAGGCTCCAGAGCCTAATTGTGAGGTGAACCATGAGGGTGTTGCAAAGAACGGAATGACAGTAGGTGGTGTTGACAATAAGTGGAAAGTAACTGAGGCAGGTACTTACAAGATTGTCTTCGACCTTACGAACCATACTATAAAGGTTGAGAGCTTCACTGCAGATGCTGCTCCAACTCCAGCTGCTACACCTTGGGATACAGAGACTGTTTATATGATAGGTAGTGCAACACCAGCAGGATGGGTTACCGATAACGGAGTAGAAGTAACAAAGACGGGTGATCATCTGTTCTCTGTTGAGGTACAACTTAGTGAAGGTGAGATGAAGTTCATGCTTGATAAGTCAGGCTTCTCTAGCGATAAGCCTTACTTCTTCGCCCCTGAAGCTGATACTGAAATCAATGAGAATGGTGTTGCTAACGATGCACTTGCTTATGGTACAGAGGCTTCTTATGGTGATAAAAAGTGGAAGGTTACCAAGGCTGGTAAGTACAAGCTGACACTCGATTTGAATAATAAGAAGCTTAAAGCAGAATACCTGGGTGCATAACAGAATCCGATAATATTATCAACTGGCAATCATTTGATAGATATGCTTTGTGATTTTGACTCATATGAGTCACGCTCGTAGAACATATGTGTCACACATGTAGAACATAGGAGTCAGAAAGATGAATCATATGGTTGCCAGTTATTAACTACTTATGATAGATTAAAACAATGAAGAAATATATTTTTGCAAGCTTGGCATTTGCTGCTTTACTTACGAGTTGTAATAGCAACGAGTGGGATGTTACCAGCGATCTGAGTGTTGATAAGACTGACCCAACCATAGGTCTTACTCCTCTTGCTGAGTCAGAGGGTATGGATTATGCTCCATTATACTGGAGTGTGTACGGCGAACTGCGTGCACAGGAGAAGGCAGGAACGTTCCCAAACATCTTTACAGAAGACATGTGGGATCAAGCCATTGATTATGTAGCAACCAATCTTAAGGCACATGGCTATGATATGCTTGTTACTGATGGCTTTGCTTCAATGAGTGGTGATAATGGATACATGACTCGATACAGCCATACACAGAGAAGTGACTCTTCTCCAGAGGTGGAATTGTCTACTATTGTATCAAAGTTAGCTGCCAAAGGATTAAAGCTTGGTGTTTATGATAATCCATTCTGGTATCATTATACTAACCCTGACGCTGTTATTCCTGGAACAGATGGTATTAAAGTAAGCAGTCTGGCTTATGATCCTACCAAGGATAAGGATATCAAACATCCAGAAGGTAAGGACCAGTTTGGATGGGTTATGACAGATCATCCAGGTGCTGAACAGTTCTTTGAAGGTTTCTTCAAACATTATTCTGACCTTGGGGTAAAGTTCATTCGTATGGATTTCCTTTCATGGTATGAGGATGGAATGAACTATAACGACATCATCGGAAAGGGATTCGGTCGCGAACGTTACGTGAAAGGTATGCAGTGGGTGAATAAGTATGCACAGAAATATGGCATTTATGTCTCACTCGTTATGCCTCACTTACGTAATGATGCTATCATTGAGAAGTATGCAGGTAACATGGTACGTATTGATGCTGACGCACTCGAGGGTACTTGGTATCGTTTCTCTGATAACGGACGTGGTAGTTTGCGTGGTGGTTGGCCAAATTCTGAGAACGCTTTCGACGGTTTCATTAACTGGTCAAAGATCTCAGGGCACAAGAAGATCCGTCTTGATGGCGACTTTATCCGTATCGGAAGCTATGCTGATGACAATGAGAAGATGTCTGTTATCTCTCTTCCGTTGATGGCTGGTGGTCCTATCTCTGTAACTGATATGCCTACAGGAACCGATTTGAAGTTCTTCCAGAATGATGAAATGCTTGCATTGAATAAGGAAGGCTTCGTTGGTAAGCCTTTGGAACGTAACCTTTGGAATACTGATGGTGAGATTTGGTACGGTCAGATGAAGGATGGCTCATGGGTTATTGGACTCTTCAATCGTGACCAGGCTGCAGCAACTCGTTCTTTGGAGCTCTCTAAGATTGGTCTTACAGGCACTTGGATGGCTCATGATATGTGGAAGCATGTAGACGAAGGTCCTGTGACGGATAAGGTTGAAGCACTCATCCCAATGCATGGTTGCAAGATTATTAAGCTGACAAAAGCAAACTAACTCTCTACTGTCTCTTAGTAGGACAGAACGATTTATAAAAAAGGAACCAACTGGAAATACCCAGCTGGTTCCTTTTTTTGTATCCTTCTTTTGCGTGAATAGACTGAGTCCGTACAACTAATGGACCATATTCACAGCTTTATTACCTCGTTAGTATGTGAGCTTGGGTTAAGTTGCAGGGTAGAGAGTGAAGTTATCCACTTCGTGGAGCTTTAGTGTAAACCAACACAAAAGAGCTTGCTGATTTAGTCTTGGTGCAGTCTGAAGTCGACAATTGTTAATCTAAATGCGATTTCATGGTTAATAACGTTATGTAGAACTTACTTCCTTATGTAAGGTTTACTTATTCCTGCAGGCGCCCAGTGTTATGTGTTTTGTCGTGACTATGCTGTCAAGGTTATTCTCTTTTTGAAAAGAATAGATAATCCGAGCATACCACTTTCAAAAGCAAATATACAACTTTCTTTTGTAAATGAGTCTTTAGAACATGGGAAAACGGAGAAGGATAGGGTGCGTTGTGTGTGTAAATGTAACCAAGTGAGAAGCATCAAAACCCCTAATTTAGTTTTATTTTTAGTTGCTGTCACTTTTAACACTTCGTGTAATAGGTTTATATTCAGATGATTAAAGACGATAACGGAGTGACAGAAATGACAGCAAACTCAGGAATAGTATTTAATCGGCTTTTGTCCTCGGGTGGAAAAGGGGAAACTCATAGTTATTGGATACAGCAGTTAATGATAAAACTATCCAGAGCAGTTTCACGTAAACTTATCTGTCTCTCCATCTACCACAGAACAATTACGAACTAATCGAAAATATGTTTACAGTGAATTGAAGCTGCGTGTCAACAAAATCAGGAAGTATGCAAAGTATTCATACTTGTATACCATTTTCTATCAAGGACTTACAAAAGCTCTTCTAAAAGGTGCCCTTTTACCGTGCAAAAGGGCATCTTTCACACCTCAAAAGAGCACCTTTTACCATGCAAAAGGGCATCTTTTACCGTATCAAAGACCACCTGCTATCCCCAATTTATGAATCTTTATTACAACTCTTCGAATGTCCTTTTTCTTTTCATAATAAGCAAGTATCTCACCCTCTGTATTATTAGGGCAATACCATAAGAACTGCTGTTTTTAATTTTCCTGTCACTCCTGTCACTCTTTCTTATGTTACAACGCATTGATAACAAGCCGATTATGCGAAATGTTAAAAGTGACAGCAACTTAAAACAAAAACTAACTTGGGCTTTTAGAGCAGCTATAAACCGTGTGATACTTAAGAGAATAAGCTATGGATTATACCGAAATCATATCCTTATTATGTTTATAAAAAAAATAAAAACCGTATTGCCATCACTGGCAATACGGTTTGAAGAGAAATGTTATATGATTAGTTACATTGGTTATAGTTTTACGCTTAGTCCTACATACCATGTTGCACCATAAACAGGAGCATACATAAAGGCTGCATCGTCAGTATGTTTTTCATCCTGAATGTAGCCAAAGATATTCTTAGCACCAGCATAAACGGTACACATGCCGAATCGTTTAGCTGCCCGACAGTTGAATATCATGAAGGTATTTGTCTTCTTTATCTTTGATGTCTTACCATCATCGTCAGAGTTATAATCGATATACATCTTACCTTGTAGAGAACTTGTCACAGAGAATGACCACGTGCCTGGAGTGTAATCAAGGTCAATATCACCTGTCATAGCAGGGAAACGTGAGATATAGCGACTGTCTTTAGCATACTGTAAGCGTTGTGGGAACTCTTGTACAGATGGGTCGTTAGGATCTGACCATTCAGCACGTTCATGTTTGAATTTACCTTTATTGAATGTCCAATTCAGTCCGGCAGTGAAGTTGCGGAATAGCGATGCTTTAGCTCCTAACTCCACTCCTTGTACATAAGCATCGTCAACGTTCTCCCATTGGTAGGAATAACCGAATTTCTTAACCTCATCGTCAGCAGGTGAGAACTGGATTTTATCCTTGAGATTAGTGCGGAAGAGGTTTATACTTAGTTGATACCACTTGCCGTAATAGTCGGCAGAGAAGTTATAACTGATGGCACGTTCTCCCTTCAGGTTTGACGATTTCCATACACGTGGAGAACCACTACACAGGTGTAAGTCCTCTGAGAATCCATAAGGTGCACGGAAACCTGTACCAATATTTGCACGGAGAATCAGCGATGGAGTTACCTCGTACTTAACGGCAAGACGTGGATTGATGGTAGTCTTGCGGAACTTTGTTGTTGGAAAGGCACTGTCTGATACCTTTACACTCGTCGTATATTCTTCTCCCGAACTATGTGAATCAATTCTGATTCCTGGTACTACTGTCAGCTTTGGTGTTATATTCCACTCGTCTTGAATGAAGAAACCAATCTCGTTAGCATGCTTTTTACCGATTGAAGTGTATGGTACACCGTAATAGGGACTTGTTTTTTCATCTTCGGCTGATATGACATAGAGTCCAGTCTCACGCAAACGGGTGAAGTAACCTTGTACACCTGTAAGCAAAGTGTGCTTACCAAGGATGGATGTAAAGGTGAGTGAAGGGGTTACGGTGTTCTCCTTAGCAATGTAAGGGCGCATGATAGAGACATCAGGTTCAGCCCCATCCTCATCGGGATGTGCAGGATCTTTGTGAGAATCCATGTAGTCGTGCAGGAAGGTATCGTTGGTTGCCTGTCGCTTATGATAGACATAAGCTGTAGCAAAGTTCAATTCAGAGTGTGCACCGATGGGTAGTGTGTAAGCTAGATCACCCGATAGGCGGTTAGTCTTGATATTCTCTGTCCCATCCGTATAAGGGTTCAGATATTGGTCGTTTGTCATTACTCCACCGAAACGTTGCTCATCAATAGCTTTTCCACGGATGACAAGTTTATCGTTCTTGGTGAATGGCTGATAGAAGTACAGGCTGAAACCGAGGTTGTTCATAGTTTCATTCACACGATCGGAAATACCATCTTTGTGTTTTACCTCATTACGTGTCAGTCCATCTTGTGTCTCATCAATAGCTTTCATCTCTGTTCGTTGAGCGAAAACACTCAGTCCTATATTGTTGTAACGCATAGATCCTGACCCCTTATAGCTCTTGAATCCATAGTTACCAAATTGTACATCACCAGTGACACTGGGTTCATAAGTAGGCTCTTTAGAAATGATATTGATGGCTCCTGCTACTGCACTGCTACCATAGAGTGCTGAGCCAGCACCCTTCACAACCTCTAATCGGTCAATATCATTGGTGCCGATCTGTTGAAGACCATAAACGCCAGCAAGCCCAGAGTAGACGGGTTCACCGTCAATAAGTACCTGTGTGTGTTCTGCTCCTAGCCCTTGCATGCGTACTTCCGAGAAGTTGCAGAACTGACATTGCTGTTCAACACGTATTCCTGGTACTCCTTCAAGTGCTTCGTAAAGATTCTGGGCATTCTTTTTTGTAATCGCTTGTGATGTCAGAACCTCTGTGCGGATAGGCACATCTTTAACAAAGTGACTCGTTCGTGTACCTGTTACTACTACTTGACTTAGTTCTAAAGGATCTTTCTCTAACTCGAAATAAGCCTCAGTACCTTTCCCTGCAACCATCTCCACTTCTAATTCCTGTGGTTGATAGCCACTAAGTGTAGCAACAACGGTCTGCTTTCCTACCGGAAGGTTACCTATTTTGTAATGTCCCGTACCATCACATTGAGTCTTGAGATTTGTTCCTTTGATACTGATGACTGCGTGTGCAAGGTGTCGTCCACCTTCTTTTGCTTTCACATCGCCAAAGAGCATAGCGTCAGTACTTTGTGCCATGGAGGTAATTGAACACAACATTACCACTAATAATAGTAAGATCTTGTTCATAAATTATAGTTGGTTTGTAAAATCTTTGCAAAGATATATATTGCCATTTATTGTGACAATACCTACTAGTAGGTATTTAGTGGTTTCTAAAACTTTATAGAATAGATATATTATATAGGTGTAAAACGGAAACAGAGGCTTACCTTATCTTGGTAATCCTCTGTCTTTATCTTGTTGGTAATGTATTTCTAATTTGCTGTATAGCCTTGTAGGTGAAGCTTATCTATTATATCTTTTTGAATCGTTACCTTACCTTTATAGCTTCCTTCCTTGGTCTTGATTCCCGATTTATCTTTCCATACATACTTAAAGCGGAATTCAATCTCGTGGTCACCAGTTTTACGAAGGTAGACATAGCTACCATTTTGGAAGAAATGCTCATCATATTCATAAGGTCCACCACCTACGAATGATCCACCAGCAGACCAGTCACCTGGCTTGGTTAAGTCTATTTGCTGTCCAGCTAAAGTCTCTGAGATGTTCACAAAGACAGATTCGTTGGTCAGTCCCAATGGGTAGAGAACTGAATAGTGTCCATCAAATTCACTGAAAAGAACGGGGACAATACCATCTGTTCCATTGTTGTCATCATCACTGCTACAAGCACTAAAGCTAACACATAGTGCCAGTGCAAAGGCACAAGTCACAAGGGCATACGCCCATTTCTGAATACTTTTACGCATAATGTTTACCTTTTAAATATTTATATCACTAGCAAAGATAGTATATATATCTTAAAAGAAGTAACAAATACTATAGAAAATAAAACATGTATATCAATTGTGCTGATGCTTTTTCATAACCCTCCTGCCATTATTCGACTGATTTTCCGTAACTTTGCAGTCAGATAAAAAGAAAATATAAGATGAAGATAGAAGACCAAATTACCAGTGCTGCACTTGCAGCTGTCAAGGATTTATATGGAGTAGAGGTTCCTGAGAAGATGATTCAGTTGCAGAAAACACGTAGTGACTTTGAGGGTAACCTTACACTTGTGACCTTTCCATTACTGAAAACATCACATAAGAAACCAGAAGATACTGCTCAGGATTTGGGTGAATACCTGAAGAAGAACTGTAAGGCAGTGGCTGACTTCAACGTTGTAAAGGGCTTCCTCAACCTTGTTATAGCACAGTCTGCATGGGTCGGACTACTAAATGACATCAATGGTGACGAGAAGTTCGGTGAGAAGCGCGTTACAGATGATAGTCCATTGGTAATGATAGAATACTCTTCACCTAATACTAATAAGCCTCTTCACTTAGGTCATGTACGTAACAACCTGCTTGGTTGGTCATTGGCACAGATCATGGAAGCTAATGGAAACAAGGTTGTTAAGACGAATATCGTCAATGATCGTGGTATCCACATCTGCAAGTCAATGCTTGCTTGGCTCAAATGGGGAAATGGGATTACACCTGAGAAGGCTGGTAAGAAGGGTGATCACTTGATAGGTGATTTCTATGTTCTCTTTGATAAGCACTTCAAAGAGGAGTGTAAGCAGCTGCAGGAGCAGTATGAGAAGGAGGGAATGACAACTGATGAAGCTAAGGCTAAGGCTGAACAAGAGGCTCCACTCATAAAGGAAGCACACGAGATGCTCGTTAAATGGGAAAATAATGACCCAGAGATACGTGCTTTGTGGGAGAAGATGAACAGTTGGGTATATGCTGGCTTTGATGAGACCTACAAAGCGTTGGGTGTTGGTTTTGATAAGATTTACTATGAGTCAAATACCTATCTTGTTGGTAAGAAGAAGGTGGAAGAGGGCTTGAAGAAGGGTCTTTTCATCCGTAAGGACGATAATTCTGTATGGGCTGACCTGACCAATGAGGGATTAGACCAGAAACTTCTGCTGCGTAAAGATGGCACATCGGTCTATATGACACAGGATATCGGTACGGCAGAGATGCGTTTTAATGATTTCCCTATCGACAAGATGATCTATGTTGTAGGTAACGAGCAGAACTATCACTTCCAGGTTCTTTCTATTCTCTTAGACCGTTTAGGCTTCAAATGGGGTAAAGACCTTGTACATTTCTCTTATGGTATGGTTGAATTGCCAAACGGAAAAATGAAAAGCCGTGAGGGAACGGTAGTTGATGCCGATGATCTTGTTGCATCAATGATTGAGAATGCCAAGACACTTAGTGAGGATAAGGTGAATAAATTGGAAGGTATCACCGAAGAAGAGAAGAACGAAATAGCTCGCATTGTAGGTATGGGAGCTCTGAAATACTTCATCCTGAAGGTTGATGCACGTAAGAATATGCTCTTCAATCCTGAAGAGTCAATTGACTTTAATGGTAATACGGGTCCATTTATTCAATATACTTATGCTCGTATCCGTAGTATTCTCCGTAAGGCTGAGGCTCAGAACATCACCTTGCCAGACACCTTGAATGATGATGCACCATTGAATGAGAAGGAAATAGCACTCATCCAGAAGCTGAATGATTTCAGTGTAGCAGTAGCTCAAGCTGGTGTTGACTATAGTCCAAGTGGTATTGCAAACTACTGTTATGAGTTAACAAAGGAGTTCAATCAGTTCTATCATGACTATAGTATCCTCAATGCTGATTCTGATGCAGAGAAGATAACCCGTCTTGTTCTTGCTAAGAACGTGGCTAAGGTTATCAAGAACGGTATGGCTCTGTTGGGTATTGAAGTGCCTGAGAGGATGTAAGCCCCACCCCGACCCTCCCCGAAGGGGGAGGGAGACTAATTGGGTGAGGTGGATAAAAATAAACCTTGCTCTTGATTAAGACTATGTATATCTACGAAACGGCTGATGAGATAGAGTATGAACTGCTGAAAGCGAATGCTATCAAGAACAGACAATACGCGACACAAGCAGAAAATCTACTTTGGTTATACCTAAAAGGAAAACAAAGTGGGTACAAGTTTCGTAGACAACATGTCATCAAACAATATATTGTCGACTTCATTAACCTTAAGTATAAACTTATTGTTGAAATTGATGGTAAGTATCATTTTAGAGATGAACAGATTATAAAGGATGAAGAACGAACTCGTGACCTTGAGCAATGGGGTTATAGGGTCATCCGATTCACTAATGAAGAAATCTTTAACCATCGAGAAGAAGTTATCAAGAAGATTAAAAAGACCATAATGGCAATAGAATCATATAATACGGATCAAATTGGTGGTGGTCAGCTAAACACACAGACGAGTTCTCAAACAAACACTCAGTCAGGTGTCCAACCACAGCAGACTGGGGCTTCCCCCCTTTCGGGGGGATTGAGGGGGGCTGTTGTAAACCCACCTTCATATCGCAATGATACTGTACTCCCTCTACCAAAGGAGGTTCGTTGTCCTTCATGGGCTGTCGATGCTGCTTGCTCCGGCAACCCAGGACCAATGGAATATCAATGTGTTGACCTACAGACTGGGGCTCAAGTGTTCCATTTCGGACCAGTTCAGGGGACGAATAATATTGGTGAATTCCTTGCTATTGTCCATGCTTTAGCTTTGATGGAGAAGCAAGGAATAACAGATAAGGTTATTTACAGTGACTCTTATAATGCTATTTTGTGGGTAAATAAGAAACATTGCAAGACGACACTTGAACGTAATTCCAAAACCGAACAGCTTTATCAGGTCATCGCACGTGCAGAACAGTGGCTTCGAACGCATAAGGTTACCACACCCATTATTAAGTGGGAGACAAAACAGTGGGGAGAAATTCCTGCCGATTTTGGAAGGAAATAGAAGCTCCATCCCGACCCTCCCCGAACCAACGGTCACTGACCGAAGGGAAGTAATGGGGGAAGGGAGACAAATTCGCGTATGGTTTGGTATGATTCATAAATGGATTGGGGTAAGAAGTAATATCAACTATATACTACAAAAGTTTATTCTTCATTTGCTGTCACTTTTAACACTCTGTGCTAATATGTTTATTACCAATATGTTATATGGATTTGTGGGGTGACGGTAGTGACAGGAAAATGGGATTATGGCGAATCAAATAAAAGCAGATTTGTAATGGATAAGAGTCTATTGGGTTCGAATAAGGGATAATAGTCTCAGTAGAAATAGCGTTCAACAGTAACAACATACCAAATAAAGGAATCTAAAACGCTCCAGTAAGTCAGAACTTACTGGAGCGTTTATTATTTCTCTTATAACCTTCCTCAACAAGCTTATAAAGAGGAGTTACATTAGATGGAAGTAGAGAATTACATCTATAAAGACAATCCCCTTTATTCTACTCATCCTCTATTTGTCTCCCTTCCCCCATTACTTCCCTTCGGTCAGTGACCGTTGGTTCGGGGAGGGGCTATTTTATCCGTAGATAATATTACCGTTCTCGTCCTTGTACTCATCAAGTCCCTTCTCGTATGTAGCCATAGCACGCAGACTCATACCTACATTTGAGAAGCCACCATCGTGGTAAAGGTTTTGCATTGTCACCTTACGAGTGAGGTCTGAGAACATCACGATGCAATAGTCTGCACACTCATCAGCACTGGCATTGCCCAGAGGTGACATACGGTCGGCGAAGTCGAAGAGCTTATCCATACCCTTTACACCAGATCCTGCAGTCGTCATGGTTGGTGATTGAGAAATGGTATTGATTCTAACATGGTGCTCACGACCATAGATGTAGCCGAAGCTACGAGCAATACTCTCCAGCAAAGCCTTGGCGTCAGCCATGTCATTGTAACCGTAGAAGGTACGCTGGGCAGCGACATAAGACAGAGCGAGGATTGAACCATACTCATTAATAGCGTCGAGCTTCTTGGCACTCTGAATCATCTTGTGGAATGAAACAGCAGATATATCGAGTGTAGTGTCAAGCAACTTGTAGTCCAAGTCATCATATGTGCGGTGCTTACGAACGTTTGGGGACATACCGATAGAGTGCAGAACGAAGTCGATCTTGCCACCCAGAATTTCCATTGAACGTTTGAAAACATTCTCTAAGTCCTCAACATTAGTAGCATCAGCAGGGATAACCTCGCAGTGAAGCTTTTCTGACAGCGCACTGACAGTACCCATACGTACTGCAACAGGAGTGTTAGACAAGGTGATTGTTGCACCTTCTTCTACTGCTTTCTCAGCAACTTTCCAAGCAATTGATTTCTCGTTAAGAGCCCCGAAAATAATACCTCTTTTACCTTTTAATAAGTTGTAACTCATAATCTTCGTTGTTGTAATTTGGTGTAAAGGTAAGAAAAAAAGGTTGATTTGCCAAGAGTTTATGGATAAATAACATCACGGATGCTATCCGTATGTGCCGATACGTGACCTTTATCTCGGGTAATATCTTGGTGTACGAACCTTCTTTTGTAAATAAATGAATAGACTTTGGGAGGGTTCTGCTTTATCTTTTATGTGTGATGAAACAACGCAACATATAGACAATAAACATTCCTGTAGAACCCACTAGTGCCATAGCCATATCTTTCTGCGCATCCCACATGTCCCCTTGTTGACCGTTATAATTGTCAGCTGCATCTGGCGTCATAACGATTGTTAGTAACCATTCGAATAATTCGTAAATCATACTACCCGTTTGAATCATCAGCCAAGCCATAAAAATAGCAACAAATGATGGTTGTTTTACCCACTTCCTACAAATATAAACGAAATAAGGGAATAGGAATACACCGAAAGAAAAGTGTACTAACCGATCGTAATGATTGCGTGGGTCGTGGAAAAAGTGAGCATCTATTATGCCTAATGAAACTGCCCACTCTTTGTAAGGAACGTATGAATAAATATATCGGGCACCTATTACATGGAGGATTGTAAAACAAGTGATCCCTATAAAGGCTGACATGGGTAGCCTTTTTCTGAACACATCAATAGTCAGAGGTATCAATAACAATACTGTGCCAATATGCTGAAGTACCTGTTCGTTCGGATAAATCGGATGAATACACGTAATGATCGTTATTGCCACTACCAACAGAACAAGTGTTAATCTTATCTTATCCATTGACCTGCTTTTTGATTATACAACATAACAAAGATAGTTCTTTTTTATAAATTAACGTTAGTTCGACGAATTACAAGTGTCTATAAATCTGGTGATTAACGAACTTCTGTTACAACTTGAAGGAACTGATATACAAACAGTTATAAACAAAAATCGTTATAATGACCGAGAACAAAGTTACTGAAATCTTTTATATGGCAGATGACTTCTGCAAGTTTTTTGATGCAATGACAGCAAAATATACGCTAAAACCTAACGGAAAAAGAAAATATCATTGGGATTCTACAATGTCAAAGGCAGAAGTTATGCTGATAATGATCCTTTTCCACGATTCTGGTTGTTGCTGCTTTATAGAGAAGGTGAATGATGAACTAAAGAACATTGCACAGGTGGAATGCTCCAGGCATAGATGCTTTGGCAATTTCATCGTCAACTCATTAGGGACAATTGCTGCCTATTGTCTGTCTCCAAAGAAGTTGCGCATCAATATACAAAGGACCATTTACACACAGCTTACATTGTCCTGAATTCGTCGAATTCACGTTAAATTAATGCCTAAAAATATGTGCTTTTGTACTTATTAATATATGTTATTAGCAAATTAAATCGTACCTTTGCAGCCGACAAAATGTAAATTGAATATAAATTTTGGTAATTTGTATGTACATCTTACCTGTATTATCACTAAGAATGAATAAGAAAAATACAACTTTCTGGCTACTGCCATTACTCTTTTCTTTGGCAGTTACCGTGTTTTCAGGCTGTAATAACACCGAAAACTCTGTTATTAACGATGATGATGCACCTGCTGACGCAAAGGGTAGTCTGGTGTCGTTTGGGTTGAGTACAAGCCAATATTCAGAAGGAAGTCCTGTCTCACGTGCTGCTGGTAATAATGAAGGACGTGTCGTTTCATCGTCAACAGACGACCTCGGTAATGGACTTGAAGCGCTTGTAGAAGTAGTAGAAAACCCTGTTGAAGCTAAGACACGTGCAGCAAGCAATGCTCCTGCTGGCAAATATACTATACTTGCATATCAAGGAACAGATTTAAAACAGAAGTGGGAAATCAACTATAATGGATCTACTTACACAATGGTTGATGGTTCAAATCCCGAAAAATATTTGGCCCCCGGTACGTATCAATTTTATGTGTTCAATGATAAGCTCTCGTTGGAGAATGGAAAAGTTATAACCTCATTTACGAATAGTGAGAAAGAAGGATTATATGTGAAGCAAGATGTTACGATACCAAATCAGAAGAAGTATAAAATAAGTTTTGTATTAAAGCCATCTCTTGCTCAAGTATATTTTAAAATAAAAGCTTTTAGCAATGCAGCTTTCAATGGTGCAATGTCTGGTAAGCTGACTTATGATGCAAATACGATTCCCTCAACTTTAGCACTTGATCCAACGACAGGAGTAACTACAACGACAAACAATACGTCTGCTGGACAGGTTGCTGTTGGTAGTTTCACTGCTAACCAAAGCAATGATGTTAAATCGTCTTACATAGTAATGACAAGCCCACGTTATTTCCTTCCAGGCACAGATGTGTCTAAGCTAAAGTTCACTTTCAATAGTACGGCAGAAGGAACCGATGGAAAAATATATGATAAAGCTGTTGCAGGTAAAGTGCTAAATATAACTAATGCAATTCCAGGTAACCTTGTTGCAGGTACAAGTTATACAGTTTATGCAACCGTTTATTATAAAGCTAATTATTTATTCACTGATGGTACAGTGGGTTCTTTACTTGAGAATAAGAGTAAAACTCCTATTGGCTTGGTAGTTAATGAAGACAAGCGTATTGCAGTTTCATTAAGAAATGTGGGAAATTATCAATGGACGACTCTTGGTAGAAATGGAAATAGTAAGACCGTTTATAGCTATAATGTATCAGGCTTGCAACAAGCAAGAGATAAATATGATGGATTTGAAGAGACTTGGGTTGGAGCTTATACGATAAAACCAAGTGGACTAATCAAAGCAAATAGTACTTCTTTCCCAGCTTTCTATTATGCTGCACGATATGCAAATGATATTAATGGAAAGAAATGGTATTTGCCAGGTGTTGGTGATTGGTATTTAGCTTTGAAATATTTTGGAATAAATGATGCGACAAACGGATATGTTAAAGGTGGGGGTATAAAACATTCTTGGGGAGGTAGTTTGGGTTATCAACTCGCCGAAATATTGTTCTATCAAGTAAATGGTGATGCTTTTGATGATTGGTACTGGACAGCAAATGCTTGGAACTCTGCTAATGCTGCTGCTATTTCGGTTTTAATTTACAAGTCAAATGAGATGGTGCATTTTGGAGGAGCTGATAAAGGAGCTGGAGCAAATGTAAGGGCTTTCATAAAGTATTAAGCGATAAGAGAATACTTAGCATCTTAGATTATAAAGAAAAAAGAGGATTGATTAATCAATCCTCTTTTTTCTTTATAATGAGTATATCTCTCTACCACTCCTCAGAACCTCCGTTGTGTTCTGTTCCTCCATTAGGGGTATTGTAATCTTCTCGTTTCAATCCGCCATTCTCTTGTGGTTCAACACTAGCTCCGGCAAGGATACTTTCTGCTTCAACATAGAGCACTGTAGTGTTTGGTTGCAAATATGTTTTCTTGTTGACCTTCATGCCTACTTTGTTAATTAATATTTAAATTACATGTGATTGTCGGTGTAATTCCGCTACAAAGTTAATAAAAATAAACGGGATAATCCTGTAATCTATCCAATATTTTTATATCGTTTGATTAAGATTACGCTCTGGTTCAACTCATGGTCTGTCCTCTTGTTGTTATGTGCGGACGCCCCGCACATGTGGAGTGTACGCCCCGCACATGTGGTGCGGATGGCTGACACGTGTGGTGCGGAGCATTCGCAAAAGTCCTTTCTTTGTGAGAATCTTTTTCTGTTGGTCCTTTCTTCGGTTGTTAGTGAGGGCTATTGGCTGATGGAATTAGATATTTTTTTATGAGGAATTACGGATGATAAGGAAAATAAAGAGTAACTTTGTTGGGTGATAATACCTAAACGGGCATGATGCGCTCTCAGCGGTGCGTTGATGTAACGTGGGATTTTATAACCGTAAAAACGATAAAACAGAGATGAGTTTACAGGATATTTTAGACCATAGGCATGCTGTTCGGCATTACGATCCGGCTCAGCCTATTGATGCAGGAGTGGTGAAGAAATGTATTGAACTGGCAAGTTTAGCACCAACAAGTTCAAACATGCAGTTGTGGGAAGCCTTTCACGTGACTGACAAAACAGTGTTGGACAAACTGGCTCACGCTTGTTTGGATCAGCGTTCGGCACGTACGGCACAGCAAATCGTGGTATTCGTGACACGGCAGAGTCTTTATAAGCAACATGCGAAGGCTATTCTTGATGCTGCTATAGACGATATCAACCGTAACAGTCCCGAAGAAAAGAAGGAAAAACACATGAAGCTACAGACAGCATACTATGCCAAGCTGATACCGTTTATTTATTCCCGCTGCTTCGGATTGTGGGGACTCGTGCGCAAGGTGTTGGCACAATGTATAGGACTTTCTCGTCCTATCATGCGGCAGGTGAGCGAGGGCGATGTGCGAGTCTGCATACATAAGAGTTGTGCCCTGGTTGCCCAGACCTTCATGTTGGCAATGAGTGAGGCAGGATATGACACCTGTCCACTTGAAGGCTTTGACAGTCGGTTAGTGAAAAAGGCACTGAATCTCCCTTATGATACGGAGATCAATATGGTGATTACCTGTGGTATTCGTATGCCTGATGGTGTCAGAGGTCGTTATCGTCTTCCTTTCAGCGAGATGTATCGTCGCGTCTGACACGTATATGCGCTGAATCATATATGGATTAAACAACAAGAGGATGTGACTCGAGCCAACATAATGGCTCCCCACATCCCCTTCCTGTATTTGATAGGTATAAAGAAACCTTACAAACTTATCCAAACTGCACCCACACCCTTTGTTTGAATCATCAGAATCTACCCGTCCCTCTCATCCCCTGCCTATACTGTCCATTCTCTTTTCCTGTCACTTCTGTCACTCCCTTGTCACCTCTAACCCCTTTATTATAAGCACTTTGTGAGTTATGTTAAAAGTGACAGCAACTAAAAACAAAACTAATATAGGGGAATTTGAGTATTTTGATCTTAAAGTTACCAATGCACAATGAGGTTGATATCCATAGATAAAAACAAGCTAAACATCTCAATTGTCCCCAAATAGAATTACATTTTTGGCAATACAAGCACATTAGAAAAAAATAATGATTAACTTTATAACGTGAATAATTAAAAAATCAATATAAAGGTTAAAGCTAATAATGATCAAGTCATTTGATAATAACTCTCTCCGGAACTTCTCCGATGTTTTGGCTGTCATATTGAGCTATAAAGAAATTAGTATAATACTCGCAGAATGTAGTATACCTGAAGCTGGTGGATTCAACAAATCGGATAGACTTTATTATGCATTCCTGGAAAAGCAAAGGGTAGATAATTGTGGCAATAATATAGCAGCATTTATTAAGCATGTATTCACAATAAATTAGATAATACGTTTAAAACTGGATTCTAATAATCATAATTATGGGAAAAACTGTAACAACATATTTGATAGATGCAGATCCTAAAGGAACACAATATGTCTTTATCAGTAACAAGATTTGCCAGATGTATGTGATCCCACGGTCTAATCTTTCAGTACTGAACGAACGCCTTGAATTACAAACACCATCTTTTTACATCCTATTGGGTGAAGATGAGGCGACAAAACCGAAAGCATATATAGGAGAAACGGAAAACTTTCGTGAACGAGTGAGAGATCACGATAGTAAGAAAACGTTCTGGCAAAAGGCATTACTGTTTATATCTAAAGATGCTGCAATGACAAAAGCGGACGTACAATATCTAGAGCATAAAGCAATAGCAGCCGCAAAAAGCTCATGCACTTTTGTTCTGAATGAAAACAAGCAGACTCCTAAAGCACCTAATCTCCCAGAATATCGTAAGGATGATATGGATGAGTTCTTTGAGGATGTAAAGTTTCTCACATCTTTCATTGGTTGTAACATTTTTGACATTGCCAAACCAAAGGATGAACATCTTTTTTATACAAAAGGGCGTGGGTGTGATGCAAAGGGGTTCTATCATAGTAAGGGCTTTACTGTTCTGAAAGATAGTATTATAACGAAGTCGTCTGTTCCGTCCTTTACTTGGAAGGATAAACGTGATAAAATGTTGAAAGAGTACACACATTCACATAATGGAAAACAAGAATTGGCTTCAGATATAACTTTCAACAGCCCAAGCACAGCTGCCGATTTCTGTATTGGCAGTAGCAATAATGGGTGGATTATATGGAAGGATAAAGATGGAAACACCCTAGACTCCGTATATAGAAAACAATTGGAGTAGTACAAAACTATCGGAATGGACGTGAATGCTATTTAACGTGAGTTCGACGAATTCAGAACAATGCAAGCTGTGTATCAATGGTCCTTTGCACATTGATGCACGGCTTCTTTGGAAATAGGCAATAGGCAGCAATTGCCCCTAATGAGTTGACTATGAAATTGCCAAAGCATCTATGTTTGGGTGTTCCACCTGCGCAATGTTCTTAAGTTCATCATTCACAGTCTCTATAAAGCATAGACAACCAGAATCGTGGAAAAGGATCATTATCAGTATAACTTCTGCCTTTGACATTGTAGAATCCCGATGATATTTTCTTTTTCCGTTAGGTTTTAGCGTATATTTTGCTGTCATTGCATCAAAAAACTTGCAGAAATCATATGTCATATAAAATATTTCAGTAACTTTGTCCTCGGTGATCATAGCGATTTTTGTTTGTAACTGTTTGTATATTAGTTCTTTAAAGTTACAACAAATTTCGCTAATCACCAAATTTATAGACACTTATAATTCGTCGAACTCACGTTAAATATATTATTACCATTCATTCTAATATGTATTTACACTCAATAATATTTTGCAGTTGCAGATTGATTCAATATGTTTGAGCGAATGAACTATTAGCTGTTATTTTAAAAAGAATTGTTTGCTTTTTTTATATAAAAACATTACCTTTGTAACAAGTTGTTATGAGCTCTACAAGCATAGTGGGTTATGTAGAGGATAAACCTCTAAATCATCTACCTATTTTGTAACTCATTATACAACTTATGCCTAACCTTTTGCACCTAAACAATAGTTTTTATAAAAATGATATTAAAAGAACACGAGATTAAATACATATTCAATCCTTCCGTTCTTCTTCCTGGAGATATCCTACTGATGAATACTTACGAAGAGAGACTAAGGAAGATGATGAAATGTAAGTATGAGCATGCAGCCATATACCTTGGTGATGCTTATATGATGGAAGCTAATGGTTTATATGTAAAGATGACTCACTTATATTCCTATGCCTTTAAAGAGTTAGAACATGCTATTGTGTTGCGCCTAAAGGATCTATCACCGATAAAAATGGATAGGATTACACGGGCTTCTCACTATCAAATGGGCAAGCAGTATGTACACACAAGCATGTTTAGGCATGTAAGAGAGTTTAAAAATACAAAAGAGCAAGATACCTCCAAACGTTCTTTTTGTTCTAGATTAGTAGCACAGTCGTATGCACTAGAGGGAGTAAAGATTGTGCCAAATGCTGATTATTGCGAACCTGACGATTTTCTCGAATCATCTTTGTTAGAATGTGTAAAGGATGCAATAATTCCATTCTCCTCAGAAATGACCAAAGTTGTTATGTGTCAACAAAAAGCTCGAGAAGAGTATGAGGCAGATAGTCCCAATGCTGAGTTGTTTACTGAACTCAGTAAACTTTATGGTACAGATATACAAGAGTTAGGACAAGTTTTTTTAGCATCCTTTTCACAAAAAGAAAAAAACAAACATGCGATTGATATTATCAGAGCATCTCGAATGTTTAAACATTTAGAGGATGTGAATAAAAGTATGCCTTGGTTTTGGAAAAATGAGGACTTTTTTGCTCATTATAAGAATACAGAGGAGGAATTGCATTTTTTATATAGCCAAATGAATCATTATGATAATACTTTTATTCCAAGATATAAAGAATTATTTCTGCAAATGTTAGTGCTAGCCTACTATTTTCCAAAAAATGGTTTGCTTAACTTTATGCGAGAACATATAAAAAAAATGGTAGATGATGCCATTAAATGTAGAAAAAGGATGGCCGAATTATTTTTTGCTACTTTTCAACATGATAAAGAAGGATTTTGTATGTTTGTAGATAAATATGGCTTTTATATAGGTGTTGAATATGTAGAAACCCCTATTGATATTGGATTTCTTTTTGACGATGTAATGAAAGCACTATCTGAACTTGAGAATAAATGAAAAAAAAATGAAAGATAATTTGATAAAAGTATATTAAGTAGACTCTAATCCTGTACAAAGCCAAATTAAAGTTCGCAACCACAGATTTGGTCGAATTATTTGATATTTTTTCATTATTAAATTCTACTTAATTCCTATCAGATTGTCATTAATAATATTCTAATGACCTTTATCAATGATAGATTCTCTGTGTCAGACAGATAGAAAGTCTTGTAGCAAATAAACATATAAAATGATACAAAAGATTATTATAAAAAATGCAGCAACCTTTGATGAAAGAGGCGTAGAAATTGATAATCTCAAAAAAATCAATTTTATCTACGGGGCAAATGGCTGTGGAAAAACAACTATATCTAATGTAATAGCTTCTCCTGAATTATATACGGATAGCTCAATTGTGTGGTCTTCAGATAATAATGAAGATGTTTTTGTATATAATAAAACATTCCGTGAAAAAAATTTTGGTGAGAATATCCCAGGAGTATTCACTTTGGGCGAAGCAACTAAAGAACAAATAGAGGAATTAGAACGAAAAAAAGAAAAACTACGTGAACTGAAACAACAAGGTCAACAGAAGAAAACAACGTTAGACAAGAAGAAACAAGAACTTAAAGAGGCTCAAGAACAATTTAATAAAAGTTGTTGGAATAGCATTAAAAGTAAATATAGCTCTTTATTTAAGGATGCCTTTGCTGGTTTCTTAAATAGCAAAGCAAGTTTTGCCCAGAAAGTTATAGATTCTTGGGAGAATTCAAGTTCTAGTAATAGTATAGACTATGAGGAATTGGTATCTCGTGCAGAAACTCTATTTGGCAAAGTACCATCTCCTATGCACCCCTTGCCACAATTAATTGGCGTCGAAGAGATAAATAAGTTGGAGAAGGAAGTAATCTGGACTAAAAAAATCGTTGGTAAAGCAGATGTAGCTATTGCTTCTCTAATTGAACATTTAGGAATCAGCGATTGGGTAAATCAGGGTAGGTCGATTTTAACAATAGATTCTGATATTTGTCCATTCTGTCAGAAGAAAACAATTGATCAGCATTTTCGTGAAGATATCGAGGCATATTTTGACAAAACTTTTACTTTAGATTCTCAAAAACTAAAGGATGTATCAAATTCATATTTGGGATTAAAGGAAGAACTATTAAATCAATTAGTTAGTATTATTGAAAGGGAAAAAATATCACCAACCATGCTTGATTTGGAACTTTTTGATGCTAAAAGGACTTCATTAATTCAACTGTTTTCGCATAATAAAGAAATAATTGAAAATAAATTAAAGGAACCTAGTCGTAGCTTAACTTTGCAAAGCTCTAAGGAATTAATAGCATGGTTTAATGATACAATATTACGAGTTAATCAGAAAATTAATTCACATAATGCCATTGTAAATAACTTCACAAAAGAGAAGCATCAGTTAATAATAGACGTCTGGAGCTACATTATAGCAGAGAAAAAAGACTTAATTGCCCCTTTCGTGAGAACGAAAACTGGATGTGAACGTGGTATATTAAATATGGAGCAAGAGTTAAACAGCTTGCGACAACAATATTCTGTTTTAGACAACGAAATTAAAGAGGGAAATAAAAATATTACAAGTGTTCAGGCATCTGTTGATGAAATAAATAGGAGTCTGTCTGCATATGGTTTTACTACTTTTTCGATAGTTCCTATGGAGGGAGAACACTATTATCAAATAAAAAGAGAAAATGGTGAGATTGCCAATAGTACATTAAGTGAAGGCGAAATAACTTTCATCACTTTCTTGTATTTTATGCAATTAGTTAAGGGAGGGAATACTCCTGAAACAACTAATAGCGACAGGATTATAGTTATTGACGACCCTATTTCTAGTTTAGATAGTACAATTTTATTTGTTGTTAGCTCTCTAATCAAGGAAGAAATCAAGAAGATAAAGAAGGGAGAGACCAATGTCCTTCAATTGATATTATTGACACATAATGTATATTTTCATAAAGAAGTATCTTTTATTGATAGTAGAACAAGGCCTAAAAATGACACATGCTTTTGGATTTTAAGGAAGAATAATAATAGAACAACTATTCAATGCTTCGAGCAGGAAAACCCAATTCAAGGGTCTTATGAGCTTTTGTGGAATGAGCTAAGGAATAAGGACAAGATTTCAATTATAACACTACAAAATACAATGCGAAGAGTTTATGAAACTTATTTTAAGGTATTAGGGAAATATGATGATAATGACATTCTGCAGAAATTTCCCAGCTTACAAGAAAAAGAAATATGTCGCTCTTTGTTATGCTGGGTAAATGATGGCTCTCATTGTGTTCCCGATGATTATAGTGTAATTCCAGACCAAGAACAAGCTGAAAGATATCTAAAAGTGTTCAAACAAGTTTTTGAAGTTACTGGGCATGTACAACATTATAACATGATGATGGGTGTTGAAGAAGCTAGTTAATAAATGTTGGTTGGGAACAATTTGGGAACATTTATAAAACAAGAAAAAGCTAAGTATTGAGTAATCAATACTTAGCTTTTTACTTTGTACCCAGACCCGGGCTCGAACCGGGATGGGTTGCCCCACTGGTGTTTGAGACCAGCGCGTCTACCTATTCCGCCATCTGGGCTTGGCTGTTGTTTTGAACAACGTGTGCAAAGGTATGGAGAAAATCTGAATGTGGCAAATTTTTAGCTGACAAAATGTTTGTATACCTATCATAGCTTATCTTTTTTAGTATTTTGACTTTAAATATTTGCAGGGATGCAATATAAAGGTTATCTTTGGGAAAAAGAAAAAACTGGTTAGCTTAAAGAGAATAATGACTAATACAAGAAATAACTATTGTGTAATTCTTGCTGGAGGTAAGGGTAGAAGGCTCTGGCCAAGTAGCAGAGACAGACTCCCAAAGCAGTTTATTGATTTCTTTGGAGTGGGACGTACACAACTCCAACAGACATTCGATCGTTTCGCAAAGTTCATAGATAAGGAGAATATTTATGTGAATACGAGTTGTGAATATCTTGATTTTGTCCGTGAACAGTTATCTGAAGTAGCTCCTGACCATATCATGGCAGAGCCTATCCACCGCAATACGGCACCGAGTGTAGCCTGGGCTGTGCATCGGATTATGATTACTAATCCTAATGCTAACCTTATTATCACCCCTTCTGATCAAAACATCTTTAATGATACTGCTTTCCAAAGTAACGTATTAGAGGGATTGCAGTTTGTTGAACAGCATGATGCTCTGCTCACGATGGGTATCAGTCCTACTCGTCCTGAGCCTGGATATGGTTATATTCAGAAAGGAGAACGATCTGAACAGGGCGATATATATAAGGTGAAAGCATTCACAGAGAAGCCTGATAGAGAGTTTGCTCAGATGTTTATGGAGAGTAAGGAGTGGTATTGGAATACTGGACTGTTCCTTTCTAATGCCCGTTATTTGCGTCAATGCCTTTATAGTTTCCTTCCTTATGTACTACGTAGTATAGAGTCAACCAAAGTTATTACAACGATAGAAGAGGAGGATGCATTCATGAAAGAGAACTTCCCACGTTATCCTAACATCTCTTTAGATTACGGTGTGTTGGAGAAATCTGATAATGTTTATGTGATGAAATGTAACTTTGGCTGGGCAGATTTTGGTACTTGGCATGGTATCTACGAAGCAGCAAGTAGGGGTGAAGGAGACAATGTAGTGATTGATTCTGATGTGATTTTGGAAGATTGCTCCAATAATATCATAAAACTTCCGAAGGACAGATTGGCTGTTATAAATGGATTGGATGGTTATATTGTAGCTGAAGAGGATAATGTGCTGTTCATTTGTAAGAAAGAAGACTCCTCGGCATTGGTTAGAAGATATGTCAATGAGGTACAGATGAAGAAAGGTGATACGTATGTATAACTCTTTTTTGTACCTAAAAACATACTGATCTGATAATGTTAAAGGTACATTTGGATCCTTACATGCGTAATGAAACAGTCCTTTTCTATACTTTTTGTTGCTCAAGTAATCGGTCTAATAGCTGCCTTTCTCTTTTATATCAGTACTTTTTTAAAAAAGAACGAGGGTATATACATTGCGGTATATACCCTCGTTTGATATTATTCTGGTTTATGTGAACCCTGTTTCGATAAGATAAATGAGGCTTAATCTAACTCTTGAAAAGCCTTAAAAATCTTTGCTGCAATCTCTTTCTGCTCCTCAGGACTAACCTGAACATGGTGTTTGAAGTCAACATCTGCCTCGCTATTCATTGGAAGAAGATGTATGTGTGCGTGGTTAACCTCTAAACCCAGTACAACCTGAGCCACCTTTCGGCATGGGAAAACCGCTTTAATAGCCCGTGCTACCTTCTTAGCAAAAAGCTCAAAGGCTGCAAGTTCTTGGTCATCCATGTCAAAAATGTAATCTACTTCCTTGCGGGGAATGACAAGAGTATGGCCCTTTGTTACAGGGTCAATATCAAGAAATGCGTAAAAATGTTCGTCTTCCGCACACTTATAGCTGGGGATTTCACCAGCAGCAATCTTACTGAATATAGTCATGTTAACCTCCTCTTTTTATAAGATTAAGCTTCAATAGAGATCTTATCAATACGCAGTTTAATGGTACCACGTGGTATTGTTATCTCAACTTCATCACCAACTTTCTTGTTTAACAAGCCTTGTGCGATAGGAGTCTTGATAGAAATCTTGTTCTGTTTGAGGTTTGCTTCTGTCTCACTGACGATGGTATACTTCATTTTTGCCTTTGTTTTAACGTTCGTCATCTCAACAGTAGACATTATCTGTACTGCATCTGCGCTCAATCTTGACATGTCAACGATTTTAGCTTGTGCTACAGTCATCTTCATTTCGGCGATACGAGCCTCAAGATGACGCTGTGCTTCTTTGGCTGCATCGTATTCTGAGTTTTCACTTAGGTCACCTTTGTCAGCTGCCTCGGCAATGGCTGCAGAAGCTTTTGGGCGTTCAACAGACTCTAAATACTGTAAATCAGCTACGAGCTTATCGTAACCTTCCTGTGACATATATGCCATAATGATTTTGTCCTTTTATTAATTAATACGTTTTTCAATAGACAAAAACGACAGAATTCCAACATCTTCTCTATAATGTCGGAATCCTTATCCTTAATGTCCAAATCTCTTTATTCGGTGCAAAGGTAGCCCTAAAAAATGAAATGGCAAAGTTTTAGGGGTTAAAATTCCTTTTGTTCTAAATTCGATAGATGGTAAGTAGCTATCTTAACCGGCTACTTTTACTAAATAGGTTTCAATCTGTTATTTTATAAGAAATAAGTCTTGATATATATCAAGAAACGCATTTTATCTATAAAAACAACTTGAAATGTTTGCAAGTATGAAGTATTTACTCTATCTTTGCATCGTGTTTTTCATAGTATTAGATTTAAGGTTAACAAAGGTTGGACTACAGCGGTAGTCCTTTTTTTGTGTCTTTACGTTTATAAACAGTGCAGACCATCATAATTGCTTATTGCATTTTATGATGGTCTGCATTTGCTTTTATCAGAGTTTATCTTGCTTTTACGATCTTCAAAAAGTATTCATGTACTCGTGTGTCCATGTCTAATTCTGGATGGAAGGAGGTAACAAGCTGGTTATTTTGCCTTGCAGCAACACTCCGACCATCTACGGTTGCAAGTATTTCTACATCCTCAGAGGCATGAGCAATATATGGTGCACGAATGAAAGTCATGGGAATTTTGCCTTCAATGCCTTTGAAAGACGCTTCTGTATGGAAACTTCCCAACTGTCTTCCGTATGCATTTCGTGCTGCGGTCATGCTCATTGTGCCAATCCTTGGTGGTTCTGGTGCTGCAGGACTGTTACCTTCTACCTTTTGAGATAGAAGGATTAGCCCTGCACAAGTACCAAAGACAGGTAGTCCACCTTCAATAGCTTCACGAATAGGAGTTAACAATCCAAGTTCTCGGAGGAGCTTTCCCTGAGTCGTACTTTCGCCACCAGGAATAATCAATCCATCCTTTTCCTGTTGCCAGTCCTTTAGTTGTCGCACTTCAAAGCAGTCTACTCCCAGCTTGTTGAGCAACATCTCATGTTCGAGAAAAGCCCCTTGAAGGGCGAGTACGGCAATTCTCATTGTCCGCGCTCAGCCATGAGCAGCTGTATCTCCTGCTCGTTGATACCTACCATAGCCTCACCTAAGTCTTCTGATAGTTTAGCCAATTCCTTAGGATCGTTGTAGTTTGTTACGGCTTTTACGATGGCTGCTGCTCGTTTCTCCGGATCACCACTCTTGAAAATACCAGATCCTACGAAGACTCCTTCAGCACCTAACTGCATCATCAACGCAGCATCAGCTGGTGTAGCGACACCTCCTGCAGCGAAATTCACTACTGGTAACTTTCCATTGTCATGTACATACTTCACCAAATCATATGGAGCTTGCAGCTGTTTGGCTGCTTCAAAGAGTTCATCTTCGCGCTTTCCTACCAATTCACGTATCTGAGCCTGCATCAAACGCATGTGACTGACAGCCTGAACAACGTCTCCTGTTCCTGGTTCTCCCTTTGTACGGATCATTGTTGCACCTTCAGCGATACGGCGTAAAGCCTCATTCAGGTTGCGAGCACCGCATACGAAAGGAACATCAAACTGTGTCTTGTCAATGTGATAGATGTTATCAGCTGGTGAAAGTACCTCACTTTCGTCGATATAATCAATCTCAATTGCTTGCAGAATCTGTGCTTCTGCAATGTGACCGATACGGCATTTTGCCATTACAGGTATAGTAACAGCCTCTTGGATGCCCTTGATCATCTTTGGGTCACTCATTCTTGACACGCCACCTGCTGCACGAATGTCAGCTGGGATACGCTCTAAAGCCATTACAGCACATGCACCTGCAGCCTCAGCAATGCGAGCCTGCTCTGGTGTTGTTACGTCCATGATCACACCGCCCTTCAACATCTGGGCAAGATTCCGGTTTAATTCTTGTCGGTTTGTCATATCTTTAATTATTTAATAAGGTATCTTTATTGATTTAATAATATCTCTTTTTTTATTTAATTTGTTTTCTCCATTCACTTGGTGTCTGCCCTGTTTGCTTTCTAAAGAACTTTGCAAACTGTGCCTGAGACGTAAAACCATGCTCATAGGCAATCTCTTGAATGGGGTGTTGGGTTGTCCGAAGCTGACAGGCAAGTGCTTCTGTGAGCGTATGGTCTATGATGTTTTTAGGTGACTTTCCTGATATTCGGTGCGCTACCTGGGACAGATAACGGGCTGAAACGTTCAGACAGTCAGCATAAAAAGCCACGTCACGATTCGTACGATAGTGTTGTTGCACAGCCTCAAGGAACTCATTATACAGCTGACTACTACGTCCATTGAGGTCACTCTTGCGTGCTACGAGTGTGCGAATATACTCTTTTGCATGCTGAATGGCTTGCTCCATCGGCTCATCCTTGCTCAAATAGACGGCAAGGGCAGAAGAGAAACTGTTTGATAAACCATGTTGTACGAGGTCATTGAGAACAAGTGAACGTGTTTTCTGCCTTTCCCAGTTGATAGAAGGGTGAGTAAAGATGCGTTCAGCATCTCCTTCTCTTAAAATTACAATGTCACATAACGGTAATAATTTACTGCGTATTTGCATGATGACATCATCTGTCAGCAGTCGGTCACCGTTACTTGTTGTTACGATAGGGTCATAGATGACATGGTGGGGATGGTATTTCAGCAAGGCGTCAACCACCACAGAGAGTGTCTCTATGGTCCGAATCATTCCCACTTTCACTGTGTCGGGCTGCACATCATTGATGATTGCTTCTATCTGTCCTTTCACAATGTCAGCCGGAAGATCATGGAAAGCCTGAATACCCAAAGTGTTCTGCACTGTAATAGAGGTAACAGCCGATACGGCATAGCCACCTAAAGCAGCTATCGTCCTGATGTCTGCTTGTACACCAGAGCCTCCTGTACTGTCTGAACCTGTAATAGTGAGAATCGTCTTCATCAGCTTTCGATTATATTTTACGGTCTACAAAGTAAAGAGAAAATATTGAAACTGGCAAGAAAAGTTCCTAAATTGACAAGAAAAACGAAAGTTCTGACAGTTCACTATGTATAAAAAAGGCTTGTCCTCTGCGTTTATTCTCGGGTTCGGAGCAGGACATAGGAGGGATAAAGTGTCAAGGAGAATGTTTCCTTTTGTACTGTTATAGGAGAATATGGACATATAAACTCTTTGCTCAAATCGGTTGATGAGCGTATTAGAAACATTAAACTTACGGTGAGAACCTATATATAATTAAGGTGTAAAAGGGCGGGGAAGAGTCTGAAGAGGTTGCTGTTATGAGTAGTAAAATAAGATTACAGTGTTGAGGTTGTGGTGATGAGCAGGATGATGCGATATGTCTTTTCTCCGACTTTGTAACCTTCATAAAATCAGATGGTTACAAAGAGGCTTGTAAAAGAGCATCTTTTGTACTTCAAAAGGGCGTCTTTTACAACGCAAAAGGGCACCTTTTACAATGCAAAAGATGCCCTTTTAGAAGGTGAAAGATGGTCTTTTAAAAACCAAAGAGGAGTTTATTTTACAAAATAGGTCGTTCCTTATCCTCCAATCACATGTTTATTGCGTTTGATAACCACCCTTTTCCTTTATGTAATCAATAAGTTCTGCAAAGAGTTTGTTCTGTCTTAACGTTGCTTCATTGCCTGTAAGTATCAGTTGCTTGCGGGCTCTTGTGATGGCAACATTCAGCTTTCTGTCAATGGGCTGACCGTCTTCATAGAAGGTATTAGCAGTGAGGAAGTCAAGCTGATACCTACTTTGAACTGTGAATGAGTAAAGAATGACGTCACGTTGACTACCCTGATAACGTTCAACGGTATCTATACTGATGTCTTCTAAGGCTGGGATTCCAAGCTTTTCTATCTCCTTTCGGATCATAGCAATTTGATTGCGATAGGGTACAATGATGCCAACAGACTTCTGTGCGTTGAAGGTTTCACTTAATTGTCGGTACAGACGGCGAAGCATATCAGCAATAATCTTTGCCTCTTCAGTGTTTACTTTCTCCGAAATATTTAGTTTTCTGCATGGTTTTGACGGGATGAATAGCATGCGATGAGCCTTCAATAACTCGTCAGTTGCATCTTCACTGGTTTCTTTATAAGGCAGATTCTCCTCTACTTGATGCGCCAATGGCACACATTCTAACTGTTCCTGCGCATAAAATTTACGGTTGGCAAAGTCGGCAATGTCGGGGTGCATGCGCCCTTGTTTGTGTAATGTACCAATGAAATCAGTTCTTTCTGCAGCCCGTTCAGTAAGGATGAGCCGTTCGAAGAGGGAATTGGCACACGACAAAAGATGGATGTCTTGGAGCAGAGGACTATCTATTGCAGTCTCAATATCCCCCTGTTGCACCACGGCAGGTAGCTGTTTGTGGTCGCCAATCAATATAAATCGTTCAATAGACCGTTCTTCACCATGTCCAGCTGATAGTATTCCAACGATGTTTGGTTCTAATATCTGGCTTGCTTCATCAATGATTGCAAGGTCGAAGTGCTTGATATTGAAAAGTGCAGAACGGGAGTTCATGGTTGAAGTGGTGGCAACAATGATCTGAGCGCTTGATATTTTCTCCCTGATAGAAGCCAAATTTGGATTCTCACCAAGGAGAGATGACAACAGATGGTCACTGTATTTCGGGTCACAACTGAACTCATTCCCTATGCGAACGTAGTCGAGCTGATTGGCAGTAAGCATTCCGCATATCTCATCTACAGCCCTGTTCGTATAAGCAAGGAGGAGGATAGACGATTGACTCTTGGGTGTTGATGATTGAGAGGTGGGGTTTGTTGCAAGCTGTTCACGTACCAAGAACTGTAGGGCTTGCGATGTTTTTCCTGTTCCGGGAGGACCAATGAGTAGGAAGTAGTCCTGTGCCTGCTTGGCTTTAAGGATGATATCGTCATAATCAGGATGGTAACTCTTCGACAATTTCAGGCTTTTGTCGACACGTGGTGCACGCTGACCGAGAAGCAGCTGACGCCGATCTTCATCAGATGTGATAAACGTATAAAGGCTTCGGATACCTGCTGTTCCACCAATATCACTGCTCGCATGCTCAATGGCAAACTGTTCTCCGTTGATAATGTCAGGGTTCTGCTGACCATCATTGAGATGCACGGTGATGCTGTCTACATGTATTTCCTGTAGTGATCCTTTGTAGAGAATACTCTGTCTGACGTCAGGTTGCTCTCCTTTCTTGTATGCATAGAGGTAAACCATGTCGCCTCTTCGGAAGTTCGGGAGGAAGTCTTCGCCTTGTTGTGGGATGCTTAGCGTGACGGTATCGTAGCCGTTGAACGAGCTACTGCACTGCTTTGACGTGATAGTCAGCCCTGTATAGATGTTTCCTGTCTCCTTCTTTTCAGCCAAAGGCATGTTCCATAAGTCGGCATTACTGCTACCTACACCTTCCTGTGCACCAACTTTCGACACGAGTTGTTCCTTTATCACGAAGGTCATCATGCGTGAGAAGTAAGCCTTTTCCAGTTCGTTGAGCTGGTGAAGTGGGGCTAATGTCCCTGTGAGTTGCGGCAAAAGATAGTTGTGATAGAACGAGTCGTTCTGCTTTTCCACGTTCAATGTCTGTGGTGTCAGAAGTGGAATCATCCTTCCGAAGCCGTTCTCTGCCATCCAAAACTCCGTTGCTACAGCTTGATTACGGAAGCGAATTGCCTCACGAATCAGTGTCTGTAGAGGTTCAACCTCAAGCAGTCCGTCAGGTAGGGGATACTTTGAGTAAAGCAATTGGATGTGTGCTTTCTTGGCACTGAGCTGGAAGTTATATTGCAGAATACCGTAGTAGAGTAGCAACTGAACGTAATGTTTCTCTACATGCAACGACCCATGTGGGTTTCGGAACTTACGTTCTATAAAGATATTCTTGCCTGATTTCTGCTCAATAAGTAACTGAAGATCAGTTGTCATAAGGTCAACTCGTCCTTGAAGTCCCAGCCGTTCACACACAAAAGATGGCTCAAGGATAGCTTTATCACGGTCGAATGTATGGAAAATCTCGTCCACTATCTCTTGCATATGTTCCACTTGCCGTTCAGCTTCCTGCTTGAAATCGGTTGCATTGAAGTCGGGGCAGGTGGCAAAGTCTAATGCTTTCTCTCTGAAATTCGACCGAAATGTGTCTTTTATGTCGTAGTCTGCAGGGTGATTGATGATATCATCCAGTGCTGAACCAGCGAAGTTACCCAGTACGATGTACTTGTTTACAGGTCGATTCTGCAATCTGTTGACCGTAAAAAGCAGAGGATGATGTCCATAACTCTCAAAACAGTTGGCTATTGTAGATATGTCTATGAGGTAATCAGGCTCTACGACGATCATGCGAGGGATGACTTTCTTACGTGTGACATTACAGTCAAGCAGGTTCAGCTGCATCCCTTCACGCAGTAAAGGGCGTAGATAGGTGAAGTCAACATACTCTGGTGTATTCGTATAGTCCACTGTCAACAACTCTTCACTGCTGTCTTGGTTGGTCACAGAGACCCGAATCGTCTTTTCATCCCACTCTTTGACAATACAACGGATGTATCTATAGTTCGTCAGTTGTATGTTTTCCGTCATCCTTCCATGTGTTGGAATCTTGCCAACGAGGAACGATGGTACGGCTTCTTGGAATATAGCAGAGACAAATATGGCAAGTGCCCGACAGTCATACGCCACGTCTTCGGGTAGAATCGGCGCAATGGAATTGCTGTGTCGGCGCATCTTTTGTATGGCAACAATGTCTTGTGGAGCAATGTTATGTTGTCTGCAAAGCACCTCAACCTGTGATGATAGGTTGCCAAAACCATGTCGGGTATTCTTCAATCCCTCATGGCAAGCAATGACAAGTGTCTCATGCATGATGAGTGCCTGTGCCTCGGAAGGTGCCGAAAGGATGTCGGCGATGCGTGTAAAGAGTTCGTGTGCCATCGTTAAAAAGCCATCTTTGTAGTTTCGGTCCTGATGTCTTGCTTCTGGTTATATTATGGAAAGAAGGGTGGAGACGGGCGTTAGGGATTTTTCTTACTAATGTTTCAAGATTGAATAGGTCATGCTTCATGCCATGTCATCATAATGAAACGGGTGTCTCATCGTGATTAATTTTGCATCTCGTCATGATGAAAATAAGATAAAACACACAAGAAACAAATCCCCAACGTATGTGCTATTGCTGTCTTAAACGTATGTTTTATGAAGTTTAATCACTGTCCTCCCAACCGTTCAAAGTAAGTAATGATTTCCTCCCATGTCTTGAATTCATCACTACCGAAGCGTAAGACAGTACCGAGAAAGTCTGGTTGTTCGGTGCTACTGATGAAGTAATCGCCGTAAAGAAGTTGTGGTTGATTGGTGAAGATGGCATGATTCCAGGCTGGAGCACTGAATGTTTCTTCAATCCAAGCTTGTTGTTCGGTGATAACCGATGGGTTATTGGTAGGTGCAGGACTTACAAAATAGACGTTATAGTTATCGAGTAAGAGCTCATAAGCCTTGTGTAGGCTCGACTTTGGCTTACCATATCCATCGGCAAGGGTATCCTGACTGATAAGAACAGTGCGCCGTTCGCGCCCTTCTTGTCGGTCGTCAATCCATCGAATGACAGGCATGAGATAGTGGAAGATAGCCTTTTCAATGAGTCGGTGCTCCCCGTGGAAGTGGATGGCTTGGGTATAATGCTCGCTAAAGAGGTCGAATGTGTGCACAATCGGGTCTTCATCGCCGAAGAGTCCGAATACTTTTAGTTGCTCTTCCTCGGTCACTTGCGCAAAACATTGCTCTGTCATTTCCTTGTATTCCTTAACCAATGCCTTGGTGACAATGACTTCCTTTTCTCCATCCTGTCGTTCATTCTGATACACCTGCTTACCCATCATGTTGCTTTCGGTGATGGTTGATCCCATCTGAAAGGCTGGATTGACAAAGATACGGTCTACACCGTAGAGCATCTCTGTGTACATTCCACCCATTGAAGTACCAATGATAAGGTCTGGATTCTCTGTCTTTACAAGGTTACGCAACAGCTCCATCGCCTCTTCGGGATGTATTGGGAGGTCGGGAGCAATGACTGTTGCCTGTGGCATATAGTCACGAAGAATCTGTGCAGTGTGGGTTGATCCGGCTGACATGAAGCCGTGTACATAGATGATTTTCTTCCCTACCATGAGGTTGGGGAAGGTCTTTTTATATTGATTTTCCATTTAAAACTCCTTAAATGATGGGCAAACTGATGCCGTTTATCTTCTGATAGATGTCCAAAGCGTAGATGTCTGTCATGCCACTTATATAATCGATGACAGCCATGATACGTGTTTCAAGATCAGGACTCTGTATGTCGTACTGACTTGAGAAGCGTCGAATGAGCTGTTGACTATGGAAGTGTTCTGGGTTAACGGCAGCTCCGATGAGGTCATTCATGAGCGTTTCCATGATCTTATAACCCGATAATTCCACGTCAAGGACCGTCTTACTGCGATAAATCTCCCTTACAGAAACTTCTGCACAATGCTTGTAAGCCTTGCAAGGAAGCTCGGAGATATGCTTGATAAGCGATCCTTCGAAGGTTCCTTGTAGTATTTCTTGTTCATGTTCGACGAAAGCATTGACGCATTCTGCCTCCAATAATCCTACTGCACATGCTCGGAAGTAAACCACCTGTTCGTTCTTGTCGGTCACACCTTCGTCTTCTATGCGTTGACGGATGCTCCTTTTGGTCTCTTCATCGAAGAATCCCAGTAGCAATTCTGCCGTTTCTTCGAAAGAAAGAAGCTTCAGTTTATGAGCATCTTCAATATCCATTATCTCGTAACAGATATCATCTGCAGCTTCCATAAGATATACTAATGGGTGGCGAACATAGCGTATTCCTTCCTCTGTGTGCTCCTTTTCGATGATACCCAGCTCGTCGGCAATCTTCTTATAGGTGTCTTCCTCCGTCGAGAAGAAGCCAAATTTACCATGTTTCCCCGCAAAAGCAGAGCTGAAAGGGTACTTCACGATGCTTGCCAATGTGGTATAGGTCATAACAAAACCACCCTCACGACGCCCTAAGAAGCGATGTGTTAGCAAACGAAAGGCATTGGCATTTCCCTCGAAATGGGTTATATCATCCCAGAATCGTTTGCTGACTTTTTCCTTTAAGCAGGCTCCTGGACCTTCGGTAAAGAAAGATTGGATAGCTTTCTCACCACTATGTCCGAAGGGAGGGTTGCCCATGTCATGTGCATAGCATGCCGTTTGTACGATGGTTCCAATCTCTTCAAAGAGCGTACCACGCAGTTCTGGATGTTTTTTCATCAGCTTACGTGCCACGTCATCACCCAAAGACTTACCCAGTGAAGCTACTTCAAGGGAGTGAGTCAGGCGATTATGCACGAAGATACTACCTGGAAGTGGGAAGACTTGAGTCTTGTTCTGTAGTCTTCGGAAGGGTGCTGAATAGATAAGACGGTCACTGTCACGCTTAAATTCAGAGCGATCATCGTGTCGAAGAGCATGCCGGTCTTCCTGTCCGAGCCGTTTATTGGATATGAGTTGTTGCCAGTTCATTGTCTTTGAATGCTGTTTGAGGGGGATTAAAGAATTGATATCAGCCTTGGAAAGCCGCTCGCAAAAGTAATTAAAATTGGCTAAAAACGGGCTTTTTACAATGAAAAATTCAGCAATGTGGCATTAATTGTTTAATTTTGCACCTTATTAAATAGCGATGATAAAGATAAAAGTAATCAATAAAGGGCATCAGCAACTTCCTGCTTATGCCACTTCACAGAGCGCAGGAATGGACCTTCGCGCTAATATTGACGAGAAGATCGTGTTGCATCCCATGGAACGTAGGCTTATACCGACAGGATTATACATAGCACTTCCTGCTGGTTATGAGGCTCAAGTACGCCCTCGTAGCGGTTTAGCATTGAAACATGGGCTCACAGTATTGAACTCTCCAGGTACGATAGATGCTGATTACCGGGGTGAAATCATGGTATTACTTATCAATTTCTCGGATGAAGACTTCATTATTAATGATGGTGAACGCATTGCACAGATGGTCATTGCACGTCATGAGCAAGGAGAATTCATAGAAGTAGAGGAACTTGATGAGACTGAACGTGGTACTGGTGGATACGGACATACGGGCGTAAAATAACAAAAGAAGGGTAAAAGGAATATTTGTTAAGGTCATACATTTGATGAAAGTACGAACTAATTTAAGCAAAGTCGTCCTGACGATCGTGTTGTTAGGAGGCTCTTTAGGACTGCATGCAGAAGACTATGATAGCTTGCAGAGCTATAACTATTTCTTCTTAGAAGGCGTTCGACAGCAAGAGATGGGTAATCTTACGGCTGCGTTCGACCTGCTTCGTCATGCTCGTGACCTTAATCCTAACGCCCCAGAGGTGTATTATCTGTTGGCACCTTACTATGTTGACCTGAAAGATGACACCCGTTCACGCGCTTATTATGAACGTGCTGCTACATTAGACCCAGAGAACTCCAGTTATATTGAGAAGCTTGGACAGCTTTATGTCTCACAGAAAGACTATCCAAATGCTATCAATGCTTACGAAAAACTCTATGCTTTGAACAAAGCTCGTGTGGATGTTCTGCAGATTCTCTACCAACTTTATGGCTCACAGAACGAGTTTCAACAGATGATTAACGTCCTCAACCGTATAGAAGTACTTGAAGGTAGCAGTGAACAGATATCCCTTAGCAAGATGCAAATCTATGAACAGATGGGCGAAAAGCGTAAGGAGTATGATGAGTTGAAGTCACTTGTTGATTCACATCCGCTGGATTTGAATTATAAAGTCATGTTCGGCAACTGGCTTTTACAGAACGGTAAGAAGAAAGAAGCAGTCAAGTTGTACCGCAATGTACTGAAGGAAGAACCGACGAATGCCCTGGCTAAGTTGTCATTATTGGATTATTATCGTACGATAGGAGACCAAGCTACTGTGGATGTCATCACACAAGAGCTGCTACAATCACCTAAAACGGAGAAAGAAACAAAGATAGCTTTGCTCCGACAGGTTATCTCTTCGAATCAACAAGCAAATGTTTCGGACAGTGCAGAGGTGATGAAACTCTTCTCACAAGCGCTGTCTGTGCCACAGACAGATGCTGACATCCTGATGATGAAAGCTGCTTATATGTCATTAAAGAAGATGCCGAAGGCTGAAATCAACCGTGTTTATGAACAAGCTATAGATGTTGAACCTGATAATTCACGTGCTCGTATAGCGTTGATACAGAACATTTGGGATACAGGAGACTATGATAAGGTCATTGCTATCTGCCGACCTGCACAGGAATATAACCCTGAAGAGATGGTTTTCTATTACTTTCAGGGTATGGCACAGTATCAGAAGCATGAAAATGATGCAGCATTGCAGACCTTCAGGAAGGGTGTTAGTCAGATAAAAGCAGACAGTAATCCTGATGTTGTTTCGGACTTTTATGCCTTGATGGGCGAGATTCTTCATGAAAAAGGTCGTCTTGCAGAGTCTTTTCAGGCTTACGACAGCTGTCTACAATGGAAACCTGACAACATAGCTGCGATGAATAACTATGCTTATTACCTCAGTGAGGCAAACAAAGACTTGCCAAAAGCTGAGCAATTGAGCTACAAAACGATAAAAGCAGAGCCGAATAACAGTACATTCCTTGATACTTATGCTTGGATTCTCTTCCAACAGAAGCGTTATGAGGAAGCTAAAATTTATATAGATCAAGCTATTCGCAGTGATTCAACACTTACAGGAGTAGTAAAAGAGCATGCTGGTGACATCTATGCCATGACTGGAGACATTGATAAAGCACTTGAGTTCTGGCAGCAATCTCTCAAAGGTGGCAATCAAAGTGCAGTACTAAAGAAGAAGATACAACTAAAGAAATACGTAGCAAAATGAAAACAAATAAGATATTAATAACAGGAATGACAGTCCTTTTACTGGCTTCCTGTGGCACTCATAAGACTGTTGTCAAACAAAAAGATGTGAAGGTTGAACAGGGTAATGCAACTCTTCCAAGTACCAAAAGCAGTACCAATCAGAAGCTAATCTTTGTTCAGCGTGTGGCAGATCAGGCTCTTTATCAGAAGAACTTGGTGTCAAACCTTACCTTTACACTCAATGATGGGCATAAAGACATCACAGTTCCAGGTATTCTTCACATGCGTAAGGATGAGGTAATACGGCTTCAGCTGCTCATACCTATCATCCGTAGTGAGGTAGGACGTATGGAATTCACGAAAGATTATGTGCTTTTCATTGACCGAATACACAAGCAATACGTCAAGGCAAACTATAATGAGGTGGCTTTCTTACGTGATAATGGAATCAACTTCTACTCCCTTCAATCTCTATTCTGGAACCAATTGTTCATTCCAGGACAGCAACGTGTGAACGAAAGCAGCCTGTCTGCGTTTGACGTAGACCTTGCTACGTTGGCAAATAGTAGTAATTCAACAACTGCAGTGACGTTAAAAGACGGCAAAATGACCTATCGCTGGATGGCACAGACGCTTTCAGGGCTAATCAGTGAGGCTCGGGCACAGTATGTTAGTCCGTCTCACGGCGTGTCAACACTTACGTGGAAGTATGGAAATTTCCAACCATTTGGATCAAAGAAGTTCCCTGCACGCCATGAACTGACTATAGAAACGGATGCAACTAAGCAGAAGAAAACGTTCAAAGCAACCTTTGAAATGGATGGCTTCAGCGATGCAAGTGATTGGGAAACCATCACTACACCATCAGATAAGTACACAAAAGTGAGTGTAGAAGAAATCCTTCGCAAATTAACGAACATGTAAATGAAACGACTTTTTTTATCTTTTCTATTATTGATAACGTGCTTGCTGACGACATTTGGGCAGCATTCAAAGCGAAATAAGGGCTCAAAGAAGAGTCTAACAGTACAATCTGTGCAGCAAAAGCAGACGAAAAACGGGACGAAGACTGCTGTTGCTGCTGTAAAGGACACCAAGAATCAACCTGTAAAAGGCAATGGAAAGGCTGATAAGAATCAACCTGTCACCAACCGTAAGGGGCATTCTGCAACTGCAACGAAAGCCCAGCAGCCGACGAATGATACCCATCAGCAGGTTAATAAGAAAGGACAAGCTGTTAATGGGAAGGTAAATGGGAAGAATGTGCGTGGTGGAAAGCATGGCACAAAGGCTCCCAGATATGTTACAACAGAGGAAATCAAAGGTCTACAGAGGCAGAATCAACAGATTCAGAAGGAGATTTCTGAGCACGAAGAAGAGATGAAAGTCAAGCAGAAGGACGTAGAAACCCGTCTGCAGAAGATTGTTCGTCTTGACACAGAGATTGGTCAGCATCAGAGAACGATTGATACAATTGCCACAGATATTAAAGGATTGGATAATAATATTGGTATATTGAAAAGTCAATTGGTGTCTTTAGAGGCTCAACTTGGTGAGCGTCGTTCTCGTTTTATCCGTTCCATGCGTTATATGGCACGCCATCGAAGTATCCAAGACAAGCTGATGTTCGTGTTTTCTGCAAAGAGTCTGACGCAGATGTATCGTCGTTTGCGTTTCGTTCGTGAGTATGCTGCTTATCAACGGGCACAAGGAGAGCAGTTACAAGCTAAACAACGTCAGGTGGATGAGAAGCATAATCAGCTGCAACAGGTACGTGGTCACAAGAGTAACCTGCTTTATAAAGACCGTATAGTACATGCTCAGATGGAGCATAAGCGTGTAGAACAGCAGAATGTTGTTGCTACTTTGCAACAGGATCAGAAGGTCCTTCAGGGTGTGATAGCACAACGCAGACAACAGCAGCAAGCGTTGAATGCACAGATTGACCGACTCATTCAGATTGAAATACAGAAGGCTCGTGCCCGTGCAATAGCTGAAGCTCGTGCGCAAGCTGCCGCCCGTGCTGCTGCAGCAAAGAAGCGTGCGGAGGAGATTGCACGCAAGAAAGCGGCTGCAGAGGCGGCTGCTCGGGAGAATGCACGTCGTATTGCAGAGGCTAAAGCACGTGAGGAGAAGGCTAAAGCTGAGGCTCGTGCTGCTGCAGCAGCAGCCGAACGTGCGCGTCAAGAGGCTGCTGCTCGTGCTGCTGCAGCCCGTGCTGCCGCTGAGAAAACCCGTCAGGAAGCAGCCCAGAAGGAACGTGCTGCAGCCCGTGAGCGTGCCATTCGCAAGGCAGAACAGCAGGAAGCAGCTGCTAAGGATGCTATGGCAAAGGCGGAAGCAAAGGCAAATGCAGCTCAGGCACGTGCCGATCAAGTTGCTCGTGAGGCTGAATCGAATCGTATTGCAGCTGAACGTAAGGCGGCAGCTGACCGTGAACGTGCAGCCAGAGAGACTGCTGCTGCACAGGCTTCGTCTGCTAATGATGACATGCTGACCTCTGCTGACCGTGCTTTGACGGGTAGTTTCGCTAATAATCGTGGTCGTTTGCCAATGCCAATGTCTGGTCATATCGTAAGCCATTTTGGGCAATATGATGTTGCAGGTATGTCGAATGTGCGTTTGAGCAATGACGGTATCAATATCAAGGGAGCACCGGGCAGTGCTGTTCGCAGCGTCTTTATGGGAGAAGTGAGCGGTGTGTTTATGGCAGGAGGTGTAAGTGTGGTTATGATTCGTCATGGTATCTACATCACTGTTTATGCTAATCTCGGTTCAGTCAGTGTGGGTCGAGGACAGAAAGTGGGTACTGGTCAGACCATCGGAACCGTTGGTAAGGGTGGAATCCTGCAGTTCCAGCTGAGAAAAGAGACTGCTAAACTGAACCCAGAACAGTGGTTGCGGTAATTCTTCCAGCCTTTTTTGCGGAATAAATAATAAGGTTATTCTCACGAAAACAGCTCATTTGTTTTCGTGAGAATATTTTTTTTGCTCTTTACGAAATAGCTTTACACATTTCTTTTGGTATCGAACGGTGTAATGCATGAGATTCTCTTATTTTTGGCTTTGTAACTATTGGATAATCAGAAGGTTACAGATGGGCTTGTAAAAGACGCCCTTTTACCCTTCAAAAGATGCCCTTTTGCACGTCAAAAGGGCACCTTTTACAATGCAAAAGGTGCCCTTTTAGAATGTAAAAGAGCCTCTATTGAAATGCTTATGTGTATTTATTATTACAAAATAGGTTTTCTATCTCCTTGTTATATGGTAACGTTGAGAATCTAAAAACGTGTTAGGAGCTTTGCCGATGGGCAACTATTCTTGGTTACATTGCAATTATCGCCAAGGTGAATAAACTCTTTTTTTTTCTTTATTTGTGGATGATGCGGCTATCAGTACTTCATAAAAGACTGATCGTTTCATGACTAAAAGCTTCGGATTTCATTGTGCGACAAATATCAGAAATCATGATTTAATATCCAAATAATTTCCTTCTTTGCAGAGAAATGTTTATATTTGCAGGTAATAAAAATACATATTATCATGCAGACAATCTGTCATCTCTCAGTTCTTATTCATGAACAAGCAAAGAAATATGGTGCCAAACCAGTGTTGACATTTCGTAATTTTGGTAGTCTGACATGGAAGACAGTATCATGGAATCAGTTTTCCATGCGTGTGAAAGAGGTCTCTAATGCCCTTCTGAACCTCGGTGTAAAACCACAGGAAACCATTGGTGTCTTTTCACAGAACTGTATTCAGTACCTCTATACAGATTTTGGAGCCTATGGAGTACGTGCCATTAGTATTCCATTCTATGCTACAAGCTCTGAGCAACAGATACAATACATGATTCAGGATGCGGGGATTAGGTTCCTTTTCGTTGGTGAACAGGAGCAATATGACAAGGCTCATCGTGTCTTTGCATTGTGCCCTACGTTGGAACGTATCATCATATTTGATCCGAGTGTACGTATTAGTACACATGACCCACACGCCCTTTACTTTGAAGATTTCCTGAAATTGGGTGAAGGATTCCCACGTCAGTCAGAGGTAGAGAAGTGCTGGAAAGAAGCAAAAGAGGATGAAATCTGTAATATTCTCTACACAAGTGGAACGACAGGAGAAGGCAAAGGCGTTGTACTTACCCATAAAATGTACATCGCAGCCATGGAAGCTAATGGCAAATGTGTGCCTGTCGGTGAGGATGATCGCGTCATAAACTTCCTTCCTTTTACGCATGTCTTTGAGCGAGGGTGGGCATATCTGTCGCTCAGTGAGGGTGCACAGATGATCATTAATACCTATCCTAAGGAGATACAACAAAGCATGCGCGAGACACATCCAACGTGTATGTCAGCCGTTCCACGCTTCTGGGAGAAAGTTTATATCGCAGTGAAGGAACGAATGGACAACTCAAGCGTTGTTCAACGTAAGCTGTTTTATCATGCATTGAGTGTCGGTAAGAAGCGTAATATCACTTATCGTTCTCGCGGAAAGCGTGTTCCGTTGCCTTTGGAGATGGAATATCAGGTTGTAAATAAGACAATACTGAGTCTTGTTCGTAAGCAATTAGGACTGGAAAATGCCAATATCTTCCCAACGGCAGGTGCTTATGTGTCACCCGAAGTTGAGGAGTTCGTGCATAGCATAGGTATCTGTATGATCGTTGGTTATGGTCTTACGGAGAGCTTGGCAACGGTAAGTTGTGATCATAAGGACGAACCTTATACTGTTGGCTCGGTGGGTAGACCTATTGATAGCATACAGATTAAGATAGGAGAGAATGAAGAAATTCTCCTGAAAGGTCCTACCATCACACCGGGTTATTACCATCGCGATTTGGCAAATGCTGAGGCTTTTGATGCTGATGGCTTCTTCCATACTGGTGATGCAGGCTATCTGAAAGATGGAGAGCTCTTCCTTAAGGAACGTATAAAGGACCTTTTCAAGACTTCAAATGGTAAGTATGTTGCTCCACAGATGGTAGAAGGGATGCTGTTGGTAGACAAATTCATAGATCAGGCAGTAGTAATTGCTGATCAACGTAAGTTCGTTACGGCACTTATCGTACCAGAATTCCGCGTGTTAGAGGAGTGGGCGGCAGAACATAGCATTGCTTTTGCAGACCGTGAGGACCTCTGTCGGAACGAAGAAGTTCATAAAATGATGATGGAACGTATAGAGACGCTGCAGCAACGCTTGGCTCCTTATGAGCAGATAAAGCGCTTTACGCTCCTTGCGCATCACTTCTCTATGGAGAGTGGGGAGCTTACAAACACACTGAAACTGAAACGTTCTGTTATCAATAAGAACTTCCAGGAAGTGATTGACAGGATGTATGAGGAGTAAAAGTCAACGAGTTGACGAGTTTGTTGGTCGACAAGTTTATAATGATAATTGATAAAAAGTAAAGCCCTATATCCTCTTTTATTAGGGAATATAGGGTGAATAAGATATGATAACAGCAGATCAGCTAAAGGATATACAGGAACGTACGGAGGCATTACACCGTTATTTGGGTATTGACCAGAAACGAATTGAGTTTGAAGAGGAACAGCTTCGGACGCAAGCACCTGACTTTTGGGATGACCCAAAGCGTGCTCAGGAACAGATGAAGAAGGTCAAAGACATCGAAAAATGGATAAAAGGATATGATGAGGCACGCGCTTTGACGGATGAAGTGCAGCTGGCTTTCGACTTTTATAAGGATGAACTCGTTACGGAAGAAGAGGTAGATGCTGCTTATGATAAGGCCTTAAAGAAGGTAGAAGACTTAGAACTCAAGAACATGCTCCGCCAAGAAGAGGATCCAATGGAGTGTGTTATGAAGATAAACTCAGGTGCTGGCGGTACAGAAAGCCAAGATTGGGCATCTATGCTCATGCGTATGTACATGCGATGGGGTGAGTCTCACGGCTATAAAGTTACCATTTCTGATATTCAGGAGGGTGATGAAGCTGGCATAAAGAGTGTTACTATGAAGTTCGAGGGCGGAGAATACGCTTATGGATACCTGAAAAGCGAGAATGGAGTGCACCGTTTGGTACGTGTAAGTCCGTTTAATGCACAGGGAAAGCGCATGACAAGCTTCGCAAGTGTCTTCGTTACGCCACTGGTAGACGATACTATAGAGGTCTATGTAGACCCAGCTCGTGTTAGTTGGGATACCTTCCGTTCCAGTGGAGCTGGTGGTCAGAATGTCAATAAGGTTGAATCTGGTGTCCGATTGAGGTACCAATACGAAGATCCAGATACTGGTGAACAGGAAGAAATACTTATTGAGAACACCGAAACTCGCGACCAACCGAAGAATAGAGCTAAGGCAATGCAGCTCTTGAAGTCGCAACTTTATGACCGTGCGATGAAGAAACGCATGGAAGAACAGGCTAAAATAGAAGCTGGAAAGAAGAAGATTGAGTGGGGAAGTCAGATCCGTAGCTATGTATTTGACGACCGTCGTGTGAAAGATCATCGTACAAATTATCAGACATCGGACGTAGATGGTGTGATGGATGGTAAGATTGACGACTTCATCAAAGCGTATCTGATGGAGTTCCCAGAGGATGAATAGACCTTGGGAAATAACTAAATAATCAACCTTTTAATAGTAAAACTATGAGTGAAAGAAGTAAATTGAACCGTAAAAGACGGGAAGAGAAAGAGGAGAAGCAAGGTAATCGTGTCATAATGTGGATTGCTGTAGTACTGATTTTATTGGCAGTACTGTGCATGATATGGTCAATGACACTTTAAAGGCAATCCTTTCATGAGTGGATTAGAGATAGAACGGAAGTTTCTTGTGCATAAACGGATGGACTGGAAGCGTCTTGCAAGTAGCTGTAGTCACATACAACAGGGCTATTTTGCGGCTGTTAACACTGTCAGAGTACGTATTCGAGATGACAAAGGCTACCTAACTATCAAGGGACCATCACGCAATGGCGGTCTGTCACGTTATGAATTCGAGAAAGAAATCACCCTTCAAGAAGCCCAACAGCTCATGCTTTTGTGCGAATCGGGCGTGATAGACAAGCACAGATACCTTGTTCCGTATGCTGGACATACGTTTGAAGTGGATGAATTCCATGGAGATAACGATGGACTTGTCATGGCTGAAGTGGAGTTAAAGAGTGAGAATGAACCGTTTGAAAGCCCTGATTTCATAGGAAAAGAAGTCACTGGAGACCGTAGATTCTATAATTCTCACATGCGAAAGAATCCCTTTAAGCTCTGGCGCGACACCTTACCAGAAGAATACCGATAAGGAAAGCTATCGTAGAACCAATGCTATCAGCTAGGAAATCGAGCCAGTCTCCACTGCGTCTGCCGCTTGTACAGTACTCCTGAAGTATCTCTATGAGTCCTCCCATAGCAACAGGTAAGAGCCAAACCCAAAGCATAAACGCTTTGAGTTTGGCTTTTTTATTTGCTCTAAGATACTCAAAAATAAGCGAAAAGCCTAATACCAGATACATAACAGCATGTGTCCACTTGTCAATCAGCCTGATATTACTTAGTGGAGTATCGGGGATATTCATGAAACAAAGCACCCATATTCCTGCAATTATTATACATGAGAAAGGGAACTTAGCTAATATATACTGAAATTTTTGCATCTTTTACTTCTAATCTGATACAAAAGTAGATAATTTTTTGTAATTTTGCGCATCTAAAACGATAATTATTCATGTCACAAAAAGAAAGAGCTAAGTTCGGAAGTAAGCTGGGAATGATCCTTGCAACAGCTGGTGGTGCTGTTGGATTGGGTAACGTTTGGCGCTTCCCTTACATGACTGGACAGAACGGAGGGGCTGCCTTTATCCTTATTTATATTGGTTGTATATTGCTATTGGGGCTCCCCTGCATGATAAGTGAGTTCATTATCGGGCGTCATGCAGCCTCAAATACAGCGCGAGCATACACGAAATTATCCAACGGAACGGCTTGGAAATGGGTAGGATACCTCGGTGTGCTGACCGGTTTCCTCATTACGGGTTACTATGCAGTGGTCTCTGGCTGGTGTTTACAGTATGGAATGGCGTCAGTTGTGAATCATTTACATGGTAGTCCTGAGTATTTCAAGACTTATTTTACTGATTTCTCAACCAATCCATGGAAGCCTATCGTCTGGGCATCAATCATCTTATTGATTACCCACTACATTATTATACATGGTGTAAGGAACGGTATTGAGCGTGCATCAAAGGTCATGATGCCTGCTTTATTCATCCTTTTGCTTGTCTTGGTGGTTGCTTCTTGCTTGTTACCAGGGGCTGAAAGGGGCATAGAGTTCCTCTTAAAGCCTGATTTTAGTAAGGTAACAAAGGATGTTTTCCTAGGTGCTTTGGGGCAATCGTTCTACTCTTTGAGTATTGCGATGGGTTGTATCTGTACCTATGCATCGTATTATAGTAGACATACGAAGCTGGTGAACTCTGCTGTTCAGATAGGATTGATAGATACTTTTGTAGCTGTCTTGGCAGGATTGATTATCTTTCCAGCGGCATTCTCCGTCGGAGTGAATCCTGACAGTGGTCCTTCTTTGATATTCATAACCCTTCCTAATGTCTTTGAACAAGCCTTTGCGGGTATGCCAATCCTTGGTTATGTCATTTCTTTGGCGTTCTATCTGCTTCTTTCTATGGCAGCTTTAACCTCATTGATATCTCTTCATGAAGTGAGTACAGCCTTTTTCCAGGAGGAATTGCATATCAGTCGGAATCGTGCAGCTATGATCGTAACCAGCTGTTGCATATTGATAGGAGCCGTTTGTTCACTGTCTTTGATTGGTTGGGACGCACTTACAATTGCGGGGATGTCACTGTTTGATGTGTTCGACTTCGTGACAGGACAGATATTCCTGCCTGTTGGAGGTATGCTTACCTGCATCTTCATTGGCTGGTATGTACCCAAGAAGATTGTCAAGGATGAGTTTACGAACTGGGGAACACTGAAGGGAAGTGTCTTTGGAATCTACTATTTCTTGATACGTTTCGTCTGTCCACTGGCTATTTTGGCTATCTTCCTTCATCAATTGGGGGTTGTTTAAACCGTATTATGACGTAGAAAGAATCTGTACCTGATATGGAAAACAATCATAATGTGTGCTTGATGGCACTTACGTCTACTATCTTTGCGCATGGTGTTGGCAGTTTCTTCTTCCCCAGAGAACTACCTATGGCATGGCAGAGCGTGGACAGTATTGCGACAAAATCCGTACAAGTTTCTTTTTCTGGTAGGCTTATTCCGTTCTGTTTCGTGCGGAATGGGTTTACGAATTGGGAATCAATTCGTAGGCAGTTTTACAGTGTTTGGCTGGTCTTGCTCCGTTTTATAGTACCTGGCAGGCTCCTTTTTTCGTTCCTAAATCAGCTGAGAATCCTCTGAATAATAATCAAATCCTTAATTCTATGAACCTTAAATCCTTCTTTTACTTGCAACGTTCAGATCGTAGAGTCCTTCTTTTCTTCGTTCTTTTTATTGTGATTTGCCTTGGAACATTGGTTTTCCTGGGAAGTCATATGACAGAAACAGAATTGGCTAATGAGGACTCTCTTGTACAAAAATCCAATCTCCCACATTTCAATAAGTCGACAAAAGTGGGAGAATATGAATCCTATGAGAATGGCAAACAGCTCTTTTCCTTTGACCCGAACACTGCAACTCCACAGCAGTTGACACAGTTAGGATTGGCTCCTTACCAGGTTCGGAACATCATGAAGTATCGTTCTAAGGGTGGAGTCTTTCGTTCTCCAATGGATTTTGCACGCCTTTATGGCCTTACTCGTAAGCAGTTTCGTGAACTCGAGCCATATATCAGCATCGGCGATGACTATGCTCCCGCGTCAACACTTGCTTCTGTACAGGCGTATATAGCACGGAAAGCAGCCGAAAAGGAAGCTGCACACGAGGCATATGAGGCTTTTCGGGCAAGCAATACGTACAAGGCATATAAAGAATACGACCGAGATACGGTGCGTTATCCGCTGAAACTAAAGGTAGGAGAGCATGTAAACCTCACCATAGCAGACACAACGATGCTCAAGAAGATACCCGGTATCGGCTCAGGGTGGGCACGTGCCATTGTCAACTATGGTAAACGTCTTGGTGGGTATGTAGCAGTCGGGCAACTCTTAGAGCTTGATGGCTTCCCCGAAGAGGCTTTGCCTTATTTCTCAGTAGTGCATCCACACACGGAAAAGCTGAACCTCAACACATTGACACTTGCCCAACTAAGACGTCATCCCTATATTAATTTCTATCAAGCACGTGCTATATGCGATTACCGTAGGCTGAAAGGGAAGATAACAAGTCTGTCACAACTTCACTTGTTAAAGGACTTTCCTGCAGAAGCTATTGAACGTCTGCGTCCGTATATAGAATTGTAAGCATGCTGCATTGCGGGTGCTGATAGTCTGTTTTCTTGTGTTTGTTCTCCTAATGTACATGGGTTAGCAACTTAAGAAAAGTCCTTACATAAAATCAATAGGCATTGGGTGAAAAAGAGAAGAATGTTGATTATTTTGTGGTTTGTAACCATCAGATAATCAATTGATTATAAAATGGTTTTTAAAAGATGCCCTTTTGCAATGTAAAAGGGCGTCTTTTACACCTCAAAAGGGCATCTTTTACCATGCAAAAGGTGCCCTTTTACATTGCAAAAGGGCGTCTTCTGAAATGCTAATGTGAAATTATCGGACAATACATGGAATAAGAAAAGGGGAGAAACCATGAAAGTTTCTCCCCTTTTTGTCGGGATGACCGGATTCGAACTGGCGACCCCTACGTCCCGAACGTAGTGCGCTACCAACTGCGCTACATCCCGATTGCCTCTTAGACGGGTGCAAAGATAGCTAATTTTTCGGAACTAACGTAAGGAAATTATCTTTTTTCTCGGCTTATAAAAGGTCGGGTAATTCGAAGAGACGGATGCCATTACTTCCTTTTATGAGGATGTAATGATTCTCTGGACGCTGTTGTCTGATGGCTTCCTTCACCTCTTCAACGTCATGAAATTTACGATAATCAGTGTTGGTTCTGCCGAATTCTTCTCCTACAAGCCATACGTTTGCTAATCCAACTGCCTTTAGCTGGTCAACAACCTTCTGATGTTCCTCTGCTGAAGCATCTCCCAGTTCACGCATGTCGCCCAATATTGCCATCTTATTGTCAACATCCATGACGTGGAAATTCTCTATCGCAGCAGCCATACTGGATGGGTTGGCATTGTACGCATCCACAATGAGTTTGTTATGTGCAGTCTCTGTCAACTGTGAACGGTTGTTATGTGGAACGTAATTTTCCAAAGCATGACAAATCTGTTGTGGTGTTACGCCGAAGTGCAGGCCAATGGTTATGGCTGCTAACATATTGTCGAGGTTGTAAGAACCAATGAGATGTGTCAGTACTTCATAGATAGTTGTTGCAGGTTGTTGTATGTTCAGGCGTGATTGCCATGTGAATTTCAGGAATGGAGCACAACTAATTACATGTCCTTCAACGTCAGCTGTGTCGTCTTGTCCGTATGTTATGACACGTTCAAACTCCCTTTGGGCAGCCATTTCGGTAAGGTCTGCATTGCTTTCGTTGAGGAAAAGTAATCCGTCATGTGCCTTCAGGAAGTCGTAGAGCTCACCTTTCGTACGCTTAACTCCTTCGAAACTGCCGAAACCTTGTAGGTGTGCACGTCCTACATTGGTGATAAGTCCACAAGTAGGCTCTACATATTTAACCAGTTTTTCTATGTCGCCAGGGTGAGAAGCACCCATTTCAATGACTGCAATCTCGTGTTCTGGGTGCAAAGCAAGCAGCGTTCGTGGTACACCAACGTCATTGTTATAGTTCGCTTCAGTATGATGTACATTGAACTTTTCAGCTAATACGGCAGAGATAAGCTCCTTACTTGTAGTCTTACCATTCGTACCTGTTATGCCAATGACTGGGATAGAGAACTGACGACGGTGCTCACGCGCGAGTTCCTTATATGTGATAAGGGCGTCATCAACGAGTATGAAGCGGTTGTCATCAGGCTTTGCGTATTCTTTTTCGTCAACGATAGCATAGCTGCAACCCTTCTCCAAAGCTGCTTCTGCAAACTTATTACCATCGAAGGATGCCCCTTTCAGTGCAACGAAGATGCTACCCTCCGGACAGTTTCGGCTGTCGGTGGTCACGATAGGGTGCTGTTGGTAAATCTTATAAATCTCTTGTATGTTCATGATCTGTACTTTATTCTTAAGTGCAAAGGTAACTTAAATGGCAGACAATGCAAAGTAATGGTACCCTTTTTTGTACTCTATGATATTCCACTTATTATATATAAGGTGGAGATATTAACTTTTTATATTAAAAAAGTGTGATATATTGTATCTTTTATGCAGGCAATTTAAGATACAAAGTGTTATTAACACACTAATAATAATTACAGTTTGAAAGAATAAAACGACATAAATTAAAAAATTAATTACTATTTAACTTGACTTGTTAAATAATTATTTATATCTTTGTAGCGGTTTTTATAGAGAATTTTACACTAATACTTTAAATTTATGGGAAAAAGACTTACGATGTTACTAGCGAACTTATTCCTTTTTATAGGGGTATGTTTTGCACAGACTCAAGTACGTGGTACGGTGACAAGTTCAGAAGATGGTGAGCCTATTGTGGGTGCATCAGTCCTCATTATTGGCACTAAGACGGGTACGGTATCTGATGTTGACGGTAATTTTACGTTGACCTTACCTGAGGGAAAAACACTGTTGGAAGTCTCTTATTTAGGTATGACACCTAAGAAAGTGAAGGCTTCACCGAACATGAAGGTTGTTCTTGACCCTGACCATCGTGCTTTGGATGAGGTGATGGTTGTTGCTTATGGTACTCAGAAGCGCTCTACTATCACGGGTTCTGCCGTAGAAGTGAAGGCTGAAGATATCAGTAAGCATGTTGCTTCCACAGCTACGAATGCCCTTGGAGGTAAGGTTGCAGGTGTTCAGATGGTTACTTCTTCTGGCGAACCGGGCAGTGCTCCGGAGCTTCGCATTCGTGGTATAGGCTCTTATGCAGCAAGTTCTGAACCGTTGTATGTTGTTGACGGCGCACCTTTCGATGGCGATATCGCAAGTTTGAATCCATCGGATATCGAGAGTATGTCCGTCTTGAAGGATGCAGCATCTGCTGCTATCTATGGTGCACGTGGTGCAAACGGTGTGGTCATCATTACTACTAAGAAATCACGCGGTGCGCATGGTGCTAAGATAACATTAGATGCCAAGTGGGGAAGTAACTCACGTGAGATACCTCGTTACGACCTAATCCTTGATCCAGCTACGTATTATGAAGCATTCTACAAGGCAATGTACAACTCGAAACTCTATCATGGCGCTTCAGATGCAGATGCTCGTGCCTTTGCAGATGCTAACCTCTTAGGAAATAAGAATGGCGGATTGGGCTATCAAGTATTCACGATTCCAACAGGAGAGAAGTTCATTGGAAATGATTTTAAATTGAATCCTAATGCTAAACTTGGCTATTCTGATGGCAAATACACCTACATGCCTGACAATTACTACGATGAAATCTTCCACAGTTCATTCCGTCAGGAGTACAATGTGAACATCAATGGTGCGACAGACAAGCTTAGTTACTATTCAAACCTTGGTTTCCTGGGTGATGGAGGTACTGTGAATAACTCTTCTTTCAAGCGTTATACAGCACGAACAAACGTGGATTATCAGGCAAAAGACTGGTTGCGGTTCGGTGTTAGTTTGTCTTATTCACACACAGACAGCTCAAGTCCATCCTTTAATGCTGATACGTACGGAAGCAGTGGTAACCTTTTCTATATCGCTAATCAGTTAGGTCCTATCTATCCTTTGTATGTTCGTGATGCCAATGGTAATATAATGAAAGATCATGGACGCACAGTTTATGATGCAAACCAAACAGGTTTTAAGCGTCCAGCCATCATTGGAAATGCAGTTCGTGATAATGAATACAACAGACAGAGTATTGCTACGGATCAATTCCAAGGAAACTGGGTAGCAACAGTTACTCCTATCGAGGGCTTGAACTTAGTTGCTAACTTGTCAGTATGGAACAGAAACAGGAATTATCATTACCTTGACAGTCGTTTTGGGTCTGCTTCAACAACAGATGGTGCCGTAGAAGTTGGTAACGACCGTTACTTCTCAACTAACCAGATATACACTGCTAACTATGATAAGACCTTTGGTAAGCATGCCATCAACCTCCTTGCAGGTTATGAACATTACTTCCTGAAGGTGTCAGACTTGTCTGGTTACAATGATCATCTGTATGATCCGACCATTGCTGAGCTCAATAACGCACTGGCACGTGCCAACCTTAAGGCAGGATCCAGCACGAATACCTTGGTACGTGATGGTTATTTTTTCCGTGGAGACTATAACTATGCTGATAAATACTTCGCAGAAGCATCTCTGCGTCACGATGGATCGTCTATCTTTGCACCCGGTCATAGATGGGGAACGTTCTGGTCTGTGTCTGTAGGATGGGCTATTAATAAGGAGAAATGGTTTACAGCTGATTGGGTAGACCTGCTGAAATTGAAACTCAGTTATGGTGAGCAAGGTAATGATGGATTGCTCGACAGGTCTGGATATCGCATGTATTATCCATATACGGATACCTATAAGACGAGCTACAATGAGGCAACTAAAGAGTTCACAAACCAGATTGCGTATAAGGGAAATGCTAATCTGACATGGGAAAAGTCGGGTGAATTGAACTTAGGTGTGGACTTCTCGCTCTTCAAACACCGCCTGAATGGAACATTAGAGGTGTTCAATAAGAAGACGACTGACCTCCTGTTCTGGAAGACATTACCGCTTTCTTCTGGTATTTCAGTGACCAGCTATCCTGCAAACATTGGTGCTATGAGCAACAAAGGATTTGAGTTAAGCCTGGATGGTGACGTGGTTCGGAGTAAAACTCTCACATGGAACGTGAACCTTAACATGACTTATTTCAAGAATAAGATAACTGAACTCGATCCAACCATTGCTAAAGATGGTTTGAAAGCAGGTTCTTCCATCATCCGAATTGGTGGCTCTCGCTATGAAGCTTACATGTATAAGTATGCTGGAACAGACAAGTCTAATGGTCATGCAACCTATTATAAGGATGTAATAGATGCTAATGGGAATGTTACAGGACAGACCACTACGACTGATCTTACGCAGGCTACTAGGTACGATTTGGGCGACATTAACCCTAAAGTTTATGGTGGATTTGGTACTACTTTGAATGCTTATGGCTTCGACTTCAGTATGCAATTCTCTTATCAATTGGGTGGAAAGGTCTATGATGGACAGTATCAGCAGTACATGCACTTGGGTCAAAGCACTGGTGTTGCCTTACATAAAGATGCTCTGGGGGCATGGAGTGCCGACAATACAAGCAGTAATATCCCTCGTTTGAGTACTGCAAAGGCTGATGATGGCTTTGCTGTTGGTTCACAGTCTGCAGTGGATTACTTCCTGACAAGCAGTGATTACCTTTCTTTGAACAATGTAACACTGGGCTATTCTTTCCCTAAACGTATCATCAATCACCTCGCTTTGAATAGTCTCCGCGTATATGTGGCAGGAGAAAACCTGTTCGTTGTCACAGCACGTAAGGGTCTCGATCCACGTACAACACTTGAAGTTGGTGGCTTCACATCAGGCTCAGCTTTGATAAGTGGCGGTGGTTATGCTGCCCTACGGTCTATTACTGCCGGTATCACTCTGACATTCTAATTGGTAATGATGGTAAAACGAAACAATATAAGACAATATAACATGAAACGATATAGCTTATCTTTATTAGTATTATGTGGTGCTTTGCTGGCTACATCATGCAATGACCTGAATGAACAGGAGCCTGCTGGAAACAAATTGTCAACCAATCAGATGCTGGCAACAAATGAAATGATTCCCGAACGGGCTGCTGCTACGTTCTCAGGTATGTTTAATTACTTAGGTACACCAGGTATATACGGTACAGCAAGGGCTGATGATTTCGGTGCAATATCGGCTGCTTTGTCATGTGATGCAGAGGGTGCCGACCTCATTTTAGGTGATAATGGATATAATTGGTTCTCTGCTGCCTGTACATTACAGTCACGTGACGTCCATTATGCCAACCCTTTGATGCGTTATACTATCCCATATCGGCAGATAGGTGTGGCTAATCAGATTATCAATTCTATAGATGAGAGCACTGCAACAGGTACTCCTTTGAACCAGTTAGCACAAGCTCATGCTATCCGTGCGTTCGACTATATGCAGCTAGCACCTTACTTTCAGTTCAGTTATGCGACGTCAGCAGACAAGCCATGTGTCCCTATCTTAACAGGAACAGAGGATTATTTCAATAATCCACGGGCTACAGTTAAGCAGGTTTATGAGTTGATTCTTAAGGATTTGGACTTTGCTATTGCACATTTACAGGGTTATACGCGTCCTTCCAAGCAGTATATCGACCTCAACGTAGCTTATGGCTTACGTGCTCGTGCCAATCTTTTGATGGGTAATTGGGCTGCTGCTGCAGCTGACGCAGACAAGGCTATGGATGGATATACACCTGCTTCGATAGCTGAAGTAAGTGTTCCTGCCTTTGATAATATTGCTGATCATAACTGGATATGGGGTGTAGATATTACAGAGGCACAGCTGAAATCGAATTCTAATGCTGGTTATCAGAATGCATCTTCATGGCTATCAGCCTTCTCTGGTGAGGCTTATGCTGCAGCAACGGGTAACGTTCCAGTCATCAACAAGCTCCTTTTTGATAAGATTCCATCTACTGATGTGCGCAAAGGATGGTGGTTAGATGCTAACAAGCACTCCACGAACTGGGCAAACATCACATGGACTGATCCTTCAAAGGGTACTTCTGCTACGGGGGATGCCATTGCCGACTTTGAGATTGAGAATGTTAAAACTCCATTTGATGCCTATACAAACATCAAGTTTGGTCAGCAATCAGGTATAGGAAATACGCTTAATAACAACGATTTCCCACTGATGCGTGTGGAGGAGATGATTCTTATTAAGGCAGAAGGTCTGGCAAAGAGTGGTCAGGAGGCTACAGCAAAGCAGGTATTGGAGGACTTTGTCCGCACTTATCGTGACCCTTCTTACACTGTTCCATCAACCCGTACGCTGGTAGATGAGATATGGTTCCAGCGCAGAGTTGAACTTTGGGGTGAAGGTTTCTTCACTATGGATGCCAAACGGTTGGGCAAGAACATTGTTCGTATCCATGCTGGAGAGTCCAGTAATTACCCTGATGCTTACCAATTCAATATCAAGTCGGATGATGGATGGTTGAATCTACGCTTCCCACAACGTGAGATGGATAACAACGAAGGGCTTAAAGGTAATGATAATACTGGTGGTGCACTGCCTGTATCAGGGCAGAATGGTGACCTCAGGGATGGGGTTACAGATTAATAGAGTTGTCCGGTTGCCAAACTGAACACCATAGATTCTCGCTCTGGGGGACTGTCTGTGTGAACAGATAGTCCCCTTTTTCTTGTCTTCATGTGTCTGGTTTGCATCCTTGAGAAAGCCTTTCACCATTTAAGAAGTAGGGATCTGTGTCTCTTTTTCCTATACTTTTTCAAAGCCTCATCATGATAAGACATGCATTTCATCATGGTGAAAAAAGTATGGAACAGATGTTAAAGCAACATGGAACATCAGTTTACTGGAAACGAAGTATATGTATAATACTTCCCATCTCTGCGTGTTCTCATTGTGAAGAATATCAATACTTTTCTTAAAAATAGGGTGTTTGTTTGCGAGTGTGATGGATTTACATTACCTTTGCGGATATGGAAAATATGACAAATTCGGCTGTATGTAAGCCGATTAGCTACACAATCAATGTGCGGGGACGCCTTGTTGACCTGGGACAACCAATGGTAATGGGTATCATGAACGTTACGCCTGATTCCTTTTTTGCCGATAGTAGAGTGCAGACAGAGGAGGCTATACGCAATCGTGCCAACCAGATTATTGCCGAAGGGGCAAAGATTATTGATGTTGGAGCTTGCTCTACACGCCCTGGAGGAGAGGTTGTCAGTGAGGAAGAGGAGATGCAACGCTTGGCATTTGCCTTGCCAATCATTCGTGAGGCACAACCTGATGCTATTATTTCCATTGATACTTTCCATGCTTCCATAGCCCGACGCACTGTGGAAGAGTTTGGAGCTGATATCATAAACGACGTTGAAGAAGGTAAAGATCCTGATATGTTCCGTACCGTTGCAGAGTTAGGTACACCTTATATATTAATGTCTGTTGCAGCAAACCTCCATGATATGCTCATCAACTTCTCACGCGAGGTGCAGGAATTGCGGGCTTTGGGACAGAAAGATATCATCCTTGACCCTGGCTTTGGCTTTGGTAAGGGTGCTGTAGAAGGTAACTATGAGCTGCTCAACGTGATGGAACGACTGCAAGTAATGGAGCTTCCTCTACTCGTTGGGATTAGCCGTAAGCGCATGATTCATCAGTTATTGGGCATTACGACAGCTGAAAGTCTGAATGGAACGACTGTGTTGAACACTATAGCCCTACTGAAAGGTGCCAACATTCTGCGCGTTCATGACGTGCGTGAAGCTGTTGAGGCTGTCAAGATTGTTGATGCTATGCGTCATAATACTGCGGAATAAAAAGTTTGAAGTGTAAGTTTTAACCCCATAAGAGTTCCTCTTTACGCATCTTGTTTCTTGCTTGATGGGAGAGAGGTGTGGGCAGAATAGCATTTAATATGTTTTTTGAGTTTGGACTAAAGGATATTATAGACATCGTACTAGTAGCACTAATGCTCTATTACGTCTACCGATTGATGAAGGAGTCGCGTTCGTTGAACGTCTTCATTGGCATCCTTGTGTTTGTCATCATGTGGCTCATTGTTAGTCAGGTGTTGGAGATGCGGCTCTTGGGAAGCATCATGGACAAACTGGTATCAGTGGGTGTGATAGGTCTGATAGTCCTCTTTCAGGAGGATATTCGCCACTTCCTCTACAGTCTCGGAGCACACCGGAAGGTGAACAACCTGGTGAAACTCTTTACGAAGTCCAATAAAGGAGAAGTTGATAAAGAGACAATTATGCCACTTGTCATGGCTTGTATGAGTATGAGTCGTGGTAAGGTGGGAGCTCTGATAGTCGTTGAACGTGGCGTAATATTGGATGATATTTGTGAGACGGGTGATATTATAGATGCTCGTATAGACCAGCGCCTGATTGAAAACATCTTCTTTAAGAACTCACCTTTGCATGATGGAGCAATGATTATATCCAAACAACGCATCAAAGCAGCGGGCTGTATCCTCCCCGTGAGCCATAAACAGGATATTCCGAAGGAGCTTGGACTGCGGCATCGTGCGGCAATGGGTATCTCACAAGACTCTGATGCATTGGCAATTATAGTGTCAGAAGAGACGGGACGTATCAGCGTTGCCCTTCATGGTGAGTTCCAGTTGCGACTCTCTGCAGAGCAATTGGAGAGTATTCTTACGAAGGAAATGCTGCTACAATAGCCTAATTGAAGATGTAATACGCCGTTGTTCAGTTTGGAGAAGATATCCTTCGTCATTTGTGGGGATGGTCAGCACCACTCGTGCGGATGCTTAACTCCACATGTGCGGATGGTCAGCTCCACATGTGCGGATGCTTAGCTCCACATGTGCGGATGACAAACAGAGAAGTGAACTCGTGCATCTCTCAAGGATATGGTACGTTATTTGTAGTGAATAAAGTATATTCGGAAGTTGCAATCTTGCGACAAACGATAGTTGATAAACCCAGTTAAAGACAATAGAAAGTACTAAAAAAAGAAAAGAATATGAATTACGACAATTTCTCAAAAGTAGCAAATAATCAGGAACGTGACCTGGAAATGTCACGTGCATTCCCTGCTTTGATGCGTAAAGTGTATACATGGATGGCAATGGCACTTGTCATTACAGGTGTAGTAGCTTATGGTGCAGGTAACTCACCAGCCGTTCTCCAACTCCTTTATACCAGCCGTGGTCCGTTGTTGATAGCTGGTTTGGCTGAACTTGGTATCGTTTGGTATGTTTCAGCACGCATCAATAAACTGTCACTTGTTGCTGCCACGATGTGGTTTATCGTGTTCTCAGCCCTTAATGGTCTGACATTAGGATGGATATTTGCTGTTTATCAGATTGCTTCCATCGCTAAGACATTCTTCATTACGGCTGGAACGTTTGGTGCAATGGCACTGGTTGGTGCGACAACAAAGAAGGACCTGACAAAGATGGGTGGTATTCTGCTGATGGCTTTGATAGGACTTATCATTGCTTCATTGGTAAATATCTTCTTAAAGAGCACAATGATGGACCTTATTGTCAGTGGTATTGGTGTCCTTATCTTTACTGGTCTTACTGCATGGGACGCACAAGCCATCAAGCGTAACCTGCTTATGGCACCTGATGCAGGAGAGGTTGCGCAGAAGATTGCCCTACTTGGATCATTAAGTCTTTATCTTGACTTCATCAATCTCTTCCTCTATCTTCTCCGTTTCTTTGGAAACAACAGAAACTAAGGTCGTAACGAGAGATTAGAAACATAAAGAGAGAATGCCCTCATCTGTCCACTTCCTTTAATGAAGTGAGCAGGTGAGGGCATCTTCTGTTCATACCTTTCCTTGTTTATCTGTGTGGTGTATTAGTCCTTTTGATTATACCTGATGATAATTTTGAGGGTGTTGCCGGTTGTTTAAGTAAGGTAAAAGACATGTGGGATAATGTTTTTGCAGACCGATAAGAATTACTATAGAGTTGTTATAGGATACAGAAGTCAGAGTGCTGAGACGGCTTTGTGAGATAGTAAAAAGGGCTAAAGACTTCCTATTTTCTGCTTGAATAACTGTGTAAGGATGGTGGATGGGAGGATGAATAGTTTCCTCTTAGAGCTTCCCTTCATCCCGATAGGAGAAGTAACCACCGTCAGTAAGAATGACATGGTCTGCCAAATAAATGCTCAAAAGGTTACACGCCTTCTGTATACGGGATGTGAGTGAGTCGTCCTCTCTGCTTGGTTGGGTATTTCCACTGGGATGATTGTGGCAGAAAACCAGTACTGTTGTATTTTTCATGAGTGCTTCTTTCATCATAAGACGGATGTCAACGGGTGCCATCGTTAGTCCTCCAACAGATATTCTCTTCGCTTCTATGAGCCGAAAGTTCTGCTTCATCATCAGCATCCAGCCTTCTTCAACGTCTAAATCCTGTATGGTGGTGCGCATATAGTTGTATATTCCCTCAGAAGAGTTAAGGATTGGCGACTCTTCTATAGCTGCTCTTTGTCGGCGTTTGCCTAGTTCGCAGGCAGCAAGGATGGTAATGGCTTTGGCAGGACCAATCCCTTTATATTGTTTCAGGTCGGATAATGAGAGTTTCCCCAGCGTGTTTAGATTGTTATTACACCCGTTGAGAATACGTTTCATAAGCCCGACAGCACTTTCTTTTGGTGTACCCGAGCCAATGAGAATAGCCAGTAATTCTGCGTCACTGAGGGCACTCGCCCCCAGTTTCTCGAGTTTTTCACGTGGGCGGTCAGCCTCAGCCCAATGGTTGATAGATAAGTTTTGCATCGTAAAAGAATGGGCCTCATCCCGTCTTCTATCTTCTATCGGTAGGGAATTTCAGCTCTATCGTTATGTCTTAGGATATTGATTATATACTGTGTGTGCGTTCAGACGGACGCAGTCTTGCGTTACTTATAGAATGTTTTGTTATAAGCACTGAACTCATCCTTGCCACATACACAACGTTTCCACCATGCATTAATGAATCCACAGCCGTAACCCGTGAGCTGGGTGAAGGCGGCACGAATGCTAAGAATGCCTATTTTCAGGCTGTTATTCTGCCGTGTTGAGTCAATGCAGATGACTGTGCTGTATAGCAATAGGGGTATCAGACCTGTCAGAAGGGTGCAACATCCGATGTTCTTTGTTGAAGGGATGCACAGGAAAATGATACCAAGTAGGATGAGTAAGAGCAGAAGTCCTGTTCCAACAGTAAATACCATTGGTAGCAAATGGACAAGTTTTAAGGAATCAGGGTACTTCTTGTAAAGATTAATACGTGCTATTCCCGAGTTATAAACCTGTCTCCAGAACTTACGGAAGTCGGTGCGTCGCTTGTGCCATACCCATGCTTTGGGGAATAATCTACAGCGTTTCCCAGCTTTGAAGATACGGATAGAGAAGTCGATATCTTCACCAAAACGCATCTTTGAGAAGCCTCCTAACTGCTGATAAACATCCCTCCGTATGCCCATATTAAATGATCGAGGATAGAATTTATCTAATTTCTTCTTTCCACCACGTATACCTCCGGTGGTAAAGAAAGATGTCATAGAATATGATATGGCTTTCTGGGTATCGGAAAACGAGTCATGTGCACAGTCAGGACCGCCGAAAGCATCAGCTGGTTCACGGTCTAATTCCTCGTCAATGGCTTGTAGATACCCTTTAGGAAGTACGACATCAGAGTCAAGTATTAGTAGATACTCACCCTCGGCACGCTCTGCTCCGTAGTTACGGCTCTGCCCTGGACCCGAATTCTCCTTATTATAGTAATGTAAGTTAAGGCGGTCAACATACTTGTCGCACACCTCTTTACATGGAATCTGTGAGCCATCCTCAACTATAATGACTTCAAAATCTTTCTTTTCCTGGTGAATCAGACTCTCTAAGAGCTCATCTACTTCATCAGGACGATTGAAAACGGGAACGATAATGCTATACTTCATATGCTGCAAAGATAGTGTTTTGTTTGTGAATGACAACGTTTTTAATTAATTATTACGGCTGAAAGAGGTATAATCTGCACTTTATTGGTAGATTTTTATTATCTTTGTGCCATTGTTTACATTTCGTATTATCTAATAGTTCAATGAAAACCTATGAGTAAAATTAAGAAGTCGTTGCCCTTAGCCATACGGGTTGACGTCATTGTTTGTTTGTTGATGGCAGTGTTACAAGATGATTTGTCGTTCGCAATACTTGCGAGTTTGTTTATTCTCTTGACCTCTCTTTGCATCTGGGAGATGTCCAAAGAGGATCCGGATAACCTGGTAAAGGCACTGTTAGGGTCTAATAAATACCTGATTTTTGACTGTTTTGTTTCTGTATTGATGATCTCTCTTGCTGTTTGTGGTCATCATTCAATGGTAGTAATCTCTGGTATTCTTTGGTTATTCTTTGCTATCAGTAGCATATACGCTTCTGATAAATTACTCAGTTCGGAGTAAGTTGAGACTGCATCAGCATTCATCCAAACACATAAAAAAGCCAGAATAAACTCTCAAAGAGTTCGTTCTGGCTTTTTTGTTATTGTTATTTGAAGTGTATATAAGACTTCTTTCTGCTGCTAATTAAGCATTTACACGACCTAAATAGCTACCGTCACGGGTGTCAATCTGGATAACTTCGCCTTCATTGATGAACAAAGGAACACGTACGACGGCACCAGTCTCAAGTGTAGCAGGCTTTGTTGCGTTGGTAGCAGTGTTACCCTTAACACCTGGTTCGCTGTGAGTAATGGTCAAAGTTGTCTTCACTGGCATCTCAGCAAGGAGGATAGTACCGTCTGAAGTATCAGTTACAACCTCAACAACGTCACCTTCTTTCATGTACTCAGAGCCTGTAATCTGATGCTTAGGGATAGGAATCTGCTCGAAAGTTTCCTGATTCATGAAGATAAAACCTGTTGAATCCTCATAAAGATATTGGTATGGACGACGCTCAACACGAACATCTTCAAGCTTGAAACCAACCTGGAAAGTGCGCTCAAGGACACGTCCGTCAGCTACGTTCTTCAGCTTTGTGATCATAACAGTGTTACCTTTACCTGGTTTACGGTGCTGGAAGTCGATGCAAGTCCAAATCTTACCATCAAGACGGATACATGTTCCAATCTTGATTTCCTGTGAATTAATCATAATTTCCTAATATATAATTTGTTACTTTATTTGCTGCTTGATAGCGAAAAGTGCGGTGCAAAGGTACTGAATTTATGGAAAAAACATAAATTATCATCGTAAAAATTATCGTTTCCTTGCTCAATTCAAAAAGATTAAGTAATTTTGCAGCCCGTAACGGGCATGTTTCGGCGTGTCAATTTATAATTTGCACAATAACAATAAATAATAGGATAAGAAAATGAAAAGAACATTTCAGCCACACAACCGTCGTCGTGTGAACAAGCATGGATTCCGCGAGAGAATGGCAACAAAGGATGGTCGCCGTGTATTGGCTGCCCGTCGAGCTAAGGGTCGTAAGAAGTTAACAGTATCAGACGAGCACCACGGAAAGTAAAAAGTACGTCTATTCCTGTTAAGGATTAGAACGAAAACGGAAAGAAGTAGAGTTTATTCTTTGCTTCTTTCCGTTTTTTTGTCTACCTTTGCCACATATATATAAAGAAAAGAAGAGAGATTTACTGGTTAACAAGTTGACGATTTGCAGGCTGAAAGGTTACGAGTAAGTATGCAAACGAGTAGACAAGTAGGAGTTTAATGACATCAAAAGAGTTCTTCCATAAGTTCAATAGCACGTATATCTGGGGTAATATCCTAGCCATTGTGATACTGTTGTTGTTGCTGGCGATAGGAGTTAGGTTCGGACTTGACTACTATACACATCACGGTGAGTCCATTGTGGTGCCGAATATCATCCACAAACAGTATGACGAAGCTGTTGATATCATGGATAAAGTAGGCCTGACGATTGAGGTAACGGACACAGGTTATGTGAAAGAATTGCCTCCTGACTGTATTCTCGAACAGTCTCCTGCAGGTGGAAAGCGTATAAAATCAACTCATGTTATTTATGTTACAATCAACGCAGCAAGTGCTCCTTCACTCGTAGTTCCTGACATTATTGATAATAACTCCCTACGTGAAGCTACAGCACAGTTGCTTTCTATGGGCTTCAAGGTAGGAGAACCAGAGTATATCCCAGGTGAAAAAGACTGGATATATGGTATTCTCGTGAACGGAAAACATGTTCAAGCAGGGGATAGAGTCCCTTCTGACGCTGTAATTATACTGCAAGTAGGTGATGGAACACGTGAGATTACTGACACGGCAGGCCTGAATGAACCGGAATATGAGGATATAGAGGTTGAAGAAAAGATGCCAAAGTACGACGAAGTAGAGGAATATGTAGAAGTACCAGTCGATGAAAACGGCAACGAAATAAAGGATGAACGAGGGAAATCGGGCTCTGGTGGCTCTGGATCATCATCACAATCGGGCTTACCTGCTGACCCTTCATCAACAAAACCAACTGATTAGGCCCTGAACATGGTAGACGAAGAGACTATATTTGATGAAGAGTTGAGCGACGATTTACTGCCTACAGACACGTCAGAAGGTGGTAATGACGAGCTTTATGAGCACTTTCGTGTAACAGTTGACAAGGGTCAGGTGCCTGCAAGGATAGATAAATTCCTCTTTGAACGTATGCAGCACTCAAGTCGTAACCGTATTCAGAAAGCTGCAGAGGCAGGTTTTATCCATGTAAACGGCTCTCCTGTGAAGAGCAACTATAAGGTTCGGCCAGATGATGTCATCACGTTGATGCTCGATCGACCAAAACATGACAATACTATTGAGGCAGAAGACATTCCATTAGACATTGTTTATGAGGATGAAGTACTAATGGTTATCAACAAACCAGCAGGCCTTGTGGTTCATCCGGGTGCTGGTAACTTTCACGGAACACTTATTAACGCTATCGCCTGGCACTTGAAAGACATGCCAGAGTTTGATGCTAACGACCCAGAAGTGGGTCTAGTACATCGTATAGATAAAGATACAAGTGGGTTGTTGGTGATTGCAAAGACCCCAGATGCTAAGACTTCATTGGGGAAACAGTTCTTTAATAAGACGACACATCGCAGCTATAATGCCCTTGTCTGGGGGAATTTCACGGAAGAAGAAGGGCGTATTGAAGGTAATATTGCCCGTGATCCGAAGGACAGACTTCGTATGACGGTGTTCCCACCAGGCTCTGAAACAGGTAAACCAGCCGTAACTCACTATCGTGTTATTGAACGATTCGGTTATACAACACTGATAGAATGTATCTTGGAGACGGGACGTACTCATCAGATTCGTGCACACATGAAGCATATCGGACACCCTCTTTTCGGTGACGAACGCTATGGTGGAAGGGAGATTCTACGTGGTCAGAGGTCGAGTACATACAAGGCTTTTATCCATAACTGTCTCACTCTGTGTGACCGGCAGGCGTTACATGCGCGTACATTGGGCTTCGTTCATCCGGTAACAGGTGAACAAATGGATTTCACGAGCGACCTTCCTGCCGATCTTTCTGCACTTATTGAGAAGTGGAGGGGCTTTATCAAAGGGCAAAGTGGTGTTGAAAAATGAGTAATTTCATACTGAATGGAATAACCTTAAATGGATGATTCCAATAGCATAGATAAACAAAATAAGAATATACAATGAGAGATTTGAAGCGGACTATAGCCATCGTCTGTGGTGGTGACTCATCAGAGCATGATGTTTCGATGCGCTCTGCGCAGGGATTATATTCCTTCTTTGACAAGGAACGGTACGATATTTATATCGTAGATGTAAAAGGAATGGACTGGCATGTTGAACTTCCAGGTGGCATTACAGCACCAATTGACAAGAATGACTTCTCTTTCTTGAAGGATGGAAAGGTTGTTGCCTTCGATTATGCATACATAACCATCCATGGACAGCCAGGAGAAAATGGTGTGATGCAAGGTTATTTCGAGCTGATTCATTTGCCTTATTCTACGAGTAACGTACTGGTTGAGGCTATGACCTTTGATAAGTATGTGCTCAATAACTATCTTCGTGGCTTTGGAGTGAATGTTGCTGACAGCATTCTGTTACGTCGTGGAGAGGAATATGATGCAGAAGCGATTGAGAAACGTCTGGGTATGCCTTGCTTTGTGAAGCCTTCTGCAGATGGAAGTAGCTTCGGTGTGTCAAAGGTTAAGAATCACGACCAGCTTGCTCCGGCACTTCGTGTTGCTTTCATGGAGAGTAATGAGGTGATGATTGAGGGCTTCATGGATGGTATGGAGATATCACAAGGTGTGTACAAGACAAAGGATAAGAGTGTTGTTTTCCCTGCTACTGAGGTTGTAACAAGCAACGAATTCTTCGATTATAACGCTAAATACAATGGTCAGGTACAGGAAATTACTCCTGCACGTATGTCTCCTGAGACGGCAGCACGTGTAGCTGAAGAGACAAGTCGTATCTATGATATCCTGCATGCCAATGGTATTATCCGTATTGATTACATCATTTCGAAGGATAAGGACGGTAATGATGTTATCAATATGCTTGAAATCAATACTACACCGGGTATGACTACAACAAGCTTTATCCCTCAACAGGTGCGTGCTGCAGGGCTTGATATCAAGGAGGTGTTGAGTGATATCGTTGAAAATCAGTTTGATTAATGTTCTGAAGAAGTAGGAGGAAAGGAACAGTTGTCGTATATGTTCCTTTGAAAAGATTATATAAGAAGAAGTCCCTGACGGTCATTTGACGGTCGGGGACTTCTTTTTTGAATGAAGATTTTGCATACCAATGCAGAGCAGGACATGGTCTTTCAGCTGATAATAACAAACGATAGAATACTGAAAGTACAACTGCCGTTGTCCTAAAATTTCTCATTCCATAAATAAAAGGTGCTCTTTTGCATTCTAAAAGGTGCCCTTTTGCATGATAAAAGGGCACCTTTTGATGTGTAAAAGATGCCCTTTTGCGATGTAAAAGACGCCCTTTTACGACCTTGTTTGTAACTGTTTGTAGCTCTGATGGTTATGAAGCCGAAAATAATTGGATTTTCCTTCGAAAACAATCGTTGGGATTGTCTTTCGTGTAAGGATATTTCGTGCTAACCATTAGAGACTCCAAGTGTTTCTTAAAAAAGATATTAGTAGATAACAACGGCTGGTGTTGAAACGTCAGTTGCTGCGTTCTGCTTTACTTTATATTCGTCACATGCCCAGTTATAGTTGCCTTCTGTCACGTCACGAGTGTACTCTGTGATACAGTTAGGGTCAGCAGCCCAGTACTCTTTTACGGTCTTTCCGCCCATAACCTTCTGTGGAGTCTTTGCATCAGGGTTGAGGATGAGCTTCAAACCTACGGATGTATTCATCATCTCCATGTCTCCACGACTATTGCCGGCAGCGAAGAGTGGACGTGTCTTGATGAAGGTTCTGATGACTTCAGCCTTACCTTCGTCTTGTGGAGAAGGGAAGACAATCTGGTCAGTAACGACACCACCCATTGTGACAAGTGACTTTACACCGATTACACGGTCCTCTTGGAAGCCGAGTTCTTCAACACAGAAGCGCTGATAAAGCAACTCTGGAGAAGCTGATATAACCCATGTCTCGAAGCCATAGTTGCGAAGATTGGCAAGAAGGGCTTTCATTTGAGGATAGAACTTGTTCTGATATTTCTCGTGGAAGCAGTCATCGCCAATGCGTTGTATCTCCTCTGGCGTCATACCACTGAGGAATTTGATGCGGTCACGTTCGCGACTGATAGCGTCTTCGTGTATCATCTTGTCGACTAACTTGAACTTCTCAACTGATTTTGCATCTTTCTTGCCTGCATAATTCCTGCGGGCATACTCGTAAAGAGCTTCCTCTGCCAGGTAATAAGGTACCTGTCCGAAGAGTGTTCCGTCACAGTCGAAGACGGCAACCTTCCTGATGTTCATTGAAATAGTTGACTGCAGGAAAGCTTCAAGTTTAGCATTGGTCTCGTCAGAGAAGCCTACAATCTTCTGATACTTGTAGGTTTGAGCAGACAGCTGTACTACACTTACAAAGAGGAAAACAGCTACTAACTGGAATGTTTTCTTAAAGTTACTCATAATAAAATTGTTTTTAGTTTAGATTGTTATTGATAAAGTTGTTATTTAAGCATCATACAAGCAGAAGGGCTGCACCACAGAATCCAGCGATAATAGCACCAATGATTGGTCCAAGAACTGGTATCCAGGAGTATGCCCAGTCGTTGTCTCCCTTCATACAAACGGCATGTGCCAGTCTCGGAGACAGGTCACGGGCAGGGTTCATGGCGTATCCCGTAGTTCCTCCGAGCGACATTCCGAGTGCAATGATCAGTAATGTGACAGGGATAGGACCGAGTGCTGCAAGTCCGAACTTGAAGTGTTCGGCATCTCCAGTATTACCATCAACACTGAAACTGATGATGATAAACACGAGAACCAATGTTGCAATGACCTCGGAAAGGAAGTTCATTCTGTAGTTGCGGATGGCTGGTGCGGTGCAGAATGTACCGAGTTTTGCAGCTTCGTCATCAGTTGCATCATAGTGATCTTTATAGAAAAACCATACGAGCAGACCACCAAGAAAACCGCCAATCATTTGTGCCACGATGTAATAAGGTACTGAACTCCATGGAAACATCCCTGCTACTGCAAGTCCAATGGATACAGCTGGGTTGAGATGAGCACCCGTGTAAGGACCTGCAACAAGTACTCCCATGCACACAGCAAGACCCCATGCAATGGTGATGACTACCCATCCTGCTTTCTGTCCCTTGCTTTTGTTTAGCGTAACACAGGCACAAACGCCGTCTCCAAACAGTACTAAGATGAGCGTTCCTATTAATTCCATTAGGAACTGAGTCGTCATTGAATATTCCATAATAAGATGATTTAGGTAAATTATTAATGAAATAGGTATTGATAAGACGATGTTTTTAATCATCATCTTATCAATACCTATTTGTTGTTTATTTCTTAGTTAGTGTTCTGCCGATGGCATCTGCCCACCCAGCCTTTGCTGCTTCAATCTTCTCACTGTCTGCTACAGGCTCGAAAGTACGCTCAACTTGCCACTGATTCTTTATCTCATCAATGTTATTCCAGAACCCTACAGCAAGTCCAGCAAGGTAAGCTGCACCCAAAGCGGTGGTCTCTGTGATCTTTGGACGTACCACGGTGATGCCCAAAAGGTCTGCCTGATGCTGCATCAAGAGGTTGTTTCGTGATGCTCCACCATCCACTTTCAGTTCCTTAAGTGGTGCATCCATATCCTTTGCCATGGCTTGTGCAATGTCATAAGTCTGGAAAGCAATTCCGTCAAGAGCTGCTCGTGCTATGTGTGCACGGGTTGTTCCTCGGGTAATACCAATGATTGTACCACGTGCATATTGGTCCCAATAAGGTGCAGCAAGACCTGTTAGCGCTGGAACAAAGTATACTCCGCCACTGTCAGGGACTGTTGATGCAAGGTCTTCTATCTCTGATGATGAAGTGATGAAGCCCAATCCGTCACGCAGCCACTGTACAACAGAGCCGCCAACGTAGATAGATCCTTCCAGCGCATAGGTGATTTTATCTCCTATTTTCCATGCTATGGTTGTCAGAAGGTTATTCTTTGACAGGACAGGTTTGCTTCCTGTGTTCAGCATAACGAAGCATCCTGTGCCGTAAGTGTTCTTGATAGAGCCTGGTTCAATACACATCTGACCGAACAAAGCAGCTTGTTGGTCACCTGCAATACCAGAGATTGGCACCTCATGTGCAAAGATAGTAGTCTTTGTATGACCATATATCTCGGAGCTAGACTTCACCTCTGGCATCATTGACATTGGGATGTCAAGTAGCTTCAGTAGCTCTTCGTCCCACTTCAAGTCTTTTATGTTGAATAGCATAGTACGTGAAGCGTTGGTTACATCAGTGACATGTATCTCGCCACGTGTCAACCTCCACACCAGCCATGAGTCCACATTACCGAAGCGAAGCTTACCCATCTCGGCACGTTTGCGTGCTCCTGGTACGTTATCAAGTATCCATTTGATCTTTGTTCCACTGAAATAAGCGTCTATGATAAGACCTGTTTTCTTGTGAATCTTCTCTGTTAAGCCTTGTGCTTTCAGCTCGTCACAATACTCGGAGGTACGTCTGTCCTGCCAGACAATGGCATTATAGATAGGCTCTTCAGTATCAATGTCCCACACAATGGTTGTCTCTCGCTGGTTTGTTATACCTATTCCAGCAATGTCAAGACCATTGATGTCAATGGCAGATATGGCCTCGGCGATAACAGAAGCCTGTGATGACCATATCTCATTAGGGTTATGTTCCACCCAACCTGGCTGTGGAAAGTACTGAGTAAACTCCTTCTGAGCCACTGACTTGATGTGTCCGTTGTGGTCAAAAACGATTGCTCTGGAGCTTGTTGTCCCTTGATCAAGGGCTAGAATGAATTTCTTTTCCATATCGGTAAGTCTTTAGATTTATCTTGTTTTATGCTTTTAGGTTCTTTATTGATTGAGTTTTATGGTCTCTTCTACATCCAATGCGTCGGCAAGAATGGATATCGGATTCTTTACTTCATAACCTGTTGACATCTCTATCTGCCATTTGCAGGTCTCGCAGTCAGTGCTTACGCAGTCTGGATTTAACTCTTTTATCTGCTTGAAGAGCCTTGACCCGATCTCTTGTGAGCGTTGGTAGTTCTCTTTCTTGAACCCATAAGTACCTGCAATACCACAACATTGTGAGTCAAGCATGATGAGTTCGAGACCAGGTATCATCTTTAAGAGTTCAGTACTGTATATAATCCATCCCATTTTCTCCATGTGACAGGCTGAATGGTAGGCTGTTCGCATCTTAAAGTCTTTGCGAAAGGCGAGTTTTATGTCCCCTTTTTCAATCAGACGATAGAGGAAACGTGTTGCCAGAGTGATGTTTTCACGTACGTCATCAGTCTTGATGTCGAGTAAATGTTCGTACTCATCACGCATGGTAAACGTGCATGTAGAGCTTGTTGTCAGTACGATTCTGTTTTGTTCTGCTGCCTTTCGGATAGAACGAATGTTCACTTTACCCTGTCGGCGAGCCTGTCCACTAAGTCCATTGGCTATCAATGCTACACCACAACACTTTTCTTTCTCTAACAGATGCACGCCATATCCCACTGCATTCATGATCTTTACGAGATCTTTTCCTAACTGTGGAAAGTTATAATTGACGTAACATCCGTGGAAATAGCTTACATGTTTGCTATAAGAATCCTGCTTTTTTGCTGCCATTCGTTTGTACCATGTCTCGAATTTCTGGCTGCTGTATGCAGGAAAAGTACGGTGTTTATCAATTCCCATGACCCCATGTAAGACGGCTTTCACGGGCTTCAGCCCCAATGTTGCATTGACAATAGGTGCTACCATGTTTGCCATTGTCCCCACAAAGTCGGTGTTTGCGAGCATGATATCACGTGGAATGGGGCGGTGAGTACTGTATGTAATGCGTGAAGCTTGTATGATATCAGCGATACGGACGCCGGATGGACATGCAACCTCACATCGTTTACAGTTCAAACACATCTTGAGAGCTTCGTCAAAGAACTTCGAATCCTTCAGTCTATAGCGTTCCTGGTCTGGTCCAGAGTGCTTGGGTCCAGGGTATTTGGGCTCAACCGCCGATACAGGACAGTATGCTGTACAGATTGAACACTTGAGACATTGCTCCAAGTTGTTGCCACTTATGTTTTTAAGTTGTATCCCTTCTGCCATGACTTATCCCTTTCCTGTAATCTTTTTTGCCACATAAAGTGCCGTTAATAGTGACACTCCTGTTCCGTCAGCATGCTTAATACTGTTGTGACCACTCAATACTGAACCTATTGCATATAGGTTTTCAATGTTCTTTCCATCCTTTGTTGCATGGAAATCTTTGTCAGTATGCACACCAAACTCCATGTAAGGTTGTGTTTCAAAGGCATTCGTTACGCTCCAATCGTCACGTTTTTTTGCAGCATCAACGTCCAGTTTGAACACAGGTTCATAAACTCCAGCATAGTTACTTCTTATCCCATGGCTCATGAAAGAGCCTGATGCAAGGATGAAATGATCTGCATAGAGTTTCTCATCAGGCAGATGATCGGTTGTGATAGAAACGAGATGATTGCCTGAAAATTGTCCTGTTGTAGCAGAATCACCAACGAGAAGTGTTCCACCTGCCTGTGCAAAGAGTCGTTTTAACAGGATAGTGGTGCGTACACCAGATACTGATGGAGGCAAAGTTGCGATGTATTGAACTGGTTTCTTTATCCATTGCTTCATTTCATCAAGGCTTTCGGCATTGCTAAAGCCCAGAACTGCTGGCAGAAGGAGGGCATCTGGGTCGCCACTGATGGCATTGATACGTTCTGATACCTTACTGAGAGCATCTTTATTAGCAAGTACCTTCGCTATATTTGTAGCTCTCATCTCTGTCGGACTCTGCCTTGCAGTACTTAATTTGTCTGTTGTAAAGGTCTTAATCTGACATTCAACGCCCATCATTCTTAGGTTTTCTGCAATGAATTGAGTGGGAAAGTCCATGAAACCTTGTATGTTCAGCAACTCAACTTTCTTCCATGGGAGTCTCTCTGGACCATCAATCATGGCGTAACCTTCCGTGGTGAGCCATGCTGGTTTCAGTGTTCCTAAGGGTGTAACACGGTAGTGGTTCTGCTCATAGTTCCCCATTACGCTTATACCAGCTTCAGAAAGTAATGTCTTTGCTTGGCTTGCAAGATGCTCTATGTTGCTGATTCCAATCTTTGAATATGGGTGTTCAGCCTTCAAATCAGCAATGGCTTGCAGCGGATGGGTAACAACTTCGCCGTCAGCATCGTACCCCAGGAGGTCGAATGAGCCTGAATGGAAGTGCAGACTGCTCTGTCCTGCTGACACGATGCAGACCTTCTGTCCTGCTTTTGCCAGTGTAATGCCTGCTGTCAGTCCACTGAGTCCACCGCCTATTATGATAGTATCGTATCTCATAATCTCTTGTTTTTTCTGTCCAACCAACTGGATTAGTTTGATTTATCAGGTCGTTCTGCAATTATTATATACCTAATCCACAGAGCCCTTGGTAGATAATGGTTGTGAGTTGGGCTTCATCCAACGTACTTCCCCATGCCACAGGGCGCATACCTTTCCATCTTTCGTTGATGAATTTGGTGAGATCAGTCATTGCTTTGTCGACTTTTACACCATTCTCACACATCACTCCAGCTGCTCTGCAAGCACAAAGTTCACCTTGACAGGTACCCATTCCTACACGAGTACGGCGTCGCAGGTTGAGCAAATCATGTACATGTAGCTCTTCAATGGCGTATTTTGCTTCGCCAACGCTTACCTCTTCGCACTCACAAATGAGTGCGCGGTCATCTTCTGTACGCTCATCAATCTCCTTTACACGGTTTCCTTGTCTGCCTTTAGCTGCTTTGTGTGCTGTTGAATACGTATGATGAGGGTTGTCAGGGTCCTTTCCTGCTGTGCCAGGGAGCGGAGTTGTGGCAGTCTCACAAGCCTTATCAATGCCTAACTTCTTGCATGCAAGGTCGGTTGCTTGCTCTGCCATGAGGCGATAGGTCATCATTTTACCTCCAGTGATGGTAATCATACCAGCCAGTCCGTCACGTTTTTCATGGTCTAAGCATACAATCCCACGGCTGATACTGCGTCCTGTAGGGTCATTATCGGCTGCAACGAGCGGACGAACACCTGCATAGGCACGGAGGATACGTGTTGTTGCAAGACTTGGAGCGAGCTTTTCACCTTCTCTTATAAGCGTGTCTACTTCTTCAGATGTTATCTTCAGGTTGTCAACAGTATCATAAGAAACACGGTCACTGGTTGTTCCGATGACGCAAACAGCATCGTCTGGTACGAGGATATCCGCATTAGCAGGCTTGCGACAGCGGTTGATAACCATCTTGTTGACACGGTGTCCGAAGACCAGAAGGGTTCCTTTGGCAGGGAACATATTGATCTTTATGTCTGCCATCTTTGCAATGTCATGTCCCCATATGCCAGCAGCATTGATGACCAATGCGGCATGTTTCTCAATTTCTTCCCCCGTATGATTATTGCGAAGGCGTACACCTTCAACCCTACCATTGCTGGTCAGAATGGCAACAACCTCATGGTAAGTAAGTACATCAGCACCATGTTGGCGAGCATCAAGTACGTTAGCAGTAGTCAAATGGAAAGGGTCAATAGATGCATCTGGCACACGTACCGCACCGAGAAGGTTGGGATTTACCGATGGATCCAAGCGTAGTGCCTCTTCGGGAGAGATGATGTTTGCTGAAATACCAGCCCTTGTACATGCCTCAACAAAGGTCTTCTGGTAATTAATGTCGTCTTCTGGCAAGGTAATGAACAGTCCGTCGGTCTCTTCGATACAATGTTTGGCAATCCGACGGAGCACCATATTCTCCTTAATACACTCTGTTGCCGATTCAGGATCGGTCACAGCGTATCTTGCACCACTATGTAACAGACCGTGATTGCGGCCTGTGGCGCCGTTGGTGAAGTCGAATTTCTCAACCAGCAACACCTTTAAACCACGTAAAGCACAGTCACGTGCTGTGCCAGCACCGGTGATTCCTCCTCCGATGATGATTACATCATAGTTATCGTTCTGTTTGCTGTTCATTGTTATAGGTCCTTGTCAACTGCAATAGCAGCTTGTTTTATTTCATAATGAAAGTCGAAAGACGGCTTAGATTTTATAAATCGAAAGGTTGTTTATTTCTTTACGAAGCAAAGATAATGATTATTTCTAAAAAGAAACATTAGATTAACGTTTTTTATATATTTTCTTTCGTTCAGAAATAGATATGCTTTCGTTTTGCTTTCGTTTGTCTTCTGCTATGTGTTTTACTTCTTATAGTAACCCTTCTATTTGTTTTTACTTATATGAAAGGTTGTCTCTGTTTAGTAGATCTTTATCGTTTCGGTTGTTAATGAGTGCTTTCTGGTATCTTCTATAACGATAAAGAATGATGCACCTTTCAGCTTTTTACTTGTGTGCGATAGCCTCGCACCATTGGTGCGGCAGCCCAACACCACTGGAGCTGATGGCTAGCACCATTGGAGCTGATGGTTAGCACCAGTGGTGCTGATGGCTAAACACCATGCAGAAGATTGTTGAAAGCGTCTTTTATTGTCCTTTAGTCAGTGATATATACGATCCTTTGTGTGTTGTTTTTTGTATCAGGAAATTGTTAATCTTCTGTTAAACATTTGCAGTAGAGATATATCTTTGATATATTTTACCTATTTTTGTACAAGACTGTACTAAGCAGTAACCCGCGGCGACTATATACTATAAATGCCGAAAACCTACGTTGATTATGACAAAAGAAGATAGGCAAGGTGCCATTCTTGAGCAGCTTCTTTCGCAGGAGTCTGTACTTGTATCCGACCTGGCAGCGTCATTGGATGTGTCATTAGTGACTATTCGTAAGGATTTAACAGAGTTGGAGAAGGCTGGTAAGTTGTATCGTAGCCACGGAAAAGCCATTCTTATCAATCCTTTTACGAACAATCGCTCTGTAAATGAGAAGGAAAAGCTCAATACAGAGGAGAAACAGCTGATCGGTTCTGAGGCAGTAAAGATGCTTGTGAAGAATGATTCCATCATCCTTGCTTCGGGAACTACCATTCATGCGTTGGCATGTAACATACAACCTGAGGGTAAACTGACCGTTGTTTCTGCTTCCTTGCAAGCCACAATGTCTCTCTCGGGTAATGAAAACATTGATATTATTCAGTTAGGAGGAATGCTTCGTCATAGTAGTGCATCGGTAGTTGGCCAGTATAGTATGGAGTTTTTACGTGGTTGTTCGTTCAGTAAACTCTTCTTAGGAGTGGATGGTATTGATGTTGATTTTGGTATTTCCACAACTGATATCCGTGAGGCTGAACTGAACAGGGCTATGATGCAGGCTGCACAGAAGACGATAGTGTTGGCTGATTCAAGTAAGTTTGGCAGACGAGGGTTTGCTAAAATCAGTGGGATGGAGGATATTGACACCATCATTACAGATGCAAAAATACCGCATGCCGTAGCAAAGCGTATAGAAGAAATGGGTATAGACCTTATCATAGCTGGTTAGAACAGCATCAAATAAACAAAGAAAAGAAATTCAATTAACATTTAAGATTATGAATATACCATCAGAGTTTGACCCTATTCGTCCGTTTGAGCCGGAAGAATTGCCGGCAGTCTATGATCGAATCCTTGCTGATAAGCAGTTTCAACAGGTTCTGGCATATCTTTACCCTGATGTTCCAAAGGAGGCTATAGCACAGAAAATGCATGGCTGCAAGACGAATCTTGAGTTCCAAAAGGCTTTCTGCTATCCTTTTCTTCAGCGTCTTGTAACGACTCTGAGCTTAGGTTGTAGCATGGATGCAGTGAACATTGACATTCGCAACAGATATACTTTCGTGAGCAATCATCGTGATATTGTTCTTGATTCGGCGTTTCTTGATAAGCTGTTGATTGATGTTGGCTTTGCAACAACATGTGAAATAGCTATTGGAGACAACTTGTTGTCACAGGATTGGGTGCGTGATTTGGTACGTATCAATAAGTCTTTCACTGTTGAACGTGCGTTGCATTCCGTTGAAATGTTACGTGCCAGCAAGCGAATGTCTGAATATATACACTTCGCAGTGGCTGAGAAAAATGAGAATATATGGATAGCTCAGCGTCAAGGTCGTGCTAAAAATTCTAATGATCTCACGCAACCTGCCATTCTGAAAATGATGGCTATGGGTGGCGAAGGTAGTATCATCGATCGCCTGAAGCAGTTGCATATCGTTCCGCTTACCATCTCTTATGAGTATGATCCATGTGATTATTTGAAGGCAAGGGAGTATCAGCTGCGCCGAGATGTCCCATATTGGAAGAAAACTGCCGAAGATGACATGGAGAGTATGCTTGTTGGTATCAAGGGATTCAAGGGACATATCTTCTATCGTTGTGCTCCTTGCATTGATGAATGGCTTGATACTGTGGACGCAGAGCAGCCCAAGAACAAGCTATTTGATGAGATAGCAGCGCATATTGATCGTGAGATTCATAGCAATTATGAACTTTATCCTTGCAATTATGTAGCACTTGACATGATTCAGGATACTAAGGTGTATGAGGAATATTACACATCTGAGGACTATCAGAAGTTTGATGAGTATATCAATGAGCAGATAGAGAAGATCGATATAGAGAATCGTGATGATCATTTCCTGCGCACTTGTCTGCTGACACAGTATGCTTATCCAGCTAAGAACTATATCGCAGCATCGTCAGAGAACGGACGTTTCAAATCATTATTGAACCGTCTCACATTTAAGAAGTAGTCTTGTGGGGCGTAATAGTAAAACGATGAAATCAGCAACTACCATTGCAGTGACGATTATAGCATTGCTAATGGTAGTTGCTTGTACACGTGATTTCTACGAAACGGGTGACTCTTCCCTGTCTTATCTGAACACTTCTTTCGCCGAAGTGTCCACAAATGCATCATCAGCCTTTGTGGAAGCTGTGACAGATGATGGTACAACTCTTCGTTTAACACCTGCTTATCGACCCAAATGGAAGGTCAAGGCAGATACAACTTATCGTGCTTTGCTATATTATAATAAGGTGGAAGAAGGTGCAACGGCGGTGGTTGCCATTCAGCCTGTTGCTGTTTTGAAAATGAAACGTACTACAGATGTCGCACATATGCATACTGATCCCGTCACTTTTGAGAGTGCCTGGGTCAGCAAAGGGCATCGTTACCTGAACCTTGGGTTGGTATTGAAGACAGGAAAAACTGATGATTCAACCGCTGTACAGTCGTTAGGTGTGGTCTGTGACTCGGTAAAACAGCAGTCTGGAGGGGGCAAAAAGTACTATATCCGGCTCTATCATAATCAGAATAATGTGCCAGAATATTATAGTACAAAGGTCTTTACGAGTATCCCACTGGCTGATATTACTCCTCAAGACTCGGTTATATTAGATATTAATACGTATAAAGGATGGGTCAGAAAGCGGTTTGCACCCTGATAGTTATTGATTATAAACCTGATATTTTAAGCTTATTACTTTAATTAACGATTAAGAAAATGAATCCTTTTATTGGTAGAATACTTTCAAACAGGGTACTCTCTGTTCTTGTTCTCTTGTGCTTTACAGTTGGAGTCCATGCTGAAAACATAGACTTTAAGACTGCTTTGCACATAGCGAAGGGCTATGTGAAGGTCAGTAAAGAGGATGCAGTACGGACGCGTTCAGCCGTATTGCAGCCTTATTATGTCTTCAATGACGTTAGTGGAAAAGGCTTTGTAATAGTTGCAGGCAATGATAAAATGGGACAAGTGCTGGCATATAGCAATGAAAACTCACTTGATTTGGAACATCTGAACCCAGAAGTTAGGTATTTACTTGGTGCCTATCAGCATGTTTATGATGAGTTAAGAAGCGACAAAAGACTGACAACTCGTGCTGAAACGAAGCCTATTACAACCGATTATGTGGCACCTTTGATAAAAACTCATTGGGGTCAGGACTATCCATACAGTAAGTTTACACAGTACATGACGGGTTGTGTGGCTACGGCAGTAGCCCAAATCATGCGTTATCATCAGTGGCCTGCACAGGGAAAAGGGACAGAAAGCTACACGGTAACATTCGATCATACAGTTCGATCGGCTGATTTCACAAAGTCAAACTACGACTGGAAGCACATGGTGGATGATTATTCACATGCCAAGACATCATCTCAAGAGCAAGATGCTGTTGCTAAATTGATGTATGATGTAGGTGTTGCAACCAATATGCAATACACTTCTAAGGCGAGTGGAGCACAGAGTTACATGGCAGAACGGGCTCTCCGCAATCATTTTGATTATGATGCAGCACTCGTGGAGAGGGCCAATGAAGGTGTAAGTCACTTTGTTGAACTTGTTAAAAAGGAGCTTCGTAACGGCTTCCCTCTTTACATTTCCGGTGAGGCAAAGGGTGGTTATGGTGCCCATGCATGGGTTTGTGATGGCTATGACAAGGCAGATTTGTTCCATATGAACTTTGGTTGGGATGGCCAGGCGGATGGTTTTTATTCACTCGCAGCCCTGAATATCACTTCAACAGGTAAAGAGTTCGGTGGCAGTTCATTGGGATTCAACCGTAAACTCCATGTTATTGCCATCCATCCTAACAAGCCTGGAGTACCTAAGATAGATGCGGATATTGCGTACGGAGCACCAAATCTGTGTTTTAACTTTGATGGTGAGATGGCTTTTGTTGGTTCTATTCCAAGTCGATTGGCTGACAACTTACATCTGAGATACGGTCATTTCGTCAATCAAAGTAATGAAAATTTTGTTGGAGATGTCGGGATTGGAGTCTATGATGAGGCTGACCAACTGATAAAAACTTTCCCTTATGCTCATCATGGAAGGGCTATCTTTACCAAAGATTGCTTCAAGATGAACAACGGTGAGATGTTGCCGGGAAACTTAATGGATAAGGATGTCGTCATAACGCTTGACCTTTCAGCATTGCCCAATGGTACTTATACTTTGTCACCAATAGCTGTACGCCAGCTGGAAGAGGGTAGTTTAGGGTCATGGGCACGTATGAAGAAGGCACCACGCATGGTAATGCAGGTTGAGAATGGAAAGGTTTCCTTCTTGGAAATGCCGTCAAAAGAGCCAACTTATCAGCTTGTCTCTGCTCCAGTGTTCGATAAGAAGCTGCGTATAGGTGAGCAAAATAGTGTCCAATTACTTATTCGTAAATTGGATGCACAGCCCTTTGACGGTGTAGTGAAGTTGGAAATGCTCAATAGTAAGGGGGATACTGCCTATACATCACAGACAGAGACAGCTATAGACTTTGATATTTTTGCTACGACAAAGGTCAGAATTCCGTTTAATCTGCCATTAACAACAGCACCAGGAAGCTATACTTTACGTGTAACAATCGTCGAGGAAGGCAATAAAGATACTTGTTTGGTGCTCAATCGCCCCACACAGACACCCTATACAATTGATGTTGAGGCAGGGAAAGGGCTGAATATCTTTGGTCAGATAGTTACTTATGTGCAGGACGGAGACGAAGCAAGCATGCCTGGTGAGGGTATAGACGTTGGCTTAAATGCTACTTTCAGGGTGAATTGTTTTGCCTTTCTTGCAGATAAAGCACAATATAAAGGTGATTTAAGACTATACCTCATAGACCCACAGACCGATAAACGCATACCTTTAATGCGGCGACCAAAGAAGGTAAACATCACAGGGAGTGGTGCAGAATGTAATGTTACGAGTGACTGGCTCAATGCTAAGAACTTGCAAATCATCAACAATCGTCGTTATCGTGTGGCTCTGATAGGTGCTGTGGAAGGTGAAGAAGTCGACTTTACGACTACTATTCCCAACCCATTGTATGTCTCTGTTGTTAATGGTCCTTATAATTCAGACGCTGATATAGTATCAAATGGTATAAAAGGCATTATCCCTTCTGACGCAATCAAGCGGACGGGAGGTGTCTTAGAAGTACAGTTAGCCAATCTGAAGAGCGTATCTGTCTATACATTAAACGGTATATTGATAGCAAATCAGCATGTTGATGCAACCAATAGGATACAAGTGACGCTGCAGAAGGGCACATATATCGTGCGATTGGTAATGAATGATGGCTCTGTTCGTGCTGTAATCATGCGATAGTAGTAGGCTTTGTGCGCCTGGGAACAGTAAGTTGTATACCTTTCTATACACAATTATTGTTAGAATTGTATTTAATTATTATCTTTGCATGCAACATATTATAAACAAAGTATTCATTATGACACAAGAAGAGATAACAAAAATAGAAGAGAAGATAGTCGATGTACTGAAGACAGTATATGACCCTGAGATCCCCGTGAACATCTATGACCTCGGAATGATTTATAAAATAGATGTTGATGACAAGGGAAACCTTGATATGGATATGACCTTTACCGCTCCTTCTTGCCCTGCAGCAGACTTCATTCTTGAGGATGTTCGCACAAAAGTGGAGAGTGTTGAAGGTGTGAAGAGTGCCAATATCAACCTTGTTTTTGAACCCGCTTGGGACCAAAGTATGATGTCTGAAGAGGCAAGAGTTGAACTGGGGTTTGAGTAACTGACGTAGATTATTATCATGAAATAGAACTTCGGAGTATGAAAAATGTATATTTCCTTTCCGACGCACACCTTGGTTCGCTGGCAATAGCTCATCGGAGAACGCAAGAACGCAGACTTGTACGCTTCTTAGACAGTATCAAACACAAGGCATCAGCAGTGTATCTGCTGGGTGATATGTTCGATTTCTGGGATGAATACAAGTATGTTGTGCCAAAAGGCTTTACCCGTTTCTTGGGTAAGGTGTCTGAGTTGACGGATATGGGGGTGGAAGTTCATTTCTTCACAGGTAACCATGATCTTTGGACTTATGGCTATTTGGAGGAGGAATGTGGTGTCATCCTGCATCGTAAACCAGTAACGATGGAGATATACGGTAAGGTTTTCTATCTTGCACATGGTGACGGATTAGGTGATCCTGATCCGATGTTCCAATTCCTACGTAAGGTTTTTCATAATCGGGTTTGTCAGCGATTGCTCAATTTTTTTCATCCTTGGTGGGGAATGCAGTTGGGACTTAACTGGGCAAAAAAGAGCCGTCTGAAGCGCGCTGATGGTAAGGAGATGCCGTATTTGGGCGAGGATAAGGAGTATCTTGTGCGTTACACAAAAGACTATATGCGGTCTCATAAGGATATAGATTACTATATTTACGGGCACAGACATATAGAACTCGACCTCACACTGTCTGGTAAGGTACGCATGTTGATACTTGGAGACTGGATATGGCAGTTCACTTATGCTGTTTTTGACGGTGAACACATGTTCTTGGAAGAGTACATTGAGGGAGAAAGTAAGCCTTAAGAAAGATAAAATCTATAGTTTTATGGGCGAAAAAGCATGTTTTTACATACAAAAACTCATTTTAACTAAAAAGTATTTGTGGTTTAAAAAAGTACCATTATCTTTGCAACGTCTTTTGAAAACGGTCTCTTTCATTCTCTGACAAGGAGATGAATAAGGTGCAGTACAAAGGAAATCAGAGAGTAAATTTCGTTTAGAAATAAAAATAAACTCAGGTTTGTAGATTAAGTTTAGTCAAAAGAAAGGTAGTTGTCGTGAGACAACTACCTTTCGCTTTTTTGTCTTGTGTGGTCTGTAAGTGTGGATGATTGCTTGTTGGTGTGGGATGATTGCGGACTGATAGACAAGCTGTCCTTCTGTAAAACTTTATGTATTCTATTCTGCATTGATAGGATAAGGGAATGGGAAAATATTCCTTTATTGTACAATAAATTTACTCTTAGATTTCAATACATGCCTTTTTGCATTGTAAAAGACGCCCTTTTGCAATGTAAAAGGGCATCTTTTACACCTCAAAAGGGCGTCTTTTGCAACGTAAAAGGGCACCTTTTACGAGCCTATCTGTAACCATTTGATAATCTTATGGTTACAAAGTCAGTTTTAAGGGCATAGGGATTGAATTTTGATTCAGATAGTTTTCTTTTATGTAAAGTCTTTTCTTAGATAAGGAAATGTCTCCTTTCAGTCCTTCAATGTGTTCGTCGTGCTTACTTATTTCTACCACTTAGTAATCAGGGAAGGTGTCAATCGAATAAAAAAAAGGCGCAGAGCTTATTGGAAAGCCTGCGCCATTATGATTCTGTTTAGGTGTGGTTCTGTTTATATCTATACCACTTTCACCTCTTATTTCTTCAGTTCTCTGACGAGATCTTGGGTGTCGCGTGCAATAACAATCTCTTCATCAGTAGGTACAAGCACAACCTTTACCTTTGAATCGTCTGTTGAAAGGATCTGTTCTACGCCACGAGCCTTGTTGCGTTCCTTGTCAAGCTTGATGCCAAAGAACTCCATGTCCTCGCAAACATCCCAACGCAGACCAGTCTGGTTCTCACCAACACCAGCAGTCCAGACGATGATGTCAACACCATTCATGGCTGCTGCATAGGCGCCAATGTACTTCTTGATGCGGTAAGCGTACATCTGTAAAGCCAGATGAGCAAGCTCATTACCCTCGAGATCAGCATTCTCAATGTCACGCATGTCCGAGCTAATACCCGTAATACCCAACACTCCGCTCTCTTTATTGAGGAAATCTGCCATCTCCTGTGGCTTCTTTCCGAGCTTTTCCATCAGATATGTAACGGCAGAAGGGTCTATATCGCCAGAGCGTGAGCCCATCATCAGACCTGCCAATGGGGTCAATCCCATAGAAGTATCAATGACCTTGCCATTCTTGATGGCTGCCATTGAAGCACCGTTACCGATATGACAGGTGATAATCTTCTGTGTTTTGATGTCTACGCCCAGCATCTCACATACGCGATGTGACACGTATCTGTGACTTGTTCCGTGGAAACCATAACGGCGAACATGATACTTCTTGTACAAATCATAAGGAACTGCATAAAGATATGCGTAGTCTGGCATTGTACTGTGGAAGGCATTGTCGAACACAACCACCTGTGGTGTGTGTGGCATCAGTGCATCTACAGCACGCAAACCACGTAGGTGACCAGCATTATGGACTGGTGCAAGGTCGATAAGGCTCTCTATTCCCTTCTCAACTTCCTCTGTTACGATGCAGCTTTTCTCAAAGAGATCACCACCTTGGACCACTCTATGGCCTACAGCATCAATCTCATCAAGGCTCTTTAACGCCCCAATCTTAGGGTCGAGGAGTACTTTGAATACCAATGCTACGCCTTCTTTGTGAGTAGGAAGGTCTTCCATGATTTGTACTTTCTCACCATTATTGAGCTTAACCTTAATGAAAGCTTCATCAAGACCAATACGTTCAACGATTCCCTGAGCCAATACTGACTCATCCTTCATGTCGTATAGCTTGTACTTAATGGAACTACTACCGCAGTTCAGAACTAATATCTTCATATAAAGAGTTATGTTATTCTTAATTATTTCTTTGCATCTTGCGCCTGGCAGGCAGTGATTGCTACCATATAATAGATGTCATCAACACAGCAACCACGTGATAAATCATTCACAGGACGTGCTATACCCTGAAGAATAGGGCCTATAGCTTTTGCTCCACCAAGACGTTCTATGAGTTTATAGCCGATGTTTCCAACTTCAAGGTTAGGTACAACAAGGACGTTAGCCTTACCTGCGATGTCAGAGTTAGGTGCTTTCTTTGCTGCAACAGCAGGAACGAGAGCAGCGTCAGACTGTAGTTCACCATCTACTTTCAGGTTAGGGAACTTTTCTTTTGCTATCTTTGTCGCCTCAATAACCTTATCGATGACGTATACACTCTTACCCGTTTCCTTGTCTATTGCGTCCTTTGCAGATCCTTTTGTTGAGTAACTCAGGATGGCAACCTTAGGATCTTGGAAGCCAGCAACACTCTTTGCAGTCTCAGCAGTGGTGTAAGCGATTTGTGCAAGTTGGTCAGCTGTAGGGTTAGGGGTCACAGCTACGTCACCCATTACTACTATACCGTTCTCTCCGTATTGTGCTTCGTGGGTGAGAATGAGCATTGCACCACTCACACAAGTGATGCCTGGAGCACACTTAATGATCTGTAATGCAGGGCGAAGGGTGTCTCCTGTTGTTGAAAGAGCACCTGAAATCTGACCGTCAGCACCATCAGTCTTGATGATCATACAGCCTAAGTACAGGTTATTCTTAGTAACAAGTTCGCGTGCTTGTTCAATGGTCATACCCTTCTTCTTGCGTAGTTCAGCCAGTTTTTCTGCATATTCTTCGCTCTTAGGGTTGTTCTCTGGGTCAACAATGGTAGCCTTGTCAATGTTCTTAAGCCCCCATTCAGTGGCGAGCTTATGTATGTTGGCGGGGTTGCCAATGAGGATCAGATTGGCGATATCATCTGCCAGAACCCTATCGGCAGCCTTAAGTGTACGCTCCTCTTCGGCCTCGGGGAGCACGATACGTTGCTTGTCGGCTTTCGCACGTGCAACGATTTGCTCTAATAAATCCATAGTTTTTATTCAAATATTATTGTTCGTTTCGGATAAGTCTTAATAAAGATTGCAAGGATTAGCTCTTGTTCGTAAAGTAACTATCACTGTTTCATGCAGTCTATCCTCTGCAAAGATATATAAATAAAGTCATAATGCCAAACTTGGTTGTCGTTTTTACCACAAAAAAGCAATGTACTTTGGTTGTCTGAATAAATCTGATTATATTTGCAATTATAACAAATTTGTATATACAATGATTAAGTTTCACGATGTAAAAACGACTGATCGTGAGTTGGTACAAAGCTATACACTGTGTAGTGACAGGCAAAATTGTGATTTAAGCTTTGCAAATATCATCTCATGGAGGTTCTTATACAATACCCAAATAGCTGAAGTTGATGGCTTTCTTGTCTTCCGTTTCTATATTGGACACCATCTTGCGTATATGGCACCAGTATGGAAAGGGGAATGGAACGAGCTGATGAGCGAGCCATTTGCTAAGGTTGTACGACAAATGCGGGATGATTCTATCACGTTGGGACACCCTTTTCTAATGTTAGGAGTGTGTACAAACATGGTGGAAATACTTGAAAGTATCTTCCCAGATACATTCTATATAAAGCCAGACCGTGACTACTTCGACTATATTTACACACGGGAGAAGCTCGCAACGTTGGCTGGAAAGAAGCTGCAAAGTAAACGAAATCATTGTAATAGGTTCCGGAAGACCTATCCAAACTATGAATATCGGCCTCTGACAAAGGATATGATACCTGAATGTTTGGCTGTGGAAGCTAACTGGAGGACCGTTACGAAGGAGGATAACAACGAGGAAGAGGAACTCTCAGAAGAGCTTCGTTCCATGACACGTGTCTTTGAATTGTGGGATGAAGTTGGTGCTTTGGGTGGTACTATATGGGTAGATGGTAAGCTGATAGCCTTTACTTTTGGCTGTCCCATTACGAATCGAACCTTTGATGTGTGTGTTGAGAAGGCTGATACAGCCTATGAAGGAGCCTTCTCTATCATCAATCAAGAGTTTGCAATGCATCTTCCCGAGCAGTATGAGTACATGAATAGGGAAGAAGACCTTGGCTTAGAAGGGCTGCGTTATGCTAAACTATCTTATAAACCAGACATTCTTTTAGAGAAAAACGTTGTTATGGAGAAGCTTCCTCTTGCCCAAGAGGAGAATCAAGAACGTATAAAAGAGGAAACAATCAGCCTTTGGAGAGATACTTTTCATGACCCGGAAGCTTTTATTGAGTTGTATTTCTCACGTGTGTTCAAGCCAGAATACAACGTTACTTGTCAGTTGAATCAGCATACAGTAGCGGCTTTACAGACACTTCCTTACCAACTGAAATATTATAATAAGGAGGTAAAGACTGCCTATATCAGTGGTGTTAGCGTGCGTGAAGAGTACCGAAAGCAGAATTTAGGGGCTGGTCTTATGTCGCAGGCACACTTCCGTTTGTATCATAAAGACGTTGTTTTTGCAACGCTTATACCTGCTGAAGAGTGGTTGTATGACTGGTATGCACGTTGTGGATATACCCAACATATAACTTGTACACCACCTCCTGCGGATGTAGATGCCATGGATTTTGATACTTTTGACCGTTGGCAACGCTCAAAACCATGTATCGTGTTACATGATAAAGAAGGGTTTGATATTGTAAAGGAGGACTTTCGTATTGCACAAGCTATTGACCCAGATGCAAAACGACAGCAAAATGACATTCCTTCTATGATCCGTATCATCAATGCAGAGATGGCTTTGACACTCTATGCAGGGTGCCATCCAGAGAAAGAAGAAAACATTCGGGTTTACAATGACTCTGATATTCCGATGAATAATATCTACTTCTGCATTAAAAAAGGAAAGGTAACACGTACGAATTATCCTTTACCTGATACACGTTCTTTGACAATTCAGGAGCTGGCTGATTACATTTTTGCAGATGACACACTGTTAATGACACTGATGTTAAACTGATATGCAGTCGGTATAAGCTTCAAAGTATTAGAGTATTGACGGTTAATGACACAGATATCAAACTGATATACAGTAATAATACATAACCCAAAGAGCCATATCCTACTCTTATGAAGAGTTAAGATATGGCTCTTTTATATGTTGAAAAACAGTGTTAGAGGTTATTATAAAAGCTTCTTTTGATTGTATTCAGACTTGGAAGCCATCCTTCTCTACCCCTGTTTTTATCTTATCATGAAAGCTTTCTTACTTCAAAACACCAAGTTCTTTACCAATCTTGATGAATGCTGCGATACATTTATCAAGCTGTTCCCTTGTGTGTCCAGCTGATATCTGTACACGAATGCGGGCCTGTCCTTTTGGAACAACAGGATAATAGAATCCTGTAACATATATTCCTTCATCAAGAAGTTTGGCTGCATAAACCTGAGAAAGCTTGGCATCATAGAGCATTACTGCACAGATAGCACTCTGTGTAGGCTTGATGTCAAATCCAGCAGCTATCATCTGGTCACGGAAGTAGTTGACATTCTCAACAAGTTGGTCATGAAGTTCGTTGCTTTCCTTCAGCATTTTGAATACTTCAAGACTGGCACCTATGATGCAAGGGGCAAGTGAATTGGAGAATAAATAAGGACGACTACGCTGGCGTAACATGTCGATAATCTCCTTCCGACCTGTTGTAAAGCCACCTAATGCACCACCGAATGCCTTTCCTAAGGTACCTGTATAGATGTCAACACGCCCGTAAGTGTTGCATAGTTCACTCACTCCGTGCCCTGTAGCACCAACAACTCCAGCAGAATGGGACTCGTCTACCATGACAAGAGCATCATATTTCTCTGCTAAATCACATATCTTATCAATAGGAGCAACATTACCATCCATAGAGAAAACACCATCAGTAACGATGATGCGGAAGCGTTGTTCCTGTGCTTCTTGTAGGCAATGTTCAAGCTCATTCATGTCTGCATTGGCATAACGGTACCTCTTTGCCTTGCAAAGACGTACACCATCAATGATTGATGCATGGTTCAAGGAATCAGAGATAATGGCATCCTGATCCGTGAATAAAGGTTCGAAAACACCGCCATTAGCATCAAAGCAAGCTGCATAGAGAATGGTATCCTCGGTTTTAAAGTACTCGGAGATAGCGGCTTCTAGCTCTTTGTGTGCGTCTTGTGTACCACATATAAACCGCACGGACGACATTCCGAAGCCTCGTTTATCCATCATTTTCTTCGCTCCTTCGATGAGTCGGGGATGATTGGATAGTCCTAAATAGTTGTTTGCACAGAAGTTCAGTACTTCTTTTCCCTTTACTTCAATTGCTGCACGCTGTGGACTCTCAATGATTCTTTCCTCTTTATAGAGTCCAGCTTCCTTTATCTCTGCCAATTCTTTGCAAAGATGGTCTTTCATCTTATTGTACATAACATTAGATTTTTTAATGTTTATCGGTAGCAAAGTAAGGTATAAATATTGAGATAAAGGAGTTTTTATACTTGTTTTTTGCATTATGTGCGAGTATTTTTATTATTTTTAAGATTAGTATACCATACTTAGTCAAAAAAATATGCTTACTTTGCAGTCTTGTAAACATATACTTAAAGATATTTATGAAAAATGTTTTGGTTATTGGTTCCACAGGGCAAATAGGCTCAGAACTCACTCGTGAATTGCGAAAACGTTATGGAAATGATAACATTGTAGCTGGTTTTATTAAAGGGGCTGAGCCTACTGGAGAGCTGAAAGAGACTGGTCCTGCTGCGGAAGCGGATGTGACTAACCCTGAGATGATTGCTAATGTGGTGAAAAAACACAATGTTGATACCATCTATAATCTGGCAGCTTTGCTATCAGTTGTAGCTGAAAACAAGCCTCGGTTGGCGTGGAAGATTGGCGTAGATGGTCTTTGGAACATCTTGGAAGTAGCACGAGAAAACGGCTGTGCAGTGTTCACACCGAGTTCTATCGGGTCTTTCGGACCAAGTACTCCACGTGTGCTGACTCCTCAAGATACTGTGCAACGCCCTGGAACTATCTATGGCGTATCAAAGGTAACGACAGAGTTACTCAGTGATTATTACTTCAAAAAGTATGGCGTAGATACACGTTCAGTTCGTTTCCCTGGTCTTATTTCGTATGTAACACCTCCGGGTGGCGGTACAACAGACTATGCTGTGGACATCTATTATGCAGCTGTTCGCGGTGAAGAGTTTGTCTGTCCGATTAAGAAAGGCACGTTGATGGATATGATGTATATGCCAGATGGCTTGCATGCAGCTATCTCTTTGATGGAGGCAGACCCTTCTCGACTGAAGCATCGTAATGGTTTCAACATCGCTTCTATGAGCTTTGACCCTGAAAAGATTTATCAAACCATCAAGCGTTATAAACCAGATTTCAAGATGGTTTATGATGTTGACCCTCTTAAACAAGGTATTGCTGATAGCTGGCCTGATTGCCTTGACGATAGTGCAGCACGTGAAGAGTGGGATTGGTGTCCACAGTTTGATTTGGATTCTATGACGGTTGACATGCTGAAGAACCTTGAAAAGAAGCTGAAATAAGGTTTTGTGGGATTCCTGTGTGTTTTGTTTGATGCGGGAAGAAGCATTGTAAACTGACATTATAGTACGACAAAAGATAGAAGAGAGGTTGTTGCCACATTGGTAACAACCTCTCTTTGTTTCTATCATTGTGTGTATTTCTTCTGGTATGATAGGCGAGAAATAAGGTTGATGTCTTATAGACGGGCTGTGAGTTGGCTAATATCTTTGTTCAGAGTGGTACTAAGAGAGGATTGTTTGAATACTGTTCCCATGCATACGACGTATATATATAATAAAGTGTAAAGCGATGTCGGGATGGGTGAAAAAGGAGGTGTTGTGGGTGGTAAAATAATCTTACAAGTGGCAGGGCATGATGAACTCGAAAAAGAAAGAAATGCTTCTATTTTCACTTTTGTAACTAATAGGTTCTCAATGAGTTACAGATAGGCTCGTAAAAGGGCGTCTTTTGTATTGTAAAAGGGCACCTTTTACACCTCAAAAGGGCATCTTTTACCATGCAAAAGGGCATCTTTTGGAATTCAAAAGATGCCCTTTCAGAAATCAATAGGGAATTTATCTTACAAAAGAGTAGTATTAACTGTTATACAAAGTCCCGTGAACTATTCTTTTTCTATGTATGAATTATTTCCCCGATGTGTCTCCTTATATATATAAGGTGTAGCTGTAATGTTACTCCACCCGTATCAATCATACCTGTGTTTATCTTCTTCTGCCTTTAGCTGCAGGTCTTTTGCCAGCTGGTTTCTTACCTGTTGACTTCCTTGCAGTGCTCTGTTTGCTTGTTGCTTGCTTGGTTGTCACAGGCTCTTCAGGCAGAATCTTCTCTGGCATCTTGTTCTCTGGGCGCTCAAAACCGTCTTTTGTAGCACGCTTACTCATGGTCTTGATACGCTTGTCAAGGTCTGGATGTGATGAGAACATACGCTGCCACTTGCTGTCTTTCTTGATACCTTGATCCTCTTCCAGCTTCTTCAGCTTTTCAAAAGACAGTGCTATCGCCCATGGGTTCTTACCGTTTTCCTTCAGAAAATCATATCCATAGGCATCAGCTTGACTCTCTTGTTTCTGGGAATAAGTGGCGTTGAGCAATGATTCTCCAAGCTCTCCAAGTTGTGAATCAGTAAGTGCAGCAGCTTTTCCGTTGCTTGCTGCGAGTCCATCCTTCAGTGCTGAGGTAAGTAAAGCAGTACGGAATCGCTTCTTAGAGTCCTTGTGTGCAACGTGTCCAATCTCATGTCCTATAACGCCTAAGAGCTCTTCGTCGGTCATCATATCCATCAAAGAAGAGAACACACGTACGCTACCATCAGGACAAGCGAAGGCGTTAACGTCTGTGACATAGTACACCTTGAAGTTCAAAGGTATTCCTTCAACGTTTGTTAAGCCTTGAGTTAGTTTGTTCAGACGCTTTGTATAAGGGCTTCTGGCATCACAAACCTTGTTGTTCTTGTCCATCCAAGCTATGTATTCTCTTACATAGTTTGCCATGTCTGCATCTGATAATGTGATGGCTTTGGCTGCTTTTACAGCACCGCCTGCAGCTTTACCGATATTAAACTGAGCCTTCATTGGTGTTACTCCGGCGAAGAGTAAAGTAGCTATACATACACCGTAGAGTTTCTTTTTCATAAGAATTTTTTAGTTTATGAGTGTTAATTTAGTGCAAATATACACATCTTATTTCATATAATCATATGTTAACGTGTTCTTTTTTTAAAAAGATATGCGGGAAGAAAGATGGTGGTGTAGAACTTTATGGGTACATGATTGATGGGGCTGTTGACTGTCAATCCGTTTCTTTTATTGGACTGTAAGAGTGTATTATGTCATGAGTATCGCGGCAATAGAGTATGTTTTTAATTGTTTATAAGTACTGTATAAATATACTATAGTGTATGATATAATTAAATTATTTGTGCATATTTGTTTAGTTTTGTTTGCTTTTATAATATAAAATATATAATTTTGTAGTCTATAACGTATAAAGATTCGTTTATGAAGGTAAAGAATAGTAGACTTGAAGCATTGAAAATGCTGATTTCCAGCATGGAGTTGAGTTCCCAAGAGGAAGTATTGCGGGTTTTGGAACAGGAGGGTTTCAAGCTGACACAGGCTACATTGAGCCGTGATCTGAAGCAACTGAAAGTGGCTAAGGCTGCATCTATGAATGGAAAATACGTTTATGTGTTGCCTAATGAAACCATGTATAAACGTGTGACGACCCCAAGAAAGGCCACGGAGATGCTACAAAGGAGTGGCTATATCTCTGTAAATATCTCGGGACAGCTTGCTATTGTGAAGACAAGACCGGGCTATGCCAGTGCACTTGCGTATGATATAGACAACTCGGAGGCTGATTGTGTGTTGGGAACGATAGCTGGTGACGACACAATCTTTGTGGCTGTGCGTGAAGGTTCAAGCCGAGGACAGATCTTGGAAGCCCTTTCTTATGTTATTCCAGAGCTTGGATAACAACTGATACCTTTGTATATCTGTTGGTGAAGTAGGGAAGATGGTTTAAGAAAAAGGCTGTGATTGAAATGAGAGTGGCGGTCTTTTGTTGTTCAACTGTGTGATATGTCGACAACATTCTATAGACTGTCACGGCTGCGACGAGGGTTCTAACCGTCACGTTTGGGTATAGCCTTTTTTCTGTATTTGTATCTTTTGTCGCACCGGAGGGTACAGATTGTAATATAGGGGGTATCTTTTTATTATACGAAAGGGTGCCTTTTATAATATAAAGAGGTGTCTATAGAATTGCTGAGGTAAGTTTCTTTTTACCTAATTGGATGTTGGTTACATTTTATTCTATATTGTTATGGCAATAGACAATGACTCTTATCTTGTGAGAAGGTAATGTGTTTGGAGTCAGTTTTATGCCATGTGTGATGGTAGATAACCAAAGAATGAAATGCACACATAGTGAAAGTTTGTATATAAAAAGCTCTATTTATTCGATAGAAAACTAAAAAGCTAACACTTTTTTGTGATGAATAGGAGGCAATTAAGTATTTTTGTAGGAAATAAATAATAGGTATTTGGTATGGAAGAGGCAATAAAGCAGATAGGTGAACGGCTGAAAGGATTACGTGAAGCGTTGGATATTCCAACAAAAGAGATAGCTGATCTGTGTGGAATCAGCGAAGAACAATATCTGGAAATGGAGTCAGGTGAAAGTGAATTGTCGGTCAGTAACCTGCAAAAGATATCCCGTAAGTATGGTATAGCATTAGATGTTCTGATGTTTGGAGAGGAACCTCACATGTGTTCTTACTTCCTTACACGTAGTGGAACAGGGATGAGTGTTGAGCGACAAAAGGCATATAAGTATCAGAGTCTGGCTGGTGGATTCCGTGGAAGGAAAGCTGATCCTTTCATTGTTATCGTAGAACCAAAGCCTGCTGATGCTCCATTGGAGACCAATACACACATGGGGCAGGAGTTTGACATGGTGTGGGAAGGTCGATTGGAGCTGACAATAGGTGGGAAGAAGCTGATTCTTGAACCTGGAGACAGCATCTATTTTGATGCAAACCAGCCACATGGCATGCGTGCTTTGGATGGTAAGGCTGTCCGATTCCTTGCAATTATCTTTTAAGTTGCAGGCTAACTTTATTTCAAACAACTCCCTTTAACTTCAGAATAACAATAATGATAGAACGTTTTTTAAAGCAGACTCACTTTACTTCGGAGGAAGATTATCGTGAACATCTGCACTTTATAGTACCCGAGAACTTTAATTTCGCTTATGATGTCATGGACGAATGGGCGAAAACAGCACCCGATAAGGTTGCTCTGTTGTGGACTAGTGAACGCGGTGAGGAGGTGAAAACAACCTTTCTTCAGTTCAAAGAAGAGACCGATCGCACTGCAGCTTACTTCCTAAGCCTTGGTATTGGGCGTGGAGATAAGGTCATGCTGATTCTGAAAAGACATTATCAGTGGTGGCTTTCTATGATGGCTTTGTGTAAGATTGGGGCTGTTGCCATCCCTGCAACACACATGTTGACGGCGAATGACATCGTCTATCGCAATCAGAGAGCATCTGTTAAGGCTATCATTTGCGCCAATGATGAATATATCACCACGCAGATTACAAAGGCAATGGCTGATAGTCCAACGGTTGAAGTGCGTGTTGCTGTCAATTCTTTGGCACAAAAGGACCGTGAAGTACCTGAAGGTTTCCATGATTGGTACGCTGAATGGGACAAGGCACCAGCCTTTGTGCGTCCTGAAATGGTCAATACGAATGATGATACGATGCTGATGTATTTCACCAGTGGTACCAGTGGAGAACCTAAGATGGTTGCCCATGACTATCTATATGCCCTTGGTCACCTGATAACAGGTGTCTATTGGCACAATCTTGATGAGCATAGTATTCATCTAACGGTGGCTGATACGGGCTGGGGAAAAGCCGTTTGGGGGAAATTATATGGTCAATGGTTTGCTGGAGCAACTGTATTTGTCTTTGATCATGAGAAGTTTACGGCAGAAAAGATAATGCGTGTGATGGAGAAGTATCATGTCACTTCTTTCTGTGCACCACCTACTATCTATCGTTTCATGATACAGGAGGATTTCAAGAAATATGATCTCAGTGCTTTAAGATATTGTACTACGGCTGGAGAAGCGCTTGAACCGGCTGTTTTCCAACGGTTTTACCAGCTGACAGGTATAAAGATGATGGAAGGATTCGGGCAGACTGAAACCTGTATGACGCTCGGGACGTTCCCATGGATTGAGCCTAAGCCGGGCAGTATGGGGAAGCCTAATCCGCAATACGATGTGAAACTGTTGAGACCTGATGGCTCTGAGTGTGAAGATGGAGAGAAAGGTGAGATCTGTATAGACACCTCTAAGGGTAAACCTCTTGGTCTTTTTAAGGGTTATTATCGTGATCCTGAGTTGACAGAGAAGGCTTGGCATGACAATTTGTACTATACTGGTGACCTCGCATGGCGTGATGAAGATGGCTATTACTGGTTTGTTGGACGTGCTGATGATGTCATCAAGAGTTCTGGTTACCGTATAGGGCCTTTCGAAGTAGAGAGTGCTATGATGACACACCCCGCAGTTGTGGAGTGTGCAGTGACTGGTGTACCGGATGAAGTGAGAGGTATGGTTGTGAAAGCTACGGTCGTTCTTGCCAATGAATGGAAGGAAAAGGCTGGTGACGCTTTGATAAAAGAGCTTCAGAACCACGTAAAGCGTGTGACGGCTCCTTATAAATATCCTCGTGTTATTGAGTTTGTTGATGAACTTCCGAAGACTATTTCAGGTAAGATTCGCCGTGTAGAAATTCGTGAAAGGGATAAGAAATAGGCATAAGATTTAGTCATACACAGTAGGGGAGGGTAACAAAGGCAGCTTATGTGTACCTCAATGCTTCTCTGATTTATGCTGATGTCACTGACAAATCATGGATATCCTATGTGTTATCTGGCTGCACGTCGTGAATGATTGTCCATTCTGAAACCATGGATGGGTGCTATAGCAGTCTTATTCTTGTGATTGCTAAATGAGCAATACCTGCTGAGATGGTTTCGAAGCGAGTGTTTGAAGCAGTTTGAAGTAGCTGTAGGATTGAGGTGTAGAATACTCTTTTTGATAGTAATGAAATATAATTACAATATTTCGCGACTAAAAAATGAGAATCAGAAGAAATCCTTCTTTTTTCAGTTTTGTAACTAATTGAAACGTAGTAAGTTATAAAACGTGTTTTAAAAGACGCCCTTTTACGTTGCAAAAGGGCGTCTTTTGCAACGTAAAAGGGCATCTTTTATCATGCAAAAGGGCACCTTTTACAATGCAAAAGGTGCCCTTTTAAGATTGAGATGTGATTTTTTCTTACATTATTTCATGTGTTGAGTGTAATCGTATGAGGATTTACTCAACAGTTTTATATCATTTCAAGACTGATAAACCAGTCCGTATCGGATTCCTTTCAGGCTTGAATCTTTATCTGCCATGCATGACTCCAGACTCTTTGTCAGAGTTTGTGATGCGCTTCGTGGCACTTGATTTCTGCTTGCCATAGTCCAAATTGAATGAGAATTTGAGGGCTAACACACGTCGAAAGTCTTTTGAATAAGCGTTTGCCTGGTAAGGGGCAAGATGTGAAAAGTTCTCATCACTACTCTTATATTGTTTGGTGAAGGGGAGCATCATGGTCAGTAGTAGTGCCCATCTGTCGTGTTTGTAGCCAATAGTTATAGCATGAAAGGACTCTCCTCTCTCAAGAGTCTCACCCCATAGATTATGATAGCTGGTATTCATCTCAGCCGAAAAGATCCATGATTTATACATAGCAATGACGTCACCAGTGACTCCCCAATTGGAATGGGTATGTGTATAGGTGTTTCCATTGCTGATATATCGATTGAAAAATGGGGTGATTTGTAGTGAAAACCATTCGCCAAAGGGGTGCAGACGTATGCCAAGCTGTGTGTTGAACCTGTGGAATCGCTTTTGATTTGCAGTCATACGAACAAACTTACTTCCGTTCCATGAGGTCTCTTCCATCATCGGATGATAGTCGCAACTGTAGGTTCCGTTCCATGAAACATCGAACCATCGTGTGCCCCAGTTTATCATAAGATTGTTGGAAACGAAGGTAACTGCCTTCAAATCAGGGTTTCCTTTCCTTATTTGATAGGTGTCTATGTCCTGCATGACGTCACTGATCTCTGACAAGGAGGGGGCATAGCCAGAGACATTGCCTTGATATTTAATGGTTATGTTATTGGTAGGTTGGTAGGCAAGGGCAATCTTTGGACGGAGAATAAGCTTAGAAAGATGATTGTCCCCTTGCTGATTGAAGATGCGCATAGCACCGATCCCAAGGGTATATGACAGCTTTCCGAGCTTTGAACGCCATTCTGAATAGGCATAAGTTTGGGCTGTATTCATCTTCACTGTGCTGCCAATGTTACCGTCATATATGTTCCGGGTATAGGATTGGGTGTGCTTTAACCCAAAGGTCAGTGCGCTTTTGCTGAATGTTTTCTCATAGATACCTTCTCCAATGAGCGAGTATTTGTTACCTTCTGTAAGTGAAATGATGGTTTGGTCGGGCTGACCAATGGTCGTCAATGTGTAGTTACGGTTGCTCTTGCTGCCTATATAAGTACCTATTACGTCAAGATAAAGATGCTGATTATGACCTAAATCGGATTGGAAATATAAGTCGAGTGATGGGGAATTTACGTTGTTATGGGTTTGATCGGTGATGTGATAGATGTCCGTATTGCGGTATAGTGTGCTGATTCTATCGGAGGTTGAATTTGGAGAATAGTCATATGAGTCACGGAAGATAGCGCTGAAACTACTCTTCTTGGATGTGTAATTATACCATAAAGAGACTTTCATATTACCGAATTTCACTTTGGTAGGCTCTCCTATCTCCTTGTTTTCTATCGTTCCTGTTGGATAATGATATTCTTCATAGTTCTCTCTGGTCCACGTAAGGTCTCGTCTGTTCCAGTAACCATTGGCTTTTAGCTCTGATTTTCCTTTGTGATAATTGGCTGATAGCTGGTAGTTTCCAAAGCCAGATATGGTGATACTGTTGATGAAATCGCCACTGAGGTTACCGCCATCATTCTTGTATCGAACGATAAAGTCGATAACGGCAGGTGCATCTGCATAACGACTACCAGGCATGTCATGGTACTCTACCTTGATAATGTCTTGTGGACGAATGGCTTTTACTTCATCTATTTTGCATTCAACTCCGTTGATTCGAAGCTGTACTGCTTTGCCTGAGAGGGTTGTAACGGTGTTGTTTATGGTATTAATACGGATTCCTGTGAGTTGCATATTCTGTAGTAAAGCCAGTGCATTGGTGGAGGCTTTGAGCTGAAGTTTCGATGGTAGGATGATCTTTCGGTCTATCTTATCTATCTCTCGCTTGCCAATGACTTCTACTTCTTTCATCTCTTTGGTGGAAGGAGTTAGTTGTATTTTACCTAAATCTGTGCCCTTCTGGATTCCTTCGAGATGTATCTGGTAGTCGTTATAGCCTAAATAGCTTATGGAAAGATAGCTTGTTGTGGTGTCTTCTTCTATCGTGAGAAGGAATTTACCGTCTTGATCTGTTGCCGTTTGTAGCTTTAATCCAGTGCCTGAAGTCAGTTTTACAATTGCTCCAATGATTGGGTTGGCAGTCTCATCAATGACTGTTCCTGTGATAATATTCTTAGCTTGTAAACTTAAACATAGGCATAGCATGCAGAAAATGAATGCTGTCTTTCCTATACATAATAATGTTGTTCTCCTTATATATAATAAGGTGGAAGTCGTGTTCGATAGCTTTTGCTTGTTTAATCTTTGGTTTGTCATACTTTAGATAGTGTAAATATGATATTTTTTTATTACTTACAAAAGTATAAAAAGTATTTGTAATTGAGGCAAAGGATCGTTTTTTTTGTTTCGTTTTAGTAATTAAACGTTTGTTAACCTAAGTGGTTCGCCTTTTTGTATACTTGCTACTTCGCCCAAATAGGGCTGCCAAATGAAGTGGATGTGTATTTGCTTATAGGCTATTAATGCCCTGATCTCTATTTATTAGTGCCCTGATCCCAATATAATAATGCAATGCTCTCTATATATTAATATGGTGTATGCGTATTAATAGGCACTGACAAACGATCCCAAACATGGTAACACATATTTTTTTAAAAGTTTTTCTTGAAAACATTTGGTGGTAAAGGAAATTCTGTATACCTTTGCACTCGCTTTTACGAAATGAGCCTTTTGGCTTGTAAAGATGAAGCATAAAGAAAGAGTTCTTTGAAAAGATTTACATAAACAGAGAAGTAGTACAAGAAGCGTCTGTTTGATTTTATATCAGATAGATGGGTAAAAGAAACGAACCGATCAATTCATTGTCTGTGTTTTGTGGTATCGCTACAAGATGTGGAACAAAGAAAAAGGTGCTTTTTACTTGATATTATTTAGGATAAGCGTTCTGAAACAGAGATTATTCGGTGAAGTGTTTTGGTTAGTGGTATTCCTTATCACTTATCATTCATCACTTATCACCAAACCATATTTTACAATGGAGAGTTTGATCCTGGCTCAGGATGAACGCTAGCTACAGGCTTAACACATGCAAGTCGAGGGGAAACGGCATTAAGTGCTTGCACTTTTTGGACGTCGACCGGCGCACGGGTGAGTAACGCGTATCCAACCTTCCCATGACTAAGGGATAACCTGCCGAAAGGCAGACTAATACCTTATGGTCTTCACTGACGGCATCAGATGTGAAGTAAAGATTTATCGGTTATGGATGGGGATGCGTCTGATTAGCTTGTTGGCGGGGTAACGGCCCACCAAGGCAACGATCAGTAGGGGTTCTGAGAGGAAGGTCCCCCACATTGGAACTGAGACACGGTCCAAACTCCTACGGGAGGCAGCAGTGAGGAATATTGGTCAATGGGCGAGAGCCTGAACCAGCCAAGTAGCGTGCAGGATGACGGCCCTATGGGTTGTAAACTGCTTTTGTATGGGGATAAAGTCAGTCACGTGTGATTGTTTGCAGGTACCATACGAATAAGGACCGGCTAATTCCGTGCCAGCAGCCGCGGTAATACGGAAGGTCCGGGCGTTATCCGGATTTATTGGGTTTAAAGGGAGCGTAGGCTGGAGATTAAGTGTGTTGTGAAATGTAGACGCTCAACGTCTGACTTGCAGCGCATACTGGTTTCCTTGAGTACGCACAACGTTGGCGGAATTCGTCGTGTAGCGGTGAAATGCTTAGATATGACGAAGAACTCCGATTGCGAAGGCAGCTGACGGGAGCGCAACTGACGCTGAAGCTCGAAGGTGCGGGTATCGAACAGGATTAGATACCCTGGTAGTCCGCACAGTAAACGATGGATGCCCGCTGTTGGTACCTGGTATCAGCGGCTAAGCGAAAGCATTAAGCATCCCACCTGGGGAGTACGCCGGCAACGGTGAAACTCAAAGGAATTGACGGGGGCCCGCACAAGCGGAGGAACATGTGGTTTAATTCGATGATACGCGAGGAACCTTACCCGGGCTTGAATTGCAGAGGAAGGATTTAGAGATAATGACGCCCTTCGGGGTCTCTGTGAAGGTGCTGCATGGTTGTCGTCAGCTCGTGCCGTGAGGTGTCGGCTTAAGTGCCATAACGAGCGCAACCCCTGTCTTTAGTTGCCATCAGGTTAAGCTGGGCACTCTGGAGATACTGCCACCGTAAGGTGTGAGGAAGGTGGGGATGACGTCAAATCAGCACGGCCCTTACGTCCGGGGCTACACACGTGTTACAATGGCCGGTACAGAGGGACGGTGTAATGTAAATTGCATCCAATCTTGAAAGCCGGTCCCAGTTCGGACTGGGGTCTGCAACCCGACCCCACGAAGCTGGATTCGCTAGTAATCGCGCATCAGCCATGGCGCGGTGAATACGTTCCCGGGCCTTGTACACACCGCCCGTCAAGCCATGAAAGCCGGGGGTGCCTGAAGTCCGTGACCGCAAGGATCGGCCTAGGGCAAAACTGGTGATTGGGGCTAAGTCGTAACAAGGTAGCCGTACCGGAAGGTGCGGCTGGAACACCTCCTTTCTGGAGAGGATGTTTATCTGTTGAATAATGACGAGTATCTTGAGATGATTTCTTAAGTATACCAGTTTGTAATTTGACGGTAATATCAAGACTTGAAAAAGAACCTTGGTTCGTTTTTCTTCTTGTACTGCACTGACTCTGTATTATATAATGTAGGAGCATGAGTTTAAGGCTCACATGGAAGAGGTTCAAGTCCTCTTACTCCACCATTAAAGGTGATCGTTAGTTTTAAGGTATTTCCTTATTCATTTTCGATTTTTCCTTTATCCGATCTTTGACATATTGACACAAGCAAGACTGTAATGTAGAGCTGGTCTTTTTTTTAGACCAGTATTCTAAAAGAGGTTTTACTTCTTTAAATTAGAATCACACAACAGCTGAAAGTATGAGCTACATTCTTTGTAAGGAATTACAGAGAAGGCGAAGAAAGTAAGAAAGGGCGCATGGCGGATGCCTTGGCTCACGGAGGCGATGAAGGACGTGATAAGCTGCGATAAGCCTTGGGTAGGTGCAAATAACCTTTGATCCAGGGATTTCCGAATGGGACAACCCGGCAGGCTGAAGGCCTGTCATCACTGCTAATGCAGTGAGGCGAACGGAGGGAACTGAAACATCTTAGTACCTCCAGGAAGAGAAAATAATTTAATGATTCCCCTAGTAGTGGCGAGCGAACGGGGAAGAGCCCAAACCTGTGACGTAGCAATGCGCCGCAGGGGTTGTAGGACCACGCTGTCGTACTTTGATTGTGAGGCGAATATACTGGAAAGTATAATCATAGAGGGTGATAATCCCGTATCCGAAGCATGATGAGACGTAGTGGTATCCTGAGTAACGCGGAACACGTGTAATTCTGCGCGAATCCGCCGGGACCATCCGGTAAGGCTAAATACTCCCGTGAGACCGATAGTGAACGAGTACCGTGAGGGAAAGGTGAAAAGCACTCCGATGAGGAGAGTGAAATAGTTCCTGAAACCATGCGCCTACAAGCGGTCGGAGCTGTTAATTCAGTGACGGCGTGCCTTTTGCATAATGAACCTACGAGTTACCATGTCTGGCAAGGATAAGTGCCATTAGTCACGTATCCGCAGTGAAAGCGAGCCTGAACAGGGCGTCGAGTCAGATGGGGTAGATGCGAAACCAAGTGATCTACACTTGCCCAGGTTGAAGTCCGGGTAACACCGGATGGAGGACCGCACGGATAAGCGTTGAAAAGCTTCCCGATGAGGTGAGTGTAGGAGTGAAAGGCCAATCAAACTTGGAGATAGCTCGTACTCCCCGAAAGGCATTTAGGTGCCGCGTGCATCGATCTCCATGAGAGGTAGAGCGACCGATAGGTCAAGAGGGCTTCACCGCCTATCGAGACCTGACGAACTCCGAATGCTTATGGATAGCAGATGTGCAGTAAGGGGGCGGGTGCTAAGGTCCGTCCCCGAGAGGAGAAGAATCCAGACCGCCGTCTAAGGTCCCGAAATTCTGTCTAAGTTAGTCTAACGAAGTCTGGTCCCCGTGACAGCTAGGATGTTGGCTTGGAAGCAGCCATTCATTCAAAGAGTGCGTAACAGCTCACTAGTCGAGGGTCCGGGCATGGATAATAATCGGGTATAAGTCAGATACCGAAGGCGCGGGATAGCAATGTAAATTAAAAGTATCGGTAGGGGAGCATTCCATCGACGTTGAATGGTGAAGGTAACTGATCCTGGAGTTTATGGAAAAGCAAATGTAGGTATAAGTAACGATAAAAAGGGTGAGATTCCCTTTCGCCGAAAGACCGAGGTTTCCCGGGCGATGCCAATCAGCCCGGGGTTAGTCGGGTCCTAAGTCTCAGCCGAACGGCGAAGGCGATGGCAGATGCGGTTAATATTCCGCAACTCGCATATTCAGTGATGTGGAGACGGAGCAGTGACACTGCCGCGCCCTGACGGAATAGGGCGTTTAAGTCTGTAGGCTATGAGGATGGCAGGCAAATCCACCATCCGAGCTGAAGGATGAAAGTACAGGTTGTCCTTCGGGACGACTTGAGTGCAGGTAATCATACTTCCGAGAAAATCCGCTAAACTTAATGTTTATGCGACCCGTACCGCAAACGGACACACGTGGTCGGGTAGAATATACTAAGGCGTTGAGAGATTCATGGTTAAGGAACTAGGCAAATTGACCCCGTAACTTCGGGATAAGGGGTCCTCATGTATAATGAGGCGCAGAGAATAGGTCCAGGCAACTGTTTAACAAAAACACAGGGCTGTGCAAACTCGAAAGATGACGTATACAGCCTGACACCTGCCCGGTGCTGGAAGGTTAAGAGGAGATGTCACCAGTAATGGGAAGCATTGAATTGAAGCCCCAGTAAACGGCGGCCGTAACTATAACGGTCCTAAGGTAGCGAAATTCCTTGTCGGGTAAGTTCCGACCTGCACGAATGGTGTAATGATCCGGACGCTGTCTCAACCATGATCTCAGTGAAATTGTAGTATCGGTGAAGATGCCGATTACCCGCGATGGGACGAAAAGACCCCGTGAACCTTTACTACAGCTTAGCATTGACCTTGGTCATCCGATGTGTAGGATAGGCCGGAGGCTTCGAAGCGGGTGCGCCAGCATTCGTGGAGCCATCCTTGAAATACGGCCCTTTGGCTGTCTGAGGTCTAACGCGCCTGAGGTGCGGACACTGCTTGGTGGGTAGTTTGACTGGGGTGGTCGCCTCCAAAAGCGTAACGGAGGCTTCCAAAGGTGCCCTCGGGCCGATTGGTAACCGGCCTTACAGAGTGCAATGGCATAAGGGCGCTTGACTGGGAGGGAGACATCCCGAGCAGGCAGGAAACTGGGGCATAGTGATCCGGCGGATGTGTATGGAAACTCCGTCGCTCAAAGGATAAAAGGTACTCCGGGGATAACAGGCTGATCCCCCCCAAGAGCTCATATCGACGGGGTGGTTTGGCACCTCGATGTCGGCTCGTCACATCCTGGGGCTGGAGAAGGTCCCAAGGGTTGGGCTGTTCGCCCATTAAAGTGGCACGCGAGCTGGGTTCAGAACGTCGTGAGACAGTTCGGTCTCTATCTATCGTGGGCGTTGGAGTTTTGAGTGGTGCCGTCACTAGTACGAGAGGACCGTGATGGACAGACCTCCGGTTTACCAGTTGTGCCGCCAGGTGCACCGCTGGGTATCTGAGTCTGGACTGGATAAGCGCTGAAAGCATCTAAGTGCGAAGCCATCCGCGAGATGAGAACTCCTCATAAGGGTCGTCATAGACGATGACGTTGATAGGGTGCAGGTGTAAAGACGGTGACGTCAAAGCCGAGCACTACTAATTGCCCGAAACTTTCTTCGGTCCTGCCCATTTCTGAAAGGAGCGGGCAGGACAGGTGACTCACACTTTGAGCTGTGTTGCTCTTCATTCTTTTTTGCTTGTGGAAATAGGTCACCTTATACGGTTGATGTTTAATGGTCAACTTGAAAAGAATTATCAGGTGGTTATTGCGGCGGGGTCCCACCTCTTCCCATTCCGAACAGAGAAGTTAAGCCCGTTTGCGCCGATGGTACTGCAATGCAATGCGGGAGAGTAGGTAGCCGCCTTCTTTTATAGAGAGAGCTTTGAAGAGAAATCTTCGAGGCTCTCTTTTTTTTGTTTTATCTTTGGATGACTCCGGTCATCCGGCTTATATCCTATCCGCAATTCCTCTCCCTCAAATCCTTGCCTTATCCTTATCCCTAACCCGATCATAACCAACTCATCCAAAAATACAATACATCCAAATATACAACACATCCAAGACATACAGCTTTTCTTCTTTGTACGGATACATTTACAAAATAAAGTTGTATATTTGCCTTAAAATAACACATGACATAGGAGTCTGCGGACATTAGGTCTTACGGTGGAGGAGGTGTTGTGGTGTAGGAGATATAGATCTTTTTTGTGCTGTGATGAGGGTCACGGTAGGGACAGGTGTCTCTCGTTTCTTCCTACAATCTATGCCCTGAACCCACCACATACACTACTCTGAAGCTCTAGTGTCATGGAATGACCCGAGCAACCCTGATGATCCTCAGGCTGGATATGGTTATATTCCAAATGACACTACAAAAGAAGAAACCTTCTTCTATCACAGTGATCACCTTGGCAGTACGTCTTACATCATGGACGACCACGCCAACATCATCCAGTATGATGCTTACTTACCATACGGCGAACTCCTCGTTGATGAGCACAGCAGCTCCGAAGACCTGCCGTATAAGTTCAACGGCAAGCAGTTCGATGAGGAGACAGGCTTGTACTATTACGGTGCAAGGTATTTGAATCCTATGACAAGTTTATGGTATGGAGTAGATCCGTTGGCGGAGAAGTTTCCCCTTATTTATGGATATTCTTATTGTGGAGGAAGTCCCATAATATTACGTGATAAAGATGGTAGGCGTCCTACTGGACACGAGACCGTTTTAATGGAAGGGCTGTCTATAGAGATGGAAATGAAAAGAAAGATCTAAAGGAATTGGCGAAGGCAGGTTGGCTCATATCAAATATTAAAACCTCTATTCGTTCTAATATGAACTATATAAAATTAGGCGAGAATGGTTTGCAATCAACAATCTTTCAACGTACGAATGCAAAAACTGGAAAAACAGAATATGCCTATGTGTTTGCCGGTACAAACTCTATAGAGGATGGCATAGAAGATATTTCACAAGTTACTTTAGGAGCACCACAATATAATGTGGCTATAGATAATGCCCGAAAATTATCTAATGAGTTGAAAGATTCTGAACTCACATTTGTAGGGCATTCTTTGGGAGGAGGATTAGCTGCCGCTGCAAGCATGGCAACGGGAAAAGCTGCAATCACTTTCAATCGGGCATCGGTAAGTGATCGGACGAAATCTATAAATAATCTTGGAACACTACAAAATGTTACAGATTATCAAATAATTGGAAAAAAAGCCCTGTGGGGGCTAATACGTTTAGGCGGAGATCCCCTAAGCAATTTACAAGATAATATTGGAATAGGGGCAAAAGGAAGAAGGATTCTAATAGAATCACATGACTATTTATGGCATCATTCTATAGATAACTTTGTTCACATTAAACTTCCAAATTAATTAAGTTCAGATGAAAATAAAAAAGTATATCCCATTAATGGTATTATGTTTAATATCCTGTGGGCTTCCATATTGCAAAAAGACACATCTTTCTGGAGAAGAGATGAAGTGGATTAATATCTATGATGGAAAAGAGAACATCCGATTTACAGATGGTTTGTCAATAGATTCTTTTGCTTTTATTGAAAAAAAAGTTTGTAATAAAAAAGATATTCCAATTACAGACTTAAAATCATGTAATTGGTTAGAAGGACAATATGAATATATAGCCAATGCATCTATTGATTTCAAAATTAAGCATGATTCCAAATGGTGGAAAGGCGTATTTATAATAAGTAAGAACATGGATTCTACGTTTGTCGCAGAAATCTCTTTCGGTGGGTTATATTCAAATGAAGTATGTTTGAATAGAGCTGCCACCAGTATTTCCTTCAAAAATGGGGTTAATTCAGAACAAGGGAGCAATCAACCTTTATTGGGTATAGATGAAGTGATATGGGATAAAGGAAAAGGTATAGTCTCTTATAGATTACAAGATGGAAGAGTTTTCCATTTGATAAATGAGTGAATGTACATACTTTATTTCCACTTCTTACCTACAGAAAACGGCTCCAACACAGATTGGTCACGACCATTACACCTACGATTCCAACGGTAATCCAATGCTGGTGACAAATGACAGTACCAACACAACGAGGGAGATGTACTGGGATGAGGACAACCGACTCATGGTCTTAAGTGATAACGTAAGACAAGTAGTTACACTTACAATGCTGCCGGTGAGCGTATCATGAAGAGCTACGGTACGATGGAACAAATAGTGCTAGTTCACAGTCTTGGTTGACATGGGGAAAAAGAATTAGTAAACCTGTTTATGGGTGTATCGCTGTTCTATCGTATGGTGGAGGACATGGGCATGTTGCATTTGTTGTTGGGATGAATGCACGAGGTAATATCATTCTTTTAGGTGGGAATCAACACGATCAAGTTAATCTTTCACCTTTCAAAGCAAAGATGACTTATGTCTATCCTAGGGGATACACTCCTAGCAAGGAACCACTACAAGTCTTACCAATAAACGGACGCACAACGTCATATAGAGAAACTAGATAAAATAAAAACTATTATGAGATATTTAATTTTATGCTTCATTTTGTTTATAACAATGAGTTGTATTTCTGATCAAAAGAATAGTGAATGTCTAAAAACGAATAATAAAAATAAGTCATCGATGGTGACACAATCATTATCTTTTAGACATGCTCAGAAGAAAAGAGAAAGTTCTTTAGAAGTATCTTATTTGATGGAGAATGATACATTAATACAGATGATAAGAATCCACTATCTTAGTCAGAGTGAAATCCTTTACAAAATATATGTAAAAAATAAGAAGCGTGGGCTTCAAGATAGCATATCAGGAATAGCAAAGGCTCATTTAGATTATGATCCAGAAATTGATGAAGATCTAGATGGTACGGCCTATCCTGCAATCGAATTTGATGATGAACGGAGAGACTATATATATATCAGAATCGAGGCGATTAAGAGGAACAAGATTCAAATAAATGCAAATGACAGTTTGTTTTCAAAGTATCCTTTATATTGCCCTTTTAGTTCTCAGAGTATACTTTTCAAAAGTAAATTAAAAAAGAAATAGATATAAGGGTATGGCTATCGGCATTGTATCCATATTTATGGCTGTTAGCATACGTTAAACCTCTTGCTATTAAGTAAAATTTAAGGTTGAATCCTGAGTGAGGGATTCAACCTTTCAAATGTCCATTACATCTTTATGGCAATAAGGAAAGATTAACTTTTCCGCAGTTACACTCTTTGGTATTGTATAGTTCATTGTTACTCTAAAACCCTAACATAGTTTTTGTTTTTAGTTGCTGTCACTTTTAATATTTCGCGTAAATGCTTTGTTACCAATGTATTGTGACATGGGGAGGAGTGACGGGAGTGACAGGAAAATTGAAAGGTGGTCGTTTTTATGATGTTCGATTAACTATGCAGAGAGCGAGATACTCGCTTGTTATGAAAGGGAAAAGGGCATAAGAAGGGTTGTAATAAAGATTCATAAATTGGGAATAGTAGGTGGTTTTTCGTAAAGTAAAAGATGCCCTTTCGCATGGTAAAAGGTGCTCTTTTGAGGTGTAAAAGACGCCCTTTTGCACGGTAAAAGGGCACCTTTTGGAACGGAATTTGTAAGTCTTTGATAGCGAATGGTATACAAGTCTGAATGCTTGGTATATCTCGTGATTTTATAGACATGCAGCTTCAAATCACTGTAAACATATTTCTGATTAGACCGTAATGGTGCGGTGATATGCGTCAAGACGGATAAGTTTACAAGGAACTGTACCGGAGCGTTTTACCACAAACAGGCGTATCCCATAACTATCAGTTTCCCTTTCCACCCAAGAACAAAAGTCAATTACATCCCATTCCTGATTTTGCTGTCATTTCTGTCACTCTATTCTCGCCTTTAATCATCTGAATATAAACCCATTACACGAAGTGTTAAAAGTGACAGCAACTAAAAATTAAACTTAATTAGGGGATTCTGATACATTAAGAGGGGGTGTCTTATCGTAGAGAATATCTATTGATATGCTCATCCTATACCTTGTTTATGCCTTAAAGAAAGCATTAGCTTTAAGGTTTTTTGTTTTGTAACATAGATTTATGTTGATGTGGTAAGCCTTTCTAGAGTGTTTAGTCTTTCCTAAGTTCTATGCGGAAAGTGGTACCAGCCCCAACTTCAGAGTTCTTTACAAAGATCTTTCCATGATGATATTCCTCAATGATACGGTTTGCGAGGCTCAGTCCTAGCCCCCATCCACGTTCTTTGGTGGTAAAACCAGGTCGGAACACATTTCGTATGTCTTTCTTCTTTATTCCTTTACCCGTATCTGTGACTTCGATAATGGCGCGATGGTCATTTTCTTCCAGGTGTAACGTAATGCTTCCTGCTTCACCTCCCATTGCGTCAACAGCATTTTTGCAGAGGTTTTCTATCACCCATTCGAAGAGTGAAGCATTCATCTTGACAATTACATCTTCGGAAGGGAAATCCGTCTTCATCGTTATTCGGCGTGAGGTACGTCGGTCCATGTAATCGACAACATGGTTCAGAACTTCGTTCAGACTTGCCGGAACGGGTTCTGGCAGAGAGCCAATCTTTGAGAAACGGTCAGCTATCAGTTGCAATCGCTGAATATCTTTGTCCATTTCTGGTAAGAGATCATCATTAGGATAAGTCTCTTTTAGGATGGTTGTCCATGCCATTAAGGAAGAAATAGGAGTACCCAATTGGTGAGCAGTCTCTTTACTCAACCCTACCCACACCTTGTTTTGTTCTGCCCGCTTAGACGTTAGCAATGCGAAGATAGCAACGACGACGAAGAGCATTACCACCCCTAATTGAATATAAGGATATACAGCTATGCGCTTCAACATGAGCGATTCTCCATAGCAAACATCTATATAGTCTTTATGGCTCTTATTTAATGGAATACGAATAACCTGTCCAGCATCGCGCATTTGTATTGCCTGATTGGTCACGACCTGTACACTATCCTTGGCATTTCGTGCTTTTATCTCGATGTTTCGGTATTCAGTTACAGCACCATCACGGTCTAAGACTACCACTGGTATTGTGTTATTTTCATCTAGAACCTTTAGTACTAAGCTTAAATCAGTATTGTCTTCAGCTTCGCTTAATGAGCGCATAGCTTCAGCCCAGACCTCCATATGACTGCGTTCCTGCTGAGCTAAGTCATGAGTTAGAGAACGAGACACTAACAATGAAGCGACAGCTATGAGAATAGCTGCCACTACAAGGAATATTTTCACTTGTCGGATTCTGTCTGTCCACTGCATATGATTTCTTAACGTTGATGAAGGTTAAATTATTGTTGACAGTTTATTATTAATTACGAAGCTATCTATTTTCCCAGAAAATAGTCCCCATTTCCTAATTATTATTTTACTATCAATATGACTAACGAAGTAATATACTCGTTATTTATGAGGATAAAATACAAGATCATTACATTTTAAGGGTTAAAATACATAAAAATTATCATAAGTTTGTATTGTTTTGCTAAAAAGTAAAGTGTAACTTTGTAACTCATATAACTTACATATTTCTAGATTATGAAAATAAAGAATCTTTTTTTGCCATTAATGGCAGTGTGTGTGTTGGCCTTAGCAGCTTGTAGTGATACAGTTAGTTGGTACAAAGCTGATGTGGAGATAGGTGATACTGGTGGGGAAATGAGTTATTATTGTGATGAGATAAAGTAGTTTCTGCGAGCAAAGTATATAGTAAGTTATTGCAGTATCGAAAAGAATAAATAACTCGGTTGGTGTCTTTTGGTAGAGTGTTATCTCCTTAACACGATTGGTGCTTGCCATCAACTGCATAAGTGGTGGGCATTAACTCCATAGGTGATGGGCTGCAGTACATAATTAAGAAAGAGTAGGGTACATCCTTTCCTTGCATTATTAAGTATGTTGTAAGGCACTAATAACTAACTAATATGAGAAATGTAGACCAACCAACGATAGTTTATTAATACATAAAGTATAAAAGGTGATATCATCGTTTTGTAAGTTTGACCCAACACTTTTTTACTTATAATTTGCTTAATATCAGAAAAATATTCGTAACTTTGCAACCCAATTATGGACTTAGAAACCCTTAAGATCGATTTGAAGGGTCTGAAAGAAGGTGCAAATCACCTTACATTTGACCTGGATGATACTTACTTTAAGGCGATAGACGCTCCCGAAGTAAGTCAAGGGCGTGTGCATGTTTCGCTTGATATTGTGCGCACGGGAAATGATTTCTTTACCCTCGACTTTCATGAGACAGGCATGGTACTTGTACCATGTGATATCTGTTTGGAACTGATGGAGCAGCCCATAGAGACGACACAGCGTCTCGAAGTACGATTAGGAACAGAAAACTCAGAGGAGGATGACCTTGTAACGGTGGCCGAGGACGAAGGAATACTCGATGTTGCATGGTACCTCTACGAATTCATAGCTCTCGCAATCCCTATCAAGCATGTGCATGCACCTGGAAAATGCAACCCTGCTATGGTACGAGCTCTTGAAGAGCACTCTGCCGCCCGAAGCGGTCAGGAAGACGAACAGCCAATGGATCCGCGCTGGGAAGCTCTATTAAAATTGAAAAAATAAAAAATATTAAACGTTTAAAGAATTATGGCACATCCAAAAAGAAGACAGTCAAAGACTCGTACGCTTAAGAGAAGAACTCACGATAAGGCAGTTGCTCCTACATTGGCAGTATGCCCTAACTGTGGTGCTTATTATGTTTACCACACTGTTTGCCCAACTTGTGGTTACTATCGTGGTAAGGTTGCTGTCGTAAAGGAAACAGCTGAATAAATATGAGTAATATCAATGCGATCATAACAGGTGTCGCAGGATATGTGCCAGACTATGTCCTCAACAATGAGGAATTGTCTCGCATGGTTGATACCAACGATGAGTGGATCACCACTCGTACAGGTATTAAAGAGCGCCGCATCCTTACAGAAGAAGGACTCGGTACCTCTTATATGGCACGAAAGGCGGCTAAGCTTCTGATGAAGAAGACGGGTGCTGACCCTGATAGTATTGATGCTGTTATCGTTGCCACTACGACTCCAGATTACCCACACCCATCTACGGCTTCAATAGTCTTGGGTAAGTTGGGTTTGAAGAATGCTTTCGCATTTGACTTCGCTGCTGCATGTTGCGGCTTTATGTATGCTTTCGATGTTGCTTGCAACATGATTCAGAGTGGAAGGCATAAGCGAATCATTGTGATTGGTGCTGATAAGATGTCGGCAATTACTGATTATCGTGATCGTGCAACATGTCCTTTGTTTGGTGATGGCGCAGGTGCGGTAATGGTAGAAGGTACAACTGAAGAGGGTATAGGTCTAATAGACTCTTATCATCGTACCGATGGCAAGGGACTTCCATTCCTTCATGTGAAGGCAGGTGGCTCTGTTTGTCCTTCATCTCGCTTCACTGTTGATCACCGTTTGCACTATACTTATCAGGAAGGTCGCACCGTTTTCCGTTATGCTGTTACAGCAATGGGTGATGATTGTGCAGCCTTGTTAGAGCGCAACGGCTTGACTCAGAATGATATTGATTACGTTGTATGCCATCAGGCAAACTTACGTATCATTGAGGCAGTCGCTAAACGAATTGGTGTACCTATGGAGAAGGTGCTGGTAAATATCCAACGTTATGGTAATACCAGTGCAGCTTGTATGCCACTTGTGCTCTGGGACTTTGAGTCACAACTGAAGAAAGGTGATAATATCATCTTTACAGCCTTCGGGGCGGGCTTCGTTAATGGTGCTTCTTATTATAAGTGGGCATACGACGGAGATTCTGCAGCGGTTAAGAAGTAAAGACTTCAAATTGTTATAAATAAAAGAACGCATCTTTCTTTATCAATAAGGATAGGTGCGTTTTTTTTGTTTTGAATATTATTCATTATGCATAAAGCAGGTTTTGTAAACATAGTCGGCAATCCAAATGTAGGAAAAAGCACACTGATGAATCAACTTGTCGGTGAGAAACTGAGTATTGCAACCTTTAAGGCACAGACCACCCGCCACCGTATTATGGGCATTGTGAATACGGATGATGCCCAGATTGTTTTCTCAGACACACCAGGTGTTCTGAAACCTAACTATAAGATGCAGGAGATGATGCTCCAGTTTTCAGAGTCAGCGTTAGCTGATGCTGATATACTTCTTTATGTTACGGATGTTGTTGAGAACCCTGAGAAGAACATGGACTTCTTGGATAAGGTCTCAAAGATGACGATTCCTGTGATACTTCTTATCAATAAGATTGATGAAAGCGACCAGAAGAAGCTCGGCAATCTTGTTGAGACGTGGCATAAGCTACTCCCTAATGCAGAAATACTGCCTCTTTCAGCCAAGAATAAGTTTGGTATAGACATCCTAATGAAGCGTATTCTCGAGTTATTGCCTGAAAGTCCAGCCTTCTTTGATAAGGATCAGCTGACAGATAAGCCTGCAAAGTTCTTTGTCTCAGAGATAATTCGTGAGAAGATTCTTCGTTATTATGACAAGGAGATACCCTATTCCGTAGAGGTTGTGATAGAACGTTTCAAGGAAGATGATCGTCAGATTCATATCAATGCGATTATCTATGTTGAGCGAAGCAGCCAAAAAGGAATCATTATCGGACACCAGGGAATGGCTTTGAAGAAGGTCTCTACCGAAGCCAGGAAGAGTCTTGAGCGTTTCTTTGATAAGAAAATCTTCCTTGAAACTTATGTGAAGGTTGATAAAGATTGGCGTAATTCACAGAAAGAACTGAATAACTTTGGATATAATCCAGAGTAAAAACGCCTCTCTAAACATCTCCGAAGGAGGATAATTCTCCATAGGAGTCTGTTTGGATAAGGCTATAAAAATCCATTGTTACTTATATTGTCAGTCCATGATTAGTTAATATGAGTGGTTTAATATAGGAATATATGGATGGTAAAAGCAACAAAAAAGGGAAATGTTAGTTTCCGAATCAATTGCCTTAACTGTTTAGTAAGGCTTACTCTCACATACTGTGAGGGCTGGGGAGTGGTCATCCTCGGCAAATATTCATCGGATGCTTGACCACATCTGGAGTCTTCTTACAATGCATATGAGATTGATTCTTATGTTGTGAGGAGGTAAAAGACCAATAAAAATGGCAAATTTAGTAGCGATTGTGGGACGCCCTAATGTAGGAAAGTCCACCCTTTTCAACCGTTTAACCCAAACTCGTCACGCCATTGTGAGCGATACTGCTGGTACAACACGTGACCGTCAGTATGGCAAATGTCAGTGGAATGGCCGTGAATTCTCTGTTGTTGACACAGGAGGCTGGGTTGTTAAATCAGATGATATATTTGAAGATGCTATCCGCAAGCAGGTGCTTGTGGCGACAGAAGAGGCTGATCTCGTACTCTTTTTGGTTGATGCAGAGACTGGTGTTACCGACTGGGACGAGGATGTGGCAATGATTCTGCGCCGCACAAAGCTCCCTGTTATCCTTGTTGCCAATAAGGTTGACAACAGTGGAGAGTATTATCAGGCAGCTGAATTCTATAAGCTTGGATTGGGAGATCCCATCTGTATCAGTGCAGCAACGGGTGGAGGAACAGGTGATTTGCTTGATCTTGTACTTGAGAAGTTGAAGGATGCACCTGATGAAAGCATTGATCAGGATATCCCACGTTTTGCAGTTGTTGGTCGTCCTAATGCTGGAAAGTCAAGTATCATCAATGCTTTCATTGGTGAAGATCGTAATATTGTAACTGAAATTGCCGGCACTACCCGTGATAGTATCTATACCCGATATACTAAGTTTGGCTTTGATTTCTATCTTGTTGACACAGCTGGTATTCGTCGAAAGAACAAAGTGACCGAAGATTTAGAGTTTTATAGTGTCATGCGTTCCATTCGGAGTATAGAAAACTCTGATGTTTGTATCCTTATGTTGGATGCAACTCGTGGTATAGAGGCGCAAGATATGAATATCTTCCAGCTTATTCAGCGTAACAACAAGAGCCTTGTTGTAGTTGTAAATAAGTGGGATCTTGTTGAGAATAAGGATCAGAAGGTTATTACGACCTTCGAAAATGCCATCCGTAGTCGTATGGCTCCGTTTGTTGATTTCCCTATTATCTTTGCTTCAGCACTGACAAAACAGCGTATCTTCAAGGTTCTTGAGACCGCCAAAGAGGTATATCAGAACCGAAAGATACACATTGGTACGACAAAATTGAATGAAGTTATGCTGCCAATTATTGAGGCAACGCCACCACAGTCAGTAAAAGGTAAGTATATAAAGATAAAGTATTGTTCACAACTTCCTAATACGCAGATTCCTTCTTTCGTGTTCTATGCGAACTTACCGCAGTACGTTAAGGAGCAGTATCGCCGTTTCTTGGAAAACAAGATGCGTGAGAATTGGCAGTTGCATGGCTGTCCTATTAATATCTTTATCCGTCAGAAGTAATATTACATGATGAGTATGAAGCAACTCTTTTCGGCTTTCTTACTTGCAGGAGTTCTGTTGTTGGCAGCTTGTAGCGAGAAAAAGAAAGCTGTAGAGCAAGGTAATTTGGCTGCGCAAGCAGCCAAACACTATTACGAACTCCTGTTGAAGGGGAAATATGATGCGTTCCTTAATGCCGAAAATAGACCTGATAAGCTGCCTGATACGTATCGAGAACAACTGCTTATCAACCTTCGTAAGTTCGTAGCTATGCAGGATAGTGTGCATCATGGTATCAATTCTGTATCGATTGGTTCATCTGTTTTCACTGGAAAGGACAGTGCGGCGAGTGTTTTTCTGCTTTTCCATTATGGCGATAAGACGACCGAACAGGTCATAGTACCTATGGTGAAGAAGAAGGGTAAGTGGATCATGCGATAGCATGTTGCTCCCATTTCTAATCGTTATAGTACCCAAACGGTTCTGATTAGAAATAGTTTTACATTAGAGACGGTCAATCATTTAGGAAATAAAAGAAAATCTTTAATTCTCGCTTTTGTAACTATCAGAGAATCAAAAGATTGAGAATAGCAAAATAAAAGGTGCCCTTTTACCATTCAAAAGGGCACCTTTTACGTGTTAAAAGGGCATCTTTTACATTGCAAAAGGGCATCTTTTACAATGCGAAAGAGCCCCTTTGGAATTCGCAATGTGATTTATTTTTACATCATAAGTTTCTCTTCTACCTTTTAGAAGAGAACCAAGTGTGATGTGTTTATCTGAACTTTCTTGTTCTGAACGGCTATAAAAAGAGGATTAATCCTCTTGTGCCAGTTCTACATCCTTCACCTTCTTGAACAGATCTGATGCGAAGACAAGATCGTTGAGTTTCTTGTTTCGGGAAGAGATGACCGTGTCTTTGTTGCCTTGCCATTCCTTTTTACCATCTGCAATAAAGACAATGTTGTCACCAATTCCCATCACGGAGTTCATATCATGCGTATTGATAATCGTCGTCATGTTAAATTCACGGGTGATACTTGACAACAATTCGTCAATGACGAGTGATGTTTTAGGGTCCAAACCTGAGTTAGGTTCGTCGCAGAAAAGATATTTTGGGGTCATAACGATGGCACGTGCGATAGCTACACGCTTCTGCATACCACCTGAAATCTCACCAGGGAACTTCTCTTCAGCACCGTTTAGGTTCACTCGGTCTAAGCATTCCTGTGCTCTTTTGTCACGTTCTAGTGCGCTCATGTCCGAAAACATATCAAGTGGGAAACGCACATTCTCAAGCACAGTAAGCGAATCGAAGAGTGCTGATCCTTGGAAAATCATACCCATTTCACGGCGCATGAGAATCTTTTCCTTCTTGTTCATGTTGACAAAGTTACGACCATCATAGAGCACTTCACCCTTTGTTGGGTCGATAAGTCCTGTGAGTGAGCGCATAAGTACGGTCTTTCCCGCACCACTCTGTCCGATGATGAGGTTCGTTTTACCATCTTCAAAGACAGTATTGATGTCCTTCAGTACTTCTTTGTCACCGAATGACTTATAGAGATGTTTTACTTCAATCATAATTTTCAGAAGTCATGAGGAGTCAAAGTATGAAAGTGAGTGAAGACGTTGGTCTTGTTCTCTCTGTTTGTTGCTGCATGCTTATTTACTATTTCATAGCGAAATGCATTCTGCAACTTACTTGTTTCCTCAAGTTTTGAGTATCGTTGTTGAAACTGTTCTGTATAAATGTAATGTTAGTCACTGGGTAGAATGATGTTGTTTCTTCATTTTTTTATGCTTCCCTGTGCTATGTTCATAATTCTTGGTGATGGAGTTATGGGGGTATCTTAACTCCCTTTCATCCCTCGACTGCCTTCTATTCTTGTCTTTTAACTTAGCATCTGTGTGAGGAAAACATCACTAAAGAGGATGAGAACACTTGAAGATACTACGGCGTCAGTAGATGCTTTGCCCACCTCAACACTACCACCTTTGACAGTGTAGCCCATATATGACGATACAGTAGAGATGATGAAAGCAAAGAAGATACCCTTAATGATACTCATCCACATGAACCATGGGTTGAAATTATGTTGGATACCTGCAGTCAGATCTGTCGGTGTTATGATATGTCCGAGGTATGCTGTGGCATAAGCTCCGACGATACCTGTTGCTGCAGAGAAGATGACTAAGAACGGCATGATCGTGATCAGTCCCAGTGTTTTGGGCAGTATCAGATAGCTTGCAGAGTTGATACCCATGATTTCAAGAGCATCAATCTGTTGCGTAACGCGCATTGTTCCCAGCTCAGATGCTATGTTTGAACCTACTTTTCCTGACAGAATAAGACACATGATACTGCTGGAGAACTCCAGCAACATGATCTCTCTCGTTACATAACCCGATACCCAGTGGGGCATCCAAGGGCTCTGTACGTTGAGCTTTATCTGGATACATATAACAGCACCAATGAAAAATGAGATGAGCAAGACGATGCCGATAGAGTCAACTCCCAACTGTGACATCTCTTTAACATAGCGTTTCAGGAACATTCGCATGCGTTCTGGGCGACTAAAGGTGCGCCCCATGAGCATGAGATACTTGCCAAATGTATTCAACCACTTAAAGATAAGCATGATTTTTTATATAGTTTTTATTTGCAAAAATAACTAAAAAATTAGAGATATAAACATGAAAGACAATATTTAACTTGCATCTGCCGAGTTGAAAAGCCCTTTCTTATAAATATTTTATTACTCTAAAATATGTTTATTATAACCTATTCCCATGTTGATAATTCTAAATTGGTACTTTCTTTTTCTACCTTTATTAGTAGGTATGTGCTTTAATTTTCGTAATTTTGCAGCGATTGGATATTCTTTTTCCAATGACAAAATGATGAAAAGCTATGAGCGAGACAGATAATATCGTAGTGCGCCCTGACGGAGAAGGAAGCGTTCTTAGGACAGATAAGCTTGTGAAGCGATACGGAAAACGTACCGTTGCAAATGGTGTGAGTATCAATGTCAGGCAAGGAGAGATTGTTGGACTGCTCGGACCGAATGGTGCCGGCAAGACAACATCCTTCTATATGACCACAGGACTTGTCGTTCCGAACGAAGGACATGTGTATATTGATGACCAGGAGATTACGAATTACCCTGTTTATAAGCGTGCACGTGCTGGTATTGGTTATCTTCCACAGGAGGCAAGTGTCTTCCGTAAGATGAGTGTGGAGGATAATATCATGAGCGTTTTGGAGATGACGAAACTGTCAAAGCAGGAACGTATTGACAAGATGGAGAGCCTTATACGTGAGTTTCGCTTGGAGAAAGTGCGTAAGAATCTCGGTGATAGACTTTCAGGAGGTGAACGCCGGCGTTGTGAGATAGCCCGTTGTTTGGCGATAGACCCAAAGTTTATTATGCTTGATGAGCCGTTTGCAGGTGTCGATCCTATTGCTGTGGAGGATATTCAACATATTGTCTGGCGTTTGAAATTCCGTAATATTGGTATTCTTATCACTGACCATAATGTCCATGAGACGCTGAATATCACGGATCGTGCCTATCTTCTCTTTGAAGGTCGTATCCTTTTCAAAGGTACACCAGAGGAGTTGGCTGCAAACAAGATAGTGAAAGAGAAGTATCTTGGTACGGATTTTGTTCTTCAGAAGAAGGACTTCCAGTTGCTCGACCAAAGAAAGCGAGCACAGGAAGAGGCCAAAGAAGCAGAAGAATAGGAGGTTAAAAAAGCATTTTTCCACCTATATATTATAAGGATGTGCTTTTTTTTGAGTATCTTTGCAATCCAAAGTTGCAAGGGGTTAATGTGCCTTCTTTGCAAATATAAGTAATTGATAAATAATAATAAACATAAATACATAACATCAGAGATGAAAATTTCATTTGAGAATCCCGACAAGGTTAACGGTCTGATGACCCTGACTGTCGAAGAGTCTGACTACAAGGATGAGGTTGAGAAAACCCTTAAGGACTATCGCAAGCGTGCCAATATACCTGGTTTCCGTCAAGGACAGGTACCAATGGGTATGATTAAGCGTCAGTATGGGCCACAGGTTAAGATGGAAGCTATCAACAAGATTCTTGGAGAGAACCTGCAGAAGTACATTACTGACAATAAGATTCAGATGTTGGGACAGCCCATGTCTGCAGAAGGTCAGGAAGCTGTTGATCTGGAAAAGGATGCTCCATACGTATTCAAGTTTGATATTGCTGTAGCTCCAGAGTTCAAAATAGAGCTTAGTGGTAAGAACAAGATTGACTACTATGACATTGCTGTTGATGATAAACTTATCGATCAGCAGGTTGAAATGTTCCAGAGTCGTGCAGGACACTACGACAAAGCTGAGACATATGACCCAGAACAGCGTGACTTGTTGAAGGGTGATCTTCGCGAATTGGATAAGAATGGTAATACTCTTGAGGGTGGTATCACTGTTGAGGGTGCATCATTAATGCCACAGTTTATCAAAGTTGACAAGCAGAAGAAGCTGTTTGATGGTGCAAAGGTTGGTGATATCATTACTTTCAACCCAACTAAGGCTTATCCAGATAACGAGATTGAGGTTTCTTCTTTACTTAAGATTAAGAAAGAAGAGGTGGCTGAACACAAGGGAGATTTCTCTTTCCAGATTACAGAAATATCTCGTTTCGTAAAGGCAGAGAACAATGCTGAGCTCTGGAAGAGTGTTTATGGTGAGGCTGCTGACATCAAAGACGAAGCTGGTTTCCGTAAGGCTATAGCAGAAGGCTTGGCTGAACAGCTGAAGGGTGACTCTGATTATAAGTTTATCCAGGACCTTCGCGCTTATTGTGAGAAAAAGGTTGGCAAGCTAACATTCCCTGATGCTATCTTGAAACGTATCATGTTGGCTAACAACCAAGACAAGGGAGAGGAGTTCGTTGATAAGAATTACGAACAAAGCATCAAAGAACTTACTTGGCATCTCATAAAGGAACAGTTGGCACAGGCACATGGCATCAAGGTTGATGACAATGATGTACGTGAGAGTGCACGCCAGATGGCACGTGCTCAGTTTGCTCAATATGGCATGAATAACGTTCCTGATGATTATCTTAACGGCTATGCTGATGAGATGTTGAAGAAACGTGAGAACATAGACTCATTCGTTGAGGCTGCACTTGACCGTAAATTGGCTGCTACATTGAAGGATGTTGTGAAACTAAACAAGAAGAGTGTAAGCCTTGAAGAGTTTAATAAACTCGTAAATGAATAATATTTTTTAGGAAAAAATATTATTTACTTATATAGAGGTTATCGATTTTTTTCCTTATCTTTGTCTAAGATAAGCTTTGAGAAGCCGCTTTCGTGGCATGCTCTTTGTACTGACGACAATGATTAGGAGGTCGATAACCTCTATTTTTGTCACATTATTATATATAAGAAAGGAAAGACTATGAACGATTTTAGGAAATATGCAACTCAGCATCTTGGGATGAACGGTATGGTACTTGATGATGTCGTAAAATCACAAGCGCAATATCTGAACCCATATATCTTGGAAGAACGTCAGCTGAATGTTACTCAGATGGATGTTTTTTCGCGACTGATGATGGATCGTATTATCTTCCTTGGTACTGCGATAGACGACTATACAGCTAATACTTTGCAGGCTCAATTGCTCTATTTGGATTCAGTTGACCCGGGGAAAGACATCTCTATCTATATAAACTCTCCTGGTGGAAGCGTTACAGCAGGCTTAGGTATCTATGATACGATGCAGTTTATATCCAGCAATGTAGCTACAATCTGTACAGGTATGGCTGCTTCTATGGCAGCAGTATTGCTTGTCTCAGGTCAGGAAGGTAAACGATCAGCCTTGACACACAGCCGTGTGATGATTCATCAGCCGCTCGGTGGTGTTCAGGGACAGGCTTCCGATATTGAAATTGAAGCCCAGGAGATTCTTAAATTTAAGAGAGAACTCTACACAATCATCAGTAAACACTCTCATCAAACATTTGAGAAAGTGTGGAATGACAGTGATCGTAACTATTGGATGAATGCCGAAGAAGCTAAAGCATACGGCATGATTGATGAAATTTTAATAAGAAAAGAAGTAGATAATGCCCCAGAAAAAGTGTAGTTTTTGTGGTAGAAGCGAGAAGGATGTGAAACTCCTTATAACTGGTTTGAATGGTTATATTTGTGAGGATTGTGCTCAACAAGCTTACAATATAGTCATGCAAACAGGTGCTTTGGAACAAGGAAAGAAGGAAGAAGCCTTCGAAATGAAGAAAGTTCCTAAGCCAAAGGAGATAAAAGAGTATCTTGATGAATATATCATAGGACAGGATGAAGCTAAGCGTTACCTGTCTGTATCAGTCTATAATCATTATAAACGTCTGCAACAACCTAAGGATGACGATGGCGTAGAGATAGAGAAGAGCAACATTATTATGGTTGGTTCAACAGGAACTGGTAAGACTTTGCTTGCAAAAACCATAGCAAAACTCCTCGATGTCCCCTTTACTATTGTTGATGCAACGGTATTTACAGAGGCTGGATATGTGGGTGAGGATGTTGAAAGTATTCTCTCTCGTTTGTTACAGGTGGCAGATTATGACGTAGCTGCCGCTGAACGCGGTATTGTTTTCATCGATGAGATTGATAAGATAGCCCGCAAGAGTGACAATCCAAGTATTACACGTGACGTAAGTGGTGAAGGTGTTCAGCAAGGATTACTGAAACTGTTGGAGGGAACCATGGTGAATGTCCCGCCAAAGGGTGGTCGTAAGCATCCTGATCAGGACTATATCCATGTTGATACAAAGAACATTCTCTTCATATGTGGTGGTGCCTTTGATGGCATAGAACGTAAGATTGCACAGCGACTTAACACCCATGTGGTTGGTTATAACTCTGTGCAGAATGTTGCAAAGATAGACAAGAGTGACCTGATGAAGTATGTTTTACCACAAGACTTGAAGTCTTTTGGTTTGATTCCAGAGATAATAGGTCGTCTACCAGTGCTCACTTATCTTAACCCATTGGACCGAGCTGCACTGCGTAAGATTCTTGTTGAACCGAAGAATTCCATTATTAAGCAGTATATAAAGCTGTTCCATATGGATGGAATAGAACTGACTTTCACGGAGAAAGCTCTTGATTACATCGTAGATAAGGCCGTTGAGTATAAGCTTGGGGCTCGTGGCTTGCGCTCAATAGTAGAAGCTGTGATGATGGATGCTATGTTTGATGTTCCATCTCGACGTATCAAGCACTTCGAAGTGACGGATGAATATGTCCGGAAACAGCTTGATAAAGCCCATATTCAGAAAGCAGAAACAAACTAATATCATATCCATACGGTCTGCTTTGGATAGAAATTTCCATTGCAGACTGTATGTTTTTCTATCAAACCGACCAAGGAAAAGAATAGAAACAACTATTAGCATGACAAAAGAAGTCAATCTTACCGAAAAACTAAAACACTATTTTGGCTTTGATAAGTTCAAAGGTGACCAAGAGTCTATTATCCGTAACCTATTAGCAGGGTGTGATACGTTCGTGTTAATGCCAACAGGAGGCGGTAAAAGTCTCTGCTATCAGCTCCCATCTCTTATTATGGACGGTACGGCAATTGTCGTTTCCCCGTTAATAGCATTGATGAAAAACCAGGTGGATGTCATCAATGGTATCAGCGAGGAGGATGGTGTGGCTCATTACTTGAACTCTTCTTTAAAGAAAGCTGAGATAGACAACGTACGTGCCGACATCCTTTCAGGGCGTACTAAATTACTTTATGTTGCTCCAGAGTCACTGAATAAGGAGGAGAATATGGAATTCCTGAAGTCAGTGAAGATAAGTTTTTATGCTATTGATGAGGCACATTGTATCTCAGAGTGGGGACATGACTTCCGCCCAGAGTATCGAAAGATTCGTCATGCCATAGAGACAATAGGGCTGGCGCCAGTCATTGCACTCACTGCAACGGCTACTGATAAGGTGCGAACGGACATCATTCGCAGCTTGGGGATAGAGGATTGTGCAGAGTTTAAGAGCTCTTTTAATCGTCCGAATCTCTATTATGAAGTACGACCAAAGAAGAATGACGATGACACTAACAAGCAAATCATCAAGTTTATCAAGCAACATGCAGGTAAAAGTGGTATCATTTACTGTCTATCTCGGAAGAAAGTAGAAGAATTGGCAGCCATTCTGCAAGCCAATGATATAAAAGCGGCACCTTATCATGCTGGCCTTGACTCTGAAACTCGGTCAAAAACACAGGACGATTTCCTGATGGAAGAGATTGATGTAATTGTTGCAACGATAGCTTTCGGTATGGGAATCGATAAACCAGATGTGCGTTTTGTTATCCATTATGATATCCCGAAAAGCCTTGAAGGTTATTATCAAGAGACGGGACGTGCTGGGCGCGATGGCGAAGAGGGCATTTGTATCGTGTTCTACTCTAAGAATGACCTGAAGAAACTTGAGAAGTTCATGGAGGGAAAGCCGGTCGCTGAGCAGGATATTGGGCGTCAGTTGTTACAGGAAACAGAAGCCTATGCTGAGTCTTCTGTCTGCCGGAGAAAGATGCTTCTTCATTATTTTGGTGAAGAATATGCCAAATGTAATTGTGGCATGTGCGACAATTGTCTTCATCCAAAGACGAAGATAGAGGGCAAGGACTATCTTCTGACGATTCTAAAAGCTGTAAAGGAACTGAAAGAGAACTTCCGTCAGGAGTATGTGATAGACTTTGTAAAGGGTAGAGCTACTGATGATCAGAAGGATCATAAACATGATGAACTGGACGATTTTGGTGCTGGTGAAGATGAAGATCCGAAGATATGGAACCCTGTTGTGCGTCAAGCGCTGCTTGCAGGATACCTAAAGAAGGATGTAGACAACTATGGTCTGCTGAAATTAACAGCCGCTGGGAAGCGCTTTATGAAGTCTCCTGAATCGTTTATGATAGTGATGGACACTGAATTCAAGGATGAAGAGTCTGATGAAGAGCCTATGTCAGGTACGGCAGTGCTTGATCCTACGCTTTTCTCCATGCTGAAAAGTCTTAGAAAGAAGGTTGCACATAAGTTGGATATACCTCCTTATGTCATCTTTCAAGATGTTTCTTTGGAGCAGATGGCAATGATGTACCCTGTCAATGAGCAGGAGTTGCAGAATATACAAGGTGTAGGAGCTGGTAAAGCTAAGCGTTATGGGCGCGAATTCTACGAGCTTATCAAGTCATATTGTGAGGAAAACAATATTGAAAGACCAGAAGAACTGCGCGTTCGGACGGTTGCAAAGAAGTCAATGCAGAAGGTAAAGATCATCCAAAGCATTGACCGGCAGTTGCCACTTGATGATATTGCATCGGCTGAAGGGCTTGATTTTGATGATCTTTTGTACAAGGTTGAAGAGATAGTGTACAGTGGAACAAAGCTGAACATTGATTATTTCCTTGAGGATGTCTATGATGAAGACCAGATAGATGATGTCTATGATTATTTCATGAGTAGTGAAACAGACGATATAGAAGCTGCAATGGAAGATCTTGACGGTGAGTATAGCGAAGAACTTATTCGTCTTGTCCGAATCAAATTCCTGTCAGAAATGGCTAATTAAATAGTTTAAAAGGCACATCTTACATATGAGATGTGCCTTTTATTGTTTGTGTTCTCCTTAGGAAAAGGAGACTTCTTTCTTCTTTTGAAATGACTTTACAATTTTAAAGTGATGCTCTCTTGTTTTTCTTTATATATCTGACTTTTTATGACTTTGTAACTAAGTGATAGTTAATCCGTTATAAATCACGTTTTAAAAGACGCCCTTTTACGTTGCAAAAGGGCGTCTTTTGCGTCTCAAAAGGGCATCTTTTACCATGCAAAAGGTGCCCTTTTAGAATGTAAAAGGATATCTTTTGTTTTCTTGAAGTGAACATTTTTTACAATTGACCATCATTGCTGGCTTGCTCATGTATCGATAAATGGAAAGCAAACTTAAATCTTACAGTATTCTGTCTTTAGTCAATGGATGAATACATGCTTGTTGCTTGTGCCGTTAAATACTTTTAATGGCAGGTGAGAAAAACGGCAAAAAGCCTGTATGTTTGGATTTTAATTAGTAAATTTGCATGCAATAAATTTCTTAATACACTATGTCATCATTTGTTGCAGATAAAATCACGATGGACGGATTGACCTACGATGACGTCCTTTTAATCCCGGCTTATTCTGAAGTTCTGCCTAAAGAGGTAGAGTTGAAAACCAAGTTCTCACGTCACATTGACCTCAATGTGCCTTTTGTTACAGCGGCTATGGACACCGTAACGGAAAGCTCTATGGCGATAGCCATTGCCCGTGAAGGCGGTATTGGTGTGATTCATAAGAACATGACCATCGAAGATCAGGCTCGTAATGTAGCGATTGTGAAGCGAGCAGAGAACGGAATGATCTATGATCCGGTTACTATTCGTCAGGGACGCACGGTAAAAGATGCGCTTGACATGATGGCTGACTATCATATTGGTGGTATTCCCGTTGTTGATGGAGAGAATCATCTGGTTGGTATCGTGACCAATCGTGACCTGCGCTTTGAACGTCGGTTAGACAAACTCATTGATGAGGTGATGACAAAGGATAATCTTGTTACGACTCATCAGCAGACTGATCTTACTGCAGCAGCGCAGATTCTGCAGGAAAACAAGATTGAGAAACTTCCAGTAGTCGACCGTGAGAATCATCTTGTCGGCTTGATTACTTACAAAGATATTACGAAAGCCAAGGATAAACCAATGGCTTGCAAGGACGAGAAGGGCCGTTTGCGTGTGGCAGCTGGCGTTGGTGTGACAGCTGATACCATGGAACGTGCTGAAGCTTTGGTAGCAGCTGGTGTAGATGCCATCGTCATTGATACGGCTCATGGCCATTCCGCAGGTGTGATAGGTAAGCTCCGTGATGTGAAGTCTGCCTTCCCCAACCTTGATGTAGTTGTAGGAAATATAGCTACAGGTGAGGCTGCTAAGTTCCTTGTTGACAATGGTGCTGACGCCGTAAAGGTTGGTATTGGTCCTGGTTCCATCTGTACGACACGCGTCGTTGCAGGTGTTGGCGTACCACAGCTGACTGCTATTTACGATGTTTGTAAAGCGCTTGAGGGGACAGGTGTACCTTTGATAGCTGATGGTGGCTTGCGTTATTCAGGCGATGTTGTCAAAGCTTTGGCAGCAGGAGGTAGCTCGGTGATGATAGGTTCACTTGTTGCTGGTACTGAAGAGTCTCCTGGTGACACCATCATCTTCAATGGACGTAAGTTCAAGAGTTATCGTGGTATGGGCTCGTTAGAGGCTATGGAGCAGAAGAATGGTTCACGTGACCGTTATTTCCAGGGTGATGTCTTTGACGCAAAGAAGCTTGTTCCAGAAGGTATTGCTGGTCGTGTGCCTTACAAAGGAACTGTTCAGGAGGTTATTTATCAGCTGACTGGTGGTCTTCGTTCAGGTATGGGCTATTGCGGTGCAGGCTCTATCGTAGATTTGCACAATGCTAAGTTCACTCGAATCACAAATGCTGGCGTTATGGAGAGTCATCCTCATGACATCACAATCACCAGTGAAGCACCAAACTATTCACGTCCAGAATAATACACGAGTATAAAGATTCGGCCCTCTTCTCTGTCTTATCAGTGGAGAGGGTACGTGCGTTTTAAATGATAACAATGAAAATCAAGGTAATTCTGTCAGTCGCACTGCTCTCCACAACAATGGCTTATGGGCAGTCTGACCCTACTATCATGACAATCAATGGGCGACCAGTGAGTCGTTCGGAATTTGAGTATTCCTATAATAAGAATAACTCTGACGGGGTAATAGATAAAAAGAGTGTGAATGAATATCTTGACCTCTTTATCAATTATAAGCTCAAGGTGCAGGCTGCAATGGATGCGCATCTTGATACATTGAAGTCGTTTAAACAAGAGTTTCTGAATTATCGGGATCAGCAGGTACGCCCAACGATGATCTCTGACGCTGATGTTGAGGCTGAGGCACGCAGACTTTATCGTGAAACGCAGCAGCAAGTGAATGCTAATGGAGGCTTGTGGCGGTGTTCTCATATCCTTATCGGAATGAATCAACGCTCCACTAAGGATGAAGAAGCAGCAGCAAAAGTGTTGGCTGATTCTATCTATACGGCTTTGAAACATGGTGCTGATTTCGCAGTATTGGCTAAGAGATATTCTGCTGATGCGTCCTCTGCTGTTAAGGGTGGCGAACTTCCACCGCTTCAGAAGGGTCAGACTGTGAAGGAGTTTGAGGCTGCAATGCTGTCGTTGAAGCCTGGAGAAATCAGCAGACCGGTGTTAAGTCCGTTTGGATATCATATCATTAAGATGACAGGACATGAAGATTTTCCTCCTTATGATTCGGTTCGTGCAGATATAATGCAGTTCATTGATATGCGTGGATTGCGTGAACAGATTATAGATCAGAAGATAGATTCTCTCGCAAAGCAGGCTGGCAGTGGTGTGACAAAGGAGCAGATACTTAGCAAGAGACTTGCTGATATGGAGGAGAAGGATGCTGATTTGCGTAATCTCATTAAGGAATATCATGACGGTTTACTGATGATTGAGATGAGCAACCGCACCGTCTGGGACAAAGCTGCCAAGGATGAGGCTGGACTTGAGGCTTATTTCAGTAAGCATAAGAAGCAATATAAGTGGTCAGAACCACGTTTTAAGGGTATTGCCTACCATGTACGGAAGCGTGAAGACGTAGCGGCAGTGAAGAATTGTGTGAAGAATCTTCCTTTCAGTAAGTGGGCTGAGGCATTGCGTAAGACGTTCAATGCTGACAGTGTGATACGTATCCGAGTGGAGAAAGGTATCTTCCGTAAGGGTGATAACGCTTATGTAGACCGTGATGTCTTCAAAAAAGACACCACAATAGCACCAATGAAGGATTATCCTATTGATGCAACCTTTGGCAAAAAGATAAAAGCGCCAGAAGGAATGGATGATGTTCGTGGTCTTGTTGTGGCAGATTATCAAGATGAATTGGAGAAGAATTGGGTTGAAGCATTAAGAAAACGATATAAGGTTGTGGTTGATCCGAAAGTGGTTGCCACGGTTAATAAGCACTAAAAGATAATTAACTAAATCGATGAAGATAAGTAAAGGAAAGATAGGACTCCTGCTTGCAGGGACAGTTCTTATGACGATGGGCTTACATGCTGGTGCTTTTCGTGCCAGTGGTCCTGTTGAATTGTCGGACTCAGTACGCTCAGATGCGACGACACAGACAGATCCTCGTAGTGTTGTAGATGAGGTTGTCTGGGTTGTTGGAGACGAACCAATATTGAAATCTGAGGTAGAGATAATGAAGCTTCAGGGTGAAGCTGAAGGAACAAAGTGGGGTGGTGACCCTGATTGCATCATCCCAGAGCAGATAGCAGTGCAGAAACTCTTTCTCCATCAGGCTGCTTTGGATAGTATAGAAGTGACTGAGTCGGAGATAGCACAAGGTATTGACCAACAGATAAACTATTGGATTTCTCTTCCACAGATCGGTTCTAAGGAGAAGCTGGAAGCCTTCCAGCATAAGAGTTTGGCACAGATTCGTCAGGATCTGCATGATGATTACAAGAACAGACAGCTTGTTCAGCGTATGCAGGAGAAGCTTGTAGGTGATATTAAGGTGTCTCCAGCAGAAGTGAGGGAGTACTTTAAGAACCTTCCAGTGGATAGTATCCCTATGATTCCTACTACTGTTGAGGTGGAGATATTGACACAAACACCAAAGGTTGAGCCTGAAGAAGTCAATAGAATCAAGAATCAATTGCGTGATTATACTGATCGTGTGACGAAGGGTGAGACCTCTTTCGCTACGTTGGCACGCTTGTATTCTGAGGATCCAGGCTCTGCTCGACAGGGAGGAGAGCTTGGATATATGGGTCGTGGTATGCTTGATCCTGCCTTTGCAGCCGCAGCTTTCAACCTCACTGACCCTAAAAAGGTTTCAAAAATAGTTGAGAGTGAGTTCGGATACCATATCATTCAGCTTGTTGATAAGCGAGGTGATAAGGTAAATGTCCGTCATATACTTTTGAAACCGCATGTCTCAATGGCTTCTATAGATGCAGCTAAAGAGCGACTTGACTCTATAAACAATGATATAAAAGCTGGAAAATTTACCTTTGAGGATGCTACAGCATATCTTTCTGATGACAAAGACACGAAAAACAACCATGGTTTGATGGTTAATTCATCGGAGAATGTGCGTACATCACGCTTCAAAATGAAGGATCTTCCTTCTGAAGTAGCTCGTGTTGTGGAAGGTCTGAAGGTCGGAGAAGTCTCTGCTCCGTTCCAAATGGTTGATGCAAAGGGTAAGGTTGTTTGTGCAATCGTAAAACTTAAGAGCCGTATTCCAGAACATAGGGCAACGATTACAGAGGATTTCCAGGCAATGAAAGATATAGTTGTGGCTCATCGCCGACAGGAAATGATTCATAATTGGGTGGAAAAGAAGATAAAGGAGACCTACGTAAGAATCAATCCAAGATATCAGAATTGTAAGTTCCAATACGAAGGTTGGGTTAAATGACATTAAAACGGTTATATTTCAATATACTTTGCGGGCATAGAATCATGATAATTACGATTCTATGCCTGCTTGGGCTATGGTTATGTCAACCTGTAAAGGCACAGAATCCAGTTACAGTCAAGGGTGAAAAGTTCTATATTGACCATGCTGATAACCTGCGTCATAACCAGATGGAGATGCCAGATGTACAGATTGCGAAGGGCAATGTGCGCTTTCGTTATAAAGGAATGACGTTACGTTGTGACAGTGCTTACTTCAATGAGAAAGATAAATGGTTCAAAGCGTTTGGCTTGGTACACATGACTCGCCCAGGAGGAGTGACCCTTGATTGTCGCAGAATGCACTATGATGGCTTTGCACAGATGATTCATGTGCGGAAAAATGTGGTAGTTCGGGAGCCTGGAAGGTCTCTTCGTTGTGACAGTCTGGATTATAATATGGCGTCTAAGGTAGCTAATTACTTTGGTGGACGTGGCACATTGGTTTATAATGGAAATACTATTGTGGCTGATCAAGGTGATTATAATACAGATACTCACGATGCAAACTTCTTTGGTAACGTTGTTATGCGTACGCCAAAGTATCGTATCAATACGCCAGAGGCGCATGGTAATACTGCAACAGGACTTGTCCATGTAGTTGGGAAATCGGTCATTCGCACTTCGAAAGGGGAGGTTGTCCATACGAATGATGGAACTTATAACAGCAAAACAGACTACATGGAGCTAAATGGCCGTTCTACTATAACCTCTCCTCGACAAGATGTTGAAGGTGACAACATCATCTATAATAGTGCAACAGGAGATGCAGAAGGACATGGAAGTGTGAAGATTGTTGATAAAGTGAACCACCGTATCATTACAGGAGATAATGTCTTCTATAATGAAAAGACTGGTCATAGTGAGGGACATGGTAATGTTAAGATTGTAGATAATGTAAAACAACGCACTATAACGGGGCGTGATCTTACCTATAACAGTAACACACACGAAGGAACTGGCGAAGGAAATGTTTACTATATAGACCATAAAAGCAAGCATGCCTTCCAAGGTGACTATCTACATTATACTGATTCAGCGGCAATAGCCTTTGGTGGAAACCCTGGACCAGTAGCTAAAGAGTTCTCAAAGGGTGACACTCTCTTCGTACATGCAGATACAATCAGTATGAAAGGGTTTCATATGAATACTCCACGGATGTATCGTGAGATCTATGGAGTGAACAATGTACGTGCCTTTCGTACGGATATACAGGCTGTTTGTGGCTTTCTTGTCTTCAATACAAAGGATTCCTGCATGACAATGTATGATTATCCTATCGTTTGGAGTGGGAATCGTCAGCTGGTAGGTGACTCCATTAAGGCTTATCTGAATGACTCAACGATACGTGATGCATTAGTATATGGGAATGCTTTCTCTATAGAAACGCTTCCAGATAAGAAGCATTATAATCAGATATCATCAAAGATGATGCACGCTTACTTCACTGATGGAGCATTAAGAAGGGTGGATGCTTGGGGAAATGTTGAGGTTATATTCTATCATACCGATAAAGATAGTACGCTAATAGGGCATGATTATACGGAGACGGACACGCTTAGAATGTTCATTTCGCCAGAACGTAAGCTGAAGAAGATATGGATGTCTAAGGCAAATGGTGTCATAAGTCCTATGACACAGATACCTTCTGATAAATTAACGTTACCTCATTTCGAGCTTTTTGATGATGTTCGACCCAAGGATAAGCATGATATCTTCCGGCGGGCAGCACGTAAAACGAGTGCAACAGTTCGTAATGCACAGGTAGCTTTGCCCCCTCGTCAACACGTAGAGTGATCATTTTAGCATATAATATATCGTAATTACGCACAATAATCATGTTTTTTCAATCATCACGCCCACGTCGTTTTCATCATGAATACATGTATGTTGATGAGCGAAAGGAGCTACTAAAGGAACTTGAACGCCGTAACCGACAGGAGACGAGTGGGGAAAGTACAACTCAAGATAGCTATCATGAGCAGATGCAGAAGCGTATTGCGGGAAGTCTACGACCCCGTATTTTGAGGCATCGCAGTATAAGGTACACAGCACTTTGGGTTGCTTTGGCTCTTTCTGCAGGTGTTATTGTTTTGTTTATTATACTGTTTTTTAGTCTAATAGGGTAGATTATGAGTGACATTATACAACTTTTACCTGATAGTGTGGCCAACCAAATTGCTGCAGGAGAGGTCATTCAGCGCCCTGCTTCGGTCGTAAAGGAGTTGGTTGAGAATGCTATTGATGCCGGAGCAAGCAACATTAATGTGATAATCGTTGATGCTGGACGTACCTCTATTCAAGTTATTGACGATGGAAAGGGTATGTCTGAGACTGATGCCCGGCTCTCTTTCGAGCGTCATGCAACGTCAAAGATACGCAAAGCGGATGATCTTTTCTCTCTTCACACGATGGGTTTCCGTGGTGAAGCATTGGCTTCCATCGCTGCGGTGGCACAGATTGACTTAAAAACACGTATGGAAGGAGAGGATTTAGGAACCCAACTAACTATCTCTGGTAGTCGGTTTGTTGGGCAGGAACCGTGTGCTTGTCCTGTAGGAAGTAACTTCACGGTGGAGAATCTCTTCTTTAATGTCCCTGCTCGGCGTAAGTTTCTGAAGTCGAACACAACAGAATTGAATAATATTATCACTGCTTTTGAACGTATAGTATTAGTCTATCCCCAGATATCTTTTACCCTTCATAGCAATGGAACAGAGCTTTTTAATCTACGTTCATGTAGCTATCGCCAGCGCATAGTGGAGGTTTTTGGTAAAAGACTCAACCAAGATCTGCTCCCAATAGGTGTTGATACATCGTTATGTCGTATTCATGGCTTCGTAGGGAAGCCCGAGTCAGCACGTAAGAAGGTACTGCAGCAGTACTTCTTCGTCAACGAACGCTATATGAAGCATGCCTATTTTCATAAGGCAGTCATGACAGCATTCGACAGACTCATACCTCAGGGAGAGCAAATTCCGTACTTTCTGTATTTTGAAGTCCCTGCTGAGAACATTGATGTGAACATACATCCAACGAAAACAGAGATAAAATTCGAGAATGAACAGGCTATTTGGCAGATTCTACTAGCATCGGTGAAGGAGGCTGTGGGTAAGTTTAATGATGTTCCTTCCATTGATTTTGATACAGAAGGGAAGCCTGATATCCCTGTTTTCAACCCTAATGGGAGTACGTCTGCGCCGAAAATAAGTTTCAACCCACAGTATAATCCTTTTAAACAGTCGTCTCAGCCACAAAGAACAACTAATACTGAAAGCTGGGAAAGCCTTTATGCAGGGTTGGATACCAACACAGAAACACCTCAGACAGACCTCTTTGGACAGGAGGATACGCCTATTGGTAATGTTGATAATGGAGAAACAATTATCTCATCAGTAGCAACTGCGCCTGATGCAACGGCTATGATAGAGGACAAATCGCCTACACATTATCAATATAAGGGTAGTTATATCATGACAGCAGTCAAGTCTGGACTGATGATTATCAATCAACATCGCGCGCACGTACGTATATTATATGAGGCATATCTTCGTCAGTTGTCCGAACATAAGGTACATTCGCAGAAGGTTCTCTTCCCAGAAATGGTCCAATTCTCGGTCTCAGACTCTGTCATCCTTGATCATATCTTACCTGAAATGACGGAGATGGGCTTCCAACTCGACAACCTTGGGGGAGGAAGTTACGCTGTTAATGGTGTACCTGCAGGTATTGAAGGACTCAATGCAGTAACACTTATTACTGATATGGTTGCTGCTGCCATAGAAAGTGGTACGCATGTGAAGGAAGAGATAGACCATGTGTTGGCGCTTAGCCTTGCTCGTAATGCGGCAATCCCGCAAGGACAAGTGCTGAGTAATAGTGAAATGGAGAGTATTGTCAATGAACTTTTTGCGTGCAGTAATGTTAATTATACGCCTTCTGGTACTCCTATTATTGCCATTATGCAACAACATGACATTGAACATCTCTTTGATAGTTGACAACTGATAGTGAAAGGCTTATCTAAACCATTTATAATTCTTTTGTTATCTACGTTAAATAAGCTGTATTTTATTGAAAAAAAAGACCACATTAAAATATAATTGTTATCTTTGCGACCGTTTTTAATAAGGTGAAATGCCGTTAACGACGGTGTCTTAATACAAACAATTTGAGTTAGTTAAACAAATAAAGTTATGAAAAAATTATTAGTTGTATTGGCATTAGCTGGTGTTTCTATGACCACTTTTGCACAGGACGACGCTCTTACAGAGAAGTATAGTGTCGCAACAAACTCTTTCTGGAGCAATTGGTTCATCCAGATTGGTGCAGATTGGAATGCTTGGTATTCTGATCAGGAGCATGGTCGCAATGAGGCATCAAGCCCATTGAAGCGTTTCCGTGCTAACCCTGGTGCTTCATTTGCTATCGGTAAGTGGTTCACACCAGGTATTGGTCTTCGTACAAAGGTACAGGGTATCTGGGGAAAACGTGTCGGTGACACAGACAATCATGCGTCTCGTCTCGATAATGGAAACAAGTATTGGATTGCTCAAGAGCAGGTAATGTTCAATCTTAGTAACCTTCTTTGTGGTTACAATGAGAACCGTGTATGGAATGTTATCCCATTTATCGGTGCAGGTGTTGGTCGTTCAATGTCTAAAGACAAGTATGCAACAGGCTTGAGCGCAGGTATTCAGTCTTCTTGGAAGCTCTGCAAGAACCTTGGTGTATACCTTGAGGCTGGTTGGAATCGCTACGAAGCAGGACTTGATGGCTTCGACAGCAAGAACGATAGAGGCTTCTGGGAGTCTCATGACAATAACCTCTACGCTGAGGTTGGTCTGAACTTTAACCTTGGAAAGGCTACATGGAGCAAGACACCAGATGTTGAAGCTATCAACGCACAGCACCAAGCAGCTCTCGATGCATTGAATGCTAAGCTTCGTGATTCCGAAGCTGAGAATGCTCGTTTGCGTGAAGAACTGGCTAATCAGAAGCCTGCAGAGACTCCATCTGAGTCTGTTAAGCAGTTGGTTAATACTCCTGTTTCTGTATTCTTCAACATCAACAAGTCTACAATCGCTTCTCAGAAGGATCTCGTAAACGTACAGGCTCTTGCTAAGTATGCTAAGGACAACAACAACAATCTCCTCGTTACTGGTTATGCTGATAGTGCTACTGGTACTGCTGCTTACAACCAGAAGCTCTCTGAGCGTCGTGCTGCTACTGTTGCTAACGAGCTTGTTAAGATGGGTGTTGAGAACAATAAGATTTCTACTGTTGGTAAGGGTGGTGTTGAGACATTGTCTCCTATCTCTTTCAACCGTCGTGCTACAGTTCAGGTTGCTGAGTAATCAGCTGGCTCAACAGTCGACAAAATATATAAAAGGTGCTTCCTGTTTGGGAAGCACCTTTTATTGTTTCTGGTGTTTAAGACTCTGCTGCGTGATAGGATGAGCGCACAAGCGGACCGCTGACAACGTGCTTGAATCCCTTTGCTAACGCTATGCGCTTATATTCAGCAAACTGTTCTGGGGTGATATAAGCCATTACGGGCAAATGATGTGCTGTGGGTTGCAAGTATTGTCCCAGTGTTAATCGTTTGCAACCAGTGGCAAGTATGTCATCCATTGTCTCAAGAATCTCTTCGTGTGTCTCCCCCAGTCCTAACATGAAGCCCGTCTTTGCCGTAATACCACATCGGGTAATCTCTCTGAGAACATCAAGGCTACGGTCATATTTTGCTACGGATCGAACCGTAGGCGTCAGTCTTCTGACGGTCTCCATATTGTGTCCTGCTACGTGTGGGTGTGTCTCCATGACTTTATGAATAAGCTCTGCACGTCCCATAAAGTCGGGAATGAGCAGTTCAATCTTTGTTTCTGGGTTCTCTTTACGTATGGCTTCAATCGTCTTTATCCAATGTTCAGCACCGTAATCGGGCAGATCATCACGGTCAACGGATGTGATAACGGCATAACGCAGGGCAAGTGCCTTGATGGATTCAGCCACACGTTGTGGTTCTTTCTCATCAAGTCGTCTAGGTTTTCCGCTCAATGTGTTGCAGAAACGGCACTTCCTGGTGCATATATCACCGCCAATCATCAGTGTTGCAGTACGTGCCATCCAGCATTCTGCACGGTTTGGACATAGTCCGCTGGTGCAAATGGTATTCATATGGTGCTTGGCAAGGATACCAGCAGTCTCTCCTGTCGACTTCTTCGACGTCAGATCAATCTTCAACCATTCGGGTTTCATGACGTGAGGTTCACACCCAAAGAGCAGGCGGAGCAGCTGGCGTGCTTGCAATCCACGTATGATTGTCGACAAATCAATGTCTTTCAAAACTTCACTGACGCTTTCTCTTGTGAATTCTTTTCCTTTTAGAGGCTTCAGAAGATCATGGTCAATGTCGCCCAAAAGGAAGTAATCACCTGCCATATCAATACCACTGATGACGTTGTTCTTCAGTTCTATGCGTGCTTCAATGGTGCCGACACCCTCAAAACGGTGCTTCCTTACTACAGAATACTTTGGGTTTTTGCCGTAGACAAAATCATGTGAAGCCAATTCCTTCTCTATTTCGGAAATGTTTCTCATGTCTTCTTCGGTGAGTTCCAAGGTTTCATTACCACACATCTCTTGTCTTACGTAATCCATAAAGGCAATGATGTCAATCTGAGTGTGCTGTGCAATGTTTGTCACACGTTGTCTTACGGATTCTATTCCTTTGCTTTGCAGCTTCTCCTTTGAGGGTGTAAGCGCATGTGATAAATGGTCTAACTGTGTATCGAAGAGGACAGAATTATGCAATACACTGCGATTCGTAAGCTGATAAAAGGCACATCCTGACACCTTAGCGCCATCAAGAATAATATCATTTCTGCCAGATAATTCAGCATTGATGTGCAGACTATGCAGGATATCTGCCATGCGTTGCATGTATTGTACGAATGCTTCGTTGGCATTAGAGGTGCGGGAAATGTAAGAAAACTGGATACATCCTGTGTCTGCATAGATACATCCACCGCCGCTCTTGCGCCTGAAGATATCTATGTTTTGCTCATGACAGTAATCAGTATTCACTTCATTCTCAATGAGTTGGTTGCGCCCTAGCATGACTGTTGGGTTCACTCTCCACCCCATAAAGTAGTCATCGTCGTTGTAACGTCGTGCCACATACTCTTCTATTGCAAAGTAGAAGGGCAACTGACGGATGCTTCCAGCATCTGGAATTAGTATATATTTCATAGTTGGTATCGATTGTTTATGTTCACAAATGTACAAATAAAATCCTGAAAGCAATAAGTCTTTGGCTTTTATTTACGCTCTTTTCCGATTTTTCTCGTGTTGATAAATTACTGAATTGTGGCTTTCTTCTTGGCATGATAACGGCAGGTTGTGATGAGGGGATTGTCTTTCTGTTAGACAGTTGGTAGGACGTCATGTTTTGTTCTCTCATGGATTGTCTGTCATTTGATGATTGTATATGACTGTTGAAATAATATTACAATAAAGAAGGTCTTATGAATGAGTTTTTCAACAAATATGTTGTTTTAGTGACTTTGTAATCATCAGACAATCAGATGGTTATATTTCAGAAAGTGAAAGGGCGTCTTTTGCAATGTAAAAGACGCCCTTTTGAAGTGTAAAAGATGCCCTTTTACCATGCAAAAGGTGCCCTTTTACAACGTAAAAGAGCGTCTTTCAAAAGTGGAATGTGATTTTCCTTTACATAATACTCAGCTTAATACCTTTTGCGAAGAGGAATGTTTAAGCTGTATCTGATTATAAACCGCCAGTTTCCACCCAAACTCTGATTCTTCAATAAGAATCCTCTGAAGGTTATGTCAACCGTTAAAAAATATAAATAATAATGCTTCACGTTATACTTTTTCCGTATATTTGTAGTCTTAAAGATGTATTTTTAAGTATAAAATCAATAATAATGAAGAAACAAATATTTGCAGTTTCCATGACGGTTCTGCTCGCAACGGGTGTCGCTTTTGCAGCTATACAGCAAGGGCAAGTAATGTATAAGCAAGCTGATGGTACGTATGTGGTTAACACAACCAGTCTTACTCCGAATGTGAAAGGCTTTAAAGGTGCAACACCTTTGGAAGTTTACATTAAGAATAACAAAGTAGTAAAGGTTGAGGCATTGCCTAATCGTGAGAGTCCAAAGTTCTTTGATCGTGTTAAACAGGTACTCTTACCAAAGTTTAATGGGATGAAAGTGGCTAAGGCAGCCAAGGCACAGACGGTTGATGGTGCTACTGGTGCAACCTATTCATCACGTGCTGTGAAAGAAAATGTGGCAGCTGCTGTGGCTTACTATAAGAAGAATAAGTAGGAAACAGATGCCTCTTATAAAACAATCAGCCCCTCCTTATGCAGGAGGGGCTGATTGTTATCTCTTAAATTGTTCGATACTTAAACCGCCGTCAGTAAGTTTTTCCAGCTCCGGAACAATCCGAGTGAAGTGCTCTGAGGCTGCATGACGTTTCAGAAGTTCGGCATTCTCCCAACTCTCACAGAACATGTAAACACCTGGTTGGGTAGTACTTTCAAAGAGATCGTAACCCTTGTTACCCTCATCTTTGCGCGAACTTTCAACAAGTTCATCCGTAAGTGCCTTTACCTGTGCGGTAGTAACACCTGCTTTTACCTTGAAAAATGCATTTAATCTTATCATAATTCTCTATTATTACTTAATGTTTCCTACCTTAATAAGGTATTCTCCAATCTGTATTGCATTAAGTGCTGCACCCTTACGTATCTGGTCACCAGTAAGCCAAAGCGTACTACCATTGTCATCTGCAAGGTCTTTGCGGATACGACCAACGAAGACATCGTCCTTACCTGCACTCTCAAGAGGCATTGGATAGACATAATTCTGTGGGTCATCAACAAGAGTTACACCAGGAGCAGACTTCAAAGCGTCACGTATTTCAGCAACTGACAATGGGCGTTCTGTCTCAAACCATACTGCTTCAGAGTGGCTGCGGAGTGATGAAACGCGAACACAGGTAGCTGATGTACGTACGTCCGAATGCATGATCTTACGTGTCTCGTTGAACATCTTCACCTCTTCCTTCGTGTAATCGTTATCCATCATCTTGTCAATCTGTGGGATGACGTTATATGCAAGCTGATGTGGGAACTTGTTGATGGTCTTTACTTCGCCTGTCTCCACAAGTTCTTTATATTGTTGTATCAACTCTTCCATGGCTGCAGCACCTGCACCTGAAGCACTCTGATAGCTGCTGATGTGAATCTTTTTGATATGGCTGAGCTTCTCAATAGGGTTCAACACGACAACCATCATAATGGTTGTACAGTTAGGATTGGCAATGATGCCACGTGGGCGAACCAATGCATCCTCAGCGTTTATCTCTGGAACAACCAATGGGACATCATCATCCTGACGGAATTGGCTGGAGTTGTCGATCATCACAGCACCATATTTGGTGATAGTCTCCGCAAATTCTGCTGATGTACCACCACCTGCACTGGTGAAAGCAATGTCAACACCCTTGAAATCATCATTGTGTTGAAGTAGCTTCACTTCATATTCCTTACCTTTGAAGGTGTACTTTCGACCTGCTGAACGGGTTGAACCGAATAACACCAAGTCATCCAAAGGGAAGTTTCTTTCATCCAAGAGGCGCAGGAGTTCTTGTCCTACAGCACCACTGGCACCAACAATTGCTACTTTCATAAGTTCTTTCTTTTATTGTTTAATATACCTTTCGTCTGCAAAATTACTACTTTTCTTGTAATATAGGCAACATATTGTCATTCTATTTTGTTCTTTTATGAGCTTTGTTTGCTTCTTTTCAACTTCTTTTGTAACTATGAGTTTTATTTCATACGCTCATACAATGGGGGAGAAGTAACGAACAAGAGACGAGGATTTGACGGATTCCACCTATGTGAAAGACTATTTAATGCAGGATTTTTTATTCTTTATAAGCTATGAATACATACGAATATGGACTGTTGCAAAACTTTTTTCGTAACTTTGCATACAACATTATTAATAGACATTCATGTTCAATTTATCCCAGTATTTCCCGATAACCGACCCGACATTGATATTTTTCGTTGTTCTGTTGATGATTCTTCTTTCACCAATCATCATGGGGCGACTGCGTATTCCACATATTATTGGAATGGTGTTGGCTGGTGTTATCGTTGGTAAGTATGGGTTGAACATATTGGAGCGCGATGCTTCTTTCGAACTTTTTGGACGTGTCGGACTCTATTATATAATGTTCTTAGCGGGTCTTGAGATGGACATGGAAGGCTTGAAGAAGAACCGAACACGTGTTATTGTATTCGGTTTACTAACCTTTCTTGTTCCGTTTGCCATGACTTATTTTATGGGTGTGAGTCTGTTAAGTTATACTCCGTTAGCAGCTTTGCTCCTTTCTGCCATCATGGCTTCTAACACTCTCATTGCTTATCCTATCGTTGGACGTTATGGATTGACACGACATACAAGCTCAACATTGAGTGTCGGGTCTTCTATGATGGCGCTCTTCATGGCACTGATCGTCATGGCGTCTATCGTCAACTCTTTCCAAGGAGGAGCCGGAATAGGCTTTTGGGTGTTGTTTGTTGTGAAGTTCTTTGTTTATAGCATAGGGCTTATTCTTGTTATTCCACGCCTCACACGTTGGTTCTTGCGTCGTTATTCGGATGCTGTTATGCAGTTTATCTTTATCTTGGCAGTAGTGTTTCTCTCTGCTGCTTTGTCGGATGCTGTAGGCTTAGAGGGCATCTTTGGTGCTTTCCTCTCTGGTCTTATACTGAACCGTTTCATCCCAAGGGTATCTCCATTGATGAACCGTATCGAGTTTACAGGTAATGCATTGTTCATTCCTTACTTCCTGATTGGTGTGGGAATGTTGATCAATGTTCGTCTGTTGTTTCAAGGAACTCATATACTTTGGGTCGTCTTCTGCCTTGTCTTGTTTGGTACTTTAGGTAAGGCGGTAGCTGCTTATTTGGCTGCAGGGGTGTTCCGTATGCCCCGTTTGGCTGGGCATATGATGTTCGGGTTGACCAGTGCACATGCAGCAGGAGCTATTGCTATGGTGATGGTAGGCAGGCGTTTGGAGATCTCTCCGGGTGTTTATCTCTTTGGTGATGAGGTGCTGAATGGTATTGTTATCATGATTCTCTTCACTTGTGTTATCTCAACAGTAGTCACAGAATGGGCTGCACAACGACTCCGATTAAAGGAAAAGAAAGAACCAGAGTTGGTAAAGACCGTTAATGATGAGAAGATTCTTATCCCTGTAAAGTACCCGGAATATGCTGATAACTTGGTGTCTATGGCAACAATGATGCGTAATCCGAAGCTGAAACGTGAGTTGGTTGCATTGAATGTTGTGTATGATGATGTTAATATGCGGCATAATCAAGCGGAAGGACAACGACTCTTGGAGCATTTACAGCACCTTGCAAGTGCTTCAGATGTGCCCATGACGACGCAGGTTCGTATTGCTGCTAATATCGCTAATGGTATCAAACATGCCTTTAAAGAGTTCCAGGCTTCAGAGATTCTGATGGGATTACATTTCCATCATAATATCAGTAAAGGTTTCTGGGGTGAGTTTACACGCAGTCTTTATAATGGGTTGAGTCGTCAGATTATCATCACTCGTATCATGCAACCTCTGAATACTGTGCGTAGGATACAGGTTATTGTACCTTCCCGAGCAGAGTTTGAGCCGGGGTTCTACCGTTGGTTGGAGCGCTTGGCACGTATGACAGAGAATCTAGAATGTAGGATAATCTTCCATGGAAGGAAGGATACGCTGCAACTGATCAATGAATATATCCATAATAACTTTGCCAGTGTCAGAGCGGAATATGTACCAATGAAGCATTGGAATGAGTTACCCGACCTTGCAACAAAGGTCAGTAAGGATCATCTCTTTGTTATTGTTACGGCTCGTAAGGGTACAATCTCTTATAAAAGTGCGATGGAACGACTGCCTGATGAGGTGAATAGATACTTTAAAGGTAAGACTTTGATGATTATTTTCCCTGATCAATATGGCAATGAAATGGATGATATGACGTTCGCCCAGCCACAGCATACGGAGGAACGCAGTGCTTATGAAGCTGTGAGGGAGTGGATTCATAATAAGGTGTAGGTATCTATGGACTTGATGATGGCTATTACAAAATCGGCTTCATGGGTTTAATATAAAACAAGACTATGATAGATATTAAGAATATAACCAAGAGTTTCGGTTCACTTCAGGTGCTGAAGGGTATCGACTTGCATATTAATAAAGGTGAAGTGGTGAGTATTGTCGGCCCTTCTGGTGCTGGTAAGACCACTTTATTACAGATTATCGGTACGTTGGACAAGCCTGATGATGGCTCTGTTATCGTAGATGGTGTTGACGTTGGGCGTCTTTCAACGGGGAAGTTGAGCGACTTTCGTAACCAACATCTCGGCTTTGTCTTCCAGTTTCATCAGCTCTTACCAGAGTTCACTGCCCTTGAGAACATCATGATTCCAGCTTATATTGCAGGTAAGAATACGAAGGAAGCACGTCAGAGAGCTGAGGAACTATTAGAGTTTATGGGCTTAAGTGACCGTTCAAGTCATAAGCCAAACGAACTATCAGGTGGTGAAAAGCAACGTGTAGCAGTAGCTCGAGCATTGGTAAACAATCCTGCTGTCATCCTTGCAGACGAGCCTTCAGGTAGCTTGGACACAAAGAACAAACAAGAGTTGCATCAACTCTTCTTCGATTTACGTGATAAGTTCGGTCAGACTTTCGTCATTGTTACACACGATGAGGGGCTCGCACACATCACAGATAGAACAATACATCTTAAAGATGGTATGATAGAAAGCCTCCCCCAACCCCTCCGAAAGGAGGGGAGTGCTACTGTCGAAATAGAGAATGAATAGGTTCTTAGAATGATAAGTCTGTTACTTAGGCATGTTGTTCCTATGTTACTCTGTCTTATAAGAGATTATCTTGTCTTCAACTATAAAGGGTTATTATGTCTAAAATAAAGCTTGGAGCATATAACACGCTCACGGTATTAAAGGTTGCCTTACGTGAAGGCAATGGTGAACCATTTGGTCTTTACCTCGATGGAGGACCAGAAGGTGAGATTCTTATGCCTCAGAAATATGTACCAGAAGGTACAGAGATCGGTGATGAGATAGAAGTGTTTGTCTATCTTGACCAAGAGGAACGTCCTATTGCGACCACAGAAGAACCCTTAGCACAGGTGGGTGATTTTGCTTATTTGGAGTGTTCGTGGGTCAATGAGTATGGTGCATTTCTCTCTTGGGGTGTGATGAAAGACCTCTTCTGTCCTTTCCGTGAACAGAAGAAGCGTATGGTAATGGGTAACTCATATATTGTGCATATCCATTTGGATGAGGATAGTTATCGCCTTGTGGCATCTGCTAAGGTGGAACATTACCTTGACGAGCATCGACCACGTGATTATAAGCATGGGCAGGAGGTTGATCTTCTCGTATGGCAGAAGACAGATCTTGGCTTTAAGGTGATTGTTGATAACCAGTATCCTGGTCTTATCTATGAAGATCAGGTGTTCCAATATGTTCATACTGGCAACCGATTGAAGGGTTATATATCTACAGTTCGCCCTGATGGAAAGATTGATTGTACGCTTCAACCTACTGGGCAGCAGCATACAGAGGACTTTGCTGAGGTGCTTCTCCAGTATCTCCGTGAGCATAATGGTATCTGCGACCTTGGTGATAAGAGTGAGGCAGAAGATATCAAACGTCGTTTCCAAGTGTCGAAGAAGGTTTATAAGCGGGCTATTGGCGACCTTTACAAGCGCCGACTCATCACCGTTGAACCATTGTCTATACGTTTAGTCAACGAGAAATGATTCTTCTAACTCGCTTTTTTGTCGTATCTTTGCAGTTTAAAAGTCGTATCTTTGCAGTTCAAAAAAGGATAATAAAATATAATGCAGAATCAATTTTCAAGAACACAACTCCTCCTTGGTAAGCCAGCTATTGATACCTTGAATGGTAGTCGAGTGGCTGTCTTTGGTGTTGGAGGCGTCGGAGGTTATGTTGTGGAGGTATTGGCACGCAGTGGCGTGGGGGCTATTGATGTTATTGATGACGACCGTGTCTGTCTTACGAACGTCAACCGACAGCTTCTTGCAACCACTCGGACAGTGGGAAAACACAAGGTGGACGTGGCAGAAGAGCGTATTCATACCATCAATCCTCGTTGTATCGTACGGAAATATCAAACCTTCTATTTACCCGACAATGCTGACCAATTCGACTTCTCACACTATGACTATGTCGTTGATTGCATCGATACTGTAACGGCAAAGCTTGATCTCATCTATCGTTGTCATGAGTTGAACATCCCATTGCTTTCTTGTATGGGTGCAGCTTATAAGCTGGATGCTACGCAATTCCGTGTTACTGACATCTTCAAGACAATCAACGACCCACTGGCAAAGGTGATTCGTAAGAAACTTCGTAAGACAAAGATTAAGCATCTGAAGGTGGTGTACAGTCCAGAAGAACCGCTTGAGAGTATAGAACAGCCTGAAATCTCTTGTCGTTTCCACTGTATCTGCCCTGATAAAGATATGCGTAAGTGTACCGATCGTCACACAATCCCCAGTTCTAATGCGTGGGTTCCTGCTGCTGCAGGGCTAATAGCAGGTGGAGAAGCAGTGAAAGATCTTGTCAATATAGCCCATACTATGCGTATTCGTCCTGAAGAAGAAGCTACAAGTGAGCCTGCACGTATCGCTCGTGAGCGTGCTGCAAAGATGCTGGAGGAGCACAAACGGCTCAAAGCAGAGAAGGTTGCGGAGAATAAGTAATGATTTATATTTTATTATTAAGGAGAATAAGCCTTTCTGTCATCGTTGAAAAGACATAATCCTAAGACTATATAAGAAACTAAAAGGGTATTTGGTGATGTTTCAATCTCCAAATACCCTTTTGTAGTTTATGCTATTTAACTTCAAATTGTATTACGAGTTTACTCGTAAACGAAGGTGAAGTCTTTCTTTGCCGTTAGCGTATTGCCAACAAAACAAGTCTTATGAGCGATATGCTCAAACTTTTTACGTTGTTTATCGTCAAATGAAGCCTTCAGGTGGAAGGTGATTGGAATACGTGTAACAGCGAAAGCCTCCATATCTTCTTCTATCTGACCTACCTCAGCATAGCAACCTGAAAAATCTACTCCACCACGTTCTGCCTGTAGTCCCATCATGGTCAGAGCACATGCTGCCAGTGCATTGCCTAATAACTCAACAGGATTCTGATTCTCACCTAATCCTCCTACTGCTTTACCAGCATCTGTCTTTATGGTTATTGCAGACCTAACATGCGTTGCTTCAACACGTCCTTTCCCTTGATAAACTGCTTTTGTAACTGTCATAATTATAATTTTTAGAATTAGTAATAATACTTTAGTTGGCTAATAATGGTTATATGTTCTCTACAAAGATAATAAAAGAAAATAGATAAAACAAAGATAGTATTTATAATCTAAGTACCCTAGTTATTTTTTATTTAGTTTGCTGTCACTTTTAACATTTTCTGCATAAGGCTTATTATCAGTGGTTTGTAGTCAATATTAGAGTGACAGAAATGACAGGAAAGTTTAAAATAGAACAGAATAGCAGAATTTCTTTGCGTGGTTCTTTTTCTGAGTAAAAGTCTGTCTGAAACACTCATTAACGCTCCTTTCATGTTAATTTTCAATTAGGTAATAAGTTTTCTGCCTTTAATATTGTAGAACTTCGATGATATTTTTCTTCCATGATACAAAGGAAAGAAAAATATATTAATTAAGAAAATTTCCCCACCTTTTTTCTACTGAGCTGCTAACTATGCTATTGAGTGGCAAATGCTGCACGATATCAAGGGGTAAGAGCATAGTCGGCATTCTGCTTCATATGTGCTTAGTCTTAGAGTTTTTGTCTTGAACAAAGATGAATTTGGCAAGCGCGGCACTTTTTTAGGCTCTGTACGAGAAAAGAGGACATATGATGTCTTCTATATCCTAAAGCTAAAAATAGATATAGGAAGAGAAACTGAGGTAAAAAAGTCACAATAGACTTCTTAAACAGTATAAAGGCTGCAAGCTGAGTTAAACTCTAACTTCTATTTTTATCAGGCTATAAATAAATAGGATTAATGTGAAAGATAAAGTTATGCACATTATCATTGTATTCCCATTAAAAATATCTATCAAACGGTCGTCATTCGGGAAAAATTGGATAAGAATCATAATTATCGAATTATTGATTGAATGCAAAATAACGGAAGGCCAAACACTCTTCAGTTTAAAATATATCCACCCGTAAAGAATCCCTGACAAAAAGGAATATGAAATTTGTGCTGGATTAACATGCATTACACCAAATACTGCGGCGGAGATTAGTATTGCCAGCCAAGGTCTGCCTTTGTTCCCTTTCAAAATCATTCTCTCAAGTGACCCTCTTAAGACAAATTCTTCAACAAAAGGACCAACTATACAAATGGCTAAAGAACCGAAATAAGAAGTGTTACTTATTTTAGAGATAACTTCACTATCGAAGTCTGGAAGTGGAAACAAATCACTGATAAAATAGTTCCACATTGGGAAGCATATTGCAAGGATGAGAACATAAAGTAATATGTCCCTACCAAAATAATGGCGTGAAAATTTTCTGTATCTAAAATGATGACGTAAACGATAAACTATAAACAGAAATAATAAGAAATTTCCAATAACTAAAGACAAAGATATAGTGGTATCAATTATATCCTTAATAGGTTTGGTAAAAGGATATATCAATTGAACTATCAGAACGCAACATATGCTTAATAAAGGTACTGCCAATTGCGTAAATGCAATGAACATAAATAAATATTCAAATCCTATTTTAGAGAATTTATTCATATTAATTTATTATAATTGGTTATAAGGGCAGGCTGTCTCTGAACTTTACCAAACGTACTATCTTACCTTAATTGAGGAAAGATGAAGGCCAAACTTGAGTATGCTTTCTTTTGGCGTCACAAAGTTACAACTATAAATTTGAACAGCCAAACATCTAGAAACCTAACTCTACATAAATATCAGTCAATTTCATCATTCTGATCACTCCACAATTTACGATAGTCTTCAGAAGTCTTAAGCAATTCCTGATGAGTACCCTCAGCTACTACCTTGTCTTTTGCCAAGAGGATGATATGCTTGGCATCCATGATTGTACTAAAGCGGTGTGCGATTGATATGACAGTCTTACCCAGAGAAGCTAGTTTGGCTATCATCCTCTTCACATATCTCTCTGACATCGTATCAAGGGAAGATTTAGTACAATAAAAATGCATTATACGTGTTTTAACATTGTAGTTTTCTCAGAATCTATTTGGTTGGATAATATTCTTTTACATTATACGTTAGTTTGGGTTATGTTCGATATGCAAAAGGTCCAGACTGTCCTGATCTTTCCATATAACAACCAAAGTTCTGTATAATCTTTATGCAATTAGCTTGCTTTTGTCTATGATTTCAATGTCATTGTTGGCTTTTTGAGCATTAGTTGATACGAAATGCGTGCAGAGATAAGATTAGTTACAAAGTTGCCAGAACTTCTGCGTCCTGTATGTTCTCTATATGACATATATTCTTAAGTTATTATTCATAGTTTCAACAGTAGACCTTTTGCGTAGCATAATCCTGTCCTGTAATAGAAAAAGATACTTCTTCATTTTTTTGTGTAGTTTTGTTATCATATCTATATCACATTAATTAAGAGTGCTTGAAACAGGCTTTGTGATATATATGCTTTTCTCTGTAAAGAGCTTGACGAAGAATTTCTTCGTGAAGTGTTTGTCTTTCAATGGGTATCTACCATCTGTGTTTCAAAGCGTAACATCCATTGAATTATTTCTCCTTTCTCGTTAATATTGGGGTTTCCATGCTTTTACCTCAGTGCTAACGCCCAGCACATATGGTGCTGGGCGTTAGCACTAATTGTGCTGAGGCTTAGCTCTTACCAATATTTTGTAAGTAGCGTGTCAAACAACGTGAAAAGCCTATGTTGTTTTGCGATAAATGGGTGAGACCTATTTCTTGCAATTAGTCAAACCAATCTGATTCGGGAAGTTATTTCCGACTTATCTTCCCTATAACATCTGAATCAGTACTGTGGAAGTTTATTTTGTTGAGAATAAATTTGCTGTCACTTCTATCACCCTAAATAACAGTATAAGTACTTAGCATACTGTATTTTAGGATGAAATGTTAAAATGACAGCAAATGAATTTAAAACTTATATTGTGATTAGGGAAATCAATGGGTTAGGATACAACCTATTTTTGTGTTGTGGAGAAAGTCGTAACTATTCAGCAATAGCTCATAGGGTATACCACTGTATTATCCTATTAAGACAAGATAATACATAGTGCACTGAGTTGTGATTGATTATTTTTCCAGGTGTTATCGGCAATGGAGTGTATGGCAAAGAAGGCATCGCCATTGTCGAATCCAAACGTACCCGATATTTTCTGTTTGATTTTCAGTTTCCTTATCCCTCTTTCGTTGGCTTTGTTATCAGAGGAATCATTGGGCTTTCAAGGAAGTTGAAGATATAATCTCGGCATTTGCAGGCCCCCTTTCACAGTTTCTCGAAGTTATCCTTCAGGTGCGTCAAGTTCACTTTCAGTAGCTCAACAAGTTCGTCAAGCCACGTTTGCTTGTTTATAGTTTCGCTTGGTCGTGCGTTTCTTCGTGTATGACCTTCCGCAGCAGGTCTGCAACTTGCTTCGACCATTCCTGCTCCTTGTCCAGTTCTGTCAGGTACTTTCTTTAAAGTATAACCTAACCTTAGTTTGCAATAACTCTGATCCAACGATGGACGGAGATTTGGAGAGAATGGATTGCTGAATAGTTACTATTTTAATCAAAAAAGATAAAAGATAGAATAAATTTTATACCTTTGCAGACGTGACCTGCAGGGATCACTTTTAGATTAGCAAAGAGGCCACATATCGACTCGCGCGCATATTTTAAGTCACTTTTTGGAGTGAAAAACTTTAGTAAATAATAATCAATTACTATCAGCGTATGGTCTTAGCTTTACTATCAGCGTATGGTCTTAGCTTTTTCGCCATAGCGGAAATTAATACAACATGAAAAAAAATATTGAAACTGTTAACTTAACAAAGTGTAGTAACACTATCATGGCTGATGAAATTGTATCGAAATTGGCCGAAGAAGGCATAAGCTCATCGCTCCATGATGAACTAGACGACCCAGTTTATGGCGCCTACGGATCAAATCCAGGGATTGAGGTGAGAGTGTGCAAAAAAGACTTTGTGCAAAGTCTACGCATTCTTAAGGAGATAAATGAGGCACGTACCAAACAGTTACCTTGGTGTCCCAATTGTGGTAGCGAAAATGTTGTAGCATTAAAAAAAGAAGAAGGCAAGAGATCAAGGGCCACATCTTTTATCGGTGTAGCCTTGATTGTTCTTGGATGCATCGGCATTTTTCTTCCAAATTTTATAGAGGCTCTTGTATCAATCAGTCTATATTGTCTTGTTATATCTCCGTTCGTCATGTTAGGAGGCATCTTGCTGGTAGTACCCAAACCTAGCAGCCAATTCTATAAATGTGCCGAATGTGGCAAAAAGTTCAAGAAATAAGTGACTTGATTTTGTATACTTTTTCCCTCTCATCGAGTTTCTCCAACTCCCATGCAGACAGTTCCTTTCGGAGGGTATCTAGATTGTCAATTCTTCTGTTCAAGCATTGACGGGTCGTCAGGGTCAATTCTATTTCTGCAATATCAAGTAAACTGCCATGTTTAGGAGTGTAATGAATCTTCAGCTTATTTCTGAAGCGCTGTGCCTCCTCGGGGTTGTACCGTTTGTAGAGGGAGGAAACCTTATGAGTGTTGAGGTAGTCCATGACAAGGACTATTTTGTTCGCCTCAGGGTAGCATTCGACCAAATATTTTATTTCTTCGACCCTGTCTGTTGCAGTTCGGTACTTTCGCATACAGACTAGGTGCCATCCGCCGAGAGGCTCAACACACCCGAAGATGCTGCAAGTGCCATTGCGCTTATATTCCGAATCAACTTTCTTGTCGGTTCTCAGCCGCATGGGGAGAAGTTCACGTACCTCACCTCAACAACTGATATGGCTTTTCATCCAAGCACACCACAGGATACTTCGGATTATAGGGTCTCTCATATTGGAAAACTGTCAAAGCCTCTGGTAAAGGTGGTTAGGAAACTACTGCTGCCATACAAGAACAGCCTGAAGACAATTACAACAGATAACGGACCTGAATTTGCGGCATATAAGGACATCACCAAATACATAGGCGTGCCAGTGTACTTCGCTGACCCATATTGTTCATGGCAAAAGGGAACTGTTGAGAATACAAACAAATTAATCAGGCAGTATATACCTAAAAAGGATTCGTTTGATAACTATACGGACAAGAGAATTATGTCCATACAAAAGAATTTGAACGAAAGACCAAGAGAAAAAATTAAACTTTTCTACTCCAAAGTGTGAGTTCTTTAAACATGTTTTGTAATTTTGCACTTGCTGGTTGACTCTGCGTGGTATGACCATTATATAACAAATGGAACAATTGAAGGCATTAACAATAAAATAAAGGTTCTGAAAAGACAGATATATGGATTCAGAAATGAGGAATACTTCACATTAAGGCTATATGCATTGCATGATAGGCGTCTACGCATTTAACGGAAGAACCCAAAAATATATCCACCTATACTGTCGGTCATGACCTGTGCCACGATACTGTCTTGTCTCGAAATCACGCTGACAGTTGCCCCACCAATGGTGTCCATCCTTATTGTAGACATGCCCGCCTAACGTACATTGAGCTAAGCAATCCTGACAGGGCAGACTGCTGAGCAGTATGGCGATAAGGGTGCACAAACCTGAATTGAATGGAGCCATTTCACTTATGATGGGTAGATCATATTATTCTGAAAAATACAACAAACAGCTAACTATTGGTTGTGACGCTTTTGATCTGTTCAATAAGCTCATCATTAGTGTGTTGCATCTTGTGGTATAAGTAAAAACCAACAAACGCTGCTAAAGCAATGAGCACCACATACACTATTCCTACTTGTTGGCTGAGAACTTCATTATGTTGAAGATTTACCTGCTGCCACATCTCAAAGGCAGCCCATCCCAGCCATACGCTCCCCAAGGGATACGTGGCAATATACTCTATCTTTCGTAGTCGCTTCATGCGCACCAATTTCTTTGAGGTTTCAATGAGGTTATCCCTCTGGTAGTCCTCATCCCGAAGGGTGTTTAAGTTGATTACATAATCGAAAAATAAACATATCAACAGCATAGCGGTAAAGAATCCAAAGGTCCACCAAGAGAGATGGCACGCCTTTACTATATTTAACCAGGCTAAGATTCCAAAAGGAGCAATTACAACTTCCATCCAAAAGAGTTTCTTGATCCAAGACATTTTGTGTTTCATCGACTCTTGGATCAGTGTATTGTTTATAGTAACCTCTTTCTGAATTTTTTCTTGCAGTATATGCAACTGCTCTTTCATCTCATGGAGTTCAATGAAATCTTGGGGTGCAACAGTCGTATTCATAGTGTTGTTGTGTTTAATCGTTAGACATGTTTTTGAGCTGTTCTCTAATGCGGTATAGATGCACGCTCACGTTCTTTGCCGTTATGCCGATTATGGAGCCGATCTCCTCATAGCTAATGTCTTCGAGCCAGAGCAAGACTATGGCGCGGTCGAGTGGGCAGAGCTGTGTGATGCGCTTATGTAGAATTTCTTTCTGTTGGGTGTCGCGTTCGTTGCAACCGAAGAGCTCATCCCCCGTATAAACCTGCTTTTTATTATGGCGTCGTTTTTTCCGGTCAAAGGAGATACATGTATTGAGAGCCACACGATAGATCCAAGTTCTTTCTTTGCTATCTCCCTTATATTTGTCGAAACCCTGCCACAGGCGGATGACCACCTCTTGAAACAAATCGTTCACTTCTTCTTGATCTTTCGAGAACATATAGCACACGGTAAAAATGGTAGTTTTGTTCTGTTGGACCATAACTGAAAATAGTTTTTGATTGTCGTCCATGTTGTTCTTATTTTAATGCTTTATATTCGTTAGACGCAATGCCATAACGAAAAACTACAAAATTACATAAAAAATGCGCATTTAGATAGAACTATTGTCCACCATAATTAATGTTTAAACGTAAGCTTGAAGATGGTAGCTGCAATAGTGATTCTGTCCAACACCTTGTAGCCGATGTATCGACTGTTAAATTTGCAGGAGGACTTGCCTAGGAATTCTTATCTAACTAAAGTTTTCCACCCTAATAAATAGATAGAAAAATAATAGTTTGTCGAATTTTCTTTGTAAATTCTTTAATCGCTAAAGAACTGATTTTAAAGACAAGACAACAAAACTGTTATGGAAGCAAAAATAGAGAAAATAAGTGAGTTATCCAAACTTTCAAGTATTAAAGCTCGAATGAGTGATGATTTATTTCATCTTTTGGTAAGTTTGGCATCGGACACCTGTTGCCTCGCCTTTCATAGGAGAAACATGACGGAGTTTCCGCTTCGGAGTTGGTCCTTTCTCTTTGCCTATTTCGCATTGTGGGTGAGAGCATCTACAGTATATGCAAGCAGGCGTAATGGACATTTGGTAGGCTGAAAACCTCTCGGGTTTTAGTAATGGACATTTGGTAGGCTGGTTATTCCAGCCTACTTTTTTGTCTTTATGAATCCATCTACAAACTTCTTCTTGTTAGGTTCATTCAATCCATTATGATTATATAGTGTTCTTTTAAATTATGAGTTAAATCCTTCTAATAAATTTGCTGTCACTTCTGTCACCCTAAATATCAGTTTAAGTGCTTAGCATACTGTTTTTTAGGGTGAAATGTTAAAATGACAGCAAATGAATTTAAAACTTATATTGTGATTACAGCTTATCTTTTGGGAAGTGTAGAGATGTTTTGAAGACCTCTCAGATGGATAGTTCCCCAAAGATTAATCTTCAAAATGCATAGGTAACCTTTACAGCTTTATCACGTGATAGCTGTCCAGGATTAGTGCCGGGTTCTCCTTCGGGTACTTCGCGGTGATAGAAAGCATAAAATTGTTTCCAGGAATCTAATATCTTTCCGTCTTTATCATGGAATGACATGGGAATAGTGGGGAATACCGGAAGCCCATGATGGTCGACAAACGACTTTTGGACCAGTTCACTACAATAGATTTCTTTATCGTCCGGCATATAGAAATGATCGTAAGGTCTGCCGACATAACTCAATGCGCGTTTCATAGAAGTATTCATGTCACAGTCAGTAATAACCCTTCCTACTGCGACGAGTGGTTTCCCTTCTTTCCCTTTCGTACGGTTGAGAAAGGCTGTCAGTGGAGTGAGTACTACCCCTTTGCCAATTGCTTCTAATGCGTAATCAGCACTATCCGTATGATGGTAGATAGCCACATGGTCAATCTTCAGTCCGTCAATTCCCTGTGTTGCATCTGTGATAGGGTTACTTGTTTCTTTCACGACAAACATTAAGTCACCTTCATGTAGGTTCTTCAATGAGATGTCATCGCCTTGGAAAGAGTCTGCTGAGCAACCCACTAAGAGGATAAAGCATAATAAGAGGAGGTTTGATACGATTTTTTTCAGTCTCATAATAGTTTTTCTTTTATGTAAGTTTTGTTTTAAGTTTCGTCAGGACTGTACCTATTGGTGAATAAAAAGGCGACCATCCATAGTGGATAGTCGCCTTCTGTTATCTTATCCTTAGAACTCAGCGTTCTTCGGAGTACGTGCAAACGGAATTACGTCACGGATGTTTTGCATACCAGTAACGAAGAGGATGAGACGCTCGAAGCCAAGTCCGAAACCACCATGTGGGCAAGTACCGTACTTACGAGTATCAAGATACCAATCATATACCTCACGCTTCATACCGCGGTTATCTATCTCCGTGAGCAACTTGTCGTAATTTTCTTCACGAACAGAGCCACCAATGATCTCACCGATATGTGGGAAGAGAACGTCTGTTCCCTGCATGGTCTTGCCGTCAGGATTCTTCTTCATATAGAACGACTTGATTTCGCTTGGATAATCAGTCATGATAACAGGACGCTTGAAGTATTCCTCAACGAGATAACGCTCGTGTTCACTACTGAGATCCATTCCCCAACCTGTGATTGGGAACTCAAACTTCACACCATCAGCAACAGCCTTCTGCAGAATCTCTATACCTTCAGTGTAAGTTAAGCGAACAAAGTCCTCCTTGAGTACACCCTCTAGGCGAGCAATCAGCCCCTTGTCAATCATCTTGTTAAGGAACTCAAGGTCGTCCTTACAGTGCTCAAGAGCCCAGCGAACGCAGTATTTGATGAAGTCTTCCTCAAGATCCATCAGTTCGTCCTTGTCAATAAAAGCAACTTCTGGCTCAACCATCCAGAACTCTGCCAAGTGACGAGGCGTATTAGAGTTCTCTGCACGGAAGGTAGGACCGAAAGTATAGATAGCACCAAGTGCCGTAGCACCCAGTTCACCCTCCAACTGTCCAGATACAGTAAGGTTTGTGCGTTTTCCGAAGAAGTCAGCACTGTAATCAACCTCACCATTCTTTGCAATACGATCAAGGTCTAACGTTGTTACCTGGAACATATTTCCAGCACCCTCAGCATCACTACCAGTAATCAATGGAGTGTGGAAATAATAGAAACCATGGTCGTGGAAGTACTTGTGGATAGCAATTGCCATGTTATGGCGAATACGGAAGACAGCACCGAAAGTATTTGTGCGCAGACGCATGTGGCCATACTTACGCATATACTCGAAGCTCTGTCCCTTCTTCTGCATAGGGTAGTCGCTTGGGCAAAGACCGTAGATCTCAATCTCTTTACACTGTATCTCTGATGTCTGACCAGCTCCCTGACTCTCTACAAGCGTGCCGATTACGCTGATGCAAGCACCTGTTGTGATGCTCTTCAGTTTTTCTTCTTCGATTGTAGAAGGATCAACAACTATCTGGATGTTCTTAATTGTAGAACCATCATTCAGTGCAATGAAGTCAACAGCCTTGCTACTTCTATGTGAGCGAACCCAACCCTTTACATTAATATCTTTACCAAAGTCGGTGCATGCAAGTGCATCGACGACTTTTGTTCTTTTCATCTTTTGTATTGTAATTAGGACTTCTCAACAGACTTAAAGGAAAAGGATGAGAGAGAGAACCTCTTTATACATCCTTTCCTTAGAAGTTTATGGTAGAAGTCTTTATCCTCGTTTATCCTCTCACACCCCCTCCCTTCGGAGGGGCTTGGGGGAGGCTTCTATTCAAACGCACCCATGCGCAACATATCGACTTCCTTCTCAGTAAGGAAACGCCAATCACCGCGACGTACGTTCTTCTTTGTTAGACCAGCGAACTGTACACGATCAAGCTTTACAACACGATAGCCAAGACTCTCGAAGATACGACGAACGATACGGTTCTTTCCACTGTGAATCTCAATGCCAACCTGTGTTAAGTCGTCAGGACTAGCATATTCAATAGCGTCAGCCTTTATCTCACCATCTTCAAGCTCGATACCATCAGAGATCTTCTGAAGGTCGTTTGCTGTAACAGGCTTGTCAAGGAATACGTGATAAACCTTCTTCTTTAAGAACTTAGGATGTGTGAGCTTAGAAGCAAGGTCACCATCGTTTGTAAGAAGCAATACACCTGTTGTGTTACGGTCCAAACGTCCTACAGGATAGATACGCTCTGGACATGCATTCTTCACAAGATCCATAACAGTCTTACGCTGCTGAGGATCGTCACTTGTCGTAACATAATCCTTTGGCTTGTTCAGAAGAACGTATACTTTCTTCTCTAAAGATACTGGTTTCTCTTGGAAGAGTACGACATCAGTACGCAGAACCTTGCTTCCAAGTTCCTTAACGACCTCACCGTTTACGGTGACAGCACCGGATAAGATGAACTCATCAGCTTCACGGCGTGAACAAACGCCAGCGTTAGCCAGATACTTATTCAAACGAATTGGCTCGTTTGGATCGAAATTCTCTTCCTTATATTCAATGCGTTTCTTCATTGAATATTTTGCATTTGGATCATAATCAGCGGTGCGCTGACGGTATCCACCTTGGTTGTAACCGCCACGGTTATTGTATCCACCACGGTTATTATAACCACCACGATTGTTATAACCGCCGCGATTATTGTATCCACCACGGTTCTGATACCCGCCATGGTTATTATACCCACCACGGTTCTGATATCCTCCTTGACGTGGTTGATAGCTACCTTGCTGTGCTTGGAAACCGTTATTGCCTTCTTCTCCTTCTACACCAGCATTAGCGTTGTAGCGTGGACGATAGGCTTGTGGCTGATAACCACCCTCCTCATTATTATAACGGGGGCGATAACCTCCCTGTTGTGGACGATTGTTGTATCCACCGCGGTTGTTGTATCCAGCTTGGCGTGGCTGATAACCACCTTCTTCACCATTGTTATTGTTGTAACGAGGACGATAGCTACCCTGTTGCTGCGGACGACTGTTATAGCCACCGCGATTGTTATAGCCACCATAATTGTTCTGGCGTGGACGATAACTTCCTTGCTGTGGGCGTCCAGTACTCTGTAAACCAGAGCCAAAGCCCTCAGGACGGAATCCGCCTTCCTCGTTGTTATTGCTTGAATTGTCAGTGCTGTAAGCACGCTGTGTGTGAATACGTGGACGTTGTGGACGTCCAGCTGCACGGTACTCTCTTTGGTAGCTGCCTTGTTCGGCTGCTGAATAGCCATCTCGGCTATTCTCATTTTGCTCAGATTGAACTTCTTTGTTCTCGAATTCTTCTGCCATAGTTGTTCTTACTTTAATGTTGAAATTATCAGCCTCACGGCCAAATACTAAAAATATTGTTATTGGTTTATATTCTTACTCCATATTAACCGGAGTTGTTTGTTCTAAATACCTGTATAATTATGTGGGGTAATTGCCATTAATTCTGCCTTTACACTGTCGCTGACATTAAGGGTTTTTATGAATTCATGGATGGTTTCCTCATTCATTTTCTTATTCGTTCGAGTGAGAGCTTTTAGAGCCTCATAGGGGTGTGGGTAAGCTTCACGGCGTAAAATGGTCTGAATAGCTTCTGCAACAACAGCCCATGTGTTATCGAGATCCTCACTTAACTTCTCTTCATTGAGAATCAGTTTGCGCAATCCTTTCAGTGTACTCTGAATGGCAATGACACTATGTCCGAGAGGAACACCAACGTTGCGCAATACGGTAGAGTCTGTTAGGTCACGTTGTAGACGACTAACTGGCAACTTTTGTGCCAGGAACTGAAGGATAGCATTGGCGATACCAAGGTTACCTTCACTGTTTTCATAATCAATAGGGTTCACCTTATGTGGCATAGCACTTGACCCAACCTCACCAGCTTTAATCTTCTGCTTGAAATATTCCATAGAGATGTACATCCAGAAGTCACGGTCAAGGTCGATGATGATGGTGTTGATACGGCGTATGGCATCAAAGATGCTTCCTAAGTGATCATAGTTGCTGATCTGTGTTGTCCACTGCTCACGCTCCAACCCTAGTTTCTCACTTACAAACCGGTTACCAAAAGCTTTCCAATCATACTGTGGATAAGCAACATGGTGGGCATTGTAGTTACCTGTTGCTCCACCAAACTTAGCTGTCAGCTTACAGTTACGTAATGATGTGAGTTGCTCGTTAAGACGATAGACATAGACTTCAATCTCCTTTCCTAAGCGAGTAGGGGAGGCTGGTTGACCATGTGTCTTTGCTAACATTGGAACATTTTCCCACTCTGTAGCATAATCTTTTAGTTGAGAGATTAGCTCTTCTACCTGTGGATAATACACGTCCTCAAGTGCTTCTTTGATAGAAAGCGGAACGCTGGTATTATTAATGTCCTGTGATGTTAAGCCGAAGTGGATGAATTCCTTGTAAGGTTCTAATCCTCCAATCTTGTCGAACTCTTCTTTTATAAAATATTCTACAGCCTTAACATCATGGTTTGTTATCTTCTCAATATCCTTTACACGAGCCGCATCATTCTCGTCGAATTTACTATAAATCTCCCGTAGACGCTTAAAAAGCGATGAATCAAAGCTTTTCAGTTGTGGAAGAGGTAATTCGCATAGGGTGATGAAGTATTCGATTTCTACGCGTACGCGATAGCGAATTAAAGCATACTCAGAGAAATAGTCGGCAAGACATTCGGTCTTACTTCTATAGCGACCGTCAATAGGAGATACGGCTGTTAAAGTGTCAAGGGTCATAACGATATTGATTAATATGGTGCAAATTTAGCAATAAAATCAGTAAATACGCAAGAAAAACCAATAATAATATGAAAAAGAAAGCTGTGTAGGATGCTAAAAACAAAAAACTTTGCAACAAATGTTACAAAGTCATCTCTATCTAATATTAAAGGTGGGCGTTGACGGATTCGAACCGCCGACCCTCTGCTTGTAAGGCAGATGCTCTAAACCAGCTGAGCTAAACGCCCCTTAAAATCCCCTGCAGCCCCGAAAGGCTACAGGGAAACACCCCTTGTGGGCGTTGACGGATTCGAACCGCCGACCCTCTGCTTGTAAGGCAGATGCTCTAAACCAGCTGAGCTAAACGCCCTTACTTTCTGTAAGGCGGGTGCAAAGGTAAGGAATGTTTTTCAATCTAGCAAGCAATTGCTAATTTATTTGTTTGAAAACTTATTTGTTGAAAGATAAAACATCTATTGTTGAGGGCTTATGTGATGTAGATTGCCGTTGGATGACTTTGATGTTGTAACTTTTGTTACACCTTAATTTATAATGATAAAGTAATCTTTTTTCTCATTGGTCAACGCCATATCCATATGTAATTAGTCAAATATATAGATTTAACTGTTTTATAAAATAGTTTATTTTCCTTTGTTGAATTGATTATTTTTGCTATTTTTGCAAAGTCTTTTAGGGCAAAATTCATATTAAAAGTAATATTATGGCTGTAGAAATAAGATTAGAGCAAAGTAAATTTAAAGATAAGAAAGGTGCTGGAAAGTGGTATGCTCGTACGGTGAGTACAGGTGTTGTTACGACTGAAGAACTTGCTGATTCCATTCAAGAGAACACTTCTTTCTCCCGTGGTGACGTTCGTGGACTTGTTATTGCTTTGGTTGATGAGATCTCTTATCGACTGCGTGAAGGTGAAACAGTGGCACTTGAGGGGTTGGGACGATTCCACCTGACGGTAGAGAGCGAACCTGTTGATAATCCAGAAGACTTTGATATTAAAACACATGTGAAGAATGTGAAGTGTCGTTTTGTACCTACCAGTACACGTAATGCGCGTACGGGAAAGAAGAACCAGAATCTTGCGTATGGTGCACGTGTAGAGTGGGCAGAGCCTGAATATGATGACGAAGACGATGAGTAATCCCCTTCTATAAAATGTGTTGGGGTTAACTTGTATTTTTATAAGATTTCTCTTGGCTTTATGTATAAAGTCAAGAGTTTTTGTTTTCTCTAGTGATAAAGGGATTAGGCAGAAGCTTCTTATACTTTTGGATATTCGTCTTTCGTTTATGTAGATAATAAGCAAACTGAAAGATGATATCTATCATTTAGTCTCCAAAATATTTGATATTCCCTCTTTATTGTTCTTGTTTTCGCAAGATTTTTACTGTTTTTCTTTGATGTTAAAAGTATTTTGTATATATTTGCACTCGGTAATATAGCACTTCCTCTATATATACAGATTGAATAGACTGTGTATGAGGTTAGAATTCGTTTATCGCGGATATAATAAGAAACTTAAAACTATTAGGGATAATACTCTAAAAATCGTTTTATAAAAGGACATTTTTTCAATTTTAGTTATTCTGTTAATCAGAAATAATAAGCTGATAGGTTTTTATAACCATTCTTTTTGTAAGATGTCCTCACTCTAAATAAACTTATTTTTTTAACATAACAATTATTAGAAATGAAAAAACTTTTACTTTTAGTATGTGCTGCAGTTATGAGTCTTTCAGCTTCAGCGCAGGCAGGTGATAAGGCACTCGGTGCACAGCTCGTATTCGGTTCAGAGACTAACAGTCTCGGTTTTGGTGTTAAGGGTCAGTACTACTTCACAGATCATATTAGAGGTGAGGGTTCTTTTGACTACTTCTTCAAGCGCAAGGGACTTTCAATGTGGGATGTAAACGCAAATGTTCACTACCTCTTTGATGTAGCAGACAAGTTTAAGGTATATCCACTCGCAGGTCTTGGCTATACAAACTGGTCATACAAGTATGAGTACGCTGGTAATACTATAAATGAGGGTTCAGACGGTCGTCTTGCTATTAACCTCGGTGGTGGTGTTGAGTATGAGCTTACTAAGAACTTGAACGTAAACGCTGAGGCGAAGTATCAGATTATTAGCAACTACAACCAGTTGGTACTTGGTGTAGGTGTAGCTTACAAGTTCTAAATAAATAAGGCAGGTCCTAAAGGCTCTGTGTTAGGCGATAGCCTTTTGGCTAAGGTCAACGGATGAGGCTTTTAGGACCTGTCTATTTTGTTTAAGATAAACTACGGTGGTGGTTTTTCTTACCCATAGAGGGGTAAGTTTTTATGCTTTTGATTCTTCTATCGCAATATAGACATTTGAAAGATACGGTCCTTTTTCTTTATATTGCCAAAAGAACACGTTCCTTTGTAGGCTTTTGCTGAGTATTTCGGAGGTAGTATAGCTTTCTTCATTTTCCATTCTCGTCTTGGAAAGGATGATGAAAGGAGGCGTCCATTTGTCCATTGTTCCTAAACTTAATGTGTCTGGAATAAAAGGCTTACGTCTGTTTTTTCAGGGCAAAACCAATGTAAACGAATATGCGATAGTCTGTATTCTTGATATATTCAATACAGCTTCCTGCTATAAGAAAGCTCTTCTTTATCCATTCTTTCTTGGATATCTCCTGTTTTGAGAAGTCTGTAATGTGGCGGTCGGTAGTGTGAACATCTGCTGTCTGAAAACTGTCTATCCACTCCTGAAGACTTTGCTTATATACCATCTCGTATTGAATAAGGTTTTATAAAAGAGAAAACCGGATAATTGATTACTAATTATCCGGTTCTTATTTCAGTGCGCCTAACAGGACTCGAACCTGCACAACGTGAGTTACTAGATCCTAAGTCTAGCGCGTCTACCAATTCCGCCACAGGCGCAAAACGTTTGCAAAGATACAGAATGTTTTGGAGATAGCCAAATGTTTACACGTTTCTTTGTATCTCAATGTAAAAGTTGTCTTGCAAACTCTATAATTGTATCTCTACCACGTGAGAAATCAGAGGAAGAGATGTCTACTTTGTAATCAGGGTCTATCCCAAACTCTGTCATTTGCTTGTTTTTGTCATACATAGGGCAAGCTGAGAATCTGATACTCCAGCCGTTTGGAAGTTCGGAAGAGAAGGGTAGACCTGCTCCACCACCAGTTTTGTCACCTACAATTTTAGCCTTTGGACAGCATTTCATGTATTTTACAAATTCATTAGCAGCAGAATATACACTGCGATTGGTAAGTATTATAACTGGTTTTTGCCATCTTATTCCTTTCCCAGGCTTCAGGTGTTGTGGTTGTAAGGATGAAAAATCATCATGCCCTGTACCTGTTTTATGCTGAATGTAACCAACAAGTAGCTCCTCGTTTGTAAAACGTGCTGCCAGTTCTTCAGCATTATTTACGTTTCCTCCACCGTTGTTTCGTACGTCAATGATCAGTCCACGGCATGGTTGCATATAAAGGAGGATGTTGTCTAAATTACCTGCACCAGTGTTGTTTAGGAAACTTTTACAGAGTATATAACCAACGTTATCATCAAAGATGGTATAATCCATGCCACTTGCAATGCGATAATCAGTCTTGAGATACTTGCGTTCTAAAGAGTCAGAGTAGTTCTTTGGGAAGTCCTCATACCATGCCCAGTAGCGTCCTATATTAAAAGATGTATAGAGATTGACGTGCCCATCCTTCACTTCTGATAGCATTTTGGTCATTACTTCGAATGCTTGTGCGTCTGTCATGGTAGCATCAAACTGGCGGGAATAGCGTTCGTGAACCTCGTTCCAGTCTATTCCTTTCTGTGTAAAGAAGCAATAATGTTCGTCCATAATCCTCCAAAGTGCTTCAAAATTACCCTTTGAATTGTCGTCATATTCGTCAGTTGTGACGCAGCTTGTTATGGAACTGGTCAGTATTATAGCTGACAAAAAGGTGAAAACGAAATGTCTTATAGTTTTGGAAGATGCACTCATGGGAGAATTTTATTGATGGAAAACTTTCTTACTATACCTAATAGGAACAGATTGCTCCATACATGCTGTCGCAATCCGTTGACCTTTGTCTGTTGATAGTCACCAAGGAATCCCACGCGGAGGGTCGTATGGTGGAGTGTGAAGTCGATCGTTGCCATCTGACGGAGTGATGGTGCAGAGAATGGAGTGGTAAAAACGATATTGTGATCATAGTTCCCTCGTGAGAAGATCTCATAATAACTCTGTTCATAATTAGGTGAGAACATAACCCCAAGGAGCGGTGTCTGTAGTTCGTAACGTACCTGTATAGAACGTCTCCATAGACGGAAACTATAAGCAGCAATGATGTCTGGTGCTATGTTCAGGCGTGCATAACCTTGTGCAGGGTTATTAGAGTTGCGTGTATTATACAGAAAACCTGTTAAAACGTCCACACCTCCACCTGTTTTTAGGTTCAGTTCACCTTTTCCAAGGTTCCATTTCCCAAGTTCATATATCCAGTTATACTGAAAATTATAATATCCTCCAACCTCTTGGTTGTTTCTAACTCTATTCTTTGCAAAGGTGAGTTGTGCATGATGTATCAGTTCGCGAGACAGCTTACTGCCGTTTCCTCGTGTGGAATGTGATACATATCGCAGTTCAGAACCTCTGTAAATCTCTGGTGAAATGTAGGTATCAAGGATGTTAACAGCACCGATACCAATCATTTGAGCATTTGTAATAACCTTCCCAGAGCGCAAAGTATCTTGTGCCCAGGACTTTGTTGTCGTTAATAGTAATGTTATTATTAACAGTCGTGTGTAGTTAATAAGTCGTACGCTTCGGTTCATAGAAATATATTAAGTGGTAAAGTTCTTTTGTTTTGATAGGGACAGGCTGTTGCGTCTGTCCCTATTTTTATGCCTATTCATCAGGGAAGAGACTGAGCTGACCTGTTATTTCGTCAATAACTTGTTGCTGTGACTTACCTGCATCTGGGTCAAGATTCTCATCTTGTGCCGTTGTTTCAGTAGTCTCTACCTGCGTTTCTGTATCTTCATCATCAGAGTTGTTGTCGTCTTCTCCTGTCTCTTCTGGAAAACGTGTGGGTTCTAACTCTTCTATTTTGCTGACCTTCCATGTCGTCAGTCGTTTACCTTTGGCTTTAAATCCTTTGACACCAACGAACTGTTCTGCGTCAATCTCTTCTTTCCCACGTGAGGCATCAGCTCCTCCGTATGTAATCTGGATACGCGGATAGGTAACGTCTGTGAGGAGAACTAACTGTGAATTAGCGTTCTCACCAATGAAGTTCTGGTGCCGTTTCGTTGCTTCCATCTGGAAACGTTTCAGGTAAGGATAGCCTTGATTGTCGGCATCATATATTACTGCCGTCCATGGTTTATCAATAACAAACTTCTCTATTCGGAGGATATTGTCCTCATAGTGGTTGGTAGCATCAAAGTTCGTGATGTAGAAATCACCGTTCTTAAGGACGACAAGAATGCTGTCTTGATCAGAGAACTCACCAAGATAGTTGCCGTGATCTTCGTAGTTGATGCGGTTGACATCTGGGTCGAACCACACCTTTCGTCCGCCGAGTGTAGAATGACCATGACTCTTCAAAGAGATGCGGTGTATACTTTCTTTGGTCAGAAGGTTACCTTTCGCTGCGCGTCCCTTTATAAGAATCGTTGCAAAGTCACGCTCAATGAAGATGTTCTGGCGTTTCTTTTCTGGATTCGGGTCAAGTGTAATCTTGATGATTTCAGCCTCACCATTAGGGTTGGCAGTGAAGTAATTGATTTTTGATCCAGGTGTTCCCAACGTCAAGTCATACTCTTTATCACGGGTGATCGAGGTGACATTGAATCGCTTTATATAATAAGGACCAGTCTTGCCATCACGATAAACAACATTGTATATCGTTCGTTTGTCGTTCTTCTTGAATACTTGTACATGCAGAACGCCCTTGCCAACAAAGACTTTATCAGCTATTCGGATTACTTTGTACTTTCCATCCTTATAGAAAATGATGATATCGTCCAGGTCAGAACAGTTCTGTACGAACTCAGCCTTCTTCAATCCTGTCCCGATAAAGCCTGCCTGACGGTCAATATAGAGCTTCTCGTTGGCGTCAACCACCTTTGCTGCTACAATCGTATCAAAGCTTCTGATTTCAGTATGGCGTGGGTGTTCCTTTCCGTATTTCTCCTTTAGATGTGTGAACCATTCTATAGTTACTCGTACCATCTCGCTGAGATCTTTGTCAATCTCTGCAATCTCTGCCTTAATCTTCTGTATCAGCTCATCAGCTTTGTCCTTGTTGAATTTCAGAATGCGTTGCATCTTGATTTCCAACAGGCGTATGATGTCATCGCGTGTTACCTCACGAATGAAGGTTTTCTTGTATGGTTCAAGCTTGGAATCAACGAAAGTAACAACCTCATCGAGGTCTTTTGCCGTCTCAAACTTACGCTCTTTGTAGATACGGTCCTCTATAAAGATGCGCTCTAAGGAGTTATAGAAGAGCTGTTCCTCCAATTCGTGCTTGCGAATCTCTAACTCTAACTTCAGCAATGCCTTGGTATGTTCTGCCGAATTACGCAATACTTCAGAGACGGTAAGGAACTCTGGCTTGTTATCTCGTATGACACAACAGTTTGGAGAGATGTTTATCTCACAGTCGGTAAAGGCATAGAGGGCATCAATAGTCTTGTCACTGGATGTTCCAGGAGTAAGGTGTAGTTGTATTTCAACCTCAGATGCTGTCATGTCTTCCACACGACGAATCTTCAGTTTACCCTTTTCAACAGCTTTAGTAATCGACTCTTGAAGCGAACTTGCTGTCTTTGTGTAAGGGACCTCACGGATAACGAGTGTCTTGTTGTCAAGTTTCTCAACCTTGGCACGTACCTTCAGCACACCACCACGCTGTCCGTCATTGTATTTTGAAGCGTCAATACTACCGCCGGTAGGGAAGTCTGGATAAAGATTGAACTCTTCTCCACGCAGATATTTGATAGCTGCATCGCAGATATCATTGAGGTTGTGGGGAAGAATCTTAGATGACAAGCCAACGGCAATACCCTCGGCTCCTTGTGCAAGGAGCAACGGGAACTTCACAGGAAGTGTGATTGGCTCTTTGTTTCTACCATCATATGAGAGCTGCCATTCGGTAGTTTTGGGGTTAAAGACAGTCTCTAAAGCGAATTTTGACAGTCGGGCCTCAATGTATCGGGGTGCTGCTGCACGGTCACCGGTGAGAATATTTCCCCAGTTTCCCTGTGTGTCAATGAGCAGATCCTTCTGTCCCAGCTGCACCAAAGCGTCTCCAATAGAAGCATCACCATGTGGATGGAACTGCATGGTATGACCGACGATGTTCGCAACCTTATTGTATCGGCCATCATCCATTCGTTTCATAGAATGGAGAATACGGCGTTGAACAGGCTTCAAACCGTCTTCAATGTGGGGAACGGCACGTTCGAGAATTACGTAACTGGCGTAATCCAGGAACCAGTTCTTGTACATTCCCGAAAGGTGATGTACGGCAGAAGCATCAAATCTGTCGGCTGGTTTATAATCAGAATGGGAGTCCTGCCCTTGAATCTCTTCCTCTGGGGTCTGTCCCTCCATGTCTTTTATTTCGTCATCCATAATTGTCTTCGTTCTTGTTTATCGCTTAAATGCAAGCCCATAAGACTGCAAATGTACGAAAAAAAATGTAAATAGACAAATATGAAGTTTATAGTAACGTTGAAAAAGACCAGTGAAGAAAGACTGAAATGCCCTCCCTTAAAGCCCCAAACATACTTGCTTGCTAACCAAGAAAGCTCGTTTCGGAAAATTACAAAGGCCTTGTAGAAAGATTACAGACGCCTTGTAGAAGTATTACAAGCGCCTTGTAGAAGTATTACAGACGCCTTGTAATTTTCTGTAGTGGCGTATAATACCTTGTGCGAGGCGGTAGATGGTAATCTTGATAATGGTGATTTGGTTTCCTTGCGTAGCTCTTGACGCATGCTGAACTTCGGTTAGTAATAACTGTTTTAGGATAAACTTTCGCAATAAACCTATTCTTATTCAAGAGAAAAACTGTAACTTTGCGTCAAAAATTAAGATAAATATAATCAATTATGGCACAAGAAGATGTTTTCAAGAAGATCGTTAGCCATTGCAAAGAGTATGGTTTCGTCTTCCCAAGTAGTGATATTTATGATGGTTTGGCAGCAGTTTACGACTACGGTCAGAATGGTGTTGAGCTGAAAAACAATATCAAACAGTACTGGTGGCAGTCAATGGTATTGCTGCATAGCAACATTGTCGGCATTGATGCATCTATCTTTATGCACCCGACAGTGTGGAAAGCCAGTGGTCATGTTGATGCTTTCAACGACCCATTGATTGACAACCGCGACTCAAAGAAGCGTTATCGTGCTGATAATCTCATTGAAGATCAGATTGGTAAGTACGAAGAGAAGATTGAAAAAGAGGTTGCTAAGGCTGCTAAGAAGTTTGGAGACAGCTTTGATGAGGCTAAGTTCCGTGAGACAAACCCACGTGTCCTGGAGCATCAGAAGAAGCGTGATGAACTTCATGCCCGCTATACTGAGGCAATGCAAGGTCCTGACTTGGAGGCTCTGAAGCAGATTATTCTTGATGAAGGTATCGTTGATCCAATCAGTGGAACAAAGAACTGGACAGACGTTCGTCAGTTCAATTTGATGTTCTCTACGGAGATGGGCGCTTCAGCTGAGGCTACCAATAAGATCTATCTTCGCCCAGAGACGGCGCAGGGTATCTTCGTTAACTTCCTCAATGTTCAGAAGACGGGTCGTATGAAGCTGCCATTTGGTATCTGCCAGATAGGAAAGGCTTTCCGCAATGAGATTGTTGCACGCCAGTTTGTCTTCCGTATGCGTGAGTTCGAGCAGATGGAAATGCAGTTCTTCTGCCAACCAGGAACAGAGATGAAGTGGTTTGAATACTGGAAGAAGCACCGTCTTGCATGGCATGAGGCTCTGGGTATGGGTGATGATAACTATCGTTTCCATGACCATGAGAAGCTGGCTCACTATGCAAATGCTGCAACTGACATTGAGTTCCGCATGCCATTCGGCTTCAAGGAGGTTGAGGGTATTCACTCACGTACTGACTTTGACCTCTCACAACATGAGAAATTCTCTGGTCGACAGATTAAGTACTTTGACCCAGAGCGCAATGAAAACTATACTCCATACGATGTTGAGACATCTATTGGTGTTGACCGTATGTTCCTTTCTGTTATGTGTCACAGCTATACAGAGGAGGATTTGGAGAACGGTTCAAGCCGAGTTGTACTCAAATTGCCAGAGCCATTGGCTCCTGTTAAGTGTGCTGTACTACCTTTGGTCAATAAGGATGGTCTGCCAGAGAAGGCACAGGAGATTGTAAACGGCCTGAAGTTCCATTTCAATACACACATGGAAGCTAAGGACTCAATCGGTAAGCGCTATCGTCGTCAGGATGCTATTGGTACTCCTTTCTGCGTTACTGTTGATGGTGACACACTGAAAGACAATACCGTAACGCTGCGTTATCGTGACTCAATGAAGCAGGAACGTGTTCCAGTTGAGAAGCTTCGTGAGATCATTGAGGACCGTGTTTCAATTACTTCTCTATTGAAGAAGATTGATATTGATTAGGATGAATGGGTGAAACGTGGGTAGTCTGGCATATTATCAGACTACCTTTCGGTCATCCTTCTTTATAAAAAAAGAAAGACTATGACAAAGAATTTAAAGACGCTTATCCACCGTTTGACTGGCGTTCTCTGTCTGTGTGCTATGCTGTTCTCGGCTGGAATCTTTGCTTCCTGTACGGAAAACAAAGACGAAGTGGAGGAATTTGCTAATTGGAAGTCTACAAATGATACCTATTGGCAGAAGCTTTATACAGCTACAGAGCAGAAGATAAAAGCTGGAGATACCTCATGGAAGCTGATTCTGAACTACACTTTACAGGGGCAGCAAGCCAATTCGGGTGCTACACTCAGCTATCGTCCTGAGGATTACATCATCGTACACGTGGAAGAGACGGGTACTGGGACTGTAACTCCAATCTATTCTGATTCCGTAGCAGTACATTATAAGGGGCAATTAATCCCATCTACCACCTATACTGCTGGTCTTATCTTTGATAAGTCATGGTCGAAGGATGTCTTTGATGCTTCCACTTCACGTCCTGCACACCTACATGTCGGGAGTGTTGTTGATGGTTTTGCGACAGCTTTACAGCAGATGCACAAGGGTGATCATTGGACTATCTATATCCCTTATCAGTTGGGTTATGGCAGTAGTAAGACTGGTTCTGTTCCAGCTTATTCAACTCTTATCTTTGATTTGCGTCTGGTTGGCATCGCACATGTTGGACAGAAGCTGAGGATTTAGTCAAGTTTTGTGGAGCTCTTTATTATTACAGGGCTTTGAAAGACTTTGGCATTTATGCGTAGGGGCACACGTCCCCGTGTGTCCGTCATACTAAAATGATATCGGACAGACGGGAATGGTGTCCTTTTTTTGTTCTCGTTCATTACTTTTAATCGTTCATTATCCTAATCTATTAGTCCCCTTTTTGTCACAGTGAGACTCTCTTTCAGTAAATCAGTAACCGATGCTTTGCTTGCAAAGATTCGTGAAGGCGGAGTGATGAGTAGGAGTGAGAAGCTCAATCTCATCATCCAACTCAGTATTCCTTCTATCCTTGCGCAGGTCACAACGGTACTGATGTTCTATATAGATGCAGGGATGGTGGGCTCATTAGGTGCTGAACCAGCTGCTGCCATCGGTCTTGTTGAACCCGCTACGTGGCTTTTCGGCTCTTTAGTGAGTGCTGCTTCAATGGGATTCTCTGTACAGGCTGCTCACTTTATTGGGGCGAATGACTTTGAAAAGGCACGTGCCGTAATGCGGCATGGATATGCTTTCGGACTGTCTTTCTCAATGATTCTCTTGCTCATCACAGTACTGATAGCCTTTCGTTTACCTGTATGGCTGGGTGGAGGTGTGGATATTCAGCATGACGCAAGTATGTATTTCCTGATATTTTCATTTGCTATTCCATTCCATCTTATAGAAGTTCTGTCTGCTTCTATGCTGAAAGTGTCGGGTGATATGCGCCGTCCCAGTCTTATGGCAATCCTCATGTGTGTGCTGGATGTCATCTTTAACTTCTTCTTTATCTTCCCAACGCGTACGTTAACCATTGCTGGATGGCAGTTGATTGTCCCCGGATGCGGTTGGGGAGTAGCAGGTGCTGCTCTTGGAACATTGCTTGCTTTTGTCTCTGTTGCACTCCCTTTGGCTTATTTCGCAATCTTTCGTAGTTCCATTTTAGCTTGGAAACTGGATGTAGAGCGCTTTGTTTGGCGATGGCAATATGTGTGGAATGCTGTAAAGATTGGAGCACCAATGGCTTTACAGTATCTTCTTATGAATGGTGCACAGCTTGTCTCAACGATGATAGTAGCACCTTTGGGCAACGTAGCAATTGCTGCTCACTCATTCGGAATCACTGCCGAGAGCCTTTGTTATATGCCTGGCTACGGCATCAGTGAGGCTGCTACGACACTGGTTGGGCAGAGTGTGGGAGCTGATAGGCGTGATCTGCATCGTAGTTTTGCATGGATGACAGTCTTGATGGGTATGGCTGTTATGGCTTTCATGGGCATTATCATGTATATTTTCGCACCGGAAATGATTGGATTGTTGACTCCTGTCCCAGAAATACAAGCCCTTGGCACATCAATATTGCGTATTGAAGCCTTTGCAGAACCCTTCTTTGCAGCAGCTATCGTGGCTTATAGCGTCTGTGTTGGTGCTGGTGATACGTTGAAACCTTCGTTTATCAACCTTGGAAGCATGTGGCTTGTTCGGCTGACACTGGCTTATACGCTTGCATCCCACTATGGTCTTCGTGGTGTTTGGTTTGCAATGGCTGTTGAACTCAGCTTCCGTGGACTGATGTTTATATTCTATCTTTATCGACATCTCAGGCAGAAGAAATCGTAAGAATTTGGTATAAAATGTGTCAGATATGGATAACCTTCATGATAAAGATATTTTATAGTAATGAAGGAAATGCCATTTACAATTATTTCTGGTTGTTATCAGTTATCCGTTGTACCATGTATTAACGCTTCTTTTTTTTTGCTTTTTAAGCTATTTAGCGTATCTTTGCAAAATGATTCACATTATTATATAATGTCAAACGAGAAAGAATACGACCTTTTAAACAAGATACAGTCCCCTGCAGACTTACGAAAACTGAGCTTAGAGGAGCTTCCTGAGCTCTGTAAGCAGCTGAGAAAGGATATAATTGAGGAAGTTGCCGTTAATCCAGGACACCTTGCTTCAAGTCTTGGAGCTACAGAAATCACGGTAGCCTGTCATTATGTCTTCAATACTCCAGAGGATCGTGTGGTGTGGGATGTAGGACATCAGGCTTACGGACATAAGATATTGACGGGCAGAAGGGACTCTTTCTGCACCAATCGTAAGCTAAATGGATTGATGCCTTTCCCTTCTCCAAAGGAAAGTGAGTATGATACATTCACTTGTGGACATGCTTCTAACTCTATTTCTGCAGCATTAGGAATGGCAGTCGCTGCTAAACTGATGAAGCAGGAACGACATGTTGTTGCTATTATTGGCGATGGTGCGATGAGTGGAGGACTGGCTTTTGAGGGATTGAACAATGTGTCGAGCCAACCCAATGACCTCCTGATAATCCTGAATGACAATGATATGTCCATTGATAGGGCTGTGGGAGGTATGGAACAGTACCTCTTGAACCTTGATACAAATGAGACTTACAATCGTTTTAGGTTTAAGATTTCACAGTGGTTGCATGCTAAAGGACTGCTAAATGATGAGCGTCGGAAAGGACTTCTACGCTTAAATAATGCTCTGAAGGCGGCACTTGCACATCAGCAGAACCTGTTTGAAGGGATGAATATCCGCTATTTCGGTCCTTTTGATGGTAATAATGTTGTTGAATTAATACGTATTCTTCGTCAGTTGAAGAGTATGAAGGGACCTAAACTGCTTCATCTCCATACCAAAAAGGGCAAAGGTTACGAGCCAGCAGAGAAGAGTGCGACGATCTGGCATGCGCCAGGTAAGTTCGACCCAGCTACCGGTCAGCGCATAGTACAGGACTGTAGCTGTGAGCCACCGAAGTATCAAGATGTCTTTGGGAAGACCTTATTGGAGCTTGCCAAGAAGAATCCGCGTATCGTTGGAGTCACTCCTGCCATGCCAACGGGCTGCTCTATGAACATAATGATGAAGGAAATACCTGGTAGAACATTTGATGTTGGTATTGCTGAAGGGCATGCTGTGACTTTTTCTGCTGGTATGGCAAAGGATGGATTGCAGCCTTTCTGCAATATTTATAGTGCCTTTTCACAGCGAGCATACGACAGTATCATCCATGATACAGCCATATTGAACCTCCCTGTAGTACTTTGTCTGGACCGTGCGGGCCTTGTTGGAGAAGACGGAGCCACACATCATGGAGCATTTGATATGGCTTTCTTACGTCCAATACCAAATCTTACCATCGCTTCACCTATGGATGAACGTGAGTTGCGGCGCCTAATGTACACTGCACAGTTGCCTGATAAGGGGACGTTTGTTGTCCGTTATCCTCGTGGACGTGGCGTTCTGACTGATTGGGAATGCCCTTTGAGTGAGGTAGAAGTGGGGACTGGTAGACGCATTCATGATGGTTGGGATGTAGCAGTGTTAAGTATTGGCCCGATAGGGAACGATGTTGAACAGGCTATTCAGCAGATAGAGAGTGCTGAGTCGCCATCAACAAAGGGTCATTGTCCGTCAGTTGCTCATTATGATATGCGTTTTTTGAAGCCTTTGGATGAGAAGATTCTGGAAGAGGTTGCCACCCGTTTCTCACGTATTGTTACTATTGAAGATGGTGTTCGCAATGGAGGTTTAGGCTCAGCTGTAACAGAATGGATGAATGATCATGGTTATTCAATTCCTATTACACGTATGGGATTACCCGATAACTTCGTAGAACACGGAACAGTACAGGAACTAAAGCAGATTTGTGGGATTGATGTGGAAAGCATAAAGAAGGTGTTAACATCCGAGAAGGGATAGTTAATACCCCTTGCATCATAACTGTCTAATAAAGAAAGGAATATAGAATGAAGATTATTATATCTGGAGCGTATGCCATAGGAACGTACCTTGCCAAGCTTCTTTCACGTGATAAGCAGGATATTGTACTGATGGATGAGAATCCAGAGAACCTGACTAAGATAAGCAATGACTATGACTTGCTGACAATGGAGAGTTCTCCAACGAGTATTAAAGGCTTAAAAACAGCAGGAATAGAGGATGCTGACCTCTTCATTGCCGTTACTCCGAATGAGTCTGCAAACCTTTCTGCCTGTGCTATGGCGCATCAGTTGGGTGCAAAGAAGACCGTTGCCCGTGTAGATAACCCAGAATATGTTGATCCAAGCAATCAGGAACTCTTCAAAAAGATGGGCGTTAGTAGTATTATCTATCCTGAAATGCTGGCTGCAAAGGATATTATCAACGGATTAAAGATGTCATGGGTACGTCAACGTTGGGATGTTCATGATGGTGCTTTGGTCATGTTGGGAATCAAATTACGTGAAACATGCGAAGTACTCAACCGTCCTTTGAAGGAGATTAGTGGCCCTGATGACCCTTATCATGTAGTGGCTATCAAACGAAACGACGAGACTATCATCCCTGGAGGTAATGATACGCTGCAACTTTACGACCTTGCTTTCTTCATGACAACGAAGCAATACATCCCTTATGTTCGCAAAGTAGTTGGCAAAGAGCATTATGTTGATGTACAGAACGTGATGATTATGGGTGGAGGAAAGACCGCAACACGTGCCGTAAAGATGATGCCGGAGTATATGAATGCCAAGATTATTGAGCAGAACCCAGCCCGTTGTGAAGTGTTGAATGACATTTTCGATGAGGATACACTTGTCATTAACGGTGACGGACGTGACATTGGACTCTTACAAGAGGAAGGAATCCGTAATACGCAGGCGTTTGTGTCATTGACATCGAATGCAGAAACCAATATACTTGCTTGTCTTACGGCTAAGAGAATGGGCGTTCGTAAGACTGTAGCAGCCGTGGAAAACCTTGATTATGTATGCACTGCAGAGAGTCTTGACATCGGAACGATCATCAATAAGAAAGCTGTTGCAGCCAGTCATATCTATCAAATGATGCTGGATGCTAATGTTGAGAATGTTAAATTCCTTATGTCTGTCAACGCCGATGTGGCTGAATTTGTGCCAAGTCCTGACTCTAAGATAACAAAGAAGACTGTTCGGGAACTCAATCTGCCCAAGGGAGTGACCATCGGTGGACTTGTTAGGAATGGCGAAGGCATGCTTGTCTCTGGTAATACACAGATTGAAGCAGGCGACTCTGTCGTTGCTTTCTGTTATAATGTCGATATGAAGAAGGTAGAGAAACTATTTATGTGATCATGTTAAACCTAAAACTCATCTCTAAAATTCTTGGTTCACTGTTGTGGATAGAGAGCTCTCTGCTCTTTGTCTGCCTCCTTGTGTCATTGATTTACACCAGTGCTGACTTCTTACCTTTTATCTGGAGTATCTTGATAACTGCTGGAGCGGGCACTATTTTCCGTCTTTTGGGACTTCATGCTGATAACCTTTTGGGTCGTCGTGATGCCTATTTCGTTGTTACAGTGTCCTGGATTCTCTTCTCAATATTCGGAACTTTGCCCTTCATGATCAGTGGTTATATTGATAGTTTCACTGATGCTTTCTTCGAAGCGATGTCTGGTTTTACCACAACAGGGGCTACAATCATTGATTTTCCTGAACGTTTACCGAAGGGATTGCTCTTCTGGCGGTCATTGACACAGTGGATTGGGGGTCTGGGAATTGTCTTTTTCACCATTGCTATCTTGCCTTCTATGGTGGGAGGATCAGTGAAAGTGTTTGCAGCAGAGGCTACCGGACCAATCAAGAGTAAGCTTCATCCGCGTCTTAGCACCAGTGCTAAGTGGATATGGATGGTCTATCTCATTCTCACCGTGGCTTGTATTCTTAGTTATAAGTTCTGCGGAATGGGTTGGTTTGATGCTTTTAATTATTCCATGACCAGTACTGCTACGGGAGGATTCTCTACCGAAAGCGGATCAATCATGACTTTTCATTCTCCTGCAGAGGAGTATGTCTGTGCTCTTTTCTGTTTCCTTTCGGGTGTGAACTTCACCTTATTATATGCTTCAGTAGTAGGTTTGAATATCAAAAAGCTACTTGTGAACAGTGAGTTCCGCTTCTATACGATTATGGTTCTACTGTTTACAGCCTTCATAGCCTTTGAACTTGTTTACAGAAATCATTATGATATAGAGCATGCTTTCCGTAGTTCAGTCTTCCAAGTGGTATCTTTCATTACCACAACAGGACTCTTTAGTGACGATGCAGCCAAGTGGCCACATGTCACTTGGGTAGTTCTTGCGGCGTGTATGTTCTTTGGTGGCTGTTCAGGATCCACGAGTGGAGGTCTTAAGAGTATCCGTGGTGTGATGATGTTGAAGGTTGTTCGTAACGAGTTTCGCCAGATTCTTCATCCTAATGCAGTCCTTCCTATGAAGATAGATGGGGTGAATATTCCACAATCCAATCGTGTTACGCTATTGGGTTTTATGGGTCTTTATCTTATTCTTACCCTTTTCTGTGCCTTTACGATGATTGCTTTCGGTATTGATAACACGAATGCTATCACCATAACACTGAGTAGTCTGGGTAATGTCGGGCCTACATTGGGTATGGAGATTGGTCCTACGATGTCTTGGGCACAGCTTCCTGCCTTTGCAAAGTGGATATGTTCTTTCCTTATGTTGGTTGGTCGTCTGGAATTATTTACTGTATTGGTTCTGTTTACACCTGCCTTTTGGAAAGAGAATTAACAGATTTTACAACAGAGTTGCCTGATAAATTTGTATATTTGCGCCAAATAATAACATAAGAGATTAATAAACTATTATTACAATGAAAAAGAATAAGGTACTTTTTTGGGCTGCTTGCCTGTTTTCAGTATTGTCTTTCACCTCTTGTCTGAGCGATGAAGAGAATGATGTACGGAACAAACAGATGACTCCAGCAGAGAGAGTTACGGCGTATAATACGGTACGTGGGTCTTACAATGGTAAGATGAAGTATTTTAAATACAGCACAGATGGAAGGAGAGTGACGGACTCTTTGAACATATCATGTGAGGTAACGGGTGATACAACCTTAGTTTTGAAGAACATTCCTACAAGCTTGTTGGTTGATAAGGTTGGTAATGATAAACTGAAAGCAGCGCTTAGTCAGCTTCCAGCTGTCAATGATACTTGTCGGATTGGCTTCTTCCAGCGTGATCCTGTAGCCTTCTATCTACTCCCACAGTCAATCGTTTTCAAGGATTTGGAGTATGATGGGGCAAAGCATGAGGTAGCGTTTGTCTTCCGTCCTATAACTGATTCTTATGCAGTTTATAGTTCTGATAAGAAGAGATTGTTCTTCCAGCTCTACTTAGCAGGCTACTATATCGATAAGCGTCCTTATGGTTTTGCTAGTTTCCCCAATGAGAGTGAGATGCTGTTCTTCCTCTCTGAGCCACGATCATAGCGTATAACAGATAATAAAATAGAAGCCCAGGATTGGTGAGTGATTACCATCCTGGGTCTTTTTGTTGCTTTGTTCAATCGCTGAAAGGGGAGGCTTAAATGCTGAACTGAATGTAACTTCGCCGAACATCACACTTGTGCAGAATGAAGGAGATATACCCTTCTTTGTAAAAACTATTCACAATCACAAAGTGAAAGGTGCTCTTTTGAGAAGTGAAAGATGCCCTTTTGCATTGTAAAAGGTGCCCTTTTGATGTGTAAAAGACGCCCTTTCACAATGCAAAAGGGCGTCTTTTACAAGCCTGTTTGTAAGTTGTTGGTTATCTGTTGGTTACAAAGTGGCTTTTTATAGCTTTTCTGTTATTTCCCATTTCATACCTGACATCACTTTGTAATAAAATCTTCTATACACCCATCTGAATCGCATTGCCTTCTTTTCTCACTCCTTTTCATTCCTCTTCACTGCCTTTTTCTGCTCCTTTCGCTCCTGTTTTTAAAAGCTCCTCTACATCCTTTTCCAATAGTAGGAAAGGCTCTGCTGTCAAGTAACCAACGTTTCTTCTTAGCATAGGGATTATCTCTGTGGTGCTATGGCTATAGCTTGACAACTCATTCCGACGTTGTGTATCATGCACAGCATTACGGTTTATCTCGTCTTCCCGTTCCCTTATCAATCGGTCACAGATACGTTTCAGTATCGGTACAACGATATTATCAAAGAGATGATGGCCCTGAATATATAAATAGGTGGCACGTGGTGTGACGCCCAATGTACGTAATTCGTCTTTCAGTAGCAGATAGCTCTCCTTTGCTTGTGGGTATTCGTGTTGCAGTTGTCTTATCTTTCGTGATACTTTACGGCGTAACATATCCAGGCACTCATCAGTACGATGCAAGGAGAATCCGCCTATTTCAGTGATTCTATTGAAGTCTGTGATTGTGAATTGTTTGTAGATGTTGCGTCGATAGAACCAGATATTCCAGATGAAGAGTGGGTGAATAATCTCACTGTATCGGTATAAGAAGTCTTCAAAGTTGAAGATGGTGTGATCATTGAGCGTTACTGCCACCGTGACATCATGCAGACTGGGGGCAAAACACTGTAAGTTCTCAATGGCATAAGCATAGGTGTGGAGCACGTAGGGATTGTTGTTCACCTCCGAAGAGACGTGTGTTGTGCCTTGAAGAAGATAGTCATAATCAGCATCTACGCATGCAATCATGTTCTCACCAACCTTTTCTGCAATGAGATTCATCAGTACCGACTTCTTTCCTTTGGTCAGATTCTGCCGTGAAGGGAGCATCACTTCAAAGTATCGTTCCTTGTTTTCGAACCTACTCAGCACTGTTCTCCAGAAGAAAATATCGTCATACGCCTCAACGTATGCCACGATTTTGCGCCTGGAATGTTTACCGTTGAGTTGGTTAGCTGCGGCAAAATAAGCTGACGAAAGATTGTCCCTCAGTGCTTTACCCATGTTATCGGCTTCTTATTTATCAGTAATGTCAGTCACTTCCGTTACCTTATCCATCCATCCGTTCATGATAACTGCAGGGCTATGGGTGGTCAGAATGATCTGAACATTGGGATTCAGCTCAAGAATCAGGTCTATGAGACGTTTCTGCCAGTCAATGTGCAGACTCACTTCTGGCTCATCCATGAAGAGTACATAGTTCTCATTGTCTTCCACCAGTACGGTAAGCAGGATGACAAGCATTTGCTTTTCTCCGCTGGATAGCTGATAAGGGAAGAGTTCTTCACCCATCTGTGAGAACCGAATCTCATTCTCTGTACGGATAATAGTCTTACCAGTCTCCGTGAAAAGGTCGTCAATAATATCCTGGAAACGCTTTTTGGGAGTAGAGATAAGCTGTGCTTTTTCTGCAGAATCAGCCTCACCACTCTGTAGGGCTGCAATGATCCGATTGCCAATGTTCACTTGGTAATCAAGATATTTGCGTTGTAACTGGAACAATTGCCAGTCAAGTTCCGTGGAAAGGTTCGTATCCATCTTGCTGATACTGTCTGAATTCATCAGCGGACGATCGAAGGAACGGATGATGTCATAGCGTATCCACTTGGCATCATCAGGGCTAACTTTCAGTCGGACACCCTTCAGTAGATGGCTCGGAAACTCACCACCTTGTGACAATCCGCGTACCACCTTATTTAAAATGGTACTTTTTCCCACGCCATTAATACCACTGAGGATATTCACTTGTCGGTCAAGCGTCCAGCGAATGTGTTTCTTCCCACTCCAGAGAGAGTCTATCTCAATCTCCTCTATGTAGTCAGCATACTTCTGCATAATCGTTATTTCATCTGTATTATTATACTGCAAATATAGTATTTTATATTCAAAACACGACAAAAATACGACATTTTAATGTAAATACCACGATTATGGTATACGAAATAACACATAATAAGTATTCCTCGTTCGGATAAATAGCCGTACCTTTGCACCCGTTAACAGGTAACAAAAGGCTGAATGCCCGATGTGACATGTAACAAAAAGAATTAATATCAATAAATGTATTAACCGTTTTCCAGCTGCCCTCTCATTAAGGTCCACGGTAGGAAAACAAAAAAAGGAAACTCAATTATGGCAAAACAAAAGTATCACTTCGAGACACTTCAGCTTCATGTAGGTCAGGAACAAGCCGATCCAGCAACTGATGCACGTGCTGTACCTATCTATCAGACCACCTCTTATGTCTTTCATGACTGTCAGCATGCAGCTGATCGCTTTGCTCTTAAGGACGCAGGTAACGTATATGGTCGACTGACCAACTCTACACAGGCTGTTCTTGAAGAGCGTGTTGCAATGCTCGAGGGTGGTGTTGCTGGTCTGGCTGTTGCTTCTGGGGCAGCTGCAGTGACGTATGCCATTACCAATATAGCCAATGCTGGCGACCATGTTGTGGCTTCCAAGACCATTTATGGTGGTACTTATAACCTCCTTGCACACACACTTAGCAAGTTCGGCATAACCACAACGTTCGTTGATCCAGATGATTATGAGGAGCTTGAAGCCGCTATCAAGGACAATACCAAGCTGGTTTATATTGAGACATTGGGTAATCCTAACTCTAATATATCGGATATTGAACGCTCTGCAGATATCGCACACCGTCACGGATTACCTCTGTTGATTGACAATACCTTTGGTACTCCTTACCTGATTCGCCCGATAGAGCATGGTGCTGACATCGTTGTACACTCTGCAACGAAGTTTATTGGTGGTCATGGAACGTCTCTTGGAGGTGTCATCGTTGATGGTGGAACATTCGATTGGAAGAAGAATCCAGAGAAATTCCCTGGTTTCAACAAGCCTGATGCTTCTTATCACGGTCTTGTTTTTGGTGATATTCCTGCTCCTTTTGTTACCCGTGTACGTACGCTTTTGCTGCGTGACCAGGGTGCAGCCATCTCTCCTTTCAATGCTTTCATCCTCTTGCAGGGGCTTGAGACATTGAGTTTGCGTGTGGAACGTCATGTGTTTAACACACTGAAGGTACTGGAATATCTGGAGAACCAGCCTTTGGTGAAGAAGATTAATCACCCTGCTGAGGCTTCTCATCCTAACCATGACCTCTATGAACGTTATTTCCCGAACGGTGCAGGTAGCATCTTTACGTTTGAGATTGACGGTGATCAGCAGAAGGCTTTCGACTTCATTGACCATCTGAAGATCTTCTCTTTGCTGGCTAACGTTGCTGATGTGAAGTCGCTTGTCATCCATCCACTGTCAACAACACACTCTGAGTTGAGCGTTGAGGAGGCTGCTGACCAGGGAATCTACCCAAGTACAATCCGTCTTTCTATTGGTACGGAACATTATAAGGATATTATTGCTGACCTCGATCAGGCTTTTGAGGCAGTAAAGTAAGAACAAAAAATTGATTGATATGACAAAGATTATAAAGAAGCTCACCGAGCTTATAGGGAATACTCCTTTGGTTGAACTGGATAAGTTCTCGGCAAATAAGGGTCTTGATAAGCCTGTTATTGCTAAGGTTGAATACTTCAATCCAGGTGGTAGTGTGAAGGATCGCATTGCATTGGCAATGATTGAGGATGCTGAAGAGAAAGGATTACTCAAACCAGGAGCTACGATTATCGAACCAACGAGTGGTAACACGGGTGTAGGATTGGCTCTTGTGGCAGCTGTTAAAGGCTATAAGCTTATCCTGACGATGCCTGAAACGATGAGCATTGAGCGTCGTAACCTCGTGAAAGCATATGGTGCTACGGTAAAACTGACCAGTGGTAAGGATGGTATGAAGGGTGCTATTAAGGCTGCAGAGGAGCTACGTGACTCTATTAAAGGTAGTGTTATCCTCCAACAGTTTGAGAATCTTGCTAACCCAGAGAAGCATTATCGTTCTACAGGTGAGGAGATCTGGCGTGACACTGATGGTAAAGTGGATATCTTTGTGGCTGGTGTTGGTACTGGTGGTACGGTCAGTGGCGTTGGTAAATACCTCAAAGAGAAGAATCCAAATGTGAAGATTGTTGCTGTAGAGCCAAGTGATTCACCTGTATTAAGTGGTGGTCAGAGTGGTCCACATAAGATTCAGGGTATCGGTGCAGGCTTCATTCCTAATACTTACAACGCTGCTGTTGTGGATGAAGTGTTTCAAGTTGAGAACGATGAGGCTATCCTTGCTGGTCGACAACTGGCACAACAGGATGGTTTATTGGTAGGAATCTCGTCTGGTGCAGCTGCTTTTGCTGCAGCAGAGATTGCCAAACGTCCTGAGAACAAAGGTAAGACGATCGTTACTTTGTTCCCTGATACGGGTGAACGTTACCTCTCTACGGTGCTTTATGCCTTTGAGGAATACCCTCTTTAAGGATAACCTGTTTTATAATATATACGCAAAAGGCTGCCTTTGTCGTCCTGACATTGGCAGCCTTTGCCCTTTCTTACCAGTTCAATGGAAGGGGTTGTGGGGCGTATAATACGTTGGTAGGGGTGTAAGGAGTAGTTTTTTCGATGGAATAACTTGGTCGTATGTGATAAAAAGTTTACCTTTGTACTATAAATCAAATACTGTGGTGACAACCTGTCTGTGCTCGTTATACATTGGATATGTGTAGGAAGAGTGGGGTAGGAGACCATGAAAATGAAATTATAATACTCATGATATGATAAGATTTTTCGTTACTATGCTTTCTTTGTTGTGCTTTACAATAACCTCTCAAGCACAAACAAAGACTGAGGAAATTGACTTTACGGGGATGAGAGGCCGTGGTATAGAGGTGAAGAAGATAGAACGGTCTGGTGTGATACTTTTGTTTGATGGTGGAAAAGATACTACATATGTACCTGCTTTCTACGATAAAAAAGATAACGAAGAAGCAGCATTGAGGATGTATTATGGTAATATCTTGACTATAAAAGGAATCAATGGAAAGATTAAGAAGGTTCGTTTTTGGCTTGTCACTAAAGTAAGTGACAAATGGTTTTCAACCTTAAAAGAGAATAAGAAAGGTGCTATACCTTTGAACCCTAATAGGAAAGGGATTGCTATATGGGAGAGTAGTGGGAATGGAGTAGACTCTATTGTGTTTACAACATCTAGAGATACTCAGGCAAGAATAAAGAAAATAGAAGTAACTTATAAGATAGATCCTGTCGTTTTTACCATCTCTGCAGCACGACATGCAACACTTTATTACAGCAATAAAGCCTTTACGATTCCTCAAGGAGTTGTTGCACGGACGTATAAGATAGAAGATAACATGCTTAAGTTGAGTAAAAAGTACGTGTCTGGGGATGTTCTTCCAAAGGATATGGCAGTCGTCTTGGAGGCTGATGAGGGGAGTTACACCTTTTGGATGACGGAGAAACAAGGAGAAAAGGATGAAAAGAATGTCTTGAAAGGTACTGACGACAATAGTCAGACAACTGGTGGAACGATTTATTATGGGTTCTCTAACGGTAAAAGAGGCGTTGGTTTCTACTGGAGAAAGGCGGATGGTGGAGCTTTTGAGAACGGTGCACACAAGGCTTACATAGCTTATACGCCTTCCTCAACAGCACAAGCTAAGAGTTATCTTGTGTTTGATACTGCAACAGGAGTTCACCTTACGGCATTTCAGGAATCACAAATGGAGGATGAACCAACCTATAATCTTGCTGGACAACGTGTCGGAAAAGACTATAAAGGCATCATAATCATCCGCGGGAAAAAGTATCTTAGGAAGTAATCATCTGACAATAAATATCATAAAAACATGGAAACTTACGTTATACCATTAACTACAATCTATGAATCTTATCCCTATCCAGCCTTGTTAGCTGGACATTCAGGCACTCTTCATTCAATGGAAAGTGATGCTGAAGTGTTTAATGAGGTGGATGGGAGTGAGCAATTATCAAAAGGAACAGTCTTCTCTGGTGTTTCAGATGATGACAGTACTGCTCCTACTTGGGATGATTGAGACAAAAGAAATAAACCTAAACAATATTTTATAGAATGAAGAAGACTTTACTTGTAATAGCTACCTTGCTGATGAGTTATGTCGGTATGGCACAAGAAACTTACCATCCTACTGCTGAAAACCTGAAAGCACGTGAGCAATTTCAGGATGAGAAGTTCGGTATCTTCCTGCATTGGGGACTCTATTCAATGGTGGGAGCTGGTGAATGGGTGATGACAAACAGGGATATTAACTATAAAGAATATCCTAAGTTGGCTAAGACTTTCTATCCATCAGAGTTCGATGCAGATGCATGGGTGAAGGCTATAAAGGCTGCAGGAGCAAGGTACATCACCATAACAACACGTCATCATGATGGATTCTCACTCTTTAAGACTACTACTAGCACGTATAACTCGGTGGATGGCACTCCTTTCAAACGGGATATCATCAAGGAAATGGCTGATGCTTGTCAACGAAATGGTATCAAACTCCACCTTTATTATTCTCACTTAGACTGGAGAAGAGAAGATTATCCACAAGGAAGAACAGGACTTGGGACGGGACGTGACAAGGGAAAAGCTAACTGGTCAAGCTATTATAAGTTTATGAATACGCAGTTGACGGAGCTTCTGACACATTACGGACCTATCGGCGCGGTGTGGTTTGATGGTTGGTGGGATCATGATAGTGATGCTAAACCATTCGATTGGCAGCTTCCTGAACAGTATGCAATGATTCATCGCTTGCAGCCACAATGTCTTATTGGTAACAATCATCACCAGACTCCTTTCCCAGGTGAGGACATTCAGATCTTCGAACGTGACCTTCCGGGTGAGAACAAAGCTGGATTGTCGGGGCAAAACATCAGTCGCTTACCACTTGAATCATGTCAGACCATCAACGACCATTGGGGGTATAACCTCACTGACGACAATTATAAATCACCAAAGGAATTGATCCAGATGCTCGTTCGTGCTGCTGGAAAGAATGCCAATCTCCAGTTGAACATCGGGCCAGAACCTGGTGGTGCGTTGCCTTCTCTTGCGCTTGATCGTCTACAGGCTATAGGTAAATGGCTAAACAAATATGGTGAAACGATCTATGGAACACGTGGTGGCATCGTTGATCCACACGACTGGGGCGTAAGTACACAGCGTGGTAACAAACTCTACATCCACATCCTAAACTGTATGGACTCCAGTCTCTTCATTCCCACTGGCAACCACAAAATCAAGTCCGCTACCGTCTTTGGCACCAACAAGCGTGTCAACTTCACAAAGACTGGTAAAGGCATCACCCTCAACTTCGACACCGTCCCTACTGACATTGATTATATCGTTGAGTTGACATTGTGATATAGGCTTTCTCGCCTTATCATCTTCCAAAAACAACCCGCAGCAACCAAGTGGTTGCTGCGGGTTTGTTTATATGTAAGTATCGTTTTCTTCCTCAAATATATCTTGTGCTGATTATCAGCGTATTACATTCTTATGGTACAAAAATGTTTCCTCAATTTGAGTAGTATTGATTAGAAAACATCTTGGATGTTATCACTTAAATCATTATAATGAAATTATATAAGCTCCGACTTGATCTAAAGGAAGCCAATCAATTATTGCTGTAGAATCTCTTGAATTAACATATGATTCAAAATCCCTTTTCAGATTATTATAATTATTAATTCGAAAGTCTCCATAATTTGAATTCCAATAAGATCTTCCGTTATAACAAGAAACATTTGTTTGCACAGGTTGCATTAGTTTGTATAAAAATTCCAACCCTAAAAATCGGATATAACTTTTATCAATCCAAGGGTTATGCACATAATTATTTGCCCATTGATTTATTTTTTTAATTGCTGAAAGTTCTACGGGTAATGTCACTGTCCAGTCTGGACCTTGTAGCCCCTTCTCAAAAAAGAAATTCCAAGCGATTTGTGTCATCTTCTTAATTAAACCTTGAGAGTTATGTATGGAACTAAAACCAAGCATATTTTTTCCTAATAATTCTATACACTGCCTTATTAACAAAGAAGAGCATGGAGAAATGTTGCGAAAGTCTATGTCGGATACATAAATATGTTCATTGAGGAATACTAATTCGTTAGCTGCAGTTTTAATGTCTTGCGGAGTAATATCAGAACTATACCCTCCTCTGAGGGATATAGTCTGGGTTATGCGCTTTTTTCTATAAATTTCATTAATGCAAACAAGTTCTTCTACATCATATATGAAAAAATAAATGGATTTAAGATAGTTTTTAACACAAGTCCTCTTTGCATTTTTCTTCAATTTTTCAGCATAAAGCTTTGCAGAAAAAAGTAAAAATCTGATATATTGAGTATTCAGTACTTGCTTCTTAGCAAATAATATATTCACAATTTCATCTAGACTATATTGACGTCGAAACAATCGTTCTTCATCTGTAAATGTTATAAACCAATCCAAAAAATTAGTATAGGCAACAAATAACTTTTTACGATTGTAATAATTATTCTTATTAGATAATTTATTGACACAATTTAAAACATTATCTATCTCTGCGATATTTAAAATGCATGTTTTCGCATCTAACTCTTTAATAGATATATCCATTACTCCAATATTTTTATAATATTTCTGATACTTTTAAATATATATTTCCAGTTTGTACAGCAGCTCTCTTTTTTCTTCTCAGCAAATCAGGTAAAGGTATTCTTTGTTCCAAAACAGCCATTAAGTCCATACCATCCATCAAATACATTATTTTTTTGCCATTTGAATATGCTGCTATGGCATCTTCTGAAAAGCCATTTATAGAAATAAACAAGCCTAAAGTGTTATCCAATCTCCTATTTATTTTGCCTTCAAATGCATATAGGTCAGCATTCGCCGTAGGTTCTTTACGCCATTTAGCTTCTAATAAATACTCATCTTTATCTAAAGAGAATGCACCATCTATCTGTTCTCCAACTATCTTAAAGGAAGATTTAGCATCGAGGTCATACAAATTAAACAAACCATTTAGAAATTTTTCTAAGGCATAGCCTCGCTTTTGGTTATCATTATCAATAGATAAGCCAATAAATTCTTCTTTAAGTTCGCTGAGGATTTGATTAACTCTATTCAAGGAATCTACTTTATCCTTATTTGCTTGTTTGCGCTTTCTGATAACTTCTTCCTCTTCTTTGTAATTGATAAAGCCTTTCGTCAGTTGGAATAATACACTTACTGCCATTTTCGCATCATGTATCTTTTTCTCAGCATCATCAACTCTTTTCATACTACTATAGTCATTAAAAGTTGCAACTGATATTATTAAATTTAACAAATCCCCTTGGACAGCTTGTTCGTTACGCTCAAGAATATTTACAACCTGTGATGCAATATTTCTCTTATAATCACTCCAGTTCACCATTGAAAGCACCTCTTTATGCTCTATTGACATATAAAGGTAATCTTTCAGGTCTTTCTTATACCAGAATATATGAGATAAGGCATTTTTCAATGCCATTAAAACATTGGCAGAAATCTTCTTCATATCAATTGATTGTCTTTTCTTATTATAGTAGTTATGGTTCTGCTGCCATCAGTATATCATCCTCATGGATTTCATACATTTTGGTTGATTTTGTTGAATAATTCTCTTGTTCATTATCCGTCCACTGCTCGCATTGCTTAATGACAGTTTCCAATGCATTGGCAGCTTCCTCTGGAGGGTAATGATATTTCTTCAGAAGATGTTTAATCATTCTGCGCATACCGGCACGGGCTGACTCTTTCTTTTGCCAATCAATAGTGCGGTTTTTGCGAAGGGAATCGGTAAGCTCTTTTGTCATGGCAACCAATTCTTCATTACTATAGAAGTCGTGGATTGCTTGCGGTTTGGTCAAGGCATCATAGAATGACTTTTCTTCAGGAGTGAGTCCAAGTTCATTAGCTGCTGAATCGGCTGAAGCAATCTCTTTTGCTAACTGCAAAAGTTCTTGGATAACTTCTTCATTGGTGAGTAATCCTTTCAAATAGTTGGATAAAGAACGATTGAGCAGGTCAGAGAATTTCTCTGACTGAACGATATTGGTCTTTTGATAGAGTGCCACTTTCTCTGCTAATAACTTTTTAAGCAGTTCTACAGCTATATTTTTTTCTTTCATCTTAGAAATTTCATCTAAGAAGGCTGTATCAAAGAGGGAGAACTCGGCTTTAACATCAGAGAAAAGATTGATTACACCTTCACTTTTTACACTTTGTTTCAGCAACTCGCTAATACGAGCATTGATTTCTTTCTTCGTAACTTTTCCTTTGCCTGTCATTCGGGAGAGTAAAGTGCGTATAGTCTCAAAGAATGTAGCCAAGAAGCGTTGCTCTTCATTCAACAGGCTTCGGCAAAGAGTTATGGAATTGTGCAGCAATGCTGCTTCTTTCATATAGAGCGGTAACTGTTCTTGTTTATCGGTTGCCAACATGAAGTTTACACCACCTTTGATTAATTTAGCACGGTCAGCATCTGTCACTGTGTGGAACTTACTATAATTATAACCATGAAATAAGTCTTGGCACACTTCCAACTTCTCTTTGAACTTTGTAAAAGCCATGCCTTTGATATCTGGGTTTCCAAAGTTCTTTCTGTCGCGTCCCGTATAATCACGCATGGCTTCTTTCAAGGCTTTGGCAATACCGATATAGTCAACAACCAATCCACCCACTTTACCATTGAATACACGGTTCACTCGTGCAATGGATTGCATTAGGTTATGTCCGCTCATCGGTTTGTAAACATACATAGTTGCCAATGAGGGAACGTCGAAGCCTGTGAGCCACATGTCGACCACAATAGCAATCTTCATCGGGTCGTTGTCATCCTTAAATCGTCTGGCAAGTTCTTTCTTATACTGCTTGTTTCCGATAATGTCGTGCCATTCTTCTGGGTCTTGGTTGCTGCCCGTCATGACAACTTTTACTTTATCCGTCCATTTTGGGCGAAGCTCCAGTAGTCGATGATAAATGCTCATGGCTATGGGACGCGAATATGCCACGATCATTGCCTTACCTGTCAATTCATATTGACGGTTTTCCTCATAGTGTTTGAGAATGTCTTGGCAAAGAGAATCGATGGTAGCCGGTGCACCGAGTATCTCTTCCAAGTGTGACATCTCCTTCTTGCTTTTCTCTATCTGTTCTGTCGTTGCACCTTCTTCAGCCAACAGCTCGTATTCGTCATCAAGGGCTTGCAAGGTAGCATCGTCAAGATTTAGATTGATAACTCTGGATTCATAATATACAGGACAAGTAGCACCGTCATTAACCGCTTGCGTCATGTCATAAATATCAATATAATCACCAAAAACCTCTACGGTATCTCGGTCTTTAGTAGAGATAGGTGTACCAGTAAAGCCAATATATGAAGCATTGGGCAACGAATTGTGAATGATTCTTGCCGTGCCGATAGAGACTTTACCTGTAGTAGTGTCGACTTTTTCCTCAAAACCATATTGTCCTCTATGTGCCTCATCAGTCATCACGATAATATTTCTTCGCTCTGACAAAGGTTCGTCAGACTCCTCAAACTTCTGCATGGTTGTGAAGATAATGCCATTAGCTTCTCGTCCACTCAATAGCTTTTTTAGATTCTCACGACTATTGGCTTGCACTGGTGTTTGACGCAAGAACTCCTTACATTTAGAGAATTGGGTATAAAGTTGATCGTCCAAATCATTGCGGTCGGTAATCACAACAATAGTGGGTTGTGATAACTCTTGTTGCAACAAGTGGGCGTAGAAAACCATTGACAATGATTTTCCGCTGCCTTGCGTATGCCAGAACACACCGATTTTACCATTACTTACTATAGCATGTTTAGTACGTTCGATGGCTTTCTTCACTGCAAAATACTGATGATACCCTGCTAATATCTTGGCACTCCCTTTTTCTTCTTTGGAAAAACAGATAAAGTTCTTGATTATGTCTAAGAGTCGTTCCCTTTGAAATATTCCTTCAAAGAATGTATCATAATCGACAAATTCCGTACTTTCATAATTACCATCTTTTGTTTTCCATTCCATGTAGCGATCTTCCTTGCTAGTAATTGTTCCAGCTTTGGAAAGAGCCATATCGCTCATTACACAGAACATATTGAAAGCGAACAACGATGGTATATCTTTCATATAATTGCGGAGTTGAAGATATGCTTCTGAAGCATCTGTTTCTTCACGAGAAGGGGATTTTAATTCTACAACCACCAATGGTAAACCATTCACAAATACAATGATGTCGGCACGTTTCTCTGCATTTTCAATGAATGTCCATTGATTGATAACTTGAAAAGTGTTTTTGTCCGTATGCTCAAAGTCTATCAAATAAACCATTTCATTGCGCATTTCCTTGCCATTGAAATAAGAGACTTCTATGCCATGCTGCAAATAGTCTGTAAAAGTTTCATTACGCTGCGCCAAACTACCCATATCAATATTGCGTAGTTTGATAATCGCTTCGTGAATGGCTGCATGTGGTTTCTTTGGGTTAACAGTTTGCAGACTTTCTTCTAATTGTGCTTCATAATATGGCACATAGTAGTCTCTTTCAATATTTGGACCGTACAAATATTGATAGCCCATACCCTCAAAGAGGGATATTAGTGCTTTTTCGTAATTATCTTCTGTGAAGGGCATTGTATTTTATTTTTGTTGTTTATTCATTTCTAAAAGAAATTCTAAATAATCTATATAGTTAGCTTTATAAGCTTGATAATCTAAGTTGTAAAGAGCCTCTGATGCTGATAAGTGTATGCCTCCTACTTCTAATGGATTTTCTCCATCAAACCAATAATTAAAGCACTCACAATCTTGATAAATTAATCTTTGGTTAGCGTGGTGGGCATAACTGAAATAAAAATGTAAAATGAACCCACAGAGTACATCTGTTGTTTTGTATATCAGTAAGGATAATGATTTGTCTATCTGAGGATGCAAAACATCCAAACCATGTGAAGCAAATCCTGCATTATTTCGTATCTCTGCAATCGATTGAGCGACAGTAGAAATTCTACGGCATAGTTCAGATAGACCAACTATTTCTTTTCCAGTCTGTTTTATAAGATGTTCTAAGGTCTGTTTTACTAAACTATTAAATGAAATATCATCTTTGTATGTTGTATTTTGATTAGTGAGAATTGTTTTGCAAAGTGCTTCAGTTAGACTTTTACTTACTTCAACGCACAAAGAAGGATTAATCTCAACATTGTTTTCTATTGTTGAAATATGCGTTTCAAAAGTCCTAAGACTTAGTTCTTTTGCAATATATTCTCTTGTCCACCGCATAATTAATATTAATTTAAATTATCATTTATCCGTTTGTTGAGTTCAATCTTAGAATCGAGAGAAGAAAGGATATTTCCTATCTTCTGCTGTGTTTGCAGAGGAGGGACCAAACACCGTAAATTATCAAAGGTCTCTCTTGTGATAGTATCAAATACACTACCGTGAGCTGTTTTTCTAAGTTCATCGACCTTAGTTCGAGTTAGGTAATATAAGAAGTTCTTATCAACAATATTGTTTCCTCTTAAACCAAAACATGATTGATTGAAACACATAGGGTCTGGAATCATCGCCATAGCCCCAACAGTACCTCTTGCGGAGATAACAATATCGTTTTTTTCTAATAACTTTGTCGAGCTATTTAATAATCCTAATTCTGAAATATGCTTTTCTGTATCATAAACATATTTGGTAACAGACACAAAATCTTTCACCGACAACCAAGGGATTTCTCCACTCCAATATTCAGGAACGGATGTTTTAGGTGTTCCGCCGCCTATAATTGTTGCGAGATCTGTATATCTATATTCTTTCCACTCTTCCATGATGAAAATCAATCATTTTGTTCATAATAATATGAATAGTCTATGCCTTTCATAAACATTTCTCTGTCGTCAATCTTTGTAGTGAGAGCTGGTAGTACTAAAGCCTTGATATGTGTGCTATCAGACACGCTCTCACGCATGGCTGAAAGATACTCGTTCTTGTCTATTTGGCTCCAATCCACACATCGCTTGAGAGAACGCCTCAACATGAGATCAAGCCAGATACGAGTGCTTCGTCCATTACCTTCCATAAATGGATGAGCTACGTTCATTTCGACATACTTGTCCATTATTTCGTCGAAGGTGTTTTCTGGCATTCTTTCAATCGTTTGTAGCGTAGCAGGGAAGTGCATACAGTTAGCAAAGGTAAAGCCACCTTTGGAGATATTCTTCGTGCGGATTTGTCCAGCAAAGTCATACAAACCTCCAAAGAGATAAGCATGAATCTGTTGTAAACATTGTATGCTGCCTGGCTCAAGACTTTTCAGCAAACCACTTTCATATAACTGATATGCTTTCTTTCGACTTTGACCATCTAATGTATTATCACTATATGTAAACCAATCAAGGAACTCATTTGCTCGATTGTTAGGATAGTGCTTTGCTAATAAAGTCACTCCTTCACTATCAAGGACATCTGCAATACGCATCTTGCCATCTGGTGCTTCAAATTTAAAGCTGTGAGTAGTACTCACGGGTTCAATGCCTTCTTGTTTCAACTTACGTTTTAACCAACGCCAATAGTTACCTGCTTTGGTGTAGTCAGGCTCATCGTTAATGGCACGCACAATGTCTGTTGCAGAAAACCACCAACAATTATTTTCTTCATCCCATACGGCACGTACTTCACGGTCGTTGAAGAAACGAATTGATTTCTTATGTTGTTCTTTCTTCTCTTCCATAAATGGGAATTTAGTTGTTCGTTTTACTATTTTTTATAACCCAATAGCCATTGCGCCGACCGTTTTTGCGTTCAAGAATACCTTGTACAGATAATTTTACGGTCATCGTCTTTACCGTTCGTTCTGATTTTCCGATATGCACAGCTATTTCTTTTTGCGTTGCATTTGGTTTTTCTTTAATAAAGTTGAGTAATGCTAATTCTTCTAAAGTGCAATTCAAAGTGCAAATATTGCACTTTGGGTCATTATCTGTTGCACTTTGACTTTCTGCCGACACGTGCAGGTATCTATTCTTCAATTCATTCTGTTCATTTAATATCAGGTTACGGAAGAACGCCTCAAGATATTGTGTTGTCGCAAAAATCCCTTTAGGCATATTGTTATAGTTAGCACGAACCAGTGCATTGCGGAAGTACCACGAATAGTGGGCAAAGGTTTCGTTGCTGATGTTAAAACCAAATGTGCGCAGATACTTGATAGTGAAGACTGCCGTTGTACGAGTATTACCCTCACCGAAAGGGTGAATTTGCCAAAGATCTGAAATAAATTGAGTAATATGATTCACGGATTCCATTGTGTCATGGTGTCTATAATTGTATTCCTTTTCACGAGCAAAGTCATAATCCAGCGTCTCACGAATACTATCCGCACCTGCATATAGCACAGTTTCTCCATTCAGCACCCACTCCTTTTTCGTAATGTTGTAATCTCTTATCTTACCAGCGTGTTCATAGATACCTTCAAACAATCGGCGATGAATAGAAATATATTCTAATGGCGAGAACGTAAAGCTCTGCTCGGATAGCAGTTCGGTGATACGAGCCGAAACCTTATCAGCTTCTTCTGTTCTGTCTTCTATATCCTTACGGGCAACCTTTGATTCATAGTAGCTATTGACGAGCTGCTTCACCTCCTCAATCGTGATGTCGCCCTCAATATGCTGTCGAGCCGTCTCACGCAGATAGTTGGAAGTTTTCAAGCCATCAACAGCCTGCAAGCCAATAGCCGTCTGCCACGCATAACCTTTCTCTCGTTTATGCGGTTCGCTCTGTCGGATATATTCTTCAAAATCAGTCATCATTATTTTCTTTATGAATAACACTTCTTTCTCCAGACATTAGTTTAGGGAGAAGGGTATCACGCAGTATTTTCAAGTTTTCTGATTCTAAATGTAATGTAAGAATCTGTTGATCCATTGAAGCTACAATAGCTTCAAATTTTGATATTATATCATTTGTAGGAATCAAAATCTTCAGAGTTTCAAGTGCCTTACGGTTAATTGAACCAAAAACAGTACCCTCTGCATTAAATTTATCTAAATCAGATTTCAATGAAAAAAGAGTATATAACAAAAACGCACTTTTATTTGTTCTGCTCACAGCAGAAGCAAGACCACGTCCTATACAACATTCCTTATGTGTGATGTTTATATCACCAACAGGAGCACGAACGCTAATAAGAATACTATTTGCAGGTGCAATTCGTGTTGGATTTGTCGTGAATAATCTTATAGAAGGGAATCGAGTTCCAAATTCTGCACGACCTTGATAAAAGATTATCCCTTCACCATTTTCATTATAAGTGGATCCATTAGGTGATTGTCCCATAATAATATCTGCAATTTCACTAAGATAACCTACTTTCCACCCTTCAGGTATTTTTCCAAGCTCCGAATCCACAAATTTTCTATCTTTGAATGGATCAAAATCCACGAACCAAGATTTGAACAACGCTTGTGCCTGCTGCTCTAAATTATCATTTATGCGGCGGTTCAGCTCGATTTTGGCATCAAGATTATTCAAGAGAGAAGCTATTTCTTCTTGGGTCTCAGGATCTGGTGCCTTAAAAACATAAGTGCCAATTAATTTAGGAGAAGTATGCTTCACTGTGCTACCAGAACAGCAATTTACTATATACTTTTGATATTCGGGAGTGCGCATCACCCAATAAAGAAAATGCTTACTTATATTTGAAGCAATAGACTCTACTAAGCCAATGCGTTGATTATGTAGAAATGTTATATCTCTAATTTGTGGTATTATAGCAGAATACCCTAAAGTATCTCCATCTTTACTTAGATCCGTCATCGTCACAATCAAATCATCCTTATTTAAAATATAGTCGTTAGGAATCGGGCCATGATAATATTTGGGTTTAGATAATTTGAATCCGCCTTTTATATCAAAGTTGCCAGGAGTTACGCATATATATGGTTGCTTTTCATTTGTGAAATATGCACCTTTGAAAGCAAATCCATGTCTTATTTTACAGACATCACTAATTTTATATTCTTTCCACTCTTCCATAAATGGGAATTTAGTTGTTTATTTTGTTAATTTCTACCTCACCAGACATAAGTTTAGGGAGAAGGGTATCACGTAATGCTGTTAAATTCCGACATTCGGTCTGTAAAGCAATTATTTTTGCAAGCAAAGGGCTAATTATTTTATCTATCTCTATCAACTTTTTGTTGCTTGGAATTAATACTTCAGACTTTTCAAGTTCACTCCTTTTTATATGTCCCATTGTTACAGCTTTATCTTGAGCTATATGAATAAACTTCTTTAGATGATGCAATGTCCAAAAATAATAAAACCATTTTGGATATTTCTCGGATGTCACCTTAAATAAATGCTGATTTAATCCACATTCACCTCCACACCATATCTTAACCATAAGTGTGCCTGACCATGAAAAAATAACGTCTCCATTATCCACCTTATATTGACTATCAATATTTTCAGAGCATTGGTCAGAATGTTCATCAACTTTTCCTTGACCTAACTCTTTTATTTTCAATACAGGTATTCCAGTATCATTTGCTGTTGGACGATATTTCTGCATAGCTAATCCATTGAGATAAGAGGCTATATCTGTAAGATTGCCCACTGTACAATCTCCTAAAATTTCAGGAGTATCTACAAAGTAATGGTTGAACAACACTTGTGCTTGCTGCTCTAAATTATCATTTATCCGCCTATTTTTATGAAATAGCGGTTGATATGAGCTATATGTGTGATATGCTGTTTGCATTTTGATTTAATTGATGAATTTGCGGTGAGAGAGTTTGACATTTGTCTGATTGACCATCGCATAGTGCATGGTTGTATCAATTTTAACATGCCCGAGGAGTTTTTGTACTTGCTCCACGGGCATACCTTTATCTATAGCCATAGTCGCAAGTGTTCGACGAAACTTGTGTGGATGAACACGGACAATCTTTGAAAGCCTCCCAATCTTTCTTAGTCTTGTCTCAACTCCTGATATTTGTAATCGATTGTGTGGCTTGGCAAGAGACACAAACAATGCTTTGTTTCTGTCTTTCCGCTCTGCGAGATATTGCTGCAAATGAATCTTTGCACGAGCATTGAAATACACGATACGTTCCTTGTTGCCTTTACCGAAAACGATACACTCACGCTCGTTGAAGTTTATATCCTCACGATTGAGCTTTACAAGTTCTCCAACACGCATACCAGTAGAAGCCAATAGGTCTATCATTGCTAAATCTCGTACCCTTGAACAGTTATCGCGCAGTTGTTCCAAATTTTCGTCAGTAAGGACTTCCTTAATATGTGTTCCTGTCTTAACCTTGTGTATTCTACGTACAGGACTTTTAATGACGTAATCCTCATCCTCTAACCATGAAAAGAAAGATGAAAAGATACGACGGATATTGTCTATTGTAACTTTACTCGATTTGTGTTTCTGTTGAAATACAGCCAAATAAGCACGAATATCCTCTGTTGTATAGTTCGTAACTTTTTTAGGCATTTTCTTGAAAAGCTGATTGATGGTCGAGCCATAATATTTTATGGTAGGTGTGGTGCAACCTTCAACTTGCTTAGCTGACAAGAATATCTCTAACAGACGTTCGTTAGATGCATTGTTCTCCTGCATCAGCTCGTCGTCTGCCGTAATGGAGTAGTTACTAATTACTTGCAATAATACTCCATTGAGTTGTGCCATTTGTTCTACACTTAATATACCTGCCATTGCATTGCTAATTTCTAAAATCAAATTTTCTTTCATGTTCTTCTATATTAATGAATTGATAATATGGAAGAACATGCGGTCATTTACTTGATAATGAATCCTATGCTTGCCAACTGTTTTCGTATCTCATCCTCCAAATCATGAGATTGGGCAAACAAATCGGACAATTCAGTTGTGAGTTTGTCCATCTTCTCTTGAAAAGGAATACCATCGTCTTCCTGTTCTGCAATGCCGACATAACGTCCAGGGGTAAGAATATAGTCTTGTTTTGCCACATCGCCAAGGGCTACAACTGCACAGAAGCCTTTTTCATTCTCAAGTGTACCATCACTATATTTATCAAAAGTGTCTGCAATCTTTTTAATATCTGCTTCTTGGAGCTCACGAAGTTTGCGGGTAACCATTGTTCCCATGTTTCTTGCATCTACAAACAGAATTTTATCTTTCTGTTTCTTCTCTCGATTGAGGAACCATAGAGAAACAGGAATACCTGTGGTATAAAACAACTGTGAGGGTAGGGCAACGATACCTTCTATTAAATCGGCCTTGATGATATTCTCACGAATCGTTCCTTCCCCTCCTGTCTGTGAAGATAAAGAACCATTTGCCAATACCATACCTATTTTCCCTTTGGGAGATAAATGATGAATCATGTGTTGCAACCATGCAAAGTTGGCATTGCCAGATGGTGGAATGCCAAATTTCCAACGCACATCATCTTGCAACTTGTCTGCTCCCCAATCACTGAGATTGAAAGGCGGATTAGCCATGATAAAATCAGCTTTTAATGTGGGGTGTTGGTCGTCAAAGAATGTATCTGCATTAAACTTACCCAGATCAGCCTCAATGCCTCGAATGGCAAGATTCATCTGAGCCATCTTCCATGTCGTAGGATTGCTGTCTTGGCCATAGACAGAAATATCTTTGATATTGCCTTGATGCCTTTCTATGAATTTGGCAGACTGTACGAACATTCCACCAGATCCGCAAGCAGGGTCATATACTCGTCCGTGATAAGGTTTCAGAACTTCGACAAGTGTTTGAACAATACAAGCAGGTGTATAAAATTCTCCTGCTAATTTCCCTTCTGCTTCTGCAAATTTAGAAAGACAATATTCATATGTACGTCCCAATATATCTTTGGAATCTCCATGTTCTTTCATTTGAATATTGGTAAATAAATCTACCACATCGCCCAAACGCCTTTTGTCTAATTCTGGTCGGGCGAAATTTTTGGGCAGAATGCCTTTCAAACGGAGATTCTCCTTTTCAATAAGACGCATGGCATTGTCGATTATCGTACCTATTTCTGGTGTATGGGCTGCTTTTGCTACCACACTCCACCGTGCTTCGTGTGGGACAAAGAAAATATTTTCAGATGTATATTCATCTTTGTCCTCTTCAAAGCCATCCCCTTCCTCTACCAAAGATTGGTATTTGGACTCAAAACGATCTGAAATATATTTTAGAAAGATAAGACCTAACACTACTGATTTATATTCAGAAGCATCAAGATTACCTCTCAACAAATCGGCAGCTTTCCATATCTCTTTTTCAAATCCTATTTCCGCAGTATTCTTCTTTGCCATATTATTCCTATTTTAACATTTCTTATTCCAAAATTATGATAATCAGCACTGTTTATAATATTTCGTAGCAATTAAATTCTTAACAATAAAACATCAAGTTCATGAGTTTACACAATCAGAAATAAAATTCCACAGCTCAATTATCAAAGACTACTCAGATAATCTTGAAATATTTCATGTGGTCTTTGGCTGTTTATGTGCTTAAGAACATGCTCATGTGTAGACTCTTTGACTCTTGTTATTATTGTCATAATAGTATTTCTACAATCTATTGGCTTTATTCTGAAGACCCACATTATTTATCAATTTTAGGCCACATATACTACTTATTTTTTGACGTTTGTCATAAGACAAATGGTGATTATAAACATACTTTATCACTCTATATTTTATTATTTCTAAAGCCACAGGGTTATTTTTAAATTCAAACAATATAGACTCTAACTCACTCATAGACATGTTATTATAATATGTTTTGATTGTAAAAGAGATTATTTTAGCAGCAGGTGTCCCTATTCGACGAGCAACTTCATCGTATATTTTTCCTAAGTCAGAAGTCCCCACACTCACAGATAAATTACTAAAGGTAGCTAAACAAACACGCAATAACATAAGATGTAGAAGTTGTTCTATCTTAGATTTAATAACATCCTCATTTGTTTTACCTTTATTTTTATTGATAAAAAAATCAACTATTTCTTGCTGACTTTCATCTAAAATCTGTGTAAAAAAAGATATAGATCTAAAACAAACATTATACGAACTTTCTATAATATCTAACAATTTTCCTTTATCTAATGAATCTTTCTGATTCTTAACAATCTGCCCCATGATTTTAACAACCTTAAAAGTGTCATTTAGATCACGTAACGTCACATTGTCCTGAAAATCTTCTTCTGTGAAATTTTCTTGGGGCAATGTTCTATGAAGTTCATCAGCTTTCCGTAAATCCCGATTCCTTTCATCTCTTGGGTCAATGTTTGCCTTGATAACATCTGTTTTAATCAGTCTTACAAGTTTAGACAATTCTACGAAAAGTTTATCATCTTGAGCAAGTGTAATAGGAGATATATCTTCAAATGGCAACCAACTTGCAAATAGCAGTTCATCAATTTGCTTTTTCCCCCCATTTTTATATATCAAGAAGATTAAAATATTAGCTTCTCTTTCTTTATGCAGTTCCGAACATAACTTTTTAACAATTTCTTCGCCACATCCATCATCGATCAAGGTCGATATTTTGGAGGCTACTAAAAAATAGAATATATATTTGTACGAGAATGAATATGAATCCTCGTCTATTTTTTGGATCAGATTTGCATTAACCATTTTGGAAAGCAAAGTAGAGCAAGTATAAAAATCATTGTATATATCAATATATGTATCATACATTCTCTCAAATATTTCTTTCGAGAAATACTTATGGGTAGGTTGCTCTTTATATAAATAATATGCAAATTCTTGTAAAAAATTAAGCATCCCATTAATCTTAGTTCTTGGGATTTCTGCTCTAACCAAAGATGCTATTATTAAAGAATTATAACAATAAGCATATGAGGTCTGTTCTACATCGAACTGACCTAATGCCTGATTTAATCCCTGCAAAAGTGATAAAACAAAAATAGGGTACGATGGTATTAGTTGCTGCCCTAACAAACCTGTAATCTGATCAAAAGTTAATTTGACTTCCTGACCAATAGCCTCTTGAGAAAAATTTTCACCGGCTCTGCCTATTCTTACCCATTTCTCAATTAGCTGATTTCTTTTATAATAACCCAATGGTAATAACTTATACCTTTTGATATCTGATTCTGTAACGCTTTGCTCTAACAAAGCATCTATCGCTATTTGTTCAGAAGTAGTAATTATAACCTTCTCAAAATTAGCCATCAACTTATTAACAAACTCACTTTTTTCATTCTTAGAGAAACTAGATTTATTGATTTCATCGATAAACACAACTTTTTTACATTTTTCCAATTGTGCATACTTGTCGAATTTGTATTTTCTATTATCATACTGAGACTCATAAGATTCTTTCATAATTTTGTTAAGCTTCGAATGAGTAGATAACCTTTCTCCTTTTATCAGTAGAGGGTATAACCCACTTTTATAAGAATCCATATAGAGCATCTTTAATAAAGAGCTTTTCCCTGACTGACTATCACCTTCTAATATCATGACTTTTTCCAGTTGAGGGTTTTCTAAAATATTTTCAGAATCTACAAAAGGAGAAAAAGAATCCTTTTCATACTGCATTGGCTCCAGATCAGGATAAACAAATATATCTGACAACATCAAATCAAACTTCTTCTCATGCTTTAATGGCAAAGCTATCTCTTGAATAGAGGCTAAAAAAGTATTATTTAATTGCAGTTTATTCCGATATGGTCTTATCTGCATATCTTTTTGTTCAATTTCTACATAAGAGGTATTATTATATTGAAAAGAATACTTCGACAAAGAGAATGACTCTGTATCAAAATGATAAAAATTAAATTTAGAGCTTTTATCATATTGAAATGCAGAGGATTCTAGATAAACTAGTTCATCACAATCGCCTAAATCTGCAATAATCTTATCACTTTCTGTATGCTCATGCCCACACATGACTATGTGAGTATTATCATACAAGTGCTTCTCAAACTGCTTTTTATTATTCGCACTATTATTTGGAGTTAGCCAGCCTGTATTGTGATGAAAGACAGCTATACTTAAATTATTAGGCTTATTACATTGCAAGAAAAAGCGTTGAGGTATCATTAATTTGCCAACATCTTCATGAAGAGTAGACAAGAATGCTGTATTATAACACTGAAAGTATAAAGAAAAATCTGTTTTAATCTTTAATTCCCTAAGCCATGAGATGGAAGACTCTTGAGCATCAATAAGTTTTTTGTAAAAACACCAAAAGTTCTTTTGGGGATGTAAACAGTGCTCTATTATTGCATTATCCTCTACATCCCCCTTTTGTAATACATCCTTTATTAATACCTCTCGAATAGCATCATCCTTAAATTCACAATCATGATTACCAGGCACTATGACATAGTCGAAATTGCAAATTTTATTTTCTTTTTTCCAAAACTTTTCGCAATTCTTCAAAAAATTATATGCTATGTCATACTGTTCTGCAGTCCCTGAGAAAGCTATATCACCAGAGATTACAACTACAACTCTGGAAGTTTCATTTATATATTGTTTACACGATTTACAAAATTCATCAATATGAGTTATAATAAAATCTTCGTTAGATTTTATATGAATATCAGACAGCTGAATAATCGAAATTTTCATCTTTGTAACTTTAGAAAGGTTGTTTAAGTGAGTGATAAAATTACGTTAACTATGCAAATAACAAAATTTGTTATCTAATCGATTTTTTCTGCATTAGAAATAATCGCCATAAGTTCTTTATCTGCTACAAAGATAGAAAATTTTATTATACAATCAAAATAAAAGAGAAGCTATTTATCCTCTTTTATTACAATGCGAAAAGATTATTCTATTATTCATGAAGCTTAGTCTGCATAAGGCTATCAACCTTATGTTTCAACCTCAAATCATAACCATCTATCTCCTTCTTGATGTTCTTGATTGCTGTTTCATTGCGATGAATATCAAACACTTCGTTTAGCCACAGGATTTCCTTTGGGCTACATCCTCTCCATACCCTGATGATACGGAATTTCAAGGCATCATCCTTGTATTGCTGTTTACTTTGCCACAAGAAGTAATTGCCGACCAAAGAAACAAAACAAAGGACAGATACTGCTACCATATAAGTAAAGACTTTCGAGGATTTGATGTCAAAGCTGTGCCTGTGAATATGTTCCTGCGGTATTGGATGCTCTTTCTTCTCCTGCCATTCGTGCAACATGGTCAAGATACTTGCCACCAATTTGTCCATGGATTTAGCTTCCTCGTCCTTGATGCGCACTTGTACACCAATATACTTGTTAATCACTTCTTTAGTTCGCTGTTCATACTGATTGAGCAATTCCTGTTCTTTCTGCTCATCACTTTGTGCTGGTGTAGATTGAACAGGGAGGGAAACAGAACCATTCTCCTTTTCTTTCAACTCCTTTAGCTCCCTGTAAATTGTCTCCAGCTTGTTTTTGATTTCCTCAAAGAGGACAAATGTATTATTGTTAGCCATAGTTATAAATGTATTTTACGTTTTTTCTTTTTCTTCTTTTTGTCAAGTGTGTTGTAAACTTCCGCAGGAACAGTACTATGAGTTTGAAACAAATCCAATCCTCCTTCTATGAGGTTGTTGGTAATTTCGCTCGTAACACTTGCAACATTGGATATGAGGTTTAGCATTCCTTGTGTCTGATGTTCGTGTTCCCTGTTATTCTGTTGCAGGGCAAAGTCTATCTTGGAATAACTGAAAACCCTATCCACTTTAGAGCCATCGAAATGATAACCGTTCTTTTCAAAGATGATTCCCTGAACCTCCTGTGAGTTGCCTTTATACTTAAAACGGACACCAATATCCTGCTTTTCCAAATGACTAAGGAGAGTTGTCCAATCCCTGCACCGAGCTATTTCTGCTTTCAATGCCTGATAGATTTCATATTTGGTCTTATCGGGTTCTTTCAAGCGATGCTCCTTGACTTTCTCCTTGCCATCGGCAAAGTATAAACCGTATTTTGTGGTCAGTTCCTTACAAATCTTCTCGCTCCTGAGTCTGTCGTTACGGTCAGAGATAGTCTTGCCATTATTATCTATGCGATTGAAAGCGATATGAACGTGTGGATGTTCCTTGTCGAAATGGCGACCGATAATGTACTGCGTATTTTTAACCCCCATCTTCTCCATGTATTCACGAGCGATCTGCGCCATCCATTCATTACTGAGCTTGGAAGAATCCTGTGCCGAGAAACTCAGGGAGATATGCCCCACAACCTTGCTTACTCGTGGATTCAGTTCTGTCTGGTCGATGAAACTTTGGACAATATGGTTGATGCTCTCCGTTCTCACTCCGGAACTATCAATGAGTTCCGTTCCTTTCTTCGGGTCAAGGATGTAATTAATAACACCCTTGAAGCCCGAACCTTTCATTATCTTTGCAATCATCTCCGTATCAGATTTAGGATTTCATCAATCTTGCTAATGATGATTTTGTGGAAAGGAGCAATGACATGAAACCCTTCCGCATTGGCACGATGTGCCAACTGATTAAGATTATTTGCCATTCCACACAGCTTGCGGATGAAGTCTGCTTGCTCTACGGTCAGTCGTTCAATGACATTTCCTTTATCAAGAATTCTTCTTACAAACTCACTCATGGTTACTCCTGCGCTTTTGGCTTTGCCTTTGAGCGTATAGTAATCCTGCGTATTCAGTTTCACCGTGATACGGTATTTCTTCTTTTCGGCTACGCCCTTGGTTGGACGACCACCTTTTTTATATTCTGTTTTTATCATACTTGTTTCTTTAATTTGATTTGATGGAGACCAGCGGGATAATCCTCTGCAACGACTGTCAGGAGGTGGAGCAAGTGGTTTTGGTATGCCCAAAACATAAACTTGCTCCCCGAAAAACAGATTATGCCAAACTATTCCTATAATCATAGCTTAATCCCTTTATTTTTCTTGATTTCTGCTTTCTCTGAATGCTTGAATTCAGCACATAAATACTCATTTAGGTCTTTATAATTCTGGAAGACGGAAGAGCAGTCTTGGACAGTAAAACCATCTCTTTTAAGTTGTTCTAAAGTTCGCTTTCCTCCTTCATCATTATCTAAATATGAACAAATGAGCTTGTGCTTTGAAAGAAAAAATATTGACTTTTTGATATTATTAATCGAGTTAAGTATCAGTGCAGCTTTCTTCTCTTCATCTGGACTCATCGTAAGCAGACTGAGATAATCCATAAAACCTTCAAACAAATTGATTTGTTCTGAAGGATTGGGAACATACGACACATCGGAAGGAGGCAAACACCCTTTGAAGTATGGATTGCGTAACGCATACCCATAAGAATTGTTTGGAAAGCCTATTGCGTAAAAACTTCTATCACCAATTCTATAATGAATCTCCTTACAATATTTTTTCGAAATGTTCAGATTGATTCCTCTATGTGTGAAATATTCTATGAGATTTGGATGACATAAGTTGGTAGAGCCGATAACCTCTATACGTGATTGACTTGGAGAAATTGTTTTGCTATTAGCTATGGAGAATTTTGGTAGGTTATTTTGTTTGCCATTAAACAACTCTATAGCTTGTACTAAACTGCAATTATGTAATTTCATAACTAAATCTATAAGACTCCCACCTTCAGCAAGTGCAAAGTCATACCATAGATTTTGGTTATAATCAACTTTGAAACTTGGAGTATGTTCATTTCGAAATGGACTTTTATACATTCCGTAATAGCCATAATTCTTTATAGGGTATATAGACATACTACCTAAGTAATCTTTAATTGATATTGCTTTAATTTCATTTATTGTCATACTTGTAACTTTTAAACCTATTACTTACTACAATGTTATTGTTTTGTAAGTCATTGACAATGAAAGAAAAATATGTAGTACTAACTATCTTTGTAGTAATCATTGCATCTGTATATGCCAGGTTGGTAGTAATGAGGTAGTAATACCTTATATCATTATTTACTACGGTCTAACCTTTTTTCTTTCAATGCTTTATCTCTCTTTGTAGTAAAGTAGTATTAATAATTAGTATTGTAACTTTGAATAAAGGGATTGGGAACAATCTTGCGTATATGGTAGACATACATTGGATTGCCACCTATCCTTTTGGATTTCCGCAAGAAGCCAGCCTTTTTCAAGGCTTCTCCCATTCTCCTTTCACTTAGGTTAAGCGTTGTATATCCACGCAAATAGTTTAGGATTTCAGAAGTGGTCATATAACTTTCTTCGGTTGCTGCTGGCTTTTCCATGCCTTTAAGAAGCATTTCATACTCAACAGTCTGCACTTGAAACCCTTCGCTCTCTTGGTGTAGTTCAGCTATTTCCTCTTCATTGAACCAATAATGATAGTCAACTCTCCACAATTCAACTGCCTCAGAGTACACCTTGTTGATATTAATCCCTTTAGCTGCGTCAATATCAATGTGTTCAACTTCAAAAGGTAGAAAGCGACGACTGCCTGTCGGATCTGTTAGAAAATCATTACCATTAACAGATGCCATAAAGCTTGCTAAGTGAGGATACTCCTCAATGTAAGTGTCGTATGGTCTACGATATTTTACTCTTGGTGTCGTTATCAGATTTTTCAATTCATTTTCATCTCTCTTATTGAGTGCCTTTAGTTGGTCGTCAATATTGATAAAAAGATATTCCGCAATCAGTGTCTGTACATCTTTTCCTTGTGGGTCAATCTTTCCTGTGAAAAGATAACTCTTCAGTTCTTCTGGACAGAGTAAATCAAGGAAAGTTGTTTTGAATTTTCCTTGTTCACCTGTAAGAACTAAACATGTATGATTACGACACTGTAAATCATCCATAGCATTGGCTACGACAGCAACAAGCCATTTTACAAAGTAGTGTTTCCATTTATCAGGATTTCTCACCACAACACAATTTGCCAACCTTATAATTTCAGATTTATCTTCACCTTTAGGCTTTGGAAGATTCAACAAATACTCACGAATTGGGTTAACTTTATTGCAAAAGTCGCTCTCCAATATTGCTCGAATATTATCTGCTGGAGTATATATTCCCAAAGTCCCATCTACCAGCCGACGCATAGAATTAATATCATATTTAGTAAGAGGACGGAATGAAGTATTAGAATCTTGTTCTCGAAACTCTGTTCTACTTTTAACTGTATTAAAACGAAAAGCATAATGCTCTTTCAAGAATTGCTCTATGCGTTCATTCTTAGATTGCTTGGCTCGCCCTTCAGTTCTTTCCTTTTCCATAATAAATATATTTATAAAAGGGAAGAATCAGAATGTTTCTCAGAGATAAAAGTTTTTGCCTCCTCGTTGATTTCGGCAACAGTCTTTTTCTTACCTCCTTCAATCCATGCCAATAACTCATCTTCAAAAAAATAGAGGTGCTTACCATTCTTATAACAAGGTAGTAAACGTTTTCGTACTAAGGTGTAAACTGTTGGCTTGGCTTTCCCTATTAGTTTACACGCATCATCTATTCCAATAGGAATACGTTTGGGAGGGACAATAGTTTTTTGTCCTTTACATACTAAATTCTTGATTTCAGCAACTTCGCTGACTAAGTGAGCAACTGCCTTTGGCAAGTTCTCAAAAGTGATTTCATTTTGTACCATAATACTTGTTATTGATTTTTACGGTGCAAATGAAAAAAGTGTTTCCTCTGTGTCCTAAGACACTGAAGAAACACTATAAAAACACAATAGGTTTGTGTGTTATTCTGTTATTTGGTGGTCTGAAAGGCTTTGTACAATAGGTATAGTGCCTTTCTTCTCATCATCACGGAGGTGACTTTTTATGCTTCCAACTTCCACATCTTTGAATGTGATGGCAAAAACCTGCTTAAGGAACTGCGAAATTTCATCTTGTTTGCCAACTCTAAAATGGTTCCATATATTCCAACCAAAATGAAACAGGTCTAAGGCAACTAAACCTTTGATATTAATTGGTTCTACGTGTAATAAGGGAAGCTTAGCGGAGTACAATTCTATATATTCACAAAGCTTGAGCAAATCTTTATCTGAAACATAAGGTGCAAATTGCTGTTGAGTATATTTAATAGCTATAGCACGTTTATCTTGTACTTTCTGATCCATTAACTTTTGTTGCTGTTGCCGAATTGAGTCAAAGTCCATTGATTGTTGCTGTTGTGCGGAAGATGGACTGCCAACACTGTCTACTACTTGTCCAGCCTCAGCGTCGGATGCTTTATCATTTGTTTTATCTTCTTGTTTCTTTGGAAAGAAAAACTTGACTAATGCCGTAAATAGTCCCTCTACCAAAATAGACAATATAGAATAAATGATGATGCCTATGGCAACAACACTCCAAAAGACTATTTGTGCAGTAAATTCATCAACCCCTAAACGTAAGGCAACCACTCTTGAAAACAACGCAATGATGACACAAACAACAAGAACGGACAGATATACTACAATATGTTCAAAATATTTGGTATTCATATTATGTTGCCGAATTAAGTTTTATCATTTTCAATATCTATTTGAATAGCATTGGCTGCTTTATTTTTCTTTTCATCGACAACCTTTGCATATACTTGAGTTGTTTTGACATTTGTATGCCCAAGCATCTTGCTTACAGTATAGATGTCTGTTCCGTTTGCAAGTTGAAGGGTAGCAAATGTGTGCCTAAAACAATGAAAGCTGAGGTGCTTCTGAATACCAGCTTTCTCAATCCATGCCCTTAATGGGCGAGAAATCCAAGAAGGATTTGGTAATCCTTCAAAAACAAGTTGTTCTGGTTGTCTTGGTTCTCCACAAAGTTTAAAAGCCTGCTCTGAAATAGGCATATACTCTACCCCTTTTGTCTTTTTCTGAGTAAAGAGAAGTTTAGCTTGGTTACCTTCTATGGCAATTTCTTTCCATTTTAGCTTTTGAATATCGCAATGTCTTAATCCTGTCAGAGCTGAAAATAGTGCTGCACGTTTAAGTACATCACGTTCACAAGGGGTATTAGCTAACTTGTTAAGTTCATCAAGGGTTAAGTATTCCCTTCGGGATTCTTGTTCCTGTATGCCTTTGATTTTTGCAGATAAATCTATGGTCAAATATCCGTCTATGAATGCTTGTTTGAGTGCAGCCTTAAAAATAGAAAAATATGTGGAAGCTGTGTTTCGTGATATTGTCCCTTTTTTACTTCCACCACAAGGAGCAGATAACAAGAAAAACTTGAAATCTTCTGCCAATCTATTATCTATCTGTGAAAAGAGTAGCGTGTCTCCAGCAAACATTTTCAATAAAGCATGTACTCGCTCCCAGTTTGTTTGAATTGAAAGGGAACTATTACTGTGTCGCTTGTCTGCCACTTTATCAAAGTACTTGATGAAATTTTGTTGCAATCGTTCTTTCTGTTCTGCTTGTGCTGTTTCTGTGTCACTATACAAGCTTGCATTATCATATTCACGCTGCCGTAGTTTTCTAACACTATCTGCATAAATACAGGCCTCTTGGTCTATCTCACTTTTGCACAAGATAATTCCGTTCAAATCCCGTTTAGGTTTGAATGTTCGAGTCGCTTCGGTAGTACGAGCAGTTCTGCTTTTATCCCAAATAGGAGTAGTGATTGTTCTGTTTAAATACTCACGCACTCTTTGTGGAGAATCTTTTCCAGCTATTTTCACAGGATAGCTTTCTATATACAGGTACCATTCTTTTCGATAGGCACTCTTTCGCAATCGTACTGTTGCCTTTGTATTATCAAGTTCCTTTCTCATTGTATGTCGTGGGTTAGTGTTTATACAAATTGTCTATCTCTGATTTTGGCGCATAGACGTAATTACCAATCTGCCTTGTTGGAATAGAATATTTGCGAATATGCAGATATACAGTACTATCATGGATGCCAAACTTTTTGGCTATTTCTCCAATCGTATAACAATCTTCAGGCTCAAGCCGATAAGTCTTTAGTGCCGATTGTTTTTCTTTCCTTCTTTCATCGTAAGGACGTAGATTAAAGCGTTCTTGTAAATCAGCTTTGCAAATGCGTATCATCCTTAGTCCGAGGTTATAATAACGGACTTGTTTATTCCTGATTAAGCGATAAAGGGAATCTCGTCCAATATCAAATAATGCAGTTGCATCAGCTATTGAGAGATAAGGCTGGTTCTTCGGAACTCTCGCTGCCTTTTCTCTTTTCAATGCATCCAACTGTTCTTTCTTTTTCCTTTGCTTATATGCTGCTTGAGAACAGTTCTTAGAGCAGTATTTGGAGGTTAGCGTCTTTGCAATAAAAGATTTACCACAAATTCCGCATTTCCGCTCTATTTGAAATTTTGCACTCGCCATACTATTTGTATCTATTTGATTATCAATTTATCTTTTAAATTAAGTCGCACTTTATCTCCCATTAAGTCGCGGCACAAATATGGTACAAATATAAGCACAAAAACGATTAAAAACGATAAGATTTAATTATTATTAAGAAATAAAAATCCCAGTAACTTATTATGTTACTGGGATTTACTTATTTTTAATTAGCGTTTATTAGCACTTTTACTTCACTTCCTCAAAGTCTGCATCTTGGATGGTGTCATCCTGCTTTGGCTGCTCCTGCTGACCAGCGTCTGCGCCTGGCTGAGGACCTGCCTGCTGACCGCCTGCTTGGCTGTACATCTGCTGTGATGCTGCCTGCATAACGGTGTTGAGGTTGTTGATAGCTGTGTCGATGGCTGCAACGTCAGCTGACTTGTGAGCATCACGGAGCTGCTGGAGAGCAGACTCGATGCCTGACTTCTGGTCGGCTGGAATCTTGTCACCGTTGTCCTTCAAGAAGTTCTCGGTGGTGAAGATCATTGAGTCAGCCTGGTTCAGCTTGTCAATCTTCTCACGCTCTGCCTTGTCGGCTGCTGCGTTCTGCTCAGCCTCAGCCTTCATACGGTTGATTTCATCCTCGCTCAAACCACTTGAAGCCTCGATGCGGATGCTCTGCTCCTTACCAGTTGCCTTGTCCTTAGCAGATACGTTAAGGATACCGTTAGCATCGATGTCGAATGTTACCTCAATCTGTGGAACACCACGGCGAGCTGGAGCAATACCTGTCAAGTTGAACTGACCGATAGACTTGTTCTGTGCTGCCATTGGACGCTCACCCTGCAGAACGTGGATAGTAACCTCTGTCTGGTTATCAGCTGCGGTAGAGAATACCTCGCTCTTCTTACAAGGGATAGTAGAGTTAGCATCGATAAGCTTTGTCATCACACCACCCATAGTCTCAATACCGAGGGTCAATGGAGTAACGTCGAGCAATACGATGTCGCCTACACCACTCTCCTTATTAAGGATAGCACCCTGGATAGCTGCACCAACAGCAACCACCTCATCAGGGTTAACACCCTTTGAAGGCTCCTTACCGAAGTAGTTCTTAACCAATGTCTGCACTGCAGGAATACGGCTTGAACCACCTACGAGGATAACCTCATCGATATCTGATGTCTGTAACTTAGCGTCGCGGATAGCATTCTGGCATGGAACGAGACAAGCCTGGATAAGGCTATGTGCCAACTGCTCAAACTGTGAACGTGTCAAAGTCTTTACCAAGTGCTTTGGAACACCACCCTCAGCTGTGATGTATGGCAAGTTAATCTCAGTAGAAGAAGAACTTGAAAGTTCAATCTTAGCCTTCTCAGCAGCCTCCTTCAAGCGCTGCATTGCCATTGGATCCTTTGTGAGGTCAACACCCTCTTCAGTCTTAAAGCCATTAACCAACCAATCGATGATTACTTGGTCGAAGTCATCACCACCAAGGTGAGTATCACCATTTGTAGAGAGTACCTCGAATACACCGCCACCGAACTCAAGGATTGAGATATCGAACGTACCACCACCAAGGTCGAATACGGCAATCTTCATATCCTTATTAGCCTTATCAACACCATAAGCAAGTGCTGCAGCAGTAGGCTCGTTCACAATACGCTGTACGTTAAGACCTGCAATCTGACCAGCTTCCTTAGTAGCCTGACGCTGTGAGTCAGAGAAGTAGGCAGGTACAGTGATAACAGCATCAGTTACTTCTTGGCCGAGGTAGTCCTCAGCAGTCTTCTTCATCTTCTGCAGAATCATTGCAGAAATCTCCTGTGGAGTATATTTACGGTCGTCAATCTGTACACGTGGATAACCACCCTCATTAACAACCTTGAATGGAACACGCTCAGCCTCTTTCTGACACTGCTCGTAAGTCTCACCCATGAAACGCTTAATAGAGTAAACGGTCTTCTCTGGGTTTGTGATAGCCTGACGCTTAGCAGGGTCACCCACCTTACGCTCGCCGCCTTCAACGAAGCCCACAACAGAAGGAGTTGTACGCTTACCTTCGCTGTTAGCAATTACTACTGGCTCGTTACCTTCGAATACAGCAACACAGCTGTTAGTTGTTCCTAAGTCAATTCCAATAATCTTTCCCATAATTATATCTTGTTTTTATTATTATTCTAAATTCAGTTCTAAACGCTTTCTTTGTCAAGCTTTACCAAAACAGAGAACTGTTCTAGCTTTATTGCTCGCCCTTTCAGCGTTATTCGCCGATAATTAAACAAATGACATGCCAAGGGGTATGTACTGACAGAATGGCAGTATGTTTGTGCTCGCCTGCGTAAAAAACTGATGACAACTGTCTGTTTGCGGGTAAATATGCAGTCAGTGACAGTTTTCTCAGGTTCTTTCCGTAATCTTTTTCTTTACCTTATTATATTATAATTATATTATATATAAGGCAGAAGGGGATAGACAGTATAGGGTAATTTGATGAGTTGTAATATCCAAGAGTCCCAGAAGGAGATTAAGATGGTCTGTTATGGTACAAAGAAAATCAGATTTACGTCTTCCTTTTATCTTGTTATTTACAAATTGAAAGTACACTTATTGTTATCGTTTTATCTCATTTTATAGTTCAAAAATGGTCATTGAGGAAAAAAAACACCCTTAATTTAAAGAAAAACAGTATTTTTTCTACAAAATAATGTTGTCTATTCAAAAAAAACACTACCTTTGCACCGTCTAAATTAATGGTTGCTAAAAAATTAACACATTTAATATTGATCATTTATGAAAAAGTTTTTGATTGCACTTTCAGTGCTCGCAATGGGTATAACAAGCGCTCAAGCTCAGATAGCTTATGAGAAGGCTAAGCCATTTGACAATGTTTATCTCGGTATTGAGGGTGGCGTTATGGGCCCAATGAACTTCAAGCATTTCACACCATTGAATGCTGCAGCTGGTCTTAAGCTCGGTAAGCAGTTTAGTCCAGTTTATGGTGCTAACCTCGAAGGTCTTGCTTTCTTCGGTGACAACCGTTGGCAGACAGGTTCTTTAGGTTTCTCTAACAGTCACACAGTAGTTCGTGCCATTAACCTTGGCTTGAATGGTACTCTTAACTTCACTAACCTCTTCTGCGAATACAATCCAGATCGTCGCTTCGAGGTAGGTGCTGAGGCTGGTATCGGTTACTGGATCACTTACGGTGACAAGCACATCATCCAGACTTCTAACACTGGTGATGATACAGAGTTGACAGCTAAGACTGGTCTTACTTTCGCTTACAACCTTGGTGAGAAGAGAGCATGGCAGCTTTACGTAGAGCCAGCTGTTCTCTGGAACCTTACTCATGGTCCTGGCGATGCTATCCAGTTCGGTAAGCAGGCAGCTCAGCTTGGTCTCTTCGTTGGTTTGAACTACAAGTTCAAGACTTCTAACGGTACTCATAACTTCAAGGTTTGGAACGTTGGTGAGTTGAACGATGAGATTAACTCTCTCCGTGATCAGCTTAACGCTAAACCTAAGGAGGTTGTTAAGGAGGTTGTTAAGGAAGTTGTTAAGGAGGTTCCTGCACAGCAGACTCTCTGCATCGACAACTTGGTATTCGTAACCTTCGCACAGGGTAAGTACATCCTTACTAACGAGGCTAAGAAGGCTCTTGATGACGTTAAGGAAGGTCGTCACGTACAGATCGTAGGTACTGCATCTCCAGAAGGTCCTAAGGATCTCAACCAGCGTCTGTCTCAGAACCGTGCAGATGTTGTTGCTAAGTACCTCCAGAGCCGTGGTGTCATCGTTGATGAGGCTAAGGGTGCAGGTGTACAGGGCGTAACTTCTAACCGTTTGGCTGTTGTTTACGTAAAGTAAAGCATCTAACCTTTTGATTAGTCTTCGTGATTAATCGAGAGAAATAATATAAGTGGGGATAAACCGAATGATGGTTTATCCCCACTTTTTTATGTTTATACTCTTCAAAGGTATATCTTTTGAGGTTGTGATCTGGGAGTAGTTGCATGTATATGGGTATTTTTTGAGATCCGTGGGGCAATTACTGTTCTTAGGTATATAGCCTTATTTCTTCTTTTTTTCTATTGTCTGTTTAAGTCTGTGCCCTGAAAGCGAGGATGAATGATTCCTGTTGATGATTCAAAAGGGTGGGGTAGACAAATCCTGGAGATTTGTTTTTGCAGTTTAAGAACAGTCGTTCTGTTATCTAATGGGTATATAAATCCGAGATAGAGTATGCCTGTTATTGTAAAACAAAATTCGAATAGCTTTTCAATAGGGCATCTTTTACGTTTTAAAAGGGCGTCTTTTGCATTGTAAAAGATGCCCTTTTGAGTTGTAAAAGGTGCTCTTTTACATCGTAAAACATGCCCTTTTACGAGCCTATCTGTAACCGTCTGACAATGTGAAGGTTATAGAACCATGAAAAATTGATTTCCTTCTGTTTTATCCATTATTCTCTTTTTCTGTTTGTAAGGTTGTTTTACTATTAATAACCACTGTTTCTTTGCATTCTTTTTTATACTCTCGGGCGAGATGGTTGTGGATGTGTGTATAATAGGAACGGACTTCTTTTACCATAAAAAATACCCTTCCACATTGCAGAAGGGTATCTTTTAGTCCTTAAAATATAGGTGTATTTCTACATGCTCTATACTATCTTTTCATTTCTTTTTTTATTGGTTAGGAGTCTGTTCATACACTTTCAGACCGAACTCCTGCGCATAAGCATATACGTGTTCAAGGATATCCGACATGGCATGCTCATGTGGTATGAAGTCTTTTGTGCGTAGGAAGAAGTAGAGTTCAACAGGTACACCATTCTGTGTTGCCTCTAATTGATGTACTAGGAGTGGCATTTGGTTATTTACATCATCGCGTTTGGAGAGGTAATGTTCCATATAATGACGGAAGATAGCCATGTTAATGATGTCCCCTTTCATGTCATCTTCTTTTACATATCCTTTGGTTATCAATCTTTGTTTCAGTTCATCATCTGCCACACGGATGCTACGAACGTCAAAGTAGATCATCTTCTTTACTCTTTGTCCATTCATATCCTGCACTCCATTCCAGTTCTGGAACATCCCACTGACGAGTGTTATAGGAGGAACAGTGGTGATGGTGTTATCTGCCTGACGTACCTTTACAGTTGTAAGGGTGATGTCTATGACCGTTCCATCAACGAAAGCACCAGGTACTGTGATACGATCTCCGATGTGAATCATGTCGTTACTGGTCAGACGAATACCTGCAACGAGTCCGTTTATCGTATCTTGGAACACCAACATGAGGATGGCTGATGTTGCGCCCAAGCCTGCCAGTAGTGTCATTGGGCTACGATCAATGAGGATTGCGATAACAATGATTACGGCAATGAAGATGAACAGAATCCTCAATACCCCACAGAAGGATTTCAGATATTGGCTTCTTGAACTTCCAGGCTTGGAGTCTAAGTATTGTAGACGGTTGATAATGCTAACAACCAATAGTGTTGTCATGACCGTAAGGTAGACAGCACACAGTCGGGCAAGCATATCCTGCACTATTGGGAACTGATAGAACACCAACGGCATGAGCTGCCAGATGACCAAAGCTGGTACGATACGACATGCGGTGCGCATGACTTTATAGTCGAAGAGGATGTCATCCCATTTGGCTTCAGTCCTTTTTACAACCTTAAGAAGGATGGGGATAATGACGAATCTGCAGAATCGTTCTGCAAGGAATGCCAATAGAATGGTGACAACTGCCAGCAAAGTATGGCGCAAAACAGGTACGGCAGAACCATGTACACCTGATGAAATGATGATGTTTTCGACAAAGATACGAATCTGTTCCATTACATCATTGAGCAGATGATGGGGCAATTTAGGGAGTATTGCCTTGTCTAATTTTAAAGCTACTGGCATAAAGCTACACAAATTTTATTCTGAAAATTACGCATCGGACTGTTCGTCAGTCCACCATTGTTGATGATTGCAAAACAGATAAGGTGTCCGTTGGATGCTGTAAGATAGCCTGCAAGAGAGCTGACACCCTTTACCGTGCCCGTCTTAGCACGTACATTGCCTTCTGCAGGTGTTCCTCTCATTCTCTTTTTCAGTGTTCCATCCGTACCAGCAATGGGCAGAGACGGTAGCAAGGCACCGTAGATGTCCTGTTTCTGATAGGCATAACGGAGCATCTTCACTTCTAACTCCGCACTGACATAGTTGTAAAGGGACAGTCCAGAACCGTCAGCAACATAGTAATCACGGGCATTAAGACCTAATTTCTCAAAGAGTGCGTTCTCGTATTGACGCCCTGTTCGTGCTGACGCCCAGCGTGTTCCTTCGCTTGCAGCAAGCTGATAGAATACTGCTTCAGCATAAAGATTATCGCTCACCTTCATCATTCGCTGCAGCACCTGGCGTATAGAGTGGCTCTGAGTAGCGATGGGACGTGCCTCAGCAGGCGTCTGTCGCTCGTCAGTAGTACCGTTAAAGGTTATACCAGAGCTACGTAGAGCACTGCAAAAACGACTGATGAACTCGTCTCTTCGCTCAATCAGGAGTGGAGATAGCGTCGGATTCTTATCATCCCAGCACCATCCTTCTCCCAAACGGTTGCGTTCTTTGAAGGATAAGTCGGTATATATGTTGCCATCAATCTGCGTTATTCCTTCGTTACGAATGGTGTTTACAAGTTCTCTCATGTCCGAATTGTCAAACATGGGGTCCATTCCACCTAAGCAATAGAGGTCACCATGCAGCACATGTGTGGAGTCTTCAATCTCGCCTGTATAGTAAACACGTGTCTTGAGGGTATAGTCTGACCCCAACTTGTCCAATGCAGCAATGGCAGTGAGGCACTTCATCGTTGATGCAGGACGCATGTGCATACGCTCATTGTACTGATAGAGCGGCACATCATCTGTCAGATCCCATATCATAACACCTGCTTGTACAGTCTGAAGTAGTGAGGTGTGGAAGATACCATCAAGTCGAGCCGTGATGTTTTCCTTCCATGACAAGTGATTGTCAGTGGCAAATGCGGGGATAATACTATCTGTTTCTTCATCCGAATCACTGTCCTCAACAGTAGTCTTGGACTGTATGACAGTTGCTTTCGGATTAAGAACCTTTGCTATTTCAGTACTGTCTAAGTAAATCTGCGCATGAATTGGCAGGCTCATTACTATACTTAAAGCCAGTACTGATAATGATTTCAGTTTCATTCTATGTTATCTTTTTTACTAATCTTCTTCCTTATTGCAGCCAGAAACGAGTCTACATTGTCGGGCTGGATGCTTATTGCTGTGTTATCATTGAGTTCTAATAAGGCGTAATAGCCTAAACGGAAGGCAAAGGGACGCTTGTCAACCGTCTTTATCTGGGTAATCTGTATGCTCTTAGGGCGTCCTATTCTTCCTGTTTTAATCTGTAGTTCTCCGTCATCTGTCAACGTATAGGATGAATGGATAGCACGATCCACAGCTCGAAGGGTAACTGCAATGAGGATAAAGCCAAGGATTACCATCACACTGTTCGTACGATGCCACAGACAAACGAAGGCTCCAAGGGCAAAAACCAGGATACCGCCTATGTCATTTATCGTCACTTTATGTTGGAAAGTTCTCATATTGAGTGCAAAAATACGAAAAAAAAGCTATGGACATACATATATGTCATGAAAAGATAATGGCAACCATCATCTCCAGAGGGCAGATGATGATTGCCATTTGGCGGTATCAGCAGAAGTTAAGGGTAACTTCCTGACCTTTTGTCTTATACCAATGTTGAGATGATTTCCTCACGACTGCCTGGCAGCATGTCGATAACTGGAATCTCAGGCATGGTGTAACAACCCGGAGCAAGACGGAAGCTGGCACGTGCAACATTCACAAGTACCTGTGCCGTAAGGGCTGGATTGTTGATGTTCATATCGAATGAGAAGTGCTGATTGTGGGTCTTTCCACTGACACCCTTACGTGTCATGTGTACGCCATGACCAACATCATTCAGTGCAGCAACGCTTGGTACAGCGAAGACGTGTAGCTCATCATGAGCAAAGTAGTCGTCGGCTTTCAGCTCTTTTGTTACTTCTTCGAGCTTTGCACCATCCTCTAATTCAACGTAAACCATACGGCGATGGATGCCTTCACCAAGTGGAATGGTCATTGAAAGCGCATCTTTAACACCCTTCTTGCTACGTGCTACTACGGAATGTCCCATAGAACGACCCGGTCCGAAGTTAGTGTATGAGAGGCCTTCTGGTGCAAGACTCTCCATCAAGACACGTACAATAGAGTCTGATCCTGGGTCCCAACCAGCTGAAATCACGCTGACGGTATCCGTACGAAGGTTGTTTTGCATCTGCTTTGTACGATAGTCGAGGATTGAACCGTGGATGTCGAAGGAGTCAACAGTGTTGATACCGAGTGCGGTAATCTTCTCTGCATACTCCGGACAGCTGCGTGTTGGAGTTGCAAGAATGGCTACATCAACGTCCTTGAGTTTGACAATATCGTCAACAACCTCATAAGGAGTGAGCTCTAAAGGTTTGTCTTTGTCACCCTGACGGCGTACAATGCCTGCTATCTCAAAGTCTTTTGCTGCCTCAAGTGCCTGAACACTGTACTGTCCAATGTTGCCATAACCAACAACTGCTGCTCTGATCTTCTTCATATTTTTCTTTGTTTTATTATGTTTAATACTTTGTTTCGCCTACAAATTTACTGCTTTCTTCGTGAAATGTGTCGTTTCGGACCTCTTTTTTAACACATAAAAGGATTACAGTCAACTTATTACTGCCTCATAAGCATCCCTGCTTCTGTGAATGATGCGTGCCTTGTGACGTACTTTTTTACGACAGAAGCGGATGGGTTATACCGTATGCTTTCTTTGTATTGATGCCCAGTACCATTATGATATGTCACTGCTTGATACCGCAGAGTGGGTAATTGAGTCTTCAATCTTTACTAAATAAGCCGAAAAACATCAATTAATCGATTTGGTAAACAAAAAATGTTAAATCGTAATAGGTCGTGGGGAGGGGCTTGCTGTATAGAAACTTTTATACTAAATTTGTGGTGTGTTTAGAAGTACTAGCTCTCTATTCACACGAAGATAATACCTAAACAGATATAACTTATAGTATGATTAAACTCAGATTTCTACACATTCTAACCTGTTTTTCCCTTTTGTTTTTTGCGTTATCCCTGCATGCTCAGAACCGTTTACACTCAGTTCGAGGAACGATAGTTGATGGTTTTACGGGTGAAGGATTGGCTGCAAAGATCTTTCTGATGACGAATGACAGTACTGTTATTGACACAACGACGGCTGAAGTGGTAGAGCTCCCTGATGGAACGGGCGGCACAGAGGGCTGGTATGAGTTTCGTGGAGTGACGGAGAAAGGCCATTACATAGTTAGGGCTGTGCTGGATGGTTATGAAGACAGCTACAGAAGGTGTGAATTGAGGAGCACTCGCGAGGAGCACATATCAGTAGATAAGATGTATATGCATCAGCTTCACGAGCTCAATGAGGTGACGGTAACGTCAACGAAGATAAAGATGGTGATGAGAGGCGACACCATCGTTTATAACGCCAATGCGTTTAACCTGGCAGAAGGAAGTATGTTGGATGCTCTGGTAGCACGTCTTCCGGGTGCGAAACTGACAAAAGACGGAAAGATATATGTCAATGGGAAGTACGTTGAGAACCTTTTGGTCAATGGTCATGACTTCTTCTCAGGTAGTCCAAAGGTTGCTTTAGAGAATCTTCCTGCCTATTCTGTGAGTAAGATAAAGGTGTTCGATAAGGCTGGACACGTGTCTGAAATGATGGGACAGGACATGGGTGACAAGGCTTATACCATGGATGTCAGACTGAAAAAGGAATATTCTACTGGTTATATGGGTAACCTTGAGGCGGGCATTGGTACTCAACACCGTTATACTTCGCGTGGTTTATTGATGAAGTTCTCCGATCGCGAGCGCATTGGAACTTACTTTAATATGAACAATCTGAATGATAATCAGCGAGCAAAACTCGATGGACAATGGTCGCCGGAGGATATGCCCGATGGGTTATTGGCTACGAAGATTGCAGGATTGTCGTATATTCGTTTCTTGAATGGTTATAATGAGTGGTTCGAAAGCAGTGTAGACTGGGAGCATAACAGTGCAGATATCATGACCAAGACAAATACGCAGACTTATCTTCCTGGTGGAGATGTCTTCCGAAAGGCGGTGTCCCTGCAGCAGAGCAGTCGTGATAACTGGTCCTCACGCAATAGGTTGATACTGTATAAGAAGGGTGGATTCTCAAGCAATTTCCTCAATGTAAACTATATGAAGAGAACTGGATGGGGCACAGAAGCGCAGAAAGACTCTGTCAAAAACTCCATTCTGAGTCAGCTGATGGAGGATAACAGTTTCCAGACAAAGGACTTCAACTTCTCATTCCGTAGTAATAATGGTTTGAAAGTCATTGCGGATAATATCGGGTGGAACGTCAATCTGACTTATAACCGTAACAAACAATACACCTTAACCTCGTCGGATGTGCAATATCCGACAGCTGGTCTGCCACATGATTTGCGTGTACGCTATCTGAATGCACCCAATCAGAACCTTAGATTGGATGCAGGAGCTGACTATACTGTTGGCTTCCATACACGGAATGTGATGTTAGGATATTCTTATTCTTATCTGTTTAATAAGTCCGACAATCTGCTTTATCGATTGGATAGGTTGGGCTCTGGTCCTTACAAGTTGGATGATCTCTTGCCATCTTCTGCCCTTTCAATAGTAAGTGCATTGGATAATGGCAACACATTCTTCTATCGTGAGCATCGGAATGAACATAAAGTGATGTTGAGGTATGATGCTCGAAAGAGCAAATTGTTCGGTGCAAACCTTACGCTAGAACTCCCGGTACGTCTCTTAAGTTCATCGTTGAGTTATGAAAGGGCTGGCAATTATGGAGTTTCTCGTCGTAATCTGTTCTTTGAACCAACGTTGAGAATAGAGAATCCCGAGGCATGGAACATACAGATGGGCGTGAAATCGGAGTTTCCAGAGATGACGTTGTTGGTCAATTACATGGATGACAGCACTCCTTTGTATGTACGTGAGGGTAATGCTGGGTTGAGGAATATCCATAAATACTATGTTGAAGGTGGTGCTTTTTTCCATAGTACACATCAGCAAGCGATAAATATTCGGGCAGGATATCACCAGACAGATAACGCCGTTGCTTACAGTCTGGTCTATGATAAGGCCAACTCCTTGTCACGTATCCGCCCAGTCAGTGTGAATGGGAACTGGAATGTGGATGGCAGTATAGGCTTTACACGGACATTGGACAAGGCACAGAAGTTCACTGTTGATAATCAGTTGACGGCTGAGTACAGACATTCTGTCGATATGGCAACCTTTGTTGGTAGCTTGGTTAGCGAACGAAGCGTGGTAAGGAACATGATACTTGGCGACGAGCTTAGGGTGGATTACCAGCCTGTTGAGGGTTATTCCTTCTCATTGCATGGTGCTTGGAAGTATTATTCAATCAGCAGTAAGCGTGAAGACTTTGCTGATATCCATGCAACAGACTATAACGTAGGGTTTAATACGACGTTGACTCTGCCTTGGGAGTTCCGTCTGACAACGGATGTGACGATGTTTGCGCGGTGTGGTTATCAACAGTCTGAACTCAATACGACGGATTGGATATGGAATGCGCAGCTTTCTCGAGCTTTCTTCTCGGGGAGATTACTGACCAAACTGCAAGCCTTCGATCTCCTTCATCAACTCAACAGCGTACGTTACGCCGTCAATGAGCAGGGTAGAGTAGAGACTTGGCGCAACTCCATACCGCGTTATCTCATGCTTTCGCTTGCCTGGAAGTTTAATATTAATCCCAAAAAGAAGCGGTGATGTAGTGTGGGCTCTGCGTAATAAGTAAAGGTCAGGTTATAACGTGTGTACGTTTTAACCTGACCTTTTGTCTTGTTTCTGTGTGTGATAGTGCTATTGCAGTTGCATAACGCCGTTTTTTCCTACGCTCAAAACGCCTTTGACACCTTTGAAGTAGGCTATGGCTTTATCAATGTCCCAGCCATCCCGAACCTTAATGGCTACTCCGTTGAACTCCTTGTATTTGTAGGTGAGGGTGCAGTTGTTCTGCTTGATAGCTTTCAGCAGTGGCTTATTGCCCTTTGCCTTATCGTAGAAGATGATCAGCGTGCGTGTTGTTGGGTCGGCAGGCTTTGCCTGTTCTTGCTTGTTATCATCTTCTCCACTGTTCATTATCTGCTCTTTTATGGGGCATTGAGCCGAAACTATTGTTGTTTGGGTGAACAGAAAGCCCATTAACAACAAGCTTGCTTTAAGATATATCTTCATATTCTTTTCTTTGTTAGTATGTGTTGCAAAGGTAGGGATATTTTCGTATATGACCATGTTGTACTGTGTTTATTTCTTATTTGAGGATGTTGCGCGGTGGTGTTGGTAAGGTCTGATGAAGCTTTGTATAGGAGAATAGTCCTGTAAAAGCCTTGTTGTAAATCGTTATATACTTTGGTTCGAAAGGAGAAAGCTCATGAGTTGCCGTGGATTCCTTCTTATAAAAGGATATTGGACAGGCGTGTCCAACTAATTAGACAAACGTGTCCAACTGATTGGACAGACGTGTCCAATTGATTGGACAAACGTGTCCAAAAGGCTGGATGAGCGTGTCCAAAGGGTTGGACAAACGTGTCCAAAGGGATAGATAAACGTTGATAAAGGGACAGACTAACGTATACAACGGGTTAGACCAGCGAGTCTAACGGGCTGGATAAACGTTTCGAGAAGAAGAAATAACTTTGTTGAGATAAGGGCTTTAGCCTATAATGGATTAGAATCTTATGGCAGCTTTGGTTCCAAGTGTGAGTGTATGCACATACGCTCTGCAGTTCTGACTGTGTGCTGGCTGTATGTTGTAATCGGAAAACAGTCCGAAGCCGAAATGTTTCTTCACACGATAGTTGATACTAAAGCCTGTTCCAATACCCCATCCAGTATCACATTGAACGTATTTATTTTCAATCTTCGTCATGTTATATTGGGTTATTGTTGCCAATAGCTTCGTGTCAACCGTCCAGCGAAGCGTAAGAGGAAGCGAGAAATAAGGTCCGAGACAGAAGGTATAGAAGTTAACAGTATTGTCAGGTGATGCTGTATCATTCACAATAAGCTGTATGTTGGAGAATGTTGTACGCCCTCCAAAGCCGAGATTCCGATTGAAGAAGTAGGCTCCTTCTACACCAAGTACAGTGCCCATTGCCGCTTGATAAGTCGTTCCTCCATCTGTATGGAACTTGCTTAGAGGAACATTAAAGCCCATATAGAGTCCTAAGAATGACGGATTGTTACGTCCCTGTCGTTCCTCTTCTTGCAATTCTCGGATGTTCAAGCCCTTGTCTTTCATGAAAGCGTCGGCTATCCAATATCCGAATTCAGTTGACAGAATACCTATTCCTGCTCCCACCATGACATCACTCAGCCAGTGTTTATTGTTTGCCATACGCATCAGTCCTGTTGCTGTTGCTACGGAATAGGCACCAACACTCACCCATGGAGAGATGTGCCCGTACTCCTTTGAGAGCATCGTTGCCGTCATAAAAGCTGTTGCAGTATGCCCTGAAGGAAAGCTTTGGTTGTTGGTTCCATCGGGTCGGGTCACATCAGTAGTGTGCTTAAGTCCCTGTACCACTCCTGTCAACAGGGCTATGGAGATGGCATCGCTCACCAACATCCTTCCCCATGATGACCTGCTTGGTACTCCTGCAGCCTTCAATCCGAGTAAGATAGCCGCTGGTGCCATCTGTGTGTAATTGTCTAATCTATAGTCAAACTCAGGCATAACACCGTTTCGTAGGCGTCTGAACTTATCATCGAAGTGCTTCTCAAGTAGTCCACTGGCTATCAGTGGAAGTCCCAGATAGGTGGCTTGGAACAAGCGTTTCTGCCCGATGTTGTCCATCTTTGTCTGAAGTTTAGATGGTATAATAGAGTCTTGTTCGGTCAGCAGACTGTCGTTGCATACAGCAGAAAGCGTGTCAGTCGCGCAGGCACGACCACACATCGGGACCAGGATAAGAAGAAACAGCATTAGGGTTGACTTTATCTTGTTTGCTTTAACCCGATTGACTGTGTTTAAAGTTGACTTATTCATAATCTTTATGGATAGTTCTCTTCTATACTCTTTATAGGTTTATATATGTTTATAGATGTTAGTACTTTGCTATTCGCATGACAGCAGGGTATTGTTCTTCATAACGATCAAACTCAATGGCATTGCCATCGTACCCCATTTCCGTGAATGCTGATCGAATATCTTGTTGCTCTTCTTCAGTTATTGCACGCTTCAGTTGCTTTACTTTGTAGTATACAGAAGCACCGAAGCACGACATAACATTGATCTTTACACCACGAAGGTCGCTGGTTCGCACGTTATCATAGATGCGGGAAATACCCCATGCAAAGCGTTCTTTACGGTCAGCTTCATAGATAGGGCAGGGCTGTTTGCCTGTAGTTACATTCGGATTTACTACTGTATAATAGTCGTGTTTGTTCGTCTGGAGCATAGTATAGACCGTATGATGCAGGCATTGACCTGATTTCTGGCAGTTAGCACCAGCACAGTGGGCGTAGTCGTAATCTAATTGGTTATATTCCTCTTGGGTCATAGTGTTGTTTAGTTATTCAAAGGAAGAAGGGGAGAATGTGCTGTAACCTATCAACACACATCCTCCCTTGTCAATATCTTGCGTATTATTCCTTACGCTTCAACAGGTTCATCATCTACAGCTTTGAAGTTATTGAGGTCCTCTAGAGTGAAGTCCTTGATGTAAGCAGCGCTACCTGTTACCTCTTCCTCAGCCATACGAACGAACACATTAGCTGACTTCTTGAAGAGTTCTGGTGCCTTTGCTGCGTCTTCAATGAGGAGAAGAGAGCCAATGATGTCAGCAGTCATGTTATAAAGACGGCGTGCAAGGAAGTCGTGAACATCCTGATTATCGTAAGCATTTACCCTCTCAATAGACTCTTCGTAAAGCTCAACAAGACGTGCAACACGGTCACGCAGCCCCTTCATACAGTCACAAGCAAGTTCACCTTCGAGCATCTCCTTCATGATTGAAAGGTAAGTCCCGTTGGTAATGTAGCGTATTGCAGCAACAACTTGCAGCTGTGTAGTACCCTCATAGATAGAGAATATACGTGCATCGCGGAACAAACGCTGGCTCTTATACTCCATGATAAAGCCTGAACCGCCGTGAATAGAGATAGCATCGTAAGCAGTCTGGTTGGCATATTCAGAGTTGATACCCTTGGCAAGTGGTGTGAAAGCATCAGCCAATCGGGTGTACTTCTTCATCTCCTGGCGTTCCTCTGGCGTCAGCTTCTGGTCACGAGAGATATCTTCCAATGCCTTGTAGAGGTCTACATAGCGTGCTGTCTGATACAGAAGTGACCTACCGGCATCAAGTTTTGCCTTCATACGAGAGAGCATATCATAGACAGCAGGGAAGGTAATGATCTTCTTTCCGAACTGTGCACGCTCCTTAGCGTAAGCCAATCCCTCGTTGTATGCTTCTTGTTCAACACCTACTGACTGGGCAGCGATACCCAAACGAGCACCGTTCATCAATGCCATGACGTACTTGATAAGACCCATACGGGTGTTACCACACAGTTCAGCCTTTGCGTTCTTATAGACAAGTTCGCAGGTTGGAGAGCCATGTATACCGAGTTTATTCTCTATATGACGTACGTCAACACCCCCGTTTCGCTTGTCATAGATAAACATTGATAATCCACGACCATCACGTGTACCCTCTTCTGAACGTGCAAGGACGAGGTGGATGTCTGAATCTCCATTGGTAATGAAACGCTTCACACCGTTCAGTCGCCAGCAGTTCTCCTTTTCATCGAAGGTAGCTTTCAGCATAACGCGCTGGAGATCGGAACCTGCATCAGGCTCAGTAAGGTCCATTGACATCGTCTCACCAGCACAGATACGTGGGATATACTTCTGTCTTTGTTCCTCATTACCGAACTCATAGAGTGTGTCAATACATGATTGTAGTGACCATATGTTCTGGAAGCCAGCATCAGCAGCGGCAATAAGTTCAGATAACATAGAGAAAACAACGTTCGGAAGGTTCAGTCCACCATAACGGCGAGGCATTGAAATACCCCATAATCCAGCCTGACGTGTAGCCTCAATGTTCTCCAATGTCTTGCTTGCATAGTGCATACGGTTATCAATGAGGTGTGGTCCTTCCTGGTCAACAGCCTCAGAGTTTGGTGCAATGATGTTTGCTGTTATGTCACCTGCTATGTCAAGGATACGCTTGTAGTTCTCAATAGCATCCTCATAGTTTACTGGTGCATCGTCATATTGCTTTGCATCAGCGTAGTTTCTTTCCTTTAATTCTACGATGCGTTTCATCAATGGATGCTCCAAGTGGAACGCAATTTCTGGGTGGTCAGTATAATAATTTGCCATTTTCTTTACTTACTGTTTTGCTTATAATACTTTATCAGCTTTGGAACTACTTCCTCTACAGTGCCATTGATGACGTAATCAGCAATGGCATTGATAGGTGCATCAGGGTCATTGTTGATAGAAATGATGATACCACTGTCCTGCATACCAGCTATATGTTGTATCTGGCCAGAGATACCACAAGCTATGTATACCTTAGGATGTACTGTAACACCTGTCTGACCAATCTGACGATCATGGTCAACCCAGCCTGCATCAACAGCAGCGCGGCTGGCTCCTACTTCTCCGTGAAGCTCCTTTGCGAGCTTGAAGAGCAAGTCGAACCCTTCTTTTGAACCAACACCGTAACCTCCGGCAACAACGATTGGTGCACCTTTCAGGTTGTTCTGTGCTGCTTCAACGTGACGATCGATGACCTTTACCACGTAATCAATCTCTGGAACATACTTCGTTACATCAGGATAAACAACCTCTTCTTTGGCTTTACCATCATAGATTGCTTTCTGCATCACGCCCGAACGAACTGTAGCCATCTGTGGACGATGATCTGGATTGACGATCGTTGCAACAATGTTACCACCGAAAGCAGGACGAATCTGATAGAGAAGATTCTCATAATGTTTGCCAGCTTTCTTGTCATCATAGTCTCCAATCTCAAGTTGAGTACAATCAGCAGTCAGACCACTGGTTAGAGATGATGATACACGAGGGCCGAGATCACGCCCGATAACCGTAGCACCCATGAGACAAATCTGTGGCTTTTCCTCTTTGAAGAGGTTCACTAAGATGTCTGTATGAGGTGCTGAGGTGTAAGGGAAGAGTCCCTCACCATCAAAAACGAAGAGCTTGTCAACGCCGTAAGGTAGGATCTGATCCTCCACCTTACCCTTAATACCAGTACCGGCAGCGATGGCATGGAGTTCCACACCCAGCTCATTAGCGAGCTTACGACCCTTGGTCAGCAGCTCTTGTGAAACCTCCTGTACGGTGATTCCTTCTATTTCGCAATATACAAATACGTTATTCATAGGTTTCACCCCCATCCCTTCTCCGAATGGAGAGCGGTGTGATATGCTCACTTGTTGGGGGATTTATTTTTTAATATGATGCCTTCCCATGATGTTTGTTAATCGTTAACAGAACATTTTATCCTTCCTCTCTATGCAGAGAAGAGTTGGGGGAGCGGCTTTTAACCAATAATCTTCTCTCCTAACAGTTCCTTAATAAGTCCTTCTACATCCTCATCTGAGCCTGTGAGTGTCTTGCTCTCTTTGGCTTGGAAGACTATGTTCTGAACTGATTTAACCTTGGTTGGTGAACCAGATAGACCACATTGAACCTCGTCACCATCCACATCGGCAACTGACCATTGGTTCAATGTAAGGTAAGGACGTTCCTCGTAGAGGTTCGACCATGGTTCATCGCCTTTACGTTCCATAGGACAAGTAGCGTACTTGTACTTCATTACGAGCTTAGCATTGCAAGGACGCGCTGGAGCAGCAGTACCATTTACGGTGATAAGTACTGGAAGTGGAGCGACAACGGTCTCAACACCACCATCAATATGCCGACGGATAGTAGCCTTACTGTCCTCAATCTTCAGAATCTCTTCAGCGTATGTTACCTGATTTAACCCTAATTTCTGTGCAACCTGTGGTCCTACCTGTGCCGTATCACCATCAATAGCCTGTCGACCACCAATGATAATATCCACATTGCCGATCTTCTTCACGGCAGTAGCCAATGCATAAGAAGTAGCGAGCGTATCAGCACCTGCAAACTTACGGTCAGTCAGCAACCAACCAGTGTCTGCACCGCGATAAAGTCCTTGTCGAATGATCTCTCCAGCACGTGGAGGTCCCATGGTAAGTATTCCTACGGTGGAGCCAGGATTCTGCTCTTTCAGTCTCAGAGCCTGCTCCAAAGCGTTTAGGTCTTCGGGATTAAAGATAGCAGGCAGCGCAGCACGGTTCACCGTTCCCTCGGCTGTCATGGCATCTTTTCCCACGTTTCTTGTGTCAGGTACCTGCTTGGCAAGTACAACAATGTTCAAACTCATAAATATAATAATGTGTTATTTAGAAATTTCTGTCACGTGATTGGTGGCAAAAGTACTGTTTTTTTGCAACATGAACAAATAAAACAAACAAAAACGTCCCACCCAATAGCTCCTCGCTTCATTGTTCTGGAATGTTTTATGAATGAGGTATTGATGCTTATATGCTAAGGAACTCTACAGCTGATAATGGGAGAAAATACCACGTTGTACATGTGAATACAGGATAAGTCATATAAGGAAAAGAAGCTGTTGTTTAACGATGTGATAAAGGTTTAGGTGCTCTTTTTTGTAAAATGAATTCCTTGTTGAATTTTAAAAGGGCGTCTTTTGCATTCTAAAAGATGCCCTTTTGCGTGGTAAAAGATGCCCTTTTGATGTGTAAAAGGTGCCCTTTTGCAACGTAAAAGACGCCCTTTTGCAAGCCCATCTGTAACTGTCTGATAACGTATAAGTTACAAATGGAGAAAAAGATGGATTTTTCTTGTTTGAGAGTTTTCTGTGTTCTTTAAACTGTAAGATTATTTCATTATTCCTAATTCATCTCACCTTATATGATAACGTAAGCCTATTTAAATCCTTTGCTACATAATGATGAATCCTTATTTGACAACTTTCTCCTTGTTGTTCGTATCCTTTCGCCCTTATCTTTTTCCTGTTCTTGTTTTGTCATATCCGTTGTTTATGCTATCTTTGTAGCACAATGATTGACAGACCAACAGTAGATAGGATTTTAGATGCGGCGAATATCGTTGATGTTGTCAGCGATTTCGTCTCTTTGCGTAAGGCTGGAACAAGCTATAAAGGCTTGTGTCCTTTTCACGATGACCGTACACCTTCATTCTCTGTTAGTCCAGTGAAAGGTGTTTACAAGTGCTTTTCATGTGGAGCAGCAGGGAATGTTGTGAAGTTCATAATGGAACATGAGCAGATGACTTATCCCGAAGCTTTGAAGTGGCTTGCGAACAAATACCATATAGAAGTGCATGAACGGGAACTGTCAACGGAGGAGAAGCAGCAGGAAAGTGAGCGAGAATCAATGTTCTTGGTCAACGAATGGGCTGCAAAGTACTTTGAGAATATCCTCCACAACGATGTTGATGGTATGGCGATAGGAATGCAATACTTTCGCAGTCGTGGTTTCCGGGATGATATTATTCGTAAGTTCCAGTTGGGTTTCTGCCTTTCGGGACGTCATAGCTTTGCTGATGCAGCCTTAAAAAGCGGCTATCAGCGAGACTTTTTGGTGAAGACTGGACTCTGCTTTGAACGTGAGAATGGCGAATTGATTGACCGATTCAACGGTAGAGTGATGTTCCCATGGATCGGTGTGAGTGGAAAGGTGACTGCTTTCGGTGGTCGTTTACTGGATTCTCGTACGAAAGGTGTCAGTCAGAAGTACGTCAATTCTCCCGATAGTGTTATCTATCACAAGGAAAGAGAGCTGTATGGAATCTTCCAAGCCAAGAAAGCTATAGCCAAACATGACCTTGTCTATATGGTGGAAGGTTATACGGATGTTATCTCTATGCACCAGTGTGGTATAGAGAATGTCGTTGCCAACAGTGGAACAGCACTCTCTGTTTATCAGATTCGCATGCTCCATCGCTTTACATCAAACATCGTTTTGCTCTATGATGGTGATGAAGCAGGTAAACATGCTGCCTTACGTGGAACGGATATGCTACTGTCTGAGGGGATGAACGTAAAGGTTCTGTTGCTCCCAGACGGTAAAGATCCGGATGAATTCGCACGCAGTCATAGTGCAGAAAGCTTCAGGCAGTACATTGAAGAGAACCAGACGGACTTCATAGTCTTTAAGATTAATGTCTTGTTGCAAGGTGTTACAGATCCTGTTAAGCGGTCGGAAGCCGTGGGTTCTATTGTACAAAGCATCTCAGTCATTAAAGATCCCATACTCCGTGATACGTATATTCGTGAGTGTTCCAACAGAACTGGTGTTCCAGAACGTACACTGATGGAGCAGATGAACCGTAATATTCATAGCAATCGAGAGCAACAAACGCGTGAATGGCAGCAACAACGTGCGGAAGAACAGACGAAGAAGCCTTCTTCTCTGTCTACTCCTGTCCACATGGTGTCACATGTTGAGCAGATGTTGATGCAGGCTGTGGTGCGTGATGGAGATAAAATTATCATTCGAAATGCTAAGGATGAATCCACAGGACAGGTGTATAATCTGACTGTAGCACAGTATATAGCTTATGACCTTGGACTTGATAATCTGTGTTTTTCAAACCCAATCTTTACTCAAATGCTGAATGAAGCAGTTGAACATAGCGGTGAAGAAGGGTTTAAGGCAGAGGAATACTTTACCCAGCATGCTGATATGAACATTGCATCGGTGGCTGTAAAGTTAAGTGTTGACAGGTTCCAGCTCTCTGAGAGTCTGCAGGTGAAAGAGACAGAGGCAACCTTGCGTGATCGGGTGATGCATCTTATTGGGGATTTCCGACTTGATTATATAGACCATCATTTGAAGGAACTGATGACACAGATGGCCACAACGAAGGACATGGCAGAACTGATGAAGATCATGGAGGAAATAAAGAAGCTACAGGACGTGCGCAACGTGCTGGCTAAGAAGTTAGGAAGTGATATTCTTATATAAGTGAGAAGGAACGGAAAGAAATGATTTACATCCATTGGATATCCCTCGTCTTCTACACGACTATCATCATTGTAGCGATGATACGTGTGCTGATGGACAACCGGCAGCCTGCCAAAACGATGGCATGGATGCTGGTGCTGACGTTTATACCAATGCTTGGAATCGTGCTTTACTTCTTCTTTGGACAGAACACACGTAAGGAACGCAAGATCTGGCAGCACAGTATGGACCAGTTAACAAAGCGTTCTATGCTGGAGTTTGCAGAGCAGAAACGCTTGCAATTGCCTGGTAAGTATCGGTCACTTATCAGTCTTTTCATGAACCAGAACTGGGCATTACCTTTCAAAAACAATAAGGTGGAAATCTATACCTCGGGTTATGAGTTCTTCCCAGCCTTGTTGATGGAGATTGGAAAGGCAGAACATCACATCCATCTTATTACGTTTATATTTGAGAATGATCCCTTGGGTCGCATCATCGCTGACGCCCTTATAGACAAGGCACGACAGGGAGTTGAAGTGCGTATTATCTATGATGACGTGGGCTCATGGCGTATGAAGGAGCGTTTTATAGACAAGATGCGTGCTGAAGGTATTGAGGCTCACCCTTTCATGGCTGTACGTTTTCCGGTGCTGACAAGTAGGGTGAACTATCGAAACCACCGTAAGATCTGCGTCATTGATGGTGAAGTGGGCTTTATTGGTGGTATGAATATTGCGAAACGCTACGTGAAAGGAACAGGAAAGCAGGCTTGGCGTGATACACATGTGAAGATAAAGGGGGCGGCAGTGTATGGTTTGCAAAGGGCTTTCTTGGTGGATTGGTTCTTCGTATGTAGGGCTTTGATAACTGACCGCAGCTATTATCCAGAGATAATAACCGAGGAGAACGACTGTTTGGCTCAGATTGTCACGAGCAGTCCGACGAGTCTTTGGCCTGAAATAGAGCAAGGTTATGTAAGCGTACTGTGTAGTGCAAAGCATTATGTATATATGGAAACCCCCTATTTCTTGCCTACTGATCCTATTCTCTTTGCTATGCGAACGGCTGCTTTGTCGGGAGTTGATGTGCGTTTGATGATACCTTATAAGACAGATACAAAGATTGTTGAGTGGGCTTCACGTTCGTATGTCATGGAAACAGTCAAGGCTGGTGTGAAGGTTTTCCTGTATAAAGCAGGGTTTAATCATTCAAAGTTGTTGGTATCAGATGATGCTGTTGCCACAATAGGATCAACGAATGTGGACTTCCGTAGCTTTGAAAACGCCTTTGAATCGAATGCTTTCTTCTATGATGAAAGTATTGCTAAGGAGGTAAAAGAAATCTTCCTTCGTGATCAGAGTGAGAGTATTGCATTGGAAGATGTGAGGAGTCTTACTGACAGACCATTCCTACAGCGACTTTGGGAGTCGATAGTAAGACTGTTGAGCCCGTTACTTTAAGGCTCTTTTTTATACCCTTTTCTTGTTGGAATATTGATGAGAGAAGAAAGGGTAGTAAGTTCTCTCACATAAAAAGGTCGACCTTTTTCGTCAAAAGGGTCGACCTTTTCAAGAAAAACCGTCGACCCTTTTTGAGAAAAGAGGCCGACGGTTGTCTTATTTGAACAATGAGAAGTTCACACTACCGTAGCTTCTATGTTCAATAAAATGTGGGTTAGAAGAGAAATCATTGTGCTTGCCATGCTCGAAAACAAGCAGTCCATCTTCCTTCAATAAGTCGTGTTGGAAGATGAGATCAGGGATTGTTGAAAGCTCTGGAAGGGCATAAGGAGGATCGGCAAAGATGAGATCGAACTTCTGATGGCAGCTTTTGAGGAATCGGAATACGTCACCTTTTATTAATATATGCTCTTCTGCACCTATTTTCTCCATACATTGGCTGATGAAACGAGCGTGATCTCGGTCCTTTTCAACGCTTACCACTTGCTTACAACCACGTGAAAGAAGCTCTAATGATATGCTCCCCGTACCTGAAAATAGGTCTAATGCCGTTGTATCCTCCCAATCAATGTACCCGTTAATCACGTTAAAGATGTTCTCTTTGGCGAAGTCTGTCGTTGGTCGAGCTTTGAAAGTACGTGGAATATCAAAGTGTCTGCCTTTATATTTTCCTGTGATGATTCTCATTTCTTCTTGTCTTTATCAATCCAAATAGATTGCTTTCATGTCGTAAGGAATATTCTTTTGCTTTGCAATAGAATTATTATTGAAGTCAGCTTCAGGGCTGATTACCCTGCAATACTGCAGATGTTGCTTTATCTGTGTGGTCAACCAGTCTTCATGAGGCATACTTCCAAGGAGATAAAGCTCGTCCTTCTCAGCCTCCATTCCCGTTAGTTTCCAGATGTAAAGCAGATAATAGAGTATGTCATGAGCATGTGTCGTAACAAAAGAGTTGCTGAATCGGAAACGGTTCTGTTGGAAACAAAAGACCTCCAGTTGCTTTTCATGGAAGTAAGCATACAGCTTTCGCCGTGTTCCAGAGAAAGAACGCCGGTAGCAATGGGTCCATACTGATTGCATGAGAGGCTGGATGCGTATGTCCTGAAAGTGATCATCAATAACTAGTTTCAAGTCTTTATTGATGGAGAAGACCGCAACGGCATTCAGATCGGGTAGTACACTGGAAAGAATTTCCTCGCTCCCATTCTGGTGATAAGTATGATGATAAAGAGCCTCGACGTCCTGCCCTGCATACTCATCTGTCGGCACAAGCATCACTGGAGCATCCAGTTCAATCAGCACACGTTTGTATCCACTCTGCAATAACTCCGATACATGAAAGGCTTCTCGTAGGTTAGCCGCTATTGAAATACCAGCATTCATGTGGTAAGGCTCATAGACGAGCTGTCCACTCTCTTGTGGATCACCCACTGAAAACGCCATGTTGTCCTTACAAATCCTTATTGTAAGGCGGAGTTTCTTATCAGAGATATTGTTTGTTGTGTCTGCCATTATGTGTGTAACATACTGTTTATGTGTCTGCAAACTTACTCATTTTTTTTCAGTTATCCTTGCTAAATTCTTGATAAATGTCTTCTTATGGATTCCCCTAAAGTGTAAAAAAGGGTTTTAATGGTGTGAGTTTATCATAAAAAAGCAATAACTTTGCAGATGATTTTGCAGTCGAAACTATTCTTTTAACCACTGAAAGGTCGTTGAGAATAAGAACTATTTTACATGGCAATACAATTTTTCGTCATCTTCGGGTGCTTGGCATTGGGAGAATTTGTTGTATGGGCGACAGGAATAAAGCTGCCGTCCAGTATTATTGGTATGCTGTTTCTAACCTTTTTCCTTAAGGTGGGATGGGTGAAACTGTCGTGGATAGAGAAGCTTTCACAGCTCCTCATAGCCAATCTGGGCTTCTTCTTTGTACCACCTGGGGTGGCTTTGATTCTTTATTTGGATGTTATCCAGCGTGAATGGTTCCCCATTCTTATGGCAACAGTGGTCAGTACGGTACTCGTTTTGGTTGTTACGGGACAGATGCACCAGATGATTATCAAGCTTGAACGCCAGCTGACAGCACTTGACTTGCTGCATCATCGTGCGCATGCAGCGAAGGTAAAGGAGATGAAGGAGACTTTAGATGAGTTTGATACCTTGGTAGAAGAGGAAGAATTACGGAAGGTGAAGGCCTTGCGAGGTGAGGATTTGACAGATGAAGAGGAGGCAAAATCATGATGGATATAGACTTATTTGAGCAGGGAAGAGACATCTTCTCCAACCAATACGTAATCTTAGCATTGACATTTGCAGTGTTTTTCTTTATAAAACGTCTGCAACGCCGTACAGGATGGATGCTTCTCAACCCCATCTTGATAGCCATTGTGCTCATCATTATTTATCTGAAGATAACTGGAGTATCGTTTGAAATCTATAAAACAGATGCACAACTCATCGATTTTTGGCTCAAACCAGCTGTCGTAGCATTGGGTGTTCCTCTCTATTTGCAGCTTGATGCCATCAAACGTCTGTGGCTTCCAATCGTCTTGTCACAGCTTGTCGGTTGTTTAGTAGGTATCGTCAGTGTTGTAACAGTGGCGAAACTCTGTGGTGCATCAGATGTTATTATTCTTTCAATGGCTAGTAAGTCTGTCACAACACCTATCGCAATGGAGGTCACACAGAGCCTCGGAGGTATCCCTTCTCTTACGGCTGCTGTCGTTGTCATTACTGGTATTATTGGTGCACTGGTTGGTTTCAAGGCTTTATCCTTGGGACATGTCAACAGTCCGATAGCCCAAGGACTGTCTATGGGAGCTGCTTCTCATGCCGTAGGAGCTTCTACAGCCATGGCATATAGCAGTAAGTACGGAGCTTTTGCCAGCCTTGGTATCACGTTGAATGGTATCTTTACGGCTCTGCTTACACCTACAGTGCTTCGCCTGATGGGTATCATTTGATTCTTATTTCTAAGTTTTTGACCTGTAAAGCAGTTATTTGCAGATTTATAAGAGCTTTATTTGAAGATAGAAAAGACATTCTTTTGCATTGCAGAAGGATGTCTTTTTTATTTTTTTTTGGACTTGGTCAATTGCCTGTAGGTCATTAGATATATCATAGACTGTCTGAATTAAGTTCTCTGTTATCCCCTAAGCGGTAAGTGATAGATTTATCTTTTTTGTGAAAACGTTATTGATACTCGAGAAAAACGTTAACTTTGTAAACGTTTTCCCTATTATTAACGAATATAAACAAAGCATGAAGAATTATTTTTCTTTTCTCTTTCTGGTAGCAATGCTGTTAGGAACAAGTAGTTTTACTTATGAAACAGTGGCTACAAACAGTACAGAATATGTCAGCATAAAGAAACATAAGAAGCATAAAAGTAGGAGAACCCGTCAACGTGCAAAGACACATAAACTTGAGAATCGTAGACGTGGATACACTCGTTCTGCCAACGTCGGACAGGCAGTATATATCACTCCGACAGGTTCATGCTATCATTCAAGAACTTCTTGTCCTGCTTTATGGCGTGGAAATTACTCTCGAATATCTTTAAGTTCTGCACAGAATGAAGGTTATCGGGCGTGTTCAAGATGTTACTAATGTTTATGAATCCTTTTTAATGATAAGCGATATAATAACTGACTAATGCGAAAGAATATATGGAAAGTGTTCTTTCTCTTGTTCTCCTTACTGTCAATAGCATGCCAAGGGGATAGGGGAAAGACACAGGTTAAGACCTTAGATATCCCGTTTTCTAGTAGTACAGAAACGCAGTTGTCTGAAGAAGCTGAGTCTATGGACAGTTCTTCGGCTGATGAGAAAGCTGCGGATCAGCTTGAAATCCCGGTGGGGAAAGCTGGTGTGCCGTCTCTTCTGCTACATCGTGAGGGCTATACCGCCTCTTATAATATGGATACAAAGACACCCAACTGGGTGGCATGGCATTTGACAGATAGCCATACTGGAGGGAAGGTAAAGCGTAGTGGTATTACTTTTCATGCCGATGAGGATGTTCCAGAACCACGAGTTGATACGTATGACTATATGCGTTCGGGTTTCGACCGTGGTCATATGTGTCCTGCAGGGGACAACCGCCGGAGTCAGTTGGCTATGGAACAGAGCTTTCTGATGACGAATGTGTGTCCACAGAATCCTGCATTGAACAGTGGACTATGGAATACTATAGAGGTTCAGTGCCGTGAATGGGCAAAGCGTTACGGTGATGTGTATATCGTTTGTGGGCCAATCTATTTCAATCAGAAGCATAAAACGATTGGAATGAATAAGGTTCAGGTTCCTGAAGCATTCTTTAAAGTGGTACTTTGTATGGATGGAGAACCAAAGGCGATAGGTTTTATCTGTCGTAATGTGTCGGCAAAGGGGCATAAGAAGATCGACTATGTCAACTCTGTTGATGAGGTGGAGCGCATTACAGGTATCAACTTTTTCCCAAAACTACCTGATGATATAGAGCAGCGTGTGGAACGTTATGCTGATTATTCCGAATGGAAATGAACTTTGTGGTTTGAACTTTGAAAGTTGATTTCCTATTCTTTCACCCTTTCATTTTCCCAATAATCCTCCACTCATTTAAGTCCTTTTATCCCTTTAACTCCCTAACTTCTTAGAAAGAATGCTCACCGAAGAACTGATGTATGACGTATTGAGGCACTTTGTTTTCAATCCTACGGATGACCAAATGTTTGCTGCCGATATCTTTTCACGTTTCATGACGGATCGTGATGAGCGTTGTGTGATGATTCTTCGTGGTAGTGCCGGCACTGGTAAGACATCCTTAGCTGGTGCCATTGTCCGTACAATGATGGATTTAAAGCAGAAGGTCACACTCCTTGCACCTACAGGAAGGGCAGCAAAAGTGTTCTCACAGAATTCCGGACAACCTGCAGCAACAGTCCATCGTTGTATCTATCGTGAGAAGGCTTTCACGGGATTGGATGGTAAATTCAATCTGAATGTTAATCTTTTCCGCGACCGTTTGTTTATGGTTGATGAGGCTTCCATGATTAGTTTGTCGTCAAATAACAGTACTTTCGGCAGTGGTTGCCTGTTGGATGACCTTGTTCAGTATGTCTATAACGACCGTAACTGTCGTATGTTACTCATAGGTGATAAGGCACAGTTGCCACCTGTGGGCGAAGAAGAGAGTCCTGCTCTGCGTGCAGATGTGATGAGAGCATACGGACTGACGGTTTATGAATGCGATTTGAATGAGGTGTTGCGACAAAGTCAGGACTCAGGAATCCTGTATAATGCCACTGTTATTCGTCAGATGATAACCCATAATGAGGCAACACAACTACCCAAGATACGCTTCAATGGCTTTGCTGATATCTCTGTTGTCCCTGGTGACGAACTGATAGAGAGTCTTGCTTCCAGCTATTCGGAGGTAGGAATGGACGAGACAATGGTCATAACACGTTCCAATAAACGGGCTAATATCTTTAATCAGGGGATTCGTAACATGGTACTCGGGCGTGAAGAGGAGTTGACAACGGGTGACATGTTGATGGTAGTGAAGAATAAGTATAAAGCCCCACATAACCCTTCCGAGCAAGGAAAAACCCAAGCTGCTGTAGGGGAGATGACTGGTAAGGATCCATCCCATAGAAATATCTCTTCTTTCGGAGGAATAGCCGGAGGCTTCATAGCCAATGGTGACCGTGCAACAGTGCGTCGCGTGCGAAACGTTCGAGAGTTATATGGATTCCGATTTGCCGATGTTACCTTGTCATTTCCCGATTACGACAATACTGAAGAAGATATGGTTGTGATTCTTGATACGCTTAAAACGGAGGCACCGGCACTAACACATGAGCAGAATGAGCAACTCTTTCAGCGTGTGATGGAGGACTATTCAGACATCCCTTTGAAGGCTGATCGTATGAAGAAGCTACGTGAAGACGATTATTACAATGCTCTACAGGTAAAGTTCGGATATGCCATTACGTGCCATAAAGCACAAGGTGGGCAGTGGGCACATGTCTATCTTGACCAAGGATATATGACAGATGAGATGCTCACACCTGATTATATCCACTGGCTTTACACGGCTTTCACACGTGCTACGGAGCATCTTTACCTTGTAAACTGGCCGAAAACACAGATTGAATAAGCTCAATCAAAATGCTGACAGAGAAGCAATGCGATGGTAATATAATATATATTAAAGGTGGAAAGTTAACAAGACTTTTGTTTAACTTTGCATTCATAGATAGAGGATAACAACCCTTTAAAAACAAAATAACAATGTATATAGAGAAAATTCAGTCGCCAGCCGACTTAAAACAATTAGATATTAAGGCGTTAAAAGTCGTTGCTGACGAGACACGTAAGGCTGTTTTGAATCGTGTTAGCAAGCATGGTGGGCACGTAGGACCGAACCTTGGCTTTGTAGAGGCTACCGTAGCACTGCATTATGTGTTTAATACTCCAACGGACAAACTGGTGTTTGATGTCAGCCACCAGAGCTATCCACATAAGGTCTTGACGGGTCGTGTCTCTGGTTTCTTGGGTGATATGGAGGCAATGGATGCTGTCAGCGGTTATTCTTCACCAACGGAGTGCCCAGAATATGACAACTTTGAAGTAGGGCATACATCCACTTCGGTGAGTCTTGCTACGGGTCTTCAGAAGGCACGAGACATAAGAGGTACGAAAGAAAACATCGTTGTTGTCATTGGTGATGGCTCCCTTTCTGGTGGAGAAGCATTCGAAGGGTTGGATGAAGCATCAGAACTTGGTACGGGAATCATCATCATTGTGAACGACAATGAGATGTCTATTGCCGAGAATCACGGTGGTATCTATAAGAATCTTCGTGCTTTGCGTGAGAGCAAAGGAACGTGTGAGCACAACTGGTTTAAGGCTTGGGGCTTTGAATATAAGTATCTTGAGGAAGGCAATGATGTTGAAAAACTTATCGAAGTGTTCCGTAGTGTGAAGGATACTGACAAGCCAACGGTTGTTCATATACACACAGAGAAGGGACATGGGTTTGCTCCTGCCGTAGAAAATAAAGAGGCATGGCATTACAGTATGCCATTCAATGTAGAGAATGGTAGCAGCCTTGAAGGTCCTGAACATGAGTCTTACGATCAGCTTCTCTGTGACTGGATGCTGCAGGAGATGAAGAAAGACAAGACACTTATTGCTGTAACTTCCGGTACACCGACGGCTGCCGGCTTCACAGCTGAGAAGCGTAAGCAAGCTGGTAAGCAGCATGTTGATGTGGGAATTGCTGAGGAACAGGCTGCAGCAATGGTGTCTGGTATGGCAAAAGGTGGTCTTCGACCCGTGTGGACGGTTGTCAGTACGTTCTTGCAGCGTGCTTATGACCAGATAGCACAAGACCTTTGTATCAACTCTAACCCTGCAGTGATCAACGTGACGGGCGGTGGTGTGCTATGGATGAATGACATTACGCATATCTGTCTCTTTGATATTCCGATGCTATGTAGTATCCCTAATCTTATCTATCTTGCTCCAACTACCTGTGAGGAGTACTTTGCTATGCTTCGTTGGGCTATTCTTCAGGATAAGAAACCTATCGCTATTCGTATCCCAACCAATGGTGTAAACCATACGATGGAGGTTGTTGATGCAGCGTATGGATATGAACCGAAATATAAGATGGTGCATCGTGGTTCAAAGGTTGCCATCATTGCTGCCGGCTCTTTCTATCAGAAGGGTGAGAATGTAGTACGCCTATTGGCTGATAAGGGTATTGACGCCACACTCATCAACCCACGCTACTTGAACGCAGTGGATGCTGATACGCTTGACTCGTTGATGACTGACCATCAGTTAGTGGTAACATTAGAGGATGGATGTAAGGATGGTGGCTTCGGAGAGCGTATCGCTTCTTACTATGGACCTACTGAAATGAAGGTGCTTGTGGGCGGTGTGAAGAAGGATCTTTATGATCGTTTCGATCTTCAGCAACTGTTGTCCGATAACCGTTTGCTTGATGAACAGATTGTTGAGGATGTGATGAGCCTCTTGTAATAGCAAGTTTTTAAAGAATAAAAGGGTATCTTATCAAGGAGAAAGGCTCATACTTTCACCTTAATAAGGTACCTTTTGTTTTTATGTAATTATCGCTACTTGAGCGTAATCAGAAGAATAATGAATCCTTTTTTTAGTCTTATTCTCTTCCTGTAACCCTCTTGTAAAGGCTAAAGTACACCTTAATCATTTTCAATCTTTCGTATTACAGAAAATTACAAGCCCTTTGTAATACTTCTACAAGGCGCTTGTAATCTTTCTACAAGGCGTCTGTAATCTTTCTACAAGGCCTTTGTAATTTTTGGAATGGTACTCTTCCTTTGTCTCGAAGGCGGTTTTGAAGGTATCAACTTTGGGCAATTTAATAAGTTGCAAACGTATACATGGATATTCTTTGATAGGGAAATATAAGTAGATAGTCTGCTAAATAAAGTTAAATAATGCTCAAATATTCTTTGATATCAAAAAAAAAAATAGCTTTGCAAAAAGAAACAGAAAGCTACTTATACCTGTAGTTAATGTTATATCATGAGCAAAAACAGTTGAAAATTAATCTATCTAATATGAATAAAAAGCATTGGGCAGTCATTCCTGTCAGCCAATCTGTTCTTAAAAAAGTCTATATTGCTTTTGTGTTATTGTGTATGGTCATATCAGGTCATGCCCAGTCTCAATATAATAATGTCCTTACATTACAAGGAAGAATAAAGGATTTTGTCACACATGTGGATGTGCCTGGCAGCAAGGTTGAAGTACTTAATGCTTCAGACAGTGCGGTTATTGCTTCGACGGAGGCGCTCAACGAGTATCAGAATGGCGAAGATAAATGGGTGACTGCTGAATATTGGATGGGTATTCCACGTAAAGAGGGTAACTATATCCTACGTGTCAGCTATGATGGTTATGCGACAGCCTATGTTGACTTACCACTACTTCATCTTTATAAACGTGAGACAAGAAGAGATTTAGGTACAATCTTCTTAAAACGCCCTAAGACATTGAACTTGGAGGAGGTGGTTGTGAAGACCACAAAGGTGAAGTTCTACCATAAAGGAGATACCATTGTTTACAATGCTGATGCCTTTCAGTTAGGTGAAGGGTCTATGCTTGATGCCCTCGTTCGGCAACTACCTGGAGCTGAATTAGGCAAGGATGGCAGGATATATGTCAATGGAAAGTTTGTTGAGAGTCTGCTTCTTAATGGTAAAGACTTCTTCAGAGGAGACAACAAAGTCATGCTTGACAATCTGCCAACGTACATGGTGCATCAAGTAAAGGTATATGACCGATTGGGTGAAAACAGCCGTTTCCTCGGGCAGGAAGTGGCTGGTGACAAGCGTTTTGTTATGGATGTCCAGCTGAAGAAACAATACAATATAGGATGGGTTGGCAACGTAGAAGCTGGAGGTGGTACCAAGGACCGTTATCTGGCACGTCTTTTTGCCATGCGATTTACCGACCACTCCCAGTTGGCTATCTATGGAAATATGAATAACCTGAACGATGGTAGGAAACCAGGAGAGGGTGATAACTGGACGCCATCCGACCTCATTGGTGGACTGACAAACCAACAGTTAGCTGGTATTGACTATAATATTGATGCACGTAGTGGTAAATATCAACTTAGTGGAAATGCGCAGATTAAACATGCAGACAACACGATAATAGATAACACTAATCGTACAAACTTCCTCCCGAATGGTAATACATTCGACCGGATAGTAGCTAATAATCGTAATCACAACGTTACTTTCTCTACTGAACATCGCCTTTATTTCGAATTCAAGAATGCCAACTTAGATATTAAACCCTACTTTAACTATCAGTACTTCAACAATAAGAGTGGGTTCTCTTTGCTGACTCTCAGCAGTAGTTTGGATGCTTTCTCAAAGTCACAAGTAGACAGTCTTTATACACCGATGATAGGTAGAGAACTGCTTAGGTCGGCTATTAGCCGTAATCTTCGCAATGGATTGCTGAATGGACATTCACTAAAAGGAGGACTGTCGGTGGAGTCTGTTATAAAATTCAAGCACTCTCCTGACCATCTTACCCTTTATGCTGATGCGTCCTTCAGGCATGAAACAGAGAACAACTATGACCATAATCGCATTGATTATTATGCCCATGGTCAGCTCAACAATACTGATTTTCGCAACAGATATTTCAATAATCGTCCTGACCATGGCTATAGCATGACGGGAAAAATAGCTTATACTTATGTTATAAGAAGAGAATTGAGTATTGACTTCAGTTACAAATACAATCATACAACGACTGACCGATATTCTTCACTCTATCGTCTTGACCAGTTAACTGACTGGGGATCCAATACAACACATGAACTGGGGACATTGCCATCAGTGGCAGCATACAGTCATCTTATTGATGCCGCCAATAGTTATAACAGCTGGCAAGCTGATAATACACACACTTTTGGTGCTTTCCTTGTATGGAATAAGAAGGGGAAGAAGTCGGAATGGTGGGCACAGGTTGTACCCAATCTGTCCTTGCTTTCACGCACGATGCACTACCGTAATGGTCATGTTGACACGACATTTACTAAACGGACAGTCCTTTATAACATGCCCAGTACGCTTATAAGATGGAAAAGTACTGACCGCAAATATGAGTATATGTTCCAATATCATGTTGACGGTCTGGCACCAGATATGAACAAATTTGTGAACGTTCGCAATACTACAGACCCGCTAAACATCACAATGGGGAATACTCATCTGCAGCCATCATATAAGCATGAACTTATCTCACACTTTATACGCACGTATCCTAAGAAGGGCTTAATGTGGATTGTTGAAGCTCAATACATCCCAACAGTGAATGCCATAGCCATGGGTTATACCTATGACAAAGCGACGGGACAACGCACTTTCAGGCCAGAGAATGTTGATGGAAACTGGCGTGGACGGCTTTTCTTAGGAGGTGCTGGAGTACTGAACAAGAGGCGTACGTTGGATTTTAAGGCGATGTTTGGTATCAACTATGAAAGGAGTGTTGACCTCATAGGCCTTTCTGGAGTGGCTTCAGCTGACAGAAGTGTGGTTAATTCGTTCACTTGGATGAGTCAATTGCAACTCAATTACAAGATAGGACAGTCCTCTATTGGTCTGAAGGGCAATGGTAATTGGGGTCATGTCAGTGGCAATCGTGACGACTTCAATGCGTTTAATGTTGCCGATTTCAATTATGGTCTGATAGCTCAAGTGCGTTTGCCATGGGATTTAAGACTGGGTACTGACCTTACGATGTACAGTCGGAGAGGTTATAAAGACAAAACAATGAACAGTGATGATGTTGTATGGAATGCCCGTCTTTCTCGTCCCTTCTGTAAAGGAAAACTCATTGTGATGGTTGATGGATTTGATATTCTCGGGCAATTAAGCAATGTAACACGGACAATGAATGCGCAGGGAATAACAGAAACGTATAGTAACGTCATTCCACGCTACTTGGTTCTGCATGCTACCTACCGTTTTAATATCATGCCTCATTAGTATCTTTAGGGTTCAATGGGTACAATTCAATTGGACAACTCCAGACGGTTATAAGCTCTATAATAGGTGATGCAGATTCGGATAGTAAGTAAAGAAAGAAGGGCTTGTTTATAGTTTGCTGTCACTTCTGTCACTCCTTATATGGCTATAACTACTTGTTCATAAGGGTTTTGTGGTAAATGTTAAAAGTGACAGCAACTTAAAATTAAAAATAGACTGGGTGTATTGTATCGTTTATATAGTCGAAGTGTTATAATAACCTTGGGCTTAACATAGCTTGTCTACTTGTCTATCTATCTACTTGTCAACCCGTTTATCTGCCAAGTTATGTAACATTATGTTTGCAGCATTATTGGATAAGACTGCGTTCTCCAAACAATTACGAACGAGTTGGTAGTTGTTAAGTATGTATTTTGAGGGGATGGGACTCCAATCTCACCTGTTACCTATGTTGTTAAGTAGATATTCTTTGTTCTTTTTAAGGTCGAGCCAGCCGCTAACACCGTCTTTTACGATGTGGTAAAAGTATCGGGTGCTCTGTTCCAACTCATCGTAAACAGGTGTGTCGTTGTACGAATAGATGCCCACTTTGCCATCTTTGTAGAAATAAATATATCCATTGTTGTGCATCATAATAGAGTCGTAGACCATCGGAAGAATAGTTTTGCCCTTTAGAGTCCGTATAGGATAAGTCTCCAAAGGTCTTTCCCAATCACCATATTTTACTGTACCTTCCTTAGGTTCCACATCGTTTGGCTGTTTATAATCGTAGGCAAGAATGCCAAATTTGCCATTTCTTCCTACTCTTATCCATTCTGGACGTACATAGAGATCTCCCAGAAACCAACTGTTCCCATTGCATCTGTACTCTTTTTTACCATCAAGAAAGGAAATGGAATCGGTAGGTTGGCAGTCTGAAAGCACGTAACGCTTGTCTTCTTCGCATGTTACACCAGGTCCGGCAGTGTAGTATTTCAGCTGGTATTGCCCACGTTTCTTTAGCAAACTATATGTCCAATGAGGTACAGTGCCACAAACTCCCAACCGTATTTTCCAAGGATTTTTCATCTTTTCCCCTGTCTCATCGCAGTAAAAAGCACCATTTCTGTTCAGCACATTTATGCAACCAATCATACAATTAGGTATTTCATATGCAACCATGGCGTTTCCCAAGTTGAGCTTTTGAAGGTAAAGATTGTACACATCAACCCCTTTCTTTGTATGCGCAATAATAAAACGGTTTCCACAAATGATGCTGTCGTAATCTTGTTTCAGCATATTTTCGCCGAAAGCGTTCACCAATTGGCACCTACCTTCGTCCGTTTTCTTAACGTTCAAGAAGTCTTTAAGAACAATATTCATGAAGTCGTAGGGTGCAGCAGCATCGTATTTATTTCCTACTTCTGTTAGTTCTGCAGGTTGACAGTCACGAGATAATTTCACGAACTGGTCGCCTTTAATCGTTGGAAGCAACAAATAATCGAATGATCTATAAGCGAATAGCAAAACCGTCTTTCCACCTTTTAGTTCTAAAACAAGCGGACTCAATGGTTGAGACATCCCACGCCAGGTTGTAACCGAGTCTGGAACACACGAAGAAGTAGTTATTACGCGGTATGTATACCTATCAGCTTTGGTATAACGCAGCTGTTGAATAAACGCAAGGTCGGGTCGTAAGAACTTTAAAACATAATTCGATTTCTCTTCATTGCGCTTCCAGTTGCCGTCTTCTTTGATATCGAACGTCTTGCCAACATAGCTTTCGAGAGCTATGTAACGCAGATTATTTGCGTCAACGCAATACTCTCTCGCTTTTTCAATATCGCTTCTACTTAGTGTATCGTTGCAAGAATATAAATGCCAGACCATCTGATAAGCTGCAGAAGCTTTGCTTATGCTTATTTCTTTTCGATCTATTTGCAGGCGTCTATGAGCATAACGGTCGGTGCCAAGTTTTGTATAAAGGTCTATCCAACTGCCATCTGCGCCGTAACCTATGGCATCAACATCTGGTAAAGGCAGTCGTTGCTGCGCATAAAGACTGGTCATTATGCAGCAAGAAAACAATAAAAAGAATACGAATTTTCTCATAGATTTATTTATATGAATGGGAGATAATCATCCTAAATTGGGCAAAAGACCTGCAATACAGATGAAAAGTAGCAATGGATGTCCTAACTATAAGTTCTCAACTTTGAACTTTATAATGTATCCTTATTCTATTTGAACTATTTATTAGTCGAACCTTCTACCTGTTAATTTCTCCACCATTAACCTTGCAGCATTGTCTGGTGCGACATCATTTCCTAATCGCTCACGTACGAGTTGATAGTCAGTAAGCATACGTTCACGACCAGGTTGACCAGGAAGAATACGATAGAGTTCGTTAGCAATATTATAAATAGAGAACCTATCTGCAAAGAGTTCCTGTACAATCTCTTTGTCAGCGATAAGATTAACAAGAGAGATAAAGCGCACTTTGATGATGTGTTTGAAAGCAATTCGAATGAGTTTGGGGACAGGAGTCTCGTAACATACTACTTGTGGAACGTTCAACAGTGCTGTCTCAAGTGTGGCAGTACCACTGGTTACAAGTGCAACAGTAGAGTGGGAGAGAAGTTCGTAAGTTTGCATTTTAACCATCTTAGCTTCACTATCACCTAAGAACTTCTTATAGTAAGCCTCACCGACTGATGGCGCAGCAGCAATAACCATCTGATAATCCTCAAAATGACGAGCAGCTTCAAGCATAGAAGGGAGATTATCTTTTATCTCTTGCTTGCGACTACCGGCAAGTATTGCGATGATTGGTTTGGCTGATAATCCGTTCTTTTGGCAGAATTCGTCCTTTGATTCGGTGTAGATGTGGCGGAAGTTATCAACTTCTTCTGCCGTAGGATTTCCTACATAGTGTATCTTGTAGTTGTGTTTCTTCTCATAGAAAGGTATCTCAAACGGCAGAATAGAAAACATCTCCTGCACGTCACGTTTGATAGCTTTGATACGCCACTCCTTCCATGCCCATATCTTTGGTGATATATAATAGTAAACAGGGATTCTTGTATGCTTCTTTATGAACTTTGCTATGCTAAGATTGAAGCCTGGATAGTCAATGAGAATGACGACATCAGGTTGCCATCGTACAATGTTTTCCTTGCACATCTTCATGTTTTTGAAGATGGTTGGCAAGTGAAGGAGTACTGGGATAAAGCCCATGTAAGCTAATTCACGGTAATGTTTTACACGTGTTCCCCCTACTTTTGTCATTAAGTCACCTCCAAAGAAGCGGAATTCAGCTTCTGGATCATATTGTTTGAGTGACTGCATGAGACGTGAAGCATGTAAGTCGCCAGATGCTTCTCCAACTATCAGATAATACTTCATTGAACAAAAGTTTTTAAAGTGATTCCCAATCTTTCATCTTATTGAGCATATCGTAGTCTGTAACGTCAATCTTTGATGGTGTTATAGTTACATAACCATGCTCCAACGCCCACTGATCGTTATCCGTAGCAGATGGTTCATCGTTCCGATAGTGCCCTGTCATCCAGTAATAATTAAAACCCCGAGGATGCTTGCAACACTCTACTTCACGCGTCCAACTGCCGAATCCCATCCGACAAACCTTTATTCCAGCAAAGTGTTCGGCCTTAGGGAAGTTCACATTCAGGCATACTCCCTTGGGCAATCCTTCTGCAAGTACCTTCTTAACAATTATTCTTACATAATCACGTAAGTGGGAAAGGTCGGCTTCTGGATTATAATCACAACTTGAGAAAGCTATGGAAGGGATGTATTTCATACAGCCTTCGTAGGCTATTCCCATTGTCCCACTGTAATGATTGTTCACAGATGAGTTATCTCCATGGTTGATACCACCAAGGATAAGGTCGGGCTTACGGTCCTTCAGAATCTGGTCTAATGCTATTTTTACACAATCAACAGGTGTACCAGTGCATGACCATACCTCACAGTCTGGAATGTTATGTTGTCTTTTAATTAGAAGATAGTCAACGACAGAGAACGCACATGAGAACCCTGAACGGCCTGATTCTGGTGCGCAGACAACAACATCAGCAAAGTCTGTCAGGAAAGAGACGAGTGTTCGGATGCCGTTGGAGCGATATCCATCATCGTTAGAGATAAGTATGAGTGGTTTCTTAAAATTCATAATTTCGCTTTGATTTAGTTGCAAAAGTACGAAAAAAGGTTCACAAAGCCCTGCAATCTCACATAAAATATGTATCTTTGTGGGCTATAAACACATACGAATTAGATATAGAAAATGGGAAAGATTATCGCACTCGCCAATCAAAAAGGCGGCGTTGGGAAGACAACTACCACTATAAATTTAGCAGCTTCACTGGCAACATTAGAGAAGTCTGTTTTGGTTGTTGATGCTGATCCACAGGCTAATGCTTCAAGCGGTCTGGGTGTTGACATCAAAGAGGTGGATTGTTCTCTTTACGAATGTATCATTGACCATGCCGACATTAAAGACGCAATCTACACAACCGATATAGAAGGGCTTGATATTGTCCCAAGTCACATTGATCTTGTTGGCGCAGAGATAGAGATGTTGAAGCTTAACGGACGTGAGAAAGTTATGAGCAATCTGCTGGCTCCTATTCGTGATGACTATGATTATATCCTGATTGACTGTAGTCCTTCACTTGGTTTAATAACTGTAAATGCACTGACAGCAGCTGATTCTGTTATTATCCCTGTCCAATGTGAATATTTCGCACTGGAAGGTATCAGTAAGTTGCTTAATACGATTAAGATTATTAAGAGCAAACTGAATCCGAAGTTAGAGATAGAAGGCTTCTTGTTGACAATGTATGATAGTCGTCTTCGTCTTGCACGTCAGATATATGATGAGGTGAAACGTCACTTCCAAGAGCTGGTATTTAAATCTGTTATCCAGCGTAATGTTAAGCTTTCAGAGAGTCCGAGTCATGGTTTGCCAGTCATTTTATATGATGCTGAATCCACTGGTGCAAAGAATCATCTCTGTCTTGCGAAAGAAATTATTGAAAAGAATAAGAAATAAAGAATAAAGAAGCGAAAGCGGAGAGTAGTACTTTGTATGTTGTAGACATTGTATCTATCACCCTTTTACTCCTTTTTAACTCCTTAAAATGGCTGTACATAAGAAATATAATCGTAATGCGAAGACCAATGCTCTTGGTCGAGGTTTAGATGCGCTGATATCCACAGAGGCAGTAAGTACGCAGGGTAGTTCTACTATTAATGAGATAGCAATAGATCAAATTGAGGCTAACCCTAATCAACCACGCCGTGAGTTTGATCCTGTCGCATTGGAAGAACTGTCAAATAGTATTCGTGAACTAGGACTTGTTCAGCCTATCACATTACGACAAATAGATGATAATCGTTTTCAGATTATTGCTGGAGAACGTCGTTGGCGCGCCTGTCAGTTGGCTGGTCTGACGGCTATTCCTGCTTATATCCGCACCATCAAGGATGAAAATGTGATGGAATTGGCGCTGGTAGAGAATATTCAGCGTGAGGATCTGAATGCTATAGAGATAGCTTTGGCTTATGAGCATCTTCAGGAAAAAAGCGGAATGACACAAGAACGTGTTGCTGAACGTGTTGGAAAGAGTCGGGCTGCAGTAGCCAATTACCTACGATTATTGAAACTTCCTGCTCAGGTTCAGATGGCTTTGCAGAAGAAAGAGATAGATATGGGACATGCCCGTGCTTTGCTTTCTCTGAATAGTCCATCCCTTCAGCTGAAGCTTTTCCGCGAAATTCAGAAGAACGGTTACAGCGTTCGTAAGGTGGAAGAGCTCTGCCAACAGTTGAATAGTGGGGAGGATATCCAGACTGCAAAGAAGAAAATAGCCGCTCGTACACGCCTTCCAGAAGAATTTAACATCCTTAAGCAGCGACTCTCTTCGTTCTTTAATACTAAGGTTCAGATGAGTTGCAATGCTAATGGTAAGGGGAAAATCAGTATCTCTTTTGCTTCTGAGGAAGAATTGGAGCATATTATGGAGGTAATGGATAAAATGAAATAAGCCAGTTGAAGGCTTTTGCATTAGGTATTAGATAGATAAGAAGGGATAGTGATGAAGTTTAATAGTATAATAAGCAGAGGGCTGTTAGTAGCTGGTATGTTCATTTATGGGATGAACATGCATGCACAGTATGTACCTACGGACTCCATAAAAGTAATCTATCCTGGTGATTCTGCTGTTGTTGAGGTTCCTAATTCACAGGATAAGTATGTTGAACAAAAGGCTTTGTTGACTCCAGATGATGAGGGAAAACTCTCTTCAGTCGTTAGGAAAGACAGTCTGAAAATGATGAAGAAAGGGCGTGACTGGAGCAAATGGCGTCCTAATCCTAAACGAGCATTATGGTTAGCGATAGTCTTGCCGGGTGCTGGACAGGTCTATAACCGTAAGTATTGGAAACTCCCAATCTTTTACGGTGGCTTCGTTGGGTGTATCTATGCTATGACATGGAACAATCAGATGTATCACGACTATGCACAGGCATATATCGACATAATGGATAATGATCCCACAACGCAGAGCTATAATAACTTCCTTCATTTAGGAACGACGATTACTCCTGCTAATGAGGAACGTTATAAGAATATCTTTAAACAACGCAAAGACCGTTATCGGCGATGGCGTGACTTAAGTATCTTTACGACGATTGCTGTTTATGCACTCTCTGTTATTGATGCTTATGTCGATGCTTCACTGTCTGATTTCGATATATCAGATGATTTGTCGTTGCATATTGCACCGACGATTATATCTGACAAGAGTCTTGCTACTCCTAATAATCCTTTCCGCTCATCGGCAATTGGACTTGGATGTAGCTTGACTTTCTAACAGCAGTGCACTGAATTTGCACTAACCAAAGGGTAAATAATGAGTAGAAAGAGACGTATCTTCTCCTTTATTATAGGTCTTGGATGTGTTTGTACCATGCAGGCACAGCAACAGACCGTTATAGATGATCATGGCAAGACTGTTGAAGTCATGATTCCAGATGCTGATGGAGCTCTGTCTGGTTATGTCAGTGTTGATTATTCCGATGATAAGTTTTATGCAAATGGTTCGTCACAGAGGAATAATATGAATGCTGACGCAGAGAATGGAATGGAGGAGATTGACCGTAAGATTCGTAACCTCTCCAATGTCATGTCACTGACTTATAATGATGAGGTGAAGAAATATATTGACCGTTATACAAAAGCAGGACGTCAATCAACTTGTTATCTGTTGGGACGTGCGCGTTATTACAATCGTTTCTTTGAGGATGCATTACGGACATACGGATTACCAATGGAACTGAAGTACCTCCCAGTGATTGAATCGGGACTGAATCCGAATGCAACGTCACGTGTTGGTGCGGCAGGATTGTGGCAATTTATGACGACAACTGGCAAACAATACAATCTTCGGATTGATGATTATATTGATGAACGTCGTGATCCGGAGAAGTCTTCTTATGCTGCAGCACGTATGTTGAGCGATCTTTATCAGCGTTTTGGTGACTGGATATTGGCATTAGCAGCTTATAACTGCGGTCCGACACGTGTCAGTAACGCTATTTCAAAGGCTGGTGGTGCTTCCGACTTTTGGGCTGTTTATCAGTATCTCCCGAAGGAAACGCGTGGATATGTACCTGCATTCATAGCTGTAAACTACGTAATGAACTATTATGCCGATTACAATATACAGCCTCTATCAACAGGCTTACCCGTCCGTTGTGATACAGTTGTAGTGGAGAAGGATGTTCGTTTAGGTAAGATTGCTGATGTGCTGGGTATGGAAATAGCCGACTTGAAGATTCTCAATCCACAATACCGACAGGATCTCATAAAGGCTTTTAGTACAGATGGTACAGTGAAGTTACGACTTCCAGCAGAGATGATAGAGCGGTTTAACTATAATAAGGAATTGATTTATCAAGATAAGCCTTCTTTTGAAGCGCCTGTAATGACTGTTACTGCCACAACAACAATTGGTTCACAAGGTCATACCGGATCCCATCAGGGCTTATTGATGCGCTAAAACAGATCCCTCACATTATTATATACAGGAGGATGCGATATGGATAATAATAAGGAGAAAACGGAGAATCGAGAAGCCGAGTATGAGAAGATGGTGGACAATGCTTTCCAACATCTGTTAGATACATACCTTGCCTCACGCCATCGTAAGAAAGTTGATATTATTACTAAGGCGTTCAATTTTGCTCGACAGGCTCATAAAGGCGTACGCCGACTGTCGGGAGAGCCCTATATCATGCACCCTATAGCTGTGGCACAGATAGCCTGTGAGGAAATGGGACTTGGTGCAACGAGTATCTGTTCAGCTTTGTTGCATGATGTGGTTGAGGATACAGACTATACTGTTGAGGATATAGAGAATATCTTTGGACCAAAGATAGCACAGATTGTTGATGGACTGACAAAGATTTCTGGTGGGATCTTTGGTGAACAGGCTTCAGCACAGGCAGAGAACTTCAAGAAGTTACTGTTGACGATGAGTGATGATATCCGTGTCATCCTTATAAAGATTTGTGACCGATTGCATAATATGCGCACATTGGCATCACAACCTGCCAACAAGCAGTATAAGATAGCAGGAGAAACACTTTATATCTATGCACCACTTGCCAATCGTCTTGGTCTGAATAAGATAAAAACAGAACTTGAAGACCTTAGTTTCCGCTATGAACATCCTGATGCCTATGCCTCTATTGAGAAGAAACTTGCTTCTACACAGGCTCAGCGCGATACTCTTTTTGAGGAGTTTACCGCTCCAATCCGTAAGGCTCTTGATGATATGGGCTTTGAATATGAACTTAAAGCACGTGTGAAGAGCCCTTATTCCATTTGGAATAAGATGCAGAATAAGCATGTGACATTCGAAGAGATATATGATATTCTTGCAGTCCGTATAATCTATAAACCTAAGCGTCCAGACGAGGAAATCAATGATTGTTTCCAAATATATGTAGCTATTAATAAGATTTACAAGAGCCATCCTGACCGTTTGCGTGACTGGGTGAATCATCCGAAAGCCAATGGTTATCAGGCATTACACGTGACACTGATGTCGGCAAAGGGACGTTGGATAGAGGTTCAGATCCGTTCAGAGCATATGAACGAGGTTGCTGAACAGGGTTTTGCTGCACATTGGAAGTATAAGGATGGTAATGAGATAACCGAGGATGAGGGCGAACTGAACGAATGGCTCAGTACGATTAAGGAGATTCTTGACGATCCTCAGCCTGATGCGATGGATTTCCTTGATGCTATCAAGCTGAATCTCTTTGCGTCTGAGATATTTGTCTTCACACCAAAGGGTGAAATAAAGACAATGCCAGCAGGATGTACGGCACTCGACTTTGCTTTCCAGATCCATACTTTCCTTGGAAGCCACTGCATAGGTGCTAAGGTCAACCATAAGCTGGTACCACTTAGTCATAGACTGCAGAGTGGTGACCAGGTTGAAATACTCACGTCTGCATCACAACACGTAGACCCTTCATGGATCAACTTCGTCTCTACTGCTAAGGCTAAGGCAAAGATACAGGCTATATTGCGGCGTGAAGGGAAGGAGATACAGAAGGCTGGTGAAACGCTGCTGTCAAAGTGGCTGGCTGCAAACGACCTGGAGATGACCACCTCGGTACTTGACAAGCTTTGTAGTCTGCATGGATTCTCTGTACATGAGAGCCTTTTCAAAGCCATTGGTGAGAAGACTGTCATATTGGGTGACCGTGATTTAGATGAAATACGGGGGAAAAAGAAGTTCGAGAGTACGATCGTCTCTGGTGGTTGGCGGCGTTATGTTCCTTTCCTGAAGTCGAATGATAAGAAGACAACGGACCCGATGCGCTCAGACGATACTTCAACAGAAGGACTGATTGTCGTAACGAAGAATCTGAATAAGAAGAAACCTATCTTCATCAGTGAGGAGAACATTCATCGTTATCTCTTCCCACAGTGCTGCCATCCTATTCCTGGTGATGACATTCTGGGTTATATTGATAACAAAAACCATATAGAGATACACAAGCGTTCGTGTCCTGTTGCTGCAAAACTCAAGGCAAGCTATGGTACCCGTATCCTGGATGCCAAGTGGGATATGCACCGGCGGATATTCTTTGATGCGTCAATTGAGATACGAGGGATAGACCGCAGAGGAATGTTGCATGATATCTCTGATGTCTTGTCCGACCAGTTGGGTGTGAGTATCCACAAGGTGACCATCTCCAGTGATGATGGTATCTTTGATGGGTCAATAGAACTCAGGGTTCACGACCGCAAGGATGTACAGGTCATTGTCGATAGTCTGAAGCGCATCAATGGTATGCAGGAAGTACAGGAAATCATCTGATGGATTTAGAGACAACTCCTCCTTATTGATTGTTCATGAAGTAGAAAACATAAAAACAGGGATAAACGGGTAACGCTTATCCCTGTTTTATTTTAGTTTTTAGTTGCTGTCACTTTTAACACTTCCCGTAAAGCGCACATCCTAAGCCACTTATGCTCCTTAAAGCAGTGACGGCAGTGACAGCAACTTTTTAAAAACAATTCCCCCGCATACGCTGAACGGCTTACTGCTCATCTCCCAGTTGTAAGCCGTACGCTTATTTCCCTTGTCCCATCACCCTTGTGCCTTACGCTCCAAAGAACCCAAAGCCTGCATGCTTTCCACGCGTTATTTTCCTTGTGCCATGCATCATCACATGTCGTGCTGACCATCCGCACATCCAGTGTTAGCCATCTGCACACTATGTATTCATGCTAAACGTCCTCCTTAAGGATGTCCCTTTACGCTGCATACTACAGTAACTGGTGCATAAAAGTATCAAAAAAGGAACTTACCGAGAAAGTATTTCAGAATCCATTTTAAATTTGCTGTCACTCCTGTCACCCCCTTCAGCCTTATAACCAGCTGTCTTACAACGCCTTTGCAAAAACCTAAAAAGTGACAGCAAGCACAATAAAAACTTTTTCTTAGTAATAGTGCATCATACAGAGAACGATACCAACGGCAACAAAAAACTTGCCCCTAACACCAAGAAGGGTGAAAGGGGCAAGGAAACGAAAATTAAAACCAGAGAGACACTTCCTTCTTTATCGTAGCTGTATTACACTGCTAAATATAGATTTATATATAATAAACAAAAAACAATAAATAAAGTCTAAAAAGTGTCTATAAATCCAATTGTATCATAGAGAATAATGAGTAGATTCAACCAAGAGAAAGATTACAAATCATTCATTTTAGGTATTGTGAGTTTTCCCTTAAGTACGTATCTTTGCACCCGTCATTTTATAGCGTTTCTAGTAGCGCTGGTGGCTTAATCTACAAGCGTGAGTAAATATTTTCTTTCTGCATCTTCCGTCTGACTGTAAGGGGATGGAGTACCATGTGATGAAGTAAACTTTTTATAATCTGCATATATATGATAAAATATCTATTAAAGTTAAGGAGGTGTATACAGACACGTACACCAATGATAATCTTATGTCTGTTGCTCTTTAGCACTTTACCTTCCGTTGGTTCTGTCAGTCTGTTCCCCCCCGGGCAAGAAACGTCTGATGATGACCAGGTGACGATATGTGTTGTAGCTGAACAATCACAAGAGCCACTTACTGGAGCAGTGGTACGTTGTGAAGGAGTGAATCCTGCCATAACAGACACCGAAGGACGTTGTGTTATCAAGCTCAAGAACGGAGTTAACAAGTTGAAAGTGACGGTTTCCTATATCGGATATAAAACCTTCACACGTTTAGTAACCATTCCAGAAGACAGAAAGATAACCCTACAGTTGAAGGATGACTCCAAACAATTGGATAACGTAACGGTCACAGCCTTACAACGCCACACAAGCGTACTGCAACAATCATCGGCTATCAGTCAGGAAGCATTAGAGAAGGGTGGGGCTACATCATTAGCCAAACTGCTCGAAACCATTCCCGGTGTCAGCTCCATCAGTACGGGTAACACCATTGCAAAGCCCGTTATACAAGGAATGCACAGTAGTAGAATCCTTCTGATGAACAATGGAGTAAGGTTGGAGAGCCAGAGTTGGGGTGCCGATCATGCCCCAGAGTTAGACTATACAGGATCAAGTATGGTTGAAGTAGTGAAAGGAGCAGAGTGTATTCGCTATGGTTTCGGTGCTATGGGTGGTGTCGTTCTGCTGAATGATGCTCCCCTCCCATATGGTAACAAAGCGTTAAAGGTGAATGGTAATGTCAACCTTGGATATGACACCAATGCTCGTGGGCTCAGTAGTTCGGCTAGTGTTGAGACAGGTTACAAGAAATTTGGACTACGTCTCCATGGTATGTACACCAAGGGAGGTGACTATCACACGGCAGATTACGTGCTGAACAACACTGGATACAACACGATAAGCCTCTCAGCCTTGGCTGGTTATCAAGGAAAGAAAATCACAGCAACCGTCTTTTCCAGTATCTACTACCAGCGCAGTGGTATATATTATGCCAGTAAGGTGTCGGACATAGCCCAACTCATAAAGCGCTTTGAATATGGCCGTCCAGACCCAGAGACCATTAAACCTTTCTCATATGAGATAAAACCACCGTTCCAACAGTCGCAACATGTGACGTTGAAGGGTGAATTGAAGTGGGATATCAATAAGAATCATCAGCTTGATGTGACGCTATCTTTCCAAGAGAACCTGCGCCAAGAGTTCGAAAACAGAAAGAAAACACAGTGGAGTTGGATTCCAATGCAGGACTTGATACTGAAGACTTATAAGTTTGATGTACTGTGGCATGCAAAGTGGAAGCTATGGAAGATGACCACTGATGCAGGACTCTCTAATACTTATCAGACCAATTACAACTATCCCGGTACGAAACAGCCCGCTTTTGTACCTAATTTTGCAGCCCTTTCAATGGGTGGTTACTTCTTACATAAAGCAGAGTTTGGTAAGTTACAGTGTGCACTCGGTATGCGATATGACTTCCGTGTGTTGTCAGTCAATGGTTATAGCAGCCTTAGTAATTACACCTACTACGACGATTTTAAGCTCTACAGTAACTTTACGATGAGTTTTGCAACACACTATCAATTCAACGACAAGTGGGATGCACGTGCCAATATCGGTTGGTCATGGCGTCCACCCGATATCAATGAGCTTTATGCTATAGGTTTACAGGATGGTTCTTATTGGGTAGTGGGTAATAAGAATCTTGCTAGTGAACGTGGATATAAGCTGGTGCTGGGTACAAGATACCGTAATACATGGCTGTCAGTAGAGCCAAGCTTCTTCTTCCAGCGCATCAATAGTTACATATACGACCATATCGGAGAAGGAAAAGACCGATTCCATAACCATCCAAGTGGAAAATATCCGAAGTTCATCTATGACCAAGATGACGTGAAACTCTATGGTGGTGACATAGAAGCCACAGTCAAACCTATAGACAGACTGACCTTTGTTGCCAAAGGTGAATGGATGTTTGCACGTAATATCACGCATAATGACTGGTTACCTTTCATGCCTTCTGACCGTTACGGACTCTCTGCAACTTATGACCTTCCGCTGACAAAAGATTACAAATACCGTTCAACACTGTCGTTGTCAGGGATATATGTCACTAAGCAGACACGCTTTGACCCAGATAAAGACCTCGTTCCAGACTCTCCACCAGCTTACTTCTTGCTGAATGGTACGGCAGAGTTCCGCATCGCTTTACCTATGAAACGAGAATTGAAGTTCATGATTGTCGGTGAGAATATTCTTAATGCACTCTATAAAGAATACACAGACCGCTTCAGATATTATGCACATGAGCGTGGAGCAAACTTCTCTTTACGTACATTGTTTAAGTTTTAAATAGCTGATAAGAATATGAAACAGAATAAAGATATACGGCTTTTATTTGCTATAATAGCATCAGTACTTCTCTTTGGTAGCTGTTCCAACGATCAAGTAGACGACTTTTTCAAGAAGGTAGTACAGGCTCCAGCCTCATCAATAGAACGTGATGTGAAAGGACACGAGCAGATTTATGCCGTCCATGCCATCCTAAGGATGGGATATAAAGGAGGAATGATTGGTGTCGGACCTGATGGTAATGACTCTGTTCGGGCGTATAATACATATCATGTTGTCAATGGTGAACTACCAGTTCCTGTCATGCAGGAGATAGATATAGCCAAGGATGATGATGGACAGATGACGATTACTACAGAGCGTGACTGCTTTGATGTGATTGCTTCTGACGATATCTATTACGGATTGGAGCTGAAGTATTACGATCAGAATGGTATGTTGATTAATCATCAGTTCTCTGGTTATCCCTTTACGAAGGATAATGAGGGCTATAGTATCCCTGATGAGGATAACGCTACGCTGCTTGTTCATCAGCACTTCTTCGGTATTGGCAATGCTTCGCTGAATAAGGAGGTGACAGACAGCACTGCTTCAAACGACAAACAGCAGGCAACAGGATTGCAGATGGCTTATCCACGTTCGCTTTCATCGCAACCTACATATTATGATCGATATACTTTCCGTATGAAAGATGGCAATCCTGAGCCTGCTACAAAGTTCTCTACTTCGAACATCTATGCGCCAGAAGGATTTACATTAGGGCAGAATCAAGTTCCATTCAATAACAATCTCGCATGGAAAGCCATTGAAGTGTCGGGAAAACCAGAGGCATTACAGCCTTACGCCTTTGACGGAAAGACGTACCATCTCTATAAGACTATCGACCCGATGGAGCTGAACAAGATTACACCAGAGCTGTTTACATACGAGTATCGCGATACAGACCCTGTTGAAGAAGACCTTGGTAAACTCTTCACCGAGGCATATAACGATGACTTCACCGACCCTGATACTGATGCTCCACGTCAGCGTTATGGACATACCGTAGGCTTTCTCCGTCAGAAACGTAGCTTAGATGTGGGGGCAGACATGGATAGATTAGGCTTCAAAGGTATCATGCAGTTCCATATGTCAGATGTTGCTTTCCAACTACAGGTGCGTATCTGCCATATTCTGAACAAGGGACAGCAACACGTTGGTGAGTCGGAGAAACCTGCAAAGTACTGCAATACAAATAACAGTGAGCATAGTTTCTTATGGGATTTCAACCAGATACAGCCAGGATGGGATAGCTTCGACATTGATTATCCACTCTCGGTACGCGTGATTGCGAATGCGAAAGATGGGGAGGAGAAATGCTTTAATGACGTGAAGCGGTTCTATCCACAAGTTGATAAGACACGTCTTTGGCGCATGTTAACACAACCACAGGACTTCTTCTCACAGTATAGACAGAACGTAGTATTGATGTAAAAAGAGCAAAGGAAAGATGAATAAAATATTTAAGAGCATACTATTAATAGTAACTGTTGGTCTGTCCTTCACCTCATGTGACGACTTTGTATTTGGTAATGTGCATGTTGATTACAATGAGAATCCGTTAAATAGTAAGGGTGTAGCACATAGTGGGGCTGATAAATATGTGGATAGCTTGTCGAAAGTGAAGGTGTCTGGCGATATGGCAAATCCTGATGCTGATGGTGCTTTCAACGGTTGGGCAACTTGTCTGGCTATGTTTAAGGAGGGACACTCTCATGGTGACGGTATGATGCACGGTAACTTCGTTTATCAGAATGCACCCTGGAAGCAGGAAGAGTTCGTACTTATCCATAACAATACAAGCCAATGGCCAACGGTAGAGGTGCAACGGCAGAGTACAGTGACCTATCTCGAGCAGAGCGAAGGAAAGATGGGGCCTGATTATATCCGCATCATAGGTGGTAAACTAAAGCGGTGGGGCTTGTGTCTCTACTTCTTCAACAAGGAAGGAAAGCTAATGAATGATGATATTCTTGAGCATTCTGACGAATATCAGATATTCTTTACGGTGAGTGAAGTAGACGATAAAGGCAACCCATACGAAGTGATGGACTGTCGAGGAACATGGAAACCCAATAAAGATAAGTTCGGTGATTGGAAGAAAGGTGGAACAGTTGACACTACACCTGTACCTTCTCCGCTCTTTGCCAATACGTCAACATGGAAGCAAAGGGCTGAATTGACACCAAAGATATTTGAATATACTTATCGTGACACGTGGATTCATAATGCAATGGCTGACGGTGCACGTGAGTTATTCAACCAACGACTGCTGCCACCACTTACTCGTGAGGATGCCGATTGGGCTGTTGCACCTTATGATCAGGACCGTGTGGGACTGAAAGGTCACTTCAACTTTGATATAGAAGCCGATGAGAATGATGCGCTTCATCAGGAATGGCCACTCGAGATTACACGTCGAGTAGATCCAGCAACAGGTGAGCCAGGCCGCTATAGTCGTCCGTCTTATCTGCTCCCTAAGTTTTATCTCTCTGTGCGCATCATGAAATGTCCGAAAGGAAAGAAGGCTTTGATACCGAAAGATGAGTATCTCAACCGGCATTCCACCTATGTCTTCCGTAGTCCATTCATCTGTGCAGAGGCTTATAACCCCGATGAACCGAAGGAGTATGGGGCTGATTCGGAATGGAAAGAACTCTTCCGATTCAATATTCCAATAAAAGTTTTCTGTAGTAGTTTCGATACTGACCCGACAACGATTGACCCTAATGACCCTCTCTACTTCTATATGGGACACGAAATAGGCTTGTCATCGCTCGATGCATTAGAGGCTGCACAGAATGTTCAAACACATGGCATTGGTGGAGGATCAGGCTTTGGAAACTGGTTCTTATAGGTTATTGAGCAGTTTCAGGTGTTGGGACTAATCTATGATTATAGGACAAAAATATAAACGCATAAAAGATGATGAAACAAATGATAGAGAAAAAGATAACAGCATTCCTGCTTTCGGGTTTGATAACGTTGAGCTTAGGTAGCTGTACACGTAATGAAATGCCTGTCAAACAGTCTACTTCGAAGACAAAATTAGACCATCTGATTATTAAGGAGGTGTTCTATGTCGGACATTATTGGTACCGTGACGTCAGGGCCTGGGGTATGAAGAACCTGAACCAGATGTATAATGATGATCAGTATATCGCAATCTTTAACCCAACAGATGAGGTGAAGTATCTTGATGGACTGGCACTTTGTGATAATGCTATTGACCCAAGCAAGGCGATTCAGTTTGCACCGAAGGACGACTTTGTTAATCGTTATTATGGTGCATCAGGTATCTCTTACTTTCCTGGTACGGGTACTGATTATCCTGTTAAGCCTGGGCAGACCATTATTGTGGCTAAGTATGCCATTGACCATAAGGCGCAATTCGAGTCTGAACTGGAGGGAGAGGACCTTAGTATGTATGGTGGGTTGGATGCTTTTCTTGATTTGAGGAAAGCTGATTTCGAGTGGACGAATATTAATTATGATTCTGGAAAGAAGAACAATCCAGACGTTCCCGATCTTAATGCTATACTAACAGTGACGGATGCAAGCGGGAATGTTGGTCCGGAACATGAGTTCTCAAACGTTTCAGAGAGCAATGGTATCGCACTGATAAAACTTCCTTGGACACCAGAAGAGTTCAAAAAGAACCTGACTGACACCAAGGATGGAAAGGGTTATCTGCATTATATTACTGTTACGAGTAGTGCTTTTGGTGATTTCTATGCTATTGAGATACCGTTCGAGAACGTCATTGACTGTATCACCATCTGTCCACGTCGTATGTTCCAGATGCGCCCCAGCAAGCTTGATCGAGGTTATAATGCTGTTACTGACGTTTCCTTTGCTGGTTTGAAGCAGAGCGATTACCCCATTTACTCTGGTCTTTCTTTACAACGTAAATGGGATGGTAAGAAGTTTGTTGACGATAACAACACTACTGCCGATTTCGAAGTAAAGCGTGCTTCATTGTCGAGGAAGAAGTAATGAAAGCAACAATAGCAACAGGGAATATCTATTTCTCCCAACTCCCCCTCTCTGAATGGAGAGGGGGGTTGGTTGTTTATACACTCCTGCTCTTTCACTGGTGATCCAATAATTTCTTATGTACATTAGCACAGTCTTTCTACTTTCTCCACCTTCCATTGAATGTTGTTAGAGGATAATCTCGCAATTAAGGTTATTTAAGATGAAGTGAAGATGAGAAACAGAAAATCGTGCATATCTTTGTTAACAATTAGTTTCTCTTGAAGAAACACATTAGCTATTGACCAACTATTATTAACAGAAAAATATTATTATGAGACTTAAAAGCATTTTGTTTGCAACTATGTTGCTTTTATGTGGACTATCGTTCACTGCATGTGATAATTCTGACCCTGATGAGCAGAAGCCATCTCCCATTGAAACGCCATCTTATACAATGGATGCTGCAAAGTATGAAATAACAGATGCCAGTTCCGCTTACAAAGCAGTAGAGCTAACAGAAGCTGGCCGTTATATCATTGTCATGAAAGGGGCTTCACCAAGTAATACAGATTCTGACGACTTGTATATAACAGGGCATTTCTCAAAGAATAATAATGTATATGTTTTACAAGAATTAGGCGAATTAACCATTACTAAAGCTGGTAATTCCTATTCTTTACTCCTAAATGTAAATGGACGACAGGTACAACTTTCTGCTACGAAGGTTACACCAATACCCTCTGGTCAAGCTACAGATTATCTCTGTCGTACGTGGAGATTTATAAAGATGCACATTGTAGTAAAGTATGATGGTCAAACAGTGTTTGATGGAACTTCATCATCAAGCGCAGAACTCAGCAATGCACTTAGAAAGGCGATAGATAGGTTTGAGAAGTCAGATAAACTTAAAAATACCAAAGAGGTACAACTAGGCTTGGCTGAGGAGGAATTCCCAAAGACCATTACTTTCACCCATGCTGGGACATATTTCATAGCCTATAAAGATCCAAAAGAGAACATATTAAATTATTGGAATTGGCTTAATGTTGAAGAAAAATTAATAGGATTCTCTGAAGAAAAGGTAGATCTCTCTTCTAAAAGTGCAATCACAGCTGACTTTACCAACAATCAGTTGATATTAAGCGAAACTGAAAAAGAAAGAAACGAGACCATAATAACAACCGTTACACTCAATCAAGACAAATGATATAGGAATAATCATTTAGAATGATAGGTATAAACATTGTTGTGTAATTATTCTGAAATCTCTGCAAAATTATATTCTAGAATAGAAGGTGCAATACAACTTACTGATGTATGAGTATTGTCTTACTGTATAGATTATAGTTCTGCAGAGATTTCTGTTTGAACTTTTCATGGGTATATAATGAAAAATCCCTCCCTGGTGCGCTGTCCTATGGGAAGTGTGGCGGCTTCAAATACTCTAAAGTTAATCTTTTATTTCTATTTCCTATAGTTTCTATGATAAAAGTATTTTATGAGCTTTATAATATAGAATTATAGAGAATCTTAATACCTAATATTATTTTAAAATTCACTTGCGCCACTAGTTTTGCTATCATAAGTAGCCTAATATGTGCTTTTTACACTATGTGCAAAAAGTGATAGCAACCAAAAATAAAAAAGGGTAGGAGATAAACAGGCTGTGAGGACCTGTACTAAGCATGAAAAAAGCTCAGTATGATAAGAGCCTTTTTATACCAAACTGTCAAGTTGTTTCTTGAGTTCTTGTAGTTGATCACGTACTGAAATGAGTGATTCCATTACCTTCTGGCTCTTGTCAGCACCCTTACGGTTTTCCTGGATCATCTTGCGTGCAGCAGCAATCTTGAAGCCACGTACTTTGACAAGATTATAGATGACTTTTATCTGTTCAATATCCTTCTCCGTATACTGTCGTACACGGTTGCCCGTAGTCTTAGGGCGGAGGTGTGGAAATTCCGTTTCCCAATACCTTAGCAGACTCTCCGTAACGTTTATTTGTTGCGCTACTTCTTTTATTGAATAATACAATTTATGTGGATTCTCTGCCATGTCTTAGTTTCTTTTAAATCAATTATTTACACAAATCAGCTGCTATATGCTATTTAGTAGTTTACTTCAAAGCGAAGTTTTTCCATATTCATCAGCTTAATTGTTTGCAAAAATACTCAAAAGTCAGTATCTTTGCAACACTTTTAGGTAGAAAAATTGAATTAAATATAAAATAAAGATGATGACAGCAAACGAAATCCGCGACTCTTATTTGAAGTTCTTTGAGTCGAAAGGACATGTTATCGTACCGTCTGCCCCAATGGTTATCAAGGACGACCCTACGCTGATGTTTACTAATGCTGGTATGAACCAGTGGAAAGATATTATTCTTGGAACAAAGGAACCAGAGCCACGCCGTCGTACGGACTCACAGAAATGCTTGCGTGTAAGTGGTAAACATAACGACTTGGAAGAGGTGGGGCGTGATGCAGCACTTAGCCATCACACAATGTTTGAAATGTTGGGTAACTGGAGTTTTGGCGACTATTTCAAGGAAGGAGCTATTGATTATGCTTATGAGTACCTTGTTGATGTGTTGCATCTTGACCCTAAGGACCTTTACGTAACAGTCTTTGAAGGCGACAAGGCAGAAGGTATCTCACGTGATGATGAGGCTGCCAGCTACTGGGAGAAGCACTTCCCCAAGAATCATATTGTTAATGGTAACAAGCATGATAACTTCTGGGAGATGGGCGATACAGGTCCTTGTGGTCCATGTTCAGAGATTCATATTGACTTCCGTTCTGATGAAGAGAAGGCAAAGGTATCTGGAGAGGAGCTTGTAAACAAGGATCATCCACAGGTAATTGAGATATGGAACATCGTATTCATGCAGTTCAACCGTAAGGCTGATGGCAGTCTTGAACCTCTGAAGATGCATGTAATTGATACGGGTATGGGTTTTGAACGTCTGGTTCGTTTGATGCAAGGCAAGAATTCAAACTATGATACCGATATCTTCACACCTGTAATTGAGGAGATTGAGCGCTTATCAGGAAAGAAATACAACCACACTTTCCCAGAAGGTCCTAACGGTGAAGGCATCAATGAAGAGCAGAAGGTAGATATCGCTATGCGTGTTGTTGCCGATCATCTGCGTGCTGTTGCATTCTCCATTGCTGACGGTCAGTTGCCAAGCAATGTCAAAGCAGGTTATGTTATCCGTCGTATCCTTCGTCGTGCCGTGCGTTATGCTTATACGTTCCTCGGTCAGAAAGAAGCCTTTATGTACAAGCTGATCAATGTTTTGGTGCATGAGATGGGTGTCGCTTACCCCGAATTGACTGCACAACGTGAGCTGATTGCACGTGTGATGAAGGAAGAGGAAGACTCTTTCCTCCGTACTTTGGATAAGGGTATTAGCCTGTTGAGTGGTGCTATGGACGAGTTGAAGGCACACGGTAAGACCGAGTTGGATGGTAAAGAGGCTTTCCGTCTGTTTGACACCTATGGTTTCCCACTCGATTTGACAGAACTTATCTGTGGAGAGAATGGCTATACCGTTGATGAAAAGCAGTTCAATGAGGAGATGGCACAACAGAAAGCGCGTGCCCGTAATGCTGCTGTCGTTGAGAATGGTGACTGGGAAGTGCTGCGTGAAGGCGAACAGGAGTTCGTTGGTTACGACTATACCGAGTATGAATGTCACATCCTCCGTTATCGTAAAGTGACACAGAAGAAGAATAGTTTCTACGAGCTTGTTCTTGACTACACACCATTCTATGGAGAGATGGGTGGCCAGGTTGGCGACCAAGGTGTACTTGTTAGCGAGGATGAGACCATCAATGTCATCGATACTAAGCGTGAAAACAATCAAAGTATCCATATAGTAAAGGAATTACCAAAGAATGTTGAAGCCGACTTTATGGCTTGTGTGGATGTAGAGAAGCGTGATGCATCTGCTGCTAATCACACTGCGACTCACCTGTTGGACTATGCTTTGAAACAGGTTCTTGGTGATCATGCAGAGCAAAAAGGTTCTTACGTTAGTCCAGACACGCTCCGTTTTGACGTTTCTCACTTCCAGAAGATCACCGATGAGGAACTTCGCCAAGTGGAGAGACTTGTTAACGGAATGATTCGTGCTGATTTTCCTATGGACGAACACCGTGACACACCTATGGAAGAAGCAAAGAAGATGGGTGCTGTAGCCCTCTTCGGTGAGAAGTATGGCGATAAGGTTCGTGTTGTTCGCTTCGGTCCAAGTTGTGAGTTTTGTGGTGGTATCCACGCGAAATCAACAGGTCGTATCGGTTTCTTCAAGATTGTTGGAGAGAGCAGTGTGGCTGCTGGAGTACGCCGAATAGAAGCTATGACAGGTGAAACATGCGAGAATGCAATCTATGCACTCGAAGATACGCTGCGTGATTTGAAGGCAATGTTCAACAATGCTAAGGATCTTAAGGCTGTTCTCACCAAGTTTGTTGAGGAGAACGATGCCATGAAGAAGGAGGTAGAGCGCTTCCGTGCACAGGCTCTTGACCGTGCTGCTAAGTCCTTGGTAGAGCGTGCTGAGACGATGAATGGTGTACATGTCGTTAAGGCAGTATTGCCAGTTGATCCTGCTTCAGCTAAGGATATTGTTTTCAAGGTGCGTGAAGCATTACCAGAGAACTTGGTTTGTGTACTGGGATCAGTATATGAAAATCGTCCTTTACTGTCTATCATGCTCAGTGATGATATGGTAAAGAATCACGATCTCAATGCTGGTAAAATCATCCGTGAGGCTGCTAAGCTTATCAAAGGTGGTGGTGGTGGTCAGCCACACTACGCACAAGCTGGTGGTAAAGATGCTGATGGTATCAATGCGGCAGTTGAAAAAGTAGTGGAATTGCTCGGCTTATAATCACATTATTATATATCGGACAAATAGAGGATATTCCTGTTTTGGAGTATCCTCTATTTTTTATTCTTCGTATTTATGGGCTCAATGGAGAATGAGTCGTCTGTCTATTCCCTTATATTCATAGTGTAAAACAGCTTTTTTATCTTGTCTTTAGTGGTTACTAATAATTCGTATTAATCTGAGTTTTAGCCTAAAAAGTTTCTTTGTTAGTAATCTTTAACGTTGTGAACTTGACTTTGTTACGAATTAATCGTAAGTTTGCAGCAGAATAATAGAAACGTATTTTGATGATGGAAAAACTGACTAAGCAAGAAGAAGAAGTAATGTTGCATGTATGGAAGTTGGGTAGTTGTACCACAAAAGAGATCCTTCAGCAGTTGGATGAGCCCCGTCCGCCTTATACAACGATAGCTTCTGTGATGAATAATCTAAAGCGAAAGGGTTATTTGAATGCAGAACAGCACGGTCTTACGTATCATTTTTCGCCACGGATAGCCCAGTCTGAATATAAATCTGATTTCATGCGTAGTTTTGTTGGTAATTACTTTAAGAATTCTTTCCGTGAGATGGTTTCATTTTTTGCGAAAGAAGAGGATCTCTCTCCTGAAGATTTGAAAGAAATTATCAATGAGATAGAAAGCGGCAACGACTAAGCTTATCAGGTGAAGGGAGAACTCCTACAGAACAAACCGATATTATTTACCTAAAATATAACATACAGAGCCATGTATTTTTTGAAGTTAAATATAGCATTTATCATCCTATTTGCTTTTTATAAGCTAGTATTTTCGAATGATACTTTTTTCTCTTGGAGAAGGATTTCACTGTTGGGACTGTATGTTGTTGCCCTCTTAGTGCCAGGCTTAAACTGTTCTTATTGGTTGAATAAGAGCGTGGAAATGTCCTCTGTGGCTAATGAATATGCCAACGTTGTACTTCCTGTAGTGACTATAACACCCAATAATGGCACATTACAGAATTGGGAAGCTATCGTTACAATAGCTTATTGTGTGGTAGCTTCACTATTGTTTTTACGCTTTTTGTGGCAGTTGTTTTCCATATTTATGCTAAGACGCAGATGTAAAACAGAAGAAGTGTGTGGCGAAAAGGTTTATTTATTAGATCAAGGAGAAGGTCCATTCTCATTCTTCAGTTGGATTTTTATGGACCCAAAGAGGCATAACCCAAAGGAATTAGACGAAATTATCACACATGAATTGCTTCATTGTCGACAATATCATTCCCTTGATATTCTTATTACGGAGCTGTTTTCCATTGCTTTTTGGATAAATCCATTTGTCTGGTTACTGAAACGAGAAGTGAGATTAAACCTTGAATTCCTTGCGGATAACAGTGTCTTGACGAGTGGTCTTGATAGTAAGGAATACCAATACCACCTGTTAGGGTTGGCTTATAGAAAGAATGTAGCTACAATTTCAAATAATTTTAATGTTTTACCTCTTAAGAAACGTATTAAGATGATGAATAAAAAACGAACCAAAGGAGTTGCGAAAGCAAAGTATGTACTCTGTATTCCAATGGCAGTCATGCTGCTTGTTGTGAGTAATGTTGAGATTATTGCGCGTGAGATTGCAGCTGCTGCGAATGACAGAGAAGTACCAATAGTCAGAGTTGAAAGGCAAGTCACTAAACCATTGACGACTCTGGAAGAAAAATCTATAAAGGTTGTGAGCAATGATATGCCTTCTTCTATAGAGAAAGAGACGGTAGAGAAGGAGACTGTTGTACCACAGGTGAAGGAGAATGAACCGTCAGCTGTGACGGATGACGAGTCCTTTGTGGAGTCGCCAGAAGATGAACTGACTGATCAAACGCAAAAGAAAGGGAAGCAGGTAGTCTATACTGTTTCTGAAGAAATGCCTACTTTCAAAGGGAATTTGCTATCATGGCTGGCAGAAAACATAAAGTATCCTGTTGAAGCAGCAAGCAATGGTGAACAAGGAACAGTAATAGTGAAATACATCATCACCGCCAATGGTGAGGTAAAGGATCCTGTTATCGTACGCTCAATATCTCCTTCACTTGATAAGGAAGCGCTGCGTGTTGTCTCTGTAATGCCAAGATGGAACCCTGGAAAGAACAAGGGAAAGGCTGTTTCGGTGTACTATACTATACCTGTTCGCTTTAAATTGCAATAAGATTTATAACTTGGTTTCCATGAGACTGGGCTGTAAAGCTGATCGCCTCATGGAAATCCTGTCTTAAATGTATGGTGATTTGTTAACTTTAAATGTATTTTGTACTATGCGAAAGCTCTTTCTGTTCCTTCTGATCTTATTCATAGTTCCCTTGCATGTGGCAGCACAGAGTTATCAAAGGTCGCTTGACCGGGGCGACAGTTGTATGAAAGTGTATGATTATTATAATGCTTTGTCATTCTATAAGCAGGCACAGAAGCAACGTAATGACAATATAATCAAGATGAAAATCGCCAGTTGTTATTACTTTCGTGCATCATATAAGCAATGTATTGGTCTTCTTAAGACTGTATCAACGGACAGTTTAACCCATGATTCGTTCCGTGAACTGTATTATTCTTTGGGTGCTATAGGCGATGTTGCCCATCAGGTGTTCTACGGGATGACATTAGTGAGAACCTTTCCAAGGGATAGTCATATAGTAGCCGACCTCATGAATGTTCTTGTAAGTCCTGATTATGATCATTCAGATATGGCAATCTATTATGGAGAAGACTATTGCAAAACAGATTCTTTCAATACAGAAGTGAATCGTGCCTTGGGAGAAGTGTATTTCATGGAGCGTAAATTCGAGCAGTGTATCAACACTTATAGAAGAGTTTTTGCCGTTGGTGACACGACTTATAATTCACTTTATTACACAGCAGGAGCTTTTGCATATATGGAGAGACTTGATTCTGCCGTGTATTACTTTGCCAAAGCTGTGAAGATGAAGCCTAAGATGGCTGTGGGATTATATAGATTAGGAGTGGCGGAGACCCAACTTGGGCGTTATGAGGATGCTGTCTTACATTTGAAAAAGGCAGCAGAACTCTATGAACCCGATAAGTCACTTATGTTCACAATATATAAGAATATGGGGGAGTCAAGGCTCTGTCAGAAGAACTTTAAGGAGGCTTATCTCTATTGGGGATATGCTTTAGCTTACGTGGATGATAATGACTTGGCTGAAAAACGAAAGGTTTTGGGGAAACGAATTGGTGCTTCTTTTGTGAAATAAATTCATAGTTGGTTTTTAATAGGGCATCTATTGCATTCTAAAAGGGCGTCTTTTGCATTGTAAAAGATGCCCTTTTGATGTGTAAAAGGTGCCCTTTTGCATTGTAAAAGATGCCCTTTTACAAGCCCCTTTGTAACTGTTTGATAATCTGGATACTACAAAGTGCGAAAAAGATGACCATCCTCTGTTTTGGTCTTCCTGGTGTATTTGGTAATGTAAGATCATTTTATCATTGCTAATACCTGCTCACCTATGTTTCTTCACATCCTTTCGCATGTTACTTTTTTTATCTAAAACTTGTCCTTTTTGTTTATTATTTATATCTTTGTAGCGTAGAGATCATTAAGAAATCGTTATTTCTGGTGGTATTCAATCTACTTTATAAAAACCTAAATGTTTATAAACAGTCGTAACATGATAAGCAGAATCATCTCGACAGCAATCGTTGTTGTCACCTCAATTATAGCCTTGATGTGTGCATTAAGTGGTCCCGATCAGATTATTCTCCATTGGAATCTGTCTGGTGATGTGGACAGTTATGGTCCTAAATACTTGATCCTTACGCTTCCTATCATCTCGTTTGTTATTTTCCTAATGATGATAGCCAAAGAGAAGACTCCCAGTGACAGAGGTTCTTTGAGGGCATTGATGCGTACGGAACAGTATAACAGTAAACATGCAAAGGTTATTCGGATAATAACCCCATTGTTACTCTTGGCGATTTTGTATGTAACAGCGTGCTCAGCAGGCTTGTTTAGGATGTGTACTATGATCCCTTTTGCGATTGTTATCTTAGTGGCAATCATTTGTATTTATATGTCTCATAAGTCTGGACATACTGAAGACGGCAGTATGGTTCGCTGATGAGGGGATGAGAACGTCACTTATTGAGTGGGTAAAAACACCAAAAATCAATCTGTTTATTTTGCCTTTTGCCTGATTTAATGTATCTTTGTGGCTATGAACGCACAAGAAGCACAGAACATTAAATGGAGTGAAAACATCATCATTGCAGATGGTGATTATATTGATCATGTAGCTTTCGACATTATCGTGAACTTTGAGCGCATGTTAGATCGGCGTATCCCTGCAGCTGATTTCAGTCAGTGGGCAGTGGATGTAGCGCTTGACGGTCGGCTGAAACCAGGGGATCACGAAACGCAAGTGGTTCTTCTGCACGATAAAAAGAATCTGAAGTTGGAGAATTTTGCTCCTTCTGATTATGAAAAAGAACTCAATGGACAGGCGTTTAGAGATGGTCACTTCGGAGAGTTTATCATCAATAGTATAGCAACTGGTGATGAACATACCGCGAAGGAAGCAGTATTGCTCGACCTTCTTAAGACACTTTGCAATCATGAAGAGGTTAAACGTATCATGATTGTGCCGAATGCAGAGGATGCTTCGCTGCTGAATAGTATTCGTTCAACCCTCAGGGACGTGGATGATGAGCTAAAGCACATCACATTGTTTGCCATGCAACCGATAGAAGGTGGCAACTTCAAGCAAGCAATTTTGGGGTATTCGATAATGCATGCAATGGGGATTAACGGAATAGAAGCCTCCCCAAGCCCCTCCGAAGGAGGGGATGTTTACCTAGCGGAATAGGAAACATTCCCCCAAATCATCTAAGAAGGGGATATACTTAGCAGTATAAAAGCCTCCTTAGAATCCCTCCAAAGGAAAGTATATGCTTAGTAAATAGAGCCTTATATTGTTCCTTTGGAAAATGAAGAGGTAAAGGTAATGGAAGAAGACATAGGTCATTATGAATACGAAAGCATCCCATGATAGCAATCAAACACCCTCTTCCTTAGAGGAGTGTGGGGAGACTTCCCCTCCTGGTTACCATCATGCTGATCCTTTCCTTTATCGAATATTGGAAGAGGAAGCAAAGAGAATGAGGAGATTTCCCACTGAGGCAGAGTCAATTTTGTGGGAGACTGTTAGAAAGAAACAGTTGGGATTTCGGTTCAGAAGACAGTTTGTTATCTATGATTATATAGTAGATTTCGTCTGTTTGCCGCTAAAATTGATTATAGAAGCTGATGGAAAGTATCATTTTACAGAGGAACAGAAAGCTGCAGACAGTGTTAGAAATGATTTCCTGATAGGTAAAGGATTCAGTTTACTCCGGTTTACGAATCAGGAAATATTAGCAAATATAGAACAAGTAAAATATAAAATAATAGAAAAGATGGAAGAACTGAGAAGTAAGACGACTGCAGTAGGCGGTGGTAATCAGACAACCCCTCCTTCGGAGGGGCTTGGGGAGGCTGGACGAGTGTTAATGATTGGCGCAGGAGGCGTTGCTACTGTAGCTGCTTTTAAGATTGTCCAGAACCAGGACGTGTTTACAGATTTTATGATAGCCAGCCGTCGTAAGGAGAAATGTGATGAGTTAGTTAAGGCTATTCATGATAAGGGTTATAAGGCTGATATCAAGACTGCACAGGTTGATGCAGACGATGTTGAGCAGTTGAAGGCACTCTTCAATGATTTCAAACCAGAGTTAGTTATCAATCTTGCTTTGCCTTATCAAGACCTGACAATCATGGATGCTTGTCTGGCTTGCGGTTGTAACTATTTAGATACAGCTAACTATGAACCAAAAGATGAGGCTCATTTCGAGTACAGTTGGCAATGGGCTTATAAGGATAAGTTCGAGAAAGCTGGACTGACAGCTATCCTCGGCTGTGGCTTTGACCCAGGAGTATCACAGGCTTATACGGCATATGCAGCCAAACATCACTTTGATGAGATTCACTATCTTGACATTGTTGACTGTAATGCAGGTAACCATCATAAGGCTTTTGCAACGAATTTCAATCCTGAAATTAACATCCGTGAGATTACCCAGAAGGGTCTTTACTATGAGAATGGTAAGTGGACTGAGACAGAACCATTGGCAGTACATCAGGATTTGACCTATCCAAATATTGGTCCACGTGACTCTTATCTGATGCATCATGAGGAGTTGGAATCATTGGTTAAGAACTATCCAACTATTAAGCGTGCACGTTTTTGGATGACATTCGGTAAGCAGTATCTTACTTATCTCGACTGTATTCAGAACCTTGGCATGAGTCGTATTGACGAAATAGAGTATGAAGCACCGTTAGCTGATGGTTCTGGTAAGACTACTAAGGTGAAGATTGTTCCTTTACAGTTCCTCAAAGCAGTACTGCCTAACCCACAGGATCTAGGTGAAAACTATGATGGCGAGACTTCTATTGGCTGCCGTATCCGTGGTATCAAGGACGGTAAGGAGCAGACTTATTACATTTATAATAACTGTAAGCACCAGGATGCCTATAATGAAACTGGTATGCAGGGTGTCAGCTATACTACTGGTGTACCTGCAATGGCTGGTGCAATGATGTTCTTCAAGGGACTTTGGCGTAAGCCAGGTGTATGGAATGTAGAAGACTTCGACCCAGATCCATTCTTGGAGGTGCTCAACAAGCAGGGACTTCCTTGGCATGAGGAGTTTGGAGGAGACTTAGAATTATAAGAAGATGGCTTGCTCTTTGGATTTTATAGAATTTGTTAGTAGTCAGATAGCTACTGCAGGGACTGTAAGATACAGGAAGATGTTTGGCGAATACATGATTTATGTTGACGAGAAGCCTGTCGTCTTAGTTTGTGACAATATACCTTACGTCAAGGAACACGAGGCAATTAAGTCAATGATGCAATCTGCTGAACGTGGCTTCCCATATAAAGGAGCTAAGGAACACTATGTTTTAGATGTTTCAAGGTCTGATTTTGCAGTTAGAGTTGTTAAGACCTTAGTTGAGGTCTTACCTTATCCAAAGAGTAGAAAGAAGAATAAATAATAGTATATCAATCAGAAAACAAGATAATAGTTATATGACAAAAGAAGAGACAACATCAGCAGCTGAAGGCAAATTGAAAGCCTTGCAGGCAGCAATGTCTAAGATAGAAAAAGACTTTGGTAAAGGGTCCATCATGCGTATGGGCGATGAACAGATAGAGAATGTAGAGGTAATTCCTACAGGTAGTGTGGCTCTTGATACTGCACTCGGCGTTGGTGGTTATCCACGTGGTAGAATCATAGAGATCTATGGTCCTGAGTCATCTGGTAAGACTACGCTTGCCATTCATGCCATTGCAGAGGCTCAGAAGCAAGGTGGTATAGCTGCTTTCATTGATGCAGAGCATGCTTTTGACCGCTTCTATTCTGAAAAACTTGGTGTAGATGTTGATAATCTCTGGATCTCTCAGCCTGATAACGGTGAGCAAGCGTTGGAGATTGCTGACCAGTTGATACGCTCTTCAGCTATCGACATCCTTGTGATCGACTCTGTTGCAGCACTTACTCCGAAGAAAGAAATAGAAGGTGATATGGGTGATTCAGCTGTCGGTCTACAGGCAAGACTGATGAGCCAAGCTCTGCGTAAGCTCACGTCAACCATCTCAAAAACCAATACCTGTTGTATCTTTATCAACCAGTTGCGTGAAAAAATCGGTGTAATGTTTGGTAATCCAGAGACAACAACGGGTGGTAATGCCTTGAAGTTCTATGCTTCTGTACGTCTTGACATCCGTCGTGTGACTGCTATTAAAGATGGTGATCAGGTTATCGGTAACCAGGTTCGCGTGAAGATTGTGAAGAATAAGGTTGCTCCACCATTCCGTAAGGCAGAGTTTGAGATAACCTTTGGTGAGGGAATTTCAAAGATTGGTGAGCTCGTTGACCTTGGTGTTCAGTATAACATCATTCAGAAGAGTGGAAGTTGGTTCAGTTATAACGGAACAAAACTGGCACAGGGACGTGATGCAACCAAGACAATGCTCAAAGATAACCCTGAATTAGCTGAAGAAATAGAGGGCTTAATCAAGCAGGCAATAGCTGCAGAGACGAAGTAAAACGTTCATCGGAGATAGCTCTAATGATATAAACGGTAAGAGGGTATGCCAATCGTGGCATACCCTCTTGTCATTCGTCGAACTCACGTTAATAAAGTTTTGTTTTTAGTTGCTGTCACTTTTAACACTTCGGGTAATGGGTTTATATTCAGTAGATTAAAAGCAAAAGAAGAGTGATAGAAATGACAGCAAAATCAGGAATGGTATACGGTAGGCTTTTGTCCTTGGGTGGGAAAGGGCGACTGATATAAGATACGCCTGTTTGTGGTAAAACGCCCCAGCGAAGATCCTTGTAAACTTATCTGTCCCGACGCATACCACCGCACCATTACGAACTAAGCAGAAATATGTTTACAGAGAAATGAAGCTGCGTGTCCACAAAATCAAAAGAAATGCACAGTATTCAGACTTGTATACCATTCTCTATCAAAGACTTACAAATGCTGTTCCAAAAGGTACCCTTTTACGCTGCAAAAGGGCGTCTTTCACACCTCAAAAGAGCATCTTTTACCATGCAAAAGGGCATCTTTTACCGTATCAAAGCTCACCTACTATTTTCAATTTATGAATCTTTATTACAACCTTTCTTATGCCCTTTTTCTTTTCATAACAAGCAAGTATCTCTCCCTCTGCATAGTTAGTCGAACATCATAAAAACACCTGTTTTTCAATTTTCCTGTCACTTCTGTCACTCCTCCCCACATCACAACACATTGATAACAAGTCGCTTATACGAAATGTTAAAAGTGACAGCAACTAAAAACAAAAACTAACTTGGGGTTTAGAGTAATAATAAACCATATAATACCAAAGACTGTGTCCGAAGAAATATGTATCTTTCCTCATGATTCTAGGCGTTCTTTACATTGAAACAAAGAGAACCAAAAGGCAGAATCCCTTAATAGGGATTCTGCCTTAAATTATATCTAATAAAAAGATTTAGTGGACAACGATATTATTCTATCCTATTGTGGTTAGATGTCATGTTTTTGTATTTTCTAAACCACCTAATCATAAGAAGTATCCTTCGTCTAATGAGAGTTCTTTTAGCGCCTTATCATTTATTATTTCTAACTTGATAGGATAAGGGAAGTTCCATAAGATGAAACTGTGCATTCCTATCAATGATTCTTCTGAGCGTCTAATCTGTTCATACACACAATTATAGTTTGATAGTTGAGAACCTATTAGCGGATTATAAATTAAGGATGTGCTGTACTAATCACCTTATAATCTTCTTCATCATTTATGACCTTTGCAGTAATTTCTCGGTTCTCAAATCTTATGACAATCTTGTATGGCGTCTCTTCTGAATTCGTATAAAAGAGACGTCTGAATTTTATCCGTTCTCCAATACCCTGTCTATCACGATCATTTATAGACTTAACGAGCTCTGCAATATTTGAAGAAGATAAATAAGAATAGTCACCTCTTCCGTCTGAAATTGTACCTTCCAAATTCGAGTTCCACCCCTTAAAATGGGAGGAAATAGTCTTACCATTACGTGTATAAATATCAATGGATTTGATATTCTCGTCAATTCCCTTTAGCCCAGGTTCAACTCCTCCACCAAAAAGGGTAGATTTTGGATGACATAATACGGTGGTAAAGTCTATCAAAAAATATCTCTTCTTTGATCTAATGGAATCGTTAAAAGTGACTGTGTGCATATTTATTCCTGTGATCTTAAAGTTATCATACTGACGATCACAAGAGAAAAATACTATTGCAACCAATAAACAAACTATCTTTCTCATATAAACTACCGTTTAATCATATAGATTTGATGGATACCATGCATCAATCTGAAAACATGAGATTTACGAAGTCTATTTTCTTCCCATACCCAAACTCTACTTCCCCTGTCATCAACATTAGCTCCTGTAAGGCAGAATATTATTACTTTAGCAAAATCCTTGCAAAAGAGATGTAGCGTGAATCATTGAGCTATAAGTATATCTCAGAAAATATTAGAGTTATTTCTCCTTTATCAATATGTCCATATATCTTGCCTCTACAGAAATAAAAGGATATAGTTTCTTGTATTTCTCAAAAGAATCTACCCATAATTTACTCTGTTTTAGCGCACTCGAAGTTGCTGCTGAATAAGTGATCAGTTTAGAACTATACATATGGTTACTTAATTCACTGTATCCATCACTATATGGTTCTACAAATATATATAAGCTATCTTTAGGCACTAGAAAGATATAGGCAGTACCAATATTAGATAGTTTGAGATAATTCTTCTGAGGTGGAAGAATCCCATAATACGAATATGGTATGACAAAACATCCACTATTCGTCTTCCAAACGGTTAAAGTTCTATCTCCTATCTTATAGAAGTGTCTAGTTTCATAAAAAATTATCAGAACCCCTATAAATATAGTTATAAGACTAATATGTCTTCTCATTTTAACTTCTTTTATTTTGATTCCCATTCGTGAGATAGTAAATCCATAATATGACATTCAAACATACATAGAAAGCAAAGAACTTTAACAAACAAATCTTTGATGTAAGATAGTTCTCAGCGACAGAAATGTTTATCCACTTTGTGGAATAACTAAATTCTTGTATTTCATATTTGTAACTGATACTACTATCTATATACTCATAGCATATTACACCCAAAAGCAAAACAGATAATACGATCTGTGTAACTATAATTTTTCTTTTTATCTTCATCAGTGACTACTCCTTTTAACTACACTATTTTTATGCCTAGATTGTACATTAAGGTAATGTTGCATTGAAGCAGGAATGATAATTCTATTTCGTGTTGTAAATGATGTGAATGTCCCAAAATTACTTGTTGGAATTATTTGTTCATAAACTAGAGCTTTAGAGCCTAAAGTATTTAAGACATCACAAACGACAACTACCCCTACTGTGACTCTCCATCACAGCACAAAGAGACCTAGTTCTCCGACACCACGACATCTCCTCCACCGTAAGACCTAATGTCCGCAGACTCCTATGTCATGTATATTTCTAAGGCAAATATACAACATTATTTTGTAAATGTATCCGTACAAAGAAGAAAAGCAGTAATAGCTATGCAATGCCCTTTGGTAGAATCTAAACACAAAGCTGATGTATTTCATTTTAATTTGTACCTGCAGCCGTTCATAGGTTCAAACCATAAAGAGGGAGTGCCTTTAACTTTCCTGTCACTCCTGTCACCATTTTACACATTACAATGCATTGATAACAAATCGTCTACGCAAAGTGTTAAAAGTGACAGCAACTAAAAACAAAAACTATGTTAGGGTTTTAGAGAGATAATGTAATTCCTAAATTCATTCTTTTGATAATAATAATATCTTATTTGTAGACATCAGTTGTATAAACTTCAAACGTTTGCACTCGTAAGTAGATAAACGAGTTTACTTCTTCATGCTTTCACTAGAAAACTTAGAGACATGAATGCAAATTGTGAAGTCTAATCGGTAGCCAAGAGTTCCATATAAAGTATATTTGAAATTCACAATGTCCCATAATAAAATCTGAACAAAGATATGAAACTACTGATAAAGAAAATAGTATTACCCAAAAATCCAATATATTTCTTCAAATTAGCGTTCTTTTTTTATTTTACTTAAATAGAACATGTTTCACTTTAAAATTATTTAGAGATAACTTAATTATCTCTATAATGGTAATTCTGGGATAAGGATTATAGTCCTATGTTTTTTTATTACTTTTATTTTATAACTATTTCTTTCTTTTATCAAACTATCTCCTATTTCTATCATATGTAAATCCCATTTGGGAGAAATTACTATGTTAATAAGATGTCCCTTTTCATCAATACCTTTTATATAATATTCGCGTACTTTTTTTAGGTCCAGAACTTTTATCTTATAATATTGCTCTTTAACATCTTCATTATAACGTGAATTATTTAGTTTATCATTATTTGTAAACACGAGGAAAAGAATGAGGCATAGCCCTCCCCATAAGATATATCTCCTTAAAAAAACGGTATCCATGTATGTCCTCCTCCCCTTGACATATCAACTCGTACAGGATTGACATTAAACCCCACCCCATATGATCTTGATAAATTAGTTTCGTAATATTCATTTTTGCCTTGTGCAGCACTACTACCGTACGAAAAGCCTAAATTTCCTATAGATAAAGTATTCAATATTCCTAACCCCCTGTAATTATCAAATGAATTCACATCGGTACTATCTTAAAAAAGTGTGTAAGTCCATATTTGTCTTATCTTTGTATTTGGAAACATTAAAATAAAGAAACAATGGAACTTACACAATTACAAATTTCGGAAATTCTTTCGAATTACACAAACAGCAGCGAAGGTTTTGTTACCCTTCAGTCTTTAATCGTGAATACTTGTAATGAATAATTACGCCTAAATATTAGGAAATATAATCTTTTCGTTTTTTTAGAAAGATACTATTGTTCCTCTTTATGCGGGTGCAAGTGTAGCTTCTTTCCATTTAATATGGAAATAATTGGTTGTAAAAATTCCGAAGACAAGTGGTTTTTTAACTAAAATCAATTAGGTTATTAACATCTCTATGCTAATCACTACGTATTGATTGACAAGGCTTTCATGGTTTCTCTTATCCTTCTTTCGGAGCTAACCATGATCATATCTTCGCATACATCGTTGTTCCCCATGTAGACGTTATTATTAAAGAACTTCATTTTACTTGGTTGTGGCTCACGTGCAGAGAAGTGGAAAGAAGTAATCTTTGTCTCTTTCTGGATTTTAGCAATGTTCTCTTCGTTCACTCCGCAGCCAGCCATAATGTCTATTTTCCCTGCTGATAGCTCTTTCAATCGGCGTAACAGAGGTATTCCTTGTGCAGCTGTGGGCTGTTGACCAGAGGTAAGTATCCTGTTAAAACCGAGCTCTAAGATTTCATCTATTGCTTGTTCAGGATGTGAGCAACGGTCGAAGGCGCGATGAAAGGTAACATTCATCGTGCCAGTATGTGCCATTAAAGTCTTGTTTGCATTGTGATCAATCCTCCCATCTGCCGTTAGACAACCGAAGACCACCCCATCAACTCCCAGCTCTCTGCACATGTCTATGTCGTAAGTCATACGCTGAAGTTCTTCAGGAGAATAGAGAAAGTCACCTCCCCGGTTACGGATAATGACATGAAGGTGTGTTCTTTTCAAAACCTCTCGTGCCATCTTTATCTCTCCATAGGAAGGAGTTGTACCGCCTTCTGGTATCCCCATACAGAGTTCTACACGGTTGGCGCCAGCTCTTTCTGCGGCAATACAGCTTTCAACACTGTTTGCACAGACTTCAAATTCATAGTTTTCTTTGTTCATGTAGTAAGGGATTGGAAGAGGTATCATCCCCCAATCCTTTTCCAAAGGGATGGGGGAGTGATTACTCTTATTAGAATATATTATACCACAATCAGTTTATTTACATGCCAACTTATCTACTCATAAAACATTCTTGAGAATGTTTGATCTTACAATTTGCTACTTACTTTCACCAATTGCTCACCCAATCCGATGGTATATCCTTGTGAAAGGAAGACAACACGGTTGAAGGTGTCAGCGATAATGAAGATTGGTAACTGGTTAGGATTACGTAGTTTCATCTCTTTAGCAATCTCTTTTACCACCGTTCCGTCCTTGTCAATACCGAAGATGGTATTCTTCAGCAGGTTCCCAAACTCTCCCTTTTGTGTTTCAAACTTGTCTTTCTCAGCCTGGTTGGTAAAGAGCAAGACCATTGGTCGTCCCCATTTGTCGAGTTTCTCTTTCATCTTTGCTATGTCATGCAGTGCATGATTGGTTGGCTCTTGTCCCATCCCCAATACACCCAAGACATAATACCCACGACCAGTCTGGCTGAGGATGGATACTTCTTTACCATCTTTTTCTATTAGGTTTTCACTGTTGAAGCTTCCGATGACCTTTATTCCTTCCGATTCCTGTCTTACATCGAGCTTTTGTCGGGTTGTCTTTCCAGGTTCAATGGTAAAGAACTGTGTGTGTGCCATGACACTTCCATCAGCCATTCGTTGACCTGTAACTAGTAGATAAGTACCCTCGTCGAGTGTGGCACCCTTCTTAAAGGTGTTGGCCCAGGTTGCTCCTCCTCCCATATCAAGTTGCCCTTCTTCAAAGTTCATTATCCATGTACGCCCGTAAACGATCTTGCTTATCGTGAAATGTGTGTAATATTTAGGGTCATCCAAGTACTCTGTTGGAGAATAATCCAATATCAGTTTCCCAGTCTTGGCAGCTTCCTGTACGGATGTGTCGAAGTCTACGTCTACCCAATCTTTCCCTTTCTTATATTGTAACTTCCATGTCACGAGGTCTTTCTGGGCTTCAATTCCCAGACTGCGAGCCACGTCTACGAAGAAGATGTCTCTACCCCTGTCATCTGTTATGCGGCTTTCCCACACACTGATAGGTGTCTGTGGAATCTGCATAGCTCGTGTGTCAGGGTTCAGCTTAATGTTCTTTTTAACCCAATCCACGAGTAGTGAAGGGTCATTGCGGAACTTCTGTGCATCTTTTCGGAATACTTTTGCGAAGAATTTCTTATAAGGTTTAAGGATCATCTCATACTCCACACGGGGTGATACCTCGTTGCTTGTGGCGTTCATATTGTCTTCTAATATGTCCATCGGCATATCCCGTAGGTCCTTATCGGTTAACGTAGAGAGCAGCTTCAGAGCACGATCAATGTTTCCTTCGTGCTTTTCTACGAATGTTTGGATGGTTCTCCAGTTCCCACGTGCCTTTATTATATAAGGTATAGCGGCTGGGATACGATAGTTTTTCATACTCTCTTCGGTTGGGAAGGTTGCTATGTAGGCATTCCGTAAGGCGTCCTCTTGTGCCAGTCGCTTGTTGTTTTCTGCTTTCTGTGCACTGGTTACCGTGGGGATTATTGCGTTTTCAGTTGGTGGGATAATGTCGAGGTCCTGCTCCTTTGGTGTATGTTTCTCGTCATAAGCAAGCTGAATGGTAACGTTTTTATCTTTCCCGAATGACACTTTCGTGTATCCGAAGCGACCATCTTTGGATGCCCATACAATCATATCTCCCTTACCTGCAGAGAGGAAGGTGTCTCCTTGACGATCGGTATATTTGGAAACTGCAGTCACAAACTCGGCATAATTATATATCTTGAACTCTACTTTAGCGTCATCAACGGGTTTCCCTTCCATGTCAATCACCTTGAAGTCAACACGTGCTGCACTTCCATAGTTGTCTATAAGGTTGATTTCTGTGAAGTTGTTCGTCCGTAGCATTACTTCCTCAGGTCCTTGGTAGTCACCGAAAGCACGTGTATGCATGAGCATGGCACGTGATGCTGGTGCATTGAACCATCCTAAGTTCAGAACAGGTTCGGGCTCACACGCTCCAAAGAAATACCATTTTCCGTCAGCCCATGCTTCCACCCATGCGTGATTGTCGTCCGTGTGTGCCCAGCGGGGCGTGTATACCTGACGGGCTGGAATACCGATGGCACGTAGTGCACTTACTGTGAATGTACTTTCCTCACCACATCTTCCACGTCCTGTGCGGATAGACTGGAGTGGGGAAGAGGTGCGTGAATCGGAGGGTTCATAGGTTACTTTTTCGTGACACCAATGGTTTACTTCAAGTATAGCATCCTTCATTGAGAGCCCTTTTACACGCTCTTTCAGTTCGCGATAGAATATGGTGCGGGAGCTGTCTAATGGTTCATTGTTCACGCGCATGGGCAGAACGAAGTGCCGGAAGAGTAGTTCTGGAACTTTATTGCCCCATGGCATCTCCTTTCTGGTGCGTAAAGCAGTGCGCACATTGTTAAGATGATAAGCTTTGGTGTAGTCGGTTATGTCGGCAATAGGCATGTAAGCATACAGGAATTTGAGTGCTTCCTCTTCTTCATTCGTTGGCTTTTCACCTTTTGTCTGCCAGAATTTCCATCCTACAGTATTCATCTTCTCCTTCCATGCTTGTTCCACTTTCTGTCTATATGCAGTGTCAGTGATGAAGTGTTGTGCATGAGTTGAGAGACTGATAAGGGCAATCAGTAGGATTAGTAGGTTTCTCTTCATAGATTTGTTTTTAGCTATTAGAAATGTGATTTATAACGTTTGGCTTGTTGGCTGTAACGTTTTCCATTTGCAATATTCGTGAAAAATATTGGATTATGCAAGTATTTAACAAGTATTTAAAAGGTAAATCATCCTATGTAAAGCAGAATATATCAAGTTGATTGTAGTCAGATGATAAGGGATTTTCTGAAGGAAGGTAGACCTTTTTCTCAAAAAGGGTTGACCTTTTTACCCAAAAACGTTAACCCTTTTGGAAGAGAAGGTTGTCCTCTTTTGTGAAATTCCTCTACCTTTAATTCTTTAAAGCTCTGCTGAAAGTAAAAAATAAGGAGAGAGATTGTTTTGAAAATCTCCCTCCTTCATGGTTTTTATATGCTGTGTTCTTCCTGTTGAGATGTTACATTCCACTTCCAGTTCCCATTCCCATGCCGTTCATTTGCTGATTATCATTCTTCTCTTGGAAGTCATTTGATATCTTGCTCTTATGGTCTTGGAATGTTTTCTTCGTGTTACCGAAATTCCATTTCAGTGTTAAGGCAATCTGATGTACAGGAATTCTGATGTTCATATGATTCTCAAAGTCAGCTCCCCGGCTATACTGTTTGATGCTTATCTTGCCTGTCAATGGGACGAAATACATCAGACTGATGTCTAACTTGTCCTTGAGCAATGTCTTTGATAGCGTCGTGTTGAACATATTGAAGCCCCCTCCATAGCCTTGAAGCGTATATTTCTTCGTCATTCCTCCAACGAAAACACTCCATTTCAGTTCCCATGGAAGTGTCTGCTGCAGTCCAAGGAAAGCCGAAGCCTGCCATCCATGGTTGTATTCCTGCAATCTTTCTGAGCGTATGTCTCCATAATCAAGTCCAGCATTGAGCATGATTCGGGTATTCTTCGTCATGGCATAGTTCATGAAAGTGCTGAATTGAGTCCATCTACTACGGACAATATTATCGTATGTCGTGTTCAATACGCCATGACTGAAGTAAGAATACTGTTCAATCTGGTTGTTAGCAAAGTTCTCACCGAGGGTTAAATTAATCATGAACTTAGGTGTAAAGGAATTGAAAACCAAGCTAATGTTGTGGCTTTTCTCCACTGCAAGGTCTGGGTTACCATAACTTAACACCGTAGGGTTCGACCTATCCACGTATGGATTTAGGAAACTGATACCTGGGCGACTGATGCGCATGGTGTAGTTAACGCCCAAGTTTGTCCCGGCAGAGATGTTATACGTAAGGCTTGCAGAAGGAACCAGATTGCCATAGTTCTTCTTGAAGTTGGCAGAAGGGTTCTGTTCATTCTCCACTTTCTCCCAGGTATATTCGTAACGTAAGCCTGCTTTTGCTCCGAGTTTCCCCATTGTGGCGCTATATTCAGCATATTCTGCAAGAACGTTCTGCGTATTTGTATAGTTCACACTGTTCGTTGCATTATATACTTCGTTCCCACCAATGATGTCATAGAACTTAGAATCGGACATGTTACGGCGTGATATGTATTTCAATCCAGTACTTAGTGTCTGTCCTTTCCCCACAGGTGTAGTGAAATCAGCCTGCGCTGTGTGTTCAGTTCCCCGTGTATCAGCATGCGAATAGAGGTCGGAAAGCGTCAGTGGGATACCTGTAGGCAAAGGGTCATAAGTCCTTCTGTTATTATTTTCAGCCGGAGAGGTTGAGAATAGATAACTCAGAGTTAGACTACTGGTACGTTCTTTATTGAAGAAACGTTGGTAATCAATGCTCCCATTGAATGACTTGTTGACGTTCTCCATCGTCATTTCATTGCCATAAGAGAACCCTGTAGAGCCGTATGCACCACCAATGAAAGTCGTTGTAGGATGTCCGTCATTCTTCATTGTAAACCCTGTGAAGCCCAGTGACGCCCCAATGTTGCTCATAGAGTCAAGTTCATATCCCAGACTGAACTCTGCCATGGTGAAGTTCATGTGTGTATTCCCTTTCTGGTAATACTTCATCTGTGAGCCGTCAGAGGCAGTACGTGTCATCTCTGTTTCTGTTCCGCTGCTCTTTCCTTGGTTAAACATGACATTGGCACTGTATGTTAGCTTTCCTTGTTGCCCACTCAGAAAGGCTGATGGACGCCAACCCATATTGCTGGCAGTGACACTAATGTTGCCATTAAACCCATTCATATTGATTTTTCCCTGCCCATCAGCATGATTCATAACAATGTTCAGTACGCCACCAACACCTTCTGCATCATATTTAGCACCAGGATTCGTAATCACTTCAATGTTCTTTACCGCTGATGCTGGCATTGATTTGAATATCTGAGAGGGGTTGGAAGAGAACATAATGTTTGGTTTTCCATCCACATATACCTTGAAAGAGCTTTGTCCGTTGACGGTGATATTATCCTGTCCATCCACTGTTACCATCGGTACTTTGCGTAACATGTCAAGTACAGTGTTCGACTTTGCATCGTTATCAGCCTGTACATCATACGTCATCTTATCTGTTTCCATCTTCACAAGTGGCTTTTGTGCTACGACTTCCACACCCTGCAGTTGCTTTGTATCATCCTGAACAAGGAGAGTCCCGAGGTTGATGGAGCCACCAGCAGCCGTCAGTTTCACCTTACGTGTAATCTCCTTGCGTCCCATAGAACTGAAAACAACGAGGTAATCTCCTTGTCCTGTCACAGTCTGAGAGAACTTTCCCTTCATATCAGTGGTTGACATTGCAACGGGTTTCTCACTCTTCTTCCCCTTATAGACACGTATTGTCGCATAGGGTTCACCCTCATGTGTCAGTGAGTCGAGCAACTCTCCTGATACGACTGACGTCTGCCCATGTGCTGTTATGGCAGCCATCATGAGTCCAAGGGCAATGATAATCTTATTATGTTTCATGATTTTTGTAAATTGATACCTACAAAAGTACAGTTTTATTGTTTGTTTTCAGAATAATTTACTTCTTTAATTTGCCATTCTTTTTCTACATCTTCGATACTGATTCCCAGTAGTTCCATCTCTCGGAAGAGGGAAGGAAGCGTCTGATGAAGGAATGTCTTGCGTCGTGAAGTCATGATTTGTTCACGTGCATTGGGAGCAACAAAGTAGCCAAGTCCACGTCTGTTGTAGATGATTTCCTCTCTTGAAAGTAGTTCGTAAGCCTTCACAGCAGTGTTCGTGTTCACTTGCAGCATGACGGCATACTCCCTTACAGATGGTATCCTGTCGTCGGCTTTGTATGTTCCAGCTATGATCTCGTCGCAAAGGCGGTCTGCCATTTGCTCGTAGATAGCCTTGTTATTTTCGAAATCCATAATCTTTCCTTTACTATTTTTGAGGAGTTAAAGATGTGTGAAGTAGTCAGAAGGAGTTTAGTCATTAGCTCTTTTTCTGGAGAAATACTGTGGAATATGTGCTATAGGCACAACTCCTTCTATCTACTTTGGTTCCTTTAACTTCTTCATCTATTGAGATGTAATCTCCTTTTTATACGTTGAACCAACGGTTATTGATGACCTGTAGGCGTGCGTATATCTTGTAAGCAAGCCAATACATGAGGCCTGCGATAGCCCAGAGGGTCACATGTCCTGCGATGTCTGCGCCCAATCCTGTTGGCATATAAATCTCATAATCCGTTTGTGAGTCTATGTAATAAGCTACAGCAACTAACAAACCCGTTAGCAAGGAAGAGATAACGCTGCCTGCAATAAGGCTCTTTATCCATGCATACTTGCGGAAGAAGACACCTCCAAGGACGATAAAAGCATTGAATACAAGCATGGTCTCTAAGCTGAACAGCCATGATATACTGGGCTCCATATGTGAGATGTTTCTTAAAATAACACCTATCAAAGAGGCTCTGCCACCTTGATGGATGATCATAGAGACGATTTGCTGTAATACATCACCCACAACGAGGGCTGCAATGCATAGGACAAGATAGCCAATAGATACGTAAAGAATACGTGCAACAAACTTCTCTAGATTGGTTGCTGGTAACATGATCTCACCGATACGGTCCTGTCGTCGTTGTAAATCAGACATAATATTACTGACAAAGAAGAAGTATCCTATGGAGAAACACATGGTTATAGGTTCAAATGCTTGGATTATTCCGAAGAAGAGCTCACCATTTGTCATCGGCTTCATGGTGAAAGGCGAAGTAAAACCCAATAGAATGAAGAAGGTTGCAGCTGCAAGTCCCAGAAAAGTATATAGAGTCGTGCTACTACGAACAAGCATTAAGCGTTTGAATACTTGCCAAAAACGATTTAAATTGAACTTTTTCATCTTTTGTTTCCTCCTTATTTTTATTTTATTCTTGTTGTATTGTCGGTTATACCAGCATTGCCTGATACGTTCTGTTGGATGGGTTGACGGGTTGTACCAGTAAGTTTGATACCCGCATTGCCTGATACATCCAGTTTAACTCGGTTGCTTTGGTTGAAGTTTATCTTTACTGCTGCATTACCACTGATATCCAAGTCTGCATCGTTTGTAGTAAGATTCTTGACCTTTACGGCTCCATTACCAGACAGGTCTATGCCAAGTTGATTCACTTTCATACTGTTTATCTTTACAGAAGAGTTACCATTAAGCTCTAAATCTAACTTGTCGAGTGTGATAGAATCAGGGAATTCCATAGAAGAATTGCTGTCTTGAGTAATCTTAGTGTAGGTTGGAGCCGTAACATAAACATCTATTTTGTTTCTGTCTCTGCTATCACCAAAATCAAAATGGATTTTATTTGAGAGGTTTGGCATGTCCTTTTCGTCAATTATTAACGTGCTACCCTTTACCGATATGTGCATGTGAGGTAGTAAATCTTTGCTTCCTCTAACTTTCACAGAGAAATCTTTTCCTTGTAAAAAATGCACTGCTACTGACGCATCCACTTGTACATCTTGAAAATTCCCTACAGGAATGTTTTGGGTTATAGCATTTCCTAAGGGCTGTTTCTTACGAATACAAGAACTGAAGAAAAATATACTGGCAGCCAAAGTGAGGCTAAGAATGATTTTATTTGTTGTGAATTGTTTCATAATTGGGGTCTCCTTCTTTTATTTTAGTTTACCGAGAACAACTGCATTGAACAGTAATTCAAGATTGATAGTCGTCTCATTGTCACCTTCCTGACGCTTGGCAATGACAGCATTGCCCTGAAGTGAAGGTTCAGCATACAGCACTTGATCATCCATTTCACTTGCCTGACGGAGTGAGAAGGTGTATTGTTTCGTCACTTCCTCGCTTGAAGCGTTGAGAAGAAGCTCTGAATTGTTCATGATAAGGATGTGGTCAAGGAGCTGCTCAATATCATGTACCTGATGGGTAGAGATGATCAATGAAGAATCTTCTGCCATATTGCCTGCTACAACCTTGCGGAAAAGGGTCTTTGAAGGGATGTCAAGCCCATTTGTTGGCTCGTCCATAAGGAGCAGGTGGCAACCCGTTGCAAGTGCAAAGCTCATGTACACCTTCTTTTTCTGTCCCATAGAGAGTTGCTTCATGTTGATGTTTGTAGGCATCTCAAAATCCTCTAAGCATTTGTTTAGTGTCTCTTTGCTGAATCGAGGATAGAATGTTTCGTGAATCTTCGTATAGTTTGCGAGTGACATGTTCGGCAGATTGTATTCCTCTGGTACGAGGTAAATCTCCTGTAACATCTCTGGATAGCGTTTTGAAGCGGTGAGTCCGTCAACCAGGATACTACCTTTCTTTGGTCTCAGTAGTCCAGCAATGAGGTAGAGTAGGGTACTCTTTCCTGTTCCGTTCTTACCTAACAAACCATAAATGTGGTTGTCTTTCAAGTTGAGGCTTAGTCTGTCAAACACTTTGTGCTTGCTCCCTGGATAGCTGAATGTGATGTCATTTACTTGAATCATAAGGCTTTTTCTCTTTTAAAGGGGTTGTTTTTATATGTCTTTTATTACTAATTTCGTTCATGTTATAGTGTACTACCTTAATAGAACACTGCAAATGTAAGACAAAAGAATGATACTTGCAAGCTTTTTGGCAAAAAAATGATGTGTAAGTGGTAATTTTCTGTTTTTCATGTCTTCGGAGAATCAGAATTATAGTGGTTTGATTACTGATTCAGAAGCTAATGAACCTTACACCTATTTATATATATAAGGCAGCCGGAAGAAGTGACATTGATTTTGCTTCTTTTCTCTTCTCAAGTCCAGTTAGCTAGCTTTATATGTAAAGAAATATCACAACTCATTTTTAAAAGGGCATCTATTGCATTCTAAAAGACGCCCTTTTACATTGCAAAAGGGCATCTTTTGAGTGGTAAAAGGGCGTCTTTTACATTGCAAAAGGGCACCTTTTACTTTGCTATCTCTCAACTATTTGATAGTCTGGAGGTTACAAACTCGGTGTAAACTCACTTTTTCCCACTTTTGATAGGTGATAGTTCTCTTGTTTTGTAAGGATTTTGGAAGTCCTTATAATATGACTTTATAGCTTTGAAGTGGGGGAGAATCCTGCAAAGTTATTTCTGTTTTCGAACGTCAATAAGCCCCGTATTACAGTGAAGAAACTAAGGGTGGTGAAGAATTTCCGTTATTCTTGTCAGTATAATAAGAAATAAATCGTATCTTTGTCAGTGGTAATACTTAAATAACCCTTTACCTAATAATATACAGAAACAATGAAAAGAAACATGTTCATTGCCTGTGGTCTGTTGAGTTGTGCGCTCACATTACAGGCTCAAACGCGAGATGGTGGTATTGATGTGCAGATGATGCAGCAGATTCGTAAGGCTGGTTTGACGCCTTCCGACCGTGCTTTGTCAAATGCTATTGCAACCAATTCTATTGACGATCTGGCTCGCAACTTCCGCAATGCAGGTCCTGTGGATACTTACTTCTCTGTAGAAACGCCTAAACAGAACATCCAAGACCAGAAGAGTTCTGGTCGTTGCTGGTTGTTTACGGGCTTGAATGTCCTGCGTTCGAAGTTCGCCCGTCAGCATAAAGACAGTCTTAAGATAGAGTTTTCACATGTTTATCTCTCCTTTTATGACCAGTTGGAGAAGGCAAACCTGATGTTACAGGCAGTAATTGACAATGCTGGGAAGCCTTTTGAGGACCCTCGCGTACAGGGTTTCTTCAAGAATCCTATTAGTGATGGCGGTACCTTCTGTGGTGTTTCCGACCTAACAGCGAAGTATGGTGTGGTACCTATGGAGGTGATGCCTGAGACTTATTCAGCTGAAAACACCTCACGCATGGCAAAAATTGTGTCATCAAAGTTGCGTGAGTATGGCTTGGAACTGCGTAAGATGGTTGCTGATAAGAAATCAAAGGCTGCTATCAAAGCAAGAAAGACGGAGATGTTAGCAAATATCTACCATATTCTGAGCCTCTCTTTGGGTGAACCAGTGAAGACTTTTACCTATGCTTTCAAGGACAAAAACGGTAAGCAGATTGGTAAACCTAAGACCTATACACCGCAGCAGTTCTATCAGGAGACGGTGGGAAGTCCGCTGAATGGAACATTTATCATGGTGATGAATGACCCACGCAGACCTTACTACAAGACGTATGAGATTGAATACGACCGTCATACCTATGATGGTCATAACTGGAAGTACGTGAATCTGCCAATGGAAGACATTGCAAAGATGGCTATCGCTTCATTGAAAGACTCTACAAAGATGTACACCAGTTATGATGTTGGTAAGCAACTCGATCGTAAACGGGGCTATCTTGATGTAGATAACTATGATTACGGGATGCTTTATGGCACTTCTTTCCCAATGACAAAAGCTGATCGTATTGCGACATTCGACAGTGGTTCAACACATGCAATGACGCTCACAGCTGTTGATTTGGATGAGAACGGACAACCAAAGAAGTGGAAAGTGGAGAATTCGTGGGGACCTAATTATGGCCAGAACGGTTATTTAATTATGACAAACCCTTGGTTCAACGAGTATATGTTCCGCTTAGTAGTAGATAATAAGTATGTTCCTGAGAACATAATGAAGGTATCTCAGCAGAAACCTATCATGGTTGTGCCAGAGGATCCATTGTTCCAAGAGGACAAATAGACGGTCTGTTACATAGAAAAAGAAACTCCTGACTTCATTAATTGAAGTCAGGAGTTGTTGTTTTATAGCCTTTGTTCTGTTTCATATTCTTGTTAAGTTCCAGTATTCTGGACGGTATTGGGAAGACAATCGTGTGCCGGTCAGCCTCACTCTGTGGTGCTGTTCGCTGGTCATACGACTGGTGGAAACGTCCGAAACGAATAAGATCATTGCGTCGCCAGCCCTCCCACATCAGCTCCATGAGGCGCTCGGAGAGAATATTGTCAAGTGTTGCAGACTTGTTTCCCATACCACTACGACTGCGAACCTTGTTCATTTCAACATCACCACTCTCTCCATTACGGACCTCTGCTTCTGCTTTCATGAGCAGAACATCGGCATAACGAAAGAGAACAATATCATTGTCTGGGCTTTTTCCGTCATTGTAAGCATTGCGGTCTACCTCATATTTAGCCATTCTGGCGCCTGCTGTCTTTATATAAGGGCTGTTTGTGAGATTGATTTCAGCCGCCAGAGGATGATAAATGAGTGGATCTCCATTCTCCAAACGTACTATCTTGCCATCTACACGTACCGTGTCTGAATAGAAGTTGTAAGCATAACGCTTGTCAACATTGCTTGATCCATAGCCAAAGGTACGTACAGTGGAGACCGTTGCACATGCTCCGTTCTCTGAAGAAGTGCCCACTGCGCCACCATGTGCATAGTGCCGAGAGCGGAAAAGATACTGGAACTGATTCCGATAGATAAGTTTGTCCATAGGAATAACAAAGATATTCTCCATGGAAGTCTCATTGTGTACGGTGAAATTGTTAAGGTAATCGGCTGAAAGATTGAAGCCATCAGCAGTTACTTTATCACAATAAACCTTGCAAGCCTGCCATGCGTTAAGCTGTTGTCCGTCTATATTGAAGATGATTTGTGAACCATCAGGCTGCTGATTGTCGGTCCAGTCACTGTCAGAATACACCTCTGCATTGAGCATAAGCTTTGCTAAAAGGAAGTTAGCAACGGAACGTGTGACGCGTCCATAGTATATTCCTTCCTGGTTACTATGCCCTTCAGGAAGAAGAGGCTCAGTCTCCTGCAGTTCTTTTACAATGAATTTATATACCTCAGGGCGACTCTTCTGGTCGTTATTCTGTACATTCTCATTAACAGTTGTAGCCAAAGGAATGTTCCCAAACATGTCCATGAGGTAGAAATAGTACAGAGACCGCACAGCTCTTGCTTCTGCCTGATAGTGCTTGTATTGGTCTTCTGTGAGCAGATGTTTGTACTTGTCAATAGTGCTAAGTGCCTCATTGCTAAAGACAACCACCTTATAAAGGTATTTCCATGTCTCATAAAGGGCAGCATCATCAGCCTTCCAACGGTGGAGATACAGGTTTTCCCAGAAGCCACCATCGTACCAGTCACCTCCACGAATAGGTATCATAGCCTCGTCAGTAGTGAAGGTGTTATAGTCATACACGCCTTTGTAGGTGCCTTGTAATCCCTGACTGTCGGCATCTCCACCTATATAATTATATAAGTTGGCTACGGTGTTAAGGTAAACGTCCTTAGCTGACGTGTATACTTGCTGATCATCAAGGCTGCTTTTGGGGCTTTCATCTAAGCAGCTTGCAAACATGAAGGTCGTGAAAAGGAGCAGATATGCGTATCTCATATTGTAGTATGCTTTTAAAATCGTCGTAGTTTAGAACTTGATACTTACCCCAATGGAATAAGTACGATAAGGGAAATAAGTGCGTTTGTCGTCAATACCCATTGTGCTGTCAAACACATAGCTGTTCACCATAGGGGTTAGACCACTGTAACTGGTGATGGTTGCAAGGTTATTGATGTTGAAAGAGAAACGCAGTGCAGTGATATATTTGTTCTTGATGGGTGTGTTCCATCCAATAGTAAGGTAATCAAAATTAAGATAATTACCACTTTCCAACCAGTAATCGGTAACATTCTGATCGACGATGTTCCGTCCTGGAGCTTCTTTAAGCACATTGTAGTCGGGGAAATTCGACATGTTTAGATAGGAGAGTGTCGTACCATTGAATACCTTATGACCGAACGCTCCATTCATTTGTAGGGATATATCGAAGTCCTTATATCGGAAACTAATGTTTGAACCCAGTGTCATTTTAGGTGTAGCCTGCCCTGCTATGTAACGGTCACCATGGTCACTGAGGTCTATAACACCATCGTTATTGAGGTCGGCAATGTCGTATTTGTAGTGTCCATGTCCATTATCAACGATTCCTTTGCAATGAGGTAGATAGAAAACACCCAATGGTTGCCCGACAATCTGATAGAGAATGTGGTTGTCACCACCATGGAATCCGGCTCCATTCATCTCCCCGATTGGGGTGATAGTAGGTGCAGTCATCTCTCTACCACGATAGTTTCCACTCAGAGAGAGCAGTTTGTTCTTCTGCCATGACATGTTTACGTTGATGTTTAGTTCCATATCTTTGCGTGAAATGGGTACTAATCCGATTCCTAACTCAAATCCGCTGTTCGACATAGAGCCTATATTGGCGAGTAATTTATCAAAGGCAAAGGTCGGAACAGGCACGTCATACTCGTAAAGCATGCCTGTTGTCTTTGAATAATAGTATTCTGCTGTGAGTAAAAGACGGTTGTTGAATAGTCCAAGGTCCGTTCCTATGTTGAATGTACTGCGTGTTTCCCATCTTAAATCAGGGTTACTATTCCGCAAAGTACCTAATGTAACGGTAGGGCTACCATTGTAGGATACGACGCCAACGGGCATGAACTGTTTCATGGTCAGGTAGGAACTGATGGCCCCGAGGTTTCCTGAACGACCGTACCCCATACGTAAATCAAGTAGACTAATAGCTTTTACATCACGTAAGAAACGCTCTTTCTTCATGTCCCATGTTGCGGATACGGAGGGGAAGAAGCCCCATGTATGGTCATCACCGACCATAGATGAACCGTCAGCACGCGTCGTTAGGTTTACAGTATAGCGGTCTAAGAGGGTGTAAGTAGCTGTAAGCATGACAGAACTAAGGCTTGATGAAGTATAATTACTACCTGTTCCGCCATAAGGACGAGCTACTCCAGCAGCAAGATTGTTGTATCCGAAGGCGTTATTAGCCAATCCTTTTACCTCAGTCCAGAATGCTGAGCGTTTGTTTTGTTGGTATTCAGCAAGTGCAGTTGCCTCTATGCGATGTATGTTCCACTGTCTCTTCCAGTTTAAAGAGATGTTCCCAAGAAGGTCTTCACTCTTGTTTTCGCCTCTATATGCCATCCCTTGCGCCCATACCCAGGTTGGTGCAAAGCGTGCATTCTCCGTAGATGCATAGGAGTAAGAGCCCAAAGCAGACAGCTGTAAGTCATGTGAAAGCTGTAAAGAGAGCTGTAGATGGGTATTGAAAGAAAGGTTCTGTTCATCATTTCGTTCTAAAAGCAGGGGTGCAGGAGCAGCTATCTGTGAGGAATTACTGTTCCTTTGCCATCCATCTCCAACCTTATTAAAAGATAAGGTGGGGTTCATGGCAGCAGAAGAGTAGAATAACATTTGTGAATTATACAGCTTATCATCTTTCTGTGATGCGCCGAATACACCAAAATCAATCTTTAGTTTCTCATCAAAAGCCAACTGTGAGATGTCGAGTTTAGCTGTAAAATTGCTGTAGTTCTTGTCTTTTATAACGGTCTCACCACGCATATAACCTAATGATGCACGGTAATTAGACTTCTCATTACCACCACTGAACGCCACATGATGGTTGTTTACGAAGCCTGTTTGGGTGATTTCTTTCTGGAAATCAGTGTCGAATCCTTGGTCATTATAGACAAGTCCTAATGCTTTTGCAGCCTGAATATATTCTTTTGCATTAAGCATTTGCAGGCGTTTGCTCACCTTTTCAAAGCCAATAGTCCCATCATAGGCTATCTGAAATGCACCTCCACCTCCACGTTTGGTCTTCACTACGATGACACCTGATGCTCCGCGGGATCCATACTTTGATGTTTCTGAAGCGTTTTTGAGGATAGTAAAGCTCTCAATGTCCGCAGGGTATATGGTTGATAGTGTGGATAAGTCGGACGAAACACCATCAATAATTACCAAAGGGTCATTACCTCCGGTCAGAGAGGTGGTACCACGCACACGGACACTTGCTAACATAGCCATCCTGTCTTGACCTCCTGCAACAACATTGACGCCCACAACTCTACCAGACATCGCACTGAGAGCAGAGTTTACCAGACCTTTATTCATCTGTTTCTCGCCTAGTTTTGCCATAGAACCTATGACAGGAAGCGTGTCTTTGACTTGGAATATGGGCTGTTTGGGCGTCTTCTGGTATCTCTTATGTCGATTTTGAGCACTGACAGAACCCGCGGAAACTATTAAAAACAGGCTACAGAGAAGGGCTTTGGATATGATGTTACGTCCGATCATAGTAGGGATAGTAATATGTTTGAATGCTTATTCTTTTAGCAAATATACGCCTTTTTTATGAAAGATATTGTAGGTTATCCTTTTTTTTGCTAAATTTGTCGGTGTTTTTCCTATATATTGCTAATATATGGGGCGTAATTAAAGACCTAAATAACAATTCTATATGAATAATAAGACTATGTTTACCGCTCTGTTGTTGGGTTTATCTGTGTCTGGACTCCATGCGCAGAATGGTCAGACGGAGCCTACTTTTACAGAGTGGCATGACCTTCAGGTTAATGCTGTTAATCGTTTTGCGACGCATACAGACTTCTTTGCCTTCGCGCCTACAGATGATTTGCAGGCTAAGAGGTGGGATAAGAAGCAGTCAAAGAACTATCTATCACTTGATGGAGAATGGAAGTTCAACTGGGTTGAGAACGCTGATCAACGACCTAAAGACTTCTTCCGTACGGATTATGATGACTCCAAATGGAAGGCTTTCCCAGTACCGGGTATATGGGAAGTGAATGGCTATGGCGACCCTGTTTATGTGAATGTAGGCTTTGCATGGCGTGGAAATTTTGTGAATAATCCGCCCGAAGTACCTATCAAAGAGAATCATGTGGGTTCTTATCGGCGTACGATCCGTATCCCAGACAGCTGGAATGGGAAGCAGGTCATTGCACATTTCGGTTCCGTAACATCCTGTATCTATTTATGGGTGAACGGTAAGTTCGTTGGATATAGTGAGGATTCGAAGATTGGACCAGAGTTTGATATTACACGATACTTGAAGAAAGGTGATAATCAGATAGCCTTCCAAGTGTTCAGATGGTCGGATGGTAGCTACTGTGAGGACCAAGATTTCTGGCGACTTAGCGGTGTTGCGCGCGACAGTTACCTCTATGCACGTGATGCACAGAAGCATTTGGAGGACATAAAGGTGACCCCTGACCTTGTCAATGACTATAAAGACGGAACATTGAACGTCAATTTGCAGCTTGCAGGCAGTACAAAAGCCTTCTTAGTATTGGAAGATGCAAATAGGAATCTTGTCTATAAGACAGTTGTTAAGCCTGATAAAACGGGACGTGCTATGGCTTTCATAGAAGTGAAAGACCCAAAGAAGTGGACGGCGGAGACTCCTTATCTCTATAATCTCTACGTAAATGTTGAGGATGCTAAGACGGGTAAGGACCTTGAAACCATACCTCTTCGTGTGGGATTCCGTAAGGTTGAGATAAAGAACTCACAGGTTTTGGTCAACGGACAGCCTGTTCTCTTCAAGGGAGCAAACCGACATGAGATGGATCCAGACGGTGGATATGTTGTTACACCAGAACGTATGATTCAAGATATCAAGGTGATGAAGCAGCTAAATGTCAATGCTGTGCGTACCTGTCACTATCCTGATGACCCTCTCTGGTATGACCTTTGCGATGAATATGGACTCTATGTCGTTGCTGAAGCCAATCAGGAGAGCCATGGTTTTGGCTATGGTGATGATGCAATATCGGGTACTCCACTCTTTGCTAAGCAGATAATGGAGCGCAATCAGCACAATGTTGGTACGAAATTCAATCATCCCAGCATCATATTCTGGAGCCTTGGCAATGAAACTAAGTACAGTAAGAACTTTGATGATGCCTTTGATTGGGTTAAATCGCAGGACAAGAGCCGCCCGGTTCAATATGAACGTGCAGAAAAGGAAGGCTATGCTACGGAGATTTTCTGTCCGATGTACTATTCACCAAAGGCTTGTGAGGAGTATGCAACGAATGATAAATACAAGCGACCTCTCATCCAATGCGAGTATAACCATACGATGGGAAACTCTGGAGGTAACCTGAAAGAGTACTGGGATCTCATCCGTAAGTATCCAAAGTATCAAGGAGGTTTTGACTGGGACTTCGTAGATCAGGGGCTACATCGTACTCCTCACTTTGATGCTTCACGCTCTTTGGAGGACTATGAGCGCGCTGCAAAGGAGGTAAATGTGAAGACTGAGTACACCTATGGTGGTGATTATAACAAGCATGATCCATCAGATAATAACTTCAACTGCAACGGAATGATTGGACCTGACCGCCAGTTGAACCCACATGCCTATGAGGTGGGATATGAATACCAGGACATCTGGGCTACACCTGTCAACCTCCGAGAGGGTAAAATACAGGTTCGGAATGAGTATTTCTTCCGTAATCTGAGCAATTATCGCATGGATTGGGCTTTGGTGAACGAAGGTAAAGTGGTTAAGAGTGGTACGATTGATGAGCTGAATATCGCCCCACAGCATACGGCTGAATATACTTTACCTATCACGGGTAAGCAATATGACGGTGAAGTCCTACTGAATATCGACTTCAAACTCAAGACTGCAGAACCTCTTATGGCTGCTGGACAAACAGTAGCTACGGCTCAAATGGAGGTACAGTCATGGAAACCGATGCCTAAGATGGAGCCTGTTGCAGGTAATAAGTTGAAGGTTACGGATGATAAGAAGGACAATCAGGTTAGTTTTAAGGGTCAAAACTTTGACATAACCTTTAGTCGGACGACAGGTTTCCTCACTCGTTACCAGGTAGGAGGACATAGTTTGCTGGGTGAAGGAGGTACACTGAAGCCAAACTTCTGGCGTGCTGTGACAGATAACGACATGGGTGCCGAGTATCAGAAGAAGCTTGGAGCATGGCGTAATCCACAGATGAACCTCAAATCACTTGTGGTTGAGAAGAAAATGAATAGGCTTACTGCTGTTTATGACATGCCTGGTGTTGGTGCAGAACTGAACCTTATTTATACTGTAGCAGCTGATGGAGCACTGCATGTTAGCATGGAAATGAATCTGAAGGAGGGCAGCAAGGCACCTCACATGCTTCGGTATGGCATGTTGATGCAGTTGCCTTATGACATGGATAAGTCTGTTTTCTATGGTCGTGGTCCTATTGAAAGCTATGCAGACCGTAAGCTCTCGCAGCGTATCGGACTGTATGAGCAGACGGCAGACGAACAGTTCTTCCCTTATATCCGCCCACAGGAAACTGGTACGAAGGCAGATATTCGCTGGTGGAAGCAGACGGATAAGAATGGAAATGGCTTCCGTATACAGTCTGATGAGGCTCCATTCTATGCCAGCGCATTGCATTATAACATCTCTGATCTTGATGAAGGACTGGAGAAACATCAGCGTCACAGCTATCAGGTACCGTTGTCAAAGTACACGAACCTTACACTTGACGGTGCTATGATGGGTGTCGGTGGTGTGAATAGTTGGGGGGAAGAGCCGTTGAAACAGTATCAGCTGCCAGCTGAAAACCGCTCAATGCACTTCTGGATCATACCCGTAGCTAAGTAATTAATTACAAATTTCATAAACCCAAAACGCCTTTGCAGTTCTTATGCAAAGGCGTTTTTTCTTATTGGAACATATACTTCGTATTAGTGACTCATATGTATCAAGTCATTGACTTATATGTGTCAGGTTGTTGACTCATATGTATCAGCTCATTAGAACATAGAAATCAGATATATTTCATCATGATGGAACAGTTGTCTTGCCAATGATTTCCGAATATTAATGCTCACAAAACCTTTTATAAGTAGGGCTTATGGATGAGCTCCGCATGCGGAATTCTACTTCCATAGACTTATCTCCGATTGCTAATCAACGCTTATCTTACTTTTAAAAGAGCGTTGCAGGCAATCCCTTAATTGGCATTACAGAAAATTACAAGGCGTCTGTAATCTTTCTACAAGGGCTTTGTAATCTTTCTACAAGGCGCTTGTAATACTTCTACAAGGCCTTTGTAATTTTCTGTAATGCCCTATAAACATATCTGAAAGGAATGAGAAGGGCAAGAGGAAGACGCCTTATTTGATAATACAAGGGGCGAACTTGCTATTTCACCATGGTGAAATTAAGATAAGACCATAGAGAAAGCGAACAGAACCATACGATTAAAGCTTAGCAAACCCACGGTTAGAGAAAATCGGAATGCTAAGCTTTAATCGTTTAATGGGGTCTAATTTCGAGACTTAGAGGATGGGAGTCATTTTGTTTATCATCTCTTCATAGACCGTCTTTGTTACTGGTCGACCCCGTAGAGTACGTACACGTGGCATGTTTCGGAAGAACTCGTCCTGTGTCTGATACCATCTATAAGAGTTAATTTCAGACAGACGGGATAACATAAGAGTGATCTTTCGGACTGCATTAGGGTTGACAGAAGAGAAGTAATGTTTGCCGTTCCGCATCTCAAGTGCCAATACGAGATAGGTCTTTGGTGCTTCTGTCACACGCGGTTCAATACTTCGCGTGCGTGCAGAGATAGTTATATTCCTGCCGAATCGCTGATTGATGTCGTTCATCATGCTGCGAAATAGAGTGCCGTGAGCTGATGAATCCCTCTGTCCAGTATAAGCAATGAAGTAGTGAATCATCTCATGGATAAGCACATCATCAATCTGTTCTTCTGTCAGATTGTAATATCTTGAAACGGAGATGGTGTAGTCATAGAATGTTGTTCGTCCCCAACTTCGCTTTCTTTTGCATGCCATTTGTCCCAATCGGGTCTTTCCTCGTGACCATTTCAGTCGTGGAATGGGTAGCTTACTGCTGAAGATGAGGTCGTTGTATTTGTTGAATTTAGTGGTTAAGCTCTCCTCTTCGCTCATCATAGGTTGCGTTGAGGAGAGCTGTTGGGATGATTCTGTCTTGTGTTGGTTGAACATATATCGTGTTAATAGTTTGGACTTAGAGCCCGAACCGATAGCCTAAGGTGATGGCAAAGGTGCTGTTCTTCAGGTCTTTGTCATTCTTATCCTTCGTATCAGCAACCTTACTGATACCCCAAAGGTATCGGGCGTCAAGCTCAATGTTCTTATATGTGTAGGACAAACCTACAGGAATAGAGAAGACACAGCTATGCAGTTTGTCCTTAATGTCGGTATTGGACTTCTTAAAATGTGTCACACCATTATACTTTACCTCCTCGTTTGCTTTGGAACGTGCGCTTACCAGCACATCAGTCTGTATACCGAGCTTTGCTGTAAGGCCTTTCCATACATGTGCTTGAGCAAGAACTGGAATGCTGATGTAGTTCAGATCAGTTCTGAAATCAGTCAGATAGATATAGCTACCAGCGTTTCTGTCAAAGTCGATGTGGGCATTCTTGCCAATGACTTCAGTTATTCCCGTAGTGGATGGGTTAACAGGAGAGAACTCAAAGTCATTTGTTGACTCTTTGATTGGTATTAATACTGCCGCATTTTCTTTGGCTCCCTGCATGTTATAGAACACGCCTAATGATACTCCGAACAGCTTACTGAAGTTATATTCGGCATCTACACCAACGACAAAGCCAGCCTTCGGGCTGTAAGCTTCTTTGAGTTTACTACCTGAGAAGTCGGAGACGGTCATGCCAATACGTGGTGTAATGGTGAATTTACTGTTTGAGTTTTGTGCGTTTGTTACCCATGGTATGAGTGCTAGAGCTGCGATTAAGAATAAATTTTTCATTGTTTGTATAAGCTTTTAGTTTGTTATTAATAAACTTTTGAGTATTGTTCGATAGACGTTTTAATGACACAAAGTTACGAAATTAATCATAGAACAGCAACTCTATGCTTGTTTTTCGGTATAGAGTAGGGGGTGATGATTGCATAAAACAATAAAGGCAGACGTTATTGTCTGCCTTTATGTGTGTTGTATGTTATGTCTTAAGACTTTATAATGTATAGTCTTTAGAAGAGTGTCAGTGTGTAAAGATATACCACTGCAGCAGGTATTGCCATCAGTGAAGAGTCAAATCGGTCGAGCATTCCACCGTGTCCCGGTAGGATATTACCACTGTCTTTGATACCGAGTGTGCGTTTGAAGAGACTTTCAACAAGGTCGCCCCATGTACCGAAGACCACAACCACCAGTCCTAATCCTATCCATGCAGGAATGCTCAGCATATGTGGATCGGTGTCAGTATTGGTGAAATATCCGATAACTCCAGCAACAATCAATACAAGGAGTCCGCCTCCTATGCTTCCTTCCCAGCTCTTCTTAGGACTGATACGCGGGAATAACTTATGCTTACCGAATAGTGATCCACAGCAATAAGCACCTGTATCGTTCGTCCAAAGGAAGATAAATATACTCAAAGGTAGGAGCATATCAATCATGATCTCACCTCTTTCGTTTGTCTGGAAAGCAAGAATGTTGATCATAGAGAAGGGGAGAGCGAGATACATCTGTCCCAACATGGTGTATGCCCAGTTGTTGATTGGGTTCTCATTCTTGAGATAAAGCTCTGATACAAACAGATAGATGATGGTCAGAATGTAAGGTACGAAGATGCTGAAGCCTTCTACGAACCCTAAACGATGCCCTGCTATTGCGAGGAAAAAGTAGACTCCAGCAACGGTAGAGATGAACCGGTTGATCCTGACACCTTTTATTTCATTTACCAATCCTGTGTATTCCCAAAGGCTCATACCTGTGATGACGGCAAAAAGCACGACCATATAATGTGGGCGAAGGAACCCTGCTACCATGATGGCAACGAAGAGTGCACCTGTAATAGCCCTGACTATTAAATTCTTTACTTTATCACTCATGATAGATTTTATTCTGCCGTATTGTTTGTTTCAGCCTCTTCAGACTGCTCTTTTGCTTCTTGAGCGAGCTTAGCCTCGTGTTCAGCCTGTGCCTTTTTCACCTCTTCGGGCATGTCTTCCAGCTTCGGTTGAGACTTCTCTTCCTGTTCCAGAAGTTCCTGTGTACGACTAACCCATGGACGTTTACCGAAGATCTCTTCAACATCTTCAGCCATAATGACCTCACGTTCCACAAGAAGCTGTGCCAAACGGTTGTGACCTTCCTTGTGATCAAGCAGTATTTGCTTAGCACGATCGTACTGATCGTTAATCATCTTCAGCACTTCTTCGTCAATAGTCTTTGCTGTTGTCTCTGAATAAGGCTTCTGGAAGTTGTATTCATCATTGTTATAATAGCAAATATTTGGCAGTCTGTCACTCATACCAGCGTATGCTATCATACCATAAGCGCTCTTTGTGGCACGCTCAAGGTCGTTCATAGCTCCCGTAGAGATATGACCTGTGAAGAGTTCTTCGGCTGCTCGCCCTCCTAAGAGTGAACACATCTCATCGAGCATCTGCTCTTTTGTCGTGATTGGACGCTCTTCTGGCAGATACCATGCGGCACCAAGCGCTTGTCCACGTGGTACTATACTTACTTTTACCAATGGATTTGCATGCTCACAGAACCAGCTAATGGTTGCATGACCAGCCTCATGGAGTGCTATTGTACGCTTCTCATCAGTTGTCATCACCTTGGTTTTCTTCTCCAAACCGCCGATGATACGGTCTACGGCATCAAGGAAGTCTTGCTTTGTAACCTCCTTGCTGTTGTGACGGGCAGCTATAAGAGCTGCTTCGTTACAGACATTGGCGATGTCAGCGCCTGAGAACCCAGGTGTCTGACGCGCTAGAAGGTCGATGTCAAGGTCCTTGTGTAGCTTCAGATTGCGCATATGAACGAGGAAAATCTCCTTACGTTCAGGCAGGTCAGGGAGGTCAACGTGTATCTGACGGTCGAATCTTCCAGCACGAAGAAGAGCCTTGTCAAGCATATCAACACGGTTGGTTGCCGCAAGAACGATTACTCCTGAGTTCGTTCCGAAGCCATCCATCTCAGTTAAAAGGGCGTTGAGAGTGTTCTCTCTTTCATCGTTTCCACCCATAGCAGGGTTCTTTGAACGAGCACGACCAACGGCATCTATCTCATCAATGAAGATGATACAAGGTGATTTTTCCTTTGCTTGACGGAATACATCACGCACACGACTGGCACCAACACCCACAAACATCTCAACAAAGTCTGAACCACTCATGGAGAAGAAAGGTACACCTGCCTCGCCAGCAACAGCCTTTGCAAGCAGTGTTTTACCTGTTCCTGGGGGACCAATGAGCAATGCTCCCTTTGGTATTTTACCACCTAAATCAGTGTATTTCTTTGGATTCTTGAGGAAGTCAACAATCTCTTGTACCTCTTGTTTAGCACCTGTCTGACCGGCAACATCCTTGAAAGTGATACCCATTTCGTTGGCTTTCTCATAGAGTTTGGCTTTTGATTTACCAACATTGAATACCCCGCCTGCTCCATTAACACCACTACTCATACGGCGCATGATGAAGTACCAGATCGCAAAGATCAGTATCCATGGCCCAATAGAGAATAGGATGTCCATCAAACCACTATCCGACTTGTTCTCATAGCTATAGCTTGCTATCTTCTTGTGTGCTACAGCCTGATCCAAAAAGCTCTCTACTTTGTCAACAGAACCAATCTGTACGGTTACGTATGGTGCTGTTCCGACCTGGTCAGTACCGCTTTTGAAGATGTCACGGATATGGTCTGGGCTGACGAACATGCGTAGCGTGTTATCATCTTTATTAATGATAACCTTCGTTCCATAGCCTTTCTCAACATATTGTTTGAATGTTGTGTAGTCTCTATCTACGCCAGCGCTGGACGACATGAGGCCGTTTCCTCTGGCAAAGAATACTACTCCGAGTGCAATAATGACGAATATGTATAGCCAAGTCATGTTAAACTTTGGCATTTTCGGCATATTCGGCTTGTTGTTGGAGTTTGAATTGTCCATATTCAAGTTTTGTTTTGTTTCTAAAAAAGTGATGACTAAACCCTCTGTCGGCTTATTCTATATCTGGTAGATATGTCAGTTTGGCGTCTTCCCAGAGATGTTCGAGGTCATAGAACTCACGGACTTCAGGAAGGAAGATGTGGACAATGACATCTACGAAGTCTATTGCTACCCACTGATTATTGCCAAGGCCGGCACAATTGACAGCCTTCTCGCCAGCATTTTCGCGTACATAGTCGCTTACAGACTCTGCTATTGCTTCTACTTGTTGCGGAGAATTACCCTGACAGATAATGAAGTTGCGGCAGATTGTACCATCAATCTTGGATAAATCTGCAATAACTATGCCACGTCCTTTTTTATCTTGAATGCCTTTTGTTACTAACTCTACTAATTTCTTTGTCTCTTCCATTAAGTTTCTTTATGTTATATGAGTTGCAAAGGTAAGGGAAAAGCGATGAAGAGCAAAATAAATTGGTTCTTATTTTGTATTTATAAGGGTGTGTAATCGTTATTATAAAATGTTGCTGTCGGGAGATTTTAAACTGTATGAAACTATCTTCCGGATGGTATTAAACAATTTGCTACCTATTGTTCTGCAAGGAATATTTCCTCAATAATCGAGTAATTATTGTTCAGCAGTGGGACTTTTAACTGTCTTCCGACTGAAAATAGCTCTCATGATTGTAGTCTCTTGTATGGTGTTTAGCCCTTAGCACGGTTGGTGCGGGGCATCAACTCCATTGGTGTTAAGCCTCAGCACTATATGTGCTAGGCTTCCGCACATAATCATAAAACGTACGAGTGTATGCGGATCTGACATTATCAAAGACGTAATAAGGCATTATTGACCAACAGAAATGAAATAGAATCGCTGGTCAGTAATAGCTCAAAGAGCTGCATAGGAAGCCATAATGCCCTAAATTCTTACTGGTAATGAAAAAAAACAGTAAAAGTTTTGTGAGTTCAGGAAAAAGCTGTAACTTTGCACTCGCAATTCAATTATGGGTTGTTTGGTCATTGGGATATGGTGTAATGGTAACACTACAGATTCTGGTCCTGTCATTCCTGGTTCGAATCCGGGTATCCCAACAGAGTAAAGAGAGTTGATTTTTTTCGACTCTCTTTTTTGTTTTCTTATCTATAAGATTACAGATTACATGTTTTTTGTTAATATATTATTGTTATAAACAGATGAAAAAAGTTTTTTTAGCATTGTTGGCTGTATTGGGATTCCAAGTAAATGCAGCCGCTCAGAATAGCTTTGAGAATGTTGATGTTGAGCATTTCGAGAGAATTATTAAGTCAGATTCTGTTCAAATAGTGGACGTTCGTACTCCAGAAGAGTATGCTTCAGGGCATATTGCAGGTGCTTTGAATTTGAATGTACAGGATTCTACTTTTAAGAGTCAGGCACTTGCGAAGTTGGATAAGGCTCGTCCTTGTGCTGTTTATTGTCGTTCTGGGAAACGTTCGGCTCTTGCTGCATCAATATTGGCAGCTGAAGGGATGAAAGTAACCAATCTTTTGGGCGGCATTATAGCATGGGTTGAGGCTGGAAAGCCTACCACAAAGGATTAATATGTTGCTGATATAGTATCTCTAAGCCTAATACATATATTATAATGTGTGTTGAGATTTAGGGCTAAGGCATGTCTGAAAGGGGTGGGTCGTAGCTCCTGTGTAGGTCTGGAGATATATAAAGTGAATATGACAGTCCTATTGTCAGTATGCAATAGGAGGTGTTGTTTGTTAGAATACGCTTCTGTTAATAGGCAGAAACGAAGAAAGGGACAGTTCTTTTAACGAACTGTCCCTTTTCTTTTTCATTATGATTGGCTATAAAATAGCTCTAACTTGTCTTGTTTTTGATGATAGAACAGAATGTTACTTGTTCTCTGCATCAATCGCTTTTATCTTCTGTTTCACCTCTTCCATATCGTCTTTCAACTTCTGGATACGGCGATTCATATCATCAATAAGGCTGTTTCCTTTCTTTGAACTGATGTTTAAGAAGCCCAGATTGTTCTCATAAGTGTTGATTTCCTGCTTCAATTGTTCAAAGCGACGCATGAGTTTACCGCGCTCATTATCGAGTGCATCAGCCCCACGGTCGGCAACTTTCTTCAGATTGTTGCGGAAATTATCAACGCGTTTGCGTGCAGCACTGATGTGAAGGTCTTTATATAGCTTGTCTAAAACCTCATGATAATCCTTATATAGCTTGTCTTTCTCCTTGTAAGGAACGTGCCCAATCTTATTATATTGGTCTGTTAGCTGTTGTACTTTTTCCTGTACTCCTTCTTTAGCAGACTCTGCGAGCTCCTTTAATTGTGCTATAATCTCATTCTTTTTGCTCAAGTTCTCACGCTCTTCGTTGTGAGAATCAGCATGAACAGCATTACGTGCTTCAAAGAAATGGTTGCATGCTGCAAGGAAATCATTCCATAGTTGGTCACCAATCTTCTTAGGAACCATGCCGATAGTCTTCCATTCTTTTTGCAAAGCAATGAGCTTATCTGATGTTGCTTTCCATTCAGTAGAGTTGGTAAGGGCTTGTGCTTTCTCAACAAGAGCCTTCTTTTTCTCTGTATTCTCAGCAAACTGGGCTTTCATTTCTTTGAAGAATTCACCTTTACGGTTGAAGAATTCATCACAAGCAGCACGGAAACGTTCGAAGATTTTGACGTTCATCTTCTGTGGAGCAAAGCCTATACCTTTCCATTCTTGCTGTATACCGATAATCTCTTTCGTACGTTTTTCCCAGTCAGATGCCGACTTATTCTCCTGTTTTGCTAGTTCTTCAACCTTCTCACAGAGTGCAGTTTTCTTCGTAAGGTTCTCCTCTTCACGGCTACGAAGAGCCTCAAAGTGCTGTTGATGACGCTTATTTATAACTGTACTGGCTGCTTTGAAGCGTGTCCAAACCTGTTCTCTGAGGTCTTTTGCTACTGGTCCCGTCTCGCGATATTCCTGATGTAGCTCCTGTAACTGGTGGAAAGCACTGATAATATCTTCTTCATCCGCCAGCTTTTCGGCTGCTTCACAGAGCTTAGTCTTCTTTTCTAGATTCTTTTTGAAGTCATATTCGCGTGCTTCTCGGTTGAGATTGAGCAAGTCATAGAACTGTTCTACGTAGAGTTGATAGTTACGCCACAGTTCATTTGCCTTCTCTGCAGGGATCGTTTTTATCTCCTTCCATTCCTGTTGTAGGGCTTTTAACTCTGGGAAGTTCTTGTTTGCTTCCTCAGGTGTTGTCGCCATACCTTTTATTTTCTCTATGATTGCTTCCTTCTTCTTTAGGTTTTCTTGCTTTTCTTCCTCAAGTGCAAGGAATGCTTTTTGTCTTTTCTCTTTGATGATGGTCATCTCCGCCTTAAAGGATTCCTCATCCTCATCAGGTAAAACCTGATATTTCTCAGGGTCACCACCAGCTTCAAGATATGCTTTTTGCTGTGCTTCACGGTCTGCGAAATGAAGCTTATAGAACGCAGTCTTTAAGTGATCGATCTCTGCTTTGACAGGGTTTTCATCACTATCAACGATAGCTTTCAGGCGTTCTAATATTTCTTTTTTGCTGCTGTACACCTTAGCTGCGAGGTTTTCTATCTCGTTTTTAGGCTGTGTTTCAGCTGGTTCGTTCAGATTTTCGGCTGCAGTTTCAGCAGTTTCAGCCTTTACTTCGGCCTTATCACCTGTAGATGTGGCATTACTTGTTGCTTCTTCTGGCAGCTTTACTTCTTCTACACCCTGATTAAGGGTTTTCTCTTGAGAGTCTATCATTTCACTTTTTGTTTGTGATTCGGGTTTTTCCGTATTTGGAATGACGGTCAGTAGTTGTCGTATTATTACTGATTATCACTCTGTATCATATCATTTGCAAACTTAGATAAAAAGTTTGAATATACCTAATTTTACTTTATCTTTTTTCATTTCTGTGCTTAAAGCAGGCGTTTACGTCGTAGATACCACCATGAAACTCCAGATACTATGAATGACATGAGCAATGCTATGGGGAATCCCAATGGGTTATCTTCCATTCCATTGACGAGGTTCATACCAAAGAGGGAGGATATAAGGGTAGGCAACATCATGATGATTGATACCGAAGTAAGCGTACGCATCACGGTATTCATGTTGTTATTAATGATGCTTGAGTAGGTATCCATCGTTGATTCCAAGATGTCCGAGTAGATACTTGTCGTCTCACGTGCCTGCGACATCTCAATGTTTACGTCTTCAATGAGGTCGGCATCCAACTCATCGACCTGTAATTTGAACTTCAGTTTTGCCAAAAGATTCTCATTACCACGGATAGATGTGATGAAATAAGTGAGTGAATCCTGCAGACGACTCAGTCCGATAAGACTCTCATTGTTGACATCTTTATCAAGATTACGCTTTGATTTTTCTATAAGAGTACTGATTTGTTTCAGACGTTTCAGATACCATACTGCAGAAGAGAGGAAGAGTCTGAAGATAAGGTCTACATAATCAGTGAATCCCACACCGCGTTTCTGCTGGTAACTAACGAAGTCGAGCATCATATTTGTCTCAAAATTACACACGGTAATCGTAACATCTTTTTTGTGGATGATACCTAATGGCACCGTGGTGTAAGGCGTACGTGAGCGTATTTCCTTAACGTATGGTATACGAAGGATGATAAGCATCCATCCATCATCGTATTCATAACGGGCACGCTCATCGGTATCGCTGATGTCCGAGAGGAAGTAATCAGGGATATGAAATGTATCTTCGAGTTCTTGTTGATCCTGTTCTGTCGGGCAAGTAACTTGAATCCAGCAGTTAGGCTGCCACTCTTTAATGGTATTCAGGTTACCGCTAATGTTCCAATATGTTTTCATTTGCTAATCTCCAAAAGTTAAGATAGGTAGTGGGGATTAGCAATCTTATTGCAATCCTCACGCCTACAGATTGAAATTTTCCGCGTGATAATCGTCCATTTAATAATTAAATATTGGTTTCGTGTGTGCAAAATTAGGTAAAAATTTCCGTTATGGCAAACAAAATTGTAAGTTTTTGCCCTTTGGAAAAGGGGTAGAGAGAATCAGGGGAGTCCGCCTTTTCTTTGGCTTCCCCTGATGTTCTGTATACTTTTCTATGGTGTGTTTGAATCTGTTTTCTGCGTATATTATACTATTTTGCAGGCAGAAGGTCTTGCAAACTCTTCAGATAAATCTTCATTTGCTTCTTGGTTTGTGGGTCGCGTTCTGCTTTGCAAGCTGCCTCAAGGTCGTTGAGGAAGGGGAGATAATCAGTCTCTGCTATGAATTTTGCAGTCCGAATCCTTACGTCAGCATTGTTGTCAAAAAGCAAACCTTGCACCCATCGTTTGGCTTCCCATGACCTACATTGCTGTAACCAGTCGAGTGCTGCAATCTTTTCTTGTGGTGTTCCGTAAAGGAATGTGTAGTAATAGTTATGCTCTTTCTTCAGGTCTGCCTTCGTCATGAGTATCTCTCGGTTGTATAAATCGGGGTTAATGACTCTTTTTGAGTAAGAGATAATGGGCATTTTCAGCGTCCATCGTACCATTCTTGGTATCATCCACATCATTCCTGGTGTGGCTTCAGGATGTGAGATACTACTGAACACACGTCCTTTCCCGTATTCATTGGCGATAAAGAATGGGCGATTGGTAGTCATGTTGGCTGGTGCGTTGCCTTCTTCATGCACGTCGGTTAGCATTGTTGCCATGGTTTTGTAAGGGAGTGGTAGACTGTCACTCTTCACAAGTACGGGACCTTCATAGTACATCACATATGATTTCTCTCTGCCAGCAAGTTCCGGGAAGAGTTTCTTACCCTCATCTGTGAGTGAAAAAGCTGATATTCCATGTCCACGGTTATCATGTTCGATGTCTATAGCCTTTGCTCCGTTGATGTGCATGCAGGCATAATTAGGTGTATCTGTGAACAGATAGGCTCCGGCACAGATTCCAACTGCTCCCTTTCCCGACCTTATGAAGGCTCTGATCCGGTCCATATTCTCTCCTCCGAGGTTCATATATTCCGTTGTTCCTCCACCACCTGGGATGATGATAGCGTCTAAATTGTTGAGTACTCCGTTGGAAATGTCACTGGTGGAGATACCTTGTACGGTCATGTCTGGGTCCATTTGAATGGAGGCAATGGTCTCCCAGATACATGTTTGTGCTGCTCCGTTTCCAGTGAATACACCCACACGTACCTTCTTGTCTCCTTTTGCAGCCCATGTACTGAGTACAGTCAGGCACATAAAGACGGTAAAAATGATCTTTCGTAGCATAGCTTTTGTTTTTAGTTTGTATTTCTTTTGATAGTCAGATGTCTTCATGATATGCGTAAACATATCTCTGGCAAAGATACAATTATTTTCTTATATTAATGGTTCTCCGTGTATTTATTGACCTCTAATTATTCTTTTTAAGTTTATGGGTTAAGGTCTGTAGGAGGCATGGTGGGATATTTAAGTGAATGTTCGTGGTGATATAGGAGATGGAAAATAATATTACATAATTTCTGTCCTTTCCGTTTACATTATAAGGTATAATGTCTTTTTTGTGGCTTTGTAACTGTCAGATTCTCAATGGATTATAAATTGCTTTCTAAAAGACGCCCTTTTACGTTGCAAAAGGGCGTCTTTTACATGTCAAAAGGGCATCTTTTACCATGCAAAAGGGCACCTTTTGGAATGCAAAAGAGCATCTATTGTTCTGCGTTTGTGAAATTATTCAACATCAGGTGGGGTGTTATTGTGTTTTCTTTCATTATACTATAATAAAAGAAAGGCAGTAAAGTCTCTGAAAGAACCTAAAGGTCTTCAAAGGACTTATACTGCCTTTATTATTTATTATAGGTGAAGAACGATACTTTTCAAGTTTCCTTTGTGCTGCTGTTCTCCAACTTGTTATAAGTTTACTTTACAGGAATCTCCTCCAATGTCTGTACAAGTAGATTCCAGAAAGGCTCAGCTGTGGCTATCTCAAAGCGTTCCTTAGCTGTGTGTGGACTACGGATCGTAGGGCCAAGGCTCACGACATCCATGCCAGGATACTTGCCAAGGATGACAGAACACTCCAGTCCGGCATGGTCAACCTGCACAATAGCCTCCTTACCGTTCTGCTCTTTATGGATCTTCTGCAGCAGACTGAGGATCTCACTGTCTGGGTTTGGATCCCAACCACCATAGCTTGCACTGAGAGTAGTCTTCATCCCTGCCATGTTGAAGCAACTTTCTAATTGCGTTGCAATGTATTCCTTCATATCTTCACGGCTTGAACGAGCAAGAATCTTTATGGAAGCTTTGTTCGGTTCAATGTTGATGATTGCAAGATTAGATGAAGTTTCAACAACATCAGGGTAAGAAGGAATCATGCGCAGTACACCATTATGGCACGCATAGATGGCATCGATAAGATTGTCCTGTATCTCTTCTGGAACCAAAGTCTGTGGCTTTTCTACGTCTTCTACGAAGAACTCAACATTCGACTCAATCCCTTTGAATTCATCTTCGATAAGTTCTTTCTGTTTAGCAACGAGTTCCTTCAATGCAGCAACATTGTTTTGAGGTAGGGCAAGTACGACTTCTGCCTTGAAAGGAATGGCATTACGCATGTTACCACCTTGCCAGCAAGCCAGTCGGGCATCCAGTTCTGTGATAGCTTTGCGTACAAAACGAACCATTTCCTTATTGGCATTGGCACGTCCTTCATTGATTTCAAGACCAGAATGTCCGCCACGCAGACCTTTCAATGTTACCTTTACGGCAGCTTCCTGGTCGTTCTCAACCTCTTTATATTCCAATGTTGATGTAACATCAACACCACCTGCAGAACCGATAACGAACTTACCCCATGTCTCAGAGTCAAGGTTCATGAGGATATCACTATGTAGTTCGCCTTCTGGAAGTTCGTTGACACCAAACATACCAGTCTCTTCATCACGTGTTATAATAGCCTCAATGACACCATGTTTCAGCGTCTTATCTTCCATAATACCCATGATAGCAGCAACGCCAATACCGTCGTCTGCGCCTAAAGTAGTGTTGTTTGCATATACCCAACCATCCTCAATATGTGTCTCGATAGGGTCAGTTTCGAAGTTATGTTTGCTGTCTGGTGCCTTCTGAGGTACCATATCCATGTGTGCTTGTAGGAGAACAGTCTTCCGATTTTCATATCCTGGTGTGGCAGCCTTGCGCATAACGACATTGCCACCAGCGTCAACGTATGCTTCAACGCCTACCTTTGCGGCAAAGTCTAACAGGAATTTCTGTACTTTCTCTGGGTAACCTGATGGGCGTGGGACCTGTGTTAGGTCATCAAAGTTTCTCCAAAGACCTTCTGGTTTAAGATTTCTAATTTCACTCATAATGTTGATTTTAAAAGGTTATTATGTATTGTTTATTAGTTTGTTTCGTTGGTTGGATATGTAAGCTTTGCTGGACTTGTCAGTGCAACGGCGCCTTTCGTAAAACTTAATGCTATCCATGAGTAGACACCTAACAGGATAACGAGAAGCGTTTGTACCGTGTGAACAATCAAAACGAAGTAAAGTGCCTGCGTATCTGCAACCCCATAGAGGATAAGCATAGTCTTAACGGCAAAATGCCAAGGGCCAGCACCATTCGGAGTAGGTACGATAACTGCTATAGAACCTACCACAAAGCTGACGAGAGCACAGGAGAGTCCAAGTCTGGATGTGGCATCAAAGCAGAAAAACGTCAGGTAATAATGCAAGAAATAACAACCCCATATCCCGAGACTGTAGCCTAAGAATAACGGAATATTCTTCACACTGCGCAGAGAACTGATACCTTGCCAGATGCCAGTCAGCATCTCTTTCACCTTATTATATATGGAAAGATGACGCAGAACAAAATAAAAAAGAATAAGAGAAGCTATCGCGCATATTCCAGTTACAATCCATCCTGTTGTTGAAAACATTCGGAATATGTCGTCAATACGGGTTCCTGTCTTTGAAAAGAAGTTCACAAAGACTCCTATTTGCATCAGGAATGCAATTGCAGTGATGAGCATTACGATGATCGTATCAACGACTCTTTCAGTCACAACCGTACCAATTGCTTTCGAGAAAGGTACTTTGTCATATCTGTTCAACACACCACAACGTGCAAATTCACCAATACGAGGGATCAATAGACTGACAGCATAGGAAAGAAAGATGGCATTTACACACACAGATGAGCGTGGATGTTCGCCAATTGGTTCTAAAGTCTGCTTCCAACGCCACCCTCTGAACGCCTGTGCAAGTATTCCGAAGGGAAGAGAAAGAATCATCCAAGTCCAGTTCATCTCATGGAATAGCACATGCTTGATGCTGGAAAAGTCGAAACCACGGTACATCCAATACAAGATTGCACTTCCAAGTAACAAAGGTAATGCAATCTTTATGATGTTATTCCGTAGCTTTTTCGTTTTCATATCTTCGAGCAAAGATAACTAAAATGCTTCTAAATGCAAAATAAAATCCCTAACTTTGTAGGCAAATAAATAAAAATTATGAAATCAGTCAAGCCGAAAAAGAATCTCGGACAGCACTTTCTTACTGACTTAGGGATTGCTCGAAGAATCGCAGATACGGTAGATGCTTGCCCAGATATCCCCGTTTTGGAGATAGGACCAGGTATGGGAGTGCTTACACAGTATCTTATTGAAAAGCCACGGGAGGTGAAAGCTGTGGAAATTGACGCTGAGAGTGTTGCATATCTCTATGAACGCTTCCCTAAACTACGGGAGAATATTCTTGGAGAGGACTTTCTTCAGATGGATTTGACAAAGATATTTGATGGAAAGCAGTTTGTTTTGACAGGTAATTATCCGTATGACATCTCTTCTCAGATATTCTTTAAGATGCTTGATTATAAGGACTTGATACCTTGTTGTACGGGTATGATTCAGCGTGAAGTGGCACTTCGTATGGCTGCAGCACCTGGTTCGAAGGCTTATGGAATTCTTTCTGTATTGATTCAGGCATGGTATGACGTGGAATATCTGTTTACTGTGGATGAAAATGTCTTCAATCCGCCACCTAAAGTGAAGAGTGCTGTCATTCGAATGACTCGCAATAAAGTGACAGATATTGGTTGTGATGAGCGACTTTTCAAGCGTGTTGTAAAGACAGTCTTCAATCAACGACGTAAAATGTTGCGTGTTAGCCTGCGCCAGATATTCAATGCTGGTAAGCCAATGGGTAATTTTTACGAGCAAGATATCATGACAAAACGCCCAGAACAGTTGTCTATCACACAGTTCGTGGAGCTGACAAACATGGTAGTAGAGCAGTTGGTGAAGTTGGAAAATAATTGAAGTATGACACGAAAAGAGCAGTATCAGCAGCTGATACCACAGATTGCAGCATTGATAAAGGGTGAAACTAATGTGGTAGGGATATTGGCAAACGTGTCGGCAGTACTTCATGAGAGCTTTCCTGAACGCTTTTTCTGGGTTGGTTTTTATCTTCAACAGGATGGTGAAGTACTTCGTTTAGGGCCTTTTCAAGGGTCAGTCGCATGTTATACTATTCCGTACGGAAAAGGAGTTTGTGGCAAGGCTTGGGAAGAAGGACGAACCCTTATAGTTCCAGACGTAGAAAAATTCCCTGGGCATATCGCTTGTAGTAGCCTTTCACGTAGTGAGATTGTTGTTCCGATGTATGATTCTTCTCGTAGATTCTATGGAGTTCTCGATGTTGATAGTATGCATATAGATGACTTTAATACTGATGATAAAGAAGGATTAGAGCGTATTGTTGCATTGTTAATGGCTGAAGTCAGGGAAGTAACGATGCAACCATAGTGCTGAACGATTAGTGATATATATACTTGAAAGTATTCTTTCAAATTAGAAAAAGACTGAATCCGTATCTTAATGGTTCAGTCTTTTTTTATAAAGTGTATAATCGTTTCTGGTCTGTAAGATTCTTGCTTTTTTATAGGATAGGGGATCTTCTTTGTTAAATAAATTCCTTATTGGTTTTTGAAAGGGCGTCTTTTGCATTCTAAAAGGTGCCCTTTTGCATGGTAAAAGATGCCCTTTTGAAGTGTAAAAGACGCCCTTTTGTAATGTAAAAGACGCCCTTTTGCAAGCCAGTTTGTAATTGCTTGATAGTGTTGATGTTACAAAGCACGAAAAAATTGATTTCTTCTTGTTTTGTTCTTTCTTATGTATTAAAATTTGTAAGAATGTTTCATGCGGAGTAAAACACATCCTACTTCCTCTTATTCTGTTCTCTTACACCTTATTATATTGTGTCATCTCGATATAGGTTTTACAGTCTTGATGATCTTTGGGCTTTACCTTTATATTATAGTATACAGTCGAACAATTGCTTTATGTTTATCAATCGCTACTTGTCTTGAACTCATTGTATTTATGAAGAAATAAGAATAAAATGTTGTGCATACCCAAAATTCTTTTTATTTTTGTAGCAGATAAAATCAAACCATATATATATGATAGACGTAAAGCAGACTTTAAGTGATGCTGGTGAAAGCATGGAGATGGCAACAATGTACCTCAATGATGAGTTACAGCGCATTCGTGCAGGTCGAGCAAACGTAGCCATACTGGATGGTGTACGAGTTGATTCTTATGGTTCAAAGGTTCCTTTGAATCAAGTAGCTTCGGTTATGGTGCCTGATGCACGTACTATTGCTATCAAACCTTGGGATAAGAAAGCTATAAAAGACATTGAAAAGGCTATTATGGACTCTGATGTTGGCATTACACCAGAGAACAATGGTGAGATGATTCGCCTGAATCTCCCTCAGCCAACAGAGGAACGTCGTAAGGATTTGGTTAAGCAATGTAATAAGATAGGTGAGCGTACGAAGGTACAAATCCGTAATGTGCGTTCTGATATCAAGGAGAAACTGAAGAAAGCTATTAAAGATGGCTTGTCTGAAGATAATGAAAAGGATGCAGAAGACAGTCTGCAGAAGCTTCACGACAAATACATCAAGCAGGTTGATGCATTGCTTGATGAGAAGCAGAAGGAGATTATGACCGTATAAAAAAGGCTAAAAAGGTAAGAGGGTAAAGAAGTAAAGGATGGTAGATTGATAACTGTAACATTGGTTATTACGAATAAGAAGATCCCATTATTTACTTTTTTACCCTTTGTATTATGCTCTTTACGTTCTTGCCTTTTTACTTATTTATCTTTTGCATCATGTGTTTTATTCTTTAATCTTTTTATTTTTACTCTTAAATAGTGCGTGGTTTAGTAATAAAGAATACTGGAAGCTGGTACACAGTGAAGACTGAAGACGGCAGAATGATTGACAGTAAGGTGAAGGGAAACTTCCGTTTGAAGGGGATTCGATCTACTAATCCTGTGGCTGTTGGTGACCATGTTGTGATTACTCCGAACCAGGAAGGGACAGCTTTTATCACAGAAATTGAAGACAGAAAGAACTATATCATTCGTAAGTCGCCTAACTTGTCAAAACAAAGCCATATCATTGCAGCCAATATTGATCAGGCTTTCCTTGTCGTAACAGTAAATTATCCTGAGACATCCACCACCTTTATTGATCGGTTCCTTGCTGGTGCTGAGGCTTATCGCATACCTGTCATCCTTGTTTTTAATAAACATGACCTCCTTTCTGAGGATGAATTGCGTTATCAGCATGCTGTGATGAATCTTTATGAGACGATTGGTTATCGGTGTGTAGAGATACAAGCCAGTGCTGATGCAGACTCTCCTTTTAGCGTAGAGGCTCTGAAACCGTTATTAGCAGATAAGATAACACTGTTAAGTGGGAATAGTGGAGTGGGGAAGTCGACTATCATTAACGCTCTGCTTCCACATGTAAATCTCCGTACAGCAGAGATTTCTGATGCACATAATACGGGCATGCACACTACGACATTCAGTGAAATGTTGGAATTACCATCAGGAGGTTACCTGATAGATACCCCTGGAATCAAGGGATTTGGTACTTTTGATATAGAGAAGGAGGAACTTACCAGCTATTTCCGGGAGATCTTCAAGTTCTCAAAGGACTGCAAATTCTCTAATTGTACACACACTCATGAACCAGGTTGTGCAGTGCGTAAAGCTGTTGAGGAGCATTACATCGCAGAGAGTCGGTACAATAGTTACCTCTCTATGCTTGAAGATAAAGAAGAAAATAAGTACCGTGAAGCCTTCTAAATACTGGAAATAAAATAAAAGAATAGTTGCTGTCACTTTTTAACATCTTACTAATCGCTTGTTTATTAGTATGTTATTCCGTTTTAAATAGTGACAGAAGTGACAGCAAATTAATAAATACTTCGTGTTACTTATTGACAGAATAAATTCCAGATGGTTAGGAATTTTTAGCTCAATATTGGTGATAAACCCCTTTCTCAGAAACAAAATGTTCTCACAACGATAGAACATTGGAATGTGAAAGATGCTAAACACGAATGGTGTTTACCATCAGCACCATATGTGCTGGGTGTCAACTCAATATGTGCTGGGCTGCTGCACATAAGTAAAAGATAAGACGGTGTGTTTGTTTCGGTTGTTATAGCGTATATAATAAGGTACAGGTTTGCTAATGAATATGAAACGTTTCTACTGTTAGCAACGATTGGAAATGTTGTTTAAAACTTCTTTCCAGTTGTCGGCAAACTCACGAATAGTTGGGAAAAGAATGTTGGCACCTTCATTTATGAGTACCGAATCAGCCAAAGGTCCACTGTTAATAGCTACCGTGTAGCATCCGGCTGCAACGCCTGCACGTACTCCCAGCGGAGCATTCTCAACAACAATACCTTCTGAAGGCGCATAGTTGCCAGCCTTCTTTAGCCCCATTAGATATGGATCAGGGTTAGGTTTGCCTCGTTTTACATCGAATGCCGTTGTTATCTGATCTCGTGAAACGAAATCTCCAAAGTCGTGTGTCACACGTTCGATGAGTGGGCGTTGTGCGCTTCCTGTTACTATACCGATCTTCAACCCACTGTCCTTAATCTTCTTCATAAGGTCAGTTACTCCATCAAAAATCTTTGCTTCAGGCATCTCATGGAAGTAATGTGCCTTCAGGTCATACATCTTCTGTGCCTCTTCCTCAGTAAGTTCCTTTCCGAGTTGTGCCTTGGCATATTTCCGGATGGTATCAACACCGCGTGCACCTTCAGTGGCATAGGAGTCTTCAACAGTGAAATGTATCCCGAATTCTTTCATGGCACGCTGCCATGCAATACCATGATTGGGCATCGAATCATAAAGGACGCCATCCATATCAAAGAGGACGACTTTAGGTGAAGTTGGTTGCATAGATAATAAAAAAGCCCCCCTCACCCCTTTTTCTGTAAGGGAATGAGGGAGGATTTTCGTATTTTTACTTTTCTTTTGTAAGTCTTTCCTGTATTGCTTTGCTCTCAGCCTCATAGCCAGGCTTATTCAAAAGAGCAAACATATTCTTCTTGTAAGCCTCTACACCAGGCTGATTGAATGGGTTAACTTCCATGATCAGACCACTGATACCACAGGCTTTCTCAAAGAAATAGATGAGCTGACCGAGGTAATACTCATTCAATGTTGGTACGCTGATACGGATATTAGGAACGCCACCATCAACGTGAGCCAAACGAGTTCCGAGCTCTGCCATCTTATTTACCTCATCAACACGCTTACCTTCGAGGAAGTTCAAACCGTCAAGGTTCTCATCGTCATGTGGGAAAAGGAGCTTTGTGTTAGGCTGTTCAATAGAGATGACAGTCTCAAAGATAGAACGTTCACCCTCTTGAATCCACTGACCCATTGAGTGAAGGTCGGTTGTAAAGTCACAAGCAGCAGGGAAAATACCCTTGTGATCCTTGCCTTCGCTTTCTCCATAGAGTTGCTTCCACCACTCTGCGAAGAAGTGAAGTTTAGGCTGGAAGTTGGCAACAATCTCAATCTTCTTACCTGCTTGAGAGTATAAACCTTGGCGAACTGATGCGTAACGAGCTGCAATATTGTTTGCAAATGGAACCTCATTTGAAGTCTCTTTCTCCATTACCTGTGCACCTTCTACCAATGCTTTTACGTCAAAACCTGCAACAGCAATAGGTAACAAACCAACTGGTGTGAGGACCGAGAAGCGTCCACCAACATTGTCAGGGATAACAAATGTCTTGTAACCTTCCTTGGTTGCGGCAGCACGTGCAGCACCCTTATGAGCGTCAGTGATGGCTACGATGACGTCTTTTGCGGCATCTTTACCCATCTGTTCTTCACATTGCTTCTTTAAAAGACGGAATGCGAGGGCTGTTTCTGTCGTTGTTCCAGACTTTGAAATATTGATAACACCAAACTTTTTACCCTTAAGATAGTCTGTTAATTCCGAGAGATAATCCTCTCCAATATTGTTTCCTGCAAAGAGAATCGTAGGATTTTTTCTGTCGTTTACAAGCCAAGCGAAGCTGTTACCCAAAGCTTCAATGACAGCACGAGCACCGAGATAAGAGCCGCCAATGCCTGCTACGACTACAACCTCACATTTCTCACGGAGTGTGTTGGCAACAGCCTGGATCTCACTGAGGAACTCTGGGGTAATGCTTGATGGCAAATGAAGCCATCCAAGGAAGTCATTGCCAGGACAAGTAGCCTTTTCTAATGCTTCTTGAGCAGCAGCTACGTGAGGTGCATAAGCCTCTACTGCGCCCGGATTCAAGAACTGGGCGGCTTTCGTAATGTCTAACTTAATACTTTCCATTTGTGTTTATCTAAATGAATCTGTTAATAATTTTATTTCCGTTTGTGGGTTGATACGCTCGTAAAGGATGTTGTATACCGCATCAAGGATAGGCATGTTGACATGCAACCGACGGTTTATCTCCTTCATACATTTTGTTCCGAAGTACCCTTCTGCCACCATTTCCATTTCAATCTGTGCTGCCTTTACACTGTATCCTTTCCCTATCATTGCACCGAAGGTGTGGTTACGTGAAAACTTACTGTACCCTGTGACTAATTGATCACCAAGATAAACGCTGTCAATGATAGCCCTTTCTATGGGATTAATGGTATTAAGGAAGCGGTTCATCTCCTGCATTGCATTCGACATCAGCACAGCTTGGAAGTTATCCCCATACTTTAAGCCATAGCACATACCAGCTGCTATAGCATAGACATTCTTCAATACGGAGGCATACTCAATGCCTATGACGTCTTGAGAGGTCTTGGTCTTTACATAGCTTGATGCCAATTTCTCCGAAAAACTACGTGCTTTGTCCACGTCAGAACAGCCTATAGTAAGATAGGTAAGCCGTTCCATGGCTACTTCCTCAGCATGTGAAGGCCCTCCTATGACTGCTAAGTTCTCGTAAGGTACGCTATATGCCTTATGAAAATATTCTGAACAGACGAGGTCTTCATCTGGTACTATACCTTTAATAGCTGTAACAATAAGCTTAGAGTGAAGCTCTTTCTTGAGTTTTTTCAGTAAGTCTTTTAAGTAAGGAGATGGTGTAACGAATACTAAAGTGTCGTATTCTTCAACAATTTCATTGATGTCTGATGAGAAAAAGATCTCATTTAAGTTGAAATGAACCCTAGTAAGATATGCCGGATTATGTCCTTTTCGTTTGAATTCTTCAATCTTGTCTTCCTTTCGAAAGTACCAACCGATGTCGTGAGTATGCTCAATAACAATCTTAGCGATAGCTGTTGCCCAGCTACCGCTTCCTATGATTGCTATTTTACCAACGTCGAACATTGCTTTACATCTCCGCTAATTCCTTACAAAAGAAGAAGCTTTTGCAGTATGATGCTCTATGGTATATATTAAATTACACACTAAAGAGCATACAAAAGCACTCCCTTTGTACAGGAGTTAGTTATGGATTTGTTATTTTGCTTTATCAATCCACTGTTGAATATCATCAACTGAAGGCTTCTCATAACCGAGTTTATACTTCTTGTTGATCTCTCCGAGCTTCTGCTGTAAGCCTTGTGCCTTCTCGTCTTTGATGTCAGAGATGAGGTTAAAGCCTGCTTTTCGCAGAACATATACCCAGTCTTCAGCTACCCCAAGTTCAGCCCATTCCTTTACAGAACTTTGTGGAATCTTTGGCTCAGGCTTCATTTGTGGGAAGAGCATAACCTCCTGAATGTATTCTTTTCCAGTCATAAGCATGACAAGACGGTCAATACCAATACCGATACCAGATGTAGGAGGCATACCATACTGTAATGCACGGAGGAAGTCTTGGTCAATGATCATTGCCTCATCGTCCCCCTTATCAGCCAAGTGCATCTGATCAATGAATCGCTCTTCTTGGTCGATTGGGTCATTCAACTCAGAGTAAGCATTTGCCAACTCTTTACCGTTGACCATCAATTCGAAGCGTTCTGTCAGCTCAGGCTTAGAACGATGCTTCTTCGTTAGTGGTGACATCTCAATAGGATAGTCAGTGATGAAGGTTGGTTGAATGTATGTTCCTTCACAGAATTCGCCGAAGATTTCGTCAATGAGCTTGCCTTTACCAAAGCTCTCATCAATGGTTTCCATCTTCAAATCATTGAGAGCTATGTTGCGAATCTCCTCCTCTGTCTTGCCGTTTAAGTCGAAACCAGTCTTCTCTTTGATAGCATCGAGGATAGGCAAGCGGCGGAATGGTGCTTTGAAACTAATTGTTTTATCACCTACCTGTACTTCAGGTTTGTCGTTAACTTCGGTACAAATCTTCTCCAACAGGCGCTCTGTGAATGACATCATCCAATTGTAATCCTTGTATTGAACGTACAGTTCGACACAAGTGAACTCTGGATTATGGAAGCGGTCCATACCTTCGTTGCGGAAGTTCTTGCCAATTTCATAAACACCTTCAAAGCCACCAACGATCAAACGCTTGAGGTATAGCTCTGTTGCAATGCGCATGTACATATCAATGTTCAGTGCATTGAAGTGTGTAATGAATGGACGTGCACTTGCTCCACCAGGGATACTCTGCAGTGTTGGGGTCTCTACTTCTGTGTAACCAGCTTCATCAAAGAACTGGCGCATGGTACGTAAGACCGTAGCACGCTTCAAGAAGGTATCCTTAACGCCATCGTTCACAACGAGATCAACGTAACGTTGGCGATAACGCTGCTCTGGATCTTCAAACTTATCGTATGCTTCACCGTCCTTATACTTTACGACAGGCAGTGGTTTCAGACTCTTTGAGAGTAGTGTGATCTCCTTTGCATGAACGGAAATCTCACCCATTTGTGTCTTGAATACAAAGCCTTTGATACCGATGAAGTCACCAATGTCAAGCAGTTTCTTGAATACTTTGTTGTATAAGTCTTTGTCTTCACCTGGACAAATGTCGTCACGAGTGATATAAACTTGGATTCTACCTTTGCTATCCTGTATCTCTGCGAAGGAAGCTTTACCCATAACACGACGTCCCATCATACGTCCTGCAATGACAACCTCACGCTGTTCGTCTTCCTTGAATTGCTCTTTGATGTCAGTAGAGTAAGCATTTACGGGAAACTCTGCTGCTGGATAGGGATTAATTCCCATGTCACGCAATTCCTGCAGGCTTTGGCGACGGCCAATCTCCTGCTCAGATAATTCTAAAACGTTCATCTTTATTATTAAATCGAATATATTCTTATAGGTTGCAAATTTACGAAATTATTCGCAAAATGCGGCTGATATTGTGTTTTAATTGCTGATGAACGTTATCTCATAGTTTGTTGTTTGCTTTCTTAAGGGTGTGATTTGGAGGAGAAGGAGTGCGGAAATGGAATGGTGTTGAGTGATGAGCACGAATGGTGCTTGCCAACAACTCCATATGTGCGGGGCGTCAACTCCATATGTGCTGGGCGTGCGCACCATATGTGCGGAGCATGAACGTGCCAGTAAAAGACAGAAATTGTACCCAGCAGTAGGGTGGAGTTGTACCCAACAGTTGGGTAGTCTGCTACCCAGCGGTTGGGTACAAGAGGACTTATTCGTTGGGTACAAGAGCACCCAACTGCTGGGTATGCTTAGTGGATTCTTTGTAGAGTGTGATAAGTTTATTCCTCTTCAGAGAATCCTTTCTTGTTTCATAAGTCGTCAGAATCAGAAACAATGTCGTTTAAGGAAGTCTTCATACTGATTCCGATATCCATTGAAGACGTTGATATCTACGCCACCATGTATCCCACGCACCTTACCATCAGGGCTGAGTTGCCAATAAATCAGTTTTACATTTGGCTTATATTCTCCATAACGAGCTATCCAAACCAAATAATTATCAGTTAAATCAGGAGCCAAAGGTAGATATTGGTTTACAAAAGATTGGCTGATATAGAGGATAGGACGCCTTCCCGTGCGTTGTCTTACACGCTCTAACCACGCACGAATACTCCTGAACATAACCTTTGCTCCGCCCATTTTCGCTATCTGGACATCACTTGGTTCTACATCCAATACCGGAGGAAGATCGTGCTTATTGAACTTGCTATGTTTTAGAAAATAGTCCGCTTGTGCTGCACCAGGCGTAGTTGTCGAAAAGAAATGGTAGGTTCCTGTCCTTATGCCATGACGACGTGCCTCTGTATAATCCGTTAAGTAATAGGCATTAAGTATGGTACAGCCTTCAGTTGATTTGACATAAGCAAATGAAATAGGGTAATCAACCTTGCCATTGATCGTCTTGGAACTCAGTGTTCCGAGGTCTGTGATACGTAGTTTGTTCCAGTAGATATGGTAATACTTATTATTTTGTTCATGCTGATGTCGTGAAAGGTCTATTCCGTAGATACGTTCTGTGGTGTACGTGAGACGTTCTCCCTTAAAGATATCATTCTTCCATTCTCCTACTTGTAAGTATTCGTTAGGGGCAACATAGATACCAAAGCCATCTCGTTTGCCTCTTTTCCAGTGTCCGTCATAGAAACTACCATTGTTGCCGAACAACTTTCCATATCCATTAGGGATACCTTTCTGTGTTTCACCTTTATATATACCGCTGGGAAGATGTATTCCTTCTATCTCGGGACCTACCGATTTCGGGTGAAGAAGATGGTGTTGTTTTAGATTGTCAATCGCCTTGGGGATGGTTAAACGTGTAGAGATACCGAAAGGAGTCATACCCGTTTCGGTCTGCAAAAGTACAGTCTGTGACTCTTTATATATCTTCAGGCGATTGCAGGAGATAGTCTTTTTATTAGCATTCGGTTGTATAACATAGTTGTTAATCTGTCTTATCTGAAGGTGGGAAGTTGACAACGTCATGTCATGTACAACCTTCATGATTCTCTGAAGAGAGTCCATTTGATGTACAACCATTGCGTGATAGTCTGCAATCTTGTTATATCCGTAATCTTGCACACTGTGTACACGGAGATAATATCCCAGTTCGTTACGCTTGGTTTGTAGTCCCCCTAGTTCAGCGTCCATCTGTATTAGTGAGTGAAAGAGCAGTTTCTTTAAGTGATTATCCCTTAAATTGACTATTCGTGAGGGCTTATGATTCCATCCAATGACGATACGACCAAAGCAAGAGGGTATGATGGAGAAACGATTTACCCAATATCCGTGCTGCTCGATACGCCGTTTATAGATAGAATCCTTATTGATAGAACCGCCAACAAAAGACGAATCACTATAGTCTGAGAAATAAATTCTGGGTTTACCATTCACCTCTATTTGGTAATAGGATGACTGACTGACAATCACAGTACTCTCTTCCATGTTCTTTTGAGACAGAGGTTGACAACGATAAGCCAAATATAACAATAGGAGAATAGCTAAAACTATGCCTCCAATATACCCGATTCGCCTATTAAGGCGTATTTTTAACATCTAAATTAAAATTAAAAACTTTGCAAATATACAAATAAATCCCTAACTTTGCATGCGGATAATGAGAAAGTCTATTAATATATTATTTTCAATCTTACTCTCAATTTTGATAGTATGGATTGGTTCGGGCATCATGACAATGGTGTGCGAGCATACGGGTAATGTGTCTTTAGCGCAGCAAATGGAGAAAAAGAATTGCAAGAATTCTGATGCCAAGCACTGCATGAAGATGCAAATAAAGACGCTCTCACCAACGAATACTGCTCAAACTGTAACACATCAGTTTCATCCAGTGCAGTTATCACTTCTTCCACAACTAACGACAAGTTGTGAATTGTTGCCTTTGCTTGTTCAGACAAAGGCTCCAGAGAAGATGTTGTCATTGCTTTGGCATAGCCCACCGCGGCAATATCTTCGCATTCTTACAATGCTTTTGATTTAAAGAGGATATTCTCTACACCTTTAAGAGAGAATATTCGGAGGTGTCACACTGGTTATCAGACTTATGAATGATTAGATAAGCGTCTGTTAACTGGTGGAAAGTTTCGTGATATAGCACAATATGAATGTAGGTAATCACACCTTATTTATATTGAAACATCATCTTTAAACATTAATCAAAGGCAATGAATAAAATTATATACTTAGCAAGTCTGTCATTATTAACTTGCATATCAGCCTCTGCTCAACAGTCAACTCCCGACTCAACAGCAACTCTGAAAGACCAGACATTGGATAATGTCACCGTCACAGCACGTGCAGCAACGGTACGAACATTGGCTGGTGCCATCAACGGAAAAGATATTTTACGTGATGAACTCTTCAAAGCAGCATGCTGTAACCTGGGAGAAAGTTTCGTAAATAATCCCTCCGTAGATGTCAACTACTCTGATGCTACAACGGGAGCAAGACAAGTTAAGCTGCTGGGACTTAGTGGAACGTATGTCCAAATGCTCACAGAGAACCTTCCAAACTTCCGTGGTGCAGCCCTTCCATATGGTCTCGGATATGTTCCAGGTAGCTGGATGAAGAGCTTACAGGTTAGCAAAGGCAACTCATCTGTTAAGAATGGCTATGAGGCAATGACTGGTCAGATAAACGTAGAGTACGTTAAACCAGAAGATCCAACAGGTGTTTCGGTTAATCTTTATGGTAATACGATGGGGAAATTTGAGGCAAATGCTGATGGAAATATCCATATCAATGGTAACAAAAACCTTAGTACGGAACTATTGGCACACTTTGAAAACAACTGGAGTAAGCATGATGGCAATGGAGATGGCTTCCAAGATGACCCACAAGTGAGACAGTATAACCTGCAAAATAGGTGGTATTGGAAGACTGGTAACTATATGCTCCATGCTGGTTTATCCCTCTTAAAAGAAGACAGGATGAGCGGTCAGGTCAATCACCACCACTCAATGACAGCTGGACTGGAACCTTATCGTATTAATATAGGTACGGATCGTTACGAAGCCTATATGAAGCATGCTATCATTTTGAACCCGGAACATGGAACAAACATGGCACTTATGGGTAATGTTTCTATGCATAAACAGAATGCATCATATGGTATTAAACAGTATGATGTGAACGAAAAGAATGCATATGCATCTTTAATCTTTGAGACAAACTTCACTCCAGAGCACAACCTTTCGGCTGGTTTAAGTCTCAACTATGATTATTTACATCAGAATCTGTCGTTGCCAGTGGGAGCAATACCATCAAATTACGGTAATTTATACCCACTTGTAGGTGGTATTGAAAGTGAAACAACGCCAGGAGCTTACGTGCAATACACTTATAATGTCAATGGAAAGTTCATTGCTATGGCTGGGTTACGCGTAGATCATAGTAATGTTTATGGTACGTTCGTTACTCCCCGATTCCATTTGAAGTGGGTTCCTGCAAGCTTCCTTACTATCCGTCTCTCTGCAGGAAAGGGTTATAGAAGTCCACATGCATTGGCTGAAAATAACTATTTGATGGCTTCTGGTAGACGACTTATCGTTGATAAACTCAATCAAGAGTCTGCCTGGAACTATGGGACATGCCTTGCCTTCCTGATTCCTGTTGGTCAAAAGACATTGAAACTGAATGCAGAGTATTATTATACTCACTTCCTTTCGCAGGCAATTGTTGACTATGACACAAATCCGCAAGAGCTTCATATCACCAATTTAGACGGAAAAAGTTACTCTCATACATTCCAGATAGATGCATCTTATCCTCTTTTCAAAGGCCTTGAACTAACTGCAGCTTATCGTTATAACCTCGTAAAGGCAACATACAACGGCCAATTGATGTGGAAACCATTACAAAGCCGATACAAAGGATTGTTAACTGCAAGCTATAAGACGCCTTTAGGACTCTGGCAGTTCGATGCAACAGTGGCATTGAATGGTGGTGGACGTATGCCTGAACCTTATACTCTTGCATCAGGAAACCTTTCATGGGATCGTAATTATAAGGCCTATGGGCAACTTAATGCACAGATTACGCGTTACTTCCGTCACTTCTCTGTTTATATAGGTGGTGAGAATCTTACGAATTTCAAGCAGAAGAACCCAATTGTAGGCTATCAGAACCCTTGGGATAACGGTTTCGAACCTACTATGATATATGGTCCAATACAAGGCGCAATGGGGTATGTGGGCATAAGACTTAACCTTGGAAAGCGCATGTAATTCTCATTTGGTATCAATAATATCAAACAATCAATAAACAAACAAAACAATAAACGATTATGAAGAAAGCAATTTTCACAATGATGCTCCTCATGGTAGCCATGATTGCATCAGCAAAAGACCTCAAAACAGTTATTTTCACAACAACACCACAGATGCATTGCGCAAACTGTGAAGCAAGGGTTAAGAACAATCTTCGCTTTGTTAAGGGGGTAAAAGAGATTAAAACTGATGCTAATGAACAGAAGGTTTATGTCACTTATGACGCTCAGAAGACCAATGAAAACTTGATTCAGAAGTCTTTCGAGAAGTTTGGTTACAAGGCAGAGAAGACCACTAAGGAGGCTAAAATCCCTGTTCATGAGAACGAAGAATGTGATAACATGTAATCAGGTTATCATATAAACAAAAAAGGTCCAGGCTCTTTGGAAGATCTTTCCATAGAACCCGGACTCTTTTTAATTTATCGGTCTTAACATTCAAAGACCGTTTATTTCGCTTTATGCATCCGTATTACAAGTTGGAAAAGTGATGGGATAAGAATACAAAGTGAGAAGAATAATCCACCATACATTAGTCGGCTATCACCATGAAACAGGTCTATAAGCTTTCCATCATTCATCTGTGGCATTAAATGGAACATCAAAAATGCTACAGTATTATTCACCCAATGGAATAAAATACCAGGAATTACACTGCCTGTTCGGTAAAACATCCACCCTAACAGTAGTCCTATAAGGAAAGCATGCAGCCCTTGTACAAAGTTCAGATGGATAATTCCAAATATCAAAGCTGATAAAACGATGGCAATCCAATGTTGGTCACCCTTAAGACTACTTAGAAGTTTGTTCAATATTGCCCCACGAAAAACAAGTTCTTCGGCTATTGGAGCCATTATTGCTACGGCTATATATCCCCAAGGAGTCTTCATTATGAGCTCAAAGAAATGCTGTGTCTGGTCTGGTAACGTCAGATTTGCTTTCTCAGATATAAATTCCATGGGAAGAATAGAGCCAATTGTCAACAAGAAGGTCCACATTAGGACAGCCCATGGTCGTGCTTTTAGATAATCTCTTGATACCTTTGACCATCTTGCTCGGATAAAAATAACGATCGTCAAAAGACTACCAAGAACGTCAATAACGGATTGTAGTTCAGAACTATTACTATAGTTGGATACTTCAGACAATGGAATTCCCTTGATAAGGGCATAACATCCTTTGGCAATCCAGCTACCAAAGACCTGTAATAGTACGAAAGCTGATATAAACAAGATGATGTAGAGGATCGAAGTCCATATGTTTTTATTATTCATATAAGCAAATTTATGACAGTTGATGATCTATATTTTATGAATTAATCAATGGCATCAAATAGGTGGTTTACGGCTATCTTGTCTTGTTCGAGCTGATGAGACAATGCTTCCAAGGATTCAAATTTCCTCTCTTTTCGTATGCGTTGTACAAAAGAAACACAAAGAGTCTGATCGTACAAGTTGTCAGATAAATTAAAAATATTCACTTCTAAAGAAATTTTTGAACCATTGAAAGTGGGGCGTATACCAATGTTCATCATTCCTCTTTTCCACTCTACAGAGTCTTCCAGACGGACTTTCACCGCATAAACACCAGATGCGGGGATGAGTTTTAAGCTGGAGCTCATGTCAAGGTTGGCTGTTGGAAATCCCAACTTATGACCGTTCTGATAACCTTTTACGATCTTTCCCTTTATAGAATAGGCATATCCTAACGCGCGATTGGCAGCTTCCATCTCTCCTTGCATAATATATCTGCGTATTAAAGAGGAACTTATTTTTTCTCCGTTAGGCTGGAATGGATCTGCATGAAGGACTTTTATTCCTATTTCATGCCCATATCGGACATAATCATCAAACCCTTCCTGACGATTATGACCAAAACGATTGTCATAACCTATAAGGAGTTCCTTTACATTCAGTTGTTTAGAAAGAACTTCATCCATAAAGTTACGGGCTGATAAGGCTGCCAATGACTTATCAAAATGTAACACAATGACATTCTCTACATGTGTCTTCGATAGTAACAATAGCTTCTCTTCAAGGGTAGAAAGCAACTCTGGCTGATATTCAGACTGCAGAACCTGACGGGGATGTGCATCGAATGTGATTACAGCAGACTCCATCTCGTTCCTTTTAGCCTCATCAATAACCTGATTAATCAAGAACTGATGACCGCGATGTACCCCATCAAAGAAGCCTATAGTAGCAACAAGGGGTGGTAACTTCGGTACTTCTCCCTGTTTAATATATATTGTTCTCAAAGTCTTTTATATACAGATTTTAAATTAAATGCCTATAGAATATTGTCCAATAGTCTTACTCGTAAAGGTGTGATCTGTCCTATCATGTCACGCATACAGAGGTCAGGAACTGCAGAACAAACATGCCTTACAGACATGCAAAGTTACTTTAAAAGGGCCATAAAGTCTTTATCCGACTACTCAAAATGTGTTAAAAGTTTAATTTTCCTTTCATGTTGTTTCTATCTTTTCATTATTTTTCATTATCTTTGCAGCCGAATTAAGAAACCCGGACTTGTAGCTCAGTTGGTTAGAGCAACAGACTCATAATCTGGAGGTCCCTGGTTCAAGCCCAGGCTGGTCCACAAATAGGTTTCAAAAGGATGTCAAACAATACGTCATTTTAGCCTTCAAAACAAGGATAATCGCTGTAAAATCAAGGTTTTACAGCGATTTTTTGTTTTTTATCCATATCCGTTTGACTGCCAAACTATACCTTTTGATAGTCATCATTCGGTCATTTTCTGCTACAGAAATTGCTACACAAAAGCAGGCTCTCAAAAAAATGTAGCAATGAATGGAAAATGACTATCAAATTGACGGCATGCAAAACTTTCGTTTTCAAGAACTTATGTCGAACTTTGTAGCCAAAAAGCTACACTAAAATGATGTGTTATGAAAACGACTTTCAAGGTATCCTACTACCTACGTTCCAACTATGAGAACAAAGAAGGAAAATCACCTGTAATGCTCCGAATATATCTCGGTGGCGAAAAGGCAAATCTTGGATCCACTAAAATTTTTGTGGATAAATCCAAGTGGAGTAACAAAACCAGCAGAATGATTGGCAGAACAGCAGAAGCACTCTCCATTAATGCTTCTATAGATGCACTGACAACAACACTGATGCAGATTTACAGGAAATATGAAACATCAGAGGAACTTTCCATAGACCTTATCAGGTCGGTATTCCTTGGTACAGACAAAGAATATACAACTTTTCTGCCAGTCTTTGACAAGTACATAGACTCCATCACACAACAAGTTGGTAAGACATTAACAAAGGGTACTTTTTATAAGTATAAGGTGGTGAGGCAGAACTTTCAGGATTTCCTACAAGCAAAGTATCATCGCAAGGATATTGGACTGACAGAACTGACAAGTGCCGTTGTTCAGGACTTCGAATTATACCTTACATCTGTTGTAGGTGGCGTGCATAACACAACCACCAAGAAATTGAGAAACCTGAAAACGGTCGTGAACTATGCGAGGAACAGAGGACTTATCATGCATGATCCATTTGCGAATCACAAGCTGCGCTATGAATTGGTAGATCGTGGCTACCTCACAGAAGAAGAGGTACTCTGTATTATGAAGAAGCACTTTGACATAGAACGGCTGGAGTTAGTAAAGAATATTTTTATTTTTTCCTGCTTCACGGGATTAGCCTACATTGACGTATATAATCTTACCTACGATAAAATTGTTACCGTAGAAGAAAGACAATGGCTCATCACCAAGAGATACAAGACAAGCGTAGATGAAAACGTCATGTTACTGGACATTCCACTTGCCATTATAAGAAAGTACTACGACATCAATAGAAAAGGGGGGAAAGTCTTTCCTATGTTGAGCAACCAGCGTATCAACTCATATTTGAAAGAAATTGCCGACCTTTGTGGCATAAAAAAGAATCTGACCTTCCACATGGCAAGGCATACTTTCGCCACTATGTCTATATCCAAAGGGGTACCAATGGAGTCTGTATCAAAGATGCTTGGACATACAAATATCAGAATAACTCAGATTTATGCACGAATAACAAACAAGAAAGTGGAACGTGACATGGAAGAACTGGCTGGAAAACTCAGTAAGTTCAATACAACTATGGGCATATAATATATTAATGTATAACCCTAAAATAATAGATGATTATGGAAACAAAGAAAGAGCTTTCTTACTTCCGTTTGAAGTTAGAGAACTACCTCAGTGAGCATTTCCCCGAAATGCTAAGTGACAAACCATTCATAACGGCAAGAGCCGATGAAGCCCTTACCACCTACTGCGATGCAGTGGCACAAGGCTTTTCTCATCCCGAGGCGGAGACGATGGCAAGCGAAGTTCTGTATCAAGGACTGCATTTCTCCAAGTACGACACCCTTGTTTCAGTTTTAGAGAATGAGTTCGAGAAAGAACTCCCTTCTCCTCTTCCTGAAAGACTAACACCAATGCTTCTGAAGAATAAGGCTGTGCAAAGCGTTTTCAATAAGTACGAACTGACAGACGACTTTGGCTCAATTCCAGAGTATGAGAAACTCTACACCGAACTGACAGGGACAATCGTTCTGCTTATAGAGGTTAATGGCCTGCCAACCGTCGATAGTAAGAACATGACTTGATGTAGCACCATCGGGAGCTTTTGTAGTGTCAAGAGCCAAGATAAACGCTCCGCTCCACACGCCAAGAGTTTGTACAAACACTTGTCTTTGTGTAGCCTGCGCATCTTGTTATTGCTCTTGAACTATTAAAAGCTCCGATATGAATACAATCATCATGAATCAAGATGTTCTTAAAAGTGCGATTTCTCGCCGAGACAATAGAAGCGAGCTTCCATTGTCCTCACGGCTTAACGAAATCGTTCACACACCTGCCTTCATCAAGGCAGACGCATCAAACAAAACCGATAATATCAAGCAGCAGCCGACTTCTCCCAAGCAAGTCCGCCGCTTCTCTTGGACACGCTTTATCGAACTCGCAATCCTACTTTCCATCGTTATCGGTGTCATTTGGCTTATATCGAAGATGGTAACGCCGCAAGTCGTAACTGCCGTCTCTGTCATTGCAGGCTTTCTGATACTACGCTTTATAGTCAGGGTAATTCTAAAAGTGACATTTACGCTGCTGAGCATTCTCTTCTGGCTGGCAATTCTCTGTGCCATCCTGCTTTGCGTGCTTTGAGAAGCACGACGATGTAATCTGTAAACACTTTCATTTATCGTTCATCAGGTGGTTATCTCGCATTTTGAGATAGCCACCTTTTCTATTTTCCACTATGGTCGTTGCACTTTCGCTTCTTTTCCAATGCTCCACGATATGCGATGACAAGAAGACGGATGCTGTTCCCTTTTTATCCGCAAAGGTAGTACGGGGCTTGTGGCTTTCCCAAGGTCCTAAGCCGCTTGGTTTGTCTGGAAAATCTCCACACCTACGGGTTGTATTTTCCGCCAAAACCTTGTGCAAGCCCGCCCCGCTACCTCTATTTTGCTACAAAAAGGAATCAGCATACTCCGATCTTTGGACGCATAAAAAAAATGTCGCTATGGATAAGCAAAAAGTAAATACAACATCTTCGATGAACAGAAAAGGATATAGCTCCTCCTCTCATTACCGCATTAACCCTACGGCTGAAAAAAGTGAGCAAGTGTTGGCAATTAAGTTTGTACAATGGGACGTTCCCCCTTTGGAGAGCCTTTGTAATAGCAAAGTATATCTCCTACGTGTGAAACTCAATCGTGGTGAGTGTATGAGCCGTGAGGAAAAGAATTGGCTATGTGAAGCGGTGAACTCTAATACCTATTTCCGTACAGCCGTTCCACTGCAAGGCTATCGCTTTGACTTCTTTGAAGTGCTGAAGAAATACCTTGTCAATCAGTACGGACAATGGACAGAGTATTACGCACCCGACAGAACAAGCCTAAGAGCCTACCTATATGGGCGTATCAATCAAATAGTAGAAATTCCCAAGTATTAACAACATCAAAACTTATACGACAATGAAAGGTACAGAACATTTCACACGGACAATAGCCGAGTATCTCAATCAGCGTGCTATGACAGACCCTTTGTTTGCTCCTAACTTGATGAAACCGAACAAGAATATTGAGGAGTGCATCACCTATATTCTTAATGAAGTGCAGAAAAGCGGTTGCAACGGCTTTGATGATGATGAAATCTTCTCTATGGCTGTTCACTACTATGATGAGGACGATATAGAAGTCGGCAAGGCTGTTTCTTGCCAAGTTGCCGTCAATCACATTGTAGAACTCACAGAGGAAGAAAGAGCCGAAGCAAGGCAGGAAGCCATTAAGCAATATCAGCGTGAGGAACTTGCCAAGTTACAGAGCCGTAACGCACGAGTGAAAAAGACCGAGAACATAGCAACCCAAGTACAACCATCATTATTTGATTTTTAAGCCTATGAAACCGAGAAACAAATTTGAGAAGGCGGTTTTGGAACAAAGCAAGCATCTTCGCCCAATAACCAAGACACAAAGTAAGTGGGCATTCCGTGAGTGCATAGACCACTTTGCCTACCGATTGCCAAAAGGTCGCACTACTTGTATGGATTGTGGGCATAGTTGGGTAATGGACAAACAGAGAGAAACTTGTACTTGCCCTCATTGTAGGGCAAAGTTGCAGGTCAAGGAAACATACGAGCGCAAGTTGCAGCAGAAGCAGTATTTCACCCTACTTACCACTTGCGGAGAGTTTCAAGTATTACGTATGTTCCTACTTATTGTGGGTATGGAGAAAGGTTACAAAGCACAGACGTCTATAATTGAGATTGGGCAATATTGGTGGAATATGCAGGGACGAAAAGCAGTGGTTGCCATACAGAGGGTATTGGGACACTATGTTGATACTTTTTCTTATTATAGTCCTATGGCGATACGCAACGATAATGAAGCCTACCAGCATATTGCCTACTCACCCATATATCCGAAGTTCAAGGTTACAGACATACTTCGTAGAAATGGTTTTAAGCATAATTTCTATGGCATCGTGCCTACTAAGTTTATTCCTGCATTGCTTACAGACAGCCGTGTGGAAACATTGCTAAAAGCAGGTCGCACAGACCATTTACGTTACTTTCTTGGCAACAAGAAGGCTTTTGAAGAACTATGGCAGTCCTACAAGATTGCAGTTCGTAACGGCTATGAGATAGCAGACATTTCTCTTTGGAGTGATTATGTAGATACACTTAGAAGATTAGGAAAGGATATTCATAATCCAAAATATTTATGCCCAACAGACCTTAAAGGCGAACACGACCGCAGACACGAGGGACTTCTCAGACAGCGTGAAAGGGAGGAGATAGAACAGAAGCAAAAGAAGGCTATGGAAGATGAAAAGCGTTTCAAGGAACTCAAATCCAAGTTCTTTGGTATCTTTTTTACAGATGGCACAATCCAAGTCCACGTGTTGGAGAGCGTGCAGGAGCATTTGGAAGAAGGTGTATCAATGCACCATTGCGTATTCTCTAATGCATACTACCTCAAGGAGGACTCCCTTATCCTTTCGGCTACCATTGAAGGCAAGCGAATAGAAACCATTGAAGTATCATTAAGAACTCTGGAGGTGGTACAAAGTCGTGGAGTGTGCAACAAGAATACAGAATACCACGAGCAGATAGTAAACCTTGTGAATGCCAATCGAGGACTTATAAGCCGAAGAATGAAAGCAACAGCATAAAGTATGAACCATTAAATTATCAGAGATATGAAGACAGAGATTGAAAATATCATCTACAACTATGCGGATGAGATACCGCATATTCTCATTAGGGTTATCAACGCAATAACCCTATCCGACAGCAAAGAGGAGTTAAGGTCGGCTATCAACAAAATAGCTGAAGAAACAGAGCTTGATAAGTTCTTTGCATACGGCTATGGCGCACATCACTTCTGGCTCAAACACCGCAAATTATCCAATGGAGAACCAAAGGAATATAGATTATTAAAGGTTGAATTTTAAGATTATGAAGAAGAAATTTTACAGAGTTCGGACACAATACGTCTTTGAAGGAGTGTTTGAGGTGGTTGCGGAGAGCAAGGAAGACGCACGGCAGAAAGTCCTGCAAAATTGTGGATTGGTTATGGGGTGGCAGTATTCACAGCACTTTGCCCGATGATGAAATAAATTGGGCTTTTGACAAACACCCCAACAAACGAATAGACAGAATAACGAAAGTGCAAAAATATCCTTCTGAATAATAGTAAAAGCCACGCAAACCGAAAATTTGCGTGGCTTCTTTTCTTTCTCTTTGAACGAGCAGGCGACCAAAGAAAAGAAGCAAAAGAAAGTCGCAATCTCAAACTGATAAATTATTCCATTAACCAATCTTTTAGTGAGATACATCCACCCTCTGTTTCTACCATAAGAATATCATCTACAAGGTTTACTCTTGGATAAATATCTATGTAAGCAGGCTTAGGTGTATCATTAGGTGTATATACACATATTCTGTTCCCTTTTAGTGCGTGAAAATACCCCAATTCCCATGGTGTCCATTGTGATTGAAAGCTAGAATCTGTATTGATATATAGTAGGGCCTTGGAAGACTTTAATCTCTCAATAATTGCTTTAGCTGTGCTAATATTAGTCAACTCTCGCTTTAAAGCATTTCTATCACTAACCCAGTCTATATAGACATTTAACCCAAAACTATTTAAAATCGCTTTCATCTTTAGTATCAAGTCACTATCGGATGAACTGTGAGATATAAAAAGGTCATATGTTTTCATTTGTTCAAGCTGAGAATTATAGATAAAGCGAATTAAATCTTCTGGGGTGTTGATAGGATTAGGGACTATTTTATCCCCAGGTCGTTTTTCCCCTTTCCTATTCGGTCGAAGACGAACCTCTTTTTCTCCAAATTTCTGCAATGTAAGAAATGCAAAATGTCTAAGGTGATAATTTCTTTCAGAAGCATTGACTTTGTAAAGGAACTTTATTGTAACGGGGCTTTTGTACTTAGAAGCTTCTTGTAACACTGCATAACGAGTATCAATATCAGTGGGGTTCTGATGTTTTCCAGCGAAATAAGTTTGAATATAATAATTAGAGTAACTAGGAATTACGTGTTGAACATACTTTTGATTTTGTCCTATTTTATCTTTTCTATTTTTTTGCTTGCATAGACTCTGTTCAAGTAAATTTTCCCTAAACTCAACTCGCTCCTTCTCTGGCTTCTTAAGTTGATTGTATAATCCCTCATTATAAATAATGGGTAGAGCAATAGATCGTAGATAACTGATAGGTTTTGGGAAGAAATATATTTTAGGTAGTCCTTTCTTTTCTCTCCCCTTATCCATCCTATTGTACTCTTTTGCTTTACTACAAATATCATCCCAGAAGTAAGAATATAAGAGTTTGAACTCTGATAAAAAGAGTTCCTCCGAGAATCCCTCTGGCATTATTGCTAAAATATTCCTCAATGGTCTCTTCAATATTTTTCGAAAGCGAAGCAGTTCTCCTTGATACCTCCGTTTGGTTCTCCCCATATTAGATAATTTTGCCAAAGAATAAAACGACTAAGGCTACAATCAAATAGAAGGGTGTTGTAGAGGGAGAACACGTCGCTTTGATAGTGTTCTGGAGCTGTGTACATCGACCTCCAAGATTTTCCACCCTATAAATTAGGTCAACATAAGTATCATCAGAGAGTTTGTCAAGAAAATCCTTCTGAGATTTAATCACCGCTCTCTCCAATCCTAGATAATAGCAATCTAGTAGATAAAGAAGCCCTACAGGAATCAAACAAAGGCAAGCATTTGGGAGTTGCATCTCTTTATCAACCAATAGTACAAGCATCGCAGCAACAAGAGTTACTGTCCAATTTTTACAGTTAGCACTATTCCCCGCCATTCTATTAATGATACCTTGAAGCATTGATATGTGAGCTTGTACTGCGGAGTCTTTTAAAACATCTAACTTTTTTTCTTTGTTCATTTTATTATTCTTTTAATTCGTATAATTTGTCCAATGCATGTACACTTAAATCTTCAGAATACTGTCGCAACTTATGGTGAGTATATACTTCTGTTAGCCAGGATTTTTTCCAATTATTCAATACTCTATTATCAATATCGGTAAGATGATCTATTGGTATGTTATATATAATACGTGGAGTGGGTCTTCCACCTTCAGAAAAGGACTCTACCGTTCTTTTCAATCGATATTCTGAGAAGTGTCTTCTCCTTATTAAATGCGTCGTTGCAATTTCGGAATAAATCCAAGGAGATTCTGTTTGATTAATGATGGTGTTAGGTGTAATTGAGTTAGGCGTATTCAGGAAAAATAAACACTCTGTATTGTCTATCATTTGAGTGAGTGCCACAGAGAGCATCATATGAACATGACTTGTTGAATAATTCCTTTTTTCATAGCTATAAGAGTGATTTCCATTAAGACAATAGACAGCATCTATCTGTTTTAGGAGTTCATTAGCATATCCCCAAACGCATGAGTCAATAAATGCAGTTAATCCAAAAGTATCTTTTAACCATCCTGCAAGAGCAATAGCAAGAGCCTCATCTTTATGTGAGTGTGATATAAAAATATCAGCCTTAATTTGGGGGAACCAGTTTGCTTGCATTTTACTCCCGTCAAGAAAACCATCTCCATTTGCAAAAGAGCTTATTTTTTCTATGATCTTTGCTCTTTGATTCGAAAAACTTTCCGAGCCTATTTCTTGTAATTTTTCGAAATCGTCTTGCTCGAAACAATTTTCCTTTAATGATAAATTAAATCCTCTGTACATAGCATTTATTACTTTTTCAAGCAAAGTTACTCATTCATAGTGACAAAGACGAATAAAACGGTAAGAAATCCTACCTTGCAAGCTGATAAAACTTGTAAGAAGCATATTTTGTGAAATCAAGGAATATAAAACAGGGTAAACTCCACTTGCCTCCGTTTCACTAATCCTTTCAAAACTTTTCCCTTATATCGGCAGAATGAAACATACTCCCGATAAAAGTTCCTGTCTCCAGCTTCTATTTTTCGTAGCAGCCTACTCTTGGGATGCTTACCATAACCGAGCAGTCGCCCTACACCCACATTATAGGCAAGGAGGCTGAGCAGCAGGGCATCCTTCCCATACCCCTTGAAGTGTTCAAAGCATTTCCAAAGGTCGGCACGAAGCAGCGAGTCTGCCTGCCGTTCCGTCATATCCGCAGTGAAACGCTCTCCTAATTGCAGCTGATGCCCATAACCAACATACGGATAATTCTTCCAGCCGTGCAGTCCCTCAAAGTATTTCACTACGACAACCGCACGTTCAAAAGGTGGCAAGTCTGCCAGCCGCACCCTGCGCTGGGCAAGGGTCGGCTGACAGAACAGGCAGAATACACAAAGTAAAATGAAAGAATTTATCGTTCGCATCAATTATGTTCTTAGTGGCGAGAAGATGCAGGCTTGTCCTTGCCCTCTTCTCGCTCGTTGTTGAAACTAAAGGTCAGCTGTTGAACTTTCCCAAAACTATCCTCCACATAGACATCAATCGTCTGGCGGTCAGCTGAGAGCGAGGTATAGTATAAGCGGAACACATCTTTTGTTAGCGGATAGCGGTCGTTAGGTTTGAAAACCGTGCCGTTATCATTTCTTAGCAAGCCCTTGCCATCAGACTGGAAATAACGTATCGTATAGCGAGTGTCAGCAAACTCACCGCCCCGCTTCAGCGTGCAGCGTATCTCAGCCGTCTGTCCCTTTATGATGTCCTTCTGAACCGGCATTGTCTCCACCGTAAACGGATAAGACTGCTGAACATCCAAATCCCTATCACAAGCAGATAGGCAAAACACGGCAAGGGTCAGCACGCCCATTACCCAAATCGTATTCAATATCTTCTTCATCTTTTCTTCTACTTAAAAGTTAAACCTTAGTCCTGCATAAACAGCCGGACGAAAACGATGCACGTCCGAGCCAAAGAGGAAACGTCCCTGCGCCTTTACAAGAAAGATAACCCTGTCCGTTAGGAACACTTCCACCGAGCCATGTACGGCACCGCCATAGACAAAGCGGGAGCGGTCGAGCAGTGTCGCCCCATCGGGCAGCAGCTTTTTGTCCTCGTTCAGTTGCTCATAGCCACCCAAGGCGGATATGCCACCATAAAGAAACACGTTCTTTCCTCTGTCGGAGAGAACAGGGTGCATATAACCCACCTGCAAGAGAGCATCCTTGAGTTTTACGTTATAGCTTCTGTACGGCATATTCTGCTGTTCATACTCTGCCATAACAAAGGTATAATTCTCACGACCCAAATATCGGGTGAGTGATGCTCCCATACCGAAATTGCCAGCAGCAAGGAACTTTTCACCCTTGATAAGCGGAACACCTCCTACAACCTCTATGCCCCTTTGCTTGGGTATCAGTCGCTGTGCCTGCGATGGCAAGCTAAAAGCCATTGCCACCGCCACGCAAGCCGATAAAATGATTTTCTTCTTCATAATGCCTACCATTTGAGTTTGAGGTTATCAATCTTCTTTGCTATCTGCAGGTCTTCTGCCGTTACATAAAAGGTTAGCGTACGACCGCCATTTCTCTCATAGAGCGTCACTTCAAGCTGCTTATCTTCTGCAAGAGAAAACTGCTCGAGCGCAAACACAGTGTGTTCACTTCCCATGCCACGCACCTGCATCACCTGATGATAGGCACGAAGTGGCTGAAGCACCTGCTCTTGTATAGCGGTGCGCTTTGCCATCTTCTTATCCACCACCTTAAACGTGATAAAATCCACAGAGTACGGCATATTCGTGCTGTTTTCCATACGAATGTGGAAATACAGCAAGCCGTTATGGGCATACAAGCCACGAAGCAGGAACTTCATACCAAACTGCTGAGCACCGATGTGCTTGATGCAGCGTCTGTCATTCTGATAGATAGTCTGCATCATCAGCTTTACTAATACGGGCGACTCGTTGCCAAGTTCCTTAAAGTAAATGTCAGAGCGATTGCTCGGCAGTCTACCTTCCGTCGTGGAGAGAAAGTCTTTCATCTCGATACTTAACTTCTCCGGCTCATCAGCATACTTGACGTTGAAAGCATAGAAAGAGCCGTCCTCACAGATAACACTCATATTGGTCTCCGTCTCAAAGTCCTTCACCGAAGCCTTTACACGCAGTACGTTCTCTGCATCCTCCGCCTTCCCTGCGATGATATTCTGTGAACCTAAGTCTACATAACGAATGGCAGAAGGGAAGATAAGATGCACGGTCTTGTCAAAGGTAACGTCAAGACCATACGGCAGAACGACACGCCCCGTTGGAATGGCACGGCTCATACCTTGAAAGAGCTCTCCCGAAGTAAGCGGATGGCTTGGTGTCAGACCATCATTGTTTTCCTGTGCTGTGGCTGTTGCTCCCACCATGGCAAGCATAGCCATTGATAAAATAATTTTCTTCATTGTTCCTTTTTTATTTGATGTTATTTTTTACTTATCATTTTTGATTGTTTTATTTGGACTGAACCAAGAAAAGGCGGTAGCCACCCTTGAGCGTTACCTTGATGGTGCGCAGCTTCTTTTGAAGCAGCTGACTTGCGCCCTGCATCACCCCACGGGCAGCCTCTGAGATAATCTGGTCTTTGGCAGAGGAAGCGAAGGTAAAGGATGTTCCCATTGAACCACCGATGTTCGCACCGACTTCCTTAAGCGCATTTATGTCCTCCGAACCTGGTATATACACGCCCTCCTGTCCGTCTGTGTCATATGCAGAGAGCTTGACGGCTATGATATGACCGTCCACCTCAATGCTTTTGATAAGTAGGTGCATACGGTTACCTTCAATCTTGGCAACGGCTATGAGTCGGCTATGCCGTGGAATTTGCAGTCCCTGTACCTTGGCACTTTCAAGCAGACGGAGTACGACATTGTCACCCTCCTTAAGAACAGTGGTCCTGTCTACTACAACTTTAAGCGTATTGCGCATTGTAGGTACAGCCGTGCTTGCAAGCGAATGAAAACCCATATTACGAGCCTTCTTGCCGTATTCCTCCATAAAGTACACATCGCTCATAGGCTGATCAAGTGAAGAAACTATCTGCCTACGCTCCGGCAGAACTTCCATTGCAGGCTTTTCATTCTGCATGGTCTTGCCCTTAGCGGCGTCAGAGCCACCTGCTGTATCTTCCGTTTTTTCATTTCCTGCCGCCAGACCATTATTGAAGGTAGGTGGAGTTGATGCTTTGGGAAGATACTTCGCTGCCATCTGATAGCTCTTTTCCATCAAGGCAAGCTGCCGTTTCTCTTCATTGTCCTCCCTGCTGTCTTTGGCTGAGAGTTCCTTTTTAAGATTATCTATTTCCGAGCGCAAGGCTTCACGCTCCTGCTCGTGTGGATCGGGAGCGTAAAAGGAGTTCAAGAGGCGATTATTCTCCTCATAGCGATGCATAGAGTTTTCTATCTTTGCCGTAGAAGCAGCCGTTTCTGCACGCTGCTCCTCTGATGGAGCAGTGTTCTGGGTGAAATAGTCCGATAGTCTGCCCATCTCCTCGCGGGTCTGTTCCTCCTCGTGTGCCTTGTCGCCCAATTCGTAGGCTTTGAGCTTGTTTTCGGTGAGCTTTTCTGTCGTTGCCTGCGGGATGCTGTCATTGAGTCCCTGCTCCGCTGCAGTCTTATCCTTGCCCGATGGTGCGAAGATGAACCACATTGAGAGGGCAAACAGCAGTCCCAGTCCTCCGAAGACTAAGCCTTTTTTCATTTGTTCTTTCTGTTTATTATCCATTTTCTTTGATTGTTTGATGATGTTGTAGATAAAAATTACCGTGTAACTCATGTAAAGTGCTGTCCGTCCGTATCGGACTGTCCGTCAGCTTTCCCGTGGGGATAGGTAGTTTCTCCTTCTTTGGAGGAAGGAAAAACTGCGCTATCATCCAAAGCGAGCAGAGCAGATAGATGAAGCTCAGCCCATAGACGATTTCCTTTCTCTGCCTTATCGTGAGCCTTTCACACCGATGGCGGAGCCACAGGTGAAAGCGCAGATAGTGACGTGAGAGTAAAAAGTTTCTTTTCCTTGCCATAGCCTTATCGTTTATAAGTCTGTATATCCCTGTTTTCCTTAACGAGGAAGTTCTCCATCAGGAAGCCTTGCGGGTTGTTGTCCGAACGGACAGAGTTCTGCAGCGTGCAGGTCGTAACAAGACTACGCTCTGTGACGTTGCTCTGGCGGACGATAAACTCCCGTGCATAGGTCGTTACCGCATAAGGGTAAGTATTAAAGTTGCAGTGGATAGAGTCCACCTCTATGCGCTGATTGACATTACCCGATATGGCACGGTTATAATAGCCCTTCTCTGCCAAGTCCTTATAATAGTTGAAAGCCGACTTGTCACACAGCACAAAGGCACGCTCCATATTCTTTTCGATGGCATCCTTGTCGGGCGCAATGGTGAAGAACAGCTCATGGAAACGGCGAACGTGTTCTCTTGCCTCTACGGGACGATTACGACTTGCATCCTGACTGAGGGCAAGCATGAGCGACTTTCCCTGATCAAGCACATAGATTTTCTCCCGCTGCTCCTTAGCGAAGCTGTACGAGGCATAAACGGCATAACCGCTTACTACCACACAGACGATGGCAAAGACAAAGGCATAGAGTCTTATTTGTCTGAATGAAGTCTCGATATTACCAAGTGATTTGAATTCCATTTCTTTTTTCTTTTATATCTGTTGATTAATTAGGCATAGTTGCTCGATTTCTATTTTCCTTTGAGCAGTGCACCCTTGATACGTCCACCGACATTTCCCACAGCAGCACCTGCGCCAGCCATAGCAGCCTTGCCACCGGTATATGCTCCTTGCGCACCATGCTGTGCTGTCTGGTTGACATTACGACCGTATGAGCCGATACCGCCTCCAGCTTCGATAATCCATCCTGCCACGGTAGGTACACAGAAGTAGCCTACGATACCGATAAGGAAGAAGACGATGTAGTACCACGTCCCCGAATCAGGCAGGTAGTTAGGGTCACTGAGTGCTTCGATATCCTTCTCTATCATCAGCACCTGTATTTTCGTAAGCAGTGCCGTAAGGATAGAGCTGACAGGCAGCCACAGGTAAACAGAGATATAGCGTGAGAACCATGCCGTAAGTGAGCCTGCAAGACCATCCCATACGGCAATACCGAAGACTATCGGACCGAGAATGGCAAGGACGATGAGTATAAAGGTGCGTAGTGTGTCGATGATAAGTCCTGCAGCATGGAAAAGAAGTTCTAAAAGGTCGTGTACCATCTTCATAATCCATTGCTTGGTCTGATAGGCAGCACGCTCGGCATACATACCCGCTATCGTCACGGCATCTTCAGGTCCGATGATGCCCATTTCCTCTATCTTCTCATCGAACTTCTCGTTGGAAACAAGGTAGGCTGTTTCAGGATTCCTAAGGTAGGCTTCCTCTTGCAACTTGTCCCGCTTGGCAGTAAGCTCGGCAAGGTTCCCCTCCTGCTGGTGTACCATCATCTCCGTTCCCTGCACTACGGGCGAGAGAACGGCATTCATCGTACCCAGTACGACTGTCGGGAAGAACATTATACAAAAGCCTAAGACAAAAGGTCGGAGAAGTGGAAAAACATCTATCGCCTCGGCACGGGCAATGGAAGCCCATACCCGAAGGGCAATATAAAAGAGTGCACCCAAGCCTGCAATGCCTTTGGCAATGCCCGTCATCTGGGCACAGAGTGGCATCATCTCGTCATAGGTTGAGCGTAGCAGCTCGTGTAAACTGGCAAAATCCATAAGCAAAAGTGTTTTATGAAAGTTTTTTCAAGTTCTTTTTTGTCTGTGGATTTACCAATACCTGCTTGCCGTATTACCGTAGAGTGCCTTGACAGAGGCAAGGTTGTTCTTCTCCCTTGCACGCACGTAGCTCACGGAAATGTTCTTCCTTGTGTAGTATGATACAAGCGAGCGGTTTTCCCTCAGTGTGGTATAAATACGGTCGATTGCCAGCATGCGCTCGTGGTCGTTCATCGAGAAGACATTACTCTTAACGATGGACTTTAGTTCCTTGAGACTCTCACCGCTCTGCTCCAAAAGCTTGGCATAGCCCGAAGCCATCGCAGCGAGTTCCGAAGGGCGGAAGTTCTTGTCCGAGAGCATTTTCTTATACGAGGTAACGTAAATCTCCGAGATGTCGCCCACCATCAGGATGCACTCCTTGACCTTGTAGGCATCGCCAATCAAGTTGTTCACCTTCTTGAGTGCATCGTAATACTTCTTGGTGTCGTTGTAGAGTTTCTCCACTTCCTTAAAACCGTCCAAGGTATTCTTCACCGTCTTGGAGGCGGTGGCTATCTCCTTGACCGAATTGACGATGTTGCCAGCAAAATTGCCAGGGTCGGTTACTACCCACTGTGCGTGGGCTTTGGGAACAGAAAGGCTCAATCCTAAGAGAGCCATGAAAATGTACTTTTTCATTGTTACTATAGTTTTGATGGTTTGTACTTATTTCTTTTTATTGTTTCTTTTCTCTATGGCAAGCTGACGGATAGCCGTTTCGATATCCCCACCAAGCTGTGCTGCCCTGTTCATCACCTCCACCTTCTCGGTTTCCTCCGTAGTGTAGGTTAGGTATTCCTCCATGCTCACTTCCGTAGCATAGACGGCACTCTGCATACCGCCCAGCCCTATCCACACTTCCTTGTAGAGTCGGTTGGGGTCGTTGTTCTGGTTGATGGAGAGTATCTGGCTCTTTTCCTTTTCCGAAAGACCGAGCATCGCCTGTATGCCGTCGAACTTGGTCATGTACTTGCGCTGGTCAAGCAGTATCTTGCAGTCAGAGTTATTAATAATGCTCTCCTTGACGATGGGTGACTGGATGATGTCGTCCACCTCCTGCGTTACGACAATGGCTTCCCCGAAATACTTTCTCACCGTCTTATAGAGATACTTGATGTAGTCTGCCATGTTTGCCGAAGCAATCGCCTTCCACGCTTCCTCAATAAGTATCATCTTACGGATACCCTTTAATCGGCGCATCTTGTTGATGAAGGCTTCCATGATGATAATCGTTACCACAGGAAAGAGGTCTTTGTTGTCCTTCACTTGGTCGATTTCAAAAACGATAAAGCGTTTGGAGAGTAGATCGATGTTCTTGTCCGAGTTCAACAGGAAATCATATCGACCACCACGATAATATTGCTTCAATGTAGTTAAGAGGTTGTTGATATTAAAGTCCGAGAGCGTTACCTTAATGTCTCTCTTTTCCATATCCTTTCGGTACACGTCCCGCAGATACTCATAGAAGGTATTAAAACAGGGTGTAACGCTGTGGTCAGCACATATCAGCTCGATATAGGTGTTGACGGCAGAACCAAGTTCGCCTGCCTCGGTCTTAGTGATATGCTCATCTGCACTCTTCCAAAGCGTGAGCAGCAGCGTGCAGATACTCTCCCTTTTCTCCACGTCGAAGAAGTAATCATCTGTATAGAAAGGGTTGAAGGATATCGGACTTCCATTGGTATAGGTGAAATACACACCGTCCTCACCCTTGGTCTTGCGGTGGATAAGTTCGCACAAGCCTTGATATGAGTTACCCGTATCGACCAAGAGGACGTGCGCTCCCTGCTCATAATACTGACGTACCATGTGGTTGGTAAAGAAAGACTTGCCGCTACCCGAAGGACCCAAGATGAACTTGTTGCGGTTGGTGATGACTCCTTTTTTCATCGGCAAATCCGATATGTCTAAGTGGACGGGTTTTCCTGAAAGGCGGTCTGCCATCTTGATACCGAAGGGAGAGAGCGAATCCTTGTAGTTCGTCTCTGCCGTAAAGAAACAGAGGGCAGGCTCGATGAAAGTATAGAATGACTCTTCTGCAGGAAAGTCTGCCGCATTGCCGGGAATGCCTGCCCAGTAGAGCGTTGCCGCATCAATGGTGTTGTGGCGAGGGTGGCATTCCATAAGAGCAAGTGCAGAGCCCACGTCATTCTTAATCTGGCGAAGTTCTTCCTTATCGCTACTCCAGGCCAATATGTTGAAGTGAGCACGGATGGAGGTCAGTCCCTGTGAATGGGCAATATTGAGATACTCCTGTATCCACTCCTCGTTGATTTGGTTGCTACGGCTATAGCGTGCCAGCGAGTGCATATTCCTTGCCTGCTTTTCGAAGCGTTCCAAGTTGACATCACTGTCCTCGATGAAGAGATACTGGTTATAGATATGGTTGCAGGGTAGCATCAATCCTACGGGAGAGGCAAAGGAAAGACGGCAGTCACTTCTGTCGGTGGATAGCCGTTCATATCGGCTGTCCGTGCTGACCGTTGTCGGCAGGTCATCCGTGTCGGAGAGTGTGTGTAGACAAAGCATATTGTCGCCCACACGCACAAGGTCTGCGCCCAAGCGGATGTCCTCCAACGACGCGTGTCCTTCTTCCGAGAGGGAGAAATAACGGTCCAAGAGTCCGCCCTTTTCATTTGTACCAACCAACTCTTCCTCTGTCATGCGGACAATCCTTAGCTGCTCGGTATCGTTGATGATACGCTCGAACTGGTCCACTGCTTCCATGAACTTCATCACCTCATCTTTGTTGGTGATTTCCTTGGGCAGCAGGTGTCCACGGCAGAGCGAAGAGAAATTACTCTGCTGTGCCATACGCTGCTTGTTCGTCTTGGTAAGGAAGAGATAGACTGAGTGGTGGAGATACGGACGTTCGTTGAAGTGCCGTTCAGAGGAGCGAGCAAGGAAACTCAGTCCGCCATCGGAGAGCTTTCCTTGATAGTCCTCCTTAATGAACCAGTCCTGCTTATGTACGATGCTGTAATTGGGCAGCACTTTTATAGCCTTGTGCCAGGCAGAGTGCATTGCTTCGTATTCTGTAGAAGTGACGGTAAAGAGTTCGGGCAATTCCACACGGAAAGCCACCGTGATGTCTGCATCCTTGCTCACCATACAGCCCTGCTCTATGGAGAGCAGTGGAAACTTCGATTCCAAGGTCGTTATCTTGCTTTTATTTCTCATTTCTTCGCTATCTTTGGTTGAAGGTTACGAATAAGGTGGCAGACCGTACGGCGGTTTACAAGGTAGCGTGGGTGCATACGCACTGCTCCTTTCTTCATCAGTCCGTACTGTCCGTACTTTCTGTTCATGGTGAACGTTTGCCACACCACTATGGTGGCACCCACTACACCTATGACAAGACAGGCTATCTGACTGATGCCGCAGAGATAGAGAATGACCACAAGAATGAAGACGGCAAGCAGCCCTCCTGCAAAGAGGAAGAGGTACTGCGCCTTCAAGCCCTTGAACTCCACCGTCCGGCCTACACCTTTGTTGATTTCAAATGCTGCCATCGCCTTACAGGAAGAAACTTCTCAAGATAGTGGCAGCCACGATGAGGAAGATACACGCACCGAACCAAGAGGCTGCGGTCTTGCTCGTATCGGGGTCACCACTTGAGAACTTGTTGTACACTTTAATACCTCCAATCAACCCCACTACTGCCCCCACGGCATAGATGAGTTTCGTGCCGGGATCGAAGTAGGAGGTTACCATTTTTGTAGCTTCATTGATACCAGCAATACCATTGCCTTGTGCGTATGCTCCTATGGTGGCGGTCATCAGCAGGAGCATCATCAGTGTAATTTTTTTGTTCATTTGTATGTTATAATTTTAAGTGTGATAAAATTGCTTGTTCTTAAAAGGAAGGGGAAAGAGAGGCACATTTTCATGTGGAAACCTTGTAGCTGTTAATGAGCCGTTTTCTTTTCCCGCTTCCATCGTTGATTGTTTACAGATAATATGAAAGAGGCTTGTCGTCGTCATTATCGGATGAAGTGTCAGAAGCGCTTGAATCTGCTGGTATTGAGTTTTGAGAAAACAACATTGCTTGTTGCTCGCTTTGTTCTTCCGCTTTACGGATTTTCTCCAAAAGCGAAGTTTGCTCACCCTGCATCTTGGCGATGTTCTCCTTGTACTTATCCAATAGATCTGAGTCTTGAAGCTGCCGAATAGTCTCTTTGACTTCTTTCTCATCAGCCTCCTCACAGTTCTTTGCCCATTTTTGCAGGCGGACTAAGTCACGTGCGAGGACGGACTGCCCTGACATCTCGGTTTCGTCCGATGTGGACTCAATGGGCAGAATTAATTCCTCACGGGCGACCTCATCCTCCTCAACTCGCTCCATCTCGAAATCAACGTCCATCTCGTTGTCCTCTTCCTTCATGTCCTCTTTCTTTTCGGAGTTCTGAGGTGCAAAATTATTACTATTCTGCTCTGAATTTTCAGATGAAGAAGCAGAGGGAACTTGTGGGATAATAGGGGAAATGGAACGGCTTTTGCCAATCAGTACAAACTCGGCTTGATCTTCTTTTCCTTCTCCTTTTTGTCCGTCTTTTTCCTTCGTCGCTTCATTCTCCTTAGTCTGCTCATTGCCCTTTTTATTTTTCTTGATAAGGATGCCATACGGAGATACATACCGCATATAGAAGTACAGGATACCCAGCATTATCCAAATGATGATGAGTATCAGTATAAAACTGAAAAGTATTGTTTCCATCATAGTGTTATTGTTGTCTTGCGTCTTTGTTTTGCTGCCGCATTGTTGAGCAATTCCAAATGTTCACGCAGGTGTTCCCTAAGAATGTTGTCTATATATGCGGCTATGGAAACACGCTCCCCCAAGTCCTGCAACACGTTGCGCAGGTTCTGCAGCGTTTCCAGATTAATGGAGAAGGCTGTCCGCATTTGGGAGCGGACGGGATGAAAGTACAGGGAACGGTAGTCCTCTATGGAAAGGGAGGACACGCCGGGCTTTTCCATTCTAGGCTTCCTTTCCCGTTTCTGTTCCGTGTTCCCCGTTTCCTCTCTTTCTATTTCATCTACCGGTTTTTCTTTTGCTGTTTTCGTTTCTTTCGTCTCTTCTAAATTATTGTCTTCCTCCCCTGATGTTGCAGGGGAGGACTCAGTATCCTCGGAAGGGTCGAAGGAGTTTGGTATCGTGACAGGTTTTACCACGACATTGTCCTCTGCCATTTTCTTCAGCTTGTTTTCCAGCTGTTGCTTTCTTTCCTCAATCGTTGCCATTTTCTGTTTTCGTTTTTAGGTTGAGACGTTGAATTATCTCATTGACGAGTTCGTCCAGCCCTGTACCCATTCGTAATCCCCTTGCAGGAGGCTGATAGGTAGAGCGAAACACTCTGCGCAGTCCGTATGTGGAAAGTTCGTGAGAGAAGCGGTGCGTGGCATACACATAGCCGGGCAGGAGCGTGAGTTCGTATTCGTCGATGAGCTTTGTATATTCATCGATGATGATGTTCCTTACTCTTCTGTCCACCTTGTTCCAGAACAGGATAATGTCCTTTATCCGGGAGTCGGACATCGAAACTCCAATCTCCGTGATAGTCTTGGCGTATGCCAGACATGAAACCAGCGACTGAATGTCGGCTTCAATCGGAGAAAGGATATAGTCCATCTGAAGGGACAGTTCCATCAGTTCGGTTGTTCCGGCATGTCCCGGGAAATCAAATATAACCAACTGGTACTTCTCGTTGCTGATACCGTCGATTTTACTTCGTGCAGTCCTGACGGCTTCCTTGGGTGCGGACTTGTAAATTCTGTATGCTTTTTTGCCGAGGTGATGAAAGTACTCCTGCATGGATTTGGAAAGCTCTTCGCTCTCCTGAACGATACTTTTCTCACGTTCCCTCAGTTTGTAGAAAGAGTCTTGCGACAGGTCGCAGTCCATCACGAAGAGGTTGATGCCTTGCTCGTAGTACAATATGCTGCTTACGATTTCGGCAAGAGTACTTTTTCCCACTCCTCCCTTTTGGGAAGAGAAGCCCAGAAAAAGGGGGCGTTGTTGTTTGTTCTCCATAATGATAATTTCTTAGTTCATATTATTTGTCTATTTGATGTTTGGATATTCTCTCATTATTAAGAGTCATCAGCAGACAGTTTGCTCTGACTGCGTATGGTTCGGGCGATAGTCCAAAAGGACGATTTCAAGTTCTTACAATTTGTTGTATTGACAATAGTTTGTCATGACAATAAATTGTTATGAATATGTATTGTTCCTTCTTGTCATCTTTGGTGCAAGCAGGCGGTAATATGATATATCTTTTGCTTGTGTTATCATACCATTGTTCGCTCGTTCTGACTGCAAAATAAATGATATTTCTGCTGATTTTATTACAGCGATGAAGTGCAGGGAAATACGAGGAAAAAGAGTGAATATCTCTGATAATGAGATATTTGAAAATCTGCCGTAACTTTGCAGGCGAGAATAATACATGGAGGTAACGTCCCGAAGCAGACACCCCAAAAGGGTGGATACTTCAATCGTATCAACTCTTAATATTGGCAAGGTGTGTCTTTGTCCGACAAACTCCGTTTCTGCCGACAAAGACCCTTGCCCCGAAGGGGAGAGAATTACTCCAAAGTCGTAATTAGATAAGGATAAAAACAATGAACGAAAAGATAGAACGATGGGACAGATGGGACACCCGTCTTCCCAACCCCAAAGACCAGCAGCGAGCGATTGATTTGTTTCAGCGTTCAGGGGCGCAAACCAAGTCGGATTTTGTGCGTGGTCGTATTCTCGGAGAGAGTTTCAAGGTCATCACGATAGACAAATCTGCCGTGGAATATTACCGAAAGCTCTCAGAACTGACGGCACAAATCCATAAGATTGGCGTGCTGTATAACCAAGCCGTGCGTGCCATCAACAGCTATCACAGCATAAAGACTGCACAGATTATGCTTGAGAAGTTGGAGAAATTGTCGGCTCAAATCATTGCCTTGCAAGAGCAGGCTATCAATCTAACTATTGATTATAGAAAGAAGAAGTATTGAGAATTTAGTTAGAAAGATGATAGCGAAGATTTCTGCCACAGAGAACCTTGGAGGTGCACTCGGCTACAACTTCAAAAAGGTGGAAAAAGGAGAAGCGAGTATTCTTCTTACCGCTGAATTGTATCAGAGCAAGGAGGGACGTTATACGATGGAGGAAGTGTTTGCAGATATGGAGGCATTGATACCGAAGAACTGCCGTACCAAGAAAACGGTGTTCCATTGTTCGCTCAATCCGCACCCAGACGAGAAACTCTCTGATGAAACACTCATGCAGATTGCAAGAGAGTATATGGAAGCACTCGGCTATGGCAACCAACCCTATATCGTATTCAAGCACAACGACATCGCCCGTGAGCATATCCATATCGTTTCACTTCGAGTGGACAGTCGTGGTCAGAAGATTAACGACAGATTTGAAAAGCGAAGGAGCAAGCAGATTACCGATGCCTTGGAAAAGAGGTTTGGCCTCATTCCAAGTTCAAAGGTCGTTGACAAAGCGGTGGAAGAAACGCCCAAAATTGATACTACCCAAAGAAATATCAAGGAGCAGGTGGCAAGTGCCCTTCGCATGGTGCTGAAACATTATAAGTTCTGTTCATTAGGAGAGCTGAATGCCATTCTTTCCCAATACCATCTTGCGGTAGAAGAAGTGAAGACGGAGTTTCGGGGAAAGAAATATGAAGGACTTGTCTATGTCCCAACAGATGATAAGGGAGACAAGGTAAGCAGCCCTATCCACGCCTCGGACATTGGACGTGGTGTGGGCTATACTGCCGTACAGAATAGGATGCAGAAGTCCAAACAAGCTATCAAGCCATTGATATCAATCATAAGGTACAGGGTGTTACAAACAATGCGTACCTCTCCAAAGACAGAGGAAGAACTTCGGCAACGATTGGAGGAACAGAGCTTGCGTGTGTTTATCCGAAAGAACGAAAGCGGTCGTATCTATGGCATTACCTTTATTGACGATGAGCAGGGTGTTGCACTCAATGGCTCACGCTTGGGTAAAGGATATACCGCCAATGTATTTAATGCGTATCTATCTAATCCTACGCACAACCCATTCTTGGACGAAACGCTGTATGGCAGTCCGTCTGCCCGTTTGGAACAATCAGCAACTGTCCAGCCTTTACAATCCAATGCAGAAGAAGGGGATAACCTTATTGATGAACTTATTAAGGATATGGTGGGGGACTCTTTCGTATCTACGGGCAATGATGATTGGAAGGAAGCAGCTTGGCAGCGTAAACTCCGTAGACAAAGTAAGGTTAATCTTAGACGAAAGAAAAGATAGGTAAGGTATTTCATATTTCAAACTTTGTTTGAACAACATTCAAATGCAATTCAAATAACGATAATACAACAAGTATAAAAACAATACGATTATGGCACAAGAAGATGATTTAAGGGCATTAGGTAAAGTCATGGACTTTATGCGGGGTATATCGGTGATATTCCTCTTGATAAATTGTTATTGGTTCTGCTACGAGGCTTTTCATGTCTGGGGGTTTACGCTTGGCATCATTGATAAAATTCTAATGAACTTCCAGCGCACCACGGGCTTGTTTTCATCCATCCTTTGGACAAAACTCTTTTGTGTGGTTTTCCTTGCCTTGTCCTGCCTTGGGACAAAAGGCGTGAAAGAGGAGAAAATCACTTGGCCAAAGATTTGGACGGTGCTTTTCTCAGGCTTCGTCTTTTTCTTTCTCAATTGGTGGCTGCTGGTACTGCCCATCGGCAAGATTGGTGCAGCTTCGCTCTATATCTTCACGCTCTCCATTGGCTATATCTGCCTGCTGATGGGTGGCGTATGGATGAGCCGACTACTCAAAAACAACCTAATGGACGATGTGTTTAATACTGAGAATGAGAGTTTCATGCAGGAAACACGGTTGATGGAAAATGAATACTCCGTCAATCTTCCTACACGCTTCTACTATAAGAAGAAATGGAACAACGGTTGGATTAACGTAGTCAACCCCTTTCGTGCCTCAATGGTACTTGGAACACCGGGTTCGGGTAAGTCCTACGCTATCGTGAACAACTACATCAAGCAGCAGATAGAGAAAGGCTTTGCCATGTACATCTACGACTATAAATTTCCCGACCTTTCAGAGATAGCTTACAATCACCTACTTCATCATTTAGATGCCTACAAGGTAAAACCACAGTTCTATGTAATTAACTTTGACGATCCGAGGAAATCGCATCGGTGCAATCCCATCAATCCTGCCTTTATGACGGATATATCGGATGCCTATGAGAGTGCCTATACGATTATGCTCAATCTCAACCGCTCGTGGATACAGAAACAGGGAGACTTCTTTGTGGAGTCGCCGATTATCTTGCTCGCCGCCATTATCTGGTTCCTCAAAATCTATGAGAACGGAAAGTATTGCACCTTTCCTCATGCCATTGAGTTCCTGAACCGTCCCTACGCACAGATATTCCCGATACTTACTTCCTATGATGAACTTGCCAACTACCTTTCTCCTTTTATGGACGCTTGGGAGGGTGGAGCGCAGGACCAGTTACAGGGACAGATAGCCAGTGCCAAAATACCACTGTCTCGTATGATAAGCCCTGCCCTTTATTGGGTGATGACGGGTGACGATTTCTCTCTCGACATCAATAATCCGAATGAGCCGAAAGTCCTTGTTGTGGGTAACAACCCCGACCGCCAGAATATCTATTCGGCAGCACTCGGTTTGTATAACAGTCGTATTGTGAAGCTCATCAACAAGAAGAAGCAACTCAAATCCTCAGTGATTATCGATGAGTTGCCAACCATCTACTTTCGTGGGCTTGACAACCTCATAGCTACTGCCCGAAGTAATAAAGTAGCAGTCTGCTTAGGCTTTCAGGACTTTTCACAGCTTACCCGTGATTATGGAGACAAAGAAAGTAAGGTGATTCAAAATACGGTGGGCAATGTTTTCTCTGGTCAAGTAGTAGGCGAAACTGCCAAGACATTGAGTGAGCGCTTTGGTAAGGTCTTGCAGCAACGACAGTCTATGACCATCAACCGCAACGACAAGTCTACGTCTATCTCCACACAGATGGACAGTCTCATTCCAGCATCCAAAATCAGTAACCTCACACAAGGAATGTTTGTGGGTGCAGTGTCCGACAACTTTGACGAGCGTATTGACCAGAAAATCTTCCACGCTGAGATTGTTGTGGATAGTACTAAGATCTCTGCCGAGATGAAAGTATACCAACCCATCCCCATAATCGCAGACTTCATAAACGAAGATGGCTCCGACAATCTCAAAGAGACTATCGAAGCCAACTATAAATGTGTCAAACAAGATGTTCTAACTCTTGTAGATACGGAGATTGAACGTATCAAGAATAATCCACAACTAAGTGTTTTATTAAAAGGAATATAGTTCTGTTGGTTACAGAATTATATATTACCAAGGAATTCTTCGTGGAGATCTACCTTCAGCAGAAGGTTCACCAAATAAGCCGCGTTGTTGGTTGAGTTGATGTTGTATTCTTAATCTTTCTTCGTCTGTTAATTTTCTGCCATCAATATAGACGATACTATCAAGTTCTGTATAGTTGTCTTTTCGAGCTATATATGGTAAGTAGTGCTGATTTAAAAAGTACTTATCTAAATCGGATAAGGTCAGATTCTTCAGAATTTCTCCTCCACTTATTAATTTAATAGTAGGATTACCATTCTTGCTATATGCCTTAGAAGATGCTATAGTAATAGAATTCTTATCGAAAGAGCCATTCATTATATAGTTTCTGCCACACTTCTCAAAATATGCTTGATAGCCATCTTTGATATTATCTCGGTAGATTGTGACATACTTATCTCTATCAGGGCGTTGTTGTTCATTGAACATGCCTGCAGCATTACAGAAAGCATGTAACAAGAATGCGACTAATTGCTTATAGCCAGCTGCCCCTAACTTATATTTGTCATCATTAAATGTCTGAGGAATACTAATAAACTGCTCCCCACCAACAAGACCAAAACTACCCGTTCCTTCATACTTACTGAGGTCGTATCCTATTGAAACATTAGGTAGTTTTATACCATATCTAGCAAGCACTTCTGGCTCGCCTTCCGAATTATAAAACCTTACATTTGTATTTTTTTCCATTTCATTTACAGCTTCATTGATTGCTCTTCTTATGTGCGGTGCCAAAACCTCACCTCCTACAACTTTTGCTTTTCTAAGTCTAATCATTGTCCAATATTGTGCAGGATATGACCCCCAAATGCCAACGGCTCGCGTTTCGGTTTGAGGAAAAGAATATATGCCATATCTCGTAGGTATATCTTTGGCTATTGTTGCATTAAAAGCATGTCTTTGCTGATTCTGCAAGAATGCTTCTCCTGTTTTCTGGATATTAATCTTTTGTTGTTCTGATAGTTTTGCAACAAACTCTGGAGACGATTGAGATATAGAAATATCTTCGACTGTACCTTCAACAGTCTCATCATTTGAACATGAATACGATGAGAAGATAGCAATAATTACTATCAACCCCAAAAATACTTTTCTTTTCATAATACAATAATTTGATTGGTTTTTATTTGTGTAATACTTTTATTTGATTGAGAGTTTTTACATAATTTTCTACAGAAAGATATTCGTTTAGCGTGAAGCCCATCTTATATGCATCTTCTTTTGATAAGGCTAGGATGTATTTACTACTGCCTTTATCAAACCAAACAAGTCTTGTAAGCATAGCTATATGATCAGTTTGCTCCATATATATGTTTTCTTTATTGCTCCTTGGCTTATTTTCTTTCTGATATTCAGTCATATTATTGTCTATATCCTCTATAACGTTATCATTGCAAGAGGTTGCAAAAATGACATATATCATTATGAGTATTATATTTATTTTTTTCATTTAGGATAAATTTAAAATTATTTTTGTTCTATATCTTCAGGGCCTCCAGCATGTGCAGTAAAATCTCCTTCAAGATTACATCTTTCACCTGTAGGCCAAATGCCTGAAAGTTTTAGATATCCATGAGCGAACCCTTTTTTATCATAATTATTGAGTACACAGGTACCTGAAAGAGAGGTGACTACCGCCGTTCTTATATGTCCAGTTACTGTTCTTAAAATGCAAACTCCTCCGCTACCAAATGTAGGGAGATGTCGCCTGTCCTCCCATATCTTTTTGTAAAAATCCAAAGGTTTATTCTTATAGAGTAAAGTGTCTGCAGTAGAAACTATAGTATAAGGCTCTTTTAACTTTAGTTTCTTCAACGGTGAATCAAAGATGATATCAAGAGAATATGCATAATTCGAACGATTGTCTGGCTGTTTTCGGAGATATAGGTCCAATTCTGTTAGTTGTCCCTCACATTCCAATCTTGATAAAAAGGAAGGATTGTATGAGCTACGCAGCCAGTTCCAAGAATCATAATCCTTATATACTTCTCCATTCAGCGTTATCGTTGCAAAGGTATCATATCCTTCCACTTCTTTCATACAACTTGAAAGAAGGAAAATATTGCATAACAATATTAAAGAGACTTTTAAAAACTTTATCATAATTCTATTCTTTATTTGTTAATATCACTTTTGTAGATAACTCTAATAGGGATATACTGTAAAGACTTATTTTCATAATTTAGAAGTACAATTGTATAAATATACTGTTGTCCTTCTTCTGAATGCGCCTTCATATACTCTATAGCATCTTCTGCAAACATATCCTTCAAAAGAATACTTCCCTCGTTAATAGTAACTTCTTTATATTTACCAATAGGATCAACTGACAACGCAGTTATGGCATCCCAAGAACTATCATCAAATGCTTTGCTAATATTTTTCTTGCGAGAGAAATATATGCTGGCATAGTCAAAATCATATTTATTTTTTATTCCATCATATAAATTACCACTCCTGTCTATGTAGAAAGTAGAATTTTCAATATCATAAATATTCAGAGAACTAATTTCCATATTTTGTATAGATACTCGTTCGCCTTGACTATTCAAAACTTCAAGAAAACAAACACAGTATTCGTTATCTGAAGTTTGTCTAAAAAGAATTTCATGTTTAGTGTTTTCTATCCATTCTATTGGGCTATTGCCATACTTAATACCCCATTTGAATTTGAAAGCGTCATTTATAAGATCCTGTGAGTTTTTAAATTCATTATCAAGACATTCAGCTTTAAGCAAATAGCCTCCTGGACTGTAAGAACCCTTAAGTATGTATCTTGGATTACCTACGACTATTGGCATACTATATTTAATTCCATTATTAGATGCCTCTACAAAGCAAATTCCTTTCCCCTTTGCGGTAAGTATTCCACTAGAATTAATAGTCGCAATCTTTGAATTATCTGTGCTCCAACTTGTCACCCCTATAGCGTTTGTCAAGAAATATTGGGCATTGGTATAAGCATTTATAGGTCCAACGATTAGAGTAGAGAGTCTTGATAATATCCAATCTTTTACTTGCTTTTCTTTTAAAAAAGAAGAGTGTTCTTGACTTTCATTATTAACAAAATAGTTTTTGCCAAAAGCACTGGCCATACTTTGCGGTTCAGCTTTATAAAGCTCAGGGTTATGAGTTAATCCTGACCCTATAGCCAAGGCACTAGAGGTTGGAACAAAAGGGATAGCTTTAGGCTTAACAAAAATTTCTCTTTGCAATAGAATATCAGGAACATTCAACTTATCTCCAAGATTACCATCTAGATTACCTGTGAATCCACTTACATCGTATTTTGAACTGGGATAAGTATCATAAAGCGGTATGTTGGGATAGTATCTATCAAAGCTAAAGTTAGTGTGACTAATAGTGGGTCCTATCCAAAGAAATTTTTTCTTAATTTTTATTCTAAAATAAGTAACTTCATCTCCAACTTTTTTAGCAGGAGAGATTTTTATGTCGGCATCTACCTTTGTTTTACCAGGTATCATGCTAACTAGTGCTGCGGTTATATCATTCAATGAAAGTCCATAAATAAATGGATTTAATGGGGTTAGAATGTCGAGTGAGCCTATTCCTGCATTGGCACCGGCTGATAAATAATGATCAGGAATAATCGGTTCTTTATATGAGCCATTAGCTATAGCAAACATGTTTAGTCCATGCCCATTATCACCTTTAGGGAATCCTAATTTAGAGAGTTCCTTTTGCCATAATATATATTCCCGATTATCCAAATTTCCCTCTGGGTTTACATAATCAACCAATAATTGGGCTGTAGCACTTGAATATGCCAATGAATTTCCCAATTGTATTAACTCATCCACATTAAATTTATTACCACTAAATGTTTTTATTACAGATTTAAGAAATTTTTTATCTGCGCACCAGTCGCGAATAGCTTTATAACCATATAGGACTCCCAAAGGAACATAAGCACCTAAATGTGGAGCATCATAACTTATATAAGTCTGAGTTTGGTGCTTGATATTCCTATCCTCCATTGTTTTAAGAGCATATCTTATGATAAGCCCTCCCATACTATGCCCTATTATTGTGTTTTTTTCTTTGCTATTAGATATAGCTTTCTGCTCATTTATCCAGTTAATAACAGATATCAATGTATATGCATTTGCCTGAATATATTCTCCAGAGCTCTTCCAATCTACATATACAAGATCATAGCCAAAATCTTTTCTTAACATTTCTAAGAAAGAATTCGGAGCAACGACATTATTGTAATGCGTAAAGCCTTTAGACTTGTTAGGTAATCTAGGATCAAAGCCTTCTACAATAATAAAAGGTTTCACAATAGTTGTATGATCACCTGATAAACAATATGTAACTTCTGCTTTTGTAGATATACCACGATAATCATCTCCGTCTATAACTATTGTATCTGAAAGGGGATTGGAGAGAAAGCTGTATTCAGAAGCTCTTGTTAATCCATCAGGCTTACGTTCTAATTTTGTTATAAACATGTGGGATAATAATGATTGTCCATTATCCAATGTTGCCTTTATTATTATTTCATTTCTTCCTTGTTGTAAATTCGCTTTTACCTTTTTATTCCCTCCAATTTCCTGAAAGCCATTTCCAATATTTATTTCAAGTTTACTTAAATGTATGTTAGTCAAAAGGTTACTTTGGGGCAAACTTATGACAACAGAAGATTCAGTTGTGTTTTCTACGAGTGAACTACAAGCGAACAGGTAACCTTGCTTATATGGATCTTTATTTGTAGTATATACTTGATCGTTTTTGTAGGTTATTAATCCATCTTTTAATGCATTTTCCTTAATTTGAGAATATTTGTACAATGCAAGACTTAATGATATAGAGTTATTCTCATCATAAGATTTTTTTTGACGGAAAAAAACATCTATGTCTTTACTTACTACACCTATTAAATCTGCAGACTTAATTGTTGACAACAAATAGCCAAATCTTACATAATCAGCAGCGTTATGTTCTGTTAAGGGCACTATTCCAGTAAATATATCAAGATCTTCATACTCTTCTGCATAATCTCTTAATAGTCCTGTTGGCACTTTATTTTTGTCAATGTGCGCAAACATTTTATCTAAGACTTTCCTTAAGCTCTCATCTTTACCTCTTTGTTGTGCCATTGTCGGCATACAAAGAAATAGAAATACGGAAAGAATTGCCGTTACTTTTAAAGTATGTATGTTCATATCTAATTAAGGTAAGTTAGGGCCTACTCGTAAGCTTTTCGGCTTCCGCTCCTTTTTACAGTATGGTCTGATAGATAATTATACTAAAATTACATTTTCCTTTTCTTGTCGCAAATATACAAATATATATTGTTTATAACAAGAAAAATAGTTATTTTATTTTCAAAAATTTGTATTTCCTTAGTATTTTCACTATATTTGCTATATTATTAACTATATATAACTCGTTGGCGGAAATAGATTAAAGGATAAATTAATATGCAATGACGGTTGCATATAACAGATATTTTGTAACTTAGTAATAACCAACATGCTAAGTTCAATAATCCGTATGCACAACTTATATGCGAATTTCGCAAAAATCCTTAATATATGCAATTCTTTTCAAAAGACTTGGTAAATTCGGCCTTAATTCCACCAAAGGGTCAGGGTATGTTTGAAGGTGTAGTATCCGATAATTTCGATGAACGTATCGACCAAAGGATTTTTTATGCCGAGATTGTCGTGGATATTGCCAAAGTTTCCGCTGAAATGAAAGTTTATCAGTCTATACCCACAATCGCAGACTTCAAAAACGAAGATGGCTCCGATAATCTCAAAGAAACTATTGAAGCCAATTATCGTAAGGTGAAACAAGAGATATTTTCATTGGTGGATTGTGAAATTGAGCGGATGAAAAATACTCCATACCTTACACATTTGGTAAAAGGCTAAATAAATTTTGGCTCTATAACGAATCGTGTGGGTAATCATAGATAACTTAGATAAAAATATTACCTTTGTCATATGAATAGTACCGAGATATTTACACAGCCTTTAGCCCTATCAGAAGCAACTTGTTAAAGGAGGGCAAGGGGATTCGTAAATGCAGAAAACTTTAAGTATATGGTCTATTTCATTACAGGGGAGCTTAAACTTAGTTACCCACACGATTCGTTATAGAGCCATAATTTTTGTTTGGGATTTTACATATTGCAGCCAGTAACTCCTAAAATAGTTTAAAGATAGTTTCGGGATTACCTTTATATAGACAATTCTAAATTGTTTTTAAAAGCTAAGACCTTCCTAAATGAAATAGATTCAGCTCTTGTGGTAGTGTTTTTGTTCTTTCTACCATTATTATGGGTTTATCATTTTGTGGAGTTCCCATGGAAGATGAGAAGTCTGTATCGTGTATCAGTGTAAGTCTTAGCATCGACACAATTTGAAAGAATGACACATGTATTCTAATCATTCGGAAGATGATGGAAGAAAGCGAGTTGACAATGAGTACAATCAATGTCAGTGCCTGTATTGCGTTAACACAGTCGCTATAGAAAAATCTTGTGGGAGTTTCTGTTTTGAGTTGTTAATATAAGAATGCTATAGCCTGTTTCTGCTTGTAAATTTCCCCAATGTCCCTTACGCCAAGCACAAAGTTATTGGGAAGAAGGACAATGGACTTGTTTGAGTTACCCACTCACAACTCCACTCGTATGACTCATGCCTTCTCTCTACTCAAAGACAGTCCTTTTGTCCGTGTGTGTAACCAATTCGTCAACTTACATAGGTTCAAGAATCCCTTTATTTATACTTCAGTCTCCTCTTTATCTTGGTGACATAGCACAATCCTCTTCGGTAATTTTTGGGCACCATGCTTAATCTACGCATGCCATATCCATGGTAAAGGTGCCATTTTGGGGAGATGCATCTCCTTAAGGGATTATAGTCATGCAAGAGGGCATTGGTAAGCTGTACAACTATAAGATTCCCTGCTCAACACCTCATCACCGTGTGTGCTTTCATGTCACCTTTCTTGCCACTTTTGAGTATCAGCTCATCCCTTGAGCGGCAGTTCGCTAAAAAAGTGTAGCATTCGAGAAGTGATGCATAGATGTTTGCGAAGAATTCTTGTGGCAATGCTGGTAGGCTTAGGTAAGGGTACTGTGATGGGGGATATAGTCGATTCAATAATGATACAATTTATTCACCTAAGTAGTCGTCCCTTAAAACTATATTTCAGCATAAAGCCTGTACTGACAAGCTCTATACTGATTCTTTTTATATGGTACAAAAGAACTCTCATAGCTCTTTTGAAGTTATATGCTGCCGCCGCTAATAAGACATTGATAGCATCTCCTTTCACACCTTTATAAAAGTTGCGAGATAATCGATGGTCTGCTTTAAGATGTCCTATGGTTGGCTCTATACCTGCTCGTTTACAAAATAGTTTGTGTTTCTTTCTCTTTTGGTAGTAGCTGTCTTTAGCTTTAGGAGTGTCTGGAATGAGTATCTTTGTCTTCCCAATCTGCTTTATACCTCTATACCCTCTATCTCCTGCTAACTTATCAACCTGCTTTCCTGTCATCCTTTGGGTTTGTTCTAACGTCTTTTTGATAGTATGCCCATCATATTCATTCCTAAAAGAACATGCACCAAGAATAAGTCCAGACCATGAACGAAGAATAGATACTTTATTGCCAAACTCATATTGCTTATGCTCCTTACCTTTGCTGACGCAAACTACATCTGGTTCGTGCAGAGAATATACTTTGTTCTTTGACTTCCTATTCTGAGAAAGAACTCTGTAATATAGCTCAAACATCTTCTCATATCCTTTCCTTCTCCCAAGATTACGCTCTAGCTCTCTTACTAATCTACCTGCTATGGTCTTCAGTTGCCTATCTGCCTTAAGAGCTTTCTTACGATTCTTGGGATGATTACGAAAACGTTGGGAACGGTAAATGCCTTTCAAGGTACGCGTATAACTCTGTCGTAGAGGAAGACTCTTGTCATGAACTATCTTCAGAACGTTTTTGATTATCTTTTTATGCAACTTCGCATCTGTAGGATAGGTTATATTCTTCTCCTGTACAGTAGAATCAATGAAAGCCGTATCAAAATGGTCTTCGTCATCATGGACAGTATTAACACGGATGATCTCGGCTAATATTAACTCCATACCTTCCTCACCTATACGATTTCTGAAGTGAACTAACTCGGAAGCATCACAGGGTTGTTTTGGCATAAATTCAAGTCCACCACAGAAGTATTGGTAGTAAGCATTCTCACTCCATTGAAAAACAACCATTTCATCTGACACATTACGCAAATATTTTAAAATTAAAAGACCACACATCAAGCGAATAGGATGAGCTGGGCGCCCGTTAGTACAGCAATACAATGGAGAAAAAGCTTTTTCAAAACACTTCCAATTAATCTTATTACTAAGTTGGAAAAGGGGGTGTTGATAACTAAGCATGTCCTCTAAATAAGAGAACATAGAGAGCTGTTTGGATGTACGTTTAAGCATAAATATCTGCAAGATTTATAATGTAAAGGTACAAAAACTTGCAGATATAAGCAAATAATTTGTAGCATAATATACTGTGAATCAGCGGAATATTAGATTTTTAAGGGTGGACTAAATATTCATTGAATATCTCCAACTCACGCAGAGAATCAAATTGTTTGAGTACTCCGAAGAGTATTACTACGAAATGAGTCCAATCGTCAAGACGCTTGATATAAGACTCGTACCGAAGGATATGGCTGATTTGTATGATTATTACCTATTTATAACTGGATGTTTTATATTTTTATATGCTAATAACTATCGGGTAGCAATAATTTAAAACAACGTGAGCTATATATCCAATATTATTTATATGTTGATATATGGCACCTATAGGACCTATAAACATCAGAAGCCAAGCTGATTTTTTACTAAATTATAATATAATCCTCGATGAGTAATGAGGTCTACATGTCGTCCACATTCCACTATTTTCCCATCTTTAAGGACAATGATATTATCTGCATTTTTAACTGTACTCAAGCGATGAGCTATTACAATAGCAGTCTTACCTTTGATAAATTTGTTTAAATGCTCCATGATTTCAAGTTCGTTATTTGCATCAAGGGAATTTGTAGCCTCGTCTAAAAATATATATTTAGGATTCTTGTAAACAGCACGTGCTATGAGTAGACGTTGTTTTTGTCCTATACTCAGATTATGTCCATCATAGCCTATTATCGTATTATATTTGAGAGGAAGTTTTTCTATAAATTCGTCTATATTAGCAATTCTTGCAGCTTTCTTGATACGGGATATATCTATTTTTGTAGCATTTGGGGCAATGTTATGGGCGATGGTATCAGTAAAAATAAATCCTTCTTGCATCACTGTTCCACACTTTTTCCGCCAGTCTTGCATATTTATATTATCTAATCTCTCACCGCCTATATATATAGTTCCTTTGTCAGGATGGTAAAAACCAAGGATAAGCTTTAGTAATGTGGTTTTTCCAGAACCACTTAGTCCAACTATTGCTGTAGTTTTACCTTGTGGTATACGCAAGCTGACATTGTCGATATTTGGTCTGGAATCAATTTTGTCATACTTAAAAGATATTGCGTTTAGAACAATATCTCCACAATCCTGATCGGATATATTTTTTTTAATTTCATTATCTTCATCTGGCTTCTCATATACATCTTGTAAACGGTCTAAACTCAATTGGGCATCTTGAAATTGGCGGATAAAATTAATTAATTGATCTACAGGACTATTTAAAGTCCCAACAATATATTGTGTGCTAATCATCATGCCAAGTGTAATTTTACCTTTTATCACTAAAGTTGCGACGAATGCTGTAATTATTAGGTTTTTAGCCTGATTGAGGAATAGCCCTCCAGATTGTTGAAACTGCGATAATTTCAAACTTTTCATAGAAAGGCGATAAATATTATGCTGAATATGCTCCCACTCCCAACGTTTCCTTTGCCCACATACATTCAATTTAATTTCCTGCATACCAGTAACCAGCTGTATTATACTACTTTGGTTAGCTGAATTCTGGGTAAATATTTTATTATCAAGGATGGCTCTTTGTTTCATAAAAGCCCAAACCCAAAAGATATACAGAATACTTCCCAAAAAGAAAATTAAAGATACTATCCTATTATAAATGCAAATAATACTACCGAAAATAATTATATTGATTATAGAGAAAGCAGCATTAATGCTAGAGTCGGTTAAAAAACCTTGTATTCTAGAATGGTCATTGATGCGTTGTAAAATATCGCCTGTTTGTTTCGTGTCGAAGAAGGATATAGGCAAGTGTATCAATTTTGTAAGATAGTCTGATATCAAAGAAATATTAATCTTTGTGCCTGTTTTTAGTAATAGCCAGTTGCGTAAAAATCCCATGAATGTATTACCCATCTCTAATACCATTTGACCTAAAAGTATTAAAATGATAATATTTATATTCTGACTTTTAATACCCTTATCAACAATGGCTTGAGTTAAAAAAGGCAACGTTAGTTGTATGGTAGTTCCGAAGATTAAGACCATGATAAGTAGTAGAAACTGCTTTTTGTAAGGTTTCAGATATGAATAGAGAAATTCTAGGGCTTGAATTTTCTTCTTATTATCATCTCCCTTCTTTTCATAAAATTTATTGGTTGGTGACAAATATAAAGCAATGCCAACACCACTTCCTTGCGCATTTATGGAGTTTAAAAAGCAATTACCAAACTCTAACTCGTTAAATTTTGCAATCATACCTGTAGCAGGATTTGCAACATAAAAGACTAATCCTCGGGATGTTTTCTTTATTTTATATAATACAACAAAATGATTTTGGTTCCAATAAATGATGCAAGGTAAAAAACTCTCTTGTCCTAGTTCTGATATGGTTAATTGGATACCAATAGTGCGAAAACCAACATTTTCAGCAGCTCTACTAATTGCATAAAGTGATACGCCCTCATGAGAAGTTGTGCATAGATTTCGAATGTGTGTTATGTCATAATGATTGCCATAATATTTGCATATCATGGCGAGGCATGTTGGCCCACAATCCATAGCATCGTGTTGTTGAAGGGCTGAGATTTTTTTCATTATTAAATAATATTAAAAGTTCTGTTCCTGAGTCAAGTAATTCAAGAAATAGTTAAACACTTAGTGATGTAGAGACTTTCCATTATCAAATAAAAGATATTGTCATGAATTTGAGTAGATGTTAGGTTGGGAAGATATCCTTCTTTGAATATTTCCATGCATATACTATTACCTGTATTTGGAAGCGAAAAAAGAGTTAAAAATATACACCAACCTGTAAGTTTATATCTGCCTTGGGGTGAATTCATATAGTAACTGTCATCTATAGCTTCTATATGACAATTTGATTTTAGTTTAAACTCAAAGTTAGTCATTATTTCTGATATGTTTTTAGCAACATTAATTCGCGTATATATTTTGTAGAAATTGTCATAGTCATTCATTGATTTAATATTTTCTGCATATATTATTTGATTTTTATTCAAATATGATATGATTCGATTATAATAAGTCGGGAACTCATATTTTAAACGATATTCTATCTGTTCACAAATATAATTGTATTTTTTCAGCCTTCCTAAGCAATGTGCATACTTGCTCTCATATTGGGCTGTTTCAATAGTGCTATATTTCACAATCTCATCAATATCGTTATTAGGTATCAGATATGATATTTTCTGCTGATGCTTATTTGCCAGTTCCGTCAGTAAAAGTTGTTCGTAAACAACATTGAACTTTCCCTTCATATCACCAGATTGCATGATACCGTCATATATACCAGTAAGGAAAGCTCGAGATTCCTTGCAGTATTGCTGTATAAAGTCCAAATTATTACCTCCGAAGATTCCCATATTCGCAGCAGTTTTACATTTACTGTCTATTATAATTTGTGGAGCAGCACCTATATGTTTCTTTATATAATCCACTGCTGAAGTATAGTCTGTCAACGAAAAATTGTCAATCATTTCCAAACTTTGGCATACGACTTCGGCATCAATTACCCTGTCGGGGAAATTCTGCCATATAAATACATCATTATCTATATGTAAAAATGGCTCTTTTTGGGCAGAATATGTCATTATTTTACCATAAGCCCATAAGGAGGTATCTATGTTGGCAATATCGTCAAGATTTACATGAAACTTATGGTACGGAAGTCTTAAGATATCTCTGAAAAGGTTCATACCAAAAGTATCTGTGTATAGTTCAAGATTAGGGTAGTATCGGGATATAGTAAGGCAACTATATGCCATTGATAGTAAGCAGTAGCGATAGTTTATCCAGCCACCATTATATCTGTTCTGACTTGCGTCTTTGTTAGCTTCAAAAAGAGGTTTACTCCAGAAAGACTGTATAATTTTCATACTATTTATATTTGATGCTCAATTATTTTTTATGATTTATATTAAACTTCCACACGAGTGAACACATAACATAGCGAGGTAGATTGTTATACCAAGTTTCTGTTCGCCCTTGTTCGTTCATCTCATATTTTGTGTTCGATAGTTGGTGAAGCAGGTCAAATCCCGTCAGTTTGGCAAGCAAAGCTCCTTTCATGAAGCTGTGATGGAGATGTATATTCCATACCCACTCCGTGGTATTCATCATACTTTCCTGATAGCCTCGGCGGGCATACAGGCTGAGGTCTGAGCCGAAAGAGAAATTTAGAGGGAGCTGAAACTCGGTTTCAAGCCCCAAGCGATAGGCTCCTGCGTGAATGTTCTTAAAACCGCTTCGTTGGCTGTTTAGGTTGTAGTATGTCCCATCAGCATGAAAAGCAAACTCACTTTTCTCGCTGGGTCTGAAATTTAACTTAACGGCTGCACCCCACTGCCAGTTGTTGACAACGCTGCGCATGCTTGATGCATCTTCTTCGGTTGTCGTCATGTCAACATTATGGGAATACTGAAAAGTAAGATGATTATCAAGCGTCCACCTGCGGGCACTGTCTAAAGGTAAACTGTAATCAAACTGTCCCTTTGCACGCCAATTGCCGTTCACACTGACTGGCATCATAGTTGCAACGCCTGTATGCGTATCATATAAAGTCGCATAGGCTACATCGTTGTCGGTCTTATTATATTCTACTGAGGCGTACCACAACCGTTGGCTGGCTCCTTCATGCCGCAGAGAAAGAGATGTGTTGTATCGGTGTATGTTTTTTAGGTCGGGATTGCCTGATACGATATACAGAGGGTTGGCATCATCACGGTAATCCACCTTGCTTACAAGTTCAGGAATTTCGGACTTCATATCGGCACGCACTTCCCAAACAAGGGCTTTACCACCCCGGAAGTAGGCTTCCGGTTCAAAGAACACAGCATTTTCAGAAACATCATGTCTGCCCAGGCGTGTATAGAAAAGTTTCTTTTTTACCAGACGCAAGGGCAGCCTGATGTAACCATAGTCTATATTCAGCTTGTTGGCACCGCTGGCAGCATTGATGTTCCACTCCAGCATCAAGCGGTGGTGGTTCTGATATTCGGTGTAAGCATAGCTGTTGTTATGGTCTAATACTGACAAAAGAGCGGCTTGTGCCGAGGGGAGTAAATCATAATGTGTACTGTCCCTATTTTCCAATTTGTCAAGCCGATAGAGAGAACTGTTGGCCTTGTTATACTTATAGTCGTATTGGTATTGCGGGCGAAGACTCCAGCCCGGCCAATTCCAATTGTATACGGTGCCTGCTTTTACGTCCCAGCGTCGGCGGTCATACCGGAGATGGTTGTTGCGGAAGTCACGAGCCGCCTCTGCGTCCTCATATTGAAGATCGTAGAGCGAAAAGCTACGGCCACTTTGTTTGTCAAACTCTGCGCCGAGATCCACATGCAGAAAGTCTGTAATATTTATGATGTCATAGCTGTTCGTAAACGTCACATGATAGTGTTCGTTTTTGTCGGTGCTTTTCTCTATCAGCTCATTAAGTAAAGATGTGGTATCTGAGGTGGATGTGTAATACATTCCATATTTCTCGTTACGCTTAAAATGAAAATTAAGATTTGCCATCGTGGAATACCTTCCTCTTTCTCCATAGTGAATAGAGTTTTGACTGTCAAAGATGGTAGCCTTGGTGTTTGTTCCTCCCTGCATACGCTTGGTGAGATTTCTATCTGGCAGAAAGACTTCTGTGCTTTTCAGTGTCTGATAGTCACCATCATTATGTACAATGGTATTCTGTGTACTGAGCCATTTGTCCATGTTACTGTCGAAGAATCTCGCATAACCTATCCCTGCTGTACGGTTGGTCAGCAGTCCGTTAGGTGTCTCTTGTGGCATCCACTGTCCTTGCAGACTTGGCTTCTGATTGTCGTTAAGGTTGTTGATATTTGTAAATGCAAAGAACATCTCTTTCTGGGAGGACTTCATGCTAAAACCTTTCAGTGTGAAGCGACTTTTTGTTCCCAGCCCGGCTTCTACATTGCCAAAAGTGATTGCATTGTATTCCTTTTTCAGTTTGACATCCATGACAAGACTTTGGTCGCCCATGTTTCTCTGCATGAGACGTGAGGCCGAGCCTTCTCTTTCATACACCTTTATTTTATTGACGGTATATGATGGCAGATTTTCGAGTGCCATTTTAGGATTGCCACTGAAGAAATCCCGACCATTGATAAGCAGGCTCTGTACGTGTCGGCCATTGACAAATATCTGTCCGTCTTTTGTCAGTTGTGCGCCTGGTAAGCGGGACACAAGTGCGTCAAGCATACTGCCTTGCGCAAGATTAAAGGCATCGGCATTATACACGATGGTATCACCGTACATCACCATCTTTATCTTCGTGGCCTTGACCACTACCTCCTGCAATTCATGGTAATTGTGTCCCATTAGGATAGGCTTGACATTGATACTGACTTGGCGCAGGCTTTTTAGTTCAAAGTCAGCATAAGTGTCCTGATAGTCAGGCATGACAGCCTTGATTATGTAATGTCCCTTTTTGTTTATTTTTCCATTGAAAACATACATGGAAATTTTTCCTTGATAGGGAATGTCCTCTACTACAGCCGTTGTTGTATCAATAACCGAACTATCCTCGTTCAGTAGAAAAACTTTGGCAGGTATTGGTTCTCCTGTAATTTTATCTGCTATTCTGCCTTGAACATTATGGTTGTAGTTTGCACCTCTAAGACCAGAACAAACTAAGAGACAAAAAAATATAGTTAGCGTGATTCTATTCATAAAAAAATTAGATAAAGTGTCTCATTGCAGTAATCTGCAATGAGACACTATTAACAGATTCTGTTTATGGAATTAAGTACCGTCTATTATCCACACCAACAGATTAGTCCATAAGAGAATGGAAGATATTTGCAGATACCACTTTTACCATTCCATGTACATGACTGATTTTCGTAAGAGCAACCAGAACTAGAGCCTCCTACAACATGTTTTAACTGTTCGCGATTGAGCGAATTTTTCATGAGTCCCTCAAAGGGATTAACTTTAATTTTTTTCATTGTTGTACTTTTTTATTAATGCATATTACTGAATATAAGTGTACTGCAGATAACTTATATTAGTTTTTATCCGTAAATAAAGAGCTAAAATCATTATAAGAGTAAAAATCATCAGGCATATGGTGATTATTTATATAGAAAGTTGGTGTATATTGTATCTTCAATTCTATGTTTTTTTGTACCAACCATGTAATTTTGTTGTTTTGTGCGTTTATTGCTTTGTCATCAATATCATTATATTTTTTTCGAAACTCTTCAAAATTTTTATCTGTCTGACTATACCAATCATGCAAAACTTGTAGCATATATTGATTTCCATATTTTTCTTTAAGGGCAAAGAATAGTTTTATAATATTCTTTTTTGTTTCATTGTCTTTGGAGGATACATAGAAAATTACCTGTAAGAAAATATTCTTATTGTCATATAATTTCTCCATTTCAATATGAGATTTAGAGCAGGAACGACAAAAAGGATCACATATCTTTAATATTGTAGTAGGCGCAGTGGACTGCCCAATATTTATGCTCATATCTAAAGGAACTTTTTCTATCAATGGGTATTCGTCTAATAGTGTGTAAAATACGTTTTTGTTAAATCTGACTCTATTAAAATATGGGAATAACTCGTTATATTTTTTATTTTGTTCACATAAACTCTTATACATGTTACTTCCCCATAGTACAATTAAATCAACTATAACAAATGGTGTGAAACAGTTAAGAATTATGCCCAAATGCAGATTTAATAAACCGCTCAAACAGGATATTATAAATAAGTATAGCAAAATAGATAAAATAGACAAACATATGATACACCAATGTCTATATATCATAATTTGATAATACAGAGAGTATATGATAAAAGGTAAGGTAATTACATTTAAGTATGCTGCCATCCGCCAATAGTTTAAATTTGTAGGACCTACACAAGCCAATACTATTAGTGTGCCTGTGAAATACGCAAGCCCGATAGTAGACCAGTTTACACCATAAATATTATTTGCTGATGATTTTAAAACTGTCGAACAATCCCATATTTTTCCAACTGGGCATAGTTTCTCAATTATATAAGATTTATATTCATTTACTTCACTGTGTACGAGAATTGCACAAATTATACTTCCTATTCCTACCCCTCCAATATATAGTTCTAAATAAATTGGTGTACCAGATAATAGTAAGGACAGGGCTATAAATAGTATAGTTATAATAATTATAAAAGCAGGTATTGCTTCTACAACTCTTTTAATGAAGAACCTTTTATATTTATTCTCGTATTCAGCTTCTGCAATATAGTCTTTTACATCAATGAAAGTCACAATCCCGGCATATATCTTTTTTAAATCTTCAAAAGACACACTTTCTTGTCGATGTGTTATGGGATTATACCATATTACAGATTCTTTGCTTATTGAGTATATGACACTAAAGAAAGATTCAGAGTTGATATGAACTAATACAATTTTCGGCTTATCGTATTTTTTTAATGCTTCTAAGCTTTTTATAGTATACGAATTCGTCGCAATATTATATCCCTCTAAAATATCAATAATTGCCATGAGAGAATTGGGGTAGGGATGCTCTGCAAACTGCCTATATATAGTCTCTTTGTTGATAGAAAGCCTATTATACTTTATTATTTTCCAACAAACTTCTGAACTATTTGTGGATGTAAAATTGTACATATTCATAAAAATATATTTTACGACAAGGTTTTTAAACTTTTAATCGAGTAAAACAGTATAGAAGCCAAACTAATCTCGTATGGACAATTATAAACCGACAGAATCAATGACCTTAATATGTTTATTTGCCATTTGCCACTTCTTACTATATAAGCTATATTTTGTTTTCATTCTAAACATAAATTAATTACCAAATATTAGGGATACATGAGTTAGGTCAAATTGACTAGGTATAATGGGCCTTCTCTTGCTCCCGGTATTATTTTGTTATGCCTGCTAAATAATCATGTTGATTAATTATCTTATAGGCGTAGCAAATATACAAATATAAATTGTTTATAACAAGAAAAATAAGTTTTTTTTTTTTTCGAAATTTGCATTTTATTAGGATTTTAGCTATATTTGTAGCACAATTTACTATTTACACATTGTTTATATGAGCAAAGAACTTATTTCATTAAAAGATTTCGAGATTACTCCCAACGAGAACGTTATCGAACGTAGCCAAAATTTCCAAAGTTACATTGACCAGATGGAGCAGTTTGGCTGCAAGAGTTATTGGGTCATGGCAAGAACGGGAGTAGGAGCCAAGATGCAGATAGAGGGCTATGATGGTGAAGTTTCCGCGTACATTTCCAATGATTACCTTGGTATGTCGCAAAGATCAGAAACTAAAGAAGCTGGCATAAATGCCGTCCTGAAATATGGCACAGGGGCAAGTGCCGCTCAAGCCATCGGTGGCTATTTAAACATCCATCAGCAGTTGGAACAAGGCATTGCAAAGTTCGTTGGTCAGGAAGATGCCATTCTATTCTCATCAGGTTTTGGTGCCAACGCAGGTCTGCTTCGTGCTATATTGGGAAAAAATGACATAGCCTACATCGATTCATATATACATACCAGTGCCACGAGTGGTTTAATTGGAACCAATGTAAAACATATAGGACACAATGACATTGACTATCTTGACATGATCCTTGAACGAGAAACGGGAAAATATCAGACTCGATTGGTCATCATTGATGGGGTCTATTCTCAAAATGGAGATTTATCAAAACTTCCAGAGTACATTGCAGTATGTAAGAAACACGATTGTCTTCTTATGATGGATGATGCCCACGGTATTGGAGTTATGGGAGAAAATGGCAGAGGAACAGCCGAATATTATAATTGCTTGGGACAAGTAGATATTATTACAGGAACTTTCAGTAAATCCTTCGGATGTGTCGGTGGTTTTGTTGCCGCATCAGAAAAACTGATTCAGTATCTAAGATATTATGCTGACAGTAATGTCTTTTCCGCTGCAATGACTCCACAGGTAGCAGCATCTTCATTAAAGGCTTTGGAACTTATACAGACACGTCCTGAAATTCGCAAGAAATTGTGGACCAATGTCAATTATCTGCGCAAACGACTGACAGAGGAAGGCTTTGATATAGGCTGTTCGGTATCAGCAATATTCCCTATTATGGTCAGGGACAATAGAAAAGTATATGAAATAGCACGTGAATTACAAAAAAGATGTATCTTTGTAAGCGGTATCACATATCCTGCGGTAAGAACCAAGGAAGCACGGCTTAGAGTCAGTGTGTTGGCTTCACACGAAATAGTACAGTTGGAGCAATTGGTGACCGCCCTTGTGGAAATTAGAAAATCAACACCTTTTTAGATGGCAGAAGAAGAAAATAAACCCAAAAGATACAGAAGGACAAACGTCGATATACAGGCAGACATTATCAAGGCAGCAGAAAGTCTGATCAAGAAAAAAGGCTTTGCATCAATGTTGGTGACAGAACTCATTAAAAAAGCCAGAATAGAGCCGCTTGTTTTCTATAACAGATATGATAATCTTAGAGAATTTTATGATGAATTCGTTAAGAGGTATGACTATTGGTTTAAGGATGTGCTCACTGGTGTTCAATTTCCTACAGATTCAGAATTGGGCTATATCAGTATTTTCAAGGATGTACAGAAAGCACTTCAAGATAAATCAGTGATGTTGGAACTATTACGCTGGGAGATTGCTGAAGGAAATGAGACCACAGTCCGTACGGCCATGCTCAGAGAAATGCACACTTTACCTCTTGTCAATATCTATGAAGAGAAATTCAAGGACACTGGTATTGATATATCCGCCATATCATCCCTGATAATCGGTGGCATTTATTACCTTAACCTTCACAGAGAGCGTTCCAAATTCTCTGACATTGACTTGAATACGGAACAAGGCAGAAAGCGTATAGAAAATGCTTTAGAGGGACTTGGACACATGATATTCCACAACCATGAAGTAAATAATTATAAAAAAGTAGTTGCTAAAAGAATGAAAGAAAATGGCGTCAGCGATGAAATCATAAAAAAGTGTTTGGATTAAACCATACAGTTCAAAGAGATTCCCCACTTATCCAGCGTGATAATTGGGGAATTTTCTTATTATAGAAACTATATTTTAATAAAGTGATATTTTAGGCTTTACCATAAACTAAACATAATAGATTGTTTCCCATAAATTCCTTTTATTTCCTACTTTACCCGAAAACTTTTTCATCTCTTCATATACCTATAATTTAGCAGCTTGATAACAGTATTCATCATTAAAATTATCAAGCAATGGAATCAAACAGCAATGACAATTATGTGCTGGTCTTGGAAGACCGCACGGAAGTGAAGAATGAAAAGGAAGCAGGAAAACTCTCCGTAATTTCTGGTATTGACGACAAGGGAAACCTTAAAACCACCGAGGCAATCGCCGCCAATCAGGCAGCGTTCTTGAAGTTCAACAACAAGGACGGACTTCTGAAGAACTTCATGACTAACTTCCTCAAACAGTTCAATAACCCGACTCATTTTGGACTGTACAAGGTATTGGCAGACAATGTGGAGCAAGGCGTGGACAACCTGCGTACCATGTTACAAAGCCGTGAGAAGCCCGAAAGCAAACAGCAACTGGCAGAGATGGGTGTTCCCTTTGAGGACTATCTGCCCCAGCAGAAGAATGCTACTGCCATCGATGAGTCGAAGATTGATTGGAAGCAACTCGATAATCTCGGACTTACCCGTGAGCGATTGGAGCAGAGTGGAGAATTAGACAAGATGCTCAATTGGCAGAAGAGCAATCTCTTGACGATTGCCGTACCTATTGGAGACACTACTATCTACACCGAAGCCCGCCTTGCTTTCCGCACGGACGATAACGGCAATGTCGGCTTGGCAATTCATCCTTTGAGAAAAGAACCACAGCTTGACTTTCCCTATATGGGCTACAAGTTCTCTCCCGAAGAAAAGGAGGCACTTCTCACTACGGGCAATCTCGGTAAAACTATCGAAGTAACTCCCAAGAACGCTGAACCTTTTTCTGCTTACGTCTCTATCGATCCGCAGACCAACGAAATTATCGCCCTGCGTGCTGACCGTGTGAATATCCCCAAGGAAATCAAGGGCGTGACCCTTTCTGACGCTCAGTATAAAGACCTTGTGGAAGGCAAAGCCGTGAAAGTGGAAGGCATGACCGCCAAGAGTGGCAAGACATTCGATGCAACCCTGCAGGTCAATGCCGAGCGAAAGGGCATTGAGTTTATCTTTGGCGACAACAAGAGTTTAAGAGAACGACAGGAACACAAACAGACACAGCAGCAAGGCGCACCGCATAAGCTCTGCGGCTTGGAGCTGTCAGATAAACAGCGTGAAGCATTGGATAGCGGTCGTACACTATATCTAAAGAATATGGTGGACAAGCAGGGACAACCTTTCAACGCCTATGTCCGCATGGACAAGGAACAGAATAGACCACGCTTTTATAAATGGAATCCCGACAAGAAGCTGGAAACTGGCAAGGAAAAGGTGGTAGCTGTGGCAGAAGAACACAAAACACAGGTAGCCGTCAATAACCACGGCAAGACCAACGAAGCCACCAAAAATGTGAAAGAACCACTCAAAACGGGACAGACACAGCCTACTGCTGAGCAGAAGCAAAAGCAGGACGAGAACAAACAGAAGAAGTCCCGTGGACGTAAGCTATAACCTTAAAATCATCCAACACTATGACAACTTGTATTATCGCCGAGAAGCCCTCGGTAGCCAGAGATATTGCCCACATTGTAGGAGCAACGAGCAAGCAAGACGGATATATGGAAGGCAGCGGCTACCTCGTCACTTGGGCAATGGGACATCTCATAGCCCTTGCCATGCCCGAAGCCTACGGTTTTTCTGCCTATAAAGCTGAAGACCTGCCCATTCGTCCCAATCCTTTTCAGTTAGTGGTACGACAAGTACGTAAGGACAAGGAGTATATATCAGACCTTGCAGCACTCAAACAACTTAAAGTCATCCGTTCCTGCTTCGACAAGGCAGATCGTATCATCGTCGCTACTGATGCAGGTCGGGAGGGTGAACTCATCTTTCGCTATATCTATCAATATCTTGATTGCAGAAAACCTTTTGACCGCCTTTGGATAAGTTCTCTCACGGACAAAGCTATCCGTGAGGGACTTTCCAATCTCAAACCAGGAAGCCATTACGACAACCTCTATCATTCTGCCAAGGCAAGAAGTGAAGCCGACTGGCTGGTGGGTATTAATGCCAGCCGTGCGCTGTCCATTGCCCGCAAAGGCGGCTATTCTTTGGGACGGGTACAGACCCCAACACTTGCTATGGTCTGCCATCGGTACATAGAGAGCCGTGACTTTTCTTCCGTACCCTATTGGAAATTATCCGTCCTTACAGAAAAAGAGGGCTTGTCGATAAAAGCCGTTAGCTGTAAAGACTATGAAAATGAAGCATTGGCACAGACTGCTCTCGCTGCACTTCGCAGTCAGAGCCAGCTTACGGTAGAAACGGTCACAAGAAAGGTAACGCATACCGCGCCACCACTCTTGTACGACCTTACTGCCTTGCAGAAAGATGCCAACAGACGCCACGGCTTTTCTGCAGACAAAACCCTCTCGATAGCCCAAAGCCTCTATGAGAAGAAAATTACGACCTATCCCCGCACAGGCAGCCGATACATCAGCGAGGATGTCTTCGAGGAAGTACCCGCCCTGCTGCGTAAGACAGGCATGCCACTATCAAATCCACTTAACCGCCATTCTGTGGACAACGCAAAGATTACTGACCACCACGCCATCATCCCAACTGGTGAAACACCATCAGGATTGTCGACAGATGAAACAACTATCTATCAAATGGTGGTCAATCGCTTTGTCGAAGCCTTTTCCCCCAATTCAGAGGAAGAGCGTATGCAGGTGCGGTTCACTCACGGCACCAATATCTTTACTTGGAAGGCATGCCGACAAATCTCCTTGGGCTGGAAAGCTGTACAGAAAGGTAAAGAAGTAGAAGCTGAAAAGAAAGAAGATGGTGATGAACATATTTTGTCTTCATTGCCGAACTTGACAGAAGGTGAAGTCCTATCACTTGTCAATGCAGACATCACCGAGCATAAGACCAAACCTAAACCTCTCTATACAGAAGCGACACTGCTTTCTGCAATGGAAAACGCAGGCAAGGAAGTAAAGGAAGATGATAAGCGCAAGGCAATGGCAGAGTGCGGTATTGGAACACCTGCCACCCGTGCCAACATCATCGAGATGCTTATTCTCCGTGATTATATCCGAAGGGACAAGAAATCCATCATACCTACCGAGAAAGGCCTGGCAGTCTATGAGATTGTCAATAATAAGAAAATTGCCAATGCGGAGATGACAGGCAGTTGGGAACTGGCACTTGCCGCTATTGAGGCTGGACAAATGCTGGCAGACAAATTCGCACAGGGCATCAATTCATACGTGGGGACAATCTGCGAGGAACTCCTCTTACTTTCTTCAGAGCAGAAGTCATATCCTGTCTACCGCTGCCCAAAATGCGGACAGCAAAGTGTCGGCATCTATGCCAAGGTAGCCAAGTGCAGGCATGAAACCTGTGGATTCCACGTGTTTCGTGAAGTCTGCGGCATACATCTCTCTGAAGATAACATCCGTGACTTGATAAGTTCTGGTCGTACGCCTATCCTTAAAGGGCTGACCAGCAAGGCTGGCAAGAAGTTCAATGCCCGACTTGTTTTGGGTGAAGACTACGCCACTTCCTTTGAATTTGAGAACAAAAAAGGAAAACAACGAGGGAGATAATCCTGGCAGAAACAACGAGGAACAGATATAGGTTGGTAGATACAAGTATTACCTGCCGACCTTTTTACCTCCACTTTTTTATTAAAAGAAAACACTATGGCATACAATAAGAAAGAAGTCCTGCAAGCCAACACGGAAGCCATCCGTGTGGTATTGCGATTAGAAAAAGAACGCCGCGAAGCCACCGAAGCTGAGAAAAGTATCTTACAGAACTACCAAGGTTTCGGTGGCTTGAAATGTGTACTCAACCGCACAGATAACCCCGATGACATACGCTATTGGAGCAAGTCAGAGCAGAATCTCTTTGAACCTACCCAGCAGCTCAAACAGATGATTTATCGTGAAGCCTTAGATGCTAACACCGCCAAGCGGTATTGGGAGAGCATCAAGGCAAGTGTACTGACCTCCTTCTATACCGATACCCGTATCGTTTCCGCCATTGCCGATGCTCTCACTTCTGTAAATGTACCCATACGTCGATGTTTAGATCCTTCGGCTGGCATGGGAGCATTTGCTGAGACCTTTGCAAGGCAAGCTGGAGTTGTAGATGCAATGGAAAAGGACCTGCTCACTGCCCGCATCAGCCAAGCCCTGCACCCGTATGGCAAAGGAAACATCTTCGTCCGAAACGAGCCTTTTGAAGCCATTGGGCAGTTAGAAAACAAAGACAAATACGACCTTATAACAAGTAACATTCCTTTCGGTGATTTCATGGTCTATGACCGAGAATACAGCAAAGGTAAGGACACTCTTAAACGTGAGTCCACACGTGCCATTCACAATTACTTCTTCGTGAAAGGTCTGGACTGCATCAAGGAAGGTGGCTTACTGGCATTCATTACCTCACAGGGTGTTTTGGACAGTCCTCGCAATGAAGCCATACGCCGTTACCTCATGCAAAACAGTCGCCTTATCTCCGCTCTCCGACTGCCATCGGGTATGTTTTCAGACAATGCTGGAACGGACGTGGGTAGTGACCTCATCGTCCTGCAGAAGCAAACAGGTAAAGAAATCAGCAAGGGAATTGAGCAGCAGTTCGTAGAAACCGTTTCCGTTCCTAAGGAAGAAGGCTCTTCTGTCGTCTTCAAGCATAACTCTCTTTTTGTAGGAGATTGGAAAGACATTTCTCATCGCACCATTGCCACAGAGCGCATAATGGGTACAGACCCTTATGGAAGACCTGCATGGGAGTATCGGTTCACAGGAGGGATTGAGGAAATGGCAGAAAGTCTCCGAATACAACTTACTCTTGAAATGGGACAACGCATCGACCGTAAACTATATGAGACCGGTATACCGATGACAGAAGCAGAGCGAGAGGCAGAAGCAGAGAAACAGCTTCGCAAGTTGGGTATTACCATAAGTCGGGAAGAAGAAACAGAGAAGACAAAGACTGAAGACAAGGGCATAAACGATGCCTATAACCTCATGCCCGACAGTATCAGGAAGCAACTGCCTAAACTCTATTCGACGGAAAAGGAACTCATTGGCGATAAGATAGCCTATGCACGCTATTTCTTCCCGATGGGAGCTTATACGGCTTACCTCTTGGAGTATGACTCCAAGACCCGCATCGGTTTCGGTGCGGTTACGATGGGTTACGGCTGGGAGCTTGGCAATATGTCCCTCGATGAAATGGAAGGCGTGAAGGTAAGAGGACTGGGCATTGAACGCGACCTGTATTTCTCTCCTAAGAAACTGCACGAGATAGCCGAACTGGAAGAAATCGTCAGGGGACAATATACCAAAGAAGAAGTGGTGGCAGAGGAAATCAAGGAAGAAGTGGTAACAAAAACAGAGACAGAGGATAAGGTTAAGGAAATTGTGGCCGTTGCTTCTGAGAACGATACGCAGATAATGGGAGATACCATTCATAGCGGAGAGACAGTTCCATTACAGCCATCATCATCAGAGTCTGCCCCACAACAATTCGTATCAGAACAGCCTTCCATAACTATTGAACCTGCACCCGAAGGTGTACCCGCTTTGACACTTCATCATCAATACGAGCAGGAACCACAGGAAATCCGTACGGATATTGAAGCCCCAAGAGAGATGAACGGACAGACAATATTCTTTGACGACGATCATCATCCGGTGGTGGACAATAACATGGAAGATATCGGACAACCGGAGCAACTGTCACTATTTGCCCCAGAGGAATACAGCCTTTGGACAAGAGAAGTTACCCGTGTGAACCATGAAATCAAGGATAATTCAGGAACTTCACAGGCGCGCCGTCCTGTAACACAAACTGTTTCCCAAAAACCAGCGGAGTCCAAGATGCAAAAGGCTGCGACCATTCCTCAACGGCGTACCCGTAGTAGCAGGAAAGCAGCTTCTTCCTCTTCACGTGAGCCGTCACTTTTCGACTTCATGAACGAAACCGAGGAGCGCAAGCCAAAACCGATAGCGGAAGTCAGAAAGGAGTTTGACGCTTCCCCACGCCCTTTTCTCTCTTCGCCGGACTCTCACCTGAGAGACGGCTCCATTGTCGTGCAGAAAGGGCAGGTGGGGTTTCTTTCTGACTTAAAGCGACATCCGACCTTCAACCCGATGGACTTGCCGTATGCGCAGCTTTCCCGTCTCAAAGCCTATATCGAGATACGGGAGTGCTATCATCGTCTTTATGACTACGAGGCGGAGAACCATGTAGAAGACAAGGAGGACCGCAGCAGGCTCAACCACCTTTATAATGACTATATTACACGCTGGGGCTACTTCAATCAGAAGGCGAACACCGACATTATCAAGATGGATGCTACAGGTGTGGAAATGCTCTTCTTGGAACGCTCCGAAAACGGCAGGTACGTCAAGGCGGACATCTTTGACCATCCTACGGCATTTTCCACCATGGAACTGACCATTGCCACAGACCCGATGGAGGCTCTTGGTGCATCGCTCAACAAGTACGGCGCGGTGGAACTTGACTACATGAGTTCACTTTTACCTGATATGGAGGAAAGCGACATCATTTCTTCCTTGGAAGGTCGCATCTATTACAATCCCGAAGAAAACGCATACGAGGTGGCGGACAAATTCATTTCGGGTAATGTGATAGAGAAGGCTGAGCGCATCGAGTCGTGGCTCTTGGACCATCCCGACCACGAAGAGGCAAAGCAGAGCCTTGCTGCCTTGCGTGCAGCCACACCAACACCCATTCCATTTGCAGACCTTGACTTTAATCTCGGTGAACGCTGGATACCTGCCAAAGTCTATGGCAGGTTCGCTTCGGAGTTTTTCGGGACGGATATTGGCGTATCCTACCATTCCAATATGGACGAATACAGCATTGTATGTGACCATAAGAATGCCAATATCTGGCACAAGTATGCCGTACAGGGAGAGTTCCGCCGTTATGATGGCATCAATCTCCTCAAGCACGCCCTGCACAATACCATTCCCGACATCAACAAGAGCAAGGAGGTGACGGACAAGGTTACGGGAGAGACCAAGACCATCAAAGTAAGGGACGGACATGCCATCCAGATGGCAAATGCCAAGATTGAGGAAATCAGACAGGGCTTTGTTGATTGGCTCGGACGGACACCTGACACGTTCAAGCAACAACTTTCTGACCGTTATAATCGTCTTTTCAACTGTTTTGTGCGACCCAACTTTGACGGCACGCACCAGACGTTTCCCGACCTTGACCTCAGACGATTGGGCATTGCCGACCTCTACAAAAGTCAGAAGGATGCCGTGTGGATGCTCAAAACCAACGGTGGCGGCATCTGCGACCACGAGGTGGGAGCGGGAAAGACACTCATCATGTGTACAGCTGCCTACGAGATGAAGCGATTGGGACTAGCAAACAAGCCGATGATTATCGGACTGAAGGCAAACGTCTTCGATATTGCCGACACTTTTAGGAAAGCTTATCCCAATGCTAAGGTACTCTATCCAGGCAAGAATGATTTTAATAAGCAGAACCGCCAGCGTATTTTCAACGACATCAAGAACAACGACTGGGACTGTATCATACTTACGCATGAACAGTTTGGCATGATACCGCAGGCATTGGAGATACAGGAAGCGATTATGCAAAAGGAACTGGACTCCGTGGAAGAGAACCTCGAGGTGTTGCGACAACAAGGAAGAGACATCTCCCGTGGGATGCTCAAAGGCTTGGAGAAGCGCAAGCAGACACTGGAAGCAAAGCTGCAGAACATACAGGACAGCATCGCCGAAAGAAAAGACGATGCCGTGGACTTCAAGATGATGGGTATCGACCACCTCTTTGTAGATGAATCGCACCAATTCAAGAACCTGATGTTCAATACCCGCCACGACCGTGTGTCGGGCTTGGGCAATCCTGATGGTTCACAGCGTGCCTTGAATATGCTCTTTGCCATACGCACCATACAAGAACGGTCTGGCAAGGACTTGGGAGCGACTTTCCTTTCTGGAACGACCATTTCCAACAGTCTGACAGAATTGTATTTGCTCTTCAAATACCTCCGTCCGCAGGCTTTGGAGAAGCAGGGCATCAACAGCTTTGATGCTTGGGCAGCAGTCTTTGCCAAGAAGTCGACCGACTATGAGTTCTCCATAACAAACGATATCATTCAGAAGGAACGGTTTAGAACATTTATCAAGGTTCCGGAGCTGGCTGCGTTCTATGCGGAAGTATGGGAGTAGAAAGCAGAAAATGGCATAAAACTCATATCTGACTGAAATACAGCGGATATTGCTTGTTTCTTCTTAGGGTTGCATCATAGGAAACAGGCAGAAAAGGGAGCGAAAAGGAGGGAGTTCAGTTACCAAATCGTTCGAAAAACGATGAAAGGAAAAGGACGGCTGAAAGTGGTAACTAAAACGGAGTTTTCTCTTTCATTATCAATGTTTTGCATCGTTCAAAGTTCCTCAAAGAAGTGTAATTTTGCAAGTAAAAAACAATGGAAAAAGAAAAATTCAAGCTGCTTTTCTACCTCAAGAGAGGTACGCAGGACAAAAACGGAAAAAGTCCCATCATGGGACGCATCAGCGCAGGAAGCTCTATGGTACAATTTAGTTGCAAATGCTCGTGTACTCCTCGTTTGTGGGACAGTCGCAAGAACCGACTGCTGGGCAAGAGTGCCGAAGCCGTATCGGTAAACAAGGAACTTGACCGCCTTCAGGTGAGTATTCACAAGGTTTATGAGTCTCTTTCGGGAAAATCCGATGCTCGCGTCACGGCAGAGCGAGTAAGGGAATTGGTGTTCGGGTTGAACAGCGAGTCGCAAGGACTGCTTTATCATACGGGCGAGTATATCAACCGCTTCCGTGAGCGTGTGGGCATAGACCGCAGCGAACGCAGACTAAAATGCCTGTTGCTCTTCCGCAAGCATCTGGCAAACTTCGTCAGGTACCGCTACCATGTGGAGGATATTCCCGTACAGAAAGTGGACACAGCCCTCATCAAAGACTTGGAGGACTACTTCGCCAAAGAAAAGGGCTTCAAGCTCAATACCTCGGCTGGTTATCTCTCCATGCTGGCTTCCTTGCTCAAAGACCTGCATAAACGGCATATCATTGACACCTATCCCTTCATCAACCATTCCATTCGTTGGGAAGTGGGCACTCCACGTTACATCACGAGGGAGGAGGTAAGCCGTATCGCAGCCTTGGGAGAAGACGAACTGCAAGGCTATGAAAAAGTGTCGAGGGACATGTTCCTTTTCTCCTGCCTGACGGGACTTTCCTATACCGACGTGTATCACTTGACGGAGCAGCACGTCTTTCACGAAGCGGGAATGACTTGGATACGCAAGCCGAGAATAAAGACGGGCAACGTGTGCCACATCCCCCTACTTCCCGAAGCCGCTGCCATTATCGAGCGTTATCGGGGCATTCACACGAGGGCTTTCCGACACGAACCGCCCAAGGGGTATCTGCTGCCCATACCCGGATGCGACACGGTAAACATACACCTCAAAAAGATAGCACGGCTTTGCGGTATTCAGAAAACGCTGACCTATCACATGGCACGGCATACCTTCGCATCTCAGATGACACTGTCGGAGGGCGTGTCCATTGAGAGCGTTTCCAAAATGCTCGGACACAGTCAAATCAAAACCACGCAAGTGTATGCGGAGACATCTCCCGAGCGTGTCTTTCTGGACATAGAGAAAATACTTCCACAACTCGCACATTATCAACTGACCAACTAAAACCGCAGAACAATGAAAAGTACATTTGCCATACTATTCTACATAGATAGAAGCAAGACCAATGAAGACGGACTATGCGTAATCCGTTGCCGTATCACCTGTAATGGAACGTCCTCATCGTTTTCCACGCAGTTGCAAACTTCCCCCGACGAGTGGCTTGCCCGAAAAGGGTGCATCAAGGCGACAACAGGTAATTCAAGCGGCATCAATCTGCAACTGAACTCAATAGAAGAGTGCTTGCATTCACTCTATGAACGTACATTAAGGGAAGAAAACTATATCACGGCGGAATACCTCAAGGAGCGTTATATGCAGCAAAGTCGCCCCATGCCAACACTTACGGAGCTATATCAATCCGTTTGTGAATACAAGGAGGAATTGCAGGGCAGAACATTAAGCAAGGCAACTGTCAGGGCTTTTAAGGACAGCTACAAGAGTTTTGTTCATTTCCTGCAAGTAAGGGACAGGGCAGACTGTATGCCCACAGAGGTGGACAAGACTTTGCTTGAGGACTATCGCCTTTTTATGCTTCGGGACTTGGGAAACAAGGAAAGCAGTGTCGGCAACCGCCTACGCCACTTGCATCAGGTCATTCGCAAGGCATTGCAGGAGCGATACGTTCGTGAAGACCCTTTTGAACTCATAGACATAGAAACGCCTACCTACGAGCGCAATGCACTTACGGCGGACGACCTGCAAAAACTCTTGGCTTACCGTCCGCACCGCTCGACAGATAACCATTGCAGACTTATTTTCCTCTTGGGATGTTTCACGGGGCTGGCATTCTCAGACTTAAAGAAACTCCGAATGGACGATGTTTATACATTCGGGGATGGGCGTAGGTACATATCGCTCTGTCGAACAAAGACACAGAACAGAAGTATTGTCCCGTTGCTGCCCGTTGCCGAGAAAATACTCGCCATTGTGAGCCACGGACGAAGGGAGGGGCTTTTCTTTCGAGAGTTTCCCAGCAACAGTAATTTCAATAGAACTATTCAGGAGATATGTATTAAGGCAGGACTGCCACCGCATACACAAGCGACCTCGCACACCGCACGGCACACCTTTGCCACGACCATCTGTCTGGAGAACGGACTTCCGATAGAGACGGTGAGCAAGATGCTGGGGCATCGCTTTATCTCCACGACCGAGATTTATGCACGGGTGACCAAGAGCAAGATTGCCAAGGAAATGCAACCCCTGATGGGTAGTGAGCATACAAGGGTACTGCGTAAAGCCTTACGGCTGTGTCCGTCAAGAACACCGAAAAAGTCAAGTCCCATAATTGGGATGTAACAGCCGTAATGAATGATTCAAAAAAAAGAAGTCCAACTTTTTAACAAGAAAAACAATGAAACAGAAGAACAAACAGGAACTTTCCTACTTTCGATTGAAGTTAAGAAGTTACATGAGTGAGCATCACCCCGAAAAGTTGCAAGATACGGAGTTTATCACTGCACGGGCAGATATGGCTCTCACAGTTTACTGCGATGCTGTAACACAAGGCTTTACACACATTGAAGCGGAGAGCATGGCAAGCGAGGCATTGTATCAAGGCTTGCACTTTTCCAAGTACGATACGCTTATATCCGTGTTGGAAAACGAGTTTGAAAGGGAACTTCCTGCACCGCTCCCAGAGAAACTCGTACCTATACTGTTGTCGAACAAGGCTATTCAAGCCACATTCGACAAGTTCGGTTTGACGGACACATTGGCTTCTGACGAGCAATACGGCCGTCTTTACACCGAACTCACAGGCACGATAGTGCTGCTCATCGAGAGCAACAATCTGCCAACGGTCAAACAGACGGAGGAAGCAAGCCCGAAGGCGTTGTAGGCAAAGGCGCACGCAAAGTTCCTGATGCCGTTTCTTATCGTGCAAAGGTACAACGGCAGCCTGTCTGCCCTGAAAGGTCGAGTCCTGCGGATGGAGAGAAGAATCTCCACCGCAGGATTTTTCTGTTTCAAGGTGGTATTGCCATTTTCTATATCCATGCGGTCGTATTCATCTCTCCCAACCTTGCAGGGCTGGGCTGCCGTAGAGAGATAGGCACGACAAGAATACGGCATACTCAGGCTCTTTGGACGCAAGGCGTAACAACTAACAACAGATAGGACTGACGATAATACGGACTATCTATTGTTTGTACAATTTGTTGTCATGACTATCTGTTGTCAAAACTATATATCGTCAAAATAATCTATCGATAAAACTATCTATCGACACTTCGACATCTCGATTTGTCGAACTATCGAATTATCGATAAAACAACAAAATAATAAAAGGAACGAGCCGGCACCTCATCTCATTACCGCAATAACACAGACGGATTTCCTTTGTTTTTCTATTGCTTTCTCTCTATTTCCCTGCTTATCCTCATTTCTTGCAGCGGTGCTTCCGAGGGTTTACTTTTGCACCCGAGAAGTACGGCAATGGACTGCATAACAGTTTGTTTGCTGAGTAACAATAAAGTAATCAAAACAAAATTAAGGCAATGAAACTCATTATCATCGACCGCAAAGCGTGGGGGCAACATCGCTCCGAATTTGCAGACTTTATCCATCGTGTGGAGAAACTCATCGGTAATCCTCCTGAGACCGAGCAATGGCTCGACAACGAAGCCGTGTGCAAGCGTTTAGGCATCAGCAAGCGTACCCTACAATCATACCGAGATACGGGCAAAATCCCTTTCTCCATGATTGGACACAAGTGTTATTACAAACAGACCGACATCTGTGAAATGCTGAATGCAGTCAAGGATTGAAATCAAAGAATGAATGAATTATGGCAGAGAATGAAATCATTACGCGGGAAGACCCTCAGATGCAGATGTTTGCACAACTGATGGAAGGCACTTTGAAGAAGTTGGAGCGGTATTGTGCCACAGCTCGTCCGATGTTAGATGGCGAGGTTTACCTTTCGAGCGAGGAAGTGTGCAGGCAATTACGGCTCAGCACACGCACGCTCCAAGAGTACAGAAATGCAAGAATACTTCCTTTCTACAAAATCGGAGGGAAGATACTCTACAAGCAGAGCGACATACAAGCCATGCTTGAAAAACACTATAACCCGATACCCAAGAAATTATGGCAAGAATAGATGAAAAAAGGAAACAACGCTTGGAACAAGCCATTAGAGATATGGGAAATTATGGCGTTAAGCTCCGCAAGCCCGAAGAGTTACCCGATTTTGACCAGCCCTTCGATTATGAAGAGGAAAAGAGAAGGTTTGAGCCTGTTGATAAAGTTGAGGAACAAAATGACAAGGAGAGTAACAAGGATTTTTCTCAACCGTCCTATCAAGAAACAGCGTTGTCGCCAACAGAAAGGGCTACTTCTACCGAAGAATTTCATCAAAGAATGGGAAAAACAAAGGACAGAAAGCAATTATCCGAGTTTCAGGAGAAATATCTCCAGCCCTTTCGCAACAGCCACCGCAAAGCCGTGTATGTATCAGAGGAAACCCAACGAAAGTTAGACTTCGTGGTACGGAGAATCGGTAAGCATGGAGCGAGCGTTTCGGGATATGTCGAACAGGTACTGCGGGAACACCTCGACCAATACAAGGAAGATGTGGAAAGATGGAGGAAACTCTGAATTACTGCATTCCTCGAATGCAAGCCTACGCCGAGTTACTGTATTCAATGAATGCAGTAACACAGCAGGGGCTTATAATCCCATTTTCTACATCAGCAAGGTGTGTCTTTGTACCACAAATTGCCATTTGTACCACAAAGACCCTTGCCCCGAAAGGGGATTAAATCACTCCAAAGTCGTGATTAGATAACAGAATAAAACATAAGATTAGGCTAAAATTAGAAGTAGCCAACAACAATCGTTACGGACACAGAGAGACAGAGGAAGTGCCATGCTGGGATAGATGGGACACCCGTATGACCGACGTGAAAGACCAGCTGCGTGTCATTGCCTTATACAATATATCGGGTGTCGTAAGCAAATCCGATTTTGTCCGTGCCCGAATCCTCGGGGAGAGTTTCAGACACTACCTAATATCATCTCTTTTCGTATCATCCCACACCTTAAGAGTGTAATAACTTGTGTGCATTATATTATTCAAGGGAGAAATAGAAACTCTAAAAAACAAAGTATCATTGAAATGACTATTCTTTAGTTTCTTATTATATGGGATTACGATACAGTAAACACTATCATCATAGTTATATTTATCATATTCAACTATTATTTGGTATGGGAGTTCTGGGTGATTGTTTCCAGTATCATCCTTTTTTGTTAGCTTGATTGCGTGCATGTTCATGAAGTTGTCCCATTTAAATCCCTTTTCAACAAAAATACTTTTTACATGTAATAGTGGGGACACTTTATATTTTACATCCTTGACAAATACACCATTATTTTTGGATTCCTGTTTAGTTAAAGAAAACATTCTTGCTCCATCATAGCCATATCCATAATAACCAATTGATATATTTAAGACTTCAAGAAATAATACACACAATGCAATTATCAGGAAACATATAATAATGACTTTTTTTTTCATTTTCATATACAAATAGGATTAGGTGATACGTCATTAAATGACATATCACCTTTTGAAAATATTAACGATTATCAGTTTTTTCAGAATATTTTAGATGCATCCGTTGTTTTATCTGAATATCATTTTTTTTGCCAGTATTATTATTGATATTCATATTAACCCGAGTAATACGTTTTGACAATTTGTCATACCAATTTTTAGGTATCAAGTCCGATTCTCCAGGTATAGCTTCCCCGGTCGCTTCTATCATTCCTGAATTATTAAATCCTTTTCTTGAATTAGCTACAGAAGCAAAGGCACTTTGAGCAACATCTATGCAAGATTTACCAGGACCTGCAACCCCATAGTATTTAGCTTTAGAAGTCTTCATTGCGGCAGATAGAGCTTGCTTGTCTTCTGCTGTAGAGGTTGCTATTCTCGTATAATCATCATAGGAATGATGCTCTTTCAAATTGCTATTAATAGAATTAGCCGTAAGAACAGCTTTTTTAAGGTCAGTTACAACCTTTCCATTACTGTCAACTATAGGCGTTCCTGAATCAGGATTTCGATTCTTTCCCCACGGATTTCCTCCTCCTGTTCCATTTATCGAAACGTATTTCCACCCTGAGGTTTCATTTCCAATGAGAACTGCAGCATGACCAAATCCATTAGCAGCCTCTCTGTCCAGTAGAAAGACAATATCTTTACCATCAGGATCTATAATCTTTAATGGGTTATTTAAACAATATACATAGGCACTAACATTCTGATATTTCTCCATCTTTGGATCCACAGTCATCCATAGACTCAACCGTGGCTCATAGTACCTCGCACCATAGTAGTACATTCCCGTTTCCTCGTCAAATTCTTTCGCATTGAAGAGATAAGGCGTGTTCCAAGTGTTGTTGCGCTCCTCGATGAATACCTCGCCGAACGGCACGTACTCGATATGCTGAGCTACCTCGCCGTCAAGGTTGGTGATGTAGCTTGAGCTGCCCAAGTGGTCGGGGTGATAGTAGAACTGCATCTTCTCGTAGTCGTCATTCGGCTTGAAGTTGCCATCAATGGCTGACCGAGTCATGACTTTCTCCTGTGCAGCCTCCGATGTGCCGTCGTTGCAGCAAAAGCCCTCGCCGTCCACGTAGTCGTTGTTGTCCTCACCATTGTAAGGCACATTGAATGTGGCGTAGTTGTCCTTGATGACTTGCTGCTGGCTGGCATACTTGCCCTTGTAATCTACGCTAACTGCATCAGCCTCGCTACCTGCATACGGTATCCGTCTCGGGTCTGAGCCATAGGAAGCAAAGTCACCGAGCTTGCTGACAATTCTCTGCGAGCCGATGTAGATATGCTTGGTGTAGCGTCCGCCTTGGTTGGCCACCAAATATGGACTGACGTACAATGAGAACTTTGCTGTGTTGGTGCGTCCTCCTGCAAACTCGGAGTTCACATAGATTTGCTCGCCCTCGCCACTGGTCTTTACCGTGCGCTCACCGTCGGCATCGTACCAGTAGTTGGAAACAAAGCCGTTCTCATCGGCAGCAAGAAGTCTGTTCTCCTCGTCCCACTTGAATTTCTGCTCGGTAGCCTTCTCATCCTCCTTACCGTCCTTCTTCACGCGGGAGGTATTGATATAGACAAGGTTGCCGTTGGCATCATAGGTATAACGATGGCCGTTGTTTACCTTGTCATTCTCACCGGCTGTTCCCTCCATACGGTAGTTCACATCCTGAACATTCGCCAGCTGGAACTTGTGTCCCGTGGAGTCCTGATAGGTGTAGGTGAGGTCATAACCTGCATTAAGCGTACCGTTGAACTGTACGTTCTGCTGGGTCAGGTGCTGTGCCTTTGACGTGATGCGGTGCATGTTGTCATAGCCCATCGCAAGGGTATAGGAAGCCGTCTTGCTATCAGCACCCGTGTAAGTACCCGTTGCTCTTGTCAGACGATACAGGGCATCATAGGTGTACTGGTGGCTCATCTGACCGCCTGCCTTGCCACCCTGTGGCAGTGGCGCGTTGTTGGCAACCGAAAGCACGTTGCTCATTGCGTCATAGCTGTAGGCATTGTCCATGATGGTGCCTGCCTTGGCATTCACCACAAGGTTCTGAAGTCGGCGACGCTGTGGGTCGTAGGTGTAGAACGTCTCCGCCCCGTTGCAGTACTTCAGGTAGCTGCGCTGCTCGAACTTGTCGTAGCCAATCTTCTGCACGTAGTCATAGCCGTAGGACTTGTAGCCGCGCACATGGGTGAGCTGTCCGCCGAGGTTGTAGTCGTAGGTGACCTTCTCCTCGTCGGGATAGATCATCTCCAGCAGGCGGTTGTGGCTGTCGTACTTCCACTGCGTGACGTAGGTGGCGATTGCCTGATTGGGCACAATCATCGTGCGCACGGTCTTCAGGACTTCGCCCATCTTGCCGTAGAAGTATTCGATGGCACCGCTGCCGTCCTCACGGAGCATCAGCCTGCCGATGCGGTTCTGCGAGGCATTGCGTCCGCCATAGTAGTACTTCACGTTGTTCTCTGGATGGTCGGGATAGTTGATGGCCGTCAAACGTCCGTAGTCGTACTCATAGTTGATGGTCTTGCCTTCCTTCTTGAGGTTGGCAGTCTGCTTGGTCACCACGTTGCCAAGTGCATCGTAGGTAAAGGTGGTAATACCGCTGGCAGGGTGGTTGACCTCCGTGCGGCGGTCGCCCATGTCATAGACCAATGTAGTTACGTTGCCCTCGGTGTCGGTCACCTTAACCAATCGGTCGATGCCGTCATACTCGAAGGAGGTGGTGATCATACCATCGGGTCCGTTGAGTTGCTCGGTCTTCACGGTCTTGCCACTACCATTGGTATAAGTTGCTTGACGATTACCCAACGCATCAGTAACAGTCGTTACGAGTACATTGCTACCTGCGTCCGTAGAGTACTCCGTCTTGGTCTCAGCATTGTCCGGAAGCGTTACTTTCATAGCACGGTTAAGCACGTCATAAACTGTTACGGTTGGCGACACGTTGTCAAAAGCCTTGTTGAAAGTTGTCTTGCTTCCCACTGCTTCGGTTACAGGGTAATAAGCCTTAGCCACACGACCGAAAGCGTCATAGACATTGCGTCCGCTGACAATCATTACGGTCTCGTCTTTCGGAGCACTACCCTTAGCAGCTGTCGTTACCACACCGTCTTTCTTCACCTGAACGGGACGCCCGAAGCCGTCCACGAAGGTTACGGTCTCCATATCATCGCTTGGGTGTTGTATGTCGTAATGCTTCGTCACTGCGTAAGCAGGCACTGTAATACCGTTGGTGCCGAAAGTAGCCTTAGGCTGATAGTCAAAGGCAATGATGTAAGGCACGCCTGTTGCCAACTCATTAGGACCACGCACAGCTTTCACACGTCCGAGATTGTCTATATCCGTTTCATAATAGAAGTGGTTGAGATCCATACGGCGGAGTGCCATACCATAGCGGTAGTCGAAGTTGGCTGCCTCGCTACGGTAGCCAAAGGCATCGTCTATGCGCTCCACATACATATTCATCACCGGCTCATAGCGGTAGGTGAACCACATGCGCTGTCCCTTGCTGTTAGCAGGAAGCGTGGTCTTGATGATGTTGCCGTAAGCATCATAAGTATAGTCTGAGACAGCTTCGCCGCTTCCGAGTTGTTGTTTAATCTGCGTGATATGGTCGGCATAGTTCAAATCGTAAGTCGCAGAAACTTGATGATAAATCTTACCATCACCGCCCGTTACGGTTACGTTGGTAGGTAGCCCGAAGATATGTTTGTTATCATTGTGAGCATATTGTATTGCGGTTTGGTAGTCGAACTTACCCGAACCGTCAGCACCCAACTTGCCCTTATCACTAAACTTGTAGGACTTCAACTCTCCGTGATAGCCTGTGAGGTAATACTCGTTCCAAGCCTCAGAGGTGGTGATGCCAGTTGCCTGTCCCTCATATTGCTTATTGGCGGTATAGCGTAGCGGTACGAAAGCGGAAGCGCGGTCGCTACAGAGCTTGGTCTGCTTGGTGAAAGTGTACTTGTCGCCATTGGCAGTGAGGTAGTAGCCGTCGTACTCATTACGTGTCTCGGTGTACTTGTTGCCTTTGGCATCCTCCACAGAGGCACTAAGTTCGTTACCTTGTGCGTAGTAGGTGGACACATCATAGAGCTGCACAGCCTGACGATAGACTGCGGATTCTCCCTGTTCGGTGTCGATATTCTTGGTTACGACCTTTCCAAAACCGAGGAACTCACGCTCGTGGCGATCCTTCTGTCCATCTGAATAGGCAAACATCGTCTTCATCATCGGTCCATCATCACGGATACCATCGTCAATGGTTACGGACGACATTACCCATTTACCACCGGGCAGGCCGTAGGTAGGCGTGCTGTGTTCGTAGTCCAGTGTAAAGGTTCCGCCAAGGGAGTTGGTCACGCTCTTGAGCATGTTCGTTCTGCCGATGGCAGAGCGGGTTACTTTCAGTTCACTTTCCTTATCGGATTCCACAATATCGAGGTAGCCGTCGCCATCTACGTCCTGCAAAGCATAGTTGTTACGATTTATACTATGACTGACAGAAACAACTGGATTTATGGAAATTTTGACAGGAATTAACTTTGGAGTGAAATTGACAGTAAATGCAACCTCAGCACCCTCTGAGGTTGAGGCAGATTCGCTAAGAGAAGAAAGCCCTTTCCACTGAATGGCATCCATAAAACCATTACCGATATTAAATGCCACCATGATAGTCTTGTCATTGCGCCATACCTTATCTGGTAATCCGTCAGAATTTACATCAGAGAGATTATACTCTTCTCCATTCTTAGAGGTTACAACATTGTATCCCCCGGCGAAGCTTGATGACCCCTTATTGAAGCCACCACCTATATTGGCGTTATAAGTAATTCCCTTACCACCTTGTATTCGTTCAATTCCCCAATCAATCGGTTCTGTGAAGTTGTACCCTAAATTAAGTCGAACTTTATTTCCCTTAATAATTTTATCAGGTAGACCGTCTCCATTCACATCCATGAATGTTTCTGTGCTCCAATCCTTGTTAGAGGGAGGAATACTGACAGATCCAGACATACTAGCTTTTGCCTTGTTGCTGGAGCCTTGGTTGCTGGAATGATCCTTTCCTTTTGCTATATGAGCAATCGTAGAACTTATCGAAATAATGGGATCACTTCCCAATGCCCATCCTTCAGACTTGTTCTCGCTGCCGATGGTTCCAATTCCACTATACTTTTCGCCACTGATACCTCCTTGCGAATTTGTATATTGTATGACTCCCTTTTGAAAAATATCCGGGAAACCATCCCCATTGAAATCCATCATGGTGGAGCGAGTTACACTCTTACCACTTGCATCATTGTATGTAAAAGCAATGCCTGCCTGATTGACATCACTTGTTGCAACCATTTCCTGTGTTATAGCTACAGCACCGGTTCCTTGTAAACATGTACCAGAAACTCCTGCTATATCATCAATATGTTCGAATGGGTTAGTTAATATTACATTTTGTTCAGTTAGTCTTGAAGCCCCAGCTTCTTTAGCTGTAAGGTACAATTCTGCTCGTTGTCCTATCCATCTGTCAAATGAACTTTGGTCTGTTCCTATTGGTACAAATGCCATTGTCAAAGGATCCATCTTGGCATCCTTGCTATCGGGGAGCTTCAGCAGTGATTCATCAATAGGTTTGCTATACCTACCTTCGGAAGCATTATAAACAAAACCACCCCAACCACGATACATTGTGCCGAAGCCTTTGTTCTCTGTCTGGGCATAGAAGCCTGCCTGTGCTGTTCCTATGCCACTGACAGTAGCTGCAGAAGTTACTGTCTGACCTGAGATGTTACCTGAATAGAAGTAATCTATCCATATCTTGCCTGCACTGACACCAGTGATTATCAGAGGATCCCCTGAAAGACTGCCACCACTGAACGTATAAGTCTTTTTACCCAACAGTTTGTCTACAGTCTTGACTGTCATCGTTACCATTCCGTTTACCGTTGGTGGTAGCATCGTGATGCCCGGAGTAACAGTCAGGGTTGGAACATTGGAAGCGAGTACTACAGGCTTACCTTCACTAACCATGTCAGCAAAGAGAACATAATGGGTTGCCCCTGCCGTACGCTGCCTGCTTCCATCCTTGCCTATGGTCTCTATTTGTGGGGTCCACTTTATTTTCGACCAATCCACATTAGAAGAAGAACTGATTTCAAAGTTTAGATTTGTCAAGCCATCCGGATTAGGAATCGTCTGTTTAATTTCTCCGTCAAACGCTTCATTCCATGCTAAGGTACGGGTATAGATTTCTCTTTTTTTATAATTCGGATTATTATTACCCAAGCTGTCTTTTAACTCATTAGATGCGACAATTCTGAGCGTAACGTCATCTGTTGTGACGGGTTTGGTGAACTTGCCTGACAGGTTCAAAGAAGTGCTCTCTGCCACATTGGTCAGTGTATTGGCATCATAAACGGCACCCTCCTGAGGTTGATAAACAGTGGTAGATAATCCGCCGGGGAGTGTTTCTGCCGCACCTGTATAGGTAATGACAGGCGCCCATTTCACGTTGTCAAAGGCACCGTTGCTTGTTTCCTCCGTACCAGACTGAACACGGAAATAAATGCGGTCGCCTTTCTTGACAGTGATATTCTGTGCCGTAGCATTATAAGCCGTTGCATCTCCTTTGGTAATTTTCTTGTTCCAGAGTTCCGTACGACCTTTCTGAATGGCTACGCGCACACCATCAGCATGAGCATACTCATCGGTATCGTATTCGCCTGTTGGAGTAATCAAACTAACTGTACCCGAGATGCTGATGATTCCATCTTTAGGTGCCTGCCATACACGTACCATATCTTCCATCGGAGAGGATTTAATCAATTCTGCTTGCTCGGCAGGATCAACCTCCCCAATAGTTTTATCTATTTTCTTGGCATCATAGATGATAGGGCTTGGTGTATCGGCACTGCTAAGCGTAAAATGAGGAATAGCATGACCTTGTTCGTCAATTTCTATATGATTAAAATAAACCTTACCACTAGAAACTATATCTACAAGCCCATCACCATTAACATCGCTGAAATATACAGAGGTTTTGGTAGTCGTACGAGAAGTACTTGTAGCAACAGTAGCCATGATATACTGCCACCCAGCCTTGATGGCAGGTCCTCCAGAGAAAGTATTACTGGATGAAGCAGAAAATTTAGAGATACCAATAACTTTGATAGGTTCTCCATAGGTTATTTTCTTTTCGTCTGTGCATATTTGCGGACGATAGTACACAGAACCTCCATCCTGATATATCTTGTCGGGTAATCCATCTCCGTTAAGGTCTGCAAAAGTCAATAATCCCTTAGAATTATCATGAGAGTAATTAAAAGAACCACCAATAGTGCCACTTGTTGAAGAACTTTGATCATCAACTCCTGCTCCAGCATAGAAAGAACCACCATAAGAAAGGCTTGTTGTTCCTCCTAAGGCAGTAGGTTTGTCGCTGAATATGCCACCAACTTCTTTGAGAGGACTTATAAATCCTGCGTCAAGGCCGTCATCGTGCGTATTCCATGTTTCCTGTTTTTCCTTAAAAGGCACATACCCCTTAGCAGCCTGTACATCATCATAATAGTCAAAATTCTGATAAGACACTTCTGCACCTTTGTCGTCGAGTTGCTTCACACCCGTAAGCACATCTTTGTTGAACGCACCCTCGCTATAGGTAAAGGCATAACTGCGGAGCGTACTTCCTTGGAAGTGCACCGTTAGCTTCTCTAACAAACGATTCGATGAGGTTAGGAAGCCATATCTTGCATTGTTGTTTTTGAGTCGTTTCTGTTTACTGCCTTCTAAGACAACCACTGTGTGGGGTGCTTGTCCGCTATTACCGGCACGTACTTCCTTAAGATAAATGGCTTTTGCCACAAGTCCACCACGAACAGGTTCGTCGGCTGTCTCATAGACGTATTCGATATAATCACCGTGTGTTTCTTCCACACGTTTGAGCTTCCATTCGGTAATCACCTCACGGCTTTGACCGCTTGCATCGGTGATGGTACCTTTGAGAACGGCACCTTCTCCACCATAAATATATTTGATTCCTTGTTTGTCGGTTACTTCCCAAGTATAGTCGGCAGGAGAATTACCCTTTCGGATAATACGGCTGAAGTCTCCTCCCTGCCGAGTGTAGAACTGTCTGTCCGCTTTTCGGTTCATCTTCTCACCACGGTGAGCCACACCCATCTTGCCATCGTCACCCATCGTGGAAAGCATAGAACCCGACATCAAATAAGTCTCGGTTTCTTTACTTGTATCGTATCTTGGAACACCCCAGCGAGTATCCAACGTAATAGAAGGAACAGAGAGATTCCAACCCTCTCCAAGCCATCCACTACCGCCTTCACTACTGTACTGTATGCCCAAAGAAGGAGCCATACCATTGCGTGCGGGAGGCATTTCAAAGGCATACTGAAGATTGGCAGAACCTCGGTTGTTGGCTGTAGGAGGAGTGATGAGATTGATTTTTGTCGTTGGGTCTGCCGCCTTGATGTCATTCATCATCGTCGGCGTAAATCCGTCGGTCTGTGGAGATTCCGGTGCCTTGATTACACCATTGATCATATCGGTGAAGTGCGTCGTTTTCGATACCACGCAGGCTGTAGCCTTATCCACCTTCACACGTTCCAAAGCCACCCAGTGCCTGGTGTCTTGGTCGAAGTAATAGGTATTGATGTCGTCTTCTGTAAAACCGCTCGGGATTCGCGTGCGGTCGTATTTTATCTTCACCGTTGCACCCTTGCCCTCGAAGTGGTTGCCGTGGGGCAGAAAGCGGTAGCCGTCTCCCTTGGCGGTGACGTTGGTCATGCCGTAGTCAAGGGCAGGAATGTCCGTCTCGCGGAGTGCCGTGATGGAGTATCTGCCATCCCTTGCGATGTCCGCAGCCTTCACGGAAAGGACGTTGCCGCCGATGGCGATGCTGTCCGCCCTGTGTGCGAGGAACTGCTTCTCCGCCTTTCCACCGACGGACACGAGGGCACGGGCATAGTCCGCCCTACCTTCCTGTATGGGTGTTATTGTCCTGCTGATGTTCCTGCCCGCAATGGTTGCCGTGAGCGTGAGGTGTCTGCCCGTCGATGGCACGATGCCCTCGAATTCTCCGTCATGGACGGTGAGGATTGTGCCGTTCACTGAGACACGGCTTGCCTTCCCTCGCACGAAGCCGTGGAGGTAGGTCTGACCGTCATAGGCTATGGGGGCGGAGGAAAGGATTATTTCTTCCTGCTTATTGGTATTAGTCTTTGTCTTAGAATCCGCTACGGTCTCGATATGTACATTCCTGACCGAATAAGCGTAGGAAGCAGCCGTCGGAATGGTGAAGAGGACGGTGTTCTTTCCGTCTTTCAGCCACTCTGGACTTATTTCCTCCCTGACGGTCTTCCATTCCTTGGAAAGTGCCGTGAGGTAGCCGCCGACAGCCATGCGGTCGTTGATGCTCCTGCTGATGCCCTGACCAGAGCTTACGCCCTTGAGGTCATAGACCAACCATGCGCGCATATTTGGAGAGACTTTCTCGACTGTTATCTCGAAGATGTTGTCCTCGGGGTTGTCCGAAACCCGTCCGTCGGACTGTCCTATGATGCCCGAGGCATGGTCTGCCGTGTAGGTGGTCTCCATAACGGAAGAAGTTGCTGCTGCTGTCGTCTTTGACTTATCCTCCTTCCTTGCCATCCGTGATATTCCCTGCGTAGCTTTTTCTGCATTATGGACGTTCTTCGTGGACGTCTCGGTCTGTGCTGTCTCCTGTGATATACTCGTGCCGTTGTTTTCACGTGCACTGTCCTGTCCCTTGTATATATGCGTCGCAGCGATGGCTGCGGTGATGGCTGTCAGTAATGCCGCCGATATGAGGTAATGCTTTGTCTTCATAGCCGTTGGGGTTTAGTAGTTTGCCATTATCTTCCTTGTAAATTCCTCTTCTAAGGTGAGTGCTTTGACGACGTACACGCCCGTCTGCGGTACGGTGAAGTCGGCACGCTTGATGGTGCCTCCCGCCATGTCCGTCCGGCTCAGCAGCCTTCCTGATGTGTCATAGACGAGCAGTTCGGCATCGGTCTCCTTGGTGAGTTTCAGCTCGGCACTGAACGCCATACCGGTCACGTCCTTCCTTGTCACAGTGAGGGCAGAATGGGCTTGCCTCTCGATGAAGGAGGTGTTTTCTGCCGACCTTGTCTGTGCCTTGGGCACGCTCGAGCTGCACTCGCTGCCGATCATTACCGCCATGCTGTCCTCGACCGCCTTCTTCGTCTCGTAGGCCACGCCCCTCGAAACGCTCGTCAGGGCGAAGTCTCCGCCGTCGATGCTCAGCCCGTCGATGGTCGAGAGTCCCTTGTTGAAGCCCATGCCGAAGAGCCAGCCGAGACCGGCTTTCTTGGCCGCACGGTGGACGACGATGCCGTTTACCGTATAGCTTACCGTGTCGGGGGTGAAGATGATGCCGAGTGCGTCACCTCCATTCAGGGTGACGGCAGCACCCATGGGCTTACCCTCGACCACGACTTGTGCCGTGGCATTCTTCACGTCGAAGCCGTGGAGGATGTTCTTTCCCAGTCCGAGCGTGGTGCAGAGTCCCGCCCTGTAGTCGGAGGTGAGCGAGGGAATAGTCCATGTGACCTCTCCCTGCTTTCGGCGACCGACCGCATGGGCATACTCAACGCCTCCCGTGCTCTCCGCCATGATGTCGATGCCCGCGTTCTGCTTAATGAGCAGACTGTAGTTTCCCGGGAGCAGGTTCTTCACCGTGTGCGTGCTTGTGGCGAAGATTCCCCGTGAAGCTACGGCACCTTTCTCCATATTCTCCACGGAATCCGCCAGCAAGCTGTATGAAAAACTCGGCAGGCCGACCACCATGCTGATGTCAAGGCTGCCGTCCTTTCGCGGCTTTCCGCCCGTGCAGCTCGCATCGTGCGGTGTTAGCCGTGCCAGTATGCCGTCGAAGCTGGCGAAGGTGAACGTGTCGAATCCGCTGCCATCGGTGTCCATGAAGATGTTGTCGAAGATGAGTTTTTCACGGCTCGCGTCCTTGCGCGAGCATCTGATGATGGTGTTTTCCTGTATATCGGTCTTGTCGCCTGCGTTTCTGTCTATGAGCATGAAGACGTTGCGGTAGTCCGCACCTGCGAACTTGTTGCCTTTGGCGAGGACTCCGTATCCGAGCTCAACCATGTTGCCGCTGTCTCCAAAGCCGTTTCTGCGCAGCTTGGGAATATTTAATGCTGTCTCGCCGCTTGCGATCTCGAAAATCATGCAGGCTGCCTTTGCCGTGCTTTCAACGGGTATGGTTATCTGCAGGTCCTTGCTGCCCCTGCCGTCGATGAGTAAGGTTACGCTGTTTCCTTTCCTGCGTACGATGAAACTCTTTCCGCCCGTATTGCCTGTTAAGACACGATTCCGTATTGTTCCGTCCTCTACGATTCGGATCTCACCCCGTGCGCTGACGTTGAAGCCGTATGCGCACTTCGTGCCCGATGCCTCGGTGAAGCCCACGTTGTAGGCGGGATGGAGTCTCGGGTTGGTGTACTCCATCGTACCGTTTCCCGTGTCGAGCGGGGAACTGACGATGTATGCGCCCTCCTTGGGCTCATTCTGCGACACTGCATCCATAAAACCGTCGGAGGTGACGGTGATGCCGTTCTGCGTCCAGATGTCCTTCCTGTACTCGGTGGAGTCGATGTTCGTCCTGACGAGCCACCTGCGGTTCATGACGTGCCACGGTGTTTTTCCTTCCGTCTCGACGGTGGTCGTGGCGGCATTGTCGTCGCCCCATATCATAAAGCCGCCGTCGGGCATGGGAGAGCCATCCTCGCGTCCCATGACGAGAAGGCGTTGGCTCGTCGGCAGGCCGTATGGGTCTGCGTCTCTGAAGCTGTCGTATGTCTTTTCAGTAGAGTATCTTGGTGCTTCCTCGTAGCTCGTCGTGGAGAGAGGCTGGAAGAGGTCGCCCGCGTCGTCACGCCCGATGCCCGTCACCCTGTGGTGGTAGGCGGCGCTTTCGTCCCTGTCCCATGAAAGGTTGCCAGTCCCCGTATAGTATGAGCCGTTGAGCGTGATGCCGTATCTGATGGCGAGATAGGTCTCCACCTGCCTGCGCTCCAGCGGCGTGAGCGTCCTGCCGTATGCGATGAGCTCGGGCGTGTAGCCATTGAGCGCACCGCCCCCGAACAGGGACTTGTCAAAGGCTGTCGAGAAATTGACGTCTCCGTCCCTGTATGTTCCCGTGGTGATGGTCGCACGTCTGCCTTCTCCCCACACGGAATGCACGGGGGCGTATGCCCTGATGTATGAGACGATGCGGGGACTCGTGGACTTGAATTCCTCTGCGGTCTGCCTCTCGCTCCCCGAATAAAGAAGGTCCTCGCCAGCCGTGCTTCCGTAGTTGAGCGGTTCTATGCCCTGCTGCCCGACCGCCTTGTCCCTGCTCACGAGGCTTCCCGCACCCTTGCGTCCGCTGACGGCATATAGCACCTCATCCTTGTTATAGGCGGTGGTCGTCGGGGCAAACACCCCGATGACGGTCATCTGCGCGAGGTTGGAGTATTTCAGTAGACTCTCCTTCGGCTGATTCCCCTCGGAGAAGTTCAGGGCGGGGTTGAAGTTGAAAGTCCGTATCCATGTGTGCCGCTGCGTGAACTCACCACCGTAGGCTGCGCCCTTGGCATCGTAGAGGTTGGTTCTAACGGAGTCGCCCGAAAAGTCGCGCCAATGATAGTACCCCTGCAAGTCTGTTGTCAGGGGGACGGTCTTCAGCCATGCCTCCGCACCGCTGACCTGACCGGGTGACTGCGCACGGGACTGCACGGGAATGAATAAGGCTGTAACTATTAGAAATGCTGTTTCGTGTAAATGTCGTCCCATAAGTTAATACTGTCTATGTTCTTTTTCAGTCTGATAAGATACCCGCAATAAAAACGGTAAAGAGAGAAAATCCGTAAAATAAAAGTGAGATGGATTGTATCGTGTGTGCGAAAATTGATTAATGCAAAGCCTTTTCGTAGAGTCCTGCATATCTCCCTTGACTGCCGAAAGTGGCGTTCTTTATGTCAAGGGGGCTGAAATTGGTAAAATCAACGTTGTCTTCATAAGCATGAACGTTTAAGTTGTTTTTTCCTAAGTGCAAATATAGGTTATTCTTCTTTAATTTGCAAGGAATTGCACAGAAAAATTTTATTTTAAACACACAAAAGGATAATGAAGACAATAAAAAGGAAGTATTAGACAGCAAATTCACGATGAGATGGGCTTTGGGCATAAAACGGCAATTCAAGTGCGGAAAAATGAAACGGACTGATAAAAAAGTGTGGCTTTCTTTTGTTTTCATCGAAAATAAAGACTACCTTTGCAACGTTAGGTAAGTGGTCTTTGAGACATTGCAGAATAAAGAAAGGGAAAGAAACTCGCTCGTTTCCAAATCGTTCACCTTTTATTATTCTATATTATGTTTTCCTTTTGTAATCAGCCGATTACATTCGCTCCTATTACTTTTATGGGAATGCCCGATACTCTAATATGGGTAATAGGCAACACCCTTGTATGGGGGCGGTATAACTATGTAAGGGTAGTCGATAACTTCAAACAATACTCGCATATTTAGTGCAGACGACAGAATTTTTTATTGCCCTATAGCCCATCCCCCCATATTCCCTTGCAATACTATCTATTCCTAGCAGTTACACCTATCCGTTGTATTACTCTATCTTTAAAGGTATAATAACCAAAAAGTTTGCCGTTCTCATAACGTGCTATTTTTGAAATATTTGTTTTGTCAGTTACGATTCTAAGAGACTCGAAGGGACATCTTATTATCTCCCAGTTTCCTAAGCCATCATTATCATAGATAATAAAGAGCATAGAAGCTCCATACGTGGAACCTTTTACATACATTTCCATAGCATAAACCTTATTATTAGGTTCAAAATAATATGATTTCAAAGAGATTTTCCCCTTTTCAAAATCAATATTGCCCGCTCCTGAAATAGTTCCTATTTCCGAAAAATTTTTACCATAACATCTAATTGTTGAAAACATGACATAATTATTGATAGTATCTTGATAGACATTTAAAAAGGAGGCTTTATTTTCCCCCAAAGGAAATATTTGGACACATTGAAGCGAGTTGTTCTTTAAAATACTATTTGATACCTTTTGAGCATGGATAACGGTTATATTAAATGACATAATGAATAACCATATGTATTTTGAAATATTCATTGTTTCTGACCTTTCTTTTTCGTTTCTTTGTAATTATACATCCTAATATATGAAGTCCTAACTCCATCTACGTATATTTCCTTTAACTTGCTAAAGTCCCATTTAGGAAGGGTAGGATTACCTTTCTTATCTTTTGTCATTGATCTTGGACTATAATATAATAAAGCCGATTTACTAATCCCCCGTTTACTTCCATTAGAGACCTTGATAGCATTAGATAGACTTTTAACCCACGCATTATGATTCAGTTTGTCTAACTCACCTTTATGTTTTCCACTTTGGATTTTAAGCGTCTTACTAGGATTAGTATAGAAAATCCGATTATTATCATTCTTATTTAATGAAGAGAACTGCCATGGTTGTACTATAACACCCTCTATAGTATTTGGAAATTTATCAGACTTAACTCTATTCATAACTATATCCATTCCTGCTAGTTGCTCCGTAGAATTTCCTCCTCTAAATTCGGCATAACCAATTCTAGCTAATTGCCCAATATCATCATTTAAATTAATTTCGGATATTGAAGTCTGTTTACCAAGTTTTCCTTGAAGATAATCATTCATATTAAAATCACCGGTCACAAAATAAGCTTTCCCATTATTTTTATTATCGTAACCTAAATAATTTCCTGATTTTGTGAAATAATCTCCTTCGCCCGTAGGATCAATCATAACTAAAGGATTGGCATGGCAATACAAATAAGAAGAAATATTTTCATAATCCTCCGTTAGTGGATCCACTCCATACCACAGACTCGTCACAGGGTTCATGTACCTTGCACCATAATAATACAAGCCCGTCTCAGAATCCATCTCCTTGCCGTTGAACTTGTATGGCATGTCCTCGCTACTACTATGTTCATCGACAAGTAGCTCACCATATGGCAGGTAAACATCATATTGGGTGATGTTACCCTTGTCATCGGTGATATAAGAAGTTGAGCCAAGATGGTCTGAATGGAAGAAGAAAGTTTCTTCTTTCGTCGTGTCATTGGGGATATAACCATAGCCAGCCTGCGGGGCATCGGGGCTTGTTGGGTCGTTCCAACTTATCGGTCCGCCCAGATTGCTGCCCTGCTCATCGTTATGCTTCGGAGTCTGCACCCAGCCTTCGAGCACAGTGTGGTCGCCAAGGTTGGTGATGACCGTGTTATAGCCCACACCTGTGTTTTCAGGGTCTCCGTAGGCACCTTTCTCGGTAGGTACGCTCGGAGCAACGCCCAACTGCTTGTAGTATTCCTCCTTCTGTGCCTCTATCTGGTTCATGCGCTCGGCATAGTCCTTTTCACCAGCTGTTACATAGCTGCCGCTTCTGCCATAGACATTGTTGAACGATACTTGAGTTCGGGATAAGTTTAGCATGAAAAGAGTTCCAACTGCCTTGTTTTTTCCACATACACTGGCAGTGCCTCTGGCTTGTTCTCAAAGAAGCAGTATGCTGTAAGGGCAGGACACAAGTTCATGATAAGGTTGTGTATTGAGCGGTGTCTTGAGTGAACAAGGTTGGCTTTGTTCTTGAGTAGTTCGTTAATGCACTCGATAATGTATCTTTTCCTCAGCATGATCTTGTCCCACATAGGCATCAGTTTGTTCTTCATCTTAGCCTTGAGCCCATGAATGAGTTGGATACCTTGACTGAACAGGCTCTCAAAGAGTTCCTGCTTGATGTATCCTCTATCAGCAAAGACCTTCCCAAATAAGACCTTTGCAAACACCGTCCATACCCTGCTATCCCTGTCATCCACATTTGCTCCTGTAAGACAGAACGTTATCACTTCACTAGAATCATTGCATAGCAGGTGCAGCTTGAATCCATGGCACCAGCCCATGATACCCTTCCCGTCCTTGGCAAGGCCGGCAAAGACTTTCTTGTAATATCGTCGTACATTGTGACATACGGGTATCATTATGCTATCAACAAACGTTATACCCGTACACTTGCCGAAGGCATAGAGCTTCCTGAACAGCATCATCTTAAAGAACACTCTTGGCATGAGTTCAACGAAGCGGTTATAGGAAACCGCGTCGGGAAAATCCTGACGCATCACCCCTTTGACCCAATTCAAATAATACTCCTTGAAATTGCGATATGCGCCGAAATGATAGCATACCAAAATGGTCATAATCTCACTTTTCGAGAGTCTGCCCTTGCGATTTCGGTAGCGTTTGCCGTCACTGTTATGGGACGGTAGACGCAGGTTTTTCGCTAATTCGGCACTCAAATTCTTATCAAACTCGTCGATTATACAGAAAATTTCAGTAACTTTGTCCTTGGTAATCATCGTTCAAAAATCTTGTAATCTATTGATTTTCACCTATAAAGATACGAATTTTTGACGAGATTACCAACTTTTTCAAGCCTTTTCTTATCCCGAACTCGCGTAACGATCCATTACCGATACAGATGTATGAGCAAAGATAGTCCTGCATATACTTATAACGTACTGTTAATGATTATATTGCACATAGCTCAAAAAATGATAGTGGAGGTAAACCGCCACTATCAAGTTCGGTTTATGATTTTAGTTCTATTTTATTTTAAAGAGTAGCATTTCCCCTTTACCATCCTTATCTTAAATTTTCCTTTACAAGATTCTATAGTAGATATTTTGTCTGATTCGATTTCTACACTAAGACTTAAAGGTTTGTATAGAGTCTTATCCAAGGATGAAATTATCTTTATTGGCTGATTATTGTAAAAGAACAAATAGTACTCTACGGAGCTGTTTCTATTTGAGCATAATTCCATTTCGTACACACCTTTTCTAATTTTACAACCATTCAACTCATAAACCGTTAGACGACGATAATTAACTGATTCTCCATTAATAAATATTAAGCTCTTCTTATATCGGCCAAAGTATTTTGGTAAATACTTTGAATATGGAACACCTTCCACAAATAAGAATGAGTCTTTATACGCATGACCGTTAATTGACACGGTCATTACTAAAGTAGAATCATTCCGCTTATTATATTTTACATTACATGTTTTATCCAATAATATATTATTGGGTATATTATCTTGTGCAAACGTTTCTGCAAAGAACAAGCTAAGAAGAAACACTATTACAAAAAACTTACTATTCATATTGATAAACTTAGTATGTATGTTTGTATGTCTCTATTTTTCCAGCGACTTTTCTTGTCGCATTTAAATTGGCCTTCCAAAACATAGTCCTACCATAAGCAGCCGAAGATGAATATAGTACATACCCTTTATTCGATCCATATGTTGCAGGATGACTTCCTGAATGAAAATTAGAAGAGAAACTCGTATACTTTCCAGCACTATAGGCCTTAATGAGCTTTGCTGGCCACGCGGCCTTAAAATGCATAAAATCTGCAGGACTAATTTCTACACCAGCAGTTTTAGGCTTAGGATGATTAAAACCTCTCGCAGCAAGATCAAAGCCATCCCACCTAATTGCGCCATTAGAGTAATCCTTACCATTAGTTAAGGCATTTATTACAGCCTCCATACTGTATTCGGCATTACCTTCATAATCCGTTTTGTATCCACCATCTCTAAACCCGTAAATACCTTCGGTTTTTAATGTTGCAAGAATGCTCTTTTTCTTATATTTAGATAAATTAGATATGGCACTTGCCAAGGCATACGACTCCTGTTTATTACCTGACGATTCTTGTGCCACTGTATTCGCGTACTGATTTAAGACATCATTAGTAACGGGTAATAAACTTTTATCCGTTGCACTTGTGACAACACCCTTTTTATCTGTTATAACGGAAGTGGCAAGATAAGCTTTATTATTTTTCACTCCATCATTTCCTAGTAACTTTCCACTTTTATTGTAATAATCGCCTTCACCTGTAGGATCTATCAACATAATAGGAGAGCTATGACAATAAATGTAACTACCAATGTTAATGTATTTCTCTGCTAAAGGATCCACACCATACCAAATACTTGCCATAGGATTCATGTATCTTGCACCATAATAGTACAAGCCAGTTTCCTCATCAAACTGCTTGCCGTTAAACTTGTACGGTAGGTCTTCACTGCTGCTGTGTTCATCAACGAGGAGTTCGCCGTACGGCAGGTAGGCATCATACTGGGTGATGTTACCCTTATCATCTGTGATGTAAGATGTGCTACCGAGGTGGTCACTATGATAGAAGAAGGTTTCCTCTTTCGTTGTGTCGTTGGCAATGTAACCATAACCAGCCTGTGGGTCACCAGGGTTGCTTGGGTCATTCCAGCTTACAGGTGGACCGGGGGTTGTATTTGGTGTGGTGTTGGGGCGTGGAGTCTGAATCCAACCCTGTGGCACATCATGGTTACCGAGTTCGGTGAGGACGGCATTATACCCTACACCCGTATTCTCTGGATCACCATACGCACCCTTCATTGTAGGTACACCAGGGGCAATGCCCTGCTGTTTATAATAAGCCTCTTTCTGCTTCTGTATTTGATTCATGCGTTCAGCATAGTCCTGCTGACCAGCCGTTACATATGAGCCGTTACGCCCATAGACGTTATTGAACAGACCCGTTCCTATCCTTGAAGCAACTCGTTTGTCACCAATGAAGTAATGCTTTGTAAAGCGATTCTTGTTTACAGAGAGGATACTTGCAGGATAAAGTGTGAAGTTGTCCGTCTCGTGGAAGGTAATACCCTGTGGTGCTCCGTTGATATACACACCTTCCATCGTGCCGTAACTCTTCATGATGCGTTCACCAGCAGCATTGTATGTATATCGGCTTGTTTTACCGTTGTCAGAGAGAACCATCAGACGGTTGTCTTCATCCCAATACATCTCACGGGTAGTGTTCGCCGAATCGTTCGTTACCAGTGTTGGATTACCGTTGGAATCGTATGTGTAATGGTCGTTACCAATCTGCGTTGGAGCCGTCGGATGGTTATTGTCCTCATACTTATAAGCAAAGTTATAAGACTTGGCAGTTCTCGTTGAGTCCACCTTCTGAACTTTTGTCAGCGGCTCACTCATCCGTCCGAACGACATCACCATATCATACGATGCACGCTTAGCCTTACCGCTTGCATGAATAAGGCGGTTTAGTTCGTCATATTCATACGTATGCGAACTCCTTCCTCCTAACTTCGCCCTATTGAGTTTTGTAAGCGACGTTGGGTTGGCAGCATTCGTAATACCGAGGATATTATCCACAGCATCATACTGGTACCTGTTCTCCATCACAGTCTGACCGTCCGCTGTAAGGTTCATCACCTGCAGACGTTCACGCTGCTTGTCGTAGGTATAGGTAGTCTCCGTGCCATTACCGAGTTTCGTATAGACCGTACGACCCTCCTTGTCGTAACCTATCCTATCAACAATAACGCTCTGACGTCCCTGTTTATTGCTCGTAAGACGCTCAACCTGTCCAGCAGCATTGTAGTGATAGGTAACTACTTCACCATCAGGATAAGTCATCGACTGCACACGGTTCCAGCTATCATAGGTAGCACCATAGACATAAGTCCTAATATCCGCCACGCTCGCCATGACCGTACGGACGGTCTTTGTCACCTCACCCTGTCGACCGTAGTAATAGGCTTCACCGCCACTCGCATCCTCTACGAGGGCAAGACGACCAGCGCGATTATACTTATCGCCAGCTTTACCATAGGTATAAGTAACACGATTAAAGAGATTTTCTGGATAAAGTACCTCATGGAGTCGCTCGAAGTCGTAGGTGTAAGAGATATAGCCCTTGTCAGATATCGACTTCCTAAGCTCTGCCGTGAGCTTCGTCAGGAGGTTACCCGCCGCATCGTAAGTCATATCCGTCTCACCTGCATCAGGATGATTCACCATCAGTTTGCGACCAAGCAAGTCATAGGCATACTTCGTCTCCCTACCGTTAGGATGCTGAACTGTCATCACCTGACCGACAGGGTCATAGCTGTACTTCACCGTGATATCCTCACCACGGGCATGCTGCACCGTCTCCCGGTTACGTCCCTTGGCATCCGTATAGTTCTCCGCATGTCGTCCCAGTGCATCCGTGACTGTTGTCTGGAGCATTGGTTCACCGTCATGGTTGCCGATACTGTAGGCTGTGCGTGTCACACTGCCATCAGCAAGCGTAACACTCATGGTACGGTCGTGCGCATCATACTCTGTCTTTGCCTGCAAATCACCTGTAGCATGGTTGTAAGTACCAATATTACCATGGCTCTCCGTCATTGGATAATAAGTCGCAATATTACGTCCGAAGGCATCGATAACAGCCCTTCCACTGACGATGGAGACCTTTTGATTGCTGCCACCAGACCACACCACACCTGTCTGCTTTGTCTGGACGGCACGCATCAGCGAGTCGGCAAAGGTGTAGGTATCTATGTTGCCTTCCTTAGAATAATGAATGGTATGTGCCTTACGCTCTGCAGGGAAGTACTCAAAGCGGATAGTAAACGGCTGACCGCTCTCTATCTCATACGGAGCACGGATTGTCTGCTGACGTCCTAAGGCATCGTAAGTATATTCCATCTTCTGCCCGTTAAGGTCGGTCGTTACAGACGGAGCATTCCAAAGACCATCATAAGCCGTACTGGAGCTATAGCCGTATGCATCCTTGACACTTGTCACAAGACTGTGATAGCGGTCGTCATACGTATAAGCATAGAACATACGCTGATGGTTATAGTTCTCCGGCTTCGTCATGCGTGTGATGTTACCATAGCCATCGTAAGTCATGTTATAGACAGAAGGCTTGTCACCATTATGAAGCACGATCTCCGTTATCTCACCGTTACCGTCCACCTTCGTGCTGCGTTCACGATAAGTCTTACCGCCACTGCTGACAGTGATATGGCTCGGAACACTGACAATATACTTGTCGGCTATCTTATGATAGTTGATATCTGCCTCTAAGCTATAGCCCGTTGTAGTCTCCTTATATCCCTGTAGGTTACCATAGTCATCGTAAGTATTGCTGACAGCAACCGAAAGACTGTCTCCACTGGCTTCATCAAAGTTACTCTGAACAAGCGTCTTTAGGGCAGGGAAGACAACAGCATCAGCCGTGTTATGACCAACGGCGAGTGTCTTTAGGTCGTAGTCATAGACAGCTCCCTGCAGTTTCTTTCCATCAGCGGTATAGAGATATTCACTCGTAACAAGTCCATGTGCATAGTAATCCCTGTTCTTGCCATAGGTCTGTACCGAGTAACGATAGAGTCTGTCACCGTTCTCTGTGTCTATCTGATTGGTACGTACCTGCTTGAAACCATAGAAGTCACGCTCACGACGGTCACGATAGCCACCATTATATTCGAAGGTATTCCTGCTTCGTACCGCTCCGTTCTCCTTGTATCCACCTGTCGTCTCAACCGATGACATCACCCAGCGACGTCCCGGCAAGTCGTAACTTGGAGTTGTCTGCTCATAGTTGATATTGATATGTCCGCCGAAAGGAAGCGTCACAGAGCGCAGCATGTTCGTTCTTCCCGTAAGGTTGCGATAAACAATAAGCTGCTTTCCTCCGTCAGATATGATAAGATCAGGTCTTCCATCGCCATCTATATCCCTTAAGGCAGCACTCGTACGGCTAACTCCACTTGACCAAGATTTGGTAACCTTAGCTGTAAACCTTAGTTTTAAAAACAGAATATGTATTGGAATGGAAACAGCAAAATTACCATATTGAGAAACGGACGTTGCCAATGACTCATTGAAACGACCTTGTTGTTCTTCGGAATAAGGAATAAATCCAGAACCCGTATTCAGCATTATGGTGAACTTTTCAGCATTACGAGTTACCATATCAGGTAAACCGTCGCCATTAACATCTATAAAAGATACATTATACTTTGTTGTTGTCTTCGTTCCATTAACACCAAAAGATATATCGGCATTACCGAGAACTTCAATGGATGTACCAAGTCCTGCACCCCATGTGCTATTTTCAGAAGACTCCAATGACGTAACACCGCTATTCTCTTCATTTGTAAAGTCATATCCAAGACCAAACTTCACTTTATCACCAAAGAGCATATCAGGAAGTCCGTCACCATTAAGGTCAGTCCAATCACTTTCTGTATGAGAGGTTCCAGAAGTAAAGTTCCCACTTGCACTCACAGACACACTGGAGATAGCATTACCATTGGATGAATTATGTCCATCACTACCGCCTGATGTTTCATCGTCTTGTGGTTTAGGGTTGATACTGATAGCTAAAGCACTCTTTGACGAAGCCCGTTTTGATAGACTAGCATCTGCTCCTATAGTAGAAGAACTTGCTTTAAATTTTGGTCGATTGACATTTAACTTCATGCGACCTTTCCCAAGTGTACCAGTTGCATTGGTATATTGAGTAACAATATTGCCATCTACCTCCTCTAACCAATCAGGATAACCATTACCATTGATATCCATTAGAGCCACCTTGCTATAAGAAGTCTGTGTACTCTTACTGCCACTGAGTCCTGCATAAGAGACTCCACCGCTTACACCATAGCCATTACTCTTTGACTCACTCATAAGTACAGGTGCAGACAATTCGCCCGCATTTTTAGCATAATGAACACTGTCAATTATAATAGCATCCTCGCCGATACGAGAACTACAGATTGTATCTAAAGAGACAAAGACATGCTCAGATCCACCAACATACATCCTCTTATTTGCATCATATCCCATAACAAAGAAGCGCTGTTCGTTGACAGGAGTAAGACTCTCTGCAAGTCTGTTCCCATCGTGGGTAGAATGATAATGCTCGGCTATATCCTTATATTTATCCCTGTCAATGGTCAGTGCTGATACTTCTATTGGCTGGGTGGCATAGGCCTTATTGCCATTATAGGCGAATTGTCCCCATCCTCGGTAGAGCCTTCCATAATCAACAGAGTTATACCCAGAGAATACACAAGCCTCTAACGTATCCACAAGAACACGCTGTTCAGCAATAACAACTGTGGATGTGGCACTTTGGTAAGAAAGGCTATCACGTAAGAAACTAACTTTAGCATAAGTAGATTTAGCTAATTCATTACTTATTGCAAAAGTAGCAGTCACCTTACCTGTATTTAATCGTTTAATAAGTGTTGTGTCTGTAACTACAATAGTATCTACCTTGAGCGTATTGGAAGTATTCAGACGACAAGTGTGATGCAATACGGGGAGTCCGTTTTGATCATGTAAAGTAAGGTAAACAGTAGTAGTATCTGTGTCATTCTTTTTATCTTCACGTACAACGGAGAGTGTTGGAACAATGAAAAGTTTAGGACGGTATTTCCTATTTAATACGGTAACACCCTGTTTCAACACTTTGCTCTCTGCTATACTAACAGGCTTGTTGAACATCCTACGAGATGCTACAAAACGTACACTTTCTTGGTCATCTTCATAATTATAGCTACCCGCCCATTGTACTTTTGTCCAATCAACTGGGGATGTGGTTGTAATTTCAAAGAAGAATGAAACAGAATCTTTCTCATTAATGTTACCAGTATAATCGTAGGAGCCATTGACTACACTATCAGCTGAAAGTTTAAGTCGTTTTACAATCGTTTCACCATGATGATCCAATCGTGTGACGATAAGTGTAACATCATCAGAAGTCTTCCCCTTCATATAAGGAGCGTGAAGCGTAACCTTACCAGTACGATTAAAAAACGCAATATTGTTTTCACCCTCTATATAATCAGCCTTGCTATTATATGTTTTTAAGTCTTCTGACAGATACCGATCCTTGCCAACAGGTAAAGAGACATAAGTAATTATAGGATTCCAAAGAACCTTATCATCCTCACCATCATATCGGGACTGAAGACGAAAGAATATTCTGTCTCCTGCTTTTACATCACAATTAAGATTGTTGGTTTTGCTACCAGCTTGTAATAAAGAGTCGCGGACCATAAAACCATCACTCTCATGTTGAATGCTGTAGATGATACCATCACCTTGATTGCTAAGTTTTTTTATAGTACTTTGTATGTTGACCTTGCCAGCAAAAGGTGCGCACCACATCCGGACGGCATCATTCAGGGGATATTCCTTTTCCAGGGAGTCACGGATAACCTTATAGTCTGGAATAAAATGCTTATCAATAGGTGCTCCTTCACCAATAATAGGATTGGCTGTCACATTACTTGCAGGACTAAATACAGGTTTACCATCTACAATATGATTGAAATAGACCTGACCATTGATAGCTATGTCTGTAAGTCCATCACTGTTGAAATCATAAAGATAGGTGGTTGTCTTGTCTTGTTCTTTTGAATGTGTATAAGAAATTCCAGCAGAGGCTTTAAGTTTACTTGAAATACCAACTTCAACAGCTGCATCAGCATTAAAAGAGTGAGTGGTACTATTTCCATCAGAGAAAGAGTTTACCCCTGATACCAATATAGTTTTTCCAAAGAGTAAATTCTTTCCATCTGCGCTCATGTTCTTACGATAGAAAAGTTGGTTACCTCGTTTGAAGAGTTTATCGGGTAGTCCGTCACCATCAATATCAACAAAAGCAACTTTACCAGAATTTGAACTCTTACTATTAGAGAAAGATGGACCAACATTTACTGTTCCAGCAGCGAAGCCAATACCTACCATTGTTCCCCAACCCGTAGTGTGGCTTTTTGAAGCTCCACCACCAAGAAGACTTAGATTGTCATCACACCCACGAACCGAATGGCTGAGGAATGCCTCGTAATCTTCTCCTTCGGCCTTCCATAATTCTGCCTTAGAAGAGAAAAGTCCATTTTTGAGGTCATTGTAATAGTCAAAAGATTGTGTAGCAACCTTACCATCCCTACTATCGTTCTGATCAATGCTCTTTAGCAGTATCTTGCCAAACGGTCCTTCTTCATAGTTTAAGGTATAGCTGCGGAGCTGCTGACCATTATTCTTCACTATGACCTTACGGAGTAGCCCTTTGTCCTTTTGCATAATGCCAAGTCTTCCGCTACTCGTCACATCTTTTCGGTCTGTGGCTGTAGAGTCAATATCAAACTCAATGCTATACAATCCTTCCGTCTCCCCGAATCCTGTCCAGGTATAGCGTTCAGGATAAAGGTTATTGCCAGACTTCATGTAATGGAAAGCGGCAAAGTTTCCGTGAACATCGGTAACACGGTCAAGTGCCCATTTGATACGGTTACCTTTGGTATCGGTAAGAGAGGTTGCATCACTGACATGACCACCATGACCACCATAACTATAGACTGTACCATCCTTTCCTGTCACTTCCCAGTAATAGTTCTTCGGGCTGTTACCCTTTCGGATAATCCTACTGAAACCACCTTCAGTCATTGGATAGAACTGCTTATCAGCTTGTCTTGCCAGAGAATCAGTCCTACGATAGAGTCGATCACTGAGCTGCTGTCCCATGAGGAGATAGCTCTCACTTTCGTACTGATCTTCGAAACGTGGTACACCCCATCGGGTCTCTATGTCAATGCTCTGCACCGGAAAACTCCATCCATAGCCTACAAAGCTACTGCCTCCCTCACTGCTGTACTGTAAGCCGGCACTTACACCAATATCATTACGCCCTGCAGGAACTTCGAAAGGATAGGACAGTGTTGCCGTACCATTCTGATTAGCTGATGGAGCTTCAATCTGCTGAATACCTGCTGCTGGGTCAGCAGCCTTCAACTCACTGATGCCTGTAGGGACATAGTTCTGTGTCTCGGGACTCTCAGGAACTTTGATGATACCATTGATAACATCCGTAAAGTGTGAAGTCTCTGCCATTGCCACCTCACGTTTAGTATCAATACCTTTCGACTGGAGCATTGTCCAGCGTTGGTGCAGTTCATCATAATAATAGGTGTGGATATCATCTACAGTATAGCCTTTCGGTATCAACGTGCTGTCATAAGGTACTGCAATACTTGCCAGATGATGGACAAAGTGATTGCCATGAGGTAAGAAACGATAACCTGACACCGTATCGGTTCTTGCCATTAAGGTGTCACAGCCACCTGTAACATTCACCATACCCGTAGGTAAGGTTGGTAGTTCACCCTTTCTAAGTGGAGTAATACTGAGAACTTTACCCTTTGCCATAGCCTCACGTGGAACGGCAAGCTGGGCTCGTCCAACATTGAGCGTATCGCTGTCGGAGTTGGTAAAGAACTTACTGACGGTACGTTTGCCTAAATCTGCAAAAAGTCTTGCAGATTTCCTGTTCAGCTTGTGAGTATCTACACGATTCCTCTTTTGATTTCTTATAACTTCTTTGGAGAATCTCTTCACAGAAGAGTTCTGTATACTATTCTTAACTTGTGTTCGTAAGGAAGTAGCCTTTCGGGAAGTGCTATCTTTTTGTACAGAAGAGACTGTATCACTGGATGTAGAATCACTGATTACAGTTTCTTTAGCAGAACGATTACTTCCACCATTACAGGAGTTTAGTATGATTCCTGCTAGCAACAGGAACGGAAGGAGGAGTGAATGTGTAGAATACTTCATTATTCTTGCTATTTTGTTTCAGGCCTAAAGGTCCTTAGTATATATACTTGCGTTGGAAAATTTTATAAAGGATAAAAAGAGGATTACTTTCTCACCAGTTTAAATGTCTTTTCTTTGCTACCACTTTGCAGTGTCAATAGGTAAACACCCGGCTGTGGAAGATAGACTTTAGTGGAGAAATATGTATCTGGCATATTCGTCTGACGACTGACAAGAGCTCCACCCGTCGTATAGAGCGCCATATCCAATGGAGCTACTTCGCTCAGTTCCACCTGCACACTGACATATCCATTTGCCGTTGGATTAGGACTTACACTTACATTCGCAAAGAAGTCACTACTTCCGTCAGAAGGGTTCATGGAAGGAATTTCTGTGATACCCGTCTTAGATATCTGAAACTCATTCTCTGCCTTATTGCCCACATGATCTGTCGTTGTAAGGAGGTATTTCCCTTCTATGAGTCCGTCAGCAGACTGTATGCTGTCACTTGTGGTACGATTGAAAACAGACATGTGTTCTCTCTGTAGGGTCATCTTGTAAGGGGCGATACCACCTGTTACCCTGACAGAAAGTGTTCCTGTACTACCGCTCTTCTCCGTTGGTTGCTTTACTTCTATTGTCGTAAACATATCTTTGGCAGCTCGTAGCGTGAAGACATCACGCCTTCCTAACGGTATATTCTTAAAGACAATACTGTCACCAACAGTCGTATTTGCCTTATGATAGCTTAGAGTTTTGACAGAAAAGCTACCCGTTCCTGTAGGATCAACGGCAAGATAGTAGCTCTCACCTTCTGCAAGAGGCTGTATCTGGCGTAGCTGCTTGCTATCAGCTACAACATCAACATTAGGCTTGTCAATCCGTGTTACTGTATCCATCCATCTTCTACCAAGCCACTTGCCGTAAGCCTTACTCTGGCGGAAAGAAAGTTTACCATTGTTGTCACCCCAAAGAATACTCTCACCATCTTCAAGAGGCTTACTCATACTGATTGTAAGAAAACCGTCTTCCTCACAGCTCTTGGCTCTTGTCTTATGCAGGGCAGAGGCTTTGTCTGAGATAAGACCAGCTATACGGTGGCTATAGTCCTTGTTGGTATACCCATTCCAAATAACCTCGCTTCTTGAATTAAGGTAACTGCTGCGAAGGCTCACGTCATATTTCAAAGCAAGATAGCTTTCCACACGGCACCGTTCTGTATCAGAAAGGCGGCGATCGAAGACAGTATACTCAACAGTCCTACCATCAAGGTTCTTTACAGGCAACTTAGCATTCCCATTCCGACCGATATGCAAAGTCTGACCATTACCCATATTGGAAGAGGTCGTATAGCTATAAAGTCGCATTTCAGGCAACGAGTCCTTGGCATAATTCATGAATGTACCATCGCCAAGGTTAGCAGCACGTTCAGTTGTCTGTATACGGGTAATAGCTTTTCCACTTCCAAGAGACCATATTGCCTGCTCCTTTTCGCCATATACCTTACTTACGCCTATATAGGTAAGTCCAGCACCAGCAGAGACACGGACAGAGGTAGAATCGTGTGACCATACCATTGGCTTATCTACACCACCAGGGGTCTGAGCAGTAGCAGAAAGAGTGGATAGAAAGAAGAAAACTGCTGTGAGGTATTTATGTTTCATTTAAAGACCGTTTTAATATGATTGTAGTTATGCTGCTTATTTAGCTTTGCCAATAGGAAGACTGTAACCAATGGTAAGGCTGACAGTCTGAAGATTATTCATACGCTCCTGATAGCCATAGTCATTGGCACTGGTGCGGAGCATATCATTAAATCCGAAACCGTATTCCAGTCCTGCCTCAAGACCGTTCTTTATATCAACATAGCCAATTTTTATAGTAGGAATGAATACTACTCGTGCTTTGACAGATTCTCTCAGATGATCTTGGGTACGTTCAGCCTGCTGTCGGTATACCTCTCCAATGCGGTCATTGGTGAAGTCGATATTACGGCTACCAAACGGAATAGCGGCACTAATTCCTGCTCCCATATAGAACTTTGGGAAAGCATAGAAACGAAGCAGGACTTGTGGAGTAATGAAATTATAATGAAATCGTGTAGTCTCGGTTACATTTTCAGGTATCTTATGCTCTGTCAGCTTGCTGAGAATACGGGTGTAATCAATGCCCAGCTCAGCACCTAATCTACGATATTGCCATGTGCCAAAGATTCCAATACGAGGATTTACACCACCACGTTCACTCATTGTGAAAGTAGGGCGTATATCATAGTTCTCAATAATACTGCTTAATCCTGAAATGCTGGAATAACCAACTCCAGCTCTGAGTCCTATCCGAAAAAGGTGATAGTGAGGAAAAGAATAAGTTATCAAAGATAGTGATTCTTTCGGATTCTCCTGTACGATGGAGGGCTGACTATTCATAGAGTTGTCAAGAACATGTTCACCTATTTTCAGATTTGTTGGCTCATTGTCTGGTTCGCTCATCTCATGTTTTCTAATGGCTGTTTTATCGTTTAAATATGAAAGGTCAGTTGATAATGATGGAGAAAGGATAGGCTGCTCTGACGAGGAATGTTTGCCATTAGCAGTTTTTCTTGTCCTGCTTGATTTTTTAATTCTCCTTGTATTGATACTTGTAACGTTTCGGGGCACATTCCCCAGCTTATTATATACACAATCTGAACGTCCCGAATCCTTCTGCACTTTTGTCTTGTCTAAAGAAGAAGAGACATGCGGTGTAGTAGATTGTGATGGTGCCTTGTCTGCTGTCTTTTGTTCTATACGCTGCTCAGACTCTGGATCGTCATTAACACAGCGTTCTATACCAAAAAGAGTAGCTATGCCAAGAAAGATTCCTGCCAGAATATAACGTTTTTTCCTGTTGCTCTTGTCCTTCATAGATAAACTCATAAGGGTTAAGGTTTAAAAAGATAGCTGATACTTAGCTCTATGTTCTGTCCATGGGTTGAATGTTCTGCCCAGTTATAGTCATTACGCTCTGTCTTAATGGTAGAGTTCAATCCGAGGAAGTAACGTAAGTCTATATTCCAATGCTTGCCTATTTCATATCCAAAACCACCGCCAACAGCAATATCTGGCTGTCCTGTCAACTTCTCTTTCATTAGACGTTCCGTCTCATCGACAGTGGCAAAATGATAGTTTGCAAACTTACTGTCTTCTTGATTACTCTCGTAAGATATGCCCTTGCCATTAAGGTTAGCTCCCGCGCGTCCTCCAATTGAAATATTGAAGCCTTTGCGCCAAGGATAAATCTTCAACAGAGCAGATACGCCAATGTAATTATAACGAGGTGTTACCTTATAGTTTAACTCCTTATTATCATTATAGACAAGCTGTGAAGCCTTCTGCCAATAGCTAAATCCACCTTCAACACCTATGATGGAACCATCAACATGATACTGAGCAAATACACCAACTGTTGGCGTAAGCTGCCACTTGTCTTTGGAACTGTAATTGGAATAATAGTCTTCAGGAACAAGAATCCTATCCAGACCAGTAGTGACAGACATGCCGCCACCTAAGCGGATGCCTAACTTGAAGGCGGAATCTTGCGCGGATAAATGCCCGCATGAGAGACATAGTGCTAATACGGTGACTGACTTGATGATGTTCATATTGCTAACTGTTTAATAATTTTTGCAAAAATACGAAAAACAGTGAAAATCAACCGTAACTATCGTAAATTTAACATTTTTGTAGGCTTAATTTTCTGTAAAAGGAATGAATAGTATGAAAAACTGTGGACGAGAGGTAAAATCCATTGAGTTTGTTGGATATTTCATTTTTAGTTACTATCTTTGCCGTATTTATTGGTCTTTGAAGTATTGCAGAATAAAGAAAGGAAAAGAAACTCGCTCGTTTCTTAATCGTTCACCTTAATTATATCATATATTCTGCTTTCTATTAGTAATCAGCCAATTACATTCATACCCACTACTTTTATGCGGAGATATGCGATTTTCGCACTGCCAAGGACATCGGCATTGACAGACCAGAGAAGAATGAGATACTGCATAACATACCACCGACACCCGAGCAGGAGGTGTTTATTAGCAAGCTGATGGAGTTTGCCAAGAGTGGCGATGCCACAATCTTAGGACGTGCACCTCTGAGTGAGAGCGAGGAAAGGGCAAAGATGCTAATTGCAACAGACTACGCCCGCAAGATGAGCTTGGATTTACGCATGATTGATGAAAATGGCTACTCAGACCATATCGACAACAAGGCGAGCCACTGTGCGAAACTACTCAATGACTATTACAAGAAGTTCGACGCACAGAAAGGTACGCAGTTCGTTTTCTCTGATTTAGGTACTTATAAGCCCGGTGGAGACTTTAATGTCTATTCGGAAATCAAGCGTAAGCTGGTAGAAGACTATCACATCCCGTCCTACGAGATACGCTTCATTCAGGAGTGCAAGAACGAGAAGGCAAAGAAGGCGATGGTAGATGCTATGAACCGTGGGGATATCCGCATTATCTTCGGTTCTACCTCTATGTTGGGTACTGGTGTGAATGCTCAACAACGTGCCGTTGCGGTCCATCATTTGGACACGCCTTGGCGACCTTCGGACTTAGAGCAGCGTAACGGACGAGCTGCGCGCAAGGGAAACCTTATCGCCAAGGAGTTTGCGGACAACAAGGTTGATGTGATTATCTATGCTGTAGAGCGGTCACTGGACAGCTACAAGTTCAATCTGCTGCATAACAAGCAATTGTTTATCAATCAGTTGAAGACCAATACGCTTGGCAGTCGTACCATTGACGAGGGTTCAATGGATGAGGACAGCGGCATGAACTTCTCAGAATATGTAGCAGTGCTTTCAGGTAATACCGACCTTTTGGAAAAAGCCAGATTGGATAAAAAGATTACCACCTTGGAATCCGAGCGCAAGAACTTCCTCCGTGAGCGTGATGCCGCAACGGGCAAGTTGGCAGAGATTGAGAGTTCTGTATCCTTCCATACGGACAAAATCAAAGAGGCACAGTCTGATTTAGCTCTCCTTGAGAAGCGTGTGGAGCGTGATGATGAAGGTACACCTATAAATAAACTTACAATCAAAGGTGTGGAAGACAGCACCGATATCAAGGCTATTGCTGCACGTTTACAAGAAATAGACGAGAAAGCTCGCACCAAAGGGGAGTACAACAAAATTGGCGAAATCTATGGTTTCTCCATTATGGTCAAGACAGAGAGCACTTCCAAGGATTTGTTTGACTGTTCGGTGAATCGCTTCTTTGTGAAAGGGCAGGAGTCTATCTACTACACTTACAATAATGGAAAGTTGGCAACTGACCCGAAACTTGCGTGTCAGAACTTCATTAACGCCTTGGAGCGTATTCCAAAGGTGATAGAGTCGCACGAGAAGGAAATGGAGAAAGTAACAGCCAATAAGGATGTTTACATTACTATTGCAAACAGCTCGTGGAAAAAAGAGGACGAGCTTCGCTCACTTAAAAGTGAAGCTGCGGAGCTGGACAGAAAAATAGCCTTAACACTTTCACCTCCGGAAGAGGAACAAGATGCAAAGGATGAAATGAAACAAGGAGAGGGTCTGTCTGGCAACAATCATTCTGTCGGGAAAGGGAATGATAACCTTTCTGTTCAGGATGCAGAAGAGGAGAAACATTCGCAGAGTTTCAAACCGAAATGGCGACATTATCCTTAATGTTATTCCTTAGTTCTCTCTATTAGATTTTGGCAAATAACGCTTGTTATTGCCAAAATCTAATAGATTACTTGTGTTGTTTACTATTTGCTTATCCTAAACCTTTCTTGAAGTTCGGATAGTGCAGCTAATAGTTCTTCAAATGAAGGTTTTTTCCCATAAATCATTGATTCCATCATTGCCTGATAGTCTGATTTCCATTCTTCAAGAATATCTTTCCGGGGGACAATCCTGAGACGTTTGCGTACATCAGGAGTATAATCCACATCTTTCACTGAAGTATAAATTTCTCTATGATGACGAATAGATTCCCATAATGCATCATCTGCAATGGCTTTCTTTGCAAAATCTTTATTCATCATGACGTAAAGGTCATAAAGATGTCGGCTCTTGCGCTCTGCTATCATTCCGTGTCCGGGAATGGAGAAGAGTTCGTGAAGCAAAAACGCCTTTTCAAGGAATGTCTTTGAGGGAATAGCAGTATAAACGGCACTGTCAGCCAATGGTGTAATCGGAAGATGCTCTCCAATAATACTTTTAATTTGTATTGATTCTGTCGGTTCAAGCAATGAACGTGCACTCACTTCCAATACAATATCAGGGCGGAGATATGTAATCTCCTTGTCAAAAACTGATTTGTAGTGAAGATAAATCTGACGTGGCTCGGGATAGGTGGTGTCACCTTCGCCATTGGGTTGGGCATTAACTGTGACAAACGACAGCAAGCCTTGTCTTTTTAGTTCTTCACAAATCATAGGGGTTAGTTCCTCTAAAACAAAAAGCGATGATGCCTTGCGCAATTTCTTGATTTGTTTTTTTGTGAGATCTCCTTCAGGAGCACCAAGAAAAACAGGATTGACAGCAACATCTATATCTTCCGAGAATCGCTCTATAAGTTTCCAACCTTTGCTCAGACTTGTGCCGCCTTTGAAAACGAGATGCTCTGCTATAGGAAGTGAAAAGATAGTTTGCAAGATTGCAGTTACCCAAAAATCTTTCTCTATCACTTGTGCGGGTAACCCAACTTTATCTGCAATTGATTCATAGACGCTTTTCCGTTGTGAGTCGGATAATCCAAGAAACCTATTCATATAGACCAACTATAAATTCCCTTACCTTTGATGGCATCAGTTTGAGGTCGGCAACTTGAAGGTGAGGATTTTCGTTTAACTTCATTTTAATGGTAGCAACCTGCTCATTAGTCAGGTTCTCTACTTTCCAGTCTTTAAGGGCTGTTGTTAAGAGAAGGGCCAACCGGCTACGGATGGAGAAATATCTGGGAGAGGCGCGCTTGAATCTTATGTTTTTCCCTTCGCCAAGATTTATAGTACGTGAGACGCCATCGGTTAAGTAAGCTATGTTCATCGGTATCTGTTGAGTCAGTCCTAACTGGTATTGGGCATAAAGCCCCGTTGGGACAATTCTTGCGCCATCCCTTTTTGCCATTGCTTTGGCAATATCCTCAAGCGATGGAGGAACCATACCCAGGCCATATACTTTTTCCATTTTGGGGTAGCAATAAATGCCACGTGCAACCCTAAGCATCTGTCCTTTTTCTACGAGACGTTCCAAAGCCTTATTAACGGCATCTCGATTGCCATACGAAATAAAATCCCCCACAAAAAACACAGAACCACGTCCGCGCTTCTTTGATTTTATAAGTATTTCACTTTCAATGCTTTTTGTCATAATTATAATTGTATTTTGTCGTGAAATAATGCATTATTCACGACAACAAAGGTACATATAAAATCTCATAATCAGCACAAAAAACGGAAAAAAGTACAAGCTTAGCGAGCTATGCCAGTATTAATGTACGTATTTTCAATTTTGGGTTCTGCGGGATTTAGTGTGAATTAACATGCCGTATCCCGCATTAAGCGGCACGAAATTCGTATCTTTGTAGTCTGTATGAAGAAATCAAGACCATCGGCAGAGGATATGGTACTGCCGAACGCTATCGGATAGCGATTCTATTCTTCTATGGTGATCTAGACATATGTTAACTCACACTAAATCCCGCAGAACCCAATTTTGTAACCGTTATTTTGTAATGTAACTGCTTGCATTTACACAACAAAACAACAATAAAAACCAACAAATACGCATCACCAACTATCTCGCCTTCTCAGCATCTCGTCAATCTCTTCCCGGAGAAAAAGTAATCGCCCATTGGCCTTGAGATAGGGAATTTTCCCTGCCCACACCCAATTATAGATGGTCTTTTGTTCTACTTTGAGTATCTTGGATACATCAATGATATCCAAGTATTCGGGTTTCAAGGGAGGATGGACAGTTATATCAACAGATTGCTCTTGCAGAATCAGCAGGCGGTCGAGTTTACCCTCGACGCTTATCAGCTTGTCGAACAGGCGTTTTTGCCAAGTGTCTTCGGTTTTATAATCTATGTACGGCATAGTTCTCCTTTTTGATAGTTACCATTGGTATCTTGTGACAAGATACGTTGTTCTTTCATATAGGCGATGTATTTCTTTGCAGTTCTGTCCTTGATTTCCATTTCTCGCATCAGAACCTCACAAAGTTCTTGGTAAGTGAGCTTGAAAGAATTTCGGAAGGCTTCTTTGACAACAGCAATGAGTTCCTCAGTCTTGCGCTTTTCCTTGTCCTCTTTAGACTTCTCGCCACGATAGACGTGCATGTCCTCAGCCTTATCCCAGCCGAAAAGCATCATCGGTACGTCCAACGGACTTCCGTCACGGACTTTCAATGCCTTTACGACCGAGTATTCGGGATTATCGTCTTTCTCAATGGAGAGTATCCCTGCTGCCTTTCGTTGAAGTTCCGAGCCGATATGCCCACGGAGTTTAATACCATTTGGTACGAAGTGTAGCACGCAGATGATACAGGTATTATAAATCCCCGCCAAGCGATAAAGCTCGTCCACAATGGCAATACTTTCCGTTTCATCGTTGGCAGAACGTATTAAGTCGGCTATTCCGTCAATCACTACAAGATGGATGCCTCCATGCCTGTGATGGAACAAGTCCATACTCTCACGGATAAGGTTCAGTCTGTCCTTACGAGACAGAGAGGCAAGGTACAGAGAATGGCAAAACTCCGGTACTGCCGTCAAAGAAGCCCTACGCAGTGTCTTACCCAAGTTCTTGTGCAACTGTGCCTCGGACTGTTCCGTGTCATAGTGTAGGACCGCCAAGCCTTTGGGATTGGCGGTAATCTCTAATCCCAAGGTCTTCTCTATCGGCAATCGTTTTTCTCCCAATGTCCCAGCAAGAATAGCACCCACATAGTTGCTCTTGCCCGTACCCTCACCTCCGGTAATGCAGAACAGGTTATCCTGTGTGCCGAGTGGCACACCGTTTACTGCTACTACTGATTTGGAAATGTCCGGTGGATTCTCATAATCAATCTCACAGGAACGTAACATCATCATGGTTTGGCTATATAGATCTGAGAACATCTTGGCAAGCAGCTCTTTCAGTTCCTTTGCCCCGTTGCCTAAGGCAAAGAAATCAGAAATGTCTTTTTCAGACTTCGTACCACTTAGCGGAAGTGAAAGGTTCAAGACCTTGTATTCCACCAGATGTTCAGACTGTTTATGTGCCTCCCGTACACCTGTTTCATCCGCATCATATAAGAGTATTATATGCCTAAAACGAAGCTGAAGGCTCTCAATGATACTTGTCGGTATCTGTGCCGTTTCACTATTGAAGCAAATCGCATTGAAGCCGTGTGCATACAATGAGAGTACATCCTTTTCTCCACCTGTAATGAAAAGCATATCTCCTTTGGCAGGAATCTGCTCCATTCCGAAGCAATAAGTCGCAGGCATCCGTCCACCATAAAGAAAGCGGATTTTTGGACTGTGAGGTCGGTATATCTTTACATAGTCATTTCCTATATAGGCAAACATAGGTTCCGTAGGTGAGCTATAAAGTTCAAATTTCTTACCTTCAGCAGATACACTTTCATAGCGTTTAAGACTCCGTACACGAAAGCGACGGAGTGTATCCCCATGGATGCCATAATGTGCCCAATAGTTCAGCAGACCATCGTCAAATGGCTGTATCTCAAAACTATATGGACGTTCTTCCGTCCACTTGGTTATATCAGCCTTAGGAGTGGGAACAATAGTTTTTTTATATGCTGACGTGATATGGCTGCTATGCTTTTCACCATCACATAAAGAATACAATCCAAGTTCTTGTACTATCGTTTCCAATACTTCGGGAAAACTTGTTTTCAGGTTCAAATTACGGAGGGTTGCCACAAACCAGAAGCAATCCCCAGAATAGGTGGTATCTCCATGATCATAGAATTTGTAAGAAGAAGTTTTCCTGTCGTAGTAGATATGGCAGGAAGCCCGCCTGTCGTCATAGAAAGGGCTTCGGAAGTTGCGATGAAGGTTTACCTCAAAGCCAAGGAAATGTGAAAACACATTCAAACCTCCTTGTGTAAGTAAAAGAATCTGTTCCTTTTCTATCATAGTTGTCGGTTTTTAGGATTAATACATGAACTCATGATGAGATTGTCCTTGAAACGGTTGAGCCGACCAAGAATCTCGTCGTTTTTCATACCTGATACGCGAAGCCGGTTACACTTCGTGGCTATCACGATAGACTTGAAGAAGTAGCGTACATCGCCACCCTCCGTGTAGCGATACCGTACCAACTGCTTCTTGCGCCAGCGGTAAAGGGTGGACTCTGAAACATTCAGAGTCCCGATAAGGTCTTTCGTGGTCATCTCCAGCTCGTCGTCAATGTCTTGAATAAGACGGGAGGTGCGCTCAACATACTGCTCAATACGATTGAGCTTGTCTATCAGTTCTTGATAGGCTTGGCTTTCTACTGCTATTATTTCCATCAGCGTAATCGTTTGGTTTTAATTGTTACATGTTCTATTCCAAGTTCACTGACTAACTGTGAAAGTCTTCTGAATGCTTCCTCAGTAAAAACTTCCAGATGAATTTCTGCTATAGGTAAAGGACCGGGCTGCCCATTACGTGCAAGAAACTCAAATATTTTGGTAGACTGGATGCCCACCTTTGAAGCGTACATCAGAATTTGTTCAAGAGTCATTGCTGTCTTTCCTCTTTCCCAGCGCGAAATCCGACTCGAACTAACTTTCAGAATAACAGATAGATACTCCTGCGAATAACCATTTTTCACTCTTGCTGACTTCAGCATTTCCAATAACTTTTTCATACTTATAAAGTTACTAAAGCACCGTTACAAGAGCAACCCGCCACATGCAAATGTTTGCACACTATGCAATCCGTCTTGCAGACGGTGCAAGTTTGTTTGTTAGTAGCGGAATACACAGTGTACCAATAAATATAACGAACTAAATCTAAAACATTTTATTACTCTTATATCTTTGTATAATTATTATTGTTTTGTAAAACTCCAGTGCAAGGTGCAAGTCCCTTTATATATAAGGGCTTGCACCTTGCACTGGAAAATGTAGCAGTAAAATCTCTAAATATTTATGGCACAAAGATTTGGAGATATAAACAAAAAGATCTAACTTTGTACTCCGAGAATGGGAGTGAGCGTGCTTTCAACTGATAGTCAAAATAGCGGTCATAAACCAGTCAGTTTGCTGCTACATTTCTGCTACAGAGACTGTCAGTACAAAAAGGTAAATATTTAGCTAACAGCGATAAGGACATATTGTGGATTAGTTCAGGCTGGTCCACAAATGATTCCCTTGTAATTAATGATTACAAGGGATTTTTTGTTTTTTGAAGGTTGCAGACATAGTCTATGAGATGCTACTAGGAACAGGGGTGCTGTGTTAATGATTGATTTCTACTTCTTTATGTAGCATAGAGTGTGTGGCAAAACTTGAATACGAATTATATGGAAAAGTGAGAATAATGTAAGGGAATGTTTTCTTTGCAGTTTTTATTGGTGTACTTTTACATTGTAGAAGCTTATCCTATTTCTTTTATCCGCACGAAATCTGATTGGTATAAGATTGTTCATAGGTTTGTCTTTTTAGTATGTAATTGCATGGTGATACAACGAAAATAAGCCTTATACCTCCAAAGAAATGATGTGTATTTGGGATTGTTCAGCCTTCCTTTAAGAACAAATTACGCTTGGAGTTATGATGTGTTGTAAGGTGTTTGACCCTCAGCACGTCTGGTGCGGACCACTAACTCCATTGGTGCTGGGCATCAACTCCATTGGTGCTAGGCGTCAGCTCCATTGGTGCTGGGCTGCAATACATGAGTAGAAGATGGTGGAATATGTTTGTTCTTGTCGTGGTAATATGTTTGATAAGATACTAATGACTTACTGATACAGGGAATATTTATCACTCATCAAAGTTATTATGCCTTGTAGATGTACGCTTATGATTATCAGAAGTCCATTTTCTTACAGTTTTTCTAGCTGCATTTTGCCTGTTGATAGCATATATGTTCATTTATTCAGCTTGCTTGTTTATCTGCCTAGCAAGTTGTCTTATATTTGCTCGAGCAGGTTTCCCCGTTTCTGTCTGTGGGATATTGTCTGTATGAAAGATATGCCGTGGCTGCCAAAACTTAGGTAGAATCTTCTTGCAAATAGCGTCAACGATAGTAATGTCGGTTAGTGTTGTCAGCAGTACAACAGCCTCTCCAAATTTCTCATCTGTTATACTTGTTATTGCAAAGCCACCCGATAGATGGGGCTTTAGTGTCCTTTCAACTTCTTCAATCTGAATCTTTATGCCTCCAGAATCAATGACATTGTCTTTTCTTCCGATGATACGAAAGCGTACGAAAGCCTCGTTTTCGTCAGTTTTGAATGTCTGAAGCTCGGCTATATCATTAGTAACCAGTGTTTGATTGCATACTGCAGGAGCATGGATAGTTAGACATTTTTCATGGTTTAGGCAGACTTCTATACCATCCAACGGCGTATACCATTCAGTAGCCTGGGGCCCGTTAAGGCGTCGAAGAGCAATATGTGACAGTGTTTCTGTCATTCCGTAGGTACTCCACACGGCATTCGGGAAGTTCTTTAGTTCCTCTGATAGTTTTTCATCAATGGCTCCTCCACCGATAATCAAGTGCTTTATCTGCATCAATCGTTCCCGTTCTTCAGGTATTTGCAATGAGTTATATACCTGTAAGGGAACCATGGCTGCAAAGGTTATTGGTCTTTCAGGGTTTTCAAGTTGCTGAAGTGATTCAGAAGACAGTGGATGTCCTGACGGTTTCACGCTCAATAGCTGCATACCTCGCTCTAATGTCCGCACTACAACCATCTTACCTGCAATGTAATCTAACGGCATACAGAGTAGGGCAGTGTCGTGTTTCTGTAGTCCAAGGAAGTCACAAGTGATGCGAGCAGAGTTCAACATGCGTTGCTTTTCCACCCATATTGGTTTCGGTTTCCCTGTAGATCCACTTGTATGAACACGCAGAAGGGGGCTGTCATTGTTCCATTCTGAAAGAAATTCTTGTAGTGTCACAATCCTATTCTATTCTTTATGAGGATATTAAATATTCCGATTTGTGTTGTTGACCCACAACTGTTCTCCTCTGATTTCAAGTGGCATGGGGATATTATCACTGAAAAGTTGTCCCGTACCTAAGCCTTGTGCCATAGTGATGTGTGGACCATAGATGTCAGCAGTGAGCTGTGCTATGGCGTTAAGTCCTATGTTACTCTCCAAAGCTGATGTTATCCATGAGCCAATACCTCGCTCTTTTGCCAACTTTATCCATTCCCTTGTACCACTAATACCCCCATGTAGACTGGGCTTGAGGATAATATATTGTGGTTGAATGGTATCTAACAGCTGGTTTTTCTCCGTAAGATTATTGACGCCAATGAGCTCTTCGTCCAACGCAATGGGCAAGGGACTGTTCTTACACAGCCGTGCCATCTCCTTCCATTGATGCTGTCGGATGGGTTGTTCTATGGAGTGTATGTCATATTTAGCCAATGCTTCTAATCGTTGCATGGCGTTATCAGGTGTGAAACCACCATTGGCATCTACTCGTAATTCCACCTCTTTGCGTGAGAAATGCTGTCGGATGTGTTGTATCAGGCGTAGTTCTTTCTTAAAATCAATGGCACCAATCTTTAGTTTTACACAATGGAAACCCGCCTTTAGTTTAGCTTCTAACCGTTGGAACATCTCATCGAATGTTCCCATCCATATCAGTCCGTTGATGGTAATGCCTTCTTCTCCTCTGCCAAAAGGAGTATTAAAGAGGTCAATTCCCCCTCCATTGTCAAGCTGTCTCTTTGCTGTCTCCAGTCCAAAGAGCATAGAAGGATAGGGACGCATCGCCTTTTTGTTAATTTTTCCAGACTGACAGAGGTCATCACAGAAGCCTTTTAGTATCCGTTCATATTCCTTTGGAGGCATAGCATCACATGATAGGTCGGGTAAGGTGGCACACTCTCCGATACCAACGATACCTGGTACATTATCATCAGACAATGTTACGTAATAGCTTTGTCGCGTTGTATATACACCACGGGATGTCCCTGCAGGTTGAATGAAGTGCAGTATGCGTGAAGATAGTTTGAATTGATACATCTAAAAGGCTTCTGTGTTATTTTGTTTTTATGATGTTTCAGTTATTTTTTTACTGTAAGTTGCGATTATACTAACAACATCTTATATGTGTGCGGCACGCTCAACACCATTGGAGTTAGCCCTCAACACCACGTGTGCTGGGCTGCAACACCAGTGGTGCTCGGCTGCAGCACATTGATGAAAAACAGGAAGACATGTGCCCGACAGGCATCCTTGAAGAACCAGTAAGTTACTTCTTACTGACTCAAAGTAGAGGATATTCCCTGCCGCCAGTTGTCTTTTGCCCTCTTAAGGGAACTGTGGATACTTGTCAAAGTCGGGCTTACGCTTCTCCAAGAATGCTTTTCCTCCCTCTTGTGCCTCGTCAAGTGTATAATAAAGCATGGTAGCATCACCAGCCAACTCCTGTATGCCAGCTTGTCCATCCAGCTCAGCATTAAAACCAGCCTTCATCATTCGCAGTGCCAAAGGTGACCGTTCCATCATAGTTTCTGCCCATTCAATGCATTCATCTTCGAGTTTTTCGAACGGAATGACCTTGTTTACCAGTCCCATACGCTCTGCTTCAACTGCAGAATACTGTCGACAGAGGTACCATATCTCACGTGCTTTCTTCTGTCCTACGATACGTGCAAGGTAAGAAGCACCAAATCCGGCATCAAAAGAGCCCACTTTAGGTCCTGTTTGTCCGAAGATAGCATTGTCAGAGGCTATACTGAGGTCGCAGACAACGTGTAGAACATGGCCTCCACCAATGGCATAACCATTTACCATTGCTATGACTGGCTTCGGCAAACGGCGTATCTGCATCTGTAGGTCGAGTACATTCAGGCGAGGAACGCCGTCTCCTCCCACATATCCACCACGTCCTTTGACATGCATATCACCCCCAGAGCAGAAAGCTTTGTCGCCTGCTCCAGTCAGTAATACCACACGAATGTCAAGTGCTTCACGGCAATAATTGAATGCTTGTGACATCTCCCATACCGTACGAGGTGTGAAAGCATTGCGATAACGAGGGCGATTGATGGTTACCTTTGCTATGTGATTATACTCTTCGAAGAGTATTTCCTCAAAGTTAAAGCCCTCTATGGGTTTCCAGTTTCTTGTTTCCATATAATCTTTTTTGTATTTATTTCTGTTTAAAGCTAGGGTTTACAGTATGTGGTACGAGGTATCTCGAAGTCTATTAAAAGCTCTGATAATAGTCTTGTAGCGCCTGTGCATCATCTTCAGGACTGGTAAATACTTCCAAAAGTACCGGTCCTTCTTCTGCATTGAAGAATCTTTCAAGTCCCTTTGTCAGCTCTTCCGTATTATGAGCTGATAGGTAAACAATGTCATGCGACTGACATATACCCTCTGCAGAAGTAGTGTGTTGCGCTGCTATGGCAGTGTCTCGATAGGGAGAACGCCCTAATCCCGGTAGCTGATGGAAGATTCCTCCACCGCCATTGTTAAGTAAAAGGATTGAGAGATTGGGTGAAAGGTTTTCATTCCACAGTGCGTTCTGATCGTAAAAGAAGCTTAGGTCACCAAGAATACAATATACATCTTCTTCCTCTTGTTGTGCTACTGCATATCCAACTGCCGTTGACAGTGAGCCTTCAATGCCATTTACACCACGATTTACATAGATGTATTGATCGGAGAAGATGTTGCCAAGTCGTACAGAAGCGCTGTTACCATAGAATAATTCACCATCAATATCCAGTTCTCTCATCATCTTATGGAACGTCTTAACAGCTAATAGTTGTGAGTATCGAGGAGTTATTTTCTCCCGAATAGCCATAGCTTTGGTAAAGACAGAATCCCATTTATCAACAAATTCCTTTCGTTCTATACCTTCAGCTTCGTTGGCAAAGATGCCAAGAACATCTGTTGGAGCTCCTTGGATGACGTCTGTTGCGTGCATAAAGGTATCACAGCAGTTGCCATGTTCGTCTACAATGATAGAGCTTTTACACTTACTTTTACGTAGGAAGTGCTTAAGTCGTTTGCTAACGACACATCCTCCTATATATAATAGGTGGTCTGGACGGTAAGAATCATCATCTTCTATTATGCTAAGTGCTTCATCAATGGGCAGAGAAGGGCAGATGTCATCATCCGCCAGCTTCTCTTGTATGACAACAGCGACCTTCTTTAGTGCTTCAATAGCTTCGAGAGCGTCACCAACAACTTCGGGTATCATCTGCCCAAGGACAATCATGGGCTTCTCTCCACAGAAGAAATTGCTGGCTATTTCGTAGACTTCAGCATCGTTGATGACAGCCTGGTGTAAGGTGATTCGTCGTTCATCAGGAAGGTTTGCGGTGCTGTAATCGAACAAAGGCTCGGTTATTGGGACATTGATATGGACTGGTCCGCCACCATTTAGCATACAGGCATTGATGACTTCATTGACCAATCGGTTGCAATACCATCGTTCTTCGTCATTGTTTGGTTCGGGAAGAGTCACGCTTTTGCGGACATTTGGCTCTAAGGCTTCATGCTGTTGAATGGTCTGACCATCCTTTTGTTCAATCCATTGTGCAGGTCTGTCTGCTGAAATAATAATCAACGGACGGTTCTGATAGTATGCTTCAGCAGCTGCAGGAGCTACATTGAGCAGTGCAGATCCTGATGTTACACAGATGACAACAGGCTCATTATCGGCTAAAGTCATACCAAGTGCAAAGAAACCAGCCGACCGTTCGTCCGTAACAGGATAACATTCAATGTCAGGACATGCACAAAGGTTATGTACAATGGGTGAGTTTCGTGATCCAGGACAGACCACTGCTTTTGTTATTCCAGCCTTTACGAGTAGGGAAGTGAGGATGTTTACGTTCTCTTTTGTGCTGTACATCGTTGGGTGCAGATTAATTATTGACCTTTTAATAACTGTCTCATGGTATCGAGTTTGGCTTCTGTTTCCTGCCATTCATTCTCCTCCGTACTTTCTTTCAATAATCCTCCACCAGCATAAAGACGGCAAGTCTTGCGTGAAAAATGCATACAACGAAGGGTAACATATAACTTTGCCTCTCCTTTATCACCAAGAAAACCACTGAATCCACTGTAGTATTCTCTCTCTCCGTGTTCGTTTTGATTGATGAAAGAGCGTGCATCTTCCTTTGGTATACCACAAACAGCAGGGGTAGGGTGCAGCGTTGAGAGGAAACTGCCCAGTTGTTGACTCTCCTTGAGGCGGAAAGTGAAGTCTGTACGGAGGTGTACTAAGTGAGCTGCACGGGCTGTATACGGTTCAGTTTCTGTGAGTTCAGAGGTGAATGGTTGCAGACATGTGCGGATATAATCGGCTACTAATCGTTGTTCTTCCTGGTTTTTAGCTGACCACTTCATGTCTTCTCCTTCATATTTCATAGTCCCTGCCAATGCCATAGTCTGATAACCATCTGCGTTACCATGGAGAAGTATCTCAGGACTGGCTACGAGCCACATGCCCGTCTGTGGTGTATAGAACAGAGCAACATACTGTCGTGGATACCGTTTACAGGCACGTAGAAAGATATTCCGAGGTGTCAACGCCTCGTCTTTAGGCTCGATGACTGACCGTGCAAGGACCAATTTGCGGAAGATTCCTTGTTTTAATGCTCCATGAAAGCGTGTGAAAGCATGGTGATAGTCTTCACGTAGGTTGTCAGACTGCGTAAAAACGGCGTCATCTTGCCAGTCAGGAATAACCTGAAAGCCCTCGCTGCCATCCAAAGGAACGTCCATATAACTTCCACTTTCACCATCTAAAAGGCAAATAGGATGGTCTGGACCCTCCGAAAATGGGGATATTACAAATCCTTTATGGTCATTAAGCTCGCCCCAGTTTGTGAGAATAGAAGGTTCCTCCTTCTGTGTATAACAATGACAAAGCTCCTCTAAAGGTTCGCGATAGATAAAGAAAGAGTTCATTTACTTCTTCTGTGGGTCTATGACATAGTTGGTAACTTGTACGCTGGAGACGAGCTCTCCCTCGTTATTTTTGACTTCTATGCTCCACACATGTAGTGTGTGTCCCTTGTGAATCAGCTTTCCGTACGCTGTAACTGTTCCGCCATAGGGCATCGCTTTAACGTGATTACCATGTACATTAATGCCTAATGCCATCTTACCTGGGCATGCTGCCATAGACCCGACACCTGCAAGATTCTCAGCAAGGGCCAATGAAGCACCACCAGAAAGGAAGCCAAAAGGTTGTTTGTTACGGTCGTCAACAGCCATTCGAGCCTTTAAAGTGTCAGGCTCAGGGGTAGAGATAAACTCCATACCTAGCGTCCTGCTGAGTCCATCTTCTCGTTCTATGTTTTTTAATATATTGTCTATGTTCATGCCGCATCCATATTATTGGGTGTAAAAAGTAATGTAAGCCAGATAGAAAAGGGATTTGTTCTTATTTTACCAGCTACTGTTTATTTCATGCAAAGATAATAAAAAGTATATAGAATGCAAAATCATTGCAGTTGAACAAGCGGGAATATCCTTCCTTTGTTCTGCATGTTTTAGTGTGGAGAAAGGAGTAAGGCCAGAAATGTCAGGTGGTTTACCTGACTTTAGAAGAAACTTTAATGTGATGAAAGGAAGGACTCTTTGCTATTTTGAAACACCTTTACAAATAATCAGCAGTAATTCGTTTGGATTTTGATAAAAGCCGTTGTTTTTTACTTTTGTAACTATTTGGATGCCAGATAGTTAATAGATAGGTAAGTAAAAGACGCCCTTTTACGTTGCAAAAGGGCGTCTTTTACACCTCAAAAGGGCATCTTTTACATCGCAAAAGGGCACCTTTTACAATGCAAAAGGGCGTCTTTTATTTTCCGATAGTGAATTAATTTTACATAAAACACGCTCTCTGACATTTCATTATTATAATAATCAGTGTTTCGTTTCCTCTTTCATACAATTGGAATGACCCTGTTTCTGTCTCCTGAAGTTCTACCATGTATGTGGTATTTTAGTCGTTCCCGATAATATTTCTTGCTGCTTTATAGAGGTTTTCTCCAATAATATCTATAAATTTGCCCCAAGAAACTAAATTGAAACATTAACAATTATAAATAGAAAGAAGAATGAAAAGTTTATCATTATTGTTCCCAAATAAGTTTGAAAGTACAAAAACATCGTTGATACTATTGGCTTCTCGCCTTGTGTTCGGACTAACATTCGCCAGTCATGGACTTGAGAAACTGCAGCATTTTACAGAGACAGCAGCTCACTTCCCAGCCCCATTTGGACTAAGCGGAGACGTAGCTGTCGGTCTGAGTATCTTCGGTGAACTGTTTTGTGGATTAGCTTTTGTATTCGGATTCCTTACCCGTCTGACTCTGTTACCAATGATTTTTACGATGATAGTAGCCTTTACTACGGTTCATGGTGGCTCGGTCAGTGCTGGAGAATTGGCTTTCTTGTACCTCGTAATCTTTATTCTTTCTTGGTTCGCAGGTGCTGGTAAGTATTCCATCGATGGCTTTATCGCACGGAAAATAAGTAAATAAGCTATCTACATAGGTGGATTAATCCGTCACATATATAAATGAAACTCCCCCTGAAGCGCATGACTTCAGGGGGAGTTCTGTGTTAAAAACATCCAGATAGATGCATTTATTAACATAAAATGACTATCTTTGCGATATATACAATGTCTTTTAGACGTGATATCTAATATTTGAATGAACCTTAAATGACCTGAGAAGATATGATGTGGAAAATCATTGCCATAGCGCTTTTCGCCTTTATTACCTACTGTTTTGGTGACGTGTCGTACAGTATAGTAACAACTTTGAAGAAGAAAAGATACAGAGCTGCATGCCTTAACTTTGTCTTACTCTTGGCAATGTCTCTGATTTCATTTTTCCTTCTCAGTCCTTTCGACATCCTCAGGAGTGCATTCTGAGTCCGTTTCATCCCAACATTCAATGTCATCAGCTATCTCTGGCATCTGTGTCTTATGGAAAACGGGACTCTTTATGCCTGCATGTTTCTGCCGTAAGTAATCGTCCAGCAGGAAAAAAGCTTGTTTACCCAAGACAAGAATAGCGATAAGATTGCACACAGTTATGAGCCCCATGAAGAGATCTCCAATGCTCCAGACAAGGTCAAGACTGGCTATTGCACCGAATAATACCATCACTCCTCCCGTAACAATGCGCAAAGCAAATACTGCAGAACGGCGATTTGTAAGGAAACGGACATTCGCTTCACCATAATAATAGTTCCCGATAATACTGCTGAAAGCAAAGAAGAAGATGGCAATAGCAACAAAAGTTGGACCAGCACTGCCCACTTCGCTCTGCAAAGCATTCTGTGTCAGGAGGATTCCTGACTCTGTACTGTTTGTATAAACACCACTGATGATGATGATGAATGCCGTACAACTACAAACTACTAACGTATCTGTAAAAACGCCAAGAGCCTGAATCAAACCTTGTTTTACAGGATGTGTGGTGCTTGCAGTGGCTGCTATATTCGGTGCAGAACCCTCTCCTGCCTCATTACTGAACAGTCCGCGCTTGATACCATTCATCATCATAGCTCCTAAACTACCGCCTGCTATAGGACCAATACCGAACGCATTCTCGAAAATCAGACGTATAACATTCGGTACAAGATGGATGTTGAGGGCAATAATAACCAATGCTAAGATGATATAACCAACTGCCATGAAAGGTACAATGATACTACTTACGTTGGCAATACGGTGAATACCACCGAAAACGATACTCAATGAGAGGACAACAAGGATGATTCCCATCCATAAAGGATTTACACCAAAGGCGTTTTGCATGGCTCCACAGATGGTATTACTGTGTACAGAGATATATGCCATACAGAAAGTCATAGTGATTAATACGGCAAAAAGCTTCGACATCCATTTGTTATGCATTCCATAAAGGATGTAATAAGCTGGCCCCCCAATGAATGAACCATTGTGTTTACGCTTATAAAGTTGTGCCAAAGTAGACTCGACAAAGGCTGAAGCAGAGCCCAGAAGGGCTATAACCCACATCCAAAACACTGCACCAGGGCCTCCTATAGCTATCGCACTGGCTACTCCAGCAAGGTTACCTGTGCCTACACGCGAAGCAATAGACACTGCAAAAGCCTGGAATGACGACACATGCTTCTTACCATCATGCTTGTTTGTTGATTCACTCAGCAAGCGAATCATCTCACCAACCATACGAAACTGCACGAAATGAGTCTTCCATGTGAACCATAAGGCACATGCTATCAGTCCTGCAACAAGGATATACGACCAGAAAAAGTCGTTGAATGACACGATTGTAGTGTTTAGCCATCCATCAGCAGAGAATATTTCCATCATAGTAATATACTTTTTAAAGCGCAAAAATAGCAAAAAGGATTGATAATGTCAATCCCATTAAACAAAAAATATAGTTCTTATAGAGTTGAATTCATTATAAATTCACTATCTTTGCAAGCAATTATTTTAGGTATTACCTATACAACTGACCTATAAACTTATCTCTAACAAAAGCCTACTGACTCTTAATGCAGTGGGAATAAGCAGACAAAACACATGGCGAGAAAAAGAAAAAGCAAATTCAAAAACGTCTGGGAGTTCTTCATGATAGCCGTAGCTATGATATTAGGTAGCTTTGGTTGGTGTGCATTCTTACTCCCTCACAAGATTACAATTGGTGGTATTGCGGGTATAGCATCCGTCGTACAATGGGGAACTGGTGTTCCTGTGCAGTACACTTATCTTATTATTAATGGTATTTTACTCTTCGTTGCATTGAAAATATTGGGTTGGAAGTTCTGTGTAAGGACTATCTTCGCTGTATTAGTATTTGCTATTGCCACTTCCATCTTACGACAAGTGTTTGCCGAACATGCACTTTTTGCTGATGAGCCATTCCTTGCTTGTGTCGTTGGTGGTGTCTTGTTAGGTGCAGGAGTTGGTATTGCGTTGCAGTATAATGCAAGTTCTGGAGGCTCAGATGTCATTGCTGCGATGATACATAAGTACCGTGACATATCTCTCGGACGTGTTATTCTTGCGTGTGATTTGTGCATTATCACATCAAGTTACTTGGTTTTGAATGATTGGGAGAAGGTAATCTATGGCTATATCGTACTGTTTGTGATGACTTACTTCGTAGATTATCTCATCAATGGCATGCGTGGATCTGTTCAGTTCTTCGTAATTTCAGAGCATTGGGGCGAGATTGGAACCGCTATTAATAATGATGTAGAACGTGGTTGTACGGTGATTGAAGCCCGTGGGTTCTATACAGGCAAGAAGGTTGGTATGCTTTTTATTATTGCACGACGCTCAGAAGCACGTTCAATCTTCCAAGTTATTGATGAAATAGACCCTAATGCGTTTGTCTCACAAGGTGCTGTGAATGGTGTATATGGCATGGGCTTTGACAGAATGAAGGTTGCACATCGCAAGAAAGAGGCTGAAGAAGCTGTGCACAATAGGTAAGAAAACAAGAAGAAGGTGAAAGGATTGTAGGATGAACATAGAAGAATTAAAGGACAAACGGATTGCAGTTCTGCTTTCAGGAGGAGTAGATAGCTCTGTCGTAGTGTATGAATTTGCACGGCAGGGGTTACATCCTGATTGCTTTTATATCAAGATTGGACCAGAAGAAAAGGAGGAATGGGATTGCAATTCAGAGGAAGACTTAGAGATGGCAACGGCTGTTACACGTCGGTTTAACTGTAATCTGCAAGTAATAGACTGTCATAAGGAATATTGGGAGCAGGTAACTCACTACACAATGGCGAAGGTTAAGGCTGGATTTACGCCTAATCCAGACGTAATGTGTAACCGATTGATTAAGTTTGGAGCCTTTGATGAGAAGATGGGACATGCCTATGACCTCATAGCTACCGGTCATTACGCACAAACTGAGTGGATAAACGGGCGTAAATGGCTCACAACAAGTCCTGATCCAGTGAAAGATCAGACTGATTTTCTTGCTCAGATATATGATTGGCAACTGAAGAAAGCTATCTTTCCTATCGGACATTACGAGAAAAACGAGGTGAGAGAGATTGCTGAAAGAGAGCATCTTATCAATGCAAAGCGTAAAGATTCTCAAGGAATATGCTTCCTTGGGAATATTGATTACAATGAATATGTACGCCGTTACCTTGGAGAACAGGTCGGAGATGTCATTGAATTGGAGACAGGAAAGAAGATAGGGGAGCATAAAGGGTTATGGTTCCATACGATAGGGCAGCGTAAAGGACTTGGTTTAGGCGGTGGTCCATGGTTCGTTATCAAGAAAGATGTTACACAGAACATCCTCTATGTAAGTCATGGGTACGACCCAGAGACAGCCTATAAGAAAGACTTTCCACTGCATGACTTCCACTTCTTGACGGAAGGAGTAACTGATTTACCAGAGAAAATCACCTTTAAGATTCGTCATACACCAGAATATCATCCAGCAACCGTTGAACAATTGTCTGATGGTAAGTGCTTGATTCATTCAGCCGAGAGCATACATGGCGTTGCTCCCGGCCAGTTCTGCGTTGTCTATGATGAGCAACATCATAAGTGTTATGGCTCTGGAGAGATAACACTGTAGCATTATAAGCAACACCATTAATGGGGATGTAATCAATTGAGTATCACCATTAATGGGTATTTTTACCTGCTAAACAAATATATAAGATGCCAAATAAAAAGTTTGGTTATATATTTGTTATCTTTGCTCATGATATGTTTAACAATTAAACAAGTAAGTTATGAGTAAGAAAATTGTAGAACTATTAGGCAAAGATGCTGACTTTTATTTAGCTCATGAGTGCAAAACCATATCTAAATCCATGCTCAATCAGCCTGGAGCAGACTTTGTAGATCGTGTATGGAAAGACAGTGATCGCAACATACAAACCATCCGTAGCCTTTCAACTTTGTTTAATCATGGTCGCCTTGGGGGTACAGGTTACATGTCAATACTGCCTGTTGACCAAGGTATAGAGCATTCTGCAGGTGCCTCTTTTGCTCCGAATCCCGAGTATTTCGACCCAGAAAATATTATTAAACTTGCTATCAATGGTGATTGTAATGCCGTTGCAACAACATTTGGAGTATTGGGTAGCGTAGCCCGTAAGTATGCTGATAAGATTCCGTTTATCGTAAAACTGAACCATAATGAGCTGCTTACCTATCCTAATAGCTTCCAACAGATCATGTTTGGAACCGTCCGTGAGGCGTGGAATATGGGTGCTGTGGCTGTCGGAGCAACAATCTACTTCGGTTCAGATGATGCACATCGGCAGATTATTGAGGTTGCTCAAGCCTTTGAAGAGGCGCACTCTTTGGGTATGGCAACCATCCTTTGGTGCTATTTACGTAACCCAGCTTTCAAGAAAGACGGCGTAGATTATCATACTTCAGCTGACCTTACTTCACAAGCTATACACATTGGTGCAACCATACATGCAGACATCGTAAAGCAGAAACTGCCTGATTGCAACGGAGGTTTCACTGCCTTGAACTTTGGAAAGACAAGTCCGTTGGTATATGATAAGCTGACAACCGCACATCCAATCGACCTCACACGTTATCAGGTTGCCAATGCTTACATGGGACGTGTTGGTCTTATCAACTCTGGTGGAGCATCTTCTGGTAACGAACATGATGATCTTCGTGCAGCTGTCATCACTGCTGTTTGTAACAAACGAGCAGGTGGTATCGGTCTGATAAGTGGTCGTAAGGCGTTCCAGAAGCCGATGAAGGATGGTGTAGAACTACTTCATACAGTTCAGGATGTATATCTTGACAAGGAAATCACTTTGGCTTAATGAAGCTGTGTCTTATTAAACACATTACCAATGAAGGTTTAGTCTGAGTTTACAGGCTATTATTCTATAAGTTATAGGATTATAACAACTATATTTCAGAGAGTTTTATCCAACCTTAATAACGAGGTTTGATAAGACTCTTTTATTGTTTACTACTTCGTATTCGTTTGTATGATTCGAGTCGATTTACGTACGTCTGGACTAAATCATATGAGCAATAGCAAAGCAATACATATACTGACAGATAACAGTTCATACTGCTGTTTTGTAAGATTAATTCCCATGTGGTTTTTAAAAGGGCGTCTTTTGCATTCTAAAAGACGCCCTTTTGCGATGTAAAAGATGCCCTTTTACCATGCAAAAGGGCACCTTTTGAGAGTCAAAAGATGCCCTTTTGTTTTGCCTTCTGTAATCTGTTGGTATATAGACGGTTACAGATGCCTTAAAAATACGTTTTCTTTAAGAATTTAATCGATAGAGGTTCTTTATTTGTAAAGTCTTTTCTAAACACCCTCAACAAGACTTCTTTATGCACTAATCAAGGATTAAGTTATCTCCTATTCATCAGTCTGAGTAATTCCCCAACCCATAGAACGAGTGAAGTAACTAAGATGATTGCAATCCAATCAGTCAGACAAAGTGGAGTAACATTAAACATCTTACCACCGAATTGTACGATGATGATTTGTCCGATGAGGATGACCAGTACAATGATACCAAACCCTTTACAACCTTTGAAGTGGAATGTACTCTTGCCCGTAGCGAATGCCCGCGCATTGAACATGTTCCAGAACTGTAGCATAACAAAGACAGTGAAGAAGATACTTAGCTCATGATTGGTCAGTTCTCTTGGTCCTGTGGGGTGCCATGTGAGCAGGTCTGTCATGCTATTGATAGGTGCATACTCTAACATATAGAGCAGTCCTAAGAGTAAAATGAAGAATAAACCACCCACGCCAATAATCTGTCGTGACATAGATGGGTTGATGATAAATGCCTTTCGGTCACGTGGTTTGTTCTGCATTACTGCTTCTGATGGTGGGAGAGATGCAAGTGCCATTGCTGCAAAGGTATCCATGATAAGGTTTACCCATAGCATCTGTGTCACGGTCAACGGACTCTGTGTTCCAAGTAGTGCTCCTGCCAGTACGATAAGACAAGCTGCTACGTTCACAGTCATCTGGAAAAGGATGAAACGTTGTATGTTCTGATAGAGTGAACGTCCCCACATCACAGCGCGACCGATGGAGCTGAAGGAGTTATCTATAATGGTTATGTCCGATGCTTCCTTAGCTACGCTTGTTCCATCACCCATAGATAAGCCAACGTGGGCAGCCTTTAAGGCTGGTGCATCATTGGTACCATCACCCGTAACAGCCACCACGTGGTGTTTTGCCTGTAATGCTTCAACGAGCCGTTTCTTGTCCATTGGCCGTGCGCGGGCAATGATTTTCATACTGTTTACACGTTCTGATAGTTCTTTATCACTAAGAGCTTCAAACTCAGGACCCGTTATGACGCACCGATCACAGTCCTTTTCAGTCCATATACCTACCTGTCTGCCAATCTCTTTGGCAGTACCAGGAGTGTCACCCGTCACGATTTTCACATCGATACCAGCGTCTAAGCACTCCCGAACGGCATCAGGCACTTCCTTACGTACAGGATCGGCAATAGCAACGATACCTTGAAAAGTCAGTCCGTTATTACCATCTTTTATAGAATCAAGTATCTGACTGATGACACCTTCGTGTAGTTTGAATTCTGAACTGTCTGGTATTATCATGTAGGCGAACCCCAAGGTTCGCATAGCTTGGTTCTGCCATTTAAGCAGTTGTGCCGTAATGTCATCCCATGAGCGGTTCCCCATGATGTCAGAACAGTAGTATCGGATGATGTCTGTTGCACCTTTTAGATATAGTATGGTCTTACCCGGTAGCAGCCCAGAGCGTACTAATGTTCCCATACACTTGCGTTCTGTGGAGAAAGGTAACTCATCAATGATTTCAACATCAGCCCTTAGTTGACGGTAATCATAACCTTTTTCGTGTAACCACAGTAGGAGTGCACCTTCAGTTGGGTTGCCTAAAACGGTCGGATGCTGAGCATCAGAGAGATCAAGTGACGCCGTAGAGTTAACGGCAATCCCTTCTTTGGCTAATGCTTTATGCTCTTCCGAGTTGCAATCAACTTCGATTTTATATACCCGCATCTGATTCTGAGTCAGCGTTCCAGTCTTGTCTGTGCAGATAACTGTTGTCGCTCCCATCGTTTCACAGGCGTGCATCTTGCGTACAAGATTGTTGGTCTTGAGCATACGACGCATGGAGTAAGCCAAGGAAAGTGTAACTGCCATAGGCAATCCTTCTGGTACTGCAACGACGATGAGCGTTACGCAGATCATGATAGAGTCCAGGAGATATTGCAGAAAGTGCACCCATGTGAAGTCATAGCTGAGGAAGAACATCGCTATTCGGGCTATAAGGATGATTACAGCGATGGCATAACTTGACCAGGTGATAAGGTTTCCAAGTCTTTCAAGTTGTTCGGTGAGTGGTGTTTTTACGCTGTTGTCAATCTGCGATGCCACGAAAACCTTACCATTTTCAGTATTGTCACCTACCTTTTCCACACGGAAAACACCGTGTCCTTCCATAACTTTGGTTCCTCGCAACACGTAATCAGAAGGAAAGGTAGCGTCTTTGTCAAAGTCTTCTTCATGGGTACTCTTATTACAGATGGGTTCTCCGGTGAGTGTTGACTCATCTATGTGCAGTGAGATAGCTTCAAGTAGCTTGCCATCAGCAGGCACTTCGGCACCCGTATTCAGTAAGACAATATCGTCAACAACGATGTCACGCTTTGCAATTTTCTTTGGATTGCCATCACGGATAACCTCTACAGGCTCGTCATCATCCACCTGATTGAGTATGGCAAACGCCCTATTGGCTTTCTCTTCAAAGAAGAAAGCCATTCCTGTGGCAAGCAAAATAGCGATAAAGATGCCTACAGGCTCGAAAAAAACTTCTGTTCCTTCGTGTAATCCATGGTATTCATAAAATGAAATGGCGATAGAAAGGACTCCTGCAACAAGTAGAATGATGATCAAAGGGTCTTTGAACTTTGTTATAAAGCGTTTCCATAGTGGTGTTTGTGCAGGGGGAGTGAGGAGGTTCTCACCGTATTTCTTCCTGTTCTCTGCAACTTCCTGTGCGTTAAGTCCTGTGTATATCTTTTTAAGTTCCATAATGTATTGTTATTGGGACTGTACGTTTTGAACGGGATCAGTCCCTTATCTGGTGACTGTTTGGGCATGCAAAGATACAAAAATTAAATGAATAGGAAAGCACTCTCTTTCATAAGAATCAGAAAGAGAGTGCTTTGTCTTATTGTAAATGTGACGTTTCTTCGTTAGATTGTTATCCTTCTCGAAAGAAATCAAGTGCTTCTTTCACATCGTTTTCAGTGATTGACTGGTCGATACGGATGTCTCCTATACCGCCAAGGAGGGTGACATTGATTTCGTTGCCACGGTTTTTCTTGTCGTGATACATTAGCTCGATGAGCTCTGGATAGTCATTGCATGTAATAGGAAGTGTACCGTAATACTCACGGATGAAGCGCACTGTCTGGTGCATACGGTCTGTAGGAAAGCCTGTTTTGATCACTGCCAGATAGAGTTCGGGTATCAATCCAAAGGCAACAGCGTATCCATGAAGAATCGGTTGATGCTTCAGAGCCCATGACTCAAGGGCGTGTCCGAAGGTATGTCCAAGGTTAAGAGCCTTTCGAAGACCCTTCTCATGTGGGTCTTTCTCCACGATTCTCTCCTTAACCTTCACACTTTTACCCAACATAGTGGATAGTTTTTGTAGGTCAGGGTTGGCAAGATTGAATTTGATAAGTTCTGCCCACATGTCTTCATTGGCTATCAATCCATGTTTTAACATCTCCGCATAGCCACTCCGAAGGTTCTCTTCATCAAGTGTCTTCAGCCAGTTCGTGTTGAGAATGACACAGTTTGCATCGCAGAAGACACCAATCTCGTTCTTTAATCCACCAAAGTTGATGCCTGTTTTACCGCCGACACTGGCATCCACCATAGCAAGAAGAGTCGTAGGAACATTGATAAAGTTGATTCCACGTTTGAAGGTTGAGGCTGCAAAGCCACCAAGATCCGTCACCATACCACCTCCAAGGTTAATAAGAAGGCTATGTCGTGTGGCACCCCCTTGCTGCAATGACTCCCATACATGCGTCAGTGTTTCGAGTGTCTTGCTGCTGTCTGTTGTCCCAATCGTTATCACCTGTGCTCCTTTCAGGCAGTAATAATCCTTTATAAGATCCCAGCAAAGATCTTTAGTGGTCTCGTCTACGAGTATAAAAATCCGATCATGTTCACACTCTGCAATGGCTTTTGCCAAGTCGCTCTTGAACTGTTTCGATATAATAACCTGTTGTTTCATAAGCTTTCTCCCTTTCTCTTTCTTACAAAAATACGCTTTTCTTTGTTTTAAAAAGGAATAACGGCATTTTTATTTCACACAATTTAATATGAAATGGATTATTATTGCGCACATTGATTATTGTCTGTGCAGTGGGTCAAGGTCTATCTTTCTCTCTCGAGAGTAGGACAGAGAGCGCTTGTATAGGTAAACTTTTCCACAAGAAAGTTACCCCATGGAGACTCTCACATAGAATGAATATCATATTATTTCTGTATTGATTCTTCTCTTATAGGAATATTTTTTCTTCTATATAATAATAAGATGGGAAGCGAAGGGTAGGGAAGAAAAAATGATTTAGGTATTAAACTTTTAAGAATTGTTGGCATCATATAAAACAGCTAATGATATAATTTATGATAAAAAGACTGTTGATATTCGTTCTTTTGATGACAAGTGCCGTTGCTGTGATGGCACAGAACAGGACGGTTACGGGCTCTCTTTATGATGGAGAACTAAAGGAGAAGGTGCCTTATGCTGTTGTTCAGCTGCTGAAGCAGGACAGTAGTTATGTTGTTGGGGCTGTCTCTGATGATGGAGGAAACTTTAAAATCACTGCACCTGCTAATGGTAGGTATATTCTAAAGGCGTCGTACGTAGGATATAAGACTATCTATCAGGACGTAGCCATAGCCAACGAACAAGATGTTGCGGTAGGTCAATTGGACTTCCATGTGGACTCTCATACACTGAAAGAGGTGAAAGTTGTGGCAAGTGCACCTAAGGTTGTAGTGAAGGCAGATACCTTTCAATACAATGCATCAGCTTATCGTGTACCAGAAGGATCGACGATAGAAGCGCTGGTGAAGAAGCTTCCAGGTGCAGAAGTGTCGGATGATGGAACGATAAAGATTAATGGAAAGGAGGTAAAGAAGATTCTTGTAAATGGGAAAGAGTTCATGGTGGGCGATACAAAGACTGCTATGAAGAACTTACCAACATCCATTATTCAGAACATAAAGGCCTATGATCAGCAGAGTGACCTTAGCCGTGTGACAGGAATAGATGATGGAAATGAGTCAACAGTATTGGATTTCGGTGTGAAACCAGGGATGAACAAAGGACTCTTCTCAAACATCGACCTTGGTATTGGTACTAAGAACCGATATTCTGAACGTGGAATGGCGGCTTACTTCAATGACAAGTTCCGCATGATGGGTTTCGTTTCGGCGAACAATGTCAATGATATGGGCTTTGGAGGTGGGCCTCGTGGCGGCTTTGGTGGTGTACGTCAGGGACTCAACGCTACGAAGATGATAGGATTGAACATGAACTATGATAACGGAAAGACGCTGCAATGGGATGGTAGTGTGAGATGGAATCACTCGGATGGTGACCTCAATACGCGCGTGTCAGCAGAGAATTTCGTAGCTCATATGGGATCTTTTTCTAATCGACTGAGCCAGCAATATACACGGGAGAACTCCTGGGACGGACGTTTCCGGTTAGAGTGGAAGCCTGATTCTGTATGGAATATTATGTTCCGACCAAATATTCAGATTAGTAAGAGTGATGGTCAGACGGTTAGTACATCGGCTGCTTATAGTGCAGACCCATATGAAACTGTTGACGACCCTTTGTCTGCTGCTTCTATTGCACAGCTAAAGGCGTTAGGAGTAATGGTGAACAGCCAGCGTAACATGACGATATCATATGGTGATAAGACTACTTTGGGAGCAATGCTTCAGGTGAACAGGAAGTTAAGTAAGGCGGGAAGGAACGTCACATTACGTGTAGATGGTGATTATAGTGATGCCGATTCGAAGACATTCTCCACACAAGACCTACAATATTTTCAGTTGCGTAATGCGTTGGGTAATGACTCTACTTATCAAGCCTACCGCTATAACCTCATGCCAACGAAGAGTTGGAATCTCGCAGTACAGACAACTTACAGTGAACCGATAGCCCGAAAGACTTATTTACAGTTCAGTTATCAGTTCAAATATGGCTTTTCTAAGAGCGATCGTGATACGTATGATTTCTCTGCTCTGCCTTCTGGAGCCTTCAATAGTCTGCAACCTGCCTATCGTTCGTGGGGAAATTACCTCGGATTGTTACCCAATCCTGTAGGCAGTTATCTGGATAATGACCTGAGTAGGTATTCGGAATATCGTACTTATACGCATGATATGCAAGTGATGTTGCGCATGATTAGGAATAAGTGGAAGATGAATGTCGGTGTAATGCTACAGCCACAACGGTCTACATATATGCAGGATTATCTCGGAGTACATGTTGATACTGTCCGAACGGTGGTAAACTGGAGTCCAACATTCGACTTCCGTTATAAGTTTAGTGAGCAGAGTAACCTACGAATTAATTATAAGGGGACGGTGACACAGCCAACGATGAGTCAGTTGTTGAACATTGTTGATAACACTGATCCACAGAATATCTCTATTGGTAATCCAGGGTTGAAGCCTGCATTCGTGAACCGTTTCCGTCTGTTCTATAATACTTTCAGACAGAAACATGCGCAGGCACTCATGACTTTTGCGAACTTCTCAACCACACGCAATGCCATCGGAAACAGTGTAACCTATGATGCTGCAAGTGGAGCACGAACGGTTCGGCCCATAAACGTCAACGGAAACTGGAATGCAGATGCGGCGGTGATGTTCAATACAAGTATTGATTCAGCTGGAATATGGAATGTACACTCCTTTACACGTGCTAACTTCAACCGTTATGTCAGCTATCTGCAGCCTAATGCAGCAAGTCTTTTAGAGAAGAATATAACGAAATCGCTGACTTTGGGAGAACGTTTGGCAGGCAGTTATCGTATCTCTTGGCTTGAATTGGAGTTAGATGGCTCGGTGGATTACACACGTACAAAGAATAATCTACAGAGTTTCAGCAATCTACGCACATGGCAGTTCGCTTACGGAGGTACGCTTAACTTCAATCTCCCATGGAATATGAGTATCTCAACGGATTTGCATCAGACCAGCAGAAGAGGATATAATGACGCTTCACTGAATACGAACGAGTTATTGTGGAATGCCCAAATCTCACAGAGTTTGCTACGTGGTAATGCGCTGACATTGAGCTTACAGTTCTATGATATACTGCATCAGCAGAGTAATCTCTCACGTGTCATCAGTGACGTGAGCCGTTCAGATACGGAATATAACAGTATAAATAGCTACGTTATGTTACGTGCTACGTATAGATTGAACCTCTTTGGAGGTAAGAATGCAATGCCGAAGCCGCCATCGGGACGTGATTTCGATCGCCAAGGTCCTAGGATGGGACCACCTCCTGGGGGCAGACCTGGTGGTGGAGGTAGACCGCCGATGGGTGGAGGACCTGGTGGTTTCTGATGGCAATACGTAGATTATTACTTGATTATAAGATGGGGGCGCTCTATTCGAGTGTCCCCTTTTCGATTATAATACAAGTGTTAGAAGAATCTTTAGAGTACTTTGGCACCTTATGAATTACCCTTCTCTTTAAAAAAGGTCAACCTTTTTGAAGAAAAAGTTGACCCTTTTTGTGAAAACCGTAGCCCTTTTTCATTGAGACCATGAATCCCTTGCTGGGGGAAGTATCTGCAGATAGAACAAAAAAAGCCCCCGACAGTCCGTAAGCTTGTCAGCTTTTCGGATAGTCGAGGGTATCTTTCTCCTGTAAAAAAGTGCTCGAATATAATGCCGTTATGCCTTGTTTTATTCATTTCTCATGACGATTAAAGGTTGGAAAGTCCATAAGAGTCTATGGTACAATCCTCCTTTTCATCAGAAATCCTCATCATCTTCATCGTCGAACCCAAACATTGCAGGCTCAACAAAGGCATCCATTTGGCGCCGATCTTTCTTTGTTGGTCGTCCCGTTCCACGTGCTCTGTCAACAAATCCACTGATGCGGCTCATTTCAAGTAGCTCATATTGCTTTGCCTCAGTAACATTCTCATACACCTCAGGGATGAGTTTTGCACCTACACGCTGCTCAATAGTCTTCAGAACTTTGAAGGAATATGTGATTGGAGGTTTCTTGACGCTGACCACTTCACCTACCTTTATAGTGTGTGAAGGCTTCACATTTACACCTTTTATTGTAACACGTCCGTTCTTACATGCATCAGCTGCAATGGAACGGGTCTTGAAAATGCGAGCAGCCCATAACCATTTATCTATTCTTGCAACGTCATTCATTATTTCTTTCCAAGCTTATTAAACTGATTCATCGTGATGTCTGTCCCTGCAAGGACGAAACTCTTGATGATATCCACACCTAAATCGATGGACGGTTGGAGTAGCTTCATGTCTTCATCAGAGTAATGCCCAAGAACCCAATCAATCTGACCGCCCCGCGGATAGTCATTTCCTACACCCATACGAAGCCGTGCATAGTTCTGTCCGATAAGCTGTTGGATGTGTCCTAAACCGTTGTGCCCACCGTTTGAACCATTACCTTTCAGTCGGAAAGCACCGAGTGGCAGGGCTACATCATCCGAAATGACAAGCAGGCGGCTCTGGTCTATGTTCTCTTTATTCAACCAATAACGCACTGCATTACCTGATAGATTCATAAAAGTCGTGGGCTTTAGCAAGAACACCTTACGTCCCTTAATACTTGTTTCAGCTACGAATCCGTAACGTTTGTCCTCAAAAACAATATTGGACGCTTTAGCGAAAGCGTCCAATACCATAAATCCTGTGTTGTGGCGAGTCCCATCATATTCCTGTCCGGGATTACCTAAACCACAAATTAGATACTTGTCCAATGTTTCTTATTTACTTGTACAATCTGTCCTGTTTAATGGTTCAGTGAGTAATAAGTATTACTCAGCAGCAGCTTCTTCAGCCTCTGCAGCTGCAGCAGCCTGAATAGAGTTACGTGTTGCCTTGATAGAACAAACAACAACCTCCTTAGGAGTAACCAATTCAAGACCCTCGAAACTGAGATCGCCAACCTTGATGCTCTTACCGAGACGGAGCTCTGTAACGTTGATATCAAGGTGTTCTGGAATCTGCTGGTATGGAGCCATAACATTAATCTTACGGATAGAAAGGTTCATACGACCACCATCGCGAACACCCTGTGCCAAGCCAACAAGCTTAACAGGTACTCCAATTGTGATAGGCTTTTGGTCATTAACCTCATAGAAGTCAACATGAAGCAGAGCGTCTGTTACTGGATGAAACTGGAGCTCCTTGAGAACTGCAGTGTGAGACTCACCATCAATAACCAACTCAACAACATAGATGTGTGGAGTATAAACCAACTTACGTAATTCTGACATTGATGCTGTGAATGACAATGCCAATGGCTTACCGTCCTTATGTGCCTCACCATAGAGGTTACAAGGAACTAAACCTTCCTTACGGAGATGCTTTGAAGCTTTCTTTCCAAGGTCTGTACGCTTCTGACCTGCAACTTTGATTTCTTTCATAATCTTTGTGTTACTCTAAATTAATATGAACTTTAATTCGCCATCACACACTGAGAAACTAAGGATTGGAAAACTGTTACGTTTGCAATTTTCAATTCTCAATTTGCAAAAAGCGATGCAAAGGTAGTTTTTTTCGACGAATTGGGCAAGTAATATGTAAAAAAACATAGAAAAACAAATGATTGTTTGCATGTACGGAGGTTTTTTCCTACATTTGCAAAATAAAGAATTTAATAGAAACACAATCTTTTAGAACAGACAATGATCAATAGGGAACTAATTCGAATCAAGATTGTCCAGTTAACCTATGCATACTATCAGAACGGTAACAGGAACATGGACAATGCTGAAAAGGAACTTCTTTTCAGTCTGGCAAAAGCGTATGATCTTTATAATTACCTCTTGGCTCTAATTGTTTCTGTCACGCAGGAGGAGCGCCATCGTGTGGAGATTGCCGCTAACCGTGCTACCCGTGAAGGGACAGAGGCTCCGTCACAACGGTTTGCTTACAATAAGTTTGCCGTACAATTAGAAGAAAACAAGCAGCTGAATCTCTTCATGGAGAATCAAAAACGTCGTTGGGAAGATGATATGGAGGCTGTTCGTAAGCTCTGTGATCAGATTGAACAGAGTACAATTTATAAGGAATACATGGCAAGTGAAGATGATTCTTATGACGTAGACCGTGAGGTATGGCGTAAGATTTATCGTACTTTGATACAGGAAAATCCTGACTTGGATGCTGTTTTGGAGGAGAGAAGCCTTTACTGGAACGATGATAAGGAAGTGGTTGATACTTTTGTTATCAAGACAATCAAGCGTTTTGATCCAGAAAATAAGGCAGATCAAGAGTTATTACCCGAATACAGAGATGAAGAGGATCGTGAGTTTGCAGTAAAACTATTCCGTGCTACCATTCTTAATGCAGATGTATATCAGCGTTACATGAGTGAAGCAAGTCGTAATTGGGATTTCTCTCGTTTAGCATATATGGATGTTGTCATCATGCAGATTGCCATAGCCGAGATGCTTACCTTCCCAAATATCCCTGTTTCAGTGACAATAAACGAGTATGTTGACTTGGCCAAGTTGTATAGTACACCGCGTAGTGGTGGCTATATCAATGGTATGCTTGATACAATTGCGCGTCATTTGGTTCAGACTGGTAAGATGATGAAAGCGATGCCAGAGCCTCGTCAGCGTCGGAATCGTGATGATCGTCAGGAGGAAAGGGATTTCCGCCGTGAAGGGCGTAGGCCAACTGTAGCAGAGACTTCTGCCCAACGTCTTGCTGAACGTCAGCGAACAGAGGAAGTACAGGCTGAGAATTTGGAGAATGATAACGCGGAGTAATCAGTTCTTCTGTCGTATAATAAAGGAAAACAAATAAGAAAAATAAATGAATACAAGTCTTTTTTTAGCGGCACAAGCCGCACAGCAAGGTGGTAGTGCTATGCCTATGATACTAATGATGGTGGCAATATTTGTCATCATGTGGTTCTTTATGATTCGTCCACAGCAAAAGAAACAGAAAGAAATTCGTGCTTTTCAGAATGCATTGAAGGATGGTGACGCAGTCGTAACAGGTGGCGGTATCTATGGAACAGTAAAGCACATTGATTTGACCAATAATAAGGTTGATATAGAAATAGCACGTGGCGTTGTCATTACAGTAGACAAAGGCTATGTCTTTGGCAGTGTACAAGCTTCTCAGCAGAACCAAAGTAAGTAACACTTATCGGTTGTTAAAGAGATAAGGTATTTGATGAAGACAGGTAAATCGCTTCATGCATTTAGTATTTTCAGGAACTTCTTGTCGAGAATTGTCAGCAAGGAGTTTCTGATTTTTTTGTTCTTCTTAGTGTTAAGTGGGGCATTTTGGCTTGTGATGACGCTGAATGAAACGTACGAACGTGAGTTTAGCATTCCTCTTCGCATAGTAGATGTCCCACGTAATGTAGTGATAACGAGTGATCCTGATACTGTTGTGCGTTTTACAGTACGAGATAAAGGATACATGATAGCTGCTTATGCTACGGAAGAGGCTTTTCATCCAATTTTTATAGATTATAAAGTCTATACGGATGGTAAGGGGCATGGAGAGATTTCTGCTGCAGATATTCAGCGACTGATTTATCTTCAATTAGCTAAAAGTTCGAAGATAACTTCAGTGAAGAGTGGAAATTATACTTTCTCTTTCAACTTTGGACTCCATAAGAAAGTGCCTGTAAAACTGTTGGGAAAAGTTATACCTGGTAACAATTATTATCTTGCACATGTTGAATTCATTCCTGATAGCGTACAAGTGTATGCTACCCGGAGTGTGTTGGATAGTATTCAAACGGTATATACATCACGTCAACATATCTCGAATTTCACAGATGTGAAGGAGATAACAGTTGACTTGCGGCGTTTTACCAATGCTAAGTGCATTCCTTCCAAAGTGAAGATGAAGCTATTCCCTGATGTCTTAACGGAAGAAAGTGTGGAAGTCCCCATTGAAGCTATCAATACTCCGGCGGATAAGGTAATGCGTACGTTCCCAAGTAAGGTAACTTTGAAGTTCGTTGTTGGTGCTTATCGTATGCGAACGATGCCAAAGAATCCAGAAACGAGGGAACTGTTACCTGTTGGTTTCCGTGTTGTTGTTAATTACAAGGAGGTAGAATCGCGTCATTCAGATAAGTGTCACCTCTTTATACAAGCCACTCCTAATGGTGTTCGTGATGTTCGTCCATCAGTAGATGTTGTTGATTACCTCATTGAACAGCGATGATTGTAGCATTGACAGGTGGTATTGGAAGTGGAAAATCTTATGTCTGCCAGTTACTGAAGGCTCATGGGATTGATGTTTATGACTGTGATGCACATGCAAAGCAGTTGATGCGTACATCTGATACTTTACAACGTGAGTTGTCAATGTTGGTAGGCGAGGATGTATACCGTGATGGAGTCTTGCAAAAAGCTGTACTTGCCCAATATCTTCTTCATAGTGATGAGCATATGCAAGCAGTGAATAATATCATTCATCCAGCCGTGGCATACGACTTTGAACAGTCGGGTTTTACTTGGTTAGAGAGTGCAATATTCTTCGATAGTGGGTTTTATAAGCGGACACATGTCGATAAAGTAGTTTGTGTTACGGCCCCAATAGATGTTCGTGTGCAACGTGTAATGATGCGAGACCATATCAGTAAGGATAAAGCCTTAGATTGGATATCACATCAACTTCCACAAGAGGAGGTTTTACAACGAAGCAATTATGAAATAATCAATGATGGTTTACGCCCTTTAGAACCACAGATAACTCACCTATTGAGTCAACTTGGTACTTCTTGTGCCACATTAAAAAGATAGAAAAAAGGATAATTCAATAATTAAAAGTTATATATAAAAATGTTACAGACAATTCTTTCAATTGCAGGTAAGCCAGGACTCTATAAGTTAGTGAGCCGTGGTAAAATGAATCTTATCGTAGAAGCATTAGACGAAACACACCGTCGTCAGCCCGCTTTTGCAACAGATCGTGTGACAAGTCTTGCTGATATAGCAATGTTCACCGATAGTGAGGATGTTCCATTGGGACAGGTTCTTGCTAAATTACGTGATAAAGAGGGTGGAAAAGTTGCTTCTCTGAATTGGCGTAAAGCCTCTGCTAAAGAGTTACAGACCTATTTTGGCGAAGTACTTCCCGACTTTGACCGTGACCGTGTACACAGTAGTGACATAAAGAAGCTTCTCCAATGGTATGAAATACTTGTAAAAGCAGGTATAACAAACTTTGAAGAAGACATGAAACCTACGGAAGGTGATAACATAGATGATAGAAAATAAACAAAGAAAGTCCTCAAGTGTACAAGACACTTGAGGACTTTTCGATTCTAATAAAAACTCAATTAAATAGGGATAATCACTTCATTTGACTTTCGGAAAATATCTTTGCGAGTATCCCAAACTCCTCTTCCATCAGGGCAAGTAGACCCTTTCTTTGTTAACCTACAGTAATTTGGCGAGCAATCTTCTGTACATCAACCTTAATCTTTGGTAAGGTGACGGTCAGAACACCGTTGACTACACGTGCAGCGATGTGCTCTTTCTCAACATCATCAGGAAGAATTAATGTCTGTTCGTACTTACTGTAAGCGAACTCACGACGTAAGTAATGAGCTTTCTGCTCCTTCTCATCAGACTTCTTCTCCATCTTAATAGTCAAGTCACCATCATTATTGATGTTAACCTCAAAGTCATCTTTGCTTAAACCTGGTGCAGCAACCTCTACAGTGTAATCAGTTTCAGTCTCCAAAACATTGATTGCAGGTGCTGTTGCATTTGTTTTTGGCATATTCGTAGTGTTCAAGAAATCATTAAATACTTCTGGTAACCATGAATCTCTGTACATATCTTTATCTCCTTTACTTTATTTTTATTATTAATATTTTGTACAGAGTGTTATGCAATGAGCGTACCAGTGGAGTTTTAGTGACACTTTGACACTTTAATACGTCAATATGTCGTATTAGCTTAGTAGTTCTTTCAATACCACAGCATTGTTATGCTCCTCGTCATGTGCGGCAAAGAGGAGTGTCGCATCAGGATGTTCAGAAAGTACTTTACGAAGATCATCCAGCGCACCAGACTCTGCTAACTCTGCCTTATAGCGTTTTGTGAATTCTGGGAAACGCTCTGGTACGTGTCCAAACCATTTCCTCAAGTCACTACTTGGTGCTACAGACTTCAGCCAAAGATCAATCTTTGCCTTTTCTTTGCTAATACCACGTGGCCATAAACGGTCAACTAGAATACGATAACCGTCGGTTTCTTCAGCCGGCGCATAAGCACGTTTAATCTTTATCATTGTATCTTTATTTTATAGGATCCAGCTTAATGCTACTCCCCGATATTATCCTCTATAATATAATAAGGTGTAATATCTTTGGTTGATTATTCCAAAGCCAATGCTCTTGGGAAGATAATCTCATCCTCCAAGTAGATGTGTTCCAGGAGATAATCACGGAAACGGTGCAAGTCTTCCATTGCTTTCACGTATTCAGGTTCGGCACCTTCAGGGGCAGTATACCCATTTGTGAGTTCCTCAATACGCTTGTGTCGTTCTGTTTCATCACCATGGTCAGCCATCATAGCATTGATTGGGTACTGAATTGACCCACAGTGGAACTGTGCATGTTGCTGTCCTAACTCAGAAGCATTGAACAGTTCGAGAATGAATGGATAGAGAACATTCTCTTCCTTTTGGCAGTGCAGGTCAAGATCTGCGATACTATTGCGGAAATGATCTACTACACGGTCCAGCTCTGGATGCTTAGCAGCGAGCGCATTAAGTCTGTCAAGGAGTTCGTATCCATATTTTCTCGTATTACGATGATGGAACTTCAAAACATAATCTACCAGTAAATCAAGATCCCAAGTTTCAAATGGGATTGTCGTATTAAATTGTTTTTGTGACATATTCTTATTTGTTATTTATTGTTTCTTTGGTTGCAAAGGTATATAGATATAGATAGATGGCAGGTAACAAATGTGCCTGTTATGGATTAAATATTGTTAAAACCCTAAGGTTAGGAAGAAAAGTATTACCTTTGTAACTATGGAAGATAAAGTAATGAGAGCCTTAATAGCCTGCCCTCTCTTTGCAGGAATGAGCCCAATGGAGATAGAAATGATGGTTGGTAACGTCAAGTATCATGTCGTTAAGTTGCCTGCACATGATGTCTATGCCCTTGCTGGTATGCCTTGTCGCTATGTTGACATTGTCGTAAGTGGTTTTCTTATCTGTCGAATGGCATCTTTGTCAGGCAAGCAGGTTGAGGTCAGCCGTCTGCACTGTGGTAATCTGGTAGCTCCAGCCTTTATTTTCTCCAAGGATAATAAGCTTCCTGTTAGTGTGGAGACGGACGGGGCCGTAGAACTCTTCCGTATTTCCCCAAGTGAACTCAAGCTGTTGATAGATACTGATGAGACTATTCGTACCAACTATATTCGTATATTATCTAATATAGACGTCTTCCTGACTCAGAAAATGAAGATTCTCAGCTTGTTTACTGTGCGTGAAAAGGTGGCTTATCTTTTGTTGGAAAGTGCAGGGGAGCAGGGTAGTAATGAGGTTCATCTGCAGCGTTCTCGTCAGGAGATAGCCGACTCTTTTGGTATCCAGAAGTTCTCTTTGCTGCGCGTCTTGTCCGATTTTGAGAAGGAAGGCGCCATAGAAATCAAAGGAAAGGTCATAAAGATATTGAACAGAAGTAAGATGTTGAAATAAATAAGGATGCACAAGTATCCCCTATTTTATTAAGGTGTAAATACATAAAAAGTCAAAAAACGAGTGGGGATAGAAAGATTTTATTTATTTTTGTACCCCCATATTAAAACAAGAACCATATGAAGAAAATAATTTTATTGGCAATATTAGCCGTAGTATCTTTTACTGCTAAGGCACAAGATACTAAGCCATACGAGGAGAAGATGGCTAAACTTGAGAGTGCTTTTAAGGAACTTGAGGATGCATATCACAGTTTTTCAAAACGTGATCCAGCTACTTTCACTGATGCAGAGAAAGCTCAATTGAATCAAATCATGGTGAAAGCAGATTCGTTAGACTCTGTTCAGACTGCAACAGCATTGGAGATTGCAGAAAAGTTCAAGACTACAAAGTTCCCTGCAAGGTATCTTGCAGATGTTATGTACAACTTGGAATATGACCAATTGAAGCAGCTTTGCGATCCATCAACGGGTTATTACAATGAGCCGGGTATGGAGAAAGTGAAGAAACTGCTTGCTTCTTATGAGTTGCGTCACCCAGGACTGATGTACAAGGAGCTTACTATGGAGGATCTTAATGGCAAGCAAGTGAAGCTCAGTGACTGGGTTGGAAAGGGCAAATATGTCTTTGTTGACTTCTGGGCAAGCTGGTGTGGTCCATGCCGTAAGGAGATGCCGAATGTTGTTGAGGCATATAATCGCTACAAAAACAAAGGACTTGAGATTGTTGGTGTAAGCTTTGACAGCAATAAGTTACAGTGGTCTGCTGCTGTTGAGAAGCTTGGTATGACCTGGCCTCAGATGTCTGACCTCAAAGGTTGGGAGTGTGCAGCTGCTAAGGTGTATGGTATTCGTAGTATTCCTTCTAACATTCTTATTGATCCACAGGGCAAAATCGTTGCTATGGACTTAAGAGGAAGCAAGCTGCAGACGGTACTTGCTGAGTTGATAAAGTAGGGGATAGCCCCTTTAAAAATATGAAAGGTATCAAAGGATTCGTCCTTTGGTACCTTTTTCTTTTGTCTTTCCTCTTGCTCGGAAAAGTCTTTACAGATAAAAATGTGACTGAATGCCGAATGGAAAGAAAACCTTTCTTTTTTAGGTTTGTAATCTCTTGACTGATAAATAGTTATGAATAGGGTTGTAAAAGATGCCCTTTTGCAGTTTAAAAGACGCCCTTTTGAAGCATAAAAGGTGCCCTTTTACCATGCAAAAGGGCACCTTTTATGCTTCAAAAGGGCGTCTTTTAAATCCGTTATGCGAATTTATATGACATAAAAGTCATTCCTTCTTTAGTTTCTTTGTGGTGGAGTCGTTATCATACAGACTATAGAAGCCACCACATGTAAGCCACGAAGACAGCTGTGAGAACGGCTCCCTCCCATCGTTCGATGGTACTTCTTGTAAAAGAGAAGAACCAAATGAGAATCATGGAGACAACCATTACAGACAGGTCTGTTGTCGTTATGCCCTTTATTGTCATAGGGCTGATGAGTCCAGTCACGCCTAAGATGGCAAGAATGTTGAAGACATTAGATCCTAAGACATTGCCAATGGCAATCCCACTGTTTCCTTTTCGTGCTGACACCACGCTTGTTGCCAGCTCAGGAAGTGATGTTCCACCAGCCACAATCGTCAGTCCGATGACAGCTTCTGACACCCCTAGCTGTGCTGCAACCTGTGTTGCACCTTCCACAAAGAGGTTACTTCCACCTATCAGGCATGCTAAACCAATGATGATCCATACGGCAGACATGGTTGCTGACATAGGTTTCTTCTCTGTTTTTATGTCTGAAGATTCTTCTTGCAGTTCTGTTTTACTACTCTTTGCACCGTGTAAGGTAATATACATGAAGGCTATGAACATTACGAAAAGCGTTGCAGCATCAAGCCGACTGATATGTCCATCAAGGCACATGATCATCAATACGATTGAAGCTACCAATGCAAAAGGAATGTCTTTGCTGATAGTTACCCTCGTAATAGCCATGGGAGCAACCATAGCTGATACTCCAACAATCAACAGAGCATTGAAGATGTTCGAACCAACAATGTTTCCTACAGCCAAGTCGGGTGTACCTTTGAGAGCCGATACCAGGCTGACACAGAACTCGGGCATGCTGGTTCCCATTGCAACTATTGTTAATCCAATCACAATCTGTGGCATCTTTAGCTTTTCAGCCACGGCTACTGCACCCTCTGTCAGTCGGTCCGCACCCCATAAAACGAGGCTTATTCCCACGAGAATAAAGACAATGTTTAGAAGCATAATTTCTTATCTGATATTTGTTTGGCGGCAAAGTTACGAAGAAAAGTTGAACTCATGCGTCTCTTTCGGCTCCTTATTCTCTGCAGAAGACTCATCTTCTTGTATATATATGAGGTGGAAAGAGTGCGTTTGTGTCTTATGATTTAGTAACTTCCTTTTAATGATTATAGGGCTTTTAACAGTCTGCCGAAAACTAATGTTAATCTTTTTCGTCTTTAATAAATATATAATACGAAAACATTATATTTGCAAACAGAAACGAAAATAGCATGCCTAAGCCACGCTAAATTAACAAATTACAAAACAAATCAAATGTTCAAGTATTTACATTTATCGCTAACACTCCTGTTAGGGTTTGTCTCTGCTGGTGTGTCAGCTCAAAGTCCGCAGCCGTCAAAAGATGGTTATTTCCGCATTGTCAATGCCAATAATCGTGCTGATGGTAAGCAGTATGTGTATGTAACAGGCGCATATGCCGCAATGCCGAATGCCACTAAGACAGAGGCAACGACGCTACCTGGTACGGTAATACATCTGAAAATGGTAGAAAATGGTACCAATACAGGTGTTTATGATGTGCAAACTCTGCGCTCACAGGGCGTTGATGTCATTAATGGATATCTGAATCCTGCTATTGAAAAGGTGGAGAAAGCTTTGAAAGACAAGCTAAATGAAAAGCTCTCAAGTCCTATGGCCTCCCTGGCCTATGGGCTATTTAGTACGAGTGTGATTGGACAATGGGACCTGAAAATGCACCTAAAATCAGTAAGAACCTCTGATGGACGTGATGCTTACTATGCCTATGCAACAGTTCCTTCCATACAACCACTTTGTGATTTCTGGCATACTTATGGGACATTTGCAGGTAGTGCTCTTAATAACTATCCTAACTTAAAGGCAGCTTTAGACAGTGGAAATCCAGACGATGTATGGTATGAGATAGAGCGACTAGCATTGGCTAAAATAGAAAGTAGCTCTTATGCAAGCACTGAACTGGTGAATATTATCAAGCATTACATTGGTACTACACGTGCTGAGAATCGTATCAATCAAGGGCAAACTTACTATCTTATCTCTGGTAATCTAAAGAAGGTTGATCCTTCTGGTACGGCACATAACCCTGCCAATCCTATGGGTACGGCACATAATGAATATGACGGGACGGAGGCAAAGTTCGACTTTGTCAACAACAATACAAATGATCAATACTGGGGTCCAGAACTTCCTGTAACCAAGGATGCCGCTATGTGGATATTAGAGGAGGTAAACAATACAAACTACTTTGCGGTGAAACCTTCTGCAAACATGCGCGGAAAGGATGGCAAATATTACACAACACTTTATGTGGACTTCCCCTTCAAGATAGTTGGTGACGTAAAAGCTTATACCATTGAGGGCGTAAATGCCCAGAATGCACAGGGCTATTACTTTGCTAAAGTGAAGAAACTGGCTCAGCAAGGAGATGTTGTTCCAGCTCAGACTGCCGTTGTCTTGGAATGTAACTCAACTAATCCAGTTGACAATCAGTTGTTGCCTCAGGGTGATGAGACTCCCCAGGCAAGTGGTAACCGTCTCTGTGGAACATACTTTGGAGCAGCTATCAATGGCTTGGAGGTAAAGGATGGTGCAGGAAACGCATACAATGTAACACATGATAACGTGCGTGCTTTCAATATAAACACTGCTGATGCACGTAACCCTATAGGCTTCTATAAGCTGAATAGTGCCGTTACAAGCGTACCAGGTAACAAGGCTTTCCTTGTTCTTACCAGTACAGAAGCACAGGCAAAGAGCTTCGTTTTGAACTTCGATGACGGTGAAACAACAGGTATAGAGACCATCAATGTGGAGAAGAATGCTACAGAAGACGGCGTTTACTATGACCTACAAGGACGTCGTGTAGAGCATCCAACACGTGGAATTTATATCTTGAATGGTAAGAAAGTTGTTATTAAATAAGGAGGAGGACACAAATATGAAGAAGAATTATATGGCTCCTCAATGCGAGCAGGTTGTTCTGAACGTTAGTGAAGAGATACTTGATGGTCATTTTGGTAACCAAAGTGGTGTGCCAGTAGAGCCTTCAACAGGTGGTTCTGGTACTCAAGGTAACACGGGAAGTGGAGTAGATGGCTTTGAAGCAAAGGAAAGTGAATGGGGAGAAGTCTATTATTCACCGTGGGAAGATTAGTATAACACGATAATAAAGGATTATAAAACAGGGATAATGAATGCCTATGAGGTGTAACTTAGGGCTATTCATTATCCCTTTTTCTTGTCCAAATGAAGCTTTTTATGTATGGTACAGCGATAGTTCAGATAAATTATGTACCTTTGCAACCACGTATTTAAGATAGGGGTACTTGCTCAACCCCCTTTAACAAAACAAGACAATGATAAAACAAAAACAACAAGTGAGTGTGCTGTTTATGCTTTTCAGCATCCTCTTTTGCGTTTGCTTGATTGCAGCAAACATCCTCGAGACAAAGCAAATATCTGTGTTTGGTATCTCATTGACGGGTGGACTTATCGTTTTCCCTATCTCTTACATCATCAACGACTGTGTTTGTGAGGTGTGGGGATTCCAAAAAGCACGTCTGTTGATATGGACGGGCTTTGCTATGAACTTCTTCTTTGTGGCGATGGGAGCATTATGCGACTGGATACCAGGTGCACCTTATTGGACAAATGATGCTGGATTCCATGCTATCTTTGGTCTTGCTCCACGTGTGGCAGCAGCCTCTTTCGTTGCTTTCATTGTGGGTTCATTCGCTAATGCCTACGTGATGAGTAAGATGAAACTACGTGATGGAGGTCGTCATTTCTCATGGCGTGCCATCTTGAGTACCATTGCTGGTGAGAGTCTTGACTCTCTCATCTTCTTTCCTTTGGCGTTGGGTGGCGTTGTTCCTACCCCTGAATTGCCAAAACTAATGCTTTGGCAGGTAGTGTTAAAGACGCTTTATGAGGTAATAGCCTTGCCTATAACGATTCGAGTTGTGAAGGCTTTAAAGGCGCATGAAGGGGAAGATGTTTATGATGAAGGTGTGAATTATAGCATCTGGAAGGTCTTCACTCTGCAATAAAGAGCTGATAACTGACAACAAGAAAGGGGATATGCCAATCAACAGGCACATCCCCTTTCGTTGTTTACTTCCCAAAATTCTGTTCGTTTCCCGTAATTCAGACTATCAAAACAGCGTATGTCTTGGTATAGTGGTCGTTACATTGTTTTAAGATGTCTATCCTTTAGTAATGGTAGGAATCAATGTAAATGAGGTTATAGTGGGAATAAGAGGAAGGAATATTACCATAAAGCTGACTGATAATTAGGAATATCTTTCAGGAAATGCGCATAAATCACTTACAATATAGTAACTTTGCAAATAAATTAAAGTATAATAAACGATTATGGAAAGAAATGAAGAGGGCTTGCAGTCGTTAGGTTCTGCAACCAAATATAGAATGGATTATGCGCCAGAAGTGCTGGAAACATTTGTGAATAAGCATCCTGGAAATGACTATTGGGTGCGTTTCAACTGTCCTGAGTTCACGAGTTTGTGTCCTATTACGGGGCAACCTGACTTTGCAGAGATACGCATATCCTATATACCAGATGAGCGAATGGTGGAGAGTAAGAGCCTGAAACTCTATCTTTTTAGCTTCCGTAATCATGGTGATTTCCATGAGGATTGCGTGAACATCATTATGAAAGACCTTATCAAACTCATGGATCCTAAGTACATAGAGGTAACAGGAATCTTCACTCCACGTGGTGGTATCAGCATCTATCCTTATGCTAATTACGGTCGGAAGGGAACGAAATACGAGAAACTTGCCGACCATCGGTTTATGAATCATGAGTAAAATGCTTGGTGGAGCTGTGCGTTGGACACATCAATAATTTGCTTGTCGTGATGTGCCAAGACTGCTTTGATATTCATGATTGGGTAGAATTATGTAAGGATAATTCACGTTAGGCTTTTAATCTATCGTCTTTTACATTCTAAAAGAGCATCTTTTAGAATGGCTTTTGTAAGCACTTGATTCATTGAAAGTTACAAAACGGGAAAAGAACAGTATTTGTTTGAGAATCTATAAATACGCGTTTGATAGTTGTAAATACTTTTCTTTCTCACTACTATCTCATACTTTACTTCTTAGTAGTATCTTTTATAGCAGCTTTTCGTTCAGCTTCCTGTGCTCTCTTGTTGGCTTCTAAGGCGTTAAGCTTGCGATGATACTGCATGACTTTCTTGCCAAAGAGGGCAGCCATGGAGTCATTTGAGAGGTAACGCATTGAGCCTGAGTCGAAGCCAACAGAGTCCTGTGGGATGCGTTGTCCCTGTTCATCAACCGTATCCTTATATATATAAAGTCTGCCATTATAGATATGCCAGCTTGTATATACTGTCACTTTAGGATATTCAACAGGACTTTCATCCTCCAGAGAGTTTGCTTTCATGATGTAACCGACAGGTGAAGCCTGGTTATAACTCTTAAGTGTGAAACCATATTCACGTGGTATGAATAAGGCTTTCTTCATGGAATCACTCATTTCCGCCATGATCTGTTCGTCCGTTTTGGTTGGATTCGGTTTCAGTTTTGGCAGAACCTGGAAAGTCCATGTCCCTTTCATCTGTTCAAGATTGATAACCATGACAGCCTCTAATGGGTCGATAGGATTAGGAAGAATGGCGAGTTCGTCACCAATTTTGGGAGTACCATACACCATTCCATTGCGCATTGCCGTTACGATATCGAACTTTATAGGGTCTCCACCCTCATTAGGAAGGAAAACAATGATAGAGTCTGAACATCCGTCGCATGCCAAACCATAGCGTGTACTGTCGCCCTTCAGTTTCATTTCCATATCTATAGCCCCGTGATCGCTTGTTGTTGCCTGATTATTACATGCTGTAAGAAGCAGTAAGGGGAAGGTTATAAGTGGAAAAAATAATTTCTTCATGTGTCTACTTTTGTGACTGCAAAGATAGTCAATTATTGCAAAAAATATAATTAGTCAGCCGTTTTTTGGAAATTTTTATCTAATTTTGCAGGTCGAGATTGCAGGTTGCAATCGCCCGTTTAGATAACAACAAAATCACATATGGGAAAGAAAATTCAGTTCAGTCTCATTTATCGAGACATGTGGCAGAGCTCTGGTAAGTTCCAGCCACGTAAAGATCAGTTAGTGCGCATCGCACCTGTGTTCGTTGAGATGGGGTGTTTCGCACGTGTAGAAACCAATGGTGGTGCTTTTGAACAAGTAAATTTGCTGGCTGGTGAGAACCCAAACGAGTCAGTACGTGCCTATACAAAGATTCTGCATGAAGCTGGTATCAAGACTCACATGCTTGATCGCGGTTTGAATGCATTGCGTATGTATCCTGTACCTGATGATGTTCGTGCGATGATGTATCGTGTAAAGCACGCTCAGGGTGTAGATATTACTCGTCTTTTCGACGGTTTGAATGATATTCGTAACATTGCTCCAGCTTTGAAATGGGCAAAGGAAGGTGGTATGACTCCACAGGGTACACTCTGTATCACGACCTCTCCTGTTCACACATTGGACTATTATACAAAGCTGGCTGACGAAGAAATTGCAGCTGGTGCAGAGGAACTTTGCTTGAAAGATATGGCAGGTATTGGTCAGCCTGTATTCCTTGGTGAGCTGACTCGTCGTATCAAAGAGAAGCATCCAGATGTTCTTCTTGAGTATCATGGTCACTCTGGCCCAGGTCTTTCAATGGCTTCTATGTTGGAAGTTGCTAAGAATGGTATCGATATCCTCGATGTTGCAATAGAACCACTGTCATGGGGTAAAGTTCATCCAGACGTTATCTCTGTACAAAGTATGTTGAAGAATGCAGGCTTTGATGTACCTGATATCAACATGGATGCCTATATGAAGGCTCGTGCTATGACCCAGGAATTCATTGATGAGTGGTTAGGTTACTTCATCAACCCACAAAATAAGATTATGAGTTCTTTGCTTCTTAGCTGTGGTTTGCCTGGTGGTATGATGGGTTCTATGATGGCTGACCTCGGTGGTATCCGTTCAACCATCAATAATCTCCGCAAGAAGAAGGGTGAGCCTGAGCTCTCTGTTGACGACATGCTTATCAAGTTGTTCGATGAAGTAGCATATGTTTGGCCACGCGTGGGTTATCCTCCATTGGTAACTCCATTCTCACAATATACTAAGAACATCGCATTGATGAACCTCCTCACCCTTGAGCAGGGTAAGGGTCGCTTTGTTATGATGGATGATTCAATGTGGGGTATGATCCTCGGAAAGAGCGGTCGTGTGCCAGGTGAGATTTGTCAGGAATTGAAAGACCTTGCAAAACAGAAGGGACTTGAGTTCACTGATGCTGACCCACATACATTGTTGAAGAATAATCTTGAGGATTTCCGCAAGGAAATGGACGAGAATGGCTGGGATTATGGTCAGGATGAAGAGGAACTCTTCGAGCTTGCTATGCACCCAGAACAGTATCGTAACTACAAGAGTGGACAGGCTAAGAAGAATTTCTTGGCTGACCTTCAGGCTGCTAAGGACGCTAAACTCGGTGCAAAAGTTAGTCCTGAAGAGGCTGCAGCATTCAAACATGCAAAGGCAGATGCACTTGTTTCTCCTGTCAAAGGTCAGTTGTTCTGGGAGTTCCAGGGCGATGCCGAGGCTAGTCCTGCTGTAGAACCATTCATTGGTAAGGCATATAAGGAAGGTGATATATTCTGTTATATCCAGGCTCCTTGGGGTGAGTTCGTCACAATTCCTGCTGCTCTCGGTGGTAAGTTGGTTGAAATCAACGCTAAGCAAGGTGCTAAAGTGAACAAGGGTGATGTTATTGCTTATATCCAAAGAGACGAAAAGTAAGGACTTAAGCTAAACAATATAACTACGATTCATTCACGAATTATAAGGCCGGAACGCTTTCATAGTTTGTGAATGGATCGTTTTTCTTTTTGTATGGGCAACAATGCTCATAATAAAAAGGAAGATAACGGTGATATGTTGAAAGCAGATACTCCCGATACTGATTGCCTCTAAAGTATGGATTTACGCAGCCTATTAACAAAGAGAATATACAAAGAGGAGGTGAAACATCTTGCTTCCATGGTGCAGTCTTCCTTTGATGACCGTGAATTCGCTGAGTTCTTTCAACTCTTATACGATGAGGATGCAAGGGTTTCAGAGAATAGTGCATGGATAATGAGTCATTTTAATAAAGTAGGATGGGGACGGTTAAACAGTAAAAAACAATCCCTCATGGAAAAAGCAATGCATACTTCCAGTACCACAGAACTACGTTTGTTGCTCACTATCATCTCAAAGTTGTCTGTTTCAGAAGAAGAAATAGCAATACCTTTCTTGAATTTTTGCCTTGATAACATCACAACTATGGCTCAATCAGTAGCTGTAAAGTCGCTCTGTATCTATCTTTCTTTTCAGCAATGCAAGTTCTTTCCAGAGCTTTTGCAGGAGTTGCAAACGATATTAACCTCTTATGATGGTGTATCTTTGTCTCCGGGACTGAAGAGTGCACGGTCAAAAGTATTACAAGCAATAGTAAAAAACAATAGAAGAAACAAATAGCAATGAATTATCAAGCCATCATAGACAAGTATTATCCTGAAGAAAATGAATTAAAGCATATCTTGCTTGTACATAGTAGAAGCGTAGCTGATAAAGCATTGATGGTGGCTGAACGCCATCCAGAGTTACATCTTGATTGTCAATTCTTGGAAGAAGCTGCCATGTTACATGATATTGGGATCATTCGTTGTGATGCTCCAGGCATCCAATGTTTTGGTTCTGAACCTTATATATGTCATGGTAGATTGGGGGCAGAGATGCTTCGTAAGGAAGGTTTTCCGCGTCATGCCCGTGTCTGTGAACGGCATACAGGAGCAGGTGTTACACGTGAACAGATTATTAATCAGCATCTTCCACTCCCAGAACAAGACTTTTTGCCAGAGACAATGGAAGAGAAAGTGATCTGTTATGCGGATAAATTCTTTTCAAAAACACATCTTGATAAAGAGAAAACAGTTGAGCAGGCAGAACGAAGTCTTGCAAAGTTTGGTGAAGAAGGAGTCCTACGTTTCCGTGAATGGGAACAAATTTTTTGTTAAAAGAGTATATTTTCTTATTTGTAAAGCTTGTTTTTACATTTTATATAGATATGAAGTAGCATTGCTACTTCATTTTGTTTAATACAGTATAGGTCATTTTTCCTTTGTTTTTGTCTATACTTTGGAATAGTAAGTCTTTGAGCTTTTGATTTTATGAATTTATAAACTTATTGTATATTGATAATTCTTTCTTCTTTCATTGTGTAGGAAGTAATGAATTGTTAATGTATTTCTATGTATCAATATGCTTCTATTATGAAAAATAGGGATAATCTTATTAAAAACTTATAAATAGGTGTTGCCCTTTTATATTTTATGTTTAACTTTGCCAAAGTAGTCTAATGACATTTTACTTGGCGAAGTATCATAAAGCACAACCTTCTACCTCTTTAAATAAAAGGTACAAGATATATATAATTTAAACCAAAAGCGTATGAAGAATATTTACTATTTGCTATTATTAGTTATTGTAACTCTGGTGTCAAGCAATGCCGTGGCTGATACTCCAATCAAGCTAAGGGTTGATGATTCCAGCAGAGTTGTGGTGAAAGTTAATTACCATCCAGTTGATATTTCTAATGGTTTGAATAAACTGGATGTTCCTCAGTACGGCTCAGTACAGATTGAAGCCGTAGACGGATGTTATCTTAAAGAGGTATCTAAGCCTAACAAGAGCGAAGGTGGGAATATTCCTATGAGTATCTCGTCTATGCGAAACTGTAACCTATATATCTCGGATGAAGATAAGAATGTAACTTTTACGGTGAAGAGTGGAATCTTTGATGAAGCGCGTACAGGCTTTTGTATCGTTAAGATTGATGATGCATCTAAGGTTAAAATGGTGCGTTATGAATCTCAGACGGGAGTAAATCTGAAGAATGGAGATAACGATGTAAAGTGGATTCCTGGAGCAGAGAAGACCTTAGTGATTACTAATGCCAATTATGGAGATGCTCCTATTTATCGTGTAACATTAGATGGTGTGGAGGTGGAAAGCTCCAGTAACCAGTTCTTTGTTACTCCTAAGGATGGTAGTGTAGTTAATATTACCGCAAATTATCCCGATGTTGATTATGCAGTAAAGTTTAATTTCTCTGATAATGCTGCTAAAAATGTTATCTCAAAGGTGATGATTGATGGGGTAGAGGTAGCTAATTACAATGAAGAAGGGTTCAAGGTAAAGGCTGGGAAAAAGTTAACGCTTACATTTGATAAGGTAAATTACTCTTTAGATGGGTTTAAAGTCAACGGTGAATCTATATCTCTTTATGGTCCTTATGAATGTATTGTGAAGAACGAAATGAACTTTGAGATATCAGCACATAAGTATGCTACGGTAAAATCTACGCTAAATGTGGATAAAGCTGCTAATGTTACTGTTTATCAAGGACAGAGTTATAATAATAAGGTGATATCAGTCCATGATGGAGAAAATGTTTTGGAGTTGAATGAAACAAATAGTATGATTCAGATAAAGCCGAATAGTGGTTGCAAAATTGATTCGGTGAAGGTCAATGGTAATCATTTCTCTATTGGATATGATGGTGCTTGTGAGATTAAACTGACGGAAGGAATGAGGGTTGATGTTGCAACTTCAGCCATTGTACGTGACCAAAAGGCAACTGTTTTTATAGATGATATAAGTCTGGCAAACTATGGTTTCAATTTCTATCGTACTGATCATTCAACGGTACAGATGCAGTCTGGTGAGAATACACTGATGTTCTCGAAAGATGATCACCACTTCATGTTTGGTGCTTATGGTACTGATATGAGTAAAATGGTGGTGAAACTGAATGGAACAGTACTTGATCCAACTTATCCTGGTGGGTCAAGTTTTGAGTTTGATTTAAAAGATAATGACCGTTTGGAAATCTTATTGAAAGGTGAAACTAATGGTATTGATTCCGTAGGACATGTAAAGGGGAATGAAAGAAAGGTTTATCGTATAGATGGAACTTGTGTGACAGGTGAGAATTTGCCACGCGGTTTATATATTATTGATGGTAAGAAAGTATTAATTAACAAGTGAAAAGCTAATGAGAAAAATTCTACTTACAATTCTTTTGTTTGGAATGGTGGGTGCAGTATTTGGTCAATCCAAACTTGACCTGCAAAGTCAGATGGAGCTGCAGAGGCTTCGAAACACCTCCATTCCCACTTATAATGCTCGTACACGTTCCTTCGAACGCCCTAAAGTTGCCCAACAAAACACTTTAGCCATGGTTGAGCTCATGGGAGGATGTACTCGTGAAGATCTCGAAGCACAAGGTGTGGAAGTCTTAAGGGTACGTGGTAATATTGCAATTGTAGCGTTACCCGTCTCTGATGTTGAGCGTATTTCTACATTGACATGTGTTTATCGCATGGAACTTCCACGTCGGCTTTTTCAGAAGATGGACGTGGTACGTGCAGAGATAGGTGTAGATAAAATCCATAAAGGTATAGAATTGCCTCAAGCCTATACAGGAAAGGGTGTCGTAACGGGTATTGTTGATGGTGGTATTGACCCTAATCACATCAACTTTCTTAAGCCTGATGGCTCAACTCGCTTTGGTTATATCAGTAAGATTATAGCCGCTCCGAATGAAAAGAAAGGCTATCATTATTATAATTATTATCCTCGTGCCGTACTTGACACTTTGTCAAATCGTGATGATACATATTCTATTGAGGATGATTTCACTACAGATTCTCCTACAAACTTCCATGGAACGCACACAACAGGAATTATGGCAGGAGGTTATAAGGGGAATATAACATATGCAAAGACAAATAATGATACGACAAGTTACCTCGTAGAAGCTCCAAATCCATTCTATGGTTGTGCTACAGAGTCTGAGCTTGTGGCTTCATGTGGTGATTTACGCGATATGTATATAGCTTTTGGAGTTGATGATATCGTTCAATATGCATTACTATCGGGCAAGAAACCAAAGCCATGTGTTATAAACCTTTCCTTGGGAAGTAACATTGGAGTACATGATTCTACAAGTGTGATGAACAAGTTCCTTGCAAAAGAAGGAGAACATGCTATCATTTGTATTGCTGCAGGTAATGAAGCTGATAAGGCTGTTGCCCTTAAAAAGAACTTTGAACATGCGAATGAAATGGTTAAGACATTCATTACCCCAATGGTTCCTGATACGCTAAAAATGGGGAAGAAGGCTTACATTAACTTTCGGAATGGTCAGATAGCTGCGTATAGTAATGATTCTACTGCTTTTGATTTTCAGATTGTTGTAACCAATACAAAGCGTGGAAATCATGCTGTAGTACGTATCCCAGTCATTGGCAATAGCGATGGAAAAGCAATAACTTATGCTTCGGGAGGAGATGATTACGCAATCCCTGGTGCTATTATTAACCCAACCTTTGCTAAGGCTTTTGATGGTTATGTTACTGCTGCTTCTGCTATTGATCCTGAGACGGGACGTTATTATGCAATGGCTGAGATAATGACCAGTGATAATCCAACTACAAACAAGGATGGAAACTATAAGTTGTCCTTGGAGATTAAAAGTAAAAAGGATGGTCAGAATGTAGAAGTTTATGGCGATGCACGCTATGTTTATTTCGATAGTAATAAGCAATCAGGATTTGTTAATGGAACACGAAATGGATCTATCAGCGATATGGCATGTGCAGCGAATGTTATTTCTGTAGGTAGTTATAATGTTCGTAATCATTGGTCTTCATTAGATGGCTATGTGTATGGCTATAATAAGAGAGGTGAAAATGATGATTTCCCTCCTGGGGAGGCTTCTCGTTTCTCTTCTTTTGGTACACTTGCTGATGGAAGAAACCTTCCTCTTGTATGTGCACCAGGTGCTTCAGTCATCTCTTCAGTCAATACTTATGCTGTGAATAACCCTGAATTAGGGTATACTGATGCTGGCTTACAAGGTAAACTAAAGAAAGGAGATAAGACTTACTATTGGCATCAGTCACTCGGAACATCTATGGCAACACCGGTTGTTGCTGGTGCTGTAGCTCTCTGGTTAGAGGCTAATCCTAAGCTAACTTGTAAAGATGTGGCACGTATCATTAAGGAAACAGCTCGTAGAGATTCCTTTGTGGTGAATACAGGTGACCCAGTACAGTGGGGAGCAGGTAAGTTTGATGCCTATGCAGGTTTGAAACAAGTTCTAAAAGAGAAGGAGTCAACTGGGATTAATGGTGTTAAGGTAGCTGCTGAAAAGAATATTCCAGTCATCACTTCAACAGGTGAACGTTCATTTACTGTATTCCTTGCCGGTGCAAAACAGTTGAATGTACGTGTTTATACACTCTCTGGTCAACTTGCTCATACACTAGTTACTCAAGGTGATGAGACTAATATTAATGCTTCTGCATGGAGTAAGGGAGTTTATCTTATCCAGGTGAATGGGGGCAGAGCACAACGAATTATTATTTACTAACGTATATGAAGAATAGATTTACTTTCCTGTCATCAACGTTCTTACTATTGATGACAATGTTATTGAGTTCCCTTGCTGTACAGGCACAGGAAGAACAAATCATCAGATTCCATACGAATATACCTGCAAAGGCAAAGAGTGCAGGTATCCCAGCACAAGTATCTTTCGTACTTGGAGCATCTGATGATGATCAGACTGTCAGTATAGACTGTGGTTCTGGTGATCAAGAGTTTGATGTAAAGAAAGCTATAATAGGTGTAGAGAGTGGTGAACAAACCATCAAAGGTTCCCTTTTTACTGGTACTGTCACCGATGAAGGATGGGTAACCATTACTGGTGATCCAACTAACATCTATTATTTCAATGCTTCTGGCAATGAGATTGATAAGATAGAGTTTAGCAAGAACCTTCGGATTAAGGTGTTGAATTTGGAGCATAACACTCTGAATGCTTTAGATATTAACAACCTGAAGAGCCTACAAGTTATCTATTTGCAGGATAATCCTTTTACGGCATCAACTCCATTGATGATTGGTAATTTACCAGACTTGGTTGTTTTGGAGATTCCACAGATAGGACATATCTCTCCTGATTTCACACTTCGTAACTTCCCTAACCTTCGTTCTTTCGATGCATATCACACATTGGGGTTGAAGACTGTTGACCCTGCAGGATGTCCTAAGCTGCAACGTCTGAGTCTTGATATGACGAATGTTGAGACAGTAGATATCTCTAAGAACCCAGAACTGCAGATTTTGAATGTAGGTGACTCTCGTGTGAAGTCTCTTGATCTGAGTAATAACCCTAAAATCACTCAGCTTTACATCTCTCATTCCTCTGGAACAGTAAATACTGATGTTAAGTTTGATAATATAGATGTTACCCATTGCCCTGAACTTTATTATTTCTATTGTGGCGGTAATAATCTGAAGACTCTTGATTTGAGTAAGAATCCTAAGCTCTTTACGCTCTCTTGCGATCGCAACCTCCTGAGAAATCTGGATGTAAGCAATAATCCTGCTCTTTATAGTGTCAATGTTCGTTATAATTACATGGACTTTGCTACTCTTCCTTGGCCAGGTAACTGGTTCGAGTATTACCATGAGCAGAATCCAATGGAGCTTAATGATACATATAAGGTGGGTGACGTTATTGATTTGAGTAATCGTGTTCTGCGTGCAAGGACTACGACTGATGCAAAGCTTTATCGTGTTCCTAAGGCTGATCCAACCAAGCCTGTTGAGTTGGATGATTCTTATTATTCTTATGCTGATGGTAAGGTAACGTTGAAGAAGGCACTCGATGATGAAGTATTTGTACAGTTCACTAACAGCGTTCTAAGGGATTATCCTATTCGTACTGAGAACTTCAGAGTTAAAACTGTTGCTGATTTCGGAAAGGATGTAAAGGCTATCGAACTGACAAGTCTTGGTTCTGCAGGTTCACCAGTGAAGATGTCTGTTGGTATCTTGGGTGCTTCTGAGGCTAATCCTGTTACTGTAAAGGTTGATTTAGGTGATGGTGAGACGACTCCTATTCAGATTAAATCTGATCATCCTTCCCAGGCAAACATTGATGCAATACGTACCGGATCAGGTAATATTATAGTTTATGTCCCACAAGACCGTTATGTAACGACGTTGGAATCAGATGGTCAGTACATTGATAACATTGATCTTTCTGCACTGACAGAGCTACGTGTTCTTACTTTGAAGAATGCTGGATTGATGACAATCGACCTTGGATATAACAATAAACTTCAGAAGCTTGACCTGTCTGGCAACCAGCTTAGACGTGTTGACCTCCGTGGTCCTTCTTCTTATTTCTATAAGAGTAAGCTTTCAGACATTAACGTCAGCCATAATCAGTTGGATTCACTTCTCTTTAATGACCTCTATGCGGTTAGAACTCTGAACATCAGTCACAATAATTTGAACAGTCTGGATGTCTCAGATGCTGATAATCTGCGTACACTTGATATTTCTCACAACAAGTTTACACGCCTCTTGCTCAATCATAGTGAGCTTGTTGAGGATATAAATGCATCAGACAATGCCCTTACTGAGGTGAAGATTCCACCTGTAGCACCAGTTCAGAAGCTGAATGTCAGTGGTAATTACTTCACACTTGCTACTATGCCTAATGACTTTGGCTTAGCTCGTGGTAAGTTTATCTATGCTCCTCAGCACATTCTTGAGATATCAAAATCGTCTCCAGGTATTGATCTTTCAGAGCAGAACATCACGAAGAACGGTGCAAATACACAGTTCATTTGGAAGAAGAAGGACGGTCAGCCTTTGCAGTTAGGTACTGATTACACAATCAGCAATGGCTCTGCGAAGTTCATTAACTTGGCTCTTGATTCTATTTATTGCGAGATGACACATCCTGCTTATCCTGATTTCCAGGGTGCAAATGTGTTCAAGACTACTTATGTTCATCCTATTGCTTACCCAAGATATGAGTTGGCGAACTTCACAACGATTAATCGTACAGACAGTGTTGCTCTATCTTTAGCAAGTCCTGTGGATGGTACTTCTGTTTATTTTGAGTGGAATGGCGATGGTAATGTTACCCAGTATACGCTTGGAACAACCTATAAACTCTTCCGTGCTAAGTCAAAAGAGAACACGAAGGTGCGTGTTCTTGTGGCAGAAGCTAATGATAAGCTGAAGATTTTCAGTGTGTCTGGCGTCAAGATGAGTCAGGCTGACCTCTCTGGACTAAAGGATGCGAAGGTTATAACGGTTGCTGAGGCTGAGTTGCCTGCTATTACTCTTCCTGCAACGGCTCCTAATCTGACCGATTTGAATCTTGATGGTAATGAGCTGACAGAGATTGATTTGTCCAAGTTCCCTAAGCTCTTCGCGTTGTCTTTGGTTAACAATAAGCTCAAGACATTCGATCTTTCTCCTGCAAAGAGCCTTGGTCTGGCTTATCTTTCAGGGAACAAGATGAAGGAGATTAAGTTTGATAACCCACATTTGTGGAATCTTGATTTGAGTAAGAATGACTTTGAAACCATCTCTCTTGATAAGCTTCCAGAGCTGGAGCAGTTGTGGTTGAACTCTAATAAGCTGACGAAGGTTGATGTTTCAAAGAACACTAAGCTGCGTGTCCTCAATGTTGTTGACAACAAGCTGAAGTTCTCTACGATGCCTCTTCCTGAGAGTAACGGCAGAAAGTTCGATAAATACTCTTATAATCTCCAGGCTCCTATCGATGTTCAGTGCGTCAATGGTAAGGTTGATCTGAGCTCTGAGGCTGTTATTGCGGGTAAACCTACTACTTATCGTTGGTTCGATGGTAAGGTTCAGTCTGTTGACGGCGTGCTGCAGGGTGAGGAATTAACTGCGAACGATGAGTATACAGTTGAGAATGGTGTGACAACCTTGAAGCTTACGGACACCTTTACGAAGCTGGTATGTATTCTTGCGAACGAGAACTTCCCTAATGCACTGTTGAATACGAACTATATTACCTTCACACCGACTGACGGTATTGACGAGGTCAAGGCTGGTGAAGAGGTGAAAGTACAGTTCGTTGCTGGCGGAATTAACGTTCTTGGTGCTCGAAACCACACGCTTGCAGTCTATACGATAGATGGCAAACTGGCTTATCAGAGCAAGGTTAATACTGATGAGCAGCGTGTTTCTCTGGCTCCAGGTGCATACATCGTGCGTGTAGGCAACAGAGCTTCTAAAGTTGTTATCAAGTAAATAACACGTTCTAAATAGCCCGATGAAGGGTAGAGAGGGTATGTCCGAAAGGCATATCCTCTCTTTTTTATGCGTAAAGAGGATGCTTCTTATGTGGAATATACTTTACATTTGATTTTCTCATTATAGCTTTTTCCTGCCTTTCTTTATACCTTAAAATCGGTTAGATATGACCTTATAGGGAAAAAGTATATACCTTTTCGGCAAAAAGTATATACTTTTCAGTCAAAAAGTATATACTTTTCAGGCAAAACGATAGTACTTTTTGGGCAAAACGATAGTACTTTTTGCCTAAAATGATAGTACTTTTTACCTAAAACGATAGTACTTTTTGCTTAAAACGATAGTACTTTTCTGAAAACAGCTTAGTTCGTTCTGTTAGAAAGTATGCATGATTTCTGTAAACCGTTGGATATCAATTGCTTACAAAAACATAGCGTTAAACCGCCCAAAACGGGAGTATTTGACCGTAAATATACCCTTTGTGAATAGCACCGTCAGAATGATAGTCGGAATTAACAATATTCTATTACAAAATACTTCCCTACGGTTTATGCGGACATTCCTCATGAATCGTCGCCGTTCTCTCGGTCCGCTGATTGCGCTGAGCATACTTTTTAGCTGACGAGCAGCGTATTTCAATGCCCTAATGTCTTTATACTTATGGGAATTGCTTACCTTTGTATGCAACTAAGAATACATCACAACGATATGAAAAAACATCTTATTTTGCTTTGCGTGTTAGCTTTCTCAGCATCGCTACACGTCGTGGCACAATCAATCAGGAAGCAGATTGAGTCACATCCTGAACTTTCTGCCAACAATTACCTTGCTTATCCCGCACCATCGGGCAAGCTTACGCCTGCACCTTCGGGCTATCTTCCCGTCTATCTATCGCATTATGGGCGTCACGGTTCGCGCTATCTCATTCATGCGCAGCAATATCTTCGCCCGATCGAAACGCTTCAGCGGGCTGATTCGGCTGGCGTTCTGACCAATGAAGGCAAGGAAGTTCTCAAGAAATTACGCCTCATGTACACCGAATCCTATAAACGTTGGGGCGAACTGACACTGCTTGGCGCCCAGCAACATCAGCAGATCGCACGGAGAATGTACAATCGTTTCCCCTCAGTCTTCCGTGATTCAGTCTGGGTAGATGCCAAGTCTACGGATGTTATCCGCTGCATTCTTTCCATGGAGAACGAGCTGCAGGAGCTCATTCGGCATAATCCTCGCCTCAGAATCAGGCATGATGCAAGTGCGCATGACATGTATTACATGAATCAATCGGACAAGAAACTCTCCCATCAAAAGGACAGTAGCGCCGTAAAGAAGACGATTGACGAGTGGGCAAAGCGCAATATTGACACGCAACCTCTGATGTCCCGCCTCTTTAAGGACAAGGAATACGTGGCAAAGAAGGTGGACGCATCGCAGCTTACATTCGACCTTTTCAGTCTTGCAAGCATTGTTCAGAACTCAGAAATACGCCATTCGCTCTCATTATACAACCTCTTTACACCCGAAGAACTGTATCGGCTCTGGCAAAGAAGCAATGCTTGGTGGTATTTACGCTATGCCAGCGCACCGCAAAGTGGAGGCAATCAACCCTTCTCGCAGCGTAATCTCTTGCGTAAGATCATCACTGATGCCGACTCTTGTCTGGCTCTTCCTCATCCAGGAGCAACACTTCGCTTCGGACATGACACGATGGTTATGCCGCTGACATGCCTGCTTAATCTTAATAATAGCGACATCCGAGTGTCAGATATAGACAGTCTTGCCCTTAAAGGTTGGAGTTCCACACGCATTGTTCCCATGGCAGCAAACATTCAGTTCGTGTTCTTTAAGAATCCGAAGCGTCCGAAAGATGATGTTCTTGTGAAGGTTCTGCTCAATGAAGAGGAAGTAACGCTGCCACTTCCCAAGACTTCCACACCGTATTATTACAAGTGGAGTGACTTTAAGAAGTACTATCTTGCCAAGCTGAATGCCTATCGCGGATAAAAACCATAAGCCTTCCTCGGCTGAAGGTCTATAGTAAAAACCCGGAATCATAAAACAAAGAATAGGGACAGACGCTCTTGTCTGCCCCTATTCTTTTGATGTTTTCTCATTTCTGATGTGGACCTGGTGGGAGTCGAACCCACGTCCGCACAAGGAAACCATACGCTTTCTACACGTTTATTCCAGACTTTGGTTTTCGTATGTCGGCAAGACCTGGACCACCAACCGACATCTTATCCTCTAAATCTTCATCAGTGCAGCGAGGCATACACTGACTATTTCCGATTGAACCTGCATCGCTTACTCTCCGGATTCGGAACAACATCCTCGGAGCGATGTCTCGTTCAGCTATCTAATAGCCGAATAAAGCCAGTAACCTACTGTACTTCGGTTAGGCAGCGAGAGCGTAATTGTTTTCGCCAATTAATTGTTTGATAGCTGATATTTAGGAGCAAACTAACGACGCTCCGCGTGCTTACGTACCATTTCGTCTTGCCGTCAAATCCAAACAAGCCCATAGTACAATGAGGATTTCTGTGCTTTTGATGGAAAAAATATTCCCTTCATTGCGCTTTCATGCCTCATTCAGTTCATTTGAACTGGGTTGCAAAAGTAATCAGACTTTGCGAATTTACCAAATGTTTGGCGCTTTTTTAATAAAAATTGCCAGCCTCGTACATCTTATTGTGTGAGGCTGGCAATGTTTTTATAGGATTATCTCCTCGTTTATGCTTCTTTATCGTACTCCAAATGGAAGTTGATAATTGTTTCAATACCCTTTAGCCAGAGATCAACAGGCATATTCTCGTTTGGAGAATGGATGGCATTTGATTCCAGACCGAAGCCCATGAGGACACTCTTAGCACCAAGTAGCTTTTCAAAGGTTGAGATAATTGGAATAGAACCACCAATGCGAACAGGCAATGGGCGCTTTCCAAAGACAGTCTCGAAACCTCTTTCGGCAGCTTTATATGCTGGGAAGTCGATAGGACAGACGTATCCGTAGCCACCATGGTGCTTCTCCACCTTAACTGTTACTGTGTCTGGAGCAACACGATTGAAGTAGTCTACTACTAATTGGCTGATCTTGTTGTGATCTTGATGGGGTACAAGGCGTGATGAAATCTTTGCATATGCCTTTGAAGGTATGACTGTTTTGGCACCATCACCCGTATATCCACCCCAAATACCGCATACATCGAATGAAGGGCGATAGCCTGTGCGCTCAATTGTGCTGTAGCCTTCCTCGCCGAAGAGAGCCTTTACGCCGATAGACTTCTTGTATTCTTCCTCATTGAAAGGTATAGAAGCAACGAGTTTGCGCTCCTCGTCTGATGCTTCTTCCACATCATCATAGAAACCAGGAATACGTATTTTGCCGTCAGGACCAGTGACATCTGCTATCAACTTACAAAGAACATTGATAGGATTAGCTACTGCACCGCCGAAAGTTCCTGAGTGTAAGTCGTGGTCAGGACCAGTAACTTCAATCTGCCAGTAGGACAATCCGCGCAGGCCAGTGGTGATAGAAGGTACGTCAGGACTAATGATTCCCGTATCAGATACGAGGATTACGTCACATTTCAGTAAGTCTTTATGCTCTTCAATGAATGGACCAAGACTTCCAGAGCCAATCTCCTCTTCACCTTCAAAGATGAATTTCATGTTATGTTTCAGCAGGTTATGCTTGTTCAGATACTCAAAAGCCTTTGCCTGCATGAATGATTGTCCCTTATCATCGTCTGCTCCACGTGCCCAGATATGCCCATCCTTAATGACTGGTTCGAATGGTTCTGTCTTCCATAGCTCGAATGGTTCAGCTGGCATCACATCATAATGACCATAAACAAGGACGGTCTTTGCCTTTGGATCAACCATTCTTTCAGCATAAACCATTGGATTTCCCTTTGATGGCATGACCTCAGCTTTGTCTACTCCTGCCTGCAACAAGAGCTCTTTCCAGCGTTCTGCACAACGTACCATGTCCTCTTTATGAGCTGTTTGTGCACTTACGCTTGGTATGCGTATCAGACTGAATAGCTCCTCGAGCATTCTGTCTTTGTTCTCTTCTACATATTTCTTAATCATAGTTATTTGGTATTTTATGGTGTTATATCTTTCCTATTTGAATGTAATTAATTCCTCCATGACACTGATGAATGATTCAACTAATGGAAAGTAAGGTTTCACTTCATCTTCTGTTGCATTATACATATCATCATAATCTCCTGATTGACGCAGTTCATACAAACGTGAGAACAACCTTCCATATGTCTTATCTATCATCCCAGTTGATACAAACTGCTGCCCAATAATATGAATAGTCCCCGCATGTGTCTTGGCTGATAGACCTTTATCTAGCAATAAAGCCTGTGCCATGTGGTAAACCGTGTAATATAAACGATTGCCAACAAGCGTCCAATGCCCGAGCTTAGCGTTATCATAAGCTTCCTTTAGAACCGACTTCGCCTTCTGTATTCTGTAGGTTACGAGTACTCTTCTCTCACCGTTTTTTAGCATAAAGCAATCCCATCTAGTTCTATATTATCCCGGAAAGGAGTGTGAGAGCGAGTGCTCCATTCTTTTAAAGTATATACAATAGGATGAATCATCGCATTGATTTCCCAGCCAAGTTCCCAGAATGGATAAGTGAACTTATCATGGTCTGCCACCTCTATCTTATCCTTGTCTAATAGGATAAGAATATCCCAATCGGAATCCTCACGAGCTTCACCACGTGCCTGAGAACCGAAGAGTATTATCTTTCCATTCTCTGGTTTTAACTTCATTGCAACGTTGCGAATGGAGTTAAATACGTCTGTATGTTTCATCCTCGTAGTCATTTGCTCGCAAATTTAAGCATGATTTATGACTTTTGCAAGTTTTTCCTTTGGTTTTTCTTTTTTGTTTCTTCGTCTGATACAGGTGTTTCCTGCCTCTTGTAACAAATAGAATAGCTTTCTTTGAGTATTGCTTGTAATGTTATTAATGTAAAGATGATTCATAGTTCATTTTCAATAGGTGCCTTTTTGCGTTGTAAAAGACGCCCTTTTGCATTGTAAAAGATGCCCTTTTGACATGCAAAAGGTGCCCTTTTAAACTTCAAAAGGGCACCTTTTAGAATGCTATCTGCAATCATTTGAAAGACTGATAGTTACAAGCCCGGAGAAAAGAGGCTTCCTGTCATCTTGTAGATAATTGTGGAATAGACTTTGTAAAAGTGTTTCTTAAGATTGCTTTTTGTCTATCTCTCTTAAGACTTTAACTGCATCCTCTACACTCTTCACGTCATTTACCACCATAGAACGTTTACCGTTCCGTTCTTTCAGGTTGCAACGACGGGGATGATAACCTATGTAATTAAGTACTTTGTCAAAGGCTTCACTCTGATAGTACATACTGTTTGGGTTGGAAACGAACTGCATCTGCATGCGTCCTTGCTTGAGAATAATCTTCTCACAGCCCAATCGTTTACCCACTCTTCGCAGTGCAACGACCTGCATAAGTTCCTCTCCTTGGCGTGGAATAGGTCCAAATCGGTCTTGAAGACGTTTACGATAAGCATCAAGATCTTCATCTTTCTCTATATTATCCAGCTCCCGATAGAGTAGCATGCGCTCAGAACTTCCTGGTACATAGTTATCAGGGAAGTACATCTCAAGGTCGCTTTCAACAGCACAATCATCAATGAAATCATCGCCTGTAATCTGCTTTCCTTCGTTCATCTCCTCTTCATAGAGATCCTGGAACTCATCATTTTTCAATTCGGTGACTGCCTGACTGAGTATCTTCTGATAGGTCTCATAGCCTAAGTCCTCCATGAAGCCACTCTGTTCAGAGCCTAAGAGATTGCCGGCACCGCGTATGTCTAGGTCTTGCATAGCAAGGTTGAAACCACTACCGAGGTCGGAGAAGGTCTCAAGAGCTTCCAGGCGGCGGCGTGCTTCTGGGTTCAGTGCTGATAAAGGTGGTGCTAAGAGATAACAGAAGGCTTTCTTATTCGAGCGTCCCACACGTCCACGCATCTGGTGAAGGTCGGATAATCCGAAGCGATGGGCATCATTAATAATGATGGTATTGGCGTTAGAGATGTCTATTCCGTTCTCTACTATGGTTGTGGAAAGCAGTACATCATAATCATAATTCATGAAGCCAATGACAATTTCTTCCAACTCTTCAGGTTTCATCTGTCCGTGTCCTATAGCGACCCTACAGTCTGGGACATACTTTTTAATGAGGTTAGCAATCTCAGGAAGGTTACTGATACGGTCGTTAACGAAGTAAACCTGTCCGTTACGGCTCATCTCGAAGTTAATAGCATCAGCTATAACCTCATGTGAGAAGGATGCTATCTCGGTTTGAATAGGGTAGCGGTTGGGAGGGGGAGTGCGCATAATACTCATGTCGCGGGCTCCCATCAATGAGAATTGTAGTGTTCGTGGAATAGGAGTAGCAGACATTGTGAGCGTGTCTACATTGGTTTTCAGCTGGCGTAACTTCTCCTTTGTTGACACACCGAACTTCTGTTCTTCATCAATAATAAGCAGTCCGAGGTCATGCCACTTCACAGATTTACCAATCAGTTTGTGTGTCCCAACGAGAATATCAATCTTTCCTTCAGCCAAATCAGCCAATACTTGTTTGGTTTGTTTCGCACTTCGGGCACGTGAAAGGTAGTCAACACGTACTGGCATGTCCTTCAATCGGTTCTTAAATGTTTGGTAATGTTGGAATGCCAAGACGGTTGTTGGTACCAATACTGCCACTTGTTTGTTATCGACAGCAGCTTTGAAAGCAGCACGAATGGCAACTTCTGTCTTGCCAAAGCCCACATCACCGCATACCAAACGATCCATAGGACGCGCACTTTCCATGTCTTGCTTCAGCTCCTGAGTAGCTTTTACTTGGTCAGGAGTGTCCTCATAAAGGAACGAAGCCTCCAGTTCATGTTGCATAAAGGAGTCAGGAGAGAAGGCAAAACCTTTCTCTTTTCGCCGCTTAGCATACAGCTTGATGAGGTCACGTGCAATGTCTTTGATTCTTTTCTTCGCACGTTCTTTCAGCCGATCCCATGCTCCTGAACCAAGAACTGACAGCCGTGGTGCTTCACCAGAGTCTCCTCTGCGGTATTTACTGATCTTATAAAGTGAGTGGATGGATACATCTACGATGTCGTTATGCTGGTAAACAAGGCGTATCATCTCCTGATAGGAGTCTCCGGCAGGCACTCGGACAAGTCCGGCAAACTTACCAATACCAAAGTCAACATGTACAAGGAAGTCACCAGGTTCCATCTCTTGCAGTTCTTTCATCGTCAATGCCATCTTGCCTTGACGTGCCTTATCCGACTTGAGGTTGTACTTGTGGAATCTATCGAATATCTGATGATCAGTGAAGAAACATACTTTCAGGGTGTTATCAACAAAACCTTCATGCAGCGTTCGGTTGACAGCAGTGAAAGGAAGACCCTCAACGGTTCTGCTTTTATCCCCTTTATTCAACGAAAGAGAACTATCTGCAATAGACAGATTCTCGGAGTCCGGAGATAAGTTTCCGCTTGATAAGGAATCAAATATGTCCCTTAAGCGTATCGTTTGTTTCTCACTGTCAGCGAAGATATACAGCTTATAATCCTGGAGAAGATAGTCTCTCAAGGTCTTTGAGAGAAGCTCAAAGTTCTTATGGAAGAGTGGTTGCGGGGATGTTTGGAAGTTTATTGTTGCTCGATGATCACCTTTTTTCCTTGTATCATCATTGATAGAGTGATTTATTCCGAACTCTATGCGGAGGAAATCGAGCGCGTTATCCATAAAAAGAGAAGCTGTAATGAGTTGGCTTTCCTTGCGGAAAGCTTTCTCAATCTCCTGTTGTTCCACTTCGTTTTTCCCTTCTAAGCTATCGACTAATGCCTGGGATGTAAAGCCATCTTGGTAGATTCCTTCTATGGTGTCACGAACATAGAGGAAGTCTTTGAATGCCAATACCGCATCATTGGGTAGGAAATGGAGAAACGGAACCTTCTCTTCAGAGAGTGTTGCAAGCTCTGGAACAATCTCAATACGTTTTAGTTTCTCGTTGGACAGCTGACTCTCAACTTCAAAAGTACGGATGGTTTCAATGTCATCTCCGAAGAAGTCAACACGATATGGAAGCTCACTGGAGAAAGAATAAACATCGATAATACTACCGCGTACGGCAAATTGTCCTGGTTCATAGACATAATCGGTCTCAGAAAAGCCGAATGAACGTAACGTTCTCTCAACTTCTACAATGTCAATATGCTGATCAATAGTCAGTGTCAGGCGTCTCTCGTCTAATTGTTTTTTGGAAACTACCATCTCTGAGAGGGCAGATGGTTCGGTAACAATATAGAGTGGGAGAGTGGAAGAGTCTTCTTTTTCCGTTGTTAGGGCTGACAAACGCGTCAAGACTTCAGTACGTAGAATCTCGTTTCCTGCATCTCGTTGCCCGTATTTCACGGCACGTCGGTAGGATGAAGGAAAGAAAAGAACCTCTGCAACTTTGTCTTTATTATCATCAGGCATGGCAATTGTTTTCAGATCATTATAGAAATAACCAGCCTCATCGTTATCATTGAGAACAAAAACAGTTGTCTTTTTCCACTTTTCAGCTATAGAAGCAAAGAGCATTGGGGCAGCTGATGCCACGAGTCCTTGCAGGAAAATGGTCTTGATGGACTTATCTTCCTGTGTCTTTATCAATGCACCTACCTGTGGTAAGGTTGCATATAGTTTCTGTATATCCTGTATCTTCATCGCTAGTGCGTTGTAAATGCAAAGTTACAACATTTATCTTACATACTGATAAGAATATAAAATATCGCCTTGCTGGTACACTATTTATAAAGAGTTCGGGAACAGCACGAATGGAGTTGACCATCAGCTCCACTGGTGTTAGGCATCAGCTCCACTGGTGTTAGGCATCAAAATGTTTATGAAAGAGCAAGAATGGCATGTGTTAATCATGTTTTTAAGAGGGTATTTATGAGACTCTTAAGACTGATTCTGTATGGAAAATGTTTACGGAATACTAATGATTAAACGACAACAGCCATAACTCCGAGAAGTTATGGCTGCTGATATATGGTCTTTTGTGTAATCAAATAATGTGTATTCTTGTTGCTTTTCGAAAAGAGATAATTCCCTTTAGTTTTGTGGTTTAGGATATTTCTTGAACCATCCGTCCATGCGTAGGCGCATAACACCAAAGAAAGCTTCAGAGAAAATACCACCTGACATCTTGCTAGTTCCCTCCCTGCGATTCACAAAGATGACTGGTACTTCTTTTATTTTGAAGCCTATCTTATGGGCAGTGTATTTCATTTCAATCTGGAAAGCATAGCCCTTGAAGCGGATTTGGTCTAAAGGAATAGTCTCTAAGACACGACGACGGTAGCAAACAAACCCTGCTGTGGTGTCATGAACATGAAATCCTGTCACTGTTTGGACGTACTTGCTGGCGAAATAACTCATCAAGACCCGTCCTATAGGCCAGTTAACAACGTTCACACCACTTACATAGCGTGAGCCAACTGCAACATCATAGCCTTCATCATGTGTGGCGGCATAGAGACGAGGCAGGTCGTTAGGGTCATGACTGAAGTCTGCATCCATCTCAAAGATATAGTCATAACCATGTTCTAAAGCCCATTTGAAGCCGGTGATGTAAGCCGTTCCCAATCCTAATTTACCTGTTCGCTCAATAATAAAGAGGCGGTCGGTAAACTCAGTCTCCATCAATCGGTGTACAATCTGTGCTGTACCGTCAGGACTTTCATCATCAATTACCAAGATATGAAAGAACTTTTCTAATCGGAAGACGGCACGAATGATTTTCTCGATATTCTCTTTCTCGTTATAGGTTGGTATAATTACGATACTATCACTTGTCATTGGCTTTCAGTTTTTGGGTTTATTAAAAGTAATACAAAAGTAGTACATTTCTCTGAATGAAGCAAATCTGTGTTTCTTTTTATTGTTTTTATTAGGACATGGGTAGAGATATGTGATGTTATTGGTCTGGATTTTCTATGAAACCTTGATACTTTGGTTCTATACCAGACATGACTGCATCATAGGATTCTGCCATTGTTTGTTTCTCGAACTCTGTCCCTTTGCCTTTTGGAAAGATAGGTTCGTGAATGGTAAGGCTAAGAGGGTGCCACATAGGAAAGCTCCAATCTCTTGTACGGGGCATGATATCGAAGGAACCATTGATGGTCAATGGACATACAGGAAGTTGTAGTTCATCGGCAAGCATGAAAGCTCCACGACGGAATTTACCCATATGACCAGTAAAAGAACGGGCACCTTCAGGGAAAACAACGACTGACATACCCTCTCGAAGGGTCTTGCGTGCTTCGTCATAGGTCTTCTTTATCTTGCTTGCTCCACTCTTATCTACGAAGATATGATGGGCATATACACAAGCGATACCTACCAAAGGAATCTTCCGAATACCTTTTTTCATCATCCATTTGAAGTTACGGCCCAAGAAGCCATAGATGAGAAATATGTCAAATGCACCTTGATGATTGCTCACAAAGACATAGCTTTGCTTGGGATCTAAATGCTCTCTCCCTTCAACTTTTACGGGTAAGAAGAGCAAACGGATAGTAAGCCATGACCACCATTTGCCTGGATAGTAGCCCCAGAAGTGTCCATTGCCAAATCTACAGCCAATAACTGTTGTCAAGGCGGTAAGAGTTGATGTTATAATAAAGATGGGAAGCGCAATAAAGAAGGTGTAGACTCCATAGATGAGACGTGCTACCAACGTTATTACAGAAGGATGATTCTTCTTGTTTCTTGGGGAGATAGAATTGCTCATAGAATACTTTTATTTCATTTTTTAGTGTGAAGTGTTATGACTGTAATCTCATTTGGCATATTGAGACGGAAGGGTACAAGTCCTCCAAGGCCTGCAGTGACATACAGATATCGCCCATTTTGCTCATAGAGTCCATGGTCTTCTGCCTGTCGAATACTTGTAGGACGCCAGCCAAAGAACTGCATCTGTCCGCCATGTGTGTGTCCACTGAGCGTCAGTTGGGCTGTTGTCTTGGGGAGAATAGACCTACGCCATGCAGAAGGATCATGTTGTAACATGATGACAAAGGCATCTTTGGGAATCCCGTGGATGGCTTTGTCGTAATCAGAATGGTTGGGGAAAGGTGGTCTTCCGTCGTTTTCCGTGCCACATATATATATGTACTCCTTATGTGAAGATGCTATTTTGATATGTTGGTTGCATAGCAGTTTCCATCCTAAAAGGTTTCTTTCTGCTGCAATTAATCGCTTCTCTTGCTGAAATTCTACCCTTGGCTCTTCTTTTATATATTCGGTATAGTCATGATTTCCTAAGACTGATACAGTGCCTTGCATGGGTTTATGAAGTACGTTCTGCATCTTTTCAATTTCTTGAGGACGCATATTTTGTAGGTCACCAGTAAAGCAGATAAGGTCCGGATGTTGCTTCACGATACTGTCCATCTCTGCCTTTAGTATGCTTTTACGCCATCCATCAAATGTTCCAAGATGCAGGTCGGATACGTGAACGATGCGATATCCATTGAATGATTGTGGTAGATTCCTGAAATAAAGGTTCACATGTTTAACCTTTATGGTAGAAAAACCTGCTGTAAGACCATATACATAAGTTGCAAAAGTACATATCCCAAGGGCGATTCCAATGTAATGTCCCCAGTTGCGGTGCATATGTGTGATGTATTTTCGTACTATCCAACTAAGGAAAGAAGTAAGTGTAAAGATGGCTTTTGGTCCGACGAACATTCCAAGGAGGAAGAGATAAGTGTTCAGCCAAGTGAGGTCTGTGGGTGCAAAGTCCTGTATGGAGGCTAACGCACATGTGTATATTACCATGCTAATGCAGGGTATCCACCATAGTAAACGCAACCACCTACTAATGTGGTATTGCTTCCGGAAGTAATGAATGTCAATGTATAGGTCGGGAAGTACAATGACTAAAATGAGTGGTATGATGATTCGTGCAATCATTTTTTTAGTAGACTGGAACTGAGATACTTCCTGATAGACTCTGTAGGGAGGCCGCGTCGGCGTGCATAATCCTGTAGTTGGTCTTCTCCTATCTTCCCTAAATCGAAGTAACGGCTCTGTGGATGAGCGAATATTAGTCCTGAAACGCTGGCATGAGGAATCATCATTCCAGTCTCAGTAAGGCTAATGTGGATAGCTTTCATGTCCAAAAGCTCTGCTAAAAGGAAGTTTACACTGGTATCTGGAAGCGATGGGTATCCTATGGCTGGGCGTATCCCCTGATATTTTTCAGCAAATAACTCTCTCAAAGTAAGTTGCTCTTCTGGTGCATATCCCCAATATTTCCTTCTGATATCTTCGTGCATTTTCTCTGCTGTAGCCTCTGCTAAACGGTCAGCAAGAGTCTGTGACAGCATCCGTAGGTAGGTATCATCTTCGAAATCATCTGTCAGGGCAGCGTCAACGGAGGTCGCAAAGAGCCCTAAAGTATCTTTAATTCCGGATGATAAGGGACGAAGAAAATCTGAAAGACATAGGTTAGGTTTACCAGGTACGGCTTTTTGTTGGCGTAACATTGGTATGCGTGTTCCCTTAACGATGATATCATCGCCATCACTGTTGGCTTCGCACAGTGCAAAAACAGCATGGGTATGATACTTCTCATTCATCTTAGCCAGCATATCCTCAGCTTCTTTTTGCAACTCTTTTTGTGCATCTTTTGCCTTACCATTCATTGACCAGGCATAGAAGAAGTATGCCCAATTGATGTATGGGGCGACATCATTGATGTTATAAGTGAGAATCTTACTTTTATTATCTACGACTTTCTTGTCCATAAGACCTTCTTTTATCTACTACCTTTTGTTTTTATGAAGGGTTACTTAGTGTTCCTGAATGTTATTTTCTCCCCCCGTAAGGTGGTATTGAACTTGCCATTATTTAATAAGTGATTACCATTTAAGAATGTGTGGACCACCTTCCAATGATATTCATGTCCCATCATAGGGCTCCATTTGCACTTACTTTCGATACATTCTTCGTCTACAATCCATGACTGGTGAGGCTTAATGATGGTGATGTCAGCCTTGTAACCTTTGCGAAGGAAGCCCCGTTCGTCAATGTTAAAGAGTCTTGCTGGTGCATGAGCCATAAGTTCTACAAGCTTTTCTATGGTCAATACGCCCTTATCAACAAGTTCTAACATCGTTACAAGAGAGAATTGTATCATCGGCATGCCCGATGTTGCCTTTGCACATCCACCTTGTTTCTGGCTGAGAAGATGTGGAGCATGGTCCGTCCCTACAGTTGTTATGCGTCCATCCATGAGTGCATGGCGGATGGCATTACGGTCAGAAAGTGTCTTCACAGAAGGGTTACATTTGATAAGTGCATGCTTTGTGAGATAATCTTCTTTGGAAAAAGCAATGTGAGCAATGACAGCTTCTAAGGTTATCCGTCCTTCATCTTCAGGTTGAAGAGCCAATGATAGTTCCCTTTGGGTAGAGATATGAGCTATGTGAAGGTGTGTCTTAAACTTTCGTGCAAGCTTAACTGCCAATTGAGAAGAAACCCAACAGGCTTCTTCACTGCGTATTTCGTAGTGATGTATGATGTCAGGATCATCTCCATAGATCTTCTTTGCCTCTTCCATGTTAGCTTTGATGATATCTGAATCCTCACAATGTGTGACGACTGGAAGTCCTAGTTCTGCTGCGTTATGGAAGGTTTTCTCTAATGCTTCCTGTCTATTTACGAGCATATTGCCCGTTGATGCACCCATAAAGAGTTTGATTCCTGGAATAGTATGTATGTCTAAATGAGCGAAAAGGTCACTGTTCGTATTTGTTGCACCAAAGAAGAAAGCATAATTGATATGACTTGACGATTCAGCCCGTTGCCATTTATCGTTCAAGGCATCTATTGTTGTGGTTTGTGGATTGGTGTTTGGCATGTCAAAATACGAGGTGACACCACCGAAAGCTGCTGCTCTACTCTCGCTTTCAATGTCTGCCTTATCCGTCAATCCAGGCTCACGGAAGTGAACATGTGTGTCTATGATACCTGGAATAACAAAACATCCCGTGGCATCGATAGTCTCTTCGAATGTGCCACGGGGTATCTTGTTGCCTTCAATTATCTCTGTTATACGGTCATCTTCTATGATGAGAGAACCAATAAAGCTTCGCCCTTCATTGACGATTGTACCACTTTGGATGAGTTTTCTCATATGTTTATGTTTTTAGGGGTGTAATATATTCTATGAGAATGTCTGTGTGAGGTTTGAATACTGATGTCTTTCAAACCTCATTTGTTTCTGAATCTTTTCTTTCTTGTCCACCTATTAGCGAACAGAATCACCAGCCATCTGAGCTGGCGTTGGTGGAGTTATGTCAGGATTCGTTGTTGTTCCACTTGCTTCAGGGCTGGTAGTAGCAGGTTCTGCTGTACCATTCATCTCTTTTTGTGTCTGCTGGAAATTAGTATAGAACGCCTTTACTTGTGGATTATTCTTAAACTTATCAGTAGCTTTGGTCATGATGTACTCTACCCATGACGGTAATTGGTTCAGTGCATAGGCGTACATATAGTCATTCATCCATACAGGATAGGCGTTAGGGGTGGTGTCATAACTAATACGTGTTAGGAATCCCCATGGTCCAAGGACATTGTCAAAGTTGTCTGTCACAAACTTTGTGAACAGTTTATCGCCCTTTTCATAGACTACTAAAGCCTTTTTGATGAGTTGGGCATTGATCGTTTCTTCGTCATGTCCATTGAGAATGGCTGCACTTTCTTCGTGGTCAATCTCTCCATATTGGTTGCGTAACTGTGTAAACTTTGTCCAAAAGTCATTGAGTTTGTCATTCAGTGGTGTTCCGCTAACACGCTGTTGTGTGTTATTCAGCTTGACATTGATGTTTCCACTCTCGATAACAACAGGAAATTGTAGGTTAACGTCATCCATAAAGACCTGTGCTACTTTCACAGAATCAATCGTTCCATGAAAAGAAAATTGCCCGTGAACGACATCACAAGAATCCAAATCAATCAGTGAATCAGCCTGATCAACCTTCAGATATAACTTTCTTCCATCTAAAGCAGAGACGTTAGATGTTCCTTGGATAGTGTATGAGTCAGCACATGATGCGAGCATCACAAGTGAAAGTAGTGCATATAGAACTTTATTCATAGTTCATTAAACTGGTTCTTGTCAGACAAATGAGATGTTCTCCACCTCTTATGTCTGTCGTTTTTTCTATTGAAATTATCTCTTATCTCTTGTTCTAATCAACCCTCAAGTGGGCTTTCTTTCCTCAATTCGTAGTTGATTCGATGTGTCGTATACATCTCTAATACGGCTGAGATGAGGAGAAGTATCACCCAATTGTGGTGGATTATGTTGATGTAAGTACTGTATCCACTTATAGAGTTGGCTACAAATGGGCGAAGAAAGAAATACGAATCCTCTACCATAAATAGTCCAGCAAGGATAAATCCGATACCTGCAAACGTCATAATCTTACGCAAACGGCGTATAGTTAGTTGTGTTCCAGTGTATCGTTGTCTTGTTTGCATGAGTACGAATATGATGGCTCCTACCAGCATAACCCAGCATGAAACAGGTTGGATGAGGAAAAAAGCATATAATCCAGCACCTGTAACCATCAGTAATCCTCCGAAGAGGAAGGCTATTGATTCGTATTTATTCAGTTGTTTCATATTTAGAAGGGTTGTCAGCAGGCTGTTCGTCATCACTCAGAACGAAGATATCCTCGTTGTCAGCCTTCATAAAGTAGCGTTCACGGGCAATTCTTGCAACAGCTTTCGGGTCACGTTTCAAGTCTCTCAGCTGTTGTGTGTCATGATGATATTGGCGGTTGTACTTCTGTATCTCCGTCTTTAGATCATCAATCTGGTACGCATACTCTATACGTTTCAGGAAACTGTTCTCATCCAGTACGCCAACTATAAGTATACCAAGGATGATAACGATATGAAATTTGAATCGGCTCAGAAACCTGAGAACATGTCCAGTTATTTTGCTCACTTCTCTCTGTTGTTAAAAAAAAGATGTAAGCGAATGCAAAGTAAGAACTATGTCTTGATTGCTAACGCTATTTTAGTTTTTGCAAAAGTAAGGAAAAGATTGCAGATGTATGCATTAAGCATATAGATTTTTAGCAAATTAACAATTTAATCATATCCTTCTCCTGCTCTTTTCTTAACTTTTATTACCTTTGCACGAAATAATCAGAATGTTAAATTATGAGTGAATATATCGTTTCGGCACGTAAGTACCGCCCGATGTCCTTTGATTCTGTCGTTGGACAACAGGCGTTGACGACTACGTTGAAGAACGCTGTGAAGAGCGGGAAGCTTGCCCATGCTTATCTTTTCTGTGGTCCTCGGGGCGTAGGAAAGACTACTTGTGCCCGCATTTTCGCCAAAGCTATTAACTGCGAGCACCCAATTGCAGAGGGAGAGGCGTGCAACGAATGTGAAAGTTGTAACGCTTTTAACGAAGGACGTAGCTATAATATCTTCGAGTTGGATGCTGCGAGCAATAACTCCGTTGAGAATATCAAGTCTTTGATGGAGCAAACTCGTATTCCTCCACAGGTTGGTCGATATAAAGTCTTCATCATTGATGAGGTTCATATGCTGTCAACGGCGGCTTTCAATGCTTTCCTGAAGACACTGGAAGAGCCGCCTGCTCATGTTATTTTCATTCTTGCAACAACAGAGAAGCATAAGGTTCTCCCCACAATCTTGTCTCGTTGTCAGATCTATGACTTTGAAAGAATGACAGTACGCGACATCATTGGGCATCTAAAGAGCGTGGCTGAGAAAGAAAATATCAAATATGATGAGCAGGCTTTGAACGTCATAGCTGAGAAAGCTGATGGTGGTATGCGCGATGCCCTTTCAATATTTGACCAGGCAGCAAGTTTCTCTCAAGGAGATATCAGTTATCAAAAGGTGATTGAAGACCTCAATGTACTGGATGAGGAGAATTACTTCAACATCATTGATCTTGCTTTGGAGAATAAGGTAAGTGAGATAATGGTACTCTTGAATACAGTCATAAACAAGGGGTTTGATGGTGGAAATCTCATCAATGGCTTGGCTTCACATGTGCGCAACGTACTGATGGCAAAGGATGCACAGACCCTTCCTCTGTTAGAGGTGAGCGATCAGCAACGCCAACGTTATCAAAGTCAGGCACAGAAGTGTCCTACACCTTTCCTGTATGATGCTCTGAAGATTATGAATCGTTGCGATGTGGAGTATCGCCAGAGCTCGAATAAGCGTCTGTTAGTTGAGCTGACACTGATTGAAGTGGCTCAGATAACGCAGAAAGAAGATGATGTTCCAGCCTCGGGGCGCAGCCCTAAGCGTTTGAAATCCCTGTTTAAGAAACTTATAATGAAGGCTCAGAATAAACCGACTCCGCAGGTGGTCGGGAGCCTGAAACGTGCTAATGCTGCATCACAAGGTGTGGCTGATGGGGTAGTATCACCAGTAAAAGATGATGCAGCTCCGAAGATTGAAACATCTATCACCGCTCCCAAGCCTGTTCCTACAGCTATGTCAGGGTCTTTGAACTTAGGTTCCTTGGGGATGTCATTTGATAATCTTCTTAAGAGTAAAGATAAAAAGCCAGCTTATATAGATGAGCCTGAGGTCACAAACAAGGAAGAAAATGAATCATTCTCTCAGCAAGACCTTGTTGTGCAATGGCGTTCCATGTGTTCACGTATGCCGAGTGATATGCAGGCTTTGGCTCAACGCATGAAGAATATTACTCCAACAATAACGGAATTTCCGCATATTCAGGTGTTGGCAGAGAATAAAATCCAACTGAATGAACTGCTATTTATTAAGGCACGCATACGTGCAACTCTGGCAAAGACATTGCATAATGGACAGCTTGAACTGACTATTCGCTTGGCGGAGCAGGATGAAATCAAACCTATGCTCACACCAAGACAGGAATTAGAGAAGCTAAAACAAACCAATAAACCCGTAATGAAACTGATTGAGGCCTTAGGATTAGAGTTGGCATAGAGGATGAATTCTGGAGTATGAAATACTATTACAGTTTTTCTTTTCGCTACAATTAAAAAACAAAAGAATGTGCCTCAAAATAGAATTGGTAACTAACAGAGAATCAGAAGATTAATGTGGTGCTTCGTAAAAGACGCCCTTTTGCGTTGTAAAAGGGCGTCTTTTGGAGTGTAAAAGGGCATCTTTTGCAACTCAAAAGGGCACCTTTTACAAAGCAAAAGAGCCTCTATTGATTTCATGATATGAATTTATCTTACACTGATAACAGTTGTTAGGCTACCGTAATCATGTGATTGTAAGGTGCACAAGCAAAACAATAAGCATCAAACAGTGCTTCATGTACCTGACAACTCGTCATTGTTTATCACTAAAAGAGCATATTTGTGAGGCGTTCTAAAACGTTAAAATAGTGTAATGATATATATATTCACCATTAATTCTGTACTTTTGCACGATATTAGTCAATGAGAAATAAGAGCATCATACTCCTACTATCGATGGCCATCGTCTATGCGATGGCAAGCATTAATATGCCCTTGCCAAAAGGTAAAAGGACCAAGAAGGCTACGGGTAATGCTGTTATTGTTGATAGTCTGTTGCAAGGGAAGCGTCCTGATGTAGCTGATAGCAGTAGATTTGCTGGAGTGGATACAACGAAGATGGACTCTCTTCAATTGGCAATTTACCACCATAATAAACAGATTGATGACTCTATTCGTGCAGATAGTGTAATGCGAGCACGTTCAAACGGTATTGATGCTCCGGTAATCTATTCTGCTGATGACTCAATCGTCTATGATGCTGCTACGGGAACTGCCTATCTGTATGGTAATTCTAAGGTGAATTACGAGAATATGAAACTCGCAAGTGATAAGGTTTATATGAACCTTGATAGTAATACTGTGCGTGCAACAGGTACTGCAGACTCAACAGAAGAGGGCGGAATCAAAGGAAAGCCAATCTTTACAATGGGTAAAGATGAGTATAAGACGGATACCATGGCATTCAACTTCAAGTCGAAAAAGGGTTTGATAAAAGGTATCTATACCGAACAACAGGAAGGATTCCTCACCGGAGAGGTTGGTAAACGTGATTCGACGGGTGTCATTTACCTGCAGCATGGACGTTATACAACCTGTGATAAGCCACATCCTGATTTCTATATTGCGCTTTCTCGTGCAAAAGTTCGACCAGGGAAGGACGTCGTTTTTGGCCCTGCTTACCTTGTCGTAGCTGATGTTCCGTTGCCATTGGCTATCCCTTACGGTTTCTTCCCGTTCTCAAAGAAGTACTCCAGTGGCTTTATTATGCCGAGTTATGGTGATGAGAAAGATCGTGGTTTCTATCTTCGTGATGGTGGTTATTACTTCGCTATCAGTGATAAATGGGACTTAAAACTCTTAGGTGAGATATATACGAAAGGGTCATGGGGCGTTACTGCTGCCAGCAACTATCGCAAGCGCTATCGTTATTCGGGTGCCTTCCTCTTCAGTTATCAGAACACAAAGACGGGAGATAAGGGCCTTCCTGACTATGCAGAACAGGAGAGTTTTAAGTTACAGTGGAACCATCGACAGGATCCGAAGGCCAATCCTTACAGCTCTTTGGCTGCAAGCGTGAACTTTGCTACGTCAAGTTATGAGCGTAATAACCTGACCAGTATGTATAATCCACAGACCTTGACACAGTCAACACGTACGTCATCTGTCAGCTGGAGTACTACTTTCTCAAGTATAGGTCTGTCTTTAAGTGCAACAACCAACCTTGCACAGAACATGCGAGACTCTTCTATTCAGATGACTCTGCCTGATTTGAACATCAGCTTGAGTCGTTTCTATCCTTTCAAACGTAAGCACGCTGTAGGGAAAGAACGCTGGTATGAGAAGATATCTATGAGCTATACGGGTCAGTTGTCAAACTCAATATCAACAAAAGAAGACCGTTTCTTACACTCAAACTTGTTTAAGGACTGGAAGAATGCTTTCCAACACAGTATTCCTGTACAAGCAAACTTCACCTTATTTAATTATATTAATGTCACACCTTCTTTTAATTTCACAGACCGTATGTACTCTAAGAAGATATTACGGTCATGGGATGGAGTGAAACAAAAGGAAGTTAATGATACTACTTATGGATTCCATAACGTTTATAACTGGAGCTTCGGAATGAGTGCCAGTACAAAACTGTATGGTTTCTGGACTCCAAGTAGGAAACTTTTCGGTGATAAGATTCAGGCTATTCGCCACGTCATAACTCCTCAGGTATCATTCTCTTATTCACCAAACTTCGGAGCACGCCGTTACGGATACTATGATAGCTACCAGTATACAGATGCAAGTGGTAATGTGAAGCTTGTAGAATACTCTCCTTATCAGGAAGAACTATATGGTGTTCCGGGTAAGTATAAGACTGAGATGATCAGTTGGGATGTGAGCAACAATATCGAAATGAAGATTAAAAGTGATAAGGACTCCACTGGCTTTAGGAAGATTAGCATCATTGATGAGCTGGGTGCAAGCATGTCTTATAATGCTGCCGCAGACTTCCATCGCTGGAGTGACCTCAGTGTTCGTCTTCGTTTGAAGTGGTGGAAGAACTATACTTTCTCCATGAATGCCCAGTTTGCCACTTATGCTTACGAACTTGATGCAAGTGGAAAACCCTATGTCGGTAATCACACAGAGTGGGGTTACGGTCGATTCCCACGCTTCCAGGGTATGTCACAGAACTTTTCTTTCACTCTAAACCCTGAGAAATTGAAGAAATGGTTCGGACATAAGGATGATACAGATGATGATAAGGTCACCGAAAGCAGTGATGGTCCAGACACAGACATTGAGTCTAACATGGATGATGACCTCGAAAAGGGTAAGTATGCAGCTAAGAAGAAACGTGGAGATATAGCAGAAACAGATGATAATGGATATATGAGTTTTAATATGCCATGGTCATTGACAATCGGATATGGTATCACTATGCGTGAAAATACTGCAGGAAGATTCAATACAAGGACGATGCGTTATCCTTATAAGTTCTCACAAACATTGAATGTCTCTGGTAATATACGCATCAGTGATGGGTGGAATATTAATTTCTCAAGTGGTTATGACTTCGAAAATCATGCTATGAGTATGACAACTGCAAGTCTTTCACGTGACCTCCACTGCTTTAATATGAGTGCTTCTGTGGTATTAGCACCTTATACTTCATACAACTTCACGTTCCGTTGTAATGCTTCTACACTTACTGATGCTCTGAAGTATGACAAGCGTAGCGGTATCAGTAATGCCGTTCAATGGTATTAACCTCTATTTTAAAACATATTGCAGGGAGCAGATATAGCTCCCTGTTATCTTTATAAACAACCCAAACTACAAAGAAATATGAAGAAACAGACACAGGCTATTCATCTGCCTTACAAGCGTCGGGATGCTTATGATGCATTAAGTATGCCTGTATACAATGCCGTTGCCTATGAGTTTGATAATGCGCAATTGATGGCTGATGCTTTCTGTGGGCGCATTGATGCTCCAGATTATTCGCGTGTAGAGAACCCAACAGTAACAAATCTTGAGTTACGTATTAAGGCTTTGACGGGGGCAGAGCGTGTTATAGCCCTTAACTCAGGTATGGCTGCCATCAGTAATACGATGTTTGCTATCGTAGAACAGGGTAAAAATGTTATCACATCCCGTCATTTGTTTGGTAATTCATACTCTTTGCTGACTTCAACATTGAAGAGACTCGGCGTAGAGGCTAAGCTTTGTGATCTCACTGACATCGCTTCGGTAGAGAAACAGATAGATAATAACACGTGTTGCCTTTTTCTTGAGGTAATGACAAATCCTCAGTTGGAGGTAGCTGATGTCAAAGCGTTGTCTGATATAGCACATAAGCATGGCATTCCTGTTGTAGCTGACACTACGATAATACCTTTCACACAGTTCTCCGGTAAGGAGTTAGGAATTGATGTTGAGGTCGTTTCAAGTACAAAATACATCAGTGGAGGAGCTACTTCATTGGGTGGTTTGATCATAGATTATGGTACTTTCCCTACTATCGGAGACCGTCTCATGAACGAAATGCTCTTTAATCTCGGCGCTTATATGACCCCACAGGTAGCTTATATGCAGACATTAGGTTTGGAAACACTTGATGCTCGTTATCGCGTGCAGGCTGGTAATGCTCTGGAGTTGGCTAAGAGACTACGTACACTGAAACCTATTTGCAAAGTGAACTACGTTGGCTTAGATGATAATCCTTACCATCAACTGTCTGTTCGGCAATATGGAGAAACAGCTGGGGCTATGGTTACGATTGATTTAGAGGACCAGGCGGCTTGTTTCAGACTGCTTGACAATCTTAAACTCATTCATCGTGCTACGAATCTCTTCGATAATCGTACGTTGGCAATCCATCCTGCAAGTACCATTTTCGGTCTCTTTACTCCAGAAGAACGGGCTGCTATGGATGTGTTTGATACTACCATACGACTCAGTATAGGCCTGGAGAGTGTGGATGATTTGTTTGATGACATTAAACAAGCATTGGAAGTATGACAAAGACTTATAACTTTGATGAGATAATAGACCGTTCTGGAAGTGGTGATCTGAAGCATGAAGCTCTCCTTCCACGGTGGGGACGAAATGATTTGTTACCTCTCTGGGTGGCTGATATGGATTTTGCTACGCCTGATTTTGTGGTAGATGCATTAAAAGAACGCCTGAACCATCCTATCTTTGGTTATACGGTTGACCCCTCAGACTACCGTCCTGCTATTATTGATTGGATCCGATCACATCATAACTGGGATGTTAAGCCAGAGTGGCTAAGCTTCATTCCTGGTATTGTTAAGGGTATCGGACTCGTAATAAATGTGTTTACCAAACCTGATGAGAAGGTGATTATCCAACCACCCGTCTATCATCCTTTCCGTCTGACACCAGAAGGTAACCGTCGGGAGGTGGTATTCAATCCTCTGCGGCGGCGTGAAGACGGGTACTATGATATGGATTTTGATAACCTGGAGAAGGTCTGTGATGATAAGTGTCGTGTGCTTGTATTGTGTAATCCTCATAATCCTGCAGGGCTGTGTTGGTCCGTAGACACTCTGAAACGATTGGCAGACTTCTGTTATGAACACCATATCATAGTTATAAGTGATGAGATTCACAGTGATATGGCACTCTTTGGGAATCGTCATGTTCCATTTGCGAGTGTGTCGGAGCATGCTGCAGACATCAGTATCACGTTCGGTGCACCTACTAAAACATTCAATATGGCAGGAATTGTAAGTTCCTATTCCATTGTTCCAAATGGTGATTTGCGTGAGCGTTTCTATGGTTGGTTAAAGGCAAACGAACTCGATGAGCCAACACTCTTCGCCCCTATAGCTACGATTGCAGCCTTCCGCAAGGGTGAAGAATGGCGTAAGCAGATGTTAGCATATGTGGAGGAGAACGTGAACTTTGTTGAAAACTACTGCAAGGAGCATATCCCTGGTATACGTCCATTGCGTCCACAGGCCAGTTTTCTGGTATGGTTAGATTGCAATGGATTAGGTCTTAATCATGAACAACTATTAGATCTTTTCATTGATAAGGCTCATTTGGCTTTAAATGATGGTGAGATGTTTGGACCAGGTGGTGAAGGTTTCATGCGTTTAAACATCGGAACGCCTCGTGCAGTGCTTCGTCAGGCATTGGACCAGCTGACAGAAGCTGTAAAGAATCTGTAAAGACTAAGGAGTAAGGTACTATTGTTATTCGGTGAATATTTCCCATATTAGTTAGTCAATAGTACCTTACTGTATTTCATACAGTGATGGGAACAAACGTGTGTTCCTGTCTTTTACTTGTGTGCTATCGTCCCGCACCAATAGTGTTGCAGCTTCGCTCCAATAGTGCTACAGCCTCGCACCATGGGTGTTGATGGTAAGCACGAATGGTGTTGATGGTTTAACACCGTATGAAAGGTTACACATTATACCATTTAATGTCCTCCCATTTATAATACTTTTCTATATATCCACCCAGTGATACATATGTTTGTTTCTAAAAGGAGTGGTATAGTAGGAGAGTACTTTTTCAAGTTTGCTGTCACTACTGTCACTAATAATAAGCCTTTAACCTCTTAAAAGCAAACTGATTATGCGAAGTGTTAAAAGTGACAGCAACTAAAATAAAAAATAAATTAGGAGATTGTGTGGTGTGATAGATACTGTAAAATTATTCAACGTATGAACTTCTCACCCTCTAAATTTAATGTCTAACAATTAAATATACTTGAGTTCGGGATAAGTTTAGTATGAAAAAAGTTCCAACTGCCTTGATTTTTCCACATACACTGGCAGTGCCTCTGGCTTGTTCTCAAAGAAGCAGTATGCTGTAAGGGCAGAACACAAGTTCATGATAAAGTTGTGTATCGAGCGGTGTCTTGAGTGAACAAGGTTGGCTTTGTTCTTGAGTAGTTCGTTAATGCACTCGATAATGTATCTTTTCCTCAGCATAATCTTGTCCCACATAGGCATCAGTTTGTTCTTCATCTTAGCCTTGAGCCCATGAACGAGTTGGATACCTTGACTGAACAGACTATCAAAGAGTTCCTGCTTGATGTACCCTCTATCAGCAAAGATCTTCCCAAATAAGACCTTTGCAAATACCGTCCATACCCTGCTATCTCTGTCATCCACATTTGCTCCTGTAAGACAGAACGTTATCACTTCACCAGAATCATTGCATAGCAGGTGCAGCTTGAATCCATGACACCAGCCCATGGTACCCTTTCCGTCCTTGGCGAGGCCGGCAAAGACTTTGTTGTAATATCGTCGTACATTGTGACATACGGGTATCATTGTGCTGTCAACGAATGTTATACCCGTACACTTGCCGAAGGCATAGAGCTTCATGAACAGCATCATCTTAAAGAACACTCTTGGCATGAGTTCAACGAAGCGGTTATAGGAAACCGCGTCGGGAAAATCCTGACGCATCACCCCTTTGACCCAATTCAAATAATACTCCTTGAAATTGCGATATGCGCCGAAATGATAGCATACCAAAATGGTCATAATCTCACTTTCCGAGAGTCTGCCCTTGCGGTTTCGGTAGCGTTTGCCGTCACTGTTATGGGACGGTAGACGCAGGTTTTTCGCTAATTCGGCACTCAAATTCTTATCAAACTCGTCGATTATACAGAAAATTTCAGTAACTTTGTCCTTGGTAATCATCGTTCAAAAATCTTGTAATCTATTGATTTTCACCTATAAAGATACGAATTTTTGACGAGATTACCAACTTTTTCAAGCCTTTTCTTATCCCGAACTCGCGTAAATATAGGTCGTGTGTTTTTCGGTGAACACCTTTTATGTATTGAGTTTAAGGATGAATCGAGGAGAAAGTTACTGTCAAAAAAGCATTAGTTAACTGCAAAACATTGCATATTACAGGATAAAATCCTATCTTTGCAGCTGACTTAACAAGCTCAAAGAGCAAAAGACAATACTAACCTCAACCAATGATTTATCAGTAAGAAGAACTTTATTGATTGTTGGTTCCTTAAATGTAAACTATTATTCTCTAACTGTTTTAACATGAAAAAGAAAGTAAAAATAGGGCTCTTGCCACGAGTTATCATCGCAATTCTTCTTGGGATATTCTTTGGTTACTTCATGCCCACGCCATTAGCGAGGGTATTTCTGACCTTCAATGGTATTTTTAGTCAGTTCTTAGGCTTTATGATTCCATTAATTATCATAGGCCTTGTGACACCAGCTATTGCTGATATTGGGAAAGGAGCAGGTAAACTCTTATTAGTAACAGTAATCATAGCTTATGTTGATACGGTTGTTGCAGGGGGATTAGCTTATGGTACAGGCTTATGTCTGTTCCCTTCAATGATCGCTTCTACAGGAGGAGCAATGCCACATATTGACAAGGCTACCGAATTAGCACCTTATTTCAGTATCAATATACCAGCTATGGCGGATGTAATGAGTGGATTGGTGTTCTCCTTCATGCTTGGTTTGGGTATAGCTTATGGTGGATTGACGGCAACAAAGAATATTTTCAATGAGTTTAAGTATGTCATTGAGAAAGTAATAGCAAAAGCAATCATTCCTTTGTTACCGTTATATATCTTTGGAGTGTTCCTCAATATGGCGCATAATGGCCAGGCTCAGCAGATACTCTTAGTCTTCTCACAGATTATTATCGTTATTCTTGTTCTGCATGTATTCATCTTGGTATATCAATTCTGTATTGCTGGAGCTATCATAAGACGGAATCCTTTCCGCTTGTTATGGAACATGATGCCGGCTTATCTTACCGCTTTAGGGACGAGTTCATCAGCAGCTACAATTCCTGTCACGCTTGAACAGACCATGAAGAATGGCGTGGGGAAGGAGATAGCAGGCTTCGTAGTACCACTTTGTGCGACGATTCATCTCAGTGGTAGTGCGATGAAGATTACGGCTTGTGCTCTTACCATCTGTTTGTTGGTTGGTCTTCCATATGATCCAGCACTCTTCATCTATTTCATCCTTATGCTTTCTATTATTATGGTAGCTGCTCCAGGAGTTCCAGGAGGGGCTATCATGGCAGCATTAGCTCCCTTAGCAAGTATCTTAGGCTTTAATTCTGAAGCCCAAGCATTGATGATAGCACTGTACATAGCTATGGATAGCTTTGGAACAGCATGTAACGTGACAGGAGATGGTGCAATAGCATTGGTGGTAAACAAAATGTTTGGTAAAAAAGAAAGATAATCTTTGTAGGGTAATCATGCTGATAATATGTTTAAAAAAATATATAGCAAATCCCTATCATTAGTAAATTTAAAAATTAAATTGTATCTTTGCAAGACATACAACTAAATATCCGTACATCATGGAAATAGTAGAAAGATTCATAAATTACACTAAGTTTGATACACAATCGGCAGAAGACTCCGATACAGTACCAAGTACTCCGAAGCAACTTGTCTTTGCTAAATATCTCAAGGAGGAACTTGAACGTGAGGGAATGAAGGATGTCGAGATGGATGAGATGGGCTATATCTACGCCACACTTCCTTCTAACACCAAGAAAAAGGTGCCTACTATCGGGTTCATCTCCCACTATGATACTGCTCTTGATGCGAGTGGTGCAAATATTAAGGCACGAGTTGTGAAGAATTACGATGGTGGTGACATAGAGTTAAACCCTAATATGATCAGCTCGCCACGTATGTTCCCAGAGCTTTTGGAGCACAAAGGGGAAGATCTTATAGTTACTGATGGTACAACTTTGCTGGGTGCAGATGATAAAGCAGGTATTGCTGAGATCGTTCAGGCAATGTGTTTCCTTCGTGATCATAACGAAATAGAACACGGAGACATCCGCATTGCTTTCAATCCAGATGAGGAAATTGGAAAAGGAGCACATCATTTCAATGTTGAAAAGTTTGGATGTGAATGGGGTTACACCATTGATGGTGGTGATCTTGGTGAACTTGAATATGAAAATTTCAATGCTGCTGGAGCTAAAGTCCTTATACATGGTGTGAGCGTTCATACAGGATATGCTAAGGGAAAGATGGTCAATGCTAGTCGTTTGGCATGTGAATTCAATGCAATGATACCATCTGATGAAATCCCTGAGACGACTGAAGGCTATCAAGGTTTCTATCATCTTATTGGTATAGAGAGCCGTTGTGAAGAGGCAAAGCTTAGTTATATCATCCGTGACCATGACCGTGACCACTTCGAAGACCGCAAGCGTTTCATGGAAAACTGCGTGAAGAAGATGAATGAGAAGTATGGTGAAGGAACCGTAGAACTGAAGCTGAATGACCAATACTATAATATGAAGGAGAAGATAGACCCTAATATGCATGTTATAGAGTTGGTTCTTCATGCTATGCAGCAGGCTAATGTTGCTCCTAAAGTACAGCCTATTCGTGGTGGAACGGACGGTGCTCAGCTTTCGTTCAAAGGACTGCCATGTCCTAATATCTTTGCTGGTGGTGTTAATTTCCATGGCCCATACGAGTTCGTTTCCGTACAAGTAATGGAGAAAGCAATGCAGGTTATCATCAATATATGCCGATTAACAGCGGAGTTTAATGATTAAGCTCATGTTTGTCTTTAGATAAAAAGTACTGAGGGGGGACTAAACCTAATTTCTTATACATGTAGGTTTAGCCCCTTTTTCTTTAACAATGAAGTGCTTTATGCCTTTTTCCAATCTGAAAGAAAGGCTGGAAAAAGATTTTTTCGGTATAACTTCTCTAACTTCTTTAACTCCTTAAACTTCTCTAACTCATCCCATTATGGCAGAACTACCATCACTTGTTGAAGATCTTGCACTCATCCTTGTAGTAGCAGGATTCGTAACATTATTATTCAAAAAGCTAAAGCAACCATTAGTATTAGGATACATCGTAGCAGGTTTTCTGGTGTCACCTCATATGCCTTATCTGATGAGTGTCGTAGATAAAAGCGATATTCAGACTTGGGCTGACATAGGTGTTATCTTTTTGTTGTTTGCATTGGGACTTGATTTCTCCGTCAAAAAGATTCTGAAGATGGGCTCTTCTCCCATTGTGGCAGCAAGCACGATAATTGCTTGTATGATGACATTAGGGATGATTGTGGGCTATTGTTTTGGGTGGAAGAAGATGGATTGTATCTTCCTTGGAGGTATGTTAGCCATGAGTTCTACCACTATTATCTATAAAGCATTCTCTGATATGGGGTTAACTCAGCGGAGTTTTGCTGCCACAGTGATGAGTGTGCTTATCCTTGAAGATATTCTTGCCATTGTAATGATGGTAATGCTTAGCACTTTAGCACGTGATGCAAGTCCTAATGGTATGCAGATCTTGGTGAGTGTAGCCAAGATTGGGTTCTTTCTTGTACTGTGGTTTGTGATTGGTTTATTTGCTATTCCTCTGATATTACGTTCCGTTCGTAAGTTTCTCAATAGTGAGACGCTTCTTATAGTGTCATTAGGTCTCTGTTGCTTGATGGCTGTTCTCTCCACACAAGTAGGCTTTAGTGCAGCTTTTGGAGCCTTTGTCATGGGTAGTATATTGGCAGAGACGATAGAAGCAGATAAGATTATCCGTCTTGTTGACCCTGTAAAAAACCTTTTTGGAGCAGTCTTCTTCGTCTCTGTAGGTATGTTGGTAGACCCACAAGTCCTCATTGATTATGCTCTACCGATTTTGTTTCTTGTCTTAACCATCCTTATAGGACAGGCTCTTTTTGGTACATTAGGCTATCTTCTCGGTGGTCAGACACTTAAAAATGCCATGCGATGTGGATTCTCTATGGCTCAAATAGGTGAATTTGCTTTTATCATTGCCTCTTTAGGTCTCTCCCTTCATGTTATTAGTGATTATCTTTATCCTGTTGTTGTTGCTGTTTCTGTCATAACAACGTTCCTTACTCCTTACATGATCCGGGCTGCTGAGCCTATGTATAACTTCCTTATTAAACATCTACCTAAGCGCTGGGTGCGTCGACTTACGCATATTCAGGATAATGATTCTGGTGAAAATGCAGCATCTGAAAGCCAGTGGAAGAGTCTTTTAAAGAGTATGTTGGTCAATACACTCATCTATGGAATACTTTCTTCTGCGGTTATTGCGCTTATGTTCTCTATCGTATTACCTATCTGTAGGAAGTTTTCTGTTGAGTGGACGGGGAGTCATTGGGCGGGTAATGCTGTCTGTGGACTACTTACAGTAGCCTTTATTTCACCCTTCTTACGTGCTATTGTGATGAAGAGAAACCACTCTGAAGCCTTTAAAGCCTTATGGACTGACCGGCGTATAAACCGTCTTCCGCTGATAGCTACGGGTGTTGTACGTGTCATTGTTGCAGTTAGTTTTATCTTTTATATCTGCAATTACCTGACACGCTTCCAAAATGCACTGATGATTGCCATTGCTTTTGGTATACTCACACTTATAATTCTCTCCCGAAGGTTGAAGAAAAGGAGCATAAAATTAGAACGTCTCTTTGTTCAGAACCTGCGGAGTAGAGAGATAGAGGCACAAGTACATGGGCGTAAGAAACCATTGTTTGCTGACCATTTGATAGACCGTGACATACATATTGCCAACATTGAAGTGCCAGAAGATTCTTCATGGGCTGGAAAAACATTGCAAAGTCTTCGCCTACGTAACCGATTTGGTGTGCATGTGAGCAGTATTCTTCGTGGTTCTGTTCGTATAAATATTCCTAATGGGGGTACAATTGTGTTCCCAGAAGATAAACTTCAGGTCATTGGTAATGACGAACAGCTCACGGCATTCTCAACAGCCGTGAAGTCTGAGCTGATACCTGAGGATATACATATAGAAGAACGTGAGATGAAACTGCGCTGTTTCAAACTCTCTTCTACGAGTCCGTTTATTGGAAAAACGCTGAAAGAGAGTGGTATCAGAGACCAATATAACTGTATGGTAGTAGGTGTTGATGAAGGGCAGAAGAACCTTACACTAATCACACCTTCACGTTGTCTGCAAGCAGGAGACGTTCTTTGGATAGTAGGTGAGGAACATAACTTAGAAACTATTCAAGCTTTGGGATGATAGGAGAGTTAGAATGGTTTGCTGGTAAGTGGTAGATTGTAAAATATGAAATGTCTTTACAGAAAACAAAAGCAAATTTACTGTAATGTTGGAGGATATGCATAAATTGCACTTCTGTATCTATCTGTAAAACAGAACGTTATGAATGGCAATGTAAAAGACGCCCTTTTGCATTGCAAAAGATGCCCTTTTAGCATGTAAAAGGGCATCTTTTGTTTGGTAAAAGGGCACCTTTTAGAATGTAAAAGAGCATCTATTAAATCTTAAATGCGAATTAATCTTACATTAAATAGTAGATAGTGGTAGCTCTTGTGGGCACATGTAACCTGTCACATTATTTATAATAAAAGAGAGAATTAAGTATAATAGCACTTAATTCTCCCATAATGATAATTTCTTAGTGACTCCGTTGGGATTCAAACCCAAGACCTTCAGAACATTTTTCTGACCTCATTCGACTAAATGTAATAAGGCTTTTCACTTTCTTAGTGACTCCGTGGGATTCAAACCCAAGACCTTCAGAACATTTTTCTGACCTCATTCGGCTAAATGTAATAAGGCTTTTCACTTTCTTAGTGACTCCGTTGGGATTCAAACCCAAGACCTTCAGAACATTTTTCTGACCTCATTCGGCTAAATGTAATAAGGCTTTTCACTTTCTTAGTGACTCCGTTGGGATTCAAACCCAATACCTTCAGAACATTTTTCTGACCTCATTCGGCTAAATGTAATAAGGCTTTTCACTTTCTTAGTGACTCCGTTGGGATTCAAACCCAAGACCTTCAGAACCGGAATCTGACGCTCTATTCAGCTAAGCTACGGAGCCAAATGATGCTGCAAAGGTACTGTAAAGTTGGCAAAAGTCAAAATAAAACATAAGATAATATGTCCTATAGGTGGTCATGCTACGGTCTTAGGATATGCACAAGATAATGTTTTTGGTAATAGCTGATGTCAAAAAGTTATAATAAATGAGATAAAAGTGTCATTATGACCAAAGATTCTGTTCTTAGTTTTGCAGTTTAATTAATAATATGTAACTTTGTTGGCAATAATGATAATAGGTAGAAGAATATAAAAGAAAGGGATATAATGGGTCAACTTATAAAGCCAGAAAGATACAAAGCATTGCTTAGTAAGCGGCAAACGGAACAAGGAATCAAATTGATAAAGGATTTTTTTCAGCAGAATTTAGCAACAGAACTGCGCTTGAGTCGTGTTACAGCCCCGTTATTTGTATTGAAAGGACTGGGAATTAATGATGATCTCAATGGTGTTGAACGTCCAGTTTCTTTTCCAATAAAGGACTTGGGAGACGCACAGGCTGAAGTTGTACACTCTTTGGCGAAGTGGAAACGACTGACATTAGCCGAGTATGAGATACAGCCGGGCTATGGTATCTATACCGATATGAATGCTATACGTGCTGATGAAGAGCTGGATAACCTTCATTCTCTTTATGTTGACCAATGGGATTGGGAGGCTGTTATTACAGAAAGTGACAGGACAAGACATTATTTAGAGGACATTGTTCGTCGTATCTATGGTGCAATCCTTCGTACAGAGTTCCTTACTTGCGAGGCTTATCCACAGTTGAAGCCTTTCCTTCCTAAGGATATTCATTTTATACATGCGCAGGAATTGTTAGAGATGTATCCTGATAAGACTCCAAAGGAGCGTGAAGATGCCATCTGTAAGAAGTATGGTGCAGTCTTTGTGGAGGGTATTGGTTGCAGATTGAGTAATGGTGAGAAGCATGATGGGCGTGCAGCTGACTATGATGATTGGTCAACTGTGGCAGAAGATGGCAAGGTTGGTCTGAATGGTGACATCCTTATTTGGTATCCAGTATTAGGACGTAGCTTTGAGTTATCATCCATGGGTATCCGTGTTGATAAGATTGCACTACTTCGTCAGTTGGAGATTGAGAGACAGAAAGAGCGCGAACAACTCTACTTCCATCAGCAACTGCTCTCCGATAAGCTACCATTGAGTATCGGAGGAGGTATAGGACAGAGTCGTCTCTGTATGGTAATGCTGCACAAGGCACACATTGGTGAGATACAAGCAAGCATCTGGTCAGACGAGATGCGTCAGGAATGTGAAGCCGCAGGGATGTCGCTGATATAAAAAACAAGAGTGTATCAAATAGCCTATCATAGGTTCTCCCCTATAAACAGGCTATTTAATACACCCTTTTTTGTATGAAATAATAATGGGTTAATCTATAAATCTTTTTGTTATCTCCCCATATTCATCAATCCTTCTGTCGCGTAAGAAGGGCCACCAGCGGCGTACTTGTTCGCTATGACCAATGTTAATATTGATGATAATGCCCTCTTCTTCATTGTCACTGGCACGGAAAAGCAGTTCTCCTTGGGGGCCTGCGGCGAAGCTACTGCCCCAAAACTGAATGCCACCCGTTTGCTTACTTGGGTCAGGTTCATATCCTACACGGTTTACAGCGATGACAGGTAAGCCGTTGGCAACGGCATGTCCGCGCATAACAGTTGTCCATGCTTCACGTTGGCGTTGCTGTTCTTCATCTGTATCACTGGTTTCGTAACCAATAGCAGTAGGGTAGATGAGTATTTCTGCACCCTGTAGCGCCATTAAACGTGCTGCCTCCGGATACCACTGATCCCAACAAACGAGTACTCCAAGTCGCCCGACGCTGGTGTCAATGGGATGGAATCCAAGGTCGCCAGGTGTGAAATAGAACTTCTCATAGTATGCAGGATCGTCTGGAATATGCATCTTCCGATATTTTCCAGCAATACTTCCGTCTTTCTCAATGACTACTGCTGTATTATGATAGAGCCCTGGTGCACGCTTTTCGAAGAGTGATGTTACGATGACAACACCCAGTTCCCGCGCTAGTTCTCCGTAGAATTCAGTAGAAGGACCAGGTATCGTCTCTGCTAATTCGAATTTGTTTACGTCTTCAGTCTGGCAGAAATAAAGCGAGTTATGTAGCTCTTGCAGTATGATGAGTTGTGCTCCGCGTTGTGCAAGGTTGGTTATGTTCTCTGCCAAGCGTTCGATATTATTCTTTATGTCAGCAACATTGTGCTGCTGTATAATACCTATTTTTATTTCTTTCATATAGAAAATTCCTTTGCTTTCTCCATTATCTCTCTATTAATCCTTCTGCATGAGAGGGGTAGAGAGACTATGGATGGTTTGGATTACATATTATTATAGTGTTGGAAATCTTATCTTTCTTTAGGCGAAAGAGAGGGAAATTGCATCGTCAAACAGTGTATAGAACCATGTTGCCTTATGATAGTACGGCTATCAATACCCACGATTTCGCGGTCAGGGAATGCTGTCTGTATTGTTTCCAATGCTACTTTGTCCTTTTCTGGTTGGTTATATGTAGGTACAATAACCGCTCCATTGATGATAAGGAAGTTGGCATGAGTCGCCGGCAAGCGCTCTTCTTCGTCATAGATAGCATCAGGCATGGGCAGACGTAATAGGCGATAAGGTTTGCCTTTGGTCGTACGTAACTGCTTTAGTTGCTCTTCTAAGAGACGGAAATCTTCATAATGTTCATCTTCTTTATCGTCACATCCTATATATAATAAGGTGTCATTTGGAGCAATACGGACAATAGTATCAATGTGTCCGTCAGTGTCGTCGCCAGCTAACTGTCCATGATCAAGCCATATGACACGCTCTACATTTGGGAAGAGTGAGCGTAATTTCTCATCAATCTCCTCTTTTGTTAGCGGTTGATTGCGGTGTGGTGCCATCAAGCAGCTTGTGGTTGTGAAAAGTGTTTGGTCACCATCACTCTCAATGGAACCACCTTCAAGAACAAAATCTTTATGATTTTCCAATGTTCCATGGAATAGTCCGGCCTTGTAAACCTGTCGGTTGATTCTGTTATCTTTCTCTGCTGTAAACTTCTTTCCCCATCCATTGAAACAAAAATCAAGTAGGTGTCTTGGATGGAAGTAATCCTTTGGCTCCCCACTAGACAGGATGGTGATGGGTGCAACATCACGAGCCCACGTGTCATTGTTGTCACAAGCAAAGAGCGTTACTCGTCTTATCTGTTCCTCTGATAGTCTTTCTGCCAACAATAACCTTACTGATTCAATGTCACGTGCAGTGATCAACAACTCCTCATGACGGGTAATGGCATCAGCCATCTGCAGATATACTTCAGTAATCTCCTCCAGATAAGGACGCCAGTCAGTATCTTCGTGTGGCCATATCAGCATAATACCGTCTTGCTGTTCCCATTCTGCAGGTAACCGAAAGCTATGAAATTCGTTCTTATCCATACTGCAAAGATAAGAAAAGAAAATGTTATTCATACTAATACTATATGTGTTTTTTATGGAATGTATCATCGTATATATGCTACATGATATGCATCAATAGGTTTGATGGAGGTCAATTAATTGTAATATTTTTAAATCATGATGGATACTTTCTTTGTATAAATCAGTCCTTACCATTACCTTTGCATCCACAAAACGAAACATTATGGGGTTATAATCCCTAATTTGATGTACTAAAATAGATTGCCACTATTTTTCAGGATAGTATTGTACAGGCTTCAATCTCAATAGGATTAGTGAGAAGTAGTAAAGGTAACAAGATTGTAAAACAAGAAAAAAAGAACACGTTATGAAAGAAAGAATCATGAAGGCAAGCCTTACACGTAAGGTCTTCCATTATCTGACAAACGTCATCAGAGAGTATAACATGGGACGTGTACACTGCTTGGCATAAGTCAGAGACTCGAGTTTGATAGAGTCATAGCAAGAAAAAAAGTTTGAGAGAATAATAGAAAGGTATCGGGCTGTAATCCAAATGGATTTCAGTCCGATTTTCTTTTCCTTGTAATTTTCTCCTTTCAGCTTGCTTCTACTTCCCCTTTGAACATTAAAAAAGGGGATTTTAAAAGGTCTACTATGGCACTTTTGCGCATGAATGTGCGTATTACAGAAGATTACAAGGCCTTTGTAATTCTTCTACAAGGCCTTTGTAATAGTATTACCGACGCCTTGTAATTCTTCTACAAGGCCCTTGTAATTTTGAGAAAGGAAGCCTTTGAAGTTCTAATATGCAATAATGTAGGATTAGAAAGATAAACCTTATATCGTAAATATTGGGGCATGTATATTGTAAGAATTGAATAAATTTCTTATCTTTGCAGTCTAAAACTTATGCGTAGCGTGAAAATAAAGGAAGTAATTGATGCCCTTGAACGGTTCGCGCCTTTGCCCTTGCAGGAAGAGTATGACAATGCCGGCTTGCAAGTTGGATTGACAGAGGCGGAAGTATCAGGGGCTTTATTGTGTCTTGACGTGACTGAAAGGGTAGTGGATGAGGCCATTACAAAAGGTTGCAACTTAATTGTTGCACACCATCCGCTTATCTTTCGGAAACTATCTCAGGTCACTGATGCTAACTATGTACAACGTACGGTGATAAAAGCTATCAAGAATGATATCGTTATAGTAGCTATGCACACGAACTTAGATGCTGCTTTTGGTGGTGTAAACTTCAAAATTGCAGAGAAGTTAAGGCTTAGAGACGTCCGATTCTTTGGACGTGAGAAAGTTGTGACCAATCCTTTGACAGATAAAAAGGTAACAGGCGGAGATGGCGTTATCGGTTGTTTTGATACTCCTTTAGCAGCTGATGACCTGATATTGTTACTAAAGAAGGAGTTTGATGTGGAATGTGTACAAGCCAATGAACTGCTTCGGAGGGATATACGGACAGTTGCTCTGTGCGGAGGTTCTGGCTCATTCTTGTTGCAAGATGCAATTAATGCTGGTGCAGATGCCTTCATTACAGGTGAGATGGGTTATCATGAGTTCTTCGGACATGAGCAGGAGATACAGCTTTGTGTCATCGGCCATTACCAAAGTGAACAATATACGACAGAGGTTTTACGTGATGTAATAGAGCGTGATTGCCCCGGTGTGAAGTGCTGTATATCAGAGATAAATACGAACCCAATAGTTTACTTTAGTTGACAAGAGCCTATTTTGGAATAGGACCGTGGGCTGGTTGAAGAGTAAACTACAATATAAAATGAATTTTGAATTAAGTAATATATAAGAATTATGGCAAAGAAAGATCCAAAAGAGTTACCAGTAGAGGAAAAGCTGAAGAATCTTTTCCAGTTGCAGACAACGTTGTCAGCGATTGATGAGAAGCGTGCATTGCGTGGAGAACTGCCACTTGAGGTACGTGATTTGGAAGATGAACTGGAAGGTTTGCGTACTCGTATTGAGAAGATTGAGCAGGATATAAAGGATTATCAGCGTGCTATTACCCAGAAAAAGGGTGATATTGTTGAGGCTCAAGCAAGCTTAGAGCGTTATAACAAGCAGTTGGATACTGTTGCTAATAACCGTGAGTATGATACACTTACAAAGGAAATAGAGTTCCAAACACTTGAGATTGAGCTCTGTAATAAGAAGATTAAGGAGGCTCAGTACAAGGTTGAGGAGAAACAGAAGGACTTGGAAGCTAATCGTGGGCTCCTTGAAGACCGTCAGAAGGCCTTAGAGGAGAAGCGTAATGAGCTTGATGAGATTATGCAAGAGACTCGTGAGGAAGAAGGTTTGCTAAAAGATAAGGCTTCAGAGCTTGAGACTAAGATAGAATCAGGACTCCTTCGCAGCTTCAAACGTATCCGTCGTGGTGCTCGTAATGGTCTTGGTATCGTTTACGTACAGCGTGATGCATGTGGTGGTTGCTTCAATAAGATCCCGCCTCAGCGCCAGTTGGATGTGAAGATGCATAAGAAAATTATCGTTTGTGAGTACTGTGGTCGTATCTTGATTGACCCAGAATTGGCAGGTGTAAAGATTGAAAAGGCTGGTGAAGAGAAGCCTAAGAAGCGCAGAGCAACACGTAAGAAGAAGGAAGAAGGGGAGGAGTAAGGAAGGTTTTTCCGGCTTTCTCACCTTTAAAAAGAGATAAAAGGATCCTTAGTCCATTGATGGGCTGAGGATTTTTCGTTTATAAAAGGGATTTTGATGGTTTACTTTTTCTTTGCATGTTGTCTCTTATTATCCTTTGTCTAATGGTCTATTCGTTGTTTATCTTGCTATTAGTGGTGTTCTATATGGTTGACTGTTGCTCTGCTTGTATGGGAAGAAGGCTGAGTAATGAATAGACGTTGAGGTACAGAAAAGATGATGACTCATGATAAAAAGACATTCCTATTCATGAGTACTCTGTATCCTATTTTTGTAAGAAGTATTCATAGCTATAAAATGAAAGATGCCCTTTTGTGATGTAAAAGATGCCCTTTTGAATGGTAAAAGGTGCCCTTTTGAATGGTAAAAGACGCCCTTCTGCAATGCAAAAGGGCGTCTTTTACTTGGATGTTTGTAAGCTACTGATAATCTGTATGTTACAAAACGGAAAATAATGTATTTTATCTTGTTTTTCGTTTAGCCTGCTATCTCTATCTGTAAAGAAAACTACAACCCTGTTATGAACATCTGTTGGGATGGTCATAACAGGGTTATTACTATCTATCACATCATGTGATTACTCTCCCAACGGCTTACAGAATTTCAACAGACTCTATCTTTACATCCTTGTTAGGGCGATCATTCTGGTCTGTATCACAGTCCTGAATACGCTCAACGACATCGAGTCCTTCCTCTACTTCACCAAAAACAGTGTATTGGTTGTCAAGGAAAGGTGTACCGCCTATCGTGGTGTAAGCCTCAATCTGCTCTGGGGTAAATCCTGATTTACCTTCTTGTTTGCATATCTTTTTGGTCTCTTCAATAAGTTTATCTTGTAATGTCTGCAGTCCTGCACGGTCACGGTTGCGTCTGAGGTCCATGATTTCATCACGATGCTGCCTTGTAAGTTCATTGAAGACACTTTGTTCTTGTTGCATAGCCATCTGATGTTCCATCTGTTTTAGCTCAGCAGGCTTGTAAGTTTTACCCCAAACGATGTAGAACTGACTACCACTACTTTCCCTGTTTGGGTTCACTTCGTCTCCAGTACGTGCTGCACTTAGTGCGCCACGTTTATGAAAATATTGTGGATAAACAAACTCTGCGGGGATAGTATAGTCTGGTCCGCCTGTTCCTAACATCTTCCCTTTAGGAGCATTCTTACTTTCTGGGTCGCCACCTTGTATCATAAAGTCTTTGATAACACGGTGGAAGATTGTACCATCAAGGTATTTTTCCTTTGCAAGTTTCAGAAAGTTATCACGGTGTTGTGGGGTTTCATCATAGAGCCTTATGATGATATCACCCTCTGATGTCTTTATTTTCAGTCTTGTTGCCATATCTTTCTTTGATTTAAAAGCACGGTATATAATATTGTTTTTATTGTGAATGTTCAGCGCGAGTATTGTTGAATGTTATATTCCTCTTGCTTTAAAGATGCGTTCTTTTGCCTCATTTATCTCTTGGAACTTCTTTTCTGCAGCCTTGCGGACATCTTCTCCTAAGGCTGAGACACGGTCTGGATGATGTCTCAGAGCCATCTTCCGGTAGGCAATCTTTACCTCCTCGTCTGTTGCAGATGAGCTGATTCCCAGAACTTTATACGCATATTCAATGTCGACAGTAGACGTTGAGCCACTTTCAAGATTGAGCATGGAGATCACATCTTGCTCTGATAGCCCTAAATAAGAGGCTATTTCCTTCAGTACTGTGACTTCTTCAGGGCTTACAGTACCATCCACCTTGGCTATTATTACCAGATAGTTGAGTAATTGTAGACGCTGACTGGTATTCATATGGAGTCTTATCTCTACACAGCTTTGGCGGATTGTCTCTTTAAACTGATAAGGTCCTTGCTGCTTTTGCATCTCAAACAACCTTCGTAAGATGCTTTCTCCTTGTTGAACAGACTGTTCTCCGAAGTTCTGACGTAGGAATTGTCTGACGTATTCCATCTCAGAATGCATGATCTTACCATCCGCTTTGATAACATAAGAAGAGAGGACAAGCATAGAAAAGAGGAAGGAATTACGTGCTTCTTCATACGGTCGTGTATTGTTGAAGCCATTTTCATTCATGCCATTGAAGCCATTTCCTGTAGTGTTGTCTGTGTTGTTGCTATCCAAAGCTTCGTCTAACATACTACCAATGCAGAACCCTGCCACTGCACCTAAGATGTTACCACCAGCTAAGATCCAGCCAAGTGCTCCTCCAATCCACCTTCCTATTGCCATATTCTTTGTTTTTATGGGTTGTTCTTTTCTTGTATCTACATTCCTTTATATATTAGTTAATTGGCAAAGATAGTGCCAAAGGAGTGGTAATTTTCTTTTTTATAAGTTGTAGGATCTTGTTTTTGCCTATTCTCCTATATCCTTTCTTGTTTGTCGACACTATCAAAGGCTTATAAGCGGGACTTCTCTGCATTACCAGCTCCTGTCCCTTTGTACTTACTTCGTTTGGTATTGAAGTTATAAGTTACGGTCAGTGATATGGCGCGGGAGTAGTTGTAGCAGTCCTTGTCTAATATTGTTCCATAGCCATGAAGCGTCCATTGTTCACGTTCGGACTTAAAAATATCGTCTGCAGAGAGTATGAATATTAGGCGATTATTGTAGAATGTCTTGCGCAAAGCAAGATTCATTCTTGCCCATCCATTGGATATTTGAAAGCCATCATATATCTTTGTGCGTGCTCTGAAGTCAACTCTTGCCATGAAAGTCTTAGAGAAAGCAAACTGATTACGTAGTGAGATAGCAATGCAGGGATTGTTTTTTACTAATGTACCATTATCCAATGGTGCATGGAAATGCTGTTGTATATAATTGATTTCTGCTGTTGGCTGATAGATTCCAAACTTAGGTGATGCAGTAAGAGTGGCATAGAAGTTCTCGGAATGGTCATAATTGTAGGTTGAAGAGAATGAGATAGCTTGGTTATTGTATAGTTTATGGCTCCAAAACATCACATCTTTGTTGTACTTATAGCCTATAGAGAGACTCAACCAACGATATATCCCGTTTATTTCTACGTTATGTATCTGTTCAGGATGCAGTTCCGGATTACCTCCTTCATAAGCATAACGATTGTTATACTGTATGAAGTTACGCAGAGAACGATAGCTTGGACGATGGATTTTGTTGCTATAATTGAGTTGAAAGCTCCATTTCTCATGATTCCATGATAGTGAGAAGGAGGGAAAGAGATTGCTGTAATGTTTACTGGCATCGTCTTGCTTCACTCCAAAAGAGTAATATTCGGATGTCACATGCTCATATCGTAGTCCTGTGTTAAGTGTGAAATTGCCGAAAGAATGGGTATATTCAGTGAATAGCGCATGATACCTCTCCTTGATATTGGTCTCTGATGCCGCTACAATCTGCTCTTTGTTATTGAAATCTCCACGTGAGTTTGTGCAGGAAAGTTCCGTTCCCCAGTATATATTTCCGCCCCATAACGGGTGACTAAGAACCAGTTTCCCAGCCCAGAGGTTGCTGTGTTGGTTACCCGTGGAGTGTACTTCACGGTTAGGGAACTCGTTGGAGTGTTCCGATTGGGCATGTCTTTCTTTTGTGCCTATACTCATGTAAGAAGCATTGAAGTCTATGCTAAGTTTTCCAAGCCGTCCCACATAATACAAGTCTGCCTGATGTCGAGCAGGAACACGTACTTCCACGTCTCCTTTCTGTGCTATTGTTCCTTCTAAAGTACCATTCTTATAGATGTTTTGGTTGTTATCTATAGACCCATCCATGTGATAGTCGGTGTAATAACGATAAGCTCCACCGATGGTATTGCTATCATTTATCAAGTAAGATGCACCAATATTTTCGTAAAAGATATTATGGTTACCCTCGTATCTGATATGTTGGTGCGTCTCAATATCCTCTCCACTGGTATGTATTTGAGAGCAGAGATAATTCTTCTCTTGGTCTTTATAGTTCATCCAAGTGAGGTTATTGAAAAGCTCCCAGTGCTTAGTTCGATAGGTAAACTTGGTTGCCTCCGAACCTGTCCACTGCCCATTGTATTCTATCTGAGTATCATTGCGAAAGCTAAGACCGTCAGCTTGCCTGCGAATAGTTTTGATTCGGATGACAGACTGTACTTGTGCATCGTATTGAGCGCCGGGACTTGTAATGACTTCTACGCTCTTTATGTTGTCAGACTTTAGTTCCGTAAGTTCTTTCATGTCGCTTATTCTGCGATTATTGACGTATATAAGCGGTGTACCCTTGGCAAACACCTGCACATTATCACCATTGGTTGTGACGCGAGGGAGCTGTCCTAAGACATCCATTGCCGTTCCCAATTTCGATAAAAGGGAATTTTCAACGTTGATACTCATCCCTCCACAGGTCTGTTTGTATAGTGGACGGGACGTTTTAATGGTCACTTCCTTCAGCTTTAGGGCATCGGGTTGAAGCTGAATGATACCTGCTTGTTCTGTTGAAAAGGTACGATAAACTGGTTTATAACCCACGTAACTAATGCGAGCGATGACCTTTGATGGCTCAAATGGTACAACGAAGATGCCACTTTCATTGGTTACTCCACCAGAAATGGCGCTGGAATCAGCAACAGATAATAGTAGAACGTTAGCATAAGGTACTGGCAGTCCGGTCTCATCAATGACCTTCCCTGTCAGATGTCGCCTTGTCTTATGTGTACATTCCACCATGATAACGTCTCCGCGACGTGTCATTCGGATGGGATAGAAGCCTATGAGTTGTTCAATAGCATCTGGAACACTCTTGTTCTTGATGTTAGTAGTAACGCGGAAGTCCTCTAAATCATTGTAAATGAAGTTCACGGTGTATCGGTTTTGCAGGTGGTTTAACTCCTTCAACGCCTGTGCCATGGATACATTATTATATTGTCGACTGATGCGTTGGGCTGATACTCCATGCGAGCCGATGAGGAGTAGCAGAATAATAAGATATCTTTCCATAGCTTTACTCTATTGTTAATGTGTTATCAGAATAGCTAATTTTTACGCGGTTAAAGGCATTGAGCAGTTCAATATTCTGTTGAAGACTATACTGTCTATCCCAGTTGAAGTAGAGACGGATGTGTGTTGATATTGGATTTAGCACTTTCACGTCGACATGATAATATGCTGCCATAGCATCAACGATGGTCTTCAATGATGTATCCTCAAACACAATAGGTTGCGGAGGAATACTATCTGTCTTGTGAAGGAGTACTCGGGTAAGGCTGTCGGAAACTGCTTTGCGTTCAGCCTGCACCTTCTTTATAGAGTCTGTAGCCGTTAGATGAGGAGCTTTTAGGTGTGTTTCAACCTTCTCTTTACTACTAAAGAAGGGTAGAATACCCAACTGAGCTGTAGCAGCAAACGCCAATCCTGATAGGAGAATGACACTGATAACAGATGCTGCAACCCGCTTCCAGTTACGTCTTTGTGGTATAGAATGTTCTATTGCAAAGCTTTCCCACTCGGCATTAACGTCTATGTCCTCATACTCATGCCGGTTCATGGCACGTTTAGTCATAGCCAGATTGTGTGCAAAAGAGCTTATCTCCTCATCCGCAAGTAGTGCTTCAATCTGTTCTTTGGTGTATTCCTCTGGATGATCCAGCATGTTGAGGAATATCCTTTGTTTCTCTTCTGATTGTTTGTTGTTCATTGTCTTGCTTGGTTAAGTTGCCTTTTAATGATGTTAATAGCCTCTGAAAGATGGTGATACACAGTTACTCTGCTCACCCCTAAGTCATCGGCAATGCGCTGAAAGGGTAGTCCTTGCACGTGACGTAGGCGTAGAATCTGGCGACGAATAGGCGGTTCTAAATGTTCAATAATTAGCATTAGGCGGTCAAGTAGGGTGTCGTCATGTTCGGAGAGAATAGTCTCCGTATCATTCAAAAGTAGTTTTGAAGTCCTTTCTCGTATGTCTTTATGTGCAATAATATTCAGGCAACGATTGCGAACAGCCCTTATCAAATAGCCTTCCTCCGTCTCTGGAAGTAGTATTATACCCTCTTCATAGACCTTGACAAAGACCTCACTCACCACATCTTTGCATTCATCGTGGTCGTAGAGAATCCCTTTTGCCACCCGGAACATCGGTTGGTAATAGCATTTGAAGAGTCTTTCTATGTCAGTATTTTCATGTATCATACACTATCCTTACAACTCAGAAGGCGAAAATGTAAAGCTTAACAATGAATTTTTGTATTAGATTACAAAGATAATGATTTTACTTTAATAAGCTATTTACTGTATGGGGAAATGACATAGCGGTATATTAACTACCCTAAAGTTTTGATATCCGATGAATATTTACTGTTGTTCAGTCTGTTATAAGTATTCTTCAAGCTGATTTAGGATGGCTGGCTGACCCATGTTCTTCTGTTTTCTATCAGTGTGTTGCAGCTTAGCACGAATGGTGTTGCAGCCCATCACGTGTGGAGTTGATGGTTAACACTACTGGTGTTGAGGCTTCACTCTAGATCAAAAGTTACTTGTTGTGAGCGTCATTGATAGTAAGAAAAGAGCTGAAGCAATATAAATCAGGCGGAATATATTGGGATAATAAGTTTGTATTTAGTGGGTTATGTGTGGCTTCTTGTTGATAGATAATTCCATAAGGACTGCTTCGTTTTCATACTTATCGGGTAATGGTAATATCAACAAGTCTTGTTTTTTAAAAGATCTTAGGTTCTTTGTTATCTATATATAAATAGAATGCTAAGATAAGTGTGCTTAGGGGGCTTGGTAAGATCGTATTAATTGCGGTTCTTACTCATGTTTTTGCATATTATAATAGCCCTCTTATACTTGTTTTTTTATGTGGTATTATAGGGAATTTATATATAGAAGGCTCTTTTATATGTCAAATATTTTGGTAATTAGGAATGTCTTCTAAGAATAAATATTTTTGATTATCATAATCCATTCTGCAGATATAGGTTTCTAATCCATTTGATACTACGAGATAATCAACGTGAAGTAAAATATTATAGACGAAGATTTGGTCGAAAACCTTCTGTGTAATAGGGACAGATGGTGCCTTATATTCGATTATCATACGCGGACGAAGGTGCTGATCGTATAGTACACTGTCGGCACGAACCTTCTTTTCACCTACTTGTAGAGGAACTTCGTTGGCCAGCAAGGTGGCTGGATAGTTCTTATGTTCAATGAGATAGTGTATGAAATGTTGGCGTACCCACTCCTCAGGTGTGAGTGTTACGTATTTTCTCCGAAGTATATCTAGTATTTGCTTTCGCCCATTTACCTCTTTTACTCTGATGGGATAAGGGGGAAGGTTAAGCTGCATCATGTGTGGATTGTTCTTATATATATAATAAGGTGTAATGAATAAGTTGAAAGTGAAATGAAAATTTTGTTATCTATCTGTTTTCTATTAACTTTGCATGAAGTACTGTAAACCAAATGTGTTGGGGTTTCTTGGCACATTGAATGTACAGTTTCTCTATTGCAAAGTTAATAAAAAAGTAAATGCCAACAAAGCAAGGACCAACTTTTCAGAGTATTATACATGACCTGAAAAGCAGGAAGTTTTCGCCCATCTATGTTCTGATGGGTGATGAATCCTATTATATTGATCAGATTTCTGACTATGTTGCTACTCATGTTCTTTCTCCGGAAGAACGCGATTTTAACCAGACTGTTTGCTTCGGTTCGGATGTTAATGCCATTCAAGTTACTGATATGGCGCGCCGTTATCCAATGATGTCGGAGTATCAGGTTATCATTGTGAAAGAAGCTCAGAATATTCGTTCGTTAGATGCTTTGGAAAAGTATCTCAAAAATCCCGTAAAATCAACCATCCTTGTGTGGTGTCATAAAAACGGGAAAATTGACGCTCGTAAGAAAGTTGTTGGATTAGCACAAACTGTCGGGGTAGTCTTTGAGAGCCAAAAGTTGCGAGATTACCAATTACCTGAATTTATTCAGAATTACTTAAAGCAAAAAAAAGTTTCGATAGATCCCAAGTCATGCCAGATGATAGCTGATCATATTGGCGCCGATCTTAATCGTCTGACTTCAGAATTGGATAAGGTTCTCATTTCGCTCCCATCAGATAATCTTCGAGTAACACCAGAGATTGTGGAAGAGCAGATAGGGGTGAGTAAAGATTTCAATACATTCGAACTTCGAAATGCAATAGTCCAGAGAGACGTTTTCAAGGCAAATCAAATTATCAAATACTTTGACAATAATCCTAAAGCAGGATCACTTTATTCTTTTCTCCCGTTACTTTTTTCTTATTTCCAAAATCTTATGATAGCGTATTATGCCCCTCAAAAAAATACAGAACAGGGTATTGCTGCAGCTTTAGATTTACGTTCAAGTTGGGGAGCAAAGGATTTTTTGATAGGTTTAAAAAACTATTCTGCGCGTAAGACGATGGATATTATTTCCAAGATTAGGGACACTGATGCAAAGAGTAAAGGACTTGATAATCCCAATACTGGTGTTGGAGATTTGATGAAAGAGCTTATTTTTTTCATTTTACACTGATAAAAATAGCAGATTTCTACCTTTTTTGAGCGTAAAAATGGCGCTTATTCTCTAAAATTACTGCTTTTTTGAGCTAGAATTAGCACTCTAAATGAGTGCTTTTTTTGTGATTCTTCCTTTGAAATAGGGCCTTTCAGCAAAATAACCCCTCTCATTTTTGGCGTATTTTTGAGTAACTTATAACCTCTTCAAGAATACTCTAAATTTGAAAAAAATGGTCCTTTACTCCATAAGTAGATTTGCTTTTAAGATTTATTGACGTTTACTTTTGTTTACGATGTTGTGTACGAAAGCGTATTCTATTTAGTTTTGTAATGTAAATTAGTTGCTATTTCTACTTGTGAATTATGCTCACGTGGTTTTAAATGTTATTTTTGTAAATGTATATACATGTATTCGTAAATCATAATGGATAAATATTCATACATGGTATGTTCTACATACCACGCTGATAATCAGCGATATACAATTATTTATTAATGATATTGAACTATGGAAACGATAATATTTAGCTATAAATACGCATAATGCATAGATTTCTCTATGTAGACTCTATATTAGTTGTAATATAACCAGTTAGTTAGGATAAAATTGTTCTATAGTTCGTTATAGCCTTCTTTGTTTTAATAATTTAGCTTTGTTGTTGTAAATGCTATTTGCACAAGATTTATATACGGGATATTTGTAAATGTGTATTTTGATAATTTAATTCGCAGTGATATGTTTATGTAAATCATATTTGCTTATTTAAAATATTATGTTTACCTTTGTAAAATCATAAAGATGGGCTTCAACAGCCTAAAAATCTTAGTATTTTGTTTATGAAAGATAGAATTAGACAGCTTATGGAGAGTCAACATATGACTCAACAGACCTTTGCGGATTTCATTGGAATATCAACTGCATCGCTCAGTAGTATTTTTACGGGTAGGACAAAACCGACTCTTAATACTGTAGAAGCAATCCGAAGTAAGTTTAGTACGATCAATCTTGATTGGCTTATGTATGGTCAGGGTCCAATGTTTAAAGATCAGGCTGACGATTCTGATGTGCTTACAGAATCAAATAGTCAAGATGGTGCATTAAGTTTAGAAGGAGCTCTTGATTTCTCATCATCTTCTTCCCCATCCTCCCAAGGATTTGGTTCATCAAACTCGCAGCGTGTTCTAAGTACACCCAAATCTACTGTTCGAACAGAAGTGAAATATATTGACAAACCTCAGCGTAATATCACTGAGATTCGAATCTTTTTTGATGATCAAACATGGGAGACATTTGTTCCTAAAAAATAGATTATCGTATACAATATATGTACTTTTGAGGAGTGAACATACCATTTCTATTTTGTGTTGGTATCGAACACCTATGGAGTTGGGTGTTAGCACGGGTGGTGATGTTGCTTAGCACGTGTTGTTATGATTGCTTTTTTAGATGATGATATGGTATAGTGGTGTGCATCTCTCTCAATTATATGTGTGAGTAGCATATTATTTATTTTCCTTTTTCATATAGGTTATGATTATAATGCAGGTGGAAAAGGCTCTCTACTGGTTGATTTATATATGTTTTTCTGTTGTAAGTAAAGAAACTTTTTGAGGGCTTTGGGCTTTTATAATGCGTAGAGTGGGCGAGTAGATGAATCTTATGTTTATCTTATTTTAAATTTGCTGTCACTCCCGTCACACTTTGCATATAATTAAGTTGTTGATTATCAATATGTTGTGTATAATGTTAAAAATGACAGCAAAGTAAATTTAAAAAAGACTTAGATCTTAGTTTAGGAAATCTTACTATCATATTACTTGCATGTAGCACTTAAAAGCCACAAAAGTAGTAGTCTGAAAATATCTTTTGATGAAATTCTTTCCAGCTTCTCTCTTAAAAAGGATTTTGTATCTTGTGCTTTCTATGGATATTTTTGTGTATCTTTGCATATAGTTTTTTCAATTCATGTAAAGATGAAAAAGTACATCCTCGATCTTAAGGTTGCATCTATAGAGTATGTTAATCCAAAGAATGTTCTGATTCGATTAACTGATGATAAGCCGTTACCAGAGATGCTTCCTGGACAATTTGTAGAAGTGAGAGTAGACAGCTCACCATCTACTTTTCTCCGTCGTCCAATATCTGTTCATTTCTTTGACCGTGAACGAAACGAGTTATGGTTGCTTGTTGCTGCCATAGGAGAAGGAACGCGTGCACTTGCGCGCCTACACGTGGGAGATATATTAAACTGTGTACTTCCTTTAGGCAATACGTTTACACCAGCTTCTAATCCCGGTGAGCGGATTTTGCTTGTTGGTGGTGGAGTTGGAGTTGCTCCATTACTATATTTTGGCAAGCAGCTTAAGGAAGCTGGCGCCGAGCCTGTCTTTCTTTTAGGTGCCCGGACCGCCTCTGATTTACTCCAACTTAGTGCCTTTGAGCTCTATGGACGTGTTTGTGTTACGACGGAAGACGGTTCTGCAGGGGAGAAAGGTTTTGTTACGAATCATTCTGTTCTTGTTTCAGAACATTTTGACCGTATCTCTACTTGTGGGCCTAAACCAATGATGATGGCAATAGCAAAGTTTGCTCATCAGGCTTCTATCCCTTGTGAAGCATCGTTGGAGAATATGATGGCTTGTGGTGTAGGTGCCTGTCTTTGTTGTGTAGAAAAGACAGTGGAAGGTAATCTTTGTGTTTGCAAGGATGGACCTGTATTCGATACGAATCGATTACTTTGGAATGATAATAAAGTAAAATAAACAGAAAGTTATATGGCTGACCTTAATGTAAAGATAAATAACTTACATTTAAAGAACCCTGTTATGACTGCCAGTGGTACCTTTGGTTATGGATTAGAGTTTGCTGATTTTGTACCTTTGAATGAGATAGGAGGTATTATTGTTAAGGGTACGACATTGAAGGCTCGTGAAGGGAATGACTATCCACGTATGGTGGAAACTCCTCAGGGAATGCTTAATTGTGTGGGATTGCAGAATAAGGGCGTAGATTACTTCATAGAGCATATCTATCCTGAGATTAAGGATATCGACACCAATATGATTGTCAATGTAAGTGGTAACTCTCCAGAGTCGTATGCTGAGACAGCAGAGAAACTGGATGCCTTAGATGGTATTCCTGCTATTGAGGTTAACATCTCCTGTCCTAATGTGAAAGAAGGAGGAATGTCGTTTGGTGTTACTTGTTCTGGTGCTTCAAGCATTGTGAAGGCTGTCCGCCAGCATTATCATAAAACAATGATAGTGAAGCTCTCTCCTAATGTTACAGACATAGCCAGTATAGCTAGGGCTTGTGAAGATGAAGGAGCTGATTCTGTTTCGTTGATAAATACGCTTATGGGTATGGCTATAGATATAGAACATCGTCGTCCTAAGCTTAGTATTCGTACAGGAGGTTTAAGTGGTCCTGCTGTGAAGCCAGTAGCAGTGCGTATGGTAAATGATGTCGCAAAGGCTGTTAAGATACCTGTTATTGGCTTGGGGGGAATATCAACGGCAGAGGATGCTATAGAGTTTCTTATGGCAGGCGCAACTGCAATACAGATAGGTACAGCAAACTTTCTTGATCCACAAGTGACGATAAAGGTGCGTGATGGTATCAATGAATGGCTTGATAGCCATGGTTGTAAGTCCATTTATGAAATTATAAACTGTCTTTCATAAGATCACTTAAATATATTCCTATTTATATTACGCAACTTAGTATCACAAATAAAAGTATAAATGTAGCATGAAAAAAATGTTGTTGGTAGTCGATCCTCAGATCGATTTCATAAATGGTTCACTCCCTGTGGCAGGTGCCGCAGAGGCTATGGATGCGTTGGCAGAGTATGTGAAGACATCTGGTGATGAGTATATTGTGAGGATAGTTACCTCTGATTGGCATCCTTATCATCATAGCTCCTTTGTGGAAGAGGGTGGGCAATGGCCACGCCATTGTGTACAGCATTCTGTTGGTGCTGCTATTTGGCAATCATTACTTGTCGCTCTGAATGAGTCAAGGGGTGGATTTACCTTATTGTATAAGGGAGATCGTGTAGAGAAAGATGAGTATTCCATTATGCAGAATGAGCGATCAGCAAGTGTGATTATAAAGTTGTTGATGGCATTGGGAATTGAACAAGTTGATGTGTGTGGTTTAGCGGGTAATGTTTGTGTGTTGAATACCGCAAAAGATTTGTGTGCCATATCTGCTGGTATGAAAGTGAATGTTCTTGAGGAGTTCTCTCCTTCTCTTGATGATGGTTCTGCTTTAAGAGAGTTTACCAATAGTCTAAGATAAAAAGTCCATTAAGTTTCTTATGGAATAAAAGGTGAGAGGGTGTGTCAAAATAGACACATCCTCTTTTTTGTCGAAACAGTTAGCCCTTTCTGAAAGAACAGTTGACTGTGCAAAAAAACAGTCGACTGTTTTTAAAAAATAGTCGACTGTTTTGATGAAAACGGTTGTTCCTTTTACGGACAGAGTAAGCTTTAAGAAATAAAAAGAGAGGATGTGTCTATTTGGACACACCCTCTTCCTTTTATTTAAAAGATATACATCAATGTTCGTCTTTATTTCTTAACGAACTTCTGAGTCTTGTTACCCATGTTTACGAGGTAAACACCAGGAGCTAAGTTAGCTACGTTAAGAACATTATCACCAGCCTTAACATTTGTCTTGTTAACCAACTTACCAGAAACACTGAACAGACTAACAGTGCCGCTTTCAGCTGTAGAGATAGTGATATCGTTTGTAGCTACGTAAGGTGCAACGCTGAACTGACCCCTAGCAGTCTGTACTTCGTTGATACCTGTTGTATTATTGTCAAGATCGCCACCTTCTGCGCTGTAACCGATAGACTGGAAGTTATCGTTTACATTAGGAGCAACAGCGAATACGTATGTTGGACCTAAAGTAGGTTGACCGTCTTCGCCAACTTGACCATAGTAGTAGCTTCTTACGTAGAATGGAACAGAAGCAGATGGGTAGTAGTACCAACCCTGGTTCTTCTGATAACGCATGTTAACATAGTAGTAGTAACCTCTTGAGAGACTGCTTGTTGGGAATACAACGTCTACGTATCCACGGCCACCAGCGTTAACCTTGATGTTCTTGTCTACCATTGAACCAACAGAATTTGAACCGTTCTTTGTATTGGTGATGTAGAACTTAACAGGACCAGTGTAACCGTTTTCAGACTTCACATAGAAGCGTGCAGTGAAAGTGCTGCTGCTCTTAGAGATGTTTGAATAGTCAGAACCTAAGTAGTTACCGTTCTGATAGAAGCGTACTGTCTCAGGAGATACATCCTGATCTGCATTTGGATCCTCGTCATTATCGTTGTTGCCTTCGATTGTCAATTCACCAATTCTCCATGAATCGTGGTTAGAACCAAGTTTTACAGGAACTTCCTCACCGTTTACAACATAACCTACAACCATGCTGTACTTACCAGCTGCAAGATTCTTGAATGTAGAGCTAGCGCTTGTGTAGAATGAGAATGTTACACGCTGACTTCTTGCAAGTCTACCTGTACCCTCAGAAATAGGTGTAGCAGAACTTAAATCATCAGTATTTGTAGGAAGAACGTATAAGCGTAATGTTCCGTTGTAAGCTGCGCCTCCTTCGTTTGCAAGGGTGATGAGGAACTTAGTATCCTGACCCTGCTGAGCCTTCTCAATGTACTGCTGAACAGAGTACAATGCTGGAGTCTGAACCTCTGGATCTGGTTTTGGATCTGGTTTTGGCTCAGGTCTTGGGTTTGGATTAGGGTTAGGATTGTTGTCACGATCAGGTGTCAAGTAACGAAGCATCTGCTGGTGTTGGCTATAACCACCATAACCACCACCGATACCTTCTGAACCTGGCTGGAGAACATTGAGGAGGTGCCATCCGTTAGATGAACCATTCCAACCCCAGTCTACGTGTACGTAACCGTTTGATGCATAACCATCGAGAACGAAGCAGTGGCCACCACCTGTAGAGAAACCTGCGTATACAACTGGTCCGTAGTCACGCATCTCATCATGAACTTCCCTCAACCAAGCAGCCTGGGTGTATCTGTTGCGCTCAAGGAAACTCAGTCCCTTCTTATAACCGAAGTTGTTTACGAGAACTTTAGGAGCTTTGTATACGAATGCACCAGAACCACCTGCTGAAGCTGGGTTATAGTCCATTTCAACTGCATAAGCAACGTCACGGAGCAAACGACCAATGTTGTCAGCCTGTGTGGTAGTTACTTGACGACCAGTAGCACGGTCATTACCTCTGCTGTCAACAGCTGCAGGCATCTGGCTCCAGTCATAAGGTGCATTCTCAGGTCCATTACCCTCAAAGTTCAAGCTCATGTACTGGTTTTTCCAGTAATAGCTTACAGAACCTCTTGCCTTAAGAGGCCATTTGTGCCAACGAAGAACAGTAGAAATACCAGTTGCAACACAACCAGCAACAGTAGGATATCTTCTACCACCGTATGAATAGTTAGGTGCATAACGGTTGAAAGGCTGATCCTGACCCCAACTGATAGCGTTTGGAAGTTTGGTTCTTCTGTCATTATCATACTGCAACAATGGCTGAATCTCGATAACATAGTTTCCAGCACGGGTAGATGACATTCTTGAGTACTCTGAAGATGGCTTGTCAGGTAAGTTCTCGATAGCCCACTTTACCTCGTTACGATACTCATCGTAGAGCCATTTAATAGAAGGGTGATTCATGATATCTTCCTCAGTAAGGGTACCCTCATCTGAGAAAGCAAGAATAGGCATAACACGGTTATCAGCAGCTACAACGATGTAACCTTGATTATTACCGCGATTGAAGATGTAGAACAGGTTCTCCTCAGCCTGTCCTGCACGTGTGGCAGCTTTATAAGGAGCTTTATACTCCAGTTTCAACTGCGCTCTGGTTGTTCCCTTACCGAAGAAGTTCTCAGCCAGTTTTAACGCTTGTGACTGGTCAACTGGACTTGCCATAAGTCCCTGACATGCGAGCACAAGAGATGATACGATTGTTAAAAATCTTCTCATGTAATCTAAATTTTAAGTTGATAAATAAATTTAATAGGCAACAGAATCTGTTGTTTTTATGTACCGATACAATATATATAGTTTTCTATTTATGTTCTTTCTTTGCTGAATAGAATCGTAAATAGCCGCTTATGATAATGTAGCCGTTTTGTTTTTAAGGGTATAAGTGTGGCGTATTCTACTTGTAGTCGTAAAATATACAGTCGCCTTATAATATATAAAATGGTATCTGTGAGTTCTTTTCTTTCTGTTGGCAAAGTTATAAATATTTTCTTCTTATACAAGTTTGGAAGTAGGAAAAGTTCTTATTATTATGGAATATATATAAATTGCAACGTTTGTAAGTCATTGTTTAATTTTTATAAAAGGTTGTCTTTTTATTTTGGAAAGCATTGATTTGGTTGCTATATGTCATGTTCCTTATTTCAAGATGTTTATTTTTATTGTGGATAAGTCTCTTTTTGTACCTCGGAAAGAGGTTTTATAGGTGAACTTTTTATGTCATTTACTTCGGAAAAAGTATGCTTATGCAATTAGGATAGGTACAGAGAGAAGCATGTTGGGTGGTTTTTGGTATCTGAAACGGTTGTTGAATTGCTTCGCTTGTCTTTATTTAAACACAAAAAATACCTCTTTGTTAAGCTTCAAAGAGGTATTTTTATTTTTGTCTGAACGATGTTATTGAATCTACAGGATATTCTTTTCTGATCTATCAAGCAGTATGCTGTCGAGGATAGTCATGGCAGCCATAGCTTCAACAATGGGTACTGCACGTGGCAAAACACAGGGGTCGTGACGCCCACGAACATCAATAGAAGTTTGCTTTCCGTCTTTATCAACAGTTTGTTGTTCCTGTAACAAGGTTGCAACAGGCTTGAAAGCTACTCGGAAGTATATGTCTTCTCCATTGCTAATGCCACCTTGTATGCCACCACTATGATTCGTTTGGGTGTGAATCTTATGGTCAGTTGAGATGAATGGATCATTCTGTTGACTTCCTCTCCATGATGCTCCAGCAAATCCTTCACCGTATTCAAAGCCTTTTACTGCGTTGATACTAAGCATGGCAGCACCTAATTGTGCATGTAGTTTGCCGAATTCTGGCTCACCTAATCCTACCGGACAGCCCTTGATAACACATGAAATGACTCCTCCAATGGTATCCCCTTCCTGTTTTATTTGTGCTATGAGGCTTTCCATTTGTTTGGCTTTCTCTGGGTCAGGGCAGCGTACTGCGTTGTTCTCTATGAGGTTGAGGTTATGTTTATGGTAATCTTTATCAATTTCTATTTCACCTACTTGACTGGTATAAGCCGTGATTGTAATACCTTTCTTCCGTAAAACAAGTTTAGCAAGAGCCCCAGCTACAACGCGTGATATCGTAATTCGGGCAGACGAACGTCCTCCTCCTCGGTGGTCACGTACATCATACTTCTCATAATAGGTGTAGTCTGCATGTGACGGACGGAACAAGTTGCGTATGTTATCGTAGTCCTTTGAGTGCTGATTAGTATTACGAACGATGAAGCCAATAGGTGCTCCTGTTGTCTTTCCTTCGAATATCCCACTTAGTAACTCTACCTGATCAGGTTCCTTTCTGTCCGTCGTAATACGGCTTTGTCCTGGTCTTCGGCGTGCCAGCTCATTTTGTATGAAGTCTAAATCAACGTCAATTCCTGCTGGCATACCATCAACTACACCACCTATAGCTACACCATGGCTTTCACCAAAGGTTGTAAGCGTGAAGAGTTTCCCAAATGTGTTACTCATAATAATACTGATGTTTCTTAATGGCATCCGCCACAACCGCATCCGCCACAACCACCATCATTATCGTCATGGCTTCCACATCCGCAGCCAGAACCACATCCTTCACCACATCCACCACCGCAATGATGCTGGTTAAGTTGCTCGAAGAAGTTCTTCACTTCCTCCTCTGTAGCCTCTCTGTTCTCTATGATGTGCCCGCGGAAAAACAAATCTTTACCAGCCAAAGGGTGATTAAGATCTATTGTAACCTTGTTATCACTGATGTCAAGAACCTTTCCAAGGAAGCGTTGTCCTTGCTCATTCTGTAATGGAACGATAGCATCCTTATATATATTAGCGGTGTCGAACACCCCATCATGCATAAAAGTCTCTTTGTCTAAAGCAAGAACACTCTTCGGATCGTGCTCACCATAGGCTTGTTCTTTTGGAAGAGAGAATGAAAAATCACTGTCAGTGGCATATTTCGTCACCTCCTGTTCGAAGGCAGGTAGGGCCATTTCGCAATCTGTATAGAATTGCATAGGCTTCTGTTCTTCGGTTTTCTCTATGAGATGTTGCTCTCCGTTCTCTTCGCTATATAGTTCGTAATTGACTGTAATGAGTCTGTGTGTTTTATTTTCCATTATTACCTTATATATATATGATTATATGTTCGTGCAAAGATAACGATTTTAAACGAGAAAAGGATGTGTTAGTTACTGATTTTTCTTTTTCCATGTGTTCAGCTATCTGGGGTGATAGATAGGGTAGGGAATGGTGTTTTTATTTGTTACTGATTTATATCAAATGTATTGATGTGTATCAAAAATACAACAATAATTAATTAAAAAGTGACGAATAGTTATGGTTGATGGCTGTTATTATGTAACTTTGCAATGCAAACAGAGATAAAAACTATAGAATTTAATATACTATAATGTTTCTTTGAAGAGACATTTAAAGATTAAGAAAGGATAAAGATTATGAAGAAGATTGTTTTGACAGTGGTAGCAGTAATGAGTATGACAATGGCTTTCGCAGCTGGTGAGAACGATAACAACACTGCAACAACTAATGCATATAAGTTTAATGTAAGTACATATGCACTGAGTCGTGCACTGAATCTCAATCAGGATCAGGTTGATATGGTAGAAGATATCAATAATACATTCGCTGTTGAGATGATGAACGCTTCTGTTGCTGATGGTTCAGAGCGTGATGTAAAGGTCAAGGCAGCTGTCAAGAAGGATCTTTCTTATATGCGTTACGTTCTTACTGACAGACAGTATCGTGAGTATGTAAAGCTCTTGAATGTAACTTTGAACAATCGCGGTCTGAATAAGTAAGCAGTCAACTTCACACTCTCGTAAGGGAGTTAAGACATAAGATATTAAAGGCTATGAGTCAGGTAACTGACTTGTAGCCTTTTTTATGTTGTCATTTTCCAAGTCGGTAAGTGTTATGACATCGCATTATATGGTGGAGCTATAGTCTGTAATAGTAGCGTTTGTTTTATGAAATGATGTGGTTTGTGTAATAATAATTCAAGTATGTTATTTAAAAGATGCTCTTTTGCGTTGCAAAAGGGCGTCTTTTACATTGCAAAAGGGCACCTTTTACATGGTAAAAGGGCATCTTTTGAAGCGTAAAAGGGCGTCTTTTACAATCGCATTTGTAACCTTTTGATAATCTGTGTGTTATAAATGCGATAAAGAAGTATATTCTTTCGTTTGGCGAATGTACGCCTTGATTTTTTTGTAAAGCTATTTGATATATAAGATTTCCTATGGTTGTTTTGTGTGAAAGAGAAGGAATATCAGTTAAATCCTATCTGCTTGCCGAAACGATCCATTTGGAAGTATCGTTTTTTTTTCGTTTCTTTGCAGGGTGAATCGTGTCTGACAACGGTTCAGAGTACTTATTAATCAGGAATATATTCCATAATAGAATACAAATGAAACATCTGTTATTAATTTCTCTTTTTATATTTTCATTCCAGAGTTTGATGGCTCAACGTCCTCGTTTTGATAAGATGTCACCCTTTGTTCGTGATGCAATGTTATCAGCATCTGCTGTGCAATCAGGTATGAAGACACGCAATCCGCAGAAAGAAGACGATAGGGTGCTGACAGCTTTCGTTCGTATCAACGGAGATTCTAAGCTCATCTTGCAGCAATATGGTTGTAAGGAGTTGGCACGAGTTGGGAATATTAGTATTGCAGCCATCCCTCTTCGTCGGCTGGGTGAGCTTTCTTGTAGTCATCAAGTGAGCAAAATAGAGACGGGAAAGCGTTGCAGTGTGCAGATGGATACTACAAGAATGGTTATAAATGCTGCTCCCGTAAATCTTGGAGAGGGATTGTCAAGAGCTTATACTGGGCAAGGAGTAGTCGTTGGAGTGCAGGATATAGGGTTTGATCTTACGCATCCTAACTTCTATTCTACTGATATGAGTCGTTATCGTATCAAGGCAATGTGGGACCAACTGTCACGTGATACGATCGGTTCTTCCTTGTATGTGGGGCGCGATTATGTTGGACAGAATGCTTTGTTACAGATTGGTCATCCTGTTGATGGATTGACACAGACACATGGAACACATACTGCAGGGATCGCAGCTGGCAGTGGAGCAGAAGGTGGAGGAATTGTTTCTCCTTATAAAGGTATAGCCTATGATGCCGACCTTGTACTTGTGGATAATCTGGCAGGTGATAATGCAGCCTTGGTTGATTCAACTGATTATTACAAATATACTTACGCTACAGATGCACTTGGGTTTAAATATATCTTTGATTATGCTGACCAGCACCATCAGCCATGTGTCATTAACTTTAGTGAGGGTGGTCATGAAGACTTCCATGGCTATGATCAACTGTATTATGAGTTGCTTTCTTCGCTTACGGGTCCTGGACATATCATTGTTTCATCAGCAGGAAATGATGCCGGATATGTCAACTATATCCATAAGCCTGTAGGACAGGAACGAGCCGGATCATTCCTTTTGGGGAATCAGAAGAGGGCGAGTTTTACGTGTAAGGGCAACAAGCCCTTCACGTTTTTGATTACTATATATAATAAGGTGGGGAGTCCTACGGTTGTTTCTCTGCCTACAAGAGACGTATGCAGTGCTTCCGACTCACTCTTTCGTGATACAATCCGTGTGGAAGATAAGGAGTTTCAAGTACGTGTTCTTGCTTATTCTGATAGTTATAATAGGAAAGAAACAGCCTATGACCTGTCTATTAGTAGTGCATCTGGCTTAGGAAAAGACCCTTTAGTCTCGCTTCAATTGGTTGGTAAGGAAGCTGATGTAGAGCTTTATCGTATGTCGGGTTATTTGGTTTCTAATGCTGTTGACCCTACTCTTAATGCTGGAGATAACAGCCATAGTATCCTTTCTCCATCCAGTGCACCCAGTGTTATTTGTGTAGGAGCTACTGGTTATCGTACAAGTTTCTTGAATTATTTAGGTGAAAAGAAAGTATATAATAATGGTGAACATGGTCAACGTACTCCTTTTTCAGGTGTAGGACCAACCTTTGATGGTAGGATTAAGCCTGATGTAATGGCCCCCGGACAGAATATTATCTCCTCTTATAGCTCATTCTTTATAGGTAATCCAGCTAATGCTGGCAGACCATTATCAAGTGATACACGCCATTTCAAGTACAATGGACGTACTTATGCATGGAATGCAAACGCTGGAACATCTATGTCTGCACCAGTAGTTACGGGCGCAATTGCCCTTTGGTTGCAGGCAGACCCTACCTTAACACCTGCTGATTGCTTGGAAATCTTTGCAAAGACCTGTACACATTATGATACTTCACTTACTTATCCTAATAACTTTTATGGATATGGACAGATTGATGTAGCGGCTGGTTTACGTGAAGTATTGCGTAGAAAAGCTACGGGAATCGATGATATTGCAGTCCAAAAGTCCATGGTTGATGACCGTATTTACCTTCTAGATGGCCGTTATGTAGGCACTTCCATGGACAATCTACCTAAAGGTGTGTATATAAGGAATGGTAAAAAGGTCATAAAGTGAAATATTCTGCTCCCTAAAAGTAGGTATTTTGCATAAACCATTACTTTTAGGTATTGCAGATAATAGTTTTTCATCGTATCTTTGCAATCGTAAAGAATAAACAATTAAGAAATAAATCAGTAACAGAAATATGAAGAAGACAATTGTTGTTTACGGTTCATCAACCGGTACATGTGAAAGCATTGCAAATACCATCGCTGAAAAACTCGGCGTTGAAGCTATTAACGTATCAGACTTTAATGCAGATGTAGTTGCAGAAAATGATAACCTTATCCTTGGTACTTCTACATGGGGAGCAGGTGAATTACAGGATGATTGGTACGATGGTATCAATGTATTGAAGGGTGCTGACCTCTCTGGTAAGACTGTAGCTATCTTTGGTTGTGGTGATGCTGAGAGCTATTCAGATACTTTCTGTGGTGCTATGAAGGAAATTTATGATGCAGCACAGGGCGCAAACATCCTTCCTGGTGTTTCAACTGATGGTTATACATTCGATGATAGTGAAGCTGTTGTTGACGGAAAGTTCGTTGGTCTTGCTTTAGATGACGTGAACGAAGACGATAAGACAGAAGAACGTATCAACGCTTGGTTGGAAGCTATTAAGCCAGCATTGTAAGTTGTTTCAAGAGATTAGTACTTACATTATAACTATTCAATATAAGGAATAACTATGATGGCAGATATGATGACAGCCGATATGAAGGTGTTGATGAATCACATCTACGAGTACAAGAAAGGTGTTAGGCAGATGGTTCTGTACACTTGTAATAAGAAGTATGAGTCATTTGCAACACTTCGTCTCGAACATCAGAACATTCCTTACATCATTCAACCTGTTGGTCGTGACCGTATGAACCTGTTCTTCGGTCGGAAAGAATGTCTTGAGGCTATCAGGTTGATGGTGACAAAACCCCTCAACCAGCTCACACCAGAAGAGGATTTCATCCTTGGTGCGATGTTAGGTTATGATATTCGCGTGCAGTGCGAGCGGTACTGTGAACGCAAGTGTCGCACTTGTAAACGTGCAACATAGCCATAATTATTAAATGATAATCTTGTTCGCGAAATAAATTATTTCATAATGTTTTTGTATTATAAATGGGCTTGTCGTGAGATAAGCCCTTTTAGCGTTATAAACTACAGTGTTCGCATAAAAGAAATGAGGGTGTGTCAATTTTGACGCACCCTCATTTTACTTTGATATACCCTCCATTTTTACTTTGATACACCCTCATTTTAAAAGGTGAAGGGGGGATTAATCCCTTCTGAAAATATCTCTTGTGTATACTTTATCCTTTACATCATCCAGGCATTTATCGTATCGATTGGCAATGATAGCATGGCAACGACACTTGAAATCAGCAAGGTTATTAACAACAAGGCTACCAAAGAATGTCGCACCATCTTCTAGTGTAGGTTCATAAATGATAACTTGTGCACCTTTAGCCTTGATGCGTTTCATGACTCCTTGTATGGAACTCTGACGGAAGTTATCGCTGTTAGATTTCATTGTAAGGCGGTAAACACCGATAACACACTCTTTCTCCTCTGCTGGATTATAGTCTCCGCGGTCATTATAGTCATAGTAACCAGCCGTATGTAATACCTGATCAGCAATGAAATCCTTACGTGTTCGGTTACTCTCAACGATTGCTTGAATCAGGTTCTCTGGTACATCTGCATAGTTAGCAAGCAACTGTTTCGTGTCTTTTGGCAGGCAATAGCCACCATAACCAAAGGAAGGATTATTATAGAAAGAGCCAATTCGGGGGTCAAGGCAAACACCTTGTATGATATTGGATGTATCTAGACCTTTCACTTCAGCGTAAGTATCCAATTCATTGAAGTAGCTTACGCGCAATGCAAGGTATGTATTGGCAAAGAGTTTTACTGCTTCTGCTTCGGTAAGACCCATGAATAGGGTAGGAATATCCTCCTTTATAGCTCCTTCTTGCAGTAATTGGGCAAAGAGATGAGCTGCATCATTGAGTCGTTTGTCGCCTTCTGGTCGTCCAACTATGATACGACTTGGGTAGAGATTGTCATAGAGTGCTTTGCTCTCACGTAGGAACTCTGGTGCAAAGAGGATATTATGACAGTTGTATTTAGCTCTAATATTTTCCGTATAACCTACAGGTATAGTGGATTTAATTACCATAATAGCCTCCGGATTCACCTTCATTACCACTTCAATCACCTCCTCAACATGGCGTGTATCAAAGTAATTCTTAACAGGGTCATAGTTCGTTGGCGTGGCAATAACAATAAAGTCAGCATCTTGATACGCTGCTTCAGCATCCATAGTAGCTGTAAGATTCAGTTCTTTTTCTGCCAAATATTGTTCAATATAATCATCTTGAATCGGTGAACGACGGTTATTAATCAGTTCCACCTTATCTTTTACTACGTCAACAGCCGTCACTTGATGGTGTTGACTTAGTAACGTAGCAATACTAAGACCAACGTAACCAGTCCCAGCAACAGCTATCTTTAAGTCTTTTGTGTTCTTATCCATTCTTCAATGTTCAGATTATCTGCAAAGATACGCCTTTTTCTCGGAATAAAAGTTTTTTAGATGGTAAAAGAGAATCTAATAGTTAAGTCGTTAAAGTCTGTAGAGTAGTAATCCAAATCCTTTTATTTGCTGGCATAATTCTATATAAAAAGAAAGTTAAAGAAGATTGGGGGAGTTAAGTAAGTTAGTAGACAAATATCCAGATTAATGTCTTTAAGGCTATTGTCCTTTAACTTTCTTAACTCCCCCTAAGCTCTTTAACTTCTTGAAATATTATCCGCAGTGATAATACTGACGAACAAGTTTCTCCATTAACATTTCCTTTCCTTCAATTTCCTGGCGCAAAGTGCGGTCGTTGAAGGCACGAAGCTGTTTGATGATACCGTCAATCATAGCAGGAGAGAAGACATCATACTCTTCATAAACCTTGCGTTGACGTTCCAAGCAGTCAGCTGATGCTGCACAGCTATCAGGCAGTTGAGCCAATGTAGCATAGCGTTCGGCATTCTTTGGATCGTGGATATCACCGTCAGCAAATGTTCTTTCAGCCTCTGCCTCAGCATTTGCCATTTCAAATCCATGACGACAAGCTACACAAAGACCTGCCAGGAGCTGATAGATGTCAGCCGAAGCATCTGGTGAACGCATCTCAACTGTCTGCTTACCAGAGTAATCACGCTCAGTCAATGGCTCTTTCTCGTTTGCCTTATGGCACATATCTTCACCTGAAGTCCAGCCTAATGGTACGCGTACGAGTACTGAACGGTTGCTCATACCCCAGCAAACATTCGTTGGGGCTTCCTGATGTGGAACGAGACGGAAGTAAGATGTAGGGTTCTTATTACCGAAAGCTGTGATACTTTCAGCCAAGTCCATCATACCAGCAATAGCCTTGCGAGCGTCCTTAGACAGCTTACCACCCTCGAGCATCATGTTCTTTCCGTCCTTCATGATACGCATGTGGATGTGCATACCAGAGCCAGCTTTACCAACAGTGATCTTTGGAGCGAAGGTAACATCAAGTCCTTCTTCATAGCCAAGACTACGGATGATCCATTTAGCAATAAGCAATTGTTCTGCACACTCATTGGCTGGAACAGGTAGGAACTCAATCTCATTCTGCTCATAGCAGCGTCCGTTTTCAATAAAGTTACCTACTTCAGAGTGTCCATATTTAATTTTACCACCGCATTCAGCAATCAACTGCATAGCGCGCATACGGAAATCGTTTCCTTTGGCAAAAGGAGAACTCTCATGATAACCATGCTGATCATCTGCTGGGAACACCCCTTCGTCTTCACGTATTACATAGTATTCCAGCTCACCCATGGCATGGAACTCCATACCAGTTACCTTCTTGAAAGCTGCCATAGCCTTGCAAAGTGTATGTTCTGGTGATGAAGCTAGAGGATTGCCATCACGATCGAAGAACGAACAGAGCATGCAAAGAGTTGGAATCTCAGAGAATGGATCGATGAAAGCAGTAGAGAGGCGTGGCATTACATAGAGGTCACTGCTTCCTGCAGCGATGAAGCTGAAGAGTGAAGAACCGTCAACACGCTCACCACTGGTAAGGATTGTCTCCAGATAGTCAGGTGTGTGAAGCATGAAGTTCAAAGTCTTTAACCGTCCGTCACCAGCAGGATACATGAAATTTACCATCTTGATGTTCAAGTCATTGACAACTTGTTTGATGTCATCTTTAGTAAAGTCATGTACACTCTTGCCCAGATGAGCTTCCAGTCTATTGGCTGAATTTCTGAAAAGGTTATTTTCCATTGTTATAGGTTTTAGAAGTTAGTATTTGATACTGCGGACAAAAATACATATTAATTTCCTCATTCGCAATTATTTTCAGTACTTTCTTTGTACTTTTGTCTTAACATCTTATAAAAGGAGATTACTTTATGAAACAAAGAGATTCTGCTATTCTCTCTTATGGGCGTACGATTCGAAAGGCAACTGCTAATGATGTTTCCTTAATCATGGATTTTATACGACAGGGGAGGGCAAAAATGATTGCTGCAGGCAACGTTAATCAGTGGTCGGATAAGCATCCTTCTCGTCAGACTATAGAGAGGGATATCGCTCAAGGAGCCTCTTATTTGCTTTGCGAAAATGATACTCCCATTGCTACATTTGCTCTTTTAGCGGGGCCAGAGCCCACCTATTCTTATATAGAAGGAGGTCGATGGTTGGATGATCAACCTTATTATGTTATTCACCGTGTCGCTTCAGTAGAGGGGGTTCATGGTGTTATGTCTGATATCATAGCCTATTGTTTGTCACTTACCTCTACCATTCGAATTGATACTCATGCCGATAACTACCCTATGCAGGCTGTATTGAAGCGCTTGGGGTTCAATTATTGTGGTATTATCTATCTTGAGGGCGGTAGTCAACGACAGGCTTATCAACTGTCATTATAGGCCCTTTTGTTTCTTGATGATCAGTTGATTACCCTTCTATTGATGGTATTACATAAAATTACAAAGGCTTTGTAATAGTTCTACAAAGCCTTTGTAATGATATTACAAGCGCCTTGTAATCTTTCTACAAAGCCTTTGTAATTTTCTATAAGATACTCTTTCTTATTCCATTGTCTCTACAGTTACACCCTTAAAGTCAGCCATAAAGTTGATTAATTCACTCTGATAGTGGCTGCGTTTTAGTTTCATTTCCATTGTAACTATATAGTAATGTCCCTCCGAAGTGTCTTTGCGCTGCATCTCATAAGAGTAGAATGTACCGCCTCTCTCACGCAATTGTTCCAAAACAGCCTGTATGTTCTCTTCCTTTGGAGTACTGAATGTCACATTGATATTCCGTGTTCCGAAATGTTGAAGGATAAAATTCAGTGCCTCTAAGCAAAGCAAAACAAGGACAGTTGCTGCTATGGATAGTACGTACATGCCAGCTCCTGCAGTCATACCGATGGCTGATGTTACCCACAAACCAGCTGCTGTGGTGAGTCCACGTACCACATGTTTCTGGAAGATAATTGTTCCTGCACCAATAAAGCCAATACCTGTTACTACCTGTGAGGCAATACGACTGGGGTCAAGTGATACCTGTTGGTGGAGGTTCAGTGCATCAGTGAATCCGAATTGTGACAGAACCATAAACAATCCACTACCTAATGCAACGAGGAAATGGGTTCTGAAGCCAGCTTCCTTCGCTCTATATTCGCGTTCAAGGCCAATGGCACCACCCAGCATGGCGGCAATAAATAGTCTTAAAATGAATTCATAGGTTACTGTATCCATAATTTCTATCTTTTATTATACAATAAGGTCTTCGCTACAAAAATACAAAAATATTGATATAACTTGTTCTTTTCTTCATTAAATTCTTCTTTTCGTGTATGTTATCTTCTCCTTCTATAGAATAAAACCCGTATCTTTGTCTGCATAAACTATAAAGGTGGAACGTATGACGGAAAAAGAAAAGCAACAGCAAGGAATGCTTTATCAGGCTGACAATGCAGAAGTTTTGAAAGAACTTTATTATTGTGAGAATGAGTGTTTTGAGATTAATCAAATCCCTCCATCACGTCGTGAAGAGCGTATGGAACGTCTTCGGAGGCTGTTTGGTAAGGCGGGGAAGAGCATGTTTATAGTAGCTCCGTTCTTTTGTGACTATGGTTATAACATTGAAGTGGGCGATAATTTCTTTGCTAATACCAACTGTGTCATCCTTGATGAAGCTAAGGTGACGTTTGGAGATAATGTCTTTATTGCCCCTAATTGCTCTTTTTATACAGCAGGACATCCACTGAATGTTGAGCAACGTAATAAGAAGATAGAGTATGCACTTCCCATTCATGTTGGTAATAATGTATGGATAGGAGGTAATGTTACGGTCGTACCAGGTGTTACGATAGGTGATAACACCACAATAGGTGCAGGTTCTGTGGTTACACATGACATTCCAAGTGGAGTCTTGGCAGCTGGTAATCCTTGTAGAGTAATAAAGAAGATTGAAGAGTAGGTTGTTTTCCTAATAAATGAGGATTGTCTGTGCGATGTGAACTCTGTACCTTTGTCCTGTAATTTATTTCGTATTGATGAAGCAAGAACTGATTGATAAATATAATGTGTCCGTCCCGCGATACACAAGCTATCCGCCTGCCAATTTCTTTCGTACCTTTACTGAGGAGGAATATTTGCAGGATGTAGAGCTTAGTAACAAAGCACGGAATAATAATCTGTCCTTTTATTTCCACATGCCTTACTGTCGTCGGCTGTGCCATTACTGTGGTTGTAATTCTTATCCAATGCAGAAAGAGGCGCAAGTGAGGGAATATGTTGATGCATTACATAAGGAGATTGACCTCGTTGTTGCTCATTTAGACCGTAATCGGTGTATATCTCAGATTCATTATGGAGGAGGTAGCCCGACAGCAATGCCTGTTAGTGCTCTGAAAGAGCTGAATGAGCATTTACTCTCTTTGTTTGATACGATAGCAAAGCCCGAGATTGCGATTGAATGTCATCCCGGTTATTTGACAAAAGAGGATTGGCAAGGACTTGTTGAGGCTCGTTTCAACCGTTTTAGTATCGGTGTACAGGATTTTAATCTTGAGGTTCTGAAGCTTGTTAATCGTACTCCTTCAGAACTACCAATGGAAGATATCATGCAAATCCTGCGTTCTTCAGGAGCAAGTATCAATATGGATTTCCTCTTTGGCTTACCTCTTCAGACAGCAGATAGCTTCCAACATACTATCGAAAAGGCTGCAGAATTACATCCCGATCGTGTTACAACGTTCAGTTATGGTCATTGTCCGTGGATATTTAAGCGGCAGATGATATTGGAGAAAGCAGGATTACCATCAGCTGATGAGAAGGCTTTGATGTTCCAAAGAGCCAAGGAGGTGTTGCATGCAGCAAGTTATCAGAGTGTAGGACTCGACCATTTTGTTCTCCCAAGTGATGAGTTGGCTGAGGCAGTCACTACACATCGTCTGCATCGTAACTTCCAAGGATATTGCACCCGACGTACAACGGGGCAGGTATATGCCTTTGGTGTGACAGGAATCAGCCAGTTGGAAACAGCTTATGCACAGAATACGAAGTCTATAGAGGAGTATGTCTCTGACGTATTAGCAGGTAAGTTGACAATAAGAAAGGGATATCAACTTACTCAACAAGAACAGATTGTACGGGAAGTGATAGAGACTCTGATGTGTAACTATCATATTGACTGGGTACAATTGGCAGAGGAGTTGTCGCTCACTGTGGATGAAGTGAAGGCTGCCATACATTATGATGAGCCCCGATTGCGTGAGATGGAAGCGGATGGGATACTCCATCTCACGACTAATACCTTGGAAATGACAGGTGAAGGCAATCCTTTCGTGCGCACAGTAGCTGCTACACTTGATCCAATGATGGTTAATACGGATAAGAAGTTTTCGAAGCCTATATAGATGATTTATCCTCTATCTCTTTCTATTCGGAAATAGACTGGAAGATAAGGCATACTGGGAAATATAACAATATGGAACGACAACGAAAGATAATAGTTATTGGAGCGGGGCTGACAGGCCTCACTTGTGCTGCTCACTTGCGCCATAAGGGACAGGATGTACAGGTGTTGGAAGCTACAGAACGTATCGGTGGACTCATGCAAACAGAGGATTTTGATGGATTTATCATGGAACAAGGTCCAAGTACGGGTACTATTAAGTATCCTGAAGTGGCTGAACTCTTCGATATGTTAGGCGATAAATGCACGCTGGAGGTGGCACAGTCTTCTGCAAAATGCCGTTTGATATGGAAAGATGGACACTTTTGTGCATTGCCTTCCGGGCTTTGGAGTGCAGTGACAACCCCTCTCTTCACTCTAAAAGATAAGTTCCGTATCCTTGGTGAACCATGGCGTAGAAAGGGAACTGACCCCAATGAGAGTGTAGGTGCACTGGCTGAACGACGATTGGGACGCTCATTTGTAGACTATGCTGTCGACCCTTTCCTCTCAGGTGTGTATGCTGGAGACCCTTACAAGTTACCAACTCGTCTTGCATTGCCTAAGCTTTACAACTTGGAACAGTATTACGGGAGTTTTATTAAAGGGGCTATGGCACTTGCTAAGGCACCTAAAAGCGACAGAGATAAGCGTGCGACGAAGGAGGTTTTCTCCACACGTGGTGGTTTCAGAAGCCTTGTTTCAGCACTCGCAAAGACTATAGGGGATGATAGGATTACCACAGGTTGCACGCACTTGCATGTAGAACCATTAGGAAATAAGTGGAAACTTTCATGGGGTGAGAACACTATTGTTGCCGATCAGGTTGTTACCACTTGTCCAGCCTATAGTTTACCCGACTTATTAACCTTCCTTCCTAAGGAGCAACTTGATGATTTAAGCAACCTTTATTATGCCCCAGTGATAGAGATTGGGGTAGGGATGAAGCATACAGGTGACGTACATTGGAATGCTTTTGGCGGATTGGTACCTTCTAAAGAACAACAGAAAGTGTTGGGAATCCTTATGCCTTCTGCCTGTTTCGTGGGTCGTTCGCCAGAAGAAGGAGCCACTTATGCGTTCTTTGTTGGCGGTGCTCGTCATCCAGAGTACCTTGATAAGACTGATGAAGAGCTGAGAGAGCTTGTCAATACGTCTCTTCATACGATGTTAGGTTATCCCAAAGGAACGCAGGCAGATGCTATTCGTATCTATCGACATAGCCATGCTATCCCACAGTATATGACGGAGACTGATATTCGTCTTCGTGCTATTGATACTGTTGAACATACTTATCCCGGTTTGCACATCATTGGTAATTTGAAAGATGGTATCGGTATGGGTGATAGAATCAAGCAGGCTGTGGATTTAGCAGAAAGGATTGGTTAAGCATTGAGCCATCTTTTGATAGAAAGACTACCCCTATAGATATACAAGAAAGGCTGAATCTTGAGTAAGAGATTCAGCCTTTCTTTTGTTTAAACTAGTCAAAGTATCGTCTGTTTTAGAACCGATAAGTAACTGTAGCCTTAATGTTTCGTGGTGCACCTGGGAAGGAACGAAGCTTATCATAACCACCAACCCAGTAGATTTTATTCATAATATTATCGAAGTTCAGTTGTACTTGAAGCTTACGAAGACGATAATAGAGAGCTGCATTCAGGAGTCCATAGCCTGGATAAACAACTGTATTTGCGCGTCTTCCTACTTGTCCGTAGCGTTTGCTTACCGCATTTAAGCCCAGTCCGAAGCCAAAGTTATGCAACACTCCAGTCTCTATTATATACTTTGACCAGATGTTGAAGGCATTGCGTGGCGTATTAGGACGCTGCATACCAAAGTCTTTTTCGGAGTCAGTAGCCGTCTTGGTGATAGCAGCATGCGTGTAAGCGTAGTTAGCAACAATGCTCCAGTTAGGGAGAATGAAGCCTGCAATGTCCATCTCTATACCCTTTGAAGTCTCTTCTCCCACTTGTTCCAATCGTTCAGGATTGGCTGGGTCATTGGCATTATAGAGTGTGTTGCGCTTCTGAAGATGGAAGAAAGAGAGTGTTGTACTAAGTCGTTTGTCAAACCATTCACCTTTCAGTCCAGCTTCCAAGAGCTGACTATACTCCGGATCGAATGGTCCGCCAGCGTTAGGATTACCCTGTACTGATGCGCTCTGTGGCTCAAATCCTTTTACCCATGTCCCATATACGTTCAGGTTTTTATTGATAGTGACAACTGCACCGATACGTGGAATGAAGGCATGTTGGGTGGTACGGGTTTCTTTATTGGTCTTATAGTTGAGCACATCAGTGAAGAATTCCTGTCGAATGCCTAAGAGTAGCTTCACAGGACCAGCCTCCAACTGCTCTTGTAGGTAGATACCATGAGAGTATTGCAGGTAAGGAGTGAGGGCTGTAGAGACAAAGACATATTTAGAATAGTCACGTTCAATGTTATTATCGTTGCTTGTCAGATCGTAATAAGGTACGTTTGTCTTAGGATTTCCATCTGCATCCAGCACGTAACGGGCAATGTTGGCAGGCTTGAAGACTGTCGTTGTTGTTCCATCTTTCAGTAGATAACCACCTGCAGTCATTGCTGAAGACCCTGCTTGTTGTGCCATCTGGAAGTAATCGTAACCCAAAAGGATGCGATGACGGAGTGGTCCTGTCGTCACATCATAGTTGAAGTAGGTATTAAAGCTATTGTTACGGAAGTGGCGCTGGCGTATAAGACACTGCATAAGGATACGGGATGGACTTTCTGAACCGTCAGCAAGCTTCACATAAGCATTGGCTTGATTGTGTTCACGCAGGTCTTCATCGTATGAGGAGTTCAGATAAGTAGCATTGAATGATAGCTTATCGGTGAATTTATGTGTCACGCCAAGGGTGATATTCACAAGGTTCTCTTTTAGATAATCGTTCGTTGCAGAGAGCGAACGGCTGATAGGAACAGAGTGAAGGTCGCCGTCTCCGAAGATAGGCTGCCCACGGTCAACCTTTCCATCCGTACGTTGATAGACAATATCTACGTTGAAACGCGTTCTCTTTGTTGGGAGGAACGAGAAGGATGGGGCTACGATGTAATTCGTATTTGCCTGCAGATCACGGTAAGAATCTGTGTGTTCATAGCCAATGTTTAGTCGATAGAGTAGAGTATGTCTCTTGTCTAACGGGCCAGTAAAGTCTGCATAGGTATTCAATGTGTTGAAACTCCCGACCGTTGTGGATACAGTATTACGGTTATAAGGGAGTGGTTTCTTTGTTACACGATTGATGACACCACCTGGGGAAGCATTGCCGAAGAGGGCTGATGCAGGACCTTTTATCACTTCAACACGCTCGATATTGGCCAATGACTGCTGCTTCCAGAGGCTTGTCTGTGCTCTCATACCATTGACGAGGTTACCTGAATTGCGGTTACCTGTTGTGCGGAAGCCTCGAATGGAGAAGTCATTGTAAAAGGTATATGGGCTTACACCACTGATGTTCTTCACCACATCGTTGACTGTTGTTGCACCTTGGTCGCGCACAAGTTCCTTTGTTACGTAGCCAATAGACTGTGGGATATCTTTCAATGGCGTCTCTGTCTTTGTTCCTATGAAGGAGTTTGTGTTCTTATATGACTGCTCGTTGCGTCCGATAACCTCTACTGTCTGTAATGTCTGTTCGTGTAGATAAGGTGCTGCAAGGATAGAGTCCAGAGCTGTACTGTCTGCTTGTGACTCTCTGTTTCCTTTGCTTGTATCGGTCTGGGCATGTACGGTTGTTACGGAAGTACACAGTACTATACCTGTAAGAAGTAATGAATGATGTAATCTTTTTACCATATTGTAATCTCTGAATCTAATAAAACTGTATATATGTAGACTGCAAAAGTATAGATAATATGTTGGATACACAATACCTAATATAGAGTATAAAGAAGGGGATTTCATAGGATGAATATACCTTAGAATGCAATTACCCATTTTGTGAATAAGCTTAGATTAAGAAGGAGTAGAGTGGGGAATGATTGCTTTAAAGGACTATTGAGGGACGTTTCAATAGGAAAACCATTTCTCTTTGGCTGCACTATTATGCTTTATGGAGCAACCTCCCAAGGCAACTACTCTGTGCTTTGAGAGAGTAAGTTGTACCCCTTAGCAGGTTTCAGTGCTTTGTTCTGTACGCTCATATACGGTCTTTGCATTTTGTTTCTGCGTCTTTTGTAGTCTTTATGTGCCTATTTTGTATTTGCAGAATACGTATGTTTTTATATTATCTAAGCGTGATAAAGTTTTATCACGACTTAGATAAAGTATTATCACGCTTAGATAATTAATTATCACGCTTAGATAAAACGATAACACACGTGTAAAAAGAATACAGAACCCTGGGGAAAACAAAAGAAAAACAGAGAAAACAAAATGCAAAACCTATACATTTCGTTTTCTCTGGTTATTCTTTAATATGGGTTATGAGTGATATTCAGCGGTTGGAAGGGGATGTTGTATATCCTTATAAGAGGATGGGCGTCTTTGTCTATACCCATATCAGATATCTGGAATGTCCCTTGATAGTATCTTATAAAGAGTTCTCAAGGAGTATTTATACAGGAGTATAGGATCTGTTTAAGAAGCGTGATTGTGTTTGAACGCCAACAGAACGTAGAAGAAACTAAGTATGGCAACAGCTGTTTCGGCAATGTAAAGACCACGATAGCCTGTGAGGTGGGCAATGCTTCCTGCCAATACGGCTACGAGCAGACCCGTCAGGTGGCTGATAACGATCTGTATGGTGAAGTCAGTTCCTTCTCTTCCTGGTCGGACACATTGCATGGAAGTAGTGTAAAGAACGACGGTTGCCAAACCATAACAGCTCTGGAGATACATGAGTCCGATGAGGAATGCCACCTTATTATACTCCATGAAAGTTGTTGCAAGGAAGTAAGTTGGAGCAAGGATTATCATTGCTGCAACGATAATGCGCGCCTTATGAATTCCGATACGCCGAATAAGTATACCTGAGAACCACGCCATGACGAATGAAGCGAATGTTCCGACGATACCCATCAGGAAGCCAATCTCTTTCATGTCGTAACCTTTATCAACGAGATAAGGGCGGATCATGGAGAGGATTCCAATGATTCCCATGTAGTAGAGTACTAAGAAGCCGAGTTGTGGGAGTATTTCTTTTCGGTTGAAGAACTTGAAGATGTCCGTCCATGTGGCACGATTGGTAGGCTTTTCAGTCTCAATCGTGATATGTTTGTTCAGTACTAAGGGTACAATCATCATCAATACAAAGGCTGCCAGACAGGTTACCACTGTGCTCCAACCATAGCTTTTCAAGGCTATGAGGAGTATTCCACTACCGATGACAGCACCGCCGAAAGCTCCCATAGACTGCATACTGTTGAGCATACTGCGGTCGGTCTTCTTGAAGGAGAGGATGGCGAGTGCATCCGTAGCTATGTCTTGTGTTGCTGAAGCAAGCATGGAGATAATGACAAGGATGATGATAAGCATCATCTCAGAGTGTATATTGAGTAATCCTGTAGCCAGTAATGCAATGGCATAGATAAGCTCTGTTGCTATGATTGTGCGTTTGTAGTCGCCCACTGTGATGCAATGTCGGTCGACGAAGGGCGACCATAGGAACTTTAGAGTCCACGGAAGACGGACGAGATTCAGCAATCCTATCGTTGCCAAGCTGTAGTTTCCTTCTCTCATGATGACCTGTAGGGCCGTCATGAGAAAGGAAGATGGTACCATCTGTGCTATGTAAAGACAGAAGAATGTCCCTAAACTTAGTTTCTTAGCGTTCATAATGTTTTTGTTTTTGAAAGGCTTAAGAGCCCTTGAGAGGTTGAAGTGGCCCTGAGTAGTTAGAGTATTTAAGCCGATACTGTTGTAGTATGGAGTAGTAGGTATGGTCGTCCTGGGTTATAAGGATTATCCTTGTTGCCTTTAATATATGGAAATCCCGCTATTGGATTATAACTTCCCATAACTCTCCCTGGTTCCTTCTGTCTCCTTAACATCTCTCAAAGTTTTAACAATCTTAATTCTTTTAGCTCCTTAAAAAGACACACTTACCGCAGTTCCGAATGTTAATGGCTTTCCTCTCTGTGCATAATTGCCTTGTGAAGCTTTGAAACCATAAGCCATATAGTCCGTTGCTGTGAGGTTTTTGCCCCATACCTCCCATGTAAATATGCCTTTTGTGAGGCTTACTTTGGCGTTGAGTGTAGCATAGAAGTTCTGTCGGACGATGTTATCATCAGCCCAATAGATACGTCCGAGTCCTGTTAAACCCGTGTTGAAGATAATCTTATCAAACCATCCTGCAGGCATAATGGTGTATGTCCCATTGAGAGATAGCGTGTGGTTGGGTACCATTGGAAGTCTGTTACCCGAGAAATCCTCCCTTGCACTCTTCTTGTATTCCAAGTAACGTGCATGGGTATAACCATAGTTCAGGCTAAGTTGCAAGCTTTTTATAGGATGATAAGCCAATGAAAGCTCAAATCCTTTGCTGTCAGTATGACCTGCATTAGCAATCACATTACCCACACCAGGAACGGTATAGGTTGTCTGCATGTGTCTCCAATCTATATAAAAGAGATCAGCTTCAGCAGTCAATCGCCCGTTAAGGAACTTCAAACGTGTTCCAACTTCATAGTTCCAGCTGTATTCTGGGTCGTAAGTTCGTTCGGCATCAGTCTTGAATATGGTATTGAAACCTCCTGGTTTATATCCGCGAGTGATACTGATATAGTAGAGATTATCCTTATTCGTAAGGTATTGAAGTGTGAACTTAGGAGTAAACTGGCGGAAGCTGGCACTGCTAACAAAGTCCTTTGCATGTGTCGTAACACCTGTTGAGAGAGTTGTTTTATCTTGATTATAGGTAGTCTTGGCGTGTTCATAGTCGAAACGTAGGCCAACTGTTGCCGACATTCCTCTCCATATATTATAAGAACTTTGGTGATAAATGGCATATCCTGCTGTTGGATTCTTATAGGTTGTTGGTGTAGAGAAGTCTCTTGTGAAGTAGCTTGTCTCAGCAAACTGGTTCGAATGTAGTAGCATTCCGAACAGTCCTACAATCCATTGATAGCGACCTTTATCGTTCGACTTCAGTGTCAGCTCCTGTGATAACATGTTCTGGTGATAGCTGTTATCAACGAAATAAACGTCCTGGGGTGTGAAGTCTTGGTCTAATCCTTGGTGTGACTTTATGAACTGATAGGACGTCTGGCTATTGAAACTTATATGATTATTCTCGTATTGAGCATTGAGGCCTGTTGATGAGATAAGTCTTCTATATGTGCTGTTACGATTATAACTGATAGGTAACAGCTCGTCTTTTACAATGTCATAAGGTGCATACGGGTAGCCATTCTGCTCACTATAAGTAAGTGTACTATTGAGATGTAAGAGCCAGTTTGTTGTTGGTCTCCAGTAGAACCCAACACGTCCTTCGCCCTCATTGAGCTTATCTGCCTTCTCATTGAGGAAGTGATTGGTAAACATTCCATCGTTATGATGATAGGAAGCAACTGTCGATATGCCGAACTTCTCACTTATTTTTGCATAGTTTGAAGCCTGAGCAATGAAGTCATTGTATCTTCCATAGCCCACCTTTATACGTGTTCGCTGATAGTCAAGAGGGTTATGGGTATATACATTGATAATACCTGCAATGGTGTTTCGCCCGTATAAGGTCCCTTGTGGACCACGGAATACGTTGACGGCAGCAATGTCGCTGAGGTCAATATTGAATGCTGACGATTCAAAATGTGGTACACCGTCAACATAAAAGCCCACAGCAGATCCCTTACTTTTGGTTCCTATACCACGAATGTAGACGGGTGTGTTGGCGTATGAACCATAATCAGGCATGTAGAAGTTAGGCATGACTGCTGTCAGTTCCTTCAGATTCACAATCTGTTGGTTATGTAACTGCTGCACGTTGATGGTTGATACGGCTGTAGATGTTAGGTTTCTCTTGTTCTGTTTAAAGTCTGTAACGACAATTTCGTCAAGTGGTACGTTCTTGTTCGCCGATGAATCAGGGTTGATTCCAGTTGCCCCGTTGAGGGTAAGGGTGGCAATTAATAAAGCATTTAACATAAGAAAGTAGCTTTGTTTTAAGATTTCTTGCTGCAAAGGTACGGACGATGCATAGTTCAGACAATCCTCATTTATAAGGAAATTGCTGCTATAAAAGTGATTTAAGGTATTTTCTTATATCTTATTCTTACTTTCTGAAATACTTTTCTTACCTTTGCAAGGTATATAATAAAATGTGAAAAAGAATGAAGAAGATAAGTTTTCTCCTTGGAATATTAACTGTTGTGCTTGCATTTAGCTCATGTAATAAGACCGAAACATACGCTGATCAGTTAGACCGAGAGAACGAAGCAATCAATGCTTATATAGTAAAGCATGGGATAAAGGTTATCAGTGAAGAGCAATTCGAGAAGCAAGGGAATACTACAGATGTATCAAAGAACCAATATGTTCTATTTGCTAGCTCTGGCGTTTATATGCAAATAATTGATAAAGGTACGGGTGAACCACTAAAGAAAGGCGAGACTGCTACTGTGCTTTGTCGTTTTACGGAGAATAACTTGATAACTGATACACTTCAGTTGACCAATTCTATTCTTTATTTTGGTAAGACAGTTGATAAGATGTCTGTAACTAATACCAGCGGAACATATACCGCTTCGTTTGATCCAAAGTCTAGTGTAATGTATGAAGCTTACCGTAGTACGTCTGTTCCAGCGGGATGGTTGGTTCCATTACAGTATATAAATCTTGGAAGGTTGACTACTCCTACCTCAAAATTGGCGAAGGTGAAGCTGATTGTTCCTTCACAACAAGGACAGATTAATGCAACTCAGAGTGTTTATCCTTGCTCCTATGACATCACCTATCAGCGTGGATTATAGCACTAAGAAACTTATAAGATAATGCAGAGAGGTTTTATACTCTCTCTAAACATATTTAAGTATGACACTTATCAAATCAATTTCCGGCATCCGTGGTACTATCGGAGGTCGTGCGGGTGATACTTTGAATCCGCTGGATATCGTTAAGTTTACTTCAGCTTACGCTACTTTCATTGCTCGTAAGCACCCTGGAAAGAAGTTGAAGATTGTTGTCGGACGTGATGCACGTATCTCTGGACCAATGGTTAAGAATGTTGTGTGTGGTACGTTGATGGGAATTGGCGCAGACGTAGTGAACATTGGGTTAGCAACAACACCAACAACAGAGTTGGCAGTACGCATGAGTGGGGCTGACGGAGGTATTATTATCACAGCTTCTCACAACCCTCGCCATTGGAATGCATTGAAGCTTCTGAATGAAGAGGGCGAGTTTCTCACAGCTGCTGATGGTGCTGAGGTTCTTGATATAGCAGCACGTGAGGATTTCGAATATGCTGATGTAGACGGATTGGGTAGCTATACGGATGATGATTCGTATGATCAGCGCCATATAGATGCCGTGATGGGGTTGGAATTACTTGATCTTGAAGCTGTCAAGAAGCGTAAGTTCCGTGTCGTAGTTGATTCTATTAACTCTGTCGGTGGTGTCATCCTACCCAAACTTCTCGACCGTCTTGGTGTAGAATATAAGTTCCTCAATGGAGAGCCAACAGGTGATTTCGCTCATAATCCAGAGCCTATTGAGAAGAATCTCACAGGTATTATGAATGAAGTTGCTAAGGGTGGATATGATTTAGGTATCGTTGTAGACCCGGATGTAGACCGTTTGGCATTTATTCAGGAGGACGGTAAGATGTATGGAGAGGAGTATACACTCGTCACAGTAGCTGATTATGTCCTCGACCATGTGAAGGGTAGCACGGTAAGTAACCTTTCTTCAACTCGCGCTTTGCGTGATGTTACCGAGAAACATGGTTGCAAGTATTATGCAGCAGCCGTTGGTGAGGTGAATGTAACAACGAAGATGAAGGAAGTTGGTGCCGTTATTGGTGGGGAAGGTAATGGTGGAGTAATCTATCCGGAGAGCCATTACGGGCGTGATGCTCTTGTTGGTATTGCTCTATTCTTGAGTTCTTTAGCACAGAAAGGACTGAAGGCAAGTGAGCTTCGTAAGACTTTCCCAGAGTATTTCATTGCTAAGAACCGTATTGATCTTACTCCTGAAACAGACGTAGATGCTATCCTTGTACGCGTGAAAGAGCTTTATGGCAAGGAGAAAGATGTACAGGTTACTGACATTGATGGTGTTAAACTCGACTTCCCAGAGGCTTGGGTTCATCTTCGTAAGTCGAATACTGAACCAATCATCCGTGTTTATAGCGAGGCAAACACTATGGAAGCAGCTGACGCTTTGGGTAAGAAGCTGATGCAAGTGGTCTATGATATGCAATAATTAGGATATATATAATAGTATAAAAGAGGATGTCTGAAGGTTTTTCAGACATCCTTTTTTTATAGACTTATCGTCTGATATACAAGAATAAAGCGATGCGAAGAGATCCTAATTACACAATTCTCTTTTAGTTTAGAATCTTACTGATTATGTTATTTACTTAGAAAAATTATCCGTATCTTTGTATTGTTAGATCTGAAAGGGATGGAATAATGAGTATGCTAATCCATATTTAAGGCTCTTCTCCTCATCTTTAATCCTTTTATAGTATGAAGATCAGGAAACGAGATCTTGTTCCCTAAAGTGTAAAATAGTAATGAAGGAAATCTTTTTATGCTCATATTTTGCTGAGGTAGCCACTCTTTTGCCTCAGAGTGTTCCCACTTCTTTGTGCGGAAAGACTGTAGCATTTATCCCAACTGCAAGTATCCATGAAGATTTTAATCAATATGTGGAAGAAGGAAGGGAAGCTCTTGCCGCTCTCGGATTGACTATAAAAGAATTAGAGATTACACAATGTGAACAGAAAGAGATAGAAACTGTGTTGAGGAACTGTGACTGTATCTATGTCTCTGGTGGTAATACTTTCTTTCTTATGCAAGAATTACGAAGGACAGGGACCGACAGATTGATAGTTGAACAGGTGGAGAAGGGGAAACTATATATAGGAGAATCAGCAGGGGCTATGGTCTTTGCTCCTAATATAGAGTATGCAACGAAAATGGATAATCATCTTTCTATGACACCAGGATTTGAAGATTTTACAGCACTTGGTATCGTAAGTTTCTATCCTGTTGTGCATTTTAATAGCTTCCCCTTTATTGAAGCGACTCGGATAGTTATGCAAGAAAACACTCATCTGCCCTTAAAACCAATTACAAACAAGCAAGCCATAGTTGTCATTGGTGATACTATCTCTATACAAAGTAAGCAATAGCAGCTGTTTATCTCCTCTATTCAGAGTTTGATTTATAGACATAAAAAAAGCGGAAGTTCAATAATTATTGAACTTCCGCTTACCTTTTGAGGGTGGAGGGTGGGACTCGAACCCACGACATTCAGAACCACAATCTGACGCTCTAACCAACTGAACTACATCCACCGTATTTGGTTATTGCTTAAAAGCGAGTGCAAAGGTACGGGTTTTAAATGAATTGACCAAATAATTCCCGTACTTTTTTTATTTTATCCTTTTACTTTGCAGGGGCTACTGGGGCTGTTGGAGCCTGTGTTGCACCACCTTTCTGTGCAGCAGGAGCAGCTTGTTTCTGCTGACTTGCACCAAAGTTAGGAAGGTTATTAGGGTTGGTTGTATTGCCTTCTGTAGCTGCTTTCTCTATAACACTCTCATCAGTTGTTGCTGAAGGAGCTACGTAAGCACTTGCTACGCTGATGACAACCATGGCAATAGCTAATCCCCATGTTGCCTTTTCTATGAAATCTGTGGTCTTGCGGACTCCCATTATGGCATTAGAAGATGAGAAGTTTGATGCGAGACCACCACCCTTTGACTCTTGAATCAATACGATTCCGATCATCATGAGTGATGCTACCACGATAAGAATAACGAATAACGTGTACATTTTTCTTGTTTTATTTTTTACTATTGTTTATTATCAGTTTCTCTAAAAAACGGATTTGGTCTGCAAAGTAACGATTTTTTTTCGGATAAACCAAATTTAATCGCTTAATAATTTCCAATGCTTTAGAATATCTTCCTTGTTTAATATAAATCCTAGCAAGGGTCTCTGTGAAGTAACCAGTATCCTCATTCTCAGCCTCTTCGGCAGAATCAGCTTCTTCAAGTTCGTATTCTGTCTCTTCTTGTAGTGTGATTTTACCATTTTCTTTGTTGATAAAGTCATCTATAAGTTCCTGACCTTTCAGCTGAGGGATGGTCTCTTGTTTTTGTTCATTCTCACTTTCAAGTAGATAAGCGACGTAGTCTATAGTTGCATCGGCTGGAGTTGGCTTCCGATGTACTTGTGTATCTGCAGGTATCTCCTCCTCTGGAATTTGCTCAAGGAAGTCATCTATGAGGGAAGTGGTCCTGTCTTCGTTGGCTTTGAGGTATTCAGTATCTGTTGTTATAGCTTCTTGTGCATTGTTTCCTTTCTGCTTTTGTTGTGGAATTAGCTGGTAATGAGCTTCTTCTACCAGGTTGAACAATATCTGACGGTCTGCTATATACATTGCTGCACGACGCAATTCTTCGTCGAATGTAGGGTCGTGAAGCAGGAAGAGATTCTGTAGTAAGAGGATACGTGCTGGCTGATAGTAGGGGTAAAGAGCAAGCAAGCTCCGTAAATCGTACAGAGTTTCTTTGTTCAGGTTTTCTGGATGGTTAATGAGATAGGCAATATCCATATGCTGAGTTAGTGTTGATAAGTGTTGATGTTGTTATGGGATAGCTTACCAATTAGCAACTGTTGCATTGAAAATCTGGTCCGTCAAGTCTTTCACCATCTGTGTTACGAGCTCTTCTTGTACTGAGTTCAGGTTCCTGGTTGTCTCATAACTTGATGTAGCAGTAAACTGACGTTCAAAGTCTTCTTTATGGTTCGTATTGTTAGTGAAGCGTACGTTGACAGTGATAGACAGTTCTGTCTGTGCGGAGTAGCCTTCACTTGATACGCTCTTGTTACGTTGCTGGTATTGGGTTATCTCACCTTCAATCTTTAAGTCACCATTACGTTTAACCTGCTGGAGGCGTGTGTGATTTGCAAAAACGTCTTTTAGTTGGTTGTTAAACATAGGTCCCATAGGTCCCCAAACGTAGGTTGAGCGGATAGGGAAGTCCGAAATCTGGATGGTATGTACCTTATTATAATCGATACTTGCGCCATTGAACTTGTAAGATACGCTACATGCAGCCAGCAGGAGCAGGCAGATGGCTGTTACAGTCCACGTTAGATGGCGTGTTGTATTTATGTTTTTTCCTATCTTCATCTTATGTTTGGCTATAGAGGGATAAGTTTTTCCTTATTGTTTTGCTTGTCTTAATCGTTTTCTAATCCGTATTGTTTGATGCGTCGATATAGTGTTCTGTCACTGATACCAAGCTCTTGTGCAGCCTTTTTCCTGTTGCCGTTATTACGCTCTAAGGCCTTTTCAACCAGAAGTTTGCCTATGTCGTTAAGGTTAAGGGTCTCTGGTTCGGATATTTCTTCCGCCTCCGCATCCACTATATGTTCGATAGGTTCAGGTGATCTGATGCCTGGTTTAGTCGGAGCAGATGGTAAATTAGACGTTGTTGGTGCAGCTGCTTGGAAGCCGTTTGCACCGTTGAGTTGTCTGTTTTCCTCTAATTGTTTGCGAACATTGGTCAGATCACGTCGCAAGTCACTGACATTGCCACGTAACTCATAGAGAATTTTATATAGAATCTCACGCTCACTCTCGTAGCTGTGAGCGCCATTGTTCTGTATGGGGGCCAATTGTGTGCTGTCTTGATCACGTGGAATGAAGTGCAATATGGTGTCTGCATCAATCTCGCGCTTCTCACTTAAGACAGACATTTGTTCTGTTATGTTCTTTAATTGGCGTACATTTCCAGGCCATTTATACTGAAGAAGTATCTGACGTGCTTCATCTGTGAGTGTAATCTTAGGCAATCTGTATTTCTCTGCCATCTGCATTGCAAAGAGACGGAAGAGTAAAATGATGTCTTCACCACGTTCACGGAGTGGCGGTATTTGGATTGGAATAGTGTTCAAACGGTAAAAAAGATCCTCGCGGAACTTACCTTCACTGATGGCTTTGCGCATGTTTACATTGGTTGCAGCGACAATACGGACATCAGTCTTGCGTATTTCTTGTCCTCCAACACGTATATATTCGCCTGTTTCCAGTACACGAAGCAGTCGCGCTTGCGTTGCCATGGGTAATTCTCCAACCTCATCAAGGAAGATTGTTCCCTTGTTGGCGATGCCAAAATAACCCTCACTTTCACCAATAGCACCTGTGAAAGAGCCTTTCTCATGCCCGAACAGTTCACTATCGATAGTCCCTTCAGGGATAGATCCACAGTTTATGGCGAAATATTTCTCTCTCTTACGTGGCGAGTTGTCATGGATGATACGGGGAATAATCTCCTTACCGACACCACTCTCGCCGATAATCAGTACTGATAAATCTGTAGGTGCAACTTGAAGGGCAACATCTAATGCTCTGTTAAGCCCATCACAGTTACCTACAATGTTATATCTTTGTTTGATTCTTTGTAGTTCTGTTGTATTCATTTGACTGACAAATTTACTTATTATATTTGTAAAAACTGCAACTTTGGCAGACTTTAACAACTTCTTATGTGCACTTTCAGAGGATGGAAAGTCGGTGAATGAATCTGCTTAATGGGTCTCTTTGGTCTTAATAGTGTGTGAATCCCAAAAGGAATAAATGCTCTCTTTGTGAAATATTTTCCTAATTGATTTTTAAAAGGGCGTCTTTTGTGTTGCAAAAGATGCCCTTTTGCAATGTAAAAGGTGCCCTTTTGACGTGTAAAAGGTGCCCTTTTACAATGCAAAACATGCCCTTTTGAAAGCCTGTTTGTAACTGTTTGGTTTTGTGATAGTTATGAATCCGTAAAAGTCCAATATCTTCCTGTTTTGCTTGTCATGACCTTTTAACTTTTGTAATATAGTTTTACTATTGAGGATTATCGTCATTTTACATTCTTTTTAAGCTTCTTGTTGAGGAGGAAACGGGTGGAGGGGGATAGCTTTTCGTGGTACACTTTTTGTGCAATAAGTAATGATTGATAGAATAAATCTTATTGAGTATGAGAGTAATTTATGTATTTGACACCTATTGTGGTTGGTGTTATGGTTTCGAGTCTGTCTTCTCTAAGTTCTTGAAGAATCACCCCGAGATCTCCCTTGAGATGTATTCTGGAGGATTGTTCGTAGGTGGTGAGACAATAAAAGCTTCTATGTTGGAGCATGTTAAGGAATCAAATGCACGTATAACAAGATATTATGGTGTGCCTTTTGGGGACGCTTATGAAAGGCAATTGGCTGCAGGTAATCTGAAGATGGATTCCGTTAAACCCGCGATAGCTTTTGCATTGGTACGTGAGATGCTTCCAAAAACGCAGTGGGGGGAGTTCATTTATGAAGTCCAAAGGGCATTTTACATAGATGGAAAGGATTTAAACGAACCAGAAATCTTTGTAGATATTGCACGGAATCTGGGTGTTGATGCAGATAAATATGCGTCAGAACTGAAAAATAATTGGGACAATAAGACTCTCGCAGAGGATGATTTCAAGAAGTCTGATAGTTTTGGTGTAGAGAGTTTCCCAACTCTTTTGATAGAGGTGGATGGTAAATATCATAATCTTCTGTCGGGTGCAAACACGGTAGAGAAGCTGGAGCAGAACTTCCGCAACTATAGTCAGTTGGGTGAAGGGGATACTGCTCCATCCTGTAAGATTGATGGTAGTGGGTGTTAATGTAATGAATTGAAAAAAAAGAGGAAATCATTCAGATTTCCTCTTTTCCATTTTTATCAGTAACAACCCTATGGCTGTCCATATTAATTCGCGTATGCGGACGATTAAAGCAACGAAGACTGCAGCACTTGTACTGAGCCCTAAGCCCGTAACAGACATGAGAAATCCGCCCTCTCTACCGCCTAACTGTAGCGGAATGAAGAATAACATGTTGGCAAAGAGCGAGGTAAAAGCAAGGATAAGGATACAATCAATGTAGTTAACGCTTGGCATGAGGACCAGAAGAACAAAGAAAATCTCCAGTGCACTACATATGCGGCAAGCCAATTCCAGCGATACAACCATCAAGAAAGTACGTGGATTCTGATTGTGTAATGATGCAACTTGCTGGTCAATAGTGTCCAGTTGTTCCTTATGTTTCTCTATAAAAGGTTCTGCCCATCTCTTGATAAGAGGGAGATGGCGTACTATATTCATCACTCGTACAGCCAATCCTTTCTTGTAACCAGTGAGGAAGAACCAGATAGCGGACACACAGAACACTCCAACAGCAGTGAGCATAGTGCCCATAAAGAGGTTTATTGGCTGGGTAAAGATGTAAAGGAATATCGAAAGAAGCCAAAACCAGAAGTGGCTAAAGATATGTGTCATGGCATAGAGCAGTACGGATGATGTGGCACGTTCTGCTCCAATCTTAGGCGTAAGTTCCATGATGCGATAGGGCTCTCCGCCCATCAGCCCACCGGGAGTTGCATAATTGAGTGCAAATCCAGAGACTGTAACCTTATAAAGCCAGTGGAAAGAGACTTTTTTCTTATCTGTTTTATCCTTGGTTTGACTACGAATGATGGTAAACCAAGCAGCTGTATTGAATAGATAAAGGAAAGCCCATAGGATAACAACAGCGAAGAACCAGTAGCCAGCATGTTGGATATTATGCCATACGTCAGCAAAGTCAAGTTGTGTTATCATGATGATAAGCACAACTAAACCAAAGATGAAAAAGCCATTTTGATACTTCTTGTTCATGAACTTCCTTTGCTTTCTCTATACGTTACAGTGAGAACAGCACTTTAGTGTGCTTCTTTCTCGTTTTCAGATTGCGGTGTGCGGTCTTCCCGTTTGCGAGGAATAGCAAAACGAACCTTGTCACTTTCATCTCGTTTCTCCTTATACAACTTTGGTAAAGGGTTACCCATTGGGGCATCATAGTCAGCTCTGTTGCGGAAAATATCTATGGCTAAATAGATTGCATGACGAAGACTTTGCTCATCAGCAATACCCTTTCCAGCGATAGACAGGCTATTAGGAAGCTCCGGAGCAGTGCGAACGAGTGGTAATCCGGCGGTGTAATTGATGCCAGGAGATGCTGAAAGTGTCCGGAATGGAGACAATCCCTGTTCGTAATACATCGCTAATACGCCGTCAAACTCCTCTGCTTCGTTACATCCAAAGAAGGTGTCTGCAGCATAAGGACCGAATGCCTGAATGTCTTTCTCTACGAGTTCGTCAATGGCGGGAGCGATAATCTCCATCTCTTCTGAGCCTAGTAGTCCGTTATCTCCAGCCTTTGGGTTTAAGCCAAGTAGGGCTATGCGAGGGCAAGAGATGCGGAAGTCACGGCGTAAACTTTGGAAAAGTGTCGTCACATTATTGATGATACTCGTCTTAGAGAGCGACTCAGACACTTGACGCAGTGGTAGATTACGTGTGGCAAGAGCTACACGTAGCTCGTCGTTTACGAGGATTGACAATCCTTGTCCCTCTGTTTCGAGATGATCTTCTATGTATCTGCTCTGCCCACTGAAGTGGAATTGGTTGTTGTTATCAATAGGCGCGGTCACTAAAACATCAAAAAGGCCCTTTCTGTAATCCTCCAGTGCACAGTCAATAGCTCTCAATCCTGCATTACCAGACTCTTCTGAAGGTACACCGAATTCTACTTTTATCTCCTCATCAAAGACAGGTAGCAGGTTGAGTCTGCCTTCTTGAGCTTCTGAGGCATTATTGATAATCGTAAAGTTTGCCTCTATGTCCAGGGCATTACGGTGATATGTAGCCACCTTTGGTGAGCCATAGATGATAGGAGTACAGAGTTCTAGCATCTCCGACTCCGCAAAAGTCTTGAATATTAGTTCGTATCCGATTCCGTTTGTATCCCCATGTGTTATCGCCACACGGATCTTTTTGTTTTCGTTCATTGCTTTATCTTGTATGAATTTATCTTTTATTATGTCTTTATTTGTCTTTTTCTCTTCAGCTTTTTAGCCTTTATTTCTTTTACTTTTTTACCACTTTGCCTTTTTATCTCTTTTGTTTTTAAGAGTATATAGGGCTGCTTCTGCTTTTAGAAGGAGATTCCTTTTTGATTTGTTGGGTGCAAAAACGAATACTTCAGCAGTGATATCTGTACCTATGGGGTGGTAAGCCACGAAGGGACCACCCATCTCATCGTTCTTCATCTCCCATGTCCCCCAGTTTGTTATGGACTTTCCTGGGTTTATATGTACGGTTGTAAGTGATGCAGTTTGCATGTACATACCGTCATGTTCACCTGGTATGTTGATGCGCATAACACTGTCTCTTTGATGTTTGAAGTCTATATCTGTTGCCCGATATAGGCATATGTTGACACTGTTGGCACCGTCTTCTTGTGAAAACCAAAGGAAATTCTTTCCTTTTTTACTTGCTTTCATCTCAGCAGGGATGAGCATTTGCACGCCAAACATCTTCTGAATGGCTTCTTCTGCAGTCTTGTTATGATGGCTTGCAAGTGCTTCTTGTGCTCTTTCTATCTCGAATTTATTGAGATAGTTGCGCAGTCTGCTTCCGTTTCTCTCCATAAAAAGGCGAAGAACAGTTGTGTTCGGCACTGTAATATGCACAATTACTTGCTTCTGAACATCTACATCACGCTCTGTAGTCAGCTGTATATTTTTCCCTTTTTGTGGGTCAATAGTGACCGTAACGATGGCATGTGAGAGACGGTTTAAGTCGTTCGGCCTCAGTTTTCTTACCTGTATAACATCGAATGATGCCTCTTTCCGTACCAGATCTGGTATTGGAGCACTAAGCGTTTTCGTCACAATACTGTCCTGATCGCCTACGACAACCACTTCATAAGGCTTCCCTCCACTGACGGGCTGACCCTTGTTGATATTGCAACTACTCACTGTTAGAAGTAAAGTGAGCAGTAACAGGCAGGAGAAATATTGTTTACCGACGCTCATCAGCTATCTTTTTAGCTGTTGATAACAGTCCGCAGGCGGCAAAGATATCCTGTCCGCGACTGGCACGGATGGTTGTGAATATCCCATGACGCGTCAGATAATTGCGGAAAACCTCCATTTTTCGGTCGTCACATCCATGCAATGGAATGTTAGGGATAGGGTGGAAGCGTATCAAATTGATACGACAGTCTAACCCTTTGAGCAGGTTTACGATGCTCTTCGCATGCTCTTCGGAGTCGTTGACATCCTTAAAAACAATGTATTCAAATGACAGTCGGCGCTGATGAGAGAAGTCATAGTTGCGTAAAAGTTCCACAATGCTCTCTATGGACATACCTCTTTCTGCTGGCATCAAGGCTGAACGCTGATCATGGAGTGGTGAGTGTAGACTGATGGCAACGTGACAATCGCTCTCTTCCAAGAATCTTTTAAGTTTCCCTTTTATGCCAACACTGCTGACCGTGATACGCTTTGGCGACCAGGCATAGCCGAAGTCGGCAGTCATTATCTCTGTTGTGCGCAACACATTGTCTAGATTGTCCATGGGTTCTCCTTGTCCCATGAAGACAATGTTCGTCAGTTTGTCACGTTCAGGGAGTGAGTATATTTGGTTAAGGATATCCGTTGCTGACAGACTACCTTCGAAACCTTGCTTTCCTGTTTGGCAGAATAAGCAGTTCATCTTGCATCCTACTTGTGAAGAAACGCATAGTGTAGCCCGGTCTTCTTCAGGGATGTATACAGTTTCTACAAACTTTCCGTTGTCAGTTGGAAAGAGATATTTTATCGTTCCGTCCTTAGAATGCTGCGCATCGATGGGAGCTTTGCAACCAATCTCATACGCTGCAGCCAGCTTTTCGCGGTTAGCCTTTGAAATATTCGTCATCTCGTCAATGCTCTTCACATGTTGTGTATAGAGCCATTTGGCAATCTGTCCACCTGTAAAAGCAGGCATGCCAAGTGCCTTAGCAGCCTCTTTCAGTTCACCAAGGGTCATTCCTAACAAATATTTCTTCTCACTTTTCATTCTCGTTCTCAATGTTTTGTTGCTGCAAAGATAACGAAAAATTAGCTAATATACGTGTTTTCTCATGGAGGAATATGCAATATTGCAGTATAAGGCAGCGTGATACAGAAAATTACAAAGGCCTTGTAATACTTCTACAAGGCCTTTGTAATACTATTACAAGCGGCTTGTAATCTTTCTACAAGGCGCTTGTAATTTTCGGTATTGTGCTCCTTCACCATTCAACTTCGTCTTTATAACTGTCGAAAGTGGCTCCTTCTGCATAACCGTAGTCCCTAAACACACTGCTGATATATTCCTGTTCAGCGGGTGTTATGGCTTTTTCTCCGTTCCTGCGGGCGTAATATGAACCGTTACCGAAGTATGTTATAAGAGTGCTACGCATACTTGTGATGTCGCTGGCGAGTACCTTTTTGAATGTTTGTTTCATACCGTATGCCATCTGTACAATGTGGTCTTGCTGGTAATAGGTACAGTTTTCTCCTTCGTTGACAGCTGGGTTTACGCATTCCACAACAGCGTCCTTGTTGATTCCTGCGCATGCAACTAATTGGTGTAGACATGTTTTTGCTTTTCCGCATGTGGTGTTGTAGCATAGAAGATAATGTTCTGGTGCTTCTTGATAATGATTCTTGTTCTTCATTTTGTTTGTAGTTTCTGAAATTGTTAATTATCTCTTGTTCTATTTCTATAGTCTATTAGATGTTGTAAATGCAAAGGTAATAAATTCTGGTTGGTTGGCATGGTATGCCTGAAGATTATTTTTTATGTTTTACAGGTATCTGTTAAGGGGACTTAACGGGCGTCTTTTTGTAGTTGATAGGTGCAAAATGATGTTAAAAAAGAGCGCAAATCGTCTACGATATAGATTATTATTTCTATCTTTGTAACGTCGAGATGAATTTGACACCCACATATGTGTAGTGTCATTTGATGATAAATAAAAACGTTAGGTAGATTGAGGCATGACACCGACTGTGGTGAAAGCTGCAAAAGGTGACATGCCTTTTCTAACAGCGATAGGCTGAAAGAGAGTGGAACAAGCGCTATCAGAGAAGTATAGGGGACTCTATTTTATTGATTTATTTAGGTAAATAGAATAAAAGAGGTTATATCCTTTCCGCCAGTTCGCAATGGTGAGTCTTGACAGATGTTCTTTTAGAGATAAATAAAAATCACATTATAAATATTAAAACAGAAAAGTTATGGCAACAGTTTATGATTTCAAGTTGAAAGATAAGAAAGGTAATGAGGTAAGTCTTGATGCTTACAAGGGTAAAGTTCTCCTTATAGTAAACACAGCAACAGGCTGCGGTTTCACTCCACAGTATGAGGAATTGGAAGCTATGTACCATGAGTTGAAGGATAAAGGATTTGAGATTCTTGATGTTCCATGTGATCAGTTCGGTCATCAGGCTCCTGGTTCTGATGAAGAAATCCATGAGTTCTGTACCGCAAAGTTTGGTGTTGACTTCCCACAATTCAAGAAAAGTGAGGTAAATGGCGCTAATGAACTTCCTCTCTACACATGGTTGAAGAGTGAGAAAGGTTATGCTGGCGGTGCTTATGAGGAGAAGTTGGCTGCTATTATGGAGGATCTTTACAACAAGGCAAACCCAGAACCACGTAAACAGAACGATATCCAGTGGAACTTTACTAAGTTCCTCGTAAACAAAAATGGTGAGGTTGTAGCTCGTTTTGAGCCAACAGTAGACCTCAAAGAGGTGAAGAAGGCTGTAGAAGCACAGCTCTAATCGGTATACTGAAACGAAAGTTAATCATAACAAAGGACGGTCGGATGGATAATATTCTGTCTGGTTGTCCTTTGTCCTTTGTGAACAATATAGCGTTAGATGGCTGTAGATGTTGAGGCTTTCCGTAAGGAAGTATATAATGTTGTAGCATCTATTCCTTTCGGGAAGGTGTTAAGTTATGGGCAGATAGCATGGCTTGTGGGATGCCCAAATCACTCCCGATTGGTGGGAAGGATGCTTCATGGAGCAGCAGAGTCAGAAGGACTGCCTTGTCATAGGGTCGTGAATAATGTAGGGAGGTTGGCACCTGGCTGGATAAAACAGCGCCATTTGTTGGAAGAAGAAGGTGTAACCTTTCGTCCAAATGGTTGTGTAGATATGAAGAAATGGCAATGGAAACTTGATGAATAAGTCTCCATTGCCATTTTTTATAGTCTATTGCTCTGCCTTATGTGGTAATTCTCCTTCAAGAGTATGGCTTTTGGCAGATTTGTTTATCGTTTATAATCCTCTTTGTATTTATCTGTCTCAATATAAATATAGATGTTGTATGCTGGGAATAATGCCCGTACATCTCTTTCAATATCGTTAATGAGTTCAGCTGAATGTGCTTCATACTCACTTTTTACATCTATTTTCGCTGTGAGAAGGATATCTGTTGGGCTGAGATGAACAGTCTTTACATTGATAAGTCGGCTGATTTCTTTTCTATTAAATGATGTCTTGATTCGCACCAGGTCATTCTCAGTTACGCTTTCTCCTATAAGTAGACTATAGAACTCACGTGCAAGGAAGAGAGCTGCAGTACAGAGGAGTACACCAATCAGCACACCAGACAATGCATCATAGAAAGGATTACCCGTGAAATGACTGAGAAGTGTTCCGCCAAGAGCTATCAACAAACCAATAACAGCGCAACTGTCTTCGGCAAAAATGATTAGAATCTCACTGTGCCGGCTCTCTCTTAGGAATCTATAAAGGGATAGTTTGTCCTTATTGAGTTCCTTGATTTCCTTGAAAGCAACACGTAGGCTGATGGTCTCAACTATCAGACCGAAGATTAAGATGCCCATGACAAGCCACGTATTCTCCACACTATGCTCTGGATGAAACAGCTTTTCCGTTGCTTCCATGATGCCTAAAGCACCACCAGCAAAGAACAACATCATGGCAACTACCATGCTATAGAAGTATTTTGCACGTGCTTGACCAAACGGATGTTGGTCTGTTATCTTTGCTTCAGCCTGCTTGTTGCCAACAAGTAACAGTATCTCGTTACCACAATCCACAATACTATGGATTGATTCGTTGAGCATTGCGGCTGAACCGGATACTGCAAAACCAACGAATTTAGATATTGCTACAAGCACATTTGCGCCCAAGGCAGCAATAACACTCATCATTCCACCTTTGTTGTTATCCTTTTCCATTTCCTGTAAGTTATCTTTTCGCAGCTTCTTTAGCTTCCTTTACCATCTTCAAACGCTCTTTATAGATAGGTCGCCATTTATCTATCATAGTCTGAAGATTCTTACTTTGTTGTTCCAGCTCGTGATATTCTTTAGTTTCAGTCTTGTCCTCTTGACTCATGATCAGCATACGTTGTAACATCAACTTCTGCTGTTCGTCAGCTTTTTCAAGCTGTGAACCCAACTTTTCAAGCTGTTCCATGAAAGCCAAAGCACGGTCAATATGATTCTCTTTCACCATCCTTATGATTGTCTTTGTATCTTAATTTGTGGTCACAAAGTTACGGAAAAAGTTCAGATAGGAAAAAGAATACCCTTCTAATTCATACGGAAGAGCAGATTTTGTATTATCTTTGCATATCATAAATAATACTTTCACATGGAGAAGAAAAGACAGATTGATTGCTTCTTACCTTACGGAACAGCCTCAATGGTTGACAGCCTGATAGCTCAGTTGTCCAAAGAGAGGATGGTGAAGGACATATATGTGTTGGCGGCAGAGGGTATGTCGGTAGATACATTGCCCCAACGAACACAGCTTTTGCAGACAGATAGCTTATTGTCTTCTGCTACAATGCGTTTGATTACGGCACAGGCAACAGCTGATTATGCCCTACTTTACCTGAAACAAAGTCCGCTTACATTGGGCTATCAAGCTATTGAACGTATGTTACAAGTGGCTGAAGCGACGGATGCAACACTGGTTTATGCTGATCATTATTCGGTAGAAGGCGGTAAGACTGTCAAGCATCCAGTAATCGATTATCAGTTAGGTAGTATCCGTGATGACTTTGATTTCGGATCAGTAGTACTTCTTAATGTGAAAACTTTGAAGGATTTTGCAGCACAACAGGGCTCTGATGATTATCAATTTGCTGGTTGGTATGCACTCCGTCTCTTCCTTAGTAGACAGGGAAAGGTCTTTCATCTGAATGAATTCCTGTACACTGAGGAGGAAAATGACCTACGTACGAGTGGTGAAAAGCAGTTTGATTATGTTAATCCTCGCAACCGTGAGGTGCAAATAGAGATGGAACAGGCTTCTACAAAACACCTCTCCGCGCTGAATGCGTTGGTAGACACGAAGCTATACACATATCCTGACTTCTCTGAAGGACACTTCCCTGTAGAAGCATCAGTGGTTATTCCTGTCTTTAATCGTGAGAAGACGGTGCGTGATGCAGTCTTATCAGCGCTCTCACAAAGAACTGATTTCCCGTTTAATGTTATTGTTGTGGATAACCATTCAACGGATAAAACAACGGAAATACTTGATGCTTTGGCTTCAGATGATCGTTTGATACATCTCATTCCAGAGCGTACAGACCTCGGAATAGGGGGCTGTTGGAATTATGCCATCAATGATTCACATTGCGGACGCTTTGCAGTTCAACTGGATAGCGATGATCTTTATTCATCGGAAAATACCCTGCAGACCATTATTAATGCCTTTCATGAGCAGCAAGCTGCGATGATTGTAGGTTCATATCGTATGTGTGACTTCGACTTGAATACGCTTCCTCCGGGGCTGATAAGCCATAGTGAATGGACGGAAGATAATGGTTGTAACAATGCTTTACGTATCAATGGACTCGGAGCACCACGTGCATTCTTTACTCCTTTGGCTCGTAAACTACAGTTCCCTAATACAAGTTACGGAGAAGATTACGCCATGGGACTGGCTTTTAGTCGTCGTTTTCGTATCGGAAGAATCTATGATGAGCTTTATCTCTGTCGTCGTTGGGGTGGTAATAGTGATGCTGTGTTGAGCATAGAGAAGGTAAATGCCAATAATTTATATAAGGATCAACTACGAACAATAGAGGTTCTGGCACGTCAAAGGGAGAATAGAAAGATATAAAATGGGACTAACTGATTTCTTTAAAGAGCAACTACATCAGTGGGAAGGGGTGCAGATACGCTTCGAAGAGTTGCGGAATGTACGAACACGTGAGGTTGGTTCAATGCTTGCACAGTACAATCCTGCACGCATGGTGAGCACAGGTGCAAAGATAGATAAGGCTACATTGGCTCTGCGTCCATGCTTTCTTTGTGATAAAAATCGACCTCCTGAACAGATAATCCTGCCTTTTAATGAGGAATTTGATATCCTTGTCAATCCTTTTCCCATCCTTCCTACACATTTTACCATACCTGCTCGCAAGCATCAACCACAGGCAATTGCTGCTAATTATCCGTTGTTGCATCAGCTATTGACGGTTTATCCCCACCTAATGGTGTTCTATAATGGACCTAAATGTGGTGCAAGTGCACCTGATCATTTGCATTTTCAAGCAGGGACAAGCGGAGTTCTTCCGCTACAACAGCATTGGCAACAACTCTATGAGACGTCAGAGACGCTGTTAAAAATCAATGATTACGAGCGAATAGTGCTGGTAAAGGATTATGTTTGTCCTGCTATTGCGATTATAAGTAAGTCTTTGGAACATGACGAGCAGATGTTTCGTTTGGTGTATGATGCCCTTCCAATAAAAGAAGGTGAGACAGAACCAATGATGAACATTGTTGCTTGGCGAGCAAATGACACGTTTATATCAGTCGTTTTTCCCCGTTATAAGCATCGTCCTGACTGCTATTTCGCTGAAAAGGAGCAACAGTTCTTAGTAAGTCCAGGTAGTTTGGATATGGCAGGACTGATGATTCTTCCGCGAGAGGTGGACTTTGAGCGTATTACGCCTACTCTTGCAGAACATATTATGCGAGAAGTTTCATTGTCAGATGAGGCTATGCGTGAAGTGATAAAGCATATTTGTCAGCATAATGTCAGCCCATGGAAGCAGGAGCCAACGGTTTCTGTCGGCATCGTTAGTGCTGAAAAGATCCATTTCAGATTGAACGGTTCCTATCTGATAGATGGTGAATTGATAACAGGAGAACAGACTGTTGAATACTCTAAGGGGGAGATTCTATGGCAAAGTGCGCATCTGAGGGAACTTGTTTTCACTCCTAAGGATCAAGAATCATCATTCTCTTTGGATGATGTTACCATTGGTTTGAATTTCCATTGGGAGCGAAAAGAGGTGCAGACCTTCCTTGGAACACTGCATCTGATCGTTGATAACGGGAAGCTATATGCTATAAATGAGTTGCCAGTAGAAGACTATCTGACCAGTGTTATATCCAGTGAGATGAGTGCAACGTCATCTTTGGAGTTATTAAAAGCCCATGCAGTCATCTCTCGTAGTTGGCTTTTGGCACAGATTGAGAAGCGAAAGAGCCTCGGAAAGGGGACTGAACATCAAGAAGTGTCCACTGTTAGGACGGATAATGAGTTGGTTAGATGGTTCGATCGAGAAGATCATACCTTGTTTGATGTGTGTGCTGATGATCATTGTCAGCGCTATCAAGGCATCACAAAGGCTACAAGCCCACACGTAAAGATGGCTATAGATGCTACACGTGGGCAGGTTTTATTCTCAGAAGGTAGTATTTGTGATGCTCGTTTTAGTAAGTGTTGTGGTGGGATTTCTGAGGAATTCCAATATTGTTGGGAGAACATTCGTAAGCCTTATCTCCTCTCTGTAGAGGATAAAGCACCATTGGGAAGTATACCAACGATGGACTTAACAGATGAAGAAGCAGCACGTGAATGGATTCTTTCATCACCAGAAGCTTTTTGTAACACACATGATGAGGCTGTTCTTGGTCAGGTTTTGAATAATTATGATCAAGAAACGCAGGACTTTTATCGTTGGACTGTAGAGTTCACACAGGCAGAACTATCTGCATTAATAGCCCAAAAGACAGGTATAGACTTTGGAGGAATAAAGAATTTTGTACCATTATCACGTGGAAAGAGCGGAAGAATCTATCGTATGAGGATAGAAGGTACGAAGCGTTCTTATGTCATTGGCAAGGAATTAGAGATAAGAAGAGCATTGAGTGAGAGTCATTTATATAGCTCAGCCTTTGTTGTTGATAGTTATGATATAGTTAATGGCGTTCCTCAATACTTCCGTCTGACAGGCGCTGGATGGGGACATGGTGTTGGCTTGTGTCAGATTGGTGCTGCCATGATGGGTGAGAAAGGGTATGATTACCAGCAAATACTCTATCATTACTATAAGAATGCAGAAGTAAGAAGGTTGTATGAGTGATTGTAAAGAGATAAATTAAAGTTGTAAGACATATTTTATTTTGAGTAACATAAGCGTAATATGCAAGAGAATCAGAAGATAATCAACGGAATACCTATTGCTGGTCAATGGCAAGATTATTGGCGGTGGCTCCCTTCATTGTACATGACACGAGGGCTTCCTTATGTTATTCTGATGATGACATCAATGGTTTTCTTCAACCGGATGGGGATGTCTAACGGCGCAATCACGCTTACAACGTCATGGTTTTTCGTTCCTCTGATCTTCCGTCCATTGCTGGGAAGAATTGTTATTGGGTATAAAAGCAAACGTTTTTGGATTCTGTTGACGGAGTTTATCATGGCTTTATGTCTTGCCGGTATAGCCCATACTGTGACATTCTCACATTGGTTTACATGGTCTGTCACGTTTCTTATGATCATAGCAGTAAGTGCTTCTTTGCATGATGTAGCCATAGAACGGTTCTACAAGAAGGAGTCTAAGCGACGTTATCGTTCAGCTTTCTTCGATAGTCGTGCAGTCTTTTATCTGCTTTCTGCACTCGCAGGATTAGCCATACCTATTACTATTGCGGGAAATTTGGAGGTTATAAACCGTACCGTACGCCCTTCCTGGGCTATGGTATTCTGGTCTTTGGCTGCCCTTATGTTTGGTTTGATGGTTCTCCAAACTGTTCTTCTTCCAAAGAAAGAAGTTGATGTTCGACTTCCGATATGGAGTGGTTTGACGCGTAAGTGGTGGAGTGACGTGAAGTCTTCTGTTGTTATTCAGCCTGGTTATGTGGCAAGTCTCTGTTTCCTTTTTTGTTTTTTGATACCTGAAGGGATGTTCTTCCGAGTGTCTCCTCTCTTTCTTATTGACCCAGGAAGTAATGGTGGAATAGCGCTTTCACCCCAAGAGCTGGGTCTTGTACAAGGAACTGTCGGTACGTTTGCCTTCATAGCAGGGTGTAGTATAGGGACAATGCTCATCAGAAGAGATGGGTTGAAACGTTGGTTATGGGTATTTGTAATGGGCATTACCTTGCCAAAAGCACTCTTTATATATCTTAGTTATTACTTTGTTTCTACGTTATCAATAATCAATATTTGTGTGATTATTGAGCAATTCGGCTGTGGTATGGGGTTGGCTGCCTATGTTATTTGGTTAGTTCATTGTACAAAGAACGAGCATCCTACCTTCACTTATTCCTTAGCTACAGCTATTACGAGCTTCTCCATGTTGATTTCTGGTTGGTTTATAGGGCTTCTTCAGGAGAATATTGGCTATCGTCACTTCTTTCTTCTTGTCTTTTTGTTGGGGATAGTTTGCTTTATCTCGGCTTATTTCATTCCTGTAACCGAAGAAACTGGGCGCCAAAGATTACAGCAGTATAAGCCAGATGCTGTCTGATAGATTATAGAGGGTTGTCCCTTACAGGCTTAAGAGCACTACAGAAATGCCAAGTCTGGAGGAGAAATTCTATGTGCTGGTTGAGGTGTTAGGTGCCAAAAGGGAGGTGGAAGGACAAGTTTTATAAGTGGTAAAGTAATCTTACAGTTTCAAAAGCACAAAGAATAGCAAATTAAGAAAAAACAATCTTTTTCATGCTTTGTAACATCTACATTATCAGATGGTTACAAACAGGTTTGTAAAAGACGCCCTTTTACTCATCAAAAGGGCGTCTTTTACTCATCAAAAGGGCATGTTTTACCATGTAAAAGGGCGTCTTTTACAATGCTAAAGACGCCCTTTTAAAATTCAATTGGGAATTAGTTTTACAAATAGAGGCGGTTTTGAGTCTTTTGAAAGGTAAAAAGGTAAAAGAGTAAAATGGGTGAGAGGCAGAGGGGAAGGTTATGTTGAAGATGATAAAAGGGCTATGAAAAAGACGAAAGAGATGAGAGGAGAATGCGCGAAAGTTGCTGATGAATTTGTAATTGGTTCCTTGATAAGTCCTTATTTCTGAGTTAGTTGATGGCTGAGAGCTATACTAAATGGTAGGAATATAAAAGGATATCCTCTACATGTGATAAGCCGTTAACCTTTATAAAAAAGCATTTTATTTATTTGTTTCTAACGGAAAAAGTAGTACTTTCGCAGTTAGAAAGTTATAAAAAATAGTAGAAATGAAAATTAAGTATTTATTAATGGCAGTCATTGTAGCAACGATGACCGCCTGCGGTACGTCTTCAAAAGTCCCATTGACGGGTCGCACACACCGTATAAGTATCTCTGACGAGCAATTACTTGCTCTCAGTAATCAAGAATATGCAAAGTTCATGGCTTCTGCTACAAAGTCAACTGATGCAAAAAATACGGCAATGGTTCAGCGTGTGGGTAGAAGACTTGCCAACGCAGTAGAGAGTTATCTACGTAGTAATGGCTATGCCAGTGAAGTAAAGAACTTCCGTTGGGAATTCAATCTTATTAAAAACAATCAGGCAAATGCCTTCTGTATGCCTGGAGGAAAGATTGTTGTTTATGAGGGATTACTACCTTATACACAGAATGAGGCAAGTCTGGCAATCGTATTAGGGCACGAGATAGCCCATGCAGTGGCTAAGCATAGTGCCGAACAGATTACCAAACAGATGAACCAACAGATTGGAACCAGTGTCTTGGGTACGGTCTTGAATTCAACAGTAGGCGGTGGAGTAGGTGATATCGCATCCCAGGTAGCGAGTGGAGTATTCTCTTTCCGTAACCTGAAATATAGCCGAGATAATGAAAGCGAGGCTGACTATATGGGATTAATCTTTGCTGCGATGGCTGGTTATGACCCTGCTAATGCTGTTACTTTCTGGCAACGTATGGCGTCAGCTACCAATGGTAGTCGTGCAGAAGTGCTGAGTGACCACCCTTCAGATGAGCGTCGTATAGCGAATATCAAGAAGTGGTTGCCCGAAGCAGAGAAGTATTACCATGGCTATAGACCCCAAAGTGTGTCTTCAACATCAAGTGTTAGAACCCTTCACATTGGTTCTGGTACGACGAATCGTTCTGGTAAGAGACGCTAAGCATAGGCTTTTTGTGTCGTAAACTAACGGCTATCAACTTCTTCTCCTGTTCATTTACTATTCCTTAATGGACCATAAAGCGGAGAAAGTTGATAGCCGTTATATATTTTTATAGAAAGATTTGAAAGGTTCGTATTTTATTCTTATCTTTACAAACGAAATCAAACCTTTACGACTATGATAGATTATCTGGTACAGAACTTATGGTTATCCTGGTTATTAGTGGGCATTATCTGTCTCATTTTAGAGATCATGAATGGTGATTTCTTTATCATGTGCTTTGCTATAGGAGGGTTTTGTGCTTCAGTTGTTGCTGCTTTTACAGACAGTATCGCCCTACAAGTAATCTTCTTTGTTATCTTTACGCTCCTAAGTATCTTCTTTGTGCGCCCTATAGCATTGAAATATCTGCATCAGGGGGAGGACCATCGGGTTAGTAACGTTGAGGCTCTGATAGGTAGAGAAGGTAGAGTTACGGATAAGATAGAAGCAAATGGGTACGGAAGGGTGAAGGTTGACGGTGATTCTTGGAAGGCAAAGTCAGCCAATGGAGCAGAGATTCGCCAGAATACGGACGTACGTATTTTAAGTATCAACTCTGTTATCATAACCGTAGAACCCTGTTAGAGCTTTCAGAATAGAGTGAACTTTTGAATAATTAAATAAATCTTTTATGCTTATGGATATTGCAGCTTATGTGCTTATAGCACTTATTGTCTTGGTAATTGTATTTGCTAAGATGTCAATTGTCATCATTTCGCAGAGTGAAACGAAGATTATTGAACGTCTTGGGAAGTATTATGCAACCCTTCAACCAGGTATTAATATCATCATTCCATTCATTGATCATGCGAAAGACATCGTTGCCCTGAAGGCTGGACGCTATACATATACTAACTCTATAGACCTTCGTGAGCAGGTATATGACTTTGATCGGCAGAATGTTATTACGAAGGATAACATCCAAATGCAGATAAACGCACTGCTTTACTTCCAGATTATTGACCCGTTCAAGGCTGTTTATGAGATCAATAATTTGCCAAATGCCATTGAAAAGCTGACCCAGACAACGCTACGTAACATCATTGGCGAGATGGAATTGGACCAAACACTGACCTCACGTGATACGATTAATACGAAACTTCGTTCTGTTCTTGATGATGCAACCAACAAGTGGGGCATTAAAGTAAACCGTGTTGAGCTGCAAGATATCACTCCTCCAGCAAGCGTTTCACAGGCAATGGAGAAGCAAATGCAGGCAGAACGTAACAAACGAGCTACCATTCTCACCAGTGAGGGACAGAAACAATCAGCTATTCTGCAGTCTGAAGGTGAGAAGCAAGCAGCCATTAACCGTGCTGAAGCAGATAAACAACAGCAGATTCTCATAGCTGAAGGACAGGCACAAGCACGTATTCGTAAGGCTGAAGCTGAAGCTATTGCTATACAAAAGATAACAGAAGCTGTAGGACAAAGTACCAACCCAGCTAATTATCTCATTGCTCAGAAATACATCCAGATGCTTACAGATCTGGCAAATAACAATAATCAGAAGACTGTATACCTGCCGTTTGAAGCCTCAAACCTAATGGGTTCTATCGGAGGTATTAAGGATATGTTTAAAGGATAATAGGAATAATGCAGAAAACAGAGCTTTGTATTTTTTGTGGGGCACGCCCTAATTTTATTAAGGTGGCACCAATCATCAGAGTAATTAACAAACTTGCAGCGGAAAATAGTCCACATAAAGTGACATATTCTCTTGTCTATGCAGGGCTTGCAGATGACCCTACACTTGAAGATGAACTGTTTGATAACCTCTCAATTAGGCGTCCTGATGCCTATCTTGGAGTGGAGTGTGAGAACCTGAATGAGCTTACAGGGCAGGTAATGTCTAAGTTTGAGCAGTATCTACAGAGCCATCCAACAGACGTAGTGATAGTAGTTGATGACCTCGCATCAACGATGGCAGCTGCTATTGTTACAAAGAAACAGGCAATAACCTTGGCACATATCGCCGCAGGTACACGTTCTTTCGATATTACTATGCCTAAGGAAATAAACCGTTTGGTTATAGATGGTCTGTCAGACATCCTCTTTACGGCTGGTTTTAGCAATAATAGTATTGCTAATAAGGAAGGTGCTGAACTGTCAAAGGTATACATGGTGGGTAATATTCTCATTGATAACATCCGTTATAATCGTGAACGTGTTGAGGGAATGAGGCTCAATGACATTGATGCCTTAGCTGGATTACCTCTGAAAGAAGGCAGTTATATTGTGTTTACTCTCAATCGTAAGGCATTGTTAGCAGATCAAGAGAACCTTGAAAAGATGCTTCGTGTACTGTGTGAGACGGCTGGTGACCTACCGATCATTGCACCGTTGCGTGATTCAGCGGTACAGGTTATCATGGCATTGGGCTTAAAGAAGAATATCAGTCTGCATAATCTGCATATTGTAAAGCCACTGAACTATCTCCAGTTTGCTTACCTTACATCGCACGCACAGGGTATTGTGACTGATTCTGGTAATGTTGCAGAGGAGGCAACCTTCAATAATATACCGTGTATTACGCTGAATAGTTACACAGAACATATCGAAACAGTTAAGGTAGGATCAAATGTTCTCGTTGGTGAAGATGCTGAATTGCTGCGCAGTGCATTTACAGATATGGTGTCAGGAACATGGAAGAAGTGTGGAATCCCTGACAGATGGGACGGGCGTTCGGCTGAACGTATTGTTCAGATTCTCTTAGAACACCGTTAAAATATAGATATAATAATGCCGAATAGGGGAAAGAGTCTGTCGGATTCTTTCCCCTATTTTATTTTGTATTGTTCTTGACTATTTGTAATTTTGCACATTATAAAGTACTCGGAGTTATGCACGGACATACAGACAATTACACTTTCCTGACACAAGGACCTCTCCATCGTGTTATTATAACAATGGCTATACCGACCATTATATCAATGCTCGTAACGGGATTGTATAATATTGCAGATACGTTCTTTGTCGGAAAGATCAATACACAAGCCACTGCTGCAGTCGGAATTGTCTTTTCTCTGATGTTTTTTGTGCAGGCAATGGGTTATTTCTTTGGGCATGGTTCAGGGAATTATATATCCCGTGAGTTAGGAGCACGCCGTCATAAGAATGCTGAAAAAATGGCTTCTACGGGCTTTTTCAGCTCTTTCTTCTTGGGAGTTATTGTTCTTATTCTAGGTGAAACCTTCCTTCATCCACTTTCTTTGATGCTTGGAAGTACACCAACGATACTTCCCTATACCAAAGATTATATGCAAATTATTCTCCTTGGTGCACCTTTCTTAACTTCTTCTCTCACCTTGAACAATCAGATGCGTCTGCAAGGGAATGCTAATTTTGCTATGTTTGGCATTGTTTCGGGAGCAGTTTTGAATGTAGTTCTTGATCCTCTGTTGATTTTTACATGCAATATGGGAGTCAGTGGAGCTGCCTGGGCAACAGTGATAGGACAGACTGTATCATTCGTAATATTGTTCCTAATGGCGCGAAGAGGGGAAAATATAGCTATCCATTTCCGTAATTTCTCTCCATCATGGCGTGCCTATAAGGAGATATTCTATGGTGGAAGTCCATCTCTGATGCGGCAAGGTCTGGCTTGTGTGTCTACTATGTCGTTGAATTTAGCAGCTGGTGTCTATGGTGATTCGGCAATTGCAGCGATGAGTATTGTTGGTCGTTTAGCCATGTTGTCGTTCTCTGTTGTCATTGGATTGGGACAAGGTTTCCAGCCTGTATGTGGCTTTTGTTATGGTGCGGGATTGTTTGATAGATTGAAAGAAGCATTTAAATTTACCGTTCTTGTTGGTACAATATTCCTCATTGTTTTGTTAATTATAGGCTGGGCTATTAGTGGTTCACTCATTGGAGTCTTCCGTGATGACCCTGATGTGATTGCCATTGGTATAGTAGCTTTGCGCTGGCAGCTATGTACATTCCCACTGAATGAGTTTATTTTAGCAAGTAACATGTTGCTGCAAACCTGTCGTAAGCCGTGGAGAGCGAACCTTTTGGCAGCTGCACGACAGGGGTTATTCTTTATTCCGTTGATCTTTATTCTCCCATCTCTCTTTGGTTTGAAGGGCGTTGAGATATGTCAGGCTGTAAGTGATGTATTCTCTTTCTCGCTTACAGTTCCTATTATTATTTATACTTTCCGTGAGTTTACACGTGAAGCAGAAGCACGAAAGGCAAAGAAATGAGAACGATTTATATAAAGAATATGGTCTGTGATCGTTGTAAAATGGCTGTTGATCAGGTTTTACAACGTATGGGATTACATCCAACAAAAGTAGATTTGGGCGAAGCTATCATAGAAGTGGAGCCTTCTACAGAGCAACTTGCACAGCTTCGTACATCCCTTGAGAAATTAGGATTTGAACTCCTTGACGATCATAGGCAGCAGACGATTGAGCGTATTAAGGCTGCGTTGGTAAAGCTTGTTCATTATCAAGATAATCAGTCTGCAAGGACTCTCAGCAATTATCTCTCTACAGAACTCCGCCAGGATTACAGTGCATTGTCCAAACTCTTCTCTGAAGTAGAGGGAAAGACGATTGAACGTTATTATATGGAGCTGCGTATAGAGCGTGTAAAAGAGCTTATCCGATATGATGAACTCACACTTACGCAGATAGCTCTTCGTATGAATTATTCTTCAGTGGCGTATCTGTCTAATCAGTTTAAGGCTATTACGGGAATGACACCTTCTGAATTTAAAGGCTTAAAGCAAAATCTACGTAAGCCATTGGATGTTCTTTAATCTGTTAGAATGTATCTTAGACTGTCTATGAAATAGTTTAACAGAAAATGAAGGATATGAGTTTTATAAACAGGAGATAATCCCTTATTTTCGCTTTTATATCTATCAGAGAATCAGGTGATTAAAAACCGTAAAGTAAAAGGTGCCCTTTTGCATTCCAAAAGAGCACCTTTTACATGTCAAAAGATGCCCTTTTACTTCCTAAAAGGGCGTCTTTTAGAATGCAAAAGAGCATCTTTTGTCTCCGTGTTGTGAATTAATTTTACACGTTATGGTATCTTTAATTCTCAGAAGACAGTATCTTGGCAGAATTAGTATTCTATCTTATCTGTTTTCGTGTTCCATAGTTTGAAGGCTTCAAGCGCCTCGTTGCGCAGTAAAATCTCTGATGGTTTCTTGCGGTATTGTGGTTCAACCTCAATCTCCTTATATATAAAATCATCATCAAATCCTATGGCTGCAGCATCTTTTCGGTCATTGGCATAATAGATTTTATCAAGATGTGCCCAGTAAATGGCTCCTAAGCACATTGGGCATGGTTCACATGAGGTGTATATTTCACATCCTGTGAGGTCAAAAGTTCCCAATTTTCGGCACGCATTGCGGATGGCTGAAACCTCTGCATGAGCTGTTGGGTCATTGTCAACAGTCACGTTATTGCTGGCTTCAGCAATGATTTCACCATTGCGTACGATGACTGCTCCGAATGGACCACCACCTTTTTTAACGCTATTGACAGATAGCTCAATAGCCTTTCGCATAAATTCTTCTTTGGTCATTTTGCTGATTTGGAGTTTATTGTCCAGACTCTTCTTTTATCAATTGTGGATAAATGTCGTTGAAAGTCTTACGTAGTTCTTGTTCGTTATCAATCGTCTTGCGGATAGTCTCAAGGTTCTTTGCATTTGGTGAACCTGGAATCCATAGCTTTAAGTATCCTGTTCGGCTATATTTCTCTTTCATGTGATCTCTGAAACGTTTCCACATTTGTTCTTCATTCATCTCTGGATAATTCTCTATACCAAAGAGAATGGCACGTGAAAAAACAACGTTAGGGTCAAGATCACGGTCGGCTTCTGCAACGATCTTACCATATATGCTCCGTGGAGCACGGGAACTGCTTGCTCGATGGTCCTCAACAGCTTCCTTCATGATCTTTATCTGTTCTGCCGAAAACCATTTCTTTAATCGGGCATCAGCAGTAAGTATCTTTCCACTGGTAATATGGTGAATGGCACGAGGTCCTTCCATACCCAGATCATGGTATGCAGCAATGACGTATACCATATTGACATCAGCCCCAGTAACAGCTGTTAAAGCTAGTGAATTCTTAATTACCCGTTGAACATGAGATAGCCCATGACTCTTCCCAAAAGCATTGTATCGAGGTAGAATCTGCTGCTCAACAAAGTTCATTATTTCAAGATTGGGTTGTTGCATAAGCATGTTTCAAAAAGAATTTTGAATGAGAGTCGTTGTTAGTGGTTGCCTTACTTACAAGAAGAGAATGGCTGCAGACGTTGTAATACCATAAATAAGTATGTTGCGTGCAGTCTTTGCTAAGACGATATTCAGGTCTTTTCCTTGGTTAATTCTTGCCATAAAGTTCGCCGTCCTCTTATGTAAGAGGATGTAAGGGGTATAGAATAAGATAAATAAAAGTGTAAATAACAGATTATTGTTACTAAAGAAAAGAGCATAGAACATTAGGAAATATGCAAAGATCCCTAATGCTGAATAAAATCTTTCTGCCCTTTTAGTACCTAACCAGACAATGAGTGTTATCTTTCCGTCCCTTTTATCGTTGTCTCTGTCTCTATAGTTGTTGACTACAAGGAGTGTGTCGATAACCAATCCGCAGGCTATACCTGTAATGAAAACTTCAAGTTGGAAGGCTTGCATATGATCAGGTAGGATGGCGTATGTTGTGAAGACAACTGGGACAATACCAAAAAAGACAAGCACCAGGAGGTCGCCTAAACCAAGATAGGAGAAGTATGTTGTATAAAGAAAGGCGAATAGAACGCAGATAGCACCCACAATGATCATTTCCCACCCACCATATATAATAAGCGGTAAGCCTATGAAGCATGCTAAAAGCGATGTGATGATGAGTCCTATGCGCATGGCTGGGAGGGTTATCCACCCTTCTGAGCAGGCTCGTTTAGGCCCTAATCGGGTGGAACGATCGTCATTTCCTTTCACACAATCAAAGTAATCATTGATGAAATTGGAATCGATCTGCATCAAAAAAGCGAAAAGAAAACAGAGAATAGCAGGAAGAATACGGAAGTTTGCAGCTCCTCCAATCTTCCATGCCCATGCCGTCCCAATCATGACAGGTACCATTGCACCTGTGAGAGTCTTAGGACGTGCAGCAAGAATCCATGCATTTAAGCTATTCGTCTTTATATAATCGTTCTCAGATACCATTCCTTTGATGCCTATAATAGTAAGAATATAGATGTTTAATTAAAGAAGTTCCAGCTGATACCAAATCTTAATATGCGTTGATTCAGTGGGTAGTGAGGGGTGAAGAAGTAATCTCCTCCATCGCTACTATTTACATGTGAGAACATGACAAAGAAGCGAGTGTGCTGTAAACGAAAGTTGGCGTAGGCGTCAAGGACAGGATAATTGCCTATCTTTGTACGGCTTGCAGCAGTCTCCTGGATACCAAAAGCACCAATGCCAGGTATGTATTCTGGCGCATAATAGCTTGTGAAATATCGCATATCAACACCGAAATCACAGTGTAATACCCTTGCTATGCGGAATCTTATGAATAGATTACTGTATGCATTGAATGTTGGTACTGGGAGAATATCATCTTTACTTGACTTCTGTAAGGTTAGAACATTTTCCCAATTGAATATTCCAAACCTTAAGTTCTGCTGTAATTGCAATGTAAGAAGGCTAATTGGACTTCCAGATTGTCTGACGTTCAGCTGATTGTGTTGTACGAGGTAGTTGTCACCACTAAGTGTTCTGTCATTCTGTATACCAAAGTAGGTATAGTTCTTTAGTACATCATATCCTACTCTCAGCTTCGTATGAGTCCTTTCCAAAGATAGTTCTCCGAGCACACGGGAATGTATTTGCTGGTCAAGGTTGTTATCCCACCAGTAATGTTTGCCATGGAATTGATTCATATAAAAGGATGCTGCAGAACGGTGTAGGAAGGCTGTCGCAGCCAGTTTAACCGTGTCTCCGAATAGCGGGAAGTTGATATCTGCATGTCCATCAACGTGGAACTGTCCCGAACGAGTTCCTACTAACCACGCTTCTGCTGAAACATCATAGTGCAAAGTCTTACCTTGTGACTTTAATAGTTGCCCTCCAATGGAGAGATCATGCTGATTCCATTTCTCTTCTCTACCAAGGAATGCAACTGTTGAGCCTGTTGGAGTTTGCATTGATGGTAGTTCATAATGGCGTAACTCGTAAGAAACAAAGGCTTTCAATCCTGCTTTTGCCCATTTGTTGAACCCTTCCAGCAGTGCAATGGCAAAGGTATTTTTAAGAGACCAGTGTTTCGTACGATCGTAAATGGAATCATTTGCTGCAGTACCATAGTTGAAATAGTTCTGAGCATAGAAGTCTGTAGGAGTATTGTAAGCCTGATAGATACGGCGATAATTGTCGAAACGAAGTGTATGGATGAAACTTGTGACGGGGACATATTCGTCTTTCATCCATTGTGTAGTAGAATCCTTGACTGTACCTGACTTCTTATTGTCTGCTACAGAGGTTGAATCATCAAGGTTGACAATGGTTCGTTCGTTCTTGCTTATACTATCTGTACTCTCCTTTTTTGCTTGAGAAGCATCGCCAGCTATCACTGCATTGTCAGGACGTCCAGCAGATCTTTCTTCTTTGTCGTATGCTTCTTCATCGAATTTCTCTCCTTGTGCCTTTGCACGCTGTCGTGCTTTAGCTTTCTCTTGCTTCTCTTCTTGTGCCTTGTGTGACTTGAGTGCAAACTGTTTAGCCTTAATTTCTTCCTCTGTCATAGGGACTCTACGGAAGAAACCAAGGCTATAACGATGGTTGAAAAAGATATGTTGATTATCGTTTCTATTCCAGTTTTGTTGTAATATGGTGGGTATCTCAGACTCACTATATGAATCATTGAACGCTTCTGGGTGTGTGATATATGCATCATTGGCTATACCTCCGTTCTCTGTCACCTTCTGATGATTGAAAGAAAGGAGCAAGTGGGCTTGGTAACGTTCGCCTAAATAACTTCCCCACATACTATAATTGAAGTGAGAAGTACTTTGGTTACTGTAGTAGCCACGTCCGTAAAGGTAATCGAACTTAAAACCAAAGCCCCATTCTTTACCAGCATTTACAGCAAAGATTGCCTTGAAGTGATCTTCTCCATCTGTCCTATTTCCCGCTGTATTATAATCAAGAATAGTAATAGGGGAGAGCGTTGAGGTGAATTTAAAGTCACCTGGCTGTACAATAAACATATCATAAGGGTCGAGGAAGAAGAATTCTGACGGACTCTTACGGTCTATGAATATTCTGTTTTGGCGTGGTGAACCAAGATTACCCAATGAGTTATATTCTCCACGAACTCCTGTATTAAAGACAGTGTTCATGAACATATATGATAATGTGTCGAGGACAGCTGGTTTACGGTCACCGAAACGCTCATCAATAGTCCATACTTTTATGCCACGTGGAATCTCCTTGTGCTGACTTTGGATAGAGTCTGAACGTCCTAAATTACGGTTTTCTTTGTAGCCATCAGCAGTGAAAGTACCGTCATCTACGGGGCGGAGGTTGTTATTCTGTGCAATTGCAGCACTTGCTGTTGCGAATAAAAGAATTAGGGATAATACAGATTTCTTCATTAACGGATAAAACGAAGTATACATTCGATAATCTTAAATACCATTGCAACAAGGATAATGATCGTACCTGTTGTGGTTAAGTCGGCAAGAAAGTAGACAATAACGCCTATGACAGCTCCTAACATAAAGATGATATTGAGCCATTGGCGTATATATAAGAATTTGTCCTTGCGTTCTTGTCTGTGCATACGGTGGTCAGGACGACGTACCGTACTATTCTGATTTTCCATCTTGTAGTTTTTTTATTTATCTTTCTCTCTGGCTGGAGAGGGGTTATTCTTTTCTTTTAATTTGCTTGTTTCATTGCCTGAGCAAAGCCTGAGAATATGCTGTCTTTTCTGTCTATAGTAGCTTTACGGAACTTTCCTGATACGGGAAGTAAGCGAGTATGCTTTTTATTAAGTGCATATTTATCTGTGATCCAGTTCTCTGCAGTATAAGGAGTTATGTTTCCTTGTACATCATAGTTATAGTTCAATCGACTCATGGTGAGGGTTGCATGACCTTCATAGCAGGTTGCTTGTAAGAGATAATTGAACTGTGTAAAATCTAAAGAAAGGAAACCTGATGAGAATATAAGCCTCTCGCGCATAGTTGCTACAATGCTATTCTCTGCTTTATTTACCAAGGCTACCTTACTACCTTCTATTTGATTCTTTCCTTTTGTTAGTTCTGTAAGGAAGGCCAATGCTCTATCATAGAGTTCAGTAGCGCTTACTCCTGGAACACTTACATCCTCAGACCATAGTACTTGCCCGTTTATTTCAGGGACAGCACCATTCTCTATATAATATTGTTTATTGTCATTACTAACTGTTTTGTTGGTTTTAGCAGCTATTGATGTTGGTGTTTCAGGAACGACCCATGCTGCATTAGAGTTGTCCGTAGATGATGTCGGGACAGTGGAAGGTGCTGTTTTAGTACTCTTACTCTTGTTGGTATCTTCAGCAATGCGGGCTGCTTCACGCTGTAACTTTTCTGTTTCAGCTTTGGTTTCCTCTATTTTTTTCTGTAAGTCTGCAGCCTTAGCCTTTGCTTCAGCCTCTGCTTTCGCTTTCTCTGCATTTGCTTTTGCTTGTTCTAGGGCAGCCTTTGCCTGTTCTAATTGTCGTTGAGCTTGTTCTAATTGTTGTTCTGGAGTTAGTGTATTTTGTGCCATAACCATTGTAGGAAGGCACAGTAGTAAGGATACCAAAGCTTTCTTCATAATCTTAAAACTTTTATTAAGTGTCAATATTAATAAGCAAAGATAAGTAAATATGTTTATATTTGTAGTACGTATAGTTACTTTTAACGTTTTCTTTGTTGTTCTGTCTCACTTTGTTTCGCTTCCAATTCTTTCTGTAAGCGAATGATTTCATCTCGGTATTGTGCAGCTTGAAGGAAGTCAAGGTCTTTAGCTGCTTGTTTCATGAGGGTGGTTGTATTGGCAATACTCTTTTCTAATTGTTCCTTACTCATGTGCATTATGATAGGATCAGCAGCAAAAAGCATTGTGTTGTCAGGCTCTGCATAGGCTCCTTTGACACCTTGTGAAATAGAAACAGACTGTGATGTTGTTGTATTATCTCCACCCGTCGGCAACGTTCCTTTGATTGCTTTAACGATTTGTTTAGGTGTAATATGATGATCTTCGTTGTATTTCAGCTGCTTTGTACGCCGTCTCATGGTTTCATCAATGGTCTTTTGCATGCTTTCCGTAATGGTATCAGCATACATAATCACTTTTCCATTGACATTTCTGGCAGCGCGTCCAGCTGTTTGGGTAAGACTCCTATGGCTGCGAAGGAAGCCTTCTTTGTCGGCATCAAGTATAGCTACGAGTGAAACCTCTGGTAAATCAAGTCCTTCACGTAGAAGATTGACTCCCACAAGGACATCGTAAATACCAGCACGTAGGTCATTGATTATTTTGATTCGGTCTAATCCGGCAACGTCACTATGGATATAAGCTGTGCGAATATCATGATTTAGCAAGTATTCGGTAAGCTCTTCAGCCATTCGTTTCGTTAGTGTTGTTACCAGAACTCGCTCTTCTTTCTCAGCACGGATGACTATTTCATTCATCAGATCATCTATTTGGTTCTCTGATGGGCGCACTTCTATTTCTGGATCTAATAGACCTGTTGGGCGGATTAGCTGTTCGACAACTACTCCTTCAGCTTCTTGTAACTCGTAATCAGCAGGTGTTGCTGATACATAGATAATCTGATGGATCAAACTGTGAAACTCTTCAAAGCGTAGAGGACGGTTGTCAAAGGCTGCAGGAAGACGGAAACCATACTCTACAAGGTTGGTCTTTCGGGCACGGTCACCACCATACATGGCCGAGATTTGTGGTACACTGACATGGCTTTCATCAATTACCATTAGGTAATCTTCAGGAAAGAAGTCTAGCAAACAGTAAGGACGTTGACCTGCTTGTCTCCCATCAAAATAGCGTGAATAGTTTTCTATACCCGAGCAGTGTCCAAGTTCTTTTATCATTTCTATGTCATACTCTACACGTTCCTTTATGCGTTGAGCTTTGATGTTATCACCAATTTCGGTGAAAAAGTCTACTTGTTTCACAAGATCATCCTGAATCTGTCGGATAGCTCCTTCTGTTTGTTCCTTTGATGTTACGAACAAATTGGCAGGGTAGATTTCATATTCGTCAAAGGTTGCTATGCGGTGGAAGGCAACAGAGTCTACTTCTTCAATACTATCAATCTCGTCATCCCACCAAGTGATACGAAGAACGTTGTCACTATAAGCCATGGCAATGTCAAGAGTATCCCCTTTTACGCGAAAATTACCACGTTGTAATTCTATATCATTACGTATGTATAAGGCATCAACTAAACGGCGTAAGAAATCATTACGATCTATCTTTTGACCTTTTCGTATGTGTATGACGTTCTCCTTCATGGCAACAGGTGCTCCCATACCGTATATACAAGAGACGGAAGAAACGACGATAACGTCCTTCCTTCCTGATAATAAGGATGATACGGCAGATAATCTAAGCTTGTCGATCTCGTCATTGATAGCCAAATCTTTCTCTATGTAGGTATCTGTCGTAGGCATGTATGCCTCGGGCTGGTAATAATCATAATACGAGACATAATATTCTACGGCATTATTAGGAAAGAATCCTTTCATTTCTTCGTACAACTGTGCTGCCAGAGTCTTGTTATGCGAAAGTATGAGTGTTGGCTTATTCACGTTGGCAATGACATTTGCAATAGTGAATGTCTTGCCTGAACCCGTTACACCCAATAAAACTTGACTCTTATCTCCATGTTCTAGCCCTTCTGTAAGTTCTTTAATGGCTTCAGGTTGGTCTCCTGTCGGCTTATATTTTGATGTTAATTGGAAATCCATTGTCTTTGTCAGAATACGAGTAATCTTAGTATGCAAAGGTACGAAAAAGCCCTGATAATATTTCTTCTATGGTGTTTTTTTGCTAAAAAAGTAAGGTGTCTTTGCTTATTTATAGAATAATGTGTAACTTTGCACTTCAAAGTCAAATTATGAAGAAGAGAATTTTCATAGGTATGTGTGTAGCTTTACTCCTTACTAGCTGTGCTCAGGAGTATAATCAGGTGTACAAAACAACTGATTATGGTTATAAGTATGAGTTTGCCAAGGAGTGTTTTGCAAAGGGAAAGTATGGTTTTGCTGTTCCTTTGTTACAGGACCTCGTGACAATAGAGAAAGGAACTGATAATGCACAGGAATGCCTTTACATGCTGGCAATGGCAGAATATGGTCTGAAAGACTATCAGGCTGCCTCTGAAACTTTTAAAAAGTATTATCAGACTTACCCTCGTGGGCAGTATGCAGAGATGGCTTCGTTCTATATAGGACAGAGTTTGTTTGAAAGTACACCAGAACCGCGACTTGACCAAACGCCTACTGTTGCAGCTATTGCAGCCTTTCAGGATTACCTTGATATCTTTCCAGATGGTAAAATGAAAGGAACAGCCCAGCAACGATTGTTTGATTTGCAGGATAAGTTGATTCGGAAAGAGTATCTTAATGCTAAGTTGTATTATAATCTCGGCTCTTATTTCGGCAACTGTACCAATGGTGGAAATAATTATGAGGCTTGTATCATCACAGCCCAGAATGCTTTGAATGACTACCCATACAGTAATCTGCGTGAAGACTTTGCTATCCTTGTGATGAAAAGTAAGTTTGAATTAGCACAGATGAGTGTGGAGTCAAAGAAGCTACAACGCTATCAGGATGCAGAAGATGAATGTTATGGTTTTATCAATGAGTATCCTGACTCTAAACAACGTAAGACTGCTGAAGAATACATTAAGAAATGTAAGGAGTTTACAAAAGGATAAAATAGAAATAACAGACTAAAATTTATATAATTAGAATGGATTACAAGAAGTCAAAAGCACCGTCAAATACGGTAACGCGGGATGTTCAGGAACTTTGGAAAAGTACTGGAAATATTTATGAGAGTGTTGCTATTATCGCAAAGAGAGCTAATCAGATCTCTGTAGAGATAAAGCAGGACTTAAGTAAGAAGCTTGCTGAGTTTGCTTCTTATAACGATTCTCTTGATGAGGTCTTCGAAAACCGTGAACAGATAGAGATCAGTCGTTATTATGAGAAGTTACCAAAGCCAACATTGCTGGCTACCCAGGAGTTCTTGGATGGTAATGTTTACTGGCGTGATCCTTCTAAGGATGGTCAGGAAGAGGAAGATTTTTAGTTATGATACAGAGAAAACAAACTGTTTTCCTCTTCCTTGCATTGCTTGCTACAATCGCATGTCTTTGTCTACCAGTAGGAAGTTTTGAGCCTCAAGGCATGGGGACAGAGAATCAGCTAATGAACCTTTGGATAAACGAAACCAATGGGGGAAGAAACTTCAGCGTTTGGGCTTTATTTGCAATTCTTCTGGTAACTTGTCCTATAAACACCTTCGCTATCTTCGATTATCATAACCGCAAACGACAGGCACGCTTCTGCATGTTCTCAATGTTGATGATTATTGGGTGGTACATTGTTTATGGAGTGTTTAGCCAAGTGTTGATGCCAGGTTTCACGTTTCACGTTGGGTTCGCAGCCTGTTTGCCACTTATAGCCTTTATTCTTTTGTGGCTTGCCAGACACTCGATACTTGCTGATGAAGCTTTGGTTAGAGCAGCTGATAGAATTAGATAATAAGAAGCACTTTTAGTTAGCACGTTATTGACGTGCCATGTAAATACATTAGAAGGAACATTCTTCATAGTCTTTATGATTATGAAGAATGTTTTTTTGTGAGTAGATGCTGAGTTGTTTGATGGATAGTAGTTGGTTAATTGTTATGACTACCATTGTTGCGCAGTAAATAATTTTAGTATTACTCAATCATCGCTACCTTATCGTAGATAATCTAGTGAAAGAAATGAATGTACCTCTCTGTTTTTGACTTGTGTGCTGTGGCTTAGCACTACTGGTGTTGTTGTCTAACACTACTGGAGTTGATGCTAAACACCAATCCTATTTGTAGTCTAATACCTTATAACGGCGTACTATCTATCCCATTTATCTTTCTCAGGATAGTAATAATTGTTATTATACACAATCAGCTTCAACGAAGTTATATTTAAGAAAAGTAGATACTTTTTTAAAAAAAGTTTGCAGTCATTTCTGTCACTTGCTATTTCCTCTTAACAGATTAATAATAAGAAGGTTATGCTTATAGTTAAAAGTGACAGTAACTAAAACAAAAAATAGATTAGGGGGTAGAGCTAATGATGTCCTCATGGATATACATAAAAAGCTACTTTCTAATTAGCAATAGACATGCTCAAATAGTAAACGTAAAGTCTTTTAGGAATAGTAGTGTGCAAAAATTAAGAATAATACCGAGGTTTTGCATTGTGACAAGGTCTTGCGTTATCTTAAGGAAATATTTAAGAAGTAAGATAAAGGAGGTAGGATCTTTTTTTTATCAGATGTTCCAACATTAATTTGATTTCACTAAATAAATATAAAAGAAAAATAAAAAACAAGATGTATTTAGGAGATTTATCCTTATCTTTGGGGCGTAATTAGAAGAACTTTATTACGAATCAACTAAATTAAAGAGGTTATGAAGAAGTTATTTGTTATGGCATGCACCGTAGGAGTGTTTGCATTGATGAGTTGTAATGGCGGTAAAACGGCTGCGCCAAAGGCTAATGCTGATTCTGATTCGGCAGTGACGGACACGGCTGTGAAGAGTGCTGAGGCAACAGAAGTACCTGCTACGGCTAGTCAATTGGTTGATCAGCTGAATGAGAAGGTTAAGAACAAGGACCAAAAGGGTATGGCTGAGGTTCTGACTGCAGCTCAGACAAAGATCATGGATTTGGCTAAGAGCAATCCAGAGGAAGCAAAGAAGTATGCTGAAGCTCTTCAGTCATGGATGAAACAGAATGCTGAAACGATCAAGTCAGCTGTTGCAGCATCAGGCAATGAAGCTGCTGCAAAGGCTGTTGGTGCTGCTCTTGACGCTATGCCAGCAGGAGACGATCAGAAACCAACAGCTGAACAGGAGCAGAAAGTGAAGGATGCTGCTAAGCAGGCTGCTGAAAAGCTGAAAGGACAGTCAGCTGCTGATGTTAAGAAAGAAGCTGAGAAGGTTATCAAAGACCTCGGTTATTAAAAATAAAACTGATGAATAATAAAAGGCTCTGCAGAAGAATTTGCAGAGCCTTTTTCTTATATATTCGATAGCTGATTACTAATGTTCGGACCTTCTTCCTCCCTTTGTCAGTTCATGATAAGCGTTCTGAGCATACATATCTCTCAGCAAACGTAGTCCCGTTTGGGTTTTGAAGATATTCTTTCCTGCAGCTTCGATGGCATGTGCAGAGCATTGATCTTCATAGAGATTGACGAGAAAATCGGCTTCAACAAGAATCTGATAGTCGGGTCCGTCAATCTTATTATATGTGTGATGATGACCTATGAGGAAACAGATGCGGTCAATCTCCTTTTGTGTGAATCCACCTTGTTGTTTTAATACCTTCTTTGCTTCATCAGGACCTTCTATCTCCTGATATTTACCATTGCTTGATCCATACTTCTTCTCGCTAAGATGAATACCGATGTCATGCAGTATGGCTGCTGATTCAAGTATGTCTTGTGTCTCACTGTCAAGCCCTTCCATGACGCCTATGGTCGCTGCAAGGTTGTGTACCTTCAATAGATGATGTATACGCTTTGGGTCACCTTTATCATATTCCGTTATTGCTTCAATAAGCATAGCATGCTTCTTATCCATATTGTATTTGCTTTTGAGTTCTGTATGCAAAAGTAATCTTTCTGAAGAAGATTGAGGAAAAGAGTGCGTGAAATAATATAAAAACTTCATCTTGCCATAATCTTATAACCTTTATCCATAATATTGTAATACACCTTATATTATATATATGTATCTTTGCACCAAGAAAAAGAAATTAATAACATTAATAATAGAAAGGAAAAAGAATTATGGCAAAGAATGTTTTTTCAGTTAGTGGGATGAAATGTGGTCATTGTAAGTTGAACGTTGAGAATGCTTTGAAGGCTGTTAAAGGCGTACAGAACGCTGAAGTAAGTCTGGAAAATGCTAATGTAACGGTGGAGTATGATGAGAATGTTGCAACTCCTGCACAACTGAAGGATGCTGTTGATAATAGCGGACGTTATGAGATGACAGTGTAAAAGAGCAGTACTGCCCTGATGGAAGAGAACGAATTTAAAAAGAAAGAAGGAAAGAATGAAACAAACTATTCCTGTTATTGGTATGGCATGTGCATCATGCTCAGCCAATATAGAGAGAAAACTGAATGAACTGGACGGCATCAATGAAGCTTCAGTATCGTTGCCTGGCCGTTCGGCTCTCGTAGATTATGATCCAGAGAAGATTTCATTAGAGAAGATGAAGTCGGAGATCAATGGTATAGGATATGATTTGGTAATAGATAAACAGACTTCTGTTGAGGAAGTAGAGAAGCGGGCTTATACCTTATTGAAACGTAAGACACTACTTTCTTGGGTGTTTTCTGTAGCCGTTATGTGTGTTTCTATGCAGTGGATCAACCTTGGTTCGCGAGACATTTCAAACCAGGTTTCCTTGCTGATAGCCCTGGCTAACATGCTTTATTGCGGTAGACAGTTCTATGTTACCTCATGGAAGCAGTTGTTACATGGTACTGCAAATATGGATACTCTTGTTGCTTTGTCAACAGGAATAGCCTTCTTGTTCAGTACTTTCAACACCTTTTGGGGAGATGCTGTATGGGCGAGTCGTGGTATTGTATGGCACACCTATTTTGATGCTTCGGTGATGATTATAACCTTTGTGCTCACTGGTCGGCTCATGGAAGAGAAGGCTAAGGATGGTACAGCATCATCCATCCGGCAGATGATGGGTATGGCCCCCAAGACGGCCCATATTGTTGATGGTGATAAGATAGAGGAAGTTCCAATCTCAACAATTGAAGTAGGGGATGTTCTTGAGGTGCGTCCAGGGGAGAAAGTGCCTGTTGATGGAGAAGTTATCTCGGCAGAGAGCTTCATGACTCCTGATGCTGCATATGTTGATGAGAGTATGATTACGGGCGAGCCGACACCAGCTGAGAAAAAGAAAGGCTCGAAGGTGCTGGCAGGAACAATCCCCAGTCAAGGCAAGTTTCGTATGAAGGCGCGCCAGATAGGTGAAGATACAGCTTTGGCACATATCATTCGTATGGTTCAAGAGGCACAAGGCTCAAAGGCTCCTGTTCAGCGAATCGTTGATAAAGCTGCATTGATATTCGTTCCCGTTGTAGCATGTATCGCCCTTATAACCTTCCTTCTCTGGTGGATAATTGGTGGTAATGCCTATCTACCACAGGCCATTATCTCCGCAGTTGCAGTCTTGGTTATTGCTTGTCCATGTGCTATGGGTCTTGCAACACCAACAGCTCTCATGGTTGGTATTGGTAGAGCAGCTCAAAGACAGATTCTTATTAAAGATGCTGCAGCATTAGAGAGCTTACGAAAGGTTAATGCTTTAGTTACAGATAAGACGGGAACACTGACAATTCCAAATAAGGATGTAGACTTTACCAAGGCAGATAATCTTCCGTTAGAGTCACGTGAGCACTTGAAACCGAACGCTCGTCAGGCGATGGAAGCATTGCAGAAGAGTGGGATAGAGGTTTATATGATGAGTGGTGATAAGGAAGAAGCTGCACATTATTGGGCAGAGAAGGCTGGAATAAAGCATTATCATAGTAAGGTTATGCCTCAGGATAAGGAGAATCTGGTAAAGGATCTACAATCAAAAGGTAAGTTTGTGGCAATGGTTGGTGATGGTATTAATGACACACAAGCTCTTGCTTTGGCTGATGTCAGTATAGCCATAGGCAAAGGAACTGATGTCGCAATGGATGTTGCACAGATAACCTTGATGGGAGACGATCTCTCTGCTATCCCAGAAGCAGTACGTTTGAGTCGTCATACGGTACATATGATATGGGAGAACCTCTTCTGGGCATTTATTTATAACATTGTTTGTATACCTCTTGCAGCAGGTTTGCTTTACGTTTTCGGTATTGATTGGCAGATAACTCCTTCATGGGCAAGTGCTCTGATGGCATTCTCCAGTGTCAGTGTTGTCCTCAATAGTCTTAGACTTCGTTGGTCAAAGTGATCTCATAATACGGTCAATTCTTACCGATTCCAAAAAGAGTTTGCCACTATCCACAGCTGGTTATCAGCTCGGATAGTGGCAAACTCTTTTCTATTCTATCGTCAAATATCTTCTTTATCTTACTGTATTGTCTCTTGCTTATAGTCTTCCCTCTTTGGTGTTGCAGCCTAGCACGTGTGGTGTTAGTGCTCCACACTAGTGGAGTTGATACCTCGCACACATTGTGCGAAGCCCTCGCACATTTTTAAAAGGAGTCCTTTACCTTACAGGATAATCGTATCGGCTCGTGTTATAGAAGCCATTGCGCTGTGTAGGCATATGATCAAATTCAACGTTAACTGATATCGCATTCTGGTTATGTGAGCCCCATTGATACGTTACACCACCACCTATACGATCCATGAATCGGCTTGCGATGGCACTGTTTCCCCAACCCATTGGACCAAAACCGTATCCCATTGGGTCAAAACCATAACCAAAAGGAGTATATCCCCATGCTCCGTAACCAGTCCAGTAGGGTGAACCATAACCCATGTAGCCAAAGGTATTGCCGAAGTTGTTTGAGGTAAAGGCTTTCTGAACAAAGGCATAAGCACTCCAGTGTTCATCAAACTGGTAGCCAAAGACAGCATTAACCCCACCAACAAAGTAATTGTCACCACGATAAGTGAGATGGTTGACATATCCTCCTACAGCCAGTGTTGCTTTCTTTGACAGGTTTGTGACATACATTAATGATACATCTTGTGAGAAACCTGCACCATGATTATAGCCATGTCCCAGACTTGCAAACGCTGAAGCACTGAGGTTGATGTTTAATCCTTTATGTAATCGCCATGGTCCAACGCCATATCCCCACGCAGGATAATAGAAATCGTTGGGTGTAACGGTTTGACCATTCTCAGTAATGATAGGTAGATTATTGTCAATCTGTGCTTGTTGTGCTCGGTCTTCAGCCAATTTCCGAGCATATTCCTTTTCTTCTTCTGTGGCTTCACGTGGTCCTTGCAAGCGTGCTGATTCTATAGGTTGCACGGTGGAGGTGTCCTCTTTGTGAGCCGTCTTCGTATTCTGAGCATACAATGGTATGCATAGAATAGCTGATATTATGAAAGTATATTTCCTCATATGTTTGCAAATATAAATATTTGACAGTCAACTGCCAAGTATTTTAAAGTTAATTAGTGCTTTTTTTTAGTGTGTCCGCATGATAAGAGGTGGGTCTGTCGTGAAAAGAAATACTGTTGCACTGTGGAAAACCTGCCCAGGGTATAGTTTAGTATCAACCCTTTCCATTCCACTGTTGTATCCAGCGTGAATTGGTTGTAGGCTTATTGCTGTGCTCTCAATCCCATGTGTGTTAATATTTATTGTGGGTTCACTTGAATAAACAGTCATAGCCCTACCGCTTTGTGCGTCAAAGAGTATGGCAGCAGGCTTCTGCATATTATCTGGATGACGTAGTTGGAAGGCATTGTCATACCCATTTCTTGTCTTATGTATCTGTTCTCCAATCTCGCGAGGCTTAGTAAAATCAAGTGGAGTATGCTTTGTTCGTTGTAATGTACCCGTTATTTGTCCTTGCTTGTCGTATGAATCAGTCTGTACGGCATCTATCCATAGGTGTTGCTTAAGGATAGAACGGTGCATATCACCAGAAAGATTGAAATGAATACCATTTGTAACCTCTATAGGGGTAGTGGCTGTTGTAGTGATTCGATAGTCTATATCCAGTGCGTTTTGGTCGGAGAGGGTATAGGTAACGTTTACGTTTAACCTTCCATTCAATCCGTTCTCACCTTCTTTTGTAATGTATCTTAGTGAGACAGATTGGTTATCAGAGCTCACAACCTCCCATATCCTGTCAGATAATATCTCCGTTTTATTTTTACCAAAGTAGACGAGTGTAGCTCCGAGAGTCTTATCTGATATGCAGTCATCAGGTCTTTTACAGTCTTTTATAACTGGCTCCAATCGTCCATTCCAGTTGTGTGCTGTCAGTGAAACAAGTCGAGCCCCGTAGTTACTGACTACTGCTTCCATCCCATTCCCATTTACAAGCCGGAACAACTGTTGCTTCTGCGCGTGACAATAGATGGTAACGCAGAGTATAGTTGTGGTTAATATTATGTGTAGATGCTTCATACTATTTTGTTATCTATATAGTGCAAAGATAGCAAAAAGTTTAGATGATATCGATAATTAATGTTTTTTTATTGGCAAGAGAGAATCTTCTGATATCTACTTTATGATGAGAAGTAGACTATAAGTAAAAGGAAACCTGTTATTTTTATAATAAAATGTTTGCGTAAAAGAAATAAAAGTGATACTTTTGCAGAAGATAATGAATGGATTAAGAGTTATGATTACATCTTACACATCTTTCCGTTACTTTTATTTTTACTTTGCAAAGGATTGTAAAGCGGGAAGTTGCGTGTAGATTTCAACTTATGAAAGTCATATATAGAAATAGATAACGAAACGGTCCCGCTCAATAAAGAGTAGGACCGTTTTCCGTTATATACCTTTGAAACAGATATAGAAATACAGATATGAAACGAATAGCAATACAAGGAAAGATTGGAAGTTTTCATGATATAGCTGCTCATGAATATTTCAAAGGGGAGCAGTTACAGCTTCATTGTTGCAGTACTTTTGAAGAAGTCTTTGATAGTGTGCGACGTGATCCTACTGCTATTGCTATGCTTGCTATTGAAAATACGATTGCTGGTAGTTTGCTTCATAACTATGATTTGCTACGTGAGTCGGGGACAACGGTTGTGGGTGAACAGCGTCTTCATATCCAACATTGTATCTGTTGTCTGCCTGATGATGATTGGAGAACGGTGACGGAAGTCTATTCTCACCCCGTTGCACTCATGCAATGCCGATCTTTTCTTGCTCAGCATTCCAGTTTTAGGGCTGTAGAAGCAGAGGATACAGCTGGTGCAGCTGAGGAGATTGTGGCGCAAAAGAGGCACGGTTGTGCAGCGATATGCTCATCAAGTGCTGCCATACAGTATGGAATGAAAATCCTAGAAGATTCGATAGAGGATAATAAACATAACTTTACACGCTTCCTTGTGGCATGTCATCCACAGAAAGCAGACTATCTTCGTCCGTTAGAAAAGGCTGATAAGGCAAGTATAGTCTTTTCTCTGCCACATGAAGAAGGGTCCTTGAGCAAAGTCTTGACTATCCTTTCTTTCTATGATATAAACCTTACGAAGATCCAATCATTACCAGTTATCGGTCATGAGTGGGAATATCTCTTCTATGTTGATGTTACTTTTAATAACCTTACACGCTATCGTCAGGCTATTGATGCCATCACACCGTTAGTGAAGAGTATTAAAATATTAGGAGAGTATAAGGAGTCTTGAGTTTGAAAGAGACCTCTTTAATATGTAGATAAAAATATAATGCCGATGATTCAACCAGCAAAGAGAGTGAGAGAAGTGCAAGAATACTACTTCTCACGTAAGCTAAAAGAAGTGTCAAGACTGAATGCTGAAGGTAAAGATATCATATCTTTGGCTATCGGCAGCCCTGATATGCCACCTTCAAAACTGACTGTTGATAAGCTATGTGAGGTTGCCAGACAACCTTCTGCTCATGGTTATCAACCTACAATGGGTACATGTGAGTTGCGTGAGGCTATGGCAGGCTTTTATAAACGTTGGTATGGAGTGGATATAAATCCTCAAACTGAAGTGCAACCGCTTATTGGTTCTAAAGAAGGGATCCTACATATCACCTTGGCTTTTGTGAATCCTGGTGAGCAAGTGCTGGTACCTAATCCTGGTTATCCTACTTATACATCCCTCTCAAGGATACTTGGTGCAGAGGTTATAAGCTATGATTTGTTGGAGAATAATGGTTGGCAACCAGACTTTGAAGCATTAGAAAGGATGGATTTAAGCCGTGTTCGCTTGATGTGGACAAACTATCCAAACATGCCAACAGGAGGAAATGCACAGCGACAGACCTATGAACGGCTAGTTCATTTCGCACATCAGCATAATATTATAGTTGTAAATGACAACCCATACTCGTTTATTCTTAATGAAGGAGAGAAGCTTAGCATCATGCAAGTGCCTGGTGCTAAGGAATGTTGTATAGAGTTTAACTCTATGTCGAAGGCATATAACATGCCTGGATGGCGTGTAGGAATGTGCGTAAGCAATGCTACTTTCATCTCATGGATACTGAAGATAAAAAGTAATATAGACTCTGGAACGTTCCAAGGGATGCAACTGGCAGCAGCAGAAGCACTGAAGAAGAATACAGATGAGTGGCATAGACGGTATAATATAGAAGTATATAGATACCGAAGAACAATAGCTGAAGAAATAATGAAGCTCTTGGGCTGTTCATTCGACCATAATCAAGTTGGTATGTTCCTATGGGGAAAGATCCCAGAGGTATACTCTGATGCAGAAGAACTAACGGAACGCATTCTGCATAAGGCAAGAGTATTCATCACACCAGGCTTTATTTTTGGCAGTAATGGTACTCGTTATATACGTATTTCGCTCTGTGCAAAGGATAAAAAAATGGCAGAAGCGCGAGATCGTATAGCCACATTATAAACAAGAATTAGGAAAAATAAAAGATATAAGCTTATGGAATTAGAGTTAGAACCTTTGAATCTCCCATGTGATAATGAGCGTCCATGGGTTATAGCAGGCCCTTGTTCTGCAGAAACAGAGGAACAGGTGATGGCAACAGCACGTAACCTGGCTGCAAAAGGATGCCATATGTTCAGAGCTGGAGTGTGGAAACCGCGCACGAAACCAGGTGGATTCGAAGGTAATGGTGAGAAAGCTTTACCATGGATGAAGCGGGTAAAGGAAGAAACTGGTATGCTGATTTCAACAGAAGTAGCCACTCCCGAGCATGTAGAGTTGGCAATGAAGTATGATATGGATATACTATGGGTGGGTGCACGTACGTCTACTAACCCGTTTGCCATGCAGGCTTTAGCTGACGCTATGCGTGGACTTAAGATACCAGTATTGGTTAAGAACCCAGTTAACCCCGACATAGAGTTGTGGTTAGGGGCACTTGAACGTATCAATCAGGCTGGTATTAAGCAGTTAGGGGTTATCCATCGTGGCTTCTCAAGCTATGATAAGAAGATTTACCGAAACCTTCCTATGTGGCAAATACCTATAGAATTACATCGTCGTGTTCCAGAGTTGCCAATCATTTGTGACCCCAGTCACATTGGAGGAAGGCGAGACTTGATAGCTCCTTTGTGCCAACAGGCTATGGATTTAGGCTTTGATGGTTTGATCGTAGAGAGCCATTGCAATCCTGATGAGGCGTGGAGCGATGCCAAACAGCAGGTTACCCCAGACATACTTGACTATATCCTCTCATTGCTTATAGTACGGAGTGAGAGCTCTACTACTGAAGGTATACGCATGCTTCGTGCACAGATTGACGAGATTGACAACACCTTAATGGACCTACTTGCCAAACGATTCCGTGTTTGTAGAGAGATAGGTACCTTTAAAAAGGAACATAATATGACGGTCTTACAGACTGGAAGATACAATGAAATACTTGAGAAGCGTGGTGCGCAGGCAAGTCTTTGTGGCATGAATGCAGAGTTTGCAGCACAGGTGTTTGAGTTAATTCATGAGGAAAGTGTCCGCCAACAGTTGGCTATTGTGAACCAATAAGAGAATGAAAATACTGATTATGGGAGCAGGGAAGATGGGGAGTTTCTTCATCGACCTGCTAAGTTTTGATCATGAAGTGGCAGCTTACGAGAAGGATGCAACCCGTCTTCGTTTTACATATAACTGTCAACGTTTTACAACATTGGATGAAATAAAAGCCTTTCAGCCAGAGTTGGTTATCAATGCCGTGACCGTTAAATATACGATTCCTGCCTTTGAAGAGGTCCTACCTGTGTTACCAAAGGATTGTATCATCTCTGATATCAGTTCAGTGAAGACGGGTTTGAAAGCGTGGTATGAAGAAAGTGGACATCCTTATGCCTCTACTCATCCAATGTTTGGCCCCACATTTGCCAATCTTAACCAACTCAGTGAAGAGAATGCTATTATCATTACGGAGGGTGATCATAAGGGATATATCTTCTTTAAGGAACTCTATCAGAAGCTGGGACTGCATATTTACGAATATAGTTTTGAGGAACATGACAAGACGGTGGCCTACTCTTTGAGTATTCCCTTTGTCTCTACGTTTGTCTTTGCAGCTGTAATGAAACATCAAGATGCACCCGGTACCACCTTCAAACGCCATATGCAAATAGCCAAGGGTGTACTGAATGAAGACGATTATTTACTCCAGGAGATTCTCTTTAATCCTTATACACATGACCAAGTAGCACAGATTCGATCAGAACTGACAGAACTGTTGCAGATTATTGAGGAGAAAGATGCGGCAGGAATGAAGGCTTATCTGAAGAAAATCAGGGCACATGTGGCACGGGATATAGAGATTAGAAGAGTGTAAAAGACTTGTACTATGCGTAAATTGTTAACCTTTATAATCTTTATTGTTCCACTGCTGGCATATGCCCAGTCGTCTTTAACGATTGTTGAACTGAACACAGAGAACCTTTTTGATACTCGGCACGACTCTCTGAAGAATGACTTTGAATTCTTGCCAGACTCCCCTCGCCATTGGACAAGGACTAAATACTGGGAGAAACTGAACCGTATTGGGCAGGAGATTATCTCTTGTGGAGAAGACAGTATGGGTTGGAGATTACCTGATATAGTGGGATTGTGCGAGGTGGAGAATGATAGTGTGCTGTTTGATCTTACCAAACGTTCCCTTCTTCGTAAGGCTCGTTATGAGTATGTGATGACTTCTTCCAACGATGAACGTGGTATTGACGTAGCCTTACTGTACTCTCCCTTTTCTTTCCGATTGATAAAAGCTGATACTCTAAAGGTACAACCTTTACGTGATATGCGTCCTACACGTGACATCCTACACGTAGAAGGAGAGATCGAAAATGGTGATACACTCCACATAATGCTTGTTCATGCACCGAGTAGGATGGGTGGTGAGCTTTATTCACGCCCCTTTCGTATGCATGTCGTTTCCCAGTTGTGTGAGTTTATTGAAGCTCTTCGCCGTCAGCAACCCGATGTAAAGATAATCATAATGGGCGATTTTAATGATTATTCAGACAGCCCTTCGTTACGTATTGTGTATGCACATGGCTTCGTAAATGTAACAGCCAATGCTAAAGGACGGCATGGTGCAAAGGGTACTTACCGTTATCGTGGAGGATGGGGGAGTATTGATCATATTCTCGTAAGTGAGAATTTACAGCCCCAAGTCAGTCATTGTCATATTCATGATGCACCCTTCCTGCTTGAAGAAGATGCTAAATACGGTGGTGTGAAACCTCGTCGTAATTATAATGGTATGCGTTATAACAATGGGTTTAGCGACCATTTACCCCTGGTACTCCGAATGGTTATGAAGGAATAGACTTAGTCTTTTTCTGCCAGAAAGATCTTTACAATAAATAAGCCATTGTTTTTTAAAAGGAGAAAGACAATTGATAAAATATGCCTTTATAACCTTCTGTTATACAGAAGGTTATAAAGAGACTTCTAAAAGGGCATCTTTTACGCTTCAAAAGGGCGTCTTTTACATGTTAAAAGGGCACCTTTTGCAATGTAAAAGGTGCCCTTTTGCGATGCTAATGAGCATCTATTGATTTCATGAAGTGAATTTTTGTTACATCAGAAGTTGATACTTAACCCTGCTTCAACAGAATTATAGAACTTTCTTATAGGGACTATTGGTGCCGTATCATAGATGCAACGATAAGCTCCGTTTATACCAATGGTAGGTGTAATGTTGTATTTAAGATCTACAGCACCACCAAATCGCGCTTCCTTAAAGTAGCTGTCGGGTTTCGCCTGATGGATGACTGTGGTTGTCAGATCCCATTTGTCACCTATCTGTTGCCTAAAACTCAAGGATAGGTGTGTTTTGATACTACGGCTATAGACATGTAATTCTGGAGGGTTAGGGGTTGGATCTTTCCATTTCTCGAACTCGTAAAACAAGCCGACAGCTGCGAACATTAGGAACTTTTCCTTATTTACAAGTCGATAACGTGACTGTAGACCAGCAGAAATCTTGTATTCCATTCCTCTACTGTCTGCCCATTGCGATTCTGCATAAGGATAGACTTCAAAGGCACGGGTCAGGAGATAACGGTACTCAACGTGTACATGTCCACCGCTCATTGTAACCTTGTTGCCATAAGTTGAGAACTCTAACTTGTTGATAAGGTTGATAACGCGTCTATGCTTTATCAAGATGTTTAAGTTAGCTGTGTTCTTTATGGTTAGGATATTCTCAGACTCTGTCTTGAAATCTACGACAGGTAAGAGGGAACCTTGTATGGTTTTCGTACTGTCAATATCCAGTGTCAGATTCTCCGTAAAGAGCATTTGTGAATATATCGGTAAGTGAAACGATAATATTAATAAGGAGAAAAGTACTTTCTTCTTCATGTATGCAAGTAGCTTTATATGTTATTTACTTGAAAAAAAGAAGGGGCGTACGGATCCGTGCGCCCCACCTTTTATTCAGATTTCTTGAATATTACTTGTTGATAATCTCTACTTTCTTATTCAATTGGTCAAGCTTGTCTTGAAGTTTGGCAATCTTCTTCTCCATTTTGCTTAGTTCTTTCTGGCTCTTTGCCAACTTCTTATTAACGTCTTTGGTAGCCTCTAGCTTCTTAACAGTGTCCTTAGCATCCTTTACAGTGCTTGCAGGATCACCTGCGTTGAAGTCGGTTGTGGCTGTATTTGCATCTGCATTAATACCTGCAGCCTTGTTAGAAAGAGCATCACATTCAAGCTTTTTCTTCTCATAGTCAAGCTGCATCTTGTTGAGTTTGGCTGTGAGATCAAGAACTTTCTGCTGATCTTTCAAGTTATTGACTGTTGTGTTACTCTGAGAAAAACCACAAACGGTTATTAATGTCATGATTGTAATTAAAAATAATCTTCTCATAATTTCCTTCTTTGATTAGTGATATAATGCTTATTTTAATTCGTTTCTTTTGAAATATATACTTTTTCTTACCTCTCCAGTAGTACAGAGTTTAGTGAATAGAGTCTGTTGGCTGATGAGACTTGCTGTTTGATTCAGAGTGATCGTTACCCAAACCGATATTGTCTAACAGTCCGTCCAATGCACTACCCAGCATGTTCTCGATAGCGCTGGCGGCAGGCTTGACAACATTGTCCTGTATGATCTTTTGTGCTTTACGCTTGATCTGATCTTCCACCTTTACTTCCGACTGTTTGTAATATTGCTTAGCGGCTTCCTGAAGGTCATCTTCATCAACTGTAAAAATATGTCCCAGAAGTCCTAAAGAGACGATATGATCCTTGCCACCATAGTTTACTTTACCCGTAGAGTATATGATATGGTTGTCTACTGTGACGAGATTGTCAACTGCAGTCTTGATGACTTTTCCTGCAAAAGCGTTGCTGATGCTTCTGAAGGCATTGTCAATGAATTCGTCACCAGTAGTGTTTGTACTATCATTGACAGCGTCATTGACAGTCTTTGTGATGACCCCAGAAAGTGCATCCTTGTGCTGTTCGGGCTTTGGACACGTAATAATCAGTACTGCAACGAGGGCAATTAGTGCTATCAGAATGCCCAATAGGCAACCAGTATGATTCTTTTTAGGAGAATTTTGCTGCTGAACAGTATTCTCTTGTTGCGCTGTCTGCTCTATGGGAGTAGCTTCTACAAAGGGAACTTCCTGTGGTTGTCTCTCTACATCGGCAGGATTCTTTCCTTCCAAGATGGCACGTAGTTCCTCTACTTGCCAAGCTGGGACCCATTGTGTACCCTCAGCTGGCATAACCAAGGTTGTTGCCTGGAGGTTACGTTCTGCCAGTTCGGAGAGGCTATAAGGTCCCCGTTTCTCTTTATCTATTTCTATGTAATATTCCATATCTGCTTTATAATATAATAAGGTGTATTACAAAGCGACCTTATTTGCCACTGTCTACTACCTGTAAGTTCTTAATGGCTGCGAAGTTATATATTATTTCGGGATTGGCAAAGAATTCTAACCAATTTTTATCTATTAGTTATGGAAATATATGTAAGTAGGCATTTGTATGAGTAGAGCGTGTTATTTGGGCTGTTATAATAAGTTTATTTTTAAATATTCATCTATATATTCCCCAGTAATTCATACTTCTGTATGAGAAAAGTTTAAGAGTTTTTTGGTTATAAGTGATGTGGAATAAGAAAAAATGTAGTACATTTGCTGCGTTAAAAATATAATAATAAATAGATTAATCATAAACAAATAACGAAAGATGATTGATTTAATTCAGCCCTACATTGGTATCGCTACCAAACTAATAGTTGGTATGTTAGGCATTTTGGCCTTCTTGCGTATAACAGGAAAGGCACAAATGGGACAGTTGACACCGCTTGATACAGTGAGTGCGTTTGTGATTGGTGCGTTAGTCGGTGGTGTGTTGTACAATCCAGACATGACGATATGGCATCTTATATTTGCCTTTGCAGTATGGACAGGCTTTAATATGTTTGTTCGTTTCTGTATGCGCTTTTCTAGTTTACGTCATTTCATAAAGGGAGAAAGTGTTTTCCTTGTGAAAAATGGTGTTATTAACTTCAAGAATTTTAAGCGTAATAGCCTTGAAATGGAACAGTTCCGAGTTATGTTAAGGCAAAAAGGAATCTTCTCAATGTTTGATGTTGAGGATGTGTTGTTTGAATCAAATGGTTCAGTAACAGTCCTTTCTCCAGGTGAGACATCTAATTCTTTCCTATTTGTGAATAACGGTGAACTTATAGAACATAGCTTAACACAGTGTAACCGTTCACGTGCATGGGTGTTGAAGGCTATCAAACGTAATGGCTTTGATGGTCCAGCAGACTTGTTCTGTATGGAATGGACACCTCATAAAGGTTTCTATTTCGTTTCATATGCCGGTGATGTGAAACGTGGAAAGGACGAGATTGATGCAGAGGAGATTGATGCAGATAATGCACAAGTGTAGACAATATCTATTCTTTTGCGAATTATAGAACGAAGAAGACCGAGGATGAGATTATCTCACCTTGGTCTTTCTTTTTTGCACAAAGGGTATTTATGTGCGCATGAATAGGTGAAAGGTGTTTTAAAATATTTTAAAATAGTGTCGTCTGGCTTGTAATTTTGTTTTCCTTTTTACTATCTTTGTAAAATAGAATAGGAAATAAGAATACTTTTAATAACAATGTTTGAGAATTTAAGTGATCGTCTTGAACGCTCTTTTAAGATACTGAAGGGTGAAGGAAAGATAACAGAAATAAACGTAGCAGAGACCCTGAAAGATGTGCGCAGAGCGCTACTCGATGCCGATGTTAACTATAAGGTAGCTAAGACCTTTACAGACACAGTAAAGCAGAAAGCATTAGGTATGAATGTGCTTACAGCCGTTAAACCAGGACAACTCATGGTGAAGATTGTTCATGATGAGCTGGCTGAATTGATGGGAGGTGAGTCTGTAGGGTTGAATCTGGCTAATCGTCCTGCTATTATCTTGATGAGTGGTTTACAAGGTTCTGGTAAAACAACTTTCACAGGTAAGTTAGCTCATCTGTTGAAGACGAAGGAACATAAGAATCCTTTGTTGGTTGCATGTGATGTTTATCGTCCTGCTGCTATTGATCAGTTGAAGGTTGTTGGCGAACAGGTAGGTGTTCCTGTATATAGCGAGCCTGAGAATAAGAATGTAAATGAGATAGCTGATCACGCACTTGCTGAGGCTAAAGCCAAAGGAAATGACGTGGTTATCATTGATACTGCTGGTCGTTTGGCTGTTGATGAGGAGATGATGAATGAGATCGAGAGTCTCAAAAATCATGTAAATCCTGATGAAACCCTGTTTGTTGTTGACTCAATGACGGGTCAAGATGCAGTAAATACAGCAAAAGAGTTCAATGACCGGTTGGACTTCGATGGTGTTGTTCTCACTAAGTTAGACGGTGATACACGTGGCGGTGCTGCATTGTCAATCCGGACTGTGGTCACAAAACCAATCAAGTTCATTGGTACGGGTGAGAAGATGGGAGCTATTGATGTGTTCCATCCTGGGCGTATGGCTGACCGTATCTTGGGTATGGGTGATGTTGTTTCGCTTGTTGAGCGTGCACAAGAGCAGTTTGATGAAGAAGAAGCTAAACGTTTACAAAAGAAGATACAGAAGAACCAGTTTGATTTTAATGATTTCTACAATCAGATACAACAGATAAAGAAGATGGGTAACCTCAAGGATCTTGCATCAATGATTCCTGGTGTAGGGAAGGCTATCCGTGATGTTGATATTGATGATAATGCCTTTAAGGGTATTGAAGCAATCATTCAGAGTATGACTCCAAAGGAGCGTACTAATCCAGAACTGCTTAATAACTCACGCCGACAGCGCATAGCAAAAGGTTCTGGTACGAATATACAAGAAGTGAACCGGCTTATTAAGCAGTTTGATCAGACTCGTAAGATGATGAAAATGGTGACGGGATCAAAGATGGCAGGTATGATGAGTCGCATGAAAGGAATGCCTGGAATGCCGAAGATGTGACAATTTTTTTGTTAAATAATATAATCTATTAATGTAAACTATGGAATATCAGTTAATTGACGGAAAGGCAACAGCATCCGCTATTAAGCAAAGTATAGCGGAAGAAGTGAAAACTATAGTTGCCGCAGGTGGTAGACAACCTCATTTAGCAGCCATCTTAGTAGGACATGATGGTGGCAGTGAAACGTATGTTAAGAACAAAGTTATTGCTTGTGAACAATGTGGCTTTAAGTCTACGCTTATGCGTTATGAAGCTGATGTTACAGAAGAAGAACTGTTAGCATGTGTTGATAAGTTAAACAAGGATGAGGATGTTGATGGTTTTATAGTTCAACTTCCTTTGCCAAAACACATAGATGAACAAAAGATAATCATGGCGATAGACTATCGCAAGGATGTTGATGGCTTTCATCCCATCAATGTTGGACGTATGTCAATAGGTCTTCCATGTTTTATCTCTGCTACACCATTAGGAATTTTGACACTCTTGCAGCATTATCATATAGAGACTTCTGGGAAAAAATGCGTTATATTGGGTCGTAGTAACATCGTTGGTAAGCCTATGGCACAGCTGATGATGCAGAAACAATATGGTGATGCTACTGTGACTGTGTGTCATTCTCATTCAAAAGATTTGAAGAAAGAATGTCAAGAAGCTGATATTATCATTGCTGCTATTGGTCGGCCAGACTTTGTAACAGCAGATATGGTGAAGAAAGGTGCAGTTGTTATTGATGTTGGTACAACGAGAGTACCAGATCCAACACGTAAGAGTGGCTTCCGATTGAATGGTGATGTGAAGTTTGATGAGGTAGCTCCGCTTTGTTCATATATAACTCCTGTTCCAGGTGGAGTCGGTCCGATGACCATTTGTTCATTAATGAAGAATACGCTTGCTGCAGGCAAAAAAGAATATTATAAGTAATGACAGCAGATGAATATTTCCACTTAGGTAATGAATGTCGCAAAAAAGGTGATTGGCAAAATGCATTAGTTAATTATATGGAAGCCATAGAGTTGGATCCAGACTCTCCGGCTGTTGCGGCAAAAGAGATGTTGGAAGATATTCTCAACTTTTATAACAAGGATGCATATAATCCTTAAAATACAAAAACTATGAGCAAGATGAAAGGTGCCATCGTAGTGAACACTGATCGGTGCAAGGGATGCCAGTTGTGTATCGTCGCATGTCCGAAAGATGTGATTGCCCTGGCTCAGAAAAAAGTTAATGTCCACGGATATCCGTATGTAGAATCAGCTGTTCCCGATAATTGTATCGGATGTGCTGCTTGTGCAACTGTTTGTCCAGATGGTTGTATTACGGTTTATCGTAAGAAAGTGGAGGAATAATTATGGTAGAACAAGATGTTAAGTTAATGAAGGGGAATGAGGCTATTGCTCATGCCGCAATACGTTGTGGTGCGGATGGGTATTTTGGCTATCCTATTACCCCTCAGAGTGAGATAATTGAGACTCTGGCTGCATTAAAGCCGTGGGAAACTACAGGTATGGTTGTCCTTCAGGCTGAAAGTGAAGTCGCTTCTATTAATATGATCTATGGTGGTGCAGGTGCCGGAAAGAGGGTACTTACGAGTTCTTCATCGCCTGGTGTCGCATTAATGCAGGAAGGAATCAGCTATATGGCAGGTGCAGAGCTACCTGGCGTGTTTGTAAATGTGCAACGTGGTGGTCCAGGTCTTGGTACTATACAGCCAAGTCAGAGTGACTATTTCCAGGCTACACGTGGTGGTGGTAATGGTGACTATAATGTTATTGTACTAGCCCCGAACTCTGTACAGGAGATGGCGGATTTCGTTGATCTAGCTTTTGAGTTGGCCTTTAAATATCGTAATCCCGCTATGATTTTATCAGATGGTGTTATTGGTCAGATGATGGAGAAAGTTATTCTTCCACCAATGAAGCCGCGCCGGACTGAAGAACAGATTCAAAAAGAGTGCCCTTGGGCCTCAATGGGACGTAGTGGCGATAGAAAACCAAATATAATCACTTCGTTAGAGCTTAAACCAGAAGTAATGGAAGTACGTAACCTTCATCTTCAAGAGAAGTATCGACAGATTCGAGAGAATGAGGTTCGTTTTGAATCACATCTATGTGAAGATGCTGATTACGTTATTGTAAGCTTTGGTAGTGCTGCTCGTATCGGTGAAAAGGCCGTAGAACTGGCTCGCGAACGAGGCCTGAAAGTCGGATTATTCCGCCCAATAACCTTATGGCCTTTCCCAAGTAAGCAAATTGCAGAGCTTTGTAAGGGAAAGAAAGGTGTTCTTGTCAGTGAAATTAATGCTGGCCAGATGGTGCAGGATGTACGTTTGGCAATTAATGGGGCATTACCTGTTGAGCACTTTGGACGTTTAGGTGGTATCGTTCCGGACCCCGAGGAGATTGTTAAGGCTCTTGAAGAGAAGTTGGTTAAGTAAGTTGGGAGGAGTATATTATGGCAAATGATATAATATCACCAGAGAATCTGGTGTATAAGAAGCCGACACTTATGAATGATACAACCATGCATTACTGTCCTGGTTGCTCACATGGCGTGGTTCATAAGTTAGTTGCAGAAGTAATAGAAGAGATGGGTATGAGTGACAAGACTATAGGCGTTTGTCCTGTTGGTTGTGCTGTGTTTGCTTATCGTTATCTTGATATCGATTGGCAAGAAGCCCCTCATGGTCGTGCTCCAGCTGTCGCAACAGGTGTGAAACGACTATGGCCAGACCGTTTAGTCTTTACTTATCAAGGAGATGGAGACTTAGCTTGTATTGGTACAGCTGAGACTATTCATGCTTTAAACCGAGGAGAAAATATTCCTATTATCTTCATCAATAATGCCATTTATGGTATGACAGGTGGACAAATGGCACCAACAACTCTCTTAGGACAGAAGACTGCAACATGTCCTTACGGACGTGATCCAGAGTTGCATGGCTATAATTTGAATATTACAGAGTTAGCAAGTCATCTTAAGGGAACATGTTATGTAACTCGTCAAAGTGTAGATACTGTTGCCTCTATTAATAAGGCAAAGCGTGCTATCCGCAAGGCTTTTGAAGCAAGTATGCAAGGTAAAGGAAGCTCTTTGATTGAAATTGTTGCTACTTGTAACAGTGGTTGGAAGCTTTCACCAGTTAAAGCCAATGAGTGGATGCGTGAGAATATGTTCCCAGAGTATGAAAAGGGAGATCTGAAAGATACGACAGGATTATAAAGTTCTTCGTTACTTAAGCTCCTATATAATTAAGGTGTAAAATGAAAAAAGAGATAATAATTAGTGGCTTCGGTGGCCAGGGCGTTCTCTCTATGGGTAAAATCCTCGCCTATTCGGGGCTCATGGAAGACAAGGAAATAACCTGGATGCCAGCTTATGGACCGGAACAACGTGGTGGTACGGCCAATGTAACGGTAATTGTTAGCGATGATCGCATATCTTCCCCAATCCTTAGTAAGTATGATGTGGCTATTGTCTTGAACCAACCTTCATTAGATAAGTTTGAACCAAAGGTAAAACCTGGTGGTATTTTGATTTATGATGGTTATGGAGTTATTAGCCCTCCTAAGCGTAAGGACATAACAGTTTATCGTGTTAATGCGATGGATAAGGCTGCAGAGATGAAGAATGCAAAAGTCTTCAATATGATAGTTCTAGGCGGATTGCTTAAGGTTTGTCCCGTTGTAAGTACTGATGGACTGAAGAAAGCACTCTTCAAAAGTCTTCCAGAACGCCATCATGGCTTGATTCCGCTGAATATGCAAGCTGTGGAAGAAGGCATGAAGATAATTGCTCAGCAGTAAAACTAAAAGTAAAACCTGATTTTTTATAACTCTCTAATTTGTTTAAGGAGTCTAAGCAGTGATGCTTTGGACTCCTTTTTCCGTTTATATAAATTTGGTATAATGCTTTTACATATACTATAATATGGAGGTTTTTATAGATAAGTGTGTCCTATATTACCACGTTTTTGATTGTTTCTACTCATATAAGGGTACTTTGTGCATACTTTTTATTAAAAATATTTGGAGGTTTCATTTATTTTTTATTACTTTGCACCCGATTAAGATATAGATATAATACAATTTATAAATATTAATTAATTCAGAGAGAAATGAAAAAGTTAGTTTTAATGTTGGCAGCTGCTTCTATGGCAGCATCTGTATCAGCACAGACTGTTGCAGAGAGCAAGACATTTGATAACATCTACGTTGGTATCAACGGTGGTGTTGCAACAAAGACAACTGGTCACAAGTGGTTGAGCGATCTCGATCCAAACGCTGGTCTTCGTATCGGTCGTTACTTCACACCAGTATTTGGTTTGGCTATTGAGGGTAACGCATACTTCTCAAATAAGCCTTGGGGTTCAACAGGTACAGTAGTTCGCGCTACTAACGCAAGCTTGCTCGGTACTGTAAACCTTAGCAACTGGTTCGGTGGTTACAAGGGTGAGCCACGTACATTCGAGGTTAGTGCACTCTATGGTCTTGGTTGGATGCACGTGTTCACAAATAATAAGGCATTTGAGGCTGCTACATCTGAGAATCGTAACCGCATGACTTCTAAGGCTGCTCTTGACTTCGCATTCAACTTCGGTTCAGCAAAGCAGTTCCAGTTCTATGTAGAGCCTTCTATCAACTTCGCATTCTTGGGCAAGTCTCACTCACATAATGTAGCTGTTACTCCTGCAGGTCTTACTTACCCAGAGTATAACGTAAACTATGGTTACAAGGCAACTGCACAGGCAGGTCAGCCAGCTTACAACATCAACAACTCATTCGTTCAGTTGAATGCTGGTCTCGTTTACAAGTTTGCTAACTCTAACGGTACACACAACTTCACTATCGTAACTCCACGCGATCAGGCTGAGATCGATGCTTTGAATGCTCAGATCAACGAACTCCGCAACCGTAAGCCAGAGGTTATCACTAAGGAAGTTGTTAAGGAGGTTCCTTCTGTTAAGGTTAAGGAGCTTTCAGTATCTGACCTCGTATTCGTAACCTTTGCACAGGGTAAGTCTAATCTTACAAGAGAGGCTAAGGCAGCTCTTAACAACGTTAAGGAAGGTAGCCACGTACAGGTTGTTGGTACAGCTTCTCCAGAGGGTTCTAAGGAAATCAACGATCGTTTGTCACAGGCTCGTGCAGATGTAGTTGCTAACTACCTCAAGAGTCGTGGTGTAAACATTGACGATGCAACTGGTAAGGGTGTACAGGGTGTAACTTCTAACCGCCTTGCAGTAGTTTACGTAAAGTAAGTAATCACTGATAGAAGGGTATATCCTTCGAACAGTAAAATAATAAGGATGTGTCAGTTTTGGCACATCCTTTTTTTATTTCAATATGTTTTCTGTAGTTTGATCACTTTGTTTTTGTTTTTAATACAATATGTTTTTAGCAGTTTGATTACCTTGTAGTGTGGTTACTTCTACATGTTTTATAGCCTGCTCATTCTGTATTTAGAGTCAATACAATATGTTTTCAGCAGTTTGATTACTTTGTATTATGGTTAATTCAATATGTTTTCTATAGTCTGCTTATTCTGTATTTAAAGTCAATACAATATGTTTTCAGCAGTTTGATTACTTTGTATTATGGTTAATTCAATATGTTTTCTATAGTCTGCTCATTTTTGTATTTAGTGTTAATAGATAGTTTTCTGCAGCTTGATCACTTTGTAGCTGGTATTAGAATGATATGTTTTCTATAGTCTGATCACTGCGTATTGGTAGGGTAATATGATACGTTTTACAATGGAAAACATTTTCTTTTTTGTTTGTTATTAGTAGTGTTTGCTGTACTTTTAATTATTTGTTCCTACGAAACTTCTGCCTATTGATATCTGCTAAAAATTGAAAGTTGAGAAATCATGTGGTCATTGCGTAGATAACCGGAGGTGTCGGGATTACCTTTTATTGGGGAGAGCATAAGTTCATATAATTGATGTTTGAAAACTGTTTATTTAGCACTAAATAGTTTTATTAACTACTAATAGTTTGATATAAGATTCCCTCACGATTTGTGTATCCATGTATTTCATGTGTAATTCGTGAGTATGTTTATTTTGAGAAATACTTTTACAGTTTTGCAGTCCATTTTGATTATGGATCGTTAGTCAGTGTCTGATTTTGTAGTCGGTAATGTATTGATTTTCAATATATTATAAATAGGGGTGTGAAAGGTGCTCTTTTGCAATGTAAAAGGTGCCCTTTTGCATGGTAAAAGATGCTCTTTTGAGTTGCAAAAGGGCATCTTTTGAAAGCTAAAAGGGCGTCTTCTGAAACCTTAATACGAATTAGTTTTACATTATTTGAGTTTGATTTCTATTTCTCTTCTTATATTTGTGGTTTCATAATCGCTGATTGCTATGTACGTTTAAAACGCATTTTTGTATTCTATGGGGGTGTATAGTCCTGTATATAATATCATGGCGTGTAGTATAATATTATACTATGCATAGTGTATTTCTTCTAAATTGTTGCTAAAATACTTCTTTATGTTTATAATTGTTTGGTTAATACGTAAAAACTATCTACCTTTGCAAAATAAATTGTTGATTATGTCAGACGAATTATTATACAGGAATACAGAGATAAAATAAGTATAGTGTATGAAACATCAGTTGAGGAGCGCCGTATGTACAGAGGGTAGAAAGATGGCAGGAGCACGTGCTCTGTGGGTTGCAGCAGGAATGAAGCCGGAACAGTTTGGCAAGCCTATTATTGCAATTGTTAATTCTTTTACTCAGTTTGTACCTGGTCATACCCATTTACATGAGGTAGGACAGATTGTAAAAGATGAGATAGAGAAACTGGGATGTTATGCAGCTGAGTTTAATACGATAGCTATTGATGATGGTATTGCTATGGGCCATGATGGTATGTTATATTCATTGCCCTCACGTGATATTATTGCCGATTCCGTAGAATACATGGTGAATGCGCATAAGGCAGATGCTATGATCTGTATTTCTAATTGTGATAAGGTTACACCTGGCATGTTGATGGCATCTATGCGTCTGAATATTCCGACGATATTCTGTTCTGGAGGCCCAATGGAAGCTGGTAGATGGCGTGGCGAAAATGCTGATCTTGTTACTGCAATGATTGGGGGTGCAGATAAAGAGTTAAGTGATGAGGAGGTTCATCAGCTTGAACAGTGTGCTTGTCCAGGCTGTGGTAGTTGTTCAGGAATGTTCACTGCGAACTCAATGAACTCCCTCACAGAGGCAATTGGGCTCGCTTTGCCAGGGAATGGTACTATTCTTGCGACACATAAGAATAGGATTAAATTATTCAAAGATGCTGCTCATCAGATAGTTAAGAATGCAATGGCTTATTATCAGGATGGAGATGACAGTGTTTTACCACGTAATATTGCTACGCGTAAAGCCTTCCTTAATGCAATGACATTGGATATTGCCATGGGCGGTTCTACTAATACGGTCCTTCATCTGTTAGCTGTTGCACAGGAAGGGGAAGTTGATTTTTCAATGAACGATATAGATACGCTGAGTCGTAAGACCCCTTGCTTGTGTAAGTTGTCTCCTAATACTCAGAAATACAGTGTCCAGGAGTGTAATCGAGCAGGTGGAATCCTTGGTATTCTGAACGAGTTGGACAAGGGTGGTCTTATAGATGGGAGTGTTAAACGTGTTGACAGACAGACTTTATCAGAAGCTATGCAAAGGTATAACATTACTGGTGAAGCTATTGATTCAGAAGCAGATAGGATCTATCATAGTGCACCTGGGCATCGTTTCTCCACAAAAATGGGAAGCCAGGATACGCAGTGGGAATCGCTTGATACTGATCGTATGACAGGTTGCATTCGTGACATAGAACATGCTTATACCAAGGATGGTGGATTAGCTGTGCTGTTCGGTAATATAGCAAAGGATGGTTGTGTTGTGAAAACGGCAGGAGTAGATGCTAGTTTATGGCATTTTGAAGGTCCAGCAGTTGTCTTTGACTCACAGGACGAAGCTTGTGACGGCATTCTTAATGGTAAAGTTAAGGCTGGCGATTGCGTTGTTATCACTCATGAAGGTCCCAAGGGAGGTCCTGGAATGCAAGAAATGCTTTATCCGACATCATATATTAAGAGTCGGCATTTAGGAAAAGAGTGTGCATTGATTACTGATGGGCGTTTCTCAGGTGGAACAAGTGGATTGAGTATTGGTCATATTTCGCCTGAAGCAGCTAATGGTGGGAACATCGGAAAGGTGAAGGACGGTGATATTATCATTATTGATATTCCGCAAAGGAGTATTAATGTAAAGCTAAGTGATACGGAGTTGTCAGCCCGTCCACAGCAACCTCTAAAGCGTAAACGTGTTGTTTCTAAGGCATTACGAGCCTATGCACAAAGTGTTTCCAGCGCAGATAAAGGTGGAGTAAGAATCATTGATTAAGGAAACAAGAGAGAGGTAAGACACTATTTACATGTTTGAAAGATTTATCTTATGACAAGATCAAAAAATAAAGGGGATATAACAGGAGCCGTTTCACCATCCAACAAACCTCGCCGTCCGCAGTTCCCCAAGATAGGAGAGCTGTGTAATGGTTCAGAAATATTGATGCGAGCTTTATATCAAGAGGGAGTAAAGACTATTTTTGGTTATCCAGGCGGTGCAATTATGCCTGTTTATGATGACTTGTTGAAGTATACTGAAGGCGATGATGCTTGGTTTCATCATGTTCTTGTACGTCATGAGCAGGCTGCAGCACATGCGGCAGAAGGTTATGCAAGGGTTAGTGGCGAAGTTGGAGTTGCTATTGTGACAAGTGGTCCTGGTGCAACAAATACTCTGACAGGTGTTGCCGATGCCATGATGGATTCTACTCCTATCGTAGTTATCGCAGGTCAAGTTGGTGTAAGTTCGTTGGGTACAGATGCTTTTCAGGAGGTTGACCTTGTTGGTGTAGCTCAGCCAATCTCCAAATGGAGCTATCAGATACGTCGCCCAGAGGATGTTGCGTGGGCTGTGAGTCGTGCTTTTTATATTGCTCGTAGTGGTCGTCCTGGTCCAGTTGTACTTGATTTTCCACGAAATGCACAGACTGGACAGTGTGAGTGGTGCCCTGGTAAGGTCGACCGGGTGCGTTCTTACTCTCCATATCCTAAACTTGATATGAGTGCTGTGGCTGCAGCGGCTACGTTAATTAACAGTGCAAAGAAGCCAATGGCGCTGGTAGGGCAGGGTATTGAGTTGGGTGAAGCACAACAAGAATTGCGTGATTTTCTTGAAAAGGCAGATATTCCGGCTGGTAGAACATTGTTGGGTTTGTCAGCTCTTTCAAGTGATCACCCTCTGAATGTTGGTATGCTTGGCATGCATGGGAACTATGCTCCTAATGTGAAGCAACAAGAATGCGATGTCTTGATAGCTATTGGCATGCGCTTTTCCGACCGTGTTACAGGCCGTTTGGATACTTATGCTAAGCAGGCGAAGGTTATTCATTTGGATATAGACCCTTCTGAAATAGGCAAGAATGTGTCTGTTGACGTGCCTGTTATTGCTGATTGTAAAGAGAGTTTGCCTGCTATTACAGCCTTATTGGAGAAAGCTGATCATAAAAAATGGCGTGATTCGTTTGTTCCATTGCATACTAAAGAGACTGAAGAGGTTATCGAACCCCACATACATCCTACAGATGGACCTTTATTGATGGGTGAAATAATAAACCTTGTGGCTGAGAAGACAGCGGGAAATGCCGTGTTGGTCAATGACGTTGGGGAGAATCAGATGTTCTCATGCCGTTATTTTAAGTATAATAATAGTCATTCCGTTGTGACAAGTGGGGGCTTAGGTACGATGGGATTTGGTCTTCCTGCTGCTATAGGTGCTACTTTCGGGAGTGACCGTACAGTTTGTTTCTTTGTGGGAGATGGTGGTTTACAGATGAGTATTCAGGAATTCGGAACCATTATGGAGCAACAAACTCCTGTAAAAATTATACTTTTGAATAATAATTATTTAGGAAATGTGCGCCAATGGCAGGATTTGATGTTCGGACATCGTCATTCTTTCACTCGCATGTTGAACCCACATTATTCAGAACTTGCCAAGGCTTATAATATTCCTTATGCGTTAGTAACAGACAGAAAAGACCTTGAAGCTAAGGTAAATACAATGTTGTCAACCGAAGGACCATTCTTTTTGGAGTGTGCAGTGAAGGAGAATGAGAATATTCTTCCTATGGTTGTGCCTGGAACTTCAGTTGATGAGATGGTGTTACACCTTGATATTTAATGTACTTTATGCAATAAAACAACGACTCATGGTAGATAATAAGATAGCAAAAGAAAGTGTTAAACGTGAGGTGATAGCTGGTGAGAGGTTGTATACCTTACTGGTTTATTCAGAAAACGTTGCTGGTGTACTGAATCAAATCGCAGCAGTTTTTACGCGAAGGCAAGTGAATATAGAGAGCTTGAATGTGAGTGCATCGAGTATAGAAGGTATTCATAAGTACACAATAACCGCATGGAGTGATGCTGCTACTATAGAAAAGATTACCAAACAGGTTGAAAAGAAGATTGATGTTATCAAAGCTGACTATTATGAAGACAGTGATCTTTTCATCCATGAAGTTGGTTTGTATAAGATTGCAACGCCCATCCTGTTAGAAAATGCAGAGGTCAGCCGTGCAATTCGTAAGCGTAATGCGCGTATGATGGAAGTAAATCCTACCTACAGTACGGTGTTACTTGCTGGAATGACAGATGAAGTGACAGCTCTGTATCATGATTTGAAGAACTTTGATTGCCTGCTTCAGTATTCACGCAGTGGTCGTGTTGCAGTGACACGTGGGTTCAGTGAGCCTGTATCTGATTTCCTTAAGAGCGAAGAAGAGTCGTCTGTACTCTAAGATACAATAAAGAATAGACAGAGGAGAATGGCTATTTGCTATTTGAATCCTCGAAATTTACGTACGAGAAAAATGGAAAAATTATCAAAGATTGGAAGGTATCAGTTCTTAGCTGAGCCTTTCCATTGTGACTTTACCAACCATTTGTTCATGGGACATCTAGGAAATCACATGCTTAATGCTGCTGATTTTCATAGTAATGAACGCGGTTATGGTATGAACTATCTCAATACTATAAATAAGACCTGGGTCTTAAGTCGATTGACAATAGAGATGTATGATATGCCGAAAGCATATGAAAAGTTTTATGTTGAGACTTGGGTAGATAGTGTTATGAAGTATTTCACAAGTAGAAATTTTAAGGTTGTTAATGAAGAAGGGCATGTCTATGGTTACGGAAAGAGTATTTGGGCAATGATAGACATGGATACTCGCCAACCGACAGATATCTTTGCTGTTCGTGAAGGACTGATTAATGAGTATATTGAGACATCCTATGAATGCCCAATAGAGAAGTTTTCACGTGTAAAAGTTACTGGAGAAAAAGAGCTGTTGCGCTCAATAAACACCTATTATAATGATGTTGACGTCAATGGGCATATTAATTCGGTGAAGTATATTGAGCATCTTCTTGATTTATGGGACCTTGATTGGTATCGTACGCACTTCATTAAACGGTTTGAAATAGCCTATGTTGCCGAGGCACATCATGGCGATCAGCTTAATTTCTATCGTGAACATCGTGAGATAGAACGGGAAAATGATTTCAATTTCAAAATAACCAAGACTACAAGCGATAATACAGAAGTAGAAACTTGTAGGTGTAGAGTGTTGTTTAATAGTATTTTATAACTTTATAAGTATAATGATAAAAGATTGAAATTATTTTGGTCGTTTTATTATAAAACCGTAACTTTGTGCCTGTTAAGTATAAGAAAGAAGCACATATAACAACTGTGACTGATGTAAAGTCACATTAAAACAGAATAATTATGGCAGAATTGAATTTCGGTGGAGTAGTAGAAACCGTCGTTACAAGCAAGGAATTTTCTTTGGAAAAGGCACGTGAAGTTTTGAAGGATGAAACAATTGCAGTCATTGGTTATGGTATTCAGGGACCTGGTCAAGCTGGGAATCTAAGGGATAACGGCTTTAATGTTATTGTAGGTCAGCGTCAAGGCAAAACTTATGATAAGGCTGTTGCTGATGGTTGGGTCCCAGGTGAAAGCTTGTTCTCTATCGAAGAAGCTGCTCAAAGGGGTACTATCATCTGTATGTTACTTTCCGATGCTGGTCAGATTGCCGTTTGGCCAACACTAAAGAAATATCTTACTCCTGGTAAGACCTTGTATTACTCACATGGTTTCGCTATCAATTGGCAGGACCGTACAGGTGTTGTACCACCAAAAGATATTGATGTCATAATGGTAGCACCTAAAGGCTCAGGTACATCATTGCGTACAATGTTCCTTGAGGGGCGTGGCTTGAACTGCTCTTATGCCGTTTATCAGGATGCTTCTGGTAAAGCTGAAGAGAAGACACTTGCCTTCGGTATAGGTATTGGTGCAGGTTATTTGTTCAAGACAACATTTCAACGTGAGGCAACATCCGACCTTACTGGCGAGCGTGGTTCACTGATGGGGGCCATCGAAGGGTTGTTTGAAGCACAGTATGATGTGCTTCGTGAGCATGGACACTCTCCTTCTGAGGCTTTCAATGAGACAGTGGAGGAGTTGACACAGAGCCTTGCTCCACTCTTTGGAGACAAGGGTATGGACTGGATGTATGCTAACTGTTCAACGACAGCACAGCGTGGTGCGCTTGATTGGGCACCGCGCTTCCGTGAAGCTATTAAGCCTGTGATGGAATGGCTTTATCTCTCGGTAAAGACTGGTAATGAGGCACAAGTTGCTATTGACAGTAACTCTAAGCCTGATTATCGTGAGAAGTTGAATGCTGAATTGAAGGCTATGCGTGATATGGAAATGTGGCAGGCTGGTGTTACAGTACGTACACTACGCCCTGAGAATAACTAATTTTTTTCTCGTACATAATGTTAGAAGGGAGTTCTCTGTTTGAAGAGAGCTCCCTTTTTGATTGATGTTTCTGAAGGGAATAGGTATGGTTAGAAGGGTAATCTCTATTGGTTAATCTTTGTTTTTCTGCCCTTTAGGTTTCATATATTTGTCCTCTCTTCCTACTTTCAGTACGGTCTGTTGTAAAATAAATTCTCTTCTTGATTTTAAAAGGGCGTCTTTCGCCTTCTAAAAGATGCCCTTTTGCATGGTAAAAGGTGCCCTTTTGAAGTGCAAAAGACGCCCTTTTACATGGTAAAAGATGCCCTTTTGCGAGCCCTTTTGTAACTGTCTGATAATGTTAATGTTATGAATCAAGAAAAAGAAGGTTTCTTCTTGTTTTGTGTATTCCCATGGTTTCTTATTTGTAAGATTATTTCTTTACTTATAACTTCTGTTCTTTTATATTGAGATTTGTGTTTTTACATTGTCGTTTGGTTGTATATATGTTTTGTAAATCCGCCCTTTTTATGGTTCTTTCTTGCTTGATTTGAATGGGTTAGTCAGTCTCTTTCTTTTTTAATAAGTGGAAAACAGAGTTTAAGATCTGGTGGAATGTTATATTAAGGCTTAATTAAATAGCTACCATTCATGAGTAGAATATCTTCTGCTATAAGTTCTTCCATGATCTCTGCTGTGAGATCCCAGTTGTCATCTAGTTGACGTATCTCTGTAATATGATGCTTTTCCCCGTCTTCTACAAGGGCAAGGAGCTTCTCTCGGATAATCTTCTTGTGGTCTTTATCCTCATTGTTTGTGTGTGATAGGCATACATCACATTGCCCACAATCTGATGCTTTCTTCTCTCCGAAATAGCTTAATAATTGTCGACTTCTGCATATGTAATCATTCTGAGCATAGTTAATAACAGAATTAATACGCTCTATAAAAACCTCTTTACGCTCCTCATACACCTCCTTCTTAAGGATAATCTCTTCTCCATCAACGCGATCTTGGGTGTAAGTGATAAGAGGAATGTTCTTGCGTGGGATGAAATTGATGATTCTCTTCTTGCTTAGATTTGTCAGAACGATATAAGTCTGGTTCTGATCTAAGCCTGCCTCCTGTGCAATATAGCTCTCATCAACATATCCATAGTCTGAGAAAAGTCCGCCATAGTTGCGAAGTAAGGCTATTACAACATTGTTTTCCTGGTCACTAAGCGCGTCAAGACGGTAAAGCTCTTCGCGGTTTAGCAGGAATTTTATTCGTGCACTGGTATCTGGGTTCTGCTCATATTCAATGTACCCAGCACGTTGAAGGATGTTTAAAGCTGCATTGGCACGGATAGGGAAGTGTTTGAATGTAGTGCAGAATTTATCAATTGGAAATTCAAAAGTACATCCAAAGCCACTTCCTACACCAATCTGATAGAAGTAAGCAAGGTGATTATAGAGCATTTGTATATACTCTTTTGGTGGGAAAGTGTCCTCAATACGCTTTCTGAGGGTATGATTATCATGCCCATTATATAACAAAACGGCATAAGCTTTGTTCCCATCGCGCCCTGCACGTCCTGCTTCCTGAAAGTAAGCTTCTATAGAATTCGGACAGTCTATGTGTATAACGACACGCACGTCGGGCTTGTCAATACCCATACCGAAAGCATTTGTTGCTACGATAACCCGTGTTTTGTCATTTTGCCAATCGTTCTGTCGCTGATCTTTAATGGCTGGTTCTAATCCCGCATGATACCATGTTGCTGGGATTCCATTCTGTATTAGTTTTTGGGCGATCTCCTTTGTGCGCCTTCTACTGCGACAATAGACGATAGCAGTCTTAGGTATGGAGCTCAGAATGTGTATCATTTCGGTTTCTTTATCTTCTACCTGTCTGACAACGTAAGCGAGATTCTTACGTTCAAAGCTCATGCGAAAGGCGTTCTTCTCCTTAAATCCCAGTCTTTCTTGTATATCATCAACAACCTCAGGGGTAGCAGTTGCAGTCAGAGCGAGGATAGGAGCATGTGGAACAAGTTTACGGATTTCTGTGATTTGCAGGTAAGATGGGCGGAAATCGTAGCCCCATTGGCTTATACAATGGGCTTCATCCACGGTGATGAAGCTAACTTTCATGTGACGTAACTTCACCTGAAAGATATCAGAACCAATACGTTCTGGTGAGATATAAAGTAGTTTGACACCTCCAAAGATACAATTCTCTAACGTTGCAACAATTGCATCACGTGTCATACCTGAGTATATGGCTGCCGCAGGGATACCTTTGTGGCGAAGATGATCAACCTGATCCTTCATCAAAGCAATGAGTGGGGTAATGACAATGCACACACCTTCTTGCGCTAATGCAGGAACTTGGAATGTGATAGACTTACCACCACCTGTCGGCATTAGCCCTAATGTATCCTTCCCTTCGCCTATACTCTCAATAATTTCTTTTTGAATGCCGCGAAAGTCAGGGTAACCCCAATACTGATGAAGAATGTCTATATACGACATTAAGCTGTATACTCTGTGAAAAAGCTTGGGTATAGAAACATAACAATCGTCTCGCTAACTCTCTTCTGTAGGCCTAATATCTTCGATCTGTAATTGAATGGCACCACGTTTAAAGACGTTATCTTCAATAGTATAAGCAATATCGAATGAGCGTTTTGACTTAATGTATCGGGCAGAGGCACTCTGTCCGAAAGCAATACCATTCATTACATTGTTAGATTTCGAATCTACTAATTCTAACTTGATATGTTCTTGCTCTCGTCCAACGACTTTACTTGTACCAAAATCATAGACATCTAATGTACAGAAAATAGGCTTCGGGTTACCGGGACCAAATGGTGCAAAGCGTTTCAAGTCACTATGTAGCTTCTTGGTAATGTCCTTAAAGTCGACTACTGCATCAATATCAAGGATTGCTTCACGCTGCTCTGGCTGAATATGTTCCTCAACATAAGCCTGGAAACGCTTACGGAACTCTTTAACATCAGCCCACTTCATGGTGAGCCCGGCTGCATATGTATGTCCTCCAAAGTTGAGAAGTAAGTCGCGGCAACTCTTAATTGCTGAATAGACATCAAAGCCCGCAACACTTCTAGCAGACCCTGTAGCTAAGTTATCATCCCGTGTTAAAACGACAGTTGGTCGGAAGTAAATCTCAGTTAAGCGTGAAGCAACAATACCGATGACACCTTTCTTCCAGTGTTCATCGTAGAGAACAATACTTGAATGGTGCTTCTGGCTTTCTAATCGAGCTACAATCTGGTTTGCTTCCTCGGTCATCTGGCGGTCTACATCCTTTCGTTGCTCATTGTATTCATCTATATGTTTAGCTTCTTTTAGGGCTATAGCATATTCCCTTTCGACCAAAAGATCAACGCTCTTTTTGCCATTTTCCATTCTACCACTTGCATTAATGCGTGGTCCAATCTTGAAGATTATATCACTCATGGATAGCTCGCGACCGTTCAGACCGCATATATCGATGATTGCTTTTAAGCCTAAGTTGGGATTTTGGTTAAGTTGTTTTAATCCATGGAAAGCCAAAATGCGGTTTTCATCAGTAACAGGGACAAGGTCAGCTGCTATGCTGACAGCGCAGAAATCAAGCAGAGGAACGAGTCGTGAGAATGGTATGTTGTTGTTTTTAGCAAATGCTTGCATAAACTTGAAGCCCACTCCGCAGCCGCAAAGTTCTTTGAATGGATAGCTGTCATCAGGCCGTTTAGGGTTGAGAATAGCTACTGCAGGTGGCATGACTTCGTCAGGAACATGGTGATCACAGATAATAAAATCGATACCTTGTTCCTTTGCATATGTTATTTCTTCGATTGCCTTGATACCGCAATCAAGTATAATAATGAGCTTTACACCAGTCTCTTTTGCAAAATCTATCCCTTTTTTGCTTACTCCATACCCTTCATCATAACGATCAGGGATATAATAATCAATGTTTGAATAGAACTGTCGTAAGAATTTATATACCAAAGCTACAGCCGTACAACCATCTACGTCATAATCTCCGTAGACAAGAATACGCTCTTTATGCCCCATTGCATCATTCAGACGGTCGACAGCCGCATCCATATCCTTCATCAAAAACGGGTTGATAAGGTCTGCTAATTGCGGACGAAAGAATCGTTTTGCCGCACTTTCTGTTGTTATCCCACGTCGGATAAGCAGGGATGCTAGGATGGGATTGATACCCAATTTCTCGCCTAAGTCTTTAGCTGCATTCTCCTGTTCTGCTGCAGGTGGTGTGTAATTCCATTTAAAATGCATCTTAAATTATTTTTATTTCTGAGCGTAAAGGTACAAAAAAAAAGCCAATTCCCCATTGTGAATTGGTGAATAGTTTGTCTTTACCTTTATTCAAGATGGAAGATGACTTGTATTCAAGACGGAAGATTACTTGCAATGAAAGGCTATTTCTGAAGACTTATGCCTAATTAAAATAACAATCCCACTCCTATGATTGGAGTGGGATTGGATACTTTTCTTATTAATGTTTATTGGAATAAAGTTGTATCAAGGTGAGTCTTTGCACGATTCTGATACCAATTCCAATACATGAGACTATTTATAAGCCCATTTTCTTTCTGATATCTTTAGGAATAGCGTTCTTGTTTACCATGTAATCCATGGTGTTAGCGGCAATAAAGTTTTTGGTCATGTACCAAATACCCTTGTATTCACCAGTCTCACCCCATGAGTTCTTTACCATGTAATATTCCTTACCATTCTGGTCCTTTGCTATACCAAAGATAAGCATTCCGTGGTCATCAGTAAGCTCCCAGTTGTCAAAACGCTCTTGACGTTGCTGTTGTGTAGGAACAACTTCAGGTACATTTACACCGAGTGAGTCGATAAGATTCTTCTTCTTTGCAGCAGAGAGACCCAGCCAGCGAGCCATGTCACTACCTTTCATGCTCTCAACTTTCTTACCATCTACCATGTAAGCCAATCCATTGCGAGTGAAACCTGGTTCACTAACATCACCTCCCCAAGCTACAGTGTAGCCATTCATGACAGCATTATCAATGATTCTCATCATCTCGTCCATTGGAAGGTTGTAAGAAAGAGGGTTACGCCAGTTGTCTTGTACCTCTACTGCGAATTGAGAATAGAATGGATGATGTGTGTAAGAAGTGATAGTTACATAGTCACTCCAGTTCAAACCAAGACTCGCAGCGAAGCTCTTTGGGGTATATTTCTTACCTTCGTAAGTGAAGCTCTCTGGGCATTTACCGAGATAAGCATCAATGATTCCCTGGAGTCCTACCTTCCATTGACCAGATATTTTGTTAGCTTTGTTCTTGGCAATAGCACTTACATAAGGTTCCATCAATGAGAAAAATTCATTGAAATTATTCAGAGAATCGCCATAAAGTGAGCCTGGGAAAGGCATAGCACTCTCTGGACAGATACCGTAATGTTCAAGTGTATAGAGGACATCGTAGGCTGATCCACCTTGTGCAAACTGACAATCGCCATGCAAACGGACAACCTGGGTAGCACGATCCATGTAAGTCTTGTTTGCAACAAAGCTTTCACAGAGGTCATAAGTCTTACCAGTTTTCTTCAGAATCTCTGCTTCAAAGTAGCTAAGAGTAGAATAATCCCAGCACGTACCAGAACGATTCTGGTCCTTGATACTCGTGATAGGTATCTGTTTAACGACTGTGAAAACCGGCTTGTTAGATTTAACATTCTCATTTTGGCCTGCTGCATTAATGTTTATCGCTACCAAAGCGAGTAGTGCAGCTACTAAAGTTTTTCTCATAAGTTTTAAAGATTAGGATGCCGATATGGACATTTACATGCCATATCGGCCTTGAAATATTAATAAGTAATTGTTTTTTATTTCCGATTTGCTGCGATGAACTCCTCAACATCCTTAGGATGATATGGGATACGGTCCTTACGGTCCTTACCAATGAAGCGGCAACCATCTTTTGTGATAAGAATGTCATCCTCTAAGCGGATACCTCCAAAGTCTTTGTACTCATCCAGCTTATCAAAGTTAAGGAACTCTGCGCAATGTTTCTTTGCTCTCCACTCATCAATCAATGCTGGAATAAAGTAGATTCCAGGTTCATCTGTAACAACAAATCCTTCTTCTAAGCGTCTTCCCATTCGCAAGCAGTTAGTTCCGAATTGCTCAAGGTTAGGACGTGTCTCCTCATCGAAGCCCACATTAATCTGGTCAAAGGATTCCATGTCATGGACGTCCATACCCATCATGTGACCCAATCCGTGAGGTAAGAACATTGCATGTGCACCAGCTGCTACGGCAGCATTTGTGTCACCCTTAGCCAATCCCAGTTCTTTCATGCGATCGAAGAGGATATGGCAGATGGCAAAGTGTACATCAGCATACTTTGTTCCAGGCTTTGCATACTTCAATGCAGCGTCATGACATTCCTCTACCACCTTATATATATCTAACTGTCGTTGGGTGAATTTACCATTAACAGGGAATGTTCGTGTGTTATCTGAGCAATAATGGTTGATGGTTTCAGCACCAGCGTCGCACAGAGCAAGGCGTCCTGATTCCAAAACAGCCATGGATGGATTCCCATGCATTATCTCTCCATGCTGTGAAAAGATTGTTGGGAACGCTACCATAGAGCCATAAGAGTGGGCAATACCATCAACTTGTCCTCCGACGAACTTCTCTGTTACGCCAGGTTTTGCAAGTATCATAGCTGTTGTATGCATCTTGTATCCGATGACAGCTGCACGCTCGAGTTCTTCAATTTCCTCTGGAGTCTTTACCGAACGCATTTTGACAACAGCATGGATAAGGTCCATACTTGCTGATTCTTTCTGCTGATTAGGATGAATACCCAAAAGATCAAATATCTGGATCTTGATGTCTGCACGGTAAGGTGGTAAGAAATGTATCTTTTTATGTTCACGAAGAGCATTGTTACAGATCGTTTTCAGCCCTTTCATGTTTGTAGTATTGGCTACTCCGACAGCTTCAGCCATGTCTTTTACAGAGTCAACACTACCGTACCAAACGATGTCATCAATGTCAATATCATCACCAATGAGCGTTTCTGTGTCGTTGTCAATGTCGATTACACCAACAAGTCCGTCACGCTTTTGTCCGAAGTAATAAAGGAATGATGAATCCTGGCGAAATGGATAATACCCATTTGCCGGGAAGTTAGCAGGCGATTCGTTGTTGCCAAAGATGATTATTAATCCGCTTTTGACAAGTTTCTTAAGCTCTGCACGGCGCTTTACATAGGTTTCTTTGCTAAACATATTTCAAAAAATTAGATGGTTTGATTGCAAAGATAGTTATTTTAAGTTGAAATTCATTAACTTTGCAAGTGTTTTTTACGAGTTTTTTTTATGCAGATTGATAGAGAAACAGGATTGATTTTAGAGGGTGGAGGTATGCGTGGAGTGTTTACTTCTGGGGTCTTGGATGCCTTTATGAAATACGATGTGTATTTCCGATATACTGTTGCTGTATCTGCAGGTGCGTGTAATGGGTTGTCTTATGTCAGTCGACAGCCCCGTCGAGCACGTATTTCCAATATAGACATGTTGGCAAAGTACGACTATATAGGTTTGCGTCATTTGGTTACGCAGGGCTGTATCTTTGATCCTGAGTTGCTTTATCATCGTTTTCCTTACGAACTTGTTCCTTATGATTATGATGAATATTTCCGAAATTGCCGGCGAGGAGAGGTCTTCGAGATGGTTACAACAAACTGTCAGACGGGCTTTGCTGAGTATCTGACAGAGACATCTGGCGATTCCCATCGGTTGAATGAGCTTGCACGAGCTTCTTCAAGTTTGCCTTATGTGAGCAAGATCGTAAATGTTGACGGTAAACCGATGCTGGATGGTGGAATTGTTGATTCCATCCCTGTGATGCATTCTATAGAGATGGGGCATAAGACGAATGTCGTTATTTGTACACGTAACAAAAGATGGCGTGATACAGGACGTGATCATAAGCAGCCGAAGTTTGTCTATCGCAATTATCCCCGTCTACGTGTAGCCTTGAGTCATCGCATAGAAGTTTATAATCGTCAGCTTGATTTGATAGATGAGTTGGAAGAACAAGGAAAGATTCTCGTTGTTCGTCCAATGAATCCTGTTGTTGTTGGGCGGATGGAAAAGGATGTTAATAAGCTTGAAGCACTGTATGAGGAAGGCTTCCAGTTGGGTGAACAGTTTGTTAAGGAGCATGTCCTATTAGCGGATAAGTAATGTTTTTGATGAGAGTTATATAGTCCTTTATGTTTTAGAAATAATCTTACATTATTTCAAAGTTGCATTAGCTATTAATGATAGGAAATCAACTTGTTACAGATTTGTAACTATTAGGAAATCAATCGTTTACAAACTCCGAAATAAAAGACGCCCTTTTGCAATGCAAAAGGGCGTCTTTTACGTTGTAAAAGGGCATCTTTTGCAATGCAAAAGAGCACCTTTTAAGATGCAAAAGGATACCTTTTAGAATCCTGATGTGAATTTATCTTACATCAGTCTCTCATCTTGAGTCTTTCCTTTTGTGGTTGTTCGGGTTTATTCTTCTGCTACATTCTCTGCTACATACTTAGGAGAATCACCATACTTGTTAGCTTCTGGCTTACTGTCTAAGAGCGTTAATGCGAAAAGAACGAGGCCTAAGATAGAGGCTACGAGGTAGAAAATAAGTCCAAGAACACCTGAGGTGCCAGTCAAACCATCCGAAATAACCTTAATGATTTCCGTAGCATTATTCTCTGCTACAGCCTGCATATAGGCGTGAAAGTCAATGGCTGTGGCAAAAAAGATAAGAGATACAAAACCAAGGCAGAACTGACAGCCCCACCACCAGCCACTTCTGCCAGTGTCATGTAGGCGACGGAACAGCATGGATGTTGCAGCAATGTAGAGGAATAGTACGGCAATCTGCCCAATGAAAGGAATGAGAGAGAGTACAATAGCACAAATAGTAAGTACCAATACACCCCACCAGTACTCTGAACGACGTATGCGTCCTTTGAACTGGAACATCTTCTTGAATACGTTTTGTGCAGCTTCAGCGAAGCTTACCTGTGGCAATTCTTTTAACTGTGACATAATAATAGTGTATAAAAAGTTAATAAAAAAATAACGTTTTCTTATTCTTTCAATAAGTCTGGGCGTAGTCTTTTAGTGCGTTCCATAGCTTGGTCAAATTCCCATTGCTTGATTTTAGCTTCGTTTCCACTAAGTAGTATCTCTGGAACATCCCATCCTTTGTAGCTACGTGGTCGGGTGTAGATAGGAGCTGATAGCATATCATCCATAAAACAGTCGGAGAGCGCACTCTGATCATCGCTTATAACGCCAGGAACCAGGCGTACTACAGCATCAGCAATGATAGCCGCAGGAAGTTCTCCACCCGTTAAAACGAAATCTCCTACAGATATTTCACGTGTAATGAGATGATCCCGTACACGTTGGTCAATCCCTTTATAATGTCCTGCAAGTATAATAAGGTTTCCACCTAATGACAAATCATTAGCTATTTTCTGGTTGAATTGCTCACCATCAGGTGAGGTGAAGATGACTTCATCATACTCTCGCTCCTCCTTAAGGGCTGTGATGCAACGATCTATAGGTTCTATTTGCATCACCATACCAGCCTGTCCGCCGAAAGGATAGTCGTCAACGCGACGCCATTTGTCCTGTGTATAATCACGAAGATTATGCAGACGAATCTCTGCAAGTCCTTTTTTCTCTGCTCTGGCAAGGATACTTTCGTGTACAAACCCTTCCAGCATTTCTGGCAAAACGGTAATGATGTCTATTCTCATATTGGCACAAAGTTAAGGTTTTTTTTTATATTAGATAGATTGCTTAGTATTTTTTTGTAACTTTGCGATCGATTCTAATATAAAACAAAAAGCAACATGAGAAGATTTTCTACCCTTGCTATCCTGTTGGTAGCAGCCTTTGTAGGTGTTAAAGCACAAAATGTTCAGCTTCATTATGATTTGGGGCACAATCTTTACAATGACCTTTCTTCACGTACGACAGTTACGTCGACTGTTGAGATGTTTAAACCTGACACCTGGGGTTCTACCTTTATGTTCACTGATATTGACTATAAGAGTGATGGTGCTATCGGTGCTTACTGGGAAATTTCACGTGAATTCAATCTTACGAAGAACAAACGTTGGGCTGCCCATGTAGAGTATAACGGTGGAGTTGGCTCTGGTAAGACACAGAACAACTATTACGGGAATCGTTATCAGCATGCAGTTCTCCTTGGTGGAGCATGGAACTGGGCATCAAAAGATTTCTCTAAGACATTCAGTGTACAGTTGATGTATAAGTATTACTTCAAGAATAGTCATACTGGTGCTCGTCCGTTCAGTGGTTTCCAGTTGACAGAAGTATGGGGAACGACCTTTGCTCATGGCCTTTGTACCTTTGATGGATTCTGTGATCTTTGGTATGATCCCAATGTAAACGGGAAGTTGATACTTCTTTCTGAGCCACAGTTCTGGGTAAATCTTAATACATTGAAGGGTATGAAGAATGTAAATCTCTCTTTAGGTTCAGAGGTTGAGATTAGTAATAACTTTGTTTGGAACGATCGTGGAGAGCATAACCGTTTCTATGCTATTCCTACAATAGCAGCTAAATGGACGTTCTAAGTTGTGTGGAAAGAAAGTGAATAACAGAAAGTATCTACCATAGTATATAATAATAGGTGGAATCCTAAAATATGAAAAGTCTCAGTAAATGCATCACCTTTGCATGTACTGAGACTTTTATCAATATGGGAAAGACCTGTTTTAGGCATGTTTCCCTTATTTCATCCTGATGTTTCTTAAATAGTTTTGTAGTTGTTGGGTGAATTCGTAGTTCTTAAGTCCCCAGTGTGGAGCGATGAGCAGCTCTGCAGGACTTTGACTAACGAATCGTTCAAGAACAAGGTCTGATCGCAGTAGGGATATATATTGCGCTATGAGCTGGATGTATTCATCCACTGTATAGAGGTGGAAGGGCTCTTCAGCATACATCTTTGCAAGACGTGTTCCACGGATAATCTGTAGTTGATGAATCTTTAATGTAGTCAGTGGGAGCGAAGAAATGATAGGGGCTTGGCGCAAACTCTCTTCTGCATCTTCTCCAGGAAGTCCGAGAATGATGTGTGCTCCGACACGAATACCTCGGCGTGCCGTCTCTTCTATAGCGTGGCGTGAACACGCAAAATCGTGGCCTCGATTGATAAGCTGCAGTGTTTTGTCATTGCAGGTCTCTACACCATATTCTATAATAAGGAAGGTTCGGTGGCTAAGGTCTTCGAAATAGGTGAGTAGTTCATCATTGATGCAATCTGGTCTTGTCCCAATTACTAAGCCAACAACGTCCTCCATGGCAAGTGCTTCTTCATAAAGAGCTTTTAGATGTTCATTGGAACCGTATGTACTTGTGTATGCTTGGAAGTAAGCAAGATACTTCATTTCTGGATATTTCTTTGAAAAGAAACGCTTGCCATCAATGAGTTGTTCGGTAACAGTCTTGCCATTATCGCAGTAAGCTGGGTTGAAGGTCTGATTGTTACAATAGATACAACCACCATATCCTACACGTCCATCGCGGTTAGGACATGTGAAACCAGCATTAACAGATATTTTCTGTACTCTGAAAGGAAACTGTGAGCGAAGCCAACTGCCGAAATCAAGATAATAATTTTCCATTCATTTGCAAATGTACGGATTATTTTATATTTTTGCGAGGTTAAAACTTAAATTTTATGAGACGTATATTACTTATGTGTGCTACTGTTTTTACGGCACTTCAGTTGATGGCTGGGGAACCTCTTTCCTTGAAAGACATTACGAATGGGACGTTTTCTGCTAAGAGAATATCAGGAATGAATCCGTTAGAGGGCACTTCTGACTATGCTCAGATATCATCTGACGGACGGCAGGTGGTGAAGTTCTCGTTTAAAACGGGTAAACCAACAGGTGTTATTTTCTCTCTTTCTGAAGTTAAAGGGGAGAAGATTGAGTCGTTTGATGATTATCTAATATCGGATGATGGGAGCAGACTATTGTTGCAAACGAAGACAAAGCCTATCTATCGTCGTTCGTTTACTGCAAACTTCTATCTCTATGACGTGAAGACAAAGGTACTGAGCAGACTATCTAAGGATGGTGCAGAGCAGATTCCAACGTTCTCCCCTGATGGTAAATGGATAGCCTATGTTCATAAGAATAATATCTATATTACCAATGGTTCTGATGTGAAGCAGGTTACAACTGATGGTGAGTTTAATAAGATTATCAATGGCCTTCCTGACTGGGTGAACGAAGAGGAGTTTGGATTTAGCAATGCTTTGGCATGGAGTGCAGACAGTAAGACATTGAGTTGGATAAGATATGATGAGAGCAAAGTACGGACTTATACTTTGCAACTCTTCAAGGGTTCTTTCCCAACGCTTAATCAGTACAATACATATCCTGGTGAATACAGTTATAAGTATCCAAAGGCTGGAGAGGAGAACTCTACAGTGACTGCCTGGTCATATAATCTCAGTAATGGTGCTGTACGTAAGTATGATTTGCCTTTGGCTGCTGATGGATATATCCCACGCATCAAAACAACTTATGATGCGAATCGTATTATTCTTTATACTATGAACCGTCATCAGGACGAGTTGAACCTTTACGCAGCCAATCCTCAGACGGGTGCTTGCTCTCTGTTGATTAAGGAGCAGGTTCCAAAGTATGTCAAGGAGGAGGCTATGGAGGGAATCAGTATCATGAAGGATTATATTCTTTTGCCTTCAGACCGTGATGGCTTCATGCATCTGTATCTATATGATAAGGACGGAAAGCTACTCCGGCAGGTTGATAAGGGCAATTATGATGTCACGGCAGTATATGGCTATGATGAGAAGACGGGGAATACTTATTTCCAGGCAGCTGCTCTTCAGCCAATGCAACGAGAGATTTATGTGGTTGATAAGGCTGGGAAGCGAACTGTTTTGTCGGAAGGAAGGGGATGGAATTCGGCTTCTTTCTCTGGCGATTATAAGTTCTTCCTGAATACATGGAGCGATCATGATCATCCTTATGTCTATGCTATCTATGATAATCAGGGCAAAAAGATACGTGAGGTGTTGAATAATACGGAGTTGATAGCCAAGATAGCGAAGTATGGTAAGGTAAGCAAAGAGTTCTTTGCGTTTACCACTTCTGAGGGAGTTAAGCTCAATGGATGGATGATTAAGCCAGCGGATTTTGATAAAACGAAGAAGTATCCAGTCATAATGCATCAGTACAGTGGCCCTGGAAGCCAGCAGGTTGTTGATAGTTGGAGTATGGGTTCGATGGGTAATGGAGGTTTATATGATCAGTATCTGACCCAGAAAGGCTACATTGTCGTTACTGTTGACGGTCGGGGAACAGGTGCGCGAGGAGCTGATTTTGAGAAGTGTACCTATTTGAAGCTTGGTGATTTGGAATCGAAAGATCAGGTTGAAACGGCTCAATGGCTTGCCAAACAGTCATATGTTGATGGTTCAAGGATCGGAATATGGGGCTGGAGTTTCGGCGGATTCAATACGTTGATGAGTATGAGTGAGGGTCGGGAAGTCTTCAAAGCAGGTGTGGCTATTGCGCCTCCAACCGACTGGCGTTTTTATGACTCCGTATATACAGAGCGTTATATGCGTACGCCGCAGGAGAATACTGCTGGTTATTCCATCAATCCTATTAATAGATCGGGGAAGTTGCATGGGAAACTTTTGATCTGTCATGGTATGGCTGACGATAATGTTCATCCGCAGAACACCTTTGAATATTCTGAGGCTTTGGTGCAGGCAGATAAGGATTTTAAGGAGAATCTCTATACGAATCGTAACCATGGTATCTATGGTGGCAACACCCGTAACCATCTTCTCCGTCAGGTTGCAGAGTGGTTTGAGGAGAATCTATAGGCGTCTTAGGCTGTAAAAGGTTAGAAAGTAGTATAGGTCAAGGGTATGAGAACTTTGTAGCTCTGCCTATTTTAATTGAGAAAGAGGATATGCTGATGCGGGCATATCCTCTTTTTTGTATCAGAAGTAAGCGTCTTTTATAGTGAAATATGTTTTACATTTGATTTTCTTGTTATAGCTTTTTATGGTAAGTCTATCACCCTTAGAATCATAATGAATACCCGTTTTTTAGGTAATGTATCTCCGTTTTAGGCAAAAAGTATATACTTTTTGAGTGAAAAGTATATACCTTTTGGATGAAAAGTATATAGTTTTTGGGTAAAAAGTATGGTCTTTTGGGGTGAAAAGTATATACTTTTAGACTGAGAAGCATATTCTTTCTTCTTTTATAAAGGCTTATTTCTTTGTAACTTTCATATTATCAGATAGTTAAATGGATAAGGAATAAAGTCAGGTATAATTCTGTTATTTGCGTAGGAATATGTCCCTCATGGATAAAAACGTCAGAATGGGTGTGGAAATTAACAATATTCCATTACAAAAACAATAAGTTTCTGTGCATGAAAATCAGTAGAAAAAGAAAGAGGGCGTGCTCATTATTTGCACGTCCTCTTATTCTAATTGTGTATATTCGCTGATTAGAGACGAGTTGCTCTCTTGTTTCTTTCGTTGTTTTTACCTCTCATTCTGATGCTGATACCCGCCCTTCTAGCAAGTAGATAGGGCAGTGAGAAGATGCTTTTAGCCAAAGAGACGTTTGAAGAAACCTTTCTTCTTTGGTTGCTCTTGGGCTGAATTGTCTGCCTTAATCGTTGCAGAATCACACTTTTTCGGCTCCGTTTCAATTGTTGAGACTGTCTCTATTGAGCCTTCTGGAATATCATTTCCCTCAATGATACCCGCTTTCCCCCATTGTGCAGCCAGTGCTTCGGCATCTTTCTTAGCGGTTTCTTTATCAACTTCATATTGTGAACAGAGGATATTTACTAAGTCATCAATGCTGAATGATTCCATCTTTTGCACCTCTTCCCATAGGAAAGCAGAGCTTTCATTCATTGAGATTATATTGCTGAAGTCGATGTTCTCATCACCTTCTGCAACGATAATGTGTTCTCCGCATACCTCACGGAGGTTGAAACCTTTCTTTACTTTCATTTTATTGGTGGTTTTGTAGTTGTATGATGATATGAATTTTACGGTTCTTATTGCCTGATTCTTGTTAAGACGAAGGTTATATCGTCCCGAAAAGTGGGATCCACAGACGGCGATAGATACCTAAGATATATCTTCTTAAAGGGAAAAGACGTGTCCAGATATAGCTGTAAAGTCTCCACTTCCATCCGTCAGTCCGGTCTAAACGCTTCCTGTTTTTCCGATAGAACCCTATTACAGCCCCCAGAACATTCTTACGTTTGCAATGTTCTACGCCTATGTTGCCATCACCACGCAGAGTAATATCCTCCCCGTCAATCTTTATTATCCGGTGTAAGACGAAGTGAAGTGGGGCAATTTCACAGAGAACCGGGTCGCCAACATTAATCGTTGATGGCTTTATGAGTAGTGCCTTGTCACGATTATCCTCTAAGAAAGGGCGCATAGAGAAGCCGCGAAGTCGCAGTGTTACGGTATGTCCCTCATTAAGTAGTGTGACAACCTCAGGGAGTAAGTCTGCATTTGCAAACTGAACCTCGGTAGTATTGAGACAATCTTTCTGCATCTACGTTTATTTTATAGCGATAGCCTTGTAGCAAACTTCAGCTGCTTCCTTGTTAGGAAGGCAGTGCAAAGTATACACTTTCCCCATTTCAACTATCTTGGTTATCGTGTCGCAGATAGCATTATAAATGGCTGAATCCCACTTCATGCTTGAACAAGAAGGGAGAAGAGAAGCAAATGCAGCGATGGGAGCTGGCTTATCAACAGAGTTTTGGCTTGCCCGGTCAATACGGGTGATGGCTCCTAATCGTGCTTTAATATTACGATAACAAGGTGTTTTGCCGCTCCAAGGACTGCCATATATCCATGCTTCGCCATCAATAATCCTAACGATAGGATTGTCATCGTTCATAAGATCGCTGCCAGGGATATGTCTTAGCCACATGCTTACTTGTGTTGACTTACCTGTTCCGCTCTTTGCAATGAAAGCATAACCATAATCATTGTTTCTCACCAAGGAGGCATGGATCAGCAAAAGGTGCTGATGTGCTCCTGCAAAGGCAAAGATAAGCATCAGAGCATTATTGAGTCCGAAGGTCCGCATGTTATGATTCCCCCTGAGAGCACATTGACAATCCGAGAAATCTTTGTTACTTTCAAGCAGACTACATTCGTTGCCTTCAATGTCTTTGATAATGTATTGGTAGCTACCGTCATCTATTCGGTCAACAACCGTGTCACCATTTCCCGTGTCAAAAGCCCTAATACGTTGTCTTCTCTCCTTTGGGATTGGTGTAAGACTGTCATCAACAGTAAGGCGGAAGAAAGGCTTTTCAGCTATCTTGTTAACTCTAAACGGTTCAAAAGAGCGTAGCAGATGCATTCCGTTGACAGTCGTGTCGCGGAAAATAATCTGTACATCAAGTTCTGCTATTTGAAAGTTATGTATCTCCATCCTTGTTGTTGGTTGGCTTTTATCCTGTGCTTTAGTTTTCTTAGCTTATTGTCTTTAGCCCTTATTTCTTCTCTGTACTCTGCGATTGTTCATTATCTGCAGTTTCTTCAGCTGGAATGACAGTCTTATAAACGAATTGTCCAGAAGTAATATCCTTAATGAAGTACTTGTTTTTCGACTTCATATACCTGTTCTTCAAACTCTGATATTTCTTCATTGCACTCTTCTCGTTCTCTGCGAAGAGGGTAATACAAGTAGGGTGAGCCTCTATACTATTAGCCTGAAGATAGTCTCGAAGCTGATAAGAATAATCCTCTCTATTTGCCAGAAAGTGTGTCCTGTTGTTTACAAGATAGACGTTTACTTGCTGAATATCTGTCAGATAAACTGTGGAGTCATTGAATGAAGCTGCAAAGCCAAACATATAGACTTTGGCTGATTTGTATCCTTTTGCATAAATACTACTAACACATCCCAGCATAAGTACTGCGATGATGAATAGATGGCGAAGTTTCATCTTTCTTATTTGGTTTATGTATGTGTTATAATTATTGTCCTGTTCAAGCGTTTTTACCTCTATTGTCCTAAGTAAGCTTTCAGAACTCTACTGTTTGTTTGCTGTCTGAGCTTGCGTATAGCCTTCTCCTTAATCTGTCTTACACGTTCGCGAGTGAGCCCATATTTATCACCAATCTCTTCAAGAGTCATCTCCCGCTGGTTGATTCCGAAGTAAGCTTCAATCACTTTGTGCTCTCTTTCATCAAGAACCTGCAGCACTCTGCTGATTTCGTCACGTAGACTTTCTTCAACAAGTGACTTATCTGTAGACGGGGCATCGTAGTTAGGAATAATATCTAAAAGACTACTTTCCTCATCTCCTATGAAAGGAGCATCCATAGATATGTGACGGGTATTTACCTTTATAGCATCTGCGATCTTGTCTTCGGGTAAATCAACACTTTGTGCAATCTCGCCAATACTTGGATGGCGTTCGTTTTCTTGTTCAAACTTGTTGGAAGCCTTGTTTATTTTATTAACAGAGCTTACTTGATTCAGTGGTAATCTGATGATGCGACTTTGATCCGCAATGGCCTGAAGGATGCTTTGTCTGATCCACCACACTGCATAAGAAATGAACTTAAAGCCACGAGTTTCATCAAACTTCTCAGCTGCTTTTATCAATCCCAAGTTACCTTCGTTGATGAGATCGGGCAGAGAGAGACCCTGATTTTGGTATTGTTTGGCTACAGAGACAACAAATCGAAGATTGGCTTTCGTGAGTTTCTCTAATGCTTTGTGATCACCTTTCTTGATTCTTTGAGCAAGCTCAATCTCTTCTTCTATGGTAATCATTTCCTCGTGACCTATCTCTTGGAGATACTTATCAAGAGATGCACTCTCTCGATTTGTGATCGATTTTGTGATTTTCAGTTGTCTCATTTGCGTGGCATTAATAAAGTGTAGGCAAAGATATACAAAATCAATGAGTTGAGCAAATAAAAACTGAGAAAATAAGGTGTGCTTTAAAAATCCTATTTACATCCTATCTTTCTGTGAAAGGTTAGCTTTTGTATATGTGTTTGGCATCAGCACGAATGGAGTTGACGTCCAGCACTAATGGAGTTGATGCTAAGCACTAATGGAGTTGATGCCCAGCACAAAGACAAAATGATATGCCTCTCTATAAAGAAGAATCCCTCATTCTTGCGTTTTGTAGCAAGAATGAGGGATCAATCTTTGTCCTTTTATCCTTCCAGGGGAAAGGATTCTGTCTTGTTCTTAGGTTTAATTGCTGAGAGGAACAGCAAAGTAAGCCTTTTTCCCAGTAGGATAAATACCCTGAATGTAAAGAACTGGGTCCTTACTTGTTGATGCTTTCTTGACAAGACCTTGCAAGTCATCAATGTTCTTAACGATATTATCGTTTACTTTCTGGATGATGAAACCTCGATTAATACCTGCCGACTTCAAGGCACCACTGTTTACTTTCAATACTTCAAGCCCATAGTTGATATTCAGTTGCTTCTTTATCGCATCTGTAACAGGTCGGAACTGTCCACCAAGTACATCTATGTCAGCCTGCTCAATAATCTTGGTAGTACCCTGAGCATTCTTCAAAGTTATTGTCTTTGTTATCTCTTTCTTATGGCGTATGTATGTTACTGTAGCATTGTCGCCAGGCCGTTTACTGTTAAGAGCCTGTTGGAGCTCAGACATACGAGTTACCTTATGCCCATCAAACTTTATGATAACATCACCCTTTGTCAGACCGAGTGCAGCACCATTACCGTCTTCTGACACTTCAGAAACGTATACACCTTCATTCGTTCCGAGGTCAACGTTCTTGCCTTCTTCCTTCTGTGCATTGATGTAATTTAGTACATCGCCACCCTGAATGCCAAGCATTACACGCTGAACACTACCATACTTCTTGATATCTTCGACAACTTTGGTCATGATGTTGGTTGGGATAGCAAATCCATAACCGCTATATGCACCAGTCTGAGAATAGAGCATGGCGTTAATACCAACTAGTTCACCCTGTGTATTGACTAAAGCACCACCAGAGTTTCCTGGGTTAATGGCAGCATCTGTCTGTATAAAGCTTTCTATTCCATTCTGAGTTGCTCCTAATCCACGAGATTTTGCACTGACAATACCTGCTGTCACCGTAGAGCTGAGGTTGTATGGGTTGCCAACAGCAATAACCCATTCGCCCACTTTCAGCTTGTCTGAATCACCAATAGGAAGGGTTGGGAGGTTCTTTGCATTTACTTTTAGGAGGGCAAGGTCTGTTTGTTTATCAGTACCAACAACACGTGCAGAGAATTCACGGTTGTCATTTAATGTAACTGTCAATTCGTCAGCACCTTCAACAACGTGATTGTTAGTTACAATGTAACCATCAGATGAGATGATGACACCGCTACCTGTTGCCTCTTTCTTAGGGGTCTGTATTTGTTGTCTACGTGATCCTCCGTTGCCTTGATTAGGATTTCCGAAGAAACCAAACGGGTCGAAGAATCCACCAAATGGATCATCCTGCACGTCTACAGTCTGTGTTTTAGAGTTCTGTACATATTTAATATGTACTACAGCTGGTAGAGCTTTCTCTGCAGCATATGTGAGATCGACAGGTTGGCCAGCCGTTACTGCTGGGGCTTCTGCTGCATAAACTTTGATGAATGCACCTGTCGAGAAGGCCAGTGCAGTAACACATGCAGCGCCAGCCAGATACTTTGATAAATTTTTCATTGTTAATTCTATTTTAATGATTACTTTTTTCTTTTGTCGTTATGGATATCTTGAGATATTCAGTCAGATACAATTGTGGATGCAAATATAGATGCAAAAAATGTAATTACGCCATTCTGTCAGTTATCTTTATCCGATTTTAACATTTGAAGTCCGTACTTAACGGATCTTAATTAGAACTGTTAATTAATTGACATACGTTTATCTTATGACCTTGTTTTGTTTATGGATGTCATAAATATATGGTTTTATGTTTGTAAAGTGCTATTTTGTAGTATAATCAGTTGAAAAATACATAAAAAGTTTTGCCTTTTCCGTGTTTTACAGTATCTTTGCACCTATTACAAGGCAGTATTCCGGCACTGTCGCTGGCATCTTTTTAAGATGCGAGAGGAAAGTCCGGGCAGCATAGGGCATCCTGCTTCCGAAAGTAGAAGCTATTGGTGACAGTAGATGTAGGCAGAAGAGAATGACCGCCATCTTTGTTGATGGTAAGGGTGAGAAGGTAGTGTAAGAGACTACCAGCAGGTGGGTGATCACTTGGCTGTGCCGTTCAGGAGCTGCAAGTTCATGTAAACCGTTGTTTGAGGGCTGCCCGCCCGAGCTTTAGCACAATGGAGGGTAGAATGCTTGAGTTGCAGGGTGACCTGCAAATTAGATAAATGACAGGCATCTTCCTATTATCGAAAGATGAGGAAGAGACGGAACCCGGCTTATAGGATTACTGCTTTGTTTTGCTATACCCATCTTCTCTCTCCGGTAATTCTATAATTGTTAGGGGAGAGAAGGATGGTGTAGTAATCATTATTAAAGCTTGAATAATCATGAGAGATTTAGAACAACAATATGTTACAGTGTTGGATGACTTTCAGCATCAGGTAGAGAACAGAATTCGAAATCACAAGGATGAAGCGAATTTTCCACAACTCCCAGAAGGTGTTGATGAGATGATCCTTTCTGATTATTTGTTTGAATACCAAGCAGCTCTGGATAGTGAGGGAACTGAACGTTCACGTTATACAATAGCAGGTATCTTACTTTGTCTGCCAATATTAGTAATGTCTGGATTTCCTGACACCTCTTTACCATTCAAAGGAGTATGGAATGTTCTTGCAGCTATAGGTGTCGGCTTGGTTCTCTTTTTGCTTTATAGGATACTAATGAAAGCTTATGTGCGCAGTCGTATTCAACGTGTTAACCGGGATTATCCTGAAGTTAAGAAGTACGTTGATAGCGTTATGACTTTTCAATAAGTTTTATTTAAGAATAAATAGATGATGGAATTGCCTGATTTGCAGAAGTATAAAGAGAAGTTTTCTCAGAAGAATTTTATAGAAAAGATACAAAGAGTGGCAAAGCGTGCAGGTGTTAAGCTTGTCTATGTTGCTTTAATACTTTATTATCTTATAGAAAGTAACAAAGTATCTGTCAAGGATAAGGCTATCATTATAGGAGCTTTGGGATATCTTATCTCTCCAATAGATATTGTCCCTGATGCTATTCCTATAGCTGGATTAGGTGATGATATGGCAGTAATGCTTTATGTTTTAGATAAGGTGTGGGGACAGGTTGATGATGAAATAAAGTCAAAGGCCCAGCGAAAACTATCTAAATGGTTTGATGACGATGAACTTGACATTCCAAAAGATTTGTTTTCAGAAGACACTACGGATGGTCCTGTCTAATTAATATAGAGAAAGGAGGAGGGTCTATGTGGCAATATATTGTTTTGAGTGTTGTACTGGTACTTGCCATTGGGTATATCTGTTATCGAGTCTGGATGTCTTTTAAAGTAGCAAATGACCCTTGTGGTGGCTGTACAGGCTGTGCTATTCATGATCAGTTGAAGAAGCAGCGTCAACAGAAAGGGCGTAAGAAGCCAGCCTGTTATAAGTAATATGACATGGGAATACTTCTTTTTGATTGTGTTCTTCAGATACGTTGTTTTACTTTATGATCCTAAAATAATACTTGAAATGTTTGGTAAAATGGAATAAAGTAACTATCTTTGCACTCGCAAAACTCAAGAAGTTATAAATAGCAATGGTGCCTGGGCCGGTCGGTTAGGTAACGGTCTGCAAAACCGTGTAGGGCGGTTCGATTCCGCCAGGCACCTCAAGAAAAGAGATTCTCAGTATTGAAAATCTCTTTTTTTATTATATACTTATGGTTTTTATCTTTCTCCTTTTGTATCTCAATTCCTCTTTCTATGTAGTGTTATGTTTCCTCTTCTTGTAAAATAAAATACTTTTCAGTTTTCAATAGGTCATGTATTGCCTCTTAAAAGGTGCCCTTTTGCATGGTAAAAGATGCCCTTTTAGCATGTAAAAGACGCCCTTTTGAGAGCTGGTTCGTAATTATCTGATAATAATATTGTTATGAATTGGGGATAAGATGATTCTTGCTTATCTTGCTCTCTTTCGTAGAGTATTCTTTGTAAAAGTATTTTGTAGTACTTTGCTTTTTTATAGTTGTCTTAAGCTATATTGATGAGTTCTATATCGAAAATTAATGTGGAGAAAGCGGGTATATCGGCGTTACGTTTACTTCCATATCCCTCTTGATAGGGGATGTAAATGCGCCAGGAATCGCCTTTATGCATTGCACAAAGAGCAATCTGAAGACCTGTGATAAGTTCGTTTAAGCGGAAAGCTTCTGGAGTTGGTTTTTGCCAACTGTCATCAAAGACTTGTCCAGAGATGAGACTTCCTCGATAATTACATATTACAATGGAGCGTGGCTGTACTGTCCCTTCTCCGTTTCCTTCCTTGATTATTTCGTAGAAGATACCATGTGGTAGAGTTTTAATGCTATCCTTTTTACTAATATTATGCAGAAATTCTTCGTTTCTTAGTTTATATTCTTGTTTCTTTCCCATGTCCTTTGATCGTGTTGATGTACGCAAATTTAGCTAATATCTTTTGATTTCACAATTATTTCATTTAATTTTGCTGATGGTTTACAGTAGATTATCTTAAAATGAATTTCGATAGAGAAGAGAACGATACACGGCGTGCAGAGTTGGTTAGATTATTGGAGCATTCAATAGAACGGCTTACGTTAGCAGAGTTAGAAGCATTGTATTATGACCTTGTTGCGAAAGATTATATTCGGCAGTAGTCTCTAATGATGTTGAATAATAGCAAAAATCGTGAGATTCTTCGGTTAGCGATACCGTCTATTATAAGTAATGTGACGGTCCCTCTCTTGGGTTTGGTTGATTTGTCAATAATTGGACATATTGGCAATGAGGATTATATTAGTGCTATTGCCGTTGGTTCAATGATTTTCAATGTCATGTATTGGTTGCTTGGATTCCTGAGAATGGGAACCAGCGGTATGACATCCCAAGCCTTTGGACGAGAGGATACGATGGAGTGTATTCGTATTTTAGTTCGTAGTTTGACTATCGGGTTAGCCTTTGGTCTTTTGTTTATTCTTACTCAAGACGGATTAGAGTGGGGTTTGTTACGCCTCATGAATACGCCAGAAGCTTCATGGGAGTATGTAACGATCTACTTTCAGATTGTTATATGGGGGGCTCCCGCTATGCTTGGCTTATATAGTCTGACAGGTTGGTTTATAGGAATGCAAGATACGCGTACGCCAATGGTTGTCGCTATATTGCAGAATTTGGTGAATATACTCGCTTCTTTGTCCTTGGTGTTTGTCTTGGGGTGGGGGATTGCTGGTGTTGCAGCTGGAACTTTATTGACTCAGTGGATAGGTTTCCTTGTAGCTCTGTTGGGTGCGTGGAAGCGGATTCATAAGGTTAATGGTTTACAGAACAAACAGGGGTTAGCAACTGAGACTTGGTCTCGTTTAGTCCGTGTTCTTTCCGTAAAAGCAGCATGGATAAACTTTTTCCTTGTGAATAAGGATATCTTTCTCCGTACATTATGCTTGATAGTGGTTAACTTCTACTTTACTTCAGCTGGAGGAAAACAAGGTGCTATGATGTTGGCAGTAAACACATTGTTGATGACATTGTTCACCATCTTCTCTTATGTGATGGATGGTTTCGCCTATGCGGGAGAAGCTTTGAGTGGAAAGTATTATGGAGCAGGTGATAAACAAGGATTGCATGCCACAGTCCGCAATCTGTTTCAGTTTGGTTTTCTGATGGCTGTAGTGTTTATGGGTATATATATGATAGGTGGTACCGGATTTCTTCATCTCCTTACAGATGATAATACTGTAGTTGAGGCTGCACGCCCTTATCTCCCATGGGCTTGCTTTATTCCAGTTGTTGGTGTGACAGCCTTTATTCTTGATGGTGTGTTTATAGGGCTTACAGATACGAAAGGAATGCTCTTTTCTACTGTTATGGCAATGGTATTATTTTTTATAGTTTACTTTGTTTTTAGAGATTGGCTCGCTAATTATGCGTTATGGTTAGCCTTCCTTTCATTCCTATTAATGCGGGGTGCAGCGTCAATGCTTTGGATGCGTTTTTTCTCAACTATTGACGTTTAAGTTAAAGTGTGATTGGACTTTAACTTAAAGTACAATTGATGTTTAAGTTAAAGTATAAGAGGAGTCTAAGTTAAAGTACAATTAAGGTTTAAGTTAGAGTATAGATAATGGTTAAATTAAAGTATAAAGGTAGGAGTATGAATGTAACAATGATAATAATATTTGCCTTGATTCTCTTGGTTGGTTGTGGGTATATTGGTTGGCATATCTGGCAGTTATTGCCATTGAGTAATGTCGGCAAATGGACAGTAACAGGAGTGATGTTCCTCTGTTTCTTAAGTCTGTTTACAAACTTTTTCATAGACAAGCTACCAATGTCTGTTGCCACTATTCTGTATGAGGTAGGAAACTCGTCCCTTTTCATAGGTTTGTATTTGATCATATTGTTTCTTATCCTTGACTTAGGTAGAGTTGTACACTTGGTTCCGGCTGCCTTTCTGCGTAATAGTTGGGTAGGGACAACTTCCGTTCTTATTATTATTGTAGGTTTATTCGTTTATGGGTATCTAAATTATTTGCATAAGGAGCGTGTCCCTTTGACTTTAAATTCAGCTAAGATGATGCATAAACGGCATCGTATAGTTATGCTTACAGACTTGCATTTAGGTTATCATAATCGAGTTGATGAGTTTCGTAAATGGATAAATAAGGTGAATGCTGAACAACCAGAAGTAATCTTGATAGCTGGAGATATTATAGATGGAAGTATACGTGCACTACTTGACCAGAATATGGCTGCGGAATTCAAGAAACTGAAGGCACCTATCTATGCTTGTCTTGGTAATCATGAATATTATAGTGGAGAACCACGTGCAAAACAGTTTTATAAGGAAGCTGGGATTCATTTATTGATAGATAATCATGCACTTATACCTCTGAGCGATGGTGATACTTTGTTAGTTGTGGGGCGTGATGATAGGACCAATAAGCGTCGTGCTACCCTTGCAACATTGATGCAAAAGGCTCCAAAGGGTTATTATACAATTCTTATGGATCATCAGCCTTATCATTTGGAGGAAGCGCAGCAATCGGGAATTGACTTTCAGCTCTCCGGACACACGCATTATGGTCAAGTATGGCCTGTTAGTTGGATAGAGGATGCCATTTATGAAGATGCTTTCGGGCCATTAAAGAAAGGTAATACCCAGTATTATGTTTCTTCTGGTATTGGTATCTGGGGTGGTAAATTCCGTATTGGAACAAGATCAGAATATATAGTGGCTGATATTGAATAACATTAGAGGATGGAACCAAAGACAGTCTTGCACAGACTCCCCTTGTATGTGTTGGTGAGTTTAGCAATATTTATGTTGGATAGCTGCTTCTCCAGCTTTAATTCTTCTGAGGAAGTCATGGCTTATCTTGAGAAAAATTATCCAGGGCAGCGTATTGTGCTTTCTGATGAATATGAAACAACTCGTGGGTTGTCAAACGATATAAGAATTTGGACATTCACATTGTCAGACTATCCTAAAGATACCTTTCATGTGGCAAGTTATATCAATAGTTATCCGTTTCCGATGATGAAAAACCAGCATGGAATCATCGATGACTTTGAGAAAGTCGTTATCCTGCGTCGGGCAAAAGAATTTGAACATGGGCCTTTGAAGAAATTCGATGCTCTCACACGACGTCTCTGGACCCATTTCCCTGTGTCAGATTTCTCTCTGAAGCCAGCTAGGTTAGAGCTGAGAGCAGTTGATGATATCTGGCGTGCAAAGCATCTGATAGATGCTTTCGAACAGTTCCTTGGTGAAAAAAGGCTGACTGATGAAGTTCAATATTATCTGCGAATGTATATGCAAGGACCTTGTTATGACCTGGGACATGGTGAAAGTGTACCGCCTTCGGATAATGATTCCATTGACAAATCTAGTAAGAAGAAGGGTTGCTACATTGAGCGTCAGATCTATTTTGCCGTTAATCGACAGGAGTTATGTCAGCAGTTTTACAATGATGTGATGGAGTTTCATCAGTTAATGGTCAGCTATGGTAATGGTGTTAATAAAGAGACATCTCAGGCATGGGCAGAAAACCAACTGAGACTCGTTAAGCTGTTGCCAGATCTCCCATCTGAGGAAAAACGTGATTCACTTCTTAAATTACTAGTAGTACAGGATGATTATGTAAGCAGTGTATTTATCGATACTGGAATGAAACCTTATATGCTTGTAACCTTGTCGAAAAAGGGAGAAAATCCTGGTTCTTACAATCTCTTTTTCACTTATCCACAATTACATGCATTCTGCTTACGCAGTGGGTTGCAGGTGCAAGGCTCTGGTGATCATTTTAAAGTGAAAGGAGTAGATGGAATGCATTACGAGTTTTCTGCACAGTTTTATAAAGAGAAGAAAGGTGCCATCGGCTTTGATGAAGATGTCTGCTATTATCTGAGAAATGGTAGTAAGGTTTTGGTTAAGAATTTTAGTAGTCCTTATGAGTGTATTAGCGATGCTCTAGTGCACCGAATAACTGGACGGAATGTAAAACGAATGGTTGTGAACGGGCAGATATCTTTAAATAGATAGGTCTTTGGCAGAGGTCTTAAATAACAGAAGTATTTATAATCTTTGATAGTTCAAGGAGATAAATGAAGGTTGATAATATTCGTTTTTGGGAATAGTATCCACAAGTATCTACTTATTAGGATTGTAGATACATAATCCTTCTACTTCCAATTTTAGTAAACACCAGTAATCTTGAATTAATAAAGGTAAGGTTTATACAGTATAAGTTATTGCTATATACAAAAAAGAGCGGCCTCTAATGAGAACCGCCCTGATGAAAGGAGGAGTGGTACCACCAGGAATCGAACCGGGGACACAAGGATTTTCAGTCCTTTGCTCTACCAACTGAGCTATGGCACCATCATGTCTGCAATTCTTTATGATTGTAGTCATTTCTTAATTGCGGTGCAAAGGTAATGCTTTTCTTCTGAACTGGCAAACTTTACTAAAGATTTTTTAATGATTAGTTTGCTTTAACAGTTTTCTTAATTTCTGTTTAAAACCCAGCCTTGTGCTTGTATTTCGAATTCATTACCATCTCTTGTGATAAGATAAGCTCCTAAACTCTCTTTCGTTATATAGCCAATCTGTCTGATACCGTCAATCTTATCAATCTTTTCATGATCACCAATAGGTACAGTAAAAAGTAATTCATAATCTTCACCACCATTTAATGCTGCTGTTGTGAGATTCATGTTGAATTCTTCACATGTCGCAGCTGTCTGATAATCAATTGGAATATTCTTCTCATAGATCCGACATCCACAGTGGCTGTTCTCACAAATGTGTTTAATTTCACTTGCTAATCCATCTGAAATGTCAATCATAGAAGTTGGGTGTATGTTAGCTTCCTTAAGGAGTTGAAGGACATCTCCCCTTGCTTCAGGTTTCAGTTGCCTGTCTATGAGATATTCTTTGCCAGCAAAGTCTGGCTGGAAATCGTCAAAGGAAGAACGTTCTTTGCGCAATGCTTCTAAACGAGCCTTATCATTTGTACGTTGTGCATCCTTTACTTTGTTGTTATATTCTTCAATCTGTTGGTAGTAAACAGTCTTCTCGCGTTCAAGGATCTGTAATCCCATATATGCAGAACCAAGGTCACCTGAGACACAGATGAGATCAGTTTCCTGTGCCCCGCTTCGGTAGACTATATCTTCTTTTTGGGCTTCTCCTATACAAGTGAGATTTATGGCAAGGCCTGTATATGAAGATGTTGTATCTCCTCCGACTATATCCACGCTCCATTTCTCACATGCTTTCTTTAATCCTGTATAGAATAGTTCTATATCTTCAACTTTGAATCGTTTACTTAAACCTAATGATACTATAATTTGGCGAGGATGACCGTTCATAGCAAATATGTTGCTCATTACAATCATAGCAGCTTTGTATGCCAAATGCTCCATGTCTATATAAGTAAGATCAAATTGTACTCCCTCCATAAATATTTGTGAAGAGACAAGTACCTCTTTCTTGTTATATTGTAGAACAGCAGCATCATCACCAACTCCTTTTATCGTTGATGGATTTATTGGCTTGATATTCTTGGTGAGTTGGTTAATTAAGCCAAACTCTCCGAGATCTTTTATTTCCATTTATTATATTAGATAAGTAATGAAAAAATACTTTTATGACCGTTTAATCATTTCGCGCATAATTTCAGTCATACGTGGCTGAGCTGCATTTGCAGCCTCCTGTACTTCCTCGTGGCTTACTTTTACAGGTACGTCAAAGCCTCCCAGGTCTGTTATTACGCTAATTCCAAAAACTTTTATGTCACTATGACGTGCAACTATGACCTCTGGAACAGTACTCATTCCTACTGCATCTGCACCTAATTTATGGTACATACGGTATTCTGCAGGAGTCTCAAAGGTTGGTCCTTGTACTCCCATATAGATACCATGCATGATGCGGATACCCTTTTCTTTAGCAATTGAATTTGCTAATTCAACTAATTTATGGTCGTAAGCCTCATGCATATCGGGGAATCGTGGTCCAGTCGGATAGTTTGGACCATGTAAAGGATGTTCTGGGAAAAAATTAATGTGGTCAGTAATAATCATCAAGTCTCCAATTTTGAAGTCTGGATTCATACCACCCGATGCATTTGACACAAACAAAGTTTTAATCCCCAACTCGTGCATTACGCGGATAGGGAATGTGACCTCTTTCATGTTGTAACCTTCATAAAAGTGGAAACGTCCTTCCATGGCCATAATATCTTTATCTCCGAGTTTTCCGAAAATAAGTTTCCCTGCATGTCCTTCTACTGTGGAAACAGGGAAATTAGGAATATCTTTATAAGGGAACTCGTAACTATCAGTTATCTCTGAAGCTAATTGTCCGAGACCGGTTCCCAGAATGATGGCGGTTTTTGGATTTGTTGTCATCCTCTTTTTTAGCCAGGATGCTGTTTCTTGAATTCTTTCGTACATAGGATATTATTTTATCATTGAAAGTTTTTTCTTTATCAAGCATGAATCTAACCTTGATAGGAAGAGAATAAATATTTTCTTTTATTTCTGCAGATAATCCCTCAATACCGATAAGACGAGCTTTGTCTTTCTCGGTGGTTATAATAATCTTTGGAGTAGACATTCTTTCAAAAGTCTCATTTATAAGCCTGATGTCTTTTTTCGTGAAAGCATGGTGGTCTGGGTATGAGAGCGTGGTGAGTGCATTGTTACCAGTATACTCATTAAGATCTTCTTTTAAGTGTTGCGGTGTTGCAATTCCTGTGAGAAGAAGAATATTCCATCCTCGTATATCTGTCAGAAGTAGGTTCTTCTTATTTGAGAAGATAGGTTCTAATTCACAGTACTCCAATGTAGTGAAATAAAGTTGTTGAAATGGATAAAGATCCATAGCTTTACTCAATACTCGATAGTCTATTGGGTTGAGGTCTTTAGGACACTTCGTGATAATAACGATATCCGCTCTATGCTTGCCGGAAAGGGGTTCGCGTAATCTTCCTGCAGGTAATAGCCTGTCATAGATAATAAGCCGATGATAATCAACTAACAGAATATTAATCCCTGGCTGTACATATCTATGCTGAAATGCATCATCTAAAAGAATGACATCTGTATCACATGTTTCTTTGTCTGTAGTCAATCTGCTTATGCCTTCGCAGCGGTTCTTATCAACAGCTACATGAACTTTAGGATATTTTGTCTTCATTTGATATGGTTCATCACCAATATCTTGCATGGGAGTATCTGTTGTCGCTAAGACATACCCATGACTCTTCCGTTTATATCCTCTTGACAGAACAGCAACGTTCATTTTATCCTTCAATAACCGGATGAGATATTCAACGTGAGGGGTCTTTCCTGAACCGCCCACGGTTATATTTCCTATAGATATGACAGGTATATTAAAACGGCGTGTCTTAAGAATTTTCAATTCAAACAGTTCATTCCGTATGCCCACTATAAGCCCATATAGCCAGCTGAGTGGTAATAACCATTTATTGATTTTGATATGATCTCCTTCCATACGTTATTAATGAATGTTAGGGAAATAAGGTATACGAGCTTGGATTGCACTTTGATGATTCAATGTCTTTAATAAAGCAAATGGCTCGTAGTAATCCCCTAAGTTGACGCGTAATTGCTCACTAAGGTAATTATTCGGGTTTGACTCCTGTAGTAGTTGATCCATTAAACTGGGTTGTTCTGGATAGATATGTAAGCTATGATCTGATATCTTGGCAAGTTTTATAGCCTTTGCTATCGCGACCTCCAGTCCACCTAATTGATCAACTAATCCGATCTTTTGGGCATCCTGTCCTGAAAAGACATGCCCCTGTGCAATTCTTTCTACTTGTACGTCAGTCATCTTACGCCCTTCTGCTACACGATGACGGAAAAGTTTGTATCCTCGATTAATATATTGTCCCAGAAAGGCCATCTCTTCAGGAGAGAAAGGGCGAGTAGTAGTTCCAAATGAAGAATATTTATTAGTTCTAACTTCATCAAACTTGATTCCTAATTTTTCTGTAAAAAGACCACTCATATCTGGGAACATACCGAAGATACCTATAGAGCCTGTTAGTGTCGTTGGCTCTGCAACAATCCAATCTGCTGGTGCAGAAATGTAATAACCTCCTGACGCAGCCATACCTCCCATGCTAATAACGACTGGCTTTTGTTTTTTCAATTCTATTATCTGGTGCCATATTTGTTCTGAAGCATAAGCAGACCCACCTCCAGAGTTAATTCGAATAACAACAGCTTTTATCTTTTTGTCATCAGACAATTTTTCTAAATCTTTGCAGACTTTTTGTGCATCTATTGTATGGTTCTGGGCAAAAAGGCCTTCAACTGTTCCATCGACAATATCACCATAGGCATAATAGATAGCTATTTGATTATCTTTATTGCCTTCTTTCTCATTAGAATCTTGCAGGTCTGCCACTGTTACTTGGCTAATATCTTCGCTATTCTCTATGCCAAGTTCCTTTTTGATTAATTGTTTTACTTGGTCTGTATATAGTAATCCATCTACCATTTTTGTTTTAAGATAATCTTCCTGAGGGGCAAGAGTCATCATACTATCGGCATATTGATTTAGTTTCCCAGCAGGTATATTCCTACTTTTGCTGACATCATTGGTTATGTTCTGCCAAATACTATTAAGATAGGCTGTGGTTTGTTCTCTGTTTGCTTCGCTCATCTTGTCTCCTGTAAACATCTCTGTGGCACTCTTATAAGCGCCAACTTTCACAACTTGCATCTTCACTCCAAATTTAGCCAGTAGATCTTTTATGTAGATAGGTTGAGAAGCTAAGCCACGCCAATCAATTTGTCCTTGAGGGTTTAGATAGACTTTGTTGGCAGCAGATGCCAAATAGTAAGTACCTTGTGTATATGTGTCGCCGTATGCTATAATCCACTTCTTACTTTTTTTAAAGTCTATAAGGGCATTGTGTATTGCCTGTAGGGATGCGTAGGAGTCAGCTGAAAAGGCACCAGCTTCGATATATATGCCTTTGACATGATCATTCTCTTTTGCATTTTTAATGGCGGTTAGAATATTGTCGAGTCCAATGGAGCCTTTATCTGTACCTTGGATTTGATTGATAATATTGTCTTCTGCTCTCTCTGAGAGCTGTCCTGACAGGTCTAATACAAGAATAGAGTTTTCAGATGGTTCTTTTGTTGATTGTGAAGAAGCAATCATGCCTGTTATAGTTATAACTCCAAAAAGAACAGTTATAATGCTGAAAAGAAGCATTCCAACAAAGGATGCAAAGACAAATTTGAAAAATTGTTTCATGAAAAACCTAATTCTTATTTACTTTGCAAAGATATATATAATAGGTGGAAATTCCAAATATTTCATGATTTCTTGATATCTTTGCAGAGAAAGAGTAGGTAATATTGTAATGACAGTTTTCATTTAGGCTATCCTGCTTGTTCTTTTTGTATAGATATTAATATAGAGGTAAATGTGATGCGAATTGTTCTAGCCATCGATAGTTTTAAAGGTTGCTTGTCTTCTGTAGAGGTTGAGTCTTCTGTAGAAAAGGGTGTGAAACTTAGTTGCCCTCAAGCTGAAGTTGAAAAGATTCCTGTTAGCGATGGAGGAGATGGGATGTTAGAAGTTTTTTCACAACTGGTAGGTTGCGAGAAAGTTACGGTTGCTTGTCATGATGCTCTTATGCGTCCTATTCAGGCAGAGTATGCTATAAGCCCTTCTGGTGTGGTTGTCTTGGAAACTGCTGTTGCTTGTGGAATTAATCTACTGAAGTCAGAAGAGCTGAATCCTTTACGAGCAACTTCTTATGGTGTTGGAGAAGTCATTGCGGATGCTCTACTACGTGGCTATCATAGTTATATTATAGGGTTAGGTGGCTCGGCTACTAGTGATTGTGGTTTAGGAATGTTGGCAGCTTTAAAGAGGAAATTAGGTGAAGACTGGCAGAATAAACTGCCTAAAGATTTAGATATCATATTGGCCTCAGATGTAGCTAATCCTCTTTTTGGGGATACTGGAGCAGCTGTAGTTTTTGGACCTCAGAAGGGTGCGACGCCGGAAATGATTGCTTGTCTTGACCGTCGAGCTCGTACTTTTGCGAGACTTGCGGCAAAGCACTTTGGTTTTGATCATTCTGAAGATAAGGGAGCTGGTGCAGCAGGTGGCTTAGGTTATGCTTTTCTTCAGTTCCTTGGGGCAAAGATAAAATCTGGAGCAGGCGTTATGTTGCAGATGTCGGGGTTTGAAAACCTTGTAAAAGAAGCAGATTTGATAGTCACGGGAGAGGGAAGAGCTGATGCACAGACATTGATGGGTAAGATACCTGCGTGTGTACTAGCTTATGGTAAGCGTTTGGGTGTTCCTGTCGTGTTGCTTGCTGGACAAGTTAAGGATAAAACAGCCTTGCTTTCTGCGGGCTTTTCACAGGTGTGTTGTATCAATCCGACAGCATTACCACTTGTTGAAGCCATGGTCCCTTCTGTTACTAAAGAAAATATCCGAAAGACAGTTATGAGAAAGTTTAAAGGCTGGTTGGATTTGTAGTAGGCTAATTTTTTTATGTGAATAATAAATAGTACCTTTGTAGCCGTTATAAATAAAAGATTGGTTTATGGACGAGAATCAAATGATATGCTCAAAAAGAGTACTTCGTAAAAAACTTGACTTGCTCCTCCGGACAGGTCAAATTCTTATGGAAAGCTCTGCAGATACGAGTCGTGTGAAGCGTAATATGGAGCGTACGGCAGCCTATCTAGGGCTTCCAAAAGAAAATTTGCATATGCATGTTGACTATTATATGCTACAAGTCAATGTGAGTGATGAGTTTCATAGCTTCTCTAAGATGCAACGTTGTGATAAGCATGTCATTAATATGCTTGCTATTCAGGAGGTCTCAAAGCTCTCATGGAGGGCCATTCAGGAGGATTATTCGTTAGATCGTTATGAAGAAGAGCTTGAGAAAATTGCTCATGGCAAACATTATTATACGGATTGGATGATTGCCATTGGTGCAGGTTTTGCTTGTGGAGGATTCTGTGTTCAGTTCGGATGCGACTGGACAGCTTTCTTCTATGCGTCTATTGCTGCAATCTTAGGTAATCGTTTGCGTATGTTCTTGAATCATGCTGGTTCGAATATTTATGCTAATTTTGCTGTAGCAGCCTTTGTTAGTACGATATTGGCTTGGCTTTCATCCTATTTGTCTACGCCATCTGTTCAAGCAATGCTTCCTGAATTCTTACGTCCTATATTATTTACGAAAACACCGTGGCATCCACTCCTCGCATGTGCACTCTATATCGTTCCTGGAGTTCCGTTAATAAATGCGGTCAATGATCTCTTAGATAACCATATAAATACAGGTTTGGTACGGGCTATGAACACCATGCTTATAGTCATTGCAATGGCATTTGGTATAGCGTTGACCATTAAATGTGGGGGGATTGATAATTTTGTGAAAGACCTATCTATGACACCGCATCATAGCTTCTTTGAGTATGCACTTGCAGCTGCTATATCGGCTATGGGCTTTGCTACTATCTATAACATTCCATATCGATTAATGCCTTGGATTGCTATAGGTGGTATAATCTGTGTTTGTTCTCGTAATTTCATAAACCTTGGTCCAGCAACAGGTAATATTGGCTTAGGAATGGGGCTGGTTGTAGGCTCACTTTGTGGGTCGGCTCTGATTTCAATTATAAATATCAAAGCAGTCCATATCTTGCATACTCCTCATCAATGTATTACGATTCCTGCAGTTATTCCAATTGTTCCTGGTGTGTTGATGTATCGTGCTCTATACGGTTTTATGGAAATGCAGGGAGTTGTTGGTGAAGTAACATTTGCCATGTTCAATGCTATTAATGGGTCATTGGTCCTGGTATGTATCGCTTTAGGTGTCGCTATTCCAAATATTTTTGCTCGCAAATGGATTGCTCCGCATCGTAGAGCTAAGCTAGAACGCTTAATAGAAGAGCGCAGAATGCGCGGTAAATTTGTTGATTTACACAATTTTGAGGTCTAGTTAAAGATAGAGCCTTATATATTTGAGCCGATGAGGAGATGTTAATCCTCATCGGCTTTTTCCTTACAGAGCACAGTGCGGTTTTCCATCAGTCATCTATTTGTAGATACTACGTGTCAAATCTTGATGGAGCTGTTGGTCAACTCCATAGGTGCTGATGGTAAGCACGCTAGGAGTTGATGCCTCGCACGAGGCAAAGTTGTCTCATGTTGTTCTATAGATGATTGATAGGGACTTCTAATGGTATGGGTGGCTTATAGCTATAATATGATGGTATAGGGATTACTGTCATAAGGACTGACAAAAATGTCAGTATTAATTTTGTCCTTGTCAGTCTTCGCCAGTTGGCACAGTTTTCGTAATCTTAAAAGCGAAGTGTTTTCAAATACTTTGTGGACAGTGATATAAGATAAACTTTAAAAATAATATAATTATGACAATTAAACCATTAGCAGACAGAGTACTTGTGCTTCCTGCACAGGCAGAAGAGAAAGTAGGCGGAATTATTATCCCTGATACAGCAAAAGAAAAACCACAGCGTGGAAAAGTAGTCGCTGTAGGTAATGGTACGAAGGATGAAGAAATGATTCTTAAAGCTGGTGACGAAGTGCTGTATGGTAAATATGCTGGCACTGAAATCGAGAATGATGGCGAGAAATATCTGATGATGCGTCAGAGCGATGTGTTAGCAGTAGTAGAATAAATAGTTCCGGAATTGTCGATTAATGATAATCGATTGTGAAATTCGGAATTCGAGAAAGTAATTCAAAAAAAGAAATAATATTATGGCAAAAGAAATAAAATTTGATACAGATGCTCGTGAACTTTTGAAGAGTGGTGTTGACCAGTTGGCTAACGCGGTGAAGGTTACACTTGGCCCTAAAGGTCGTAATGTCGTCATTGGTAAAAAGTTTGGTGCTCCACAGATTACAAAAGACGGTGTGACTGTAGCTAAAGAAGTTGAACTTGAAGATAACTTTGAAAATGCTGGAGCACAGCTTGTGAAGAGTGTAGCTAGCAAAACAGGTGATGATGCAGGTGATGGTACAACTACTGCAACAATCCTTACTCAGGCTATTGTGAATGAAGGATTGAAGAATGTTACAGCTGGTGCTAACCCAATGGACCTTAAGCGTGGTATTGATAAGGCTGTTGCCAAAGTTGTAGAGCACATTAAAGATTCTGCAGAGGTTGTTGGTGACAACTATGATAAGATAGAGCAAGTAGCTACTGTTAGTGCAAACAATGATCCTGAGATTGGTAAATTGTTGGCGGATGCTATGCGTAAAGTTTCTAAGGATGGTGTTATCACGATCGAAGAGAGCAAAACCCGTGAGACAAGTATTGGCGTTGTTGAGGGTATGCAATTTGATCGTGGATACCTTTCTGGCTATTTTGTGACAGATACAGATAAAATGGAGTGTGTAATGGATAACCCTTACATTCTTCTCTATGATAAGAAGATTTCAAACGTTAAGGACTTTTTGCCAATTCTCCAGCCAGCTGCTGAGAGTGGACGGCCGTTATTGGTAATTGCAGAAGATGTTGATTCTGAGGCATTGACAACATTGGTAGTAAACCGTCTACGTGCAGGTTTGAAGATTTGTGCAGTTAAAGCTCCTGGCTTTGGCGATCGTCGTAAGGCTATGTTGGAGGATATCGCAACCTTGACAGGTGGTGTTGTTATCAGTGAAGAGAAGGGACTTTCTCTTGAGAAAGCTACACTTGAGATGTTAGGAACTGCTAAGAAAGTTACGGTTTCTAAAGATAATACAACTATTGTTGATGGTGCGGGCTCAAAAGATGCTATTAAAGAGCGTGTTGCTCAAATCAAAAATGAGATTGCAGCCTCAACAAGTTCTTATGATAAGGAGAAACTACAGGAACGTCTTGCGAAGCTTTCAGGTGGTGTTGCTGTCTTATATGTAGGCGCTAACTCTGAAGTTGAGATGAAAGAAAAGAAAGATCGTGTTGATGATGCTTTATGTGCTACTCGTGCAGCAATGGAGGAAGGTGTCGTTGTAGGTGGCGGTACCACATACATTCGGGCTCAAGAATCATTGAAAGATCTGAAGGGTGAGAATCAAGATGAGCAAACAGGTATAAACATTGTATGCCGTGCTATTGAAGAGCCTTTGCGTCAGATAATTGCAAATGCAGGTGGTGAAGGTGCCGTAGTAGTAGATAATGTCCGCCAGGGTAAGGGTGACTATGGTTACAATGCTCGTAAGGACACTTATGAGGACCTTCGTGCAGCTGGTGTTATTGATCCAGCTAAGGTTTCACGTGTAGCCCTTGAGAATGCTGCTTCAATTGCAGGTATGTTCCTGACAACAGAATGCCTCATCGTTGATAAGGCTGAAGAGACACCAGCTATGCCAGCAGCTCCAGGTATGGGCGGTATGATGTAATCTGAGAAAATAATAGTTTTGGTAAAAAAAGAGGGGAAGATGCTGAGAGGTATCTTCCCTTTTTGGGTATAGAAGAATAGAGGCTAAAGTCTTTATGGTATTATATTAAATAGTGTTTGTTTTTGACCTGGCATAATGTAAAGGCGGTAAATTCGTGTAACTGCTTTTGAATAATTCTAAAAACTTCAGTCTTTCAATCTTAGTCTGTAATCTTTTCGTTAACTTTGTAGCATGAAAAGAATCGTCAATTGGAAAGAATTTGCCGTACTCTTTATAGTTATTGGGTGCGTATATTATCTGAGTAAGTCTCTGTTAATAACAGGTGGTATCCTTGTGCTTCTGTTGTTAATTGATGGCTTGTTACGTGAATATGACAATAAAAGGCGAGGCGAGAAACAAGCTGATGAGATAAGAAAGAAGCTAGAAGAGTAGGATGGAGCAGTTGTTAAGGCTATATAAGGAATGGAAGGGCTGTGCCCCTTTTAATATAGAAAAGCTTGCAGGTGCAGGGAGTAATCGCGAATATTATCGTTTGACAGATGCTGATAGTAATACAATCATAGGTGTTGTCGGTACGAGTAGGGATGAGAATCATGCCTTTGTTTACCTTGCCAAACATTTCGAAAAGCGCCAATTGCCCGTTCCACATGTATTAGCTGTCTCAGAAGATGAGAGTTGTTATTTACAATCTGATCTTGGAGATACTTCTCTTTTTGATGCTATTCGTGGTGGACGTGATGCAGGAGGAAGGTATAATCTAGCAGAACAGGAACTTTTACGTAGAACCATTCGTGAGTTGCCCAATATACAGTTGCGCGGTGCACGTGGCTTAGATTTTTCGAACTGTTATCCACAACCAGAGTTTGATCAAGAGGGGGTTCTTTTTGATTTGAATTACTTTAAGTATTGTTTCTTAAAGGTAACGGAGCTTGATTTCCATGAATTAAAACTTGAGGCGAACTTTAGAATGTTTGCAAAAGACCTGACCTCTGAGAATATGGATTCGTTTTTGTATCGTGATTTTCAGGCAAGGAATGTCATGTTAAAGGATGGACAGCCTTATTTTATTGACTTCCAAGGGGGGAGAAAAGGGCCTTTTTATTATGACTTAGCTTCTTTTTTGTGGCAGGCAAGTGCAAGATATTCTTTCAAGCTACGTCGTGAACTAGTGTTTGATTACTACCAAAGTCTTAAGAATTATACAGAAGTCCCTTCAAAGCGACATTTCGTAAATCGCCTTTCACTGTTTGTTCTTTTCCGTACATTGCAGGTCTTAGGCGCATATGGTTTCCGTGGCTATTTTGAAAGGAAGAAACATTTTATTGATTCAATTCCCCCTGCTATACAAAACCTACGTGATTTGCTGTCATTGGGTGAGGAGGTTTTCCCTTACCCTTATATGTTAGACATGTTGAAAAGGCTTACACAGCTACCACAGTTTGCTTATACTGAGGAGTCTATGATGAGTAGAACAGATGGTTTTAAGACGGTAGAGAAGGATGTTTATCAGGCTAATCCATTAGATGGACCGGCTACTTTTTCAAAATATGATGGGAAAGGGCCATTGGTAGTGCGTGTATTCAGTTTTTCATTTAAGAAGGGAATACCTGAAGATACATCAGGCAATGGTGGAGGTTATGTCTTCGATTGTAGAAGCACGCATAATCCTGGACGATATGAACCATACAAGAAAATAACAGGGTTAGATGAGCCTGTTATTCGATTCTTGGAAGATGATGGGGAGATTCTTGATTTTCTTAAACCTGTTTATAAGTTAGCTGACCATCATGTAGAACGTTATATGCAGCGCGGCTTCACGGATCTTATGTTCAGCTTTGGTTGCACTGGTGGGCAACACCGTTCGGTTTATTGTGCACAACACCTTGCAGAGCATCTTAATCAAAAATATGGAGTAGAAGTAAAGATACAACATAGAGAACAAGGGATAGAACAAGTATTGGAAGCTAAATAAGAGTAATTACTTAGTTTTTTCATTTATGTTTATTTTTCCTTTTGTCAACTGGAATAAAAACAGTACTTTTGTACCATAAAAAGAATAGCTAATGCAAGCAATGATTTTCGCAGCTGGGCTTGGTACTCGGCTGAAACCTTTAACAGATACGATGCCAAAGGCATTGGTAAAGGTGGGGGATGCACCACTGTTGGAACATGTTATCAGAAGATTGATTGATGCAGGATGCAAGCGGATGGTCGTAAATGTCCATCATTTTGCAAATAAAATAGTAGATTACCTAAAGACGAATGATTTCGGGGTAGACATTCAAGTGTCGGATGAAACAGAGCAGCTCCTTGATACAGGTGGTGGTATCAAGCGAGCTGCTCTGCTTTTTGATGCTACATTGCCAGTACTTATACATAATGTAGACATACTAAGTAATGTCGACTTGGCTTCATTTTATAAACATGCTTTAGAACAGAAGATAGATGCACTGCTGCTAGTAAGTTGTCGTGTTACCCAACGTTATCTTATATTTGACCATCATATGCGTTTGGTTGGTTGGGCGAACGTTGCTACAGGTGAGGTAAAATCTCCACACGACAATATCCTTCATATGCGTTTCATTTCCCCAACGGAGGATGTGACATCCTATTACCAGCAAGGTTATTATCTGTATGCTTTCTCTGGTATACATATTTTAGCTCCATCTGCTATTAAAGGTGTGGAGGCCGTTAAAGAAGAGAAATTCCCTATTATGGATTTCTATCTGCGTAACTGTGGCGCTCTGAAGATATATGGCGAATTGAAGACCGACCTCCAACTTCTTGATGTCGGCAAACTTGATACACTGCGTAAAGCAGAAGAATTTATAGAAAAATCAGATAATCAATGTTCTTCTAAAGGGCAATGATTCTCTCTAAAATCTTATCAATACATGCAACAGAAGATTATCATTTTGGATTTCGGCTCACAGACAACACAGCTTATAGGGCGACGTGTACGTGAGTTGGACACCTTCTGCGAAATCCTTCCTTACAACAAATTTCCTAAGGATGATCCATCAGTAATTGGCGTAATCCTTTCAGGATCACCTTATTCAGTACATGACCCTGAAGCTTTCAAGGTAGATCTTAGTCAGTTTATAGGTAAGATTCCAGTCCTTGGTATCTGCTATGGTGCTCAGTTTATATCATATTCAAACGGAGGTAAAGTTGAACAGGCTGGTACACGTGAGTATGGACGTGCTAATTTAGAGACTATTAATCTTGATAATCCCCTCTTCAATGGATTTGAAAAGGGGTCTCAAGTATGGATGAGTCATGGTGACACGATTACTGCTATTCCTTCTGATTATGATATTATTGCTTCTACAGGGGATGTGAAGTTTGCTGCTTTTGCCTCTACAAAGCAACCTGTATGGGCCGTTCAATTCCATCCAGAAGTGTATCATACTCTGCAGGGGAAGCAATTGCTGAAAAACTTTGTTGTAGATATCTGTGGTAGTAAGCAGGAGTGGAGTGCGGCTTCATTTGTTGAGAGTGCCGTTCAGGAGATACGTGAACAAGTTGGAAACGATCGTGTTATACTTGGCTTGTCGGGAGGTGTAGACTCTTCTGTCTGCGCTGTACTGCTTAATAAGGCTATTGGTAAGAATCTGACTTGTATCTTTGTAGATCACGGGATGCTTCGTAAGAATGAGTTCTCAAAGGTCATGGATGCTTATAAAGGATTAGGTTTAAACGTTATAGGGGTGGATGCTTCTGAAAAGTTCTTCAAGGATCTTGAAGGAGTGTCTGATCCTGAACAGAAACGTAAGATTATAGGCAGAGATTTCGTTGAGGTTTTTAATGCTGAAGCAAAGAAGATAACAGATGCAAAATGGCTGGCGCAGGGAACTATTTACCCTGACCGTATAGAGAGTCTAAGCATAACAGGTATGGTTATTAAAAGCCATCATAATGTTGGAGGATTACCAAAAGAGATGCATTTGCAACTCTGTGAGCCTTTGCGTTGGCTTTTTAAGGATGAAGTTCGTCGAGTAGGTCATCAACTTAAAATGCCAGAACGACTTATCAAACGTCACCCATTCCCTGGTCCAGGGTTGGCAGTGCGTATTCTTGGTGATATTACACGTGAAAAAGTCCGCATCTTACAAGATGCTGATGATATATATATTGAGAAGATGCATGGCTATATGATGCCAGACGGAACGAGCCTTTATGATCATATTTGGCAGGCTGGTACGGTACTTCTCTCTACTATTCGCTCTGTGGGAGTCATGGGTGATGAGCGCACTTATGAACATCCAGTTGCACTTCGTGCGGTAACATCAATGGATGCGATGACTGCAGACTGGGCACATCTCCCTTATGATTTCATGGCAGATGTATCAAATGAGATTATACGAAAGGTTAAGGGAGTTAATCGAGTATGTTATGACATATCTTCTAAACCACCTTCGACAATAGAGTGGGAATAATAACTAAAAACAAGGAGAGGCTATTTAGCTTCTCCTTGTTTCTTTCTACTCCTAAGGATTTAGTATGTTTAATGTAAAGAAAAATATATTCGTAAATTCAATAGGTGATGTTTTACGTTGTAAAAGGGCGTCTTTCACAACGCAAAAGGTGCCCTTTTACAATGCAAAAGGTGCTCTTTTGAATTGTAAAAGAGCACCTTTTATAAAGCTAGTTGTAATAGCCTGGATATCGGGAGGTTACAAACTCAATTTTTATATTTTGTTTTTAGTTCCCTAATGTGTTATAGGAGAAAGTTTGTATTATATTTTCTTAAAGAATATATATACTCCTGTTGGTATCCAAAGCTAATTCAAGTTTCTTCTTATTTACCTTAAATATTACTGAGTGTTACTGCTTCTTCAATAGGTCACGAATCTCAGTGAGAAGTTTCTCCTCATTAGTTGGCTCTGGGTCTGGTGCGGGAGCTGCTGGCTCCTCAGCCTTCTTCTTAGAAAGTTTATTGATACCTTTCACCATAAGGAACACACAGAAAGCAATTATAAGGAAATCAAATGTGGTCTGGAGGAAGTTACCGTAGTTAATAGTAGCGGGATCCGGACTTGTTACTCCAGCGATATCAACTTGAGGAAGAGTGAACTTTAAGTCAGTAAACTTCACACCACCAATAAGCCATCCGATAGGTGGCATGATAATATCGTCAACAATAGATGAAACAATCTTGCCGAAAGCACCACCGATGATTACACCGACCGCCATATCTACGGCATTACCTTTTACTGCGAAATCTTTAAATTCTTGGATTAATTTACTCATAATTTTAAGTTGTTAATTTAATGAATGCCTCGTGCCTATCTATCCCATTATGTCTCTTCCTTTGATATTTGGATATTACAATCTTTACGCATAGATTGTTCTCATTTTACTTCTATAAAGGATGAACTCATTTTTTATAATATTTAATACACAATGCGATTGCAAAAATAAAAAAAAAATTGTATCTTTGCAATCGTAACATTAAAAATGTTCAATAGGAGGTAAAAAGAGAATTGTTTTTATAAACTTTTTAAAATAAATTAAGGTAAAAATGGTAAATGTAGCTATTAACGGCTTTGGCCGTATTGGTCGTCTCGCATTCCGTCAGATGTTCGAGGCTGAAGGTTATGAGGTTGTTGCAATCAACGACTTGACAAGTCCTAAGATGCTTGCTCATCTGTTGAAGTATGATACCGCTCAGGGTGGTTTCGCTGGCAAGTTCGGCGAGGGTAAGCACACTGTAGAGGCTACTGAGGACTCAATTATCGTTGATGGTAAGGAGATTAAGATTTCTGCTGAGAAGGACGCTGCAAACTGCCCATGGGCTGCTAATAAGGTAGACGTTGTACTCGAGTGTACAGGTTTCTATACATCAAAGGAGAAGGCTTCTGCTCACCTCAAGGCTGGTGCTAAGAAGGTAGTTATCTCTGCTCCAGCAGGTAACGATCTTCCTACAGTTGTTTTCAATACAAACCACAAGACTTTGACTGCAGCTGATACTGTTATTTCTGCAGCTTCTTGTACAACAAACTGCTTGGCTCCAATGGCAGCTGCTTTGAACGCATATGCTCCAATCCAGTCAGGTATCATGTCAACAATCCACGCTTACACTGGTGATCAGATGATTCTTGATGGTCCACAGCGTAAGGGCGACCTCCGTCGTTCACGTGCAGGTGCTTGCAACATCGTTCCTAACTCAACTGGTGCAGCTAAGGCTATCGGTCTTGTTATTCCAGAGTTGAACGGTAAGTTGATTGGTTCTGCACAGCGTGTTCCAACTCCAACAGGTTCAACAACTATCCTTGTTGCTGTTGTTAAGGGTAAGGACGTAACTGTTGAAGGTATCAACGCTGCAATGAAGGCTGCTGCAACAGAGAGCTTCGGTTACAACGAGGATCAGATCGTTTCTTCTGATATCATCGGTATGCGTTTCGGTTCTTTGTTCGATGCAACTCAGACTATGGTAAGCAAGATCGACGATGATACTTATCAGGTACAGGTTGTTTCTTGGTACGACAATGAGAACTCTTACACTTCTCAGATGGTTCGTACAATCAAGTACTTCGCAGAGTTGAAGTAATACCGTTAGAGAATAGTCTGTAAATTCTCTCTTTTGTAGAGAGTTATGGATAAAATAATACTCCCTGTCAGCTTTGCTGGCAGGGATTTTTTTGTTATCTTTGCGACATGGAGAACAAAGGGTTATGTGATCAGATAGCTATAAGTGATATGTCAGAACGAAGAATGATAACCATTCTTGGCCCAACAGCATCTGGAAAGACTGATCTTGCTGCACATCTTGCTTCATATCTAAAGGCAGAGATTATCAGTGCAGATAGCCGGCAGGTGTATCGTGGTATGGATATCGGAACAGGAAAGGATTTGGGGGATTATACTGTCGACGGACACGTGATTCCTTATCATCTTATAGATATCTGTGAGCCAGGGACGAAATACAATCTTTTTCGATATCAGCAGGACTTTCTTGATTGCTATGAAAATATACGTAAGCGGAAAATACAACCAATTCTCTGTGGTGGAACAGGTTTATATATAGAGGCTGTCTTGAAAGGATATAGTCTTTCTCCAGTTCCTCAAAATCCAGAATTACGTATGGCTTTAGCTGATAAATCACTTGAAGAGTTGACGGTTATATTAGCAGATCTAAAGACAAAGAACCATTCTGTCATGCATAATAAGACGGATGTTGATTCCTGTCAAAGAGCCATCCGCGCTATTGAGATAGAGACATATAACCTTTCCAATCCCGTAAAGGAGAGGTCATGTCCGCCTATAGACTCCTTGATAATTGGTGTAAATATAGATAGAGAGGAACGTCGGAGAAAGATCACGAGCCGTTTAAAGAGCCGCCTTACTAACGGGATGGTTGAGGAGGTAGATGGGTTATTAAAGAGTGGAATATCTGCAGAAGACCTTATCTATTATGGTTTAGAGTATAAATATGTAACAGAGTTCCTTATTGGTAATATTACCTATGATGAAATGGTTCATCAACTTGAAATAGCTATTCATCAATTTGCCAAACGACAGATGACGTGGTTTAGAGGAATGGAACGTCGTGGGTTCACCATTCATTGGATAGATGCACTGCAACCTATGGATGTAAAGATAGATGAAATAATGAATTTATGGTAGATGAAGAAAGATGGGGTATTATTTATTGCCCACGGAATGGTTATCTTGGTAATTATCAGAAGCAGAGAAGGTCTCTTGAACAATGCCTGCAGCTACACCAAGTTTCTTATGATATAGTTCAAAGTGAGAATCCTCGTAGCGTAGAGCGACTGGTACGTCTGCTTGTAAGCAATGGTTACAAGACTATTATCATATATGGTGGTGACTCTGCATTGAATGATGCGGTTAATTATCTGATGCTTTTAGAACCAGAAAAGCGTGACAGTATAACGGTGGGTGTTATTCCAAATGGTGTGCTGAACGACTTTGCACACTTCTGGGGATTTGATGAATCACACTTGGAACAGACTATAGTTTGGCTTAAGCAGAAGCGTATAAGACGGATAGATATTGGGTATATTCGCTATGAAAACAAGAAGTGTGAACGTTGTCGTAGATATTTCCTTAACTGTGTAAATATTGGGATGGTTGCAAATATAATGAGCCTTCGTCGTCGTATGCGCCACCTTTTCATATCCCGTACAATCTCCTTTATTCTCTCTTGTTTCCTGCTTTTGTTCCAACGTATGGATTATTTGATGTCACTGAACATCAATACAGATAGTATCAGGCGACGGTTGATGACCGTTTGTATCGGTAATGCTCAAGGCTATGGGCAGACACCGAATGCTGTCCCATATAATGGTTTACTAGATGTTTCAATCGTTTCTCAACCAAAGATGTTGCAAGCAATGAAGGGTATGTATCTCTTGTTGCGGGATAAGATATTGAATCATCAGAGTGTATTACCTTATAGAACGCAGGAACTGAGAGCACAGGTAACCTCACATACTCCTGTCAGTGTTGATGGACGACTCTTGAAATCGGCACCTGTTGGCACTTTTATAATAGGTGTGGAGAAAGAAGTCATTAACTTTATCATACCGAATTAATACACCTTATATATTAAATTACTCCTGTCTATTCTCTTGTTTTTATTGAAAAAAGAGACCTTCTATTGTTTAAGCAAATTACTGATAGATTCTATCTACCCGTTAAAAGCTCCTAAGCTTTCTCTCAAATGTTTATGAACTTTTCCTATTATATATTAGAGCTTTTAAGACATAGGTATTTAAACCTTCTTCGTAAATTCTTCTTATAAGTTTCATAAGAGAAGTCTGAACCTGAAAATAATATCTTACTTTATAATGCTATTATGAAAAATATTTGTATCTTTGGAGTGCCAAACGGTAAAGTCTGTAAAGACTTCTACTGGAAAGAAATTAAAAACCAAACAATAAACCTTAAAAGACATGAGCTACTTAAAATTTGAAAAAGCTCTGATGACCAATCTTCAAGATTCGCTTCCTCGAGAGCTACTGCGAACTAATCGTTCTGGAGCTTATGCTTGTTCCACTATTGTTGATTGTAACACTCGTAAGTACCATGGTTTACTTGTTGTCCCCGTTCCTGAATTAGATGATGACAATCATGTGCTGTTGAGCTCTCTTGACCCCACAGTTATACAGCATGGTGCTGCATTTAACTTGGGTTTACATAAATATCAAGGAGGAACTTTCAGCCCACAAGGGCATAAGTATATACGGGAATTTGATTGTGATAATGTCCCTACTACTATCTATAGGGTTGGAGGAGTCTTGTTAAAAAAAGAAGTTGTTTTCCAACACTATGAAGATCGTATCTTGATACGTTATACATTACTGGAAGCTCATTCGAAAACAACGTTGCAGTTTCGCCCATTTTTAGCATTCCGCAGTGTTAAACAATTTACACATGAGAATCCTGTAGCTGATAGAACCTATCATCAGATAGATAATGGAATAAGCACTTGTATGTATGCAGGGTATCCAGCCCTATACATGCAATTCTCAAAAACCAATGAGTTTCATTTTGAACCTTATTGGTATCGTGGTCTCGAATATCCAAAGGAACAAGAACGTGGTTATGCTTCTGATGAAGATTTGTATGTGCCAGGTTATTTTGAGATGAATATTAGCAAAGGAGAGAGTATTATTTTCGCTGCTTCTACTTCAGAATGCAAGCCTTCTATACTACCCAATTTGTTTAATACAGAGGTTGAGACACGTAGTCCTCGCGATAATTTCTTCCATTGTCTTGTTAATGCAGCACATCAGTTTCATAATAGTGCAAAGGATGGTGCCCGTTATATACTTGCGGGTTACCCATGGTTTAAGTGCCGCGCGCGCGATCAGTTCATAGCACTTCCTGGTCTCACATTGAGTATTGAAGAGCAGGATTATTTTGAGTTGGTGATGCAGACAGCAGAGAAAGGGCTACGCGAATTTATGGAAGGAAAGCCTTTGACTGTTAATATCTATGAGATGGAGAAGCCTGATGTACCTCTTTGGTGTGTGTGGGCTATTCAGCAATATGCTAAAGCTGCAGGTAAAGAACGTTGCAAGAAACTCTATGGTAGTTTATTGTATGATATCATAGATTACCTTATGTTAGATAAACATCCAAACTTAACTTTAGACAAGAATGGATTACTTTATGCTGATGCAAAGGGTAAAGCTATAACCTGGATGAATTCTATGAACAATGGGCGACCAGTTGTTCCACGCTCTGGATATATCGTGGAGTTTAATGCCCTTTGGTATAATGCTCTGAAGTTTGCTGCTGTTATGGAACAAGAGAGTGGGAATATAGAGCGATCGAATACTCTTGAGGAACTCGCAGCGCGGTGTAAAGAGGCGTTTGTCGATACATTCCTTAATGAGTATGGCTATCTTTATGATTATGTTGATGGGAATATGATAGATTGGAGTGTTCGTCCAAATATGATATTTGCAGTTGCACTTGATTATTCGCCACTTGATCAGAAACAGAAACGGGGTGTTTTAGATGTTTGTACGCGCGAGTTACTGACACCGAAAGGATTACGTTCTCTTTCTCCAAAGAGTGGTGGTTACAATCCAATGTATACTGGTCCGCAAAGTCAGCGTGATCTAGCTTATCATCAGGGGACAGCCTGGCCATGGTTAGGAGGATTCTATCTTGAAGCCTGCTTGAAACTCTATAAGCAAACACGCTTGAGTTTTGTTGAGCGCCAGTTAGTTGGTTATGAGGATGAGATGTTTCATCATTGCCTTAGTACGTTACCAGAACTCTTTGATGGCAATCCACCTTTTAATGGCCGTGGTGCTATATCTTTCGCCATGAATGTGGCTGAAGTACTTCGTACTTTAGAGTTACTTGAAAAATATAAATATTAATAGGAGGAACTTATATGAAAGTATTAATGTTTGGATGGGAGTATCCTCCTCATGTATATGGCGGTTTAGCGACTGCAAATTTTGGTATATCGGAAGGTCTTCATGTACAAGGTGATATTGAGACAACGCTTTGTCTTCCTCATCCTTTTGGTGATGAAGATCAGAGATTTGCCAATATTGTAGCAATGAACTGTGTGCCAATAGCCTATCGAGATGTTGATTATGATTATGTGAAGAGCCGTATAGGCAATATAATGAATCCAGATCTTTACTATGAGTTGAGAAACCATATCTATGCAGACTTTAATTATATGCATGTCAACGACCTCGGCGCCATGGATTTTGCTGGTGGTTACCCTGCTAACCTTCATGAAGAGATCAATAACTATTCAATTATAGCTGGCGTTGTGGCACGGACACTTGACTATGACATCATTCATGCACATGATTGGTTAACCTATCCTGCGGGTCTTCATGCCAAGCAAGTTTCAGGCAAGCCTTTGTGCATTCATGTTCATGCCACAGACTTTGATCGTTCACGTGGACAGGTTAATCCAACTGTATATGGCATAGAGAAGGATGGAATGGACAATGCTGATTGCATCATGTGCGTGTCAGAACTGACTCGCCAGACCGTTATAAATCAATATCATCAGGATCCACGTAAGGTTTTTACAGTGCATAATGCAGTTTATCCCCTGACACAAGAGATTGCAGAAATTCCACGACCAGATCATAAAGGGAAGGAGAAACTTGTTACTTTCCTTGGTAGAATAACAATGCAAAAAGGTCCAGAATATTTTATTGAGGCTGCAAATATGGTACTTCATCGTACTCGTAATGTCCGGTTTTGTATGGCAGGGTCAGGTGATATGATGAATCAGATGATTTATCTTGCGGCTGAACGTGGCATTGCTGACCGTTTCCATTTCCCTGGTTTTATGCGAGGTAAAGAAGTCTATGAATGCTTGAAAGCATCAGATGTTTATGTGATGCCTTCTGTCAGTGAGCCTTTTGGCATTTCTCCTTTGGAAGCAATGCAATGTGGTACACCAAGTATTATCTCCAAACAGAGTGGATGTGCCGAGATCCTCAATAATTGTATCAAGATTGATTATTGGGATATACATGCATTAGCTGATGCAATTTATTCTATCTGTCATAATGAGAGTCTTTTCGACTATTTATCAGAAGAGGGTAAAAAGGAGGTTGCCCAGATAACGTGGGAGAAGGTTGGGGCATGGATTCGTGAGCTTTACCTTCGCACTTTAGGCTGGTAATAAAAGATTAATGAAACTTACTAATGACCTTTAAAACTAAAACGAGATAAGATAATGAAAACGATTTGTTTATATTTCGAGATACATCAAGTAGTTCATTTGAAACGTTATCGTTTCTTTGATATAGGTACGGATCATTATTATTATGATGATTTTGAGAATGAACGTTCAGTTTCGGATATAGCAGAGAGAAGCTATATACCTGCATTGAATACACTGTTGCAGATGATTCGTGACAATGGAAATGCTTTTAAAGTTGCCTTTTCTCTTTCAGGGGTTGGTATAGAACAACTTGAGATGCATGCTCCACAAGTACTCGAGAAACTACAAGAGTTGAATAACACAGGCTGTGTAGAATTTCTTGCAGAGCCTTACTCACACGGCTTAGCTTCCCTTGCTAATGAAGAGAGCTTTAAGCTAGAGGTAAAACGGCAGGCTCAGAAGATAAAGGAATATTTTGGGCAAACACCAAAGGTGTTACGTAATTCTTCTCTTATCTATAGTGATGATATAGGATTACTTGCTTCTCAAATGGGCTTTAAGGCTATGCTGACAGAAGGTGCGAAGCATGTGCTAGGTTGGAAGAGCCCACACTATATATACAACTGCGCACTTGCCCCAAAGTTAAAGTTACTATTGCGTGATATTAAGTTGAGTGATGATATCTCTTTACGCTTTAATAATTCAGAATGGGAGGGTTATCCTTTATTTGCTGATACCTATATGGATGAGATTGCAGCTCTTCCAGACGAAGAACAGGTGATAGGTATCTTTATGAATCTTTCTGCTCTTGGTATAGACCAACCATTGTCAAGCAATATACTTGAATTCCTTAAGGCATTCCCCGCATGTGCAAAGCAACGTGGAATAACTTTCTCTACACCATCAGAGATCTGTATGAAACTGAAAAGTATCAGTAGTCTTGATGTGCCAGATACACTTAGTTGGATGGATGAAGAACGTGATGTCAGCACGTGGTTGGGTAATCCTATGCAACGAGAGGCGTTTAATAAACTTTACAGTGTTGCTGATCGGGTGCGAATAGCCAGAGATCCACGTATTAATCAGGATTGGGATTATTTGCAAGCTAGTGATAATTTCCGCTTTATGTCAACTAAGCCTTCTCGTGTTGGAATGGATCGGGGTATCTATGATGGTGCTTTTGACGCATTTACAAATTATATGAATATCCTTGGTGACTTCCTTAATCGTGTCAATAGCCTCTATCCTGCAGATATTGATAATGAAGAATTGAATGGGTTATTGACTACAATCCGCAATCAGGGTGAAGAGATTGAGATGAAGGAGAAGGAGGTAATACGGCTACAAGGGAAGGTTGACAAGTTGGAATCAGAAGAGGATAAGCTTCGATTGCAAGTTGAGAAGGAGGTAATCGGTAAGGATGCCCCCAAGAATCCTAGTCATAATACCCCTGCAAAGCGTACGGTAAAGAAGAAACAAAAGGATTAATATAGATATAAGAGAGAGGGGATTAACGATGAGGAAAGCTCTCATGAGAAGTGTTACATGCTTTTCTTTGATGGTATGAATAACTTTTACAGATAGGATTGTTATTCTATTTAATATTTAATGTAAATCCTTTCGGGAGTCACTTCGTATCTACTTGTAATTCAGATGCTTATAATTTGAAAAACAAAAGATGCCCTTTTGCAACGCAAAAGGGCATCTTTTGTTCCCTCAAAGGGTACCTTTTACCATTCAAAAGGGCGTCTTTTACAATGCAAAATAGCACCTATTGAAAGTGTGTTATGATTTATTCTTACAATAATCTTTTGTAATCCTATTGTCCAAGAGTGGGGTAGGGCAATGCCCATGTTTTTTTAATCTTCCCTCTTTATTTAGCCTAAGTGTTTGTTACTGTGTACGCTTACAATGTTAAAAACATCTTTTTTTTACTATAATATTTGTTTTATTCTTTTATTAGCTATATATTTGCCATGTGTTTTTCACTGATTTAGATGTTTGCTAAATCATTATTCGAGGTTGGTAGCTTCCTGCACCAACCTCTTTTTTGTGTACTTTACTTGATACTCTTCTAATCTTTTTCTATCTTTGCAAAGTCTAATATAAATTTTATTCCATGAAGTTGTATAAGTTATTTTTTCTGGTTCTGTGTGCTTTGTTTTTTGTGAATTGTGAAAAAAGTGTTGTAGATGACGTTGAACATAAAAGACATAAGACAGAAGATGTGGATAACGGAGAATCTGATTCTGTAGATTCTTCTGCCATTAGTCATATTTATACAATTGCAGAATTCCAGCATGATATTCCTGAAGGGAAGGTTGTTACAGTGTCTGGATACATTGTTGGTGCATGCTCTAAGCATATCAAGAATGCAGAATGGGAGTACCCCTTTACTTATGATAATGCCATTTTGTTAGCAGATGATCGTGGAGAAACCTCTCCAGAACAAGTGATTGCCATTCAGTTGGCTTCGAAGCTTCTGAAAGAAGAGCTTGGTTTGAAAAGTAATCCTAATAATTATGGGAAGAAGATATTTTTCTGTGGGGTAAAACATAAGTATCTTGGAGTGTTCGGTATGAAAAAGAATATATATGATTATGGATGGATGGAAGAATGATTTTTGTGTAAATAATTTGCATATACCGATAAAAGTGATTATATTTGCAGTGGAAAAGAACATTGCAGACAAATAAAGGGAGTGATCCTTTTGGTTTATTGCAAACTTCTCCAGTATTCATTGAATAATAATACTAATAAGAATAAGTTTAGAAAGCCTATCGAAACACCTGTACTTCATAAATATTTCTTATAAAAATGAAGAAACTGAATGAGATGACCGACGAGGAGTTGGCATTGTCATACATTGATGGAAGTAATGAGGCTTTCGATTTATTGTTGTCACACAACCAATCGAAATTATTTTCGTATATCCTTTTTGTGGTGCGTGATCGTGACATTGCTGATGACTTGTTTCAAGAGACTTTTGTTAAAGTAATAACGAAATTACAGCAGGGGAAATATTCGCCGACAGGTAAATTTTCTGCTTGGGTGATGCGTATTGCCCATAATGTAATTATGGATTGGTATCGTGCACAACGTGCTGAGAAAGTTGTAGAGGCACCAAAAGACAATGATCTTTCAAATATAGGGGGGATTGATACGGTTATTGCCAATATCGAAAGTCAATTTGTTAATTCCCAAACACTCTCAGATGTAAAGCGGTTGATGAACCTTCTGCCAGCTTCCCAGCGTGAAGTTGTATTTATGCGTTTCTATCAAGAGATGTCATTTAAGGAGATAGCAGAAACTACAGGTGTAAGTATAAACACAAGCCTAGGCCGTATGCGTTATGCTATTTTGAACCTACGTCGTATGGTTCGTGATCATAAGGTGAATCTGCAATTTGCGTGAGAAGTGATTAGTACACTTAGATTAATCTGTATTTTTAAGAACAAAGGTTGAGGCTATCAGGGTATAATGACAGGTTTACTACCTGGTTACTTCAATAATTTAAGAAAAAGCTCCAAGACCCAGTTGAGGTTTTGGAGCTTTTTGAATTGTAGGTATAAAACTTTTTATACTTTTCGTTATCTATTATTCTTCTATCGTCTGGTGTTTAATAGTAATCTCTCTTTGTGGGAATGGAATTTCTATGCCATTCTTTTCAAGGGTTTCATATATACATTCCATGATGGCACTATCATCAGAACCCTGGGTGAAAACGTTTACCCAAACAAGAACCTTTAATGTTACGCAACTGTCATCGAAACTTTTTATCATTACCTGAACACTCTTCTCGGTATAGGTAATTCCTAAGGCTGTAATAGCGTCAACCAACATCTTTTTCACTTCATTGATATTACTTCCATAAGCAATACCAACTTCGAGGATATCTAATTCATATCCGTGATTCTTGGTCATGTTTTTATAATTCTTAGTGAAGAGCTGTGAGTTCTGAAAAGCTATGACAGAACCATCGAGGGCCTCCAACATTGTAGAGGTATAACTGATAGAACTTACTCGCCCGCGTATGCCATCACAAACAATATAATCGCCAATCTTTATTCGTCCTGTCATCAAAGAAATACCATAATAGATGTTTTCAAGTATATCCTTCATGGCAAAACCAATACCTGTCGACAGACCTCCACTGACGACAACCAGCCAAGTACTACTGATTTCAAAGATACTTAATATGGTTAAAAGCCATGCTCCCCAAACAATGACTTGTAAGACATTGATGTACATTGTGCTACGTGCTGCAGCTGTTGTTGGGTCATTTTTATCCAAATATAACTTAATTGCATCACGAGTCGTCTGATTAAGATATCTGAAGACGAACCAAAGAATGACAGAGATTGTAATGGAGTAAACGCTTATCTTGAACTTATCTGAGTTGATAAAGTCCGTGCGGAATATTTTCCAAGTCATGTCGCTGAGGTTGAATACATCTGTAGCCCAGTAAATAGCAAAGATAAAAGACAATACTAAAGCTGATGGTATGAACACATTTGATATTAGGCGAATGAACCAACCTTTATTAACAGGGAGTGTTCTCGTGTTATGACGCTCTCGGTATTGGTTGAGATAATCGTGTAAGAAAGCTATAGTCTGAACGCATGCTAATTGCATCATCCACCAAATAATTCCTTGTACTGCCAGCATAGTATAACCTATGGTTGAGCTTACTAGCGAGAAGAGGAATACTGCAAGTGAGAAGTAAGCTAGGTAAAGGTCATATTTAGGAATGAGTTTATAATATTTGTACATAACTCGGCCCTGCCAAGAAGCAATAATAAGCATGAGTGGAGGGAATAATAATGTAACAATGGAACTTGGAAGCATTACTATGCGGAAAGTAATAACCGAGAAACCTACAAGAATAAGAGGATAGTAAATTCGGTAGGTATTATGCGTTTGTGCGCCATTGACGCGGAAAAGTAAAGACGCAAAGATGACAGCAAGTAGCCAAGTATACTCTAATAGTAGACTACAAGCCATGTGAACGAAATTGGATGGTGATAGAATTCTTATTATTATAATGATAAGACTAAAGGTCATAACCGAGGTCACCATGATGATACAGGTTCGTTTGGCAAGAAAAGCACTATTTTGCTGCTCAAAACGGTTTGTTTTCATCAACTTTGTGACAAGAAAACGAATGCTCAGGTAATTAATTAGAATGGCAACAAACCCGTAAATCAATATCATACTGAAAAGGGCAATCAGCCATTTAACATCCCATTGTGATTGAACTACGCTCTGTGGGGTATATTTTTCAGAAATACTTGAACTCATGTTCTTTATCATATAGGGTGCGGAACGGAGATATTTAAAGTAATTCTCACCGCTATTAGTAAAGATACCTGACTGAATCTCTTCATATCTTTTCTGAGCATATGAATCAAGAGCTTGTAATTGTTGTTGGCTATACTGATAATATTGAATGTATTCTTGATAAGAATCGTTGCGCTCCTGTAACATACGCCGAATGCTCGTTGCGAGTGTAAGACACACATTACGCTCAGTTTTCATTTTGGTAGTCATTCCAAAGGTATACATTGTACTGAGCACATTGATAAGAGAATCATACCTTGCAATCTCTTCATTACTTTGGGTAATAAGGTCATGAAAGGGACGTGTTTTTGTTTGGAAGTCCTTCCAAAGCTCTGTAGCCTGATGACAGGCATATGTAAGATCAAATATATTATCAGTCTTTTGTGAATAGAGCATGAGTGAAACCTGTGCAGATTTTTCTCCAATTTCTTTCAATTGTGTCATCACCTGCTCATTAATTATTTTTGAGCGATTCAACTGCTTAGTCTCTTCAAGGTGTTGGTTGATCAGTTCATGCCGAAGAACAGACAATGAGTTTTTCAAAGAGTCTTCTTGTAAAACAGCATGCGTAGGTACAGTAATTAAAAATAGTAAGAAGGTGATGAAGAATATTTTTTTCGGCATATCAGTTTCTTATGATAACGGTTTCTTATTGATTAATAATGTGTGCAAAGGTAATCAAAGTTTATCATTCTGACATGTCAATGAATGTAAAATGATACTAAAGGTTTTACTTATCAATGATTTCTTTTTTTATCTGACTTTTAAGTGGATAATTTTGTGTAAGTTTGCAAATAAAACATAAGACAATGATATTAATAGCTGATAGTGGTGGATCTAAGACTGATTGGGCTCTGGTTGAGGAAGAAAATGCCGATAACAGGCAAATTTTAAAGGGACGTACACAGGGTTTGAACCCTTTTCATCAGTCGGAGGATGTTATTTTACATACTTTGGAATGTGAATTGAACCCAATCTTTCAGGTAATGGATTTAAAGGGTGGCTGTGTTCAGACAAAGGATGATGTTATAGAACAAATTACTAAAATTTTTTTCTATGGTGCTGGTTGTACTTCTGAAACTTCATATGTTATGCGAAAAGCACTTATGAAGCACTTTCCTAAAGCAGAAGTAGAGGTTGATAGTGATTTGTTAGGAGCAGCACGAGCTGTGTGCGGATATGAGCCTGGTATTGCTTGTATCTTGGGAACTGGTGCTAATAGTTGCCTTTATGATGGAAAAAAAATCACGCAAAATATTCCACCACTTGGATATATCCTTGGAGATGAGGGTAGTGGAGCTGTCTTGGGGAAATTATTTTTGAATGGTATTTTTAAAGGGAGTCTTTCGGAAGATATAAAAGAAAAATATTTAAAATGGAGTGGACTGACGTATCCACAGATTATAGATAAGGTGTATCGCCAACCGTTAGCTAATCGTTTCCTTGCAGGTATCTCTCTCTTTATTAAAGAGAATTTGAAGTACTATGAGTTAAGAGATTTGGTTATCTATAATTTCCAATGTTTTTTTGAAAAGAATGTCTTGTGTTATTCTTCGGATTCTATTCGTACTCTTTCTGCTGTTGGAGGAGTGGCTTCTGCATTTGAGGGGGAACTGAGAGCTTGCGCAGAGCACTTCAATTATAAAATAGGTAAGGTTATTGATGCACCAATTGATGGTTTGATAGGGTATTATAGTGAAACTGTTTAAAGCTGGCACTTTTCCTTTTATTATCTATATACTTTAATGGGATCTTAATTAGCACTAATAACGATATTTGCAAAATGCTAAATATAGGACTTAAAGAGACTGTTATTGCTTTTCATTAATGCTAAACGATAGAGAAATCTTTATTAAAGTTTGGATATTACTGACATAGTGTTATCTCCGTATTTTTCAAGACCTTCTTAGTAGGGGGCAAGTTGTTTGTGCAATCTTTTGTTTGTAAAGTAGAGTTTGCAAAATGTAGTGCGTTTTTTTGTTAGATTTGCATACGTTCTCAAATATTTTTGTATCTTTGCAACCGTTTTAAAACATGTTCTTTGTGAACGAGATTAGACAATTAAATTATAGCTATATAAGTTTATGTATTTCACACTTTTTGTTACCGTTCTGATAACGGCTGCATTCTTGGTAGTGGCAGCGTATGCCATAGCTAAGTTGATTGGTCCGCGTTCATACAATCCAGTGAAAGGTGAGCCTTTTGAGTGTGGTATTCCGACCTATGGAACCTCTTGGTTGCCAGTGCATATCGGTTACTATCTCTTTGCAATTCTCTTTCTGATGTTTGATGTGGAAACAGTTTTCTTATATCCTTGGGCAGTTGTTGTTAAGACATTTGGACCATTGGCTCTTGCCACGATTGGGTTCTTTATGTTGGTATTAGTATTTGGCCTTGCATACGCTTGGCGGAAAGGAGCACTCGAATGGAAATAAGAAAGCCAAAAATCAAATCTCTTCCATACAATGAATGGAAAGATAATGACACGCTGAGTAAGATGGCAAGTGAGCTGAACGAGGGAGGGACAAATCTCGTTCTTGGGAACTTGGATCAACTTATCAACTGGGGACGGAGTAATTCTCTGTGGTCATTGACTTTCGCTACTTCTTGTTGTGGTATTGAGTTTATGGCAGTCGGTTGTGCACGTTACGACTTCTCTCGTTTTGGATTTGAAGTTACGCGTAACTCTCCTCGTCAAGCGGATTTGATTATGTGTGCAGGTACTATTACCAATAAGATGGCACCGGCACTGAAGCGTTTGTATGATGAGATGGCAGAACCTAAATATGTTATTGCAGTTGGAGGTTGTGCTATTTCTGGTGGTCCATTCAAAGATAGCTATCATGTTATGCGAGGTATCGATGAGATTATCCCTGTAGACGTATATATTCCAGGTTGTCCTCCACGTCCAGAAGCTATTATCTATGGAATGATGCAACTTCAGCGTAAAGTTAAAGTTGAGAAATTCTTTGGTGGCGTAAATCATAAGCAGACTGCAGAAGAGCGTGAGTTGGGCAAGAGTAATGCCGAACTGATTTTTAAGGAGAAACTAGGCATTGATCCAGAGGAAATAAAGGAGAAGCGTGAGGCTGCATGGGAAGAGGCGCATAAGCCTACCCCTAAGCCTGCTCGCCCTGCAGCTAAACCCGCAGTAGACTCTGTTACTCCAACTCCTGTAGGGGTAGCTCCTAAGAAAGAGACGATTGTCATCAACCAACCAGTAACAAAAGAAGATGTTGATAAGTTGGGTAAGGAAATCGATCAGATTGATGCTGCAAAGAAGGCTGCTGATGAGAGTACAACTAACGTATAATATATAAGGTACGCGAGAATGAAACTAGAAAATAAAGAATTCGGCTTTGATAGCTTTGCTACTGAGATGGCAAGGTTGAAGAATGAGAAGCATTTCGATTACCTTGTAACTGTTGTCGGTGAAGACTTTGGTACAGAGGAAGGTCTTGGGTGTATTTATATTCTTGAGAATACAAGTACACACGAACGTTGTTCTGTAAAACAGCTTGCAAAAAAGGTGGGAGAGGAATTTGTAATTCCTTCTGTTATTAAGTTGTGGGCTGATGCCGATTTACTGGAACGTGAGGTCTATGATTTCTATGGTATTAAGTTCCTTGGTCATCCAGATATGCGTCGTCTCTTCTTAAGAAATGACTTTAAGGGGTATCCACTTCGTAAGGATTACGATATGGATCCTGCAAAGAATATGTATACTACAGAAGATGATGTAGAACTTGATACAACTACAGAGTGGAACTTAGACAAGAATGGTGAACTCGTAGGAACACAACATGCTTTGTTTACTGATGACAATTTTGTTGTTAATATTGGTCCACAACACCCTTCTACTCATGGTGTACTTCGTTTACAAACGGTGTTAGATGGTGAGACTGTTACTAATATCTATCCACATTTAGGTTATATCCATCGCGGTATAGAGAAACTTTGTGAACAGTTCACTTATCCTCAGACTTTGGCATTAACTGACCGTATGAATTACCTGTCAGCTATGATGAATCGTCATGCACTTGTGGGTGTAATTGAAGAGGGCATGGGGATTGAATTGTCTGAGCGTATTCTCTATATCCGTACTATTATGGATGAGTTACAGCGTATTGACAATCACCTCCTTTATACAGCTTGTTGTGCTCAAGACTTAGGTGCTCTTACTGCATTCCTTTATGGTATGCGTGACCGTGAGCATGTCCTCAATGTTATGGAAGAGACTACAGGTGGGCGTTTGATACAGAACTATTATAGGATAGGTGGTCTGCAAGCGGATATCGATCCAAACTTTGTATCAAATGTAAAGGAACTCTGCAAGTACTTACGTCCAATGATTCAGGAGTATGTTGATGTCTTTGGTGATAATGTGATTACACATCAGCGTTTTGAAGGAGTTGGTGTTATGGACGAGAAGGATTGTATCAGCTATGGCGTGACTGGTCCTGCTGGTCGTGCTAGTGGTTGGAAGAATGACGTTCGTAAGTACCATCCTTATGCAATGTATGATAAGGTAAACTTTGAAGAGATAACATTGACAAATGGTGATTCTATGGATCGCTATTTCTGTCATATTAAGGAAATCTATCAGAGTCTCAATATTATAGAGCAATTGATTGATAATATTCCTGAAGGTGAGTTCTATATTAAGCAAAAGCCAATTATCAAAGTCCCAGAAGGACAGTGGTATTTCTCTGTAGAGGGAGCAAGTGGTGAATTTGGTGCTTATTTGGATTCAAGAGGTGATAAAACTGCTTATCGTTTGAAGTTCCGACCAATGGGGCTGACACTTGTTGGCGCTATGGATAAGATGTTGCGTGGTCAGAAGATAGCCGACTTGGTTACTACTGGTGCTGCACTTGATTTCGTAATTCCTGATATAGACCGTTAACAAGGTTTATCATAAAAGTAATCAATTAAGAATTAAAATCATACTATGTTCGATTTTAGAATAGTAACAACATGGTTCGATGAATTACTACGCGTCACTTGTGGCTTGAGTAATTTTTGGACTATTCTGATTGAGTGCGTTGTGGTAGGCTTAGCAATTCTTCTTGCTTATGCTCTACTAGCTATCGTTCTCATCTTCATGGAACGTAAGGTCTGTGCCTACTTCCAGTGCCGTATTGGGCCTGTCAGAGTAGGCTGGTGGGGAACTTTACAGGTTTTTGCTGATGTATTGAAGATGTTGATCAAAGAGATCTTTGCAGTTGATAAAGCTGATAAATTGCTTTATTATCTTGCGCCATTCTTGGTTATCATCGCTTCAGTAGGGACATTCTCTTTTCTGCCATGGAATAAAGGAGCTAATATTTTAGACTTTAATGTGGGTATTTTCCTAGTAACAGCTATTAGCTCTATTGGCGTTCTCGGTATTTTCCTTGCAGGGTGGGGAAGTAATAATAAGTATTCTGTACTCTCTGCTATGCGTGGTGCGGTACAGATGATTTCTTATGAGTTGTCTTTGGGACTTTGTTTAATTTCCGCAGTTATACTAACTGGGACAATGCAAATTTCTGGTATTGTAGATGCACAGACTGGTCCTTGGCAATGGTTGATAGTGCAAGGGCATGTACCTGCAATTTTAGCTTTCCTTGTATTCTGTATTGCCGGTAATGCAGAAGCGAACCGTGGTCCTTTCGACTTAGCTGAGGCTGAGAGTGAGTTAACTGCTGGTTACCATACCGAGTATAGTGGTATGGGATTTGGTTTTTATTATCTTGCAGAATATCTTAACCTCTTTGTCGTATCAGGAATTGCCACTACTGTGTTCTTAGGTGGATGGGCTCCTCTTAATATTGGTATAGAAGGCTTTGATGCAGTTATGAACTATATTCCAGGTATTGTATGGTTCCTCGGTAAGACATTCGTTGTAGTATTCTTGTTGATGTGGATTAAGTGGACTTTCCCACGCCTTCGTATTGACCAAATTCTGAAATTGGAGTGGAAGTACCTTATGCCATTATCACTTGTTATCCTAGTCCTGATGACTGTTTGCGTAGCATTTGGTTGGACGTTCACTATTAATGGTTAAAAGAGAATGGAAGAAAAAAAACAATCATATTTTGGTGAGGTTGGTTCTGCACTCAAGACTCTTGCTACAGGTATGAAGGTGACGATGAAGGAATACTTCACACCAAAGTCTACTGAGCAGTATCCTGAGAATCGTGAGACAACCCTTCACGTTGCTAAACGTCATCGTGGTCGTTTGGTCTTTAAACGTGACGAAAATGAAGACTACAAGTGCACAGCTTGTACTATGTGTGAGAAGGCTTGTCCTAATGGTACCATCAAGATTGCTTCAGAAATGGTTACTAACCCAGAGACGGGTAAAAAGAAAAAGCAACTTCTCGATTATGAGTATGATTTGGGTGATTGTATGTTTTGCGAGTTGTGTGTAAATGCTTGCAACTTTGATGCAATTGAGTTTACAAATGATTTTGAGAATGCAGTGTTTGATCGCTCTAAGCTAATTCTCCACCTGGATAAAGAAATATATAAAGGTGGTTCACTACCAAAGCTTATTGAGGGTGGAGCAGATTGGAAAGTTGGAACATTCAATACTAAAAAGAAATAAGGAGTAAGGGATATGGCAAGATTAATTATGTTTGCGATTCTCGCCGTTGTAATATTGGCATCAGCTATATTCTGCGTGTCGACGAAACGTATCATGCGAGCTGCAACAGCATTGCTGTTTGTGCTCTTTGGTGTTGCAGGTCTCTATTTCCTGCTTGATTACACATTCCTTGGTGCTACCCAGATAAGTATTTATGCTGGTGGTATCACTATGATGTATATATTTGCAATTCAGTTGGTGAGTAAACGTACGTTACAAGGACTCTCTGAACGATGGTTAGGTAAGCGTACTTTTCTTGCTGCGGCAATAGCATTAGTTGGTTTCGCAACTGTTGTTGTTGTATTGTTAAAGAATGAGTTGATCAATAATACAATAATAAATGGTGATACATTGTCAAAAGAAGTAACAATGGATACCATTGGGCAGAACTTGATGAGTGCAGATAAGTATGGATACGTACTTCCTTTTGAATTTATTTCTGTATTCCTTTTGGCATGTATTATTGGTGGCTTAGTTATTCTGAATAATAATAAGAAGGAGGAGGAAAGCAAATGATACCTGTAGGATATTTCTTTGTCCTTAGCGGACTTCTGTTTTTTATCGGAGTTTTTGGTTTTGTCACTCGTCGTAATCTTGTTGCAATGCTAATCTCTGTAGAATTAGTTCTTAATAGTGTTGATATCAATTTTGCAGCATTCAATCGTCTGCTCTTCCCTGATGGATATGAGGGTATGTTTTTTACGCTTTTTTCTATCGGTGTAAGTGCTGCTGAGTCAGCTGTAGCACTCGCTATTATTATAAATGTTTACCGTCATTTCCACAGCGACCAGGTGAACAGTATTGAAAATATGAAATTATAAAGAGAAAACAAATATGTTTGATTACGCATTTTTGATACTTCTTCTCCCGTTTCTAAGTGCTATTGTACTTGGATTATTCGGAATGAAGATGCCACGCAAGGTTGCTGGTATTATTGGCACCTGTGTGTTGGGGACGTTATTTGTGCTTAGTCTCTATACTGCTTATCACTATTTCTTCTATACAGGAGAGTATACAGCAATGGGAGAGACTTTCCATGTTACTGACGGTCGTTTGGCGAATGGTACTTATCCTACTGTTACCGTCTTTAATCTGACATGGTTAAAGTTTACAGAGCTATTGACATTTAATATAGGCTTCCGTCTTTCTCCAATCAGTGTGATGATGTTAATTGTCATTACTACTGTCAGCTTTATGGTTCACATCTATTCATTTGGTTATATGGCTGAGCGTGACGAGAACTACAAGTTTGAGGAGTATGAACACGGATTCCAACGTTTCTATGCTTATTTGTCACTTTTTACGATGTCTATGCTTGGACTCGTTGTGGCAACCAATATCTTCCAGATGTATCTCTTTTGGGAGTTGGTAGGTGTATGTTCATATCTGTTGATAGGATTCTATTATCCAAAACACACGGCAGTACATGCTAGTAAGAAGGCATTTATAGTTACGCGCTTTGCCGATTTGTTCTTTCTGATTGGTATTTTGTTCTTTAGCTTCTATGTAGGAACATTCAACTATGACCTTCATGCAAATCCAGACCTTGTTGGTAAATTGACAGCATTAGCTTCAAATCCCGCTTTAACGTGGGTACTTCCAACATCACTTTTCTTGATGTTTATTGGTGGTGCTGGAAAATCAGCAATGTTCCCTTTGCATATATGGTTGCCAGATGCCATGGAAGGTCCAACGCCTGTATCTGCTTTGATTCACGCTGCTACGATGGTTGTAGCAGGTGTATTCCAGGTTGCATCGTTATTGCCTATTTATGTACAGTTTGGCGCTCAAGAACAACTCCACTGGATTGCTTGGATTGCTGCATTCACAGCTTTCTATGCAGCAGCAGTAGCTTGTGCGCAGCGTGATATTAAGCGTGGCTTGGCATTCTCAACGATCTCGCAGATTGCTTACATGCTTGTTGCACTTGGTGTATGTTTCTATGATAGTAAGGAAGGAACATTTAATAGCCCTGAGTTCCTCCATCATGGTGGTCTTGGTTATATGGCTGCAATGTTCCACCTCTTCACTCATGCTATGTTTAAGGCTCTACTCTTCCTTTGCTCTGGTGCTATCATTGTTATTATTGGTAGTAACTTCAAAGATTATATGGGAGGTTTACATAAATATATGCCAATTACAAATATCTGCTTCTTGATAGGTTGTTTGGCAATTGCTGGTATTCCTCCATTTGCTGGTTTCTTCTCAAAAGATGAGATAATTTCAGCATGTAATAGTTTGCCAGGCGTAGAAGGACAAGCTTTGAAATGGATTATGACTATTGTTGCAGGAATGACAGCATTCTATATGTTCCGTCTCTACTACGTAATCTTCTGGGGTGAGTCTTATTATGAACAAGATCCTGAGAACCGTCGTCGTCCACAAGAAGTACCTTTCGTAATGTGGGGACCATTGGTATTCCTCGCTGCTATTTCTGTATGTGCTGGTTGGATACCATTTGGTCACTTCGTAAGTGCCAATGGCTTAAACTATGATATTCATATAGATTGGAGCATTGCAACAACAAGTATCATTGCAGCCGTTATCGGTATAGCCCTTGCAACTTGGATGTATATGGGTAAGAAACAGCCAGTAGCTGATGCCTTACAGCGTACCTTCCCACGTCTGCACAAGGCAGCCCTTAACCGATTCTATATAGATGATGCATGGCAATTCTTCACACATAAGATAGTATTCCGTTGCTTCTCTATTCCAATCGCATGGTTCGATCGTCATGTTATTGATGGTACATTCAACTTTATGGCTTGGGGTACACAAGAGGCAGGCGAGTCAATCCGTTCTTGGCAGAGTGGCGATGTACGTCAATATGCCGTATGGTTTATTACCGGAACTGTAGCATTAACATTAATCTTACTTTGTTTGATATAATAAAATGAGTTGGATATTAACTGTATTTGTAATAATCCCCGTCCTGATGCTTTTCGCCCTTTGGGTTGCTAAGAATGACAATCAGGTACGCGGTGTGATGGTAGCCGGCTCAACGGCACTTTTGATTGGTGCTATCTGGTTGACTGTCTATTTTGTTCAGCAGCGTAATGCTGGTAACCATGATGCAATGCTACTGGCAAACTCCGTGATGTGGTTCAAGCCTATGCATATTGCTTTCTCGGTGGGTGTCGATGGTATCTCTGTTGTGATGATTTTGCTTTCAGCGATTATTGTCTTTACAGGAACCTTTGCTAGCTGGCAACTTGAGCCGATGAAGAAAGAGTATTTCCTTTGGTTTGTGCTTTTGGCTTCTGGTGTGTTTGGCTTCTTTATTTCTACTGACATGTTTACAATGTTCATGTTTTATGAAGTAGCCCTTATTCCTATGTACCTTCTTATCGGTGTTTGGGGAACAGGACCAAAGGAGTATTCTGCAATGAAGCTAACCTTGATGTTAATGGGTGGCTCAGCTCTATTAATTCTTGGAATTCTTGGTATCTACTATTTCAGCGGAGCTAAGACTATGGATGTTATAGAGTTAGCACGTATGCATGCGATGCCAAAGAATATACAGAACATCTTTTTCCCATTTGTATTTATTGGGTTTGGTGTCCTTGGTGCTTTGTTCCCATTCCATACTTGGTCTCCTGACGGTCATGCATCAGCGCCTACAGCAGTGTCAATGCTCCATGCCGGTGTATTGATGAAGCTTGGTGGTTATGGTTGTTTGCGTATAGCAATGTTCTTAATGCCAGATGCACTTACTGTATGGGCACCTGTGTTCCTTGTCTTGACTACGATTTCTGTGGTATATGGTGCACTATCTGCCTGTGTACAAACGGACTTGAAGTATATCAATGCTTATTCATCAGTGTCACACTGTGGTATGGTACTTTTTGCATTGGTTATGACGACACAAACTGCAATCACAGGTGCTATTCTCCAAATGCTTTCACATGGTTTGATGACAGCTTTGTTCTTTGCATGTATCGGTATGATTTACCATCGTGCGGGAACACGTGATGTTCGTTACCTTGGTGGTTTGATGAAGGTTATTCCATTCCTTGCTGTCTCTTATGTTGTAGCAGGTCTTGCAAACCTTGGCCTCCCTGGTTTTTCTGGATTCGTTGCAGAGATGACTATCTTTATTGGTTCATTTGAGAATGCAGGAATGTTCCATCGGGTTGCAACAATTATTGCTTGTACGGCAATTGTCATCACTGCAGTTTATATTCTTCGTGTTGTTGGTAAGATTCTGTTCCAAACTATTCCTAACAAGAAGTTCTATGAATTGCATGATGCTACATGGGATGAGCGATTTGCCATTGGGTGTCTGATTTTCTGTGTAGCAGGGTTGGGCCTTTGTCCACTCTTCTTTGAAAATATGATTATGGATGCAGTTCATCCAATATTTGATCACATCATAACGTATGTTCCAACATTGGGTAATCTTTAATAAACTAGCGAAATGAATTATAGTGATTTCTTTAAGATGATTCCGGAGGCAAGTCTTGTTGCCATCCTGATTGTTTTGTTCGTTGCAGACTTTGTGACGGCAAAGACTGAAGAACGCAAGTGGTTCAATCCGCTGGCTTCTGTTCTACTATTGTTGAATACATTTGTTTGCCTTATTCCTATGGATGCACAAACAGCATTTGGCGGTATGTATGTTACCTCCTCTGCCGTGGATGTGATGAAGGCAATTCTTTCTATGGGAACATTCATTGTTATTCTTCAAAGTCGTGTTTGGGCAGCAAAGAGTGGTAAAGAAGGTGAGTTTTATATGCTTATTGTCTCAACACTCCTTGGTATGTTCGCTATGATGAGTGCAGGTAACTTCTTGATGTTCTTCCTCGGCCTTGAGATGGCGTCAGTTCCTTTGGCATGTGCTGTTGCTTTCGACATGTATCGTAAGAATTCTGCAGAAGCTGCAGCTAAGTTTATCTTGACCGCTACTTTCTCTAGTGGTGTAATGCTTTATGGAATTAGCTTCCTTTATGGTGAGTTTGGTACACTTTACTTTGCTGATATTACAGCGAAGATGCAGGCAACCCCACTTACTATTATGGGCCTTGTGTTCTTCTTTAGTGGTCTTGGCTTCAAAATCTCTCTTGTTCCATTCCATTTTTGGACAGCTGATACGTATCAAGGTGCACCAACAACGGTTACAGGTTATCTGAGCGTAATATCAAAAGGTGCAGCCGCCTTCACATTGTTGAGCATTCTCTTCCATGTTTTTGGTGGCATAATGGAGTATTGGCATGTGTTATTGATGATAGTAGTTGTACTTTCTATCACTATCGCTAACCTCTTTGCCGTTCGTCAGAGTGAGTTGAAACGTTTCATGGCGTTCAGTTCTATCTCTCAGGCTGGTTACATCATGTTGACGGCTATTGGTAACGATTGGGCAAGTTCTGTTAGTGCATTAAGCTATTATGTATTGATTTATGTTGTTGCTAATATGGCAGTCTTTACTATCATTTCCGTTGTGGAGCAAAATAATAATGGCAAAACGAACATTGATGATTATAATGGCTTCTATCAGACAAATCCTCGTTTGAGCTTCTTAATGACTTTAGCAATGTTCTCACTCGGTGGTATTCCGCCGTTTGCAGGTATGTTCTCAAAGTTCTTTGTATTCATGTCTGGCGTTAATGGAGCTAACATTAATACAACAATGGGGGCATGGGCATATGGAGTAGTGTTCATCGCATTGCTCAATACAGTCATTTCACTCTACTACTATCTCAAGATAGTAAAGGCAATGTATATCGTTCGTACAGACAGCCCGTTGCCAAGCTTCAAGAGTGATTGCAATACAAAGTTCGCTTTGGCTGTTTGTATGGCAGGCATTCTCCTCTTTGGTGTATGTAGCTTTGTTTATGAATGGATTGCAATGGCAGCTTAATGATGTAGTAAGAGTTATATAATTATGATATTAATACCCAAAGGTTTTAGCCTTTGGGTATTTTTATAGTTCATATGACGGTATATAGTACTTACTCTTGCTTCAGTCGATAGTTCACGGAACGGCATATTGTATTTGTGTTGATGGTAAACTCCCCTTTGAAGATATGTATGCTATTGGGAAGACAAAGAGGACGAGCTCTTATAAAAGAACTCGTCCTCTTTGTTGTTTTTTACTTTTTACTGTTAGAAAGGAAGGTCGTCTGCAGAGTCAGAACCTTCTTGAGCAGGAGGGAATGGAGCAGCTTGTGTCGCTGCAGGGTTTACAGGCTGTGAAGTAACAGGTGCTGCTGCTGCAGGAACCCCTGCCTGTACTGCTGCTGCATCTACGCGCTGTATGTTCCATGCGCGTATATTGTTAAACCAGCGACCATTATATTCGTGTGCATCTATATCAAAACTTACCATTACTTCTTCACCAGCTTTGATTGCGAATTGGTCAATACGATCTGCTCCGAAGACGTTAAAAACCATCTTCTTAGGATATTGATCATGTGTTTCAATTACATACTCTTGTGACTTCCATGGCCCGCGAGCTGAAGTCCCTTCACGCGCAGGGAGGACGGCAATAACTTTTCCTTGTAAATCCATTATCTACTTGTTTTGGTTATTTTATTACTTATTTCTGTTTGCGAAATTACTAAAATAGTTCTAAAAAGCGAAACTTTTATACTTAAATTTTGTTTTTCACGTCTCTTTTTTGTATTTTTGTACGATGAAGTGTGAAGCCTATATAGCCCTTGTTGTGCTTGCGGTTGGAACTTTATTGTTAGTAACAAAAAATATTAACTAAAATAAGATACTAATGAGATTTAACCTTTCAAGTACTGCCTTGGGCAGCCGATTGTTGACTCTCTCGCGAGTAATTAATAGCAAGAACTCTCTTCCGATATTAGATTGTTTCTTGTTTTCTGTTCATGATGGACAGTTAACAGTAACAGCATCTGATAGTGAAAATGTCATGCGTGGCACCTTGAATCTTGAAAATTGTGAAGGGGAAGGAGATTTTGCCGTAAATAATCACACGATTCTTGACGCAGTAAAAGAGTTGCCAGAGCAGCCTCTCTCGCTTGATGTTGATATGGGTGAAATGAAGATCTACATTACCTACCAGAATGGCTCTTATAATTTCCCAATTCTGAATGCTGATGAGTATCCTAAAGCTCAGACCGTTTCTGAGAATGCAACAACTATCACTATAGACGCAGGAATACTGTCAGATAATATTAATCGTTCTTTGTTTGCAACAGCTCAGGATGAATTGCGTCCTGTGATGAATGGTATTTACTTCGATTTGCAGGCTGATAGCTTGGCTATAGTTGCAAGTGATGGTCACAAGCTGGTGAGAAACAAGAACTTTATGATTAAGAGTGATATTCCAGCTTCATTTATTCTTCCAAAGAAGCCTGCTACGCTACTTAAAAATGTGCTCTCAAAAGATGGAGGTGATGTCGTGATTCGTTTTGATGATCGCTCTGCGGATATATCTTTTGCAGAAGGTAACTTGTCATGCCGCTTGATAGAAGGGAAGTACCCTAATTATAACAGTGTTATCCCACAAGATAATCCTAATCAAGTTACAATAGATCGTAAGTCTTTGATAGGGGCTCTTCGTCGAGTCCTTCCTTTTGCAAGTGACTCTTCTCAGTTGATTCGTTTTCATGTAGCGGCAGGCTTATTAGAATTAAGAGCTGAAGATATTGACTTCGCTACGAGTGCAAAGGAAAGTGTGACATGTGAGTATGGCGGCAACCCTATGGATATAGGTTTTAAGGGATCAAGTATGCTAGAGATTCTCAATAATCTTGAGAGTGAGGATGTAACGATTCAGTTAGCCGATCCTTCACGTGCAGGTATAATCATCCCAGGGGTGCAACCAGAGAATGAAGACATCCTTATGTTGATTATGCCAATGTTGCTAAACGATTAACATATATAAAAAGAAATAGGCTTAAATGTAAGGAGGATGGCTTTCAATTCTATATAGCCATTCTCCTTATATACTTTATATACGAGCAGATGAAACCAAACTTATTGAAACCACTTGTTGTATTTGATTTAGAAACAACAGGGCTGGATCTTGTCAGTGACCGTATCATTCAGATTTCTTTCATAAAGATTTATCCTGATTGGAAGGAAGAGAGAGAGAATATTTTTATTAATCCAGAGAGGCCAATACCATCCTCGGTAGTTGCATTGACAGGAATTTCAGATGCAGATGTGGCTGATGCTCCTACATTTAAGCAGAAAGCAAAAGAGCTCGCAGATAAATTCTCAGGTTGTGATTTTGCAGGTTTTAATTCTAATCGATTTGACATCCCTATGCTTGCCGAGGAGTTTTTACGCGCAGGAGTAGATTTTGATTTCTCTAAGTGTCGACTAATAGATATGCAAAATATCTATCATAAGATGGAACGTCGTAACCTTGCTGCTGCTTATAAATTCTATTGTGGTAGGAAAATGGAGGATGATTTCGAGGCACATAGAGCTGATCAGGATACAGAGGCTACGTGGCGTGTATTGCAGGGACAGCTTGATATGTATGCCCCAGAGAACCAGTCCGAAGAGGATCGTGTCTTGAACAATGACATGGAAGAGTTAGCTGAGTTCTCAAAGATGAATGACTTTGTGGATTTTGCTGGTCGTATCGTTTGGGAGGATATGAAGGATCAAGATGGTAAAGTTTTACTTGATGCAACAGGAAAAGTACGTCGGCATGAGATATTTAACTTTGGCAAGTATAAAGGATGGGATGTAGCAGAAGTTTTACGTAAGGATCCGGGATACTATAGCTGGATGTTGGCAAGTGATTTTACATATAATACAAAGCAAGTCTTGACGCGTATTCGTTTAAGGGAGTTTAATAATAAGTAAGCTGATGTTGAAAGGGAAGAAAATAGTATTAGGTATAACGGGCTCTATTGCTGCATATAAAAGTTGTCTTGTTATTCGTGAGTTGGTAAAGCATGGAGCTGAAGTACAGGTGGTTATTACTCCTGCAGGGAAAGAATTTATTACTCCTATTACGCTTTCCGCTTTGACACACAAGCCTGTTATTAGTGAGTTTTTCTCCCAAAAAGATGGAACGTGGAATTCACATGTAGATCTCGGACTTTGGGCCGATGCTATGTTAATAGCTCCATGTACAGCAGCAACGCTTGGAAAATTCGCTAGTGGAGTGGCAGATAATATGCTTATTACGACTTACCTTTCGATGAAAGCTCCTGTGTTTCTTGCTCCAGCAATGGATTTAGATATGTATAAACACCCGTCAACTCAAAGGAATCTTGAAGTTCTCCGTGGTTTTGGCAATTATATCATAGAACCTGGAAATGGATTTCTAGCAAGTGGTCTGGAAGGGAAGGGTAGAATGGAAGAGCCTGAGAACATAGTAAAAGTCTTGGATTCTTATTTCTCTGGTCAATATAATGGTCATGCCGTAACCGACTTGGCTGGTAAGAAAATCCTAATTACTGCTGGGCCAACATACGAAAAGATAGACCCAGTTCGTTTTATAGGAAACTATTCTTCTGGGAAGATGGGCTTTGCTTTGGCAGAGGAGTGTAGTAGGAGGGGGGCACAAGTTATACTTGTGGTGGGACCCGTAAGTCAGACTTGTTCCGATTCTATTAAACGAATTGATGTGGAAAGTTGTAATGAAATGTATGAAAGAGCACTGTCTGAGTTCCCAAAATGTGATGTGGCAATTCTTTGTGCAGCTGTTTCAGACTTCCGTCCAGACCATGTCGCTGAGCAGAAAATAAAACGAAAGGGACATAATCTGGTTCTCACTTTAGAGCCAACACAAGATATTGCAGCATCTATAGGTCGCATGAAAAGTGCACATCAGCGCTTAATAGCCTTTGCTTTAGAAACAAATGAGGAGCAGCATAATGCACAACGGAAACTCTTACAGAAGAATGCAGACTTTATTGTCATGAATTCTACGAGGAACCCAGGGACGACTTTCCAGTCGGATGATAACCAGATAACGATTATCAATAAGGAAGGAAAAAAAGAATATGCAAAGAAACCAAAGTCAGAAGTGGCACGTGATATTATTAATGAGCTTGTGTCTATTCTTTAGTTATAGGTTACAGGCACAGGAATTGCAGGCTAAAGTAACTGTGAATCATAATCAGATTCAGGGAACTGAGTCTGCTATTTTTGATAATCTACAGCAGACGCTAGAGCAGTTTATAAATACGCATCAATGGACTCATTATCAGTTTCAAAAGAATGAGCGTATAAATGTAAACTTTAATATTACAGTGACTAAGTATGATCCAAGTTCTAATGCTTTCAACTGTACAGCTTTGATTCAAGCTAACCGACCTGTTTACAATTCTGCTTATACCTCAACGCTATATAATAATCAAGATGCAGACTTCAATTTTTTGTATGCTTTGTATGATCAGATAGAGTTTAATGAGGAAAATATAGATAATCAGTTAACGGCACTTGTTGCTTATTATGCTTATCTTATCATAGGACTTGATCTAGACTCATTCTCCCCAATGGGGGGAGAGGATGTTCTGCAGCGTTGTATGAACTTAACTAATAATGCACAGAATCTGAATTTCACAGGGTGGAAAGCATTTGATAACTCTCGGAATCGTTTTGCTATTATTAATGATTATTTGGACGGAGCAATGAGACCATTTCGTCAGTTGCAGTATGATTATTATAGAAAAGGATTGGATGAGATGGCAAATAATGCTGAAAGGGGACGTACTAATATTACAACAGCCCTTGAGAATGATTTGAAGAAGGCACATGAGAATCGTCCAATAAGTCTGTTGCCACAGATATGGACTGACTATAAGAAAGATGAACTTGCCAATATATATCATGGGAAAGGTACACAGAAGGAGAAAGAACAAGTGTACGATATTCTCTTTAGTATCAATGCAAGTCAGAATATAACATGGGAGAAGATTAAACAATAAGTACGATTATGCTGAGGCATCTCTATATAAAAAACTTTACTCTAATTGATCAGTTGGATATAGATTTCCATACGGGTTTCTTTGTTATTACTGGTGAAACGGGAGCAGGAAAGAGCATTATTCTTGGCGCTATTGGTCTGTTGTTGGGTAATAGGGCAGATAGTAAACAGATAAAACGAGGAGAAAAAAAATGTACTATTGAAGCACATTTCGATCTTTCTCATTATAATTTTGAATCTTTTTTTATATCACACGATATTGACTTTGACCCCGAAGATACTATTATACGTCGTGAATTGACTGCTGCAGGTAAGTCGCGTGCATTTATTAACGATACCCCAGTGTCATTACAAGATATGCGTACACTAGGGGAACAGCTGATAGACATTCATTCACAACATCAGAATCTGCTCCTACAGAAAGATGATTTCCAGTTGAATGTTGTTGATATTATTGCACAGGATGATAAGGTTCGAAATGATTATAAGATCTCTTACCAACTTTATAAAACGGCAGAACAACGTCTTGAAGACTTGAAAAGTCAGCTTGCAAGATCTCAAGAGAATGAAGAGTTTATGCGTTTTCAGTTTGGAGAATTGGATGGTGCGAATCTTGTTGAGGGAAAACAAGAGATGCTAGAGCAGGAGAGTGAAACTCTTTCTCATTCCGAAGAAATCAAATCTGCATTCTATGAGACGGATCGTCTTTTAAGTTCTGATGATGTAGGCATCATCTATCAGTTGGGACAGAGTATTGATTACCTTTCTAATGTCTCAAATGTTTATCCCAAAGCACAGGAGATAGTGCAACGTATCTCCTGTGCCCATATTGAATTGAAGGACATTGCTGCTGATATTAGTAATGAGGTAGAAAATATAGATTTTGATCCTTCACGTTTAGATGACATTAATCAGCAGCTTGATCAGCTTAATACACTTGAGCAGAAGTTCCATGTTTCTACAGAGAAGGAACTGATAGAAATAAGGGATAGTCTTGCTTCACAATTAAAAAGTATTGATAACAGCGATGAAGAGCTTGAGTCTTTGGAGCAGGATGTTAAGGAAAAACAAATAGCTTGTGAACAACAGGCGAAGAAGCTGACTGCACTTCGCCAGAAAGCAGCTAAAGCTATAGAAAAGGAAATGGCGGAACGCCTTGTTCCACTTGGTATTCCTAATGTTCGTTTTGAAGTGAGTTTATCTGCTAAACCCTTGTCTGCGGATGGGGCAGATAAAGTCCAATTCCTCTTTTCAGCAAATACAAGTACAGCACTGGAACCTGTTGCTCAAGTGGCTTCTGGGGGTGAAATTGCGCGTGTCATGTTGTCTCTTAAAGCCATGATAAGTGGTGCGGTTCAATTACCTACCATTATTTTCGATGAGATTGATACGGGTGTTAGTGGTAAGATTGCCCAAAAGATGGCGCTTATTATGCAGGAAATGGGAAACCATAATCGTCAGGTGATATCTATCACGCACCTTCCTCAAATAGCGGCTCTTGGTAGCTCTCATTATAAAGTGGAGAAAAAGGAAACTTCTGAAGGGACAAATAGTAATATGCGAGAGCTTACAGGAGAGGAGCGTGTGACGGAGATTGCACAGATGCTTTCTGGTGCTGATGTCTCAGATGCAGCTTTACAGAATGCACGTGAGTTGCTAAACTTAAGCGTAAAGAAATAATAACCTTATGATATATGTGTGTAGATACGTATAAAAGATTAATGAGTATGAAAAATAGAAAACTGTCCTTTTTGTTTATACAGTTGCTTTTCTTTGTTTCTCTAACGAGCATGGCACAACCTGGGTCTGTAAAGAAAGTAGCTGATGCGACTTTTACTTTGACTACATTTAAGGCTGATGGGAGTATCCTTGCATCAACCAATGGTTTCTTTATCAGTACTGATGGTGTGGCGATTGGGCCTTGGAAACCCTTTGTAGGTGCAGATAAAGCTGTTGTCGTTGATGCAAAAGGACAGAAACATAATGTGGAATGTCTGTTAGGTGCAAATGAGATTTATGACATTGCGAAGTTTCAGGTGGATGGTAAGACTATCTCTGGCTCTCTATCAGCTACTATTTCTGCTCCTGAGACCGTCTGGATAGCTGTAGCTCCAAAGAGTGGTAGTGCTGTGAAGGCTGAAGTCTCAAGTGTCGAGAAATTCATGGATAAGTATAATTATGCCATATTGAAGTCTGCTGCTACAGAGAAAATGAATGGTGCACCTGTAGTAAATGAACGTGGACAAATTATTGGAATATTCAACGCTGGTGGTACATCTCAGAGTGCTACTGATGCTAATTATGCAAAAGACTTTGTTGTTAAAGGATTATCACAGAATGATGTAGCTCTTCGGCAGAGTAATATTCGTGTTGGATTGCCAAACTCTTTGGAGGAAAGTGTTGTTGCTTTAATGCTCTCTTCGGAGAAGCCTGTGGGTACGCATGAAGCTTTAATTAATGATTTTATAGCTAAGTTTCCACAAGCTAACGAAGGCTATTATGCTAAAGCAAATCTCTTAGTCGCACAAAACGATCTTGTCAATGCAGATAAAGTGCTACAAGAAGAAGTGAATAAAGCTACATCTAAAGATGAGGCACATTATAACTATGCCCGTATCGTCTATCTTAATTCAGTTAATAGTGCCAATGCAGATAAGCTAAAGGCTGCAGGATGGTCGCTTGATAAGGCTTTGACTGAAGTTGAAAAAGCCATTGCTATAAAGTCTCTTGAGGTCTATCGTCATCTTCAAGCTCAGATCATTTTTGCAAAAGGTGATTATGCTAAGGCTTACACAGAGTTTGATGCATTGACGAAAACTCCTTTTAAGAATCCAGAACTCTATTTGGAAATGGCGCAGAGCCGTCAGCATTTAGGGGCAACAGACAAGGAAATTCTCGAATTGTTAAATCAGAGTATAGCTCTTTGTGATACTCCTTATGTTGCAACTTCAGCACCTTATTTCCTTGCGCGTGGTCAGCAGTTGGAAAAAATGGGGGATTATCGTAAGGCAATGCAAGACTACTATACTTATGAATATTTCAACCAAGGACGCCTCGGGGCTGAATTCTATTATATGCGTGAACAGTGTGAGGTGAAGGGACGTCTTTGGCAACAGGCACTGCAAGACATTCTTGTTGCTTCACGGCTAGACCCTAAAGAGGCCTTATATCCTACGGAGGCTGGTAGTTTATTGTTGCGATTGGGTAAGCTTGATGCAGCTATTAGTGCAGCTCAACAGGCAATACAGCTTGATCCTTCTCTCCCTGATGCTTATCTTATTTTGGGTGTAGCACAATGTCAAAATAATCAGAAAGCAGAAGGAGTTAAGAACATCCAAAAGGCAAAGGAATTGGGAAATGCGCAAGCTGAAACATTCCTTCAGAAGTTCAAATAAATATATTTGATAATTTGGCAGAACAGAATTAAATCTGTACCTTTGCACTCGCATGATGGTTCCGTAGCTCAGTTGGATTAGAGCAACAGCCTTCTAAGCTGTGGGTCTTGGGTTCGAACCCCAACGGAATCACAAACCATGTAAAAAGAGGATTTTGGAAACAAAATCCTCTTTTGCGTTTAGAATGAGCCACTTGTGGCCTAATTAGCACATTTAGAGGAGTTTATGCTTAATGTTAAACCCTGTGGCTAATGGGAAGTAATGGGAGCAAAAAGGAGCTCTCGGGAATAAAATGTGTTACCAATTTGTGTTACCAGAATACAGAATGTGTTACCACTTTCCACAATCTTCTCCATCCACACTAAAATGTTGTTAATATGGCAAAACAGGAAGTTGTGGTCATCTATGATCGGAAAAAGGTTGCTGCAAAACGTGGCAAAGGGAAAGTCGAAGTACGAGTCTATATCAGCAGGACTGAGAGGAAATATATTTCTCTTGGTGATGTAGCCCCTGATGAACTGGAAAATTTTGTAAGTTCTTCCAAGGTACTTGCTATCAAGAAAAGATGTGAGCAGATACTGGCTGCAATGAGTGTTCTTGACGATAAATTATCCGTTGAGAAGTTTGACTCCTATTATTACGAAACAGAAGACAATCCATTTGCCAAAAGTAAAGGCTCGGTAAATTTCTTGCTGTATATGGAACAATCCATTAAGCAAGAAAACATACGTGAGGGTACACGCAAACACAAGATTTGCACATTGGAAGCTATCAGGCGTTTTGGTCAGATAAAAACCACAAAGGACTTAACGCGGGAAAATTTGGTAGCCTTTGACCAATGGCTTAGAGATGGCACTCGCTCTGATGTTTCAATCAATAACTATCACAAGAATTTTCGTATCTATACAAAGAGGCTTGCTACAGAAAATGTTATAGACGTTGATCCTTACGACTTGGCTAAATTTAAGCGAGGCAAATGTAAAGAACGTGAGCCGCTTTCTGAAACAGAATTGAAAAAACTCCGAACAATAAAACTGGAGGGGAAACTGGATAAGGTCAGAGATTTGTTTGTGTTCGCCGCCTATACTGGTTTGGCATATTGTGATGTTCAATCATTTAGCTTTGATACGATGACGGAACTGCAGGGAACATTGTATTATATTGATGGAAGCAGATTAAAGACTGGCTCTAAATTCTTCACTCCCATTCTCAAACCGGCAATGGAGGTGCTCAAAAAGTATGATTTCAAGTTGCCGAGAATATCCAATCAAAAGGCAAACGACTACCTGCATCTCATCCAGGCAGCCATGAAACTCAACAAGAACCTGACCTTCCACATTGCCCGGCACTCGTTTGCGACGCTGGCTCTTGCCCACGACGTGCCCATAGAGAACGTCGCACGAATGTTGGGGCATCAGAACATCCGGACCACGCAGATTTATGCGAAGGTGCTGAAATCGACCATCGAACGACATGCGGTAAACCTCCAGAAGGCAATCAGATGAATGATGAATAAATCTCACACCCACATAGAGCCATACCTCCCCTTCGAGGCATGGCTTTATGTTTTGCGTTCTATCAGATAATTCACCAGGTAAGCGATGCCGCCAAAGAGCATCCACAAAACATACAGAAAGCCTTGAATCACCCAACCTATCAGTTGGAAGATGGCTCTGAACAGGATATATACGAAGAGAAATACTTGCATCTTAAAACATTATTAGCCATACCAAAGATACGAAAAATATCCGAGAAAAACAAACAATATAACATCTAAAACATTGATAATCAGTAAGTATTTTGTGATTACGTTTTCTCGCAATATCACTACTTCACAACTTCGGTTCTTCGTCTTGTCTCAAAGAAATGGACTCGTGACTTCGGCTTATCCTTATATCGCTAAATCATGTTTTCATTATCCCGATTTCACGATAATTTTTTTCTTGAATTAGTTATCGAAGGACACCACAGTCCATCATTTCTTGCTAACTTTATGTCAGACAAGCAAGTGGCAGGACTACATTTCCCTTACGGAGTTTGGGTAGCAAGTTGTACTTTTGTGCGGACAAAAGTAACTTGCCAACTCTGTCAAGTTGGGGATTATTCTTCGCAACTCAGAATATAAACAGGAGAATATGGAACGGAAAACGAAAAGACTCTGGATAAGGATTTCTGCACAGGATGCCGAGCAGATTAAACAGAAAGCTACTAACTACAAAACGGTAAGTAGCATGATTTGGGATGCTATCAAGCAATTTGACGATGTTGGCACGAAACGTAAAATCGCCACGCTCAACGAAATGATGACCTTCTATAAGAAGTATCAGCAGGACTTAGCATGGATGGGCAGCAACTTCAACCAGGTGGTCAAGCGTGCCAACGAACTGGCGATAGCCAATGAGCTGACACTTCCCTATTTCGAGAGTGTGCTTTATCCTCAAATCATGGAGCTGCAAAAGCTCTTAACAGCGATAAAACAGGAACAGCATCAGATAGCCAAACGATTAACACGATAAAGCGAAAAGCCGTAATCGGTAAATACCGATTTATCAATCCCATCTTTTCACAAACACACAAGAAAACGATGATAGCAACCATACTACCCTCCAGCACGACATTCCATGCCGTCGAGTACAACGAACGAAAGGTGGCCAAAGGTCAGGCCGTGCTCCTTGAAATGCAGAACTTCGGTTATGTGGGAGCCGTCGATGACTACACGCCCGAGCAACTGCAACAGTTCCTGATGGACTACTCGGCAAGAAACGAGCATATCCGCAAGGCGCAGTTCCATGTTGCTATCTCCTGCCGGGGACATGAATACTCTCAGGAGCAGCTTCTGGATATTGCCCACCGGTATCTCCATGAAATGGGCTATGATGATGAAGGCCAGCCGCTTCTTATCTATGTGCACAATGACACCGACAATAATCACCTTCACATCATCACCAGTCGGGTGAATCCTAACGGGCAGAAGATAGACCACAACCATGAGCGCATCCGCTCGCAGGAGGCTATCAACAAGATTGTTGGCGAAGATGAAGAACTGCGTGCCAGCCTGTTCTTAAAGGAAGCCCTCGGTTACAAGTTCAATTCGCTCACTCAATTCAAAGCTATCATGGAAGCATCCGGCTATGAATGTTTCGAGCGTGACGGCAACCTCGAAATAGCACGCAGCGGTCGTGTACGCACCAATATTACTAAGGATGACTTGATAGCAGGATTTTCAACCATTGATGAAAAGGAGACCTACAAACGTCGTATGCAGTTGGGGGCTATAATGAAAAAGTACCGTAACATGGTTTCCAGCCGTGGCGAGTTGGCGGACATCATGCAAAAGAAATTTGGTGTCTCGCTCATCTTCTTCGGTTCAAAGGACAAGCCATACGGTTACATGATAGTGGATCATCACAAACAGGCGGTGTATAAAGGTGGCAGCGTACTCTCCATCAAACAGCTGCATCATTTCATGAGCGAAGAAGAACGAGTCAATAAGGTGGAACTCTATGTGGATGCCATGCTGGAGGATAATCCACGGATGATTGCCTACGAACTCAACAGAATGTTATGGCGACAGTATGGTACCCACATTGCCAAAGGTCGCTTCAAACTCCTTGGTGGCAGGGAGGTTGCCCTAAGCGATAACGTGCAAAAGGTGTTGAAGTTCAACTTCATGCTGCGCCGTGTCCAGGCATTTTGTCCTACCAACGAGACGGAACGCGATATTCTGTGCCACATTTGGAAGATTGAGAATCCCCACCTTATTTATATAGAGCCACACGGCATCCTCAACAATGGCTTTGCCGTAGAAGTGCTGAACAATCTGGCTGCATCAACTGATAAGCAAGACTTGAGGGCAGCATTAAAAGAAAATCATCTTGCCATTTTCAGACAAGGTGACGAATACTATTGTGTCGATTTCTCGCACAAGTCTATTTTTAACTTGGCTTCAGAAGGTATCAACTTCAAAGCCTTGCTCCCAGCTCTGCAAGTGCTCCAACCTATGCCCATCCACAACACTTATCTTTCTAATAGCATCCTGAAAAATATTCTTTCATACCAGACCTCAGCATCCGAACGAAATGCAGAATGGGAAGTGGGTAGTAAAAATAGCTATGAGGTTGATGATGAACGAAGCCTGAAGCGATAGACTTGTAAGCCCATAGACCAAGAAGAGCCGGGCAAGTCACCCAGCTCATTTTTTATCAATAAATCCTAGATGACTTGTAAGCCGAGGTCTGATACCAATTGGTATCATGTTTATACCTTGAAACTGCTATAGTCGGACTAATTCCATACTTTTCAGCCTCTTTTGCAATAGCCTTCACTACAATATGCGGCGATAGGCTACTGCTTTTACCTGAAAGTATTTTATTCCAAACTTCACATGGAATTAAATGCTCTTTAGCAAAGTCGTTTGCCTCTTTTTCCCTTGGATCTTTTGAGTAGATAGTTCCTTCGATAGAGATGAACGATGTGTGCTCTTCTGAGAAGTGCTTTTCGATATGACACAATTCATGAAGAACATCAAATGCTAATTTATCAATATCATTATATCGATAGGTAACCGTCACTATAGGATGTTGGTTTACATAAGTAGAGAAAGCATCAACAGGGGTTTTATCCAACTTTTCTACTACAACATAACCTATACCGTTTTGATAAAGACTATCCTTGATAGCCATGGCTGTAAGTTTCCGCTCATTAGCCAATTTCGCGATTGTTTCAGCGGCCTTTATTCCATTGCCATGTACATAAGTCCTTTCTACTTTTTCACGTGAAGTTGCCAACCAGCTCAACAGAAGCCAAGTCTGCATATTCTTTTCGTCAATTTGAACCTTGTCGCTGTACTTATATAATCCAGCTACTTGCTTGCTCATATCTGCAGATGACAGCAGGTCAAAGGAAAAAAGCGATTTTATTTCTTTCACCCGTTCAAGAAGGGGAAGAACTGCTAAATTCAATTTCTTATAAAGAAGTTTAAGATTGAACACACGAGCACACGCGTCCTCAAACGAACGTGCATTTTGTTCTTCCGATTGTTTCATGCTGACTGCTTTGCTGTCATACATATAACCATTGTGCAAGTTCATCCAGGTTTTATAGGGAATCCCTAAATGGTTTTCCAGCTTCATGGCCAGATCGTCGTTCAGATTGCGTTTGCCACGAATAAACTCACTCAGATGGGTAGCTTGCATACCTATCTGCTTTGCAAAGTCCTTTTGCTTGATGCCACGTTCCCGCAACTCTTCACGCAAGATTTCTCCTGGGTGGATTGCCCTAACAGGAACTAATCTGTTACTTCTTGTTGCCATAATGTGTACTATCAATTTCAATTAGTTCTACTTCGATGCCATCCTTTGTCTCCTTGAACAACAGGCGTTCTACCAAACCGTTTACAAGTCGAACAGAGCTTAGAGGCTCTTTCTGCTGATATTTCAATTTCTCATAGTGTAAGAAGCTGAAATTCTTTAGTTCGTCTGTACACTCTACATCATAAATGATTCCTACTGCCCGGATGTAGCCATCTAACAAACGTTTATTCTTGCATATCTGCTTGTATTTCTTGTCTTTGGTTTTGCCTATTTCATACAGCTCAGATAAGGCTTCTTCCTTGAAGATTATATTCATGCGGTGAAATGTATCTTAGCCTTTATGCTGCAAAGATAAGACAAAATTCCCATATATGGTAATTTTTTAATACTGTTATTGTTCACTATATACATATTTAACTTTTCTACATCTTTTATAAACTGCAAGAAGAATGTTTTTGTTATTATCCCATGATATCGTTTACAATTAGAATCATAGCAGAGCATTACCGGATATTTTCATCTCCTGTAGTTAAACTACGTTAAAGGAAAAGGATTGCAAACTATAATCCATATTCACAATAAATTGTGCGTACTATCTCTATCTTACTATAAATATTATTATGTCTTGAAACCATCAACAGAATATCGGCATTATCGTGCTTATTGACGAGTTAATAGTCTCTTGCAAATTCCATTTCCATTTTTTATCTTTGCCAATGATTTCACGATTTAGCATCTTCCTCATTTACCTAATTCGCAAGATACCTATTTCTCGAAATAATGCTACTGGGGCCCAACTCCATTTGATAACCGGCCTTCCAAAAAGGAGTTTGTTATTATCACACAACTAATAACAACCTCGACAATGAGAGACAACATCATGATTACCTTTGCCAATCAGAAGGGCGGTGTCGGAAAGACCACGCTCTGCACCATGTTCGCTGATTACCTGGCAGCAAAGGGAGAGAGCGTACTCGTTGTAGATTTCGACCGTCAGCAGACTATCTATTCCAAGCGAAATGAGGACGTGGAAAAGTACGAGGGTGTGCGACTGCCTTACAGCGTACACACTTTCGACATCAAAGACGCTAACAATGTGAGAGAGTTCCTTACGAACCTACGCAACAGCTATAAAGGTTTCGTACTGATGGACACTCCCGGCAATCTGTCACAGCAAGGTCTGGTGCCTATCTTCGCCCTAAGTCATTACATTGTTTGCCCCTATCAGTTCGAGGCAACCTCCATCAGTTCCACGGCTACTTTCATCGGCTTTATCGCCAAGCTGCAGCACATGCTGCCCATCATGAAGAGCCGGTTTATCTTCGTTGTGAACAAATGGGATAAGCGATATGGCAGGAAGGCAGAACTGGAACTGTGGGATAAGACAGAGGAAAGGCTCCGCCACTTCGGACTGGTTGCACCGCGCATAGAGGTCAAGGCGGATATGCAACGGTACAATACCATCGAACTGATGGGGCCGCAAAACGACATCGTGTCACCCACCTTCGACTTTATGTATCAACAGATCTTCAAACCTAAAGTGCCAACAAAATGAAAACGAATACTTCCCATTTGCAGGCTGCACCTACCAACGACCTTCTCAATCTGCCCGATATAGACGGTGTGTTTAATGAGGTGAAGACATCAACTTCCCCATCGTCTTCTCAGCCAATGCTAAGAGCTGCACAGCAAGACATTCCCCAGACAGTCAGCAGTTGGCAGCTCTTCCAGCAGTATGCCCAACAGTACGGCTACCGTGTCAAGAAGTACGGCCGCAAAAACTATGAGATAGACAACGAAGTGGTAGAGTTACTGAAGCTATGTAACATCAACAATATGTCAGTTACCGACATCATCAACGCTGCTCTCCGTGCCTTCATCGGCACCAACGGCAGCTACCTCAAAGAGTTTTTGCGCAGAAACGATTGCATTATCAATAATCTTCAAGATCATGTATAGGCAAAGTATCATCTGGACCGCCGCTATGGTGGATTACCTTAAAGACCATTATAAAGCGATGAGCAACGCCTCGTTAGCAGAGCATTTAGGTATTTCCCTAAGTTGCCTTCGTAAGAAGCTGCATGAGTTGGGCTTACACAAATGCCCTGTCACCAAAGCGATGACAGTGGCAGATAGGATCAGACGGCTATACTGCAGCCACTCTCATAGTGAGATAGCCCGGCTTACAGGCATATCCACTCGGACAGTATCACGAATTGTGAAGAAGTTCCATCTTGTCAGGACGGCAGACGATGCCCTGCAGATACGGTCCCGTAGCAGAAGGAGCATCATCAAACGGGAGAAGGCTCGCGTGTTGTTCGGTCTGCCACAGAAAACCAACATCAAGGTGGTGGGAAACAAGAAGCGGGTGGTCTTGAAGAGCATCCTGAAGTCATTTGGCTATTTGGTCATCCCCGGGCACAACACCTTATATTATAATGAAGAGCTGAAGCGCAGGCCGATACGTGAGAGCAACGGACAGAAGATGGGGTTGACATTTCAGCCTATGAGTGTCTATCTTTCTGCATCAGTTCCATGTTCATCATTCACTTAATGCCTATTGCGTATGAATTTTCAAATATTCTTTGGTTTTATAGTGGTTTGCTACATCTGCTATTACTTAGGAATAGTGGCCTACGACCTGATGGTAAACAGCAAGCGGGCTGCCAGCGAAGACGACAAGGTACAGGAGGAAGCCATCGACATTTCTGATGAAGTAAGGGAATTTACCCCCGTGCTTATCACTCGCCCTATTGTCAAGAAGCAAAAGGCAGCTGCCATGAAACGGAAGCAGACGGCAGAGCTCCTGATGACCGGCGGCATTGAGGTAAACGACTTGCTGATCAAGGTGGAAGACCTGTCGAAAGACGGTGAGAACAGTGAACTGGGTGGGCTGCTTGCCGACTGGAAGGAAAGTCCACCATCTTCATAGCGGATTTCTTCATGAATCATATATCGACCTTTAGCTTTAACATTGCAGACGTAGCACTTTAACTTGTTTGACTTACGGCTTTAACATGGAATTGAATTTCAAATTTAATCCATTCGATTATGTCGCAATTAAGAGAACAAGCAATAGCGTGCGCAAAGAAAGCTTGGAGTTTTGCGAAGCAGCAGTCTTTGAAATTAGCAGTGGGTGTATGTATGTTCACCCTGAGTACAGGAACAGCGTTGGCCAACAGCAGGGGGGCGGGCGGCTTCTCAAAGGCCACCACGGAGATCTCTTCGTATCAGACCCCTGTTTCCAACCTGATGAAGGCCATCGCAGCCGTCATCGTGCTTGTGGGTGCGTTCAATGTATATTTCAAGATGCAGAACGGCGACCAGGACGTGAAGAAGACCATCATGCTCACCATCGGTGGCTGTGTGGCTTTCATCGCCATGTCGGAGGCGCTTCCGCTCTTCTTCAAGTAACTAACCGGTGGGAGCCGGACCATCTGACCATGCGTCTGGCTCCTGCCAAATTTCAACATTCTATGGAAGATTTCTTTCCTATATACAAGGGCATACAGAAACCGTTGGAGTTCATGGGCATCAGAGGCCGATTCCTGACCTTTGCTGCCATAGCCATCGGCGTGTCCTTCCTCGGCTTTATCCTCTTCTCCATCATCTTGGGTAAGTTAGCCGGCTTCATTGCCATGATTGTCCTTGCCCTTGTTGGACTGGCCACCATTTACATCCGGCAGCGCAATGGCCTTCATGCCAAACGCCACGATAAGGGTATCTGCATCTATCACGGAATCTTCAAACAATAAAGGTTATGACACAGAAAAGAAAACCATTCGACAAGCTCTTTGCCCAGTTGCAGGACATCAGGGAGAAGGGCGGGAAACAGCTCAACACGGTGCTCTGGTCGCAGAAGGGCAATCCATCAGTATTTTTCGAGATAGAGAATTTCGTGCAGCAGTATTGTACCGATGCCGACCAGTATCGGCTCTTTCAGGACGTACTGGCCAATATCGTCAAGACGCTCGGCGAAGGCTATGCCCTCCAGAAGCAGGATATTTTCTGCAAGCAGGAATATCACCATGAGCCGGAGGGAGAACAGGAGTTCCTCACCGAAAGTTACTTCAACTACTTCGAGGGACGGCCTTATACCGACATACGCACCTTTCTCATCATCACGCAGGAATGTGCGCACAATGCCTTCGTGAAATACGATGCCAAGCGATGGGAGGACTTCCATGTAAAGGTGGCCAAGGTAGCCGACATCCTGCAGGAGAAAGGTATTGCGCACCGTAAGCTGAGCAAGCCTGAGATTGTCGAGTACCTTCATCGCTTCATGGCGTTCCAGTTCAAGCAGGGACCATTCTCCATGACCAACTTCAAGTGCTCGGACGAGAACCTGAAGATTGGCGACCGCACGGTAAAGTCCTTCCCCTTGGTGGATATAGACGAAATCAACATGCCCAACTTCGTGCGTCCGTTCCTCTCTGTGAATATCAACGGTACTTACATTGCCACCGACCTCTTCTCCTTCCTGACGGAGATTCCTTATACCGATTGCGTCATCTACAATCAGGTCATCCAGATACCTGCCCAACGAAAACTCATGCGGAAGCTGCAAGGCAAGGCGAAACGTCATGGCTCCATGCCCGACCCGTCCAACCGCATCGCCAAGGAAGATATAGAACGATTACTGGACACGTTGGCCGTGGATAGCAAACTGATGGTCTATACCAACTTTAATATCCTCGTCAGCTGTCCACACGATAAGATAACCCCAGTTACCTCGTATATCGAGACGAAACTCTACGACTGCGCCATCATGCCTTCTCGGTCAGCGTATAACCAGTTGGAACTCTTCACATGCAGTTTCCCGGGCAACGGCTATGCCTTCAATCCCGACTACGATCTCTTCCTTACGTTGTCGGACGCCGCACTCTGCCTTTGCTTCAAGGAGCATCTGAAACACTCGGAGGAGACGCCACTCAAAACCTACTATACAGATCGGCAGGGACTACCCGTGGCGATAGACATTACCGGCAAGGAAGGTGCGCACAAATATACCGACAATGCCAATTTCTTTTGTATAGGACCTTCTGGCAGTGGCAAGAGCTTCCACATGAACAGTGTGGTGCGCCAGCTTCTGGAGCAAAACACGGATGTGGTGATGGTTGATACTGGTGACAGCTACGAGGGAATATGCAGCTACTTCGGTGGCACTTATATCACCTATTCCAAGGAGCATCCCATCTCCATGAATCCGTTCAAGATTACCAAAACGGAGTACCGACAGAACTTCGGGGAGAAGAAGAACTTCCTCAAATCCCTCATCTTCCTGATCTTCAAGGGTAGCGAGATGCCCTCCAAGATTGAGGATGCCATCATCAATCAGGTCATTGTAGAGTATTACGATGCCTACTTTCATCCTTTCCGTGGCTTTTCTTCCGAAGAAAAGGACAGACTGCGCCACCGACTTTTGCTGGAGGATAAGAAGAACGGCGAGTATGAGAAGTATGGTGAGAAGGTGGAGCATCGCTATTATCAGGACTTTGAGGAACATCAGAGCGACATTTCCACAAAGGACTATGCAGAGGGTAAGGACGACATCTTTTCAGAAGCAGAGGTGCGGCATCAGGTCAAGGCAAAGCGTCAGGTGGAGAAACTACATGCCTTGGTCAATGACAAAGCTGCGACCGAAGGCGAAAAGGTGGCGGCCAACCGTCAGCTTATGCGCATCATGGCGGAGGTGATCGAGGGCAGCTATCTTATGCGTATCGAACAGAAGATAGAGAAAATGGAACAGCGCAGACGGAAGATGACCGTCAGGAAATTGTCTTTCAATACTTTCTATGAATATGCCTTGGAACGTATTCCACAGTTGATGGCCGAGAAAAGGATAGCCTTCAACATTGACAACTTCGCTGCCATCCTCGAACAGTTCTACCGTGGCGGTGAACTGGAGAGTACACTGAACAACGATTTGGAGCAGTCGCTCTTCGATGAGCGGTTTATCGTCTTTGAGATAGACAAAATCAAGGACGACCCCGTGCTGTTTCCCATCGTTGTGCTCATCATCATGGATGTGTTCCTCCAGAAGATGCGTATCAAGAAAGGCCGAAAGGCACTCATCATCGAAGAGGCATGGAAGGCCATCGCCTCGCCTACGATGGCAGAGTATATCAAATATCTGTATAAGACGGTGCGCAAGTTCCACGGCATCGCCGGTGTGGTGACGCAGGAATTGAACGATGTGATTGACTCGCCCATTGTCAAAGAGGCGATTATCAACAACAGTGATGTGAAAATCCTGCTCGACCAGGCCAAGTTCAAGGACAGGTACGATGACATTGCGGCCATCCTCGGATTAACGGCCGTACAGCGACAGCAGATCTTCACCATCAATGCGCTCAATAACCACGAGGGGCGCAACTACTTCAAGGAGGTATGGATATGCCGTGGGCAGGTGTCGGACGTGTATGGTGTGGAGGAGCCGCCTGAATGTTACTGGGCCTATACTACGGAACGGGCAGAAAAGGAAGCACTCAAAATCTATACAAGGCACTTCGGTGGCAACATCCAACGCGCCATCACGGAGATCGAAAAAGACCGCAGACAGACTGGGATAAATAAATATCTCGACTTCGCGCGGCAGGTCAACAATCATCAAAACATTATGAGCTTATGGAAAAGTCAAAGTTAATCCTCGTTCTGGCGATGCTCCTTGCCTCGCTGAATATCCAGGCTGGCTGGCGTGTGGTGATCGACAAGAGAACGATGGCAACAGTAACGGCAAATGCAGTTTCGCAGAAAATCATTGAGGACAAGCACAACGGTCGTCTGGATTCCATCAAGTCCAAGCAGGAGAAGCTGATGCAATACACCGCTACGATGGCAAGCATTAAGGAACTCTACCAACTTTCCATGCAGAACATTACAGGCTTTGGGGAGGAAAGCAAATACTATGGGGAAATAGTCTCGCTCACCGCTGGTATCTTCAAGGACGTGCCCATCGTGTTGAAACAGCTCGGCAAGTCGCCGGGCAAAAACTATGTGGTATGCATCAATGAGATGGCCAACCTCGTGTCCGAGACGGAAGGACTGGTACACGACTTTGTGGACATTGTGAACAATGGCAGAATCCGCAACCCACTCAAAGAAGGCAAAAACGGCGGCAAGGACGATGGGTATAACCTGCTCAACCGCTATGAACGGCTGACGATGGCTAACAAAATCTACAGCCGTCTGCTTGAAATCCACTACAAACTGGAGGTCATGATGATGATGTGTCAGTTCGGAAACAGCTGGGGCGATGTGCTCATGGCCATCGACGTGGAGTCATGGGCTGCCTATATCACCGCTCGCAACTCGGTGGACGGGCTGATTGACAACTGGAACGGATTGGGTGTATAATGGAGGTCGAGCATATGAAAAGAGCATATTATATAAATAGGTGTTGGATGTTGCTCTTATGCCTAACATTAGCAGCTCCTACTTTTGCCGATGTAATTCCCACACCGAGGGATCCGGCCACCATCGAAGCCCTCATCAGTCTGCACAAACTCATTAAGGGCGAGGAGGACAAGGCCTTGGCAAAGGTGACGACGAGTTTTGGCGAGCAGAGCATCATCACAAAAGGTGCCACGAAGTTCAATGATGTGAGGACGACCTTGGACAGCAAACTGAACAACGGCTATTCCTACGTCATCTTAGCCAGTGCGTTGGGTTCGACGGCCAACAGCATGTATCGTCTGATACAGGAGTATTCCCAGTTTACACGCTCCACCTTTCAATATACCTTCAAGAAACCGATGGTGGCATGGTACTATACCGAGGCGAACATGGCATGTGCAAGGGAAATCAAGAATATCAAAGCCCTTTATGCCTCGCTTGCCGCCAGCGGTATCAACGCAATGAAGGCCTCGGTGGACGAGAAGCTACATCTGGTCATGGAACTGAGAACATCCATCGAGAACATGAGGGGAATTATAGACGGTGCCAACGTATGGTGCAGCATCATTACCGTCGGCGGCTTCAGATACGATTACATCTGGGACATTCTCAACAGTGAGGTAACGGACAAGATAGCAGAGAAAGTAATCAATAAATGGAACAGCGTATGAGAAAGTATTTATTGATAATAGTGGGCTTGCTTTACCTATGTTTACCAGTATCGGCACAGCATCCAACCTACGACGACCAGAAGGAAAAGCAGTGGAAGTCAATGGAAAACGGGCCGTGGGATTTTTCTCCTGCATGGTATTATTACCTGCTGCATAAAAAGTATAGTGGTGGGGAGACCTACTGGAAATGGGGATTCCTTAAATCTGGTTGGAGGGTGCGGTTCAAGGAAAGTAAGTCCAAGGTGAAGCGGATCATGCCCACCCGTATCACCGCCGAGGAGACACAACGGCAGAAGATGAAGGAAGCCGAACAGGAACGTGTCAAGATGGAAGAACTCTACAAGGAGGAAGTGGCGCGTGCCGCTGACAGGAATGTCGATCTGGTTTATTCTTCGTTCAAGGCCGACTTTGACCGTATGCAGCAATCCATTGCCGACGGACTGCTCTTCTGTATGCAGCGAAGCAAGGGCAAACTGAAATATCAGGTCGATGAACTGACACGGCAGAATGAAATGATTTGCCAGGAAATCGTCTACATCCATCGGACAGGTGCAGGGTATGAACTTGAAAACGCCAAGCGGCAGAAAGCCTACCAGCAATACAAGAAACAGATGGAGGAGATGGTCAGCCGTGTGGCGCACCTTGTCGGCATGGCGCAGAACTATTACAAACGATAAAACATGGTTTAAGAATATGGTTACAGACATCTTATTGAATATCACAAGTCAGCTGCTCACGATGGGACTGCCTTCCATCGACGAGAGCCTTGACAAGCTGCTGGTGGCGATGGAAACCTTCCCGAAGTCGGCGGTGCTGGGCGACACCGTGGGCTATGCCCGTGTCATCGGCCTATGCCTTGCCCTTTGCGTGGGTTCCTACGAGTGCTGGATGATGATGCTTGGGCGCAGGGCGATGGACGTGATGAAACTCCTCCGTATCGTGGGACTGTCCATCTGCATCACTTACAGCTCGTGGATCTGTCAGGAGCTTGCCTGGCCGGGAAAGGCATTGGAGGCGACGACCAAACAGATGGCGAGCAGCAAAAATAAGGAGGTCGCAGCCCTCGAACTGAAAGTGGCGCAGAAGCAGTCGGACTACCTCAAACGGCTCCGGCAGGTACAGGACAGCATCGAGACGGCGAAGCAGGTACAGGAAATTGGCGAGGATGCCCATTGGTGGGACAAGCTCATCTACAACATGGAGAATCTTGGCTCGACCATCAACAATTATGCGCAACGGGCTACCGTAGCCGCGGAGACAAAAGTGTCGGAATGGATCAACGACGTGATACGCTTTATCGGGGAACTGATCTTCCAAATGTCGTATTATGGCATTTTGGTGGCGCAACGTATCTTCATGACGATATTGGCGACCTTCGCGCCCATCATGTTTGCCCTGTCCATCGTACCGCCATGGAGCAGTGCGTGGTCGCAATGGATCAGCAAATACCTTTCCTTATCGCTTTGGGGATTTGTTACCTATATGTGCCTGTATTACATAGACTTCATTCTGATGTATAACCTTGGCGAGGACCTTACCGCCTATGGCAGGCTTCTACAAGGACAGGTGAACTCATGGGGACAGATAGGTGCGCTGGGCATTCAGGGCATCGGCTCCAACTGTATGTACGCTATGGGTATGCTCGTGGGTGCCTACATTATCCGCTTTGTTCCAGAGGTGGCATCATGGCTGATACCAGGTGGCGTGAGTTCGAGTGCGGGCAGTGCCGCCGGTGGTGTTGTGGCAGGTGCTGTGGGCGGAGCCGTGGGCAGTGCCGCCTCTACTGGTATGGGCATCGCTTCGGTGGCTACGCCAGTAGCAGGTTCGGCGGTATCGGGTGCAGCACACCTCGGAGCGGCAGGTATGGCCGGGGCAGTAAGTGGCGCAAGTGGTTATTCCGATGGCGGTGCAGCTACTTTGGCCGGGGCGATGGGCGGTGCAGCTTCAGGTATGGCGAAAGAGGCCAAACACATGTTCACCGAAAGCTCTGCTGGCAAGGCGGCATCGAAGATGGGCAGTTCCATGAAGGATTCATATAACAGAGGAAAATAAACTAAAACGACAGGATATGTTAATACAGAGTTTGGAACAGAAAACAAGACTCGCACTGACGACCGTACTGCTGACCATCATCGGCAGTACGGTGGTCTGTGCCTGCTGTATCTTCTATTGTGCCAAGTTGGTAACGGAAGAGCGTAATCAGATTTATGTCCTCGACGGCGACATCCCTTTCCTCGCTGAAAGGAGCAAGCAGGAGGCGAACTTTGTGATGGAGGCGAAAGCACACATCCAACTCTTCCATCAGTATTTCTTCAACCTGCCGCCCGATGATGATTATATCAAGTGGACGCTGTCCAAGGCGATGTATATGGCGGACGGTACGGCACTGAAGCAGAAACAGGCAATGGAGGAAAACGGTTTCTACTCGGACATCGTGTCTTCCTCTGCCGTGTGCATGATTATCTGCGATTCCATCAAGTTGGATGAGCAGTCGAGGAAGTTCAAATATTATGGTACGCAGATTATCAAGCGCCGTTCGCGCGACATGAAACGCTCCCTCATCACGGTGGGCAGCATCGAGAATGTGCCCCGCACAAGGAATAATCCGCACGGGCTGCTGATTACCAACTGGAGAACGCTGGAGAATAAGGATTTAGACTACTAAGGGTATGAAGAAGAAAATGAAGCGTGCGAAAGCAGCAAAAGCAAGATGGGAACAGGGAGTCAAAGGTAAAATAGAAACCGTCGTAAGGAAATTCTCTCGTCAGTGGAAGATACAGGAGCGGATAGACGCTGCCAATACATGGGCTACAAATCATCCGAAGCGCACGGCGGCCATGACCATCGGTGCGTTGGTCTGTTCGCTCGGCCTTGGGATTCTTGTCTCCCTCTACACTCCACAACCCAGCAAGGATATTGTGGGAGAGATAGAGAATGTGCAGTCTATGTTCGCCGGACTACAGAGCATACAGAATGGCAAAAACGTGCAGGTGCGTGAAGTCGGGCAGCTGGCTCTCAGAGGACAACGGCTGAAATGGGAGTTGGATTCCCTTGTACACATCCCTGTAAAGACACATCGGGATTCTATGCTCATCATCTCTAAATACAGACAACTCGAAATGATAGTGGCAAACTTAAAACATCAATGATATGAATGAACTGATTAAGAAACTCTTACTCAAAGTAGGACTGAGAAAGGAGGATGACCCTTCAGACAATGCCCGGACGGAGGCTGATGCAGAAACGCAGGGTGAAAACGAGGCTAAGGGCGACGAAAGGGAAAAGACAAGTCCGAAAGAGCCGCCCGTAGTGAAGCCCTTATCACAGGGCAAGAGTTGGTGGCGCATCGACTTCAAACAGCCCAAGTACATCTTTCCTTTGGCCATTCTTCTGCCTATCTTGTTCTTAGGCTATGAGTTGATGGGGGTGTTCGGAGGTACGGACAATGCCAAGAAGGGTGTGGCCACGGACAGCATCAATGCCTCCCTGCCCACGGCGGCCAATGCTGATATGGGTGATAAGATGACTGAGATGAACAAACGCTATAACGAAGAGGATGCGGCATCGGCAGTGAACGGCATCGGTGAGGACCAGCCACAGCAGGACTCGCTCGGCAACGGCTATCAAGAGCATGAACTGGATGAGATAGACCGCCAGAATGCCATCAATGCCCAGCGGCAGAAGGATATGGAAGCCTTGCAGCAGCGGCTGGCTCAGTCACGGAAGCATATCAATGCCTATGAGGGTGGCAGTTACGGAGGTGCATCTGGCTATGGTTCGGGCGGCAGCTATGGGCGCGGTTCCAGACAGACAGAGATGGATGACTATGCCAGGGAGGTGGAGGCGATTCAGAAGAGAAGCCTTGCCCGGCAGAAAGCGTTGGAGAAGAGCATAGGTATCGGCGACGAGGATGAAAGTGCCAAAGTGTCAAAAGCGTCACATCCTTTTGGTGCGTCCAATCGTAAGTCCGAAGAGAAACCGGTCATTGTCAAGAAAGTGATGGAGGGTAATGCGGAGAAGTTCAACACCGTCAGTGCCGAGCCTACGACGGATGTTCCGTTGATCCGTGCCATGATAGACAAGACGACGAAGGCACACGAGGGTACACGCCTCCGCTTCAAGCTCCTCGACGATGTCACGCTCAAAGGGACAAAATTGAAGAAGGGCACCTACCTCTATGGTACGGTGACGGGATTCGGTCAGCAGCGTGTGATGGCGACCATCACCAGCATCCTGGTCAGGGATAAGTTCATCAAGGTGGGACTGTCGGTCTATGACAACGACGGCATGGAGGGCTTTTATGTCCCGGAGTCTGCCTTCCGTGACCTGATGAAGGATGCCAAGGCGAATGCCTTGCAGAGCAACATCAACTTTGACGGTGGGTATGGCAGTGGACTGAGTTCCGAAGCGGTGGCTCTGCAGGCCCTACAGAATATGTACCAGTCGGTAACATCAGCCGTGTCTACCAATATCCGAAAGAACAAGGCTCGTATCAAGTACAACACCATCGTCTACCTGGTCAATACCAATGCAGAATAGCTTTCAAAAATTCATCAAACATTTAGGAAATATGAAAAAGATTTTAGTTCTCATGGTTGCCCTCATGGGATTGTGTGGCAGCCTTCAGGCACAGAAGAAGTATAAGAACATCGAGGCAGACTCGGCTTCGGTGAGGTATATCCGCAACGCCAAGCCTACGGACAGCTACATCTTCGACGAAAACAGGCGTAAGGATGTGGTGTTTGTCAACGAGGAAGTGACGACACACCTGCTGATGCCTGAGAATATCAAGCTCGTAGACATCTCGACGAGCAAGATTGTGGGCAACCAGTGTACGGACAATATCGTGCGCATCAAACCCTCTGGGAGAATGTACAACAACGAGCTGGTGGGTACGATTACCGTAATCGGTGAGCGGCATATCGTACAGCTCAACGTGGTTTATACCGCCGGACCTACCAAAGCCAACTCCATCTACCGCATCAAAGCCGGGGACATGGGCAGGTATGAAAATCCCGACGTATCGATGCCGCGCAAGGAAATGGCGGCCTACGCCTGGGCCATCTTTGCCAGTAAACCACAGAAGAACATCCATTCTAATGAGAACGGAATCAAGGCGAGGGTGAACAACATCTACAGTATCGGTGACTATTTCTTCATCGACTACTCGCTCTACAATGCTACCAAAATCAAGTATGACATCAGCGAGGTACGTATCAAGCTCACGGACAAGAAGGAACTGAAGGCCACCAACTCACAGACGATTGAGCTGACACCGGTATATAGTCTGAGCAGTGCCAAGAGTTTCAAGAAGGCATACCGTAACGTGCTGGTGCTCGATAAACTCACCTTCCCTGAAGAGAAGGTGCTGAAGCTGGAAATTTCGGAGGAGCAGATTTCGGGGCGTATCATCACGCTCGATATCAACTACAAGGATATGCTGCACGCTGACGGGGTCAGTGAGCAGATGGTATCGTATCTGCCAGTGTTTTAACCATCAAATTGTAAAGTCATGGCTGTAGAAGAGACAAGAGAACAGCAGCAGATGTACAACATCTTCAGGAGCTGCATCTATCTTTTCCTGATAGTGGAACTGATCATGAATCTGCCCATCACGGCGGACAACCGTGTCACAGGATTTATTTTGGAACTCATCGCACGCTTCAAAGTGTTCAACAATGTGGCATCGTGTAAGCTCGTCGAACTGATCTGCATCGGTGTGACATGTATCGGCACACGTCCGCAGAAGGCACTGAAGTTCAATGTCAAAACGATGGTGCTTTATCCTATCGGCATCGGCATCACATTCATCGCACTCTGCATGATGTTTCATAAGGGCATCTGGGGAGGAGTCTCTTTTGGTTTTCCGACCAACCGCATCCTTTATGCCATGACTTCCATCATCGGTACAATGCTCCTGCATCAGGGGCTGGACGGTATCTCGCGCTTCTACAACTATAAGTTAGGAGAGGACCGCTTCAACTTTGAGAACGAGTCGTTCCAGCAGTCGGAGGAACTGAATGAGAATCCTTACTCGGTGAACATCCCGATGATTTACTATTTCAAAGGACGTATGCACAAGGGGTGGATCAACATTATCAATCCCTTCCGTGGTACCATCGTGCTGGGTACGCCTGGCTCCGGCAAATCCTTCGGCATCATCGACCCGTTTATCCGCCAGCATGCGGCCAAGGGGTTTGCCATGATGGTATATGACTACAAGTTTCCTACATTGGGCAAAACGCTGTTCTATCAGTATTGTAAGAACAAGAAGCTCGGCAGGTTACCAGAGAACTGTGGTTTCCATATCGTGAACTTTACCGATGTGGAATATTCCAACCGCATCAATCCTATTCAGCGAAAATATATCCCTGATTTGGCGGCGGCAGCAGAGACGGCAGCGACCTTGCTGGAATCGCTCAATAAAGGGGGCGACAAGAAGGGTGGCTCGGAGGCGTTCTTTCAGAACTCAGCCATTAACTTCCTCTCTGCCATCATCTATTTCTTCGTGAACTTTCACCCGACGGGATTCAAGGACGGCAAGAAGCTCACGAGGTATGTCAAATACAGGGGCAAGAAACTGAAATTGATTACGAAGAACTGGCATGACTACCGGGCTGTCGATAAGGACGGCAACACGATACTGGACTTTGTGGATGAGTTGAGCCACGATGTGTCTGTAGATGAGGACGGTATGTTCGTGGATTTGAATGACTTCACTTATATCAGCCGTAACGGGCAGAGGGTGCATATCACTTCGTCATGGTATGAGGATGAGCAGGGGCAGGTGGTGGAACCGGACACCATCACCGGAGAATACTCGGATATGCCGCACGTGCTGTCCTTCCTTGGCAAGCAGTACAGTGACGTATTCGACATCCTGATGCAGGACCAGAAGATTCTCTCGCTCATGGCTCCGTTCCAGTCGGCTTATACCAACAAGGCGATGGACCAGCTCGAAGGTATGGTGGGTACGCTCCGGGTCAATGCGGCACGCTTGGTCTCGCCAGAAGCCTACTGGATTTTTACGGGGGACGACTTCGACCTGAAGATTTCAGACCCTGCAAGTCCTTCATATCTCGTGATAGCCAACGACCCGGAGAAGGAGCAGATAGTGGGTGCACTGAATGCGTTGGTGCTGAACCGTCTCGTTACCCGTGTGAACAGCCGGGGGAATATCCCTGTTTCCATCATTGTGGACGAGCTGCCGACCTTATACTTTCATAAGATTGACCGTCTGATCGGTACGGCGCGTAGCAACAAGGTGGCTGTGACATTAGGCTTTCAGGAACTGCCTCAGTTGGAGGCGGACTATGGCAAGAACGGTATGCAGAAGATAATCACCACGTGCGGAAATATCTTCATGGGGGCCGCCCGTAACAAGGAGACACTGGAATGGGCGCAGAACGATGTGTTCGGAAAGGCGAAGCAGACTTCCAAATCCATCACCATCAACGACCAGAAGGTTTCCACATCTATCTCGGAACGGTTAGACTATCTTGTTCCAGCGGCGAAGATAGCGGACATGGCGACGGGTTGGCTGGCAGGTCAGTCGGCACGTGACTTCACGCCTACCGAGAGTAGTATGATGCAGGGCTTTAATATCGAGAAGTCGGAGGAGTTCAAGACATCCAAGTATTTCTGTAAGACCAACTTCGATATGGCACAGATCAAGCAGGAGGAAAGTCTATATGCCGACTTGCCGAAAATCTATCAGTTTGCCTCTAACCGTGAGAAGGAAATCATGCTCGGTCGTAACTTCAAGCGGGTCAATGACGAGGTGGACGCGATGATTGCCGAGCTTCTTGGCAAGGACAGGAAGAAGAAACAGGAAAATAAACAGTAGTATGGTACTTGAGCAGTGGAAAGGATTGTCAGGCAGTGCCCTGAAGATAATAGCATTGGTGTCCATGACCATGGATCACATTGCTTATTACCTCATGGAACATGGTAGTTTGATGTATGACTTGATGCGGACGATGGGAAGAATGGCGTTCCCCATCTTCGCCTTTCTACTGGTAGAGGGGTATGACCATACTCGTTCCACAAGGAAGTATGCGCTAAGCCTCTTGGCTTTTGCACTTATATCTGAAATACCATGGTGGCTGCTCAATCACGATAATACCCACAATGTGTTCTTTACTCTGCTATTGGGGTTGATAGCGATAGAGGGGATGTGCAGAATCGGAGACAAGCCCCTGATATGGTGCATCATCATTGCCTCAATTTGCGGCAACGCCATTTGGTTGCACGTCGATTATGAGTATTCCGGCATCCTGCTAATATGTGCGTTCCATATCTTTAAGCCAGATAAGGTAACAAAATGCCTTTTAGCTACCCTGTTCATGTACCAGTATGGTGTAGTCGGGCTTTGTTTGGGGCTGTCTGCTATCCTTTGTTACAATGGAGAGCGAGGATTTATCAAGGGACAGTATGCGAAGTATTTGTGCTACGCGTACTATCCCTTGCACTTGGTGCTTTTTATGTTATTGAGTCTAGTCTTCTAATCTCAATTCTTCCGACAATTCAATAAAGTTGGTAACATAAGACAGTCTCGGTGAACTACCCCGTCTAAGTGATTTTGCATATCGGGCAATATCTTCAGGCGTAAAATGCTCAGAGGTAAAGAACACATTCAACTTACTAGTATCAGACTCATCAACTTTCCATAGCTTAGATTCTGTACTATAGCTATCTGTAGTCATATAATAAACTAATAAATCACAGAAAGGGAAGAGAATAATTGGAACATCATATTCTGAGTATTTTTTTCGTACAAAAAGTGAATTAGGCAATATCCTATCTAACTCGCTAACTAGTTTTTGACGGGTAAGTTGATGATTAACGATGTCTTCATATAATCCCAAATGGTAACTTCTAATATATAAAAGTAACAGAATCAACCCAGGTAGCTCCTCTCTATTCGTATTGAGTGAACAATATACTAATCGAACAGATACCAGCAATTTCTGCATCTGTCTAAGCGTTAGCTTTTTACAACCAGCAAGAGATCTAACAAACTCTTCAAAGAATGAATAAGCCGAACTTGGCATATCAGAATTATTACCAAAGAAGAAGCCTTTGAAATTAAGATCATCACACAGATACTTAATGTAGTAATCATAGTTGGGTTCTGGTAAGAAGTATTCTATATCTATAAAGCGACGTAAGTACTCTTCTGCGTCAATTCGGTCACTTCCAAAATACCCTCTAATAGAATTACTTAACTGTTGCTTATCCACAGAAAGGATAAATATAATATTAGGAATAGAGAAAAGATGCTTTACTCGTTCCAGTACTTTTACAGCATGATGTGGGTTACATCTATCTAATTCATCTACAAAAAAGATTAATGGTTGTTCTGTTAATTGGTCTACCAAACCCTTTAATTGTGCTCGAAAAGAAGTAAGACTCTTTCTTTCTTCATAGTATTTATCTATTTGCTCTTTAAGAGCAGATGCACCTTCCTCAAGCATATCGGATATACAATCAGCTGCATCACTTCCTATATGTTTTTCCACAATATGCTTCACTATTTTGGGTGTTGCTGCCAAAGTTATTTTGCCAGCATTAGCTATTACAGATGCAAACAAATCTTTGAATTTTTCTTCTTGGCTTAATTCGCCAACTTCTGCGATCATTGCAATTAAAGGATCTTCAACAAAATCTGATTCCCAAGCATTATAATAGATGGTCTTATACCCCTTGTTCTTCAGCATTTGTTTCCACATCTTTACAAATGTGGTTTTGCCAGCCCCCCATGCGCCACTAAGACTTATTACACAGCCCTCATGGTCATGAGCAATAATGTTTGTCAATATATTGGCATACTTTTCTCGTCCTAACTTGTCCTCCTTAAAAGGAGAATCTACTCCAATTTCAACGTCTTTAAATCTATACTGCATTATCTGTTTTTTTTATTTTTCTATACCTCAGCCCAGAATGCTCTCCTTTTTGCCACAGTCGATAGTTTGGCAGCAACTCAAACTTTGCCAAATGTCCATTGATAGGCCTACTACCAAAAAACAAATCGACATCATCTTTCAAGCTCATACGCAGTTTTATGAGGAATTTTATGTCAACCCCAAACTCAGACTTAGACCCTTCCCTTTGTGGTGCAAGAATATTTTTTGTCTGGGTTGATATTGAAACATCATTTGGCATTTGCTCATCCATCCCTAATTCCGCTTCATCAGTCAAACGGGATCCATCACGATTCCAAAATGAGCCTCCATCATCTGAACAGAACAATATGATTTTCTTAATAGTTGGCTTTACGAAGCTCTTGTCAAACCAAGCATCATAGTCCTTTTGGGCTGTATACCACTCTAATTTGGTAGACTTAACATTATTGTAAAGTTCGAGGGAGGTGGAAACTTCTCCGTGCGGCATCGACCAATTCTCAATAAGATATTCTTCATCGTATTGTCCATTGTTATGAAAAGCAAAGAAGTTTAGGAGTGCCAAATAGATGCTTTTTATTAAATTAACGGGTGAACAAATAGCAGAGACCGTTTGTTCTTTATCTTCTAAAGTCGAACAATATACAACAAACAATCCTCTTTGGTCTTCTACGCTACCAAATTCAGGAAGTTCAACTAACTCATAGTGCATAAAGATATGGGTGCCTTCGCTGTCTATATGCAACGTATGCTCATAGTATGGATTTCCATTACCCAAATCTATGATTGCTTCCAGCCATTGTACTATATCCTGTAGCGGATCGTATAAATCGCTTAAAGGTATCATCAGCTGCTTTTGACCATTGATTCTAAAAACCATTTCCAGCCATCCATATCGTAAATTCTGGAAATCGACGTTTATCACATCAGGTTTCTTTGGAATCGATTTGGAATATTTGTCATAGATAAGACTTCGTTCATGGAACCAGTCTTGTATCTTTAGCCATCCGTCGTAAATCATATTCTTATTGGTATTGGGTATCCTCAAATAAACGAGGATACCTATTTCTATTTACACCTCTTGACTTTCAGACTCAAGTCCTCTTGCTTCTTCAAACTTTTCCTTCATTGTAGGATTGTTGTAGGTAAGCTTCTTAATAGTCAGCTCGTCAGCCTTCTTATTCGCTAAGCGAAGGTTGTCTTCAGAACCGACTAAGGCTTCACGCACCTTCTGTAGATGCTTGATAGACTCGTCAATCTGGGCGATGGCTGTATTGAACTTCTTGCTGGCCAATTCATAGTTACGACTGAAGCCGTTGCGGAACTCATTGAGCTTTGTCTCAAAGTTGGTTACATCAACCGACTGGTTACGGACGATAGCCAACTGCCGCTTATAATCCACAGCATTTCTCGACGCCTTGGCTAAAAGCGAAATGATGGGCATGAAATACTGTGGACGTATGACGAACATCTTAGGGTAACGGTGGCTCACGTCCACTATACCATTATTATATAGGTCACTCTCTGGCTCCAGCATACTTACGAGTACGGCATATTCACATCCCTTGGCAGTACGATCCTTGTCAAGTTTGGAAAAGAAGTCCTCATTCTTATGCTTAGTGGAAGTCGTGTCTGCCTCATTCTTCATCTCAAACATAATGGAGATATATTCCGTATCACCGTCATAGTCCCGGAAGATAAAGTCACCCTTGCTCCCATTGCTGGCATCATTGTCCTTCTCAAAATAGGCATTTGGATATAGTCCGAGCGACCGTGCATTATCAAATTCATTGTGACAATGTATCTCCAAATCCTCGCCAATCATCTTGGTTGATTGACGAGTCTTGAAGTCCTTATAGCGTTCTATCTCTTCGTCTTTGTCCTTCAGGCTGCGCTCGTAATAGTCTTTCATGTTTTTTTCGTTGAGCGCAGCTTTTGCCTCATTCTCGGTGAGTTTTGCCTCCAGCTCCGTGATGCGCTGTTGCTTCTGCTGTATGGCGTCCTGTTGGGCGGTCTTCTCCTGTATCACAGCAAGTTCCTGGTCTTTAGCCTTCTGCTGCAATGATGCTTCAAGTTCAAGTATACGCTTGTCCTTCTCTGCCACCTTGTTATCAATCTCCATCTGCTTACTACTCTGCAGACTTGCGATTTTCTCTTCCAAGCGGGTAATTTCGGTATCTTTGTCAGATATCTGCTCTTTCATTTCGAGCTGTTTTGTCTGGGCAATACTGTTCAGGCGCTCGTTTAGCTTTGCTATCTCAGTATCTTTGCCGGCAATGACTGTATCCTTTGCCGACAACTTATCCTTGTACCCTTGCTCGGTTTTTAAGATAACTGTAGCTTGCTCTGCCTCCTGCTGCTTATGAAGTTCAGCAAGTCTTTGATTTATCTCTGCCTCAAAAGCATCATTCTTAACTTGATTAAGGATAGCTGCATAATCAGCTTCGTCAACGGTGAAAATAGCACCGCACTTTGGACATTTAATCTCGCTCATAAACAAACTTATTAAAAATTACAATGCAAAGGTAATCACTAACTGTGCAGACATTCTGCGTTATTGCGGATTTTTATTCGTCAGAGTACATTTTAGATAGGGTATCAGCCTCTTTCTTCATCTTTTCACGTAGTGAGGCTGGCTTTATCACCTCTATTTGGCTCCCAAAAGAACGCAACAATGCCCGCAGTTCATAGTTGTCTTTCACTTTCAGAGTTATGATTCTTCTTCCATCCTCAGTTCGTTCACCTCTGGCTACCTGTGATTCATGGAGAGGTTTGGTATAGATATAGTTGAAAGCCTTATCGTTGGCATATATTACAACGTCCTCAACTGGCACATCTTCAACTGATACACCAATGACATCCTCAAAATACTCATCGAAGTTGAAGTCTTCGTCCAGTGGTTCAAACTTCTTGCGGCCCATTTCCTTAATACCGTCTATCCTGTCAATGGCATAGTTGGTCAGTCCAACAAAGTCGCTTTGCTTACCGATAAGGAACCACCTATTATTATATTGCTTCAGATGGTACGGACTCACCACAAGCTCCGAAGCCTCCTTACCGAAAGGATGGTAGCAAATCTCCAGAGCCTGTCTGTTGACAATGGCATCGAAAATCTGCTTATAATAGTCCTTATCCATACCTTTCAGATAAGGATTGTGTTGGAAACTAACTACCGAACGCACATCTTTTCCCAGTTGACTGGTAGAATACAATTTCTTGTCAACATCCATCAGCCATTCGAACTGGGGTACCCCCTCAAAACGTTTAAGCAACATCAGAGCATCTGATACGATGTTCTGTTCTTCTTGGTTAAAAGGTCGCTCACTGATAGAGTCATTACGATGATGGTAGCGATAGTACATCTTATGGCCGTCACGTATGGCGTCAATCATCATTCCGTAACCTTCTTCGCTTTGCATGAATTTCAAGTCCTCCTGTACCTGGCGTTTCCTAACGCCATCCCCTTTCTTCCCTTCGCCATTGTAAAGGTAAAGCGCTTCATTGCAAGCATCTACCAAGTCGTCAATATAGTACCGACGACTCCAGTTGCCCAAACATCTGTCCAGTGCCTGGTATCTTATCTGTGCATTCTTATTGGTTGCCATAATCCACTATAATTTAATATTCGATGCAAAGTTATTGTGCAATAACGCAGCAATCCAGCATTGTTGAAAGTTTTTAACCAATATCATTAGACTTGTGGAAGTCAATAATATATTGGATGCCCACATGTGTGTTCACATTGAAAAGCATTAAGTTCTCATGATAATTTACGTCGTCATATTTCTTTTGACTGTCATTATAGCGTAACTTCCAACCATTAGCAATACCGCCATCGGGATAAATTGAAAGTGTAAAATCTGGACCTTTCAGATCTATCCAACGAAAATGTGGCTGTTTTTCTAACATAGTAATCTGGACATTTTTATTAACTAATTGGTCAATACATGCAGTAAGATAATCATTTCTTTCTGCAGCATCATAGAAGTTATCCATAAGTTTGTTTCCCCAGTTATTGGAATTATTGAGCCGCTTTGGGAAATAACATTTAACAGAGCCAAGCCTTACTCTAAGCACATTAGGGATAGCCTTAACCATATTTGCTAGAATCATGCAGCCTAATGGCGTGTTTAAATATTTCTCATTATAGGAAACGTCCACATTTTTCCCTTCAATAAAGGATTTTATTGCAGACCATTTTTCCTCATATTGTTTAGTCAATAGACTAAGTAAATCACTAATTTGACATGCGTCATCTTTCAGCCGAATAAGACTTGTAATATCATCCCCTTGTGAGAGAATTGTATCAAGTTCGATGTCGAACGTATTGAAAATAATGTCATGTGAGGTATAATATATATTTTCGCATTCTCCCCAATGTTCATTATAAGCAATTGAGCCTTCTAACGTGAAATATAACCGTAAAGAGCCATCCATGAGTTTTACTATCATCAATGGCTTATATGGTTGTGCTATCATGTCGGTTGTCTTAATGCCCCTTTTATAGATTGTTCCCAACAAGGCTATCTTGTTAGGGCTTACTCTTAGAGCATCTAACATCGTCTTATTAGAAACCAAATTTGTGGTGAAATGCCTGTTAAACAGTGAAGCTGATAGGGGAAATTCGTCATCTTCCCATTCATCAACGTTAGGATCAACAAAAACTGTTACAGACTCGATATTGTCATCAGAATCAAGACGGCTGATTTCAGAAACGAAGTCGCCAGTCATTGTTACTGCATCATCAAAAATAGCCTTTATTTCTTTTGGCGCAGTGCGGCTCTTTCTTTCCATCTTCAACCATTCAATAGCCTTATGGCGATCTAAATAGTTAGAATACCATTGAGTACGCCTATTTATAAGGCATTTCAGACATGCTCTTTCACAATTGCATGATTCTAGTGCTGTTAATGCATTCTCAAATATGATATTCTTATATTCAGGCAGATGCACTGAATAGCCTGAACCGCCAAGTGCAGTGTCAAAGATAAAAATGGAGTTGTAGTCCTGATTATATCCGAAAGATATTTCATCATCACGAACACCAAGGTATTTTGATAGTTCTTGTGTTATAACCGTACCCAGTGAATACAAAGTGGAGATGTCTTTAATCTCTTGCTTTTCATCATCATAAAACTTCATCTCTACTATATCAGTTGGATATTCTGCTGTTAATAGGACATGACGTCTTATATTGTCACGCTCATTTCCAACACATCTTGTATTATCTAAAAGGCTAATATGGTTTGATAAAGGATGGTCATTTGTAGGGTCTTCTGTTACCATCCTACCACAGTGGCTACAAAGTGCGAAGCCCGTTCCTGCCCCATAATTGTAGAATAGAATTTTGGACTTCTCTGACCCTTTTCTCATCAGTACCTTGGCATTATTAGTTCCTTCATTTCTCCATGGCTGCATTTCTAATAGCAAAGGCTGGGTAATGGCTGCTCCTGCATCTTCTATTTTTCTTTTGGGTGCCGATGTAAATGCAACCGTAAATCCCGCAGGCTCTATTACCTCTGTAAATGGAGATAACTTGCCATATACATCTTTTAATCCATGCATTTCATGGTGATGGCATACGGGACATTCATCTCCAACAGATGTAGGGGCTATTGTGGCAAAACCACAATGGCTACATCTTTGTAATGCAAATCTCCCAGCCTTATTATAATCCGTTTTAAGATATATTCCTTCAGACCGATATGCTAATTCATTTATAACAACTTGTCGTCCTGGGGAATACATTGAAATAGCTTGGCTGAGATGCTGAGTAATATCTCTATGGCTCCCACTGTCTTTGTACCAATCATTGTGCATTGAATAAACATCCTTCGTAAAAGGAACTAATCCTGTTGGCATTCCTGCACTTGGAATAAAGCCATTTTCTGCTAGATAACCAAGCAGAAAGCTATCCTTATAATTGCCTAATGCATTTTCTATAGCCTTTTGTTGACGTCCGCTCGCATCTTTTAACTGCATTTCATAGGCACTTAATCTATTTTCATAAATTTTCTTTATGTATTGAAGTTTGAAAAGCGCATTTACGGCAGCATCTTTTAACTCAGTTTTATTTTCAAAAACCGTACCACGAGTTAATGCTATATATGAATCATTCATCTTATTATCCATACCATTAGCTATACGATACAGATAATCTGAAAAAGCATCATATCTACTAGGGGTGTTATCAAAGAATTCTCTTAATTTCGTGGTAACATTAACACTAGTCCTAATATTCTGTTGCACAAAATCTGTAAGCAACAATGAGTTTACATGCCGCTGTACAAGTTGCTGACTTTCAAACTTTAATGTTGGCAGTTCATTATCATGGGATAACATCGACATGGGAGCATTCCATGTTGATGTACCTATAGGGGTAGGAGCACAGAATGTTACTGCCATTGACTTTGTCTCATTTCTTCTTCCTGCGCGGCCAGCTCTTTGTTGATAATTTGATGGCTTGGGCGGAACATTGTTCATCACGACTTCACCAATACCCCCTATGTCAACACCCATTTCCATCGTAGTCGAACACGAAAGTATATTAATATGCCCAGCATTGAATGCCTGCTCATATTTACTTAATGTTGAATGGTCTATTTGTGCAGAATGTTCAGCTGCCATAAATATCGGTCGATATAAGAAGATGGACTCATGTAGATTGGAAAGCAACCCTTTTTCTTCAATATTATTTAAATTGTTATTAACCCAAGCAATTATTTCCTCGTCAGAAACGTCAGTAGTCCTATCTCCTTCTGTTTTTCTGTGACAAGCAAAAGGAAAATAAGGCATTGTGATCTGGGCATCATCTTTTACTTTATAATGCGCAAAAGTAGAGTTTGCCAATATACCTGTTATACGAGGACTATATCCTTTCAAAATTGTTGTAACAGGAACATTATCTATAGGGCATACCCATGCTTGCTTTATAAGTTGAAGCCGAACCTTATTCTCGTCCATGAGATTGATGACATATCCATCATTTTCACTATCAACCTTTTCCAGCACATATTCTGTCAAGAATTTCCAAGCCTCTTTCAAAAGTTGATTGATCGTATTCTCTTGCTCTTGATTTAATTCACCAGAATAACCTAATGCAGCACAGAGTAGGAGTATTATTCGATGCTGCTTTTTTCCTTTTTCACCGACTAGTTTTACTCCTGGTATCCATTTTTTGACATCAACAACATTACCCTGTTTACTTTTATATGTCAAAGTACAATCCGAAGGGTAAACTGCGTTTGCTCTAATCTGCTGAGTGAGATAATGGCTAAGTTCTGCGGGTATGAAATAGTGCCTGCCCGCTCTAATAAAATAATCAACACAAATGACCAAGAAGTCTTGCCAGTCTTTATCCGTAAACTTATCGCCTACGCATGGTGGGACATGAGCATTTGAGATAGTAGGGTAAACTAGCCTTACCAGTCCCATATTTTCCAAGGAGTTTCCATATTTTGGAATCCAGCCAAATTGGTCTAAGAACATAGCATCGATGTAATTCCCCTTATTATTGAAATTCCTTTTGCTTAGGTTCATCAGGTGTGAGAATAATAATCTAAGCTGAGAATCTTGAAGTGTCGGGCTTCGCTTGACCTCGCCCCATCCGAACGACTTATATTTCACCACCGACGATGCTACGGCATCCTTGTACATGTTCATCAAATATCCTGGTACTTTCTCTCCTACAGATAACTTATGCTCTATATCCTTAATCATGTCTCGAACATCATCTGTAGGTTGTTTGGGTGCAGACATATTAAGGAGAGTATGATAAATAGCTGTTCTTATCCAGTTACGCTCAACATCCTGATTAATAGACATAGCAACCTTAGCAGATCCTTGACGATTATCCATGAATGACAAGTATTTGCGCCCACCGTAGGTTACTTCTGTATCATGATTATCTTTCGCTGGGTCTGTTGCGTTTAGAAGTGTAGAAGCCAGAATTCGACTCAGAAAAGACGAGCTCGCCCGTAAAGATACTCCGTTGGAAACCCCTTTCCCACAATGTGGGCAACGGTATCCACCTGACTCCCTAACAAAAGAAAAGGAATCTTCTGTTTGTTTGTCATCAACCTTTAGCCTTCCATTTTTTAAGGTAGTGAATTGTACATGTTCTGGATCCACATAGATATTATCATCGACTTTTGCTAAGACAAAACCTTCGTACACATCTGGTGTAGTACTTATGGTATCTGTTCCATAATCGTCCAGATTATCATCTTCTATATCTTGACCGAAAATATTTTGCTCCAAAGATTTGTCGATAGTCTTCATACGGATTTTCCCATAGTCATCTTTTCCTGTCACAACATTTTCTTCGCCAACAACAAGTACTTGCCCACATTGTGGACAAGTAGCTACCTCAAGCATAGGTTGCCTACAATCTTTATCAGGACAAACATTACTTTGGTAAGTTGTCATACTGCCCAATGAAGGGCGTATGGCCTTGTCACGGTTGCAGTCTGGATTAGTACAAACGTAAACACCATTAATTGACCGTATAAAGAAGTGAGCACGAGTAGGAATCATAGCCTCGCTAAGTTTATCTATAACCTTCAAGCGTTCATCTATGGTTGCTGATGGAGGCATAAAATATGTCAACTGAGACGTTGTGAGCCCATTTGATTCGTTTATTTTCCGACGCAAATGTTCTACAGTTTTCAAATTGAGACTACTATCCCCAATCATATTATTAACATCTTCTATGTCTCTATCAGCCTCTTCTTTATTTAATTCAGGAATAATTCTTTTACCATCAATTACCTCTATTGTATCAATAGGCTTTCCAGTAAGTCTATGAACAAAGGTTTTCAACTTCAACTTAATTGCTGGATCAGATGTATCACCAATTGTTGCAGATGTTACGGCGAAATTCACATCATCAACAGTTTCGCCGAACGCATCTATTATTCGCCGAATTTGAAGAGCTAATTCTGAAGCGGCAGAGCCTGAATATGAATGGGCTTCGTCAAGTAAAATCCAACGGAGTTTACCACGAGATTTTTGAATTATTGGCTGGTCCTCTTGGCGAACTAACATATAATTCAACATTGTTGGATTCGTAAACATGATTTGTGGAGGTGTACTTCTGATTTGCTGGCGGTACACCAATTCCGGTAGAGCTTTCTTTATACGCTCGTTTTCTTTGATATTTGGTTCTTTCTTCTCAAGATTATTTGTATCACCATTGTAAATGGCATAGGTGATGTTTGGATCAAGGGCTTTACACCACGCATTAATACGTTTTTGCTGGCTTTTCATCAAAGCATTTAACGGGTATATAAAGATTGCCTGAACCCCACTATCAAGTGGATTCTTAATCCGCTGCCGATATAAGTCTTGAAGAACTGGAATCATAAAGCACTCTGTCTTTCCTGAGCCAGTGCCAGTTGTAACCACAATAGTCTTGTGTTTGTTAAGCATACAATCCCAGCCCTTCGTTTGATGGAGATAAGGGCGACGCTCTGCAGGAAAGTTCTGTTCCTCACCGGTCAGACATTCGTCAGAAATTGCTTTTACGAATTTTTCGTCTAATATCTTCAACTTTGACGCATGGTCAGAAAAACTTTCAGTTGACTGCTCCCATGGAAATACCGTTTGGAAGATGGGCTCCGACATCAAAGACTCACGTTTTGTCAAGATTTCACGCAAATAAATTTGCTCCTTGCCTTTCCCTTTGAACCAAATGGACAGTAAAGTATTAACCATGATGCGGTTAGCATCCCTATAAAACTTAGAATACTCCATATCGTTATAAATTTATATATATTGAGAGTGCCTTAATTAGAATCCGTGAATACGTCTTTGTAGCATAAATACGATAAAAATTAATAACCCGTCTTAACTCTTCATTCTCATCTCCCCAGAAATTGACATCATCAATGTTCTCTGTCAGAAGTTCTGCTATCTTTACAGGACATAACATAGCAACCTTTTGCCATGGCAGCGTATCTTTAGAGAATTCCGGAAAAATATATTTGCTCAAAACAATTTTTGTTGTTGGCAGATCCTGACCTGTATCAGATACCCCATGAATACTTGCCTTATACTCACGCAAATCTGAAAGGTAAAATGTTCCTCGTGCTTTTATTTTATTCGACATAAGGAATAATGAAAACTCATTTGCTTGCCCTTGATACAATTCTGTCTTAAAAACATCTGTCATAAACTTAAAAACATCATTCCTCAGATATTTTTGCTCCAATTCACCAAGTGTGTTGATAAATTGAAGAACACCTTTCCATATCTCAGGCCGGATCCAATGCAAAGCGAACGCAAGTTCGCCTGCGTATCGGTTAAAATCAGAGATACTGTTGTCGCTATACCCATTATAGCAAAGGCCAAGAACAAATTTGGCAATGAGTTTAGGACTTTTAGCAATACTAATGAAGCAATCAAATGTTGAAAAGACGAGATTGTTTTCAGTGACGACTTTGTAGCATTGAAACACTTCGTCCCATTTTTCACTGGATAAAGAAGCGGACTCCAATATATTCTCATATTCTTTTAGTCGGGCTCTTCTGGTGGCAATTCGTTGTGCCACGGTAAGATCTGGAATTTCTAAGTTGTAATATCGGGGAATTACTCTATCTCTGTCATTCTTGTCAGAGAACACTATGAATTGATTGGCTATGTCAGGGTCGGGAAATTCAAACTTCGTAGAATCTGTTGTTTCACGCAAAGGTAATACTTCCCAAGCGTTTGATCGTTGCCCGACAATACAAGCCAACAGTCGCCCAGAATAATTCTGTGGACGTGTAAATATTTCATCGTCAGGATTATCATCTATATCCATTACCACACATGAGTCTGGGCATAACATTTTCGTATCCAATGAATAATGACGAACTCTAAATGATTTCTTATAACTTCCATAAGAGCCTTTTATAGTTACCATTACAAACGAACTTCGATTAAAGGCACGTCTTTCATATAGCATAAACAATCTGTCAAGTAGATCGTTTATGTCGCTCAAAGACATGATTCCATTTGAAGGACGATGAATTTCTAATGATTTTGTATCTTCTATATCATCGCTAATGTAGCTTAGTTTGATAGTTATATCCCCAATACCTTGTGCAAAAACTTTATAATTATATAAGTTTTGGGTACAAAGCATTGCACCATTAGCAACTTCTTTTCCCTCACTATCGAGGACTGCCAATCCTTTAAAAGGTGAAGAAATTACCAATTTTGTTGGAGAACAAGCAGGGGCAAAGATGACGAAAGTACAAACAGAAGGGAAAACATTATTGTCTTCTGTTCGATGTAGGTGAAAAGAATTGTTCCCATTAGATGTTACATCAACTCCTTCCAAATCTAAACAAGAGATTCTGATATTGTTGCTATTTTCCCATTTAATATCGGCATCGTAAAGAGTAGCATCTGATGTAATATACTTTACATCACCCAAATAGAAGAAAGAACGGATATCTTCCTTTCCGTCAGGATATTTTACTCGAATTTGTATACTTTGAGGAATGCTCCCTTCAAGTTCTTTCAGGGGTTGCCATCCACATCCAGTGCCTCTTGTCCTATAACATTTTTCGACATTATGAGTACAATTCTCGCCATTTTCATTAAAAACGTTGATTAAAGGAACTGATGTGAGGAAATTCTCTGTGCTATTCAGACACCAAGATGCTATATTGTAACGATATTCTGCATGATAGGTAGAAAATACATTATCATAGGTCATGATTTCTCCTTGCATATTCTGCAAACGTATCGTATCATTGAAGACGACATAGAAGTATTCTTTATCTAACAAAGTGATGCGCCTTTTTGTTTGGCCATCAATTATACTCCAGTTGTCATCAAAAATGATAATGTTATCTGTATCGGATGTACCATGCTGTACATAATCATCACCATTCTTTATGAATGTCTGTGGGGTTGAAAAGTCTGGTGCATAACAATTACTAACCGTAATTAGCCTTTCTTCTCCATTATCCAGTAATAATTTTACGGGAACAAGCTGCTCTCCCAACCATTCAATGACAACACTATCTTTGCTTACGCAGGTGTATAGCGAATAATCTTCATTATGCTCAACTCTTGCATACCGTGCCACAAATTTTCCGGAAACATGTATTTCAAACCTATAGACCGAAGGTGCTATGGACAACACATCGGAACGTAAGCTATTTTGTGCATTCAAGCTGTAGAGGAGATGGGCTTTTTCATTAGATATTTTCAAGGACCAAGAAAAAGCCATTGGATTTGCTTTCCTACGATGAGAATATATCTTTTGTAAACTGGTATTCAGTTTCTTAAATCGCTCTTCTTTTATATCATACGGGAGAATATCAGATTTGTCTTCGACAATAGACCTTACTACCTGCATACTTACATTATAGATACACTCATTTTGGAATGACTTCGGTAAGTATTTAACACAATCCAAGGTCTCAAAAATAGACGTGTCTTCCCAATTGGAAACACCCCGAGTTATCAATTCCATCATGGCACGCTCTAAGAAGTTCGTGTAGTTTCCCCATGAGCTTTGTATTTGCTTCATAGGTAAACCGCCTTGCAGCAACAATGAATAGAAGTACATGTGACGATTAACACCATACACCTTGCACTTCCATCCATGCATTGCTTGCTTTGCCTGCTTAAATAGTAATTCAGGATCGTCTATACCAGCAGCACGGGCAACTCTCTCTTTACTTGGAGTCCCTCCGTTATATTCTCGACGCCACCATTCTGCGTAAAAAATAGCAGCTTCCCTGGTATACATTTCAAGATTACCTCTAATATATGCGGCACTTAGTGTGTCTTTCAAGTCAAGATATTCTTGTTCTTGTACATGAAGTTTCCATAGAGGAAATTTAATCTTCCCTCCATTCCTTACCATAATTTGAGCAAGAGTCGTATATTCCATGAATCCTCTAAATTTTTGATTTTCTATTTTGGCATATCTTAAAGAGCGTGCCAGATGTCTTTGAAATTATTTCTCTCCTGGCCCAGGCTCCGCTGCTATGAAGTATCCTTGCTTACTATCATCAATCAGCTCGTATCCTCGTTGAGCGGAATCTGGATGAGAGTGAGACTTATTATTCGTTGGTCTATCAATCATTCCACCCATCTCCATATCGGTGATATTGATCATGGTGGCATAGAGATACATGGCCACGGTCATGTGTATGCCGGGCTTCAGGTCGCGTGGCTCGATGACTGGTGCTTGATGGGTGGTATCATTACGCTGCTGGTGTACAAATTCGTAATAGGTTTTCATCTGGTTGAGATAATCCTCTACATCGTAATGCAACTTGTTTACCCCGACAGCCTTGGCTGCGTCGAGGAACTGGACAAAGCCTCCGTCTGTACGCGACAGTTCGTTACCTTTACAGAGATAGTATATCTTCTTCATGTAGGGTTCAAAACCACTCAACAACAACTTCAGCCACTCTTCCATATCCTCGTCACGTCCTATTGTGCGATAGGCTAGGTTGAGGATACGGCGGATCGACTTGATACCATCCAACTTAGAGGTTGTCGTAGCTTCCAACACGCTGAAATACCAGTCGATTACCTCTGTTAATGCACGATAGCGCACACCGCACAACTCCGCGAAATCACTAGCATAAGCCTCGTTGAGCTTTTCTTTCAGCCGCTGCTCGTTGTAAGAAGGATTAAACTGTTCTTCCAAATGCTGGAGCAATGAAGCGTCAATAATCTGGCGCACATTCGGGTCAGTGGCATACCGTAGTTGGAGTTCGCTGGCATTTGCAGTGAGAATGCCGATGATGTCTGACATGTTGTCGTGTATTACCTGCATCTTGGTGTCTTCATCATTGTTGAGCAATGCATCACGCACCTCGTCGTTTACCTGGAGCGAGCTGGCAGCCTGGGTGTACTGTTGCTTCACCGTGTCGGTATCCTTCCATTCTATGCCACCGAGGAAGGTGTTGAAGTCGTCCACTATCTTGTCGAGCGTCTCCATGTTAGGGTCGGGCTGCCCACCGCCCGGCTGTCCTACCGGGATAGGCTCCACCTCAGCATTCTCATTCTTCAGGCGTATCTCCTCGTCGGTCTTCTTCGTCACGCGATACTTGTCAAAGTCAACCAGCTCCAACAGTCCTTCTGCCCAGTCTTCGCGTTTCAGCTTCGGAAGTTTGCGCAGCAGGAAGTGGAAGAAGGTGTTTTTCTTTTCCCACTCTGGTACACCTTCGGGCAGCAGGGCGGCGATGAACTCATACAAACGCACAAACGACTTCATGGCTCCCTTGATCTCTGCTTGGCGGTCTTCGCCGTCTTCCTCGCCTATCTGTACGAAGCGTTCTCGGCATGTGTCGAGTATCGGATCAAGCTCTGTGCGATCGGCACCGCACCAGTACTTCTGGTTGAAGTCCTCTACTTCTTCTTGTTCATAGACCAGGCTCTGGTCGCAGATGTCGAGCAGGTCGCTAGCCTTGTTGATGTCGGTCTCATGGCTCAGCGATGTCTGCTTGTAATACTTCTGGAACGACTTCTCTATATCCTCTGCCGAGTTCACGAAGTCGAGCACATAGGTATCCTTCTTCAGCGGGTGCACACGGTTCAGGCGCGAGAGTGTCTGTACCGCCTTGATGTCGCTCAGCGTCTTATCCACATACATGGTGTGGAGCAGCTTGTTGTCGTAACCTGTCTGAAACTTGTCGGCCACGACGAGGAAGCGGTAGCCATCGGTGTTGAATGTCTTTTCTATCTTCGACGAGGGAAACTGGTTGAGTTGTGCCTCGTCGTAGCTCTTGCCACCATATTCCTTCGTGCCCGAGAAGGCAATGATTGCCTTGTAGGGGCTGTTGCGCTCAGCCAGCAGTCGCTTGATGGCAAAGAAGTAATCGATGGCACGCTCTATACCATTGCATACCACCATGCACCGTGCCTCACCGCCTATCTTGTGGCACACGCTCTCGTGGAAGTGTTCCACCATGATGCGTGCCTTCTTCTTTACCGTTTCGGGACGGCTCTCCACCCATGCACGGAGCTTCTTGGCAGCCTGATCCTTGTCAAACATGGGGTTTGCCTCGGTATTCTTCAGTATCTTGTAGAAGCTGTCGTAAGTGGTGTAATTCTTCGTAACGTCAAGGATAAACCCTTCCTCTATGGCCTGTTTCATGCTGTAGAGGTGGAAGGGACGATGCCCTTTCTCTCCATCAGGCTTGATGTATTCGTCGCCAAACATCTGTAACGTCTTGTTCTTGGGCGTGGCAGTGAAGGCATAGAAGTTGGCATTCTTTGCCATCAGTCGGCCTTCCACCACGTGTTCCATCAGTGTGTTGAGCCCCTCCTCATTGTCTTCCATGCTCACGCCTTTCAGTCCGTGTCCGCTGAGCACCTTGTTGAGGGCACTTGCCATGTCGCCGCTCTGACTGCTGTGTGCCTCGTCGATGATGACGGCAAAACGCTTGTTCCTCAGTTCGGTGCCGATAGTCTGCAAGATGAACGGGAACTTGCACACCGTGCTCACGATGACCTTCTTGCCCTTGTTCAGCGCCTCTTTCAGTGCTTCGCTGTCGTCGGCCCACGTCACGATGTCTTTCTTGGTGATAAACGAGCGCAGGTTATCGCGTATCTGCTTGTCGAGCACCACGCGGTCGGTAATGACCAGCACACTCTCAAAGTGGGGCGTGATGCCGTCAGCCTCTTTCAGGTCTACCAGCTGCTTGGCTGTCCAGGTGATGGTGTTGCTCTTGCCCGACCCTGCGGAGTGCTGTATGAGGTAGCGGCGACCGCTCTCGCTTACACGGGTGTCGGCAAGCAGGGCACGTGTACACTCCAACTGGTGATAGCGGGGCCAGATCACGTTCTCCTTCGTCTTGCCCGTGTCCTCGTCTTTCTCTTTCACCACCTGTGCAAAGTTCTCCAGTATGTCGCTCAGGCTCGCCTTCTGCAGAATTTCTTCCCACAGATAGGCAGTCTTCAGCCCGTTGGGGTTCACGGGATTGCCAGCACCGTCATCTACTCCTTTGTTGAAGGGCAGAAACCACGATGCTTCGCCATTGAGGGCTGTACACATCATCACCTCGTTGTCGTCCACGGCAAAGTGTACGGCACATCGCTTTTTCTGCAGCAGCAGTTCTTTGGGGTCACGGTCGGTGCGATACTGGTGTATGGCATCGGCCACGGTCTGACAGCTGAGGTCGTTCTTCAGCTCCATGGTGATGATGGGCAGACCGTTGAGCATCAGCACCATGTCGATACTCAGTTCGGGGTAAAGCTTGGAGTAGTGCAACTGGCGCACACAGCAGAAGTGGTTGTTCTCGTACAACGCCTTTGCCTGCAAGTTGGCATCGAGCGGCGTGGGAAAGTACAAAATAAACTTGGTGGCATTGTGCTCCACGCCCTGGCGCAGCACATCCACGATGCCACGCTGGGTAATCTGCCCCCGCAGCCGCTCGTAAAACTTACGGGTGTTCACCTCACTGTCGTAGATGCGAGCACGCTGTACCTTGTCGCGTTGGGTGCTCTCAAGGAAGGTGCGCAGCATACCCTCGTCAATGGCGTAATCGGTATTAAAATCCTTGCTTGTGCGCTTTTCGTACCCGCTGTTGAGGAGAACGCTTTCTATCGTTTCCTCCAAACCTTTCTCTGATGTATCTGTAGTCATTTTATTTTGCCTTTAATTGTTTACTTCCCTCACGTCAATTTTGCCTGTTACTGCATCGCTGATGATGCGCTGCTTCAGCTCCTTCAGGTGGTTTATCTGATCGACAAGCTGTGAGGTAAGCATATCAATCCTTTTATTTAGACTGTTGATGGCAGAGACAATGGCGGTCTGCTCTTGTTTTGGAGGAACAAATAGATAATTATTCTTTAGCATATCATAGTTGATATTTTGCCCTTCTCGAATACCCTTCACACAGGTCTTAAGGAGCTGTATAAAAGGAAATGACTTGAACAAGTATCTTGTATAATCATTGGTTAAATCACCCTTTGAACGTAAGATAGTATAAGCAGCACTGATGATGCCTTGATAATGTGCATACTCTATGCCTCCTTGAAACGAACGCAAACTTATAACGAAATCACCAACCTCCACAAACTTTAAGTTCTGGAAGCCCGTATTCACCACAACCACTCGATTGTCATACATTGATTGAGGGATCACACCATGAGCTTGAGTGGCACAAAGTATTGGTTCTTCGGGATGGTTTTTCTCTGTGCGCTCGTCAAAAAGAAATTTCATTTTCCTTACCTCCCAATGCTCTGGTACCTGTCCTATCCATACGATGTTGCTATCCTTCATGGGTGCATCGGGATTGGTGCCGTGCATCACCAAGTGGGCTATCTGTGCCTGCTTCAGTTCGTTTAGCTTCTCTATCTCTTTGGTGGCCTCGGAAATAAAGCGGTCAATCTGCGCGGTCTTTGCATCAAGGAATGACACAATAGCCTGCTGCTCTGGAAGAGGGGGCTCTATAAAAGGAATACTTTTTAGTGCGATTGGAGATAAATCCCACTGATCAACCCTAATACCTTTTGAATACTGAGTAAAAAAAGGTATATATGCTCTACTTCTGATTGCAATACTAAAGAATTTTTTATACGGGAAGTTTAGGTCACATATATAATATGCAGGGCTTACAATTCCTTGATATTCTGACACAGCATATGAGCCTTGCCACGATTTCATCTTATTAATAGCGAATTGACCTACTTTCACTAACTTATATCCCGATAAATCATCAGGGATAAAATTATGGTTTTCTTCCTTAGAATCAACATTTCTAATAATAACACCTCTATCCCTTGTTACTGATAAAAGTATTTCGTTGGGATGTCCTTTATCTGAGACCAGCTTAAGATAGTTCCTTAAATGAGCAAACTTCCAATGCTCCGGTATCTCTCCAATCCAGCTTACCCCAGAGTCTTTATATTTTGGATATTTCTTCATACGTTTTTCTTATTTATAAGGTTCACCACCACCTTTACCATGGTATCCTTCTCCTCTGTCCGACTCTCCGCAATCATCAAGGTGAGTGCCACGAGGGTGTTGTCGCCGATACGCTTAGAGCCGTCAGGGTTGTAAAGAATGCCGTTGTTGTTCATGAACCATAGGAAGAGCGTGGCAGCAATGCGCTTGTTGCCATCGCTAAAACTGTGATTTTTAGTAACGAAATAGAGCAGCATCGCTAGCGAGCAAGGTCGTTCTTGACGGCATAGCCCTTGACGAGGTATTCCTTCAGCACGGTGTTGGCCCATCGACAGAACTCTATGCCACGTTTCGATTTTACTCTATAGCCCACCGACGTAATCATCTCCAAATTATAATAGTCTGTCATGTGGGTCTGCGTCTTGCCTTCCAAAGCACCATGCTGAGTGGTTGTCGCAAATTTTGCGACAACCACTTCGCCCTCCAGTTCCTCCTTGAGCGCATTGTTGATGTGCTTACCAATAGTTTTCACATCGCGGTCGAACAGTGTAGCTATTTGATTACGGTTCAGCCACACCGTCTCGTTCTCCAGTCGCACGTCGATGGTCGTCTGCCCGTCCTGCAACTGATAAATCTTTATCTCGCCTTTACTATCCATGGTTGATTACTTAACATTTAACACCTAACACCTAACACTTAACCTCTATCACTTAAAATTTCTTCCAGCAGTCCATCCGTATTCTTTTCGATGGCGCGAATATCCGCCTTGATGTCGGCTATAGAGCGCAGCTGCACAGGCTTGTAGAAGTATTTGGTAAACGAGAGTTCGTAGCCGACAACGGTTGCATCTTCGTCCACGTAAGCATCGGGAGCGTAGGGTAGCACCTCGTTTTGCATAAAGACATCTATACCGCCTGGGTACAACAAAGGTACCTGCTCTGTATCTTTCAGCTTGGGGTCGGCTTCGCCCTCTACAGCTTTGGCTGAAGGGGCGGTAACGGTGACAAACGGACGGAGCTTCTTGGCGAGCGTCTTCTTCAGCTTCAGCTGGCAAGCATAGCCCTCCCAGTCGTCAAGGGGCGTGTCGGCGGGTACATTCTCTATAGCGGCTTTACACTCTACCTTCTCTGCTTCTTTCAAGCCCACCTCGTCCCAGTTGATGTCTGTGAGAACTCTCAACCTGAGTGGTCGCTGCACGGTAATCTGCCAATAGCCGAACTCACGGTTGTCGAAGATACGGCACTGTTCGGTCTCACGGAAGTCGGTGAGAAGCTGGAGGATAGCCTTGCGTCCCTCCTCGTCGATCTCACAATTCTTGTTGCCCAGGTTCTTGCGCAGCGGGGTGGAGATGCTGGTGGCATCGATGAGCTGCACCTTGCCTCGGCGACGCTCTTCCTTGCGGTTGGTAACTATCCATACGAAGGTGCCGATGCCCGTGTTATAGAACATGTTGAGCGGCACGGCAATAATGGCCTCCAGCATGTCGTTCTCGATGATGTAGCGACGTAGGTTGCTCTCTCCACCACCAGCATTGCCCGTGAAGAGGCTGGAGCCATTGTGTATCTCGACGATGCGTGTGCCCTGTCCCTCGGTCTTCATGCGACTTACGTTGTTGGCAAGAAACAGCATCTGCGGGTCGCCGATGTCGGGAATGAAGCTCTTGTCGGAGTCGGGCCAGTAGAAGCGTGGATCTTGAATGTTCTTCTTCTCGATGGGTTTCAGTCCCCATTTTTCCAAGTCGGCTTTCCAAGGCGTGCCGAAAGGCGGGTTAGAGATGCAGAAGTCGAACTTGCGGCCCGGGTGTCCGTTCTCGCTGATGGTGCTGCCATTGGCAAAGCGGTCGCGCACCACTCCGTTATGGATATAAGAGAAGGTGGTGCTATTGCCACTGAGCATGAGATCCGCCTTACAGGTGGCAAAGGTCTCAGGTTGGAGCTCCTGTCCGAAGAGGCTGGTTTTGAAGCGGCGTCCCTTCTCATTGGTTATTTCTGCAAAGCGTTCCTGCACAATGCTCAGGATGCCGCCCGTACCGCAGGCACCGTCGTAGATGTCGTAAGTGCCGTTCTTTAATTGGTCGGCAACAGGCAGCACGGCAAGGTCGGCGAGCAGTGCCACATAGTCGCGCGGGGTGTAGTGCTCTCCTGCCTCGGTCACGCTGTAGTCCTCGTTGAACTTGCGAAGCAGCTCCTCGAACAGCGTTCCCATGGTGTGGTTGTCGAGCGCTGGTAGCTTCTCATGGTCCTCATCGTCGAGCACAGGGCGCATGCCGAGGTTGATGCTCTTATCGGTCATCTTGTCGATCATCATGCCCAGACGGTGTACGTCGTTGAGCTTCTCCACGTAGTGGCGCAAGTCAAACTTGGTGATCACGTCCTGCACATGCTTGCTGAATCCGTCAAGGTAGGCCCTGAAGTTGAGCAGCAGACGCGTCTCGTCGGTCTCGCCACGCAACATATTCATGGTAAACGGTGAGACATTGTAGAAGGGGTGACGGGTGAGCATGCAGAGCTGGCTCTCTTGGCTCTCTTCGGGCAACTCCCTGAAAGTATCTGTCTTACTAAAGTCCAGCACCTGTTGCTTGGTGTCGGCAAGGAGCAGGTCCAGGCGACGCAGCACGATAAAGGGCAGTGTTATCTTCTTGTAGTCGCCCTTCTCGAATGCTTGTACCAACACGTCGTTGGCAATGTTCCAGAGGAATGTGAAGAGCTTGTTGTATTGTTGTTGTTCCATATTATTATGCTTCAGTTTTTAATTTCTATTTGCAAAGATACAAATTAACAATGCAACAGAGGTGCATTGTTGTGATGATTTTTCTTGCTCTTGGCATGATTAACTCTTCTTGATAGAGCGATGTAGTGAATACAAACGGGAAAATGATCGGGAAGTTCACGTTATTCTTTCTTGAGCATAGCAGTAATGGGTTATTGGTCATTATTCTTAGCAAGGAGATCTTCTACTGTTACTTCCAATATCTTTGCAATTTGAATGAATGTTTCTATATTAGGCTGGGTGGTGTTAGTACACCACTTGGAAACAGTAGTCGGATTGATGCCCAACTGTTCGGCGAGCCACTTGTTGGTGCGCTTATGCTCAACAAGCACGACCTTGATTCGATTGATGTCTTTTGCCATGTCGCTTAGGAATTAAAATGCTTACGGCACAAATATAATGAATTTTTTCGAGAGAAGCCTCTGCTTATTATAAATAATGTGGAATATTCCTTCTTTTGTTGTTTTGACCGTCAAACAACCTTCTTTCTCATCGTGAAAGACTACTTTTTATGGAATGATGCAAAATGGTTGCGCTGTTGTGTATTTACTTTGCAAGCAGAAACAAATATTGTTCTAATTTAATACTAATCAGTTATGAAGAAACTACTGTTAATGATTGCCTTTGTTATGACAACCGTGTGTGCGAATGCGCAGATTATGCGTGTAGATGAGTTGGAGAAGTACGCCAAGGAGAAGTATGGCGACAAGTGGACAGAAGCTGCCGCCAACATCTCGAAGAGCATTGAACTCGACAAGAACAACGCAATGACCTTCGTGCAGGTTATCTCGTGTGACGGGCAGTCAGCGGAGCAGCTGTACGTGAACCTCAACTACTGGTTTACCGCAACCTTCAACGATGCCAACTCTGTGATCAAGTTGAACGACAAGGAGAGTGGTGTCATCATCGCATCGGGCTATATGGCCGACATCGCTGGTCATGCCGGAGGTACGAACTCTTACAACGTGAGTATCAAGCCTGTGATTAGAGTGGATATCAAGGAAGGTAAAATCAGGGTAACTTACTCCATCGATCACTATGACGTGACGGTGCTTGCTGGAGGTGGCATCATGGGGGCACTTGCAGGCTCTATCCCTACAAGGGTTGAGGAGAAATGGGTACTTGACAAGTGTTATCCGTTCACGGAGAAAGATGTCCATCATGCCAAGAGAACATCAAGCAAGGCACTCGTGATGTCTTACGCCTACTCGAATGTGTTGCTCGACAAGATAGAGGAAGCCGCCAAACATGGTCTGGTGGGTAATGAGAATGATAACTGGTAATAGCCACAACTAACATTGAAGTCCTGCAGTTTCTATGCTGCAGGACTTTTTTTGCTCTACAAGAAAAGGCTCCTTTCAAGGTTCATCACTTTGGATATATAACTTCCATCTTCCGCATACCTAATCCTATTCAGGAACTCGTAATAGTTGCCACCTTTGTACTTATACTGCACATAATCCTTATAGGCCTTCACGCTTTCCTCCCATGAGTTGAAGGTGTAGTAGCTGCCATTGCTGGGACGGCGGAGTCCGAAGAGGTTGTTGTTCTCTAAGCATACCCGTGAAGTGAAATAGCCTGTTTCAAGCAGAGCTTGTGCGGCAACTATCTGTGGGAACTTTACATCATACTGCCGGAGAACAGCCATCAGGTTCTCGATGTTCAACTCCTTGTCGGGCTTTGTCCCGAATCTAACGTATGCCATCTTATCCTGTAGCTGCGTGATGTAACCGTTAAGATAATCCACGAAAATATTGGGATCGACGCTCTTCCCACCTCTCCTGATTCTGATATGGAGGTGTGGGCCGGTGCTTTTGCCTGTGTTTCCTGATATTCCTACGATGGTTCCTGCCGAAACGGCATCGCCAGTTCTTACGGTTATCTGGTCAAGATGGCCATACAGACACTCAAAGATGCCATGTTCCAATACAACATAGTTGCCATAACCTCTGTTCCCGAAATGTACCTCCTTGATGATACCGGGCAGCATCGCATAGACTCGTGCATGGTTGCATTGCAGGTCTATGCCGTCATGGAACGCCGTGCATCTACTTACAGGGTCTTTGCGATAGCCGAAAGCTGAATTGAGTTTCAAAAAGTCGAGCGGAAGGCAGACATTCAAGCGCTGGCTAATCAGATTGAAAAGTAGGGAGTCCTTCACATTGACAAACAGTGGTACGTCCTTCTCAATGGTGATTTCAAATCCATGGCCAGTTTGAAAGGTTACTTCAGGTCGCTTTGCACTTATGCTGTCTGCTTTTCGCCTTGTAACCGCTTGTTTTTCAACCTTTACCTGTTTGCGAACTACCTCCGGACGGAGGGTATAAAACTGCGCTGCCATCCTTATGCTAATTGTCATAGCGACAAAAACCAATAGAAATAATCTGTATCGTCTCATCTTATCATATTGCTTTTTTAATAATTTTGTTTGGCGAGAAGCCGTAAGACTTCTTTCGACAAATTTACCGATAAACATTCAACGTATGGAAGATGTGATGACTTTTCAAGCTCAGGGAGCTGTCTTAGAGAAACTGATGCTGTTGGGTATCGACAGGGAAAAACTGGAGTTGATGCCTGATGGTCTGAAAGTTCCGCTGCTTCGTGGGGAGGTAACGCCTGTCTTCGTGGCCAACATGGAAACATCAAATGGCAAGGTGATACAGTTACCGCTTAAAGCCCAGTTCGTGCTGGATGAAAACGACCAAGTGATGCTGATGACTTATCCGCTTCGCCGGGAGATTGCCAACGAGCTGAATCTCAATCAAACTGAACTCCAGCGTGTGCAGTCGGGCGATGTAGTCCGTAAGGAGGTGGACGTGGAGGGAGAAAGGAAAGTAAAATTTATCCAGTTGGATAAGGAAACCAACTCGCTCATGCACCGTGACGTGGCCAGTGTGTCTATCGAATCGGAACTGATGACACGGGACAAGGTGAAGGACATCGAACTCGGGGCTAACCAGAAGGAGGCTCTGCAGGAGGGAAAGCCCGTGGAGCTTTCGCTCGGCGACACTAAGGTAACGGTGGGTGTGGACCTGCGTGAGCCACAGGGCTTCAAGGTGGTCAATGGCGACATGAAGGAATGGGAACGCCTTCAGCAGATGCGCTACGATGATACCCACGAGGATTTTATAGGGTATGTGATGACCGACGAGAACCGCTGGGAATACCAGAAGGTGGTGGAACGCCAGACAATGACCAACAACCCCTCTGAGTCTATCGAAAAGAAACAGCGTACTGGCTTGATACGATAACTCCGGACTAAGAACCATTCTCCCAAACAAGGGATTCTTTAATATTCTGCTCCCGGCTTGTCACTTTCATAAGAGCCAGCGAGTGCTTTAACATTCTTCTTTGTTGGCGAGTTCTTCTGTTGTAGAACCGTAGCGTTAAAGCATATCACGACAAGCAAGGTGGGTAGAAAGAAATACAAAAATCTTGATTACGACTACATCGTCAGCTCCGTGGCTGGCTATGCCAAGGTTGCTCCCATTGCCCGAAAGGTAAAGGCTGGGGACGATATGGCCATTGCCAAGGCAGCAGCGATGATGACGGCTGCCGTCAGGAATGTCATGCCTAAGGACAAGCAGGTGGTACTGGTACCCATTCCCAACCGCACGGGCAGGGCGGGTTACACCAAAACGCTTGCCGAGAAAATCAGCGAGGCACTGCATCTACCTGTCATCGACGCATTAGCAAGCAATACCCACGAGCCGCTTTATCTGGTGAAGAAAGCCAATGGCTCGATCGATGAAGTGCCGCTCTACTTCTATCGCATCCGAAGGGTGCCCAGAGACAAGATACCCATTCTCATTGATAATGTACTCGACACCGGGCACACGGCAATGGCTGCCTATGAAGCGATAGGCAGGCAGGACACGCTGATGGCGGTGCTCGGTGATACGCATAAGTTCACGCCCAACAAATGGAAAACGGATATTTACCCTTTAATTGACAACAATATGGCAAGCAAGAAAAAAGAAGAGGTGCAACAGCAAGCTACCCCGAAGGAAGAGCCGAAGGCTCAGACTGAGAAAAAAGCTGCAAAGAAAACCGCGAAGCTCCCGAAGTCAAAGACGCTGGCAGAGCTGTACGAGAACATGAAGGAGAAGCATCCTGATGCCGTCCTGCTCTTCAGGACGGGAGATTTCTACACGGCCCTGAACGCTGATGCCTCCAAGGTGGCTGACACCTTGTCCATCAAGCCAACAAAACCGGCAAAGGCAGAGGACGGCCCTCTGCAAGTCACATTCCCTCATCATGCTTTGGACACAAACCTGCCAAAACTCATCCGTGCCGGTCTTCGAGTGGCCATCGTGGACAGTCTGGAGAAGAAACAAAGCGTAGAGAAATCCACATCGGTAAAAACGGAAACAAAAGCACAGGAAACAAAAGTGCAGGAAAAGAAAGAGGAAGGAAAGAACGTGGACAAGTCGGCTTCCGCCAAACAGGAGCATCAGCCGCGTGAGCCGCAGATGGTAACGGTCAATGGCGACAAAGTTTCCCATGCCCATGCCTTCCAGTCCAAGGTGAATCCTGCCGACTGGTTCTATGTGGCTCAACTCAACGGCAAGCAGCTCAACCCTATGAAGATGGACGCTGCCGACATCGCAGCCTATCAGAAACGGGAGGCGAAGGTGGAGGACATGATGCAGAAATACTATCCGACGAAACTGGCTCCCAAGGTGTCTGCCGAGGAATACAAAGCTGCCAACATTCTATCTGACGGCAGGGTAATCGACAAGATGACGGTGTATAAGGAGAAAGATGAACAGCGTGCCGACTATGGCAAGTACAAGCTCTACGCACAGGTGGGCGACCAGCGCATGTCCGTACCCATGACCAAAGCGGACCAGAGTGCTTTCTTCGACCGCGTGACGACACCGGCGGCATTGGTAGAAAAGAACTTTGGTGAACGGCTGCACCTGGCATCCGCCTACGCCATCTATCAGCTCCCAGCCAACATCAAGGTGGAGGACATCCGGGTGGCGAAGGACAACATGGACGGTAAGTGGAAGATTTCGGCTGCCGTGGGCGAAAATGGGCGCACGGACAAGAAAGCAATTTCCTTTGACGACGGCTTTTCTCTCTTCCAAGCCAAGACCGTCACACGGGAGCAGCTGGCCGCCAAATATCTCTCGGACGACATCAAGGTGCTGTCGGGACAGAAACAAGCCATCAGCAACGGACTGAAGATGTAGAGCTTGGTTATGGTATAGTGAGTATGAATTACAAAATACAGGCAAAATAAAATCAAAGAAAATGGCATATAGTTTTGAAGAGCTGGTCCAGCTCAAACAGGACAGACGGATCGGGTGGCTGCAGTTCACGCTCGAAGGCGAGCATGCGGACGGCTTCATGCAGTGGTGCAAGGAACACAACACGCATCCGAGTGAAGATACCGCAGAGTTCTACATGGAGTCGGTGGAACTGAGTATGCAGGACAAGCAAATCTTGGCAGAGGACGACTATGACTACAGCTGGAACTGAAACAAAGACGCTCGGTCAGAAAGCCGTGGACAGGTTCACGGAGATGATGATTGGGCGCATGGAACAGATGAAGTCCGTGGGCTGGCACAAGGAGTGGATAGGCGGTGCCACCGCCCCCGGTGCCATGCCTCAGAATGTGTCCGGGCGTGGATATTCGGGAAGTAACTCTTTCTTCCTCCAACTGGACACGGCTCTCCGTGGCTACTCAATGCCCGTGTATCTCACCTTCAAGCAAACCAATGACTTGGGAGCGTATGTCAAGAAGGGCGAGTCGGCCATGCCGGTGCTCTACTGGGACATCATGGCAAGGGACAAGGACGGACGCAAAATCACCAAAGACACCTACCGCAAGATGAGCCTTGCGGAGCGGATGCAGGTGCAGACCATTCCATTCCTAAAGGCCTACAATGTGTTCAATGTTGATCAGACCAATCTGGCTGAGGTGAAGCCTGATAAGGTGGAAGCACTCAAAAAGCTATTTGCACCGCCTGAACTGCGTGATGCAGAGGGGATGTTTACAAGCAAGGCACTCGACCGTATGTTTGAGAAACAGGAGTGGATTTGTCCTATCCAATATGACAAGCAGGTACCCGGTGCATACTTTTCTCCCTCCAAGGACATCATCGTCATTCCAAGGAAAGAACAGTTCAACATCGGCAAGACACCGGAGGAAGTGTATAAGGACGGTATGGAATACTACTCCACGGCCCTGCACGAGATGGCTCACTCCACGGGTACGGAACCTCGGCTGAACAGGGGCAGCCATGAGAAGTTCGGCGACGCGAAATACGCCAAGGAGGAACTGGTGGCTGAGCTGACGGCGGCGATGGTGGGCAACTCGATGGGCTTTGACAAGCGTATCCTGAATAACAACGCTGCCTACCTCGACGGTTGGATCTCCACGCTAAAAGAGAATCCAAAGTTCATCGTATCGGTGATAGCCGACGTGAACAAGGCTGCCAACATGGTGCTGGAAGAGGTGGACAAGCAGAAGATGGCTTTGGGCGAGGAACCTTTGCTCGACAAGAACAGGAATCAATCTACCGAAGCCCCTAAAAACAAGATTGTCTTTGAGAACGCTTCGATTATCAAGCAGAACGACGGGGACTATGCGGTGCGTGCCTCCTTCCAAGGCAAGGAGCTGGGACTCAAGCCGATTGATCGGAATGTGGGCATCCTCTATTTCTCTCTGTCGGAGGAAGCGGAGAAGGCTCGCCTGCTCTCTCGCACGCTGGAAAAGAGCTATGGCGATGTGGTCATGGCACAGACTCAGCAGCAAGCTCATCGTGTAAAAATCTAACCTTTATACTTGTAGGCAGTTATGAAACAGACAGTAAACTTCAAAGACCTTAAAACAAAGGTAGGCGTAGATGATATAGCCTATTATCTGGGCTATCGTCTCGACCGCTCGGCTGGCGTGGGCAGATATATTGAAATGGTCTTGCCTGATACCACCGGACATAAGGATAAGCTCATCATCAAGAATCCAAAGGAGAAGGCCGCACAGACTTATTTTCGCCGTAACGGGGCGAAAGGCGGGGATGTAGTGTCGCTGATTCGTGAGAATCTTAACAGCTTCCACGAGTCCGGCAGGAACGAGTGGGAAATCATCGGTAAGGTGATGGCCCGCTTTGCCAACGAGCCGATTCCCGACTATGGGGATAGCCTGTATCTTGCGAAAGCCGGATATAGCGACAACCGTGTGTTCGATCCTAAACTCTACGAGACGAAGGAGATAGGCAGTGATTTGTCGGAGGTAATGGCTTTCTTTGCCCAGCGTGGCATCAACGAGGAGACGGTGGCTGTCTTCGCTCCGTTCATCAAGCAGATAAGGGACAGCTGCCACACCACCTACAAACAGTTCAACATCGGTTTCTCTTATACGGAGGCTGGTAAGGACAAGGTGGTGGGCTATGAGATACGAGGCTTCGGTTCATTCAAGAGTAAGGCTGCCGGTACCAACTCGACGACGGGCGCATGGATAGCTGATCTCTCACAAGGTGGAGAGCCTGCTGACATCCGAAATGTGTATTTCGCAGAGAGTGCCTACGACATCATGGCGTTCTATCAGCTGAATCACCTTCGGTTAGATGCTGCACATTCGGTGTTCGTGTCGCTGGGCGGTACATTCTCTGACGGACAAGTCAAAGGCATCATGTCGCATTACTCTGAAGCCAAGGCGATGGACTGTTTCGACAATGACCTTGCTGGACGCATCTATGGCATCCGCATGGCTGCCCTGTTGGAGGGTATTCGCATGAATATACATAAGGAAGATAGCGAGGTAAAAATTACCATTGGTGATAAGAACTTTAACATTCCTAACGACCAATTGTCGATCCGTGAGCTTCGCAAGCATGTCCACATCCGCTATAACGTAGGTGAATGGAAGGCTGCCGAGAACTACAAGGACTGGAACGACCAGTTGATGGGTAAGCAGTTGGAAGTTGTGCCCATAGAGAATAAGTTTGCAAGGGACCGCAATCTGGCTGACCGCCGAGAGAAAGGAGTGTGCTTATGAAACGAATTTTCATCATATCGTTGTTGGGCGGTTTGACTTTCTGTCCTCTGATGGCGCAGCAGACGGACCCGATGCTGACGGGTGCCGTGGTAGCGCAGAGCGAGATGCTGAAAAAGATTTTCAAGGACCGCGAGAAGACACAGAAGAAAATCATTGCAGCGGAAACAGCGGTCACTGTGGCCATGGACAGGATGCACAAGGTGGAAGATAAGATGCTGGAGTATCTTTCCAATGCCCAGGGTGCCATGCAGAACCTTTATCAGATCAAGCGGGCGGCAGAGTTGACGACGGTGGAGATTCCACGAAACATGAGCCTGTTGCGCCAGTCACTGCCTGGCCATCTGAAAGGTACGGCCATTGCACTGTTGGTTTCTGACGAGCTGACGGATGCTGCTACGCAGATGGCTTCGCTCTATCCGTTCATGCAACAGCTGGTGACAAGCGGCACTTACAATGTGAGTGGCTATGATGCCACGGGCAAGCCCATCAATGAGAAGCATAAGGTAAACCTCCTCTCTTCGGCGGAACGGTATTATATTGCCAATGAGGTGGTAACGAAACTGGAGACCATCAATACTGACCTTTGGTTGCTGGCATGGCAGGTAAGGACATACTCGTGGAATGACCTTTGGTTCGGGCTTGATCCAGAAGGCTGGGCCACGGTGATGTCGGGGAAGGCGATTGTGGATGGACTGGTCTATGAGTGGAAATATATCTGACAGGCCTGAATATGGGCAATTTTCTGTACTTTTGCACTCGCTACACTTTGTTATTTCGAGGAGGAGCGGTGCAAACGGAGGGTTGCCAAAGATAGAGTAACATATAACGTAAAGAAATAACAAAATGAGTGATACTGACAATTTACTGACCTGCCCCGTGTGTGGCAGGGGCACAATGGTACATAACGAACAGGAGTGGAAGTGCAGTGAGCAGTCCTGCGGGTTCGTTATCCCTAATCGTGTGTTTAATCTGGAAATGACGGAGGAACTGGTTGCACAGCTCGTCAAGTATGGCCATACCGGTATGCTCTCGCTGCAGAACAGGGACGGGCAGCATTTCAAGGCGGCAATCGTAATTCGCAACGGGAAGGTGGAGGTCTCGTGCGGTGTGCATTATATCAACGGTGTGTGTCCTATATGCGGGGGCAAAATGCGTAAGACCTCGAAGGGCTACCGATGCGAAAACTCCATCGGCGAGCATCCTTCGTGCGACTTTATGATTCCGGGTATCATCTGCAACCGTAGGATTACGGAGCAGGATGCTGTGGCGTTCTTGAATGGCAAGCATATCGCTTTGGAGGGCTTTGCCTCGAATGAGTGGAAGATGTTTGCCTCGTCGCTGTCGATAGCCGAGGGCAAGGTGAAGCTGGAATCGCGCATCGCAAAGTGTCCGCATTGCGGGGGAGACCTGCATGTAGGGCTGAAGGCATACAACTGTGCCAATTACCGCAATACCGAACATCCCTGCAAGTTCTCCATCTGGCGTAACATCAGCGGTCATGCCGTGTCGGTGGAGGAGGTGAAGCAGATATGTGAGCAGGGCGTGACGAGGGACAGCATTGAGTTCTACAAGGAAGACGGTACGGTGTACTACAAGCGTCTGCAGCTAACGCCTGAAAAGGACAGAATAATCATGATTTAATTAGTTATTGATGATGAAAAGACAAAGTATTATATATTTAGTGGTGGCATTGTTATGCCTCACTGGTTGTACGAATAAACGTCATGCGTTGAAGCAGTTGGCAGTGGAGAATCTGAAACAGTCGGTGGAATATCCTAAGCAGTTACAGGTGATGGCTATATCAGAACCAGACTCGGCGTTTGGATTCAGCTACTTCTCGCAAAAGGAGAAGGCAGGCATCGTCCGTATCATGAAATCGGTAACGGACAGCATCATGAGGCGAACTGACAATATGCAGTCGCTGGACATCAACGACTTCTACGTGATGGATCTCGCTGAAAGGCAGATGCGTGCCAACTCGGACATCAGGCAAATGCTTAGCCAGGCAACTGACAGGAAGGAATGGACGGGCTGGAAAGTGAAAATCGACTATCAGGCGGTAACGCATCATGGCATGAAGTACAATGCTGAGCGGTGGTTCTTCATTAGCATGGACGGCAAGGCGGTAGTAAGGACGTTTGAGTTACCGCTACCATAAAGATATTGCATTTTTGGTTGAATTGGGTTAATTCTCTTTTGTTTAGGTGGAGATTGTCGTGAGACAGTCTCCATTTTTTGTGTATCATTTCCATGTTTGCAGTTGCCTCCTTGCTACATGTGCTCATTTTCTTTGCAAAGTTACGGCATAGGAAAGAACGGCAAGTACCGCTACGGCTATGCGCAGAAAAATAGACGGCAGCCTTCCCAACAATCATAGATTGGGGTATTCCGTCGATTTTCTGTGCATTACTTGCCTTATCTTTCCCGCTTATACCGTCCTGTTTTGCTCGAAAATTAAGTACCTGCAAGAAGTCTGAAGACTTCACAAAAGGGAAAAGATTAAGTTTAACCTCATAAAATTATAAGTTATGCACGCATGGATTTTTCAATTATCGGAAGAACGCATCGAGGGCTATCTTTGTGAAGATACCTTGTTGCAGGGTGATGGCAGCGATTACGACTACTGTGCCGCCATATCTGAGGAAGAGCGGAAGAGAGCCGTTTGCTCGCTCGTAGATGACATACTGCCATTGGGTATGTTTCACCTCAAAGATGAAACGACGTTGGTGTATCAAGGTGGTTTTGAGCAGTGGAAACGTGAGTGGGTGGAGCGTATTCAGATAAGGGCTGCAAAGGTGAACATGGAAAACGTGATGAACTTTTGCGGTGAGGTGTACCGGCTGGAAAACGAATTACAGAACCCACTCGATACCGCAGCACACTTCTACCTTTGCAATGACGACTATCAGACCTTTGCGGAGAAGTCGGCGGAGTTGATGCGCATGGTGGAGCATCTGACGGAAGGCGACGAGCTTTATATCGGTGGTATCATTGATTTTCATTTTTAAGCGTATGGAGAATATCAGTATTTTTTCGATAGAGGGCGTTGATGCAAGGGAGATTTGCAATGCGCAGTTGGGCGATGCCCTGTTTGCACCTTGTAGTGTGTGCGACAAGTGGAGGGGCGACTATCCATCGGTGGACAATCTGTTTTACGGATATGTGGAGGACGATATTTTCTATAACTACTCCGATGACGAGTTTGAGACCCACGTCAATACGATGTTTGACTAAGTAGAACCAGGAGTGTGCCGAGCTATCGGCATACTCCACAAAAGCAAGTTACAATGAAGAAAACGTATAGTGTAACGGCTCGATACATCTTCGAGGGTACTTTCAAGGTAGAAGCTGAAAGCAGGGAGGAAGCCAAGGATAAAATACTAAAGCATTGTGGCATGGTCATGGACAGTGGCATACAAACCACGCTGCCAGACAATGAGATAGACTGGAATTTCTGTAACCACCCTTATAAGCAGGTGGCCAGAATAAGCAGGGAGAAGTAAGGTACGGCTGGGCATATCAGGCTGGTATGCCCGGCTTTCAAAGTCGGGCAGCGGTCACAGTTCGCTGCCTGCTTGGGAGGGAATTGCCCATCGGAAGGATGAATAACAGAGATAAAAAGTCTTGTTTTTGACGCAGAAAACAAGACAATTCGTTGGGAGTACTTTATTTCCCTGAAAGCCGTATCTCGCTATCACGCCATAAATGATCGTGATGGCTCCACACCGCTTTCATCGCTCCGTCGGAACGTAGAGCGACAAGGGAGAGTGGTTAGGTTGTTTTGTGCTGAATGGAGTGCATGGGCAATGGGGGCAGGAAGGATAGGCTACCGCTGTTTCACTTGTCAAGGACTTATCGCCCATGACCACTTCACGGCTCCGCCTATCTTACTTCCTGCTCCATGCCTATGCACACCATATCGCACGCTCTATCCAGTGTAACGCCAGTTTATTGTCGGTGTAACTCACTTTTTCGTTGCACTGACGATAAACTGACTATCTTTACAGGTTTTACCTAACTGCTTTGTGCCCATTTCCCTGAAGGCCGTATCTCCATTCATTGCGCATAGAGCAGCAATCATTGCGATACCGCTTCCATCATTCTTCAGGGACGAAGAATGACAAGGGAGAGAGGTTAGGTCATTCCGTGCGCAGCAAGGCCAGTGATGAGTTGAAGACACCACATTCTATTTCAGACTTGCAGCAAGAAGGTCCGCATCATTGCATGCAGTTCTTCCATTCTATTTTCGGCTCTCTTCAACTCATTACCTGCCATTGCGCACTCGTTTTGCTGTGAGAAATAAACCTTCTTCGGTGGTCATCCATTTCCTTCGCGAAGTTCGCTATTGGCACCTTCTGGTCAAGTACCAGTGCCTTATTTTTCAGGTTTTTAATGGCCGTTCTTAGTTTGGTTGTGGTAAGCTAATAAAAACTTGAAAAATTCCTTGCCGTTGAATGTGTCGTCCAATAGCGACTTATTTGCTCGAAAATCGTTTCCCCGAAGAAGTCGTTAGACTTCACAGGAGGGAAAAGAATCGAAATCAAGGTAACGGGGTGGCTCACCACTGCTCCACAATAGCTTTTTATATGGCAAATCGTTTGATGACGGCAGAACTCGCCGAACAGCTGAAGGACTTCCCCCTTTATTCTCAGGATGGGAAGCAAAAGGACGCTACTTGTGTCTGTGTATTCGAGATTGGACTCATCCGCTGGTATGTACTGGAGGGACAGCCAGAAGGCGATGACTTCACTTTATTCAGTATCGTCGTCGGCATGGCTGAAACGGAGTATGGCTACGCCTCTGTGAAGGAGATGGAAGGCATCACGGTGGATGGCTCACGGTATGGTCTGGGCACGTTGCGCATTAGGCAGGTGCTGAACTTTAAGCCATGCCCACTTGCCGAGATACAGGATAGGCGGCTACAGGACTTTCTGTCAAGGCTATATGAAGAGTAGTAACAAAAGACTTTGCAAACGAGAGCAAAGGGAGCTTACTTCAACTTTGCCGAGTGCAGCTAAGTGAAAAGGCGGAGCTTCCGCCTTTTTATTTTTCATAGGGCATATATTTTTTGGCTGTCTTTTCTGTCTTATTTGTCATAAACACATAAAGTGTTGATATTCAGTAATATAATATTCTTTATTATTGGACAAGACTTAATCTAATTTGACTAAATTAGAAAGATTCTCCACTTCAGCCCTTTTCTAAGACAAGCGATGACAAGTCAAGACAAAACAAGCAGCATATAACCCATTGATAATCAATGACAAGACATATAAGACAATTAAGACAAGCATTTTCGGAGGCCGAAAAGATACCCATTGAACGCTAATTAAGCTTTTCATCGATATTTTTCAAACATAAGGGTGTTTACTTTCATGTATTTTTCACTATATTTGCAATATTAAAACTAAAACAGGTGAATTATGGGAAGAAAGTTAAACTATATCCATCTACTATTCTTTAGCACTATTATTGTAATCCTGCTGATGTCGGCTGGTTGTGAAAGAAAAGCAACTATGGTTTCAAGAGCGAACGGAAGAGGTCATTCCATCATTGATGGAAAATCGGATTCTTTTGTGGATGCCAAGTCTAAAATGACCATCGAACTTGATACCATAGTAAGGGATTGGCATATGCTATTACAAACTGCAGACAATGGCATTAAGATAAAAAATGAGAACTTCTACGATAAAACGCTTTTTGTGACAATTGCCAAAAATGGCAAAACACTTTTCCATCAAAAGGCTGTAACTACGCCATGGCTATTAGGGAGTCCAGATAATGAACGACAACTATATGCCGGACCCCTCTTTGCTGTTTCTAATACGACAGTCTATCTATTTGTAGGTTCATACCTACCTGAAACAGACGATGGATACACTTACATTTTAGCATTCTCTAAAGACGGTAACGTCAACAAATACCTGATGCCACAGAGTTTAGACGAATCAGATTTGGTGACCGAATTTTATTTGTTATATTCCCATGAATGTCTTTACAAACCTTTTGACGCAGAATCTTTACAGCAAATCATCAAGGAATATTGCACCGATGAATTGTTATGGAAAATCAAACAACAAGGCAAATTTGCTATCTTTCCCCCAAAAATAAGCGACAGACATTCTCTCAAGTATGATGTTGCAAGTGAAATGATAGACATAGATACAACTAAAATGCTATTATATAGTAGAATTTATTTCTACAAACGTCACAGTTATCAACCTCTCGACTCCATGAAAGTTGTGCTGAAAGGGCGTAGGAACGAATATAATGGTGTGAGCTATGATAAGATATTGTCCATTAATCATTGATTTGGAAACGATTAATTGTTATTCTCTTCAACAAGTTCCTTTCTGAAAAAGTTGCGAATATAAAAATCCGCCATTACAAGGACTTACACCTTGGTAATGGCGGCTTTGTAAAAAAACGACCCGCACATTTGTATAATGCTTGCTGCATTCGGCAATGTGAAAGTGCACTTTCCATTGCCCTCATTTGCAAACTCATTTGAGCATCGTTGAGAGGCTTGGTGGGTTCTAGCGGTGCAAAGATACAGTATAAATCCTATCTATACAAACCTTTGGTATCTTTTCTTAATGCGTATCTCTTTTATCTTTCAAGAGGTAGTTGATTTTCTGCTCATAAGCATTACGGGCAGGAGTGCCTTTGCTGCCCAACACCTGGTCGAGCATATCTTCATGTGAGTATAGCTTCATCATACGGCTTCTACCTCGCTGGGGAGCAAATGGAGTGAGAGGGCATCCTCTATCTTACATAGTGTCTCGATGGAAAGGTTTTCCTTGCCACGAAGTATCTTCGACACGTACTGCTGCGAGCAGCCCATGCGCCGGGCAAGTTCTGTCTGGGTAAGATGGAGTTCGTCCATCTTGTCGAGCATAAGCATCGCAATACGCTGCGAGTGGCGGAGCCACGACTTGTTGGCCTGGCGGTATTCAGCCGCCTCGCGCCAGCGTGAGGGAGTCTTGCTCTCGTGCGCTTCCAGTTTGTTGATGATTTGGTTCATGTGGCCATCAAGCAACCTCATACTTTTTAATAATGATTCGAAATTGGAATTGCTATTCTGTTTGCAATAGCGGTCTCTACAGCTTGGTAAATTTCAGTTTTCTCCGTCTGAATTGATACCACAAGTGAATACTTTATCTTATTATCGACATTTTCAAGCTTACGCTCTTTCCACCAACCAGGACCTGGGAACACAACAATTTGCCCACAGCTTGCTAACTCTTGTGCCGTACATGAGAACCAGTCTGACTGGACGGTACCTCTTTCTCGACGCTGCTGTCCGATATTCCATCGTGTCGAATTATTGTCACTTGTTTTTTCACCTTCGAGTTTATTGTGGCGAGCCAAGAATTCTGAATCGTTCTCAATTGGAGTTTTTACATCAAAACGCAAAGTGGCTGATGGGTAGCGGTATTTATTGTTCTTTCCGGATTTTCCTGGTGCCGGCTCGACATAGTATGACAGAGTTATACGTAAAGTTACAACTTCATCGTGCATTGCTTCTAGTACGTCTACAGGCCATGGCAAAGCATAGAAATGCATTTCATTGTATGTATTCGTCCCCCCGGACTTGTATGGCTTTAATTCATTTTCAAATACATAAGTTGCATATTTTTCACTGCTATATGCTGCTATATCTTCATCTGGGACGCCATATCCACAGAGTGGTATTATATCTTGAGGTCTTCCGTCATCAATACTTTTCATTTCATCTGTCCAACGAGCTGAATGTACCATCAACGCTCTGATTGACAGCATACTTAAATTAGGATTCTCTACCTTTATCTTTGCTGCAAGACGCGCAGCAAGAGCTGTTGCAGCACTTGTAGCATTAAACGTCTCAAGAGGGGAACGTAAATCATTGCTGGTTGTGATAAGGCACAGATCCTCGTCAGGATATAAACCCATAGATGGACTATATGCCAGATTTCCACCCTCCATTACAATTTCTGGTTTAACTCTTTCTTCATGCCAACTAAACGAAGTACATGAATATGGGGACACTCCTTTAGGGGACGCTATTCCTTTAGCAGTCTTATCTGCAGGTATAGAAAGTTCTGTATATGCGCCAACCGTTAGAGCATTCCATGCCTGAGCAGGACTATTTATAGCATTTGCCTTACATGATTTAATATAATTGGTGGCGTCTACATCATCTTGATATATATTACCAGCAGAAACCAATACTAGGCGATCACATTCTCCACTATGATAAATACTTTCATCAAGAGCAGCTGAACTAGATGTAGGTTTTCCATCATCAGAAATTGAATCTGTTACCGCCATACAATCAATATCAGCTCCCATGTCTTGACTTTGAGATATAGCATCTTCAATAACAGCGCCATAAAATGAAGGGGCTGTGGAGTAATTTGCATCTACAATCTTCACAGAAGCTAAATTATGCTGGACAACTGGTAAATTTCCTCTATCGTATGCCAATTTTGTCAAATCTCCCATGAGAACCAAGCCTGCCATTCCTGTTCCATGATCTATGTGATCTAGGTTATCTTGAACATTGATAGCAGTGGACATACGACTGTCTGGGAGTGCTTGAGCTATTAATGGATGCGCATTATTTACACCGCTATCTAAAATACCTATGTGAACATCAGATTCTTCAAACTGTAACTCGTTTGCAAGTATGTCTGTCCATTCTCGACTGACCTCTGAAGATTCTGTTAAAATAGATGGCTGCTTATAACGGCGGATTTCAGATATGTTTGCCATGTGGTATGGCAATTGTGCAAGAACGGTCTTGTTTGTTGTAATTAGAAAAACATCAACATCCGCAAATTGCAGCCGTTGTTCTATTTGACATTTTATACTCAGGTCATCTAAAACGATCTGAATATCATTGATGTTATAATCATCTGTCTTACAAATCCACAATTCGAATCCCATTTCCTCTGCAGGTCCTAAGGCTTCATATTCGTCTTTTGACTCAAATAGGGATTCTATTTTTGCTGATGAAATACCTTGTATTGGAGCGATAAGAGATTCATTGCATGGTTTTTTCTTTTCTGTCTCTGCTGTAGCAAATTTATCAGCCTTCTTATCAAACCAATCTTTATGTTTGTTCGAAACAAAAACTGTTACATCAACATTATCATCCTCTGAATCCTTTTTATGGATCTTCATTATTCGAGCGCCTCTTTGGGTGTCAAGAGATGAAGGTATCATGTTTTGTGGTACGGTAAAATCCAGATAGGCACCATCAGCCGTATGCTGCCCATACTGAAGAAGTGGCTCTTGCTCATTAATTGCATTTGCAAATGCATTAGCATATTGCTGTTTTAATGCATCTGCATGAGCTCTTCTATTATCGTATTGTGGAAATTCTGCTGGAGAGCCACCTCCTTGCGGTTGGGGTGTAAATCCTTTATTCTCAGCTATTTGATTACCTAAGAAGAAATGTTTTTTGTGCATAAAAAATATTACCCGATATTGCGTACCAAAATGCTACGCATATCAAGAACGGTTTTTACAAGATTAATGTTGATAGGTGTATCGTTTAAAAGGGATTCTTTGAATATGTCAGCACAGACCATTTTAATCTCTGCATGACTCATTCCGTCAAACAAAGGCTCGACCATTGAAAAATCAAGATCCTTTGCCGTATATAAATATTCTTTTAAAAGCTTTAGACGTTGTTTTGAATCTGGTAAAGTATATTCTATCACATCATCGAATCTGCGGAACATAGCCTTATCTATTGATTCGATGCTGTTTGTTGCTGCGATAATAAAACTTTCAGAAGAATCTCTTTCTAAGAGCTGTAAGAATGTGTTTAAAATACGACGTTGCTCACCAACTTCGTTGTCCATTCCTCTTTGAGCTCCAATTGCATCAAATTCATCAAAAAGATATACAGCTGGTACTTCGGAGATAAAATCAAAGATATTACTTAGTTTCAACCCGGTTTCTCCCATGAACTTCGTAACAACCTTTTCTGTACGTACTACAAAGAAAGGAAGATTTAGTTCCCTAGACAGAACATTAGCTGTCATAGTTTTACCTGTTCCGGATTCACCATATAACAACAGTTTTCGTCTATTGTCAAGTCCATACTTATGAAGATTGTCTCGTTTCAAATATTCCTTGATGATTCTGTTGATTTTCTCAATGTTCTCATCTGATGTAATGAGACTTTTCAAGTCTTCATCACTTTCAATTTGCAATAAAAGATCTTCTACATCTTTATGCTTCGGAGAAATATGAAGTGGACTAAATGAAGTCTTGGATTTACCGAGTAAATCTTGAATGGTACGTGCTAAAATAACATGACCATTCTTGGCTTCTACAGCTGATATCTGTAAAGCCACCTTCCTGAACTGGGCATCATCATTATTCAAATGATTCCGTATCAGGGATAATACTTGGTCAGAATTAATCATAATTACTAACACACAATAATTCGCTTTGCAAATTTAGTGTTTTATTTGTGTAACGACAAGCTTTCATTGTTAAAACATTACCATACACCTAAATTATTCATGTTATAACATAATAAATGAATATTTTTGTGAGACAATCACGATATTCAAATATCTTCATTACGAGACATCTCCAAATTGATATCAAACGCCTCGACGAGCTTTTCGTAGTCGAAGCAGTAGGAACGCTGCTGCACGGACATTTTGGTGGGCTGCCCCTTGGCATCGCGGTGCTCAAAGTCGAGGACTTGATTGCCTTTTTTAATGACGTGGTAAGTCATGCGCTGCTCGCCCAGATATTCTTTGCTGTTTTCAAGATAGTAGCGCAGCGACTCCTCGGGCAGGGAGGTCTCGCCGTTGCGGTGGGCATTGAGCTTGTAGAGCATGAAGATACGGGTCTTCTGTAGGTAGAGTATCTTGCGCGGCTCGGTCCAGACGGTCTCGCTGACGAGGGTGGAACGGAAGCGGCTCACGGCCTTGATCTTGAAGTCGGCATCCTCGTTGATCTCACCCTCGCTGTTGAGAAACTGCACCATGCGCCAGAAGCTGCCCAACTCGTCGTTGGTCTTGCACTCCATGTTCTGATGGACGATACCCTCGACAGTGATCTCCAGCAGTTCTTTGTAGGATAAAGTGGTGTCTAACTTCCCTTCCAAACAGCGAAAGGACGTGAGGGGAATCACCCAGTTCTGAACAATTCGGTCGATGATGGTGTGGCTCGTGAGGCGACTGTTCACGTCGTCAAGCGTCTGCCGGTACTGGTCGTAGAAGCACTGGCCGAACTTGTCGCGGTGGGCAAGCAGCTGGAGGGTGAGATGGCTCAGTCCCTTGGAGCGGATTTGCAGCAATTGCTGATAGTTCGCCTTCTCGCTTGCCGTGAAGTTCGATTTGGGAAACAAGAGGAAGATGAGTCGGCTGAAGAGGGCGATGTCGGCCGTGGGCATCTCCTGCCCGGAGATAATCACGCCCGCATCCACGGCGGTGGTTTCCTTCTTCTTGTCGGTGGCCATGTTCATGCGCGTGCGACCCGTGCCGTCCCAAAGCCCCTTGATAAACTCTATCTTGGCGGTGTCGATGCCGTTCTTGTATTCGTCGATATGCACCAGGGCATTGGCAGCGGCAGCCACGGTGTCGTTGAGGGCGGGAATGGTGGAGTTCTGTATGTTGGGCGGTATGTTGTCGATCACGAAGAACGACATGAGCGTGTGGCCCAGTTCGCTCTTGCCGGAACCCTTCGGACCGAAGAGGTCGAGGATGGGGAAGGAACGTGTGGTGAGGGTGATGATGTCGCGGAAGAGCGTGGCGAGATAGAAGCAGAAGCCGATCTTGCCGTTGTCGCCGAAGACGAGGAAGAGTTGACGGGTGAAGTCCCGGAGGCTGATCATGGAGAAGTTGAAATGCACGAATTGCCGCTCGAAGCGGAAGTAGTCGGTGTTCTCCTTATAAATCCGAGAGAGGGCGGGAAGATAGAAATTGCCCTTCTCGCCCAGGTGGACGATGCCGTACTCATTGACCTCGTGGAACTGCCGACCGTCAAAGATACCGTTGCCAAAGGCAAAGAAGCCCTTCTTGTTCCAGCCCAACTGCTTGATTTGCGCAGCCGTCTCGGTCTTTTCGTAGAGGAAACTCTTCAGTTTGATGAGTTCCTTCTCACTGGCCTTCCAGATGAAGTTGCCGAGCGATTCGAGCTTCTGACGGAACTTTTGCAGTGAGATAAGGTCTTCCTGCTCCATCTCCACAATCTCCTTGACGCCCAGTTCGTTGGTGAGCAGGTAGAGGCGTTTGGCCATGAGCGGGTCTTTGATGTGGAAGAGCGGCGTAAGGGTAAAGTTGCTCCATTCGAGTACGCCGCCCTTCTCGGTGGTGGAGAAGTATTTGCCGCGGTCTATCCAGAATCCGTACTGGCGGTTCAGGTCGATATCGTCCTCCTTCGGACTGTCGCGCCTCGTCCGCTCGTTCTCGATGGCTTTCTGCCAGAAGAGCTTGCCCCGGTGGTACTTCGTGAGGGCATCGATGAACATGGTGAGCTTGGTATCGTCGTCGATAAAGGAGAGCAGATGGGCTATCCGCTTCACGGCATCGCTTTTTTGCTCGGTGTTGCCGCTCGTTTCAAAGAGTTTGGCGGCCAGCCACAGGATGAAGTCCTCTTCCTCGACGGCCTTGAAGAGGGTTTGATTCTTGAAATAGGTGTCGGGATCTTCTTTCTTGCCTTCCTCCGTGGTAGTTATCTCCTTGACCGACACCGTAAGGTGCTGTTCGGTGGCGAGTTTACCAGCCTTCATCACCGCCTCGATGCCCGTGCCATAGTCGGCTCCACCCTTGAGTGGGTCGTTGTCGGGAATGAAGCACACCTTGTTGGCAGCCCTCTTGATGAGCTGAAACTGCTCCACAGTCCACGCCGAGCCGAGGTCGGCCACGGCGTTCTGCACCCCGATGGCGTGCAGACGCATACAGTCGGGTGCGCCCTCCACGAGGTACATCTGCCCGGTCTTGCCCGCTGCCCGCCATGCCACGTCCAACCCGAAGACGGTGCTGCGCTTGCTGTATAGAAGGGATTCCTTGCTGTTGAGGTATTTGGGCTGACTGTCGTCCATCACCCTTGCCGTGAAGCCGATGATGTGTTGGTAGCGGTCCTTGATAGGGATGACGATGCGGTTCTGGAAGAAGTCGTAGCCTTGTGGGTTAATAAGTCCCAACTCCTGAAGAAACTCCTTTTGCAGAGGTCGATGGGCGAGGGCTTTGCCGTCGATGGGCGCAAAACCGATTTCTATCTCGTCGCAATACTTCTGCCCCCAGCGGCGGTAGGCATAATCTTGGGCAGGCTTGTAGCGCAGGAATACCTCACGGTAATGCTTATGCACGGCAGTATTGACAATCAGCAGCGACTCGCGTTTCAACCGTTGCTGCTTCTCGTCGATGGTTTCCTCTCTTTCCTCCACCTCGATGCCGTACTTCCTACCCAGCCACCTGACGGCTTCCGGGTAGGTCATGTTCTCATGCTCCATCAGGAAGGTGATCACGTTGCCTCCCTTGTGGCAGCCAAAACAGTAGAACATGCTGCGGTTGGGCGTAACGGTGAACGATGGCGTCTTCTCCTGGTGGAAGGGGCACAGCGCACGATAGATGGTGCCACGCTTTTGGAGTGGCAGGAACTCGCCAACCACATCTTCTATATGTGCCGCATCGAGTATCTTTTCTATGATGGTCTTGGGTATCATCTCATCCTCTAATAATTTCAATGTTCACAAAAAATGCCCCAGCCGACTGGCTTCACAGCTGGTCGGCTGGGGGCTTCTACTTAGTCACTTGTTATTTAGAGGATTCTGCTAAGTATCTCTCAGTCCCGCCACCAGTTCCGACTTCAGGATGTACCAGCAGCGTCCCATCTTGTGGGCGGGGATAAGTCCCTTCTCGATGCGCTTGCGTATGGTACATTCCTTGCGTCCGAACATGCGGGCGACATCGGGCACGGTATAAACGGTGTCCGAGGTATCTACTATGCCGTGGTTGTTGTCCGTGGCATTACTCATACTCTTGTCCTTCCTCCCATGGTTCTTTGTCGAAGAATCCTTTGGGCAGTTCCTTTGTCCATTCATGTTTATCTGCAAATGAGTTTAGTTCAAGGGCTCGCTGATCCATACTGATGGCACAGATGGCCATACGATGGGCGTAGCTGTTGTAAGAAACATGGAGGAAGCGGTCCTTTTCTTCACCCAAGAGGCGGTTGAATCTGCTTGCCAGGTTGCGCACAGCGTGCGCACGCATTGGGGGAATGTTGGCCACTCTTACCTCTCCGACACTGATGCCGTTGATCCATGCTGAGGGATGGATTACCTTTTCTACTTTTACTTTCATGTTGATGAAATTTTAGTCCGAAGCGATATTGCTCCGGTATTCAAAAGTAGAAAGATTCCGGTCCCTGTTTTGGGGACGTGTAGAATAGCACTAAATCCTTTTCCAGCCATTTTGTACTTGTTTCTTCTGATTTAATGCTGCAAAAATATAATCAAAAAATCTGGAAAAAGAAAGAAAAGACATCAAAACTTACCAACCAACCAACTATTTAACACTACTTGGCAGGTTCTAATGGGATTTTTGAAGACTAACGGTGTCTTGTATGTAAAACGACACAAAAAAGGTATGACCGTTATTGGCCATACCTCTATAAATTTTGGAACCCTGCTATCTTTGTCTGTTGGATAAAGATGCTAAATGAATCCTTTGGATTACCACATATTTAATCTCTCATACATCCTATGGGTATTATTTTTACTCCGTCAGGTCTTGAATAAGCCATAGCACCTCCAGTTATTACCATCAGCAGGTCTGGTTCACGAAGCCGAATCTGCTTTTCTTTTTCATTATATTGCTGGACGAGACGCTTAATCTCTAAAAGATGTTCTGCTCCTTCCTCGATTTCCCTGCTTCCAAGTTTGAATTCTATGAGCGCATACCTTCCATCCTCCAGATGAAGAACAGCATCTGCCTCTAAATCATATCGGTCATGATAATAGGAGGTATAGCCCCCTAAGGCCTGAGAATATGCTTTCAGGTCACGAATGCACATGCACTCAAAAACAAAGCCAAAAGTCTTCAAATCCATAAGCAATGTTTCTGGAGACATAGATAAGGCTGCTACTGCGATAGACGGATCTACAAATTCTCTTTTTACACCGCGACGTATGGCTGATGCCGACCTGACCGCCGGACTCCAAGCCTCTATATCTTGTATGACGAAGAGTTTAGTCAATGCGTTCAGATAATCATTCAACGTGTTTTCTGAACAGGTTTCTACATTTGCCCTAATATCTTTCAGCATATTGCTCTTCTTTGCCAGTGTCGAGACATTGCGGGCGTAAGTACGAAGAATAAGCTGAGTAAGCTTTTCGTTGCGTGCAACACCATCTATGGTTGAAATGTCTATTCGGCAAAGGCTATTGATATAGTCTTTTGCAACCTGAAGACGTGCTTTGTCCGTTTTACGGTTCAATGCAGCTGGCCATCCTCCTCTGCAGGCTGCAAAAATCAAGTCTTCCAACTGCATCGGTGATGTTTTGCCGTCAACATCTAAAAGAGGATCATCAAACAACTTTTTCAATGAAACTGTACCAGATGATTCCTTGGACTCGAACAGGCTCATAGGAAGCATTTCCATTGTTGCAATACGACCAGTCCCCGAATGTCTGATAGCACTTTTATCTATGGAATTAGAACCTGTCAAGATAAACTGACCTACATCATTCCGTTCATCCACCATCGTTCGCACAGAATCCCACAAAATGGGGATTTCCTGCCATTCATCTATCAAGCGAGGCGTTTCACCTGCCAATAATAAAGATGGTCTTATGGATGCGGCAGAGAAATAACGCTCTCTCATATCAGGATCTTGTAACTTTATGACGCTTGCAGCCTGTTGTGTGGCAGTAGTTGTTTTTCCACACCACTTCGGACCTTCTATCAATACCGCACCTGCAGAATCAAGATGATCGGCAAGTAATCCATCTGCCATTCTACTATAATACTCCATATCAGTTTATCTTTTTTGCAAAGATAATAAATTTATTTGTTACAACAACTATATTGATGTGTTTTGTGTATTATCATTGATGTTTTTTGTGGTTATACAATAATTATTTTTGTGCTGTTCCATTGATATTTTTTTGCGAAATTAGTTGTTGTATTCAAGAAAAACTACTATCTTTGTTCCGTTATTTAGATGGAGTAGGTGTTATGCTAAGTTTTTAACTTCTTGATGCACCATGTTCCTCAAACACTCCGATATATAAATACGGTAGTGTAGCTCTTTGAACAAGTTAAAAACATCCTCGATAGAATATGTGCTAATGATTCTTGTTGGGTCATGTACCAAATGTGTTACCGGTGTGTTACCACCGCAAAGTTCAATACAAAGTGAATGTTTAATAAATCCGTTCAACACATTGATACATATTTAATTACATCAAGGCACAAGAGTTCGTAAAATGATTCCAGCCGAATCACAAAAGATTCCAACGGAATCACTTGGACAAAAGAGGAATATCTTAGTTGATATTCCTCTTTTGTTGTTTGTACTCTTAGCTATATTTCTTCTTTGCGGGCTTTATGAACTCTGACTTTAATCCTGTGTAATGACTCGTTTATGCTGAGAATACAGACAATTTCCTTTTCATAGCTATCCTTCACAATTCTCAATAGTTGGGGCTGAAGCTGTTTGTTAGTATCTGCCTAACTGGGTCTATAATTTGCCTGTTGTAAATATTATTCTTAATCTTAGTTTTATATATGCTCTTTTACCACGTAAAAGATGCCCTTTCACACGGTAAAAGATGCTCTTTTGAGGTGTAAAAGACGCCCTTTTGCAGCGTAAAAGGGCATCTTTTAGAAAGTCATTTGTAAGTCTTTGATAGAGAATGGCATACAAGTCCGAATGCTTTGCATAACTCCAGATTTTGTGGGCACGCAGCTTCAATTCACTGTAAACATATTTCTGATTAGTCCGTAATGGTTCTGTGGTATACATCGGGATGGATAATCTTACAAGGACCTGCGCTGGAGCGTTTTACCATGGACAGGTGTATCCCATAACTATCAGTCGCCCTTTCTCCACCCAAGGACAAAAGCCGATTACATACCATTTCTGATTTTGCTGTCATTTCTGTCACTCCATTTCTATTTTTAATCTACTGATTATAAGTTAATTACTCGAAGTGTTAAAAGTGACAGCAACTAAAAACAAAACTAGATTAGGGGTTTTGATGCTTCTCGTTTGGTTACATTTACACGCACAACGCACCCTTATCCATCCTCGTTTTCCCATATTCTAAATACCCATTTACAAAATTAAGTTGTATATTTGCCTTAAAATAACACATGACATAGGAGTCTGCGGACATTAGGTCTTACGGTGGAGGAGTTGTTGTGGTGTAGGAGAACCAGGTCTCTTTACGCTGTGATTGGAAGTCACAGCAGGGACAGGTGTCTCTCGTTTCTTCCTTCAATCTATGCCCTAAACTCACCACACACACTATTATGATGAAAGGAACAGCAAAGTCGCAGGGAGGACAATGGATAGGGGGAAGAACTCAATATTTTACAGTGGGTAATTTAAATAGGGTTAAATAGAAGTCTAATGAAAAAAAGTATTGTATATGCGGAAATGGGAAATCCTTGGAGATTCCCATCTTCTTACGAGGTTGCTTCCTGTAGGATTCAATTTAAGGATTTGCATAATTTTGGAAAAGAAGGTCCATTATGTGGGAAATTATTTATAAATGACATACAACTCACAATTCCCGATTATGATGGTTTTGGGGGGCCAATCATAAAAAATAATAAGTATATATATCTACCTCTCTATCAGATGAAAACAGGAAACAGGTCAAACAGTCTAAGAACATATATTGTGGAAATAGATATTTCTAGAAAAAAATATCGGCTAATAGGGAAAAGAGTTGAATATGCTGTCGTTTATCTTGATTTTATGGTAGATGACATACTATATTTTTATAATTCTCCAATGAAGAATGATAAATTGCTTAAATATATTAATATTAATTCTATTTATAAACCTTGGAGTTGGAAAGATAGATGTTCTCATTTCTATCATGAATTATTATATTTTTTCCATGATTTGTTTTCATAAATATAATCCTTCGTCTATGAAAATAACTTTTTACCGTCCGTACGGTGATAGCAAGTGTGACGGATATCGGGACTTATGTCTATGATGCCACCTATGATAGCTAGAAGCGTGTGCAGACGATGACTTATCCTGACGGAGAAGTGGTAACTTATCACAACAATGCAGCAGGACAGGTGGAGAGTCTGACAAGCAATAAGTAGGATGCTGCGCTTGAACAATACGTAGTCACAAGACCATATGGATTGTCTTATAAAATAACTGATGAACTTGAAGACTTGCAAACGACGGGTATAAAATCAATCTTTATTAATTCTTCAAAAGGCACAAGTGGGAAATCACAATTTGCTGAAAACATTTTAAGAAAAGAACATGGTTATAATGAAAGAGTTGAATATTAAAATTATATATTTATTACTATGTATAATTTTCATAGGGTGTCATGATTCTGTTGATCCAAAAGATTCATATATAATATGTTTCCAAACAAGCTCTATCCAGAATTGTTATATTATAAAAATTAATCATCAAATGATTAGTACCTCCGTAGGACAACGCTCTACTACTTTTCTAAAGAATGTTTATAATAATAAACAGATCCCGTTAAATACGAAATTCCTGGATGCTATTGTAAAAACAAGAAATAAGAAAATTACAAGAATGCAATACTCTAATTTTTATAATGATTTAAAAATGTTGATTTCAGAAAAGGTATTTACAACCGATTATTACTCAATATTTTATAGATAATAAGTCAGAAATATGGTTGTTATTTTTAATTGCACATTCTAAAAGGTGAAGATTTAACGCTTTTATTGATTATTAACTCAAAAAGGACATCAACTTGGGTCGTTTCTTCTCTTTTCCTTGCTATTCGTTTCCGATATTCCACTTTTGTTTTGGTCTATCTCATATGTACTGCAAAGGTATTGATTTTTGTTTGATATTGCTCCTTGCTTGCTCCTTGTCGTAGATTAATTTTCACACAGGAATTTTTGTTCTCTTTCTATAGGGGCTTGAAACAATCCATTTATTGGAAACAATTAAAGACGGAGCTGGTTTGCCCCAGTGCTTTTTAAGAAACAGGGCAATTATTTTATCTCCACAAAGGCTCTTGTTCCCAATTATGAGGAAAGCCTAATAAACGAGTTCTTACTGATGGGTATTTCGATAAAAGCTGCTTGAAATCTGCAACAAAAGTGTTGCCCATAGAAATGGAGTTAAGCCAATACACCACATAGCAGAGTTGCGGATAAAGTGTTTGTTCACGGAACGAGAAATCCGTAATCCATGTGTTTGGCATACGCATAGGCATCATTGGCTTGACAGGAAAGACCCGATTTGACAGTCTTGAATGATGGGCGCAGCAATTACGAAGTACGGGTCTGGGTACGGATTAAAAGGCTAAGTGATTATTTCCAGTCATTTAGCCTTTGTAATTATCTAATTTTTCCCCACATTTTCCCCACAGCTGTCTATTTATATATTTTAGAAACATATTTTTCCGTAAAGTTATGTACCTTTGTCGGCAAATAAAGATATTCTCGTCAAACAAATATAAATAATATAAACATGGAAAAAAACAGAAAAAAACAAATCGTAGTTTTGAGTATAGCTTTAGTTTGCATTTTCATCTTGGTATTTTCATTGTTCCATAAATCAGCGACAAAAGATAGCGCAAATCCTCCTTTAACAAATGTTTTGACTGATAGCATTTCTCAAATTGTCTCAGCTTGTCCTGGCGAAATTGGTGTGGCGGTTATTGTTAATAACAGAGATACGGTTAAGGTCAATAATAAGAGTGTTTATCCTATGATGAGTGTGTTTAAGGTTCATCAGGCATTAGCTCTTTGTAATGACTTTGACAATAAAGGAATTTCACTTGATACCTTAGTAAATATAAATAGGGATAAACTTGACCCAAAGACTTGGAGTCCTATGCTGAAAGATTATTCAGGGCCAGTCATATCATTGACAGTGAGAGATTTGCTGCGTTATACTCTTACTCAGAGTGACAACAATGCAAGCAACCTTATGTTTAAGGATATGGTTAATGTCGCTCAAACAGATAGTTTTATAGCCACACTCATTCCTCGTTCAAGTTTTCAGATAGCTTATACGGAAGAGGAAATGTCGGCTGACCATAACAAGGCTTACTCTAACTATACATCTCCTCTTGGTGCTGCAATGTTGATGAATCGTTTGTTTACTGAAGGTCTTATCGATGATGAGAAACAAAGTTTCATTAAGAATACGTTAAAAGAATGCAAAACAGGTGTAGATAGGATAGCAGCTCCACTTCTTGATAAAGAAGGGGTTGTTATAGCGCATAAGACAGGTTCAGGTTATGTTAATGAAAATGGTGTTCTTGCAGCTCACAATGATGTTGCCTATATATGTCTGCCTAATAATATCAGTTATACCTTAGCGGTATTTGTTAAGGATTTCAAGGGAAATGAATCACAAGCGTCACAATATGTTGCGCATATATCAGCTGTAGTATATTCTTTATTAATGCAAACTTCAGTAAAATCTTAAACTGCACTTGCTTTGATAATTAATGATAAACAATCTAAAAGCACTCTAATCGTTATCGGAGTGCTTTTAGATTACTAATCAAATTGCTTCTATTATAATTTGAATCCTCTACTTTTTCTTTCTTCCTGTTGCGGCACTCTTGCTCCATATCTAAGCCTGTGCCATTGCTCCCTGAACCAGTCGGCAATCGGCTTCCTGTTTATTGTCAGGTTCAGCCTGCTTTCATCGTCAGGGTCATTTTCCACCCTTAAAATATCATCCTTTATATCAAAGTTCCGCCTGTGTTGCTCGGAATAGATTTTACCGCTACATTTCAGGGCTTCTTTTTTGACTATAAGACTTTCAGTCATTTCTTTAGAGAATCCCAGCATGGCACAAAACTTTTCCATGCGCAGCATTTCCCTGAACATCGGAAACCACCTGAAAGCCTTGTCTATGATTCTGGCGAGCCGTGACAGTTCTTTTTCTTTCATGTCAAGTTCCTGCCTGTGCATTTCTCTGAGATTGTGGATTTGCGTATCATGCTGTTTCTGCATCTGCTGTACTTGGCTCTGCAATTTTTCAATATTGGTGTTCCGTTTTGAAACCTCGTCTTGCAGTTTTTCGTTGGCACGTTCCAGTTCTTTCAGTTTTCCACTCCCGAAAAGAGAAGCAACTCCACTAGTTATGGCTGTCGCTGCCGTGGTGGCTGTCTTCTTTAACTTGTCAGTGCGTATTTCTGATTTCACCTGTTTCAGTTCCTGCTCGGCAAGATTTATCTGTTCTTCTTTGTGCCGTTTGGCTGCATCCATGCGTTGCAGTTCAGCTTTCTGCTTCTCAATGATAAAGTCGTTCCGTTCCAGATGCTCCTTACCAGTGACAGCCTTTGACTGCCCGCGTTCCATCAGCAGGATGTCGGATGCAAGGGTCTGCATCTGCATCATGTCATCGTCATTGAGCTTTCGGCTCTTTCCTGTTTCGTGGTTCATCCAGTCGAAAACGATATGGGCATGATAGTTCGGCTTGAACCATCTGTCCCCGACTTTGAAGCTTTCCCTGTCTTCCGCTTCCGGCTGACCGTTCAGCCAATGCCCTTCATCCTTGTGCAGGAAGATTTGCAGCGGTGTGATTCCCCAGCGTCTTTGACACTCCTCACCGAATTTACGCACGTCTGCCAGTGTGGTGTCCGACCTGACAAGCAGCACTCCTTCACGTATGGGGGAGCATCCCGCAATCTTGACTATTTTACCGTTCTTGCCTTTGCGTTCACGCTCCTTTTCCTGCATGGCACGTCCGGTCTTTTCCTTTACCATCTGTCTGATATTGTCATAATGCATCCGCAAATCCGGACTGCCGAAGTCGGGATTTATCCACTGTTCGTTATCGGTGGATAGTTCAGGAACGACATAGATTCTGGACTCTCCGATGTGGCGCATGTATTCGGCAGTCCTCCTGTTGTGAGCCTCGCTCGATGCGATGTTGCAGGGCTTGATATGTATGCTTGATTTTGTTGCCATAGATACTTGTTTTTTGGTTTGTACTTTATTGTTTGCTTTTCCGCTGTCCGTAAACGCATGGGGTTCTTAGGGGTGCAACCCATAAGCGGAGATTGCAAAGAGAGGGTCACTCTTTGCTCTGGGTTCTCAGGGGAGAAACGCCCTGAGTGGGTCATTAGGGTAAAACCCTAATCCCCTCGGGAGAGCCCACAACTACGTAAGCGGAGCGTGTAGTTATAGTGGGCTATATCAATGGCAAGCCATTGTCTGCAAACTCCAGCCTACGGCTTCCGCTCTCCTCCGTCAGGGAGGTTTTTCATCATCGTTGCCGATTGGAGATGCACCGACCAGCACAAGGTCTAAATCGTCTATCAGTTTTTGCAGGACGGGATTCTTCTCTATCATCCGCTGGAGGATTCTCTCAGCCTCGACCAAGTGGTTGGCTGTACTCATCACCTTGCCCTCCCGTATCTGAAAGATAATCCAATCGGCTATGTCGATATGGGCTTCTTTTTGTTTCGGGGTGGCATTCCTTTCGATGATGTCCGAAACCACCACCTTACAAAAGTACATGCTCTCGGCTCGCTGTTTCCACTCGGCATAAGCATCGGCATCGGGAAAGAGAAGCACGGTTCGCCCTGACAGTACACGGAGTTTCTCTTCTCTCATCTGACTCTTACCACCCGTAGCCAGCCATACATAATCGGGGAAGATAGCAGAACCGATAACGGCACTCTTCTCGGATTCCACCAAGACCACCACCTTGTCGGGATGCGTTTTCAACAAGTGTTCCCCGAAAAGGCATTGGGATAGTTGCCAATCCTCTGCCAACACACGCTGCTTTTTCAATATGCTGTGTATCCAGTTCACTGCCGATGTCTGTCCTCCCTTGATACGGTGTCCGTCTTCGGGATTGTACTGCATCACCTTTCCCGTGCGTACCTTGCCCGTCCTGTCTATCTGCCAAAAGATAACAGAGCCGTCACGGGTAGCCCCCAAACGGTATTCCTCCAACAACCGCTTCAACACCTCTTTCGCCTTGTCGCCATAGTAGGAAGTAAGGAGTGTGAAGAGGAAACGGAAGAAATTGCTACGCTCGCTTTGCGACTTCTCCACATAGTGAGGGGGAATATAGCCGATGGCTGTCGGCTTACTTTGCTGCTTCACTTTCTTCTGCTCTGCTCTTTGCCTGTCAAAAGAGAAATCATTGGTAGTTCTGTGTTCAGGATGCTCTTGAAAATACTCTTTCGGAGTGTAGTGATACCCACAACCGCTTTCGTGGTTACATCTGCCGACCGATGGATGCAACGGCACATTATTTTCGTCCACGTAATAGACGAAAGAATGCCTGTCTCCGCATTTGGGGCAGGTATGCCGTGTTGCCGTTCCTTTATACTTCTGTAATGAATAATTGCCCATAGCTTAGTCCGTTTTTGATGGTTGATTGTCGGCTGTCCCATCCTGTCCCATTGTCCCACACTCTAAGGGTTGGGACAGTGGGACACTTGGGACACCTGCGTTTTTACTCTCTTTGCTGCGCTGGATGATACGGTTTACGGTGGACTTGCCACAATTCACCTGTGAGGCTATCTCCCTGACGGACTTGCCCGATTGGGAGAGTTGCAGAATTTGGCAATCCCTTTGGCTTGATTCATTGTCGCCCAATTTTTTCAAGTGTTCCTTTTCCGTGGAATAGCCCCTGAACACGAACTGCAAGAAAGCATCCACCTTGTCAATCTCGTAAACGATTACATTATCCGCATCATGAGAGAACGTGCCATAGCGCACTTTAAGCTGCTTCACATAGCGAAGCCCTCCGTCTTGGGCACTTTTTCCAATGGTGAACACGCTGTCAAAGAAATTGTAGAGCCGTTTGCTTCCGGCAAGGTCGTTGGATGTGATGGGACAATCCAAAGAGCGTTTGGGCGTATGTGCTAGGACAAGGATAGAGAGCGCATATCTCTTTTTGAGATTGTTCAGCTGAATCATCAGCCGTCCTGCGGCATCGCCTTTCTCCATGGCGCAACACAGGTAGGTAAGATTGTCAATGATGAAAATCTTGCAGTCGGTCTGCACAGCCATCTGTTCAATGCCGCCTATGATAGCTTCCTCAAAGTTGGCATCCAAAAGCTGGTTGCAGTCAATAGACACCCGATAGAGTTTGTCGGGAAAGGTGTAGAGCTCTCCATGCTCGTTGGTATAGCGGAGCTGGAACTGCTTTTCGGACAGTTCAAAGTCCAGATACAGCACATTGTCGGTTCGGGCGATGCGGTCGGCTATCTGCACGGCAAGGATGGACTTGCCCACGTTGGAATCGGCAAACAAGCAGGAGAGTTCCCCCTCGTACCAAAAGCTGTCCCACAGCGCACGGGGCGTAGGCAATAACGATGCTTCAAGAATGGTTTGGTTTGCCGTCTTGATATTCATCATGCCTACACTGTCGGGCATACCGTTATGCGCTTGGGATGCTTTTGTGAGGTCGCCACGTATCAGGTTGATATAGTTCTTATCCTCTTCCATATCATTCACCAGTTACGTGGGTTGGGCTTGCGACGGTGGGAAGAGGATAAGGACTTGTTCAGTTCCTCGTCTGACAACGGTATGGGATTCTTTCGGGCGGTTTCCAGCCACTTGTCCAGTTCGTCACGGTAAAGGCAATAGCGTTTGCCGGGCTTGGTGGCAGGGATTGTCCCTTCTGACAGTTTCATGTAGAGCGTACCCTTAGGGATACCTAAATACTCTGCTGCCTCGTCCACAGACATGGGCACGTGGGTGTCCACCGTTTTGGCATTGTTCACACTGCGCTGCTCGGCGAGCAGGCTTTTCAGGCTCATCACTTCGTCTCGAAGCTGAGCGACAACCTCGGGGAGGTCGTTGAAGGTAAGAATTGATTTTTCCATTCGCGTACTCGTCTCTTTTGTAAGACTTGGCGCAAAGGACTGAAATGATATATCCGTGAATATCTCCACGACACGTCATTGCAAAATAATTCCCGAATAATTAAGCCCAGCCATAAATGACGGGTAAAATTACTCGGGAAACGATGTAAAACAGGCGGTTATGAGTTACCGGATGGTTGTCGTTGGTGTCGTGATTATCCTAATTCCGCACATAATCCTCGGGATAGTGGAAATCAAGTTTGCCGTTTTCGGGTTCATCAATGGGAATTTCCGTCTTTAACGGCTCTACCTTGAAATTCTTGATGGTTGATAAGTCTGTATCAGCAAACGATTTCGGGAAAAGGGCTTTGATGAACTTGGCACGGTTATCCCCATTGTAGTATCTCTTGTACAGGAAACGCTCAGAGATATTCCATACGAAGTGACGGAGTGGAATGTTGTTGATGTCTTTGGTAAACGGTCTTTGTATGGGCTTCGGGGTATAAGTGTTAAGATTCATCCATTTGTCCACCTCAGTACAGATGTGGTTCACGGTTTCTTGGTCGGCAATGCGAGGCAGGTAATAATGGCAATACTCCATGACCATGCGGATGCGCTCTTCCTTTTCCCGTTGCTCTCTGCTTGCGTAATTGGCACGGTTCTTTTCGTGAAGATCCGGGGCGATAGTAAGCTCTATCGGTTGTGTTTGGATAAGTGTCTCTTCTTTTGTCGGGGATGATTCGGGTACAGGCTCAGGGACTGATGTAGGTCCAGGCACAGATGTGGCTTCTTCAAGTGTATTTTGTGACAGTTCTTCCTGCACCTCTATGGCTTCGGCAATCGTTTCTTTCTTGCCGAACTTGATTTTGTAGATTTCGTATGTATCAAAGATAAGTGTCTGAAAGGAGAGATAGAGCAACCATCCCAACAGGTTACAGCATACGAATACTATCCACCTGACAAAGTTGTCTTGGTTGAAGCTGTCCGCTATTACCAGCGTGGCAATGGAAGATATTAGGACGATGGCGAAGCCGACAAAGCCCAAGATGATGTATTTGTCCTTGATTGATGATTCCATATTTCGTTGAGAGATTGAATGTTCCTGTATTATTTTGTGCAAAGTTAATGCTATTTTTCCCAATTACTGCCCGTTATTTGCGGTTAGAACGGTCTTTTTCAATGTATTTCACGAAATGTCATCATATCATACTCTGTTTCATACTCTGAGGGGCTTATAAATGGTGGCATCAAGCCAAAAACATAGAGGGGCGATTATAGCCTTGTAGCCATAACCGCCCCTCTGAATACCTGTCAATGTGAGACATTTATGCCTCCTTGCGCTTCAAGGTTATCTTGTCCACCACCTGACACATCTGCTGCGCTGCTATCTTGGAATAGATTTGTGTGGTGGTAATGTTCTTATGTCCGAGATAGGCTTGGATGACAGCCATGTCCGTTCCCATTTCCACGTGCAGGCTTCCGAAGCTGTGGCGGGTACAGTGAAAGGTGATTTTCTTGGTTATCCCTGCTGCCGTGAGCCACCGTTGGAGTGGTCCTTGCAGCATCTTGTCCTTGAAATCCTCAAAGATAAGTCCCTCGCCCCGTTCTCCCAGCAGTCCATAGGCTTCATCACTGATGGGGTTATGCACTATTTCTTTGGTTTTCTGCATACGGGTGGTAACGAACATCCTGCCGTTGGTGTATGGTTGTATCTGCTGCCACGTGAGCTGTCTGATGTCGCTCTTTCTCAGTCCCGTAAGACAGGCGAAAAGAAAAGCTTTTTTCAAGACCTCCTCCTCACAGGGTGTTTCGGCAAGCCGTATCAGTTCCTCTTGGCTCAAATGCTCCCTGATGGTGGGAATGCACTCGATGCGGTCTAAGAAGCCGTTTGGGTTCTCCTTTATCTTCCTGTCACGGTAAGCGGTGTGCAGCACGGCACGGAAAGTTGACCAATAGCCTGCTGCGGAGTTGATGTGCAGCTTTTGGTTGGTGTGGATGGATTGGGGTGCATCAAGCAGGTATTCCATGAACTTGCGGCACAAATCCACATCCACCTCCTCAAAGGTGCATTTGCCGTTCACGAACCGCTGGAAATGCTTGTATACGTGCTGCCACTTGATATTCTTGCGGTCAGCCAGTCCTTTGAAATAGGCAAGGAAATCGCCCTTCATCTTGGTCTTGTCAAAAAAGCCGTTGTTTTCATTGAAAATGGCTTCGTAGCGCTGGTTGCGCAGGATGACCGCTTTCTTCATCATGCGTGCGTTGAAGTCCCGTTCCTGCTGGTTTGCAGGTTTGGCGAAGATGTAAATTCCTAAGGCTTCACGTGTAATCACTCTCATGGTGACATTGTCACGGTAGCCGGGATAGTAGTCAAGGCATAGTGAATACTGTGTCCCGTTCTTAATCTTGCGCTTACGCAAGGTAACTGTTTTGCATTTACTCATAATAATTATGTTTTAATTGGTTGTATACATTTTGGAGTTGTATCCATGTTTCCGATGGCAAAGGAACAACGTGAAATATCCGTGAATACCTCCACGATACATCATTTTGAAATAATTTTCGATAATCCCGATTTTTCACGGTTATTTGTTCCTTTCAGCCATGACACGCTCCACATCTGAGCGCAAAAGCAGGTTTTTCACACCCACCTTTATCTTTTCGATGTGCTTCACCTTGACGATATGGCAGATGTTGGCTGACGAAAGACCATAGATTTGCTGCACCTGCTCAACGGTATAGTAGCGTTCATCGTTCACAAGGTCAGTTCTGCGGAGTTCGTTCAAATGTGATTTGGAGTAATAGGTACGCCCGTACTCTCTTTTAGTGGGTATCTTATGGCGATAGGTGTAGGCACGGAGTGCGGTCGGCTTCATGCCGAACAGTTCCTCCACCTCCTCGGTCAGTAGCCAGTCGGTAATTTCGCTAATATCAACTGCCACACCGAAAAACTCGTCAATATGCTTCTTGCTGTAATAGTTCTTTCCTGCGATACGGCAGATGGGGATATGGTTACGCTTGGCGGAAGTGTAAAGCCATGACTGCTTTACCTTAAAAAGGGACATCACCTCCTCGCCCGAATAGAAGTCCAACACTTCTTCGCTTTCCTTTTCCCTTTTTTCTCTTTTGGCAGGTAAGGAAGATGAAGATGATTTCCTTGGTGTGGAGGTGTTGCCGGGCAGGATGCGGTGATAGGGATTGCCCTCCAACATCTGCTCGATGTCGGCTCTGCGGATGAATGCCATGCGGTTGCTGATGCGTGAGGCTTTCAGCTTGCCGATGGCTACAAGTTTGTAAATGTACTGTCGGGAACAGCCCATGAGGATGGCTGCTTTGGAAAAGGTGAGATACTCCTGATGCTGTATCTCCATCAAGGGTTGGGCGACTTTGAAGAGGTTGTTCTTCTGCATCACTCTGGCTCGTTTGGCTTCTGCCTGACAAGCCTCACTGCAATATCTTTGCATACCGCTTCGGGTTACAAAGGACTTGCCGCAAAAACTGCATTTTCTGGTTGCTTTCATACCGTTTTATCGTTTAATGGTTCATTTCTTCAATCCTATATCTCTGAAATGGTAAACGGATGTGAACGGAAGTCAACCATTGTCGCTTTTCTACACAGTGTGACTGTTTCCGCATATCGGGGCGGTTATTGTCGCTTGTCGTAAACGGTTGTAAACCCTTGTCAACTGTCTGCACGGTGTGACAAAAAACAAGCCCCGCAAATTCTCCACGTCAGAAATACGTCTCAAAAATATGTGGAAATTTGGGAAGCGACAAATGGCAACCGAAAAGTGTTAAATTTTAGAATATGCTGGTAATTAAAGATTTACACTCGGATATTTCTGATTAGTTTTGGTTGTTCTATGGTTATAAATACAGAAAAGGAAGTTAATGATTTTTATCCTGGAGGTAGTAATGATACTTGGGGCATTATAATCCTGACTAAAGGTAAGCAATATTCTGTTGAATATCCAACTTCAAATAAAAAAATAGATAAAGTGATTGAGGATATAGATAGTCTGTCACCTATAAAACTATTTGAAAAAAAGTATTCTGTAACAATTCCCATCAACCAAAAAGATTTTTTATAATAAACGTGAGTTCGACGAATTATAAGTGTCTATAAATTTGGTGATTAGCGAAATTTGTTGTAACTTTAAAGAACTAATATACAAACAGTTACAAACAAAAATCGCTATGATCACCGAGGACAAAGTTACTGAAATATTTTGTATGGCAGATGACTTCTGCAAGTTTTTTGATGCAATGACAGCAAAATATACGCTAAAACCTACAGGAAAAAGGAAATATCATCGAAATTCTACAATGTCAAAGGCAGAAGTTATGCTGAGAATGATCCTTTTCCACGATTCTGGTTATTGTTGCTTCAAACATTTACAAAATAAAGTTGTATATTTGCCTTAGAAAGTGCTATGCTTGGATTATCTATTCTTTTCAAAAAGAGAATAACATAGCCATCATAGCCATGACAAAACACATAACACTGAGCGTCTGCAGGCATTGAGCCTTACAGTGGGTGTCGGTTTGTGGTGTAGGATATTCGTCTCTCCAATGCTGTGATGAGCGTCATAGGAGGGGATGATGTCCCTGAAACTCAACTGACATTTCCCACACCATCAATGAATATAGAAATGCAGTATCAACAATATAATGATAATTTACGATGAACTTAAAGGAGAAATTAAATTTACTGGAAAGTGAATTAATTCGAATAGAGAGCCCCATTCTTAGATTGTTAAGAGATAGTAATGATGGTTTTGACAGAGATCAAACTGCTCATGTGCTTACAAATCTTGGAATGTGCCCTCTTCAAATGCTACTTGATTTTTATGATTGGGCTACAGGGGCAGATGAGAATATTCTTTTTAATATAAATAATCAGGTAAAACTTTCTACAATAGGTAATCCCGCAAAAGTTTCAATTACTACGAGTTTGTACATGTTAGATGCAACAACAGATGATTTTTTTGCACATAGAAAGATGCTTCCTTTTATTTATAATGGTATCATGGAAGATCCCATACTGATTGATTTGTCGCCGAAAAGTAAAACCATTGGAGCACTATATTATTATAGTCCACAAGTAACATTATCTGTAGATCCTATTATGATTTATGATTCATTAGAGTTATGGATTGATACAATGTTATTATGTTATTCAAATGGCATTTATAACATAAAACCTGATGGAATGTTAGTTGCCAATGTAGATAAGGAGATTAAAATAACAAGGGAACTCAATCCACACTCTATCTATTGGGATTAATACACAATACTGTATGGTCTTTTCCATAAAGACGCTTTCAGTTGTACATCTCCCATCCCTATGGTTACGGATGAGCAATGCTCCGTCTAAGTTCTATGAGAAGAAAAGTCTGTACCAGAAGGTTCTTTAATAGTATAGGGACGAATACAGTTTCAAAAGAAGGAAGTGTAATTTATAAAAAAATTACGAGATGATGAATCTAAAAAAAATATTAAAGGAAGAAGCAACTTGGTATTTTTTGGCCTTAGCGGGGCTGTTGATACTACTCTATATGGGAGCGAATGTCATTACAGATACGTATTTCTATATGATATCATTAAACATTTTAATCTTTTTATTTTCTTATATAATACTTAAAATAAAGAATAAACTGCATTACTACTCTTATGTTGTAGGCTGTGCGTTTTTTGCAGTTTGGTTAATCTTTTATAGTATATGCGATTTGAGAAGCAGAAGTTTGAAAGGTTATCTCACCAAACAACTCCCAGTATTGTATTATATTCCAACGGGTTCTGGAGGGAGGTGGACAAGTAGTGGATTTAGAATAGAATGTAAAGGAATTCAGCAAAAAATCTCAACATCTCAAGAATCAGATAGCCTGTATCAGATTTACGGGGACTCGATCATCAATCATATCGTAGTACGATTTTTGCTAAAGGAACCTTTTCCTGATGTATATTATATAGATAGCGTAGGTATAACTTATAAATAAGTTAGTTCTTTCAAGACATACTTTACAGATTGAGTTATAACAAATTAAATAGAAAGGGGTATAAATGAACATGAGAGTTATTACTTTTATAGGTCTAATTACATTTATAATTAGCTGCTTTCTACCATGCTTTTCTGTAAGAGATAGTTCCTTTGATTACATGGGATACACAGCTTTATTTTTTGGATGGGCTGGAGTATTTATAAATAGCGAACTAACTGTTTATTATATATCATGGTATGCGAATATTCTTTTCTTGATATCTTTATTTATAAAAAGTAAATGTCTCGGTATAATATTATTAACAGGCTGTCTCATTTTAGGATGCTTATTCCACGGATGCCCCTATATTGTTATTAATGAAGCAGGAAAACATAGTGATATTGTTTCATTGCAGATTGGATACTACATATGGATTTTAAGCTTTTTCATTTTACTTATAGAAAGGATTTTAAGATATAAAGAATAAAATTATTATGAGTATGAAGTACCTTTCATTCTTAGTGTTATTCGTTTGTTTTTCCTGTATAGAGCCTAACGTAAAAGATATGTTAGGAGATGATTTTAGGTTATATAAACATACGCCTGCATGGTCTTTAGCAAAGGCTGTTGAGGATGAAGATACAACTTGATATAGAAACAAATGGGACAAAAACAGTATATGATAAAGTTTCTGGACGCGGCTTTAACATAAGTCGTGAAGGAAAATTTAATGGCTTTAGAGATTTCAAAGAACGAACAAAATAGTAGTTATGGACTGGTATCAAATAAAAAAAAATATATATTATACAAATGACGATTATATCAGAGATGTAATTGCTCTACACCTTAAAAAGGGCGCATTGAAAGCTATTTATAACTATATCTGTCAAACTCCTTTTGTTTCTATGGAAGAGAGATTTAAAGGTTTTGCAGAAGGTATAGAGCATGATATTTGTAGTGAGATTATAACTCTTTTTTTATATAAAAAGCCCATACTAAGGTGGTACTTAAATAGTACAGAACAGTTAGAAATGGACATTGATGCAAGATTTGTTGATAGTTTGGATGTTCACAATAAGATTTGTGAATTCTTGACAAACTTATCATGCTTAATAGATGATGATATATTTTTATTAAATGATGTTATTAAGGAAAAACCTTTGGTATTAATGGTTTTCAAACCTCAAGCTCCCCCAGAAATAATAGAAGGTACCAAATATTTTGAATTTCCTTCTTGTCAGTAAGATGTGGAATAGTCCAGCTATGCTCCTCTGCCTGGTAATCAAAAGATCAGAGGGGACATGGAAAACTCCATTCAAATTATGAGAATAAAGCTGAAGCATTACCTATTTATATGGAGGAATCAAGGAAGTTAGGACTTTTTATATACTAAACTGAACCCGGACTGGCGTAAGTTATGGTGCATCGTACTCATAATGCTGCTTACCACATATCATTTTCAATTTTGCTGTCACTCCAATCACCATTTACTTTTCTCTAAACATCTAATAATAAATTGATTATATGAAGTGTTAAATGTGACAGTAACTAAGATGAAAAACGAATTAGGGGTTGAGGAGTAATGGTTGAACACATAAAACTATACAGAATAAGCACTGTTGTCTACTGTTTTTCCTCATTTGGTGATGTTTTTGTACAATTATATTGTATGCATGTCTTTATTCTTGTAAATCTTATTAAAGGTTATTATGCAGAAACAATTTATAGTGGAATGTTTTTCTGATAATGTTAAATAACGTTATAGACCCTCTGATGACTTGACTTGTATTTACTTTTTCTTTATCTTTGTCAGCCGAATTTAATATACTGAAAGGCAATAATATGAAAACAACTAAATGGTTATGGCTTTTATTTATAGCATGTGTGTTTACTTCATGCGAGAAAGCCGTTTTGTCTGGTGATGAAGAAAGGGGTAAGGAACAAAAGATTACTAAAATAATCTCCGTACATCCTACTGCAATTCATGTAGATCTTGCAGAAGAAGGAGCGATGGCAGGTTCCAAGCCCCGAATGAGTGGTATTTTAGAAAGTCGTGCAGAAAAGACTAAGCTTTATGCTCTTAATATTTATGAAAAGCGAAAAGGTGCGAAGTCCTATTCGAAGTATGCTTATGGTCTTTTCTCTGATCCTTCTAATATCGCTATCAGAATGACAGAAGGTAGTTTGTATAAGATAGAGTGCTTAATGACAGAGAATGGTGAAGATACTATCTATAATAAAGATAATGAGTATCTCTTGCCTTTCCTGCATGGAACAGATAAGCCTACTAAAGTTGAGAATTCTTTCATTATGTCAACAAAAGATAACTTGGGTCATATCTTGGATGGTAAGACAAATGTCTCTGCAAAGGACATAACAATGTACCCAAGACTCATAAAATCTTATGCCGTTATTGAAGACTTTGATCCCAAGAGCGCTAATGACCTAACACTTAATCTTAAGCATGCGGCTTTTGGACTTCATTTTAAGATTGCCCCTCCAGAAGAAGGCGAGTTAGAGATAGATTATCTCCATTATACACTTACCGTAAAGTCCACTGATCCAGCCTATGATAAGTTATCTGTCTATTCTTTCAATATGATTAGTGATGCTTGTAAAGATGGGTATAAAGGAGATATTACTGTAAAGATGAAGTGGACAAAGGCTGATGGTAGTATAGAAGAAGCAAGTACAACCGTTACCTTAAAACGTAATGTAATTATGGTAATGGACATATCTGTTACTGGTCCTAGTCCTAAAGGAATCAACTTTGCAGAGGAGGGTCACGAGATGTCTACAGAGAATATTACGTGGCATGTTAGGAAATAACAAGTCTGCATGCCACAATGTTGCATAATAGTATAATGTGGGCAACTTTATTCGTGTCATACAGGTTTTGAGGCTGTGTGTGTTCTTTTTATTTGATGCGTGTCTTCCCGTAACTTCGCTTTGAATACAGCTTTTTTCTTTTATAGAAGCAATTGTCTTTCCCTTTAACGTATATAAAAACATCTCTTTATCAAAATAAAATAGTATCTTTGCATGACATAAGACTTTGGGAATAAGACTCTGAACGTTGTGATGTATACAAGTTGGAAAACTTTCTGCAGAGATAATGAAACTCAAAGTAAAGATTCAAAGTATAAGAAAGAGATGATATCAATAGATGGACTGACGGTGGAATTTGGCGTGAAGCCTTTATTTAAGGATGTATCATTTGTCGTCAATGAGAGAGATAGGATAGCGTTAGTAGGTAAGAATGGTGCAGGGAAATCTACAATGTTGAAGATTCTCTGTGGCTTACAGAAGCCCACCAGTGGAACAGTGTCTATTCCTAATGATACGACTGTTGGGTATTTACCACAGGTAATGAAACTTTCCGATGATACAACAGTAAAAGAGGAGACACGTAAAGCATTTTCTGATACAACAAAGATTGAAGCACGTCTGAAGCAGATGGAGCAGGAGATGGCTGAACGTACAGACTATGAAAGCGAAAGCTATGCAGACTTGGTTGAACGCTTCACAACAGAGCATGAGCGTTATATGATGATGGGAGGGGAAAACTATGAAGCAGAGATAGAACGTACGTTGACAGGACTTGGTTTTACACGTGAAGATTTCGGACGACCTACTCGTGAGTTTTCGGGTGGTTGGCGTATGCGTATAGAGTTGGCAAAGATACTCCTTCGTCGTCCTGATGTTCTTCTGCTTGATGAGCCTACTAACCATTTGGATATAGAATCAATTCAATGGCTTGAGCAGTTTCTTGCCCAAAGTGCCAAGGCTGTAGTCCTGGTCAGTCATGACCGAGCCTTTGTTAATAATGTTACTAACCGAACATTGGAAATTACTTGTGGGCATGTAGAAGACTATCGTGTGAAGTATGATGAGTATCTCGTTCTGCGAAAAGAACGTCGTGAACAACAGCTTCGTGCGTATGAGAACCAACAGAAAGAGATTGCTGATACAAAAGCTTTCATTGAGCGTTTTCGTTATCAGGCAACTAAAGCTGTACAAGTTCAACAACGTATTCGTCAGTTGGAGAAAATAGTACCTATAGAGGTAGATGAGGTAGATAATTCCGCTATGCACCTTAAGTTTCCTCCATGTTTAAGAAGTGGAGATTATCCTATCATAGCAGAGAGTTTGAAGAAAGTCTATCCAAGCCGATTACATAGTGACGGACCTGGACAAACTGTGTTTGAAGGTGTTGACCTAACCATCAAACGAGGTGAGAAGGTAGCCTTTGTGGGTAAGAATGGTGAAGGAAAATCAACCTTTGTGAAGTGTATCATGGGAGAAATACCTTATGAGGGAACATTAAAAATAGGACATAACGTGCAGATAGGTTACTTTGCACAGAACCAAGCACAGTTATTAGATGAGAATCTGACAATTTATGAAACCATTGACCGCGTGGCAACAGGTGAAATGCGATTGAAGATAAATGACCTGCTTGGAGCATTTATGTTTGGTGGTGAGACGTCAGAAAAGTACGTTAAGGTACTTTCTGGTGGAGAACGCTCACGCCTTGCCATGATAAAACTTCTGTTAGAACCAGTCAACCTCCTGATTCTTGATGAGCCAACGAATCACCTTGATATTCCTTCTAAAGAAGTATTGAAGGAAGCGATTAAAAGCTTTGATGGTACAGCCATTATTGTAAGTCATGACCGCGAGTTCCTTGATGGTTTGGTGAGTAAGGTTTATGAATTTGGTGGTGGAAAGGTGAGAGAGCATCTTGGTGGTATTTATGATTGGCTTAGAAACTCTCTCCAACTCTCTCCAAAGGAAGAGAGTACAGAGATTGGCTCACTTGTATCATCCAATGATAGAAAAAATGTTTCGGAAGGGCTGGGAGAGAATTCTTATGCTGAACATAAAGCTCAACAGAAGAAGATTCGCAAGGCACAGCGTGCTGTGGAGGAATCTGAGGCTAAAATAGCGAAGTTGGAAGCGCGGAAGAGTGAATTAGATGCACTACTACTCAAGCCTGAGAATGCTTCAGATATGGAACTTGTCACCGAATATACTAATCTGCAACGTGAACTTGATGAGGAGAATGATAACTGGATGATATTTTCAGAACAATTAGAACAACTTAATAAATAAAAGAATATGCGTATCAAAACACTTTTATCTATGATGCTTATCGCATCTGCACCTATCACTGGTATGGCACAGGGACAAGCTGGTATCAAGGCTGAGAATCTAGACAAGTCGGTACGTCCGGCAGACGACTTCTTTACGTTTGCAACAGGAGGATGGCAGAAACTTAATCCACTTCCTGCTGCTTTCTCTCGTTTCGGTTCTTTTGATCAGTTGCAAGAGAATAATAACAAGCGTATTAATACTATTCTTACGGATCTGCTCAAGAAGCAGGGTAAGGAAGGAAGTGTTGAGTGGAAGTTAGGCAATTTTTATAAGCTTGCTATGGATTCTGTTCGCCGAAACAAGGAAGGTGTTAGCCCTGTTAAACCCTTGATAGATGAAATGGAAGGTGCAAGAACTCTCAATGATCTTCGTGCTCTTCAACTGAAGTATGCCTCTTTCGGATATGGTATTCCATTTGAATATGGCTTTGATGCTGACGAAAAGAATGCCAAGATGAATATTCTTAATATTTCGCAGGGAGGACTTTCTCTTGGACAAAAGGAGTATTATCTTGATAATGATAAAGCAACAAGCGACATCCGCAAAGCTTATTGCCAGTTTATTGCTGATATGTTCCGTCTTTATGGATTCTCTGATGCACAGGCACAAGCCAAGCGTGATGCTATTATGCGTTATGAGACTATGCTAGCTCTACTATCAAAGAGTCGTACTGAACTGCGTGATGTGGAAGCAAATTATAACAAGATGACACTTGGTGAGTTCAAAACAAACTACCCTAACATCCCTCTTGAGCAACTTGCAAATGCAGAAGGTATAAAGAGTGAGTATATTCAGTCAATGGTTGTTGGGCAGCCAGCTTTCCTTGCTGGTGTTGATAAACTTGCTGCAACAAGTAATGCTGACGAACTTCGTGCACGCATGGAGTGGGATGTAATACTTTCTTCTGCCAACTATCTGAGTGATAACATCCGTGCGGAATACTTTAACTTCTTTAGTAAGACCATGCGTGGGACGAAAGTTGACTATCCCCGTTGGAAGCGTGCCACACAGCAGACGGAGAGTCAGATGGGTGAAGCACTTGGGCGCATCTATTGTGAGCGTTATTTCCCAGCTTCGAGTAAGAAGCGCATGGAGGAGTTGGTTAAGAACTTACAGGTAAGCCTCGCTGAGCGTATTAAGGCACAAGACTGGATGAGTGAAGCTACGAAGAAAGCTGCTCTTGAGAAGCTTTCTACATTCTATGTGAAGGTGGGATATCCTAACAAGTGGAAAGATTTAAGTAAACTGACGATTGATCCAAAGAAGTCTTATTATGAGAATGTACAGAATTGTAAGAAGTTCTGGGCAGAGGACGCCATCAAGGAGAAAGCTGGCAAACCTGTTGATAAGGACCAATGGTTGATGACTCCACAAACAGTTAATGCTTATTACAATCCAACGACGAACGAGATTTGTTTCCCTGCTGGTATCCTTCAATATCCTTTCTTTGATCCGAAAGCTGACGATGCATTCAATTATGGTGCTATTGGTGTAGTTATCGGACATGAGATGACACACGGATTTGATGATCAGGGGCGTCATTATGACAAAGATGGAAACATGACCGACTGGTGGACAGCAGAAGATGGCAAAAACTTTGAAGCACGTACAGGAAAGTATGCTGATTTCTTCAGCGCAATTAAAGTTCTGCCCGACCTTTATGCAAATGGTAAGCTTACCCTTGGTGAGAATCTTGCTGACCATGGAGGACTTGAGGTTGCCTTCAATGCCTTTATGAAGACACCAGAAGCAAAAGCTGGTAAAACAATTATGGGCTTTACACCAGAGCAGCGTTTCTTTATCGCATATGCTGGAGTTTGGGCAAACAATATAACTGAGGCGGAGATTCGCAGTCGTGTGAAAAGTGATCCTCATTCACTTGGTGAATGGCGTGTGAATGGTGCCCTGCCACATATCAATGCGTGGTATAAAGCCTTTGGTGTGAAAGAGGGTGATAAACTCTTTATTCCAGAAAGTAAACGCCTAAAGCTCTGGTAAGAGACATACAGAAATATTTTATAATAACATATTGAGCTATTACTAATATTCTTAAATCCTAAGATAGGATTTGATCTATATTCCAAGTTTTTTAACCCTTTCCCATAGCTATGGGAAAGGGTTCTTTTTCCTCGACCTAACTTGCAATAAGATTTTTTCCTTTATCAAAAGAATGGTGATAAGGTCTCCTTACTCTATAAAAAGGAGAGAAGCACTTCTTCGTGTTATGGGTAGGAATATTTCCCCACAATTACACGTTAGGACACTCCCTTCTTAATAGGACTGGAGAACTTTTATATCTTTGTGTCATTCTATCTTTCTATACATTCTGTCTTTAAAACTTTTGGTTTATTCTGCCTGTTTTGTCTTTTAATCATTATCTTTGTATCTGTTTTGTAGAAAGAAAGAACAAGATATGCCATTAAGATTGCCTGACCGGCTTCCAGCAATAGAGATATTAAAGCGTGAGAACATCTTTGTTATGGATGACTCACGTGCCCATATGCAGGATATTCGTCCATTGAGAATTGTTGTTCTCAACCTTATGCCTCTGAAGATTACGACAGAGACCGACCTTGTGCGTTTGCTCTCGAACACGCCGCTTCAGTTGGAAATAAGTTTTATGAAGTTGAAGAGTCATACGCCGAAGAACACGCCTGTTGAACACATGATGATGTTCTATAAAGAGTTTGAAGAACTGCGTACGCAGAAGTTCGACGGAATGATTATTACTGGTGCTCCCCTTGAGACGATACCGTTTGAGGAAGTGGGGTATTGGGATGAGATGCAGGAAATCTTCGACTGGGCTCGGACGCATGTCACCTCAACCCTTTATATCTGTTGGGCAGCACAGGCAGGACTGTATCATTTCTATGGAATCCCAAAACATCCATTGGCGAAGAAGATGTTTGGCATCTTCCCGACTGTTCCGCTTGAACCAGAACTGTCAATCTTCCGTGGTTTTGACGATGTCTTTCGCATGCCACAGAGCCGGCATACGGAGGTGAGGCGTGAGGACATAAACAAAGTTGGCGACCTTGAGATAATTGCCGAGTCAGGAGAGAGTGGTGTGTCTATGGTAATGTCGCGTGGTGGTAGAGAGTTCTTTATTACGGGTCATCTGGAGTATGCACCAGACACACTGGATAAAGAGTATCGGCGCGATCTTGGGAAGCGTGATGATGTTGAGTTGCCAAGGCATTACTATTTTGAGGACGACCCAGATAAGGGACCACGTGTGACGTGGCGTGCCCATGCAAACCTGTTTTTCTCTAACTGGATTAACTACTATGTTTATCAGGAAACGCCGTTTAATATTGAGGATATTGGTTGATGAGGACAATTGAATTACTTGCTCCGGCAAAGAACTTAGCATGTGGTATCGCTGCGATTGACCATGGTGCTGATGCTGTCTATATAGGTGCTTCACGTTTTGGTGCACGCCAGTCGGCAGGCAATAGTGTTGAAGATATTCATGAATTGTGTGAGTACGCCCACCGCTTTGGTGCTACGGTCCACGTAACCATCAATACGATTATCTATGATAGCGAACTGGAGGAAACAATCGCCTTGGTCAGGGAGTTAGTTGAGGCAGGAGTAGATGCTTTCCTTTTGCAGGATATGGGGCTGATGAGTGAAGTGAAGAAGATTGTACCAGAGACAGTAGCACTTCATGCCAGTACACAATGTGACACGCGCACGTGGGAGAAGGCATCGTGGTTGAGCCAACAAGGTTTTGATCGTGTAGTGTTGGCTCGTGAACTATCGTCTGAAGAGATCAGTGGCATTCATAAGCATTTACCTGATCTGGAGCTGGAAGCCTTTGTGCACGGAGCACTTTGCGTAAGTTATAGTGGTATTTGCTATGCATCACAATATTGTTTCGGACGGTCAGCCAATCGGGGGGTTTGTGCACAGTTCTGTCGTTTAGCATTTGATCTGAAGGATTCTGACGGTAAGACTATAGAACATCAGAAGCATCTGCTTTCTCTGAAGGATATGAGCCAGATTGATAATCTTGAGACACTGATGCGTTCGGGTGCATGTGCCTTCAAGATTGAAGGGCGATTGAAGGATATCAATTATGTGAAGAACGTAGTATCAGCCTATAGTCAGCGTATAAATGAGATTATTGGTAAATATCCAAAAGAGTTTTGCAGAGCTTCACTCGGCAGAGTACAGTATACGTTTACACCTGATTTGAAGAAGACTTTCAATCGTGGGTATACCAATTATTTTCTCAATGGACGACAGCCCGATATATTTTCACCCGATACGCCAAAAGCATTGGGAGAATATGTTGGGAGGGTTAAAGAAATTCGCAGAGATAGTTTTAATGTTGCAGGAACAGCAACATTTGCCAATGGGGATGGACTATGTTTCTTGGCGAGTGGACAAGTGGGAGAGAACTCCGGTGGGCAAGTGGAGAGCGGACGTAATTCCATTAACCCATCAACTGTCTTACAAGGTTTCCGTGTTAATCGTGCAGTAGGCAATCGCCTTTATCCATTTAAGATGCCAAAGGGTTTAAAGCCCGGTATGGCTTTGTATCGTAATCAAGACCAATCTTTTGATAAGGAGTTGAGTGGGACAACTGCTGTACGTAAGATCCCTATTGGAATGAGGTTTGGACTAACAAACGACGGCTTCAAGGTAGATGCCAATATCACCTCTTTAGACCAGAGAAGGACTGCTATAACTTTTGCTCACCAATTGGCACAGAAGCCACAGCATGATAACATCGTGCGACAGTTATCCAAGCTGGGTAATACTGTTTATGAATGTTCGGAGATTGATATAGAAGATGGGGCAGACAGTTACTTTATTCCTAGTAGTATTCTTGCAGAACTAAGACGGAAGGTAGTGGAGCAGCTTGACACACAAGTACTGCAAATGAAGCGTGTGGTTACCCATCGTCAAACCAATGATAAGGGACAAGGTATACGAAAAAGACAGCAGTTCTCTTTGGTTAATCCTTCTCAATATAATGAATTGCCTTACCTTTATAATATATCTAATGATGCTGCACGTAAGTTCTATGAATATCAAGGCTTATCAAAGTCAGAATCAGCCTTTGAATGTCAGCAGCCTAATGGTTTAAGACAGGAGGGCGAGGCTGATCTTCTCCTCATGCAATGTCGTCATTGTATTCGTTATTCACTAGGCTATTGTGTTAAGCGAGGAGGGAAGAGCCCTAAGTGGCATGAGCCTCTCTATCTAGAGTTGTCCGATAAACGTCGTTTCCGTTTAGAGTTTGATTGTAAGAACTGTCAGATGAATGTACTTCCTGAATAAAAGAAATATTGATATGAGAAGACACCCCTTTTTACTATTTATAGTACTATTAGCAGTCGTGATACAGTTGGCAGGCTGCTACCATAAGAAGACTCCATCCTCCTTCCGCTTGTCTGATAGCATACAAGAAGCACAGATCTCCCGAAGAATAGCTGCGGGAGGTGATTCCATTTTGAAACAAAAAGATAGTACGGATGATAAATGGGATGGTATTACCGACAAGGTGGATTCTCTATCTTTCCGGGTGAAGCATCATTATTCTCCAGGCTATAACTTTGTTGTTACATCCGACTCACTTATGTTATTACGTCAGCAGCCTGAGGAAGCTGTTAATGGCATGAGAACTGATTCCTTTGCAGTAAAGAAAGGTAAAGAGATTGTTGTAGCGGATGTGCGTATTCTTCCTTATGATAAACAGGATTCTGTTTGGATTAAGATTGCTACAGAAGATTATGCTTTTGGATGGATTCATGAAGGACGCCTGTTAAAGCAGGTTGCTCCAGCCGACCCAATCTCCCAATTTATTTCCACCTTCTCAAATGTCCACCTGCTGATCTTCCTAATAGTAATATCTATTATAGCTGTGGGGTATCTTGCCCGAAAGATTCTCAAACATAATGCAAAACTCGTACATTTCAATGATATTAATTCTTTTTATCCAACACTCTTGGCAGTGATAGTAGCTCTGTCGGCTTCCTTCTATGCCAGTATACAGCTCTTTGCACCAGAGACGTGGCGTGAGTTCTATTTTCATCCCTCTCTTAATCCCTTCTCTCAGCCCTTACTTCTTAATATCTTTTTAGTCTTGGTGTGGGCTATGCTTATTATAGCCATTGCCACAATAGATGATGTCAGAAGACTGTTGAAATCGGGTGAAGCATTGCTCTATCTTAGTGGATTGGCTGCAGTCTGTGCTGTAAATTATATTGTGTTCTCGGTCCTTACACTATATTATATAGGATATCCTCTGCTAATGGCTTATATTTATTATGCTTTTCATGTCTATATACATAAGAGCAGTGAGACATACTATTGTGGAAATTGTGGTAAACGGTTGCACCGGAAAGGTAGATGCCCGTATTGTGGAGCTATTAACGAATAAGGGTTATTAAATAGAATATAAAAAGATATGGCATAGTCTAGCACAAAAAGTATCAGTGCTCTCTGAAATAAAGATTATAAATAGCTATGTTTTGGGGATAATTTTATATCTTTGCAATTGTTATGTGGATGGTTTATAGATCTGTTAAAATAACTCTTTCTGTCTATCAAACAGGTTTTTAATCCATAGGGAGTAATGTCACCTAATAATGATTAACTATAAACTCAAATATTATTTATGATTAGAACTAAATTTATACTTGTTGCAGGATTGTTCCTCGTTCTTAATTGTCATGTTGTTAGGGCACAAAAGACGAGCTACAATTACACGCATGCTGTAGAAGCCATTCAAAATGATGACATTGCTACAGGGAAATCGTATCTTCTGCGAGAATTGGGAACTAATCCCAAGAATGGTTATGCTTGGTCACTAATGTGCGTCGTATATGCTAAGGAGAATAAAGCTGATAGCTCCTTCTTGGCCATAGACAATGCTATAAAGTTTATTCCCAAGACTGATGAGGAGACACTAGTGAAAGCATATAACATCAAGGCAAAACTGTTGACAGCCGTTGATATGGCTGATCAGGTCCTTCCTGTTTACAATGAAGGGGTTAAACGTATGCCAAAGAATGTTTCTATGTTAAAGGCACGTGCTGATTATTTTAATGAGACATTGGAAGATTATGCCAAGGCACGCTCAGACTATCAGAAGGCTTTATCATTAGATCCTGGTAATCTTGACATCATGTGTGATATTGGTGATACGTATGTTAATGAGGATAAGCTATCAAAAGGGATGGAGTACTATAATAAGGTGTTGGCTGTTGACCCATCTCATCCGAAGGCTCTCTTAAATCGTGCCATAAGCTATTGTACTGATAATAAATATGAGAAGGGTATTGATGATCTTTTGACTTTGGTTAAGACGGATAATATAGATGGGTATAAGTTATTGCTTTCACTGACAGATTCCATACCTATTCGTGAGATTGTGATAGAACAGCTTAATACACGTATGAAAGCTGATCCTAAGGAACAGTTATATCCCTTTACTTTGGGTTCAATTTATTCGAATGCGGGTGACCATTCTTTAGCTTTGAAAGCTTATCAGCAGGCATTTGGTCTAGAGAAGAATGCAGGAACAGCTAATAATATTGCAAGGGAGTATTATTATGACAATCATTATGCAGATGCAGAAAAATGGGTATTAAAGGCTGAGCAGATAGCGCGTGATTCTTCTCTTGATATGTCTGATTATCTTTCTACACATGGAGATATTCTCTATGATCAGGGGAAATACAGTGATGCTATTAAGCAATATACTGCTAGCCTTGATGCTAATAATGATGCTGGGGTACATTATATGCGTGGAATGGCATATATCATGCGTGGACTGAAGGCTGATGCTTTTAAGGATATGGATGCAGCAATAACTCTCTCTGAAGACCCTGATGCTCGTATTTATCTTATGCGCGGTTGGTTGAATATGGGACTTGGAAAGAGAATGGAAGCACAAGGAGACTTTCGTAAAGCGATAGAAAAAGATAGTGTGGGAACACCGTCAGCAGCAACTTTTATTTCTCAGCACTTCTTAGGAATTGATAATACAGCAAAAGAGAATGTTGCCAAATGTTTGAAGGATGCAAGTAATAATCGTAATGCCCTCTTTGATGTGGCTTGTTTCTATGCTCTGCTAGATGATAAAGTTATGGCTACACATCACTTAGAATTATGTATTGAAAAGGGTTATAATAGTTGGGCTATCATGCGTGATCATCCTTGGCTTCAGTCATTAAAGGGGTATAAGGACTATGAGAAATTATTGAAAGTGAAATAACTACTAAAGGATAAGAACTCTTAGTACGAAAGGAAAAGGTAGGTAATCTAGATTACCTACCTTTTCCTTTCTGTATTTGTAATATTACACTTTTATCTTTGCTACTAGTTTCTTTTGTCTCCCTTCTCCGATAATAGGAGCGTGTGCATCCTCTGGAAAGAATATTGTAAATTGTCCTGGTTTTACTTTAAAATATTCGTGTCCAGAACGTTTATAGAATCCACAATCTTTTTCTGAATCATAGGCTATATCTGGATTCCCTAACAAATTTATAGGACTCCAGCCCATTACTTCTTCTTTTAATAAGGGGATTTGAACATCAATATATCTTTGATGAAATTCAAGGTATTGCTCTTCTTTACTCTTTAGTTCAACTTCATCAAGATTGATAAAAAGCTTATTTCCCAAAAGAGTAATCCGGCCTGGCGCTTGACAACTGAAATCATGATTCCTAATATATCTGAATAGTTCCTCCATTTCTTCATGTAAAGCATAGTAGCGTCTACAAGATTCTAAATCTGCTATAATCATTTCCCTGTGTTTTATTTTTGTTATTACAAACGTACTGTTTTATTTCTTAAAATCAAAGAATAAAGGTATTAATTCTTTTTAGAAACATTGATTAGTATATGCTAGAGCCTTTGTAAAGTACTATAATTATGTCACATGAACCTTTCGATTAATAAAAACAAAAGAGGGCATATCTACATTTCTGATATACCCTCTTGTTTTAAAAGATATTTTGTTTAGAATTCTATCCTATAAAGTGTATTTGGCCAATAAAGTATAGTAGTAGGTATCCAAGAATAAGAGATATAAGTCCACATGTGAGGCCTACTTTCAGCATTTCGTTCTGTTTAACTAATCCTGTTGAATAAGCAATCGCATTTGGAGGAGTAGAAATAGGTAAGCACATGGCAGTTGATGCTGCGATAGCAATACCAATGAGGATTGTACTTGTTCCACCGATACCACCTAACTTGTCACCCATACCGCGACATACAACAGCAAGAATTGGTACTAGGAGAGCAGCCGTTGCGGTATTAGAGATGAAGTTGGAAAGGAAGTAGCAGATTAGACCAGAGATAGCAAGAATAGCGATAGGACTCCAGTTGCCGAAAGGTATACTCTCAATTGCCGCGTCTGCTAACCCAGAACCATTCATGCCTAAACCGATGGCAAATCCTCCAGCTACCATCCATATGACACTCCAGTTGATTTCTTGTAAGTCTTTGGCTGTTATGACACCTGTAATAGCAAAGATTCCCATTGGTAGCATTGATACAGTATTTGTGTCAATACCTGTTACATCCTTTGGGATAACCCACAAGAGTATGGTGATTATGAATGTAATGATTACTACCCACATGCGCCAACCACGATGAACCTCACCATCAATCTTTAGATGAATAGTCTTTTGGGTAAAGGGGAAGAAATGTAGGATAATACGCCAAGAGATGATTAATAGGATAATTACCAATGGAGTCATGAATGCCATCCAGTGGAAGAAGTCGATATTCATGTTCAAACCTGCAGGGTCATTGAGATATTTCAGCGCAATGAGGTTAGGAGGAGTACCAATAGGGGTACCCATTCCGCCAAGGTTTGCTGCAACAGGGATTGATAGAGTCAAAGCAATACGTCCTTTTCCTGTGGCAGGTAAAGCTGCAAAAACAGGTGTAAGAAAGGTTAGCATCAAAGCTGCTGTAGCTGTATTCGAGATGAACATAGAGAAAAGACCTGTGATTAGGAGAAATCCTAAGAGAACATTTTCACTCTTCTTACCGAAAGGTTTGATAAGATTGCGCGCAAGAAGTGTATCAAGCCCCGATTTAGAAGCGGCAATTGCCAAAATAAAACCTGCTAAGAAGAGCATAATGATAGGATCTGCAAAGGATGCCATGATCTCCTTTGAGTCAAGAAGGTCTCCAACTCCGTCATGCTTAAAGACTCCGAAGGCATTCTTTGACACCGTAACGCACATGATGGTCATAATGCTGAGAGATGTCGCCCACGCCGGAATACATTCCGTTAGCCACGAGAGTGTAGCAAAAACGAAGATGGCAATGATACGTTGTTGAACTACTGTGAGACCGTCAATTCCGAAAGTACTGGTTGGTAAGTTCCAAATAATGACTGTCACCACTACAATTGATAATAGTTCCCATAACTTCTTCATGTCGATATGGGTGCTTAAAGCATTAGAATTTTCTTCTGCCATGGTAGTTAGTTGTTTTGTTAATAATTTTAGATTGTTTAGTTATTTATGGCGGCTAAAGTACAAAAAATATTCTTAACGGGCAAAGAATCCCTCTTTTTTTGTAATTTTGCATATCAATTTTCTAAATTATGCGCCAATTATCAGTACTTATCCTTTGTTTCTCATTGTTGGTTTCCTGTGGTCTTCGACAGCAAAAAGCAAATGAAGAGGTAGGGGAAACAGGGTTTAAATATGCTCGGAATATCACAATGGAGCATAAAGATGGCTATGTTGTTGTAAAGTTACTGAACCCTTGGAAGAAGAGAAAAATCCTACAGACATATTATCTCATGCCGCGTAATGCTGAGTCGGAGAATATATCGGATGGAGTACGTGTGGATGTTCCTATTCAGCGAAGCGTAGTCTTTACGTCAGCTCATGCTAATCTATTGGAAATGCTACATGCAGGAAAGTCTATATCTGGTGTGGCAGATCTAAAGTATATGTTGATTCCTGATATTCAGAGGCGAGCACATAGTAAAGGTGGAATCGTGAACTGTGGGGATGCTATGAAACCTGATGTGGAACAAATCATAGATTTAAAGCCTGAAGCAATCTTGCTTTCTCCTTTCGAAAACGGTGGTGATTATGGACGCTTAGAAGAGATAGGCGTACCTGTTATAGAATGCGCTGATTATATGGAGGAGTCTGCCTTGGGGCGTGCAGAGTGGATGAAGTTCTACGGATTACTCTTTGGTCGAGAGCGTGAAGCCGATTCCTTGTTTGCTGTTGTTGAAAAGAATTATCAGGCTTTGAGCGAGAAAGCAAACCAAAGTAGGATAACACGCAGTGTTTTACCCGATAGGAAAGTAGGTCCAGTATGGTATCTACCAGGTGGGGAAAGTAGCGTAGGTCTGCTGTATAAGGATGCTCATGGCGTGTATGCCTATGCTAAAGATAAGCATAGCGGTAGTTTGTCTATGCCTTTCGAAACAGTATTGGATAAATTTGGGCAGAGTGACTTCTGGATTCTTAGCTATAGAGGTGACTTCAATCGTGCGAAGTTATTGGCAGAGTTTCAAGGATATAGCATGCTTAAACCTTGTCGAACGGGAGAAATTTATGGGTGTAAGGTGGATAGTATACCTTACTTTGAGGAGGTTAGTTGGCGTCCAGACTGGTTACTTAGTGACTTGATTCAGCTCTTCCATCCCGACTTACATATTGCTCCTATGCGGTATTATCATAAGTTAAAGTGATGAAACGGAATATCTTTCTTTTTGTAGTCCTATCAGTAAGTATCATAATATTGTTTGGACTGAACCTTATGACAGGCTCAGTTCATATTCCATTGTCTGATATTTGGACTATTCTTGCTGGTAGTTTTACGGGGAAAGAGAGCTGGCGTTTTATCGTTTGGGATAGTCGGCTACCGCAAGCTCTGACGGCTATGCTATGTGGAAGTTCACTGGCAGTCTGTGGTTTGATGTTGCAGACAGCCTTTCGTAACCCATTGGCAGGACCAGATGTATTTGGTATTAGTTCTGGAGCCAGCCTGGGTGTGGCGTTGGTCATGCTTCTATTGGGTGGGACGGTAGAGACTTCTCTGTTCACAGCATCAGGCTTCTTGGCTATTCTTATCGTAGCTTTTGCAGGTGCTATCTTAGTGACGGCTTTCATCTTGTTCCTCTCATCTGTGGTGCGTAATAGCGTGTTGTTACTTATTGTTGGTATAATGGTGGGCTACGTAGCCTCTTCTGCTGTCACACTCTTGAATTTCTTTTCGTCCGAAGATGGTGTGAAGGGCTACATTGTTTGGGGCATGGGCAACTTTGGAGGAGTATCAATGAGCCATATTCCGCTCTTTGCCTTCCTATGTCTTGCTGGGATTATAGCCTCTTTTCTTTTGGTGAAGCCACTTAATATCCTTCTTTTAGGTCCACAATATGCTGAGAGCTTAGGGATTAGTACCCGAAGAATACGTAACATTCTATTGGTTGTTGTCGGAATTCTAACTGCTGTAACAACTGCTTTCTGTGGTCCAATCTCATTTATCGGACTGGCTGTCCCACATGTTGCAAGACTTCTTTTCCGTACAGAGAACCATCAGAAGCTTTTACCAGGTACGCTACTTGTTGGAACTGTAATTGCTCTACTTTGTAATCTTATTTGTTTTTTACCAGGAGAATCGGGTGTGTTTCCACTTAATGCTGTTACGCCTCTTATAGGTGCACCTATTATTATATATGTGATTATGAAGCGGCATTAAGCCTTTTTACTCCCTAGATAGTTTTATTATAACTGATATCATGCTAGTTTAATGCGTAATATCGTTCTCTTTGTGTTCTCTGTTCATTATATTCTTTTTGCTAATTATAGCGAATTTGTTGCACAAATGATTTGTAACTGCGCAAAGAAATCATTATCTTTGCACGCAAATCATATTTTTGTGCAATGGAATTTATAAAAAGTTTTAACTCATATATAGAGGATAGTATAAAGGATAATTGGGATAAAGATGCTTTAACAGATTATCTAGGTACTACACTTCAATATCATGATGTGGCTCGCAAGATAGAGAAATTACATATTCTTTTTGAGAATAGTGGTCTTAAAAGAGGTGATAAAGTAGCTCTTTGTGGTAGAAATTCTTCATCCTGGGCTGTTGCTTTCTTTGCTACATTGACCTATGGAGCTGTTGCAGTGCCAGTTCAGAATGAGTTTACCCCTGATCAAATATACAATATTGTTAACCATTCTGAGGCAAAATTGCTATTTGTTGGTGATGTTGTTGCTACAACGATTGATGGGGAGCAAATGCCAGCATTGGAAGGGATTATTTATCTTCCAGATTTCTCTTTGATAATGTCTCGTTCTGAGGCTCTTACTTATGCCCGTGAGAATTTGAATGCCATGTTTGGAAAGAAGTATCCTAAATTCTTCCATCCAGAACATGTTGAATATTTCAAAGATGCTCCTGATGACCTCGCACTTATAAATTATACAAGTGGGACTACAGGCTTCTCCAAAGGAGTAATGCTTAGTTACCGTTCAATGCGTAGTAATTTGGAGTGGGCAATCAGTGATCTGAAACCGCATATTAAAGCTGGTAGTAATATACTTTGTATGCTTCCTATGGCTCATATGTATGGTATGGTTTGTGAGTTTATTAGTGAGTTTACATTTGGGAATCATCTTTATTTTCTAACTCGTTTACCAAGCCCTTCATTGATAGCACAAGCTTGTGCAGATCTTCATCCTGCTATTATAGTAGCAGTACCTTTGGTTGTAGAGAAGATTATACGAAAAACCATTTTCCCACGGATTCAAAATAAGGCTACACGTATGTTGCTAAAAATGCCAGTGGTGAATAAGAAAGTTAAAGAGAAGATTCGCTCTCTTGTTATGGATGCTTTTGGAGGTAATGCCTATGAGATTATTACGGGTGGTGCGGCACTTAATAAGGAGATTGAGGATTTCTTACTTAGTATAGACTTCCCTGTTACTAGTGGTTATGGAGCTACAGAATGTGGTCCAATGGTCACTTATAGTGATTATAAGGACTTTGTTCCAGGCTCTTGTGGAACAGCAGTCCTAAATATGGAGATAAAGATACAGAGCCCTGATCCTTTAAATATTCCAGGGGAGGTTTTGACTAAAGGCGAGAATGTAATGCTGGGTTATTACAAAAATGAGGAAGCTACTAAGGAAGTACTTGATGCAGAAGGTTGGTATCATACGGGGGATCTTGCAACGATAAGTGAGGACGGTCATCTTTTTATTCGTGGAAGAATAAAGAATATGCTTTTAGGGTCTAATGGTCAGAATGTGTATCCTGAAGAAATAGAAGATAAATTGAATTCCATGACAATGGTTAGTGAAAGTATTATTGTTCAGCATGGTGACAAGTTGGTCGGATTGGTCTATCCAGAGATGGACGAAGCTAAGGCAATGGGCTTTTCTACTGAAGATTTAGAGGATATCATGGAGCAAAATCGTTTGGAACTAAATGGAATTCTGCCTTCATTCTGTAGGCTTTCTTCTATTGAATTACGTGATGAGGAGTTTGCAAAAACACCAAAGAGGAGTATAAAACGTTACCTCTATCAGAATGTATAGTTAGATTAGGCTACATAAGAAATTTTTCTTTAAAGAGATAAGTTTGTTTACTTAGTTTTTTATCTTATATTAAATGCTGAGTAATGGACTTATCTTCTTATTTCTATTTATGTTTGCCTTTATTGAATAATTCTGCATATTTTATTTTGAAATATGCCCATAAGTCCGTATCTTTGCACATAATTTGAAAAATTGTGCAATGGAACATATCCCAAGTTTTAATGAGTTAATTGAGAAGAGCATTATAGATTATTGGGATCTGGATGCTCTTACAGACTATAAGGGTAAGACTCTTCAGTATCATGATGTAGCAAGAAAGATAGAGAAACTCCATATAATGTTTGAAGCCAGTGGAGTGGAGAAAGGTGATAAGATAGCTATTTGTGGCCGTAACTCTGCTTCTTGGGCAGCTTCTTTTTTGGCTATCCTGACTTACGGCGCTGTCGCAGTACCTATATTGCATGAGTTTACACCTGAGCAGATTCATAATATAGTTAATCACTCTGATGCGAAGCTTTTATTCGTAGGTGATGTCGTTGCTACTCAGATAGATGCAACTAAGATGCTAGGATTGGAAGGTATTATCTATATACCTGATTATTCTTTGGTTCTTAGTCGTACAGATAAACTTACATATGCACGAGAGCATCTCAATGAAGAGTTTGGGCGACGTTTCCCCAAGTTCTTCCGTCCTGAACATGTACATTATTATCATGAACAAAGTCCAGATGAACTTGCACTGATTAATTATACAAGTGGTACAACAGGACGTTCTAAAGGTGTGATGCTTCCTTATCGTTCCTTATGGAGTAATTCGGATTTTGCCAAACACGTTCTAGGGGATGTTGTCAAGCCTGGGAGTAATGTAATAAGTATACTTCCTATGGCTCATATGTATGGAATGGCATTTGAATTTCTTTATGAATTTCTTTCAGGAGTTCATATCTATTATCTTACTAGGATACCGTCCCCTGCTATTATTTCGCAAGCTCTTCAAGAAGTTAAGCCTATTATAATGATTGCTGTTCCATTGGTAATAGAAAAGATTATCCGTAAGAAGGTATTTCCTAAAATTCAGAATAATCGTATGCGGATTTTACTTAATATGCCAGTTATTAATAAGAAGGTTAGGGAGAAAATACGTGAACAGGTTTATCAGGCTTTTGGAGGGAATTTATATGAGATTATTATTGGCGGTGCTGCTCTTAATGGGGAAATTGAAAGTTTCCTTCGTCATATAGACTTTCCATACACAGTAGGCTATGGTGCTACAGAATGTGGCCCTATTATCTGTTATCGTGACTGGCATACGTTTGTCAAGGGCTCTTGTGGGCAGGCTGCATTACATCAAGAAGTACGTATTGATAGTTCAGATCCTCAAAACATCCCAGGAGAAATTCTTACCAAGGGCCCAAATGTGCTTCTTGGGTACTATAAGAATGAAGAAGCAACTCAGCAGGCAATTGATAAAGATGGTTGGTTCCATACTGGTGACCTTGGTTTGATGGACTCAGATGGGAATGTTTTCATTAAAGGTCGATCAAAGAATATGTTGCTTGGGAGTAATGGGCAGAACATATACCCTGAGGAGATAGAAGATAAACTTAATTCTTTGCCTTTAGTTAATGAGTGTCTTATTATTCAAAGTGGTGATAAATTGATAGGACTGGTACATCCAGATTATGACGAAGCACAGAATTTGGGTTTGAACGCTGAAAATATAAAGAATATAATGGAAGAGAATCGTAGGCAATTGAACGAGATCATTCCTGCATATTGTAAGGTTTCTGAGATAAGGATTCAAGAAGAAGAATTTGAGAAGACTCCTAAGAAGTCTATCAAACGGTTCCTTTATACAGAGTGATAATGAATGTAATGAAATATTTTTATAGTTTGTTTGAGTTATATTTTGGATAAATAAAGGGTCAGGACTTTAATAGTTCTGACCCTTTATTTGTCTATTAATGTTGCAGTTTTATTTCATTGATATTGTGAAATTTACTGTTTCTGGTTCAATCGTCAAGCAAAGTGGATGAACGAACACGGCTTAACGTCTCAGGTGTCATTTGTAAGTAGCTCGCTATATATACTAATGGAGCACGTAATATTACTTGTGGATAAAGTTTACACATCCTTTTATATCGAGCCTGTGCTGTCTCAAAACGTACGAGATCAGCGTGTACTTGTGAAATGATAAGACTCTCTTCGAGAATTTTACGGTATAGAATCTGTATATTTACATTGTGTAATGCAACTTGTTCAAGTTTCTGCTTGGGTATAGCAAAAGCCAAAGTTGGCTCTAGTGCTTCTACTTGCAGTTTCGTTGGCTCTTCACGGAAAAGGCTTTCAATGCACATCATAATGCTGTGGTCTTCTCCTAAATGTTCTGTAATTTGTTTGCCATTTTTAAAATAAAACTGACGAATGAGTCCTTTTTCTATATAATAGATATTTCGACAAATCTCTCCTTCGTTGAGAATCATTTCTCCTTTAGAGAACTTCATTGGTACAAGAATACTCTCAAGTACATCCAACTCATCATGAGTCATCGTGCTATATTTGCGTGCTAATTCACGTGCTATATCGCGAGTATCATTTGCTAATTCTTTCATTTTCCTTTCCTTTCTTTTATGATGTCTAGTCTAACTTAAGCACCGCAAGAAAAGCTTTCTGTGGTACTTGTACGTTACCTATCTGTTTCATTCGTTTCTTTCCTTTCTTCTGTTTCTCCAAAAGTTTGCGCTTACGGCTAATGTCACCTCCATAACATTTTGCAGTAACATCTTTACGAACCTGCTTAACAGTCTCTCTTGCAACAATCTTTGCCCCGATAGCAGCTTGAATAGCAATATCAAATTGTTGACGGGGTATTAAGTCTTTAAGCTTTTCACACATTCTCCTTCCGAAGACAACAGCATTGCTTTCATGTGTCAAAGTGGAAAGTGCATCAACAGGTTCTCCATTTAATAGAATGTCAAGCTTTGCCAATTTAGATGGTCGGAAAGAGTCTATATGATAGTCAAAGGACGCATATCCCTTGGAAATGCTCTTCAATTTATCATAGAAGTCTATTACGATTTCTCCTAATGGTATCATGAATATGAGTTCCAAACGATTACCACTAACATAATTCTGGCTTACTAATTCGCCACGTTTATCAAGACAAAGGGTCATGATAGGACCAATATATTCACTAGATGTTATGATAGAGGCTTTGATGTAAGGCTCCTCAATATGGTCAATCATTGTCTGGTCGGGCAATCCTGAAGGATTGTGTACTTCCTTTACATTGCCTTGCTTATCATAGACCATATAGCTGACGTTCGGGACAGTCGTTATTACATCCATGTTAAACTCACGATCCAATCTCTCTTGTATGATTTCCATGTGCAATAACCCTAAGAAACCACATCGAAAGCCGAAGCCTAAAGCCTGAGAACTTTCTGGCTGGAAGGTAAGAGAAGCGTCATTAAGCTGTAACTTTTCCAATGATGCACGAAGATTTTCGTAATCATTTGGGTCAATTGGATAAACACCAGCAAACACCATAGGTTTTACTTCTTGGAATCCTTCAATGGCATTCTTGCATGGATTCTCTATATGTGTGACGGTATCTCCAACTTTTACTTCTGTTGCATTCTTAATTCCAGAGATGATGTAGCCTACTTCTCCTGTTGAAAGTTGTTTTGAAGGGACCATATCCATCTTCAAGACTCCAACTTCATCAGCAGTATATTCCATGCCCGTCTGTACAAACTTTACTTTATCGCCTTTCTTAATAACCCCATTCTCTACTTTACAAAGTGTAATAATGCCTCGGAAAGAGTTGAATATAGAGTCGAAAATTAATGCTTGAAGTGGTGCATTTATATCTCCTTTAGGTGCAGGTATACGCTTCACAATCGCCTCCAATATCTCAGGAACACCTTCTCCTGTTTTACCGCTGGCTCTGATAATATCCTCAGGGTCACATCCAATAAGGTCGACAATTTCATCTTCAACCTCTTCTGGCATGGCGTTAGGCATATCTATTTTATTGATTACAGGTATAATCTCTAAATTGTGATCTATAGCCATGTAAAGGTTAGAAATCGTCTGTGCTTGGACTCCTTGCGTTGCATCTACGATTAGTAGGGCGCCTTCACAAGCTGCAATACTACGTGATACCTCATAGGAGAAGTCCACATGTCCAGGAGTATCTATCAAGTTGAGAATATACTTTTCTTTGTTAGATACATATTCCATCTGGATAGCATGGCTTTTAATAGTGATGCCACGCTCTCGCTCCAAATCCATATCATCGAGCATCTGCCCTTCCGTAATCTTTATCGTCTGGGTATATTCCAACAGGCGGTCTGCCAAGGTTGATTTGCCATGGTCAATGTGGGCAATGATGCAAAAATTTCTTATATGATCCATTAAATAGTGCGTATTTAAACTGCAAATATAAATATAAATATTGAGAAGTGAGCAGATTAAAAAGAGTTTTTCTCTATTTTTTGTGTGAAGAGGAGATTAAAGTTCTAGAAATATGATATAATTTTGATATTGTATGCGATACTTATAGAATGAGATAAGTATCTTACTTCGTTGTTCAACTCAAATCAAGTTGTAATTTATAAATACTGATCTGCGATGAAATTCGTACTGTTTGGTGGGGGGGATAGAGGAGGGGAATATAAAATAATGGGCATGTTTAATAGTAAAATATACTTACAAGAGGAGGGGTGATGGTATAAGCTGAAATGAATAAATGTAGTTTTAAAGGGGGCTTGTAATAGTCTAAAGACCAGAAGGTTACAAATGGACTTGTAAAAGGGCATGTTTTGTGATGTAAAAGGGCGTCTTTTACAGTTCAAAAGGGCATCTTTTACCATGCAAAAGGGGCTCTTTTAGAATGTAAAAGAGGGCCTATGAAAAAACAAGTGGAAATTTATTTTATAAAATAGTGAGTATACTTTATCACAGACTCACTTATTTTTTAATAACTTTGCAGGGATAATAGCAGAGGGAGAATTAGTGATATTTGGTCCTCTATATAATAATATATCAGCAAGAAAGTAACGCAATATGGCTATAAGACGTTTTTTTTATTTTGTGGTAGTTATATCTATCTTTGCGGCATGTCACCGTACCCTTGAGGATAGAGCTGCAGAAGAATGCAAAGAGTATACTGAAAAGAAATGCCCCACACCGGTAGTAGATAATACACGACTTGATAGTATGGTTTTTGAACGCTCCACATGGACGATTCATTATTATCATAGTCTTATTGGCGATGCTGATAATAAACACGCTATAGCTTCTCAAAAAGGGAAGCTGCGTAAAGCTCTTTGTGAAGCATTGAGGGCTGATCCAGGAACAAAGGTGTACAAAGACGCAGGGTTTAATTTTCGATATACTTACCATTCTGGCAAGAAACCAACGGAAGTATTGATTGATATGACATATACCCCAAAAGACTTTGGCGATTAATCTTCATAGAATCATTAATACTTGAGTTCGGGATAAGTTTAGTATGAAAAAAGTTCCAACTGCCTTGATTTTTCCACATACACTGGCAGTGCCTCTGGCTTGTTCTCAAAGAAGCAGTATGCTGTAAGGGCAGAACACAAGTTCATGATAAAGTTGTGTATCGAGCGGTGTCTTGAGTGAACAAGGTTGGCTTTGTTCTTGAGTAGTTCGTTAATGCACTCGATAATGTATCTTTTCCTCAGCATAATCTTGTCCCACATAGGCATCAGTTTGTTCTTCATCTTAGCCTTGAGCCCATGAACGAGTTGGATACCTTGACTGAACAGACTATCAAAGAGTTCCTGCTTGATGTACCCTCTATCAGCAAAGATCTTCCCAAATAAGACCTTTGCAAATACCGTCCATACCCTGCTATCTCTGTCATCCACATTTGCTCCTGTAAGACAGAACGTTATCACTTCACCAGAATCATTGCATAGCAGGTGCAGCTTGAATCCATGACACCAGCCCATGGTACCCTTTCCGTCCTTGGCGAGGCCGGCAAAGACTTTGTTGTAATATCGTCGTACATTGTGACATACGGGTATCATTGTGCTGTCAACGAATGTTATACCCGTACACTTGCCGAAGGCATAGAGCTTCATGAACAGCATCATCTTAAAGAACACTCTTGGCATGAGTTCAACGAAGCGGTTATAGGAAACCGCGTCGGGAAAATCCTGACGCATCACCCCTTTGACCCAATTCAAATAATACTCCTTGAAATTGCGATATGCGCCGAAATGATAGCATACCAAAATGGTCATAATCTCACTTTCCGAGAGTCTGCCCTTGCGGTTTCGGTAGCGTTTGCCGTCACTGTTATGGGACGGTAGACGCAGGTTTTTCGCTAATTCGGCACTCAAATTCTTATCAAACTCGTCGATTATACAGAAAATTTCAGTAACTTTGTCCTTGGTAATCATCGTTCAAAAATCTTGTAATCTATTGATTTTCACCTATAAAGATACGAATTTTTGACGAGATTACCAACTTTTTCAAGCCTTTTCTTATCCCGAACTCGCGTATTAATAATCCTAGGTTAATTCGGATAGTTCTAACCAACGAAATTCCAACTCATCCAGTTCTTCTTTTAAAAGAGGTAGTCGTTTGCTTTTCTCTGTCAGTTCTTCTATTGAAAGTGTTCCAGAGCAAAGTAGTCCCTCTATATTATTCTTTTCCTCTTCCAATTGGCTGATTCTTTCTGTCAGTTGTTCATATTCGCGTTTCTCTTTGAAAGACATTTTACGCTTTGTGTTGTTATGATAGTCTTTCTTTGTATTCTCTTCTGCAGCGTTACTTTTCCTGATAGGCGTTTGTTGCGCCTCTTCTTTAGATTTCATCTTTTGGAAATCCCGGTATTGTGTGTAGTTCCCAGGGAAGTCCTTTACCTCTCCTTCTCCTTTGAACACTAATAGATGGTCAATAACTTTATCCATGAAATAACGGTCATGAGACACAACAATGACACATCCAGGGAAGTCCTGCAGGTACTCCTCTAATATTTGTAATGTTTGGATATCAAGGTCATTGGTGGGCTCATCCAAAACAAGAAAGTTTGGGTTTTGCATCAAAACGGTGCATAAATAGAGCTTTCTTTTTTCGCCACCAGAGAGTTTATATACATAATTATGTTGTTCTTCTGGTGAGAAAAGGAAGAAGTTGAGGAATTGGGATGCAGTCATGTGCTTTCCACCTCCTAAATCAATGTAGTCTGCTATATCGGTAATGATATCAATTACCTTTTGGTCCTCGTGAAATTTTAAGCCTTCTTGCGAGAAATAGCCAAAACGTACGGTGTCTCCTATGTCGAATTTGCCACTGTCAGGTGTTACCTTGCCCAATAGCATCTTAATAAAAGTGGATTTTCCAGTACCGTTGTTACCGACAATTCCCATCTTCTCAAAACGTGAAAAGTTATAATAGAAATCTTTCAAAATAACTTTATCATCGAACTTCTTTGAGACATATTGACATTCAAATATCTTACTGCCAATATATACTGTTGAGGATTTTAATCGGATTTGTCTCTCTTCAATTCTTTGTTTTGCTTTTGCTTGTAGCTCGTAGAAAGCTTCTTCACGATAGCGGGCCTTGTGTCCACGAGCCTGTGGCATTCTTCGCATCCATTCTAATTCCGTACGATAGAGGTTATTGGCGCGTGCTATTTCTGCTCGAGTATTGTCAATACGCTCCTGTCTTTTCTCTAAATAATATGAATAATTCCCTCGGTATGTGTAGATAGTCTTATTGTCTAATTCTAAGATAGTATTGCAAACATTATCAAGGAAATAGCGGTCGTGAGTGACCATAAAGATTGTTTTATTTCCACGGGATAAGTATCCTTCTAACCATTCTATCATCTCTAAGTCAAGATGATTGGTAGGTTCGTCTAGTATTAGGAAGTCAGGCTCTAATATGAGTACGTTTGCTAATGCAACTCTTTTCTGTTGTCCTCCGCTAAGCTGTTCCATAGGCTGATCTAAATCATTTATCTTCAGCATGGTTAAGATCTGCTTAGCTTTTAAAATTCTGTTAGGGTTACCTTCATGATTGAAGCATGCGTCAAGCACACTTTCCTTCGGGTCGAACTTTGGATTTTGTTCTAACATGCCTACTCGAAGGTCATTCCGATAGATGATATTTCCACTATCGTAACTTTCCCTTCCTGTAAGGATAGAGAGGAGAGTAGACTTTCCGGTGCCGTTTTGTGCTACAAGACCTATATGTTGTCCCTCTGCAATAGAAAAGGATATGTCTTTAAAGAGAACCTGAGCACCGAAACTCTTAGTTAGGTTCTGCACATCAAGATATGGTATTTGTGCCATAATTACACTAATGTCTCGTTTATCTGCTCAATATAGTCCAGTACTTCGTCTTTACCCATCTTTTGTTCAGCGGATGTAATGAAGTAAGGTGGAAGATTCTCCCATCTATCTTCCAACTTCTTCATCCATAATAACGCATTTGATTTTGCTTTTGCTGGTGACAGTTTATCTGCTTTGGTGAAGATAATAGAAAAAGGAACATTACTTTCCCCCAGCCAATCAACAAACTCACGATCAATCTTTTGTTGTTCATGTCTTATGTCAATCAGAACAAAAACATTTACCAGCTGTTTACGTTGGAGAATGTACTGTGCAATCATTTGTTCCAGTTTATTACGAACTGTCTTTGAACTTTTGGCGTATCCATAGCCAGGTAAGTCTACCAGATACCACTCATTGTTGATCATAAAGTGATTAATAAGTAATGTCTTGCCAGGCTTTGCAGATGTCTTTGCTAACCCTTTATGGTTACATAACATATTAATTAAACTAGATTTTCCTACATTTGACCGGCCAATAAATGCATACTCAGCCTTTGTATCCTCTGGACATTTCGTTACATTTGGTGACGAAATAGTAAATTCTGACTTCTTTATAATCATCTTTAGGGTTTACTTATTTATTGCAAAGTTACTAAAAAGAAAGGAGGTGAGGATTGGTAGTTAATAGTTTTTTTGTAATTTTGCAGGAAAACAAGGTGTAAATGAAGCAGATTAACTGGGGATTTATTGGTTGTGGGGAGGTCACGGAGAAGAAATCAGGACCTGCTTTCAACGAGATTATGGGCTCTAAGGTTGTTGCGGTATTCAGTCGCAGCGAACTTAAAGCCCGTTCTTATGCTGAACGTCATGGTATTCGTAAGTGGTATACTGATGCACAAGAATTAGTAGATGACCCAGATGTTAATGCTGTTTATATAGCAACACCACCATCAGCCCATGCTACTTTTGCTATAATGGCAATGAGAGCTGGTAAGCCTTGTTATATAGAGAAGCCTTTAGCTGCGTCATATGAAGACTGCGTACGTATTAATCGTATATCAGAAGAGACTGGCGTCTCGTGTTTTGTAGCCTATTACCGGCGTTATTTGCCATATTTCAAAAAGGTAAAAGAGATAATAGAGAAAGGTGATATTGGTAAGGTTCTTACAGTACAGGTGCGTTTTGCTGTTCCACCTCGCGACCTAGACTATAAACAAAACGAACAGTTGCCATGGCGTTTACAATCAAATATCTCTGGTGGTGGCTATTTCTATGATTTAGCTCCCCATCAGCTTGATTTACTTCAGAACTTTTTTGGAGTTATTGTGAAAGCTCACGGATACAAAGCTAACCGTGCAGGACTGTATAATGTAGAGGATACTGTGAACGCAGTTTTCCGTTTTGAGAATGGTTTGACAGGTAGTGGCGCTTGGTGTTTTGCAGCACATGAAAGTGCCCGTGAGGACCGTATAGAGATTTATGGTTCGAAAGGTCGTTTGGCTTTCTCTGTCTATACGTACGAGCCAATTCATCTTTGTACTAGTGAAGGTGTGAAGAATATTGAGGTGGCAAACCCTCCTTATGTACAATTACCTATAATCAAGTCCGTTATTGAGGACATGCAAGGTTTTGGAGCTTGTGACTGTACAAGCATCAGTGCCACCCCAACCAATTGGGTGATGGATCGTATTCTTGGTAAAATATAAACCCTCGGAAGGGGGATAGATATCCATTTAGCAATTTACATGAAGCTAATGTTCAACCACTGTTTATGTCTTATCTTCTTCTTTATTATAGAAGGAGGAGTGAATACTTATGCCTCGTCAGAATCGGATATATCTGTTGGGCAGAAAATTGTTCAGGATAGCGAGATGGTTCAGCCAATCAAGCAAGTGTTTGATTCTGTACGTTGGATGCGTATAGACACTATTTCGCGTTCATTTAAACGGCAGCAGAATAAAGAAAAGCGTGTGTCTCATAAGTTTAATGAGATTGATACAACCTACATTGAACCGCAAAAGTATAATTTTACGGTTATGGTCCAAAATACAAATACATATGAGGTATATAGGTTAAGTAATGCCAGTGGTCAGGGAATCACATTTGCACCAGAGGCTACAATTCGTATAGGACCTTATGTTGGATGGCGCTGGATATTTCTAGGTTATACACTTGATATTAAACATTTGGATTTTTGGCATCATGAAAATAATCCACGGCAGGAATATGATCTGAGCTTGTATAGTTCAATGGCTGGACTTGATATTTATTATCGTAAGACAGGTAATGATTATAAGATAAGGCAACTTGACCTTGGAAAGAATGTTTCAACGGAGAATGTTCGAGGTATGCCGTTTGGAGGACTAATGTCTACGATAAAAGGCTTTAATCTTTATTACATCTTTAATCATCGCAAGTTTTCTTATCCAGCAGCTTTTAGTCAGAGCACAATCCAACGACGTTCTGCAGGAAGCCCATTGTTGGGAATTGGTTATACGCGTCATACATTGGAAGTTGACTGGGATAACCTAACCAAAGCTCTTGCAGACCGTATGGGGAGTCAGCTTTCCAGAACACCAATAGATAGTACGCTGATGATAGGTCAGGTTAAGTATACGGATGTCTCTGTCAGTGGAGGATATGCCTATAATTGGGTGTTTGCACGCAATTGGCTGTTGGCGGGGTCGCTTTCCGTAGCACTTGCTTATAAAAGAAGTACTGGTGGAGCAACACATCGCAGTTTCTCTCTCAGTGAATTCAAGTTCAATAATATAAATATTGACGGAATCGGGCGTTTTGGACTGGTATGGAATAATAGTAAATGGTATGCTGGAATGAGTGGGATATTCCATGCTTATAATTATCATAGAAGTAAGTTTTCAACGAATAACTTCTTCGGAAGCGTAAATATCTATTGCGGTTTTAATTTTGGAAGAAAGAAAAATAAGGCCCAACCACATTCTGCTTGGAAGGAAGATCAGACTTGATAATAGGGTAGGAACTATTAAGGTAAATGATGAAACAGAAGTATTTTTTTATTGGTTTAGCTCTTTTAGCTTTGTCGGCATGCGGAGCTAAGGCAGAACGTAATATGAACGAGTATAGCGAGGCTGACTCTATAGCAATGGCAAGACGTGATTCTCTTGTGGTTCCTATTGATACTTTACCTTCGTATATTGATACTTATACTAAGGGGGATAGTGCACTCGTTGTGCAAATACTTAAAGAGTATGTACCGCAAAAGAAGACACTCTCTCATGAGCAACTTATTTTGCGTGTTGCTCGCCATTTCCTCGGTGTCCCTTATGTAGCGCATACATTAGACCGTAATGATGAAGAGCGTCTTGTCATTAACCTGCATGAATTGGATTGTACTACGTATGTCGAGACAGTGACAGCACTTGTTCTCTGTATAGAGCAAGGTCTTACACGTTTCTCAGATTATGTTCATACGCTCGAGGTTATCCGTTATCGTGGTGGGAAGATGAGCTATACCAATCGATTACATTATTTCCATTGGTGGCTGCAGGACAATGAGCAGAAAGGATTGGTCCGTGAAATCAATGAGCCTGATCCGCCATTCACGGCTCTACAGACGTTGAAGATTAACTATATGAGTCTCAATGCAAAGGCGTATGACATGCTAAAGGGTAATCCCGAACGGGTGGAAGAAATCAAAGCATTAGAGGATAAAACGAACGGGACCCAAGTTAAGTATATTCCAATAGGACAACTGAGAAGTCCGTTACTCCGCAATATTATACATGACGGGGATATCATTGCGATAGTAACTAATAAGCGGGAGCTCGACACAACGCATCTCGGTTTTGCTGTTTGGCATAAGGATGGACTCCATCTTATGAATGCTTCCAGTTTGCGAAGGAATGGTAATCAGGTTGTTGAGCCTTCTGAAACGTTTTATGATTATATGCTTTCGCGTGCTTCCAATATTGGGATTCGTGTCGCGAGAATTCTGTAATGCGTAATAATACCTTATATTAAAACAATTGTTTTACGGCTAACTTACACTGTTATAACGCCTATTTGGAGAGATGTAGCGTAGGTAAGTTAGTTCCCTCTCTGTGCTAAGAGAGGATTCTATATTATTGGAAATAAGATTATGAGGATACATAGAGAACAAACAATTCTCTATGTATCCTCTTTTGTTTTTCCGTATTCCGTTTTATTTTAGTAGGTACTTCGTATTTCTTTTGTGCGGAGATTATTATGTTATCTAAGCGTGATAATTATTTATCACACTTAGATAATTGTTTATCACACTTAGATAATTAATTATCACGTTTAGATAATAATATATAGTCCTATGAAAAGTAATAGAGAGTCCTATGAAAAACAGAATCAGATCCTATAGGAAAGCAGGGTAGACGGTATGGAAAGAAAATGGAAATATATAGAATCAGGTATTAGGTGTTTAGGAATGAGGAACTCTATGTATGATTCTTTTTCGTGTTAAGTGTTATGTTGTGTTCTGTATTGGCATAGAAAAAGGAGACAAACAACTCCGAAAGAGTGTTTATCTCCTTTGTTTCCTATCGGGAAAAACCGTTTATTTCTTGTTTTTTACCTTCTCAACATAAGCATCAATAGCAGCTACTGCTGTGATGTTTACAATGTCTCGAACAGAACATTCAAAGTCAGTAAAGTGGATAGGCTTATTGAGACCCATCTGAATAGGACCAATCACTTCTGTCTCTGGGCTAAGTGCCTGCAGAAGTTTGTAACCACTATTGGCGGATGAAAGGTCTGGGAATATAAGTGTATTTACGTCCTTTCCTTTGAGACGGGTAAATGGGAACTTCTCATCGCGTAGCTCTTTATTCAGTGCAAAGTTAACTTGCATCTCACCGTCTATAGCCAATTCTGGGCATTCCTCCTGCAATTTCTCCACGGCAGTGTGTACTTTCTGTGGAGATCCTTCCTTATCTGAACCGAAGTTAGAGTAGGAGAGCATTGCAATTACAGGTTCATCATTGAAGAATTTGACAGAATGGGCAGCTAAACGTGCTACATCTGCAAGTACATCGCCGTCAGGGTGACGGTTGATCAACGTGTCTGCTATATAGAATACGCCCTTCTTCGTATTCAGAATATGCATTGTTCCGAAGTGATTATATTCTGGGCGGATACCGATAACATCCTTTGCAACCTTTATAGTATTGCTGTATTTAGTGTAAAGTCCTGTGATGAAAGCGTCTGCATCGCCGTTTTCAACCATAGACATGCCGAAGTAGTTACGTTCATACATCTTGTCATATGCCTCCTCAAAGGTATAACCTTCGCGAGAACGCTTCTCTGCGAGGTGCTTAGCATAGGTAGCACGGCGTCCTTGTTCCTTATCTGCACGCATGTCGATAACTTCAATATCAGAGATATCAAGCTTTAGACGGTTTGCTACACGGTTCAGACGGTCTGGGTTACCCAGAAGGATAGGCTCACAGATACCTTCTTGCTTTGCCTGTACTGCAGCTTTCATCATGGTCTGATGTCCACCTTCTGCAAAGACAATACGCCGTGGATGCTGTGCAGCTGTGGCATGCAGTGTGCGAGTTAGCTTCGTCTCCTGTCCTAACATTTGGCGCAGGCGTTCTTTGTAGTCTTCGAAATCTTTGATTGGAGTACGGGCTACGCCGCTCTCCATTGCTGCTTTTGCAACGGCAGCACTAACCTCTGTAATTAGGCGTGGGTCGACAGGTTTGGGGATAAAGTACTTAGGTCCAAAAGTAAGGTCATTGACATGATAAACCTCATTTACGACATCTGGTACTGTCTGTTTAGCTAAATCGGCAATAGCTAAGACTGCTGCCATTTTCATTTCCTCATTGATGGCCTTGGCATGTACATCCAGTGCGCCACGGAAGATATATGGGAAACCAATTACATTGTTGATCTGGTTTGGATAGTCAGAACGTCCAGTAGACATAATAACATCAGGACGTGCAGCAATAGCATCGTCATATGAAATCTCAGGAACAGGGTTTGCTAGAGCAAATACAATAGGATTCTCATTCATGGAACGAACCATATCCTGTGAAAGAATATTCCCTTTTGAAAGACCAACGAAAACATCGGCACCCTTGATGGCCTCTTCTAATGTATGGATGTCATGTCGATCTGTGGCAAAGAGAGCTTTTTGTGGCGTAAGATTTTCTCTATCAGAAGTAATGACTCCTTTTGAATCAAGCATTACGATGTTTTCTTTCTTTAGCCCCAATGCTACATACATCTTCGTGCATGAGATTGCAGCTGCACCGGCACCATTCACAACTAACTTTACATCTTTAATATCTTTTCCTGCAACCTCTAAGGCATTCTTTAAACCAGCAGCTGATATGATTGCTGTTCCGTGCTGGTCATCGTGCATTACGGGTATATCCAGAGTTTTCTTTAGCCGTTCTTCGATGGCAAAGCACTGAGGTGCTTTGATATCTTCAAGGTTGATACCTCCAAAGGTTGGGGCTATTTTTTCTACAGCTTCACAGAATTTGTCAGGGTCTTCTTCAGCTACTTCTATGTCAAAGACATCAATACCACCATAAATTTTGAAGAGTAACCCTTTACCTTCCATAACAGGTTTTCCACTCATTGCTCCGATATTTCCCAGTCCAAGAACGGCAGTACCGTTACTGATTACTGCAACGAGGTTTCCTTTATCAGTATATTTATATACATCATCTGGATTCTGTTGAATTTCTAAACATGGAAAAGCTACACCAGGAGAATAAGCCAGACTTAAATCAGTTTGTGTGCTATATGGTTTTGTTGGTTTTACTTCGATTTTGCCTGGACGGCCGTTATGATGATATTCAAGAGCTGCTTCTTTTGTTACCTTGACCATAATGAATCTTTTACTTTATGTTATTATAATGTGTATTCGTAATTATAAATATTCTTGTTTGAAGCACAAAGTTAGTAAAATCTACTCTAAAACGAATGTCATTATGGAAGTTTTTTGTAATTTTGCGGCAAAATTAGATTTTGATGCAGAATACCACAATAGAAAATGTTTATCGTCAGAATTTGAAAGAAAAGATCTTGCAGGTTGCAACGGTTTTATTCTATCGGCATGGGATTAGGCAGGTTAGAATGGATGATATTTCCAATAATCTGAGAATATCAAAACGAACTCTATACGAAATATATGATAATAAGGAAGTTCTTCTTTTAGGTGTGCTTCAACACAATAGTGAGAAAGAACATCAAAGTATGCAGAATTTTGATAAGTCTGGAGCAAATGTGATTTCAATTATTTTGGAATTCTATAGACTTCGGATGAAAGAGCTTAGCAGAATGAGTCCCTTATTCTTTGAAGATATAAGAAAATATCCGAGACTTCTGTCATATATTGATAAACAGCACCAGCAACATGATATAGATGCTAAAGCTTTTATGAGGCGTGGAGTGGAAGAAGGCTATTTTCTTCCTAATATAAACTATGATATAATAAGAGAGCTGTCGAGTGCTGCTGGTCGTGAAGTAATGAAAGGCTGTCTATATAAAACGTATGACATAAAGGAGCTTTTTAAAACGTCTATAATATTGTTTGTTCGTGGCATTTGTACTCCTAAGGGATTGAAGATGCTGGATGAAGCTATTAATATTTTATAACTAGGTTAACGAAAGGTTAGAGAATTTTTATCAAGATGAATGATAATATCTATAAACCACTGTCATTGACAGTGTTAGTTGTCTTTTTTCTTTTCCTTCTTCATTTCCTTCCTACAATAAAAATAGGAGGTGTTGAGTTGAGAGAAGTAGATATTTTAAGTGACTTAGCAAGGGAGAAGAAGGAATTGAAGAGTATTATTCCAACTCCCAAAGAGCCTTCAGCTATTCTTACATTAGATAAGAATGGGAATACTATCAACTTTAAAGAGGAGTGGCCAAAGGGAACTGAGCGTATCATTGATTATGCTGCAGGTAAAGCTGGGGGGCTAGATCATTTCTATGCACAACTTACTTCTTTAGCTGAAAAGAAGCAGACGGGTGGCCCTGTTCGTATTGCTTATTTTGGAGATTCGTTTATTGAAGGTGATATATTGCTTGCTGACTTACGTGAGGACTTACAGCGCCAATATGGGGGATGTGGCGTTGGTTGGATAGATGCAGGTAATGATCTTGATCAATACAAGCATACTGTTGACAATAAATTTACGGGCCTTACAGAACACATGGTTAAGAAACCTGCAAGTTATGATGTAAATCAGGCCGGTATAGCTGAGCGTTATTATACGATGGGGGGACAAGCTACAATGATGTATGCTCCTTTTAAGTTACATGAATATTTGCATACAGATAAGTGGGAATGTACTTATTTGTATCTGCGGACTAAAGGTGGCGCAAACGTTAACTTCCAAATAGATGGTGGAAAGACCTTTACGGAGCTGGTTTCTCCATCAAATGAAGTGCAGGTAGCTAAGATAGATGGTCTGACATCTCATGCAAACATCAAAGTAACAGGTGTGAATACAATCCTTTTTGGAACATCTCAAGAGGGAAGAAGTGGTATTGTTCTTGATAATTTTAGTATGCGTGGCTCAAGTGGTAAGACTCTAGCCAAACTACCCGAGGGAATGTTAAAGCAATTTGCGAAGATTCGTCCATACGATCTTATTGTCTTTCAGTTTGGAGTCAATGCTATTGATGCAGAAACGACACCCGAACGGCTTAAGAAATACATTTCAGATATGAAGTTGGTTGTCGAGCTTTTCCGCAGGTGTTTTCCTGAATCAAGTATTTTGATTGTCAGCAGTCCTGATCGTGGCTCAAAGACTTCTCCTGATGGAACAATGAAGGGAGTTGAAATGCTTGTCGGCTATCAAGAACAGCTTGCTGCTAATTGTCATGTAGGCTTTTATAATCTTTTTAGATCAATGGGTGGTGCTGGCACCATGATGCGTATTGTTGACGAGCAGGATATGGGTACAAAAGATTACGTACATATCAACTATAAAGGAGGAAAATATGTCAGTCAACGTATCTTTAAATCAATCGTTGCAGGGCAGAAAAACTACGCACGCCGTGCAAAGTTAATAAATAAATAATGAGATGAATATAGGTAATTTTCTTGATCAAATACTTTTTACTCTTGGATCCTTTTTCCAAGAGATAGGAGTATATATAGGTTCACTCAACTTTAGTAAGATTGGCGACATCTTATTGTATAATCAGCGTGAGCCATTATTGTTCTCCTCAGGTGCTTTTCTGTTTATTTTCCTGTTGTTTATGATTGGCTATTACTGCCTGCGTAATAAGGTTGATAAGCGCCTGTTGTTTATAACACTTTTTTCTTATTACTTCTTTTATAAGAGTAGTGGCTTCTATTTCTTCTTATTATTCATAGTCACTGTCAGCGATTTTTATATTGCTAAGCGTATTGCTAATAGGCAATATGCAAAGTTGTGGCTAGCACTGAGCCTGTTAATAGATTTGGGTTTGCTGGCTTACTTTAAGTATACCAACTTCTTTGTAGGAATGGTTGCACAGATGATAGGCAACAATTTCCAACCATGGGATATCTTCTTACCAGTAGGAATAAGTTTCTATACATTTAAAACTATTTCCTATGTTGTTGATGTCTATCGCGGAAAGATACAGCCAATGGATAAGTTGCTGGATTATGCATTCTATGTAAGTTTCTTCCCAACACTCTTAGCGGGACCTATTACTCGTGCAACAGATTTTGGACCACAAATACGAAAGCCGTTACATATTAGTCGAGAGATGTTCGCATGGGGTGTATTCTTTATTATCACAGGCTTATTTAAGAAAGCAGTTATATCCGATTACATTTCACAAAACTTCGTTGATCGTATCTTTGACAATCCTACACTCTTCTCTGGTGGTGAAGTTCTTTTAGGACTTTATGGCTATTGCATTCAAATTTATTGTGATTTCTCTGGTTATTCTGATATGGCTATTGGCATTGCCTTGCTATTAGGATTCAAGATTCCGATGAACTTTAATGCTCCATTAACAGCTGATTCCATGACGGACTTTTGGCGTCGTTGGCACATTTCTCTTTCTACATGGATTCGTGATTATGTATATATCTCTTTAGGTGGGAACAGAAAAGGTACATTACATATGTATCTCAACCAGATGATAGCCATGACAGCTTGTGGCTTATGGCATGGTGCTTCATTAAATTTTATTGTATGGGGGGTATTACATGGGGCTTTGGTCTGTTTGCATAAGTTCTGGTCACAAACTGTGATGAAGCATGACAAGCATTATCATCCTACGGGTTTACGACGCTTCTTTTCTGTATTTATAACGTTCCATGTTCTTTGTTTTACATGGCTTCTCTTCCGTTGCAAGGATTTTGAAGGCGTTGGAGTTATGATTAAGCAAATGTTCACAAAGTTTAATCCTTCCGTTTTGCCTGATGTCTTCGTAGGTTATAAGTATGTTTTTCTGCTGATGGCATTCGCCTTATTGACACATTGGATTCCTGATAGTTGGCAAAGACATTGTGTGAACGTATTGCAAAAGGGTGGTGTCTTATTGTCTGCTATAGCAATTACCATTGTTATCTTTATTATTATGCAAGTTAAGAGCTCAGATATCCAACCTTTTATATATTTCCAATTTTAGTATAAGCTATATAAAGGCAACATGGAGGATAACTATGATGATATAATTAATCTCCCACATCACGTTTCTAAGAATCGTCCGCAGATGAGTCTTTACAAACGTGCTGCTCAGTTTATGCCTTTTATGGCGGTTAAGGGACTTAAGGAAGTTCTTGCTGAGGTAGAGCGTTATACCGAACCAAAGGAAGACTTAATGGAAGATAGAAAAGATCTATTGGATAGGAAGCTATCCATTTTACAAGGTTTTTTGGAAATCTCACCAGATGTAGTAGTTACATACTTTGAGCCTGACAAGCGAAAGGCTGGTGGAAAGTATCTTACTGTCACAGCTCAATTGAAGGATATACAGATGGAACGCAAGAGAATTATTCTTTCTTCTGGGGAGAAGATTCCTTTTGAGAACATTAAAGATTTAGATAGTAAGCTCTTTGAAGAGATAGAATGAGATGTAAGTCCAATCAAGCAAACTAATGATAATTTATAATAAAGCGCAAGAACAAGTATTGGCTTACTGTAATCGCTTTATATACTATTACAAGATAGAAATGAGCTTTTAGAATAAGGATACAATCTCTCGGTCTTAGATAATGCTGTTATGTGAGGCTTTTAATTTAGGGTCATTAAAAAAGGTTCTCCTACAGTTGAGTATTTTGTTTGTGTCTACTCATAAATAATGAAATTTATAGTTAACACTGTTATCTATTCCTCGTTCTCGTATTGTTATTGTATCTTTGTAGGAAATTAAGATGTGTATGAAGAATATTCTAAAAGAACTTAAACGTAAAGATCATCCACATGTGTTGGGTGCTTTAGACATTTTCAAGTATATTGGACCAGGTTTATTAGTGACCGTAGGCTTTATAGATCCAGGGAACTGGGCTAGTAACTTTGCTGCGGGCTCAGAATATGGTTATACTCTATTATGGGTTGTTACGCTTTCAACGATTATGCTGATTGCACTGCAGCATAATGTTGCACATTTGGGCATTGTTACTGGTCTCTGTTTGAGTGAGGCAGCAGTGAAATATGCTCCTAAGTGGATAGGACGCCCTATTATTATAAGTGCTATCCTAGCAAGTATATCCACCTCACTTGCAGAGATATTAGGAGGAGCTATTGCCTTACAGATGTTATTTGGTATTAGTATTCCAACTGGTTCTGTGTTGACTACGGTAGCAGTTCTCATTATGTTATTTACGAATAGCTATAAGAAAATGGAGCGCGCTATTATAGGTTTCGTATCAATGATAGGGCTTTCGTTTATCTATGAGTTATTTTTAGTAGATGTTCATTGGCCTTCTGCTATTGAAGGCGCCTTTGTCCCAACTGTTCCACAAGGCTCTTTATTGATAATCATGAGTGTATTGGGAGCTGTTGTTATGCCTCATAATCTCTTCCTTCATTCAGAGATTGTCCAAAGTAGAGAGATACATCTGGAAGGTGATGAGCGTATCCAACACATGCTGAAGTATGAGTTTATAGATACTTTATTCTCAATGATAGTGGGGTGGGCTATAAATTCTGCTATGATTCTTTTAGCTGCGACTACTTTTTTTGCGCATAATCAGCATGTAGAAGAGCTCTCCCAAGCACAAGCTATGTTACAACCTCTGTTGGGTAATAATGCAGCTAATATCTTTGCTATAGCCTTATTGTTGGCTGGTATATCAAGTACGATAACAAGTGGGATGGCTGCTGGTAGTATTTTCTCTGGTTTGTTCGGTGAATCATACAATGCTAAGGATACGCACTCCATTGTAGGAATTGTTTTATCTTTAGGTATTGCGCTCTTGATCATCTTCTTTATTGGAGATCCTTTTAAGGGGCTTATAATCTCACAAATGTTCTTATCAGTACAACTTCCATTTACCGTTTTTCTTCAAGTGGGGCTTACCTCTTCCAAGCGTGTCATGGGAAAGTATGCTAATAGCAAGGCTAATATGATGTTTCTTTATTCACTTGCAGGCATTGTTACCTTTCTTAATATATGGCTATTGATAGAGAGTTTCTCTTGATAAGTTGACATAAAGTAAAACATTTAGGGGAGCTAAACATTTTGTTTAGCTCCCCTAAATGTTTTCTTATATTCTCTTTAATAATATAGCCGTACTTAGTTGATACCATGCTCATTAAGAGCCTTGGCATATTTTGCAGCATTAACTTGATGTTCTTCGTATGTCTTTGCAAAGTTATGTGTACCGCTGAAGTCTTCTTTTGCGCACATATAAATATAATCATGGTGCACATAATTTAGTACGGCATTGATAGCTGCAATAGATGGTATGCGTATTGGACCAGGAGGAAGCCCACGATATTTATATGTATTATACGGACTGTCTACAGTAAGCCACTTCTGATAGATGCGATGTGCAGTAAAGTTTCTGGTGGCAAATTTTATTGTTGGGTCCGCCTGTAGCGGCATATTGAGATGAAGTCGGTTGATATACATTCCTGCAACCTTCGGCATCTCAGCCTCATTATCTGTCTCTTCGTCAACGATGCTTGCTAATGTTATAACCTCGACTTCGGACAGCCCTGCGGTTTTAGCTTTCTGCTTCCGTTCAAAGGTCCAGAACTTATTGTATTCTTTATGCATCTTATCAAGAAACTTATCTACAGACGTATCCCAATAGAAATCATATGTGTTCGGAATAAACATTGCAGGAATAGTTTCTGGTGTAAATCCATATTTCTTGCAGTCATCTTTTGATGTTAACCGAGAAAGAAGTTCACTACGTGAAAACATCATCTTCTCACTGATGTCGCTTGCAAGGTCATCTAAAGTTCTGACAGATCTTATAGTGAGAGAGACTGGGGCTTGAAGTCCATTCTTTATGTGACGAAAAGTTTGGAGAGAACCTGCTGAACCGACTGCAAACCTACCTGTACGAATGTTATCGGCATAATCAGTTATTTTTGCTAATTGTTTGAAAACCCAAAACCCTTGAGATGTTGACAGAGGTTGAAGTTTCGCATATACAGAATCTATATTGTCATTGTTATCAATGAAGATGTATTGTTCCTTTCCTGTGCGTGACATTCCTGAAAAGAATAGAAAATAAGTCGCACCAGCAAGAATCACGCATACTATTGCTATGATTAATCGCTTTCCTGAACTAGTATTTGTCTTTTTTGCCATTATTCTTATTTTATATTTTAATAGTGCAAAGTTACAATTTTATCAGATAAAAATATAGCAATACTAGTGTTTTGATGTGTTCTTTTTCTAAATTTAAGAGAAAACATATCCTTTTATCTTTATTATTGAGTAATTTTGCTTCGTAAAAAGAGAAGGATAATGAAAGATTTTGAAACATACATCTTTGATTTAGATGGCACATTGCTTAACTCTTTGAATGATTTGGCAATGAGTACTAATTATGCTCTTCATTGGGCTGGGATGCCGGAGAGAACTGTGGAGGAAGTTCGAATGTTTGTTGGTAATGGGGTAAAATTGCTTATGGAACGGGCAATTCCTGGTGGGGTAGATAATCCTCGGTTTGATGAAACATACGCTAAATTCAGAGAACATTATTTAAAACATAACCTTGATACGACTCGTCCATACGAAGGAATCCCTGAGATGCTGAATATTTTAAAGCAGCGTGGAAAGCGTTTGGCTATTGTCAGTAATAAGTTTTATGAAGCAACGCAGGAGTTAGCAAAACATTTTTTCCCTGAAACTATAGAGGTTGCAATAGGAGAAAGAGAAAATATACGCAAGAAGCCTGCACCTGATACGGTGTTGGAAGCACTCCGCCAATTAGGTGCTGACAAAGAAGGGGCTGTATATATTGGTGACAGCGACGTTGATATTATGACTGCAAAGAATAGCGGGTTACCCTGCCTTAGTGTTCTCTGGGGGTTCAGGGATAAAGAGTTCTTGATAGAGCATGGCGCAAATAATTTAATAGAGCATCCTTTGGATATTCTTAATGTAAAGTTCAATCAATAGGGGAGAGAAGCTGTTCGTTTTGTACGAGTCGTATATTCCATACCTAGGAATAGCTTGATTATTATAATTAAAAACTGCCATAGGAGTAAGGTTGACAGGAAAGAGGTTTGATATTTTTGCAGTTTTGATGCCCAATAGGATGTGCTATGTAATAGATATATATCCTTTTTATAGTCTTAAAGCTCTTTTGGGGGTGAACAAAAAAAGATATTCCTTTATCGCAAAAGGGAACCTTTGATTCGGAGCAAACTACATGAGGCTAGATAGAGAACTTTCTTACTCGTGTAAAATTAATTCGCTGTCTTCTTCAAATAGAGCACTTTTTGTATTCCAAAAGGGCACCTTTTGCATTGCAAAAGGTGCCCTTTTGAGTGGTAAAAGGTGCTCTTTTACATAGTAAAAGGCGCCCTTTTGCAAGTCTATTTATAACTACCTGATTATGTGTACATTACAAAGTCGTATTAAGACCCTTATCTTCCTCTTGGTTCTTTTTAGTCTTCTTGTTTATGTAAGTTTGTTTTACTATTAGTTGTATATATCCTTCTTCTTTCTTTTTTATGTTTTTACGTATAATCATAGTATATATGCTTGCTTATAAAAAAGCAAAGCTAACGATCTTTAATGCAGAGATAGGAAAGCATTGTTCAGGCTTCTATTCTCTTATGTTGGCATAAACAATGGGATAGTTGTATACTTCATATGCTTACACCTACCTCTATACATCAAGTTATGGGTTATTTATTGAAACCAAGTTTATAAAAGTTATTATAAGGGTTAGCTGTAGTTTTGTTTAAAATGGCAAAGCATAAACCTCATTTACTTTCCCATTTAGTGAAAGTAGCAGGAGATTTATGCTTTTTCATATATATAAAAAGGTCAGAGAGTTCCTTATAAGGTATGCCCATCAAGATAATCTTGAAGTATGGCTTTATAGCTATCTGAAATAGGGAGGATTGAATCTCCTACTACAATACGGAATCTATCTATACCATCAACTTTTTTCATATGTACAATATAGGAGCGGTGAATACGCATGAATTCTGGCTTAGGTAAGGATTCTTCTATCTTTTTCATGTTCATTAGACTCATAATTGGCTTGCGATCATCAGTCAGATAAATTTTCACATAGTCTTTCAGTCCTTCTATATAAAGTATGTCGTCGAACATTATTTTAACTAGTTTATACTCGCTTTTGACAAAAATAAAACGATCATTAGCGGCATCTTCAGAATGGCGAATACTCTTGAACCAGTCTAAAGCTCTGTTTGATGCGTCAAGGAAATCATCGTAGCTAATTGGCTTTAGGAGGTAATCCAAAGCGTTAGCCTTATAGCCCTCAACAGCATATTGGCTAAAAGCTGTTGTGAAAATAATCTTCGTCTCTTTTAGAAGTATCTTAGCAAACTCCAACCCGCTAAGTTCAGGCATCTGAACATCTAAGAAAATAAGATCAATTCTATTTTCTCGAATAGCCTTAATACCTTCTATAGCGCTATTGTATACACCAATCAAATTAAGAAAGAGCGTTTTCTTGGCATAGCTGGCAAGTAAGTCTGCAGCTAAAGGCTCGTCATCAATTATTATGCAGTTTAGTGTCATAGATAATTATTTTAGATGAATATATATTTTGATTATTATCAAATTTCTTTTCCCATTTATATTTGCCAGGATAGGCTAACTCCAATCGACGTTCTACTTGGTTAAGACCTATTCCGTGTCCCGTATTCCTTAACCTTTCTTTTGGAGAGCAACTGTTTTCTATTGAAAATATAATTTGCTCGTTTGTAGCTTCTAATTTAATGTGAATAAAGTTCTTTTGCCCAGGATTGATACCATGCTTAAAAGCATTTTCAAGAAGTGAAATGAAAATCATAGGGGCTACATAAATCTTACATGGGTCTGGAATATTACATTCACGCTTAATATCCACATTTGCAGGTAACCTAATCATCATCAGTGCTATGTAGTTCCGTAGGAATTCAATTTCTTCTTTTAAGTTCACATAAGGCTGTTGGTAATCATATAGAATATGCCGAAGCATCTTGGACAAATCAATAATTGCTTTTTGGGCTTTTTCTGTATTAAATGCCGTAAGAGCATAGATATTATTCAATGTATTAAGGAGGAAATGGGGATTCACCTGTTGACGTAAATTCACCAATTCTGCTTTTGACATTGCTATTTCTGCCTCTTTCTTTTCTTCTTCTGCCTTTGATAATCGTCTTGCCATCAAGACAGAAGTTGCTACTCCTGCACAAATACTTAGGTTCAATACATTGCGTAAAACGAAGAATAGCTGTGCATATAATCCGCCTCTTTGTTCTTGTGAAAGTATACGGTAAGGATATGTTACGAAATATCTTTCCAAACCTACATAATAAAGCCACTCGTGTTGTCCAATGGATAATAAAAGAATGATAAATGCATTGTAGCACCAAAATTCTTTCTTACATCCTTTCAATAGCATTGGAGCTAGTACAAAATAATTCAAGTAGACAACTATCATCATCGAGAGGGGAATGATGTATTGTGATAGATTATCCTTCCAAGAGATGTGAGGTACCCCATACATTATAGGTATGAGGAAAAGTGGTAACCAAACGATAATTTGGCTCCAAAAGAATTTTGATGTATAAACTTGTTTCCTCATTTATTACTCTTAGTTTGCATTATATTGATAATCCGCAAACAAAGGTAATAAAAGTTTCTGTAAAATAAAATTTATTGAGAGCTTATGTGAGTTTTTTTTACATCCACCCATATAAAAATATATACAAAAGTCGTGTAATTAACTAATTTTTATATTGTAAGGGGCTTTTATGTAAAAAGGATATGCCGTTGGACATACCCTTTTTACGTAAATATAAGTTGTTTGTAATTTTGACAAACCAGATTGCTTGCGATTATTTTGTGAAGGTGTTAAGTCTTGCAATGTACTTGCCAAGTATATCAAACTCAATATTTACAATTGAGTCGATCTCTATATCTGCAAAGTTAGTGTTTTCTTTTGTATATGGTATTATTGCAACTTTAAAACTATTATTTGTCGGTTCACATACAGTAAGTGAGACTCCATTTACGGTAACAGAACCTTTGTCTACAGTAAAATATCCTCTTTGTGCTAATTGGCTATTGAATGGATATTCGAATGTAAAGTAAGTGCTACCATCTGCATCTTCTATGTTTACGCATTTTGCAGTTTGGTCAACATGTCCCTGCACAATATGTCCATCTAATCGCCCGTTCATAGTCATTGATCGTTCTATATTAATATGATCACCGATCTTTAGAGATCCAAGATTAGAACGTTCGAGTGTTTCTTTCATGGCTGTTACGGTGTAGGTTTCGTCCTTTAAGCGGACAATCGTTAAGCAGACACCATTATGGGCAATACTTTGATCGATTTTTAATTCATCAGTAAACGAACACCTGAGTGTGAGGTGGATGTTTTCCTGTTCGTGTTCAATATTAATAAGCGTAGCCATTTCTTCTACTATTCCTGAGAACATAGTTTGAATCCTTTCTTTTAATAGCCTATCTTTATGTGATAGACTGGCTTTAAAACTTAGTGTTGTCTATAGAAAAAGGTGAGAATTCCTCCTGGAACCTCACCCTAAATTCCCTTTCTGAAGAGGGAAAAATAGAAAGTCGTATCGACGATGTGATGAAAAGTCCGAGTATCAATGATAAGAGAGCTCTTCGCCTTTGTAATCCACTGGCCTTGCGGCTTAGTCGCATAATGCGTTTTATGTGGCCCGCCATTGACAAAAGAAGTCATCCCGGGTTTTCTAATTTTATTTGATGACTATCCCGATCGAATCGATACGACTAAGATCTGTATCCTTTCTTGCTGCAAAGTTAGTATAAAGATCTTTATCCTCCAAACATTTCATGTTTAAAAATGCTTTACTTGCTATGAATGGATAGAACTTAAAGATATCTATTTATAAGAGGGCATCTTGTAAAATTTCACTCAATGTTGGATGAATATGTATAATGTCACGTATTTCATCAATTCTTGCTTCACGATTCATTAAAGCCGAAAGTTCCTGAATGAGGTCTGCAGCATGTGCACCATAAGCATGTGCACCAAGAAGTAGGCCATCTTCTCTTATGAGGATTTTTATCATTCCTTCTGTTTCGTCCATGCTAAGTGCCTTCCCATTTGAGCGATAGAAGCCTTTGCGAGTAGAATAATTGATCCCATCATTCTTACATTGATCTTCTGTCTTACCTACACATGCTGCCTCTGGATAAGTGAAAATTGCAGCTGGCATGATATCAAATCGTATAAAATCCTTCTTTCCTAAGATGTGATTTACGGCACGGAATCCTTGGAAAGTAGCAGCGTGAGCCAGCATCTGACGAGCATTTACATCACCGATTGCATATACTCCTTTTATATTTGTTTCCATGTCGTCGTTTACATTAATACCTTTAGGGCTATATTCTATACCAGTTGCGTCTAATCCTAAGTTTTCAACGTTGGCTTGTCTACCTGTTGCAATTAGTACTAAATCAGTCTCAATAGTCTCTTCCTTATCTTTCCTTTTAAAGATGAGCTTGACGGCCTCTTTATTCTCCTCACATAGGTCTATTCGGCTAACTGCACTTTGCATATAGAATGTGACGCCTCTTTTTTCAAGAGACTTCCTAAGTCTCTTGGCAATATCGCTATCAATAGGTGGGAGACACTCCTTCATAAATTCTATGACGGTAACCTCGCTTCCGAAAGCAGAGAATGCTGATGCAAACTCCATTCCGATTACTCCCGCTCCAATAATAGATAGTCTTCGAGGAATTTTGTTTATAGATAGTATCTCAGTTGATGTGACTATCTTTTGTTCACCTACTTTTTGCTTTGTTATATCTTCTTCTTTTAAGAAGGGGGGAGTTTTAGAGCGAGACCCAGAAGCAATGATTATATTCTTGGCTTCTATTTGTTTACCATTTACTTCAATAATATGGTCAGATATGAAATGTGCTTCTCCTTTGATGAATGTAATTCCTGGTTGAGTAAGCAAAGCATTTACTCCTTCTCTAAGTTGGGTAATTACTCCCTCTTTTCTTTCCATTACTTTCGTAAAGTCAAGAGGTGGAATTGTGTTACAGACATGTGAAGTTGTCAGCCGTAGTTCGGCATCATGTGCAAGGCATTTTGTAGGTATACATCCAGCGTTTAGGCAAGTCCCACCAGGATAATGCTTCTCTATAATAGTTACTTTTAACCCATTTTGGGAAGCATAGGAGGCGGTTCGGTAGCCTCCTGGCCCCGAACCTATTATCAATAAATCTGTTTTTTCCATTGTTTACCTCATATCTTTAGTTTATGCTTCTTCCGACATATCATTGATTAGTTGTCGATATGTGAGAATAGGATGCTTTGCTGCAAGCACGTCGTCTACACGGCCAATAGGAGTATTATGAGGAGCCTCCTTTACAAGCTCTGGTGTATCACGAGCTTCCTTAGCAATAATATGCATTGTTTTAATGAATCCATCAATCGTATCTTTGCTTTCACTCTCAGTTGGTTCAATCATCATTGCCTCATGGAAGAGTAGAGGGAAATAGATAGTTGGTGCATGGTAACCATAATCAAGTAAACGTTTAGCTACATCCATAGTAGTAACGCCAGTACTTTTATCTTTCAAGCCATCAAATACAAATTCATGTTTGCATAAGCAATCAATAGGAAGTTCGTAATCATTTTTCAAACATTCCTTGATATAATTGGCATTCAATGTTGCAAGTGGACCTACTTCCTTAATATGATTTTTACCTAATGTGAGTATATAGGTGTATGCACGAAGGCTTACAAGGAAGTTGCCATGATAGCCACTTACGCGATTGTTTGCAGTAGAATATTCTTCTGTTAAATTTGGATTCTCTACGCTAAAACCTTCTTTAGTTTTATATACATGAGGTTTGGGTAGGAAAGGTATTAACTTCTCGCATACTCCTACTGGACCAGATCCTGGACCACCTCCTCCATGAGGTGTTGAGAATGTTTTGTGAAGATTAAGATGGATAACATCAAACCCCATGTCACCAGGACGTGCTGCACCAAGAAGAGGATTGAGGTTTGCACCATCATAATAAAGTAGCCCTCCACAATCGTGTACAAGTTTTGCTATTTCAAGAATATCTTTCTCAAAAAGTCCCAGAGTGTTAGGATTTGTCATCATGATACCAGCAATATCATCTCCCAATAGAGGCTTTAGATCATTTACATCAACAAGTCCATCGGGAGTACTCTTTACTTCTACGACTTCCAAACCACATACAGCTGCAGAAGCTGGGTTTGTACCATGTGCTGAGTCTGGAACGATAACCTTCGTGCGTTTTGTATCGCCTCGATGCTGGTGGTAAGAACTGATAATCATTAAACCTGTTAATTCACCATGAGCACCAGCATAAGGATTTAGAGTAACATCTGCCATCCCAGTAATTGATGCAAGAGCGCGTTGTATGTTGTATTCAACTTCCAATGCACCCTGTACAGTATCAATAGGTTGAAGAGGATGAAGGCTAGTAAAAGTCTTTAAAGAAGCTATTTCTTCATTGATGACAGGGTTATATTTCATAGTACATGAACCTAGTGGGTAAAAACCATTGTCAACTCCGAAGTTGTTTTCACTATGATTTGTATAATGACGAACGACTGTCATTTCATCACATTCTGGTAGTTCAGCGTCATTCTCTCTCTTAATAGCAGCTGGTAGAGGATGGCTTCCGAAGTGGTTTTCGGGAAGACTGTAAGCACGTCTTCCAGGGTGTGACAATTCAAATATTAGATTGCCATATAATTTGTTGTTCATTGTTTTGTAGTTTTAGAAAGATTGTAAGAAGACTTATAATAATCCGACAAGCATATCAACTTCTTCTTTCGTACGTTTTTCCGTAACAGCGATGAGAAGTTTGTCATCGTCAATCTTAATGCCAGGAAGGATACCTTTCTTAATGGCTTTGTCAAAGAAAGCATCACGATTCTGGACCTGAACGAGGAATTCATTGAAAAACGGCTTGTCATAAACAAGCTTTGCTTTCCCTGTGCCTATTAACTGATCGCAGAGATAATGTGCTCCATCATAGCTTATCTGTGCAGCTTCTTTCATTCCCTCTTTGCCCATGAGACTCATATATATAGTTACATAGAGAGCCATGAGACTTTGGTTTGAACAAATATTAGACGTTGCCTTTTGTCTACGAATATGTTGCTCACGTGCTTGAAGTGTAAGTGCAAACACCCGTTGTCCTCGACTATCTTTTGTTTTTCCTACTATTCGGCCAGGAAGTTTTCTCATCAGTTTTTCAGTTGCACACATATATCCTGCATAAGGACCACCGAAGGACATTGGGATTCCAAGGCTTTGTAGGTCTCCAACAGCAATATCAGCTCCCCATTCTCCAGGAGTCTTCAATAATGCTAAGTCAGAAGCAATACCATTAATAATAAACAGAGCTTTTTTTTCGTGGCAGTCCTCAGCAAAACCCGTAAAATCTTCAATTATACCATTTCGGTTAGGCTGTTGAACTATAACACCAGCTACGCCTCCTTTATCTATATGTCGCTTCAAATCGTTATGAGATGTTGCACCGTTTTCTGTCTTTATACCTTTCAGTTTAATGCCATGAAAGTGAGCATATGTTTTTAAGACACCAATGATATTCTCGTTTAATGCCTCAGAGTAAAGTACAGTGTCAGCCTTTTTGGCGTTATCAAAAGCAACCATCATTGCTTCGGCTGTAGCTGTTGTTCCCTCATACATTGAGGCATTGGCAATGTCAAGACCTGTAAGTTCTGCCATCATACTCTGGAATTCAAAAATATAATGGAGGGTGCCTTGTGAGATCTCTGCTTGATAAGGAGTATAAGAGGTAAGGAATTCTGAGCGACTCAGAAGATTAGAAATGATGCTAGGAGCATAATGGTCATATACACCTCCGCCTGCAAAACAAGTTAAGACATCATTTTTCTGTCCAAGTTTGTCAAAGAAAGCACGTATCTCTAACTCACTCATATCTTCAGGAATGTCATAATCTTTTTTCAGACGTATACTCTCTGGAACTTCAGCATATAGATCCTCGAGAGAATTTATGCCGATGCGTTTAAGCATCTGCTGAATATCCTCAGGTGTATGGGGTAAGAACTTATGATTCATTGTTGTTTAGGTGTTTAGGTTATAGTAGTAAAGCTTCTTAGGTCAAACCTAAGAAGCTCTGAAAATTAGGATGGTTTTATTCTGCACAGAATTCTTCGTAAGCCTTGGCATCCATAAGATCTTTCAGCTCAGAAGTATCAGTAAGTTCTACTTTGATAATCCAGTTTTCAAAAGCATCTTTGTTTAGTAATCCTGGGTCATCTTCTAAAGCTTCATTTACTTCTAATACCTTTCCTGATACAGGAGACTTAAGGTCAGATGCAGCTTTTACGCTTTCGATAGCACCGAAGTCTTCATCCATTTCCACATCATCATCTACGTCTGGCATGTCTACATAAACAATTGTGCCTAAAGCATGCTGTGCATAATCTGTAATACCGATATAGCCTACGTTCCCAGCTACCTTTACGTACTCATGTGACTCTGAATAGTAGAGTCCTTCAATAACTTTTGTCATAATATTCTTAGTTTAAATTTTTGTTTAATCTTAGGTTGTAATGTTGATCTATAAGGCTTAAGAAATTAAATAGAATAAATGTCTTTTGATTTCAATCAGTATAATAAATGAAATACTCGACATTATCTAATTAAAACAGCCTAATTATTTTTCTTATAATGCTTTTCGTAGAATTTCTTCTTTACTACAGTTCCAGGGAAAGTCTTCTTTCGAATCTGTATTTCGAGTCTGTCTCCCATCTGAATAGAAGCATCAACCAATGCTACTGCACAACTCTTGTCTGCCGAGATGAGGTGGTAACCAGTTGTAACTTCACCTACTTCTTTGCCATCTTTGAGCACCTTATATCCATGACGTGGAATAGCATTTTCATCTAGCTCTATTCCTCTCAAACGTTGAGTAACTCCTTCTGTCTTTTGACGTAACAAGGCTTCTTTTCCGATAAATTCCTCTTTATCGAACTTAACGAACATAGATAGACCTGCCATAACAGGGGTTATCTTGTCAGACAATTCGTCTCCGTAAAGTGGTAATCCTACTTCGAAGCGTAGAGTATCTCTACATCCTAATCCGCAAGGAGTAACACCAGCAGCAATGAGTTTATCCCAAGCTTTAACAATGTATTCAGGAGTGCCATATACCTCAAATCCATCTTCGCCTGTATATCCTGTACGAGAGATGATGACATCACCAATGCATTTTACTTCGTAGAATTTTAAGTCTTTGCATGCAAGGCCAAGAACTTCTTCTATAGTCTTTTCTGCTTCCGGTCCTTGTATAGCAAGCTGTCCATATGCATCGCTCTTATGTTCTATGACAACATCAAATCCTTCCGCATTTTGTTCAATCCATGCAACATCCTTATCTATATTTGATGCATTGATGGTCATAAGGTAGAGTTGATCATCAAGTTTACAAATACAAGTATCGTCAACAACTCCTCCATCGGGATAGCATAACATGCCGTAAAGAACTTTTCCTGCAGGGAGTCCTGTTACGTCATTCGTAAAGATATGATTGATGAATCGATCTGCATCATGGCCAGAAACGAGGACTTCTCCCATGTGTGATACGTCAAAAACTCCACAATTCTCTCTTACTGCATTATGTTCTTCAATAATCCCAGTGTATTGAATTGGCATGTCAAAGCCTGCAAATGGTGTGATAAGTGCACCTAGTGCTACGTGTTTGTCATAAAGACATGTTCTTTTGTTTGTCATATTCTGTTTAGGTTTTAAGTTGTTCTTCTCTCTTGGTAAAGAATAATTCTGTTATAGATTCGGTTTCTTTTCCTTACTTTGCATGCAAATATAAAAAAAAGAACTGAAAGCACAAAACGAAATGATGTTAATTTATTTAAAGTGCATCCAAAATCAATTATAACTGTTTGACAATATGATTATTTGTTGTTTTATTATTATTTTTGCATCTCTTAGATAAATGATAGAAGATGGTAAAGAGATTACAACAGATAATTATTTTGCTTGCTTGCTTATCAGTTGTTGCAGTTGTAGCTGTACAACGTGACGGGAAGCTTTTGGGAAATAGTGTGTTCAAGGGGGAAAAGACTGGAAATACAAATAAGATAGATACGCTGAGAACTTTGGAAGATGGTACTATTATCATTAACACTAGCTATCTCGCCAAGGATATAAAAGGGTTTGGTGGTGCAGTCCCTTTGGATATATATATAAAAAATGGGAAGATTTTAGAGGTTAAAGCTCTTCATAATTCAGAAACTCCAGAATTTTTCCAAGAAGCGAGCCAATTATTGACGCGTTGGAATGGGAAAACTCTTGATGAGGCTTTGAAGATAAAGGTTGATGGAGTAAGTGGTGCAACCTTTTCTTCGCGTGGTATTATTGGAAATATGCAAGTTGGCTTGCGCTATGCTGCCAAGAATGCACAAGAGACTTCTTTATTTGATAAGATGGATCTTCGCACAAAGACACTTGTTGGCTTGCTAGTTGTATTTATGGCTGCAATGATTCCTCTGTTCGTAAAGGATAAGCGTTATCGTGTGTTTCAGCTCTTATTGAATTTTGTTGTTCTAGGTCTTTGGGGCGGCACATTTATCTCTTGGTCTGTAATTGTTGGGTACATGTCTGGTGGGATTAATGTATGGATATCTTTAGTTCCTATCATTATGCTTATTACAGCTTTCATATATCCACTCTTTGGCAAGAAGAATTATTATTGTACTAATGTCTGTCCATTTGGGGCTGTACAGGAATTAGCTGGGATGGTGAATCACAAGAAGTGGAAAATGAGTAAGAGGACGGCACAATATCTCGACCATTTCCGAAAGATTCTCTTTTGGGTTCTAATGATTTTGATGATTTCAGGAGTTTGGTTTCAATGGATGGACTATGAACTCTTTGTAGCATTTATCTTCCAATCTGCTACATGGATTGTAATGATGATGGCAGTAGTATTTATTCTTTTGTCCTTTTTTGTTCCTCGACCATATTGCCGTTTTGTTTGTCCGATGGGTAGTTTCTTTAAGCTATCATCAACGACTTCTGTTAAGAAGTTGATATAATGTCTGTAGAAAGGTTTACTCTTATAATGGTGACGTTGATTAGCACCAATAGTGTTGTTAGTTAACACGCTCTGTGTTGTTGGTAAGCTCCTATCGTGTTGTTGGTAAACACAAATAAAATAAACATATGAAAAACAACATAAGACTTTGTTCATAATAGTCTTATGTTGTTTGTATAAACTTTTATAGGCTTTCTAAAGATGTTCTCTTACTTAAAATATTGTATCTTTTAGTCTAGAATAAGACACTAGTTTTCTTTCCTTTACGAAGAAAGCTCTCAATTAACTTTTGCGCATTAATAATTCTTTTAACGCTTCATAGTCTGCTGAGAGACGAATGGACTGTCTTTTACCGGACATGAAAGCCTGCAGACGTTCTGGTATTTTGATGTCAGTAGATAGTATTTCATCCACTTTATCTTTAAATTTCGCGGGATGTGCTGTCTCAAGGAAAATACCAGTTTCACCATCGTGCAGTTGTTCTTTGAGAGCACGATACCCACAAGCACCATGAGGGTCAAGGATATATCCAACTTGTGCATAACATGTTTGCATAATTTGACGAATAGCAGCATCATTGTAACTCGCACCAGATACGTCTATTCGAATAGCATCCCAAGAACCTTTGTATAGGTCAATTATACGTGCAAAATTACTTGGGGCGCCAACATCCATTGCATTAGCTAGGGTTTGAAGGGAAGGCTTGGGCTCGTACTTACCGGTCTGTAGGTATTTGAAGAAAACATCATTGGCATTATTTGCTGCAATGAAGCGTTTAACAGGTAGTCCCATTCTATGTCCAAAAATACCTGCAGTAATATTCCCAAAGTTTCCACTGGGTACACTGAATACTGGTGGTTCAATAATCCCTATACGCTTTAGCTGTGCATAGGCGTGAAAGTAATAAAATGCTTGTGGAAGAAAACGCGCGATATTGATACTGTTAGCACTTGTAAGACGCATGTGATTGTTAAGTTCGACATCCATGAAAGCTGATTTTACCAGTCGTTGACAATCATCAAAAGTCCCGTCTATCTCCAGGGCTGTGATGTTTTTTCCAAGGGTCGTGAATTGGCATTCCTGAATCTTACTTACCTTTCCCTTTGGGTAAAGTACAAAGACGTTAATCCCTTCAACTCCTAGAAAGCCATTTGCGACAGCTGATCCGGTATCTCCTGATGTTGCAACAAGCACGTTAACATCGCCAGTTTTACGTTCTTTATGAATCTCGTATTGCAGAAGTCGGGCCATAAAACGCGCCCCAACATCTTTAAAGGCAAGGGTAGGGCCGTGAAAGAGTTCTAAAGCATAGATATTCCTGTCTATCTTCTTTAAAGGTGTGTCAAACGAAAGGGTGTCATAGACAATCTTTTTTAGGGTTTCGGGAGCGACATCTTCTCCAAAGAATACATTTGCAATATTGTAGGCGATTTCTTGGAAAGACAAATCTTCTATTTGCTCAAAAAACGTTGGTGAAAGTTTCTCTAGCCTACTAGGCATATATAATCCACGATCTTCAGCTAATCCTTTGATGACAGCTTTCTCAAGTGATGCCTCTAGAGCAGTATGATTCGTAGAATAGTATTTCATTTGATTTCCATTAATGAGTGCATAAATTCTTGTAAATATATCAGACCATATTCTCCTCTTACACATGATGTCTCATCATACTGTGTGACATTATCAGGAGTTATTCCTGGATGCCAGATAAGAAATGGTACAGGTTCTTTGACGTGTGTTCGAATCTCAACAGGAGTGGGGTGGTCGGGGAGGACAGCAATACATACAGGTTCATCCCATTTTTTTACCTCATTATATATAGGTTCAACGGCACGATGATCGAGATTTTCTATTGTCTGGAGTTTTAGTTGAAGATCACCATCATGTCCTGCTTCATCACTTGCTTCAATATGGAGAAAAACGAAATCTTTTTCACGCAGTTGTTTAAGTGCAGCTTCAACTTTCCCTTCATAGTTTGTATTGGCAAGTCCAGTAGCTCCTTTTACCTTTATGATTTCTAACCCTGCATAATATCCAATGCCACGTATGAGGTCAACAGCAGATATTACAGAGCCAGAGTGTATCTGTGGGAACATCTCTGAGAGAGTCCTCATTTGTGGACGATACCCACCTCCCCAAGGCCAAATCGAGTTTGCAATATCATTCTGTTTATCTTTTCGTTGCAGGTTGAAAGGATGTGCTGTTAATAGTTCCTGACTCTTGATGATCAGTTCGTTAAGAAGATTAGCTGTCTCTTGTGGAGATAATCTGCCATCTTCTTTATTCTCATTTTCTGCTTTTATAAGTAACGGTTTCCATGCCTCATTTGGATGGTCGTGAGGTGGTGCGCAGATAATATGCTTACTTCCTCCTTTGATAATAAGAAGATGACGATATTGTATTCCTGGTATAAACTGAATATATTCATTACCAAGTTTCTCATTGAGATACTTGATAAGTGTAGTCCCTTCTTCAGTAGTAAGATGTCCTCCGTGATGATTTTTAATAATTCCATCAGAAAGTGTAATTAAATTACATCTTAGGGCTAAGTCTTCGGGAGACATGTTATAGCCAATGGAAGCAGCTTCTAATGGTCCTCTTCCTTCATATACCTTATTAAGATCATAGCCAAGGATAGATGTATTGGCAACTTCACTCCCTGGGTGGAAGCCATCAGGGATTGTCATTAATCTTCCCGTTTTCCCTTTACGTGCAAGTAAATCCATATAAGGTGTATCTGCATACTGAAGTAATGTTTTGCCTCCAAGTCGCTCAACTGGATGGTCTGCCATACCATCACCAAGTATAATAATATGTTTCATAATCTTTAAATATTGGCAATACTCATGATGTTCGCAAATACTCCAGCTGCTGTAACGGAAGCACCTGCACCATAACCTTGGATTTGCATTGGATATTCTTTATACCGTTCGGTAGTAAGGAGAACAATATTGTTAGAGCCTTCGAGATTATAGAAAGGATGCATTGCGTCAACTTCTTTCAATGCAACAGTTGTTTTCCCGTGGTCCATAGTTGCTACAAAGCGCCAACGTTTATTTTCTTTTGCAAGTCTCTTTCTCTGTTTTTCAAACTCTCTATCTAGATTTGGTAAGTGTTTCCAAAATTCTTCCTCAGAGCATTGAAAGTAGTCTTCAGGTACAAAAAGATGTTTTTCAACATCCTCTTGATCAACCTTATATCCAGCTTCTCGTGTAAGAATAACGAGTTTACGGATAACATCTGTACCGCTAAGGTCTATACGTGGGTCTGGCTCACTATATCCTTGTTGCTTTGCTCTCAAAACTGTTTCAGAGAACGGGACATCATTAGAAATCTCATTGAAGATAAAGTTAAGTGTTCCTGATAAGACTGCTTCTATCTTAAGAATCTTATCTCCCGAGTTTCGTAAATCATTTATAGTACCAATAATAGGTAATCCAGCTCCTACATTTGTTTCAAATCGGAACTTAACCCCGCGCTGAAGTGCCGTCTGCTTCAACAGCTCATAATTATCATATGAACTCGATGCTGCAATTTTGTTTGCTGCGATTACGGATATGTTATGCTGTAAAAAGGATAGATAGAGTGCTGCTACCTCCTTAGAGGCTGTACAGTCAACAAAGACAGAGTTAAAAATATTCATCCCAAGGATCTTGTCTCGAAGTTGTTCAGGATTAGATTCTTCACTTGTCTTTAATAACTCATGGTAATTATCGAGATCTATGCCGTCACGATTAAAGATTGCATTGTGCGAAGAAGCTATACCGACAACATTCAATTTTAAATGAGAATGTTGCTTCAACTCGTCATATTGACTTTTAATTTGCTCAATTAGTTTACCTCCAACAGTACCGACTCCACAAATAAAGAGGTTTAATACTTTATATTCTGATAAGAAGAATGAATCATGCAGTACGTTTAATGCTTTTCTTAAAACTTCTCCTCTTACAACAAAAGAAATGTTTGTTTCAGAAGATCCCTGTGCAAGAGCTATCACACTGATCCCAGAACGACCAAGTGTTCCGAAAAGTTTACCTGCAATACCAGCAGAGTGTTTCATATTCTCACCAACAATTGCAACTGTAGCAAGTCCGCTCTCTTTATGCATGGGGAACATTCGCCCATCCTCAATTTCTAACTGAAACTCTTCATTCAGTATATTCACAGCCTTCTCTGCATCTCCGTCTTTAACACCAATTGACGTGCTGTTTTCCGAAGAGGCTTGTGATACAAGGAATACACTTATACCGTTATTTGCAAGAGAAGTGAAGATTCTTCTATTGACACCAACAACACCAACCATGGAAAGTCCTGTAACAGTGATGAGTGTTGTGTCTTTGATAGAGGAAATACCTTTAATGGGTTTTTGGTTGTTCTCTATGTGCGATTTTATAATTGTTCCTTGACCATCAGGGTTAAAAGTGTTCTTGACTTTTATAGGAATGTTCTTGACACATACTGGATAGATAGTTGGAGGGTATACTACTTTTGCCCCAAAGTTACACAACTCCATTGCTTCTATATAAGATAGTTCATTGATGGTATATGCACTTTTAATGACACGAGGGTCAGCAGTCATGAAGCCATCAACATCTGTCCAAATCTCTAAAACTTCTGCATCAAGTGATGCTGCAAGGATTGCTGCTGTATAATCACTTCCTCCGCGTCCTAAGTTAGTGATATCACCAGAGTCCCGATCCTGAGCAATAAACCCAGGGACGAGTGAAATACGTGGGAGTTCTGCAAAAGTTTTTCCTACTAATTTGTTTGTTAAGTCAGAATCAAGACTTCTTTTTCCAAATTTCTCCTCCGTTTTAATAAACTTGCGTGCATCAAACCATTTAGAGCCGCGAATAAGAGTAGAAACAATATTTGAGCTTAGACGTTCCCCATAGCTAACGATAGTGTCCTGAGTCTTCTGGCTGAGATCATGGATCAAGTATACTCCATAATATATCGAATGGAGTTGTTCAAAAAGGGTATCGACTGTTTTAAAAAGTTGTTCGCGGTCATATGGGTCTGTAATGATAGTATCTATCATCTTATGGTGTCTATCTACCATCTTGTCATATTCCTCGCGCCAACACTCATCCCCTTTTAATGCAAATTGAGAAGTGGCAATTAAGTGATCGGTTACCCCACCTAATGCGCTTACTACGACAATGACCGGTTGGCGCTTTGCCTCTTTCTCGACAATGTTTCTTAAACTTAAAATACTCGAAACGGAACCTACGGATGTTCCTCCAAATTTTAATACCTTCATTTCTGATGTTTTTGTTAATATTCTACATCCCTTTTACAATTAGGGAAATGCAAAACTTGTAGGCAAAAGTAATAAGAAATATTGCAATTACCAACGTTCTTTCGATATATTTATCTAAATTTGTGGCAAAAAGTAAAAACAAAATGACAGAAGAGTATCAGATACGTGTATTACCGCAAGTCGGATATAATGAGGATAATATAAAAGATTACCTTGCAAGAGAGAAGGGTATTGATCAAAGAACGATTAACCAAATACGAGTTTTGAAACGTTCTGTTGATGCACGTCACCGTGATATATATGTTAATCTGAAAGTTCGTATATACATCAATGAGTTTCCGCAAGATGAAGCTTATATAAAGACTGAGTACCAAAATGTGAGTGATAAACCAGAGGTTATTGTCGTTGGTGAAGGTCCAAGTGGATTATTTGCTTCTTTGAGACTTATAGAGTTAGGATTTCGCCCTATTGTTCTTGAACGTGGTAAAGATGTTCGAGAACGTAAGAAGGATATGGCAATGATAACTAAGATGCAAACTGTTGATCCTGATTCAAACTATTGTTTTGGTGAAGGTGGAGCTGGTGCTTATTCTGATGGGAAACTTTATACGCGTAGCAAGAAGCGTGGTTCGGTGGAAAAGATTCTGAATGTGTTTTGTCAACATGGAGCTTCTACCTCAATTTTGGCAGATGCCCATCCCCATATAGGTACTGATAAACTTCCAAGGGTGATAGAAAATATGCGTAACAGAATTCTTGAGTGTGGGGGAGAGGTACACTTTCAAACAAAGATGATATCTCTAATTCTTGAGAGAGATAAGGTTATTGGGGTTCAAGCTGTTGAAAAGTCAAATTTTGAAAATAGAAAACGCGAGTTCTATGGACCTGTTATTCTTGCAACAGGTCACTCTGCACGTGACATCTATCGTTATCTTGCTGATACTAAAATAGAAATAGAACCCAAGGGAATTGCAGTAGGTGTTCGTCTTGAACACCCCTCTTCTTTAATTGATCAGATTCAGTATCATAATAAGAATGGTAAAGGAAAGTATCTTCCTACTGCGGAATATTCTTTTGTAACTCAAGTTATGGGGCGTGGTGTCTACTCATTCTGTATGTGCCCAGGAGGTTTTGTTATCCCATCTGCTACAGGGCCAGAGCAAATAGTAACCAACGGTATGAGCCCTGCTAATCGTGGAACACAATGGTCGAACTCTGGTATGGTTGTTCAAATTAATCCTGAAGATGTGGGAGGTAATGATATTCTACGTGTTATGCACTACCAAGAACAGCTTGAACGTGATACCTGGCAACAAGGAAATCGAAAGCAAACAGCTCCAGCTCAGCGTATGGCTGACTTCGTGAATGGACGCCTGTCGTATGATTTGCCTAAGTCGAGTTATGCTCCAGGGCTTATTTCAAGTCCTCTTCACTTCTGGATGCCTTCTTTTATCACGAAGCGTTTACAAGAAGCTTTCCGTACTTTTGGGAAGCAGGCACATGGTTTTTTAACAAATGAAGCCGTGATGATTGCATCGGAAACACGTACAAGTTCTCCTATTCGTATCCTTCGTAATCCTGAAAATCTTATGCATGTACGCCTTCAAGGTCTATTCCCTTGTGGAGAAGGTGCAGGGTATGCAGGTGGAATTGTTAGTGCCGGAATAGATGGTGAGCGTTGTGCAGAGATGGCAGTAGCCTATCTTCGCCAACTGTAGAACATAGTTCTTGGATGAAATAATCTCCTCGCATTAAAAGAAAGAGTTAATCTTTCATTATGATTTATGCTCTTTTAGTTTCTTGGGATGTATTATAAATATTTTCCAATTAGTAAATCATACAATTTGGGCTATATTTTTAAGTAAGTCATTAGTATTTTGCTATATGTTTAAGGTGACTAGATAGAACAGATCTTCTCGTTTCCTATCTATGTGACGCAGTTCCTCACTTATTGTGTTATATCTCCTCACCTATGAGGTTTAGAGCAACTCTATAGGTGAGGAAGGGCCAACACGTTGTAAAATTTTTCTGATTTGCGTATAATTTGAAGTCAAGAGGAATCTATAACACTCTACACAAAGCTGATATTATTTAACTCATAGGTATAGTCTAAAAAAAATGATGGATTGTTCTCTGGTTTAGAATAGTCCACAAGGTAATATATTTCGTTTAAGTTTTATCGAATAGTAATATCAGCGTATTGGTAGGTTGTAAGAATGTAAAGGTGAAGTGATATAATTAAACCATGCAGTGCTAGGTGTACTCTTATCGGTAAAATCTTTATCTCTTGGCTTCTCATGTGTATACTGGAACTTTATTAATCAAGCTCGTCAGAAGAAAAAGTCGTAGTATTCCAGTCTCCTGTTTCCAACCCTTTCTTAAACCAATAAGCACGTTGGGCTGATGTTCCATGTGTAAATGTCTCTGGTTGGGCATATCCTCGAGCTTTTTCTTGAAGATAATTATCTCCAATCTTTTCAGCGCAATCAATGGCTTCTTCTATATCTCCGTCTGAAAGACTTTGATATTTTTCATTGTCATAATGGGCCCAACACCCTGCATAATAATCAGCTAAGAGCTCTAGTTTTACACTAAGTTTGTTTGCGTTTATTTTGTCTACTTGCGCCATTTTAGTATGACATTTACTAAGAATTCCACGAAGATATTCTACATGATGACCGACTTCATGTGCTATTACATAAGCATATGCAAAGTCGAGATCACCTTTTGCTTGTATGCCTAATTCCCTTCGCATGCTTGTAAAGAAGCTTAAGTCAAGGTAAAGTTTTTGGTCTGCAGAACAGTAAAAAGGCCCCATTGCGGCAGAACCTTTGCCACATGATGTTTCTACGCTTCCCGTGTAAAGGACAAGCGTAGGGTATTTGTAGTGCATTCCGTGCTTCTGGAACTGTTCTGTCCACACATCTTCTGTCCCTGCAAGAATTTGTTTAGAAAAGTTTGCTAGTTTATTTTCTTCTTCTGTAAATGCCTTTTGATTCCTCTCTGAAGATTTTTCGACTTGACCTTGCATCTCTTGTTGGAAGACATTGTTCACAATGTCACCCATATCTCCACCGCTTAAAAGTGTTATGAGCACAATGATAATAACTCCTCCAATACCTCCAATGCCAGCTATATTGGTGATACTCTTTCCTCGACGATCCTCAATATTATTACTTTCTCTGCGTCCAGTAAGTCTCATACAATTTGGTTTAATTAGTTTTTATAAATAAATATGTTGCAAAGATAAAGCATTTGTTTTATATCCACAAATGGCATTTTTGTATTAACAGGTTGATGATGAGAATAAATATCTTCCAAATGGGCGAAGGCTTTTTTCTTTTATCCTTTTGTTATGTCTGAGATTTTTCGTAATTTTGCACGTATTTTGAAATAAAATAATATATCGATATAATGAAGATTTCATACAAATGGCTTAAAGAATACGTTGATTTTGACCTGACTCCTCAGGAAATTGCTGATGCATTGACTTCAATAGGGTTAGAAGTTGATGCTCTGGATGAGGTTGAAACAATACGAGGAGGATTGAAAGGACTCTATGTTGGAGAGGTTCTGACATGTGAGCCACATCCTAATTCTGATCATCTTCACGTGACAACAGTTAATCTTGGTAAAGGTGAACCGCAGCAGATTGTGTGTGGTGCTCCTAATGTAGCAGCTGGCCAAAAGGTTATAGTTGCTGATCTTGGATGTGTTCTCTATGATGGTGACAATGAGTTCACGATAAAGAGAAGTAAGCTCCGTGGAGTTGAAAGCCTTGGAATGCTTTGTGCAGAGGACGAGATAGGTGTTGGTACGAGCCATGATGGTATAATAGTGTTGCCAGTCGATGCACCTATCGGACAGCCTGCTGCAGAGTACTATCAGTTAGATAGTGACTGGGTGATTGATATTGATATTACGGCAAATCGGGCAGATGCATTAAGTCATTATGGTGTAGCACGTGATCTTTATGCTTGGCTTGTGCAGAATGGATATAAGACGACTCTTCATCGTCCTGATTGTCAGACTTTCAAGGTTGATAATCACAATCTTCCAATTGAAGTAACGATAGAAAATACAGATGCTTGCCGTCGTTATGCCTGTGTCAGTATTACGGATTGTGAAGTAAAGGAGAGTCCACAATGGCTAAAGGATAAACTGAATGTTATAGGTCTTCGTCCAATTAATAACATCGTTGATATTACAAATTATATTATGATGGCATATGGTCAGCCAATGCATTGCTTTGATGCAGATATGGTTGAAGGACATCATATTATCGTGAAAGATAAAAACGAAGGGAAGAAGTTTGTTACACTTGATGGAGAAGTTCATACGCTTGGAGTACATGATTTAGCTATCTGTAATGAGAAAGAGCCAATGTGTATTGCTGGTGTCTTTGGAGGAAAGGGTAGTGGAACATATGAAACAACTAAGAATGTCGTTCTAGAGAGTGCATATTTCCACCCAACATGGATTCGGAAGAGTGCACGGCGTCATGGACTTTCTACTGATGCAAGCTTCCGGTTTGAACGAGGGATTGATCCTAATGGGGTCGTTTATGCACTAAAGCAGGCTGCAATTCTTTGTAAGGAATTAGCTGGGGGAAAGATAAGTATGGATATATGTGATGAATATCCTACAAAGATGGAAGATTTCCCTGTTCGTTTGAACTATGAATATTGTGATCGTCTCATTGGTAAGAAACTTGGTAATGATACGATTAAACATATTGCAGAGAGTCTTGAGATGAAGGTTTTGGAAGAAGACACAGAAGGTCTTAATCTCCTTGTGCCAGCTTATCGTGTAGACGTTCAGCGCCCTTGTGATGTTGTAGAGGATATTTTGCGTATTTATGGATATAATAATGTGGAGATTCCTACAGAGCTAAAGTCCTCTCTGACAATAGCTGAAGAAGCTGATAAAGACTATCATCGTGAGAATATTATTGGTGAACAGTTGGTTGGAGAAGGCTTTTCCGAGATTATGAATAATTCTCTTACTAAAAGTTCATATTATGAAGAGACAGAACTTAATGCCTATCCTTGGGATGAGACTGTAAAGATTATGAATCCTCTCTCTGCAGACTTAGGCGTAATGAGGCAAACTTTACTCTTTGGCGGATTGGAAAGCATAGTCCGTAATATAAACCGCAAAGCCCAGAACTTACGCTTTTTTGAGGTGGGCAATGTTTATAAATACAATAAAGAAAAGTGGACAGAGGATAGCCCTGTCAAGGCTTATATACAAAAGCACCACATGGCATTGTGGGTGACTGGTAAACATATACAAGGTTCCTGGGCTCATCCTGATGAAGAAAGTTCTTTCTATGAACTTAAAGCATACGTAGAAAATATCTTACGTCGAATTGGTATTGCACAAGGATTGTTAGTCTATGCAAAATCAGACAACAATGTATTTGACAAAGCTATAGCCCTTAAGACACGTGCTGGCAAAACCTTAGTAGAGATGGGGATTCTTGCTCATAAGCTTTTGAAACGTTTTAATATTGAACAGAAGGTCTATTATGCAGAATTGGATTGGACAGGACTGATGAAGGTTATACGTAAGAATAAACTCCAATTCCATGAGATTTCAAAGTATCCTGCTGTTAGTCGTGACCTTGCCTTGTTGGTTGATAACAATGTGGAATTTGCACAAATAGAGGAAATAGCACGTCAAACAGACAAGAAGCAGCTTAAGCGAGTTGAGCTCTTTGATGTCTATCAGGGAAAGAATCTTCCCGAAGGAAAGAAGAGTTATGCCGTTAATTTTATTCTACAAGACGAGACCAAGACACTTAATGATAAGGCTATTGATGCCATTATGCAGAAACTAATTAAAAATTTAACAAATAAACTTGGAGCAGAACTCCGTTAAAAAGAAATCCAATGGGTAGAGCATTTGAATATCGCAAAGCTACAAAGCTTAAGAGATGGGGGCATATGGCCCGCACGTTTACTAAGTTAGGTAAGGAAATTGCTATTGCTGTTAAGGCTGGTGGCCCTGAACCAGAAAATAACCCACGCTTACGTGCTATTATAGCAACATGCAAACGTGAGAATATGCCAAAGGATAATATCCAGCGTGCTATCAAGAATGCAATGGGTAAAGATCAAAGTGAATATAAGGAAGTTCCATATGAGGGGTATGGACCTCATGGAATTGCTGTATTCGTAGACACTTTGACAGATAATACTACACGTACTGTTGCTGACGTTCGTTCAGTCTTTAATAAGTTCAATGGTAATCTTGGGACACAAGGGTCTCTTAGTTTCCTCTTTGATCATAAAGCTGTATTTACATTCAAGAAGAAGGAAGGAATAGACATGGAAGAGCTGATTCTCGACTTGATTGATTATGGTGTAGACGATGAATATGACGAAGATGAAGATGAAAACGAGATTACAATCTACGGGGAACCAACCAGCTTTGGTGAAATTCAGAAGCATCTTGAAGATAATGGCTTTGAGATTACATCAGCCGAATTCACTCGTATTCCAAATGATCTAAAGGATGTAACTCCTGAAGAACGTGAGACTATTGACAAGATGGTTGATAAGTTAGAAGACTTTGATGATGTACAGAATGTTTATACAAATATGAAACCAGCAGAATAAATCTTTCATATTTATATTATAATATAATAAAAAGGGATGTTCCTAGATTGGAATATCCCTTTTTTATATGCCTTAAATTCTATCTCAAATAAAAAAAGTTCAGTATATAAACTGAACCCTTAGTAGTCGATAGGGGAATCGAACCCCTATGCCAAGATTGAGAATCTTGTATCCTAACCGTTAGATGAATCGACCTAAACAGTATTTTTTATTAATTTTTGGTAGTAGTCGATAGGGGAATCGAACCCCTATGCCAAGATTGAGAATCTTGTATCCTAACCGTTAGATGAATCGACCATAGTGCATTTGAGCAATACGAGATATAAGCGGAAGGAGGGGGATTCGAACCCCCGGTACGCGGAAGCGCACGGCAGTTTAGCAAACTGCTGGTTTCAGCCACTCACCCATCCTTCCTTAAAAGGTTTTGCTGAAATACCAAGCATTATCTCAAATGCGGTGCAAAGGTAGTGTTTTTATTTTATACCTCAAAATTTTCTACTACATTTTTTTGTGTGATTAAAGGAAAATATATATCCTAAACAAGCTCTCTACAAGGTGGTATCAATATCCTATATTTTGTAGAAAACTTATTAGTAGGTATACTTTATATATCTAAGGTTTGTAGTTTTACAGTGGCTTATTTCTGATAAACAATATGTGTCTATATATTAATACTATTTGGCTCTACCTGTATCACCTTTCATATTTACCAACAAGTCCTCACTGTTTATGAACGAGACAAACTTAAAATGCTTTAGTTTGTAGGAATAAAAATACCAGCCATTTATCATGACTGGTATCTATTTATATGAAAGTGCTTTATGTTAGTCTTATCATCGTTGTGACAAGAGATAACATCAGCCTCTACTTTACTTCTTCATACCTTTATAAGCTTGATTCATTCCTTTAATTACATCATCAGTAATGTTATAGGCTGGATCAGCATAAAGAATATTATCACCACTCTTTGCAAGGATGATTGCGAATTTCTTGTCTTTGTTATATTCCTTCAAGTAGTTGTGCACACTATCAGAAAGAGCTTTATTATACTTGGCAACTTCATTTTGGTATTCTGCACCTAAGCGTTGTTGTAAAGCATCAGCATCCTGTGCTTGTTTCTGAATACTGGCTTGAATCTGTTGAGCCTGTACCTGTGTATATTTGTTTGCTTGAACATTCTGCTGGAAGTTTGCAGCTGCAGCCTGTATAGCTTTCTGCTTTCCTGCAAGTGTACGTTGGATGTTTGCCTCTTTAGCTTTGATAATTTTCGTCACATCCTTCCAGTACGTGTATTGGCTCATAATAGAGTCGATCTCTACATAAGCAACTTTCTGATTGTCAGAAGCTGGTGTTGTGGTTGTTTCATTCTTACTTGCCACGGTGTCATTCTGCTTCGGCTGATTATTACAAGCAATAAAAGCAAAGGCTGTCAAAGTGACAATGGCAATCTTACTAAATGATTTCTTCATTTTGTATAGTATGTTTAATTAATTATTATCGTTTAATAAGCTTTATTTCTAGTGCGCGCTTCCTTGTCTTGGTCAATGACACAGTGGATACCTTTCTCTTTGAGATAAGCATTATCCGAGATGTGTTGCGACTGGAACTCTCCGTCCTTTTTGAATAAAACACGTACTCCAAGGAGCAATAGTGATATTGCAATTATTAACAGAGTGTATAATAAAGTTACAAACATTTTCTATATCTTTGCAATTAATATTGCCCGCAAAGGTAATATAAAACAGTAAAATAACAAAATAAAATATTATTAAAAATGGCAAATATAGAACTAAAGCCAGCCAGCGTTTTTGAACAGTTTGCAAAAATTAATCAGATTCCTCGTCCTTCAAAGCATGAGGAACAGATGATTGCTTATTTACAGCAATTTGCAAAAGACCGTAATCTTGACGTGAAAGTAGATGCGACTGGTAATGTACTTATCTCAAAACCTGCTACGAAAGGCATGGAGAATGTTCCAACAGTGATACTGCAAAGTCATATGGATATGGTCTGTGATAAACTTGTAGATGTTGATTTTGATTTCCATAAAGATGCTATTCAGACCTATGTTGATGGTGAGTGGCTTCGTGCTAAGGGAACAACACTGGGAGCCGATGATGGTATTGGAGTTGCTTATGAGCTTGCCATTCTTGATGCAGATGACATTGAGCATGGTCCCATAGAGTGTCTTTTCACTCGTGATGAGGAGACTGGGCTAACAGGAGCCTTTGGTTTGGAGGAAGGATTTATGACTGGTAATTACCTTATCAACTTAGATTCGGAGGATGAAGGACAGATTTTTGTTAGTTGTGCTGGTGGAAACAGTACTACAGCAACTTTCCATTTTACACGTGAGAGTGCTCCTGAGGGTTACTTCTTTATGGAGGCTAGTGTGAAAGGACTTGTTGGCGGGCATTCTGGAGACGACATAAATAAGAAACGAGCTAATGCTATCAAGCTTCTTGCACGTTTCCTTTATCAAGAGCAAACTAAGTTTGACCTTCGGTTATCACTATGGGATTCAGGGAAAATGGATAATGCTATACCACGTGATGGCAAAGTTATTTTTGCTGTACCTACAGCTAAGAAGGAAGAGGTTAAAGCCGATTGGAATATCTTCACTAAAGATGTGGAAGGTGAATTCCATGTAACTGATACCGATATGGTATGGAATCTCCAGAGTACGGAGGCTGATAAGGTGCTACCGAAGCAAGTCTCTCATAATGTTATCCTTGCTCTTCAGGCTGTTGATAATGGACCTTTGACAAATTGCCAAGACGAAGCTCTTGCATATATGGTTGAGACTTCAAGTAACGTTGCAAGCATTCATATATCAGAGGATACTGTTACCGTTGTTAGTTCTCAGCGTTCAAATGTCATGAGTAATCTCGTTAATATGACTAATACGGTTAAAGCATGTTTTGAATTAGCTGGAGCTGAAGTTTTGGTTGAAGATAGTTACCCTGCTTGGAAGATGAACCCTAATTCTGAACTTGTTAATGTTGCGGTTGAACAATATCATAAGCTCTTTGGTAAGAAACCACGTGTATTGGGAATACATGCAGGTTTGGAATGTGGACTATTCTCAGAGAAGTATCCTAATCTGGACATGATTAGTTTCGGACCGACGTTACGTTATGTACATACACCTGATGAACGGCTACTTATACCTACTGTTCAAATGGTATGGGATCATCTGCTTGCTATCTTGAAAAATATAGATTAATAAATCTTTTTAGCAATACCACCATTCTCATTATTCATATAAAAGTGGATTGAGAATGGTGTTTTATTTTAGAATTCATGTAATAGGGTTGGCCAGTCAGGCGCTAGTAGAATATTAAGACTGGCTCAATTCTGTAAAATTAAATTCCTATTGAATTTTAAAAGGGCATCTTTCGCTTTCTGAAAGATGCCCTTTTACACTGTAAAAGATGTCCTTTTGATGTGTAAAAGGTGCTCTTTTGCATTGCAAAACATGCCCTTTTATGAGCCTGTTTATAACACTTTGGTATTGTGGATGTTACGAAGTTGTTAAAAAAGGGTTTTTAGCTATTCTGTTCTGGTTGATAGTCATTAGTTTGTAAAGTTGTTTTATTGTTGTCTACTTCTGTCCTTTCATACTTTCTTCTATCTTTTGCAAAATACTATTGTGCTATGAGTATCCTTTAAAAGTTTATCTTTCCTGTTTGCTTCTGTTTGAGATATGAAGAAGGTTGGGAGATATTTGTATTTCACATAATAGTATAAAGTAAGGCAAATCCGTCCTGCTTAATCCCTTATAATTTATTCTAAACTTAGATATGTGTGAAGTGGCACATTATTTGTATTGACAAAACAAAAAAATAAAAATAATATATGACTATGCAAAAAGGAAATATTGGGGTTACAACAGAGAACATATTCCCCGTTATCAAAAAGTTCTTGTATTCTGATCATGAGATATTCCTTCGTGAAATGGTATCAAATGCTGTTGATGCTACACAGAAACTGAAAACACTTGCTGCTACTGGTGATTTCAAAGGAGAGTTGGGCGACTTGAGTGTACGTATCAGTCTGAATGAAAAGGAGGGCACACTTACCATTAGCGATCATGGTATAGGTATGACAGCAGAAGAGATTGAGAAGTATATCAATCAGATTGCCTTTTCAGGAGTAAATGATTTCTTAGAGAAATATCAAGATAAGGCTGAGGCAATCATCGGACACTTTGGACTTGGATTCTACTCTGCTTTCATGGTCTCAAAGAAAGTTGAGGTCATTACTAAGAGCTACAAAGAGGGTAGTAAAGCCGTGAAATGGAGTTGTGATGGTAGCCCGGAATACACCTTGGAAGATACTGATAAGAAAGATAGAGGTAGTGATATCATACTTTATATTGATGATGATTGCAAAGAATTCTTGCAGAAATCAAAGATAGAGGAGCTCTTAAATAAGTATTGTAAGTTCATGCCAGTACCAATTGTCTTTGGAAAAAAGACAGAATGGAAGGATGGTAAGAATGTTGAAACGGCTGAGGATAACATCATCAACAGTGTTGAACCACTGTGGGTGAAAGCGCCATCATCTTTGAAGGATGAGGATTATAAGAGTTTTTATCGCACACTTTTCCCAATGAATGATGAACCATTGTTCTGGATTCATCTGAATGTAGACTATCCATTTAATCTTACTGGTATACTTTACTTCCCACGTGTAAAAAACAATATAGAACTTCAGCGTAACAAGATTCAACTTTATTGTAACCAGGTGTTTGTTACTGATCAGGTTGAAGGTATTGTTCCTGAGTTTTTGACTTTACTACATGGGGTGATAGATTCTCCTGATATCCCTCTCAATGTAAGTAGAAGTTACTTGCAGAGTGATTCTAATGTAAAGAAGATAGCAAGCTATATTACCAAAAAAGTAGCTGATCGTCTACAAAGTATCTTTAAAGAAAATCGTAAGGAATATGAAGAGAAGTGGGATGATCTGAAGCTTTTTATAAATTATGGAATGCTTTCAGACTCAGATTTTTATGAGCGTGCTAAGGACTTTGCTTTGATTAAAGATACTGAGGGGAAGTACTTTACTTTGGAAGAATATAAGAAACTGATAAAGGATAATCAGACGGATATGGAAGGAATCCTTGTTAACTTATATACAACGAACAAAGAGGAGCAATATAGTTATATAGAAGCGGCTAAGGCCAAGGGATACAGTGTTATAGATGCTAGCGGGCAATTAGACGTCCCCACGCTCTCTATGCTTGAGCAGAAACAGGATAAAACCCGTTATGTCCGTGTCGATTCAGACATTGTAGAACGTATTATTCAGAAAGAAGATACACCAAAGAATAACTTGTCTGAAGAAGAAACTGACAATCTGTCAGAGGCTTTCCGCTCTCAAATCCCTGCTATCGATAAGGCTGAGTTTACTGTTGATGTTCAGTCTCTTGGTGAAACTTCACAACCTGTACTGGTTACTCAAAATGAGTATATGCGTCGTATGAAGGAAATGAGCCAGTTCCAGCAAGGGATGGGATTCTATGCACAGATGCCAGACACTTATAATTTAGTTTTGAATGCTGACCATCCATTGGTGAAGAGGGTTCTTGAAGAGGTTGAGGCTAGCACTACTAAAGAATTAAAACCTGTAGTTAGTGACTTAAAAGGATTGCAAGCTAGGTTAGCTGCATTACATCAATCACAAGATAAGAAGAAGCCTGAGGAACTAACTCAAGAGGAAAAGGATGAGGTGCAAAGTACTCAGAAGTCTATTTCTGAGTTGCAAAGTAAGAAGAAAACAATTATAGCTACTTGCGCAAAAGACAATGCTATTGTACATCAACTTATTGACTTGGCTCTTCTCCAGAACGGGATGCTTCAGGGAGCTGCACTTGATAAGTTTCTAAAACGTTCAATAAGTCTGATAAAATAACTAGATATTTGTATAACTAAAGAATAAGAAAAGAGCCAAAGGTCGTAGCATAAGTTCTTTGGCTCTTTCATTATTGCAGATTTATAGTCTATTCTTGGATACTATAATCTATATGGTGTTAGAATTCTCTTATATATAAATAGATTCAGAATTAGATTTAGAAAATAGGATATATATGCTTGTAATCTTATTATAATATGATCTTTAAACTCTCGAAGAGTGTCTTTATCTTTTATTGGGTATATGAAAGAACGATATGAAAGATTATGGAATATATGCAAGAATGCAGATAAATCCTCTTCACACTCTCTATTATCCTCTGAAATTCAGATGTCCTGTGCCCTTTGAGAGGGTCATTTTTGCTCTTTGCCATTCCAAAATTCCCAACTGGCAAAAGCTTGAAGAAGCAGCATCTCAAGTCCATTCTTTGTGATTGCCCCATACTCCTTACCCTTCTGCATGAAGAGGGTCTCATCTGGATTATAAAGTAAATCGTAAAGTAAATTATGACTGTCCATAGCTTCATAAGGAAGAGTAGGGCAGACATCAGTATTAGGATACATACCTAATGGTGTGCAATTTACTATTATGTTGTAGTCCTTGATAATTTCTGGAGTTATCTCTTCATATGTAAAAAAGCCAGGGCGTTTTGTGCGTGAGACAAATTTTGTTTCTATTCCAAGAGATCTCAAACCATAGTCTACGGCTTTAGATGCACCACCGGTTCCAAGTATAAGGGCTTTCTTGTGATGACGTTCGAGTAATGGTTCTATACTACGTGTAAAACCTATAACATCACTGTTGAATCCCTTGAGATGAGTTTTATCCCCTTTACGTGTAATACGAATAACATTTACAGCTCCAATAGCATTGGCTTCTGGACTAAGACTATCAAGATAAGGAATAACCTGTTCCTTGTATGGGATAGTAACATTTAATCCTCGTAGTTCAGGATTAGACTCAATTACTTCAGCAAAATCTTCTATAGAAGGAATCTCGAAGTTTATATATTTAGCATTGATGTGTTCGTTGGAGAACTTCTCATTGAAATATCCAACAGAAAAAGAATGCCCCAAAGGGTAGCCTATTAGTCCATATTTATCCATATCCTAACCTTGTTAATCTATTTTTCTGCAAAATACATGGTACAAATACCATACGTTAATCGGTGAAAAGTCATTTTACTAAAACCAGCTTTCTTGAAGATTTCCATCATTTTCTCACCCTGTGGAAATGCTGCAATAGTTTTATTGAGGTATTCGTAAGCGTTACTATCTTTGGATATAAGCTTTCCGTATAATGGCATTATGGTATTGGAATATATATGAAAAAGCTGTTTCATAGGAAAGCTGGTAGGTGTAGTCAGTTCTACAATGCTAAGGTGTCCACCTTTTTTTAAAACTCTACAAATCTCTGTTAATCCTCTGTCTAGATCTTGAAAGTTACGTATACCAAAAGCAGCTGTAACGGCATCAAAAGTGTTCTCGGGGAAAGAAAGGTTAAGACAGTCTTCTCTCTTGAAGGAAATGATATTCTGCAACCCTGCAGTTTTTACCTTCTTACGTCCGATAGACATCATCCCTTCCGAAATGTCAGCACCTATAAGATTTTTGGGTTTCAATTCTTTCGCAGCAAGTATAGCAAAGTCACCTGTACCAGTTGCAATGTCAAGTATCTTTTCTGGACGAAAGGGTTTGAGTTGTTGGATAGCTCTTTTTCTCCACCCTTTATCTATGTCCCAAGATAGCCGATGATTTAATGTATCATAAGTAGAAGCAATATTATCAAACATTTCTTCAACTAGTTTTCCTTTGTCACCTTTGCCATTATAGGGTTTTATCTTTTCTTGATCGTACATTTTCTTATGAAGAGGATTGGAGAATTTAGAGAAAGTTAGAAGCAATAAGAGGTTATGGGGAGGAATATCTCCCAATAACCTCTTATTTGTTTTTAGATTTTATTTCCTAGAAGCAAGATACTGCTTAACATTTCGTTCTATTCGTGCAGCAATATCACCTTCTTCTGCAGCTTTATCAAATTTTTCGCCAGTGATGTGCTCATATAGTTCTATATAACGATCGCTAACGCTCTTTGCATATTCATCTGTTATCTCTGGCATTTTCTGCCCTGGCTCATTCATGAAGTTATGTTCAATAAGCCACTGGCGTACAAATTCCTTTGATAATTGTTTTTGTGGCTCACCCTTTGCCAATTTCTCTTCATAACCATCTGCATAGAAGTAACGGCTTGAATCTGGGGTATGAATTTCATCTATTAAATAACACTTTCCATCACGTTTCCCAAATTCGTACTTGGTATCTACGAGAATCAATCCATGCTTTGAAGCAATCTCTTGCCCACGGGCAAAAAGTTTACGTGTCCAATCTTCAATTATAGCATAGTCTTCTGCCGAGACAATCCCCTGCTTGATAATTTCCTCTTTTGAAATGTTCAGATCATGTCCTTCGTCGGCTTTTGTTGTTGGTGTGACAATCGGTTCTGGGAAACGTTCATTCTCACGCATACCATCAGGGAGTTTTACACCACAAAGTTCACGACATCCTTCTTTATAGGCACGCCACGCAGAACCTGTGAGAATTGAGCGGATAATCATTTCAACACGAAAGCCCTCACACTTCAGACCAACAGTTACCATAGGGTCAGGAGTCGCCAACTTCCAATTTGGACAGATATCTGCTGTCTGGTCAAGGAACTTGGCGGCAATCTGGTTCAAAACTTGTCCTTTGAACGGTATTCCTTTAGGCAATACGACATCGAATGCTGAGATTCGGTCAGTAGCAACCATGACGATAAGATCGTCGTTGATATCATACACATCACGTACTTTGCCGTGATAAACACTCTTCTGTCCATCGAAATGGAATTCAGTTTTTGTTAATGCTTTCATTGTTCTTATGTTTATAGAGTCCTATCTCTTGTCAGCTTTATCATGTGCCTCATAGGCATTCACAATACGCGTAACTAATTTATGTCTTACGATGTCCTTTTTCCCCAGATTTATCACGGAGATTCCTTCTACGTCTCCTAATATGGATAAAGCTTCTTTCAGTCCACTCTTCTCTGCATGTGGGAGGTCTATCTGCGTTAGATCGCCAGTAATTATCATCTTTGTGTTCCATCCCATACGTGTAAGAAACATACGGATTTGTGCAGGAGTTGTATTCTGTGCCTCATCAAGGATTACTACAGCATCACTCAATGTACGCCCTCGCATGAACGCTAGTGGAGCAATTTGAATAATATGTTTGTCCATCATGTCCTGAAGCTTTGCAGCAGGAATCATGTCTTCCAATGCATCGTAAAGTGGCTGTAGGTATGGATCAATCTTATCTTTCATGTCTCCGGGTAAGAATCCGAGTTTCTCACCAGCTTCAACAGCTGGGCGTGAGAGGATAATTTTTTTCGCAGTCTTATCTTTAAGTGCCTTTACAGCTAAAGCAATACTAAGATATGTTTTCCCTGTTCCTGCTGGGCCAACCGCAAATATCATGTCTTTTTTTTCAAAATCATCAATTAGTTGTTGTTGGTTTTCTGATCTACCTTTTATCGGGCGTCCAGCAATAGAATATACAAGTACATCTTTTATTGTATCAGCTTTTGTCTTACGACCTTTCACAATATCTAAGATATCTTCCTCCGAAATAGTGTTATAGTGCTCTATGTGTTTACGCATAGTCTCTATGTCTTCTTCGAATTTCGCCATTTCCTCTTCATCGCCTAAGACACGTATAACATTATCTCGGGCTATAATCCTTATTTTTGGGAAAAGCGACTTTATCATCTGAAGATGATTATTTCCTATTCCATAGAACACCACAGGGTCTATATTCTCTAAAACTATATGTTTTTCTATCAATTTGAACAATTTTATATTTGCTCGCAAAGTTACTATAAAAACGTGATACCTGCAAATAATTCTTAATTCATAATTACCAATTATCAAATTCTTATTACCTTTGTAGCAATGAAAAGAAATTCAACGATAACAAAGAAGAAATTTTTGTTAGGATTCCTTGTTATTACTCTTTTTTTAGCATTGATAAGAGTTATAGTTCCATCAGTAGCCGAGACAAGGGTAATTTTGAGGAATAATAATGTTAAACATAAGCTTGTTGTGGCTACAAAAAGCACAGACTCAGTAAAAATCAAATATCAGTCAGCTCCAAGAGAAGTCGCACTCTCTTATTTCTTCAACTCTGATGGTTCTCCAAAGAAAAATAGGATATTGGGTGTAAGGGACTATGATGAAAGCTTTCCTGACTCTCAGCCCCAACAGTTGAGTGCTGCTTTAAAATTTGGGGTAAAGCCTGTTGCAGATCGTGTTGATGCAGAGAGGCGCAAGAGTGAACTGGTGTATATAGGAAGCAATCCTTATTATAATATGAAAAAACTCAATAATAGTGTTCCTTATCTTGTTCCTCGTGCAGCCGTTCTGCTTCAAGATATCGCGCGAAACTTTATGGATAGCCTTCAGACAAAAGGCGTTCCTCTTAATAAACTTCTCATCTCAAGTGTTCTCAGAACAAAAGAAGATGTAGAGCGCTTGCGTAAATATAATAAAAATGCAACAGAGAATAGCTGTCATCTATATGGTACGACTTTCGATATTGCCTATAATAAATATGCAGCTATTACTCGTCCTGTAAGAAATGATACACTGAAGTGGGTTTTGAGTGAGGTTCTTAATGATTTACGCTCACAAGGTAGATGTTATATCAAACACGAAAAGCATCAAGGTTGTTTCCATATCACTGTTAGATAAGAAAAGAAGATAATAGCCCAATCACTTGGATATTAGAAAAAAAAAATGTAATTTTGCATCCGTTGTCACGAGATGACAGCATTAAATTCAAACCTTTAAAATATTTATTAAAAAATTATGGCAACAAAAATCAGATTGCAGCGCGGTGGTCGTAAGAACTATGCTTTCTACAGCATCGTAATCGCTGACGCTCGTGCACCACGTGATGGTAAGTTTACTGAGAAGATTGGTACTTATAACCCAAACACCAATCCAGCCACAGTAGATTTGAATTTTGAACGTGCTCTTTACTGGGTTGAGACAGGTGCTCAGCCAACAGACACTGCTCGTAACATTCTCAAAGGTGAGGGCGTTTACATGATGAAGCACCTGCGTGGTGGTGTTAAGAAGGGTGCATTCGACGAGGCTGCATGCCAGCAGAAGTTCGATGCATGGAAGCAAGCTAAGGTTGCAGCTACAGAAGCTGTCGAGAAGAAAGTAACTGATGCGAAGAAGGCTGCTGCTACTCAGAACCTTGAAGCTGAGAAGAAAGTTAACGAAGCTATTGCTAAGAAGGTTGCAGACAAGAAAGCTGCTGCCGCTGCGGCACAAGCTGAGGCTGAGGCAGCTAAGGTTGCTGAGGATACTACTTCTGAAGCTCCTGCAGAGGAGGCACCAGCAGAGGCATAATCCTCGCTCGCTATTAAAGTATAAGTCCATAGACTCGGTACGAGTTTATGGACTTTTTCATTTATATTAGTTTCTAAAATGATACCGTACAGTAAACGTCCTCTTTCAAGTAAGCTATTATATTGATAATGAATATAATAAGGTACTTCCTCCTTTTTAATTCAAGACAGCCATCAGTAGCTACACTGACGCTGAGATTCGGACACCTTAATGAATATCGTCAAGGTAGAAGTAGCATATTATAATTTTCATTAAATACTATCTAGACATACTCTTCTCCTTGTAGGAATACACGTTTTATGATAGGTGTTGTATAGGCGTATGGAATAAATTCAATAGAAGGAATCGTATCTGTAATAAAGAAATTAGCAACCTTTCCACGTGTGATAGAGCCATACTCTTTGCTCAGTCCCATTGCACATGCTCCATTTAATGTCGCTGCATTAATTGCTTCTGCAGGCATTAATCGCATCTTGATACAGCCAAGCGAAACAATAAACTTCATATCTCCTGATGGAGTAGAACCTGGGTTATAATCACTTGCAAGGACAAGCGGTAGACCACGGTCTATTATCTTACGACCCAAAGCAAAAGGAAGATTAAGAAAGAAAGACGTTCCAGGAAGTGCTGTTGGCATAGTTTTGCTATTCTTAAGGATATCTATTTCTTCTTCTGTCATACTTTCTAAATGGTCAACTGACACAGCCTTATATTCTACACCAACCTCAACACCACCAGACGACGCTAACTCGTCAGCATGAATCTTGGGACGCATGCCGTATGTAGCACCAGCTTTTAGAATCCGAGCAGTCTCTTCTGGAGTAAAGAAGCCCGTGTCACAGAATACATCTATAAACTCAGCTAATTTCTCATCACCCACAGCTGGTATCATTTCGTTGATGATTAATTCAACGTAGGCGTCTTGTCTACCTTTATATTTACGTGAAACAGCATGTGCACCAAGGAATGTAGCAACAATTTTCAGTCGTGTTGTCTCTTTGATACGACGAATAACACGAAGCATCTTTAGTTCGTCTTCTACGTTAAGTCCATACCCACTCTTTATCTCTACACAACCTGTTCCTTTCCTAATAATCTCATCAATACGCTTCATAGCCTGCTGATAAAGTTCGTCTTCGCTCAGTTCATGAAGGCGGTCTGCAGAGTTAAGGATACCACCACCACGCTTTGCTATCTCAGCATAACTAAGCCCACGAATCTTGTCAACAAACTCTTGCTCTCTGCTTCCTGCATAAACAATATGAGTATGGGAGTCGCACCATGAAGGGAGAACGCTTCCTCCATTCGCATCAACAACTTCCTTATTATCAGAAGTCTGTGGGCAATCATTCATTTTACCATAATCAGCAAAACGTCCATTCTCTATGACAAGGTAAGCGTCTGAAAGCGTGTTGAACTCTGCCATCTCTTTACCTTTCAAACATAGCTTTTCTTCATGCCCTATACCAGTCAGTAAGCCAATGTTTTTAACTATTAGTCTTTTCATATCAAGCCTTTTCTCTAATCAATGAAAGTATGATAATATAAGATATTCAAAAGGAAAGGAGCTACATCAAGATTGTATCTAATCTTGACATAACCCCTTCTACTTTATTTATTTACGTAGGAACTCAACAGACTTAGCGATGTGAGGAGCCATAAATTCGTCCGTATCAATGAAAGGTACAAACTCACGATAAGCCTTATGGATTGCTTCTATCGTAGGAGATGACTTCAACGGACGGCGGAACTCAAGTGCTTGTGCAGCATTGAAGAGCTCAATAGCAAGTACACGCTCGGTATTCAATACGACCTGATAGAGCTTCGTAGCAGCATTAGCACCCATGCTGACATGGTCTTCCTGTCCTTGTGAAGATGGAATACTATCAACAGAGGCAGGAGTACAATAAGTCTTACTCTGGCTAACGATAGATGCTGCTGTGTACTGCGGAATCATAAAACCACTGTTTACACCAGGTTTAGCTACAAGGAAACTTGGTAGGTTACGTGTACCAGAGACGAGCTTGTAGATACGACGCTCAGAAATATTACTTAACTCGCAGAGTGCTATAGCAAGAAAGTCCATTGGTTGTGCAATCGGTTCTCCATGGAAGTTTCCTGCTGAGATAATAAGGTCTTCGTCAGGACAAACGGTTGGGTTATCAGTTGCAGCATTCACTTCAATGTCTATCACAGACTTAACGTATGCAATCGTGTCCTTTGAAGCGCCGTGCACCTGCGGCATACAGCGGAATGAATAGGGGTCTTGTACATTGAACTTAGGCTGTTTAATAAGTTCACTGCCTTCTAATAATTCTCTTATTCGTGCTGCAGTATCAATCTGTCCCTTGTGATGGCGAACGGCATGAACGGCATGTGTGAAAGGTTCAATGCGTCCATCGTAAGCCTCAAGAGACATTGCTCCGATGACATCAGCCCACTCACTCAAACGTTCACTTTGTAAGAGTGCCCATACAGCAAAGGCATTCATGTTCTGTGTACCGTTGAGTAGGGCAAGCCCTTCCTTAGAAACGAGTTCTATTGCATCCCATTTCATCTTCTTCAAGATGTCAGCACCAGAGAAGATCTCTCCTTGATATTCAACCTCTCCCATTCCGATAAGTGGCAAAGAAAGGTGAGCCAAGGGAACGAGGTCGCCCGATGCGCCCAAAGACCCTTGCATGTATACAATAGGATAGATGTCATTATTGAAGAAGTCTATCAGTCTCTCAACGGTCTTCAACTGACAAGCAGAGTAGCCGTAACTGAGCGACTGAATCTTGAGCAGCAACATTATCTTTACAATCTCATTAGGGACACGGTCACCCACACCACAAGCATGGGACATCACAAGGTTTTTCTGTAACTGTGACAGGCTATCCTTGTCAATAGATATCTTGCAGAGAGAGCCGAAGCCCGTTGTTACACCATAGATAGGAGTTTCTGATTCTTTAATCTTATTATCGAGATACTCTCTACAACGAATAATTCGTTGACGTGCATCTTCAGAAAGTTCAAGCTTTGTGCCGTTCTTGATTATCTCGCCAATCTGCTCAATAGACAGGTGCTCGGCACTGATCTGATGAATTTTGTTCATAGTTTCTAAGGATTAGTATAATAGATTTAAATGATTAAAAAGCAGTGTTTATAACATCATCATCAACAATGTTAGGGAGTGTGACACAGAGTCCTGGGGTACGTTCCATCTCTCTTCGAATAGCATCAATAGAACCTGTGTTGCGAGCCCAGCTACGACGTGCTATGCCGTTGTTGACATCCCAGAGGAGCATCTGACGGATGTGACGGTCAGAGTCTTTGCTACCATCAATCACCATACCGAAGCCACCATTGATAACTTCTCCCCAGCCAACACCGCCTCCATTGTGGATAGATACCCATGTTGCACCACGGAAAGAGTCGCCGATAACATTCTGTACAGCCATATCAGCACAGAACTGTGAGCCGTCATATATGTTAGATGTCTCACGGAAAGGAGAGTCTGTTCCCGACACATCATGGTGATCACGTCCCAGAACGATAGGTCGAGAGATTTCTCCCTTACGTATTGCTTCATTGAAAGCCAAGGCAATCTTGGTGCGACCTTCCGAGTCTGCATATAGGATACGAGCCTGGGAACCAACAACTAAATGATTCTTTCCTGCTTCTTTTATCCAATGAATATTATCGTCAAGTTGACCAATAATATCTGGAGTTGCTGTCTTGCGTATTTTTTCCAATACTTCCGTTGCAATGCGGTCGGATGTTTCCAAGTCTTTTGGGTCACCTGATGAGCAAACCCAACGGAATGGTCCAAAGCCATAGTCAAAGAACATCGGCCCCATAATATCCTGTACGTAAGATGGATAACGGAACTTACCATCTTTCTTCATGATGTCCGCTCCCGCACGACTTGACTCCAAGAGGAAGGCATTACCATAGTCGAAAAAGTACATACCTTTTGCTGTCAGCTTGTTAATAGCTGCCACCTGACGGCGTAAAGACTCCTGAACTCTCTCTTTAAACAGTAGTGGCTCCTCTGCCATCATACGCTTAGACTCTTCTAAAGAAAGTCCTACAGGGTAATAGCCACCTGCCCATGGATTGTGAAGGGAGGTTTGATCACTTCCTAAATCTACGTGTATGTCTTCTGCAGCCAAACGTTCCCAAAGGTCAACGACATTCCCCACATAGGCCATAGAGACTGTTCGCCTCTCTTCAATAGCCTTCAATGCTACAGGGATAAGTTCGTCGAGCGAGGTATGAAGTTCATCAACCCAACCTTGGTCATAGCGTTTCTGTGCCGCAAGTGGGTTTATTTCAGCCGTAATACTTACTACACCTGCTATGTTACCAGCCTTAGGTTGAGCACCAGACATACCTCCTAAGCCAGAAGTAACGAAGAGCATTCCTTTTATACTGGTCTCTCCCTCCTTCAATCGTTTGCGTGCTGCATTCAGGACAGTGATAGTAGTTCCATGTACAATACCTTGTGGTCCAATGTACATGTATGAGCCGGCTGTCATCTGCCCATATTGGCTTACACCAAGGGCATTAAGTCGTTCCCAATCATCAGGTTTGGAATAATTAGGTATAACCATACCATTGGTAACTATGACTCGTGGAGCATTTTTATGTGAAGGGAATAGTCCAAGAGGGTGCCCAGAATACATAACTAATGTTTGCTCGTCGGTCATCTCACTCAAATACTTCATTGTAAGCCTGTATTGTGCCCAGTTTTGAAATACAGCACCATTTCCTCCATATGTTATTAATTCGTGTGGATGTTGTGCAACAGCTTTATCCAAATTATTCTGGATCATCATCATAATTGCTCCCGCCTGTTTAGATATACAAGGATATTCACTTATAGGACGAGCGTACATATCATAAGATGGGCGGAATCGGTACATATAGATTCTTCCGTACTGTCGTAGCTCCTCGGCGAATTCGTGGGCTAGTGTCTTATGGAATTTCTTCGGGAAGTATCGTAATGCATTACGTAAAGCAAGCTTTTTTTCTTCCTTAGTGAGAATATCTTTCCGTTTGGGGGCATGATTGATAGTGGGATCGTATGCCTGTAGTTCTGGTAAAGTATCAGGTATGCCTGTACAGATATCTCTAATGAATTCTTCTTTTGTCATAGTTGTCTAGGTGTTTTATTCATGTTTATGAAAGGTGTAATAGTCCTTTTATGTGGATGAAATATTACACCTTATTATATATAGAATTATATATAGAGAGTTAGAATAATATATAGAGGGAGTTAGAGCTTTGCTTCAACTATCTTCATAATCTCCTTCTCTGCTTCATTGGCTTTATTAATCAGTATATTTGCTTCGCTTACTAGTTGCTCTGCTTTTTGCTTATCTTTCAAGCCTGATGCATTGATTTTCACATTAAGTCCTGCCCCAAGAACAGCAGCGCGAGCAGCAAGTACACCTACACCTGCATCTGAAACACTATTGGGATTACCCTCTTCTGCCATTGCCTGGCAGAGTTCAAATACTTTGTATGAAGCTTGCATTGTATGTAATGGTACTTCCGTAGCAAACAAGGTCGCTTCTTGTATAGCCATTGAGCGGGCAGTCTTTTCTTCTGCAGATTCCTTAGGTAGTCCAAAGGCTGACATGATACGGTTGAATGCCTCGGTATCTTCATCAACTAGTACCATTAGTTCAGATTGGATAGCTTGACCCTTATTTGCCCAGTTGCTGAATTCTTCCCAACGGGCATCCCATCCAGCTTTATGGCTAGATAAATTAGCCACCATTGTTCCTAGTGCAGCACCCAAAGCTCCCATATAGGCTGAGATTGTTCCTCCACCTGGTGCTGGTGACTCGCGTGAAGTTTCATCAGCAAATTCCTTAACTGTCAGGTCAATGAGTTTTTGTTTCTTTTCAGCATCCTCTAATAGATATTCGATGACTTTCTCTCTTGGGTTGAAAGGCTTCAAATCATCAAGCCCCATGGACTTGATAGCTATTTTTATAATATCCTCTTCGGGAATACCCGTCGAGCGATTTTGTTTTTTAAGGAAATATGCTCCAGCTTCAGTTAGTGTCCGTTTTGGAATCAAACCGACAATTTCTGTTCCTGTGACACGAATACCTCTGTTTTGTGCACATCGGCAGACTTCATCGAAAGCAATGTGGAGTGGGGTAGTGTTGATATTAGTAATGTTCATTGACACCTGTGCAATACCGTATTCATCTATAAACCAACCTATCGCCTTGGTATCTTTTAAAGTCCCAGGTATCATAATGATCTCACCATTTTCATTCTTCATAGGTTTGCCAACAGGTGATCCTCCTTCACGTTTTGGCCGACCTTTTTCTCTTACATCAAAAGCTATTGCATTTGCGCGACGTGTAGAAGTAGTATTTAGGTTGAAGTTTGTAGCGATAAGGAAGTCACGTGCTCCTACAGCTGTACATCCTGTCCGTGCCATCTGCTCGTCCCATTCGCGTGCACCATAATCTGGTTTTTCTCCTATTGTACTCATGCGTTTAGCAAGTCCTTCATATTCACCCTCTCGGCATACAGCAAGATTTTTTCTTTCAGGAGTAAAGGCTGAGGCTTCATAGCAATAGCAAGGGATGTTTAGTTCGTTGGCAATGCGTTCAGCCAACTGACGCGCAAGGTGAGCACACTCCTCTAAAGTAATACCAGAGACTGGGATTAGGGGACAAACATCAGTTGCACCCATACGAGGATGAGCACCATGATGCTGGCGCATATCTATAAGTTGTGCAGCTTTCCTGACACAACGGAATGCAGCTTCCATGACTACTTGTGGTTCACCAACAAAGGTTACTACGGTTCTATTGGTAGCTTCTCCTGGATCAATATCCAAAAGCTTGACACCTTTGACTTGTTCTACCTCATCAGTAATCTGTTTGATAACATCTTTGTTACGTCCTTCACTGAAATTAGGAACACACTCGATAATTTGTTTTTCCTGTACCATATTTGTTTTTAGATTTAGAAATTCACGATAGTTTAGGTTTTCGTGCGTAAAAATACAAATAAGTTACTGGAAAACAAAATATTTAATGGGAAAAGTAGGGTTAATTATGGTAGGAACTTCTTGGCCTTTAGTAGTTTTCAATGATTTTGTTAGTAGTTACCAGTGATATTCTTAATGTTTTTCAATGATATTCTTAGTGGTTGCCAGTGATATCCTTAATGTTTTTCAATGATTTTGTTAGTAGTTACCAGTGATATTCTTAATGTTTTTCAATGATATTCATAGTGGTTATCAGTGATATCCTTAATGTTTCTCAATGGTATTCTTAATAGTTTCCGATGAATTATTGAGCAGTTTCTGATGATATTATAAAAGGGAAAGGGAATAATGTGAGTGATGGTTTATTCTATAAATAAAGAACGGAAGCTATATCAGATGATAGCTTCCGTTCTTTGTTTTTATTGTTTTCTTAGATTGCCTTGTAACCTTTCGTGCTGTTACGAGCGAGCAAATCTTTAAGATTCAGTTCTTTATTTCCATTGGCTTCATAAGCCTCTCTCATTTCTTCTTCTCCCTCTTCCTCTGCTTCTGAGTGGGTGAAAGTGATACTTTTGCTTTTAAGTTCTGCGATTGCCCAGCCAACTAATGAAATAATAAGCAGTGCAATCAGTCCTATCATTGGAGTTGTCATAATTTGATTTGTTTTTATTTATGATGCAAAAGTACATTAACTTTCGGAAAACGCCAAATAATCTGCAGATTTTCAGTACCTTTGCATAAAAGAACGAGCAAGATGACGAGAAAAGAAAGATATGATTTTGTATTAGGATACTTCCGAAAGAATGTTGGACACGTGACGACTGAGCTGAATTTTGGTTCAGCTTTTCAGTTGCTTTGTGCGACATTGCTATCTGCCCAATGTACGGACAAGCGGATTAATGCTATTACTCCGGAGTTGTTCCGTCATTATCCTGATGCGAAAGCTATGGCAAAGGCTACTGTTGAGGATGTTTTTGAATATGTAAAGAGTGTTTCTTATCCGAATGCGAAGGCGACACATCTGGTGGAGATGTCGAAGATGCTGGTTGAGAAGTTCGGCGGAGAGGTACCGTCCGACCCTGATGAGCTGACGCAATTGCCGGGAGTGGGGCGTAAAACGGCGAATGTTATACAGGCTGTCTGGTTTGGAAAACCGACGTTGGCTGTAGATACGCATGTATATCGTGTCAGTCACCGACTGGGTTTAGTCCCATCTACGGCGAACAATCCGCGTAAGGTTGAGGATTATTTGATGAAGAACATCTCTACGGATGAGGTTTCTGATGCGCATCATTGGATATTACTTCATGGGCGTTATGTCTGCAAGAGTGCTAAGCCTGATTGTGAACATTGTCCTTTTGATGCGATTTGTCCGAAGCTGATGAAAGATAGTAAGTTGTGAAAGAGTAATTAAGGGGCGTTGACTCCTGATAATTCATAGAAGAATATGGATACAAGAAAGATAATGCACTTCCTAAAGGGGATTGCTGCAAACAATAACCGAGAGTGGTTTCAAGAGAATAAGACTGAGTTTGAAGCCGTAAAGGCTAACTTTGAAGAGGGAATTGATAAGGTGATTGCCTGCCTTTCTACCTTTGATGATGAGGTTTCCCATCTCACGGCTAAGGACTGCACTTACCGTTTTTACCGTGATGTGCGCTTTTCTCCTGATAAAAGTCCTTATAAGCGTCACTTCGGAGCTTATATCTGTGGGCATGGAAAGAAGGCGCTTCGGGGTGGATATTATATTCATCTGCAGCCGGGAAACTGCCTCATTGCGGTGGGTTGTTACTGGCTTCCGACGAATATCCTTACGTCATGTCGCAACGAGATTATGGCGAATATTGATGAATGGCGAAAGGATGTTGAGAATAAGGACTTCGTAAATCTCTTCGGACTACCGAATGCGGGGCAGTGGACTGAGGACAAGGTGAGCGAAAAGGGCTTCGGTCTGGCTGCTTTGAAGACTGTTCCTAAGGGTTTCCCAAAGGATTATGAGTTCCTGCAGTATCTACGAATGAAGGATTATTGCTGCTGGGTTTCCGTTCCCGATGACTTCTTTGAGGGTGATAAGTGGCAGGAGAAGTTGGAAAACATCTGCAAGACGGGCAAGCCGATGATGGACTTTATTAATAATGTGGTGGATGATTACGAGTAGAACGGCGTGGCGTTCTGCCTATAATATAAGGTGAAAAAAGATTATCCCTCTCTTCAGTCTGACCGAAGAGGGGGATAATACGTTTAGGAAAACTCTGTTCCTGCTGGCTAAGGATTAAGGTGTACCGCCTGTTTCTTCTTTCTTCTTCTTGTCATCCTTGCCTTTTTTCTTTTCCTGCACTGCTACGCGGAAGAACTCAACGTCCTTCAGTTTGCGGAATTCGGTGGATGGGGTGAAGAGAATCTGCGTCCTTGTTATGCATTCTGCCGGCTTGAAATCCTCCTCTTTCAGCACTGCTTTCGAGGTGAATGTTGGGCGGAATGTACCGAGCGGACCGCCGTCAACGATGAAACCCTGCGAACAGAGTTGGTTCAAAACCTTGCGGAAACGATAGAACACAGCGGCAATGTCAGCCTGTCCTACTGTTGAATCGTCTGCCATGCGCTCACAAAGTTCGTCAAAAGTGATGTGATGTTTCTGACAAACAGCACTTGCAACGAACACTTCTTTGCCTTTTAAAGCACCAAGATTTACTTTTCTTTTACTCAGTGAATAGTCCATACAATAAAATAATACTATGTTTTTTATAAAACTAGAGTGAGGTTATCTGTACTCTTCACAGAACTGACACCCAGGTTAATCGCTACAAATTTAGTGAAAATATTCGGACAATAAAATAAATAAGATTACTTTTTTCCGAGTTGTTTTGTAATCTTCTTTTCTTAGAAGAATATACTATTTGCTAAAAACGTATATACCTTTCACCAGAAAAGTCTATAGGTTTCACAAAAAAAGTATATACTTTTTAGTGGAAAAGTATATACTATTTAGTGGAAAAGTATATACTTTTTTTTGAGAGAGTATGATGGTTTTATATCGCTCTGATAATCAGCTACTTATAAACGTGTAGAAAATGGGCTGAAAACGGTTGTTTTTCTGCTGCCTTTCAGCCTAAAAAGAGAGTAGGAGATAAGCATGCCGTTGGCTATTATGCTCATCTCCTACTCACGTATTGATAGGTAATTTTTATTTACTTCTTTCTTAATTCTTCAAGACTTGCCTTGAGGGCTGCAATCTTTTCTTCAGAATCACTCTGCTTTTTGCGCTCACGTTCGATGACGGCTGCAGGAGCATGCGCCACGAAATTCTCGTTGGAAAGTTTCTTCTTGATGCCTGCAAGGAAGCCTTCCAAGTGGTTAAGCTCCTTCTCCTGCTTCTCTATTTCGGCAGCAACATCAATCAAATCGCCTACAGGCACTGCGAAACTGTCCGTTCCGACCATGAATCCTGACGCATCGCCTGGCTTCTCTTCAACCACTTCGATAGCTTTCAAGTTCGCCATCTTGCGGATAACACTGTTGTAAGCCTCATAGTTGTTCTGCCCGATAACGTCAAGTTCAAGCTCAACCTTCGGAGCAATATTCTTCTGATTGCGCACCGTTCTGACACCGCCGACGATGGCTTTCACCTGCTCAATATCGCTGATCAGCTTCTCTTCAGCCTGCGTTGGAGCCGGAATCTTCAGCTCATCACGCATGATACTCTCGCTGTCCTTGCGGTCATAAATGTGCTGCCAGAGCTCTTCGGTGATGAAAGGCATGAAAGGATGCAGCATCTTTAGCAGATTATCGAAGAAGCTTAGCGTCGCATCGTAGGTCACTTTGTCAATAGGCTTGCCGTATTCTGGCTTAATCATCTCCAAGTACCAGCTTGAAAACTCGTCCCAGAAGAGTCGGTAAACCGTCATCAAAGCCTCAGAAATACGATAGCTCTTGAACTGATCGTTCATCTCCGCATTCACCGCTCTCAGCTTGGCTTCGAACCATTCAACGGCAATTCTGTTCGCTTCCGGCTGCTCAATCTCCGTAGTCTCCCAACCTTGTACGAGGCGGAAAGCATTCCAAATCTTATTATTGAAGTTACGTCCCTGCTCGCAAAGCGTCTCGTCGAAGAGAATATCATTACCCGCCGGAGCTGAAAGCATCATACCCATGCGCACACCATCGGCACCATATTTCTCAATAAGCATAATCGGGTCAGGCGAATTGCCAAGACTCTTGCTCATCTTCCTTCCGAGCTTATCACGCACAATACCCGTGAAATAAACATGCTTGAATGGGAATTTCCCACGATATTCATAGCCCGCCATGATCATTCGTGCCACCCAGAAGAAGATAATATCCGGACCAGTTACAAGATCACTGGTAGGGTAGTAGTAGTTTATTTCCTCATTATCGGGATGATTGATACCATCAAACACCGAAATAGGCCATAACCAACTTGAGAACCATGTGTCCATACAGTCGCTTTCCTGCTCAAGATCTGCAGCAGTTACGGCAGGGTTCTTCTCCTTAGCAAGCTTCAAAGCCTCCTCAGAGGTCTCTGCAACTACGGTAGCATTCTTACCCTCTGCATCCTTAAAGTAGTATGCCGGAATACGATGTCCCCACCAAAGCTGGCGACTGATACACCAGTCCTTGATGTTTTCCAGCCAGTGGCGGTACGTATTCTTATATTTCTTTGGATAGAACTCAATCTCATCATCCATAACAGGACCGAGCGCAATGTCAGCAAAGTGCTGCATCTTCAGGAACCACTGAGTAGAGAGTTTAGGCTCAATAGGCACGTTTGTACGCTCGGAGAAGCCCACTTTGTTGTCATAGTCTTCCACCTTTTCCATCAAACCAGCCGCCTCTAAGTCCTTAGATATCTGCTTGCGCACGTCCATTCTGTCCTGACCTACGTATAAACCAGCCGCCTCGGAAATGGTTCCGTTATCATTGAAAATGTCAATTGTCTCCAGTCCGTGCTTCAAACCAAGTGCATGGTCGTTGACATCATGTGCAGGAGTAACCTTCAAACAACCCGTTCCAAACTGGATATCTACATATGAATCCTCGATAACAGGGATTATGCGGTTGACTAATGGTACGATGACATGCAAGCCTTTAAGCCATGTATTCTTCACATCCTCTGGATTGATGCACATAGCCGAGTCGCCCATAATCGTCTCTGGACGGGTAGTTGCAACAACAGCGTAGTAACCTTTCTCGTCTTTGTGCATTACGTTACCCTCGTCTTTGCGTTCAACTTTAGCCTGATCGTCCGCAGCAACATAATATTTAAGGTGATAAAGCTTGGAATGTTCATCCTTATAGATAACCTCCTCGTCCGACAGAGCAGTCTGAGCCTGTGGGTCCCAATTGACCATTCGCACGCCACGATAGATATAACCTTTATTATATAAATCGCAGAACACCTTAATAACACTCTTGCTTCTGGTGTCATCCATGGTGAAAGCAGTACGGTCCCAATCACAAGAGCAGCCCAGTCGGCGCAACTGTTTCAGGATAATCCCTCCATGTTCATGTGTCCAATCCCATGCATGCTCAAGAAATTGCTCGCGAGTAAGGTCAGTCTTTTTAATACCTTCCTGCGCTAACTTGTTAACAACCTTTGCTTCTGTAGCAATACTTGCATGGTCTGTTCCAGGAACCCAGCAAGCATTCTTACCCTCCATACGGGCACGTCTTACCAGAATGTCCTGAATAGTATTGTTAAGCATGTGCCCCATGTGAAGCACACCCGTAACGTTTGGAGGTGGGATGACCACAGTGTAAGGCTCACGGCCATCTGGTTTAGAACTGAATAGCTTATTGTCCAGCCAGTACTGGTACCATTTTGATTCCACAACCTGTGGATCATACTTGCTTGCTAATTCCATTGTTTCGTATATTTTTATTTCTTTATTATCTTTAAAATACGGTGCAAAAGTACAAAAAATCCGCTTAAAAAGTGTATCTTTGCAACGATATTAGTACTCACAGAGAAGTACTTTAACGTTTATCTTTAACTTTAAACATCAAGACATTGCATACAAAAGAAGAAAAATTAAAAGCCTTTGCTCGTTTATTGGATGTTCAGGAACGCCTTCGAAAAGAGTGCCCTTGGGATAAAAAGCAGACCAATGAGAGTCTTCGCCCTAATACTATTGAAGAAGCATTCGAGTTAGCTGACGCTCTTCTTAAGGACGATTCAAAGAATATTTGTAAGGAATTGGGCGATGTTATGGAGCATGTCGTGTTCTATTCTATGCTTGGTCAGGAGAAAAAGGAGTTTGATGTCGCTGATGTTTGCAATGCACAATCGGATAAACTCATGTTCAGACATGATTTTATTGATTGGACTGGATGGGAGGTAACACGGCAGGATATGGTCGTAAATACCAATGGCCAGGTTGTGTACAAAGATGAATTGAATAAACAGGCTAATAATCATCAAGCTGCACCTGATACTGCAACGCAGGTAGAATCAACATGGGAACAACGGAAGCAACGCGAAAGAGATGGAAATACGTCTGTCCTTTCTGGTGTTCCTGATTCTTTACCAAGCCTTATTAAAGCTTATCGAATACAAGATAAAGCCCGTAATGTGGGCTTTGATTGGGAAGAGAAAGAGCAAGTATGGGATAAGGTTTATGAGGAATTGGACGAATTAAAAGCTGAACTGAAGAAAGGAGACAAAGAACATTCTGCTGAAGAGTTTGGTGATTTTATGTTCTCTCTTATCAATGCTGCTCGACTCTATCATATTAATCCTGATAATGCTCTTGAACATACTAACCAGAAGTTTATAAAAAGATTCAATTATATTGAAGAAAAAGCTCGTGAGAAAGGAGTTAATATAAAGGATCTTACTCTAGAAGAGATGGATAAGTTCTGGGAAGAAGCAAAACAGACAAATAAATAAACCTACATAAATTCCACAATATGAAAAATTCTTTTTATCTCATTATTTCGTTATTTCTCCTTTTAATGGTTGCCTCTTGTAAGGATAATAAGCCTAAGACAATAGCAGAACAATCTTCAAAGAATGCTGATACGCTCACGACGGGGGACAGTACTGTATATGGAACAATGGTAGATGGTGGTATGAACTCCATCATTCTTCTTACAGACAAAGGTGATACTATAGAGTTTCTTGCCAATCCTAATGATACTGCAGAGGTGGTTAAAGGAGGTAAGATAAATGGCGATCGCTTTGCCATTATCGGTTATACAGAATATGGTGATCGTTTTATGCGTTCAGCAATCAATCTTACATCTTTGTTTGGAAACTGGCATAGCCTTGATCGCAATTTTGAAATAAAGGAGGATGGAACGATTACTTCTACTCTTCAGTCAGAGAAAAGTCCATGGACAACATGGAAAATATGGAATGGAAAGCTTATCCTTTCGAAAGATACTTTCACGGTAGATAAGCTCGGAGCTGAGGCTTTATCTTTAGAAAATAAGGATGGTATATTCGTGTTTAATAGGGGAAAGTAGCCCTATCTGTTTATAGAATGGATCCATTTAAAGTGCACATCCTGGGCTGTGGAAGTGCTTTGCCTACTTTGCAACATTATGCTTCTTCTCAAGTTGTAGAACTTAGGGAGAAGCTTTTTATGATTGACTGTGGAGAAGGTACACAAATACAATTGCGTCGCTGTCATATTCATTTCTCGCGTATTACAGCAGTCTTTATTAGTCATCTCCATGGTGATCATTGCTTTGGCATCCCTGGTATGATATCTACTTTTGGAATGACAGGACGTACAGCTCCACTGCATATATATGGTCCTGCTGCTTATGAACCAGTACTAAATCAGACTCTTGATTTCTTTTGTCAAGGTCTAGAGTTTAAGGTGGTCTTTCATCCAGTTGTTACAAAGGAGCAAACTATTATTTACGAAGATCGTGGTTTGACAGTCGAATCCATTCCTTTAGAACATCGTATTGAATGCTGTGGTTATTTATTTAAAGAGAAACCAACTTTACCCCATATCCGCCGTGATATGATAGATTTTTATCACATTCCTGTTAGTCAGATAAATAATATTAAAGCAGGGGCTGATTGGATAACGGAAGAAGGTGAAAAGATTCCTAATAGTATGCTTACAGTTCCTGCGAAAGCTCCAAGAAGTTATGCATATTGTTCGGATACCCGATATATGAAGAATCTGCATAAAATAGTCAAAGGTGTCAGTACTCTTTACCATGAAAGTACTTATGCTACAGAAGATGAGGACCGTGCACATCTATATTGGCATAGTACTTCTCGTCAGGCTGCAACTGTAGCAAAGGATGCTTCCGTCGGTAAACTAGTGTTAGGTCATTTCTCTGCAAGATATCAAAATGAAGAGAAAATTTTGGAAGAAGCAAAGGAGGTCTTCCCGAATACACTCCTTAGTAAAGAAGGGATGACTATTGATGTATAAGTCATAGACGTTAGGATTTTGTTCCTATCGTTAAAGATTAGAAGGTAATATCTACCATCAACCTATCTATAGTCTGCAGACATATGTAAATGTATTAGGGAAAGTCTTTTCTATATCTACAGGCTTTCTTCCAAAAATACCAAAGATAGTACTACCGCTACCAGACATTTGTGCATAAAGGGCATTTTTTTCGTATAACTTTTCTTTAATTGCTTTTAATTCTGGATAACGCTTAAATACAGGAACCTCAAAATCATTAAATAATTCTGTTCGCCATGTATCGATAGGTTGTTTAACTATGTCACGGCAACATTTTATTGGCTGTTGGGGTTCTATGGTTGCGTAAGCCTCTGCTGTTGATACTGCTATATCAGGTTTGATCAATACTAAATAATATCCATTAAGATTTCCACTTTCAGAGTCTGCAGGTGCCAGTATGTCTCCTATGCCCGTTGCATATGATATTTCTGAACGAATAAAAAAAGCGCAATCAGCTCCTAACTTACTTGCGTAACGTTCCATCTCGGCATTACCCATGTTCAACCGAAAACGTTCGTCAAGAAGGCGAATCATATATGCTGCATCAGCCGATCCACCTCCTAATCCAGCTTGTGTAGGAATACGTTTATATAGATGTGTGTGAACGCGGGGTAACTGGTAGTCTTCAGCTATAAGGTTATAGGCTTTGACAACAAGATTATTTTTTTCTTCTCCATCGATTAGATTACCTGTTATCTTTAAGTCACACTGTACGTCTGATGGGAATTCTTCGTCCATTTTCTTTATTTCAAGTACATCACAGAGTGGTACTGGGTAGAAAATAGTCTCAAGGTTGTGATAGCCATCAGGACGTTTGGATACAATATTTAAACCAAGATTGATTTTACAGCAGGGGAATGTAATCATAGCTTCTTTATTTTTTGCAAAGATAGTAAAACTGTTGCATAATGCGGTTATGATTGGAATATTTTTTGTAATTTTGTGGGCAAATGGTAGAAAGAAGTAATAGTAAAAGCAATCGAAGGAGCAAGCAGGCTCCTATAGATACGACCTTTGGACATTTACAGCCACAGGCTACTGATATTGAGAAGGTAGTCTTAGGTGCCCTTATGATAGACAAGGATGCCTTTACTGTTGTATCTGAGATTATCAAGCCCGAAACTTTTTATGAGGCTCGTCATCAGAAGATCTATGAGGCAATACAATCGTTAAATCTTCAGGAAAAACCTGTAGATATTATGACTGTGGCCGAGGAATTACGACATAAAGGAACTTTAGAAGAAATAGGAGGTCCTGCTTATGTTGTAGAGCTGAGTTCTAATGTAGCTTCTTCTGCCCATATAGAATATCATGCTCATATTCTTGCACAGAAATTTCTAGCACGGCAACTTATCCAGTTTGCATCAATGATAGAAACTGACGCTTTTGATGAGACTGTTGATGTAGATGAGTTGATGCAAAAAGCAGAAGGAACTCTTTTTGAGATTTCTCAAAAGAATATGTTGCAAGACTATGTACAAATTGATACAATTGTAGAGCAGGCGCACCAATTATTACTTCAAGCTGCTAATCGAGATGGTGGATTGACTGGTGTTCCAAGTGGATTTCATAAACTTGATGAAATCACGGCAGGATGGCAAGCTTCAGATCTTGTGATTATTGCAGGTCGTCCTGCTATGGGTAAGACCTCATTTGCTCTGAGCATTGCAAAAAATATTGCCGTTGATTATCGTGAGCCCATAGCGTTCTTCTCTCTTGAGATGAATAATGTTCAGCTAGTAAATCGTCTTATATCTAATGTTTGCTCAGTACCTGGTAATAAGATTCTTAATGGTCAGCTTACACCTGATGAATGGGAAAGGTTTGATTCAAATATCCGAAAGATGCAAGGAGCTCCCATATATGTTGATGATACTCCTGGGTTATCTATTTTTGAGCTTAGAACAAAGGCACGCCGTTTAGTGCGAGAGCACGGCATTAAGATTCTTATGATTGACTATTTGCAATTGATGAATGCAAATGGGATGCGATTTAATAGTCGTCAAGAGGAGGTTTCCACTATTAGTCGTTCTTTGAAAGGTCTTGCAAAAGAGCTTAATATTCCAGTACTTGCTCTTTCACAGTTGAGTCGTGCAGTTGAACAACGTGATGGCGCTGAAGGTAAACGTCCACAACTTAGTGACTTGCGTGAGTCAGGTGCTATTGAGCAAGACGCTGATATGGTCCTTTTTGTGCATCGTCCAGAATACTATCATATCCTTCAGGATGATAAAGGAAATGATTTACATGGTATGGCTCAGATTATTATTGCTAAGCACCGCAAAGGCGCAACTGGCGATGTCCTTTTAAATTTCCGAGGGGAATATACTCGTTTTGCGAATCCAGAAGATACCGATTTTACTGCACCTCTTCCCGAAGATCAGTTTGGTGGTGAAATTGTGGGTAGTAAGATAAATGAAGATCCTATGCCTCCTACACCTCCAGGGATTCAACCTCCTTTTTGAAATTAGAGAAAATGCAAGAGAACTTATAAAAGAGGGAATATATTTTCTTCTTATTTTTTGTTTGATGTTGCTGTCATTTTTAACAGTTTCTGTAAATTCCTATATCATAGATTTTTAGCTCTCTATTAGAGTGATACTAATGACAGCAAAATCCAAAATGGCATATATATAGTTCAAGCTATATTATGAAGAGATATAAATTCTCCGTCTTAATTCTTTGCTGAATTATAAAGAAATTTGCTTGTTAAAGTCACATGTAAATTGGAGATAGCTTCAGTATTATATATTAATGCGTTTCTTTAGTTTGTGTTTTGTAATATGTTTATTATTAATATGTTATATATTAAATGTGTGTGTGTGCTACTCAGTAATGTACAAAGGTGATACATTAGGTTTGTGTTGATGGTTAACACTAGGAGTGCTAGAGTTAAACACAATACGAGTTGAATGGTAGCACCATTTAAAGTTTGTTGTAAAGAGAAGATTTCTAGTGCTACAATCAGTTTTTTATATTAGGAAGGAATTGTGAGGATGGGGGCTTTCCCCATCCTCACTTAGATATTTGAGATTTTATTTTCTCCACTCTTATACTTTGTTTTCTCTTAAAAAGATTTCTGCACGTTCTAAGTCTTCAGGAGTATCAATCCCTATGGTTTCAACATCAGTGAGTCCTACTTTTATGCGGTATCCGTTCTGAAGCCAGCGAAGTTGTTCTAAACTTTCTGCAAGTTCAAGGGAGGATTGTGGCAAACGGCTAATTGCTCGTAAGACATCTGTACGGTATGCGTAGAGACCAATGTGTTTTAGAAAAGGATATCGTTCAATCCATTCGGATTTCTCATACCCTCGCACAAAAGGTATAATAGAGCGGGAGAAATAAAGAGCATAAGAATTATTATCCAAAACAATTTTTGGAGAATTTGGATTTTTTGCCGATTCCATCGACTTAAAATGTTTGCCTAATGTTGCAATTTGCGTTTGAGGATCATCAAAGCAATTCATCACTGTTTTTATCTGACTCTTTTGAATAAAAGGTTCATCTCCTTGAATGTTGATGACTACATCATAAAAAATACCGATTTTATCGAGGGCTTCGCAAATGCGGTCGGTTCCGCTTTTATGATCTGATCGTGTCATGACAGCCTTACCTCCAAATGACTGGACCGTATTCGAAATGCGCTCATCATCTGTTGCAACATATACATCAGTTAGAATACTGCTTACCTGTTTATAAACACGCTCTATAACAGTTTCTCCTCCGAGCATGGCTAAAGGTTTGCCAGGGAAGCGAGAGGATGCATAGCGAGCAGGAATAATACCTATAAATTTCATTTGTTTTCTTTTGTTGAAGTTCTTATGAAGTCTGCTAATAGCAGAAACTCTAGACGCAAAAATAATAATTCTTTCGTAAAAAGACAACTCGCAACTGCTATATTTCAGCAAAAAATACTAAATTTGTTGGCATGAAGAGTATTATAATGGTTGGTGCAGGTAATCTTGCAACGCAGTTGGGGCTGGCTCTAGCTGAAGTTGGTTTTCCTATTGTTCAGGTATTTAGTCGTACTAAAGAATCTGCACAGGATTTAGCTAATAAACTTAATTCTGAGGCCATAACGGATATAAACTCCTTGCGTAATGATGCAGATGTATATATTTTTTCTGTAAAAGATAGTGTACTTTGTCAGCTTATTCCTAATGTTTGTAGAGGCAAAAAGGATAAGCTTTTTTTGCATACGGCAGGCTCTATGCCTCTAGATTGTTTTAAGGGCTTTGCAAATCGATATGGGGTTTTCTATCCAATGCAGACTTTTTCGAAATCACGTAAAGTTAATTTTAAAGAAATCCCTATATTTATCGAAGGTAGTGCAAATGATACAGTACAAGAAATAAGAGATATTGCTTCATCAATATCAGATTATGTTATTTCTTTAAGTACAAATGATCGGCAATATCTACATCTTGCAGCTGTATGGGCATGTAATTTTGTAAACTATTGCTATAGTGTTGCCGCAGATATACTTGAGAATAAGGATATTCCGTTTAATGTGATAATACCTCTTATAAATGAAACTACACAAAAGGTGCATGACATTAATCCCAAAGATGCACAGACTGGTCCTGCAGTGAGATGGGATAAAAATATAATAGAGAAGCAAATGAATTTGATGTCTTCGTTTCCAAGTAAGCAGGCTATTTATGGGATGATTTCAAAAGATATTCATGAACAAAATAAACAGTAATGATAAACTACGACTTAAAGAAAATTAAAGCCATCGTTTTTGATGTAGATGGAGTCTTATCAGCTGAGACAATCCAGATGGATGATAAGGGAGAACCTATTCGTACAATAAACATAAAGGATGGCTATGCTATCCAGCTTGCGGTGAAGCATGGGTTACATTTAGCTATCATGACAGGTGGGCATAATGATAATATAAGATTACGATATGATTATCTTGGAGTTAAGGATGTTTATATAAATTGTTCCATGAAGATAAATGTGTGGAGTGAATTCTTACATAAATACGCACTTAAGGAAGAAGAGATTATATATGTAGGTGATGATATTCCAGATTATGAAGTAATGCAGCGTGCAGGTTGTGCATGTTGCCCAAAGGATGCATGTTCTGAAATTAAGCATATATCTACATATGTGAGTGATGTAAAGGGTGGGGATGGAGTTGCACGTGACATCCTTGAGCAAGTTATGAAAGCACAAGGGAAATGGGTCTTGAATGAAAAAGCTTTTGGATGGTAAATGGTGATATGAAAAAGATTATTTTGGCCAGTAATTCACCTCGCCGTAAGGAGCTATTAGTTGGATTAGGTGTTGAATTTGAAGTTAAAGTCTTGCCAGGTATAGAAGAGTCCTATCCTAATAATCTTCCTGCAGAGGATGTTGCCAAGTATATAGCATGTGAAAAGGCAAATGCTTATAAGCAAGGATTGCAGGAGGATGAACTTGTTATTACTGCTGATACTGTCGTTGTTGTAGATCAGCAAGTACTAGGTAAACCTAGAGATGTGATAGATGCTCGAAGAATGCTCCATTTGATTAGTGGACGATCGCATCAGGTTGTAACGGGGGTATGTTTAACAACAAAACAGTTTCAACGCTCTTTTTCAGTGACCACTGAAGTTACATTCAAGGATTTATCAGAGCAAGAGATAACTTATTATATAATGAATTATAAGCCGTTTGATAAAGCTGGGGCATATGGTATTCAAGAATGGATAGGCTATGTAGGTGTTACGGCATTAAAGGGTAGCTATTTTAATGTTATGGGTTTGCCTGTACAAAGAATATGGGAGGAAATAAAAAATGAAGACGGTATTAATCCTTGTTGGGAAAACGCAGAATAAAGTATTTAAGGTGGGGATAGATGAATATGTGAGTAGGATAGGGCATTATATTCCCTTTTCTATAATAATTATTCCTGAACTAAAGAATACTAAGAGCCTATCGGAAGAACAACAGAAACAGAAAGAGGGAGAATTGATTTTGAAAGAAATTCATCCAGGTGATACCGTGGTATTGCTAAATGAGCATGGGATGGAACTCCGCTCTGTTGAGTATGCTAAATGGTTAAAACAAAAACAAAATATAGCTCGTCGACTTGTTTTTATTATAGGTGGTCCCTATGGTTTCTCACCTAATATCTATGCGCGGTCAAACGAAAAAATCTCTCTTTCTCGTATGACCTTCTCGCATCAAATGGTAAGACTCATCTTTACTGAACAACTTTATCGTGCTTGTACTATTATAAAAGGAGAACCTTACCATCATGAATAAAAAGAGTAGGTAGTAGAATGCCTTTATCCTTCCTCAGGGATTTCCTCTTTGCATATAGGGCAGAGATGTTCGTCTGTCTTTATGTCTTTATAATGTTCTTTGCGTTTTGGATTCATTGGGAACCAACCTTTCGCTACACGTTTTTCTTGAGCTAAAAGCTCGCCAATTCCCCAAAGAAGAGATGCTCCAAGTACACCAAGGAGAGCAGACCAGAAAACACTTTTAATAAACAGCGCACCAATACAACATGCCAGCCCAGATATAAGCCATATCCACCAAGGTTTTGTTCCAAAATAATATTCCGTTTTAATGACCAAAGGATGACATAGTCCAATTATGAGAAATGTACATATTGCGAGTAGAATTCCTTCGAAGTTTATACCCATTTTAGTCTAAGTTTTAGATGTTTATATTTAAAATACTATTATAATATAATAAGAAGACCTATAATCTTCTTAATTTTATAGGTGCAAAAATACAAAAAAAAAATATTTTCAAGAGATATTCTCAGAATAATTGACTATATTTGCAGATAAGAAGATAATAGAAAAACTTAAATTATGGAAAATAACCAAGCGCTTATTGCGCAATGCGAAAGCAAAGCAAAGCAGTGGTTGTCTCCTGCTTTTGACGAAGAGACACGTTCAGCTGTAAATAGAATGATCGCTAATGAGGATAAGACTGATCTGATAGAGAGCTTTTATAAAGATTTGGAGTTCGGAACAGGTGGTCTTCGTGGTATCATGGGTGCTGGTTCTAACCGAATGAATATCTACACAGTCGGTATGGCTACGCAGGGGTTTGCTAATTATCTGAAAATTAATTTTAAGGATAAGAAGCAAATAAGTGTAGTCGTTTGTCATGATTGCCGTAATAACTCTCGCCTTTTTGCAGAAACTGTTGCAAATATTTTCTCAGCTAATGGTATTAAGGTTTATCTTTTTGAAGACCTGCGTCCAACTCCTGAATGTTCTTTTGCAATCCGCTATCTAAAGGCTCAAGCAGGTGTAAATATCACAGCTAGTCATAATCCACGAGAATACAACGGTTATAAAGCTTATTGGGAGGATGGAGCTCAAGTACTTGCTCCACACGATAAAGGTATTATAGATGAGGTTAATAAGGTAAAGATTGAAGATGTTAAGTTTGAAGGGAATAAAGCTTTAATTCAATCAATAGGCGAGGATATAGACAAACCTTATCTTGATCGGGTAAAGACTGTTAGCATAGATCCTGAAGTGATTAAACATCAGCATGATTTGAAGATTGTTTATACTCCACTTCATGGTGCAGGACGGGTTATGATTCCTCGTTCTTTAGCTCTATGGGGATTTGATAATGTACACTGTGTAAAAGAGCAGATGGTGAAAGATGGGAACTTTCCTACTGTGGATCGTCCTAATCCTGAAATAGCGGAAGCACTGACATTGGGTTTACGTGATGCTAAAGCACTTGATGCTGATATACTTATGGCATCAGACCCTGATGCTGACCGAGTTGGCATGGCTTGCAAGGACAGTAATGGTGAATGGGTTTTGATAAATGGTAACCAGACTTGTCTTATTTTTCTTTGGTATATTATCACCAATCGTCAAGCTGTTGGTAAGATGAAGCCTACTGATTTTATAGTGAAGACAATTGTCACAACAGAAGTTATTCGCAAGATAGCTGAAAAACAACATGTAGAAATGCGTGATTGCTACACAGGATTTAAGTGGATTGCACGTGAAATTGCTATATCAGAAGGTAAGCAACAGTATATTGGTGGTGGAGAAGAAAGTTATGGATTTCTTGCAGAGGACTTTGTGCGCGATAAAGATGCTGTAAGCGCTTGCTCATTGTTAGCAGAGATTTGTGCATATGCAAAAGATCATGGTAAGACTTTGTATGATATTCTCATGGATATATATTTGGAATACGGGTATAGCCATGAGCATACGATTAACGTAGAACGACCAGGTAAGAGTGGCGCAGATGAGATTCAACAAATGATGAAAGACTTCCGTACTAACCCTCCAAAAGATCTTGGTGGAAGTCCAATTAGTATTTATAAAGATTACCAAAGTCTTGAGATGACAAAGGTTGATGGTAGTAATGAAAAAATAGACATGCCTGATACAAGTAATGTATTACAATGGTTTTGTTCGGACGGAACCAAAGTGAGTGTTCGTCCCTCAGGTACTGAGCCTAAGATTAAATTCTATCTTGAAATAAAAGATAAAATGTGCTCTGCTTCAGACTACCCGGCTTGTGAACAACGTGCCGTAACGAAAATAGAGGAAATCAAGAAGAGTTTGAAGTTGTAGAGCTTATTCTGTAGACCTTCTTTTTAGTAGAAGAAAAAATACTTATATATGAAAAATAAGAGGATGTATCAAAATAATACATCCTCTTATTATTATGCATTTATTTGGCGTTAGAACACCATAATACCTTAATGCAATAAATCTATTTTGTAAAGTCACTTATAGTTGTTTTATCTCTTGTATTATATTCTCGCAAGAGATGTAAATCTCTAAAAAAAGGCAACCTATATCTATTTATAAGTTGCCTTAAGGTGTTTTGTTTCTTCAACAGACTATTTACCTTCCATGACTCCTTCTATATATAGACGGGTCATTTCGTTTTTACCATTCGTACGTACAGTGATACTTTTTTTAAAATGACCAGGAAACTTTCCTGTCCCATTATATGTAACATCAATACTACCTTTCTGCCCAGGTGCTATTGGTCGTTTGTCATATCGAGGAATGGTGCAACCGCAACTTGCAACAACTTGGTTTATCACTAATGGAGCCTTTCCAACATTTGTGAAAGTAAATGTCGTCTTGTGGACTGGATTATTCTCAGAAAATGTACCAAAATCGTAACTCACTTTGTCAAATTTGATTTCTGCCTGATTCTGTGCAGTTGCGAATGTTAATCCAAAAACAAGCAGTAATGTCATTAATATAAACTTCTTCATGTAAATCTTTATTTAATTATAACTTCATTGAGTTGGATGCAAAAGTAATCAGAAAGTTTATTGTTATCAGGGGTTTTATATTTGTTAAATGTAAATTATCAAATATTAAGTATTCTGTGAGCTATGGTATTTAATCTTCCCATATTTTTATAAGGTATCTCCCGTTTCTCATTTAAAGTTCGTACCTTTGCAGGGAGAATATAATAAATATACTAGAATATGTATAGAACAAGTACTTGTGGAGAGCTGCGCCTTTCAGATGCAGGCAAAGAAGTAACCCTAGCTGGCTGGGTACAGCGCTCACGTAAAATGGGAGGTATGACCTTTGTAGACCTCCGTGACCGCTATGGTATCACTCAGTTGGTTTTTAATGAGGCAGATGATGCAACTTTATGTGGTGATGCCAACAAGTTAGGACGTGAATATTGTATTCAAGTGAATGGCATTGTTAGCGAACGGCAGAGTAAGAATAGTAAGATTCCTACAGGTGATATAGAGATAATAGCAAAGGGATTGAAGGTGTTAAGTCCGTCTTTAACCCCTCCTTTTACAATTGAGGATAATACAGACGGTGGTGATGATTTGCGCATGAAGTATCGCTACCTTGATCTCCGTCGTGAGGCTGTACGTAAAAATCTTGAGTTACGTCATAGGATGACAATCCTTATCCGTAATTTCCTCGATTCACAAAAGTTTATGGAAGTGGAGACTCCTATCCTTATTGGTTCTACTCCAGAAGGGGCTCGTGACTTCGTAGTCCCATCACGTATGAACCCTGGGCAATTCTATGCTTTACCACAGAGTCCACAAACTTTGAAGCAATTATTAATGGTAGCAGGCTTCGATCGTTACTTCCAAATTGCAAAGTGTTTCCGTGATGAGGATTTGCGTGCTGATCGGCAGCCAGAGTTTACTCAGATTGACTGTGAGATGTCTTTTGTAGACCAAGATGATGTTATCAATTTGTTTGAGGAAATGGCTCGCCACCTTTTCCGTGAGATTCGTGGCGTTGAACTTCCTAAGTTAGAGCAGATGACATGGCATGAGGCCATGAAGCGTTTCGGTTCTGATAAACCAGATTTACGTTTCGGTATGGAATTCGTTGAATTGATGGATGACCTAAAGGGTACTGGTTCTTTCTCTGTATTTGATGAAGCTGCGTATATAGGAGGTATTGCCGTTCCAGGATGTGCTGATTACAGCCGTAAACAGCTCAATGAACTTACAGATTTCGTCAAGCGTCCGCAGGTTGGAGCACATGGTCTCGTGTTCATCAAGTACAATGCTGATGGTACTGTTAAGAGCTCTATTGATAAGTTCTATACGGCAGAGCAATTACAGAAGGTAAAGGAGACAACTGGTGCCAAAGATGGTGATCTTGTTTTGATATTGTCAGGTGATAATGCAAATAAGACACGTATTCAGCTTTGTTCTCTACGTCTTGAGATGGGCGATCGCTTAGGACTTCGTGATAAGAATGTATTTAAGTGTCTTTGGATTGTTGATTTCCCATTGTTTGAGTGGAGTGATGAAGAGCAGCGTCTTATGGCAACACACCATCCGTTTACAATGCCTAACCCTGATGATATACCATTATTGGATGAGCATCCTGAGCAAGTACGGGCTAAGGCTTATGACTTTGTCTGTAATGGTATTGAAGTTGGTGGTGGTTCTCTCCGTATCCACGATACTCAACTACAAGAGAAGATGTTTGAGGTACTCGGTTTTACTCCAGAACGTGCAGAAGCACAGTTTGGCTTCTTGATGAATGCTTTCAAATATGGAGCACCTCCTCATGCAGGGCTTGCCTTCGGTCTGGATCGTTTTGTTAGTATCCTTGCAGGTCTTGATTCTATTCGTGACTGTATTGCCTTCCCTAAGAATAATAGTGGTCGTGATGTTATGTTAGATGCTCCTTCAATGATAGATCAGAAGCAGTTAGATGAGTTAGAAATAAAGCTTGACCTGAAGTTATAAGTGTATTAAGTTGATATAAATCAATAAATTAATAATCAACACTTTAGAGTGCTATAGTATTATTTACTTTTAGCTATTAGTATTTGATACTACCAATTATTTAATGTACTTTTGTGGAGTATATTACAAATTATTATTTGATAACTTGGTTAGGACTTTAATTTATTTAAATTATGACTGTAAAGAAAGAAATAAAAACTGCTCCAAAGAGCACTGCAAAGAAAGCCACTACAAAGAAAGTTGCTGTAAAGAAACCTGCAGTTGTTATTAATGCAGAGAATGTTGGATTCAAGGCAGGTGATGTTTATAATGCACTTGCAGCAGAGGCAAAGGCACTCAGTGTTAGTGAGATAGCTAAAGTTGCTAAGATTACAGAAGAAGAGGCTTATCTAGGTATTGGCTGGCTCTTTAAGGAGGGTAAAGTAAAAGATGAGAATAGCAAGATTGTACTTGCTTAAGCTAATGACATTTTAATATAAATAGAAAAGAACGGGGAGTCTGTATGAGATAGTATAGACTCCCTTTCTTATATGCAATACGATAAAGAGATACTACAGGTGCTTATTGAGGCAGGTTGTGAGGGAATTTCTGTTCAGAAAATTTCTCGCCATGTGCATAATGCATGTAACTCTTTATTTAATCCTTTATCTCAAAAGGATATTCACAAGTACGTTCAGCAGTTTTTACTGCGGAATTGTAAAACTGATACATCTTTAGTTGAGAAAACAAAAAAGGGGATTTATCGTTTGAATGTAAATAATGGAATGACACAACAGTTGTTTCTTCAATTCCGTGAAGATAGGGAAATTGTAGAGGAAGCGCCAGAAAAGGACTATAGCCTCGATCTCTTTGGTAATTTAGATTCTGGAGTATAGTTGGAATAGACTATACCTTCTGTGTATTTTTTCTATCTTGTATCCATTCTTGTTTATTTGGAATGTGCACTTCTAAAATCTTAATCTCCTGATAAATCCCTCTTTCAGAAATCTATATATGGGAAATGTTGTTATTAGCTTATTTCTCATATTCTTGTAACCTGTTTTACTCCTTTCACTGTTCTTAATTTCTTGATAAGCATGTTTAATTTTGAATTGTCATCAAGTAAAACTACAAGATTGCCAGAAAAGAGGCCATCATGTGAGTCTATATTGATAGATCGCATTACTATCTTTTCATCTTTAGAGATTACATTAGTAATATTACTTACAATACCTATGTCATCATTGCCTATTACACGTAGCGTGATAGCATACTGTGAAGATCCCTTTCCACTCCAACGTGCTTTCACAATACGATAACCAAAACGTTTACACATTTCTGGTGCATTTGGACAATCTGTACGGTGAATCTTTATACCCCCATTTACGGTTACAAAACCGAAAACGGGGTCACCATAGATAGGGTGACAACATTTGGCCAAAGAAAAATCTAATCCTTTAAGATTCTTATCAATGACTAGGACATCATCATTCTTCTTTAGAAACTCATTTGTTGGATTTTCAAACTCAAAGTTCTCAGCACTTTCAGTCTCTTTGGGTTGATTTAAATTATGGTCGTGGTTATATACCTTCTGATACTCCTCTATAATATAATTTGGGTCAAGTTTCTCATCAGCAACTTGTTTATAGAATTCTGAAACTTCTTTAAATCCAAGTTTACGCAGAAGGTGCCCCATAGTAGATTCTTCTATCTCTATTTTCTTATTCTTAAATCTACGTTCTAAGAGCTCTTTGGCGTAAAGTCCGTCTTTTATTTGTGTTTCTTTTAAAGCAAGACGTATTTTAGCTTTAGCTCTTGAAGACTTAACTATTTTTAGCCATTCTGCTTTAGGTTTCTGTGTGGCAGAAGTAAGAATCTCTACAGTATCACCGCTATGAAGCTCTGTACGAAGCGAGACATTCTTGGCATTTATTTTCCCTCCGACACACTGATTACCTACTTTCGAATGGATGTGATATGCAAAGTCAAGTATAGTTGCTCCCTTAGGAAATTTCAATAAATCTCCTTTGGGAGTAAAAACATAAATCTCCTTTTCGTATAGGTCAGACTTGAATTGGTCCATAACTTCCAAGTTGTCCCCTGCTTCAAGTGCAGCGCGAATGGAGGCTAGCCAGTCATCCAATCCTCCCTCTTCTTTTATTCCTTTATAGCGCCAGTGTGCGGCAAGACCATGCTCGGCAATCTCATCCATTCGCTCTGTACGGATCTGTACTTCTACCCATTTTTTTTCTGGCCCAAGAACAGTAATATGTAAGCATTCATAACCGTTGGATTTGGGTACAGACAACCAATCACGTAATCTCTTAGGGTTAGGCTGATACATATCTGTCACGATAGAGTAAGCTTGCCAACATTGGATTTTTTCTTTTTCCAATGGGGCATCTAAGATGATGCGGATAGCGAATAAGTCATATATTCCTTCAAAACCACATTTTTGTTTTTTCATCTTTTGCCAGATGGAATGTATTGATTTTGTTCGTCCCTTTATATGAAATCGTAATCCACCAGCTGTAAGTCGTTCTCTTACAGGAGCTATAAATTGATTAATATAAGCATCGCGCGAAGCTTTTGTTGCATTTAGTTTATCCTTAATTAAGTAATAGGCATCATGCTCAAGATATTTTAATGATAGGTCTTCTAATTCACGTTTTAATTGATAGAGCCCCAGCTTGTGTGCTAGTGGAGCATAGAGATAACTAGCTTCCTCTGCAACTTTGTGTTGTGCTTCTTTATCCTCAGCATCTCGTATCTGTCTCATAAGATTTACGCGGTCGGCAATCATTATCAGAATGACTCGCATGTCTTCTGCAAAGGACAATAAGAGATTGCGAAAGTTCTCACTTTCGATAATAGGATTTTTCTGGTAAAGTGTTTGTATACGAATGAGTCCATGGATAATTTTTGCAACACTTTTTCCGAATCGATTATCTATGTCTTCTAATGTGATGTATCCATCTTGTACGCTTTGGTGAAGCAGAATAGCTATAACAGAATCACGCTTTAATCCAATATCCTTTACAGCTATGGCTGCAGTTTGTAAAGAACACAAAATAGGGTTTAGCCCGAAAACATTGCGATGAATAGTATTTTTAGCTACAGAATCTTTAAGTTGTACTTGTAGCATTGGCAAATCATTTTCAAGAAAAGATTTGTCCAAAGTATCCTTTAGTTCATCCAAAATCTGATAAGATAATTTTCTCTCTTTATCTGTATATATGAATTTATCCTCCATGAGCCATAAAGTAATTGTTTATGGCAAAGGTACAAAGAAAATCGACATTATAGAGCATAAAAGTTTCATTTACTTTCTTTATTCTAATATAATTCTTTATTTTTGCAATAACAATACAATCTTTTTAATTTTCTGTCAAATATGATACACAAAGAAGACCTAAAGCAAATCAGGAATAGGGGAATTGATCTTGCACAAGTTACTAAGCAATTAGAAGATTTCTGTAATGGTTTTCCTTATCTTAAGATAAAATGTGCTGCAACACCAAAGAGAGGTATTGTAGTATTAGGTGAATCAGATATAAGCGAAGTTTGTAGAACTTGGGAGGAATATCAATCATCTGGTCATAAAATAGTAAAGTTTGTACCAGCCTCAGGTGCAGCAAGTAGAATGTTCAAGGACCTCTTTGCTTTTCTTAATGGAAATAATGACGTACCAACAACTGATTTTGAAAAATATTTTTTTGCTAATATCCATAATTTTGCTTTCTATGCTAAGCTTTCTCAGCAATGTATGATTTCTGAAGGACAGACGGTTGATACGCTAATTGCAAATGGTATGTTCAAAACTGTTGTCTCTATACTCTTGGAAAATAAGGGCTTAGATTACGGAGGACTTCCCAAAGGGCTTCTACTTTTCCATACATACAATGGTAATCCTCGTACTCCAATGGAGGAACATCTTGTCGAAGCTGCACTTTATGCTTCATGCAATGGTGATGCTCATGTTCATTTTACGGTTTCTCATGAACATATTTCGCCATTTAAGAAGAAGTTGAGAGAGGTAAAGGATACTTATGAGTCCTTATATAACACCAGCTTTGAAGTTACATTCTCCGAGCAAAAACCAAGTACGGATACAATAGCTGTGAATCCTGATAATACTCCGTTTCGGAATAGTGATGGCACTTTACTCTTTCGTCCAGCAGGACATGGGGCTCTGATAGAAAACCTGAATGAGTTAGATGCTGATATAATCTTTATAAAGAATATAGATAATGTAGTACCCGATCGTCTGAAGGATATTACAGTTAAGTGGAAAATGGTTCTTGCAGGTAAACTTGTTGAACTACAAAAGCGCACTTTCTCCTATCTGCATAAACTTGATGCTGGAACCTATACAAACGATGATATTAATGAAATGATAGACTTCTTGCAGCACGACCTTTGCTGTTATAAACCAGATATAGAACTCCTTGAGGGTAAAGATCGTATAAGTTATCTTTATCATAAGCTTAATCGCCCAATGCGAGTTTGTGGAATGGTGAGGAATGTAGGAGAACCTGGAGGAGGCCCATACCTTGTTTTTAATAAGGATAATAGTATCAGTTTGCAGATTCTTGAAAGCTCACAGATTGACAAACATAATAAGGCTTATGTTAAGATGTTTACAGAAGGGACACATTTTAATCCTGTAGATCTAGTTTGTGCAGTGAAAGATTACAGAGGTAGACCTTTTGATCTTGCTATGTATGTTGATAAGTCTACTGGTTTTATAAGTTCAAAGTCTAAAGATGGTCGTACTCTTAAAGCTCTTGAGTTACCAGGTTTATGGAATGGTGCTATGAGTGATTGGAATACCGTATTCGTAGAGGTTCCTCTTGATACTTTTAATCCGGTTAAAACGGTCAACGATTTATTACGTGAACAACATCAATAAGGTGATAGCATCATATATCTTATTCCTAAGTTCTGTATAAAGTACAATGATATTTTTATATTCAAAGGATGAGAGCTCTTAAGATATCTGAAAAGGCTGACTAAGGAGAGTTAGCTCAGAGAGCCTATTCACATGCGAGTATACTGATATATAACAAGGTTTAGAGGAAGAGGGATGAAGTGAATAGTAGTGTATGACAAAGGGTAAAAAATATATACGTATTACAAGATATGGAAAAACAAAGAATGAAAGGGAATAGTATTTTTCTTGTTTTGTAACTTAAACATTGTCAGACAGTTATAGGTAGGCTTGTGAAAGGGCCTCTTTCATGCTGCAAAAGGGCATCTTTTACATGCTAAAAGATGCCCTTTTATAATGTAAAAGATGCCCTTTTGAAAAGCAAAAGATAATCTTTTGGAAAACATAGGAAGTTTTCTTTTACAGAATGGGAGTAATTTTTTATGTATTCCTAAAGAGTTCTTTTTATTTTGTATATGTGGCTTTGCCCTTATGAATATAGTTTAATCTGTTTGAATGCCGATAATATCTTTCAATTCTATTGGTTATTTTATAATTTTGATAAATAGTATTTATTGTATAAAGGAACGATAATTTGACCCATGTAGCTTTAAGTTCAAGAATTATTTCTAATAAAAAAGAGTGGATTTCTTTGTCTCTTCCAAATAAAGTTTTTATCTTTGCATCATAAAAGGCACGAAAAGATGTTTCTCTTTATGAAACGTCACAACTCTTAAAATAAGATTTCCTATACATATTATATATGTTAAGCAAAGAAGAATTGTTAGAAAAAAATGTTTCTGAGCTTGAAGAAATTGCTCAGCAGACAGGTGCTGTTTACTCGCCTGGAGACGATAAGGATAAATTGGTGTATGCCATTCTTGATCGTCAGGCAGAGGAGGTGGGAACGGCACACCCTTTAGAATCAAAGCGTAAACGTACCAGAATTGCACGTAAAGAAACTGACCGTGTTTATTCTGTACATGGTAAGAATGGTGAAAATTTTGATGTAAAAAATAATAAACCGACGGGTGTTAGTCAGCCAACTCTTTTTAAAGATGCTGTTGAAGAAACTCCTGCGACGGAGGAAGAGAAGACACCAGAAGAGATACTTGCATCTATCCCTAAACATCGTGGACGTAAGTCAAAAGCTGAGCTTGAAGCTATTGCTGCAGCGGAGGCTGCTTTAAAAGCAAAGCAAGAAGTAGATAGCGTGGAGGATGAACAGAAGGAAGAGCCAATATCAGCTCCTGATGATTCCTTAAATAATGGGAAAAAAGTAGACATGGACGGAGAAGATTTTATTCCAGAAGACCAGTTTGTTCCTGAAAACGAGCAAGAGTCTGGCCACGATGATGATATGTTGGCTCGTCTGCAAGAAAAAGTAAATGCGCATAATATGAACTATGAAGCTTCAATTGCGCCTACAACTTTTCCAAGTGGAGTATGGGAAGGTGATCCAGGAGATGGAACGGATTTCATTCCAGTGGTTGATCTACCAATAGAAGATCAAGGGGCTGTACCTACATATGATATGTTTGACCAACCTACAGTGCCTGGTCCTATGGCCTCTACTCCTGTGTATGAAGAAGCTCCTACTTTGAATGCAGAGGCTACTTATGATTTCGCTGACATTATTAAGGCAAATGGTGTGTTAGAGGTAATGCCTGACGGATATGGTTTTTTACGTTCCAGCGATTATAATTACCTGTCTTCACCAGATGATGTTTATGTTTCTAATAGCCAGATTAAGCAATATGGCTTAAAAACAGGAGATGTTGTTGAATGCCATGTACGTCCGCCACGTGAGGGAGAAAAGTACTTCCCGCTTACGGGTATTGATAAAATAAATGGGCGTAAACCTTCTGAGGTGCGTGATCGTATTCCGTTTGAACATCTAACACCATTATTCCCTGACGAAAAATTCTCACTTTGCGGTGATCCAAAGACAACAAATCTCTCTACACGTATTGTAGATCTTTTTTCTCCAATAGGAAAAGGACAGCGTGCATTGATAGTGGCACAGCCTAAGACTGGTAAGACTATCCTTATGAAAGATATAGCTAATGCCATCGCTGCTAATCATCCTGAAGCCTATTTGATGATGCTGTTGATTGATGAACGTCCAGAGGAGGTAACAGATATGGCGCGTACGGTAAATGCTGAAGTAATTGCTTCTACATTTGATGAGCCGGCTGAACGGCATGTAAAGATTGCTGGTATTGTTCTTGAAAAAGCAAAGCGCATGGTTGAATGTGGGCATGATGTAGTCATTTTCCTCGATTCTATAACTCGTTTGGCACGTGCTTATAATACTGTAGCCCCAGCTTCAGGAAAAGTACTTACGGGTGGTGTTGATGCCAATGCATTACAGAAACCTAAGCGATTCTTTGGTGCTGCACGTAATATAGAAGGTGGTGGCTCATTGACTATCATTGCAACCGCATTGATTGATACAGGTTCAAAGATGGACGAGGTAATCTTTGAGGAGTTCAAGGGTACAGGTAATATGGAATTGCAGCTTGATCGGAGCTTAAGTAATAAGCGCGTCTTCCCAGCTGTTAATCTTGTTGCCTCAAGTACACGTCGTGATGACTTGTTGCAGGATCGTACTACCTTGGATCGCATGTGGATTCTTCGTAAGTATATTGCAGATATGAATCCAATAGAGGCTATGAATTCTATCCATGACCGTATGGCGCACACGAAAGATAATGAAGAGTTCTTGTTATCCATGAATGGATAACGGCTTTCGTCCGTATGTTGACAGATATATAAAATGTCAGAAGCATGTAATCTATTGATACAGCTTCTGACATTATTATTGTATTATAAACTTTACATTTGAATATCCAACTAACTTATCCGTTCTTCCTCCTTGGGGGCGAAAGTATATTAAGGCTTGATAACTGTTTTCTGTCTGATAATGACTTTCGTCAATTCTGAGAGAAGACAGCTTATTATTCTCATCAGTAGTTATAAACTGATAATTATAATAACCCAGTTTGAGAGGTATAATAGCTTCATAGTATTTTTGTTCAGCATTATATCTCATCTCATATTCAGGAAGAATACGGTCATAAGTCCAATCTCCATTTAAGTAAATATGTGCTTGATATGGAGTAGGGGCTGATAATCGGATATGTGTCATAACATAATCGCTAGTGGTATTGATATCTACATTATCAGAATTGCGTATAAGAAAAGCCCCGTCAGCATCTTTTTCATAAAGATAATTTGTGAGTGGGGTCGTAATAAATGGATAGACTTGATAATTCTTTCCATCCCATGTAATATGATCAATACCCATAGAAGCTACATCTGTAGAGAGAATTTCAAACTTGCGGTATTCATTTCCAGCCCAGAAAATGTAATCCTTATTATGGTTCCATTGTAGACCATCTGCCATGATGTATTGTGGTTTAGAATTGTATCGAGCATCTAACCAATTACGATTTTGTAGGACAACCGTCTTTATCTGTTGTTGCGGATTAGATACAATGTAGTTTCCATAATTAATAATCATATCTACCTGTTGATGTTTGTCGTTGATGGTTGCGTCTGTCCTCGCCGTAACATTAAGTTTTAGACCCATAGTTTGTCCAAATGGTTCTGTTAGCATAAAGCAAGCTATGAGTACAGGCTGGCCTGGATGATCATCATCATAAACAGTAAGTTTGTAATTCCCAGATATTTTAGGCTTGCAATTATCATTAGGGATATCTAAGTGATAATGAGTATAGAGTGTGTTTGTTAGTGATGACTCTTGAATGTTCTCGATTGTATTTCCCGATGCAAATCCTTCAATGAAATCACTGTCAAACAGCCCTGTAGAGGGACTCCAGTCTGCCTCATAATGTTTTATCGTATAAGTTAGTCTTCTATAAGTGTGTGTAAGATCATCAAAGTCAATGCTAATTTTCCCTTCATTAATCATCATAACAGGCAATTCTTGCCATTTTCCATTAGCAATGACCTGTAAAGAGCGTATGTTACGGTCTTTTATCTCATGTCGTTGAGCAAAAGTAGAAAGACTATATATGGAAAAGAGAATACAACATAGTCTGGTTATAGTGTATTTCATTCGCTTTGTTTTAAGATGTTCTGCAAGAAATTGTCGAGATCTTCATCAAGTCCTTGCATAAGGTTGCCACCAATCATTACTAAGTCGTCATCAACAAGATAAAGCTCAGCAATATTATTCTTTTCATCATCTTCAAGAATAAAGCTAAAAGGCTTCATGATCGAGAGGTTGTCAATCGTGTCTTTCATGCGGTTGAGCTCAGATCTTAAAGTGTATGCTATTTCTTGATAGAAATTATCACTTTTGTTTTCTATCCATGTGCTTATAACACAACGACTAATTTCGTTATCGTCATCGTCAAAGGCCATGAGATCACCACTGTCTTGTGATGCACGTAAATGAATATCCGTCATAGGCATATCACTTTCTTTTGCGGTGAACTTCTGTGCAACTTTTCTGAGAAAGCGCTCTATCTGTTGTTGTGTCTGTTCTGTATATCCCATTTCAGTTATAAATTATTATGTCGGCAAATATACGAAAAGTTTTCTATTTTATATTCCTTTGCTTAATTTTTTGCATCTTTTTTTTGTTGATATTAAAAAAAATGTTATCTTTGCACCACTACTGATATTGGGGATCAGCCTAAAAAATAAAATCTAAAGGACATATGAAACAGACTATATTGGTTACAGGTGGAACTGGGTTTATTGGTTCTCATACAAGTGTTGAACTGATAGAAGCAGGGTACAATGTTGTCATAGTAGATAATCTGTCTAACTCTAAGATTGAGGTGTTGGATGGAATAGAAAAAATTACGGGTACACGTCCAGCATTTGAGCAGGTTGATCTTCGTGATTTTGAAGCAACTAAAAACGTTTTTCTTAAGTATCCTGACATAGAGGGTATTATTCATTTTGCTGCATCAAAGGCTGTTGGAGAAAGTGTTCAAGAACCATTGATGTATTATAGAAATAATGTAGTTTCACTTTTGAATCTACTTGAACTGATGCCGCAATATAATGTGAAAGGTCTTATTTTCTCAAGTTCATGTACGGTATATGGTCAACCAAATCCGGAGAATCTACCAGTTACGGAAGAAGCTCCTCATCAGAAAGCAACTTCCCCCTATGGTAATACAAAAGAGATTAATGAACAGATCATTTTAGATTATATTCATAGTGGAGCAAATATCAAAAGTATTGTCTTGAGATATTTTAATCCAATTGGTGCACACCCATCTGCGCTTATTGGCGAACTGCCAAATGGAGTTCCCAATAATTTAATACCATATGTCACACAGACAGCTATGGGTATTAGAAAAGAGTTAACTATTTTTGGAAATGATTATAATACACCTGATGGCACGTGTATTCGAGACTATATCTATGTAGTTGATTTGGCCAAGGCTCATGTTGCGGCTATGGCACGTGTCCTGGATCAAGATACTGATAAAATAGAGTATTTTAATATTGGTACAGGTCATGGTAACTCAACACTTGAAATTGTTGAAACCTTTGAACATGCTACTAAAGTAAAAGTAAATTGGAAATATGGACCTCGTCGTGAGGGAGATATTGAGAAGATATGGGGTGATTGTTCTAAGGCAAATTCTATACTCGGGTGGAAGGCTGATACACCTTTGTCTGATGTTCTTCTCTCTGCCTGGAAGTGGCAGGAAAAACTGCGGGCTGATGGTGTAATGTAGTAAAGGATTAATTGTTTTTCATAATATATTATAATTGTAGATATTTAAAGATTTGTAGGTTTATCCTACATTATTTTGTGTTTGTGTTGTTGTTATCCCTCGATGTGAATCGGGGGATAATCTTTTACAGGTCTATCTTTTACAGGTCTATATAATTGGTACTTAAAAAAGATTCATAAATTTGTTATATCCATTATTATTCTGTATCTTTGCAAAACAGTTATATTATTTCTATAACAATTTAAAGCCAAATTACGTGAGAAATAAATATATTATAATTTTACTGCTCCATTTATCTACTACGCTCTTTGCCCAAACAGTGGAGATAGGTTCTTGCATAACAAAAGATGGAGGAAACTATTATGGACAGATGTTTCGTGGAAAACCAAATGGAAAAGGTAAAACTACATATAAGAAAGGAGATGTCTATGAGGGAGAATATATCCGAGGTATGAGAGAAGGAAAGGGGACATACACTTTTGCAGATGGTGAGAAATACAGAGGGCAATGGTTTCAGAATCAACAACATGGACAAGGAGTTTATTATTTTTCTAATGGAAACCGTTATGATGGTCTATGGTATAAGGATTATCAACAGGGGCTAGGAACTATGTACTATTATAATGGTGATAAGTACATAGGTAATTGGGAGCATGATAAACGGAGTGGACAAGGAAAGTATATCTTTTCCAATGGAGCCTATTACGATGGCTCATGGAAAAATGATATGAAGAATGGACATGGGCGTTTTTGTTGGCCAGATCATTCCTCTTTTACAGGAGACTGGGTTAATAATTTGAAGGATGGGAAAGGAATTTATATCTATTCTGATGGAGATGAATATACTGGTGAATGGAAGAATGATTTGCAGAATGGGAAAGGTATATATAAGTATAAAGATGGTGAGATCTACGAAGGGCAATATGTAGATGGCGAACGGACGGGACAAGGAATCTTCCGGTATAAGAATGGTGATCAATATTCTGGTCATTTCCTTAAAGGTCAAAAATCTGGTTTTGGTACAATGTCTTGGCGAAATGGAGATATCTACACTGGATATTGGGAAAGAGATTTACAGAATGGGCAGGGTAAGTTGACCAAAAAGAACAATGATATATATGAAGGACAGTTTCGTGATGGGAAATTAGAAGGCCTTGTTATCATCCATTATGCTGATGGTAGTAAGTTTAGAGGCAGTTATCATAACGGAAAACGTAATGGTAGTGCTATTGAAGAATCCTCAAATGGGATAAGATTTGAAGGTAATTACCGAAATGATGTTCGAGATGGCAAGTTCATAGAGCGTGACAAGAATGGCAAAGTGATGGTCAGTGGGCATTATGAAAGAGGTAAGCGATATACAAATTAATTTTTATACACGTAATCAATACTGATTTTCCATAATTTTAGATAAGATTAATAAAAACATGTTGTCTACTAATCAAACAAAAAGAAATTCTAAAGAAGTTCCTGAAATGGAAATTGTCAAGAGAGATCCTTATCTTGCTCCATACGAGAGTGCTATAAAGGGACGTCATGACCATGCTTTATGGAAGCTGAATCAGCTTACTCAAGGAGGAAAGTTCTCGTTGTCAGAATTTGCAAATGGCTATCAGTATTATGGTCTTCATCATGAGTCTGATGGTTGGATTTTTCGCGAATGGGCTCCAAATGCTACAGACATTTATCTTGTAGGTGATTTCAATAATTGGCAAGAGACAATAGCTTATAGATGTAAAAGAGATGTTGATACTGGAGATTGGGAATTAAGGCTTCCTGAAGATGCGATACAACATGGTCAATTTTATAAGATGCATGTATACTGGAATGGGGGAAAAGGAGAACGCATTCCTGCTTGGGCACAGCGTGTTGTACAAGACCCTCAGACGGGAATTTTTTCTGCTCAGGTATGGAGTCCTAATGCTCCTTATGTATGGAAGATTAATTCCTTCAATCCCCAGATTTCTCCTTTATTGATCTATGAATGTCATATAGGTATGGGTCAAGATGCAGAGAAGGTTGGGACATATAATGAATTTCGGGAGAAAGTGCTACCAAGAATAGTGAAGGATGGGTATAATGCTATTCAAATAATGGCAATTCAGGAGCACCCTTATTATGGTAGTTTTGGTTATCATGTTAGTTCTTTTTTTGCACCCAGTTCGAGATTCGGTACTCCAGAAGAGTTGAAAGCTCTTGTGGACGATGCGCATGAAGCAGGTATAGCCGTTATCATGGATATTGTCCATTCTCATGCTGTGAAGAATGAAATGGAGGGCTTAGGTAATTTAGCTGGTGATCCTAATCAATTTTTTTACTCTGGCGAGCGACGTGAACATCCAGCTTGGGATTCTTTGTGTTTTGATTATGGCAAGGATGAAGTCCTTCATTTCCTCCTTTCTAATTGTAAGTATTGGTTAGAGGAGTTTCATTTTGATGGCTTTCGTTTTGACGGTGTTACTTCTATGCTTTATTATAGTCATGGGCTAGGAGAATCTTTTTGTAACTATGGAGATTATTTTAATGGTCATGAAGATGATAATGCCATATGCTATTTAATGTTGGCAAATACTTTAATACATGAAGTTAATAATAGAGCTTTGACTATTGCAGAAGAGGTCTCTGGTATGCCTGGTCTTGCAGCTGAATTCAAAGATGGTGGGTATGGGTTTGATTATCGCATGGCTATGAATATACCAGACTATTGGATTAAGACCATTAAGGAGTTGCCTGACGAAGATTGGAAGCCTTCCTCTATCTTTTGGGAGATAAAGAATCGTCGAATAGATGAGAAAACGATTTCGTACTGTGAATCACATGATCAAGCTCTTGTAGGCGATAAGACAATTATTTTTCGTTTAGTGGATGCTGATATGTATTGGCATTTCCGTATAGGAGATGAGACTGAGAGGGTACATCGAGGTATAGCGCTCCACAAAATTGTGCGTTTAGCAACTATTTCCGCTATTAATGGGGGATATCTGAACTTTATGGGTAATGAGTTTGGACATCCCGAGTGGATAGATTTCCCTCGTGCCGGTAATGGATGGAGTTGCAAGTATGCGCGACGTCAATGGAATCTAGTTGATAATCCAGAACTATGTTATCATTATCTTGGTGATTTCGACCGTAATATGTTAGCTGTAATTAAGAGTGAGCATGGGTTTACAGATACTCCTATTGAAGAAATCTGGCATAATGATAATGATCAGATTCTAGCTTTTAGTAGAGGGGAATTAATATTTGTTTTTAATTTCTCTCCTAGTCATTCCTACTCTGATTATGGATTTCTTGTTCCAGAAGGGTCTTATGCAGTTGTTCTAAATACTGATGCGAAAGAGTTTGGTGGCTTTGGATTTGCTGATGATTCTGTCGAACATTTTACAAATGTAGATCCTCTTTATACCAAACAACATAAAGGATGGCTTAAACTTTATATCCCTGCTCGTAGTGCAGTTGTCTTAAAAAAGAAATAAAGTTTATGAGTGAACAGAATTTTATACATATAGTATGCTCTGTACTATTTTTCTTGTTTACATTTAGTTATCTGTTTTTCTTTCAGGCAGATGTAATGACTGTGACTCAGCATTTAGCCTCTGGAGGTCAAACTTTTTATAATCCTCTATTAGGAGCTATTTTGATAACTATTGTTCTGAAGTTGCTCCAAATAGGTGTTAGTTCTCTGATTAGATTGACAAAGCGGGGCTATGCTTTGACTTATTTTCCTTCTTTTCTGTTTCTGACAATTATTTCTGACCTTAAACCAGCATCTCAGGGAGTTAGCCTTGGCAACTGGATTTGGATATCCCCTATATTATTTGTTATTTATTTCTTTGTGATTGTTTCTGTAAAAAGATATGAACCTTACGAACTTGAGTCACGCAGTATAGGGCCTTTTTCACAACAGGTTTGGTCAAGTCTTCTTATTATGCTTGGTCTCTTTCTGTTTACAGGACTGTTTAGTAATACTGATAAACACTTTCACCAAAGGGCAAAGGTTGAATCTATGATAGATAAACGGAATTATGTTGGTGCTTTGCATGTTATTAAGACGGTATCTAATACAGATTCAGTAATGTCTATGCTAACAATTTATGCTGTAGCCCGTTGTCATCAACTATCTAATAGCTTATTCTGTTATCCGTTAATAGGAGGATCAGATGTGTTGAGGCCAGGCAAAATACATTCCTGGCTGCAACCAGACAGTATTCTTCAGAAGTCTACACGTAATTCTGCAAATTATCAACTTGTTGGTTTTCTTTTGGATCGTAATCTTCATGACTTTGCACGCTATTTGGTTAGATATTACCCAATAGATACGATTCGTCCTCGTTATTATCGTGAGGCATATCAGATTTATTTACTCCATAAAAAAGGATTAAAGCCCAAGGGACCTTATGCAGCAGGGAGTTATGCTGCCTATTATTTTAGGCAGTATGCAAAATAAGCCTGGGTAGTATTTTATCGTGCATAAGTTTAATCAGTAATTAATGTAACATTGAAGAAATTATCCCTCAATACTATTTAACTTAAAGATACTAGGGCATATTATATAATACCAGGGTAATTACAATATAGAAAGGTGTGTATGAGGGAAATATATTTATCCCTCGCAAGCAACTGGTAAATGTAAAAGGTAGAAAGCAATGGATCCCAAAATGAAAAGGATAGTTTTGCTTTTGAAAATAATATTAGATATGATTCTGAAAGTTAGGTGCCTGACGAGTTTAATACAGAAGGTGGCTATGTATCTTTCTATAAATCGATAAAACTAAAGAATACTTGCCATTCTGTTTGTTCAGATTCTTTGTGCTGTAGAAGGAGGAAGCAAGTTTAGACTATATCGTTTGCCAGAAGGAGAACATAATTATCAGGAGTTTTTTTTAGAAGTAGAAGTTCCTGTGCTCCAGACAGAAAGAAGGTTCGTACTTACGGGCTATTAGGTTTATCCTCTTAGCTGTTTAGTTTAAGATCAGTTTTTATTTGTTAGCTAAAAATAGAAATAAGCAAAATAGCTGACTTTCAAGTGGGGATCTGATCTTAAAATATATTTATAAGAACTAGTTTGGTAAACAACAATAGAGCGGAACAAAGAAAGCGGCTGTGTTAAAGTGATACAGCCGCTTTCTTTAGTATAGACCTTTCTATTCATCTTTACCTAAATGTTTGATTATTTTAGGTGACTTCTAATAATGTCCTTTGTCAGATTCAAGATTTATCATTTCGTTCCTTCATGTCAATGAACTGCTGTTTTGCATCATAGAACTCATATTGCAAGAAAGCAAGTTTCTGTGAAGGAATGATATTTACACCTAATCCATACTTAATCTGCCACTTGCGTTTCAAGGAGATGAATCCTTTGTTAATATAGGCTGCAACATAAGGATGAACGTGTAAATAGAATTTCTTAATTCCAACTTTATTGACAAGGCGGTCAATTTTTCTCTCTAATTGATCTGTGAAAAGAATGCTTGAACGAATCTTTCCAGTACCAAAGCATGTTGGACAGTCTTCATCAACATCGACATCCATTACGGGTCGTACACGTTGACGTGTGATTTGCATTAAACCAAACTTACTTAATGGAAGGATATTATGGCGAGCACGGTCTTTCTGCATGTTCTTGCACATACGTTCATAGAGCATTTGTCTGTCCTCCGCAAGATTCATGTCTATGAAATCAACAACGATAATGCCGCCCATATCACGTAAACGTAGCTGCCGAGCTAACTCATCTGCAGCTCCTAGGTTGGTATCAAGTGCATTCTGTTCTTGAGCTTTCTCCTTAGTTCTGTTTCCACTGTTTACATCTACAACGTGCATGGCTTCTGTATGCTCGATGATGAGATAACAACCATGTCCATAATTAATGGTCTTCCCAAAACTAGATTTGATCTGTTTGGTAACATCAAAGTTGTCAAAGATTGGTACCTTGCCATTGTATTTTTTCACGATGTTTGCCTTTTCAGGGGCTATAAGTGAAACATAGTGTCGTACAGCGGTACAAATCTCGTCATCATTAACGTAGATGTTTTCGTAAGTTGGGTTGAATAGATCACGAAGCATTGCAACAGCACGTCCTGTTTCTTCAAAGATTAATTGAGGACGGTCCTGTGTCTTTTGTACTTTCGTAATAGCTTCATTCCAACGGTTCATTAGGATCTTCATCTCAGCATCAAGTTCAGCGACACGTTTCCCTTCAGCTACAGTACGAACTATTACTCCAAAGTTTTTCGGTGTAATACTTTGAATAAGTTGCTTAAGGCGTGCACGTTCTTCTCCACTTTTGATCTTTGATGAAACGCTAACTTTATGCCCAAAGGGTATAAGCACCAGGTACCGACCAGCGAAAGATAGTTCGCCTGTAAGGCGCGGTCCTTTGGTGGAAATGGGTTCTTTAACAATCTGTACCAGTACTTCTTGTCCTACTTGCAGTGTATTTTGGACAGTACCATCTTTCTGTAGATCAGGCTGATGACTGGCTTTTTGTATGGGATAAAGTTTCTTGCGATCGCTCTGAACCTGTTTCAGATACTTTGCATAGGAGTTGAATTGACTTCCTAAGTCGAGATAATGAAGAAAGGCGTCACGCTCATAACCTACATCTACGAAACAGGCATTAAGCCCTGGCATAAGCTTTTTAATCTTTGCCACATAGATGTTTCCAACCGAGAAACTAGCCTCCCTTGGTTCACGCTGATATTCTACCAGGCGTTTGTCCTCAAGTAGTGCTATCGAAATCTCTTTCGGTTGGGCATCAATAATTACTTCGCTTGTCATCTTCTTCTTTTAATATAAATATCAGATAGCTTCTCTAATGGTTATTGATAGCCGTACTATCTGTTGATATAAGCCTATCTATCTGCCATAGATAGTAATACTAAACGATACTTATAGGTAATAAAAAACGGAACCTGTCGTCGCACTTCCAGGGAAAGAAGCTTTCTGCGATGACACGCCCCGTCATGTTTTGAAAGTCTGTTTATAAGTTCTTTCAGCCTTAATGGGGGCTTACTTGCTCTTATGTCTGTTCTTTCTTAATCTCTTTTTACGCTTGTGCGTAGCCATCTTGTGTCCCTTTTTCTTCTTACCGTTTGGCATAGCTTTTAATGTTTTAAGTTGTTATTGTATTTATATTTAATTATTTCTTCATATCCTCGATGAATGTCTTTGCAGGCTTAAAGCTTGGAAAGTCATGTGCTGGAATTGTAATAGTCGTATTCTTTGAGATGTTACGAGCAGTCTTTTCTGCACGATGCTTTACGATAAAGCTACCAAATCCGCGCAGGTATACGTTCTCTTTTTTGTCTAATAAGCTGTTTTTGATAGCGTCCATAAAAGATTCAACCACAGCTGAAACGTCCTTCTTGGCGATGCCAGTAGATGTCGCAATCTCATTAATGATATCTGCTTTCGTCATTTCGTTTTGTTCTTTATTGATGTTTATATCTTTATTCTCTCTTCATAACGGAGTGCAAAGATACTCATTTTCAGCTTAATAGAGAAATGTTTTTGTCTTTTTTTGCAAAAACTGTTTGCTTCTATTCTTAACTCTCAACTTTTTCGTACCTTTGCGACCTAATAATATATAAGGTATATGAAGATAGCCATAGGAATAGATGTGGGTATTTCAACGACGAAAATAGTTGGAATAAGGGATGGAAAGGTTGTGAAGCCTATGCGTATCAAGGCTACAGACCCTATAACATCTCTATATGGAGCTTTTGGAAAGTATCTCTATGATAATAGGATTGATCTGTCTGATGTAGAGCAAGTTATGCTTACAGGGGTCGGTGCTCACTATATTGATAAACCCGTTTATGGGCTTCCGACGTCAAAAGCTGATGAGTTTCTTGCAGATGGCTTAGGTGCCCAATATGAATCAAAGCTACAACGAATGATCGTTGTCTCTATGGGTACAGGTACGTCTCTAGTACTTTGTGATGGTAATGAGATACGGCATATTGGTGGTATTGGTATTGGGGGAGGTACGCTTAGTGGCTTGTCCCGCCTCTTGTTGAAGACAGATGATATAAAAGAGATTATAGCTTTAGCTATGAAAGGTGATATCTCGCGTATCAATCTTCAGATTAAGGATATATCAACTAATCCTTTGCCTGGTTTGCCAATGGATGCAACTGCTTCTCTTTTTGCAAATGCCCAAGGTAATGCTAGCCGTGAAGATATTGCTTTAGGATTGATAGGTTTAGTGCTACAATCTATTGGTTCTGCAACTATATTAAGTGCATTAAACAGCAATATCAGGGACTTTGTTCTCATTGGTAATCTTACATTATTGCCCCAATGTGAGCTTCTTTTCCCAGTAATGGAGAAGATTTATGATGTAAGGTTTATTATTCCTAAGTATTCCGAGTACTGTACAGCAATAGGTGCTGCACTACAAGCGAGTAGAATAGGGGGATGAGAAATAAAGAAAAAAAGTCTGGCAGGTTTCCTGCCAGACTTTTTTTATACTGTATACTTTGAGAATTTTATTCCTGATGCGAGTCTTTTAGAAGATGATCTCTCATCTGGAATCAAGTCGATTCAAATGAAAACGAAATCTGTTTCTTAATGATTGTATGGTGATTTAGAACTTCCTTTTGTAAAACAAATTCTCTTTTGGTTTTTAATAGGTCATATTTTGCTTTCTAAAAGGTGCTCTTTTGAATTGCAAAAGATGCCCTTTTGAAGTGTAAAAGACGCCCTTTTGCAATGTAAAAGACGCCCTTTTAAGAGCCTGTTTCTAATTGCTTGATAATGTATGTGTTACAAAACTATTTAGAAATCATTTCCTATCCCTTAATTCATCCTTATATTCTTAAATCTGTAAATTTACTTTATCATTTCGTAATATTCAAGTTCTGAGTTGTTCTCTTAGTACCTTGTATTTTATTGTATACATGGAAAGCATATAGGACATCATCCTTTGTACTTAGCATCATCGCCTGAAATGAATGGGAAGTATAGACATTTTATACTTCGAACTTGAAATATTGCCTTTAAACTTTATACTATATTCTAGTGAGATGCTGATACAAAAGATAATGAAACTGAGGACCACTAAGATGGAAGTAATCCCAATTTCCTGTATTATATTTGGGGTACAGTCTCAAGATTCTTTGCTATTTCTTCATCTGATAGTGTATAATTCCTAAGATCACCATTGATATAGTTGTCGTATGCAGTCATGTCTATGAGCCCATGTCCTGAAAGATTAAAGAGAATAACTTGTTGTTTGCCTTCCTCTTTTGCCTTTTTTGCTTCACGTATAGCTGCTGCGATTGCATGACAACTCTCTGGTGCGGGAATGATTCCTTCAGTGCGTGAGAAGAGAATACCTGCCTCAAATGTGTCTAATTGTGGGATATCCACACCGTGCATATAGCCATCCTTTATCAGTTGACTGACGATTACACCAGCACCATGATAGCGTAAGCCTCCTGCATGGATATTGGCAGGCTTGAAGTCATGACCTAAAGTGAACATTGGTAATAAGGGAGTATATCCCGCTTCATCACCAAAGTCATATTCAAACTTACCTCTTGTCAACTTTGGACAACTGTTAGGTTCTGCTGCTATAAACTCTGTTTTCTTATCGTTGAAGAAGTTGTGACGCATAAATGGGAAAGCTATACCTCCAAAATTACTGCCTCCGCCGAAACAGGCAATGACTTTATCTGGGTATTCTCCAGCCATCTCCATTTGTTTCTCTGCCTCCAGACCGATAATAGTCTGATGTAATGTCACATGATTCATGACAGAGCCTAAAGTATATTTACAATTAGGAGTTGTTGTTGCTAGCTCTATGGCCTCAGAGATTGCTGTACCTAATGAACCTGGATGTGTTGGGTCACGTGTAACAATGTCCTTTCCCGCACGCGTTGACATGGAAGGTGACCCTTCAACCATTGCACCGAAGGTACGCATGATGAGTGAACGATAAGGCTTTTGCTGCATGGAAATCTTTACTTGATAGACTGCTGCTTCTAATCCATAGACCTTTGCTGCATACGACAATGCAGCTCCCCATTGTCCTGCTCCAGTCTCTGTCGTTACGTTTGTAACTCCTTCCTTTTTGCAATAGTAACATTGTGGGATTGCAGAGTTTACTTTGTGCGAACCTAAAGGATTTACACTTTCATTCTTAAAATAGATATGTGCAGGAGTGTCTAAAGCTTTTTCTAATGCGTAGGCACGTACAAGAGGTGTAGAACGATAGTATTTATACATGTCCATGACTTCTTCCGGAATGTCAATCCACGCATGTTCTGTATCCAACTCTTGTTTAGAGCATTCTTTACTGAATATTTTTGCAAGATCATCTACTCCCATTGGCTCATGGGTAGCAGGGTTTAGCGGTGCAAGAGGCTTGTTTGGCATGTCGGCCTGAATGTTATACCACTGTGTAGGAATGTCCTTTTCACTAAGGAGGAATCTTTTCTGGTGTGCCATATTGAGATGTTTTTGATGTTTGATATTTCTTCTTGCAATCAAGTTTTATCTTTTACAAAGGTACGAAAAATGATATATTAGGGGGCTTAAATGATAATATTTTTCGTAATTTTGCCACTAATATGATAATAATAGGAACAATTCTTGCATATTTTTGCATCTTATTACTCATCAGTAGAGTAACAGGGGGCAAGGCTGATAATGAAGCTTTCTTCCGTGCAAATGGGAAATCTCCCTGGTATTTAGTAGCGTTTGGCATGATTGGTGCAAGTATTTCAGGGGTTACTTTTGTTAGTGTCCCTGGAATGGTAATGGTAAATAATATGTCTTACATGCAAACATGTCTTGGCTTTATTCTAGGATATTTTGCTGTAGCTTATCTGCTTTTACCTGTCTATTATCGTTTGCACCTGACAACAATCTATTCTTATTTGCAAACAAGACTGGGCAATCGAAGTTATAAGACAGGTGCTTCTTTCTTCTTACTATCAAAGATGGCTGGTGCTGCAGTTCGTTTTTATGTTGTATGCATGATACTCCAGCGCTTTGTTTTGGATGCTTATGGTGTTCCTTTTGCCATGACTGTTGTTGTGTTAGTATTACTTATTTGGTTGTACACACGACACGGAGGGATACGAACACTCGTTTTAACAGATACTTTCCAAACCGTCTGTATGTTTCTGGCACTTCTCCTTATTATATATAAGGTGATAGATGCACTCGGTCTGGATATACCTGAAGCCGTACAAGTTATTGCTTCCAACAGCCATTCACGTATCTTTGTGTTTGATGACTGGTTCTCACAGGAGAACTTTTGGAAGCAATTCCTTAGTGGTATCTTTATTGTTATTGTCATGACAGGACTTGATCAAGATATGATGCAGAAGAATCTTACTTGCAAAAATCTACATGAGGCACAAAAGGATATGTGTAGTTATGGTATTGCATTTGTCCCAGCTAACCTTCTTTTTCTATCTTTGGGTGTGTTGTTGATGCTGTATTTTCAAAAGACAGGGCAGACTCTACCTACAATGCCGGATGAGTTGATGTTGCAGGCTGCTGCAAGTGGGCAGTTAGGTAGCATAGTGGTAATACTCTTTACGATAGGTATTGTAGCTGCTTGTTTCTCAAGTGCTGACTCTGCTCTTACTGCTTTGACAACTAGTTTCTGCGTAGATATCTGTGGTCGTTCAGCCGATGAGCGTCTCAGAAAGAGGGCACATTTGGGTATATCTGTAGTTTTTATATTGTTTATTCTTGTCTTCCGAGCCGTTAATTCGACGAGCCTGATAGATGCTGTTTATATCATTGTGTCATATACATATGGACCACTTTTAGGACTTTTTGCCTTCGGACTACTTACAAAAGGTACTGTAAATGACAAATGGGTCCCTTGTATAGCAGTGTCAAGTCCACTATTGTGTTTTGTTCTCGATACCATAGTGTCTACTACTTCAGGCTATAAGTTCGGTTATGAACTACTGATGTTAAATGGTTTAATAACCTTTTTAGGACTTTTGATGATAAGAAATAAAAGGTCTATGATTTAAAAAAATATAGGAAAAGGAATACAAATAAGATCAAATAAAAAAGGTAAGAGAATCTATCTGTTTGTTTACAGATTCTCTTACCTTAATAAATATCTATTGTTTCTTACTTCTTTATTTTCGCTTTTGGCCTTTTCTATAGTAATGCTTCAATCTGCTTTGCTATATTCTCAACCTTCTCTGTAGGTTCAAAACGTGCTACAACCTGTCCTTTCTTATTGATGAGAAATTTCGTGAAGTTCCATTTTATATCAGCACTTTCCTTATAGTTGGGATCGGTTTCAGAAAGCATCTTGTCTAAAACAGGGTAGAGTGGGTGAGATTCGTCCCAACCAGCGAAGCCTTTTTGTTCCTTAAGGAACTTGAAGAGAGGGTCTGCATCTTCTCCATTTACTTTTACTTTCTTAAAGCGAGGGAACTCTGTACCATATGTAAGCTTACAGAATTCGTGAATACTCTCGTCAGTTCCAGGTGCTTGTTGTCCAAATTGGTTACAAGGAAAATCAAGAACTTCAAACCCCTGTGCATGGTATTTCTCATAAAGTTCCTCCAGTTCTTTGTATGTAGGGGTGAAACCGCACTTGGTTGCAGTGTTTACTATTAACAGTACTTCATTGGCATACTCTTTTAAAGATACTTCTTTCCCTTTTCTGTCCTTGACAGAGAATTCATAAACTGTTCTCATTTCCTTTTATTTATCTTTTCTTTTTTATTAAGATACTTAGTTATTACGAGTTGCAAATGTACGAATTTTATTTTTATTCTTTGCTTTATTCCCTCTTTAAAAGTACAAAAGTTTTATAGATACTGTAGGGAAATCCCTATTATTAATAGTAAATTTACATATTATAAGCTACAATCTTTATATACTTTTGCATCAGTCAGAAAAGAAAAAGATTAGATAATAAAATAGTATACATATGAGACAAATAACAAAACTCTTCCTTGCGCTTGCTATAGTAGCAAGTCCGCTGACATTTACTAGCTGTGATGATGATTCATTATATAGTGGAAATGATTATTATGATGATTTAGTTGCTAATGCTGTACAGAACTATTACAGGGTATTTCCTAATGGTTCAAGTAACACTGCTGCCTATAATTGGTTCATAACTTACTATCCAGATGCCTATACTAGTGAATTGGAGGCATTTATGAATGCTATAGGAGGTGATATCTATTGGGATGATTAATAATAATGGCCGTTATGTATGGAATAATAATTATAACCAAAGACAGGAGTCTCAGAATAACAGTTTACTGGAGGAAGCACGCACTTTAACGGGTGAATGGGAAGGTAGTATGGTCTATGAGTACACGGATGATAGTACGAAAAAACGTGTAAGTGATCAGTTTAAAGCAAATATGAAGTTCTTCCAATATAACTCTTCTGCCAATTCTTTGGGTGGAAATGGTGTCGAGGTTGATACAAATGCGAAGGGTGACCAACAGACTTTGGCTTTCTCTTGGTATGTAAACACTGACGGAAATATCTATATTAAATATACTAAGAGTGGTAATGTCTTTGTTCTTGACAGTAAATCAGATAAAAATGGCTTCCACTTAGGGTATGAGAAAGAAAAGGGTTATGACACCTTCTTTGGTACAGCATTCAGCACAAATACTACTGATGTATTGCGTTTCGATCTTGCCCGCCAGCAACCAGCTAGTGCAAAGGCAACAAATAGTTTGACGAGAGCTGCAAATCAAGCGACTTTTGGAGCTGCTAAGAAGAATGATTTCGCAAAGTATAGTACAGATGCTGTAAACCGTCTACACGTAAGATAAATGGCATAAATTGCTTCTCTATAGCCTCAAGTGTTGAGGTGACAATCCCACTGACTCCATGTTGGTGGGATTTTTATTTGTTGTATAATCTTTGTTTTGGTCACTAATGGTGGTTAGACGTATTGGTATAGAGGAGTTGATGGTAAACACTATAACTGTGATGAACGTTAACATCTGTGGAGTTACCTATAAACACATATCGTACTTAATGACTGATGGAGATTTCCTTGGTATTATTTGGACATAGGAAACAACCGTTCCGAATCTTTTATATGGGATCTTTTGTTTGTTCTTCTTGCTTTACTTTGCTTAGTTTACATAGTATTTACTTTGCCTTCTTTAACTCCTGATAATTGCTTTTATATCTGATTCTCAGTAATTTTTCGTAACTTTGCACCCGTTTCTCTTCTTTTTAAGAAGTTTAGAATCCAACTTGAGTACATGAAAGATGGTGAGAATAATTCATTTTATAAAGGATTGGACGCTGCCTGTAGCAATAGCTACGGGTGCAATTATATATCTCTTTTTTGCTTTTATCCCTGCATTAGACAAAGCATCTGTTTTCTTTGCACCAATCTTTGATGAGATGTTACCACTCTTTATGTTCTTAGTCTTATATGTAACTTTCTGTAAAGTAGACTTTAGAGGGCTTGTTCCTGTAGGCTGGCATTTCTGGATAGGTTTCTCCCAAGTACTCTTTGTGGCAGTCATTATTGGTATAATCTCTTTCTTTCATGTTACAGGAAAAGGACTTGTCCTACTTGAAGCGATTCTTACATGCATCATCTGTCCCTGTGCAACGGCTGCTGCAGTAGTGACACAGAAGCTGGGCGGAGATCTGGAAGAGATGACATCATATACTTTTCTGTCGAATATTATCTGTGCCATTCTTATCCCTCTTTGTCTTCCATTGATAGAAAAGAGTGTCAACATGACTTTTATGAGTGCTTTTTTCCTTATTCTTTATAAAGTATGCCTTGTGTTAGTTGTACCTATGTTCTTGGCTTACCTTACGAAGCATATACGTATGCTACAGAGATTTTATCGTTGGGTTATAAGTGTGAAGGATCTTAGTTATTACCTTTGGGGGTGTTCATTACTTATAGTTTCTGGGACAACAATGAAAAATATTCTGCATGCTGATGCATCTGTAGGATTCCTTTTGTTAATAGCTATATTGGTTCTTGTTGTCTGTTTAGTGCAATTTGCAGTGGGTAGACATATTGGACATTATTTTAATAGTACGATTAATGCTGGGCAAGCTTTGGGGCAAAAGAATACAGCTTTTGCAATTTGGATTGCTTATACATACATGAACCCACTTTCAACAGTTGGTCCAGGATGTTATATCCTGTGGCAGAATATCATTAACAGTATTGAGATATGGTATTATGACCATACTATGAAACGAAAGAATTAAGAATCATGAAGAAGTATTATATAATAACATTATTAATATTGCTGTCATGCAATGTTTTGGCACAAGAAGATTATAGTTTCTCTGTACAGAAGAATCGTCCTGTTGAAACAGTGGAGCCTGATGTGTTGTCAGCACAGCCCTATAATGAACAGTCTTCTGAAGAGACAGAAGATATTTTGGTTTCACCGCCTTCTACATCCTCAACGCATGCAACACAAGTTGCTGATAGTCGTAATCAAGTTGTGTTACTTATAGGGGATTCTATGGCTGATGGCATGGGTGCTCGCTTCAATGATTACGCTGTCAAGAACGGTTTTGAATTCCATTCTATAGTCTGGTACGGTAGTACAACACGTGATTGGGCAATAGCTTCTGACCTACAATATCAGATAGAACGGGTACGTCCTACGTATATTATCATAAGTTTAGGTACTAATGATTTAGGATATAAAGATTATAATCGACGTACGGCTGCGATACAAACTATTCTAAGTCGTGTTGGTAATATTCCTTATGTTTGGGTAGGACCGCTTCCATGGCGAAAGGTAAAGGACCGTAGGATTGTTAATGTTATTCGTGATTGTACGGGTGAAGGGAAGTTTTTTGATAGCAGTTCTGTTATTGCTTCACGTGCTGATGGTGTTCATCCAACACGCCAAGGAGCAGCTCATTGGGTTGATAAAATAGTAGAATGGATGGGAGAACCTGAACTGAATGATAATCCGATAGAAATGGATCAACCTGATTTTACAACACGTTATCGCCATGACGAAAAGCATGGGATGGGGTATCACGGTAGAAGATAGTAAGAAATCGTATTCGCATAGTTATTTATCTAACGATTTAGTGTATAATATAGAAAGTCCATAGGGTTCTGAAAAGATCCTATGGACTTTCTATATTATTAGTAGGAATCAAAGCTATTAGCAAAGTTTAATTGCAGTCTTCATGGACTTTTCAGTCTCTTAGAACTTAACTTTGGTATGCAGGCTTAATGATATTATTCTTCTATTTCATCCTTTCGAGGCTTTGTCGCAAGGATAAAATAGATAATTAATGCACAATATGCAACGAGAGAGAGGAGCTCGGACAAATGATTTCCCCACCAGGAAGAATAATCAAAGTCGATACCTCCAAACTTGAGTAGGGCAGAGATGACCCCCATGAGTGCACCACCAGCAATGAATCCTGATGCCAAAAGTGTACCTTTGTCACCACGAGCTTTATTGATTGCCTCACTCTTTGAGCGTGTTGTTACGTACCAATTAACAGCTCCTCCAACAAGTAGTGGGATATTCAGTTCTAAAGGTATGAACATTCCAAGAGCAAAAGCCAGAGCTGGAACTTTACAACGGTCAAGTACAAGTGCTATTACAGCGCCAATCGCATAAAGAATCCATGGCGCCCCCTGTCCACTCATTAAAGGTTTGATGACAGCAGCCATTGCATTAGCTTGTGGGGCAGCAAGCTTGCCAGAGTTAAAACCATAGGTTTTGTCAAGAACAATCATCACACCAGCCACTGTCGCAGCTGATATTATGGTCCCCAGGAACTTCCAAGTTTCCTGTTTTCTTGGTGTTGTCCCAAGCCAATAGCCAATTTTCAAATCAGTAATAAATGACCCTGCCATTGATAGTGCAGTACAAACCACACCTCCCATGAGCAATGCAGCCAACATACCAGCATTGCCTTTCAAGCCAACAGCTACCATAACAACAGAAGCAAGGATCAAAGTCATCAATGTCATTCCTGATACAGGATTACTACCAACAATAGCAATGGCATTGGCAGCAACGGTAGTAAAGAGGAAAGCAATAACTGCAACCAAAATGATTCCTACTACGGCATGGAGTAAATTGAAGTCCATTACACCAAGATAGAAAAAGAGAAAAGTAACTACTAATGTAGCAATACTTCCAAAAGCTATAATCTTAAAGGAGATGTCACGCTGGGTTCGGATTATCATCCCTTGGTCTCCTCCTTTTCCTTTCATCTCACGTGCAGCTAAGCCTATAGCACTTTTAATAATCCCCCATGATTTTATGATACCTATAATTCCCGACATGGCGATACCCCCAATGCCAATAGAGCGAGCATAAGCCTTGAAAATTGCCTCTGGGGCCATCTGTCCAACAGCCGTGGTTATAGTTGGATCCCATTGGTTGAGTACACTATCTGGGAAAATAAGTGCCATACCTGGGACAATTAACCACCATACAGTCACGGAACCTAAACAAATTATAAAGGCATATTTCAAACCAATGATATAGCCGAGTCCAAAGACTGCTGCACCGGTGTTTACTTTAAACACGAGTTTTGCTTTGTCTGCAATAGTTTCTCCAAAGCCTATCATTCGGCTTGTTACGTTTTCATTCCACCATCCAAAGGTTGCAACAATGAAGTCATATAATCCGCCAATAAGACCTGCTATCAATAGTGGTTTTGCTTGACTTCCTCCTTTTTCTCCACTAACAAGTACTTGTGTTGTGGCAGTAGCCTCGGGGAAAGGGTATTTTCCATGCTGATCCTTTACAAAGTATTTACGAAAAGGAATCAAAAACAAAATGCCAAGGACACCTCCTAAAGCAGCTGCAATGAAAATCTTAAAGAAGTCAGCCTGAAGATCAAGCATATATATGGCTGGCATGACAAAGATACCACCTGCAACAACTGCTCCTGAACAAGCACCTATACTTTGGATGATAACATTCTCGCCAAGTGCATTTTTCCGCTTTGTAGCAGATGATAGGCCTATGGCAATAATAGCGATAGGGATAGCAGCTTCGAACACTTGACCAACTTTTAAACCTAAATAGGCTGCCGCAGCAGAGAAGAGAACAGCCATGAAGATGCCCCAAGTAATTGACCATGGACTTACTTCACGATATGTTTTGCTGGGTGACATGATAGGCTCATACTCCTCATCATCTTTTAGTTCTCTAAAAGCATTCTCTGGGAGATCAATGTTTTGCTTCACTTTATTTTCCATATTATTATAACTTTTATTCTGCTTGCAAAGATAAATAAAAATCATTTATCTTGCATCAATTCAATACAAAATATTACCTTTGTCTCTATGAAAGAGATTACACCGATAGCTTATTTCCACTCTCCACTGACTTCAAAGTTTGGTATACCTCGACAAAGTGGTTTATCTGAGAATCTTATTGGTCATATTGTTTTTGAAAAAAGATATCGTAAAAAAGAAGCCTTAAGGGGATTGGATGAGTTTGATTATTTATGGCTTATCTGGGGCTTTTCTGCTAATAAATCCTTGAATGAGTGCAAACTAACAGTACGCCCTCCGCGATTGGGTGGTAATGAGAGACTAGGAGTTTTTGCTACACGCTCTCCTTTCCGTCCTAATGGATTAGGGTTATCGTGTGTTCGTATCAAACAGATCAGTGAAGAAAATATTGAAGTTGTCGGGGCTGATCTTATGGACGGAACACCAATATATGATATAAAACCTTATATTCCTTATGTAGATTGTCATCCAGAGGCAAAAGGTGGGTTCACTGATATGAGGAAATGGAAACGTTTGTCTGTACATATTCCTAATAAGTTCTCCAAAGAATTTGGTGAGAATGAATTAGCAGCATTAAAGGATCTGCTTGCGGAAGATCCACGTCCACAATATCAACATGACGCAACGCGCATCTATGGTATGCCTTTTGGAGGTAAGGATGTAAAATTTAGAGTTCATAAAGATTTGTTAGAGGTTATCGGAATCGACTAGGAAAGACTGGATTTTATAAAGTAATATGATTCCTTGCGAAAATACTATTTCATGAGTTTATATAAATGAAGAGCATTTTTATAATCTTTTGAAGAATTAGTAGTATGTGAAAGAATAAAAAGTTTACGTGATTATAAAATGGTAAAAACACAATTAAATAGTAAAAGAAGCCTTTCTACAAAGTAAAATAGCATCTTTTGAATTGTGAATTGTAGATCTTTAATTATCTGTGTATTATGAATCTCAAGATGCTTGTTTTATGTTCATTCTTTGTATCTCTTACGATATATTATTTGTATAGATAGTTTCTTTTGTATCTTTAGGAGAGATTATGTAGATTTGAACAAGTATATGCTTATTCGTAGAACCATGTTGGAGTTCGCCTTACATATAATGTAGCCAAGCAAAAGCTTTGCGTTCTGAAAGATAGTTCAAGTTGTTCATGTTCCGATAAGCTTCACGTTCAAATGACAGATTCAAGTAAGCACGACCATGAAAGGGGAGGCGAATCAACCATTCTGTAATATACCAAATATAAAATGGTAAGATTAACATCTCAAGCATTTGACGCGTGTGTATACGCTCATGATTGATAAGTTCTTTTGTTAGATCAGTGTTAGGATGTACGAAAAGAATACCAAGAATATTGATCGCATCATAATTCTGGGGAGGTAAATATGGTGTTCGGATAATCTTCATTATTCTGTTTCTATTGACTCTATGCGGGGCTTAGATGCCGTAGGGGTCGTTGATGTCTCATTTAGTGAACTAGATGTCGTTTCAGAAGGGCTATTATCTATATCTGGATCTTCCGAAGTTTGTTCAGATTTCTTATGTCTTATTTGGTGTCTCCCACGAATACTATTAAATACTTTCTCTGCTTGTTCCTCCTCTTGATTATCGAGAGAGTCTTTAGATGTCGTATCCTTAGTGATGGTATCAAATTTTGCCTTATTTGATTCGGCTAGATTGGAGTCGGGTTCAATTGCAGTTTGAGTATATTCTGGATCATTTTTGTGTTGGCCGTAATAGAAAAATCCAAAGCCAACAAGGGAAAAAGTACCAATAATGATAAATGTTACGATTCCACGTCCTAATGTAGGTTCATCTTCTTTGCGAGGTATTGGCGTACCACAATGTGGACAGTGATTTGCTTTTTCATTTATTTCTGTATTACAGTTTGGACATCTCATTTTATATAAGCTTTGTTTCTGTTGGCAAAGGTAACGGAAAACGTAGAGATAGCAAAAGGATTTAGCTTTTTATTCATTTCTACTTTCTTTTTTGTATCTTTGCAAATGTTTCTCTGAAGATGAAAAAGAAATAATAAATGAAGAAGTTCCTACTGATTATAATTGCTTCTTTCCTGATAGCTGCTGGTAAAGCGCAACGAGGTATAGACGGTATTACTTTCATGGAAAACAGGCAAGAAGCAATGAAAGAGCTTATAAATAAGTTTGGACAGCCAGTGTCTGAAGTTGGTAATAAAGTTGTATTTAAAAATGTTTTGTTTAATGGGGATAAATATTCTGAAGCCGATGTCTTTTTTAATGGTGATAGTTGTCTGTATATTATTCGTCTAAGAACTATTTGTATAAGTCGACCAAAGGCAATTGAACATATGAAAACTTTGTGGAAAAAATATGCAGAAGTTTATAGTACTACGGAAGGAATGAATGCGGAAGATGGAAGATTTGTTGTAGGTTATGATAAAGATGGAACTCGTTTTTTTACTATTGCTACCTTCCGTAATAGCTGTGAACTATCGTTTGGTCCCTTCTAAATTTTAACATTATGAAGAAAATATTTGTAATTATATATTGTCTTGCTTGCAGTCTTTGTATTTCTGCACAGAGTCTTCGTGAAATATGGATAGAAATGCCAGATAGTATTATCCCTTATCTCACTAAAAGCCAGCGTACTGAGCTCGTAGATTACATTAAAATGAATGTTACTCCTGTTGTGAAGAACACTTTTGGTGATTCTACTTTTATAAAAAGAATGACAAAGGATTACCTTAAAGTTTTGCTAAATAAGAATACACAACTTGAGATAAAGATATTGGACCCATCTTCATTTGCCTTAGTTGAAACTTGGAATGGGCCTGTTGCTGAAAGTAAATTGCGTGTTTATGATTATCAGTGGAATGTTCGTAAGATAACTCTTCCAGAAACTTTTTCTGTACAACAGCCTGATACGATGAGTAATTCAACGTATGCAGATTTGTGCTCAATAATGACTCCGAGACTACAGGAACTTCATTTCTCAGACATGGATAATTTCTTGTTAGTAGATTATAACTTCCCATTATTGTCTAAAGAGGATGTTAAAAGGGCGAGGATGTTATTAAAACCTTCGCGATTAATATGGACAGGAAAGGTTTTTCGTTATGAAAAGTGATAGTTCTTTTGGCAATCTCTAATAAAATAATTACTTTTGCGGTGCGTTTTAAATAGCTGAAACATGAATTTGAAGATACGTTTAGCGTTGATGAACTTCTTGGAGTTCGCAGTGTGGGGGGCTTATTTAACTTCCATGGGACGCTATCTTGGTAATGTTGGTATTGGGTCTGAGATAGGTTTATTTTATTCCATGCAGGGTGTTGTCTCAATCTTTATGCCAGCCCTAATGGGTATTGTTGCTGACCGCTGGATTCCTGCTCAGCGTTTATTGGGCTTTTGTCATTTACTTGCAGGTTTATTTATGTTTGCAACAGCAGGTTATGGCATTAGTGTTGGGAAGCAGGCTGATTTTCCCGTAATATTTACTCTTTATTCTTTATCCGTTGCTTTCTATATGCCTACGTTAGCTCTTTCAAACTCTGTAGCCTATAGTGCGTTGACAAAAGCTGGGATGGATACAGTTAAAGATTTCCCTCCAATTCGTGTGTTTGGAACCATAGGGTTTATTTTAACCATGTGGATAGTAGACCTATTAGGTTTTCAGAGTAATCAGAATCAGTTTATAACCTCTGGCGTTGTAAGTATTATTCTTTTCTTATACACATTTACATTACCAAATTGTGATGTCTGCAAAGGTAATAATAAGAAAAGTTTTGTAGATGCGTTTGGTTTACGAGCCTTTGCGCTATTTAAGGAGAAGAAGATGGCAATATTCTTTATATTCTCAATGCTTCTTGGTGTTAGTCTTCAGATAACGAACAGTTTTGCTAATCCTTTCCTATTCAGTTTTGGTGCACAGCCAGAGTTTGCTGAAGCGTTTGGAGTACAACATGCGAATATTCTAATTAGTTTGTCACAAGTTAGTGAAACATGTTGCATTCTTCTTATACCATTCTTTATGCGTCATTATGGCATAAAGAATGTTATGCTGATAGCTATGTTCGCTTGGGTATTGCGCTTTGGATTATTTGGAGTAGGGAATCCAGGCTTCCCTGGAGTGTTGTTGTTTGTGTTGTCAATGATAGTGTATGGTGTAGCTTTTGACTTCTTCAATATCTCTGGTTCTCTGTTTGTTGATAATAGTACAGAGCCTGCGTTACGCTCGTCAGCACAAGGGTTGTTTATGCTTATGACAAATGGTGTTGGGGCTACAATCGGTACTTTAGTTGCTCAAGCTATTATTAATGCTTATACACATCCCCAAAAAGTTGGTATGGATATCTTAACTGTTGGCGACTGGCCAGCTTGTTGGTTTATCTTTGCTGGTTATGCTTTTGTTGTAGGAGTTTGTTTTGCTGTGATATTTCATCCGAAGAAGGCATAATATATGTAAGTCAAATTGTATAGTAGATATACTATTAGAGTGTAGAAACCTCACTATGAGTAAAGTTCAACTTCTTTTTGTTGGCATATCCGAAATTGTTGGAGGTCCGGAACTGGGGCTTCTTTTACTCACAGACTTAAGTCGTACAAGGCAGGTAGCTATTGTCTGTGATAGTAATATAGAATATGAAATCGGATTACGCACGAGTAAAGATGTGGATACGAGTAGATTTTTGCCTGAAGTATTATGTCAAGTAAGCCCTCTTATGACGAATGATCATTATGAAATCCTATTCAATTCAATTATTGATGGACAGTATAAGGCTTTGTTAGTTAATAAGGATGATTTAACTCATACACCTATGCGCGCTTCTGATGCAATTCTCTTAGCCTTAGTGGCAAAACTTGAGATCTTTATGGAGGAGCATCTTTTTAATCGTCAGAGTGTCCATAATATGGGAGGGCAGAATAAGATGGCATTACCACTTAATGCACTTAGCCCAGATATGTTACGTCGTGCTTTAAAGCAAGCCATAGAAGATGAAAACTATGAATTGGCATCAATGCTCCGAGATGAGATGAAACAACGTGAGAAGAGGAACTTAGATGAATAGATTTTCTTATAATTTTGATAAATGAAAGAAGCTAGATACTTTTATGTTCCTAATGCTGTAACAGAAACAGAATTACCTGCAGACGAAGCAATACATGCATTACGTGTTCTCCGATTGAAGGAAGGGGATGAGCTCTTTCTTATTGATGGGGAAGGATGTTTCTTTCGAGCAGAAGTCGCATTAACTACATCAAAGAAGTGTGTTTATACTATTAAACAAACACTTAAACAAGAGCCTACATGGCATGGTGGAATTCATCTTGCTATTGCCCCTACAAAAGATATGGGACGCATGGAATGGTTAGTAGAGAAGGCTACGGAGATTGGCTTTAATAAGATTAGTTTTCTTGATTGTAAATTCTCTGAGCGTAAATCTTTACGTGTAGATCGAATAGAGAAAATCATAATTTCTGCTGTAAAGCAGAGTAGGAAGGGATGGAAGCCTGTTGTAGAACCTATGATACCGTTCCATCAGTTCATTGATAATTGTACATCAGCAGGGCAAAAATATATCTGCCATTGCTATTCTGAAATTTCGAAACTGGATTTCTTTACAGAGGCGAATCAATCACTTGAAGAAGACATTCTTGTTTTAGTTGGTCCAGAAGGTGATTTCTCTTTTGATGAGGTACGTTATGCAATGGAACATGGCTTTAAGAGTGTGACTTTGGGGGAGAGTCGTTTGCGCACGGAAACTGCAGGGCTCTTTGCCGTTATGATATCACAGCTTGCACGTAGGGTGTAAGCTGTTTTTGTATATTAAAATTAATAATTAAGAATAGAATATTAGAAGGAATATGAGTAAAATGGGTATAATTTTTTATAGTCTCTCTAATGTGACATGAGTATTTGAAAAGAAGGGCTTTACAAGAATAGTCCATTACAAACTTTTGTCTTTCATCTCGTGTAAGTATCGAAAGTTTTATTTATATTTGCAACATACATTTAAATAACGTTATTATTTCATTTAATCTCTTAGCTTAAACTATGCAAAAAAGATTACTTTTCTTGTTCATGTTGTTAATGACAATGACAACTACTGTCATGGCTCAGATAACAACATCAGGAATCAGTGGTAGAGTGACATCTCAAGGTGAAGATGTCATTGGTGCTACTATTACGGCAACTCATGAACCATCAGGAACCGTCTATAGGGCTGTGACGAATATAGATGGTCGGTATACTATTCAAGGTATGCGTGTAGGTGGGCCGTACAAGGTACAAGTGGCTTATGTTGGCCAAAAAACAAAGACCTTTGAGAATGTGATGCTCCAACTTGGTGAGACGGAAGATCTCTCTTGTACACTACAAGACGATTCTAAAGAACTTCAAGAAGTTGTTGTAACAGGGAGTGCGGGTGTAAATGCCACAAAGACGGGTGCCGCACAAAGTATCAGCTCAAAGCAGATTGCTGATATGCCTAGTATTACTCACGGTATTGCTGATGTTGCCCGATTGAATCCACAGTTGACAACTTCAAATAATGGGGCTATGTCATTTGCTGGTGCAAGTAACCGTTATAATTCATTTATGATAGATGGAGCTATGAATAACGACGTGTTCGGTCTTACTGCAGATGGTTCAAATGGTGGTCAAGCAGGAACACAACCTGTTTCAATGGAGACTATTGAGCAAATTCAGGTTAACGTTGCTCCTTTTGATGTACGACAGAGTGGTTTTACGGGTGGCTCTATTAATGCTATTACTAAGTCTGGTACTAATAAGTTCCACGGTAGTTTGTATGGTTTTGGAAATAACCAAAGCTTGATAGGGCATCACTATCCGTATTCTGATGGTACTGGCTATGCACCAAAATATCAAAAACAGCAAGAGTACCAATGGGGTATGACACTTGGAGGTCCGATTATTAAGAATAAGTTGTTCTTCTTCATTAACTATGAAAATACGAATAAGACTTATCCAAACCTTAATGGTTATCGTCAGTCAGGTTCACGTGTTAATCCTGATGAAGCTGATGATGTCATGCAAAAAATTAAGGATATGGCTCAACGCCAAGGCTTGTCATATGATGGAACCTTTGCTAATCCTGACATTTATACGAAAAGTAATAAGTTTGGAGCTAAGATAGATTGGAATATCAACGATTTCAATAAATTCTCCTTCCGATGGAGTTATGTTGATGCAAAGCAATTGAATGTTGTTAGTTCAGCTTCTTCTTTGAATGATGATCACTATTATTTCCCATTCACGAGTAAGACGAATTCTTTTACAGCAGAGTTGCAAAGTAGGTTATCTCCTGTTGTAAGTAATGAAGCACGTGTAAGTTATGTACGTGTTCGTGATAAGCGTAATGTATCATCAGCTTTCCCTATGATCTCCCTACAAGTGACAGGTGGGTCTGTTAATATTGGTAATGAGCGCTCTTCAATGGCAAACTCTTTGGATCAGGATATATATACAATAGAAGATAACTTGACCTGGTATAAAGGTAATCATACCTATACTTTTGGTACACATAACGAATTCTATAAGTTCGCTAACCTCTTTATCCAAGATGCCAATGGCTCTTATGATTTTACTGACAAGGCCCATTTTGATAAATACTATGCTGATTTCATAGCAGGAACAATAGATCCTACCTATAATTATTTCCGTCAGTATCGATTTGGAGTAGCAAATGTTGATGTAACAGGAGACCCACGTTGGAAAGCTCCTTTCTCTGCAGGACAACTTGGTTTCTATGCCCAAGATAAGTGGAATGTGACACCATCTTTCCAATTTACATATGGTTTGCGAATGGAAATTCCACTTTTCTTCAAAACACCTACTGCAAATGAACCATTTAATCAGTATGCTGCAGCCCATAACTGGGGTGTTCGAACGAATCATAAACTCTCAAGTACTCCACTTTGGAGTCCTCGTGTAGGTTTCCGTTGGGATATTAATAAAGATCGTAAGTATATCCTCCGTGGTGGACTTGGTGTCTTCACAGGTCGTATTCCTTATGTATGGATCAGTAATAACTTCGTGAAGACAGGTCTCCAAATGCAGACTTATTCTGTGAATAGTCCTAAAGGACTGGATCTGATACTTGATCCAAATGGACAGGAGGCTAATGCGGCACGCTTAAGAGCTGCTGGTAGTCAAGAAGTCAATGTGTTTGAGGATAACTTTAAGTTTGCTCAAACATTGAAAGCAAACCTCGGTTTTGATTTTAATCTTTTGGGTATTGATTGGACAGCAGAAGCAATTTACTCTAAGACTTTAAATGATATTTATTATAAGAATCTTTCTGTTGATAAGACAGGGCAGACCTTTGGTCAGGTAACAGGGTATGACTGGGATAATCGTCCAATGTATGAACGGACAACTACTGGTACTCCTTATTCATATGTCTATGCTCTTTATAATACCAGCAAGGGATATACACTAAACTTGTCACTTAAGGCAGAGAAGCACTTCAACTTTGGTCTTGATCTTATGGCAAGTTACACATGGACTCGCTCTATGAGTGTCAATAGTGGTACTTCTTCTGTTGCTGGTAGTAACTGGATGTTCAATGCGACCTATCGTGATGCAAATGATCCAGAACTTAGTCTTAGTGCATACAATGTTCCTCATCGTATTCAAGCTAGTGCATACTATCATACAAATTATGGTGCAAGAAAACAGTGGGAGACAACTGTTGGATTGATATATCAAGGACGCAGTGGGTCACCATATGTCATTGAAGTTTATGGAGATATGAATGGAGATGGTGCTAATGGTAATGACCTTATGTGGATTCCTACAGATGCACAAATTGATAAGATGAAGTTCGCTAGTAATGTCAGAGTGAATAACAGTAAAGATATTTATCCACTGATTACCAAAGTTCTTGGCCCAGGCTTTAATGGAACATTAACGGAAGATCAGCAGCGCTCATTGATGAAGCAGTGGGTTGGTGATGATTCTTACATGCGTGATCATCGTGGGGAATATTTCAAACGCTATGCCGATAACCTTGCTTTTGAGCATCATTTCGATGTACACCTTGCACAAAAGTATAGTTTTAAGGTTGGTGGTCAGCTGAATTCACTTGAGTTAAGTTTTGATATCATTAATCTTGGCAACCTGTTAAATAAAGATTGGGGACATACTTATGGTGATGGTTTTGGCCGTTACTTTAGTCCTTTCAACTACGAAGGAAATGGTGTGTTTAAGTTTGATGGTACTCACGTAGCTCGTAATTACGATACTTATTATAGCCGTTGGCGTGGTCAACTCGGTTTGCGTTATACCTTCTAATTGGATGAATTAAGCATATAAAAAAGCAGGGACTCGGTATGGGTCTCTGCTTTTTTTCTTAACTTTGTAATCAAAATATTTATAGTATGATAATAGATTTTGATAAGATTAAAGAGGAGCACATAGATGGCTTCAAAGGTGGTGAAGGGAAACTTGATATGCGTGCTTATGTTGATGATAAAGCACGTATTATGTATTCAACATTACGACCAGGTGCTTTTAGTGGGAAACACCAGCATGTCGGAACCTTCGAAGTTATGTATGTCATTAGTGGGGAGTTAACAGTACATTATGATGATAAGACTGAAGTTGCTAGGGTAGGTCAGTTACATTATTGTCCGGAAGGGCATTTTCACTGGTTTGAGAATTGTACAGACCATGATGTAGTATATTTAGCTATTGTACCAACATTAGGATAATAGATTAATTATTATATGAGTTCACATGGACCGTATAATGATCACCTTTCAATTGCATTCTTTTTTTAATAACAAAATAGATGCTTATTTAACGTGAGTTCTACGAACTCACGTTAAATAAATGTTGCTATCACTTTTAACACTTCAAATAACATGCTAATAACAAGGAGGTTAAGTAGCAATACGACATGACAGAAGTGACAGCAACTTTGGAAAACAGGTCTTATCAACGTCTATTATGCAACTTTGTGTATGTCGTATTTTTCGTTTTCCAACTCATAATTAATGCCAAATCTTCTTAGAGGTATATAGAGTAAGTACAGTAATATTATCCTTGTTGTAACCTATCCTGTCAACAATAAAACAGAGTTGAGTACCATCATAGCCCTCTATCTGCATTTTTGCTACAACTCCCGTTTTTGCCATAACCCAATAGATCTTGCAGCCGAACTGATTCATCTGGTCTATGTAACTTTGGAAGTTTTGGCTACGTTCAATGACATTCTCGTTAGGAGAAATTTCAAAATCTTTTAATGAAATTAATTTTGTATCCATATAGACATAAATAATGTGTAAATAGTAAACGACGCTACAAATATACCACAAATACTCATAAAATACATTTTTTTTAAAATAATACTGACTTTTCTTGTTATAAACAATATAGATATATATATTTGCAAAATATAATTAGAATAAAAAAAGAATTGATTAAATGGTTCTATTGTATAGAAAAAATAAAAGCTTGTTGTTTCGGTTAACAAACTCGGCGAATCAATGAGAATGTATAATATTCGAGTCTATCTAAAATTTAATAGTATGAAAGTATTCAAAAAACAATCCAAAAACTTATGTTTGCAACCCGAAGATTTGCGTGCAATTCGTGGTGGAAGTGCAGAAAATGTAACAAGTAATAATCTTGCAAGTGAAGCAAGTTTTCCATGCACGGTAAGAGAGAAAGATGGTTCAATACGCACAAAACAAGTTTCTTCCGTTCAAGAATGCTTAGAGTTTGCAGGAAAGTGTTAATGACAAGGTAACGAAAACTAGTCAGTACTAAATTATTGACCAGTTTTCGTGTTTCTTTCAATTTATACATTTTATGAAAAAAATATTTATAGTCCTTTTGTTATTTTTTTTCTCACTTGAATTTGTCAAAGGTCAGACCTCTAAGCTTGGATATGAGGTCTCGGACTCTGCAGGGGTCCTTGAACTTGTAAAATGGGAAAGAAAAGATAGTATAGTGGATTTAACTAAAGAAGATAATTTAAAACAGGTTAAGGCTATAGGAAATTGCTGTTTTGTTTTTAACGATTACATTAAAACGGTCATACTTCCCGAAGGGGTGGAAATAATCAAAGGAAGAGCTTTTGATACTTGTAAAAATCTACATCATATATATCTGCCAAATTCTCTGAGAATTATTGGACAAAATTCTTTTAATATGTGCGAAAATTTACGTTTAGACTCACTGCCCCCAAATCTTAAAAGGATAGAATATGGGGCATTTTGGGATTGTTGCAGGATTACAATTTCAAAAATACCAAATACTGTTACTTATATAGGGGGTAAGGCATTCACATTGTGTGAAAGCATACAGGAATTGGTATTGCCCGATTCTATCATAGAAATAAAAGAACGCACTTTTGCAGGTTGTAAAGGATTAAAAAAAATAAAACTTCCCAATTCTCTGCAAACTATAGAGAAATATGCTTTTGCACGTTGTTTAAGTTTGGATGAAATTTCCTTACCTGCATCTATTCAAAAGATAGGGATACAAGCTTTTATTGGTTGCATTTCATTAAGATTAGTTATCCTATCCCCAAAGGTGGAAGTAGAAAATAATGCCTTTGACTTGTGCAAGAATGTTGTAATAAAAGAAATTCAAAAGTGACATTAATAGCTTATATTCTTAGACTACTGAAAGTACCCTTTACAAATAAGAATTTGAGAGGATTTTTTTGGACTCACCCTGATAGGGATAATCTATTAGGGTATGCAAGGATATTATCTTATTATGGGATTAAAATAAATGCAAAAATAATCGATAGTTTAGATTCTATAGACAAACAAGAACTTCCATACCTTTATTTTGGAAGAGAAAAGTTTATAAAACATTATTGCAAAAAAGATAAGAGCAAAGATAGCACAAAAAATTATATAATATTATCACATTATAAATGGTTTGAAAATGATCATATAGGAAAAACTCCTACATACATCCTAAATGGAGAAAAACTTCCATCAGGAATAACGATATTAGATATTATTAATGCATCTTAGTTATGAAACAGAATTATTTAGTCCTCTTTTTACTCATCCCTTTACAAGTTTTCGCTCAGAAAACAAATAATAATTATGAATGTATTTACGAATACACTGTAAAAACAGCGAATGCCGAAACAGAAACTTATACAGCGATATTGCAGTTTGATGCTATTCACGCTAAGTTTGTCGACTATGCTGCTTTTCAGTTAGACTCTTTGATGCAGACAGGACAAGCAACCGAAGAGCAGGTAAAGAAAGCAGAAGAGCGCATGGTGAAAACCGCCTACTACTTTGACCAAACTACCTTTGTAAATGTGGCAGATAAATCAATCTCCGTGTACAGTGTTATCCCTCCAAGTCTTTATTTTTATCAAGAGGGGATGAATGGTATTTCATGGCAACTTACCGAAGAGATCGATACTATATGCGGCTATCTATGTAATAAAGCGGTAGGAGAGTATGGCGGACGTACTTGGAATGCTTGGTTCTCATCAGAAATTCCATCCCAATTCGGACCTTGGAAGTTTGGTGGATTGCCTGGACTGATAATGTATGCTTGTGATACCGATAAAATCCACTGCTTTAAAGCTATTACGTTTAGGCAAGGTGCTACGCCAATCACTGCGCCTAAAATATCCAATAGCATTACTACCAGCCGTGAAAAATTTATCAAGGCAAAAAATCACTTTGAAGAAAACCCGATAGCCAACATCCCTACTGAGAGCATTACGGACATGAGAGTGGAAAAAGGCGACGGTGGAAGCAATTCTATTTTTATCAATGGGGTACAAGTACGCCTACGGACAAATGGCTATGTGCCTTTAGAGATTAAATGATGATGAAAAGATTACTCCTTTATATTCTCTGTCTTTTCGTTTGGATACAAGCACAAGCTCAAGAAAACTATACGTTGACTGGAATTGTGTCGGACTCTAATGGTATGCCAATAAGAAATGCCAATGTGCAGATTTTAGAAAATAACAAGCCCATTGCCTATACCTTTACCAATGAGAAGGGAAGCTATGCTTTAAGCTACAATAGTGTTAAAACGCAGGTGCTACTTTCTATCGGACATATATCGTTTGAGAAAACCAAGCTAGTAATAGATAGCAAAGAAACAAAAAAGAACATTACATTACTTGAAAAAAAGATGCAGTTAAGGGAAGTTGTTGTAAAGGCTCCACAAATAATTCAGCACGGCGATACACTTTCCTATCGGTTGAGTTCTTTCGCAGGAAAGGGCGATTACACGCTTAGAGATGCGATGAAGCGATTGCCCGGTATAGAGGTAACTAATTCGGGAAGTATAAAATATCTAGGAAAGGATATTTCCAATTTTTACATTGAGGGAATGGATCTTCTTGGTGGACAATATAATGTAGCCACAAACAATATTCCAGCAGACTACGTTACATCTCTGCAGGTGTTGAATAATCATAAAGACGCCAAAATGGACAAAGACGTGCTATCTGATGATGTGGCAATAAATATAAAACTTTCAAAGCACGCCAAGTTTAAACCAGTCGGGACATATGAAGCAATTGGAGGTTTAGGCAGTAATGGAGGACTTTACCAAACTAATGGAGCTGGTATGTTCTTCAAATCGCGTATGCAACTTTTGGGAACATTTAAGATAGGGAACATAAGGGAGTTTGCTACCGATGAAAATATCAATCATTTTCTAAACGACCAGTTAGAATCTTACGGTGTAAAACTATTGGGTAACTTATCTTCTTCTAGTGCACCACTCAAAAGAGAAAGGTATATCCATCCCAAAGATTATTCCGCTAGCTTCAATCTACTCTATAAACTGTCGGAAAACAAGTCGTTAAGAACAAATGTAGGCTATGCTTATTCCCAATGTAACTATGCTTACAATCATAAGATGTTTTTTGGTAATGGTTTGGACGAATTAGTGCAAGATTATCAATACCAATCTGCCTCTACACTTCACAAGCCTACCCTGACTATCGAATACAAGGACAATAGCGATAAACGATATATCACCAATCGGTTTTCATCAGTGGCTTCGTTCGTAAAATCAGAATTGCCAACAGTTGAAAACAATAGCAATTCGGTCTTTCAAAATGAGAAATATCACGATTTAGGTTTTTCCAACAACCTTTCCATACGTTGGAAAACAAATAAGTTTCGCTGGAGTCTTTCTTCTCTTCTCAGTTATACTACTATGCCTAATGGCACTATTCGCGTTTCACACGTAGGAGTAGCCTCTTTTCAGCAAAGTGCAAACAGCAAACAGTTTACGAATCAGGAAACTATTTCTGCCACTTATGAAAGAAGAGCCTCACGAGTTTATTTTCCTCTTTCATTCCAATATCGTAGCGAAAGGGTTAATTCAGCTTTGATAACTGATGACTATTCAGGCTTTAACCTAGTGAGGGGAAATGAATTAGATTTTTCATTCTCTCCACAATATGAATATACCCACCCACAACGGAAATATAATTTCAAGGCAGGCGTATCATTGGCTACAACAAGAATCGATTTTGAAAATGAGGGAACAACTCCATTAAAGAAGCAGAAATGGAGCTTTGTAATTAATCCTTCATTTTATTTTCTCTACAATGTTACACCAAGAGCTACGATAAGGATTCAAGGGGCTTTTGCAAACAAGATAGGTGATTTGGCTGATTTTATAACAGCACCGATACAAACCAGTCTGAACTATCAAAGGTACAGTTTAGGGATCTTGAGTGAGAATAGGAGTGTTACGCTCAATGCTATTTACGATTTAAAATATCCAATAGAAATGTTTTTTCTTAATTTTGGTATAGGCTACACACATCAGCACAACAATTTATTGTCGGCACAGAATGTGTCGCAAACATTGATTAAGGAATGTCCGGCACTAAGTCCTAACGGCACTGACAATATTAATACCTATTTCAATATTACAAAACAGGTAAAAGCTATCAACACCAAGTTTTCGCTGTACGGAATTTATATGCACAGCAAGAGCTTGATGATGCAAAATAGTATGATTTACAGCTATTCGTGGAACAGTCTAAATGTAGCTCCATCTGTTTCATTCAAACCTGTTTCTTTTATGGAGTTATATTATACTTATAGCTTTTCAAAGAACTTTACAAAGGTACAAAACGTGTCAAAATCTTTCTTGTCGCAAACACATGATATCAACTTGGTATTACAGCCTGTAACAAATCTGCAATTCAAGGCAATGGCAGATATTTCAACAAAGGAAATGTATCAAGATCTTACCAAGACTATGGCTATCTTCGATGCAGGGGTCAGTTACAGACACAAAGCATTTCGTTTCAGTATTGATATGAGAAATATTTTCAATCAGCAGTATTATAGTTACACCATTTTTAACATGATGAATACCTACGTTTACAGTTATCACATGAGAGGGAGAGAGTTGCTTTTTACTATTTCATTAACAAAATAAGAATGGCAGGTTTTGTTTTTATAAAGCAACATGACGCTATGCAATGTGGAGCAGCATGCATAGTAATATTATGCCATTTATATGGCAAAAAATATTCTCTACAACAAATATCAAAGAGCTTAGAAAGTTCAAAAGGTGGAGTTTCTATGTATGATATTAGTGAACTAGCAAAAAAATAGGATTAAAATGTAATGGGAAAATAGTATCTCTTGATATACTAAAGACTTATGAAAAACATCTTACAATTCCGAATACAAAAAGACTTGATAATTAAAAGAAAACCTATTATTTCCGCTTTCATAACTCACGCTGTACCAATAGGTTACAAAACCGAAAATAAAAGGTGCCCTTTTGCGTTCCAAAAGAGCACCTTTTACACCTCAAAAGGGCATCTTTTACAATGTAAAAGAGCGTCTTTTAATTTACTAAAGAGCACCTGCTATTTTCTATTTATGAATCTTTATTACAACATTTCCAATGTCCCTTTTCTTTTCATAACAAACGAGTATTGTACCTTCTGCATAGTTATAAGAACACCATAAAAACGACTGCTTTTCAATTTTCCTGTCACTCCCTTCACCCTTCCTCACATCACAACGTATTGATAACAAGATGTTTATGAGAAATGTTAAAAGTGACAGCAACTAAAAGAAAAATAAAATAGGGCTTATGAGCAACAATGATTATTATGCTGACGAGAATTTAAGAATTATAATAATCTCAGAAATATAGAAACGTTATTGCTTCTACATTTGTGATATAGCCGGTGTATCTTAAAGCTTTATTCGTAATGCATTGATTTAGCTGGATGAATATGACTGATAAGATAACTTGGTGCTATAAGAATAACTAAACATACCAGCATTGTTACCATGTTTAGTGCGATAATAAGTGGAATGTTGATTTCTACAGGAACTGTGTTGACATAATAAGTTTGAGGATCAAGTTTTACAAGTCCTGTCCAAGATTGAAATAATATGCAGCCAAGTCCTATAATATTACCCCATAAGAGTCCTTTACCAATAATAAAGGTTGCAAACCAAAGGAAGATGTGTCGTATCTGTCTGTTACGTGATCCTAAAGCCTTCAAAATACCAATCGTCTGTGTCCGTTCAAGGATAATGATAAGAAGGCCTGAAATCATAGTTACACCAGCTACGGAGATCATAAGTGCAAGGATTATCCAAACATTCATGTCCATCAAATCTAACCATGAGAATATTTGTGGGTTTTGTTCTATGATGTTTTCTGATGAATAAGTACCTCCATAGTGGTCAACAGTATTCTTTACCTTATTAAGAACACGCATAGATATAGGAGTAAGTTGGGAGAATTTGTCGACTTGTAGTTCGGCGCCACTATACTGGTCAGGCTCCCAACCATTTAGTTTGTTCGTAGTATATATATCAGTGAAGCATATCTGCGAATCAAACTGTTTCATATTTGTTGCATAGATACCTGTGATAGTGAACTTACGTGTACGTACCCCTTGCTTATTTATGAAATATGCGAAGATACGTTGCCCAACCTTCAGATTTAGCTTATCAGCAATAGTCTTTGATATAACTATTTTTTGTTGGCTCTCATTATCATGAAAGTGTGGGAGTGATCCCTCCACCATGTTCTCATGGATAAATGTAGAGTCGAAATCAGGGCCAACTCCTTTTAGCAATACTCCAAGGAAGTCATTATCTGTCTTCAGTATACCTTGCGTATAATCATAGCGCTGTACATGCTTGATTCCAGGCGTTATCTGTAGAGCCTTGACCAAAGAGTCCGTAATTTGGATAGGGTATTGCTCTGAACTTTGGAGCGTAAGGAAATTCGCTACTGTTATATCACTACCAAATCCTACTACTTTATTGCGAATTGTATGTTTAAATCCTAAGACAACACCAACTGAGATAATCATAACCGCAAGTCCAATAGCCACACCTATAGTGGCAATGCGGATAGCAGGCTTAGACACTTTACGTGTTCTATCACCTCCGTTATAAATCTTTCGGGCAATAAAAAGTGGATAATTCATTTACTATTCTTCTTCTACACGACCTGGATATTCCTCTAAAGCCTTTTCCAGTATAACGAGAGCACGCTCTAAGTCTTTTCTTTTCAAAACGTAAGCAATACGTACCTGATTGATTCCTGCTCCTGGTGTCGTATAGAAACCGCTTGCTGGAGCCATCATAACGGTCTCACCTTTGTAATTGAATTCCTCCAAACACCAACGACAGAACTTCTCGGAATCATCAACAGGGAGTTTAGCTACAGTATAGAAAGCTCCCATAGGAATAGGAGAGTATACTCCAGGAATACGGTTTAGCCCATCTATCAAGCATTTACGACGCTCTACATATTCATCATATACATCACGGTAATATGATTCCGGTGCATCTAAACTAGCCTCTGCAACAATTTGTCCAATAAGAGGAGGAGACAAACGAGCCTGACAGAATTTCATAACAGCCTTACGAATCTCTTCATTCTTGGTTATTAAAGCACCAATACGAATACCACACTCACTATAACGCTTTGAGACAGAATCTATTAATACCGTATTGTTTTCAATTCCATGTAAGTGCATCGCTGATATGTAAGGAGACCCCGTATATATGTATTCACGATAGACTTCATCTGAGAAGAGATACAAATCATACTTCTTTACCAAGTCTCGGATCTGATTCATCTCACGTCTTGTGTAGAGATATCCTGTTGGATTGTTTGGGTTACAAATCATAATGGCACGTGTACGTTCATTTATGAGCTCCTCAAACTTCTCAACTTTAGGCAAAGCAAACCCTTCTTCTATGGAAGTAGCTATTGTTCTAATCTTGGCTCCTGCAGAAATAGCGAAGGCCATGTAATTGGCATAGGCAGGCTCAGGGACTATTATCTCGTCACCAGGATTTAAACATGCCATGAAAGAATAGAGTACGGCCTCAGAGCCACCAGCCGTGATAATGATATCATCCGGAGTGACATTGATATTAAACTTCTTATAAAAAGTACAGAGTTTCTCGCGATAAGATAGATAACCCTGTGAAGGAGAATATTCTAAAATATTACGATCAATGTTTTTCAGAGCATCTAAACCACATTGTGGCGTTGGTAAATCGGGCTGACCAATATTTAAATGGTAAACTTTAACGCCACTTTTTTTAGCTGCAGCGGCAAGAGGAGCCAACTTCCTGATTGGTGACTCCGGCATCTCAAGTCCACGAACTGATATTTCCGGCATAATCGTTTAATTATTTCTTCCTGTGGTAGAGGAGGGTATTCGTCCTGTTTCTTACTGTGTTGCAAAGATAGACATTTTTTTTATTTTATCTGCACTTTTATGAGATTAACGCAGATTTTTTACTACTTTTGCACAACTATAAAACAGTCCGATAGATTTCTTTTCTCTTTATTTGTTGATAGAATAGTCGGGCTTAAATATTTAAAATTATTATGAGAAGTAGGACAAGTACCTGGTTTGAAACAAGAGTAAGATATGACAAGACCATGGAAGATGGTCAGATGAAGAAGGTCATTGAACAGTATGTTGTTGATGCTTTCAGCTTTTCAGAAGCTGAGAAGTTTATTACTGAGGAGATGTCACATTATGTAAGTGGAGAGTTTGATGTCAAGGCGATTGCTCCTGCTACCTATGGTGAGATTTTTTTTAGTGATATTGATACCGATGATAAGTGGTTTAAGGCAAAACTTTCTTTTATTACTATAGATGAAAAAACAGAAAAAGAAAAGCGTTCATCAGTTACTTATCTTGTGCAGGCACATTCTGTCAATGGAGCTGTAAAGCATGTTGATGAAGTGATGGGCTCTACAATGATTGATTATGAGATTGCTGCTATTACAGAAACGCGCATTATGGATGTCTTTGAACATCATACTGGAAAGAAAGAAACAGTAGAATCAAAGCCAGAGTACGAGCAGTAATTATATAAAAAGAACTTACAACTATGTATGATGTTGCAAAGAATTTACACGAAGTATTGAGGGATCTTCCTGATGGAGTGAAGTTAGTTGCTATCAGTAAGTTTCATCCTAATGAATATATTGAAGTAGCTTATAATGAAGGACAACGTATCTTTGGTGAAAGCCAAGAACAAGAATTGTCACGTAAAGTAGATACGCTACCAAAAGATATTGAGTGGCATTTCATAGGTCATCTTCAGACAAATAAAGTGAAATATATAGCTCCTTATATCTCAATGATAGAAGCTGTTGATTCATTGAAACTATTGAAAGAAATCAATAAACAGGCTGCTAAACATAATCGTGTAATTAATGTTCTTTTAGAACTTCATATTGCAGAAGAAGAAAGTAAGTATGGTTTCTCTCCTGATGCTTGCAGGCAACTGTTGGAAGAAGGTGAATGGAAGAATCTCAGAAATGTACATATTGTTGGGCTTATGATGATGGCATCCAATGTAGATGACCAGGAGCAGATAAGAAGAGAGATGACTATTGCAGCTGATTTGTTTGATGAATTGAAAGCAAAATACTTTGCTGATGATGCTGATTTTAAAGAACGTTCCTGGGGGATGAGTCATGATTATAAGATAGCTGTAGAGTGCCGTTCAACAATGGTTCGTGTGGGAACCACAATTTTTGGTCCACGTATTTATTAGCAACAACTTTGTAATATAGGTGTAAAATAAAGGTGCAGTATCCTCAATTTGGATATATTGCACCTTTATTTGTTTATGGTAATATCACCTAATGTTTGAAACTAGAGAGGCTTCTTTTGTAAAATAGATTCCTAATCGATTATCTATTATATTCAAAAGAGGCACCTTTTACCATGTAAAAGATGCCTTTTTGTAGTGTTACTTCACAAACTTCTTTCGGTCCTGAATGTATATTCCACGAGGGAGAATATCCTTATCTGTCCCTACGAATCTACCGTCAAGAGTATAGATTCTGTTGTCTGAGACATTGGTTTCTTTGATTGCAGCAGATTGAATACCTGTAGTTATTCTGTTTCTAAAGTCGAAACTAACATATCTGTTGTTTATATCTACTCCATCAGTCTCAGTAATATTAAATATAGATCTCTCAAGTGTGGATTCATTGAACATCTTGAATCCTTTGATAGAATCTATGCCATTGTAAGGATAAAGGTCATTGTTATGCTGCAATAGGTAATTATTCATAGTTCCTGCATGTGCTGCAGCTATTATTTCACCATCTGCAGGTATTACAATAACACGAGGCTTTCCTTTAACGTTATTAGGTCCATCATGTAAGTTTACCTTATCTGATGCGTATGATATACGATATGTTAATAAACCTTTAGGATAAGTAATATTCTTATTCCCCCAGCCTTGGTACCAGCCGCCTTTTTGTATACTTTGCAAGATTACATATTCATTTGCGGCTGAAGGATTCAAAATTTTATAAGCCTTGCCGCCATTATCTATTGTTTTTAAGTTTGAAATGTGGCAGTCGGTCGTTAATGTGTCAATACTCATCCAACCCATAGTCTCACGCTCCCATGCAAGGTAAGGAGAAGGGATTCTGCCACCCCAGACATCCGTTCCACCATCCATAAGATCCCAATACTCCATGCCTTGGTTGTTTTGGTTCACAGCCTCATTATTCTCTCCTTCATATCTGTCATAAGCATATATATCGGGGAGTCCAAGTGTATGAGAGAACTCATGACAAAAGAGACCTATACCATTAATTGTTTCTCTCTCTTTCTTCTTATTCTCTCTTCCTGCAAGTTCATTGCTTACGCCATAACGACGAACACTTTTACCATCAAAAGTCTTAGATAATATTGTCGTTCCTGATTTAGGCCAAATATCAGTAGAGGCATTCCCTCTATAGTTGGCTGAGTGACCTGCATAAATGACATAAACGAGGTCAACCATTCCATCTCCATTTGAATCGTATTGCGAGAAGTCTACTTCATTATCGACAGCATTACAAGCATCTGTCAGCAGATCTTTTATATTATCACCTCCTGCTCCATAATAAGTCTGGGGCTTTGGTAACTTTATAGGACCAACAACATCAAATGCCGGGGTGAACTGTCCATAACTACAATCCTTAAAGTATCCACGTACACCTTTATAGTTCATGTTCTGGCCATAGGCCGTCTCAGTAAAATGCCCTTCATTCATCAAGTAATTGGTGAACACTTGCTTGGTATTCTGAATTGTAAAGAGCGTGTCAGCAAACTCTGCAAGTATGACGAGTGCCTTTGGGCTTCCAGTATGGGGGAAATAAGCTACACCATCTGAACTAGCACCTATTGATATTCGTGTCATAGGACTTTCTTTATATGCATTTTCAGATTGTGCAGCAACGCTTCTTACATAAGAATAAAATCTTTCCTTATCTTGCTTTTGTATTAAGCTTCGCTCCGTTTGCGAGCGGAAGGCTGGTTCATGTGCAAGTTGCTTTGTTGCTGTTAGATGTCCATTGTTCGCTACACGTCCAACATAATAGTTATTGTCAGAGCCTTGAACGAGCAATGTACCATCAAGTGCAATGTACCAGTTAATGTGTTCATCACCTTGGAGGATAACAGTAATAGTTGTCCCATCAGCTTGTTTCACTAGTACTGGTATCGATTGTGCTTTTGCCGCCCAAGTTGTGATTGTAGTACATGCTATGAAACAAATAAGTAGAATTATTCTTTTCATCTTTTTTATCTTGTGGTTATTTTAATATACTTTCAAATTAATGCAGTTTGTTTCTGTTATAGAAGTACTGACCTTTCTTCTGTGTGCGCTTACCATATTCTATTGCATGATGTGGGCAATGATGGTAACAGGCAAAGCAAGTGAGGCATTTGCCATTGTGTATCCATTCAGGTTCAAAGCCTAATCCTCCTTTAATATCATTGACAGGACAGACATTCGCACATATTCCGCATTTTACGCACCGGTTGCTTTCTACGTGGAAAGGTTTATCTTTGATAAGGATATGCTCAAAGAAGCCACCCACTGGCCCGGAGAAGAATGAAGGTATAGGACCTCTTTTGATTTTTCTCCATCCCCAAGGTTTCTCATTAGTACCCATCTTCTTTTGCTGAATAACTTCTATAAACTCCTTTAGTTCCACTTGTGCTGTCCTTTTCTTCTCTTGCTCTTTCTCCTTAGTATCAACATCCATACTTGGTAGTCCTACGTATGATTCAGGCATAATAAGTGAAAAGACCGCTTCAAGTGATAAGAATTGTCCTGCTGAAGATTCCATGAGTAAATGTTGGAAATGTTCAATAGTCTTTGCAACAGTATCACCTGCTGTCACTAAGCAGAAGCAATAATGCTTACATGAGGCTTTTTGTAGATTTAAATCATCTTTCAAAAATGTCAATTTTTCTATGAATTCTCTTACTATAAGTGGTACTCTCCAGCCATGTACAGGGAATACAAAGCCCACATGCTCATCCTTTCCCAACGTGAAGGAGCAGTCAGTATTGATTACTTCTGGGATGGAAATCAGTTTGTCACTGGTATATAATGCCAGTGTATTTGCAGCCCATTGGCTATTGCCCGTACCAGAAAAGTAGAAAATCATGTGACAAAGGTACTTATTCTTTGTAATTCTAGCAAGATTCAGACCTTATTCTCTTTATTAATTATTAAATTCTCAGTTGTTTTTATTACATTTGCACGGCTATATATACATGAAAGCATTTTGCTATGAAGAGGAAAATAGACTTAAGGATGTATCCGTTTGTTAAGTTGGTTATACCACTTGGCTTGGGTATTGTGGTTGGCGATACTATATGGGATATATTTCCCCGTGTTTATTGGTGGATACTTCTTTGTGGATCAATCTTTATGACTTTTGTTGTTTCACACTGGAAGTACTTTCAAAGTTTTATGATGCTTCTGACCATTTTCTTCTTAGGTGCAATACTTACAATCGAGAAAGAGCATGCTATGTTGATTAAACTTCCCAAGGGACAAGTTGAATATGAAGCTATAATTCAGACAGAACCTGTTGTACATGGGAAGATTATACAGGTTGATTTGTTAGTTTTATCAGCCGCATCCCCCTTGAAGGTGAAGGCAGATATTCTCCGTGATACTATCACAAATCGATATAAGAAGCTGCATGTTGGAGATGGTATTAACGCTAAATCATTTATAGAAAAGCCTAGGAACTTTACTGGAGATTCATTTGATTATGCCCGTTGGTTACGGTTTCATGGTTTTTCTGCAGAGACATTTATCTATTATGATCAATGGGAGAAGGCGCGTGTAGATGTTCGATCTCTTGGTGTCTTTCAACGTGTAAGCTTATTGATGCTTGTTTATCGGCAACGGATTGTTTCGAAGTTTGAGAAAGAACTTGCTGGTAATAATCTTGCAGTAGTCTCGGCTATGGTGCTTGGGGATAGAAGTCAATTGAGTAAGAACTTGAAAGATGATTACTCAATTTCAGGTGCAAGCCATGTTCTTGCTTTGTCAGGTTTACATCTTGCAGTAGTATATGGATTATTGCTTCTTTTATTAAAAGGACTTAGCAATCTTTTACCTGTATTACGGAGAAAGGGATTGAGGGAGTTTATTATTCTATTTACAGTATGGGGATATGTCACATTAGTCGGTTTCTCTCCCTCTGTTGTACGGTCAGCAGTAATGTTAACCATTTATAGCTTTGTTTCTCTTCTTAATCGTGACCGGTTATCAGTAAATACATTAGCATTAACAGCTTTTATAATGCTTTTAATAAATCCCTTCAGTCTTTTTGATGTAGGTTTCCAATTATCATTTATGGCGGTTTGGGCAATTATGGTCTTCTATTCTCCAATATATCATGCACTGTCAGATAAGTTACTTGGGAAGTCTATAATAATGAGATATCTATGGGCTATGTTAGTTGTATCTTTTTCTGCACAAATAGGCACAGCTCCTCTTATTATGTACTACTTTGGAAGGTTCTCGACAGTGTCACTTTTAACAGGCTTCGTTGCTATTCCTATAACGACTGTAATTCTTTATTTGGCCTTTTTTATGTTATTGCTGAGCTCATTTTCTTCAATCGATTCCTTTATGGGCTATTTGCTTAATATGTTAGTAGACTGGCTTAATACGTTCCTTCATTGTTTTTCTCTTTTACCTTGGGCTAGTATAGAGCATATCCATCTTCCTCTTCTTTATGTCTTAGCCTATTATTGCCTCTTAATGATTCTGAGTCTTCCTTGGAGTTTTTATATGGCTGATGCAGAGTTAGAGTAATTTTTACTATCTTTGCAACCAATTATGCAACGGTATTTTATAACTCTTTCGTATGATGGTACGGCTTATCATGGCTGGCAGATACAACCAAATGGTATTTCTATACAGGAAGTATTGGAGCAGGCTTTGTCCACTCTTATGCGAAAAAAAATAGCAATAACGGGTGCAGGACGTACAGATGCGGGTGTACATAGTCGTATGATGGTAGCACATTTTGATACGGAAAGTCTGCTCGATTGTGAACAACTTACCTATAAGATAAATCGTTTATTGCCTCGTGATGTATCAGTTAGCCAGATAGAGACAGTGGATAGCGAACTCCATGCACGTTTTTCTGCGACTTCGCGGACTTATCATTATTATATTCATACTTCTAAGCAGCCTTTCTTACGTCAGTATTCATGCGAGATCAGATATCCATTAGATTTTGATAAGATGAATGAAGCTGCCGCCTATCTTATAGGAAAAAAAGACTTTAAGTGCTTTTGTAAGACTGGGGCGGACGTAAAGACAACCATATGCGATCTGACAGAAGCACGTTGGATACCTTGTAAGCAAGAGTTATCCTTAAGTAAATCCGGAAATAGTTGGTGCTTTGTTATTAGTGCTAATCGGTTTTTACGGAATATGGTTCGTGCCGTTGTCGGTACGTTAGTAGAGGTAGGACGTCATCGTATGTCTATAGAAGAGTTTAAGAAGATTGTGGATGGTGGAACACGAAGTGATGCTGGTGAGAGTATGCCAGGCAATGCTTTGTTCCTTTGGGATATAAAGTATTAAACTTATGTGGATTCTTTTAGCCTTTATTTCAGCTACATTGTTAGGCTTGTATGATACATCAAAGAAGTATTCTCTTCGTGGGAATGATGTCATTCCCGTGTTATTCCTCAATACTCTTTTTTGTTCATTGATCTTTCTTCCTCTTATTCTCTTGTCACAATATACAAACTTATTGGATGGAAGTTTGCTTCATGTGGGTTTCGGAGGCTGGGAAATGCATCGTTGGATAGTCTTGAAGAGTTTGATAGTGCTTCTTTCTTGGGTGTTTGGTTACTTTGCTATTGCTCATTTGCCTCTAACAATAGTAGGTCCCATCAACGCCACACGCCCTGTAATGACTTTGGTCGGGGCAATGGTAGTCTTTGGCGAACGTCTGAATGGTTGGCAGTGGGCTGGTGTTGGGCTTGCAATCTTATCAGTCTTTCTCTTGGCAGGGAGTGGTAAGAAGGAGGGAATAGACTTCAAGCATAATCGCTGGATATTCTTTCTTGTATTAGCTGCATTGATGGGTACGTGTAGTGGATTATTGGATAAGTTCCTGATGGCGAGCCCAGAGGATGGGGGAGTTGGACTTGATCGTATGATGACACAAAGTTGGTATAATATTTATCAATGCCTGATGATGGGAGTTGTTTTCTTTATCTATGTAGTAGGTAGAAAGAGGAAGAAGACAACCTTATCATTCTCTTGGAAGTGGTCAATCCTTTTGATCTCAGTTTTTTTGTCTATGGCAGACTTTGCTTACTTCTATGCTTTATCTATCCCTGGTGCGATGATATCCATTGTATCAATGGTTCGTAGAGGTTCAGTACTTGTATCATTCCTTTGTGGAGCATTACTTTTCAAAGAGCATAATCTTAAGGCAAAGGCACTTGATTTATGTTTTGTTCTTTTAGGTATGATATTCCTTTGGATAGGCTCTCATTAAGGAAAAGTAGGAGACGTATATAAATCTTGTTTATAAAGATAAGAAGGAAAAGCCTTTGCTGATTGACAATAAATTGCTATATTTGCAACAATATTGATAGAAGCTTTTTCTTATAAGAAGATATATTACTATGCAAAATGTTTTTCATGGACTAGGTATAGCATTGATAACACCTTTCAAGGATGATGGGAGTGTTGACTATGATGCACTGGTGAATTTGGTTAAGTATCAGTTGGATAATGGGGCAGACTTCTTCTGTATTCTTGCAACGACAGGTGAGGCTCCTTGCTTGACGCGTGAAGAGAAAGATGAGCTGACACGGGTCATAAAGAAAGTCGTCAATGGGCGTGTACCAATCTTGAAATATTGCGGGGGGAACAATACTGCAGCTGTTGTTGATGAGATAAAGACGACAGATTGGAGTGGGATTGATGGTATTCTCAGTATTTGTCCTTATTATAACAAGCCAAGTCAGGAGGGACTGTATCAGCATTTCAAAGCCATTGCACAAGCAAGTCCATTGCCCGTTGTGATGTATAATGTGCCTGGACGTGTTGGAGTAAACATGACGGCAGAGACTACAGTCCGCATAGCATCAGAATTTGAAAATATCGTTGCAATCAAAGAAGCATCAGGCAATCTTGAGCAGGTTGATGAGATTATAAAGAACAAGCCAAAGCACTTTGAAGTCATTAGTGGTGATGATGCTTTGACTTTCCCAATGATTGCCAGTGGAGCAGTCGGTGTCATATCGGTTATTGGTAACGCATTACCCAAGGAGTTTTCTCGAATGATTCGACTTGAATTTAATGGGGAATATGAGCCTGCCCGTAAGATCCACCATCAGTTTACAGAGCTATATAAGCTCCTTTTCGTAGATGGTAATCCTGCCGGCTGTAAAGCTTTGCTAAATGATATGGGAATGATAGATAATGTTCTCCGTCTTCCTTTGGTCCCAACACGTATTGAGACGAAGCAGAAGATGAATGAGATACTGAAAGGGATGAGGATTTAATAGTATTCATTAACTGACAGATAAAACGAAATAAGAGACAGGCTTAATAGTCTGTCTCTTATTTTTGTTTAATGGATAAAAGACCTAATATTATAATATGTGGTCTATACCTCTATAAGGAGTTGTTTAGGACTTCTTAAAGAAGTAGGGGAGGAGTTCTTAAAGAAGTCGTCAAGGAGTTCTTAAAGAAATCCTCTTGTAGTTTTTTAAAAGATGTCAATTATACCCGGAATAAGATTGAACGTATTACCTTAAACAGCGTGTCAGATAGATATATAATAATTAGTTTACTTGAGGGTCTCTAACTCTGATGCCATCTCAAGCTGTAGCTCCTTTGCCTTCTGGCCCGCTATTTCTGCAAAGTCTTCATCCTTGCTAGCATAAATGATACCGCGAGATGAATTGACGAGTAAGCCACAATCCTTTGTCATCCCATATTTACATACCTCTTGCAGGCTTCCACCTTGTGCACCTACGCCTGGTACAAGAAGGAAGTGATTGGGGGCTATTCGGCGAATATCTTCAAACATCTTACCTTGTGTCGCTCCAACTACATACATGAGATTCTCTGTAGTTCCCCATTCTTGTGACTTCTTTAATACCTTCTCAAAGAGTCGTTCGCCTTGTTTATCTTCTGTTAATTGGAAGTCGTGACTACCTTTATTGCTCGTAAGTGCGAGAAGGATAACCCACTTACCATCGTATTCAAGGAAAGGCTTCACACTGTCTTCACCCATGTAAGGAGCTACTGTGACAGAATCAAGGTTATACTCCTCAAAGAAGGTCTGGGCATACATCTTTGAGGTATTGCCAATGTCACCACGCTTTGCATCGGCAATGATAAAGTGATTAGGATGATTCTCTTTTAAATACTTGATAGTCTTTTCGAATGCAATCATACCTTTGAGTCCGTAGCACTCATAGAAAGCTAGGTTAGGCTTATAGGCGACGCAGTAGGGTGCTGTTGCGTCAATGATAGCTTTATTGAAAGCAAAGATTGGATCCTCTTCCTTCTTCAAGTGTTCAGGAATCTTATTGATATCCGTGTCTAGTCCGACACATAAGAAACTCTTCTTTGTAAAGATCTCGTTGATTAGTTGTTGTCTGTTCATATTAGGTATAAATGTTTTATATGACATGGGGACATACGTTGTCGTATATCCCCATAATTTAATCTTATAACTCTGTTTCCTTTAATTTTTCTGCATTCTCTGCTACAGTCAGTGCATCTATCATCTCTTGAATGTCACCATTCATGAAGCCCTGTAAGTCGTGAGTTGTAAAACCTATACGATGATCGGTAACACGTCCTTGTGGAAAGTTATAGGTTCGAATCTTAGCACTACGGTCGCCTGTTGACACGAGAGTCTTGCGCCGAGAAGCAATATCATCAATATACTTTTGATGTTCGTGGTCATAAATATAAGTATAAAGACGACTCAAAGCACGTTCTTTATTCTTTGGCTGGTCGCGTGTCTCAGTACATTCAATAAGAATTTCTTCAACCTCACCAGTGTTAGGATTCTTCCATGGATAACGCAAACGTACACCAGATTCAACCTTATTGACATTCTGTCCACCTGCACCACTAGAACGGAAGGTGTCCCACTTGATGTCGCCTTCATTGATGTTAACCTCAAACTTATCAGCTTCAGGTAACACCGCTACTGTGGCTGCTGATGTGTGCATACGTCCTTGTGTCTCTGTTGCTGGCACACGTTGTACACGGTGCACACCTGATTCATACTTCAGAGTCCCGTAAACGTTCTCACCTTCTACAGCGAAATCTATCTCTTTAAAGCCGCCTACAGCACCTTCTGAGACTGATGTTATAGATAGTTTCCAACCTTTTTTATCGCAATAACGCTTGTACATATTGAAGAGATCACCTGCAAAAAGCGCAGCTTCATCACCGCCTGCACCACCACGAATCTCCATTTGAACATTCTTCGCATCCTCAGGGTCCTTTGGTACGAGTAAGATCTTAATCTCTTCTTCAAGCTTTGGTTGTAGCTCTTCGTTCTCAGCAAGTTCTTCACGTGCCATCTCCTTCATCTCTGCATCACTCTCATTGGCAATAATATCCTTTGCTTCCTTGATAGTTGTGAGGCAATTGATATAACGTCGACGAGCATCCATGATGTCACCAAGATCTTTATACTCCTTTGTCAGCTTAACGTAGCGTGACTGGTCTGCTATAACACTTGGGTCTGTAATAAGTGTTGATACCTCTTCATAACGAGCTTCAAGCCCATCAAGTTTCTGTAGTATATTGTTGTTATCGATCATAATCTATATAGGGGAATTTAATGTTGCTAAGGGGCATTAAGGATGTTAAGCCTAATGTTCATTTGTATCCCTTTTCTCTAAAAGATTAAAATAGTAAGACTAAAAGTAAGTATAAGAAACTTATCCTATTGCCCTCTCTAATACCTTTTATTTCTTTAACTCCTAATATTAGTATTCAAATGTGCCAAACTCACTCTTAATAATCAAGCTACGGTTTCCTTCTTCAATGTGTCCAACAACCTGTGCATCAATGTTAAACTCCTTACTGATGGCTATAACTTGTTCTGCAACTTCTGGACGAACATAAATTTCCATGCGATGCCCCATATTAAATACCTGATACATCTCCTTCCAATCAGTACCGCTACAGTCTTTAATAGCACGGAAGAGTGGGGGAACTGGGAACATGTTATCCTTGATTACACAACAGTTATCACCGACAAAGTGTAGGACTTTAGTCTGGGCACCACCTGTACAATGCACCATGCCATGTACTTCTGCGCGTAATTCATCAAGTAATCGCTTAATAACAGGAGCGTATGTGCGAGTAGGAGAGAGTACAAGCTCACCAGCATTGACAAGGCTTCCCTCAACAGAATCAGTCAGTTTGTACTTACCACTATAAACTAAATCCTCTGGCACTGCATGGTCGTAACTCTCTGGATAATTCTCTGCTAGGTATTTGGCAAAGACATCATGACGTGCGGAAGTTAATCCATTGCTGCCCATACCACCATTATATCGTGTTTCATAGGTTGCTTGTCCAGTTGATGAAAGACCAACAATGACATCACCAGGACGAATATTCGCATTATCGATAACATCCTTACGACGCATACGACAAGTGACAGTAGAATCTACGACGATTGTACGAACAAGGTCACCTACATCAGCAGTTTCTCCACCAGTGGGATATATTCCTATCCCCATATCACGCATATCAGCAAGTAACTCATCGGTTCCGTTAATGATAGCCGAAATAACCTCACCTGGTACGAGCATCTTATTACGGCCAATAGTTGAACTAACAAGGATATTATCGACTGCACCCACACAGAGTAGATCATCTGTATTCATGACAATTGCATCCTGTGCAATACCGCGCCATACACTTAGATCTCCAGTTTCTTTCCAGTACATGTAAGCTAGAGAAGACTTTGTTCCAGCTCCATCAGCATGCATAATATTACAATACTCTGGGTCACCTCCAAGAATATCTGGGATGATTTTGCAGAAAGCCTGCGGATAAAGACCCTTATCAATGTTCTTGATGGCGTTGTGCACATCTTCCTTTGCAGCACTGACGCCGCGCAACATATATCGATTATTCATATTCTTTGTGGGGTTTATTGGATTATCAAATGATTTAAAGTAAGTTATTACTTTTACTCCTTATGTGGAATCTGAAGTTCCGTTATCCAACCACAGGAGATGGACAGAAGAATGTAAAATTATCGCAATTTAAAGGTGAAAGGCAAAGAATAATATACATTCATCTTTTTTCCATTCAATTCTGCTGGCTCCCATTTAGGCATTAAGCGAATGACACGTGCAGCCTCTTTGGCAAAGGCCTTGGCACATTCTTTCTTCAAACTTTCTTGTTTACTTAATGGGAGTTTGTTGAATTCGGTTCTATTATAATTAGTTATTTTACAATCTACCGCCGATATGTCTTTGATACTACCATCGCTAGAAACACAGAACTTCATGAGACTTCTACCTTCTACACCAAAAGCTTGTGCCTTTTCAGGATAATGTAAGTTCAAAGATAAGAAAGCTCTTAATGCTCCATCACCTCCAGGGTACAATGGCATCTTGTCTGGTAAGGAAAAGTTTTTTGTTTCATATTTTATAGGTTTCTCTTCCTGAGCCAAACTATTCATTGTTATGGTTCCTAAAAATAAGAACATAAAGAATAATCTTTTCATTATTATTATTTTTATTTCGCTTACAAAGGTAGTGAATATTTGTTGATTACGTATTGTATTAGAAGAGTTTTTTGATACTTAACAAAAGGCTATCAGACGGTCTCAGTATTGTTCTGATATAATAATTCATCTTTTATAGTTATTGTGGTAAGTTATTATAAATCAGACTATGTTTAGTTGGATTGGAGCTGATAATCAACACATGTTGTGCTAATGCCTGACACGAGTAGTGATGATGGGCAGCACAAGTGGTGATGTTGGTAAACACATTATCAATATAGTTTTCTTGACACAAAGACTAAATCTCTGTCACCTTGCTTTTACCTTAGTGTAACCTGTAAAAGCAGTAGATACCAAGAGCTGGTTGGTTAAGAGGGAGCTCTAACTTATTAAAGAAACGTTTGCTTTTATATTTTTTATTTTGTATATTTGCAGCTATAATCATTTACAATAAGACTATGGCACAAACGGATAATCATCTTGTTATAATGGCAGGAGGCGTGGGTAGTAGGTTTTGGCCAATGAGTACAGCTGATCGCCCCAAACAGTTTATTGATGTACTTGGAGTTGGTAAGACTTTGATTCAACTTACCAATGAGCGTTTTTCTGGCGTTATTCCTCCATGCAATGTATGGGTAGTAACGAATGAGAAATATGTTAGTGTTGTACAAGAACAGTTGCCAGATATCCCTGTTGACCATATTCTCAGTGAGCCTTGTAGGCGTAATACTGCCCCTTGTATTGCTTACGTCAGTTGGCGTATTAAAAAAGAGAATCCCAAGGCTAATATCGTTGTCTCACCGAGTGACCATATTGTGACGAATCCAGAAGAATTCCGTCGTGTTGTAACAAACTGCCTAAAGTTTACAGCAGAGACGGATGCTATTGTTACTCTTGGTATGAAGCCGACACGTCCAGAAACAGGATATGGCTACATACAGGCTGATTTGTCTACAGCCTCTGCCCGAAACAAAGAAATCTTCCGTGTAGATCAGTTTCGTGAAAAGCCTGATTTGGCTACAGCTATTCAATATACGAAACAAAGTAATTTCTTTTGGAATGCTGGAATCTTTATCTGGAGTGCATCTACAATAGTCAATGCTTTTCGTATTTATCAGCCTGGAGTGGCACGTATTTTCGAGAATATCATGGATATACTTGGTACAGCTGATGAACAACGTGTGATAGATGAGGTCTATCCAGAATGTGATAATATATCAGTAGATTATGCTATCATGGAAAAAGCTGAGGAAATATTTGTTTGTCCAGCTGACTTTGGTTGGAGTGACTTAGGTACATGGGGATCCCTACTAGCACAAACACCACATGATCTTTATGGTAATGCCGTTATAGGAGAAAATATTCAACTGTTTGATAGTAAGAATTGTATTATTCATACTACAGAGGAACGTAAAGTTGTTGTCCAAGGGTTGGATGGTTATATTGTAGCAGAGAAGGATGATACTTTACTTATATGTAAGCTTTCTGAAGAGCAACGTATAAAGCAGTTCTCGGGAGAGTAGTATTGTTTTAAATAAAAAGAGGTTAAGAAAGAGGTAGTAATATTGATATTTGGAGAATCTCTTTCTTAACCTCTTTATTTTTTTGTACACAGTCAACACAATGTATAGAAGATTATTCTTTCTTTTGATCATATTTCATTCGTTATCCATCTTTGGGCAGACTCTTATACGTATGAATTCACAGCACAGTTTTCAAAAAGATGTACCGAAGGGAAATTATAGCGGATTAACCTGGCTAGGAGGTGAACGATACGCTATAGTGTCTGATAAAGCTCCTCAAAGTGGATTCTTTATATTCAGAATCCAGATTGACTCCATCAATGGTGATATTATTAATATTAGAACAGAAGGCTTTCGATCTTCGGGAGTTAAGAATCATGATGAGGAAGATATAGCTTTCTTCCCGAAAGATAGTACAGTTTTTATTTCCCGTGAGAGTGATAATAAAATCATGGAATATAGTTTGGTAGGACAGCTTACGGGGAGAGAATTATTAATTCCTCCTGTTTTTAATGATGCTACAACACAATACGGTTTTGAAGCACTGACATATAATAAAATGACACATCGTTTTTGGTCGACCTCTGAGAGTACATTAAAGGGAGATGGTAAGCAGGCTGATTCGAAGAATAGCGTAAGGAATAAGTTGAGGATACAAAGTTTTAATGACTCTTTACAGCCAATGGAACAGTATATTTATCTGATGGATACACCTAAAAGCCATGCGTCAGCTTCAGTTTTTGCTATGGGAGTTCCTGCGATTGTGGCATTAGATAACGCAAAACTGCTTATTTTGGAACGTGAGTTTGCTGTAAAACCAGGAAAGATTGGATCCTATGTTATTAATAAAATCTATGCAGTAGACCCTTCTACAGAAGAACCAATTCATATGGATTTGCCTTTACCATCTACACCTCCTTACATGAAGAAACACCTTATTGTAGAATGGAAAACCTCTTTATCATTATTCAGGCAAGATCTAGCCAATTACGAAGGGATGTGTCTTGGCCCCAAACTTGTAGACGGTAATCAAGTAATTATTCTCTGTGCTGATAGCCAGGACCAATATAAAGGTATACTCCAAGATTGGTTTAAGACTATAGTCATCTCTCCTAAATAAAATAAAAGGTAGATGTATTTAAGTAGATTTGAGACAAACAATACCTACAAACCTCTAAACTTAGATACTTCTACCTATAGTAGTTGTTTTCTACTTCATTCTTTTATGTAGTTTACGCAATGCTTTATCACGAATCTGGCGAACTCGCTCTCGCTTAAGCCCCATATGATAAGCAATTTCTGCCATTGTGTAAGGGGAGCCTGTAAGCCCATATATAAGTGTGATTACCTGCTTTTCACGCTCATCAAGAACATCCATCCCAATCATAATCTCTGCATTGAGAATCTCTGTATTGAGATGTTCATCTGCATGTGGTGCATTCTCGTTCTCTAAAACATGCTTCAAGGTAAAGTTATTATTACTACCTACGGGGACTGGTTGATCAATAGATATAGCTCGAGAGCGTATCTGTTCAACTTTATTTTTCTCTGTTTTAGGGAGCTTATATAGTGCAGATTGTTCCTTAATAGCTTCTTCCATTGCAGCACGAATGTAAGGAGCTGCGAAGATAACGAAGCGAATCCCTTTGGTTCCATCAAACTTTTGGGCCGCATGCATCATTCCTATATTTCCTTCACTTATGAGATCATCCTCTTCTACGCCACGATTTCTATACTGATGTGCTAATGATATGACAAACTTAAGGTTGCTTTTTGTCAATTTTTCTAATGCTTTTGCATCTCCAATCTTTATTTTTGCAGCTAAAGTACGCTCTTCTTCGTCAGATAGAGGTTGTTCTTTAATGATTTCTTTAAAATATTTCTCATTTAAAGTCATGATATAAAATCTTTAGAAGTTATTTGTATATTGGGCATTATACAGTGTAATTTTCTTACTTGCTATTACCTTTCTTCTTGATGTACCACCTTATTCCAAAGTAAGTTCCTGCTAATATTACTAACAAGATAAGCCCGATCTTAATATATTCTCCATACTCCATGATTTTATCATGAAGCTGGTCTTCAGGAACAAAAGTATGTAAGTAATGTCCCATGAGAGCAAGGATACTGTGCCATGCCCCTGCACCTATAGTCGTGTAAAGTAAGAATTTCCAGTAATTCATCTTTGCTAATCCTGCAGGTATAGAAATAAGATGGCGTATACCAGAAAGTAATCGACCTGTAATGGTAGCTACTAAGCCATGATCATCAAAGTATTTTTCGCTTTTCTCAACTTTTTCCTGGTTTAAGAGGCACATGTGTCCCCATTTGCTATTAGCAAATTTATAAATAATAGGCCGCCCAAGATACCACCCTGCAAGGTAATTTATTGTAGCACCACAGTCAGCTCCTAGAGTTGCAAAGAGAATAACAAGCCACATATTAAGGTTTCCTCCTGCAGCATGATAGGCGGCTGGTGCAACCACAAGCTCTGAAGGGACTGGTATAACAGTACTTTCTAAGAGCATTAATAGGAAGATTGTACCATAATTAAGTTGTGAGAGAAGAGCTGTTATAAAGTTCATATTGAATATTATTCTTTAATTATAGGTAATTATTGATATTAAATCCTGATGGAAGAAATGTAATTTTTAGGATCAGTTCCTTGTGGATAGAGGTCTGATAAGACCTCCAAACATTCCTCAGGATTTCGTTCTATAGCAATTAAAAGATACTTTTTAAATTCTTTCTTCTTTTTAAGTTCATAACAACAGCGAGCTAAATAAGCATATCCTATATCCCAGTCCGCACTTGTATCAGATAGTAAATTGCTAAAGATCCGGTAGGCGTATTCCACATATCCATTATCAAATGCAGAAATTCCTATATGAATAAGTGTGAGAGGCTTATCTTTTGACTCAGCTAAAGCTTTCTTATAGTGCTCCTGAGCTTCTAATGCTTTCCCTTTCATTAGATAGATATGTCCAATAGTAACATCAATTATGCTAACATCTGCATAATGACATAGTTTCTTATAACGTTCATAATACTTAAGCGCTTCATCGTAATTACCAAGTGTAAAAAGCCCGTTTGCCTTGTTTAAGACTGCTTCCTCATCATTTGGATTGATAGCTATTGAGTACTCACTGGATATAATGGAATCTTGGATGTCATTACGGAGGAATTGACTTTGTGCCAGCTGATTCCAATATGGACCAAAGTATGGATCTGCATCAAGTAATTCATTGAGGATAGTTTCACTCTCAACATAATTACCATGACTTTTCAAAATCTGTGCTTTTAGCTCCTTATAGTCTTTATCTTCAGTCTTAGTAGATTGATTTAACCATTTCTCAGCATATATGATTTCCTCATAATCGGAGAATAATGCTGCAACATCAAGGATAAATTCTTCCTGGGCTTCAGAATCGATTATTTCATCATAACAAGCTTGAAGATATTTATCAGCATCATCTGGTCTACTAGAAGCGATCATAATCTCCGCTTTTAGATATAAGAAATCTACGTCATTCTTATCTATAATTGACTCTGCAATTTCATCTGCCTTTTGAGGATTATTATCTACAAGTAAAGCCATTCTAGCCTTAAAAGCCAATGGAGATACTGCAGACGGATACATTCTTGTCGCATAGTCAGCCACTTCTAAAGCTTTTTCCTCCTCCCCCAGCATGTGGAAATACTCAGCAACATCAGTGAGATCCTCTGCACAAGGAATCTCGCTGATGTTGTTTTCTTGCAGTTCTTCGTATTTGCGAAGTAGCTGCTTGAACTTCTCACTATGATAATATATATCCAATATAATCCGTATTTACGCCTTAATTTTTTTTGCCCAAGTATCCTTTAGGCCTACAGTCTTGTTGAAGACAAGATGATCTGCAGTCGTATCAGGGTCAAGTATGAAATATCCGGTACGCTGGAATTGTAGATAATCACCAGGTTGTTTCTCTGAAAGGAATTTTTCTACATAACAGTTCTTGTGTACTTTCATACTCTCAGGATTCAGTAATTCACGGAAGTCGCGTTCGTCTGCTGATGGATTTTCTACATTAAACAATCTATCATATTCACGAACTTCTGCCTTTATACTGTGATTAACACTAACCCAATGTAGTGTCCCTTTTACTTTACGGTCTGATCCTGGCATACCACTCTTGCTATCAGGATCATATTCTGCCTGTATCTCTATGATATTACCTTCATCATCCTTAGTACATCCGGTGCAGTTAACAATATATGCATTTTTTAATCTAACTTCTTTTCCTGGAGTCATTCGGAAGAATTTCTTAGGTGCATCCTCCATAAAATCAGCCCGTTCAATCCATAAATACTTTGAGAAAGTGATAGTATGTGAGCCATCAGCTTCGTTTTCAGGATTGTTAATAGCTTCCATCTCTTCAGTCTTATCTTCTGGATAGTTTGTGATGACAAGTTTAACAGGATCGAGAACAGCACTAACACGGGTTGCTTTTTTATTAAGATCTTCACGTACAGCAGCCTCCAATAGAGCAACATCATTAAGTGCATCAAATTTTGTATAACCGATAGAATCAATAAAGTTGCGGATAGATTCAGGAGAATAACCACGGCGACGCATACCACAAAGAGTTGGCATACGTGGATCGTCCCATCCATTTACAAGGTGTTCGTCTACAAGTGTGTGCAGCTTACGTTTAGACATTACGGTATAAGTGAGATTCAAACGATTGAATTCAATCTGTCGTGGGCGATTGTCACTTAGGTTGTCTGATGTACCATCAGATTCTTTAAGGAAGTCTATGAATTTATCATATAAAGGACGATGAGGTACAAATTCAAGTGTACAAATAGAATGTGTTACTCCTTCAAAGTAATCACTTTGTCCATGTGCAAAGTCGTACATTGGGTAGCAGTGCCACTTTGTTCCCGTGCGATGATGAGGAATCTGGATGATTCGATACATGATTGGATCACGGAAGTGCATGTTTGGATTTGACATGTCAAGCTTTGCACGCAGGACCATACTTCCTTCTACAGTCTCGGCTGTGTTCATATTCTCGAATAGTGTGAGGTTTTCTTCTATAGGGCGATCACGATAAGGTGAAGGAATACCAGCTGTTGTAGGTGTACCTTTTTGTTTTGCAATTTCTTCCGATGTCTGTTCATCAACATATGCTAACCCTTTCTTGATCATCCATATTGCGAATTCCCACAATTTTTCGAAATAGTCACTAGCATAGTAGATGTTACCCCATTTGAATCCCAACCAACTAATATCATGTAGGATATTCTCAACATACTCTGTATTCTCCTTACTAGGATTCGTGTCATCAAAGCGTAGATTACATACGCCGTTATAATGTTCAGCGACACCAAAGTCCATGCAGATAGCTTTTGCATGACCAATATGAAGATAACCGTTAGGTTCTGGCGGGAAACGTGTTTGGATTCTTCCTCCATTTTTACCTTCCGCAAGGTCTTCTTCTACCAGTTGTTCTACGAAGCTCAAGCTGCGCTTTTCCTCATTGGTGTTATTCTCTATTGACGTCATATTATTTTGTTTGTTATTATGCTGCAAAGATACTTATTTTTTCTTGTTTATAGCAATCTTTAGAACATTATTACGTAACTCCTGACATGAATAACCTAGAATAGACTTTGTCGGTGACAGTTAATAAGTAGAAATTTATATGGCTTATAATAATTGTCAGGCTATGAAATATATAAGAGCCTTCTGAAGTAATATCCTGAGATTAAATTATATTAGAGTCGATAGTTCTATAAGTAAAAGCCAACTATACTTGTCCCATTTCAGCATAATTATTCATGCAGATTAGAATGAAGCAAGACAGTTTAAATCCTCTCTAATTCCTTTTTCATCCTTTATAATCTGCAAACTTTAGACTGAGAAAATAGTTGGGAGTACTCAATTTACATTGTTACCAAGTATAAATTTGGAGATGATAAGTTAGGAATGATGTCATGTTTTTTCACAATTGGTTTTTAGATGATGCTTTTTTGAATAGTAAAAGGGCATATATTGCACAGTAAAAGATGCCCTTTTACATGGTAAAAGGTGCCCTTTTGCATCATAAAAGAGCATCTTTTGCCATGCTGTTTGTAATCACTTGATAATCTTTATTTTACAGAGTCATTTTCAATACGTTTATATGTGCTATTGGATAGTTGCTCGTTCTTTATTTGTAAATTATTACTCGTAAGTTTTACCTACCATTCTTTGGACTGTAGCAAAGAATTATTTTGTCTAATATAGTACCTGCTATAATGGCCTTAAGCTGTTGCAAGTAATATTGATGAATCTTAAAACTATTTTGTTGAAGTTGTTAGATAGAAATGAACTTTTGCTCGTTCTTCATTCCTTTCGAGTATAATGAATTCGTAAGCTACTCACTAAATTAATGCGCTATAATGTATATCGTATGTGTGAAAATCCTCAGGTTTGGGAGTTTATGAGACGTTTTTGAGAATTATTTACCATGTTTCGGTTTTTACATGATATATATCAATTTATCGGTGTTATTATTTATTCTATAGCTTTATTGGTAAATGAACAATTTGATATTGGACGAAAAAACAAAAAAAATGTTTTGTTGTGAAAAAAAAGTTTGATGAAAGCTTGCAAGGCAGAAATAAATATTTTATCTTTGCAATCGTTATCCTGAATACAATCTTTTTACCTTAAAGGACTAATACCTATTGAGATTGAATGCCTGTCGCTGTGAAGCGTCGGGCATTTCTTTTGTTTTTCAAGCAATATTTTATTAACTTTGCAAACGTTATGTTCAGAGCCTATGAGGCTAATATACAGACGACGTGCAGATTATGTTTAGTATTATCAAACAATATGATTAAAAAGATACTTCGTATTTTTCGATGGGTTGTTGCATTGACCTTTATTTCAACAATATTGGCTGTTGTTGTTTATCGCTTTATCCCAGTTTATTTTACACCATTGATGATCTCTCGTTGTTTTGAACAAATAGGGAAGGGAGAACATATAAAACTGTACCACAAGTGGATACCTTTGGATGAAATGCCAAAGTCAATGCCTGTAGCTGTTATGGCAAGTGAGGATCAGCGCTTCCTCATTCATCACGGATTTGACTATCAAGCAATAGAACAAGCAGCAGAAGATCATTTAAAAAGAGGGAAAAAACTTCGTGGCGGTTCTACAATCTCCCAGCAAACTGCAAAAAATGTATTTCTATGGCAGGGACGTTCATGGGTAAGAAAGGGACTTGAAACTTACTTTACCTTTCTTATAGAGCTGATGTGGAGTAAACAACGAATCATGGAGGTATATCTGAATTCTATTGAGATGGGGGATGGTATATATGGTGTTCAAGCCTGTGCGGAACAGAATTTTGGAATGGATGCACAACAACTTAGTCGTCGAGACTGTGCACTCATAGCAGCAACATTACCTAATCCACGCCGATTTTCCTCAAAAAATCCTGGCCCTTATATGAGGAAACGCATTGGTCAGATTGAACATCAAATGACGTTTATACCAGCTTTCCCTGAAGAACATTAATAGGACTTCCCTTCTATAGTAATATAAAAAGGATATTATCATCCAACATGAGTAGTTATATGACAGATCAAGAGAAAGAAAAAGAGATTCTTGCCGCATTAAATGATAGCCAGCGGGAAGCTGTAGAATATTGTACAGGACCTTCGTTAGTTGTTGCAGGTGCAGGATCAGGAAAGACACGTGTACTAACATATAAAATAGCTTATCTACTCAATAAAGGTTTAAAACCTTGGAATATTCTTGCACTTACTTTTACCAATAAAGCAGCTCGCGAGATGAAAGAGCGTATAGCTATGATAACGTCATCATCTGATGCAAGACGGTTGTATATGGGAACTTTCCACTCAATCTTTGCACGTATATTGCGCCGGGAAGGAGAGCTTATTGGTTTTGGTAGTAATTTTACTATTTATGATGAAGCCGATTCGCGCTCACTTTTAAAAAATATTATAAAAGTATTAGGGCTTGAGGAGAAGGTGTATAAACCAGCATCGGTTCACAACATAATCTCCATGGCAAAGAATCATCTTATTACTGCTTCTGAATATGCCGAAGATCGTTCTGCTATAGAACGTGATAGGAGCATCAGAATGCCTGCTATTCATATGATTTATAAGGCCTATGAAGAGAGATGTCGCCAAGCAAATGCAATGGATTTTGATGATATTCTTCTTTATACCTACACCCTTTTCCGAGATCATAAAGAGGTGAAGGAGAAATATGCACAGTTGTTTGAGTATATTTTTGTAGATGAGTACCAGGATACAAACTATGCGCAGGTAAGTATTATTAGCCAGTTGGCAGAATTACATCACCGCATATGTGTTGTAGGAGATGATTATCAAAGTATTTATTCTTTTCGTGGTGCAAATATTGATAATATTCTTGATTTTAAAAATAAGTTTGAGGATGCACGTACTTTTAAGTTAGAACGAAATTACCGATCAACACAATTAATAGTAGAAGCTGCTAATTCTCTGATGAAACATAATGAACGACAGATCCCAAAAGATGTGTACTCAAAAGAGGATGAAGGGGATAAGGTTCTTTATAAACCTTGCTACAGCGACAAAGAGGAGGCTATGGTTGTTGCAAAAGATATACTTCGCATTAAACGAAACGATAAATGTGACTTTTCAAGTTTTGCAATTTTGTATCGAACGAATGCACAGAGTCGCCCTTTTGAGGATGAGTTTCGTAAGCAGGGGATTCCATATAAGATAATAGGTGGATTATCGTTCTACCAGCGTAAAGAAATAAAAGATATCATAGCTTACTTTAGATTGGTGTCAAACCCAAATGATGAAGAGGCTTTTCGTCGTATTATAAATTATCCTACGCGGGGTATTGGCAGTACTACTATACAAAAAATTATTGATTGTGCACAAGAAAATAACGTTTCTTTATGGCAGATCATAATTAACCCTACGCAGTATGGTTTGAATGTTAATAAGGGTACGATGACAAAACTCTTTGATTTCTGTTCTCTAATTACAGGTTTTATCAAGAAAGTCACAACGGTTGATGCTTTTCAATTAGGTCGGGAGATAATAGACTTAAGTGGGATGATGGCTGAGATTCAAACCGGCAGTGATCCAGAAGATCTTGTACGTCGTGAAAATTTAGAAGAGTTCTTGTCGTCGATACAGGACTTCGTTGAAACAGGAAAGGAAGAAGGCAGAGAAGAAAATATCTTTTTAACAGACTACCTTCAGGAAGTTGTACTTTATACAGACGCAGATAAAGTAGATGATGATGTGCCCAAAGTTACATTGATGACAATTCATGCAGCGAAAGGTCTGGAATTTCCTACAGTTTTTGTTGTAGGATTGGAAGAAAATATTTTTCCAAGTCCTATGTCTTCTGACTCTAAAAGGGGTATTGAAGAGGAGCGCCGACTTCTTTATGTTGCTATAACACGTGCTAAACGCCACTGTATTTTGACGAATGCAAAAAGCCGTTTTCGTTATGGTAGTATGCAGTTTGATAATCCTAGCCGTTTTTTGAGAGATATAGATCCTTCTCTATTACTTTTAGATAAAGGATATATCAATAACTCGTCAACAGAGTTTAGTAAAGTCCCTTGGAGTAGAGACCGTGATGTTGATAATGATATTCAAAATACAACGAGTAGATGGAATGATTTATCTAACGATAATTTTCGAGATTATGAGCCAAATAAGGCTTATACAGGAAGTCATCTTTGGGGGCAGGAATATCGCAAAATGGGATCTCGGTGGCAAAATTCTAATCCTGTAGCAAGTCAATTCCGAGCAGACCCGAAGCCAAAGATTACTGAGCGTAAACGTCCTGAATTCGCTATAGATCCTCTTTCTGAACGTACAAAACATAAACTTTTAACCGAAGGAGGTAACTTCAAACGGATTTCTTCTGCAATGACTAATGGGGGACGGGCATTTCCTACTAATTCTTCACCAACTAGTATTACTACAAATCTAAAAGTTGGAAATACGATAGAACATCAACGTTTCGGTATCGGAGAAGTCTTAGCTCTTGAAGGATCTGGGGAGAATGCAAAAGCAACAGTTGCATTTAGAAATGCTGGTCAAAAGCAACTCTTATTAAAATTTGCGAAATTCAAAGTGATAGGGTGATATTATTGGTGTCATTGCAATTGCTTTAGTCTTTTATTATTATCTACCACATAACTGTTTATACGGGCAGTATTCGCATATTTTTAAATCTGCTGTAGGAGAGAAAGGTATCTCTGGATCATAAATCTCTGCAAGTTTATTAGATAGTTCTTTCATGAAATCTTCTTCATAGACTGTTACATCTGTGATTTTTTCACCTGCCATCGAGATAACCGGAGTATAATCATTTCCTCCAGCATGCTGGATGAAAAGCAGGGCCGGGCTTACGGGTTTGTGATAGGGGTTGTGAATATTGTCATACTTTGCTTCTATTAAACTGTAAAGTAATGCCTGCATAGTATAATCACTTTTCTTGGTTCTAATATTTTTAGAATCAAAAACGTCTTGGATACTCTTTAATTCTTCTGCTTTTTTACTACCAGTCTTATAGTCTACTACACGTAAATAAGTTGTCTTATTATCAGAAAACACTTCATCCAACCGGTCAATACGTCCACCAACTTCTACCGTTTTTTCTATACCCCTAGATTTTATAGTAATATTCCTTCTAACATCAAACTCATGGCTAATTACTTGTAAAGGAGTTAATCTTCTATCTATCTTTAATAATTGACGTAAGTATTTGTTTACGACTTCTTTATTGATTAATTGCAGACCATTTAATTTAGGATGCTTTTTTGTTCCTGAGCTCAGATTAAACAGTTCAGTTGCAAAAGCATCATCTATGACTCCCTCAAGAGTCCATCCTGTGTTGCCCGATGTAATAGGTTGTGTGCTTTTACCTGTTTTAAGAAGATTATCAATGTCTTTAGCCGTTATTATTTCAAGTGGTAATAGCTTCTCATACATCAATTGTGCCGAACGGTGGAAGATATTACCAAATAAACGTCCATCTATATCGTCTTCATCGATATCATTTAACTCTGCTATACCAGCTATATATTTAAAATAAAACATTAGCTGGCATCGCATATAGGTATTGATAGCAGTAGGAGAAAAACGTTTGATTTCATCGATTTTTTTAAGTACACCTTGTTCTTTTTGAATGATTTCAGCCTCTATTTGCATCGTATTCTGCCCTGCCTGAAGTTTTAGCCGATGAATTGGGTGATTCCACTCTGTCATCAGTTGGAGCATAAACCGACTCATTTCACCAGTTTTACTTCCCTGTGTAGAGCTGTTATAAAGGAAAGTAACATCTTGTGCACGTTGTATTAGTTCATGGAAATAATAACTATAGATGGAAACTTTATTATCAATTGTTGTTAACCCATAGGCTTTGCGAATCAGGTGAGGAATAAATGAAGCATCATCGACCCCTTTAGGCATATTGCCTTCATTACATGATAAGACCAATACATGGTCAAAGTCTAGATTGCGTGTCTCCAAGATTCCCATAACTTGTACTCCACTGGCAGGCTCTCCATGGAACGGAATACTTGTAGATGAGATTAGTTCCGACAATAATCGGCGGAATATGATAATATCTGTATCTAGATCTCCACTCTTCATTAATTCCAAAACTCTTGTGAGTAATGTGTACATGCGAAAAGTAGATTCTACAAATAGGGGATCTTTATTTGTTGCCCCATTTACACCAATTGATCGAACAATTTTAATGATCCAGGTAATTAACTCTGGTAAATGCTGCTTGTCAACAGAATAATGAGTAAAGAGAGAATTGACATCTGCAGTAATATAGAACCGTTTTTCTTTGTTCAAAGTATTTAGTAGTTCTGTTGATTGGGTGACAATATATTTGCAATAAGGATGACGAAGTACTCTGTTGACATAGTGTAGTCTGAATGCTTTTTCTTGTGCAGAGTATCCCTCTGTTTGTAATGCGATCAGTTGAGTCACGAAAGAGGCTATTGGTGTCTGTTGTAATGGATAGCCTGTCGTGACATTTAGTTTCCTCATATTCTCTGGGATACAGTGTATTACGGTATGTAGTAGATGTTCGTCACACATCACAATAGCAGTGCGTTTCCCATCTTCATATCTATTATCTTCACGTAACCATTTTGTGACGTAACGTGCCTGTAGATCTTCTGTAGATGCAGAAATGAAATTAATGTCTTTTTCTCTTTTCAGATTATCGTAAAGAATTTCATTATCGTTTTGTAGTGCATTGGGAAATTGGTCCAACCATTTACGGATATAATTTCCTGCCTCATTACCTTTTTTCATATAATAGTAATCATAATCCCAGTAGAAGGCTGCTTTATCTTTCAATCTGTCAAATAAGACTTGTTCAACTTTTTGTAATACATTGAAACCTACAAATGCATAGTGTTTATACTGTGTCTTTATGTTGTTTTTTTCGATGACATCTCTGTACATCATTCCCTCATATGCAAGACCTTGGTTTTTAAGCCTTTGTTTAAAGTTGATATAAATATTGTTTAAGTTTGACCACAGTGCTATGAAACGTTCACGAATTCCTTCTGGGTTATCTTCGAAATTTGCAAAAAAACGATGGAGCTCAGCTTTCTGTTCATCTGTTAGATAACTAACGTCATCGAATTCACGAAGGTTTGATATATTAGAGAACAACATACTTGCATCGGCCATATTTTTATCGAGATCATCATAATCGGACAACAGTAGCTGGCCCCACCCGTAAAATTGGTCAAGTGTTTCTGTTAAATTACCAGTTTCCTCAATGTAGCTTTGGTACAAGTCACAAACACTTTTAATGGGGTCAGCTACTGTTAAAGAAGATTGTTGACGAAAGAAATCAGAGATAGTCATATATGAAGGGCTCCACATTGGTTTGTTAGCCAATTGTGCAAGTTCATTATTTAGGAAAAGAGCAGCACGCTTATTAGGAAATACCACTGCTACGTCCGTCATATCTACACCATATTTATTTAGCAGATCTTTTGCAACTTCTTTTAAAAACATATTTTTACGGATTAAGAAGAGTTATTCTTTAATTTTATTTTCAAGTGAATATATAATACCTTGAGGATATACTACTTTTATCTAAACAGACTTTCATTCTGTATATGTCCAGTTTATAGTTTTTATAATAGAAATTATACAATACAAGTTTCTATTTTGTTCCATATAACATACCACAAATAGCCTTTAATATTCTTATATCCCATAGTTTTCAAAATCTGGATATACTCTATCACTTGTTCTTTGTATTCCTCTCTAGGCTTTCCAAACTTAAAATCTATAACTATAAATTCTTTCCCATTCGTCATGACACGGTCTGGACGACGTTCCCTTATTTCTCCACTTGCCTTATCAAATTCTATAATTGTACGCTCATTAAAGACTTTCCAATCTGGGCTAAACCACTTTCTTACCGTTTCATTCTTAAATGCGTTGTGAATCCTTTGTCGAAGTTCGCGCGAAGTTACTTCATCATTATATATTATACCTTCTTGCTCTAATTCCTTTAGGCGTGGTTCTATATCCGCTTCTGTGAGGATTGTCGAGAAAAGTTGGTGGAGGATATTTCCCATTTTGATATAACGAGAAGTATCTGAAGGATCGTTGTCTTCCCCATTTATAAAGTCGTTACTTTTATTACTTTGTCTAAAGCTGACAACCGAATTAGGGAATGTTTCAATTGCTACATGCATTTTCTTTTCTGTTGCGGAGAATGGATTTGTTTTTTGAAAAGAAGGTTGTATATCTTTTTTCGTTGAAACCAATGGAATTTTACCCCATGTAAATTTAATTGGGTCATTACAATTATCTGGATATTCAAGCTCTGATTCTACTAACTTTTCTGTAAGTAATGGAAGAATCTGTTCTATCACTTGAGAACGATTTGATGTTGTAAATTCTTTCTTTAGTTTATCAAGTGTTGATTTCCCCATGCGTCTACCCGTGATAAATAGGTTCTTTCTAGCTCTAGTAAAGGCAACATATAGAAGATTCATATTATCTACCGTATTTTGCAGATGCTCATCTTTATAGTTGTTCTCAAATACTGTTCCCAACATATTGTTTTTAGAGAAATCAACGGGGATAAGAGGTAGATTGCTGAATGGTTGCTCTTTATCTTCCCCTGCACACCAAACAATATTCCCAGTTTTCTTTTCTAATTCCCAGTCACAAAAAGGAATAAATACATTATCATATTCCAATCCCTTACTTTTGTGAATAGTAAGTAAGCGGATGCCATTAACCTCATCACTTGGAATAGTTTTCTCAGAAAGTACATTTTTCCATTCTTCGATAAAATCGTCTATATCTGCAGAATGATCACGCAGATATTCATTTAGTGTATCATAGAAAGTGCAGATATATGCACTTTGGTTTTTCAATCTGTCTAATGAAAAAATCGAATATAATTTCTCTACAAGATCCACAAGAGGAGTTCTTAATAATTCCTCGAATTTTGATGTGTAATCTTCTGGTAATAATCTAGTTATATCGTTATTATCAATAAATAGTTCGTTGCTTGTCTTTTTAGTCTTAAGAACTTGCTGCTGATATAACTTTACTAATTTACTTTCTTCTAGTTTATCGTCTGGATGTGTTAATACACGTAGTGCACTTATAATTACATTTACTGCAAGAGAAGCATCTAAGCGGAAAGCTTCATCCGATACAAGGCTTACTTTATCTCCAAAAGTATGTATAAAACTATCTGCGATGTCTTGAACATCTCCTTTCCGCCTAACAAGTATAGTGATACTCTTTTGACTATAGCCTGCATCAAGTAATTCTTGTACTCCATCTGTAAGTTTACCTATAATAGCTTCGCGATAATCCGTTTGAGGAAATAATTCTATCTGTATATAACCTTGGTTATCGTTCTTAAATGGTATCTGTTCTATTTCTTTATAAGCTTCTGCAAGCTGTTCCAGACCTATAATCTCATCATTCTTCAATTCATTAACTGTCTGCTCTACAGCGTATTTGAAGAAGGCATTATTAAATTGGACAATTCTTTCTTCTGATCGATAATTCGTGCCTAGTGCCAGTATCTTTATTTGTTCTTTCTGAAAACTTCGTTCAATATTGTTCAGCAGTCTCCAATCTCCTTGTCTCCATCGATAGATACTTTGCTTTACGTCCCCTACAATAAGATTCCTAGAATCTTCCTGTGCTATGCAATTGTCTAATAATTTTTTAAAATTACTCCATTGTATGGTACTTGTATCCTGAAACTCATCAATCATGATGTGTTTTAGATAAGCCCCCATCCTTTCAAAGACAAAAGGTGTATCAGAGTCCTTCATCAATGTGCTAAGCAGTGATTGTGTGTTACTTAGCATAAATCGATTAGAGTTCCTATTTATATCATCAACGGCATCTGAAATTGCATGTAATAAACGTAGTTGTGAGAGGTGGCGTAAGGTCAGATTACACGACTGATACTCTTTCCAACTACTCTTTCTATAATCTTCTAATTGCTCTAACTTTTCTCGTAATTGCTCTTGAGCGAGACTTATTATAATATTCTTCTCTGTTATAGGGCACTTTCCTGCAGGCCACTTTTCAGCATTTTCTATGCATTTCAAGGTATTTGCACCAGCTGGCTCATTTTTAATCTCACCCTTAGAACATTTTAGCAGATAGGAATATAGTCCTTTAATAAAATATGAAGGGTCATCTACGTTATTATTACGAAATGTAGAAAGTATTGTTTGTGCCTTGTCTACAATATTCTTTTCAATATTCCTTTTTCTATCTCGTAGATCTCTGATGAAACCATTGAAAAAGATTTCATCTTTAAAGCATTCCTCCAATTCTTTTTGGTGTTCCTTATAAAAGTCTTTGAAAATGTTTTTGCCAAAGTCTTTTATCTGTCCAATAACGTTCCACCCCTGGTCATCCTCTATGTTTTTGTCAATATAGTCTCGTATCCAATGTAATACAGGGTCTCCTTCCTCCAAACTATTGATTAGTTCGTCAACAGCTTGCTCTTCTACCTGATCATCATTAAGGTCAATGCGTAGATTTGCCGTAAGATTTAACTCACGAGCAAGGTTACGCAGTACAGATTGGAAAAAAGCATCAATAGTCTGTATACGAAACTCATTATAGTGATGGGTGAGTAGTGATAAAGCTTTACTAGCATTCTCTCTTATAATGGATTCTTGTAAGCCTGTTTTCAACTGTACCTGTTTAAGATATGGCTCAGCTTCCACTTCACAATGTGCAATCCCATATAATTTTTCAAGAATACGCATCTTCATCTCCTGTGTAGCCTTATTGGTAAAGGTTACAGCCAAGATATGATTATAATCTTGTGGATTTCTTGCCACAAGTGAAATATATTCTACAGCGAGAGTAAATGTCTTCCCAGAGCCTGCAGATGCCTTGTAAACAGTTAGTGACATTGGAGTTTAGGGGTTATTGAATACTTTGCATAACATTGTACCTGCAAAAGTAATAAAAAAGATTGTAATTGTAGAATAAAACAATTCCCTTTGAGAATGAGACACTATACGGAGTATGTGAGTTGAAGGTAAAAATATTGCTGCTTTGTAAACTTAGTGATATTTATGTATTTGGAGCCTCAATAAATTGGAATCTCTAATACGTGCATTATACTGGAAATATCCAATCTCTTTTTGAGCTGTTGATTTTTTTTATAATCGGTGCTAGACAAATAGGCTTTGTGTGTTGTAGACGATAATAAAACGGTTCTGGCAATTCTTACATACTAGTACTACTTTTACCTCTTTTCCCATATAAAGGTAATGATGAACACTCATATAAGGGTATTGCCCGTTATCCTTATATGGGTGTTGTAGCATACCCTGGTATGGATAAGTTCAAACTGTTTATATATGGTTTACCATAGTCTTACTGTTTTAATATATATTCTGTTATTTATTGCTGTCGTGGATTGGCGTCTGTGTGCCACATTAATTATTTTTTATTTTGCCAGCCTCCGAATTGAAGCATTACGGTTCTTTACTATTACAAACAACCAAATACATGAACATAAATAGAGAATAAAGTACCATACGATATATCTTACTGTCACATCGTGTTGTTCAAATATTTCATCACATTCTTTGTCGTAAAACAGTTTTATTGTTTGGGGATTAAATGATTTACATTGACTCGTAGTAATTCCTACATAATATTGCTTTGCGTTGAACTTTATTAGAAGGTTTGAGCCACCCCGATAACCACTGCTGCAATTAACTTCCAGTACCGGGAAATCAGTTATCGCCTTCTCGCAATTTATAATAGTCTTTCTATGACTATATGAGAACCAAGCATATATAAGAATGACTAATAAGCCAACATTTAAGAATATAACTTTTTTCATTCAATATTTGTTGTTCTTTTTATTTTGATAACTCCCGATTTGGAGCATTACTCGCATTATCAATTGTTCCTGGTAAAACAATATCCTCTATAGGAGTTTGTTTATACCACATTTTTGTTATGTACGGATACCTTTTCAAAATCTTTTCTATAATTCTTTGATCATTTTCACCTGTCTTCCAGTAATCAAAACAAGAGTAATAGTTTCCATAATCAGAAATTATATCAAGAAATATTTTCCTATTATAATCGCTTGGAAAACTAACTACCTCACTAATAAGATTTCTATCGTCAAGAAGTAAAAAATCATCAGAAAGATTATTCCTGCTATTTATCATCTCTTGCCCACATTTACTCGTAATTATATTAAGCAATTTATCTTTATCTATCACGAAAAAAAACAGATATCCTTTTTCGCGTAGCTTATCACATAAGCTATTTGCATTTTGTAGTTTAAATTGTTTGTTGTTTCCTCTTCTTAATTCATTAATGTCTTTATAATTATCTCTACAAATAACTCTTTTAAGCATTAAAAAGTGTTCATAAGCTAATGTATCCTTTTCTAAAAGAGATTTCAAGTGCACCCTAAGTTCTATTTTAGGAGCACAGACTCTCTGTGCATATACACAAACTGAATATTGCAAAATCAGCAATAAAAAAAATACATTTTTCATTGTTTTCTTCCTTTCTTTTTTGTTTCATCAGCTACATAAAGGTATACAACTTTAGCCTGACTTCCCCAGAATAGCTAACTCCTTCTTTAGATATCATAATAAAAGTTTCCCTTCGACTTCCAAATATACCCCAGGTTTTATCCTGCTCGTATTTTTTATATGGTTGTTGCATAATTTTTTGTTTTATTTTTAGATCCATTTGGCGATATTTGGTTACCATTATAATCAACCCCTTTAACCTTTTTCCTGTTTTAGGATTTGTAACATCATAATGGTCTTTATGTTTTCTGTCTTTTCCCAAATATTTCCTTACTTATCTTTCCATTCCTGTCCACCACGCAATTTAGTTAGTTTACCGGGAGGTCCTTTAGAATATCTCGGGGTACTTGAATATCTACTACCATTTTCTTGTAGATGCCCTTTCCTTTTTTCCTATATCCTTTGTGCCATTAACAGTCATCATTGAAGTAAGCTTGGCATTACACTCGACTTGCACGATAATCCACATGGATGGCTTCGTGCTCGCCACTCGTTTTCACCGTGCGCTCGCTTTCGGCATCTTACCAATGCGAGAATAAATGCTGTTGTCGTCCACTGTAAGCGGATGATTTCCACATTGGCAAATGTATATAACATTCTTGAGAAATCCAAAGAAAGTTATTACTTATTTCTGATGCGAATGACATGTTCTTAAATGAAAGTATATTTTATGCTATAAAAACTGTTTTACCGACTAGGTGTTTCCTTAAGTTTTAAAATTATAGTATTGATCATTAGGCCAGTTGTAGTATTAAAACCTCCTCTACGTGTACATTTTTGTAGAGTTCATGTGTAAACAATGTAAGAAATCAGAGTTATTGTTCTAGCTTAATATTCATAAAAAACCTCTTTCCTGTAGTATTTTAGTGCTACAAAATTACCTTTTCTATTTCTTTTGAACTCTAAAGATTCGTGTTTTGCCCTCTTTCCTTATAATAATATATAGCTATATATTTTGGGGGAGAGGATATATCGTTGTATAAACACGGTAAAGCACGACTCGTGTTAGGCGTTAACACTATTTGTGTTAGGCTCAGGCACCGATAGTGTTAGGCATCAGCACATATGTAAAAGGTCATATCTAATGAGTTTATTAGTTCTATCTTATTAGATAAAAAGGCGTATAAATCTACGTTTAATAATATTTATTATCAAAAAAGTTACAAACTATTTTGTAATTAAGGGTATATTGTTTAACTTTGCAAGCGGTAATAATTTAAAGCAACAGATATGGTTATTCTTTCTCATCTACTAAGTATTATTATTCAAATTCGACTTCATGATTGGAGTGGAAATGGTGAAACGTGCATGTAGATTGATGAAACAAAAGTTATAAGCCTTTCTTACTTCAAACAAGTTTGGAAGGCTTTTTTATGAGTTTTATGTGGAGTAAAAAGTGTAGACAGTAGGCATATGAATGAAAGATTGTACATTTTCGACACAACTTTGCGTGATGGAGAGCAAGTACCGGGCTGCCAATTGAACACCATAGAGAAGATTCAGGTTGCTAAACAACTTGAACAGTTAGGTGTAGATGTCATAGAAGCAGGATTCCCAATATCAAGTCCAGGTGATTATAATTCTGTCATCGAGATCAGTAAAGCGGTAACTTGGCCTACCATATGTGCGCTAACACGCGCGGTGGAGAAAGATATAGATGTTGCTGCAGAGAGTCTACAATATGCAAAACATAAACGAATTCATACGGGTATTGGGACAAGTGACTCACATATTCGATTTAAATTTAACTCGAATAGAGAGGAGATAATCGAGAGAGCTGTTAGAGCCGTGAAGCGTGCTAAGCGGTATGTTGAGGACGTAGAATTCTATGCAGAAGATGCAGGACGAACAGACAATGAATATCTTGCTCGTGTTATAGAGGCTGTAATCAAAGCTGGGGCAACAGTTGTCAATATCCCTGATACGACAGGATATTGTCTACCAAATGAATATGGTGCAAAGATTAAATATCTTATGGAGCATGTTGACTCTATAGATAAGGCTATTATATCAACACATTGTCATAATGATCTTGGGATGGCAACCGCTAATACGCTTGAAGGGGTTCTAAATGGAGCACGTCAGGTTGAGGTAACAATAAATGGTATAGGAGAAAGAGCTGGGAACACTTCATTGGAAGAAATCGCAATGATTCTTAAATGTCATAAGCATTTAGGAATTGATTCAAATATTAATACAACTAAAATTTCTCCCGTATCACGGCTTGTATCAAGTTTAATGAATATGCCAGTACAAGCTAATAAAGCTATTGTTGGTCGAAATGCTTTTGCCCATTCTTCTGGTATTCATCAAGATGGTGTTCTGAAGAATGTTGAAACCTATGAGATCATCAATCCAAAAGATGTCGGAGTCGAAGATAATAACATCATTCTAACAGCCCGTTCTGGACGCGCAGCTCTTAAATATCGCTTACAGGCAAATGGTGTAGCATGCAGTGAAGAGAATCTTGATGTCATTTATCAAAGGTTCTTGGAATTAGCTGACAAAAAGAAAGAAGTCACTGATGCAGATATTCTTATGTTAGCAGGTACTAATGTCTCTGATGATAAGGCATTGCGACTTGATTTCCTACAAGTAACAACAGGTAAAGGAGTCCGGAGTGTTGCAAGTATAGGACTTGACATTAGTGGACAAAAGTTTGAGTCTGCAAGTTCGGGAAATGGCCCTGTTGATGCAGCTATAAATGCTCTGAAGAATATTATTCATAAGCACATGACATTAAAGGAGTTTACGATTCAGGCGATAAACAAAGGTTCAGATGATGTCGGTAAGGTACACATGCAAGTAGAATATGATGGACATGTTTATTACGGTTTTGGAGCTAATACAGACATCGTTACTGCTTCTGTTGAGGCATATATAGATTGTATCAATAAGTTTAAGAAATAAAATAAAAGCATTTATGAATACATTATTTGACAAGATCTGGGATTCCCATGTTGTGCAAGTTGTTGAAGATGGTCCTACACAGCTATATATAGATCGTCTTTATTGCCATGAAGTTACATCACCACAGGCTTTTGAAGGTTTACGTAATAGGAGCTTAAAATGTTTTCGTCCAGAAAATATCTTCTGCATGCCAGATCATAATGTGCAAACCCATGATCAAGATAAACCCGTGGAAGATGCTATTGGGAGAAAACAGATTGATACTTTAGATGCCAACTGTAAAGAGTTTGGACTGACAGAGTTTAAAATGAATACGCGGGATAATGGCATTATCCACGTCGTTGGTCCTGAAAAGGGTTTATCACTCCCAGGAATGACTATTGTCTGTGGAGATTCTCATACTTCTACTCATGGTGCAGTTGGGGCGATAGCTTTTGGTATAGGGACCTCAGAAGTAGAGATGGTTATGGCTTCTCAATGCATTTTACAACAAAAGCCAAAATCAATGCGAATCAGTATAAATGGCAAATTGCCTAAAGGCGTTGTTGCAAAAGATGTTGCACTCTATATCATGGCTAAACTGACAACAAGTGGCGCTACAGGATATTTCGTTGAATATGCGGGTGAAGTCATAAAAGATATGAGTATGGAAGGGCGGTTGACTATTTGCAACCTGTCAATAGAGATGGGCGCGCGAGGAGGTTTTATTGCACCTGATGAAAAAACATTTGAGTATTTAAAGGGTAGAGAATATGCCCCCAAAGGAAAAGAATGGGATGTTGCTGTAGAAAAGTGGAAGGATTTAAAAAGCGGAGAAGATGCAGTTTTTGATAAAGAATACTTTTTTGATGCTGCAGATATTGAACCTCGTATTACTTATGGAACGAATCCAGGCATGGGTATCGGCATAACAGAGAGTGTGCCATCACTTAACAAAATTCCAAATGAAGAGAAACAAGGTTTTATGAAGTCACTAGACTATATGGGATTTAAAGATGGTGAGAAATTAGAAGGTCATCAGGTTGATTATGTGTTTCTTGGAGCATGTACAAATGGACGTATAGAAGACTTTAGGGCATTTGCATCTATAGTAAAAGGACATAAGAAGGCACAGAATATAACTGCTTGGTTAGTACCGGGTTCATGGTTAGTTGATAAACAAATACGTGAAGAAGGACTTGACAAGATTTTGAGTGATGCTGGCTTTGTCATTCGTCAGCCAGGATGTTCTGCATGTCTTGCGATGAATGACGATAAAATCCCATCTGGGAAATATAGTGTATCCACCAGTAATCGTAATTTTGAAGGGCGACAAGGACCTGGAGCACGAACAATACTTGCATCGCCATTAGTTGCTGCAGCTGCAGCTATTACTGGGAAGATCACAGATCCTCGAACATTACTTTAAAAATCTGTGTTAAGATAAAGATATTATTTAATCATAAAAGAGAAAGATTCTCATGAAGCAGAAATTCAATATAATCAAATCAACCTGTGTACCACTGCCATTAGAAAATATAGATACAGACCAGATAATCCCTGCACGCTTCCTTAAAGCAACAGATAAGCAAGGGTTTGGTGATAACCTCTTTCGAGATTGGAGATATGACAAGAATAATCAACCTATAAAAGATTTCGTTTTAAATGACCCCAAGTATGGTGGTTGTATACTTGTTGCTGGGCGTAACTTTGGTTCAGGGTCTTCCCGTGAGCATGCAGCATGGGCCATTGCAGGCTATGGATTCCGTGTTGTTATTAGCTCTTTCTTTGCAGACATTCACAAAAATAACGAACTTAACAACTTTGTACTTCCAGTTGTTGTATCTGAAGGTTTCTTAAAACGACTGTTTGACAGTATCTCAGATAATCCAAAGATGACAGTAACGGTTGATTTACCTCGCCAAACTGTGATAAACGAAGCTACTGGAGAACAAGAGAGTTTCGAGATCAATGGGTATAAAAAACATTGTCTTATGAATGGATTAGATGATGTAGACTTCCTTGTTCAAAATAGGAAGTGTGTAGAGGCATATGAAGCTAGGAGAAAGTAGGAAAAGACTGGATGATGACAAAGAGTACAAAAGATATTACATTGCAAGGTAAACAACTGTCTATAGAGATTATGGATAGCACCCTTAGGGATGGAGAACAGACAAATGGCGTATCATTTCTTCCTCATGAGAAGCTGATGATAGCTCGTATGCTTCTAAGAGACGTCAACGTTGACAGGATTGAAGTTGCATCAGCAAGAGTTTCTGAGGGAGAAAAGAATGCTGTCACAATGATTTGTAATTATGCTAGAAATGCAGGAATGCTGGATAGGGTAGAGGTTCTAGGCTTTGTTGATGGGCATCTTTCCATAGACTGGATAAAAGATTGTGGAGGAAAAGTAATCAATTTATTAGCAAAAGGGTCTTTAAAACATTGCATTCATCAGTTACATAAGTCGCCCAAGGAGCATATTAATGATATAAAAGATGTATTAGCTTATGCGAAAGAACAAGGGATGATAGTCAACTTGTATCTAGAGGATTGGAGTTCTGGAATGAAAGATTCGCCTGATTATGTATTCCAAATGATGGATGAATTGAATGATTCTTGTATAAGACGCTTCCTCCTTCCAGACACGTTAGGACTACTTAATCCTATAAATACTTTAGAGTATTTGCAACAAATGATTAGTAGATATCCACATTCTCATTTTGATTTCCACGCACATAACGATTATGATATGGCAGTCTCAAATTCTCTAGCAGCTGTAATGAGCGGTGTAAAGGGGCTACATGTAACTGTGAATGGGATGGGGGAGCGATGTGGTAATGCCCCTTTGGCAAGTGTTCAAGTGATACTTGCAGACCAACTTCATGTAAAGACAAATATTAATGAAAATCGTTTGAATGAAATTTCACGGCTCGTAGAGGGTTATAGCGGTATTTCTATTGCTCCCAATCAACCGATTGTTGGTGAGAATGTCTTCACGCAGGTAGCTGGTGTACATGCAGATGGAGATAATAAAGACAATCTGTATTGTAACGATCTTGTACCAGAACGATTTGGTAGAAAACGGTCTTATGCTTTAGGAAAGAACAGTGGAAAAGCTAATATTGCCAAGAATTTGGAAGAACTAGGATTAGAGCTTAGTCCTGAACAGACAAGACTTGTAACTAAACGCATTACAGAGTTAGGTGATAAGAAGGAACTCGTAACTCAGGATGATTTACCTTATATAGTATCGGATGTCCTCAGGCATCAAGTACCGGAGAACCGTGTTAAGTTGATTAGTTACATGGTGAGTACCACATATGGTTTAAAGCCTATTGCAAGTGTAAAGGTAGAGATTAATGGTGAGGAATATGAATCAGATGATACGGGTGATGGGCAGTTTGATGCATTTGTAAAAGCGTTACGTAAGATTTACAAGAAAAATATGAGTCGGACATTTCCCATACTTCAGAATTATGCCGTAGGTATTCCTCCTGGAGGACGAACAGATGCTCTTGTACAGACAATCATAACGTGGGAAGACAATGGTCGTACGCTAACAACGAGGGCTGTAGATGCAGATCAAACTGAGGCAGCTATAAAAGCTACTATTAAAATGTTAAACCTGTATGAGGAAGAACAAATAGATAAAAATAAATAATTAAATTCTATCAGATATGAAATTAGACATTGCTATCCTACCTGGAGATGGAATTGGACCAGAGATAATGCAACAAGGTGTAGCCACCCTTGATGCCATAGCCCAAAAGTTTGGACATGAATTCACGTACCATGAGGCAATTTGCGGTGCACATGCCATTGATGAAGTGGGGGATCCTTTCCCTGAAAAAACATTCAAGACTTGTATGGATGCTGACGCAGTATTGTTTGCTGCTGTGGGAGATCCACGATTTGATAACGATCCAACTCTTAAAGTACGCCCTGAAACGGGCCTTTTAGCTATGAGAAAGCAGTTGGGATTATTTGCTAACGTACGTCCTGTGGCAACTTTTGACTGCCTATTGCATAAATCACCTCTAAAAGAAGAACTGTTGAAAGGTGCTGATTTTATTGTTATTCGAGAATTAACAGGAGGCATGTATTTTGGAGAGAAATATCAGGATAATGAGAAAGCCTATGATACAGACATCTATTATCGTAATGAAATTGAAAGGATTTTAAAGATTGCTTTTGAATATGCACAGAAGCGAAACAAGCATCTGACTGTTGTTGATAAGGCAAATGTCCTTGCAAGTTCTCGTTTATGGCGTCAAATAGCAAAGGAAATGGAACCTGTATATTCTGATGTAACCACAGATTATATGTTTATAGATAACTGTGCGATGCGCGTATTGACAGAACCAACCTTTTTTGATGTTATTGTGACAGAAAATACATTCGGCGATATTTTAACAGATGAAACTTCGTGTATTACTGGCTCTATGGGGCTGCAACCATCTTCAAGCATTGGAGAATATACACCATTATTTGAACCTGTACACGGATCTTGGCCACAAGCTGCAGGTAAAAATCTTGCTAATCCTGTTGCTCAGATATTATCAGCGGCAATGCTACTTGAGCATTTTGAGTTAGAAGATGAAGGCAGAATAATCCGAGAAGCTGTAGAAGCAAGTTTACAGGCAAATGTACGCACACCAGAGATTCAAGCCGAGGGTGGCAAGCATTACGGTACAAAGGAAGTTGGCAATTGGATTGTTAACTATATAAAAGAATCCAATTAAGGTTATTTCTAAAAGTAAATAGTCTATACTTTATAATTAAGGTATAGAAGGATATGATAGGATATTGAGTATTTTACATGTGGGAAGTAGAGAATTCTTACAAAATATGAAGTATGGATGTTCACAAAAATAGAAGGTTAAGTTATTTTCTTATTTTTATTCTTCACAATATCAGATAGTTATGAGTAAGCAGCCAAAAGGGCATCTTTTACATTGTAAAAGATGCCCTTTTATCAAGTAAAAGGTGCTCTTTCACTCTGTAAAAGGGCATCTTTCAGAATCTAATAGATACTTTCTTAAAATAGCAATGACTTTTATCTTACATTAAAAGACATTTTAGATTAGTTCATTCCCATTGTTTTAGTTCTAGTTCATTTGATTGAAAAGTTGAACGAAGACCTTTTTAGCAAAAGTATTTTATATAGTATGATGTTATAAATGATAGCTTAACCTTTCTCTTAATATCAATATTCAGACTCCTTATAGTCAATTTATGTGGAGCTAATAATATATGTTTGAAATATAATTAATATATTATTTATAATCAACATTATGATAAATATAAAGATTTATAATGTCCTCTTATAATTCATATCTCTTGAGGATAAGAAAAAGAGGCAAAGGAATTATTGCTCCTTTGCCTCTTTCTGTCTATACTAATTATGCCTTCTAAAATTAAAAACGATATCCAAGAGTAAGTAATAACTGACTTCTATCATTTTTTACTTTAGAGCCTGTTGCAATATTTGATTCTGTAACTGTTGTTGTACCTGTTGCTGGATTAGTGGATGTTATAGTCACACCTCTAATATTAGAGAACGGATAGAAATCACCGCTTTGTGCACTATATTGGTAAGCTAAATCAATATTAAATTTCCTGAATTGGTATCCTAAACCTAATGTAAAACGATTTGTCGCTTTCCAATCTGTGTAATCTGTTGCTGAAGCATAAGACGTTCCTAAAGAGGAAATACCTGGATCTTTCTGACCATCACTTGAATACATTGGGCTTACATAATTATATCCCAAACGTACAGCAAGATTAGTTACTGGCTTATACTCAACGCCAAGTTTAAGGGTACTAACAGCTTTCAACACTTGACGAGTATGGTCATTCATATATTTATCGGGGCTTGAAGACTCATAATATTCACCATAGTAGTAATCATAATAACCACCATCATTGATTCTGCTGTTTATATTACTATAATCTTCGTATTCATATGTTAGCCCTAAAGCAATGTGGCTACCGATTGTATGTCCGAGCGATAGACCAAATCTCCATGGAGTCCATATCTTGTAGTCATAAGAATTTGATATACTTTTTTCTTTTTTAGTTGTTCCATTACGGTATGTAAGCGTAGTTATGTTTGAAGTCGTCAAATCATACCATGTTGGTGTCTTTATATATGCGCCAATCCTAAAGGGAGACTCTGCAACAGGCCGAACAATGACACCTGCAGTAACATCGAACCCAGATCCTGTAATCTTTCTATTGTCGCTGACAATAGCTCCTGCCCCATTCGTAAATGTCTCTGTATACTCACTATATGCATTGTAATGAACATCTTTCAGACCAAACGTAATACCAAGGTATACCCTATCGTTCAGATTTCCACTTACATTGAAATCATAATTGCCAATATATCCTGTATGAGAACGGTTAAAATCATAGGAAGAAGCTGGTTCGTAGTTGTAAGAACTTGCTGTAGGACTTCCTGGAATAAGGGTATTCCAATAGAGATAGTCTATTTGACTCCAAGTATATGCTACAGGTTTACTCGTTGCATTTATATATCCAATGTTCTCCCCATTAGTATTTTTGTCAATATAAAAACCGCCTTTACCCTCATCACCAAGTGCTCCTTTCAGATAAGACTGCTTATTTTGAGAACTACCGTTTAGTGAGTTCGCAGCATTGAGTATATAATCAAAGTTCTTTCCCTTATGGTAATTAAAACCAAAGTTTAGAAAAGACTTCTGTCCTGTGCGAGTAGAATATACTCCACCTATCTGATCAAAACTTGGATTAGTCTTATTGCCGTTAGCAAAATCTTTTCCATTAGTCTGCATAACTAAACCACCACTTAGACTGATATTGCTATGACGAAAAAGTCCTAAGCCTGCAGGGTTAGTTCCAATAGTTGAAATATCCGCACCTAAAGCTTCCATAGCTCCACCCATACCAACATAACGTGCGGTTCCGTTTAGATCTTCTCCAGCTAATTTAGCATTCTCGTATGTCTCTTGAGCATTAACAGATAATGCTGTGAACAAAGATACGGCAAAGAATATATATTTACTCTTCATAATACGATAATCATTATTAAATTATATTTTTATTTTGTATTATCTATGACCTCCAAAACCACTGCGTGAAGCCCCGAAACTGCTACCTCCAGCGCGAGACCCTCCAAAGTTTCCTCCTCCGAAACTACCTCTAGTTGTTTCACCAAATGAACTTCTTGATGGTTGTGAGAAAGAATTGTCTGGGCGCGAGTAAACCTGACGTGATTGATTATTATAATCGCTTTGTCTTGCACCTCCAAACTGACTTTGATACGTGTCCATACTCCTATCATATTGGTTTTGGCCTATATTATTACGGGGAGTCGAATAACCTGGCTGACCATAGTCATTATATGCTCTTGACCTTGACTGATTCCCAAAACTTCTTGGAGCGTTGCCCCAGTGGTTAGCAGTGCCAGTATGACCATTATGAGAGTAATATACTCTCCTATATCCATAGTAAGGATAACCCCAAGCATAGTAACTATCCCAAGGACTATACCATCCATATCTTGCATATCCATAATAATATGGATAGCCATAATATGGATATCTGCCATAATAACTATAATATGGATATCCACCATAATATCCATAATAGAATGGATCGTCATACCATGGATCATACCAGGTACTATAACCATAATATGGTGAATGCCATCCCCATCCTAAATAAAAAGAAGAGCGACCTGCAAGCCAAGGATCATAGTATCCACCCCAAAATCCATCAAAACGACTCAAACGTCTACTGTATGCAAAATCGTCATTATACCCTTCATATTTGCGAGTAAAGCCACTATAAATAGTGTCTAAAACAACAGAATCGCCATGCTGTGTAGATACTTTTGACATAAAAATATCATTTCCTAAAGAATCAACACCTATTTTTTTATATGTATATTGCCCACGACGATTATATTCTTCATCTGTTTTACCAATACCACTATAATAATCTGAACGCTCAGCCTCTATTTTAGCTTGCTGATAGGCAGATTGTTCAGCCTTTGAAGGGGTAAAATAAAGATCATCTTGCGCCTGTGATAATAGTGGCAAGGCACTAAATAAGACCGAAAATAATATTGCTTTTCTCATAACATATATACTTTATTACTTTTTGTTCCTTATATCTCAAGTATCGTATATTTACGTTTTCTATAATGCAAAAATAAAATAACTTATACTGCAAATGTACGGAAATTCCCTAATCCATGATAGGTTTTTCCCTAATTTTTATAAATTTGCAACAGTTTTTTTAAGTAAGATGAAATATATACAAGTCACATTTACCGTAGCCCCTGATACCCAGGATGTAAGAGACATTCTTGTTGCATTGGCTGGTTGTAATGGTTTTGAATCATTCACAGAAGAAGACAATGAACTTATTGGGTATTGTCAAGAGAGTGTATTTAATCTACATTCTTTAAAAAAAATACTAGATGAATTTCCTATTCCAAATATACAGATAACATATTCAATCAATAAAATTGAAGATAAAAATTGGAATGAAGAATGGGAGAAAAATGGGTTTAATCCTATTGTTATTGATAATCGTTGTGCTGTAATATGTAAAAATACAATGGAGAGTCAATCTGTGCAAACTTTAATAGCTAAAATTCCTATGAAGGTTATCATAGATGCACAGCAATCTTTCGGAACAGGTACGCATGAAACAACACAAATGATAGTATCTTTATTGCTCAATCAAGATATGCAAGGTAAAAGAGTTCTTGATTGTGGGTGTGGTACTGGTATTCTGGGCATTGTTGCTGCCAAATGTGGAGCACAAGATATCGTATGTTATGATATTGATGACTGGAGTGTCCGTAATACAAAGCATAACGCAGAGTTAAATAATGTGAAGTTAGACATACTTGAAGGGGATAAAAACGTCTTGTCACATGTAAATGGTATTTTTGATTTAGTATTAGCTAATATTAATCGCAACATAATTCTTGAAGATTTAGAAACCTTTTATAGTGTTATGTCGGATGATGCAAAGATTATTTTAAGTGGATTTTATGAACAAGATACTGAAGTTATTCTTCAACAGGCGATAAGGCTTGGACTGAAGGAGAGTCAGCAGCTATTGAATCAAAAATGGTGCTGCTTACTCCTTGAGAAGGCATAACTTCTTGGATGAGTAACTGTTGTAAATCGTAAAAGCTCCCGTTATAAATGTCCAAATCAACATAGCCATTTATGCCAGGTAGCCTTCCAGCATCAGTATGTTGCCAGAATTTCCAATCACCTTTATATTCCATTTTATCAACATAATAATGTGCTATCCAATAAGGATAATCGTCAAAACGGGAATCTGATAAATAGAGGTCCTTGAATTTATAATAAGTATATATGATAGGTTTGACATGATATTTATCTTCAACAATATGAAGCCACGTGAGGATATTCTGCTGAAATTCTTCTGTGGATATATTCTGAGGTTTATTTTCAATATCAAGTACAGGGGGGAGATCTCCTGGTTCTAAGTGAACCATGGCCAAGAAATAATAAGCTTGTCTACGTGCGGTCGAGTTATTGCTCCAAAAGTGATATGCACCACGTATAAATCCTGCTTCTTTAGCATTAGAGAAGTTTTCTCTAAAGTTTGTGTCTATATGGTTTCCTCCCTCAGTTGACTTAATAATAATAAAACGGATAGGGGAACGCTCTATCATGGCATTCCTTAGTCTATTCCAATTTATAGATCCCTGATATCTACTTACGTCGATGCCATGAATGGTATACCCTGCTGGGTAATCAGGATCACCATATATAGCACGCCATCTAAAACCTGTAGGAGATACAAAAAGGTTATAAAATAAAATACTATATATAGAACAAATAAACAGAACTATCCCCCATTTTACCCAATTCGGTAATTGAAAACAAAGCCTAAGGCATGAGTAAAAATAATTGGAGCTAGGCATGAATCTTTTATGCTTACCTTATGATTTATTCTATATATAAAGGAGGAGAAATAGAAAGAATCCTCTCACTATTCCTCCTCATGTCTTTTTTGTTTTATTTCTGCTGTTCTAACTCGAGAGTTTTAGTTGTTTGGTCACACACAGAAGAAGGCCCCCAATACTGAATAGGACCAGGATAGACATAGCAAGTCTCTTTTGCCCATTTTTCACGTTGAGTTGAAAAAGATTTAAATGGAGCACCATCAAGCTCAACAAGTGCTTTGCGAATAACTGGTTTCATTTCTCCGTTACGTCTCTCCATGTTCATCATCATGGTGATTGGCACTCCCCCAGCCTTCCATTGATCTGTACCTGCGGTGGTGTTTTTAACTATTGCCATATAACCAGTTTTGCCATTAGCAATCAATTGAGCTGCTGATGAACCAAGGGCGTAGCAGTAGTCTGCATCGAAGTTAGAAGGAGCCGCACAACGACCTTCGTATCCGAAGAAGTGATGCTGAGCTGCAAATTTGCCTTTATACTTATCTTCCTTCTTCCATTGATCTAATTTAGTAGCGACCATTTCAGAAATAAGCTTCTCTGTCTCAATGAGAGAAACCTGTACATTTCCATGAGGATCACGATCAAGAGAAAGCTGACGAGCAACACCTTCTGGAAGAGTTTCGAAAGTAGCCTTGTTCTCTGTTGACAGATGTTCGAGGATGTACTTACGCTGAGCATCCTTATCAAGATTCATGTAATCAGCTCCATGAGCAGCCAATAAATCATTTAATTCTTGGATAAGACGACCGATAGCAGGGATAAATTCTATAAGGCCTTCAGGGATTAGAACAACACCGAAGTTATTACCCTCTGCAGCTCGATAAGCAACAATATCAGCAATATATTCAACGATATCATTCAATGTCTGATCCTTGGCTTGAATTTCCTCAGAGATAAGACAGATATTTGGCTGGGTCTGTAAGGCACATTCAAGCGCAATATGAGAAGCAGAACGACCCATCAATTTGACAAAATGCCAGTATTTTCGAGCAGAATTACAATCGCGCTCAATATTACCAATCAGCTCTGAGTAAGTTTTAGTTGCAGTATCGAAACCGAAAGAAGTTTCTATCTGATCATTCTTTAAGTCACCATCAATAGTTTTAGGACAACCTATTACCTGTATACCATAGTTCTTTGCAGCATAATACTCGGCCAAAACACATGCATTTGTGTTAGAGTCATCACCACCAATAATAACAATAGCCTTTATATTGAGTTTTTTGATAATTTCAAGGCCCTTCTCAAATTGGTCTTCTTTCTCTAACTTAGTTCGACCAGATCCAATCATATCAAACCCACCCGTATTACGGTAAGCTTGGAGATTCTCTTCTGTAATCTCAATATAATTATGATCGACAAGACCACCTGGCCCCATAAGGAAACCATAAAGCTTATTTTCTGGATTCAACTTCTTAATTTCATCAAAAAGACCTGAAATGACATTGTGTCCTCCAGGTGCTTGACCACCAGAGAGGATTACACCGACATTCATGTTTGCATTGTTGGCTGAATCTGCTGGCTCAAACTCAACAAGAGGCATCCCATAAGTATTAGGAAATAGTTTCTTAATATCTTCCTGATTGTCAACACTCTGTGTAGGAGCACCTTCTTTTACCTTTACCGCACCCTGAAGAGCTTTAGGCAGCTTTGGCTGATAATTTGCTCTTTCTTTCTGTAATGCACTTATTTCCATTGTTTAATTAAATGATTAAATATAAAGATTTACTTTAAAACTATCTACTATATACGCTTTGCAAAATTACCTTTTTAATCCCATATTAGAAAATAAAAGATCTAAAATTAATTTTTTAACTCTATTTTCACTGAAGAAATACTTGCTTTTCTTTTTTTTTATTTATCTTTGAGCAATAATTAAGTATAATATAGATATTTGGGATTAAGATGAATAGCAAAAGAAAATTAAAACGTACCATTAACTACGTTTGTAGTGATTTGTTCGCAGAAGGTATCGCAACCTCCCTCTATAGCGACATACATGATTCTAGTAATATAGAGGTTCTTTTAACATCTATTCTAGTAATACATAATAATTATATTAGAAGAGTATCGCATATAGAGCCTGGTATGTCAGCTAAAGTATACTTTAAAGACCTAAAAGAGAAGTTTACTAAAGAGATAAACGAAATAACAGATCAACTTAACAACATTTCTTAATGTTACAGACATTATCTAAATTCTTGCTTTATAAATGTATGGGGTGGAAGAAGGATGTTAGGTTTAAATTACCTAAAAAGGCTATAATTTGTCTTGCACCTCATACAAGTAACTGGGATTTCTTTATAGGTCAATTATATGCAGAGGCGGAAGGATTGCGAGGAAATTTTCTTATGAAGAAAGAGTGGTTTATAGGACCTTTAGGTATTTTTTTTCGCAAACTTGGAGGCATCCCTGTATATCGAGACAAGCATACAAGTATGACAGATAGATTGGCTGAGATGGCAAAAGAGGTCGATAAGTTTCAGCTTTGTATTACTCCAGAAGGTACGAGAAGCCTAAACTCGAATTGGAAAATGGGATTTTATTATATAGCGAAAAAAGCTAATTTACCGATTTTTTTATATGGATTAGATTATGATAGGAAGCTTATTGCCTGTACAAAATTTATTAATCCTTCTGGTGACATTGATACAGATATACAAGATATAAAGTCATACTTTAAAGATTTTAAAGGTAAATACCCAGAATTATTTACTGTAGGAGAAATAGGCTAATCAATGAAAAAGATATTTTTGTGTACACTCTTTATAATATTAGTTTTACAAGCTTATGCACAAGCTGGTAAAATGACATGGGAGAAAACAAATTATCAAGATGCTCCCTGGGTATTTAATGCATCTCGTCCAAACCAAATTTCAGAAGGATTACAGAATAGACACCTCTCTGTTTGGTCTTCGCATGGTAGATATTATGATGGAAATAAAGGCGTTTGGAAATGGCAACGTCCAGTTTTATTCGGTACGACAGAGGACCTTTATACTCAGACTATAGTTCTTCCCTACCTCATCCCTATGCTTGAAAATGCTGGAGCTATAGTTTTTAGTCCACGTGAAAGAGATTGGCAAAGAAAAGAGATTATAGTTGATAATGATGGCCATAGTAATGACTATAAAGAGGAAAGTTTAAAGAAGAAATGGAAAAACACCTCAGCTCAAGGGTTTTCTTTTCATCTGGGAAATTATAATGATGGGGAAAATCCTTTCACATCGGGCACTGCTCGGCAAGTAAAAGCTAGGACAAAAGATACAAAAATTAGTTCTGTTATTTATCAGCCAACAATACCAGAAAATGGGAAATATGCTGTTTATGTGAGCTACCAAACACAAAAGAAGAGTGTTGTAGATGCTGAATATATTGTTTTTCATAAAGGACAAGAGACTCATTTTCGTGTGAACCAACGTATGGGAGGTGGTACTTGGGTCTATCTTGGAACATTCGAATTTGATAAGGGTAATAGTATCAATAACTCCGTGGTATTAACGAATCATAGTTCTCATAAAGGGATAGTTACTACAGATGCTGTTCGATTTGGAGGAGGAATGGGAAATATATCACGTGGTGGTTCTGTTAGTGGCTTATCTCGTTCGTTAGAAGGGGCAAGATATTTTGCACAATGGGTAGGAGCCCCTTGGAACGTTGTAAGTAAAAGCAATGGCGCTAATGACTATAATGATGATATAAACTCACGTTCTTTGATGACAAACTGGCTAGCTGGAGGTTCTTGCTATGTACCTAACGTAAATGACGGTAAAAATGTCCCAATTGAGTTAGCATTAGCTGTTCATAGCGATGCTGGTGTAAAGCTTGATGGGAGTTTTGTAGGAACACTGGGGATATGTACAACACAACAAGGAACTAGAAGTTTAGGAGATGGACTATCTAGGCAAGTGTCTAAAGCTCTTGCACAACAGCTTGTTTCCAATGTAAAGAAGGACTTAGATAAGGCATTTGAGATAAATTGGGTGACTCGATCTGTGTGGGATCGTAATTATAGTGAAACCCGTTTGCCAGAAGTACCTTCTGCTATAATAGAAACGCTCTCTCATCAAAATTTCCCTGATATTAAGTTGGGGCAAGATCCAAATTTTAAATTCACAATAGCACGCTCTATTTATAAGACTATATTAAAGTATGAAGCTAATATGCACCATACTAAATATACAGTACAACCGTTAGCACCTGATAATTTCAGAATTGAATTTATTACTCCAAAAAGAATACGCTTGCAATGGAAAGCAACTTATGATACGGAAGAGCCTACTTCGATCCCAACTTCGTATAATATTTATACTTCAAAAGGAAGAGGTGGATTTGACAATGGAGTAAATATTACTAACTCATATTATGAGATAGATCTTACTCCTGGACTTATATATAATTTTAAGGTTACAGCTTGCAATCGCGGTGGTGAAAGCTTTCCAACAGAGGTCCTCTCTGCAGTGTGCCGTGATGGTGCAACACAGACAATTCTTGTAGTAAATGGTTTTCATCGTTTATCTTCTCCTGCTATTATTAATTCTGACACAGAGCAAGGCTTTGATATCGAAGCTGATCCGGGCCTAACTTATGGGCCTACAGCTGGCTGGAGTGGTAGGCAAGCAAACTTTGATAAATCAATGATAGGTAAGGAAGGAATAAATGCACTTGGTTATGGCGGAGAAGAATTAGTTGGGAAGATTATTGCCGGTAATGATTTTAATTATGTAAAGGAGCATATTGAAGCTTTATATCATGCAGGTAAATACAACATCGTAAGTTGTTGTAGTAAGGCAGTAGAGGATGGTGAGGTTAATCTTGTTAGATATACATTAGTAGATTTACTCTTAGGTAATGAGAAAGATGATGGTCATAGCTTGTATTACTACAAATCTTTTAAGCCTGCACTACGCCAACAAATAGCTAATTATCTTAATAAAAATGGAAAGTTATTTGTCAGTGGCTCTTATTTAGCTTCAGATATGCAAAGTGATGAAGAAAGAGTATGGATTCAAAATAACCTAAAAATTGCATATGATGGCAGTAATGTTGATAATTATAATTCCTTTGTTAGTGGTATGGGTATGAGTTTCGACGTGTTTCGTACAATCAATGAACAGCATTATGGCTCATATTCTCCAGATAATATTGTACCTGTCAACAATGCTTTTAGTGTATTGAATTATGCAGATGGGCATAGTGCAGCTGTAGCCTATAAGGGACTTGATAATTGTGTCTTTACAATGTCATTCCCATTTGAATGTATAAAGGATGTGGCTGCACGCAATAGTATTATAAAGGGTATTATTGCTTATATGACGAACAAATAGAATATTAGGGCACTGCCTCTTATAACAAAATAGTAAAAATCTATGTATAAAATTAAAGCAAATGCTTCTGGTACACGAACTATAGTAGTAACGGAGAAACATCTTGAGACAATTCAAAAATATTCTCTCTTCTCTGGACTAGTTGATTCCAACGGGATAGTAGATGAAGACATCGTTAACAAGCTAAGATTCAATATTAGAGGCCTGTTAGAGTCTGAACCTGGTAAAGATAAAGATTTACTAGATTTATGTCTAGATGTAATTTATAATCAGAATATGAAAGCAATTGGATTAGATAATCTGGTAACACTATATAAGGAATGGTCTGTGAGGCAATTACCTTCTCAAGAAGTAAATAACACCCCTGTCACTGAGTAGTCATAACAAAGAAAATTGAAAAACTCTAAACAAGATAGAATAGCCATTGTTGCACAAAAGAAAGGATATAAAAAAATAGATGTTCATCAGTCAATGTCAGTTCATTCTAAATATAAATTGACAGATTTCCTTCCGACAACAAAAAAAGAAGTAGAACTAAGAGGGTGGGATCAGCTTGATATCATTCTTTTTAGCGGAGATGCATACATTGACCACCCTGCTTTTGGGGCAGCTGTTATAGGTAGAACACTTGAGGCTGCTGGTTATAAGGTTGCGATAGTACCTCAACCAGATTGGCATGGAGATTTCCGAGACTTTAAGAAGCTCGGACGACCACGACTATATTTTGGTATAGCACCTGGCGCAATGGATTCGATGGTGAACAAATACACAGCTAACCGCCGTTTACGCTCAGAAGATGCCTATTCACCTGACGGAAGACATGACTTGCGCCCAGAATATCCAAGCATAGTCTACTCTAATATTCTCAGACAACTTTATCCTGATACCCCTATTGTCTTAGGTGGAATTGAGGCATCTTTGCGTCGTCTTACACACTATGACTATTGGAAAGACCGTCTCCGCAAGTGTATTCTTTGCGATGCACATGCTGACATGATTATCTATGGTATGGGCGAGAAACAAGTTATTAGCATTGCACAGAAGTTAGAGAATGGTGCTCACATCAAAGACTTGAAGCATATCCCACAGACTGTTTACCTCTGTAAGGAGGATGATATTCCTGGTGGAATTAAAGAGGATGACATCATACTTCATTCGCATGAAGCATGTCTTCATAATAAGAAATATCAAGCGGAAAACTTCAAGCATATAGAAGAAGAGTCTAACAAGAAACACGCACAACGTATTCTGCAGTCTGTCGACAACGTTTATGCTGTCGTCAATCCGCCATATCCGACGATGTCAACAGCAGAGGTAGATGCAGCTTACGACCTCCCATACACACGTGAACCACACCCAAAGTATCGTGGTAAGACAATCCCAGCATACGAGATGATTAAGCACAGTGTGAACATTCATCGAGGATGCTTTGGTGGTTGTTCGTTCTGTACCATTTCTGCACATCAAGGCAAGTTTATTAGCTGTCGTTCAAAAGAGAGTATATTGAAGGAGGTAAAGCAAGTAATACAGATGCCCGACTTCAAAGGTTACCTCTCCGATCTCGGTGGTCCATCAGCGAATATGTATGGTATGGCGGGCAAAAACCAGAAGGCGTGTGAGCACTGCAAACGTCCAAGCTGTGTCAATCCAGAGATTTGTCCTAATCTCGAAACCGACCACACCAAACTACTTGAAATCTATCATGCAGTAGACGAACTACCAGAAATCAAGAAGAGCTTTATTGGTTCAGGTGTACGCTACGACTTACTACTTCATAAGAGTAAGGACGAGAAGAGTAATGAAGCGGCCAAACAATATACACGCGAGCTGATAACACGCCATGTCAGCGGCCGTCTGAAGGTTGCACCAGAGCATACCTCTGACCGGGTACTGCACCTTATGCGCAAACCTTCTTTTCAACAGTTTTATGCATTCAAAAAGATTTTCGACCGCATAAATCGTGAGGAGAATATGCGACAACAGATAATTCCTTACTTCATTTCCTCTCACCCTGGATGTCAAGAAGAGGATATGGCCGAGTTAGCAGTACTGACGAAGGACCTCGACTTCCACCTCGAGCAGGTGCAAGACTTCACCCCTACTCCAATGACTGTTTCTACAGAGGCATGGTACACGGGCTATGATCCATATACACTTGAGCCAATTTTTTCTGCAAAGACACCAAAGGAAAAGCTTGCTCAACGCCAGTTCTTCTTTTGGTATAAGCCTGAAGCACGTCATGACATTGAACGAGAACTTCATCGTATTGGGCGCAGTGACCTGATAGCCAAGCTCTATGATAAACCATCAAAACAGCATCCACGTGCTGTTTACGACCCTAAGGCAATTGGAAGTACACCTGACGTCTCTAACAAGAAACGTAAAGGACGTGAAGAAAAGCCAACGGATAATCGCAGAAAATCTGCAAAACAAAATGATAAGCGTCATAAGAGTTTCAATCCGAATTTCTCAAGTAACCATCGTCGCAGACAAAAATAAAACAGTCAAAAAGGAGTTATGACACATAAGTCATATCTCCTTTTCTACTTAGTGATAGTTACGATTTAACCTACCAAGCAAATACTATTTAGCATATATCAATCAAAAAAAACGACAGTAAAAAGCACTGTGGTAGAGTATATATTAAAATGAAATATCATGAAGAAAAATCAACAAAGATAAGTTTTCGTCTCACTCAGCAACAAGATTCTACATATCCATAACTAGCTAATATACAAGTGGATATGAACAACAAAAGAAAAGATGCTTAGTTAGACTCTAAAAGGGCGCCAGTTAGACCGTAGAAGAGCGTCTTTTACAAGTCAATTAGGCCTTGATTAGAAGTCAATATAGCATGTCTTATTTTTCCACTTGTTTTTTTATTACAAAACAAAGGGTTGAGTGAAGAATTGAAAGACAACGAGTAACTCTTTTTATCTTATTATCAATGGTTCGATAAAGAATGGTAATAGTTGATTTACTTTGCAACGGAGGATTCTTACCTACTAAAGTCCCATTTTCACCCACAGACATGTATAACCAGATATGAACAGAAGGAATGAAACGCAAAACCTTAACAAAATTTAAAGAGGTGAAGAAAACAATCTCCACCTTTTTTAGTAATTTTGCATTTGATTCAGTGAGAAGGTCTTTTTAACCCACACACGAAAGGGGCATAGATGCCTACAGATGAAACAAATAGATATACGAAGCTATAAATAAGAAAATAAAATCAAATTATGAGTAAGCAAACAGAAAAGATCAAGGCACTCGTGGAGAAGCGCGAGTTGGCACGCTTAGGTGGTGGTCAGAAAGCCATCGATAAGCAGCACGAGCGCGGAAAATACACTGCACGTGAGCGTATTGAAATGCTGGTTGATAAGGGCAGTTTCGAAGAATACGATATGTTTAAACTTCATCGCTGTCATAACTTTGGAATGGAGAAAAAGCAGTATCTTGGTGACGGTGTTGTGGCTGGTTCAGCTACTATCGATGGCCGTCTTGTTTACCTCTATGCACAGGACTTCACCGTAAACGGAGGTTCGCTTTCTGAAACGATGGCTCAGAAAATATGTAAGGTAATGGATATGGCTATGACCAATGGTGCACCAGTCATCTGTATGAACGACTCTGGTGGTGCACGTATTCAAGAAGGTATCTCTGCTTTGGCGGGGTATGGAGAAATATTCGAGCGTAATATCCTCGCTTCTGGTGTAATTCCACAGATATCAAGTATCCTTGGTCCTTGTGCTGGTGGTGCGGTTTACTCTCCAGCACTGACTGACTTCATTATTATGAAGGAGCAGACAAGTTATATGTTCTTGACCGGTCCTAAGGTTGTAAAGACCGTTACAGGTGAGGATATCGATGCAGAACACCTTGGTGGTGCAAGTGTTCATGCATCAAAGAGTGGTGTAACAAGTTTCACTGCAAAGACTGAAGAAGAGGCAATGGAGCTTATCAAGCAGCTCTTGTCTTACATTCCTTCAAATAACCGAGAGGAAGCTCCACGTGTTGAATGCACCGATCCTATTGACCGTAAGGAAGACCTCTTGAACGAGATTATACCAGACGATCCAAACCAGGCATACGATATGTACAAGGTGATTCAGGCTGTTACTGACAATGGTGAGTTCTTCGAGGTTCAGCCAAAGTTTGCTAAGAATATCATCACAGGCTTTGCACGTTTCAATGGTCAGAGTGTAGGTATCGTCGCTAACCAGCCATCAGCATATGCAGGAGTATTAGATACCAACGCAAGCCGTAAGGGTGCACGCTTCGTTCGTTTCTGTGATGCATTCAACATCCCTATCGTTTCTCTCGTTGACGTACCAGGCTTCTTGCCAGGAACAGGACAGGAGTACAACGCTGTTATCCTTCACGGTGCACAGCTACTCTATGCTTACGGTGAGGCTACAGTACCAAAGATTACTATCACATTGCGTAAGAGCTATGGTGGTTCACATATCGTTATGGGGTGTAAGCAGCTTCGTTCTGATCTCAACTTCGCATGGCCAAGCGCAGAGATTGCCGTTATGGGTGCATCTGGTGCTGTTGCCGTTCTATGTGGTAGAGAAGCTAAGGAAGTTAAGGAGCAAGGTGGTGATGTTAAGCAATTCCTTGCAGAGAAGGAAGAGGAATACTCAGAGAAGTTTGCTAATCCATATCAGGCTGCTCAGTTTGGCTACATCGACGATGTTATCGAACCACGCAACACTCGTTTCCGCATCTGCCGCGGCTTGGCTCAGTTGGCTCATAAGAAGCAAGACTTACCAGCTAAGAAGCATGGCTGTATGCCAATGTAATAAGGAGGCCGCAACTATGGATAAAAACGTATATGCAGCTATTGCAATGGCACTCTATGAGTTTGCCGGAAACAATGTTCACGATAACGAACCAGGCTTTATCACTATTCTGCCAAAGCAGACAATGTGGGATGCCAAGTTCGAGATAATGACAAAGAAACCATAATAGACAACAATGAAAGAATTCAAATATACTATCGACGGCAAGGAATATAAAGTCGAGATTGGTGAGATTAATGCCGAGAATGTTGCAGAAGTATCTGTCAACGGCGAGCAGTATGCAGTACAGATGGAACATCCTGCAGAACCAGAGAAGAAGAAGGTTGAGCTTGGTAAGCCAGCTGCTGCTGAAGCAAATGAGGAGGCTACTCCTGTTGTTGCTATCAACAGTTCTGCAGCTGTTAAGGCTCCACTTCCAGGAACCATCACATCTATTGAGGTGACTGTTGGTCAGGAGGTGAAGGCTGGCGATACTGTTGTTGTCCTCGAGGCTATGAAGATGCAGAATAACATCGAAGCTGAAAAGGATGGTAAGGTGACTGCTATTGCTGTGAAGGTCGGTCAGGCAGTCCTTGAAGATGACCCACTCGTTGTTATAGAATAATGTCGGATATAAGATAAAGAATAAACAGTGATTATTCTTCCTAATTGATAACTATCGACACCCTATAGAATTATAATAATTATTCTTAGAGGATATGTCTTAATGGCATATCCTCTTTCTTTAATTTACATTTATACTTTTGCTAGATTCTTGGCATTGTAATAGGTGTATTAGGTCGATAAACGTTAACCCTAATACATCGGTAGATAATAGATTCTACTTTTACAAAAAGTTCTAACGTGTAGAGAAACTAATTGGTAAACTTCTTATATCGACTGTAATTGAACTTAATGGACTAAAAAAGAAAACTTTTAAGCATTCTTCTAAGAGCTTCTGATCCATTTAATAAGATTTCATCACCTTTCAAAAATAAGAACTTTGCTCAAATACTTATAACAGTTTTTGAGTACTGAAAAGTTTGATAGCCTTATATTTACAATCTAGTTCTAATACAAGTTTTTTATAATCTATTTCCTTCTTTGGGAAACACTATGGATGGATTAAAACTCTTAGCTTCTTTAAAATCCATTAGTGCATAGGAAATGATTATCACCTCATCTCCGACAACTGCTTTACGGGCAGCAGCTCCATTGAGACAGATACAACCACTGCCTCGTTTTCCCTTAATTATATAAGTTTCAAATCGTTCTCCATTGTTATTATTGACTATCTGTACCCTCTCTCCAGCTATCATATTTGCAGCATCCATCAAGTCCTCGTCAATAGTAATACTACCCATATAATGGAGATTAGCTTCTGTAACCGTTACACAATGAAGTTTACTTTTTAATACGTTTATCTGCATTTTATCCTCTATATTTTATATGATCTATAAGTCGAATTGGTGTTTTCCCGCAATAGACAGTAATACATCCAACTATATATGAAGAATCTTCCCAACTCTTTACATCAAGTAGAGTATTTCCATCCACAATCTCAAAATATTCAACCTCAAGTCCTTCTATACGGTTAATATCCGTAACAACCTTATTATGCGTTTCGTTGATATCGTGAGTTTTAGAATATTTGATGCTCTCTTTTAAAATCTTGAAGATATTGGGAGCTATGAGACGTTCTTCGCGACTCAAAAGTATATTGCGTGAACTTTTTGCTAATCCATCCGTTTCACGGATTGTAGGACATTCGACTATTTGGATTTCTTTTTTTAAACATATAAAATCAACTAATCGTTTAATAACTGCTATTTGTTGCCAATCTTTCTCCCCAAAATATGCCTTATCTGGATGAACAATATAAAACAGGCGACTGACAATTTGGCAAACTCCATTAAAGTGTCCAGGGCGTTTAGATCCTTCCATCACAGTTGTTTGTGGTGGAAATTCAAAATTTCGATTATCAGGAGTGGGATAAATCTCCTCGACCGTAGGAGCAAAGACATAATCAGCCCCACACGCTTCGACAAGCTTACAATCAGCATCCAAAGTACGTGGATATCGGTCTAAATCGCTTTTGTCATTAAACTGAGTTGGATTCAAGAATATTGAAACAACAGTTGCATTATTCTCTTTTACGCTTCGTTCTATCAATGAAGCATGTCCTTCATGCAAAGCCCCCATTGTAGGGACTAGTCCTATGGTTTCTCTGTTTTTATGAACTGTAAAAAGTTCATTTTGAAGATCAACAATCTTTTTAAAAACTTTCATCAATACCTAAAAATTTTATTGTTGCAAAGTAACAACAAAATAATTAAATAGACGAGAAATAAATTAAATAATCTCAATGGAAAAGTTTTTTTGTACGCTTTCAAAGAGGAAAAGACTAATTCTCATATTTTTTTCGTAACTTTGCAGAAAACTAATTCTAACAGAAAGAATGGGAAAAAAAGTATTATTTGTTAATCAAGAAATCATACCGTATGTACCTGAGACAGAAATGTCTCTATTTGGGTCAGAGATGCCGACTAAGATGCAAGAGGCCGGATTTGAGATTCGTACTTTCATGCCACGATGGGGTAATATCAATGAACGACGTGGACAATTGCATGAGGTAATACGTCTATCGGGAATGAACTTGATTATAGACGATACAGACCATCCTCTGATTATCAAGGTGGCAAGTATTCCACAGACACGCATACAGGTTTATTTTATTGATAATGAAGATTATTTTCAAAAACGCCCTGCAATGACCAAAGATGAGTTAGGTAATGATTACCCTGACAACGGTGAACGAGCTATCTTTTTTGCAAGAGGGGTTTTAGAGACTGTTAAAAAGCTTAGATGGACTCCAGATATCATACATTGTCAAGGGTGGATGACTTCTGTTATCCCATTTTATGTTAAGACTGCCTATAAGGATGAACCACAATTTGCTAGCTCAAAGGTAATAACTTCTCTTTTTACAGAACAGCCACAGAGCAACTTGGGGGAGAATTTCAAACAATGCTTAGAATTCCGTGAAATAAAGGCTGGTAGTCTTAAGAAATATGGAGATAATTTTGATTTCATGGAACTCGGGAAACTTGCCATAGACTATTCTGACGGTGTTATTAGTACTAGTAACAATGTCAATTTAGACCTTATTGACTATGCTAAAACTAGTAAAGCTTCCTTCTTTGAACATTCTGTTGACGATGCAGATTTGAAAGAGAAATATTCAGAATTTTACAATAATATAATTTAATGAGAAAAGAAATTATAGTTACCTGCATGCTCATTGCCTGTATTGGTATAGTATCATGCGATGATACAACTGATACCATTGGAGGCTCATTGGTTGATAATACTGATAAGCTGAATGTCAAAGCAGATACGTTCAATGTTACATCAAACACTTTACTTGCAGAGAATATTATTGCACGAACTTCTACAGGTTATTTAGGTCGTATAGAGGATCCTGAGACAATGACTACTGTAACAGGAAATTTAATGTCCCAATTTCACGTTTTGAGTAATTATGAATTACCAGCAAAAGACAGTATTGTAAGCCATGATTCTAGTAATCAGGTAATAGCTGATTCTTGTGACATACAATTGTTTTACAGTTCTTTTTATGGCGATTCATTAAGTCAAATGAAATTGACTGTATATGAGTTAAAAAAGCCTATAGAAGAAGGACATACTTATTATTCTAATTTTAACCCTGAAGCACAAGGGTATATTCGTTCGCTGAATACGGGTGGTATAGTGGAAAAGCAATCATATACACTTGCAAACCCGGCAGAAACAGATAGTATTAGAAAAAATAAAGATTATATACCAAACATAACTATCCGCCTCAATAAGCAATATACGGATAAAAATGGTGTCGTATACAATAATTATGGTACTTTCTTATTACGTAAGTACTTAGAAAACCCTGTAACCTTTAGAGATTCTTATGCATTCCTGCATGATATTTGTCCTGGATTTTATTTTAAGGTAGATGACGGATTAGGTTCAATGGCCCACATTCAGCGTGTGCAAATTAATATCTATTTTAGGCATAAGAAAAATGGAAAGTCTATCACAACTTCAACAAACCTTGTAAGTACGGAAGAGGTTCTACAGATGACAAATTTTTCTAATGACAATACAAGACTGCAACAGTTGGCTAACGAGACTGGTCATACATACCTTAAAACACCAGCAGGGTTATTCACACAGCTAACTATTCCAATGTCTGACATTATGGCAGGACATGGAAATGATTCTGTTAATTCTGCTAAAATTATTTTATACCGGCAGAATAATACTTCAGAATCTGCCTATCATTTTAACATTCCTAAGAATCTCGTAATGCTACCTTCAGATAGTTTGCAATCATTCTTCGCAAACAATCGTATACCAGATAATAAAACTTCATTTTTGGCCACATATAATAGTACGACGAACTCTTATGTTTTTAATAACATCTCGGGAATCGTTAATCTCTTTATGCGCCATACCAATTCAGCCAATTGGGGTAAAGTTGTTGTTGTCCCCGTAGAATTACAGACTGTTACACAGGGGACTGGTAATAATCAGCAAACAAAGATCACAAAAGTTTCTCATGAGATGGGATTAACAAGTACAAAATTACTTGGAAACTCTCCTGGTCGTAATAACATAGAAATTAGTGTTATTTATAGTCGATTCAATGGCAGATAATTTTTTGGAACGACATCATGAGATCTACGAGCTACGAAAAGTAGCTTGGCTGAAAAAAAAGAAGCATCTAAAATTCCGACCAGCAACAAAGATTCAACGCCCCGAGGAAGAATCTTTGTAAGTATGAAAAATAGGGGAAAGAATCGGACTTACCAACAAATTGTGTATATCCGATTCTTTTCTTTTGGCACATCTTTTGTCAATATTGTCTTACAAGAGGTGTAAATGAACCCTCCTATAAATCAGTAAATAAAAAGAAAGGTTAAGGATATGATAAATCAATTTTCTCCAAAAGTATCAGAAATTCTCTCATTTAGCAAGGAGGAAGCAGAACGATTGACAAGTAGGTCAATTGCCCCTGAGCATATTATGCTTGCTATTCTGAGGGAAAAGTCTGGTCCTGTTTGGGAGATAATCAATCAGAAAAAGATTGATATTGAATACCTGAAGAAAGACATTGAAAAGCGTATTAAAGAGAAGTCCAATATTTCAGAAAGTGTGAAAGGACCCGATATGCTCTTAAATGAGCATGCAAATAATATTTTAAGGTTAGCTGTTTTGGAAGCGAGATTACAACATGCACAAACAGTTGACATCATTCATTTGTTTCTTGCAATCCTACATGATTCTTCTAACAATGGGGCTAAACAGGCATTTGATGTACATGGTTTTAGCTATAATAATGTGATTAGTATGTTTACAGCTTCAGCTAAACAGCCTAAAAATGGTATTGGGATGGCAGATGAAGAAGAAGAAATTGATGACAACATGGTATCGTCGCCAAATAGTAATACCAAAACGGCATCATCTTCTCGAACAAGGTCAAAGACTCCTGTGCTAGATAGCTTTGGTACGGACTTGACACAAGCAGCTACTGAAGGTAAACTTGATCCAGTGGTTGGTAGAGAAAAGGAGATTATGCGTGTTAGTGAGATTTTAGGGCGTAGAAAGAAGAATAACCCTATATTGATTGGAGAACCAGGTGTCGGTAAAAGCGCTATTGTAGAAGGATTGGCACAACTTATTGTAAAACATCTCACCTCCCCTATTCTCTTTGATAAGCGTGTTATAACACTTGATCTTACAGCAGTCGTTGCTGGCACCAAGTATCGTGGACAATTTGAAGAACGTATACGTGCATTGATTAAAGAAATAGAATTAAATCCAGATGTCATTATTTTTATTGATGAGATTCATACACTGATTGGTGCAGGTTCTTCTCCGGGTTCTATGGATGCTGCAAATATCCTAAAGCCAGCATTAGCACGAGGAACAATACAATGTATTGGTGCAACAACATTGGATGAATATAGAAATTCTATAGAAAAGGATGGAGCTCTAGAACGACGTTTCCAAAAAGTGCAAGTAGAGCCAACAACAACTGATGAGACATTACAGATTCTTGGAAATATTAAAGATCGATATGAGACTCACCATCATGTTAGTTATACAGAGGACGCGTTAAGAGCTTGTGTTAAATATGCAGACAGGTATATTACAGATAGGTTTTTTCCAGATAAAGCAATTGATATTATTGATGAAGTTGGTTCACGTATGCGTCTACAACATATAAAGCTACCTCAGTCAATATTAGATATTCAAAAAGAGATTGAGATTACACAAGAGAAGAAACAGTCTGCTGTAAAAAATCAGAATTTCGAATTAGCAGCAAGCTTCCGTGACAAGCAGGCAGAACTTGAACAAACATTAAAAACAGAGCAGGAGAAATGGCAGAAGGGTGATGATACAGACAAAGTAGAAGTCAATGAAGGAGATATAGCATCTGTTGTTTCTATGATGACAGGTGTCCCAGTTCAACGCATGCAGGAAGCTGAGAGTATTCGCTTAAAAAATATGAGCAATGAATTAAAAAAGCTTGTTGTTGCACAGAATCCTGCTATTGACAAGATTGTAAAGGCTATTTTGCGTAATCGAGTAGGACTGAAAGATCCTAATCATCCTATAGGTGCTTTTATGTTTCTAGGTCCCACAGGTGTAGGTAAAACTTATCTTGCTAAACAGTTAGCAAAAATTATGTTTGGCTCAGCTGATGCTTTGATTCGTATCGACATGAGTGAATATACTGAAAGTTTCAATACCTCACGGCTCATAGGAGCACCTCCAGGATATGTTGGCTATGAGGAAGGTGGCCAGCTTACGGAACAAGTACGCCGTCATCCTTATTCTATTGTCTTGCTGGATGAGATAGAGAAAGCCCATGGGAATGTTTATAATATGCTCTTACAAGTTCTTGACGAAGGTCGTTTAACAGATGGGAATGGACGACTGATTGATTTTCGTAACACAGTAATCATTATGACATCCAATGCAGGTACACGCCAATTAAAGGAGTTTGGTCAGGGTATCGGCTTTAAGGCTTCGACTATCAATGGTCTCTCACATGGTGAGCAAGATAAAGAACGGGCACGTGCTATCATACAAAAAAGCTTGAGTAAGCAGTTTGCTCCAGAATTTCTTAATCGTTTAGATGAAATTATTACTTTTGACCAGCTTGATCTTGAGGCTATAAAAAAGATTATAGATATAGAATTGAAAGGCCTATTCAAGAGGGTGGAGGAACTAGGATATACGATAAAACTAACAGATGAAGCAAAAGAATTTGTGGCTACTAAGGGTTATGATGTACAGTTTGGTGCTCGACCTTTAAAACGAGCTATCCAGAATTATATAGAGGATGGACTGAGTGAACTGATTCTTTCTGATAAACTTACTCTAGGAGATACTATTTATATATCAAAAATAAATGATGAAAATAGTCTAAATTTTACCATCCAAAATGATTCTATAAGAAAAGTTGAACCAACTAATTAATATAGAGAAATCTAAGAATAAAGGGTATCCGGTTAGCAGTAATGCTCTAGATACCCTTTCTTTAATATTATTGGTATCTACTAATTTTAGAAAGACTTAAGTACTATACTTTATGAATAAAAAATAATGTTGCTTAGAAGTAAGATTTATAATTATTATCTTATAACCCCCAAATCATATTTCTTGAGATAGCCTTTAGCAGGTAACACGAATTATTTAATCTTAAAACGGATGCGAAATGCATGTTTCTGTTCATCCCAGTTAGTACCTAACATCTCAAAATGTCCTATTTGGGAAGTGGAACGTACATGCTTACCAATACAAGGACATACATCATAATCTCCAATCCTCACAAGCCGTAACATCTCAGAGACATTATCAGGTAGTCTATCTATACTTATATCTGAAGGCACCTCTTCTCTATTTACCATCTCATATGTTATGGGTAAATCTTCTGCAATCAAGCGGTTCATCTCTTCTTCAATTGCTTTCTCATCTTTACGGTCAGGTTTTTGGTTAAGAATAAAAGTCATCTTGCTCTTCTTACGTTCTATGTGCGTATTACTACTACGTTCAGTTCCGAACATGCGAATCATAACCTGATTAAGTAAATGTTCTGCCGTATGAGCAGGCGGAAACTCCTCCTTATTGTGTGCATTTAATACGTAATCCATTAATTATTTCTTTATCATAAATTTATAAACCCTACCATAGTATCCATCAACCTCCATCTCAACCTGCTTATTTGGTTCCAATGTAGCAGATAAACTATCTCCAGAAAGGAGGTCAGTCATAACCACATTCCCTGTTGATAAGCCAAGGAATTCAAACGCATGAGATGGGATTGTCACACCAATATATTTCTTATCCTTACTAAAATTCGCAACAATCAATAGAACTTCATCCTCTGCTTTCCGTAAAAAGGCAAACTGTCTGTGTGAATTAAACTTATCAGATTGTACATTAACATACATAAGATCATAGGACTGACCTTCCCGAGCTGCAGCTTCATTATTGCATATATTTAGTATTCTTTGATAAGTTAGTAAGAGAGATTTCGTCTCATTTGTGAGTTGTTTTTTATTCCAGAAACCCTTATATACACTCTCTACCGTCCAATAATCAAAAATCGTGGAACGTCCATCGCATCCAGAGAATCCTTCTTTATCCATACCTCGTTCTCCAAACTCCTGTCCAGCATAAACCATTACAGGATTTTGATAAAGAAGTGCTGTTACCAGCATACCTGGAATAGCCTTTCTCGGATTTCCTGCAAAGAAATCTGAAGCTATACGTTGCTCATCATGATTCTCAAGAAAGTAAAGCATATGGTTACGGATGTCATCAACTTTCTGCCATTCGGAAGTAATGGAGACTGCAGCACGTTCTCCACAAATCACCCCTCGCACACAATCATACATACCAACCTTATCATAGAGATAATCAAATCCTGAATGTATATACATGCGATAAAGTTCTGGGTTATAAACTTCAGCTATGAAAATTACTTCTGGATAATGCGCTTTGACAGCCCTTATTGCATAAGCCCAAAATTCGCATGGAACCATTTCTGCCATGTCACAACGAAATCCATCAATTCCTTTCCCTGCCCAATAAAGAAGAATATCTGTCATTTTCTTCCACGTAGAGGGTATAGGGTCATAATGAAAACTGCGACCTCCTGCATCACAATAGTCAATGCCATAATTCAGTTTAATGGTTTCATACCAATCATTCTGCTGAGGATGAGAATCAAAGCGATCATTACCAGTACATTTTGCAGGAAATTCCATATAAGTTTCTGCCCCAGTAGCATAGTCATAGGTAGGGACTCCAGACAAGTCAAGGTATTCTCCTGGACAATAGTAAAAGTTATTTTGCATATCAAAATGCTTTCCAGTGTCATCACCCTGTCCAAGATCTTCAACACCTTCTGGCTTTGCTATACTTTTATATTGACGTGCAACATGATTAGGAACAAAATCAATTAGCACCTTTAAACCTTCAGCATGAGTTCGAAACACAAGATTTTCAAACTCTTCCATACGTTTATCAACATTCGTCGCAATATCAGGATCAATATCATAATAATCGGTAATAGCATAAGGTGAACCTGCACGTCCTTTCACAACATGTGGATTCTGTTGTGGTATACCAAACAAAGAATAATCAGTACACGTAGCATGACGAATTACACCAGTATACCACACATGAGTTATACCTAGGCCTTGAATCTGCTGCAACACTGTCCTGTCAAGGTCATTCATCTTCCCTACCCCATTTTCTGTAATAGTTCCATACTCTTTCCTTGTCAGAATTCTATTGCCAAAGGTACGGGTAAACACCTGATAGATTGCTAATTTAGTTTTCATAAATGAAATAAAAAGCCCCCTCCCCATCCCATCCATTATGAGGAGGGGGTCGGAAGAGGGAGTAAATAAAAACAGATAGGAATTAGGCTACACCATGTACATTAACATTCTTATCAATTCTACCTATCATACCTTGCAAAGCTTTACCAGGGCCACACTCTATAAACTCCTCTGCACCATCAGTAATCATATTTTGCACACTCTTTGTCCAACGAACACTTGATGTGAGCTGAGCTATTAGATTCTTCTGAATATCAGCAGGATCAGTATGAGGCAAAGCATCTACATTCTGATAAACAGGACACTTCGGAACATTAAACTTTGTTGCTTCAATAGCTGCTTGCAGCTCATCCTTAGCTGGCTGCATCAATGGAGAATGGAACGCACCACCAACCTTCAGTGGTAAGGCACGTTTTGCACCTGCTTCTTTCAACAATTCACAAGCTTCATTGATTGCTTCAACAGAACCAGATATTACCAACTGACCAGGACAGTTGAAGTTAGCTGCTACACAAACCTTACCTTCTTTAGAGACCGTTGCACAAATCTCTTCAACCTTTTCATCAGAAAGACCAATGATTGCAGCCATAGTCCCAGGATTCAATTCACATGCTTTCTGCATCGCATTAGCACGCGCAGCTACAAGCTTTAGACCATCTTCAAAACTCAATGCGCCAGCTGCAACAAGTGCAGAGAACTCACCCAAAGAGTGTCCCGCAACCATATTTGGCTTGAAATCCTCACCTAAACAAAGTGCAGAAATAACACTATGAAGAAATACTGCAGGCTGAGTAACTTTGGTTTCTTTGAGTTGATCATCAGTTCCTGCAAACATAATATCGGTTATCTTGAAGCCAAGAATCTCATCAGCCTTCTCGAAAAGTTCCTTTGCCAAAGGGTTATTCTCATAAAGATCTTTACCCATACCAACAAACTGAGATCCCTGTCCTGGGAATACAAATGCTTTCATATCTGTTTTAATTCTTTAAATGTTAATACTTTACGAGATGCAAAGATACAGAAAATTAAGCAGACTAAGAAGAAACCTCTAAGAAAAAGCTTCTTAAGCAAAAGTCTCTTTTTGCTTCAAAAACTCAGCCTTTATCATAACATATGATAGTATTAGTATTATAATGTTATTTATTTTTCTCTAGGCCAAAAGAAAAATCAATAAATCTTCATGGTAAAAGGGCATGTTATCCATTAATTCTTTAGCTAATATGAAAAGCTACGTATATATAAAGACGATATGCATTTTCACCAAACTGTGGCTTTTTCCACCATTATTAGCTATGTCCATAACCGATTGAGGTTAAAAGTCATTATGGTTATGTTGTAAGAGCACTCTTCAATATCTTCAAAATACATAGACTATCTAGCTACAAACAACGATAGGCTTATCTATCACTGGTAACGGATATAAGCACACGGATGACTACCAAATGGATGCAACATCTCACTCTTGACAAGGAAAAACTAAGAACTTTGCACTTTGATTGATACTGTCAACCGAAGATGTACTTTGGAAAAGCTAATGACAACAACACTATGACTTAAGAAAATAGTGTGTCAACCAACATTGGATTTAAACAAATTAATTGTCAAATAGCATCTAATTTAAAAACTAAAATTGTCAACTAAATCCAGTACATAGCACATTACAGAAAATTACAAAGGCTTTGTAGAAAGATTACAAGCGCTTTGTAGAAAAATTACAAAGGCTTTGTAGAAGTATTACAAACGGCTTGTAATGTTTTGTAAATACGTTTAATAAATATCAGATAACTTGTTTTGAGGTTGCATTAGCAAGTCTTAGAGATTTTATAATAACAAAGATTTGTAAAGAATTAGACTTCAACGATTTCGCAAATAGTAAATAAAAAACTTGTATTGCCTACATTTTTATTTTACTTTTGCATCCAATAATAAAAATAAAACCTAAATTCTTTAAAACATAACAACTTTATTGAGATTATGAATATTAAAAAAAATGTATTAGCATTTTGCATTACTGTTTGTTCACTCCAACCTTCTTTAATACAAGCTCAGTATAACTGGAAATATAAAATAGAAAACGGGAAGGCAATAACTGAAGTCCCTCAACGTCCTGAAGGACAGGAAAGTGCCCTCAATCTTTCTGCGCCCAAAATGAAAGTTGTACGTGTAGCTTTTGTAGGATTGGGCATGCGTGGTCATGATGCAGTAGAAAGATGGACGCATATACCAGGAATACAGGTTGTTGCTCTCTGCGATTACGAACGTGACAGAGCAGAACGATGCCAGGACTATCTCCGCAAAGCAAGTATGCCCGCAGCAGCAATCTACTCTGGCGAAGATGGTTATAAAGACCTTTGTAAACGTAAGGATATTGACCTTGTCTATATAGCTCCTGATTGGAAACATCATTTTCTTGTTGCACATGAGGCAATGATCAATGGCAAGCATGTGGCAATAGAAGTACCAGGTGCTATGAATCTTTCTGAAATATGGCAACTAATTGACCTATCTGAGAAGAAACGTTTACACTGTTTTATGCTTGAGAATTGTTGTTATGACTTCTTTGAACTTAACGCATTAAACATGGCTCAAAAAAATGTCTTTGGGGAGATTCTTTACGTACAAGGCGCATATCGCCACGATCTTACTCAATATTGGAATGAATATTGGAAGAAAGACGCACAAGATAAACTGGGTTGGAGATTAGATTATAATAAGAATTTCCGGGGAGATGTCTATGCTACACATGGCTTAGGGCCTATCGCACAGGTTTTAGATATACACCGTGGTGATAAAATGAAGACACTCGTTGCAATGGATACAAAATCAGTTAATGGGAAGATGCATGTGAAACAAATGACAGGAGAAGAATGCAAGGAGTTCCGCAATGGTGATCAAACAACAACACTTATTAGCACCGAGAATGGGAAGATTATCGAAATACATCATAATGTTATGACTCCTCAACCATATAATCGTATGTATCAACTAACTGGAACAAAGGGCTTTGCAAATAAATATCCATTTGAAGGTTTTGCATTGTCTTCTGATGAGATGAAGAAATCAGGTGTCATGCCCTCGTCTGATGATATTTCAGGACATTCTTATCTTTCAAAAGCTGATGCAGATGCCTTAATAAAGAAATATGAGAGCCCAATTGTTACAAAATATGAGAAACAAGCTAAAGAAGTAGGAGGCCATGGCGGTATGGACTTCATTATGGATTCAAGACTTGTTTACTGTCTCCAGAATGGATTACCACTTGACATTGATGTATACGACCTTGCTGAATGGTGTTGTTTGGCAGAGTTGGGGGCAATATCAATGGATAATGGTAATATTCCTGTAGAAGTTCCAGACTTCACTCGTGGACAATGGACCAAAACCAAAGGCTATCATCATGCATATGCTAATGCTGTAGACGAAGAAAAAGCCGCAGCCGATGCCATGGCATTTACTATCAAACTAAAAGAGAAAGGTAAGAAATATTGGGAAGAACTAGATAAATCAAAAAAGAAAAAATAGATCATCTGAACAGGAATATTAAATGCCGTAACTTAATAAAAGAAAGTTACGGCATTTAATATTGTATACTACATAAATAAAGGTCGTTTCAAAGCAGACCAATTCTATCTCTTCAGAGCAAGATTATAATTATAATACTCTGTCTTACCAGTTATGTCTTCAAGAACTTCTAAGAATGGCGGAAAATTTACATCTTCATGATCCACAATACCTTTTGTCTCTAAAATCTGAAGATTGGATATAGGTTCTAAATATGTATCCAGTTCAAAAAACTGACCACGCCATATAAATGTCTTCCGAATCTTATGTATTGAATAACGATAAGGATCAGCTTGTCTCATAAGGGATTCGTAGAGATTATTATCTATCTGACGTTCAGTCTCAACTTGCTCATTAGTTGGCAAAGTTTTCTTTGTGGTGCGAACATTAACAGAGACCCCATTAAGTGTGCGCCTGCGGAGTCGCACCTCACTACGTGGCTCAGAAGTAAGGTATGTTTGCTTGATATCACTTTCTATGGCTCCAGGTATATCCCCTATAAGACGAACTATATATTTCCTCTCTTCAATAACCTGCTGGGGAATCTCTAATACATTTGATATCTCTTGTAAGACACGATTGATCTTTGTATCAAAGTTTTCATGATTATTGATAACGCGTAAGCGTGGATGCTCTGACCAAGCAGAAATAACTTTTTTATCCAACTCTCGTGCAAGCTCAAGTCCTTCAGTACGTTCTGCATTAGTAGCTGTAGTATAGAATTGTTCAGCACCATCAGCTGCACTAACAAGGTGAAGCACGGCGTCATAACGTGCACGTAACCGTTCAGAATCTGTTGATAATGCCGAGGTAATATCCTGCCACATAGCAGGTTTCATGTATGCAGAGATATCCATTGTTCCACGATCACAAACAATAATCGTAGGCTCTTCTATCGTCTCTGCTATTCGTGTGAATTTTTCCTCTAATGCAATTTGCATTTCTAAAGTGGCTTTTTCACCTTCATAAAAAAATGCATAATTATCTGTAAGATAATCCATTCCTGCCTGACTGAACAATGTTGGAACTTCAGGAATGATAAACACTTTATAGCCAAGACTGGAGAAATGCTCAATTATCTTGACAAGTGCTGTCGTTTTGCCGGCACAAGGGCCGCCAGTAAGTACTATACGTTTCATAAAAGAACTAAAAATCCCCTCCACTCGAGAGTGAAAGGGATAATTATCTAACATACTGCTTTACAGTGCAAAATGTCTATATTACTCAGCTGCTGGAGCCTCTTCTTCTGATACAGAAGCTTCTACAGGCTGCTCTACAGATGTCTCCTCAACAGCAGGAGCTGGCTGATTCTCTGCTACTACAGTAACAGGGATTTTAACCTCAACCTCCTTGTGGAAGTGAACTGTTGCTTCAGAAGAACCAACTTTCTTCATATCGTGCATTGTGACAATCTTACGATCAATCTCAATACCACGCTTTGCAAGCTCTTCAACTACTGTAGCAGCATTAACAGAACCGTAAGTAACTCCAGTTGCAGATACCTTTGTTTCAATAACAAGTTCTACGCCATCCAACTGTGCTGCTTTCTTCTCTGCCTCTGCTTTAAGTGCTGCAAGCTTAGTAGCTTGCTGTTTCAAGTTTTCAGCCAACTGCTTCTTAGCAGAAGGAGAAGCAATAACACCTTTACCTGTTGGGATAAGGTAGTTACGGCCATAGCCGTTCTTTACATTAACGATATCGTTCTTGTATCCAAGGCCGATAATATCTTCTTTCAATATAATCTCCATCTATTGACCTCCTTTTTACTTCATCAAATCGGTTACGTATGGAAGGAGCGCAATCTGGCGAGCACGCTTAACAGCCTGTGCCACACGACGCTGATACTTCAAAGAAGTACCTGTAATACGACGAGGAAGAATCTTTCCCTGTTCATTGAGGAACTTCTTCAAGAACTCGCCATCCTTATAATCGATGTACTTAATACCGCTCTTCTTGAAACGGCAATACTTCTTCTTCTTTGTATCAATAGAAGGAGCTGTCAAATAACGGATTTCTGATTTCTGCTCTGCCATGATTTAAGCCTCCTTTTTAGCTGCCCATTTAGCACGACGCTTCTCAGCATAAGCTGCAGAATACTTGTCCTGCTTAACGGTGATGTAACGAATAACCTTCTCGTCACGACGGAAGCCGGTCTCGAGAGTGTTGATAACTGATGGTTCTGCGTTGAACTCCAACAAAGCATAGAAGCCTGATGACTTCTTCTGGATGTTGTAAGCCAACTTCTTCAGACCCCAGGCCTCCTCGTTCAAGATCTCAGCGCCATTATCGGTGAGCAGTTTCTTGAATTTAGCGACCGTTTCCTTCATCTGTTCGTCAGACAAAACGGGAGTCAAAATGAAAACGGTTTCGTATTGATTCATACTACTTAAAATATAAATTTGTGAATTAAATTACATCTGCTTACGCAAAATGCGGTGCAAAAGTACTCATTTTTATATAAATGACCAAATATTTTTAGTACTTTTGCGTCTGTAAACAGCATATTTACTATTATATATGAAAAGATATATTAAACATTTAGGAATTGCAGTGGTAATTATTGGTCTTCTGCTATTTGTTGTCCATGTCGTCCTACATATTCATGGGAATGTAGTTCTCTTCAGTGGACTTCTATTAGTTTTGGGTGGTATTATCTTATTTGTAAAGGGTGAGAGCGCAGCTTCTATCCATTCATTTAACGAAAAAAAGGATAAAAAATAGCTATCTTCGCTACGATTATTAGAGAATTAAATCACAGACTTTCCATATCACAAAAAGTCTAGATTGTTAGTCAAACATTAGAGGTTATAATCTTACGTATGATAGAATGGGATAGAAATCTAAAGAGTAAAAACTTGTTTATATACCTTATACCAGAGTGATTTTTATTTCGTTTTACTTTCACTTTTAACATTTCGAGTCAACACCCTACAAATCATTTAATTACACATCTGAAATAAGTGATAGAAATGACAGGAAAATGTGTTTTAGGAAATTGTATATTGATTATAATCTATTCATCTAAACAGTAATCACAACTACAAAACCTTATCCCATAATCCTATTTTTAGGATCTTTATTGGACCTCTCTTTTTGTTCTAAATCCAACTTCATTTACCTTATTTACAAAGTTTGTTGCAAATAAAGGAGTTCATAAAATCTTGATGTACGAAAGATAAATAGTAAAAAACTACCACATCCCCAAATTATTTTCATAGAAGGAAATAATTATTTATGCGAGAGGAATATTTCTCTTCGTGAAAATTAAAAAGTCCTCTCACATAAATAATTCTGAGTCATTCATAGATTTGACTCCATTAATCCTTCTTCGTCACCGCCTTAAAACTCATATCAAGTCCTTTAACACTATGTGTCAATGCACCAAAGGAGATGAAGTCGACCCCTGCCTGTGCGTATGGAATCATCGTATCGAAGGTGATTCCCCCACTTGACTCCGTCTCACAACGACCTCCAACTATCTCAACAGCCTTGCGAGTGTCTTCTGGTGTAAAGTTATCAAACATGATTCGGTCGCACCCTTCACGTAAGGCTTCCTCCAACTCATCGAAATTTCTGACCTCACACTCTATCTTGAGACCGTTCTTTCCATGTTCCTTACAATACTGCTTTGCCTTAGAGATAGCATTATGTATCCCTCCACAAAAGTCAACATGATTATCTTTTAAGAGAATCATATCAAATAATCCAATGCGATGATTCAGTCCACCCCCTATCTTAACTGCCTCTTTCTCCAACATTCTCATCCCTGGTGTTGTCTTACGAGTATCGAGGACGCGCGTCTTCGTGCCAGCATCTATCAACGCTTGTTGGTACTTATGCGTCATCGTGGCTATACCACTCATACGCTGTAGGATATTGAGCATGAGCCGTTCTGTCTGTAATAGACTTTGTATCCTACCTTTTACTATCATCACAATATCCCCTGGCTTCACCCACGCACCATCTTCTATAAACACCTCAACTTGAAGTTTAGGGTCGAAGCGATAGAATACTCGTTTGGCTATCTCAACACCAGCTAAGACCCCTTCTTCCTTTATTAGCAACTTGCTTTCGCCTACTGCATCTGCAGGAATACAACAAAGTGTTGTGTGATCACCATCTCCAATATCCTCACTAAAAGCGAGTTCGATAAGTTTATCGTTAAGTTCTTCTACTGACAACATAAATATATGATTAAATTATAAACCTAAATTCTTTGATATTTCCAACATCCTGTGAATAGACTTCACGGCTTTCTTACCCATCTCTGGCTCAACTTCGATAGCAGGCCACTCGTATTTCAGACAGTTATACAATTTGTTCAACGTGACAAGTTTCATATACTCACATTCGTTACAAGTGTTATCACTATCTTCCGCAGGAGCAGGAATGAATGTCTTATTCGGTGCCAATCGTTGCATCTCAACAAGAATACCACTCTCTGTCACCACGATGAACTCTTGAGCACTATCAGTAACACTATACTTCAACAAGGCTGCTGTACTCCCCACCTTGTCAGCCAGGCTGATTATAGCTGGTGGACATTCTGGATGAACGAGTACCTTAGCAGCTGGATACTTGCTTTTTAGCTGTTGAATTTTCACTGCAGAGAACTTCTCATGAACCTGGCAAGCTCCATCCCAGAGCAACATCTTACGACCGGTCTGCTCGCTGATATAATGTCCTAAGTTCTTATCTGGACCAAAGATAATCGGTGCTTCTTTCGGCAAAGACTCCACAATCTGTTTGGCATTACTGCTTGTTACTACAATATCTGTCAAAGCCTTCGTTGCTGCCGTCGTGTTTACATAACTGATAACCGTGTGATGAGGATGTGCCTTAACAAACTTCTCAAACTCATCGGCTGGACAACTCTCTGCTAAAGAGCAAGAAGCATTAAGATCAGGAACAAGTATTGTCTTCTCAGGACATAATATCTTATTCGTCTCACCCATAAAATGCACACCACACATCACAATAATGTCGGCATTTGTTGATGCAGCCTTCTGTGCCAAGGCCAAACTATCTCCGACGAAGTCAGCCAACTCCTGGATAACTCCTTCTGTGTAATAATGTGCCATGATAAGTGCGTTCTTCTCCTTGCACAACCTACGTATTTCAGCCTTAACATCTACCCCTTCTGGGATAGCCTCGTCGATAAAGCCTTGCTCCAACCATTTTTCTTTTATCATCTGATTCTTAGTTATATGTTGAATAATCTATGGTAACAGTGTTTCTCTTTATTATCTATCTATTTTTTCTTCGGTCTTCTTGTCATAAGCATGCTTCGGATAATCTACAGTATAATGTAGCCCACGACTCTCTTTCCGCTCTATCGCTTGCCGTGTTATCAGATAACCAACATTTATCATATTACGGAGTTCGCATATATCCTTCGTTGCTTTAACACGCTTAAAGAGGTTCTCGGTCTCTTCATAGAGTAAGTCGAGCCTGTCCCACGCACGTTTCAAGCGTAAGTCACTACGAACAATACCAACATAATTACTCATGATTTCGCCTACTTCTCGAATACTTTGTGTTATCAAGACATGCTCTTCATTGGTCATTGTGCCTTCGTCATTCCACTCAGGGACATCCGTATTGAAATCATAGTTATCAATCTTCTGTAGAGAATGGGCTGCTGCAGACTTAGCGTAAACGGCTGCTTCTATCAGAGAGTTACTGGCAAGGCGATTCCCTCCATGCAGTCCTGTGCACGAACATTCGCCCACAGCATAAAGTCGATGGATGGAACTCTCCCCATTCAAATCTACCTTTATACCACCACACATATAATGGGCACTGGGGCAGACTGGTATATAGTCTTTCGTAATATCTATCCCAACGCTCATACACTTCTCATAGATATGCGGGAAATGGCGCTTTGTCACTTCAGCATCCTTGTGTGTCAAGTCAAGACAAACATGGTTGAGTCCGTGTATCTTCATCTCATGGTCGATAGCTCTTGCCACAATATCACGTGGGGCAAGAGAAAGTCGTTCATCATACTTCTGCATGAACTCCTGACCATCTGGTAGTCGCAACACTCCTCCATAACCCCTCATAGCCTCAGTAATTAGGAATGCCGGATGGGTCTCGGAAGGGTTATAAAGAACCGTAGGATGGAACTGTACAAACTCCATATCCTTCACCGTACCCTTTGCACGATAAACCATTGCTATGCCATCTCCTGTAGCTATCACCGGATTTGACGTCATTGCATATACAGCCCCAACGCCTCCTGTAGCCATGAGCGTCACCTTACTCAAGAATGTATCAACTTTCTGAGTATCAGGATTGAGAACATATGCACCATAACACTCTATATCAGGCGTTCTTCGAGTCACCTTTTTCCCTAAGTGATGTTGTGTGATAATCTCTACAGCATAGTGATTCTCAAATACTGTAATATTTGAGTTAGCCCGCACAGCATCCATCAAGCCACGTTGTATCTCAAATCCAGTATCATCAGCATGATGAAGTATGCGGAAGTCACTATGTCCACCTTCACGATGTAGATCGTATGTTCCGTCTTGGTGTTTATCAAAATTAACCCCCCAGTCAACAAGCGTTTGAATTGCTGAAGGGGCATTACACACAACTTGTCTCACAGCTAAAGGGTCGGAGATATTATCCCCTGCCACCATAGTATCATTGATATGCTTTTCATAATTGTCAACGGTAAGATTGGTAACAGATGCTATTCCTCCTTGTGCTTTTGCTGTATTAGTTTCATTCAAAGAGGTTTTACATATTAATGCAACTCTACCCTTTTCACGATTTGCAACACTTAAAGCATAAGTCAATCCTGCGATACCACCACCGATAATCAGGAAATCGAATTTGTATATCATTTGTTTGTTCAGTCTGATCTCAAAATATTAGTCGGTACAAAAGTAATAAGAATTACCAAAACACGGATAAGAAAAGAGTAAATATATTTAAACGTAACCAATAAAAGTTATTCAAACGTATTAAATATTAGTATCTTTCTATATGGTTTGATAGAAATAACGTCCATCTTTGGCCATTTCATATCATGGTGTTGATGCCCAGCACTTATTGTGCTGATGGTGAACACTAACAGTGTTCGTGGTAAACACCAATAGTGCGGAGTACTAAACACATAACAAGATTGACTCCAATCTGTAATATTTTCACGAAATTTCCAAATGTGGTTTAGGTGCGATCTTTATCATCTCACTTCTTGATTAAACAAGAAAAACGCTATCCAATCCCCTCAACGGGAATAGAATAGCGTTTGACATATAGGTCCTGCATGCGGCATGCATTACAGTATAAGGTTCTTACTGCTCGTCTGGAACAATGAGCTTATATCCTTTACCATGAATATTAATAATCTCTATTTGAGAATCTGGCTTCAGATGCTTACGCAACTTAGTAATGTAAACGTCCATTGAACGTGCATTGAAATAGTTATCATCAATCCAAATAGTCTTCAATGCATAATCGCGCTGAAGGATCTCGTTAGAATGAGCACATAACAAAGCCAACAGTTCATTCTCCTTTGTTGTTAACTTAGTTGCTTTTGAAGGATCATTGTCCAACGTCAGCAGCTGCTTCTGAGTATCAAAGGTAAAACGACCAATATTGTACATTGTTGATTCCTTTGTCTTTTTACCCCTTACACGGCGAAGAATTGCCTCAATACGGAACACGAGTTCTTCCATTGAGAACGGTTTTGTAATATAATCATCTGCTCCAATCTTGAATCCTTCCAAGATATCTTCTTTCAACTGCTTTGCTGTAAGAAAGATAATTGGAATCTCAGCATTAGCCTGACGGATTTCTTGCGCAAGTGTGAAACCATCCTTTTTAGGCATCATCACGTCAAGAACACAAATATCGTACTTATTCTTCAAAAAGAATTTATAACCTACTTCACCATCAGGGCAAAGATCAGCTTGATAACCTTTAGCTTGCAAATACTCACTCAACAATGTTCCGAGATTCTCATCATCTTCACACAAAAGAATTTTTAGCTTATCGTCCATATCAATAATAATTTAATTTGTTAATTCTAATTTATTTAATCTACTATATCCTCATCATGAATAACAGGGAGTTTAATAATGAACTTAGTTCCCTTGCCATATTCACTCAGTACTTTTATCTCTCCATCATGAAGGTCTACCATACGTTTTACATAGGCTAATCCAAGTCCAAATCCTTTCACATCATGTCGATTACCTGTATGCACACGATAGAACTTTTCAAAGATCTTCTTAAGATTTTCTTTCTTAATACCCATACCCGTATCACGGATTGACAGATAAAGATGCTCATTCGTATTCCATGTTTTCAGATAGACATCCAATGGTTGCTCTGGCTTTGCATACTTGACGGCATTATCAAGAAGATTGAAAATCACATTTTGAAAATGCATTTCATCAACAAACATAGTAGAATCGACTGCTTCTATATCTGTATAAACCTTTCCACCAGTATGTTCTACGCGAAGTGTAAAGGAATTCGCTATGGTCTCAACCATTTCATTTAAGTCTGTATATTTCTTCTTTAAAACAGCTTTTTTTCGATCATACATGCTCATTTGAAGCACTTTCTCAACAAGAAATCTCAGACGTTTTGACTCATCATTGATAACCCCTCCTAAGTGTTCCAGCATCTTTGGTGTTTTCGTCAGACTCTTATCATTCATCATTTGAGCTGCCAAAGAGATACTTGCAATCGGAGTTTTCAACTCATGGGTCATATTATTAATAAAGTCATTCTTTATCTCACTATAACGTTTCTGTCGGAAGATAATTACAATTGTAAAAATGAATGTGAACAGAAGGACAAAAGTAAAGATGATAGATGGGATCATAAAGCGTACACTCGAGAAGATGTAATTATTCATTTCTGGGAAATGTACCTTAACAACCCCCATTCGATTTACAGGGTCATTGCGGAAAAGAACCTGGGAATAGGTATTTTCTTCACCGTCACTCACATAATCTGGACAACGGTAAACTTCTCTCCCATCCTGTGTTGTAACTGTGAAGTGATAAGGAATATTAATACCATTATTCATCATCTCAGCCTTTAAGTCCTGATCCAACAGTTTAAAGTTTATACGTTGACGTAGAGGTTTATCCGAAGCTGAATACAGGATATTATAAACAACTTCCTCCAACATGGCTTTCTGATAAACATAACGATTACGAACAATCTCTTGCATATTACGTTTTGTAGCAGACAAAGAACTACTATCACTCCGTAAAATTGAACCTTTCGGAACCAAAGAAGGCTTCGATTGCTTTAGTTTTGCTTCAAAAGAGGTGTAGACATCACCCTGATTATCTGTCGACGGAGCCTGATGCGTAGCTGTGACAGAATCTTTTGAACTCATTTGATTCTGCGGCAACTTACGCTCTTTATTATTAACATCATCCTCTAAATAACGAAGAGTCTCATTCAACTCCATATTACGAGAAGCTTGATAAAGAGCACGATTGACAGATTCATCAAACTGTTCTTTCTTCATCTCAGCCATTTCTTCGATATAGTTGAGCTGGAGCAAAAGTAGTCCAAGGAATGAAAACCCCATTATGACAGCTATGATCCAAATTGTACTCTTCTTCATTATCCGTTACTTCTTATGTGTAAAAACCTCATAAGGTTACTACCAATCGTCTTTTATTATTTGTACTTGCAAAGATAAGCAATTCTTAATAGATTAACATATAGAAGTTAATTAAACTAGTTAAATTCCCTTTTATTAACAAATATAACAACTTTAACTGTATAAATATCAATTATAATGTAATTCAAACATTGACTTTATAAATATAATATGGCGTTTAACAATCCAAGATATACTTAATTATTAATGTGTTTAGTCATAACATTATTCATGCTTAACATCAACTTTATTGGTGCTTAGTAACAACTCTAACATAAAAAAATAAGAGTCTATTCTTTCTCTAGTTATTGTAGAGGCTCATGTAAACGTAAGAAAAAGGATGGTCCATCTATCTTATGATATGATTGGACCATCCTTTATAATTTACTTAGTTTAAAATATAAATTTTATTCATCTTCGTCTTTAACTTCTGCCTCATGCTCGTCAATCAGTTTCTGCTGGACGTCATTCGGGACAAGCTCGTAACTTGCAAACTTAGTAGTGAAACTTGCACGACCACCAGTGAGAGAACTCAATGAAATACTATAGTTAGCAAGCTCCTTCAAAGGAATCTTTGCCTGCAATTTCTGATAACCAGCCTCAGAGTCCATTCCCATAATCATGGCACGACGCCCTTGTAAGTCACTCATCACATCACCCATATAATCATCTGGAACAAAAACCTCCAAATCATAGATTGGTTCTAGGATTTTAGGTCCTGCAGTTTTAAAGGCATCAGAAAAAGCATGACGGGCTGCTAATGTAAACGATAATTCATTAGAATCAACAGGATGCATCTTTCCATCATAAACGATTACACGAACGTCACGTGCATAACTTCCAGTCAGAGGACCACGCTCCATACAATCCATAATGCCCTTCAGTATAGCCGGCATGAAGCGTGCATCAATAGCACCACCTACAACGGAATTGATAAAGACGAGCTTTCCACCCCATGGGAGGTCACGTTCTTCACGCCCTTTGATATTCATCTTAAACTCTTGCCCATTAAACTTATAAACTGTTGGATCAGGCATTCCTTCTGCATAGGGTTCTACTATCAAATGTACCTCGCCAAATTGACCAGCACCACCACTTTGTTTCTTATGCCGATATTCTGCTTTAGCTTGTTTAGTAATTGTTTCACGATATGGTATCTTAGGCTCTTTAAAATTCACTTGCAGCTTTTCGTTGTTCTCCAAACGCCATTTAAGTGTACGAAGATGAAATTCGCCCTGCCCATGAACGATTGTCTGCCGAAGCTCCTTACTCTGTTCCACAACCCATGTAGGATCCTCTTGATGCATCTTCAACAGTGCTACCATCAACTTTTCTGTATCTTGTGAGTTCTTTGCTTCGATAGCACGAGAGTATTTAGAATTAGGATATTTGATAAAATCAAATCGTTCATCCGTACCTTTACCATTCAAAGTGTTTCCTGTCTTCACATCTTTCAGTTTGACAGTACAACCTAAATCTCCAGCATTCAATTGATCTACAGGAACTCTATTTGCACCTGCACAAGCATATATCTGTCCTATTCGTTCCTTTGAACCACGATCTGAATTTGTTAAGTCATCACCAGCCTTTACACATCCACTCATTACTTTAAAGTAGCTAACTTCCCCAATATGTGGTTCTAACCCAGTTTTGAAGAAGTACAAAGACTCTGGTCCATCACTATTAGGGGCTACTTCTTCACCACGTGTATTATGAATATTAGGCATTTCATCTACAAATGGAACGACATTGCCTAAGAATTCCATCAAACGATGTACCCCCATACTCTTGCCAGCACATACACAGAAGACTGGGTATATTGAGCGTGTGATGAGTCCCTTACGGATTCCCGTACGAAGTTCATCCTCTGAAAGAGTTTCTTCTTCAAAGAACTTCTCCATCAATCCCTCATCATTCTCAGCTGCAGCTTCAACAAGAATTTTGTGAAGCTCCATAGCCTTATCCATTTGATCTGCAGGTATATCTTCAATTATTGGTTCACCTCCCTCTGGCTTCCAACTATATTTCTTCATCAACAAAACATCTATTAAACTATTAAAGTTCGGTCCTGTTTCTATTGGATATTGGATCTGAACACACTTTGGACCATAAATATCCTGCATTGTTGATATGATATTCTCATAATCACACTTATCAGAATCAAGCTGATTGATTAAAAAAATAACTGGTTTCTTCAGTTTCTCTGTATAACGGAAGTTATTCTGCGTACCCACTTCTGGCCCATATTGACCATTAATAAGGATGACAGCTTCATCTGTAACATTAAGAGCTGTTATTGCACCACCAATGAAATCATCACTACCTGGACAATCAATAATATTCAGCTTCTTGTTATTCCACTCAACATGAAAAACAGTAGGGAACACAGAGTAACCATACTCCTGTTCTACAGGGAAGTAATCGCTAACTGTATTCTTAGCTTCTACTGAACCGCGGCGCTTAATAACACCAGCTTCGAACAACATACTTTCGGCAAGAGTAGTCTTGCCGCTACCCGCACTGCCAACCAAGGCAATGTTCTTAATCTCGTTTGTCTGATATACTCTCATATCTGATAGATTTAAGCTGTTAGTAATAATTTATTCGTCTCAAGAGGACAAGTATTAACTCATCCATTCAGCGGTCTAAGTTAGGCATTTTCAATGAAAGAGCCAAAGTTTCTTACGAAAAAAACAAATTCTTTTAAAACTTATTAGTACATTTGCATTAGTTCTTTTAAGACATACATTAATATATACGCATATACTTAATCATGTTTGGATTATACATTCACATTCCTTTTTGTGCCAGTCGCTGCATTTACTGTGGATTCTACTCCACTACATCTGCAAGAGAGAAGGGTGAAAGGCTTTCTGTTGAAGAACAGTATGTGAATGCTCTTTGCCATGAGATGGAACTCCGTATGGAGAAGGACGATGATATGTTTGGTAGGAAAATGACAGGCTTATCAAGTATCTATTTAGGCGGTGGAACTCCTTCACTGCTTTCCTTCAATAGCTTACAGAAGATATTCCAAACGATAGATAAAGTATACCACATTGGTTTAGAATGGAACAAAGAGGACAACACCTGTTCTACTGCAATACCTATCGAAATCACAATGGAATGTAACCCAGATGACGTGACAGAAGAGTTCGCACAGAACTTGCATTCTCTTCCTATCAATCGTATCTCTATGGGAGCACAGACCTTCTCGGACGAACGTTTACACTTTTTACACCGTAGACATACAGCTGACGAGGTGAAGAATGCTGTCAAACGTCTAAGAGGTATAGGAATCAAGAACATATCAGTAGACCTTATGTTTGGTTTTCCCAACGAGACACTTGAAGAATGGAACGATGACATTGAACGACTACTTGCTTTAGATATTGAACACATTTCTGCATACAGTCTTATGTATGAGAAAGGAACCCCCCTCTTCCGACTCCTCCAGGAAGGAAAGGTCAAAGAGATAGACGAAGAACTCTATCGACAGATGTACGATACACTCATCGACCGCTTAGCCAAAGCAGGATATGAACAATATGAGATTAGTAACTTTGCTAAACTAGACGTTCAAAGTCCCAAGTTCAATATTCAAACCTCAAAGTCCAAAATTCAAAGTCTTTATCGTTCCCAACACAACAGTTCGTATTGGCAAAATATCCCTTATATAGGCATCGGTGCTGCTGCTCATTCATATGGTAATGGTAAAAGAAGTTGGAATGTAGCAGATATCAAAGCTTATATCACTGCAATTCAAAAAAATAGACTTCCGTCTGAAGAAGAAATAATTGATGCAGACACACACTATAATGATATCATTATGACAGCTCTGCGCACATGTGAAGGAATAGACCTTTCAATACTCCCTGCCGAATACCGAACCTATCTTATACGCCTTGCAAAACCTTTTCAACAACAAGGTCTATTAAAAGAGGACAACGGCAAACTCCACCTCACTCGCAATGGTATCTATGTCAGCGATTCTATTATGAGTGATTTAATGAAAGTATAAGTAGATCGGCACTTAACATTCAACACTTATCCCTCCTATGACAAACGAAGAATTTGAGAAAAAATGGACAGAGAATCGTAAAGAGATTCTTGCCAACAATGAAGAATATCAACGCATCGTACAGAGCTATAAAAGTTCGGGCTGGATTGATTATATCATCTTCATCGCAGGCTTTGTTATCTGCGAGAACTATACAAAGACTATCATAAATAGTGTCGTTTTACAATATCTCCTTGCACTTATAGGCATGATATTGATATGGTTAGGTTATCGCCTTATCAAAGGTCTATTTGACAGCAAGCAAACATTAGAAGAACTTGAAGAAAAGATTAAGCAACAGTATAAGGATTCGGTTGGTAACTAAAGACTCTTTTATAGAAAAAGATAAGGCTAATAGGCTTTAACGCATCTATTTGCCTTATCTTTTTATCGTCAATATAACATGACACTTTTATTCCTTCTCAATAAACTTCTTTTCCTTTGCTGGTGGAAGCAGAAGATTTAAAATAACACCAATAACTGCAGAGAGTCCGATACCACTAATAGAGAAACTACCCCACTGTAGCACGGCACCTCCAATACCCATCGTCAGCGTAATTGATATAATAATGATGTTACGTGTACGATTAAAGTCTACCTTATGTTGAATAAGGTTCTGAATACCAACAGAAGCAATTGTTCCAAAGAGTAACAGCATAATACCTCCTAACACTGCAGAAGGAATACTCTGTAACAAAGCACTCAACTTCCCTATCACCGAAAATACAATAGCTGTTGCAGCAGCAATACGAATTACCTGAGGATGAGTTACCTTTGTAATACTCATTGCTCCTGTTACCTCACTATAGGTTGTTACTGGGGGACCACCAAAAAAAGAGGCAGCAAGACAAGCTAAACCATCACCTAACATTGTGCGATGTAAACCAGGAGATGCTGTAAAATCCTTACCAGCAACAGCACTTACTACGTAAATATCACCCACATGCTCTATCACAGGTGCAATAGCTACAGGAATCATATAAAGGAATGGTTCCCATGCGAATTGCGGCAGATGAAAATCAGATAAAGCTGGAGGCAGAGCTAACCATGGTGCTGCTACAACATGTGAGAAATCAACGACTCCCATACAAACTGCTAATATGTAACCAGAAACTATACCACAAATAACAGGTACAAGTTTCATCAAACCACGCCCCATAGATAACACACAAACTGCCACAGCCAATGATACAAAAGCCAATAGCCAATTAGTTTTTGCCATATCAACTGCTGATGTCGATAATGATAAGCCAATTAAAATGATAACAGGTCCAATAACAACAGGTGGAAACAATCTATCTAGCAGTTTCTTTCCCTGCCATTTAATTAAGGCTGACATAACAAAATAAACCAGAGATACACCCGCTATGCCTGCCAGTGTCCCAGGCATACCCCATTGCTTCGACGCCGCAATGATTGGTGCTATAAAGGCAAAGGAAGAACCTAAAAAAATCGGGACCTTACCCTTCGTAACTAAATGAAAGATAAATGTCCCTAAACCTGCAGTAAATAGTGCCGTTGCAGGATCAAGCCCTACAAGTAAAGGGACAAGAACAGTAGCACCAAAGGCAACGAAGAGGAATTGGACTCCCACTATCGTCTTCCGAATTGGAGAAAGTTTCAACGTATCCATGTATATATTGTTTAATATTAGTTTACATCAAGATAAACGAAGTATATCGGTTTCTTCCCACAAAAGTATAAAAAAGATTGCACATGTCACAGACATAATGCTTGAAATGTTATTTAAACACATCTGATATTAGCCATCAGTTACCTTCCACTTTGACGGGAGGGTCATTGCTAACATCTTTCAGTCCTCAATTATTGCAGTAAGCAATATAGATTTAACACCAATAAACAAAAAGAGGATGTACCTTTAAAAAGTACATCCTCTAATATTACCTTTATAGAAATTAATTCTTAAAGAAGTCTTTGACAGCCTCATTAGGGACCATCTGCTCATCAAAGATGTAAGCACCGGTCTTAGGGCTCTTTACCATCTTAATTACTTTTGAATATGCGCGACCATCCGTTGATCCTTCATGGAGGGTAGCGACCGCTTTCTTTGCCATAGTCTATCTATTTTAACTATTAACTAAATCTATCGCATCAGCTTACTTAATCTCCTTATGAAGAGTCATCTTCTTCAGAACAGGATTGTACTTCATGAGCTCAAGACGCTCAGGAGTATTCTTGCGATTTTTTGTTGTCACATAGCGACTTGTTCCAGCCATGCCGCTGTCCTTCATCTCTGTACATTCCAAGATAACCTGGACTCTATTTCCTTTAGCTTTCTTTGCCATGCTATTTAGTCTCCTATTACCTTAATGTCCTTCCAGTCAACATAACCTTTAGAAACAGCCTGTTTAAGAGCTGCATCAAGGCCTACTTTATTAATAAGACGAAGACCAGCTGCACTAATCTTCAGCTCAATCCAGCAACCTTCTTCTACGTAGTAGAACTTTTTGCTGAAAAGGTTAACATCAAAGCTTCTCTTAGTACGGTGCTTTGAGTGAGACACATTACAACCGAGCTGTGCCTTCTTTCCTGTGATTTGACAAATCTTAGACATTTCTATCTTTGTTTTGTGATTCGTTAATTGATACCTATTCCAAACAGGGTGCAAAATTACAAAAAGTTTTCAAATGAGCAAAACTTTCGTAATGATAATTACTGTTTTTAAGCTTTTTTGCGCTTTTATTCGGATTTAATATCCAAATCCTTCAGGAAATCAAGCATCAACCGAATAGCTTTGTTAGTTGCTATCGCAAGATTTATGTCACGACCAAAATCTTCTGTAAGCTTAAAAGTTCTTACCTCCTCTTTATTGCCATATGCGAGCCATATTGTACCAACAGGATTATCCTTAGTACCACCGCCAGGACCTGCATACCCAGTTGATGCTATTGCAAAATCAACATCTATAGTATTGATCGTACCTAACACCATCTGACGCGCAACTTCCTCTGACACAGCCGTATACTCCTCTAATATTTCGTGAGGTACGCCCAGAATTCTCTCTTTCACTTCATCAGTATATGCAACTATTCCTCCCTTATAGTAATCAGAAGAACCTGGTATTGCAATAATTGCTTCACTGATGCGTCCACCTGTACAACTCTCCGCCGTACCAATAGTTAACCCAGAGGCATACAGAATGTCTCCTATTTGACGAGATATTATTTTACTTTCAAAATCCATAATTTATGTTTATAGGGCCTAAATTTGTTATCATTCAAAAGTTACTTTACTGAAAACAGGAATGTCCATCTTAGTAAAATCTTTATCCTTATATTTAAAAGTTCCGACACTTGCTATCATCGCAGCATTATCTGTTGTATAACTAAACTTTGGTATATATATTGTCCAGCCAAATCTCTTTGCATGATCCTGGAAAGCATTTCTTAGTCCGTTGTTAGCTGAAACACCACCAGCAACCGCTACATGTTTGATTCCTGTTTGCTTTACTGCCAAACGCAATTTTTTCATGAGAGTATCAACGATAGCATGTTCAAGGCTTGCAGCAATATCTTCTTTATTATGCTCTATGAAATCGGGATCATCTTGTATCCATTTTCGCATATTATATAAGAAAGAAGTCTTCAAGCCCGAGAAAGAGTAATCAAAACCTGCAACATTTGGTTCGGCAAACTTATATGCTAAAGGGTTACCTTGCCGTGCAAGTTTATCAATGATAGGACCTCCTGGATACCCCAACCCCATTACCTTCGAACATTTATCTATTGCTTCACCAGCAGCATCATCTATTGTTTGACCAAGCACTTCCATATCATTATATGCATTCACTTTGACGATCTGAGAATTTCCACCAGAAACTAGGAGACATATAAATGGGAATGGTGGCATATGAGTATCATCCTCACTTTCTTTAATGAAATGTGCCATGACATGCCCTTGTAAATGATTGACTTCTATCATTGGGATTTTCAATGAACGAGCAAATCCTTTTGCAAAGTTCACGCCAACCAAAAGACTTCCCATCAACCCTGGCCCACGTGTAAATGCAACTGCTGACAGTTGTTCTTTTGTAATACCTGCACGTTTTAAAGCCTGATCTACAACTGGCACCACATTCTGTTGGTGGGCTCTTGAAGCCAGTTCTGGGACAACACCTCCGTATGCCTTATGTACTTCCTGTGAGGCCGTAACATTGCTGAGGATTATGCCATCCTTTAAGACTGCTGCACTTGTATCATCACAACTACTTTCTATTCCTAATATATATATACCCTCTTTTTCCATTCTATAATTATCTCTTAAAAGAACTACATGAAAGTTAGTGGGTCAACACTTCTACTCCATGTTCTGTCATTACAAACGTATGTTCCCATTGAGCAGAAGGTAGTTCATCGCCTGTAACGACCTCCCATCCATACGGATCATCCGCATCGATAAACACTTTCCATGTCCCCATATTAATCATTGGTTCGATCGTAAATACCATGCCTGGAACAAGTAACATTCCGGTGCCTGCATGCCCATAATGAACAATATCTGGTTGTTCATGAAACTCAAGTCCTACACCATGACCACATAGATCACGAACAACTCCATAACCATTCTTTTCTGCATGTTTCTGAATAGCATGTCCTATATCCCCAACAAAAGAATAAGGTTTAGCAGCTTCTGCTCCAAGTTCAAGACACTCTTTTGCTACACGAACCAAACGCTCTTTCTCAGGAGTAGTCTTATTGCCTACAATAAACATACGACTCGCATCTGCAAAATAGCCATCAACGATCGTTGTCATATCAACATTGATAATATCCCCTTCCTGAAGAATATCTTCTTTTTTAGGAATACCATGACATACAACCTCGTTGATACTGGTACATACACTTTTGGGGTATCCTTCATAATTTAGGCAAGCAGGTATAGCATTATGATCTTTGCAATATTGCATACAAATATCGTCAATTTCTTGTGTATTCATACCAACATGAATAGTATCTGCAACTGCATCTAAACAACCTGTGTTAACGACACCACTTTTCCGAATACCCTCAATCTGTTCAGGTGTCTTTATAAGATCACGAGTAGGCACTAATTTCCCCTTCTTTTCGAAGGCCATAATCTTTAAATCCATCTCGGTTGGTTCTTGTCCTGGAAGACAATGCCATCTCTTCTTCTTTAATTGCATATCAATCTAATAAACTTTTATGCAAAAGTACTATAATTCAAAGATAATACAAAATAAATAAAGCCCTTTTTAAGAGATTAAAAACCTACAGATTAAAGGGAACATAATTATTGATTTAAATAAACTGCTAAGACGTACATAAAATTGTTCGCGAACAATTTGAAAAAAGTTCACGAACAATCCCACAACAGTTCGCGAACTAATTCTTCTTGTCTATAAATCATTTTATCTTTCTTAAATCAGCAACTAATCAATAGTATAGCTCATATTCTAACAGAAGCTATTTCATATTGTATTCAATAATCTACACATTCTAAATTACTTATTCAAAAAGATTTAATTTATTTTCTCTTGCTTTGTCCAAAGATAATATTTTCAGTTGTTGCTCTTTGTATCCAGCACGTAGACATTCATACGTCTTATTTAACTCTTTACAGAAATTCTCTCTCTCTCTCTTATTGAGCAAGACAGCCGCAATAGAAGGATTAACAGAGGCATCTTTAATCCAAACTACGGGACTATCATATAATGGAGCTATTTTCAGTGCAACATGAAGCTGGGAAGTCGTAGCTCCTCCTATCATTACAGGAATATTTAGTCCTGCCTCCTTAAAAGCAACAACATCATTTACCATCTCCTGCAAACTTGGAGTTATAAGCCCAGAGAGACCTATCAAATCAACTTTTTCCTCTTTTGCCTTCTTTATAATTTTATCAGCAGGAACCATAACGCCCATATCTATCACCTCATAGTTATTGCACGCCATCACTACTCCTACAATGTTTTTCCCAATGTCATGAACATCACCTTTCACTGTAGCTAGTAGTACTTTTCCAGCAATAGCCTTACCGCCAACTTTTTCTTTTTCAATGTATGGTTGAAGAATAGCGACTGCATCTTTCATTGTTCGAGCCGTCTTAACAACTTGGGGTAAAAACATCTTTCCAGCACCAAACAAGTCACCAACCTCATTCATCCCACGCATTAATGGCCCTTCAATGACATCTACTGCGCGGGAATACTTCTGTAAAGCCTCATGGATATCTTCATTTAGATAAGTAGAAATACCTTTCCTCAGAGCATACACCAGTCTTTCTTCTAAACTTTCAGATCGCCATGCCTCCTGGTCAGATGAGCTGTGATTTACCCCATTCTCTACTTGTTCATCCTTTTGCTCAAGAATCTTGTTAGCAAGGTCTATCAATAGTTCATCACTCCCCTCCACCCTATCCAGTACAACATCTTCTATAATCTTTAGATGGTCTTCCGGAATATCAGCATAAGTTACTTTAGTGGCAGGATTAACTATCCCAAAATCCATCCCTGCTTGAATAGCATGATAGAGAAATACGGCATGCATTGCCTCACGTATATAATTATTCCCACGAAAACTGAATGACAAATTACTTACACCTCCGCTAACATGGGCACCTGGGAGATTCTTTTTAATCCATTCTGCTGCTCTTATAAAGTCAAGAGCATAGCTATTATGCTCTTTCATCCCAGTACAAATAGCTAAGATATTTGGATCAAATATAATGTCTTGGGCAGGGAAACCTACTTTTTCTGTGAGGATCTTATACGCCCTGCTTGCTATTTCTATACGTCTTTCGAAACTTGTTGCCTGCCCTTCTTCATCAAAACACATGACAACTACAGCTGCTCCATATCTTAACACATCTTTTGCGTGCTGTATAAAAGAATCTTCCCCCTCTTTCAAAGAGATAGAATTAACGATAGATTTACCTTGCACACATTTTAAAGCAGCTACAACCACACTCCAATCAGAAGAATCTATCATTAACGGGACTCGAGCTATCTCAGGCTCAGAAGAGACCATATTTAAGAAATGAACCATCTCCTCTTTAGCCTCAAGCAAACCATCATCCATATTAATATCTAAGACCAATGCACCATCATCCACCTGCTTACGAGCAATTGTAAGAGCCTCTTCGTAATTCTTCTCTTTGATCAATCGCAAAAATTTTCGACTTCCAGCAACATTACATCGTTCCCCTACATTGACAAATGTAATCTCAGGGCTTAGACGGAACTGTTCAAGCCCTGACAGAATTATTTCCTTAGGCCATTCAACTGGTATATGTGGACTTTTTCCTTTAACAATCTTAGCATAACCAGCTATAAAATCATCAGTAGTGCCACAACACCCTCCAATAATATTGACCAGTTTATCATCTATATAAGTAGCCATCTGAGGGACCATTGTGTCTGCAGTCTCATCGTATAGACCCATTGAATTAGGTAAACCTGCATTAGGATAGATACTTATATAATAAGGAGCTTTTGCTGATAATTCTTTCAGATATGGACGCATCTGCTCTGCACCAAACGAACAGTTCAGACCGATAGAAAAAATTGGATAAGAAGAAACCGAAGCAAGAAAGGCATCAAGAGTTTGCCCACTAAGTGTTCTACCTGATAAATCGGTTATTGTCACAGAAAGCATGACAGGCAAATCAACACCAGCCTTACACATCTCAGATATAGACGCATCAACAGCTACTTTAGCATTAAGTGTATCAAAAATAGTCTCTATTAATATTACATCTATTCCACCTTCTATCATAGCTGCAACCTGCTCACTATAAGATTCAAACAAAGAATCATAAGTCAGATCACGTTTTGCAGGATCGCTAACATCTGGTGACATAGAACAAGTCTTATTAGTCGGTCCGATACTTCCTGCTACAAAACGAGGCTTGTCTGCCGTAGAAAATTCATCTGCACATTTACGAGCAATTTTTGCTCCTTCCAAAGCCATATCTCGTGCAGAACTTTCCAAATGATAATCAGCTTGTGAAACACGCTGAGAAGAAAAGGTATTTGTTGTTATGATATCTGCGCCAGCCTTTAAATAACGGCGATGAATATCTTCAATAACATCTGGACGTGTAAGGTTCAACATATCATTGTTACCTTGATAATTCAGCATCTGTAACAATTCAAGCCTTCCTCGAAAATCTTTCTCCGTTAAGTTGTATCCCTGGATCATAGTGCCCATGGCACCGTCTAATATAAGAATTCTTTCTTTTATGCTATCCCTTATACTCATTATTTCTGTTTTAATAATATTTTCTTGCACGATCCATTTCTCGTCTGTCTTCTTTTTCTTTCAATGTCTGACGCTTATCATATTCTTTTTTTCCCTTTGCTAAAGCAATATCGACTTTGGCACGACCATTTTCATCGATAAAAATAAGTATAGGTATAATTGTGAAGCCTGGAGTCTTCGATTCTGTTTCAAGACTACGAATTTCTTTTTTCGTTAACAAGAGTTTACGGGGCCGTTTGGCTTCATGATTAGCATAAGATCCATAGAAATAAGGAGAAATGTTCATTCCCTGTACCCACATCTCACCTTTATTTATATAACAGAAAGAATCAACCAAGGAAGCCTTTCCTGCTCGAATAGATTTAATCTCAGTACCCGTAAGAACTATGCCCGCAGTAAAAGTATCTACAAAAAAATACTCAAACGAAGCTTTTTTGTTTCTTATCTGGACTGGGGACTTCTTTCTTCTATCTTGTTGTTCTTTATTCATTATTCAATCGTTGCTAAATTTTCAATATGATCATCAATATAGGCAGCTATCATCTCTGTCCAATGCTCTTCATTTACGACAAATTCATCATCAAATTCATCAAATTCTGGCATTTGTTCATACAATGCCATAAAATCATCATCTGAAACTACAGCTTCTATTCTTTCATGATATTTTTCATAATATTTCTTTGCATGACAAATATGTGTATAGAGATCACGAAGTCCCCAATTACGCACAGCTACAGCAAATGGATTTTTGAAAATAAAAGCGCCATATCCGTTATATATTAGTTGAACATAACCACCATTCATCACCTCTCGATGTAGATAGCTCCAGGCTAACAAAGTTATCTGATCAGCATTGAGCTGCTCCATAGTCTCCAATGTTAGGTTGCCATTTATAGCTTTATTAATTGCATCAATAAATACTTGAACAAAGCTATCCATGCCTTCACCAACAGCCGTACGAATATCACTATCTTTTATTTTCACATCAATCATCGCTACTGAAATATTTTGTTATAACACTGCAAAGATAACTTTTTTTCTCGATTAATATGCTTTCATCAATTAAAAACAGATTATAATTCAAAGAAAAAGCCTACTCATATAATCGAGTAGGCCTTATGTTATGAACTCCTGTAAACTGTATTATTCGTCAACAGGCTTAAAATCATCTTTACTTACACCGCAAAGAGGACAAACCCAATCATCTGGAATATCTTCAAAAGCTGTACCTGGAGCAATGCCACTATCTGGATCACCTACCTCTGGGTCATAGATATAACCACAAGTCTCACATTCATATTTCTTCATAATGCCTTGTTATGTTTATATAATTTTTAATAGTTTTATTGGTTGCAAAGATACAAGTATCCTGTAATAATTACAAACTTTTGACGTTAAAAAATGTATTTTACACGATTCATAAATTATGAATTCTGTGTTATTATAAGACTTACTTATCCTTCGTTATCTCACTCTCCATGCTGATTAAATATACTATATAATAATTTTAGCCGATATAATATAATAGATGAATGCGAAATTAAAAGGTACTTATTTCTAAGAGAATATTCCAATTGATTAATAATAGACCATTTCTTTTTTCCAAAAGGATCTCTTGGGCATTATAAAAGAGGCTTGTTTGGTCTGTGAAAGATACTCTTTCAGTACATAATTCAGGCCCTTTTACTATCTTACATGCAACCAGCTGATACTTTTAAAGTTATAAAACTTAAAAAAGGATTGTATTTCATCACCTTTTCCTTCATCTCCCTATTTCAACTGTAAACTTTATTCGCTACGCCTTTTCAAACATATATTCAACTTTATCACTTTCTACATCATTGTATTAGAGTAGCGAACAGCAAGGTATGACCTGATGGTTTCAAATCATAATATTTACACCATAAATTCAAAGATTTAAAAGTAGACTGTCTTACGTAGCTAAAATTAGTTGAAAGGAATAATAGGATTTAAATGTCCTTCTACAAAGTCTTGTATAGAAGAACTTCTTATGCTAATGAAGGCATCAGAAGAGAACTTCCTTGAGTCTGTATGTCAGAGTTATCAATTCATCCAAAATTTCAAAACAAAAAATAAGAAACACGTCCTTACAGCTTTAATTCAAAAAATTCGCTAGGTGTTTTTCGCTTCAACACATCAAGTATGAAATCTTTACCAGCTATAATTCCGCTATCACGCAAAATCGATTCTATTGTTTTTTTGGCTAATTCTGGATGATTATTCTCATCGCTTAAATGACAAAGCCATACATGGCGCAATAATGGAGAGGCATTCTGAACCAATGCAAGTGCACAAGCTTCATTACTTAGATGACCATTAGGTCCACTGATACGTTCCTTCAAATGACGTGGATATGGTCCTGCAGCGAGCTTCTCGGGCTCATGGTTTGCTTCAATAACAAGATAATTAGATATAGAAATATAATGTGCAATATCTTCCGTAATATGCCCACAATCCGTGACTAATGTGAATCGGACTCCATCATGCTCTATCGAATATCCAACACAGTCTGTACTATCGTGCGGAACATCAAAAGCAACAACTTTAAATTCACCTAATTGAATCTCTTCCCCCTTATTTATTGTATGCGTTAATTTAGTATCAATCTTACGTCTGACACACCAATTGTTTCTTATACCTTGGAGAGTTCCATCAGTTGCATAAACAGGTAGTTGTAAATCTCCACTGATAGAGCCAACAGACTTCACATGGTCAGCATGATCATGAGTGATAAGTATATGATGTATCATACTCATTTGCAGCCCATAGTTGTAGAAATGCTTCTTCAAAGTACGAATCCCTACTCCACAATCTATCATAAGACAATCAGCACCTGTAAAAAGAATATAGCAGTTACCACTGCTACCACTGCCAAACGACAAAAACTTCAGCATCTTATTTTTTATTTTACGCAAATGTAAGAAAAGAAATTTAATATGCAAAATTGTTCGTAGCCTTTTGCAGGACTTTCAACAAGAATTTAGCAATAATTAATTGTCAGACTCACATACTCTACTAAAAAGGAAGTCCCACTGCAAAATGTAACGTAAAGTCACGTTTGAAACTTGGGTGCAATAGAGCATAATGTTCATGAGAATTAGTATATGCCGGGTTTATTGCTTTCATACCCCCATCAAGACGTAAAACAAAATAATCCAAATTTAATCTAATTCCCAAACCATATGCAAAGGCTATTTGCTTATAAAAATCCTTGAAACGAAATTGCCCTCCAGGTTGATCATTATAATTGCGTAAGGTCCAAATATTACCGGCATCTATAAAAGCTGCACCATCAAACTTCCAAAATAAACGACTACGATATTCTGCATTCAAATCAAGTTTCATGTCACCTGTTTGATTGATGAAGTCAATACGCCCATCTACACCTCTAAATCTACCAGGCCCCAACTCTCTTACACCCCAGCCACGAACAGAATTTGCACCCCCTGAGAAATATCTCTTTTCAAAAGGTAACACAGTACTATTCCCATAAGGGAAAGCAATGCCAAGTCCACCATGTAAAGCCAAAGAGTTTCGTTCATCAAACCTAAGGATCTGGGTATAGTCAAAGTCAAATTTCGCATATTGCGCATAGGCGATATTAAATAAAGTCCTCTTGCCTTGACTATTTCGTTTGAAATCAAAGATACTCCCTAAACCGTTAAGAAGATTACCAGCAAATTCGACATTCAATCTATAAACATGACTGGCACTCGAATAATGAAGCCCAAAGCCAGTACGTAAGATAAACAGGTCTTGATAATTATATCTGAGTATAGCATTACGTGTTGTAGCATTATCAAGATAATCCTGCTTAAAAGTTTCACTTATCCAAGGCATGTAAACATAACTTACATCCAACAAATCAAAATCATAAGTCAGATGATGAACAGAATTAATCCAATGATATCTCCATGCAGAAGAAAAAACTCTCCGATGGAATTCGGGCCTATTCTGCAGATTCCAGCCAACAGATACCTCAGATGTGGCACTGCTGCGTCTCCTAAAATTACGAGTTACAAAAGGTGCTAAGAAGCGGGGAAACTGTAAACGTGCCTGAACATCATACTCTTCATAGTTACTATTCTTATAACCTTCCAACCCTCTTATAGCTTCAAAAGCCGCACGAAAGTCCAAACTAAGAATTTCACTTCCTCTAAAAAGATTCCTGTTCTGATAGGAAAGAATGGCTGCAGCACCTAAGTCACCTGCAGTGTTTGTCCCTTCAGGTTGAAATGATATGGTATTTGGTTTATTATTAGAGATCTGTACATCTGCATTAAGATAGCGCGTAGCCGAAGTTGTGTATGCAAAAGATTTACCAATCACAAGGCTATCATAATGTGGAACCTCATGAAAATTTATATTTGTATAGTGCACAGCACCTAAGCGTGAGAAGCTATTATAAGTTTTTTGTAAATCAGTTGCAGAGAAATATTTACCCTTCTCTATTAGAGTATTTTCTTCAAGTACACTCTTACGAAGATGAAACCCTGTAGAATCTCCTGGTATAAAATTCACATCCTTAATAATATAACGAGGATGCAATGTCGGTTTCGAGCCAGACCCTTCAACATATTTCGATAGATGCAATATTACGTTTACATGTTGTCGTCCAAGCGTAGAATCAGCTGTATAATATATAAAATCTTTATTAAAACGATAATAACCAGAGTCATTCAGGATATGTGTCAAACGCTTTCTCTCTTCATCCAAAGATGACACTGTAAACTGTTTCGGTTGATTGTGATCAGATAACAGATGTGGAGCAAGAACTTTAGCCACGATAGAATCCTCAATATCATAACTGAATTTGTCTATCATATAAGGTTCACCAGGATGAATATTATAAATAGCCGTGAGTTTCTTTCCTCTTATTTTCTTGTCTAAATCAACGGAAGCATTCATATATCCCATGTTCTGTAATGCAACTCTCAGATCTTCACATGAAAGATGTGCTTGTAACGTATCATATACCACAGGCTCCTCCCCCATCTTCTTTAAAGTACGGTTGATCCACCTTGTGGAGTCTTTCCCCGACATAGCATATGCACCAAGTGGTATTTTGAAGAGGGAAAACCAACGAGAATTACCCTTCTGATGCACATATTGCATAAGAAGAGAAGTATTTATATCCTTCTTATCAGACCGTAATTCAACTTTGTCTAATAGATACTTTCCATCAGGTATTAGCTTATCAGAAGAACAAGCCATGACAACAAAAAGCACCAAACTTAATAAGAGAGGACTAAGAAACTTGTATAATCTTGTAAATGACATTGATATCCTAACGAATTTCCGGCAAAGATACTAAAAAGTTAAGAGTTATACATGACGAGTGGAGAGTTTTTTGTAAATTTGCGAGGTGATTTCAAAGAATAAAATAAAACTTATCCGTTCTCTCAACACAAAGAAAGGGAGAGAGAATACAGGCTTATTTGTTGCTGAAGGTCCAAAGTTAGTCCACGATTTGCTCAACGAAGGTTTCATCCCTGATGAAATTTTGGATAATATTGACGATATCAAAAAAGTATCTTTCCTTCAGCATCCACAGTCTATGTTGGGCGTTTTCAAAATACGTAAAGGGGACAACAAACCTACTATAGATTTATTATCTGACAGCAAACTCGTACTTGCCCTTGATGGAGTACAAGACCCTGGCAATCTTGGTACTATCATCCGGATAGCAGATTGGTTTGGAATAGAGGATATTTTATGTTCACATGACACTGTTGACTGTTGGAATCCTAAAGTTGTACAAGCAACTATGGGTAGCATAGCAAGAATAAAGTTACACTACACAGACTTAATTAAAATGGTAGATGACCTTCCATCAGATTATCCCGTTTATGCAACATTACTTGATGGAAACAACATTTATGACCAGCCATTATCCCATCATGGAATGATAATAATGGGAAATGAAGGAAACGGTATATCACCAGAACTTCGAAAAAGAATTAACAGGAAACTATTTATTCCTAATTACCCACCTGAAAGAAAAACTGCAGAATCACTGAATGTTGCTATTGCAACATCTATAGTCTGTGCCGAATTTAGAAGAAGATAACATATAACCATTTTCAGAGAAGAACTTATGAAAAGTCTAAAAGAATTAGTTCGTCCAAACATTTTAGCTTTAGCACCTCATTCCATTGCACGAGAGGAGAATGCTGGGTACGCTGCACATGTTTTCTTGGATGCTAATGAGAATCCATACAACAAACCTTACAACCGCTATCCAGATCCCTTGCAACGCGAGCTTAAAGAGACTATAGCAAAGGTCAAAAACGTAGAAAGCAAACAAATATTTTTGGGGAATGGGTCAGACGAAGCCATAGACTTATGTTATCGTATTTTCTGTCAACCAGGTATTGATAATGTTGTAGCAATAGAGCCTACCTATAGCAGGTATAAGACATATGCCGATATCAATGATGTGGAATATCGTGCCGTTCCTTTAGATGATGACTTCCAGCTCAATGCCGAAAGACTCCTATCTGCATGTGATAAGCAAACAAAACTAATATGGATCTGCACGCCTAACAACCCTACTGGAAACAACATAAACACCAAGGAGATTGAAAAGGTATTACGTACATTTAATGGTATAATCGTTATTGATGAGGCTTACTCTGATTTCTCACGTCAACGTACATTTAGAGAACGGCTGGAAGAGTTCCCTAATATCATCGTACTAAATACTTTCTCAAACGCATGGGGATGTGCTGCAATTCGCCTGGGAATGGCTTTTGCTCAAGAGGATATCATCCAATTCTTTAATAAAGTTAAGCAACCTTATAATATAAGCTCACTAACACAAGAACAGGCTATTGAAGCCTTGCGAAACCGTTTTGACACAGACGAGTGGGTTAGAATACTGCTTGGAGAACGCAATCGCATGTTACAAGCCTTTTCCGAGTTACCTTCATGCGTAAAGGTCTACCCCACCGATGCTAACTTCTTCTTAGCCCGCATGACAGATGCACAAGCAACATACGATTATCTTGCAAATCAAGGTATCATAGTACGAAACAAGACTCAAGTCACCCTTTGTGACAACTGCCTACGTATCACCATTGGTGCCAGAGCCGAAAATTCCGAATTACTGGGCGCATTAAGAAGATTCAAATAAATGAAATGTGCCCAGGCAGAACTATACACCCCTAATTTAGTTTTAATTTTTAGTTGCTATCACTTTTAACACTTCATATAACAGATTTATAATCAGAAGATTAAAGGCGAAGAAAGAATGACAGAAATGACAGCAAAATAGAAGACGGTATGCAACTGGCTTTTGTATTTGAGTAGAAAAAGGGAACTCATAGTTATAGCATATAGGTGTTAATAGTAAAACTATCTCACGCAGTTTCTTGTAAACTTATTCACTCTTACAAATATCACTGCCCCATTACGGATTAATCAAAAATATGTTTACAAGAAGTTGAAGTCGCAAATCCATGAATATAGGAGATGAACAAAGAGTGTAGGGACGTATCCCATTGTTTACCAGCAACTTACGAATACTATACTTAAAGATGCCCTTTTACATTACAAAAAGGCATCTTTTACACCTCAAAAGAGCACCTCTTACCATACAAAAGGGCATCTTTTATTGTGTCAAAGACCATCTGTTATTTTCAACTTATGAATCTTTATTACAACACTATTAATGTATTTTTTTTTGTGACAACAGAATACAGGCCCTTTAGCATTGATAGAAAGATACCATTTAAATGATTACTTTTCAATTTTCCTATCACTCCTATCACTATACCCTTTACTGCAACACATTAATAATAAAGCGTTTATGCGAAATGTTAAAAGTGACAGCAACTAAAAACAAAAACTAACTTCGGATTTTAGCGTAATTATGAGTCATATAGTCCAAAGACTGCATCCGTGAGAATAGGGATCTTCCTTTGTGGTTATAAGTCTTCTTTATGTTGGAACAAAGATAATCAAAAGAGCTAAATCCCTATAGAGAAGTTCTTATAGAGTGATTACTTAATCTAAAAATGTCAATAATTGACAGTTATACTCGAACAAATGGTTATTGTATACACTCATAATCTATTAAAAAGCCCCTCACAAACAATTGTATTTGTGAGGGGCATTCTATATTCTAATCTGAATTCTTAGAAGAAGAGGTAGCGATTATCAACTACATTTGCTTTAAGAATAAGATCTTGCATAAAGTTTCCAACTTGCTGCATGTTCTGTTGTGCACACTGTTGAAGCATTTGAGCCTCATTATATTTAGACCCTGCACGCATGGTCTTCTTCATAACTTGGAAAACATATACACCTGCATTACCCTTTACAGGAGCCTTTGAGAATTTGCCTGCAGCAGTAGCAGCAACTGCGCCTGAAAGTGCTGGTTCAACTGAACCAGTTGCCTGTACAAAAGCTGGACTAGCAAAAGTAATTTGATTTACCATACTTACCTTTGCACCCTTAGATTGTGCAGCAGCAATGGTATTTACACCTTTAAGTTTAGACTCAAGCATCTCTGCCTTCTTATCCTTCATTACCTCACGCTTAAGGATCTCCTTTACTTGTGGATCATCCCATGCACGATAACCTTGTGGGTGAACAGCAGTGAGGACAAGAACCATGAAATGATCATTATCTCCACATTCATAAAGAGGAGAGATATCACCTACCTTAGCATCAAACAGCCATTTGAGTGCATCACGAGTTCCATGTATTCCTGCTACATAATGCCCAGCCGTAGAAATATCATTAAGAGACTGTACACGATAACCATATTTACCTGCATTCTTCTCAAGATCAGCAGCAGTAGTACTCTTTGCGACAAATTCAGAGAATTTATTATAAGCTTCACCGCGTGTAGACTTAGAGAAGTCTATAAGTTTCTTGATAACAGCTGCTGTGGTCTTTGTCTTGAAATCTTTCTTATCAAGAACCTGAAGAATAATATTTCCTTGTGCTAAAGACACATTTTGTACAGCATTAACTTCTCCATTGAGGAGTGCGTTAATAAATGTACGATTATCTTGACTCATAGAAGGAGCGCCCTCATACTGCTGCCCTGTGAACCAAACCTTTTCACCAGTCTGACCATAACGTTTTGCAAGTGTCTCAAAGTTCGCACCAGCTGCCAATGCCTTCTGTATTGAATCTGCCTTTACACGTGCTTCATCAGGTGTATTAGCAGCAATTTGTATCTGACGGAACTGTACCGAGTCAGGCAGCTGAGCTTTTGAAAGTACACGAATAATATTCAAAGTATTATCCTGCTTATTCTCAATAACTCCAGTAGTACCAATAGCAAGCGAGTCAATTTTAGAAGCTATATCTGGATACTGCTGGTAAGCCTTGCTACTTACAGGAACGCCAAGATAAGGAATTGCACTACTACTCTTACTAACAATTATCGATGGATCAGAAGCTGTTGAAAGTTGCTTTTGGAAGTCATTCATTTCTTTCGCTACTGCATTACGATCAGCTGTACTTGCCTTTATCTGATAATCGACATACTTAATATCACGTGTCTCAATATTCTGACGGAAAGCTGGCTTAAGCTCTTCATATTTAGCCTTGAGATCTTCATCTGTAACCTTTACATCTGCATCCTTAACAGAGCTATATGCTAAAGAGGCAAGCTGAATTTGGCTTTCTTCATTATTGTCATTGAAAGCCATCTTGGCTTCTGCTTTATTGGAAAGGACACAACTGGCAAGTAATGCCTGATACTTCTGCCCAAGGAGCTGTGTACGAAGCTGCTTCTCTATAAAGAGCCAATAATCATAGACCTGCTGCAACTGATCGAGTTGCTCCGACTTTGCAGCTTTAGCCTTATTATACCCATCAAGGAATTGCTTCAAAGCATTCACATCAAAACGCCCCGTCTGTTGATTGACAAATGGGGTTTGAGCTAACATTGGACTTGTTCCATCATTAAGAACATTTTGAATCTCTTGTTCAGTAACAGTAAGACCAACTTTCTTTGCATCAGCTTCCAATACGCGATTATTTACCAACTGCTGCCATACTTGATCTTTTACCTGGTTGAGTTCCTCTTCAGATAGATTGTCTCGTTGCATGGTAAACTTAATTGCAGACTGATATTCATCAATCAATTTCTGATAATCCTGGACACTAATTTTCTCGCCCAGGATTTCACCAATTTGCTGCCGAGCCTCTCCCTTAATTCCATTACAAGAACGGAAGGCCTCTTCAGCAATAAATGCGAACAAGGCTAGACCGATAATGACTATCAGCGTTACGCCCTTGCTTCTAATTTTTCCTAATGCTGCCATTTTTAGATTTTTATTTTGATATTTAATTATTTCGCTTCATGACAAATTGCCCACAAAAATACAAAGAAAAAGGCAACTATCATAATTTTTCATGCACAAATTAGTTCATTGAGTGGACTTTCAATTTTACAAGTTCTATTTTTGTCATAGTATTTTTAATAATCTTGAATTCATAATTATCAACCATAATGATTTCATTCAATTTAGGGAAGCTCTGGTAAACATGTAAAAGCAAACCACCAACTGTTTTATAATCATCATTTTCTGGTAAATCAAGATTGAACATTTCATTGACTTTGTCTATCTCCAAACGAGCTGAGAGAACATATTTCCCATCACCTGTCTGTTTAGCTATGTACTTTGTATTGTCATGCTCATCTTCAATATCACCAAAGATCTCCTCAACAATGTCTTCCAAAGATACAATTCCATTTGTACCACCAAATTCATCGACAACAACACCTAAACTTTTTTTCTGCTGAAGGAAAATTTGCATGAGCTTCTGTGCCGCCATAGTTTCTGGGACAAAAGGCATTTGTCGTATGCACTCTTTCCACCTTTCAGGAGCACGAAACATCTCTGAAGAATGGATATAACCTTTTATATGATCTATATCTCCTTGGTATACTATGATCTTAGAATTTCCACTTTCTATAAACATCTGCTGAAGTTCATCAAGGGTACAATTTTCCTCCACAGCATTAATCTCTGTACGTGGTACCATACAATCTCGAACTTTTGTATCTTGGAAATCCAATGCATTTTGGAAGATCTTTACTTCATCCTCGATTTCATCCTCATTCTCTGCATTATCAATAGAACTTTGAAGAAGATAATCTAAGTCAACTTTCGTAAATGTCCCATCATTACTCTCTTCATCTACCTTTGCTCCTAACATACGAAGAAGTATACGTGCGAGAAAAGTTGCAAAACGACTAATCGGCCATAGTACTATAAAGAAAACATATGCGAGTGGAGCAAAAAATGTCAACAAACGATTTGGATTACTTTTGAAAAGAGTTTTCGGTAAAAACTCACCAGTAAAGAGTATAACAAGTGTTGAAGCAATAGTATCTGCTATCACTCTTGTGGCAGGATCAAAAGGATTGAATAATGTTGCATCAAAAAGTTGTGCGAAAAAAATACCATAGACAACAAGCACTATGTTATTCCCAACCAGCATTGTTGAGACAAATCCGTTGGGATTATTATAGAACACTGTCAGACATTTCTGCGCAATGCCATTCTTTTCCCTATCCATCTCTGCAAGAAGACGATTACTTGCAACAAAGGCTATCTCCATTCCTGAAAAGAATGCTGAGAGAACCATTGTTATAAAAATTCCTATAATTAAATTTATATCCAACTTTTGATTTTTTACTTTTGCTTTACTATTGGTCCTTTCAAGCTATCCACATGGGAAGTATCAATAGGAGTAAACCCAGAATTAGGACCAGGCATCATTTCCGTATCAGAAAAAACACCCCACCCCTTTGTTTGACGTATCTCATAATTAGTCATTTGTTCATCACTACGAAACCAATTACCCTCTAGATCTTTGTCAGGAGTTCGTAAATGAGAATAAGTGTATGACCACATCTGATGATTCCTTTCATCCCAAAAGAGTTCATTACTATAAAAGGAGAGTCCTTGTGCAGTAAGAATCCTAACACGTCCATGGAGTTCCCAACGACGATCTTTATCAAAATATACAGCTGTATCACATTGGATATAGCCTACTATATGCTTTTTTAAATCAAACTGGGTCAGAAGTATTCCTTTATTGAAAGTCCAACGAGAAGGTTTTTTATTTTCATTCACTTCCCACTGTTCGGTTACAATTCTATACTTAATAACTCCTGAATCAGAAATCAAGGTATTTACACCATAGGTTGTCATGACTGGAACAGAATCACGATCATATATGGCAGGGGCAGTGTGCTCACGTTCCTCTGTGCAAGAAATAAGCATACTCCCTAAAGTTATAAGTAACAGAACTAAAAAAAGGATGTTACGTCCAAAACGCATATTATTCAACCTTAAACTTAGCAAACCAACGCTCATTGAAAGTTAGGCCAACGTTGATTCGAAACATGTTCTCTTTAATTAATCCTGTAGCACTTTGATTTACCCACTCAGCACTGATATTTAAAATACTACGATTGTTGTAGCCGTTAATGATTGGAATGCCAACGCCAAGACTTGCAGATAACTCACGTGGCCCATCTGCTCCATTTATCTTTAAATAGGGGCTTGTATAGCTGATACCTGCACGATAGTGCAAACGATCAAAGAATCCGCGATAACGTTCACCTCTACAATAATCACCTCCAAGAGTCAGACGGTGTCTATCTTTAAAAAAACCATCAGCTAAGGCAAAAGTTGTGGTTGATCCGGTCCCACTCAATCGGGGGTATAAAATCTTAGCCCATTTCTGCAACTGATAGTCAACTCCTATTTTCAAATGATTATTGTGATTCCACATTAAACCTATACCAATAGTATGTGGCAACTCAAAAGCATTAGATATCATATAACGAGTTGTATCAGAAACACCTGTTTGTGAGTTTGTTGAGAAAAGATTGCATTCAGTATTAGAATTCAACTTATGCCCAAAAGAATAGGTTAATCCTAAAGTAAGTTCATCTTTCTTTGTGATAGCATGTGTATATTGCGCTCCAAAATCCAACTTATAATTTTTAATTTCTGCCGTATAATTCCTTGAGATAGTATTAACATAACTATCACTATAACTATTTGTAGTATATCTGTTTAACGTACCCCAAAGATAAGAAATATTTGCTCCAAAAGAAAAACCCTTAAAAGGTTCCCATCCTGCTCCCAAATATACCTGATGCAATCCTCCGTCACCACTATATGTGTTTGAATAGGTTGTACTGGGAGATGATGGGCTAGGAAAAGCATTTACGTTACGCGTGTTACTAAAGTTATAGCCCACATTCGAATATGGCAAAAGTCCAAAACTTACTCCAACATGTTTAAAAGCCCTAAAAGAAGCAACAATATATTCGATATCAGCATTATGCGCATTAACTTTATGCCCACCCTCATCAAAATTAGTCAATTGAAGACTAAGGCCAGCATCAAAGATAAATGAGAGAGAGTCAACGGCAGAATATGAAGCTGGATTCATGTGATTAACCTGATTATGCTCGTGAAAACCATAAGCCAATCCATTCATACCGCGATTGAATCCTGTCGCTTGGGTTGCCAAAGCTCCTAAGCCATATTGGCTATAAGGTGAATTAGTGCCACTTTGAGCGAAGCCTTGCATCGCAAATCCAGCAAATAATGCCGATACTATTATCTTCTTCATTCGTTATCTGTTCTGATCGTGACCGTTAAGTCTTAACAATATATTGGCGCAAAGTTATTAAAAAAAATCTATATAGCAGAAAAACGATAAAGGATTTTGAATTTTAATAGGCTTTCTTTGTGCTCTCATGCTTTTTTGTTACCTTTGCCACAAATAATGAAGAGAAAAGTTTTATATATTGTACTAATATGCTTGCTGTCAGTCTTACAAATGATAGCGGTGGCACGTCCTATCAGCAATACTGATAGTATACAGATATCGCTTCTAACATGTTCCCCTGGACAGGAAGTTTGGGCACAATATGGGCATACAGCCGTTAGGTATTGGAATAAGACAAACGGAGAAGATTTCGCCATTAATTATGGGATTTTTTCTCCGAATCAATCTTATTTTATTCCACGTTTCATCTTAGGTCTAACAGATTATCACATGGGGGTAGAACCCATGAGTTCTTTTCTCGCCCAATATGATTATGAAGGAAGAGGAGTTGTTGAACAAGTCTTAGATATTTCTATTGAAGATAAAGAAGCTATTCTGAAGGCATTAGAGGAGAATATAAAACCTGAAAATACTGTATACAGATATAATTTCTTCTATGATAATTGTACGACTCGTGCACGTGACTTGATTGTAAACCACTTACACGATAAAGTTATTTATCCCAAAGCACAAGAGGACGCAACCTTCCGTTCAATGATCCACAAATGGAATCACTCTTTTCCATGGACAAAATTTGGAGAAGATTTGCTACTCGGAGTAAATGCCGATCGAAGAACGACAAAATCAGAACAGCAGTTTCTACCCGAAAATTTAAAGAATGATTTTGAAAAGACCATTTACAATGGACATTGGCTAGTAAAGAGTACACATGTGCTATTGGTACCTAAACAAATGACTCAAACTTCAGGATTTCCAATTCCCCCGCTAATTATGGCCCTGTTCCTTGCTTCGATTAATTTAATAATTGACATTATATATTATCGCAAGCATCAGGCTTATTGGATATGGGACACTACCTTACTTGTATTGTCTGGAGCATTAGGTCTTATATTTTTTATTATGATATTCTCCCAACACCCTTGTGTCAGCTTAAATACTATTATATTATTCTTCAATCCTCTCCCATTTCTATTTTTGCATAAGACTATACAAAAATCTAGGAGACAGGAATATAATAGCTGGTGGTTAATATGGGGGATTCTCATAACTTTAGGATTTATTGGAACTATTTTTCAGTATGTTCCATCCCCTGCACGAATCATGGCATTATCCTTGCTGATACATTGCATAATACATTTGCTGATTGATAAGCCAACATCCATAAGACCTGGCTCAAACAAATGAGAGAAATGAATAAATACATCACTGCACTACTTGTAGTCCTAGCTACGACAGGAGTAGAAGCACAGAATTATCAGTCTGTGCTCAAACTGGTATTGGGTGATGTCAATGTAGAAGATTTCTACCGTTTAAAAGAATTTAAAGGTTCTGAAAAGGATATTCTATCTATCATAGAAACTTTTAGGCTAATAAAAGAAGAAAAAGAGACTGAGCCCGTAAAAAAACTAGCAGCCCTTATTACAGATTCAGCAAAGGTAAATTCCGCAGAACTTTTTTCTTTATTACATGAATATAAAAAACAACAGTGTTTTCTCCCAATTCCTTCCATTAGAACTGGGATAAAAATTCGTGCACCAAGCGAGACCTAACAAAGGTCAATACAAGGAAGTAAGACACCGTCTTACTTCCAAATTTACAAAAAAAGAAGCTTGAATCATTTACTTCTCAAGCAATTATATACAAAGATCCACATAAGAAATATGCGGAATAAATAATAAATAAAATGAATTTCAACAAGATATTAAAATCACTTTTTGGGGATAAATCAACACGTGATATGAAACTTATTCAACCTTATGTAGATAAGGTAAAAGAAGCATATCCAGAGATTAAAGCATTAAGCAATGATGAACTGCGAGCAAAAACGAAAGAAATTCAAACGTATGTTCAAGATGCAGGCAAAGCTCAACGCGAGAAAATAGCAGAATTACGTGCAACAATAGAAGAAACTCCTATTGATGAGCGCGAAGAGATCTTCACTCAAATTGATAAATTGGACAAAGAGGCCCTTGATAACTATGAGAAGGCACTAAATGAAGTTATGCCTGTTGCTTTCTCAATTGTAAAAGACACTGCACGTCGATTTGCCGAGAACGAAGAGACCGTTGTCACTGCGACAGAATTCGATCGTGAGTTAGCTGCAGATCCAACAAAAGACTTTATAACAATAGATGGTGATAAAGCCATTTATCATAACCACTGGACAGCTGGAGGAAATGATCTCAAATGGGAAATGGTCCATTATGATGTACAGCTATTTGGTGGTACAGTCTTGCATCAAGGAAAAATCGCGGAAATGGCTACTGGTGAAGGTAAGACTCTTGTTGCTACCCTACCAGTATTCCTTAATGCTTTAACGGGTAATGGTGTACACGTTGTCACAGTTAATGACTATTTGGCAAAACGTGATTCCGAGTGGATGGGACCACTTTATATGTTCAATGGACTCTCTGTTGATTGTATTGACAAACATCAACCTAATTCTCCAGCACGCCGCAAGGCATATCAGGCTGATATAACTTTTGGTACTAATAACGAATTCGGCTTTGATTATTTACGTGACAACATGGCAGTATCACCAGCTGATCTTGTGCAGCGCCAACATAATTATGCAATTGTCGACGAGGTCGATTCTGTTTTAATTGATGACGCCCGTACACCGCTTATTATTAGTGGACCAGTACCCAAAGGGGATGACCAGATGTTTGAGGAATTTCAACCACTTGTCCAAAGTCTTTATGAAGTACAACGCAAACAAGCTACAGAGCTTTTGTCGGAGGCACGTCATAAACTATCTGAGGCACAGCAACATGCAAACGACAAATCTACTTTCCAGAAATTACAAGAGGAAGGATTTCTCGCTTTATATCGTTCGTATAAAGCATTACCTAAGAATAAAGCTCTCATTAAATACCTTTCAGAAGAAGGTGTAAAGGCTGGAATGCTTAAGACGGAAGAATATTATATGGCCAATAATAATCGCGAAATGCCAAAAGCTATCGAGCCACTTTATTTTGTAACAGATGAAAAGATGAATTCTTGTGATCTTACAGATAAAGGCACAGCTTGGCTTGCAAATCAGGTTAAGGATGATCAATTATTTGTATTACCAGACATCACGACAGAACTCTCTGCACTTGAGAAAGAAAAAGAAGAGAAGGCTATTGATGAACAAACTTATATCGACAAGAAAGATGCGTTGATGGCCCATTATGGTGTTCAGAGTGAACGTGTTCACACACTCCAGCAACTACTCAAGGCTTATACAATGTTCAACAAAGATGATGAATATGTTGTCCTCAACGGAGAAGTGAAGATAGTCGATGAACAGACTGGTCGTATCATGGAAGGGCGACGTTGGAGTGACGGTCTACACCAGGCCGTAGAAGCAAAAGAACATGTAAAAGTAGAAGCTGCTACTCAAACGTTTGCTACTATTACATTGCAAAACTACTTCCGTATGTACCACAAACTTGCAGGTATGACTGGTACTGCATCAACTGAAGCTGGCGAACTTTGGGATATCTATAAATTAGATGTCGTAGAAATCCCTACTAATCGTCCTGTCATTCGTAAGGACATGGAAGATCGAGTTTACAAGACTGCACGTGAAAAGTATGCAGCTGTTATCGATGAAGTTGAGGCTATGAGAAATCAGGGACGCCCTTGTCTTGTAGGTACAACATCTGTTGAAATCAGCGAACTTCTTAGCAAAATGCTTAATATGCGCAAAATCCCTCATCAAGTACTTAATGCAAAACAACACTTGAAGGAAGCCCAAATTGTGGCTGAAGCTGGTCGTTCCGTGAATGGTTTAGGTGCTGTAACTATAGCAACAAATATGGCTGGTCGTGGTACCGATATTAAGTTAACACAAGAAGTCAAAGAGGCTGGTGGCTTAGCAATCATTGGTACTGAACGACATGAAAGTCGTCGTGTCGACCGCCAGCTACGTGGTCGCGCAGGACGCCAAGGTGACCCAGGATCTTCCGTATTCTATGTGTCATTAGAGGATAAGCTTATGCGCCTTTTTGGATCAGAACGTATTGCCAAAGTCATGGACAAATTAGGTTTTGAAGATGGCGAACGTATTGAGAGTTCTATGATTTCTAATAGTATTGAACGTGCCCAAAAGAAAGTTGAAGAAAATAACTTTGGTATTCGTAAACGTCTATTGGAATATGATGATGTAATGAATAAACAGCGTACTGTTATTTATGAGAAGCGCCGTCATGCTCTTATGGGTGAACGTATTGGAATGGACATTTCAAACATCATATGGGACCGTTGCTTAAGTATCATAGAGAAAAATGATTATGAAGGTTGTAAAGAGGATTTCTTAAAAGTCCTGACGATAGAATGTCCTTTTACTGAGGAAGAATTTACAAACGGCAACACAGAAGAACTTGCAGAACGCAGTTTCCAAGTTGCAATGGAGACTTTCCAACGTAAGACTGAACGTATTAAAGATGTAGCATGGCCTATTATCAAACAAGTATACGAGAATCAAGGGGCAATGTATGAACGTATAATGGTACCAATAACAGACGGTAAGCGTGTTTATAATATTCCATGTGACCTTAAAGAAGCTTATGACAGTGAAGCAAAGTCTGTTGTGAAGCAATTTGAGAAGGTTATCTTACTGCATATTATTGATGATAACTGGAAAGAGAATCTGCGCCAATTAGACGATTTGCGCCACTCAGTACAAAACGCTTCCTACGAACAGAAAGATCCTTTACTGATTTTTAAACTAGAGAGTGTTAAGTTGTGGGATAATATGATAGATGATATGAACAATCGTACAGCAAGTGTACTTATGCATGGACAGATTCCTGAGATGCAAGAGGCAGACGAAGTTCAGGAAGCTGCTCCAGAGGAGCGTTCACAACGTTATACCGAGCAAAAGGTTGAGCTTGATGAATCTGGACAAGCTGAGGCTGCGCAACAGGATACACGTGAAAGTTCTCAGAATATCAACCACACACCATACCGTGCAGACAAGATGCCACGTCCAAATGACCCATGCCCTTGTGGTAGTGGGAAAAAGTTCAAGAACTGTCATGGTCGCAATATACGTTAAAGAACTTATAAAAAAATTCGGGGATAGGACAGCTGTGTCTATCCCCGATTTCTGTTTTCCACCTAATGAAATAATAGGTTTAGTTGGCAACAATGGTGCAGGTAAAACAACCCTATTCCGACTTATTTTAAATCTTATAAGATCAGATAAGGGAATGATTGACTTTTGTATTATCAAGCAAAAGATTACAGAGAACTATGAGACACACCTGTCTAATCTTGAGGACTCTTGGAAAGACTTCACTGGTGCATATTTGGATGAAAGTTTTCTTATAGACTTTCTCACACCAGAAGAATATTTTGCTTTTATTATCAAAGCAAACAAACTTGATAACAAAACATTATCAGAACAACTACAAGATTATCAAACATTTCTAGGAGAAGAGATAACAGGTCAGAATAAATTTATACGAGAATTTTCAGCAGGAAACAAACAAAAAATAGGAATAGTATCGGCATTGATTGCTAAACCTAAGGTTGTTATTCTTGATGAACCTTTCAATTTCCTTGATCCAAGTAGCCAAAACCAACTCAAACAACTTTTGACCTCTTATAAGCGGAAAGAGCAAGCAACAATCCTTATCTCGAGTCACAACCTACACCATACAATTGACATCAGTGATAGAATTGTCTTGTTGGAAAATGGAAGACTGATCGAGAATATCTCCTCTATTAACGTTGGAACTATTAGTGATTTAGAAAATTATTTCATGTAAATTATCCTTAGACATAACAATAACATTCTCTAATTAACTTTCAAGAAGGAAAAGTGATATAGTTACCAAAAAATAAACACAAAATTATAACTCATTGCGATATAAATAACCAACTCACGCATATGGAACTATCAACAATTAAAGAGAAAAACTTAGTTAGTAGGTATTCTACAGTCTTTGCAAGATGTTCTTTATGGTAATAATACAATATTAACTACCAATAGATTATTTAGGCTTGCAATTCTATCTTTTAAATAGAAGCTGGAAGGAATATTCTTAACCATATTCGATCTATGCGTTATAGCCTATCACAACTTGTATTACACCTCATCACCTATGGGACTGTTGTCAAACACCTATCCTGTAGGACACTCAACAGCTTATAATTCATTCTAAATATACACAATATAAACCAGAAATAGTTTGTTTACTTTTCCCTTAGGCCCTATGCCCTCCTATCTGTTGGTTACGTTCTTTTGCCGTCGAACCCTCTCTAAAATTCAGACCACGCAATAAAGAGTTTTTACCAAACTTGTGCTTTATCCTAAGAATGGTTTCCTGCATAGAACGGTCTTGCACAGAATTTCTCCTGGTCTCCTTTCTATCTACTTTCTCGGGGTCAGCAAGAAAGAAAAGGTCTAACTCAACCGGGATTCTCTGTACTTTATAAAACTGTTCCTCAGTGATAAGGTTGTTAGCAGAAATGCTAATACGTCTGACCAACAATTTTCGATCTACTAAGTGATCATATAAAGAGAGTATTGCTGCAGTGATAATCCGGGAAGAGGATGAAAAGGTCATGAGGTTTGAAGTCCCTTTGGTAGATTTCGGAACTTTTCTACCATAGTAGTCAAAGGTAATTAGTCCCAAATAATCATCTCTATCATTGAGACTGTCTTTGTCATAGCCAACGGAAAGAACAAGCTGATTTGTAAAACAGTGCTTTTCTAATAAATCTAAAGACAATGCATCAATCATTTCTTGAACAACGACTCTTGCTTTAGAGAAAGTATAAGCCTCTTGTAAAACTTGTCCATTAACTACTGATCTTTCCTCTGGACGATAGAGCTTTATCATTTCCATCGTACAAGGTTCCCACCCCCATGCATGGTCTATAATTATCTCTGCATTAACACCAAATAAGTGATAAAATAGCTCTTCATGTTCTATTGAGCAGCGTGCTATCTTTCCCATAGTATCAAGTCCGTAAGAAGATAAACGCTTTACTATTCCTGATCCAAAACGCCAAAAATCAGTAAGAGGACGATGATTCCACAACAACTCACGATAACGTTTCTCATCTAATTCTGCAACTCGAACACCATCCTTATCTGCAGGAATATGCTTTGCTACGATATCCATAGCAACTTTACATAGAAACAAGTTAGTCCCAATACCAGCTGTGGCTGTTATGCCTGTTTCTTTAAGTACATCCTGGATTATCTTCATTGCTAATTCATGAGCAGAAATTTTATAAGCAGATAAATAATTTGTAGCATCAATAAAGACTTCATCTATAGAATAAGGATGTATATCCTTGGGTGAAACATATCTCAGATAAATATTATATATCTTAGCACTATATTGAATATAATGTGCCATGCGCGGCTTTGCCACAATATAATCAATGGCTAATTCAGGGTGACTCTCTAACTCTTTAATATCAACAGAACTTCCTAGAAGAATATTTTTTCCAATAGATAGTGCTCTCTTTTTATTAATATCTTTTATTTTTTGGATAACTTCAAAAAGGCGCGCACGTCCAGGGATACCATAAGACTTCAAAGAAGGAGATACAGCTAAACAAATAGTTTTTTCAGTTCTACTATTATCAGCAACAACCAAGTGAGTTCTCATAGGATTAAATCCTCGTTCAACACACTCAACACTAGCATAGAACGACTTAAGATCTATGGCCAAAAAGCTTTTAGTATTTAAATAATTTAAAATAGACAATATAGAACAACTGTATTACTTACCGGGGGATAACTCTAAAAGAGCAAAATAAATTAAACAAAATAACTAGAACCGACACTACCTATAAGATAAAAAGCGGAAGTAGAGGGATTCAAACCCCCGATACGTCAAAAGACGTATACCGGATTTCGAGTCCGGCGCATTCGTTCACTCTGCCATACTTCCTTTATAGGAAGTACAAAAGTAAACATTTAACGTGTAAATGCCAAATTATTCAAATGATAATTTACTAAGTCGGGAGCGAAGTTCCTCAACTTTACTTTTTCGAACAGAAAGGGTAATTTCACAAGTATTATCAAACTGCCCATTTATAATATTAAGATCCATTTCCTTGATTATACGCATAACATTATTCATCATGGGATAAGTGAAAGAAAACCTAATTCTTTCTTCAATAAATCTTTCTTCAATTTCACAATGGGAAATTGCATCAAAAGCAGCCTCACGATAGGCAACTATCAAACCTCCTGTACCAAGATTTATACCTCCATAATAACGAATAACACAAACTAGAATATTCGTTAATCCATTACTATCAATCTGCCCCAGAATAGGTTTACCTGCAGTTGAAGAGGGTTCTCCGTCATCATTGGCACGAAATTCTCTTCCTTTGAATCCCACTCTGTACGCATAGCAACAATGTCGTGCATCATAATACTTTTTCTTATACCTCTTTACAATTCTCAAAGCATCATCTACAGATTCAACATGATGCGCAAAAGCGAGGAACTTACTCCGCTTTTCAGAGTAATATCCCTCGCCAATTACTTTCTCTTTAATTGTTTTATATTTATCGTTTGCCATTCAAAACATTAAATTCGTATCATTCTAGCTTGTGGATAACGAGACCAGAACGAAGCTTAGGCTCAAACCAAGTTGCTTTAGGTGGCATAATTTTCCCACTATCTGCAATATCCATAATCTGCTGCATAGAGACTGGATAAAGCGCCAGAGCCCAACGCATTTCACCACTATCTACACGACGTTTCAATTCTCCAAGACCACGCAGACCACCAACAAAGTCGATACGCTTGTCAGAACGGAGATCCTTTATACCCATCAACTCATCTAAAATCAGTCGACTTGAGATATCTACATCAAGTATGCCAATTGGATCATTATCATTGTATGTTCCTGGCTTAGCCACTAAACTGTACCAGTTGCCATCAAGATACATGGAGAATTCATGCAATTTCGTTGGACGGTATTCATCCTTACCTTTCAACTCAACAATGAAGTTCTTCTCCAAAGCTTTTAAGAACTCGGCAACTTCCATGCCATTTAAGTCTTTGATAACACGATTATAGTCAAGAATCGTCAACTGACTTGCCTGGAAGCATACAGCCATAAAGTAATTATACTCCTCATCGCCCTTATGATTCTTATTATTCTTAGCCTTCTCAGCACCAACCAAAGCAGCTGCAGCAGATCGATGATGACCATCTGCGATATATAAACTTGGCATCTTCTTAAACTCTTCAGTTACAGTTTTGATGTCAGCTTCGTCTGTTATTACCCAGAACTGATGTCTGAAACCATCGTCAGGTGCAACGAAGTCATACTCTGGCTTTGTAGCTGCATAACGAGCCAACAAACTGTCAAGTACCTCATTGTCAGGGTAAGCAAAGAATACAGGCTCTACATTTGCATTACAAATACGAACATGCTTCATGCGATCCTCTTCTTTATCTCTACGTGTCAACTCATGCTTTTTGATGTTACCTGTCATGTAATCATCAACAAAAGCACCAACAACAAGACCATACTGAGTCTTGCCATTCATTGTCTGCGCATAGATATAGTAGTGTTCTTTATCATCTTGTACTAACCAACCCTTATCTTGGAACTTCTGGAACTGCTCAGCAGCACTCTCATAGGCTCTTGGATCATATTCGCTTGTCCCAACCTCAAAGTTGATTTCTGGTTTGATAATATGATATAAACTCTTTTCATTATTACCAGCTTCTGCGCGAGCTTCTTCTGAATCCAACACATCGTATGGACGGCTGGCAACAGACTCTACTAAGTCTTTTGGAGGACGAATCCCCTTAAAAGGTTTAATTACTGCCATAGTGTTTATCTTTAAGAAAATAAGAAAAGGATTGAGAGGCACAATCTATTATGAAGATTAAGACTATCAATCCTTCTTACATTAGAAAGTTATTTGTTTACTTGGAACTTTGTGTCACCGGTTGCAAAGAAAGCATTAATCTGCTTTGCTGCAGCAATACCAGCATTCGTATTTGCTTCAGCAGTCTGAGCACCCATCTTCTTTGGTGTAGAGAAATAGCGACCCTCAAACTTCTTAAACTCTTCGTCTGCATCTGGCTTAATATCGGTAACAAACTTTAAGTCCTCACGCTCAGCCATCAACTTCAAAAGCTCTTCCTCGTTAATAACCTCTTTGCGAGCAGTGTTTACGAGGACTCCCTTCTTTGGAAGAAGATTTACTAAACGGTAATCAATACTCTTTACGGTCTGTGGAGTTGCAGGGATGTGAAGTGACAAGACGTCACAAGTCTGGAACAACTCATCCTGACTCTTACAAGCATGAACACCTGCAGCCTCTATAGCATCAGCAGGACAGAATGCATCGTATGCATAGACTTCCATACCAAAGCCTTTTGCTATGCGTGCCACGTTTCTACCAACATTACCGAAAGCAAGAATACCGAGTTTCTTACCCATTAACTCAGTACCAGCCTTGCCATTATAGAAATTGCGTACAGCATATACCAACAAACCAAACACAAGTTCGGCAACTGCATTAGAATTCTGACCAGGAGTGTTCTCTACTACGACATTCTTCTCCTTTGCATAAGCTGTATCAATTGAATCATAGCCTGCACCTGCACGTACTACGACCTTCAACAGTTTAGCAGCATCAAGTACCTCTGGTGTAACTTTATCAGAGCGTACAATCATTGCATCTGCATCTTTTACAGCCTCGAGTAATTCAGCTGTACTCGCATATTTTTCAAGTAGGACAACTTCATGTCCGGCATCTTTTAATTCGTTTGTAATACCTTGCACAGCAGCCGGTGCAAATGGTTTCTCAGTTGCAATTAAAACCTTCATAGCTTTAATGTTTAGGTTAATAAAAAGTAAAGACAATTACTTAGACTTAGCAAACGAAATACTTATGCTTGCTAAGTCTAATGACTATGCGACTTAGTGCCTAGCTTCGAATTCCTTCATTGTTTCAACGAGAGCCTTGCAGCCTTCAACTGTCATCGCATTGTAGCAGCTTGCACGGAAACCACCAACATCACGATGTCCCTTGATACCAACCATGCCTCTTTCTGTTGCAAACTTAAAGAACTCATCTTGAAGTTCAGCATATTCATCGTTGAGAACGAAGCAGATATTCATGTAAGAGCGATCTTCCTCACACTTAACTGTGCCACGGAACAACTTATTGCGATCGATCTCACCATAAACAATATCAGCACGCTCCTTAGCAAGTTTCTCCATAGCTTCTACACCACCATTAGCCTTAATCCAACGAAGGTTTTCCAATGCGGTATAAATAGGTACTACAGGAGGAGTATTGAACATTGAACCCTTCTTAATATGTGTACGATAATCCAACATAGTTGGGATTTCACGCTGTACACGACCAAGAACGTCGTCCTTAATAATAATGAATGTTACACCTGCCATTGAGAGATTCTTCTGTGCACCACCATAGATACAGTCGTACTTAGAAACATCAACTGGACGACTGAAGATATCAGAAGACATATCACCAATCAAACGAACTGGAACGTCCAAATCTTTGTGATATTCTGTACCATAGATTGTGTTATTAGTAGTTACGTGCAAATAATCCAAATCTGTAGGAACATCGAAGTTCTTTGGGAGATAGGTATAGTTCTCATCTGCTGATGAAGCAACTTCAACAACTTCTCCAAACAACTTAGCTTCCTTCATTGCTTTCTTTGCCCAAACACCAGTATTCAAATAACCAGCCTTCTTTACCAAGAAGTTAAAAGGAATCATGCAGAACTCAAGTGATGCACCACCACCCAAGAAAAGCACTGAATAGCCTTCAGGAACATTTAACACTTCCTTTACTAAAGCCATTGCTTCGTCCATTACTGGTTGAAAATCCTTTGAACGATGGCTGATTTCAGCAATTGAAAGACCAATTCCATTGAAATCTAAAATAGCACTTGCTGTTTTCTCGATTACTTCGCGTGGAAGGATACATGGACCAGCACCAAAATTGTACTTTTTCATCTGATTGTTTAGTTTAAGTTTGACTTATGTTTTGTAGTTATTATCAGTATTAAATATTGTAATAGGTTTCTATATTCTACGATGCGAAGATACGCTTTTATTTTTATACTTCCAAATAAAATAACACTTTTTTTATCTGTAAAATATCAAACGATTTATACACACCGACGGACATGAAAAGGAAAAGGTGACACATTGTATAATGCATCACCTTACTTCTTCCACAACGGTACGAATACCTTTTATTTTTTCTCCTTTAGTCAAAGAGATTATTTCTTTTATCTTCGTACGTACTACTGCTACATAAGTAAAACGGTCCTTTATGTCAATCTTTCCTATCTCAGAAGACTTCAATCCTCCCTTTTTACAAAGAAAGCCAACAATATCCATCTTTGAGATTTTGTCTTTCTTTCCTTTACCTATATATATAGTAGCCATGCGAGGCTGAGCAGGTTTCTGTAAAGAGTCTGGAATCTTGTATTCTTCATGTTCATTGCTAACAAACTCTGGCAAACGTTCTTCTGGACCAAGAATGAAGAAGGTTCTTCCTTCTTTGTCCCAACGAGCTGTACGTCCTACCCTATGAACATAGCTATCTTCCGTTTCCGGGAAATGATAATGTATTATGTTATCAACATCAGGAATATCCAGTCCACGTGAAGCCAAGTCAGTGCTAACGAGTATTGGTGCAGAACCATTAGAGAAACGATAAAGTGCAGCTTCACGCTCACGCTGTTCTAAGCCACCATGGAACCAGCTAATTATAAACCCTTCTTCCTTTAAGAACAAGGCAGTACGCTCAACAGAGTCACGATAATTTAAGAATACAATACTACTCTTGTCACCTAAAGAAAGTAAAAGGTCCTTCAAAACCTTCAGTTTATCCTTCTCTGGACTTGTGACCGTGTAGAGGCAAATACGATTAGGAATATTCTCTTCATCTGTACGATAATCCAAATGAATAGTTCTTCCCATTGATACAAAATTAGGAATAGTCTCTGATTCTGTCGCTGATAGTAAGATTCGTCTTTCAATATTTGGCAACTTACAGAGAATACTCATCATCTCTTCTTGGAAACCAAATTCAAGGCACTTATCAAACTCATCTATCACAAGCCACTTTATTGTCTCCGTATTAATATTTGCTTTATCAAGATGATCATTCAATCGTCCAGGAGTAGCAAAGACTATTTGTGGCTTTACATCTCTCAATACGCGATGCTCTTCCATCGTTGGACGCCCACCATATAATGCCATAGAACGTAAGCCACTTCCCATATCTTTAAGTACGTTAGCTGACTGCAATGCTAACTCGCGTCCTGGTACTAAGACTATTGCCTGCAACTCATCAGTCTTAGCATCCAACCGCTGGATTAATGGTAGAAGATAAGCGTATGTTTTACCAGAGCCTGTCGGTGACATAACGACGATATCCTTCCCTGTATGTAATACAGCTTCAGCCGTAGCTTCCTGCATTGTATTGAGTGTTATACCAAGTTTATCAATAATATCGTTGTTCATCAATACTTTTCCTTTCTCAACTTATCAATTTCATCAAACTCCTTACCCATATTAAGATTAAGATAAATAGTGTATAAAGGAGCTAACCATTTACTCTTTGCAGTTGGTGCAAGCTCTCTGAACTTCTCCATATAGGGCTTAGAACGCTGATATAATGTTATTATCTTTTCTTTGTTGGCTCTATACTTCTGCCTATCCTTATTTAATTCTATTGCTTGATTAAAATAAGCAAGCCCAATGTTATAATAAGCATCAGAAAAAGATGCATTCTCTTTAATTATCTTCAAACAAAGCTGAATACTCTCATCATAACGCCCCAGGTTCAATAAGGCTGTACTCTTAGCAAACTTAAATAAAAGGCTTGTTGAATCTGCCTTTAAAGCTCGTTCTGACAAATCCAAAGCCTTTCCATATTGTCCCATTTTTACATAATATTCTGCCAAACGAGGAAAAAAGAAAGCAAAGTTAGGATATTGCTCAAAACCGACCTGCAATGACTTCACATACATTGTTGTATCTTTCTTTAGCAAGTAAGCTTCAGCCTCATATTGACGGACGAAATTAAGCATAGAAGTATCACGCTCTGCTATATCTTTAAACAACATAATCTTATCTGCATCACCTAATTTGTATCCACAATACATTGCCCAGTAAGCAGCATGAGGCATTAGTGCATCCTTTTCTATATAATCATATTTTTCAAAAAGAGGCCATTTAGCGGAACAAAGATAATCTGAGAAAAAATTAAAAGCAGTTTGATAATCATTCTTATGAATAAAAAAAGATCCGCCATTGAACAAATTGGGTCGAATAGAGTTAAGAAAAATCGAATGCTTTAGTCGATATTTAGGTTGAATTCTCCCTATAGAATTGGAACAAGCATCAAGAGTATCAAATCGTGACATCGTATTATATAACTTACGTGTTATAGAAAAAAAAGCAGTTGTATCGTACTGCTGCTTTAAATATAATTTTTCATTGCCTAATTCGTACTGTTTTATCAACACATCGCATAGAAGTAACCATATTCTATTTTCTTTTCTATATATAGAATCATCCAACAATCCTTGCAGAGTTTTCTCTGCCTTATCGAGTTCTTTCCCAGCCTTGACTTGCTCTTTCACAACTTGTAACTGCTTTTTCTGTGCAAAACAACATAGGGGAAAGAGAAACCCCACCATAAATAAAAAAAACTTAATATTCCTCACTTCTTATATTTTGTAACGAGTGGTTCTAACTCGTCGGCCTTTATTTTATCATTTAGAATCGTATAATCAAGATAAAGAGGTTCCACCCAATCTACTTTATTACGTCGTGGGTCTTTTGCTCTCACACGTTCAAGATAGGAACGTGCTTCCGCAAAGATATCCAAAAAACTTTTATCAGAAACAATCTCTCCCCTTTTCTTCTTTGCAATAATAGAATCACGTAAAGCCAATCCTTTCGTATTCAAACACACACCAATATTAAAAGCTACAGGAATACTACTTGGATCTATCTCATCTGCCTGTTTATATGCATCAATAGCTTCATCCCAGCGCTCAGCATGCATCGCAATCTCGCCTTTTAATATCCATGGGACAACAGAATTAGCCGTATTATCTTCAAGGATCTTGTCCACAAAATCTTCTAGATTAAACCTAGGTGTAGGATTCTGATAGAACTTCATGATCCACGAAAAATATTTTTCATTTGTAGGCTCTGTCCGATAAAGCTGCTGTAAAACAGATAAATAACGGATAGAATCCTCTGCATTCTTCATTTTATCGTGCATACATTGTGCCTTCACCTCAGCCGCAGATTGTGCCGTTTCATCATACTGCATAGCAATATCTGCATATTTGTCTGCTTCTTGTAGATCACGATTCTTCAAATAATAATATGATAGATAATAGGCTGCTACTCCAGATTCATCTACATTATCTTTCACAAGCTCAGATTGACGTACTTTTAGATATAGTTTAAATGCAGCCAAACCTTCTTGCCTTGTACGAATATTTTTACTGAAATATTTACCCGCATCTATTAATAAAGGATGTAACAAGGCCAAACGACTTTTGTTCTGTTCTTCAAATCTTAATTCAATCTTACCCTTTCGATTAGGTTTCCTATCAAACTCATCTGAGTTCAAAGAATACTCAACCCCATCAATGATTGTTTTAAAAAAAAGAACAGAATCCTTTTCCATTTTCTTTTCTATGCGAGTAAAAGCATCTTTCGCAAGACGGTTAAAAGACTCTGCTTGTTTATAAGCTTCTTGTGCAGAAACGGGCTCCCAGCATAAAAGAAAGAAAAACAATAATGTAAATAATCGTATCATCAACAATTACTTTAGTAAAACAAAAATCCCTCTCTTATAATTTAGCCTACAGGGTCATCATAAAAGAGGGAAATATCTCAAAAGCTTACTGCTGTACGCCTGCGTCAGCTGCAGCATTTAAAGTCTCAGGGGCTTGTGGACCCTTTACAAAATAATAACAACCATAAAGAGGATAAGCCCAAGCAGACTTCTGTTCTTTCATTACATCAAGCTTCTTCGCTGTCTCTAGATAAGAGATAGCTTTATTATAAACTTCATTGAATTGTGCACGAGCAGCTGGAGATAATACACCTTTCACTGCTGCTACGCGTTCCTGCGCTTTATAGAACCAGCACTGACCAATTGAAGCATTGATTGCGACTCTAGCATTATCATCCTTTGCCTGTGCAAGTGCCTTTGTTAGATAATCTGCAGCCTTTTCATAATCTTTTTTCTGACTGGCAAACTGACCTTCCATCACAAGAGCCCCATAACTATTAGGATTCTTTGCAAGAGCCTCATGAACGATTGCCTCAGCCTTATCTTGCATACCTAATGCACTGTAAGTTGAGGTTAGTGTAGTCAATATAGCATCATTTTCCGGATCTTTTGCATATATACCGGCAAGTTTCTCAGCATAATTGATAGAATCCTGACGACTCTTAAGTTGCGCACCTAGGATTGCCAACTGCAATTGCTGAGCATCTTTAGCACGATCTTTATTTTGCATTGCATAAGCAACATACTTCTCAGCTTTCTTATAGTCCTTATTCTGATAAGCGTAATAAGTAGCAAAATAAGCTATTTCATTGAGATTCTGGTCCTTAGATTTATCAAATTTTGCAAACATTGGATCATCAGCAGAATCTACATAACGTGCAAGATACTTATAAGCATTAGCATCATCCTTCGCACCCTGATAATAAATACCTCCATTAATTAGTTGACCACGCAGAGTATAAAGCTGATCAGCAATATTCGTGTATCTAGGTTTTACCTTACCTTTTGCATTAGGCATATTATCATACTTCTCTACCTCTGCAGCAGCATCAAAGGCTTGTCCAACAGCTTCGTAAAGTCCCTTTTCATCAACAGGCTTATTACCATCTTTACCCATCTGCTTATTGGTCTCATTTTCAAGCTGAACAGCTTGCTCTGCGGTAACTTTCTTCATTGCAAGCTCATAAAGCTTATCATAAGCTCTTGCTTTTTCTGCATTGTCAGTAATTTGTGCAAGATTAGCCTTCAAGAGGTCTAAAGCCTCCGCATAAGTTTGTGCTTTCAAGATAGCTTTTAATGGCTCACTATCCCCTGCAAATACAGCCGATGTACTGAGTAGCATCAATGCTGCGAACAATAATTTCTTCATATTAGTTATCACTTTAAAAGGTTTATAATTCTATTCATTATTCAAAATCTACTGGATTATCTTCCAAATTTTCAATCGAAGATGATGTTTCGTTCCTAATTTCTTCACTATTTTTCTCCCATTGCATATGACTTTCTTCTTCCATCTCTGATTCCATTTCTGAGCTCATTACTTTACATACAGATGCAATGACATCATTTTTCTTAGCAAGATTGATTAGGCGTACACCCTGAGTAGCACGACCCATAACACGACATTCTGATACTGCCATACGAATAACAATACCGCTCTTATTGATAATCATAAGATCATTCTCATCCGTAACATTCTTAATGGCAACTAATTTACCTGTCTTATCCGTTATATTAAGAGTCTTAACACCCTTTCCTCCACGATTTGTCAAGCGATAATCTTCAACCTGAGAGCGTTTGCCATAACCTTCTTCTGAGACAACCATTACGGTCTCATTTACAGGGTCATTTACAACAACCATACCAACGACCTCATCCTGACCATCATCATCAAGACGCATTCCACGGACACCAGTAGAAACACGTCCCATTGTTCGGATATTTGACTCATTGAAACGACATGCGCGCCCATTACGGTCAGCTATGATCAACTCATTATGCCCATTTGTCAAACGAACATCAACCACTTCATCACCCTCATTAATATTGATAGCAATAACGCCATTAGTACGAGGACGAGAATAAGCACGAAGCGAAGTTTTCTTTACAATACCTTGCTTAGTAGCAAACACAACATAATGCGAATCAAGGAAAGTTTCATCATCCAAACCTTTGATTCGTAAGAAAGCATTTATAGAGTCATCTGGTTCAAGAGATAGCATATTCTGAATAGCACGTCCCTTCGAATTTTTATCGCCCTCAGGAATATCATAACACTTCATCCAATAACAACGCCCTTTACGAGTAAAGAACAACATTGTCTGATGCATTGTTGCAGGATAAATATACTCCGTAAAATCTTTATCACGAGTACGAGCACCCTTAGAGCCAACACCACCACGAGCCTGTTCTTTAAAATCAGTCAATGGAGTACGTTTGATATATCCAAGGTGGCTTATTGTAATAACGACAGGATCATTAGGGTAGAAATCCTCTGCATTAAATTCATGCTCATCTGGTATAATCTCTGTACGACGGTCATCGCCATATTTTTCCTTAACTTCCTGCAATTCAGCTTTCATCACCTCCTTACAACGCTCAGGGTTATTAAGAATCTCCTGCAAGTCCTTAATGGTTTGCATAAGTTCTTCAAACTCCTGATGCAACTGGTCAAGACGTAAACCCGTCAACTGCGACAAACGCATATCGACGATAGCTTTGGATTGTAACTCATCAAAACCAAAGCGCTTCTCCAGATTTGTTTGAGCTTCTGAAGGAGTTTTACTTGCACGAATAATATGAACAACCTCGTCGATATTATCACATGCCTTTATAAGAGCCTCTAAGATGTGAGCACGTTCTTGAGCCTTCTTTAAATCAAACTTAGCACGACGAATCGTTACATCATGACGATGTTCTACAAAATATTGAATACACTCACGTAGACTCAACAGACGTGGACGACCAGCAACCAATGCTATACAGTTCACAGAAAATGAACTTTGCAAAGCTGTCATCTTGAAAAGTTTATTCAAAATAACATTGGCATTAGCATCTCGTTTTACGTCCACAACAATACGCATACCCTGTCTACCCGTTTCGTCATTTACGTTTGAGATGCCTTCAAGCTTACCCTCCTTTACCAAGTCAGCTATATATTCAATGAGCTGCTGCTTATTAACACCATAAGGGATTTCTGTTACGACAATTTTGTCATGTTGCTCGCCACTCTCTATTTCAGCTTTTGCACGCATAACAATACGTCCACGACCTGTTTCATAGGCATCTTTTACACCTTGAAGACCGTATATATAAGCACCAGTTGGGAAATCTGGGGCAGGAATAAATCCCATCAATCCATCTGTAGTGATATCAGGATTATCTATATAGGCACAACACCCATCAATTACCTCGCTTAGATTATGGGTTGGAATATTTGTTGCCATACCAACAGCAATACCGTTCCCACCGTTTACAAGCAGATTAGGAATTTTTGTAGGCATTACAGCAGGCTCACGTAGCGTATCGTCGAAGTTGTTGACCATATCAACTGTATCCTTCTCGATATCATCCATAATATGCTCACCCATCTTTGATAGACGGCACTCCGTATATCGCATAGCAGCTGCAGAGTCACCATCGACAGAGCCGAAGTTACCTTGCCCATCAACTAGCTTATAACGCATATTCCATTCTTGCCCCATTCGAACAAGAGCACCATATACCGAAGAGTCGCCATGTGGATGATACTTACCAAGCACTTCACCTACGACACGAGCACATTTTTTATAAGGCTGGTTACTAAAATTACCTATACCTCGCATGCCAAATAGAATACGACGGTGTACTGGTTTAAAGCCGTCACGAACATCTGGGAGGGCACGAGCCACAATTACCGACATAGAATAATCGATATAGGAGCTCTTCATCTCCTCCTCGATGTTGATCTTCATAATTCTGTCCTGATCAATTGTCTGATTTTCGTCCATTATCTTTATTACTTGTGAATCTTCTAATCTTTACATTATGTTAGCTCATACTTAAAAAGACAAAATTGCCTACAATAGCCTTTATTTTCTTTCTGAGCCGTTTTACATATATTTCAAGGTGTAAAGATACAAAAAAAATATAGATTACCAAATGCTTAAAACGAAAAAAATGTTATTATAGGCCTAAACGATAATATATTATAAAACCCAATAATATTAACTAAACTTTATCTTAACTATAAAACCTTGTTATGATACGAAGAGGGTCTAAGGTTACAGAGTTGACTATAGCACAATAAGAGATGACGGCCAACACAGATTGAGATGATAGCTAACACAAATGGAGCTAAGGGTGAACACAAAGCTGACTCTAGGCTTGATAGTATTTATAAAGTACGATAAAATGATCATTATAACTGAAATAAGTCCAAGACATACATATCTGCCCACACTGTAATATCAATAACTACAGATATCCCCATACGTTGAAAACGGAGAACATTGTTTGCTGGTTTCTTTGCTTGCAACTGGTAACCATACTGTTGCATGTCTCGTGAAAATATACGATAATAAGCTTTATCCCAAAAAATTATCTGTAAATGACCGTCTTTATCATCTACAATCGCTATACTAGAATCATCCTTCTTCTCAAAAAGTCTATAAAGAGGTTGTTGAAGCGAGTTAAAATTTGGATTAGGCCCAACATGCCATCCCCAAAGCTGGCGAGTATCCGTTGAACCAACAACCAGTTCTGTTCGAATCTGCTGAAACCCATACTTACTAAAAAAACTAGATGGGATTGTGCGTTTTATCTTTTGCGCCTGATATTGTAAAAGATCTGAAATTTGAATTTGAACTAAAGGGAAATTCCCCTGTGCCGTTAGGCATAGAGGAAACATTACCCACATAAAGATTAATAATATTCTCTGTTTCATGACAATCCTTCAAGTTCATTAAGCCAATCTGTGGACATAGCGTCAGAAGGCATACGCCAATCTCCGCGTGGAGACAAGCTGACACTACCGACCTTGGGGCCATCTGGCAAACAAGAACGTTTAAATTGTTGTGAGAAGAAACGACGGAAGAAGATGCGCAACCAATGCAGAATAACTCCATCTGCATATACATTATAAAAAGCCTTTTGGGCCATCCAATAGACCTTAGAAGGGCGAAAACCACAACGAAGGACGTAATAAAGGAAGAAATCATGTAACTCATAAGGACCTACAAGGTCCTCTGTCTTTTGCGCTATATTACCTCTATCGTCAGCTGGCGTCAACTCTGGAGATATCGGAGTCTCAACGATATCATTTAGTGTCTGGCGTGAAGTCTCATCTACTCCACTCTCTGCTACATAACGTACAAGATACTGCGTAAGTGTTTTTGGAATACCAACATTCACAGCATACATACTCATATGATCTCCATTATAAGTACACCATCCAAGTGCCAACTCACTAAGGTCACCTGTACCGATTACTAATCCGCCCAACTGATTGCTTAGATCCATCAATATTTGTGTTCTCTCGCGAGCTTGAGAATTTTCATAGGTAACATCATGTACTACGGGATCATGGCCAATATCTTTAAAATGCTGTAATACAGAAGTAGCAATGCTTATCTCACGGATTGTGATACCAAGGCTTTCCATAAGTACCATTGCATTATTATATGTACGATCCGTTGTGCCAAACCCCGGCATAGTTACACCAATAATCCCTTTACGGTTAAATCCCAATTTATCAAAGGTTTTCACTGCCACAAGTAAAGCTAGTGTAGAATCTAAGCCTCCACTAATACCAATTATGACGGTTTTACAATTAGTATGAACCAATCGTTTGGCCAGTCCACTAATTTGAATATTAAAAATCTCATCACATATAGCCTGCATATTCTCACTTCTCGGAATAAACGGATGCTTATCAATTTGACGGGTAAGAGTAAACTCACGCATTGGATTTAAATAAGGTAGGCATTCTATACGCAATGCTAACTCTCCAATCTGTCTTGTTATCCCATTCAACCCAGCTACAGGGCGCTGCGCATTAACAAACGTACTATTAGTTCTGCGCTCACTACGGAGTCGTTCTACATCAATTTCTGATATCACCAACTGAGATTCTAGTTGAAATCGTTCAGACTGCTCCAAGAGACTTCCATTTTCAAAGATAAATGCATTACCCCCATAAACAACATCTTGTGTACTTTCACCAAACCCACAACCGCTATATACATAACCACTAATAGTACGTGCACTCTGCTGAGCAAGTAGTGACATAAGATAAGCATGCTTTCCTATAAGCTCGTCACTGGCTGATAGATTAAAAATAATTTCTGCACCTGCCAAAGTAAGATGATTACTTGGTGGAGTTGGAGCCCAAACATCTTCACATATTTCTATTCCAAACTTAGCACCTTGGGCTGTTCGGAATATCTGCATATCAGGAGTAACAAGAATATGATGACCTGCAAAATGAATAGACTGTGGACGCAAATCTTGTGAAGAGGCGAACCAACGCTTTTCATAAAACTCACTATAATTTGGCAGATAAGTCTTTGCCACGATTCCTAAGAGTTTTCCTTGCTGAATAACTAAGGCACAATTCAGCAACAATGGACCTGCAGCTACAGGGGCACCAACAATTACAGTTATATCCAATTGTCTGGTAAAATCAAGTAAAGACAACGTGGCCTGTTCCGCATTATCTAAGAGTAGCTGTTGGTGAAAGAGATCTTGACAAGAATATCCCGTCAAAGATAGTTCTGGGAAACATATTATCTCAACTCCCTTACCTTCTGCAATTGCTATCTGATTTTCAATCTCGGAGAGATTATACTTTGTGTCAGCAACTTTAACTGCAGGGATAGCTGCTGCAACTTTGATAAGTCCATATTTCATACGCTCAGGATTATTTGATTGTTATTTGTGTTGCTCCATAGCCATATTCACGGAAGGAGGCATCTTGGTAAGAGTAATGTTTATATTTATAATTTAATTCATGGATAATGGCATGACGTAACACTCCTTCACCTTTCCCATGAATGAAAATGATCTTCTTTCCACGCTGCGCTTTATACTGTTCAAGTGTACGCCGGAAAACATCAAGTTGATATTCTAGAATATCAGCAGAAGACATACCTGCAGTCGTATCAAGGAGCTCTTCCGAATGCAAATCAACTATAATCTTGTCATTATTCAGTATCTGCTTTGCAGGCTTTTTGTATTCTACCTTGTAGCGTTTAGCAAGTTCGTCCGTCCCTTTCTGTACAGCATCATCTACATGACAGTCTAAAGTGACATATCCAGTCTTTAACTTCTCTACTGCCTTATCTCCCGTCTTCTTTATTAGAGGCTCAAACATTGGGCGCAGAGCTAGTTTATCCTTTTCTACTAATGTATAAATCAATGCTGGTTGCTCAAAGAATACATTCTCATGAAAAGTATTCAACTTGTAGAACTTCACAGCATCAATATTCACTTGAATATCACAAGTAGGCTTAAGTTTAAAAGGCTTATTCTTGTAAGCATGAAATTGCACGCATCCATGAAGCATATCATTAAGGTCTGCAATCGTGAAATCTTCTATTAGTAATTTCATGTTCGGTTCTAATTCTCCAACAGCTCTAAGACTCCAATTCTCCCCGTCCTTTACTGCATAAGAGAAATGAATATAGTAATTAGAGTCATTCACTAAATAAGATTTAAAATGAGTTGTTGATAGATTCTTAATATCAGTAGGTGTGAATGCTAAATAGATTGAAAGTTCATCACCACCTATACGCTCTTTCACAGGAGCTTCAAAATCAATAGAAGGATCATCATTCAAATCAATTCCAGCATCAACATCACGCCATGCAACATTAATGGGTTCATCATCTACACTTGCTGAAGTCAGTCGTTGTTTGATACTACGCTTATCTTCACCTTCATCTACTTTCCTCTGCTGCTGATCGATGCGTAGTTTTGCGCGGTCAACAGCTGCATCCTCAACAACAACAATTTCATTAGCTGGTGTAGGAATCTGAAAGCCATCCTCATCCTCAACTAACACGATTTTTCCTTTAAAACCAGCAATAACTCCACCACCGGTATCACTTAAAAATCTAACTTTATCTCCTATCTTCATTCTTCAATACATTTCAATAAATTAGTTCTATTCTTTACTATTGGACACATTTGTCCAAAGAATTAGACAAACGTGTCCAATCAGTTAGACAGATTGATCCAAGCAGTTGGACAAGTCTGTCCAAAGACCATTTCCTTACAGCTACAATCAAGGTATTAATAAAGAGGAGTCACCATAACTTAAGAAACGGAAATCATGACCAATTGCATAATCGTAAATCTTCCGCCAATCACCTTTAACAAAAGCACTCACAAGGAGTAGTAATGTCGACTGTGGTTGATGGAAATTTGTTACTAACGCTTTTACTATCTTATAAGTATAGCCAGGAGCAATTATAATCTGCGTACTTGAATGTAGGCTCATCAAATCTTCTCTTTCTAAATAATCAAGTAATCGGCGAATAGAATCTTCGACAGTAATAACATTACCATCTACTTCCACTAATCCGTCCTGATTATGCGGTAAGTCGTACGGTTCCCACTGATTTACATGGAGTTCATTCTCCGAAGAATCAGGGTTTGTCACGAGTTTTACCCCCATGTAATAGAGACTTTCCAAGGTCCTGACACTGGTTGTCCCTATAGCTATTGCTTTACAATTATGCTTGAGCAATTTCTCTAAGGTCTGACGCCTTACAACAATAAACTCCGTATGCATATTATGTCCCTCAATCTCATGACTCTTAACAGGCTTGAAGGTACCTGCACCCACATGAAGCGTCAATTCTTCACGATCAACACCATGTGCATCCAATGCACTTAAAACCTTTTCTGTAAAATGTAACCCGGCTGTAGGTGCGGCAACAGAGCCTTTAATCTTAGAGTATACTGTCTGATAGGTTTCTTTATCACTTTCTTCTGTTGCCCGATTAAGATAAGGCGGTATTGGCAACTCCCCTACAACCTCCAGGATTTCTGCAAAAGAGATATTCTCATTATCCCAAACAAAGGTTATCCAATGATTAGTCCCTCCTCCATGTTCTTGAGACCTTACCCGATCCAGAGTTGCCGTAAGAGTAAGTCTATATCCTTTAATCTCAAATTCACGCTGCAGAGAACCTTCTTTCCATTTCTTCAGATTCCCTACCATACAAAACCATGCGCATTGATGGTTCGTCTGAAACATGAGTTCATAATCCGTTGGCTGGGCAGGTTCCATAAGAAATACTTCTATTAAAGCTCCTGTATCCTTACGGAAATGTATACGTGCTTGTATTACTTTCGTATTATTAAAGACCATCAGAGCTTCTTTTGGCAGATAATTTGGAAGATTATAAAAAACATCTTCTGTGATAACGCCATGCTTGTATAACAACAATTTACTGTGATCACGCTCTGCCAATGGAAACTTTGCTATACGCTCATCAGGTAGCGGATAGTTATAATCAGAAATGCAAATATGTTTTGTATCTTCAGACATAATTTATTTATATAGATAAAACAGCACGAAAAGCTGCATAGATAAAAGTCAATATAAGAATGCTAATAACCACATCTATGTCTGCAAAGCTATAGCCCGTTCGAGTATACTTTGTAGATATATAATGTAATTTATCACTACACCGAATATAAATACGAAGGTATAAAAAATAAACGAGAACAGCTATTGATGACCCAAAAATGATACCAACAACAACATCAGAAGGATAATGAACCCCTAAATATATTCGAGTAAGCGAAACAACAGAACACCAAACAAGCATACATGTCGTAAAGACCTTATCTCGAATCAACAAACTAAAGAAGACAGCCAAGACAAAAGCATTCGAGGTATGTGAGGAGAAGAAACTATAGCCAGATGCAGAATAGTTATTTGTTGCGGAGATAATCCCTCGTAAAGAGGGCTCTTCTAAAGGACGAAGACGCGCAACAAGAGGTTTAACAAGTCCTAAATTTATGGTATTACTCAGTAACAGACATATTGCTACTGCACCTATCACTAACAATATCTTTTGCCAGTTCTCATTATTCTTAATAACCAAATAAAGTAAAGAAAAATATAGAGGTATCCAGGTATAAGCAGAGGTCAGAACCACTACGAAGTTATCCAAGAACAAATTCTCACTTCCATTAAAAGCAAGAAGAATCAACCTATCTATTCCTTGTATTACCCCTATATCCATTATTAGAATCCTTGCAAATCAAAAAGTCTTTCTAGATTGCCTCTATACGACTTGATTGTATCCACCCTCTACGTCCATCATTAAGCTCTATCTCTGTCCATTTCCCCATGCTATCATCTGTAATTTTAACCTTTGATCCCTCATGGAGAATAAACACCTCTGCAGAATTCTGGTCAGGCGTTTTCCTTGCCACAGCAGATGAAGACATGATAACACCTCTATCATGAGAATTAAGAAACAAACTTTGCTGTATTGCAAGCGTTGTTCCCAACAAAAAACAAATAAAAAATAAAGGTAAAACCATCCTTAGAATCCGACGGACGATATCACTTTCTATAAACAAATAGAGGATAAGGCCTAACAAGCATATTAACAAACAGATAAGGCTCAGATAAGCCCATACGTCTATACTAACAATACTAACAAAAGATTTATACCAAGTAACAAAGAACATCTCTGGTTCTGGCGTTAAATTATCTATTGTTTTTGATTGAGCCAGTTGGAGATTAAAACGTATATCATCGTTACTCGGCGCAAGCCTTTGCGCACGCTCATAAGCAAGTACAGCGTGAGGAATATCATCTAAACGATAATATGCATTACCTAGATTATAAAACAAAGCAGCAGATTCCTTTTCCTTCAATAAATTTTCGTAGCCTTTAACAGCTTGCTTATAATTACCTTTCTGATACATCTGATCAACCTCTCTCTTGCTTTGTGCAGATATGTGCAAAGAGAATATACTGAACACAAATAACAATACCACGAAAATAAACGATTTACTAATAGAAGGAGCTGCTTTCTTTATGGACTCTTCGATACCCGCTATAGCTTGCATTGCACTATCAAAAGTTTTTTTCATATTACCTTTTTCATCACCTGGTGCATAACGTTCATATTCACATTCATCAATGGCAATAATAAACTTCTCTGCGATTTCATTAGATACACCAATCTTAGATAATTGTTCAATTATATTTTCGCGTGATAACTGCTCAATAGGTAGACTCAATTTATCACTTGCATATCCCCATAAAGCCTGTAGAATCTCATCATAAAAGTCAAGATTATTCCCTTTAAGCATAAAAGAGTTGGCATTATGAAGCCGAATAGCTGCTGTTCGATTAGCATTTTTACCGCGCTTAAGTACCATGTCTACATGATGTGCAAACCGACGACGAAAACAGAAAGAAAGGATGCCACATGCTGCCAGTAAAAGGCCAAGAGTTAGGAAATAAGCTACCGAACCAAAGAAAGAATCATCTACTACACTCAGTGACGAGTTGCCCAACTTTAACGGTAGAATATCCTCTTTAGGCAAATTAACTTCCATTGCATCACTAACTGAGCCATTTCCTTTCAAAACCCGTATATCAATAGGAGTTGTCTGAAGTGTAATAAACTTCCTTTGCAATAAATCATAATAGCAGAACTTAGCTGAAGGTATAGAGAATACTCCTTCTTTATGTGGCACAACAACTTGGTCATATATCATATTACCTTCATTTCCCTTTGTTGTGAGCTGAGTTTTATCAGTCACTTTAACATCATAAGCTTCAAATCCATTAGGAAGTTTTATAATTGGTTGCTTTATAAGCTTCAAATTACCAGACCCACTAACAACCACACGGATAGTAAAAGGATCTCCAACTCTAACTTCTTTTTTATTCAATTGTGCGGAAAGATTAAAATGCCCAACTCCACCTGAAAACTCTGTTGGACGAGTAGGCAAAGGAAGAACACGAATAGAAAGCCCTGGTGCAACAACATCTTTCTTTATACTAGTGGAACCACCGTCGATTCCAAAGTCTTCAAAAGGATTAAAAGCATCATTTACTTGAATTATACCATGAAAGGTTAATGGAGGAACACGCAATGTACCTGTCACCTGCGGATACATAACATATTCACTCCAAGTAACACAATTATAAATACGTTTACCAACACGTTCTTTATGGAAAGTTTTTTGTTGGGGAAGATCAATTTCCTGAACATGAAAGCCTGATAAATCAGGCATTTTTCCAACTAGCTGACGAAGATTCTTTGTAGTATATACCTTATATGTCAAAAGAACAGGCTCCTGTTCGTAAACAGTACTCTTATTGGCTCTAACTTTTATAAACAGGTCATTAGGGCCAATCTTTGAATTTGAAAGGCGAGATCTTTCTCTAGTATCATAATAACTACCCGAATTTGAGGCATGGGAGTTGTTTGCAATATTTGATGCAATTATCTTTACAGGGGTTGAAGCTAGATCTTGTCCATTAACAAAAATTTTTGCAGGACCGATACTCAACCCACCTCTCTTTGTGGCAATAAAAACATAAGTAAATGAAACTGACGACGAACTACTAGCATGTCCATCGATAAATTGGAAATTGGATTGAGAAGACGTAGCTGGACCAAAAACCTTCTCTAACCCAGCAGACAATTTGCCTAATTGAAATCTACGAACATCTTGTGTATATATCGTATACTCAATTTGAAATTCCTCTCCAACTGCTACATGCTTAGGCGCTGTAACACGGATGTGTTGTGCACTCATAATAAGAGTACTCAACAAGGTTAAGAAAAACATCATATATCGTTTCATATTTAATTTACCAATTTTTATCAAGTTTTCGATCCGACGGTTGCTTCATTGCTTTAGATAAACGTTCTTGTGTTTCTTTTTCTTGCTGCATTGCTGCATTTAGAAGCTGTTGGGCATTGTCTCTACTCATACTATTACGATTCTTTGCCTGATTCGATTCTCCATTTTTATTGTCACCATTCCTTTTCTGATTTTTCTTTTGATTATTATTAGATTTATTCCGCCCACCAGCAGAATGCTTCTTTTTTTGTTGTTGCTGTTTTTTGCACAGTTCCAAATTATAACGTGCTTTGTTATGATTAGGATCTATACGTAATACTTTTTTATAAGTTTCTATAGCTTCGCCATAGTTTTTCTCTTTTTGCAATAGAGTCCCTAAATTATAATAACTACTAACCCGAGCAGAAGAAGCATCCTTTAACTTTATGACTTTTTCATATAAAATCTTTGCTTCAGAGTCCTTATTTTGAGCTTGTAAAGTCCTAGCAAGGTTATAACAAGCTACTATATTATTATTATCTTTATTCAAAACTTTCCGGTAAGATATTTCTGCATGCACATAATCTTTTTGGGAATATTGCTTGTTCCCTACTCTAATTAATTGATTAACAGTCTGACTGTTAATCGTTAAAAAGAACATAAGCAAACATAGTATGACATAACACCTTCTTATCATAAATCTAAGTATAAAAGCAATTTATTTTTTCCTTTCAAGAATCAAAGATTCTAAAATTAAGAGTAGAATTACTATAAGAGCTATACCTTGAAACTGCTCATCGAAATCACTATAGATAACATTATTAATTTCTCCTCTCTGCAATTTACTCAGCTCACGATTTAATATAACGTCCGCCAAGTCTGTATTATCAACATGTATATACACACCATGCCCTACTTCTGCGATCTTTTTACACATCTTCTCATTCAAACGCGTCTTTACAATATCACCACTAGGTGTTTTCAGGCTTTCTCCATTTGGCATTGGGATAGTTGTACCTTCCTTAGAACCGACACCTAAAATAAAGACCTTTATACCTTTCTTCTCAGCTTCATTAGCCATCTCCTCTGCACCACCTTCATTATCTTCACCATCAGTAATAACAATAATCGCTTTACCAATTTTAGAATTTGGTGTAAAACTATGTATAGCAAGATTAAGCGCTTTACCAATATCTGTTCCCTGAGTACCTATCAGAGATGGACTAATATTATCTAAGAACATTTTCGCAGAAATATAGTCACTTGTAATAGGTAGCTGTACAAAAGCATCACCAGCAAAAACTATAAGCCCAATCTTATCCTCACTGAACTTAGTCATTAAATTCTCTACCATCAATTTACTTTTTTCCAATCGCGAAGGAGGAACGTCTTGTGCCAACATCGAATTACTGATATCTAAAGCAATGATAGTTTCTATCCCTTTCTTGTTTTTTTTGCTGGCTATTCTATTCCCGACCTGAGGACGTGCAAGCATAATCACAAGCAAAGTTAAAATTACTTCTGACAGAATAAACTTAATTAATATTCTTTTATGACTTACTGTAGAAGAAAACCTCTTTATCAACTCTGGGGTTCCAAACTTCTTTATCCTTTTTTTATAATTACATAAAGACATATAGTAAACTGTTGCCAATAAAGGGATCAGCAACAGCAACCACAAATATATAGGGGATTCAAATCTAAACATTCTTTATTTTATCTCGTAAGACCCGCAATAATAAGAACTTATGGTAAACGTCTAAAAACTAGAAGACGCATGAATAGTTCTAAACTAAAAAATAATAAAGCTGCCCATGCAAAAGGCATATAGGCTTCATATAAATGGCTATATGATTTCATACTCAACTTCGTTTTCTCTAGTTGATCAATGTCTTGATAGATCCTAGATAATTCACTTTGACTTTGAGCACGATAAAACTCTCCATCAGTTGAAACTGCTATATTTTGTAAAGTCTTATAATCAATAGCACCCATAGAATCACCTGTCTCTTTACCAAGCCCTATCGTATAAATTCTTATACCAAATTTCTTTGCTATAGTTGCAGCCGTCATGGGAGAAATAGACCCAACATTATTACTACCATCAGTCAATAAGATTACCACCTTGCTTTTAGCTTTAGAATCTTTAAGTCTACTAATTGCATTGGCTAATCCCATTCCTATCGCAGTACCATCTTGTATCAACCCTTTCATAACTAAATCTGCTCTCACATTATGAAGTAGATTTAACAAAGCAGCATGATCAACAGTCATTGGACATTGAGTAAATGCTTCACCAGCAAAAATGGTAAGACCTATATTATCATTCGGACGACCATTAATGAACTCTGATGCAACTTCTTTCGCGACTTCCATACGATTTGGAAAAACATCTTCCGTTAACATACTTGCAGAGACATCCATTACCAACATAATGTCTATTCCTTCCACATTTTCATTATTCCAAGAATTATAAGTTTGAGGGCGTGCTAAAACAATTACAACTAAAGTATAAACAAGGCAATGTAACACCAGTGGAAGATGTATCATTCTAGCTCTCCTACTTTTAGGAACATTCTGATACGCAAATGTATCACTCATACGTATCATAGGTTCTTTTCCTTTTCCTCTCAAGAAAAACCATAATATATATGGTATCAATAAAAGTAACAAAAAAAGATAACCACTATTTGCAAATTCCATTTCTATACTACTTAAAGATTCAGAAGAATATAACTCTCAGCCGCAACATAAATTAACAAAGCTACAGAGATACTAATCAATACTGCTATGCTTAACTTTACCAAAGAGCGAGGACTATCAATCTTTGTATGTTCTTGTTTTTTTTCTACGTTAGGCTCTATGATTTGTGTTTTATGTACGAAATGAGTTATGTTATCAAGAAACAGAAGCTTATCATTTTCTCCTGTAGAAAACTTTGCAAACTTCACCAAATCAATCGTATATAACAAATCTATTAGATCTCCAAGTGAATCTTCTTCACATCTAGATTTTAGTATCCCCATTATTTCCGTAGATGTCATTTCTAAACCATTAACTCCAAATCGCCAAGATATATATTTTTTCAGGATATCAGTAAGTTCCGAATAATATGCTTTTTGATCTCTATAAGACTCTATGTTAGCTCTAATAGATCCAATATCATGGAGAACCTTTTCATAAGGAGTAAGAGGCTTTTTAAAGTGGACAGAATTCCATATCTTATTTTTATTCCTCAATTGATTATAAAGATATAGTGAAATACCAAGAAATGAAAACGCCAAAAGACTTAGAAAGAGTATAGGGATCCATTCACCCCACGCAAAAGGAAGTTGAAAAATGTCATCAGGAACTTTAGCAACATTTCTTTTTACATCGATAGGAATTGCTCTCACATTAAGAACAAAACGATGTGTATAATGAATATTCCCTCCAATAAGAACTTTTTGTACAGGTATTAAGTACTTTTTTTCATCCCACCCCGTTAACGTATATACCATCCTGACTTTCAGCCTATTACCATTAATCATTGTATCACGCTTAACGGAGAGGACCTCAAGACCAGGAATCATATCCTCACCATTTTTATACATTGGGAATGATACCGTTTCACCTTTTGGCACATTAACAACAATACTAAAATGTGCTCTTCCACCTATTAATATATCTGTGGAATCCACCTGTGCTGTAACCTGTACTTGCGCATGACTAACTATTACAGCATTGATAAGCAATATTATTATTACAATATACTTTCTCATCAACTTCTCTTTGAAAATAAAGACATTAATTTCTTTACATAATCATCATCTGTCGCTATTGCCACACTATCAACATGACCCTGTTTCAAGATATCAGTCAATCGTTGTTCACGCTCTTCCCAATAGATATTATGCGCCTTACGTAAACGAGAATCATGTGTATCTATATACATTTGGTGCCCAGTCTCTGCATCAACTACTTTTACCAACCCAACATCAGGCATTTCTTTAGCACGGGGATCATACACCTGTATTGCTACGACATCATGCTTCCGATTGGCAATACGAAGCTCTTGTGAGAAGTCTTTGCGAGTATAAAAATCACTAATAATAAAAGCCGTACAATGTCGTTTCATGACTTTATTAAGATATTCTAGACCTGCCCCGACATTGGTTCTTCTACTAACTGGTGTGAAAGTAAGCATTTCTCTAATAAGAAATAGAATATGCTTACGGCCCTTCTTAGGAGCAATATATTTTTCCACATGGTCAGAGAAAAAAATCACCCCAATCTTATCATTGTTTTGAATAGCAGAGAAAGCTAATGTCGCTGCAATCTCTGTAGCACACTCACGTTTCAATTGATTTACAGTTCCAAAATCTAGAGAACCGCTGACATCTATGAGCAACATTACCGTTAACTCTCTTTCTTCTTCAAAAACCTTTATATACGGATGATGGAAACGCCCAGTAACATTCCAATCAATGTCACGAATATCATCCCCATACTGATACTCACGCACCTCTGAAAAAGCCATACCACGTCCTTTAAAAGCAGAATGATACTGCCCTGCAAAGACTTCTCGGCTCAATCCTATAGCTTTTATCTCTATCTTTCGAACCTTTTTTAGCAACTCAGAGGTATTCATGTATTACAACATTTTTATCTTTAGAAATATGATCTGAACCTACTACAAATAACTTACGGCACCTGCACTTTGTTAAGAACCTCTCTGACAACTTCTTCTGCTGTGAGATTAGTAGCTTCAGCTTCATATGAAAGACCAATTCTATGGCGTAAAACGTCATAAGCTACGGCACGAACATCTTCTGGAACGACATATCCACGATGCTTTACAAAAGCATATGCACGACTTGCCTTTGCTAAATTTATACTAGCACGGGGACTACCTCCAAAAGTTATCATCTGCTTCAAGTCTGATAATTGATAACGCTCAGGATAACGTGTTGCAAAAACTACATCAGCAATATATTGCAAGATTTTATCATCCAGATAAACTTCTTCTACAATTTTTCGAGCATCAAAGATATCATTAGCAGAAACAATAGAATTTACTTCTGGCATTTTATCTTGTAGATTCTCACGTACAATAAGTTTCTCATCCTCTATTGTTGGATAGTCTATAATAACTTTTAGCATAAAACGATCCACTTGGGCTTCAGGAAGCATATAAGTTCCTTCCTGTTCTACAGGATTCTGTGTCGCCATAACAAGGAATGGATCAGGAAGAGTAAAAGCTGTATCACCAATTGTCACTTGGTGTTCTTGCATAGCTTCCAACAAAGCACTCTGAACCTTTGCTGGCGCACGGTTAATCTCATCAGCAAGAACAAAATTTGCAAAAACCGGACCCTTCTTTACATGAAAAGATTCATCCTTTTGAGAATAAATCTGCGTACCAATAACATCAGCGGGCAATAGATCTGGTGTAAACTGAATACGATTATAACGAACGTCTATGAGTTGAGATAGCGTCTTAATAGCTAATGTCTTTGCTAAACCAGGTACGCCTTCAAGAAGAATATGACCACCGCTAAGTAAAGATATTAGTAACGAATCTATAAGATGTCGTTGCCCGACAATAACCTGATTCATACCAACCGTAAGATCTGTAATGAAGGAACTTTGTTTCTCTATTCGTTGATTTAACTCTCTAATATCAATAGATTCTGCCATTATAATGTCTCTTATATTATACTGTTTATTATAAACTCTATGAATTACAAAAGTACAATATAAAAGCGATATGAAACAAGAATAAGAGCCTAAATTATATTAAAAAAGTTCCTCAAATTCATTATTTAAGAAACTTTTTGTCATTTTATTTTTTTCTGTATTGGGGTCGTAATTCTACACGAGGTACTTTCATTGTATCTCCTTCTGCCATTGTATTACGCCCATTAAGGACCTGAAAATAACCTATCATATCAGCCCCCAAGGTTTGACGGCTATATTTCGCCATTGTCTGACCTTTTTTCAATACAACTATACGATCTATCCCTACAATATTATATGCACCATAGCGGATACGTGCATCATTATTCATATGCATAAAATATTCTACCTTCTTTACTCTTGAAGCAACATGCTTTAGAGTATCAGGCACTGAAGCTTTTGCAACTGACACTGTGGTATCCTTCTTTACAAGTTTTTTCTGTTGAAGGCTTAACTCCACTTTATTATTTTTTTCATTTCCCACCTTCATCCAAAAGAAGACTCCAAGAAAAACAATAATAATAGCAGCCAAAAATGCAATTACTCTCAGTATACTATTAGAAGAAGATTCTATATCGTCATCAGTGTCATCAATATCACTAAGAGCCTCTCCAGAAGTAGTTACATTAGGGGTATCAACATATTTATCTTTAGTAGAACATAGAGTTTCTTGCGATTTTGAATAAATTGAAGAATCCGTTTCTACTACCTCTTTCTGACTAGTATTATTTTCCTGTGTTCTCTTAACCCCATTAACGGACTGAGTATTAAACGTATTAGGAGAATCATTATCTTCATCTATAGAATTATCCATTGCTGCAGTAAAACTGTTTTCTACAACAGAGGACTTTGATATAGTATCCTCAAAATCCTGATCAGCCTGCTCTACAGTATCTGACAATTCCTCCTCTGGAAGAGTCTCTAATTCTTCTACATTCACGTTATCATTAATAACAACCGTTTCAAATTGAGAGAAAGGTTTATTAACGAGTTCTTTCATTGATGCATCAGGAGTAAAAGATATTTTATCATGCCCTTTTATCAACACACGCTCTCCTGTATTCACATTTACACTCTCACGTGGCTTTACTGTTTGAACCTTAAATGTTCCGAGTCCTTTAACTTTTACTTGATTGCCTCTCTTCAACTCATCTCCTATAACCATGAAGAAAGCTTCTACGAAACTTGACGCATAAGCTATAGAAATATTATGTTTCTTTGCTATAGCTGTTGCTATTATTTGTATAACACTTTTAGCCATTCTCCATTCCCCCTTTCTTCACTTGTACCTTTATCATTGTAGCAGGCTTAAAGTTAAGTACCAACTTGGGAGGAACCAACATTCGGAGGCCTGTTGCCGGATTTACCATTACACGCTCTAATCGTTTCTTAACTTCAAATGTGCCAAAGCCTGAAACTGCTACAGATTCACCTGACTCAAAGTATTTACTCAGCTGTTCTATAACATCTTTCACCATCTGCTGACTCTCATCTTGAGTATATCCTGTCTTTAAAGCAATCGCGCCAATAAACTCTTTATTATTCATATCTTTTAAAGTTTAATCGTCGTATGAAACTACCTCACCAAAAAGGTCAAACTCATCAGACTCTGTAATACGGACACTATAGAAATTACCTACACACAACACTTTTTTTCCGACTGGGATCAAAACCTCTGGATCAACTTCAGGAGAACAGTATTCTGTACGCCCAACATAATAATCTCCCTCTTTGCGGTCAATAACCACCTTAAATATTTTTCCAACTTTTTTTGCTTCTAACTGTCTTGATATCTCTTGTTGAATTGCTAATAATTCATCCAATCTTTGCTGCTTTACTTCGTTAGAAACATCATCCTTATAGTGTGTTGCACTGTATGTTCCATCTTCTTCAGAATAAGCAAAAGCACCCATACGTTCAAAGCGAACTCTAGAGATGAATTCCTTCAATTCTTCAAAATCGTCATCTGTCTCACCAGGAAAACCGACCATCAAGGTCGTCCGAAGATGAATACCAGGTACTCTACGTCGAATTTTCTCTATAAGATTCATTGTCTCACTCTTAGTAACATGACGATGCATACGCTTTAACATATGATCAGAAATATGTTGGAAAGCGATATCCAAGTACTTACATACATTAGGTTTCTCTGCTATTACATCAAGTAATTCAAGTGGGAACTGATTAGGATAGGCATAGTGAAGGCGAATCCATTGTACCCCTTCTATATCAGCCATACGAGAAATAAGTTCAGCTATATGGTGCTTCCCATCAATATCTACTCCATAGTAAGTCAGCTCTTGCTCAATAATTTGAAACTCCTTTACACCTTGAGCAACAAGTTCTCTGACTTCTCCAAGGATATTCTCTATAGATCTTGAATGATGTTTACCAGTAATAAGGGGAATAGCACAATAGGCACAATGACGATCACATCCTTCAGCTATCTTTACATAAGCATAATGGCGTGGTGTTGTGAGATGTCGTAATCCGTCACAAGAAGGAATTTCAGCCTTACCAAGATCAGACAGCAACTGTTTATAATTAAACTTACCATAAAATTTATCAACCTCTGGGAGCTCTTTTTCTAATTCATCTTTATAGCGCTCCGAGAGACAGCCCATGACATACAATCTATTAAGCTGTCCATTCTTTTTTCTATTAACAAATTCCAGTATAGTATTAATACTTTCCTCCTTTGCTGCTTCAATAAAGCCACAGGTGTTTATTACAGCTATCTCCCCTTCTGGGCACTCTGAATCATGAGTGCAATAATAGCCATTAACCTCAAACTGCTTCATGATAAGTTCGGAATCCACAAGGTTTTTTGAGCACCCCATGGTTACAATATCAATCTGGTTCTTTTTCATTTTTTACTTAAACAGACTATCAACAAACTGCGTTTTATCAAAGAGTTGTAGATCCTCCATCCCTTCACCCAAACCAATATACTTAACAGGAACTTTCAGCTGGTCACTAATACCTATTACCACGCCACCTTTCGCTGTCCCATCAAGTTTTGTAATAGCAAGAGATGTTATGTGAGTAACTGCCGCGAACTGTCGAGCCTGTTCAAACGCATTTTGCCCAGTACTGCCATCAAGAACTAACAAGACTTCATGTGGAGCCTCTGGGACAACTTTTTTCATGACGTCTTTTATCTTTTTCAACTCATTCATTAAGCCAACCTTATTATGTAATCTACCTGCAGTATCGATAATAACAACGTCAGCTCCATTCGCTTTTGCACTTTGCAGTGTATCAAAAGCCACACTGGCAGGATCAGCACCCATTTGTTGCTTAATAACAGGAACACCCACGCGTTCACCCCATATCTGTATTTGTTCAACAGCAGCCGCCCGAAACGTATCAGCAGCACCAAGGTAAACCTTCTTACCAGCCTGCTTAAATTGATAGGCAAGCTTGCCAATGGTAGTTGTTTTACCCACTCCATTAACACCTACAACAAGAATAACATAAGGTCGCACATCCTGTGGCAGTTCCCACTCGCTATTATCACCTGTATTATTTTCAGTGAGAAGAGCTGTTATTTCACTTTTCAGGATTCCATTCAATTCATTTGTTGACACGTACTTATCACGAGCGACACGGTCTTCAATACGTCGAATAATCTTAATGGTTGTATCAACTCCCACATCTGATGTAACAAGTATCTCTTCAAGTTCGTCTAAGACCTCATCGTCAACTCTTGACTTCCCTGCTACAACACGGGTTAACTTTGAAAAAACATTTTGTTTTGTTTTCTCTAATCCCTTATCAAGAGTATCTTTCTTACTTTTATTGAATAAACCAAATAATCCCATAATTAGCTAATTTGATGCAAAGATAATAAAAAAAAAGGAACAGACAAAACTTATCAGATAGCCTTACATTCGGCTTTTATTGCTTTATCTATTCTTATGCTTTATATACCAACAATGAACAAAGCCGATGTAGAAGATAAGACTGACACATAGTACAAACAGACAAAACCATAATATGTAAGAATGTTCACCATGAAACAAGCCAAACGACACTGCCAACCCTATACCAACACCAGTCTCCCAAGCTAAAAGGAACGTGTTTTGACTCGTACCCCGTTGACAATGGCCAGAGAGTTTGATAAAGAAAAGTAAAAAACGACTACCAAGTACCCCATAACCCAACCCAATGAGAATAGGAGAAATATATCCTACACTCGCTTGTCTACGTGTCAACATAAGTAAGACTGACATACCGATTACTAACAATCCGGTAACAGCCTCACTACGAAGATCGGCATCAGCAAAAGCGAAACGTTCAGCTAACAATGCTACTAAGAAGCCCAACATTATCAAACTGTAAAATAAAGGATTATGCTCTATAGACAACAAAGCACCCAAAATGGAAGTCACAAGAACTATATTAAGAAAAAGCCAATGGCTTCCCTTAAGTAAGAAACGATCTAAAGATAAATGGTTTAAATCTTCATTAGGAAGCCGAAAAGGGAAACGTACAAGTTCTACAAGTAGTAATGATAGAATTACACATACACAAGATAACAATAGAACTGTATTAAAATCAAAATGATGATAAACGACCAATCCTAATAATGGACCTAATGATATGGAGAAACGTCCAAACCATGTAGCTGCATGATTTGCCTCCGTCCTATGCACAGCTTCTACCGTATCAATAATAAGCGTACCAAGTAATACCATCTGTGAAAGCCCATAAAAGATTCCTTGTATAAATCTTAACAATGTTAAAAGAAGATAATTAGTAAATCCATCCTGCATTTTATACAGGTAATAAATTGTCATTGTTACAGCCAGAAGGAGAAGAGTCGAAACAACAAAAACAGACTTACGCCGATATTGTTGTACCCAATAAGCAGAACATCCACCCAAAAAATACATTCCTAGGAAGAAAGAACAGAGTACAGCAGCAATCTGCCACCATGAAGAACTGTCATTCATCATTCGCAAAGGAATAACGGGAATGAGCATGTATGACGACATGACAAGCAGGAGATTCGCTAATGCCAATGCCCAAAAGCGCTTGTTCCACAAACGAACATGAATAGGTATATTTTGAGTATCCATGATAATTATCTAATATGATTCTGCTTCCGAAGGAAAGCTTTCACTTTTCACACACCTTATATACTCCATAACTCCCTCCGTCATACACTTATTTACATTTGCAAAATGACGAAGAAACTTCGGCTTAAATCCCGATGTCATGCCAAGAGCATCCGCATACACAAGCACCTGCCCATCTGTCCCATTACCAGCTCCGATTCCTATAGTAGCAGCTTTTACCATTGCTGTAACTTTATTTGCCACCGCAGCTGGAACCTTTTCAAGAGTAATTCCACTAACTCCTGCAGCATCAAGAGCCAATGCATCTTCTATGAGTTTTTCTACTTCCGTATCTTCCTTAGCCCGAAGTCCATAGCCTCCAAATTTATGAATGCTCTGAGGAGTAAGTCCAAGATGCCCTATAACAGGGATTCCAGCATCAACAATTCCTTTAACAGTATCAGCTATCTCTTTCCCACCTTCCATCTTAACTGCACCTGCCCCAGTCTCTTTTATAATTCGAATAGCATTTCGAATTCCATCTTCCCGACTTACTTGATAAGAGCCGAAAGGCATATCACAAACCACTAAGCAATGGTGACATGCTCGTACAACAGCACGTGCATGATAAATCATCTGATCAACAGTAATTGGAGTAGTATCTTGATTACCTGCCATGACATTTGAAGCAGAATCACCCACAAGGATACTATCAATTCCAGCAGCATCAATAATACTAGCTGTAGTAAAATCGTAAGCTGTCATCTGGGTAATCTTCTCACCCGCAGCCTTCATTTCTAATAATGTTTTTGCTGTTATCTTTTTCTTATCCGTTGTTAGATATCCCATATACTTTCCTTCTTTTTATTTCTCATATTGGGCTGCAAAGTTACTCTTTTTTAATCATTTAACAAACTAAAACCTTCATAATTGCTGATAATCTCTTTAGTATAAACTTGGATTTCAGCCACAGAATTGGTAGTAGCAAGTCCTACCACACGAGCGCCAGAAGCAACTCCAGAGCGCAAGCCATTGAAACTATCTTCAAAAACCACACAATCTTTTGGGGAAATATCAAAGTAAGCTGCAGCTTTAAGATAACAATCAGGAGAAGGTTTACTTTCATCAAAATCTTCTGAAGTAAATATAGCATCGAAATAACTTTTGAATTCTGGATGCTTTTTATAAACATTATGCATCTTTTCAAGGTTAGAACTCGTAACAACAGATGACTTTAAACCTTTACTTCTTATATCTTTAATAAATCTTTCAAAACCAGAAACATAGTTATAGTCCATGTCTTGCTCATACAAATCTAACAATCTTGTTATTTCCTTTTGTTTTTCATCGTGCCCTTTAAAATATTTATCATATATCTGTACCAATGTTTGTCCTTTTATAACATATTCAAAGTTCGGTACATTGGGGCAGAACTGTTTACCTATCTCTTTCCAAAACAAAGTATACAAGGGCTCTGTGTCGAACACAACACCATCTAAATCAAATAAACACGCTTTTACCATTCTTCCTATTTATTATATATACTATAATGCAAAGTTACAAAATCTTTTTTGTAACTTTGCCCCTATATATGGTAAAGAAAACATTACTCACTCTGGTTTCTCTTCTTTCACTTCTCCTTATTATGAGCTGTGAAGGAAAAACTAAAACTCCTAAAGTATTGCATATACCAACAGCGATTGTAACTGTTGATACTTTGGCTCGTTTGTCAGATGACATGCAATGCCACGTACATGTAGATTTCACGTATCTTAAAGGAAAAAAATACGAGGTTATCAATGATTCTCTTCTAAGAATGGGACTCTTACAACCTGATTATTTCTCCATCAGTCATAACAGACTAAAACCACAAATTACCATATCTTCATTTGTTAGACAATATGTAAAAGAGTATATGGAGATAGCTAGACTCATACGACAAAAGGAGAAGAAAAGAAGTCAATTGATAGGCGAATTAACCATTAAGACGGAACTAAAGGCGGCTGCAGATGATTATATTACCGCCATTTCCCATATAGCAATTAACAATGGTAATGGCAGATTAACACAGTATACCATTATTCGCAACTTCAATCCGAAGAATGGACATCTGGTGAATTTAGGAGAAGTGTGTGGAAAAGAATACAAAGAAGAGCTAACAAAAAAAATTATTGGGCAGTTAGCCGAACAAGAAGGACTTGATGATGATGACCTTATAGGCCTACAAAGAAAAGGCTATTTCATAGGAATCGACCCCTATCCGACAGAAAACTTTATCCTTACAGATGACTCTCTCATTTTTATCTATACGCCTGGAGAGATTAACCAACATGAGGTTAGAGTGGCTATTGAAAGATGATAATAATTAAAACAGATTGATATATAGCAGCCTTCATATAACAAAAAAAGAATATGATAGAAATTATAAAGAAATATTTCCCTAAACTTTCTGCTAAACAAATAGAACAGTTCACTGCGCTCAATGCACTCTATCATGAATGGAATGCAAAGATTAATGTTATATCACGCAAAGATATTGACAATCTATATGAGCACCATGTGCTTCACTCACTAGCCATTGCCAAAAGGATAAACTTCCGTGAAGGAACGAATATACTCGACTTTGGTACTGGAGGTGGATTCCCTGGTATTCCCCTCGCTATCTTTTTCCCAGAAGCTAACTTCAAACTTATTGATGGAACAGGAAAGAAAGTACGTGTAGCACAGGAAGTAGCAAATGCCATTGGGCTTGAGAATGTCCTACCAGCACACCTGCGTGGAGAGGAGGAAAAAGGGAAGTTCGACTTTATTGTATCACGTGCTGTCATGCCCCTACCCGACTTGATAAAGATCGTCAAGAAGAATATTGCATGTGATCAACATAACGTTCTGCCCAATGGTGTCATTGCTCTTAAAGGTGGGAATCTCGAAGGAGAACTTATGCCATACAAGAGAATTGCAGAAAAGACAGAACTTTCACAATGGTTTGAGGAGGATTGGTTCAAAGAGAAGTATCTTATCTATGTTCCAAGTTAAGCTTATTAAAACTACATAGTATACCTCTCATTTATTTATAAAAGACTTTATCAAGATTCTATACAAGATGATTAAGATAGAAACATTTGTTGTAAATCCTATACAAGAGAATTGCTACGTTATCAGTGATGAGACGAAAGAATGTGTCATTATCGACTGTGGAGCACTCTCAGAAAGTGAACAAAAGGCAATTATTACATATATAAAAGAGGAAAAGCTGAGACCTGTACATAACCTCGGAACGCATGGGCATCTTGATCATCACTTTGGTGATGCAGTTATCGAAAAGGTTTTCAAGTTAAAACCAGAAGTTGAGAAAGGTGATGCAGTCTTAATGCAATCACCAAAAGAGGCCGCAAGACATATGTTTGGGATGGAACTACCTGAAGATCTGCCTGCAGGCAACTTGTCACTAACAGCTGAAGGAGACATCAACTTCGGCTCTCATGTTTTCCAAGTCATCCCTACCCCAGGACATTCTCAAGGTTCTGTATCCTTCTACTGTGCTAAAGAGAATATTGTTTTTACTGGTGACACACTCTTCAAGGGAAGTATTGGTAGGACAGACTTCCCTGGCGGCAATAGATTTCAGATTATAAGTAGCTTGCGCAGGCTTGCCCAACTACCTGATGCAACAGTCGTTTATCCTGGTCATGGTCCACAAACGACTATTGGATACGAGCTTGCTCACAATCCCTACATGGATCGATAACAACGTAGAATTACATGCAAGCAAAGACTGCACAGCCCGAAAGGATTCTATTAGGTATTGACCCTGGCACAAATGTCATGGGATATGGCATATTACGCGTGCGAGGAAATAAGACTGAACTTGTTGTCATGGGAGTGATTGATATGCGAAAAGAGAAGGATGTTTACCTGCGATTAGGAAAGATCTTTGATCGTGTAACAGGAATCATTGATGAATATCTCCCTGATGAACTTGCCATTGAGGCCCCTTTCTTTGGGAAAAATGTACAGTCCATGTTGAAGCTTGGAAGAGCACAAGGAGTAGCCATTGCTGCTGCAATTCACCATAATGTACCTATAAATGAGTATGCACCTTTGAAGATTAAAATGGCAATTACAGGAAATGGCTCAGCATCAAAAGAGCAAGTTGCAGGGATGCTACAGAAACTTCTTCATCTAAGAGATGACCAAATGCCACACTTCATGGATGCTACGGATGCCGTTGCCGCAGCCTATTGTCACTTCCTCCAGATGAGTAAACCGACAACAGATACAAAGCATTACAACTCTTGGAAAGATTTTGCTCGGAAGAATATTGAGAGGATAAGATAGGCTATTAAAAGTATAAGAAAACAAACTTTACATGTCTACAAGTAAAAACAAGGGCATCAGTTCCAAACCAATAAAACAACAGAAAGTCAAAAAATAAAACTAAAAGAACAGAAATATGAAAAATAAGATTATTGCAATCACATTATTATTAACATCAGTCCTTTCTGGCAATGCACAAGAACGCGTTTCAAAACAGATATACTCAAGTGCATATAAGGTTGCAACAGACAAGACTGAAGATGTAAACGTACGGAAAGCTGCATCCTTTAAAGTGGATGCAATTACCTATCTGAACACTCGTACACTGTCTGCAATCGTAGATACAACACGACATCTATCCAACAAAGACATTGCCCATCTTAATGCACAACTTGATTCTATGGCATTTTACATGCACGAATATATAAATCTATTTACGAAAGAATATGCACGTGCTGGTAGTCAACGAGAGAAGACTCGCATACTGAAGATCTTCCGTGATGCAAGTATAAATCATCCACTTTACAATGACCCAGATAAGGATATTGTATTAGCATACTACAATCGTGAGGATTACCTCACACAGTTTTCACTTGACACCAACTGGGTGGCAGCTCTGGCCGACGTCAAGAAGAAGCTAGCCGCATAACGAAGCTTCTTGTATACGCAGAGAAAATATAGGTACCCCTGTTAGTAGATATATCTTTACAAATTGTGCACCTACAAAGTATAGATATCCAAGTAGACTTACTTATTTTTAGATTTGTAACCCACAGATTATCAGGTTATTATAAATTCTATTTCAAAAGGTGCTCTTTTGCCATGTAAAAGGGCACCTTTTACACCTCAAAAGGGCATCTTTTACCATGCAATATATGCCCTTTTACATAGCAAAAGAGTATCTATTAAAATTCAAAAACGAATTATCCTAACAAAAGAGGAAGTTGAAAATAAACCGTACTCACAAACAAATAGTACGCTATACACATAGTCATAAAGAAAGACTGTACAGTACACGAAGTTCTGTATTAAATGCTTTAAAATAATTAGACTATTTGGAAGAAACCAAAAATTAAAGAATCAAGAAAGAGGGGTACGCAGTCTAAGTGGCGTACCCCTCTTTATAAATATTAAATATGTTCAGAACAGTTCTTTAGAAGTTGTAGTAAACACCGAATGTAACGTTGTTACCATCGAGGTCTACACCCCATACGTGGCTGTCATCATTTGCGCCCTCAGCCTTAACAGACTTCCAACCAGCGAAACCAACGTGAGCTACGAAGCTAAGCTTTTGGTTCAAGTTAACAGCAACACCTGGCTTCAAACCTACTGACCACTCGTTTACTGAAGGAGTACCCCAAGCCTGGTGAGCGTGATTGTAGTGTGTATAACCGAAACCACCATCAACGAATACGTTTACATACTTGCTGTGAACGAATGTGTAACGAGCGTATGGCTGTACTGTAAAATAGTTACGAGACTCACCCTCAATGTTTACAGGAGTACCTTTACCCCAACCGAGAGTTGTACCAACTGCCCAGTCTTTGTTAATGTTGTAACCAACTTCTGGAAGAACCTTGTAAGTTGTTACGTTGTCACCATTACCGATCTTTGAAGAAGCGATACCAACGTTACCACCAACATAAACCTGTGCATTAGCAGCTACAGCTACAAAAGCCACTGCAAGTGTCATTAAAACCTTTTTCATAATAGAAAACTTTTTAATTGTTAATACTGAATATACATTTTCTTTTTACCAACTCCCTAACACTTAAAAGTATAGGGAGTATTATTAATTTGGGTGCAAAGTAAAAGCTTTTAAACCATTCTGCCAAATTTTAAAGATAAGTTTTTCAAAAGTGATGTGAATGAAAGTTAAACTCTTGTGTTTTCACCTTATTATATATACCTTTGTAAAACTCTTGAAGATTTAAAGCTTAAAAATAATTTGATCAGGGGTAATCAGATAATAGTATGACAAATAAACCAATATTCGTAGCAGGGCCATGCGTCATTGAAAGCCCAGAACTTCTGAACACTGTAGCAGAAGAATTAGTAAGACTGAATGAGAAATACGATATAGACATTATTTTCAAAGCCAGCTTTGATAAGGCAAACCGTACAAGTATCCACTCTTTTCGCGGTCCTGGACTTTACAAAGGCTTATCAATGCTACTGAATATTAAACAAAGGTTTGGCTTACGCATATTGACAGACATCCATGAAAGTAATCAAGCAGGACCTGTAGGAGAAGTGGTGGATGTAATACAGATACCTGCTTTTCTGTGCCGGCAAACCGACTTACTGGTTGCTGCTGCTAAGACAGGAAAAGTGGTCAATATAAAAAAAGCTCAATTCCTTAGTGGAAGAGATATGCGATATCCTGTACAAAAATGTCTTGAAAGTGGGGCGAATGAAGTTTGGTTGACAGAACGTGGGAACAGCTTCGGCTATAACAACCTTGTTGTTGACTTCAGAAATATCCCTGATATGAAAGAAATTGTTCCAAACGTGATCATGGATTGTACACATAGTGTACAACGTCCAAGTGCAGGAGAAGGGAAGACTGTAGGCGATCGTAAATTCGTACCATCAATGGCATTAGCAGCAAAAGCATTCGGTGCGACTGGCTACTTCTTTGAAATCCATCCGAATCCTGATGCTGGTCTATCAGATGCAGCCAACATGTTAGAGCTTAACAAACTGGACGAACTAATAGGGAAATTGTTATGATTGGGGCAGAACAAAGACTAAAGAAAGTCAAAGAATACGCTATACAATGTATTAAAGAAGAGACTGATGCTACTCTAAACCTTATCAACCAGCTAGATGAGAACTTTGATAAGGCTGTCGAATTGATGTACCATTGCACCGGAAAGGTGATAGTTACGGGTGTTGGCAAAAGCGGGAATATTGGCGCTAAGATAGCTGCTACCCTATCATCTACAGGGACACCAGCTTTCTTTGTTAATCCACTTGATGTTTATCATGGAGATTTAGGAGTCATGACAAAGGAAGATGTCGTTCTTGCACTCTCCAATTCGGGTCAAACTGATGAGCTTTTAAGATTTATCCCTATGGTTTTGCACATGAATATCCCAATTATTGGCATGAGTGCTAACCCAGATTCATTGTTAGCAAAATATTCTACAGCGCACTTAAAGGTTTGGGTTGAGAAAGAAGCATGCCCGCTCAATCTTGCCCCAACAAGTTCAACCACGGCAGCACTTGTTATGGGGGATGCCCTGGCTGTTGCTCTCATGCGTGTAAGAGACTTCAAACCACAAGACTTTGCACAGTTTCATCCTGGAGGAGAATTGGGGAAACGATTACTAACTACCGCACAGGATGTGATGAGGTCTGACGAATTACCTATCATACCAAAGGATATGCATCTAGGCGAGGCTATTATCCACGTTAGCAAAGGAAAATTAGGCTTAGGAGTCTCACTTGATAATGGGAAAATAATAGGGCTCATTACCGATGGGGACATACGTAGAGCAATGGAGCGGTGGCAAGCAAAATTCTTTGACCACACAGTCAGCGACATCATGACTAAGGAGCCTAAAATCGTCTTACCCACAACGAAGATTACAGAAATACAGCAGATCATGCACCACAATAAGATACATACTGTATTAGTATGTGACAAGGAAAAACATTTATTGGGTGTTGTTGACCATTATAGCTGCATGTTATAACCGTTAATTTAAGACTTTTATCGTGGCATTAATACTTTGCTAATATTAGCTTCTTATATTTAAAAGGCTACTATTTCCCCTCAACGGAAGATGAAAAAGGTAATAGAAAATAAACAAATTAAAAACGCCATCACAATTGTGATGGCGTTATACTGTGTCTTATCACCGATTAAAACTTTTGCAGAAAACAATAGGAAGATAGGATATTTAATAGGACCAGCTGATACTATAATATATAGAGCAGATTCGCTAATCGTTAAACAATTGAGAAAGAAGGGAGTAAGGTTCTCACATAACAACTCTGTTACGCTTCTTACAACAGGTCAGGAGAAATTTGATGATTTATTCAAAGCTATTGATCAGGCCAAATCAAGTATCCACCTTGAATATTTTAATTTTCGCAATGATTCTATCAATAACGAGCTGATACACCATTTAGCAGCAAAAGCAAAGGAGGGTGTAGAAGTAAGGGCTGTTTTTGATGGTTTTGGCAATGCCAGCAATAACCGTCCTATGAAGAAACATAAAATAGAGGCTATACGTAAGCAAGGCATAGAGATATATGAATTCAAACCAATGGAATTTCCATGGCTGCAAGACATCTTTAACCGAGACCACCGCAAGATAGTTATCATCGATGGAAAGATTGCATACACCGGAGGGATGAATGTTGCAGACTATTATATTAAAGGGACTGAGATTGTAGGTTCCTGGCATGATATGCACTGTAGAATAGAAGGTGATGAAGTTAATACTTTGCAGAAGATCTTCTTACGTATGTGGTTTTTAGTTTCTGGACAAAAGGTTCATGGGGCAAAATATTATCGAGGAATCACTAATGCAGATTACATAAATGATCTAAAGAAAGACACTTGTCGAAGTGCTGGAAACAAAATGGTCGGTATTATTAACCGTGAACCACATGTAACAAAAGACATTATCAGATATTTTTATGTCAATGCTATCAACGATGCAAAAGATAGCATTAAGCTCATAAATCCTTACTTCACACTATCTCATTCACTGAAGAAAGCTTTTAGAAATGCTATAAAGAGAGGAGTAAAAGTAGAGATCCTGTTAAGTGTCAAGAGCGACATCCCGTTAACACCAGATTGTGGATTTTTTAATGCACATCAACTAATGAAAGCTGGCTGCCAAATCTGGCTATACAAGCCAGGCTTTCATCATACAAAGATCATAATGGTTGATGGGCAATTCTGTACAGTTGGATCAGCAAATTTAAATGCAAGAAGCCTCAGATGGGACCGCGAAGAAAATGCAGTAATAATAGATGCTTGTACAACACACGAACTTAATCAAATTTTTGAGCAGCAGAAAAAAGATAGTTTCTTGCTTACAGAGGAGAAATGGAAACAATGGCGAACACCATGGCAACGATTCCGAGGCTGGTTTGCACACCTTCTATCACCTTTTTTGTAATAGGGGAAAGGATTTTAACTAAATCTTATTTATATCTATATAACCGTGCATAACGGCATAAATAGTCAGGGCTGAAACACTTTTCATCCCTAATTTCTCCATAATATTCTTACGATGTGTTATAACTGTCGTAAGACTAATACTCAATTTTTCTGCGATTTCTTTATTTATCAGTCCCTGCACGATCAGAGACAATACCTCTATCTCACGGTTACTAAGTATTTTATTCTTTAGGACCTGGGGCATTTCTGGTAAATTTTTGCCACCAGAATGCCCATACTGTTCAATCTTAAGAATAGCTTTTACCAGCTCTTCTTCGGGGACATTAATACAAAAACTATGGAAACCGGACAGTTGAGAATTGGGATCTTTGGTTATCGTAAGAACGATGGTCTTATGGATTTGCTGAGAAAAGAATTGTCTATTCTCTAAAACAACAACCTGCGCTACAAAATAATGATAAAAAGTGTCAGGCCCAGCATCACTAAATTCTTGGAATGTAGAGAAAGTCTCTACAACCATAATAGGCATCACATTCTGCAATATCTGCTTTAGACCTAAGACAGCAAGCGTATTAGGATCGACTATAGCCATTTTAGGACGGCCTCTCTTCTTCATTTCAATATCTTCCATATTCGTAGACAAAGGTATAAATTATTATCAAGAAAGGCAAGCGAATTGATGCACTAAATTATATTAACCATCTTTATTATTACAGTTTTACGCTACTAATATCTACTAAATTATTAACAATAGCATAGATAGTAAGTCCTGCAGGAGAATGTATCTGTAACTTACGAGCTATATTGCGACGATGAGTTATAACAGTGTTCGTAGAAATACATAAATGATTAGCAATCTCCTTATTTGTCATACCTTGTGCAACAGATACAATAACATCCTTCTCACGATCACTAAGAACTTCATTTGACTCTGGATTCTGAGTAATCATATTGGATATCTTGACACTTACATCATTCTGTTTACTCTTCTGTTCCAATCGGCGAATAACGGGTATGAAGATCTCGTCCTCAACTTGCGCATGCTGAGCAAGCCACTCTTCACAATTATAAATATCATATAAAGTAGCAGTAAGACGATTATTATGATGTGAATCCGAAGGTAAATATTTAATAATAATACTTTTCAATTCTCTAAGTTTCACATCAGTCTGCCCGTGATGCTTAGAATATGTTTCTACATCATACGTATCATTAGTCTCACCCTTTAATAATAAATCTACATACGGGAATACATTTTTCTCTTCATATTGCATATGATTACGAATAGAATGAGAATATTCATCATAAAGACGAAGTATCAAGCGTGCTAGATTGTCATTCTCATCCAAAGCTGCAGTAAGTTCTCTTCGAATAAAAGGGAGTGCATAATCAAGATAATAAGAATGACTAGCCCTAAGATACTGCATAAGTGTTGAAATAGATAAACGGTCAACTTCATCAAACCCCTTGTACCCATTTATAGTAAAATTGACAACTGCCAAAAATGTGTAAGTATCTACATTCTGCTCGTCGCAGACCTCCCGTACAGTCTTATCACCAAAGCCTAAACTGATTCCAAAACATCCCAAACTTTGCAATAAACCGTAATTATCTCTGATAAGATAAATCATCTTATCATCTGGTTCATACATCTTTTGATTCTTCATCTTGTCCTTCTGTAATGATATTGTATGCAAAATAACAAAAAAAAAATCAACGATGCAATAACAATAATTAGGTATTTAAAGAAATTATCATCATTTATTAGTAAAGGACATAAAAGATAACTAGTAAATATTGACAACTTCAGTTCTATAAGATTAAATAGTAGGTATGAAGTATATATGAAAGAAAAATAAATGGGCAAAAGTTATTTTCTTACTATAGTTATTTAACAAAGACTTCTCAGAGTATACCTACTTATGATGATGTTTTATGGTACCAAAAGTCCAAAATGCATATCATAACATTGTCAAAATTCAACAAAAGTAGGTATTGTTAGATTATACAATTCACTCTACCTTTGCATGCGGAAAATAATTAAATATTTAATATAAGATTCTCAATGAATAATTTTACACTTGGAATTATTTTTGCAACAGCCTCTCTATCAGTTAACACAACTACAGCCATGGCACAAGTTAGTGCTGCGGACTCTGTGATGAACCATGCTAAAGGAAACAAACTTAGTGTCGGTGGCTATGGCGAAGCAGCTTATTCTCGTAATTTTTATAGCGATAATGGCAATCGCTATACTACACCAAGTCTCTATAAGAAAGACCCAAGCCATGGAAGATTTGATATTCCCCATGCTGTTATTTACCTTGGTTATGACTTTGGAAAGGGTTGGACAATGGGAACAGAAATAGAATTCGAACATGGAGGCTCTGGATCTGCTATAGAATATGAAGCTGATGAAGCTATTGAATTTGAGCATGAGACAGAAAAAGGTGGTGAAGTTGAACTTGAACAATTTTGGCTTCAAAAATCATTCAGTAAGGCTTTTAACATAAAGGCTGGTCATATTGTAGTACCATTTGGCCTCACTAATGCACATCACGAACCTCTGAACTTCTTTACAGTATATAGACCTGAAGGTGAAAATACTATTTTACCTTGTACCTGGCATCAAACAGGAATCTCTTTTTGGGGACGTACTGGCGACTTCCGCTATGAAGCACAAATGATTGCGGGTTTAGATGCATATCACTTCAGTCGTGCGAACTGGATTCAGGGCGGAACTTCAAGCCCTTTTGAATTTGAGGTAGCAAATAAATACGGTTTCTTGGCCCGTGTAGACAACTATACTATCCCAGGTTTGCGCATTGGTGTCAGCACTTACGCAGGACAGGCAATGCATAACAATGTCCCACATGACAGTGAGAAGGGAGAGAAGAAAAAGATTAAGGGTAATGTATATCTTGGTAGTTTAGACTTCACTTACAATAAATATAACTGGATTGCAAGAGGAAACATCGACTATGGTTATGTGAGCAATGCAAAAGAGATTGCTCAGCTTTCATATCCTAATGTTCAATACGTAAAACCATACGAATCAGGTAATGGTAAATACTTTGGAAGTCATGCTATGGCAATGATGCTAGAGGTTGGCTATGATATTTTTTCCCAGATTCACAAGTTACGTGAAGACAATCAGAGGCTTTATGTCTTTGGACATATCGAGCACTATGATTCTTACATCCACGCTACAACCAAACAGTGGACCAACAGAACCATTCTCGCAACAGGTATCAACTACTATCCTATCCCGCAAATTGCTATCAAGGCAGAATACAATTATCGTAATCTGAAGAAGGGGTACAATGATGAGCCCTCAATCAATATAGGTATTGCATACGAAGGTTTCTTCCTATAAAAAAGGAGTATAAAGATTGAAAGATTGTATAACTATCATTAAATAAAATCATAATGAAAAAAGTAACAAAACTAGCAATGTTTCTTCTTGCAGGAACATTAGCTACAGGTTTCACATCGTGCAGTAGTGATGATGATGAAGTTATTAACACAACGATTCTTACACCAGAACAGCAGGCAGAACTAAACAAGGCTGCAAGCGAAAGTAGCGCAAATGCTAACAAGACTGAGATGGGCAAGGTTGTTGCCAATTACCTTGAGGCTGTTGTTAAACCGACATACTTAGATTTAGCACAGAAGTCTGACGAGCTTTATAAAGCTTGCCAAAATCTTTATCAGAAGCGTAAGGCTGGTACTTTGACTCAGAGTGATATTGATGCAGCTTGTGAGGCTTTCAAGGCGGCACGTAAAGATTGGGAACAAAGTGAATCCTTCCTTTATGGTGCAGCTTCAGACAATGAGATTGACCCACATATCGATTCATGGCCACTCGACCATGACCAGTTGACAAGAGCATTGAACGATGCTTCCGTTATAGCAGGTATCAATGGCGAGAATCCAACTAAATATGTTTATGACAACAATGGTAACTTCGACTCTGTATTAGGTTTCCATGGTTTAGAGTTCGTTCTCTTCCGCAATGGCAAAAACCGTACAGTTGCAGACTTCAATGCAGAAAAAGAAACTGAGGCAGGTCTTACAAGTGTAAGTACTGTAAATGAAGCAGCATTCGCAGCAGCTGTCGCAGGTGACCTTCGTAACATGACTTATCTCTTGGAATATGGCTGGTTAGGCACAAGTATCCCTGCAACTCATCAAGCTCAACTTGCTAATGCAATCTGGGTAATCAATGGAACACGTCACCAAGGTCTATCACCAAAGTTGATTCCTTATCGTGACTATTCACAGTTTGCGACAAAAGAAAATGGCATGTTTGCTTCATGGCATGAGACTCTGAACAACATCTTTATTGGCGGATGCTCTGGTATCTGCGAAGAAGTTGCTTCACAAAAACTTGGTCAGGCTTATCGTAAGGCTACAGGTACTGGCACGACAGACGATGCAGCTAACTACATCGAGTCACCATACAGTAAGCGTTCATTCCAAGACTATCAGGACAACATTTATTCTATCAAGAATTCACTCTATGGCGTACGTGGTACAGAGAACATATCTACTCCTACTCAGTACTCTATAATGAACTTCTTGAAGAATAACAATTATCCTAAGTACAATGAGTTGAACAACGCTCTTAACGAGGCAATCGCAGCCTTGGAGACAGCTAAGAAGAGTGGTATTGCTTTCATCGATGATCCAGGTAATGCACAGGTTAAGAATTGTATTGAAAAGGTTGATGCCTTAAATGAGGCACTTAACACAGCTGGCACATGGATTAATCAGCAGACAGACAAATAATTCTTATTTGCAAATCTGAAAATCAAAAAATAATTAAAAACGTAGTTTTGTCTTCTTCAGGCAAGGCTACGTTTCAAACGTAAATTTAACTATAAAACATTATGAGACACAACAGCTATAGCAAATACTTACTTGCTGGAGCACTCTTATGTGCATTTGCTGCATGTTCTGACGACAATGTTTCGCCAGACAATCCACAGCAACCATCAGAACCTGAGACAAAGTACATTGGTCAGGCAGTAGGTAATTTCTCTGCAGACGAATGGTACCCAGGCGGTAAACTCGGGACAACGGAGAATACTGCTGCCGGTGGCTATGAGGATAATACACCTGCTATCGACGAACAAGGACTAACCGATCTCTTCAACCAAGGTGATATGATGGCAAGTGCCAAGTACACCCTCAGCACCGAACCATACAAAGGTTGGGGACCTGTTGCTTCACGCCGTTCATGTGAGTACTGCCACTCTGGTGGTTATGCTCACGGGCATAGTCGCAATGACATGGAGCCAGTAAAGGGTAATGGTTACATTGTTTCTGTCTATACCCCAGACGCTCCAGGCAGCAACAATGGAACTCCTATTGATCAGCTTACAACCTTTACAATGTTACAAGCTGTCGAACCATTCTTGCCCCCTGTTGATCCAAAACAGATACACATTACCTGGCATGATGTAACTTCTATGCCAAGTGGGCTACCAATGCAGTTCCCTGATGGTGAGAAGTATAATCTACGTTATCCATCTGTATCTATTCCGCAGTCAGCATTCAACACAGATCCAGTACCAAGTAACTATGAAGTACGCTTGATAGCATCATGTAACTTCCAGGGTCTTGGTTTGATAGACGCTATCTCTAACGAAGACCTGGAGAAGCAATACAAAGCAGAAGGGCAGCACGTAGAGTTAAACCCAGAGTTCTTCGATAATACAACAAAGCAGTTGAAGCCTGAGGCTTGGTCAGAAGATGCTTTTGGCAATAAGTTCGTAAAGCGTTTCAACTATGACCTACTCGATGGTTGTCTTGAGAACGACGTTGCTCTTTGGGACGAGTTGAATATTCTTCGTTCAGATATCAAGCACATTTGTTCTACAGAGCCATGGGCTAAAGCAATGTCAGAGAACGAGAACGTAATTAGTTACATCCAACAGCATGGTAGTGATCCTAACTCTTACGTACATCCATATTACAACGATGGAACACGTGAAGGTATCAAGAAGGCTGTTCGTTACTTGCTTTCACCAAGCAATAACGTAAACCTCTATAACAATCCTTACTTCAACTTCAAGCCAGAAATGAGCGATGATGCATATCACGCATTCATGGTTTGGCACAGAGGTATTGCTGTTCCGCGTGCAAGAAATTTAAATGCCAAGGACGTACAGCGTGGTAAGGAACTCTTCACAGGAGAGTTAGGTTGTGCACACTGTCACAAAGCATCTTGGACAACGGGTGCTGACAACCATGGTTCTTCTGTAATCCTTGGCAACAAGCAGCTACCTAAGTATGCTAATCAGAAGATTTATCCATACTCTGACTTCATCCAGCACAAGCTCGACATGAAGAATGATATCCATGGATCTTGGTGTCGTACTACTCCTCTGTGGGGTAGAGGTCTTTCACTGATTAACTCTGGTGTAGAAGACCGCCTACACGATGCTCGTGCTCGTAATGAGATTGAAGCTATCATGTGGCATGCATATAGCAAGAACAGCCAGGCTTATAATGCAGCTGTTAAGTTCTATAACTTGCCTAAGAAAGATAGAGACGCTGTCGTTAAGTTCATACGTTCTATCTAATAAACAGCAATTATCAAAACATTTATAAGAAGATGGAATTCGTGAGAGGATTCCGTCTTCTTTTATCTTACAATAATGCGAATAAAAAGATTACTTGAGATTGTGTATATTCTCATTGTTGCCATAATGGCGATTGGAACTATTGTTGGCAAATACACAAGTTTAGATTACGTATCGGATAACATCTTCGGCTCTTGGTGGTTCTGTTTATTATGGGCAATAGGAATTGCTCTAGGAATCATTTATTTTATTAAGCAGAAAATCCACCGACCCATTATTGTCTTATTACACTTGTCATTCGTCATCATTCTCCTTGGTGCGTTACTCACTCATCTAACAGCACACAAAGGAATGATACATCTAAGACAAGGGAAGCCTGTAAGTACATATATAACAAAAGATGATAATAAGGTACAATTACCATTCTCGGTTGTTCTAAATAGATTCAATATTACATATCACGCAGGCAATATGGCTGCCATGGATTATGCTTCTGTGATTACTATAATAGAAGGTGAAAGGAAAGAAGAATTTCAGGTATCTATGAACAAGATATATTCAGGCTATGGCACACGTCTTTATCAAAGTAGTTTCGATGAAGATATGAAAGGCTCATACCTTTCCGTCAATTCTGATCCCTATGGTATACCCGTCACATACACAGGCTATGCCCTACTCTTCTTTGGATTAATTGCCATGCTTATTGAGCCAAAAGGAAACTTTCGTCGACTGCTTCGTAGCAACAGCAGGAAATCCATTGTATTATTATTACTACTTCTGACATGTACATCACCTATCATCGCGCAGCCTTCATTAACCCGCGAAACAGCCAATGAGTTTGGAAAAATATTCGTTGTCTACAATGGTAGAATCTGTCCAATGCAGACTTACGCCATAGACTTCACAAAGAAACTCTACGGCAAAAAGAAATATAAAGACTTCACTCCCTGTCAAGTACTCACGGGTTTCATGTTCTGGGGTAAAGAATGGATGAAAGAACCAATCCTTAGAATAAAAGGCAATGAACTACGTGATAAGTTAGGTTTAAGTGAATATACATCCCCTATGAGCCTATTTGGACAACAAGGCTATATCCTTGGACCATATCTTCAAGATGCGCAGAATCAACCAAACGATGCCGTGTCCAAACAACTGCTTGACATAGATGACAAGATGATGCTTCTCATGGATCTCATGCAAGGAAAAACACTCAAGATGTTTCCTTACACATCACTCCAAGGTACGACTGAATGGTTTGCACCCACTGATCGTATGCCCAAAGCTATGCCCAAGGCACAACAGCAGTATATTCGTACAATTCTCTCATTAGCAAGACAACTGGCCAACCAAGGGAATACAGGCATGCTAAATGAACTTACACAGAAGTTACAAAAATATCAATATGCATACGGAGGTAATACAATACCTACACCAACAGAGATAAGAGCTGAGAATATATATAACTCTTACTCCTTCACAACTTTTCTCTTCATCGGAAATCTAATCTTAGGACTACTGTCCATCTTATTCCTTAACAAAAAGAAAGCTTATAGAATATTTACCTATCTCATGGGCTTATCATGGCTCATTCTCACTTTTACCTTAGCCTTAAGATGGATTATAAACGGAACAATCCCAATTGCAAATGGCTATGAAACAATGCTTCTACTCTCATGGCTCATTATGATTGTATCAATCCTCACAACCTATAAGATGCAACTGATGACTACCTTCGGTCTACTCATGAGTGGATTCATGCTACTCGTAAGCCATCTTGGCGAGATGGACCCAAGTATTACACCACGTATGCCTGTATTGAACAGTCCGCTACTAAGTATACATGTCAGTATTATCATGATATCTTATGCCTTATTCTCTCTAACATTTATCTGTGCAATTGCATATTTCCTCACATATAGGAGCAAAAAGGCAAACATCATTCAAACAAATAAGCAACTGACCACCCTCTCACAAATATTTCTCTATCCTGCTATAACCACTCTCGGATTAGGAATTTTTATAGGAGCAATATGGGCAAACATCAGTTGGGGTACTTATTGGGGATGGGATCCAAAGGAAACATGGGCACTTATAACGTTAATGGTATACGCTATAGTGCTCCATAAACAAAGCTTACCAACTTTCCGTAAACCGCTTAATTATCATCTATATATGATTATAGCATTCCTCTCAATATTGATGACCTATTTCGGTGTAAATTATGTTCTTGGAGGAATGCACTCCTATGCATAAAGAATAAAAATAGATTAATACTTCAACTAAGGATAAGCAGAGAAAACGAAATGTATATGTGTTGCATTTCACTTTCCCTGCTTTTCTTTTACTTTTCTACGGACTTTGTATTATCTTTGTGCGTATCTAATCGTATTATCTAAGTGTGATAATTAATTATCTAAGCGTGATAATACTTTATCTAAGTCTGATAATACTTTATCACGCTTAGATAATATAAAAAGATACGTATTCCGTGAATACAAAATACGCAGGGAAATATAACAAGAACCGTATAAACTTAAAACATAAACCGTATATGAGTGTAAAGTATAAGCTTCTAAAGTATCATGGACACTTCTCTACTCGTTCAGATTTCAGAGCAGTTACCATTGAAAATCAAGTCGTAGGAATTGAGCGCATGGGTAAGAATATCCAAAGTGCATCGTCACTTACACAGTCTGATGTCATAGCTGCTGTAGCAGCATTGAAGGAAGAAATATCCTTTCAACTGATGTCGGATAATGCCGTACATCTACCAGGAATAGGTTATTTCACGCTTTCTGTGAAGGGTAAACTATACCAAGATCCGCGTTCTGGCCATTATCGATTGCGAGATCCTGAGGCACGGACTGTTAAGTTTCGCCCTGATACTGAGATGATGGAGGCACTCCTTCATACCGAGTTCGAGAATGTTACTTATCGGCAGGGCGTTTCCTCTATCCCAACCTATAAGGAGATTGATGAGGCTATCGAAAACTTAGGAACGGATAGACCTTTCTTCTCTGTGGACGACTTGCGTCTCAGCCTTAATCTTTCGCAGGCAAATGCTTATCGCATTGCGGCACGATTGATGGAAGAAGGAAAGATAAAGAATATAGGGAAAGGGAGAAACAAGTTGTATGTGTTGGAGATAGGTGCACAACAAAATAAATAGAAATAAAAATACGCCCCACAAAATGAGGCGTATTTCTTATATAAAGTTCTTTAAGAGATTAGAGACCTACTTCGCATAGGCCACAGAACGGATCTCGCGAATTACAGTGATCTTAACCTGACCAGGATAAGTCATCTCATTCTGAATCTTCTCTGCTATCTCTGAGCTTAGTTTTTCACTCTCTACATCGTCCATCTTATCAGCACCAACAATTACACGTAACTCACGTCCAGCCTGAATTGCATATGTTTTTGTTACACCTGGATAACTCATTGCAATAGCTTCCAAATCATTCAAGCGCTTAATGTAAGCTTCAACAATCTCACGACGGGCACCTGGACGAGCACCAGAGATAGCATCACAAACCTGAACAATTGGTGCAAGAAGAGTTGTCATCTCCACCTCATCATGGTGTGCAGCAATAGCATTGCAAATATCGGGCTTCTCCTTATACTTCTCAGCAATCTTACCACCGTAGATTGCGTGTGGCAGATCAGTCTCCTCATCTGGAACTTTACCAATATCATGCAATAGGCCAGCACGCTTTGCCTTCTTGGGGTTCAAACCTAATTCACTTGCCATAACAGCACAAAGGTTCGCTGTTTCACGAGCATGTTGAAGAAGATTCTGCCCATAAGAAGAACGATATTTCATCTTACCAACAATACGAATCAACTCTGGGTGTAAACCGTGAATACCAAGATCGATTGCCGTACGCTTGCCAGTCTCAATTATCTCATTATCAAGCTGCTTTTTGACTTTTGCAACAACTTCTTCAATACGTGCAGGGTGAATACGTCCATCTGCAACTAGCTGATGAAGTGCCAAGCGGCAAACCTCACGACGAACTGGGTCGAAAGCTGAAATTACAATTGCTTCTGGCGTATCATCAACAACGATTTCTACACCTGTAGCAGCTTCCAAAGCACGAATATTACGACCTTCACGACCAATGATGCGACCCTTTACCTCATCGCTATCAATATGGAAAACACTTACAGAATTTTCTATAGCTGTTTCTGTTGCTACTCGTTGTATAGTCTGTATAACTATCTTCTTTGCTTGTTGATTCGCATTAAGTTTGGCTTCATCAACAATCTCATTGATATAAGAAGCTGCATCCAACTTCGCTTGATCTTTCAAGCTCTCTATTAAACGTTCTTTCGCTTCCTCGGAGCTAAGCCCTGAAAGTTCCTCAAGCTTAATACGCTCCTTCTCCTGCATCTTTTCAAGATCTTGTTGTTTAACCTGTAACAACTTCTTTTCATTGTCAACACGCTGTTGCTGCTGATCAACATCCTGTTTACGACGATTGACCTCTTCTTGTCTTTGATTCAAAGCACCCTCACGCTGCTTCAGTCTGTTTTCTCCTTGCTGTATCTTGAGCGTGCGTTGTTGGACCTCCTTTTCCAGTTCGCTCTTCTTATTTAGGAACTTTTCCTTTACTTCAAGAAGCTTTTTTTCTTTCAATACTTCTGCAGCTTTTTCTGCCTTTTCCATTGTATCTTTATATTTTCCTGTCAAGATATAGCGGAAAAGAGCAAAGCCACCAGCACATCCTGCAGCCAAACAGACTGCAGCAATTATAACTGTTACAATTGGACTCATTTATTTTATCTTATGATTTTAGTTAATATTCTCGTTACTTCTTTAATGCATCTTCAATCTCAGAAGTGAGTTTGCCGAGAATATCATTGAAAGGAGCAGTATCATTACGCATACCCTCTTTCTTATATCGTAATGCAATATCTAACATTGCCATATATGCGATATCCTTATCACTCTTTTTCCCCTTAAAAAGAGTAGCATAAGTATTAACAGTATCTGTAATGAGTTTTGCTGCCGAACGATAAAACTCTTCGTCTTCTCTTGGAACGTTTACAGAGAGTTCTGCATCATAAACATGCAATCTAATATGTAGTTTATCGTCTGCCATTATATTCTAGATTATTTCTCACTTAAAAGAGTGATGCACTTATTGACATCACGAATGAGTTTTGTAACGCGTTTCTTAGCTACTTCCATATCACCATCCGTGACCTCAAGCATCTTTGCCATTTTCAACGTACGGTAGTTTTCCTGCTCCTGCCGCAACTGCGACTGAAGATCTTTTATTTCTTCTTCATGCTGAGCTACTAGTGCGTAGAGATCACTATTCTCTTTCTTCAACTCTTCATACTGAAGAATCATCTGCCGTACACGAGTCGCAAACGTATTCAGAGTTTTCTCATTCGCATTCATAACTAACCTTATTGTTTTGGCTACAAAGTTACATTAAAGTTTTTATTTAAGCAAATATATACTTGAATTATTTTGATTGTGTCTCTTCCGCCCCTTTGGGCTCTTTTTTAGCCAGCATAACGATCTGATAGACAAAGTCTGTAACCCATTTACGACTAAATCTAAGTCGTTGGTCATACTGACGGATGGACATAACAGCTTTTATAACTCCAGGATCCGTAAAGTCATTTTTATCAAAGATATCATTTACTGTTTTCTCTGTCATTGTATAGATGACTTTCTTAAAAATACCGGGAACACGTAGTTTAAATTTCATAAGATTACCAACCAACATCATCAAATCCTGTGTAAATCCCTGAAATTGGTACAAATAAGGTTGCACATCCTGCATCTTTTTACAGTTCTTCTTTATACTTGCATCTATTTCATCAAAGAAACTATCGTCTACTTTATAAATATTTTTCATCGTTTTCCTAACACTAACTTTCTCGCCAAGTCCTAACTTGTTATTAAGCGTAGGAACACGGAACGTCTGTTTATAAGTCCGCAGGTCCGGCAACATCGCTAAATTATTGATACCCAACCTAGATGCAAGTACAGACTGAAAATAGACTCGAACTAACATCATATAGTCTTCCATTCCTCCAGACTTTACTTGTTCTTTTTCCCCTCGGTTGAAAATCGATGATATTATTCCCATATTTGTTTATATAATTAATTTTATTACACAATCGAAATTACTATATTTTGATTGCAAAGTTAATTAAAAAAACAAGAAAAACACGTATTCACGATATGTTTTTCATTTTCATTCTTTTTAATTTAAATTAAAATTCTTATCTTTGCAGACAGTATATTAGCATTGTTAAATGAGAACAAACGGAATAGCAATGATTTCATAAAATGGATTATTGTCCTCAACGATTTCATTAGCTTGAATATAAATATAAATGGGTCTTTTAAAGCTTATTTCTGCCAAAATGCTCTTATCGTATTAGGTTACAGGAGAATATTAATAACTGACCACACATAAGTAAATTAAGAAGTATCTTTAAAGATCCGAATTCATAAAAAGAGAACCAAGTATGATATGGTACATGAGAATTGAACTCTTCTAATTTGACATAAAGAACATCTTTATGACAACATGAAGCATCATCTGTACAGTTAAGCATACTTATTCAAAGTTGAAACTACTAATTTATAAAACAAATATTAAGATTGATCATTATGAAAGGTATAGTTCTTGCAGGGGGTTCGGGCACACGCCTTTATCCAATAACTAAGGGTATAAGTAAACAACTAATACCGATCTTTGATAAACCGATGATATATTATCCAGTATCAGTATTAATGCTGGCAGGTATACGAGAGATTCTAATAATCTCAACCCCTCATGACCTCCCTGGCTTCAAAAGACTTCTTGGGGATGGTAGCAGTTTTGGCGTACACTTTGAATATGCGGAACAACCTTCTCCAGATGGACTAGCGCAAGCATTCATAATTGGAGAAAACTTCATAGGGAAAGATTCTGTTTGTCTTGTATTAGGTGATAATATATTCTATGGTGCAGGATTCAGTGGGCTCTTGAGAGACAGTGTACACATGGCAGAGAATGAGAACAAAGCAACGGTCTTTGGATATTATGTTAATGATCCCCAACGATATGGAGTGGCAGAGTTTGATAAAAACGGGAAATGCTTGAGCATCGAAGAGAAACCTGCAAATCCAAAAAGCAATTACGCTGTAGTAGGGTTATATTTCTATCCTAACAGTGTTGTTGAAATTGCCAAGAACATAAAGCCATCCCCTCGTGGAGAACTGGAGATAACAACAGTAAACCAAGAATACCTCAGAAAAGAGCAGCTCATGGTTCAAACCTTACAACGTGGCTTTGCTTGGCTAGACACTGGAACTCATGATAGTTTATCTGAGGCAAGCACTTTCATAGAATGCATAGAAAAAAGACAAGGATTAAAGATTGCATGCCTTGAAGAGATTGCTTTCAAAAAAGGATGGATTTCAAAAGAAAGATTGGTAAAAGAAGCACAACCCATGGCTAAAAATAACTATGGTAAATATCTACTCCAATTAGTCGGTGACAGATAAATTTATATTCTTGACCACTAAATTAAGAAACAAATAATAACAGATATGGAAGAAAAAACAAAATTAGACCAGGAAAAAGAGCAGCACATCCAGGATGGATTATCATCTTTTGATTTTAGTGCACTCTATAGGACAATTATATTGAATTGGTACTGGTTCATTTTATCATTAGTAATCTTTGGTGGCATTGGAGCTATTTATCTACGATATGCAACTCCAATGTATCAAGCAACAGCTAAACTACTCATTAAAGATGAGCCGACAAATAATAGCAGAAGCCAATCTCCACTGAATATCTCAAACCTTGGTACTATATCTAATTCCACAGGTATAGACAATGAAATGGAGATATTAACTTCACATTCAATTGCGGAAGATGCAATTCGAGATCTAAAACTATACGTCAACTATGCAGTTCAAGGAAGAGTAAAGGACATCATGATGTACCGTAATCAGCCTCTTAACGTAGATATTGATCCTACCCATCTGACAAAATTAAACATGCCAATGGACCTAATCATTACAAAAGAGGGTAATACTTACAATGTCAATGGTACATATTACGTATCTAAGGATGAATTCTCCAATGAAGGTCCATTCTCTTTAAACAGGAAGTTTACTTCTTTACCTATATCGATCCCAACGAGAGCTGGTATTATTACTATTAGCTCAAACAATGGAAGGATATTACATGATGGACAGGTACTTAAAGTAAACATACTATCACCTAAGATGGCATCTAACAAGTATGTTAGTGAACTACAAGTTGCACAATTATCAAAAGCAACATCAATAGCCCAACTACAATTGAACGATGAGATTCCAGAACGCGCACTTGATTATTTAAAGCAACTTTCTATCGTTTATAATCGTCAAGCTAATGAGGATAAAAACATAGTAGCCCTCCGTACAGAGAAGTTTATAAATAGCCGTCTAGAGAAGATCAATGCAGAGCTTGGTAAGACAGAAGGAGAATTACAAAACTACAAGCAACGCAATGGAATGGTTGAGCTAAAAATGAATGCAGGTAATTCTGTTGCAAACCAAAATTCTGCAGAACTAAAACTTGCAGACACAGAAACACAGATTGAACTTTTCAATACCATTGCAAAAGAAGTTGAGAGTTCTTCACGTAACCTTTCACAAGTAATTCCTTCAAATGTTGGATTAGACGACCAAAGTTCTACTACATTAATTAATCGCTACAATGAATTAGTACTCGAGCGTAATCGCTTACTTCGAAGTGCTTCGGAAAGCTCTCCTGTCGTAGAGCCTCTTACAGCACAGATCCGTGAGCTGAATGTAAACATAAGACGTGCAATAGCGGCAGCACGTCAGAATTTACAGATACAACGTGATGCTGTTCTAGCGCAAGTAAATAAGTTTGACGAACAAGTAGCAGAAACCCCACAACAAGAGCGTATACTAACACAAATTGGAAGACAGCAAGAGGTTAAATCAGGATTGTACCTGATGTTGCTCCAGAAACGTGAGGAAAATAGTATCTCTTTGGCAGCCACAGCAGATAAAGGTAGGCTAATTGATGCACCACAACTTATTGGAAAAATTAGTCCGAAGTCAAGCTACATCATGTTAATAGCTCTTCTTATCGGCTTGGCAATTCCTGTTGGTGTTATCCTCATCCTACAATTCTTCCGTTATAAGATTGAAGGTCACGACGATGTAGCACGACTGACAAAACTTCCGATTATTGCAGATGTTGCTATTGCTAGCAATTCAGCCAAAGGAAAAGCTGACATTGTTGTACACGAGAATCAAAACAACCAAATGGAGGAAATTTTCCGTTCTCTTCGCACCAATCTGCAATTTATGTTGCATGAAGGACAAAAGGTCGTTTTGTTTACCTCCTCTACATCAGGCGAAGGTAAAACATTCACAGCTGCTAATCTATCAGTAAGTTTCGGCCTTTTAGGGAAAAAAATTATTCTTGTTGGTCTTGATATCCGCCGTCCACGTCTTGCAGAACTATTCGGAATCAACGACCACAAACATGGTATCACAAACTTACTTGTAAAAGAAGATCCCACAGCAGAAGAATTACAAGAACAAATACTCCCTTCAGGTGTCAATAAGAATCTTGATCTTCTCATGGCTGGCCCAATTCCACCGAATCCAGCAGAATTAATTGCACGTAAATCATTAGAGACTATTGTCAATCTTTTAAAAGATAAGTATGATTACATCATGATTGATACAGCCCCTGTTGGTTTGGTCACTGATACATTACAGATAGCACGTATTGCGGATGCTTCTGTATACATGTGCCGTGCAGATTATACTCCTAAATCAAGCTTTAACTTGATTAATGACTTAGCAAAAGAAGACAAATTACCTAACATGGCAGTCGTACTGAATGGCATTGATATGTCTAAGAAGAAATATAGCTATTATTATGGCTATGGTCGCTATGGGAAGTACGGAAGATATGGAAAAGCAGGCTATGGAGCAGGCTATGGACAATATAGTACATATGGTAACTACAGTAAGAGCCATTATGGAAACAAGGATGATCATTCTATAAAGAGATAATTCTTAATTTTTTTATAAATAGGAAATGACAATTGCAATAGATTTCGACGGGACCATCGTCGAGCACAAATATCCTAAAATCGGTAGCGAAATTCCTTTCGCTACCGATACTCTTAAGATGCTAATAAAAGATGGACATCGCCTCATCTTGTGGAGTGTTAGAGAAGGCGAACTACTCCAAGAGGCTGTTGAGTGGTGTCATACAAAAGGCGTAGACTTTTGGGCTGTAAACAAAGACTATCCAGAAGAAGAAAGAAACAAGAACAATCATTTTTCACGTAAGCTCAAAGTGGATATGTTTATAGATGATCGCAATCTTGGAGGACTACCCGATTGGGGAACAATCTATCAAATGATAACGAACCATGAGACATGGGAGACTCTAAACTATCGACATCTATCCTTAGAGGAGCATAAGGCACCTAAAAAGAAACACTGGTGGAGTTTTTAATGGACTGAATATTAAGGAGAGTGCTCAAACACTCTCTTTTTTTATTCACGAATAACCAGCTTATGGTAGCAAGAACATAAACTCTCTATTTTTCAAATAACCTTTGGTCTACCTACATCTTTCTGACTATAGTTCGTTTTCACATTCAGAACGCATCATAAGGTACTACCATAACAGCTCTATAGGTAACAAACTGAAGCACACTGTAATGGGCATAACATATAGTTTAAGAAAAGAAAAATATAGTATTTTCTATCACAGAATATACCAAGCAAACAAATATAATCATACCCCGCAAATAGGTCCTCTCGTACCCAGCTGCTGGGTACGAGAGGACTTGTTCGCTGGGTAGAACTCTACTCTATCGTTGGGTAGAATAGGGATTGCAGGCTGAGAGTTCCTCCACCTAACTGTTGGATATAAAAAAAGAAAAGAGAAATATATTCCCTTTCTCTTATTACCTACCTTCCCAAAGATAGAGAGAAGTGAAACGGATATACCTCTCTTGGGACATCAATTAAAATTAAATGCAGAAAGACCTATCATTACCTATATGAATATTATAGCTATAATATTCCACATGTCTCTAATGCCGTAACTGATAACGTAAGTACGCTTTATAAAACATATGCCACCAACGAGAGATTGGACGACCTAAAATCGTTTCAGAAGGGAAGTCCAAAGCAAAGTGAAAATTTCTATACATCTCTATAAAATACTGAGTATAAACAGACTTACCCGCGAAAGAATAACGCTCATCATAAAACCCAAAGTTACCACTTTGAAGGATTTCCGAAACAAGGAGCTTACCTATTCGAACATTAGGTGGCATAAGTAAGGAATTCTCCGACAATCCAAGAACCTCTTTCATTATATACATAACACCTGCGGCAAACTTATACATACCAGTCTCTTTTAGTACACATACCGTTTCTTTTCTTTCTTCCTCCGTAAAATTACGACATAATAAGTAATAATAATCTATCATTTGCCGCAGCCCTATCCCTTCAAAGAAGAAGTGATGCATAATATGAGACATCTGAAACACACGATTAAATGAGTCTGTCAATGTATAAATCTTTCCAAGATTATCCGGCAAGACTGAGAACCTTTTAAATTGATCAGCCTTACATTGATTGAAAAAACGACGCAACTTATATTCATGCCAGATATTACCCATAAAAGATGGAAAGAAATGAATCTCTACAGGAGTCTTCAAATAAGATAACTCTATATGATGATATCCAATTTCTCCATGCACATCAAGTTCCCGAGAAATACGAATAATATCTAAGGTTTTTGCGTCTGTCCACAAGTCAATATCTCCAGAAGTACGCATATAAGGATCTGGATACATCAGTGCATTCGTCTGTCCTTTCAAAACACAACCTTTAACACCATACTTATTATATAATAGTTCCGTTAAAGTTGAAGCATCCTTATAATTCTGTTTATTTGCCTTCTCAATACGAGAGTATCCACTATACCATTTAAGTATTTGAAGCCGATCAGGACGAAAGTTAGATTTAGAAAGTTTCATAAGACCACGATAGAGTACTCCAAGGATAGCTTGCCTATTACCAAAGTCATAGAGAGCATCCCAATCCATACTGTCTAAGCTAACTGGCTCAACAGCATCATCATGTATACAAAACCTTAGAAATTCAAAAAATATCGAAGATTCCTTGCTATTATATTTCATTATAGAGAAACTACCTAGTAGGCCTTACACCTTTATTTCTTATCAAGAACAGAATATTTACTATTATTGCTTACATACTCAGGAACTATTTCTTTCATCTTTTCTACAATGGCCATATCATCATACGTGTGGCTTAAGGCTATAAGTGAGTCTATCTGCTTACTAACCTCGCTATAGTCATATTCACGAACCTTAGCTATACGGATCTTTTCATGAAAACTTGGAAGAGTATTCTCTGTAGTACTCAACACCTCTTCATATAGCTTCTCACCAGCACGTAAACCAGTGTATTTAATTTCAATATCTTTAGCCCCTGATAGTTTAATCATTCGTTTTGCTAAATCAGCAATCTTGACAGGTTTACCCATATCAAAAACAAAAATTTCCCCTCCACTTCCATGTGTACCAGCTTCAAGAACAAGCTTACAAGCTTCAGGAATAAGCATAAAGAATCTAATTATATTAGGATCTGTAACGGTGACAGGTCCCCCATTCTTAATTTGCTTTTCAAATAAAGGAATAACAGACCCATTGGAACCTAAAACATTACCAAAACGAGTTGTTACAAACTGTGTAACTGGTTTATCTCCCGCATGTTCATTAATCATTTTATTTAGGCTCTGGCAATATATCTCACAAATTCGTTTAGAGCACCCCATTACATTTGTAGGGTTAACTGCCTTGTCTGTGGATACCATCACAAACTTCTTAACACCATACTTCACACTTAGGTCAGCAATAACTTTTGTGCCTAGGATATTGTTCTGTATACTCTCAGAAGGATTATTTTCCATCATTGGAACATGCTTATATGCAGCAGCATGGAACACATAATCAGGTCTATAAGTGTGAAATATCTTATCCATACGTTCCTCGTTGGAGATATTCGCAACTATAGTATGTGCTTTTATATTAGGCCACTCAAAATGCATCATTAACCGAATATTATGCTGTGGCGTCTCTGCTTGATCTATAAGAATCAGTTCTGTAGGATTATAAACAGCAATCTGTCGAACCATCTCTGAACCGATACTACCAGCAGACCCTGTTATCATAATTTTCTTTCCTCGCAATAAATTTCCAATAGAATCCATATCTACATGGATTTGGTCACGAGGAAGAAGATCTTCAATACTAATCTCTTTTAATTGAACTTTTGTATAATCATCATTCTGATTCCACTCTTTTTCTCCCGAGCTCATAAAAATCCGAACTCCCAGATTCAATAATGTATCTTGAAGCTTCAAATCATTACGAAATTTATCATTCTGAAGAGGAGAAACTAATACTGCTTGAATTTTAAGGACCTTTATGTACTTTGCTAGGTCCTCATCTGCCATATAAACTTTCTCGCCCATAAGAATGCGTCCTCCTAAAGTAGGATCATGTGCTATAAAACCTTTAAGTTGGAAATTACTCTTTTGTTCGCTCCGAATTGTTTTTGCTAAACCGACACCACCATCTTTCACACCGTAAATAAGTGTCCTCAACCCTTTATCCGTATTAAAGACAACTTCATAAAGTGATTTCACTAGAATACGAAAGAGCATCATTCCTATAGTAGCAACAAGATACATTGCGGCTATCTGACGTCCCTCAAGTCGAACAAATTCTAGATTCCAATGATAAATGACATAATGCATTACCTCTGCTATACTAAGAGACAACACCATTGCCAAAGCTACCCGTTGTAAATCGACGAAAGAAGAATAACGAATAATACCAGAATAGGTACGGAATAGCCTAAAACCGATAAGATTAAAGACCATATACATAAATATAGTCTTTGTCAGTAGCACCATGTTTTCCCAAGCAATGGCACCATGATAATACATCCAAAAAACAAAGATACCTGAAAGATAGCAGATGAAACTATCAACAACGAGAATAACCCAATAAGGTAGAGCGTTGATAGAAAGGTACCAATTAAGTAGCTTCTGTATTATTTTCATACCAGTTTCTATAGTGTTAAGGTATGTACAGCCTTTTTACTGTAGCTGTAACATCTTTTTCTTCTTTAATTTATTTATGTTGCAAAAATAAGTAAAATAAATCAAATGTCATAGTATTACGACATTATATTTCTAATGCCAACAGAAAAAAGTTTGTTAAACCTACCTAATATCCATTTGGATATGATACAGTCCCGCATATAAATTAGGATCAAAGGTAAAGGTCAAAACCACATCTCGTCCCATATTTTTATTCAATCCAGCACTAGGTTCCAAGATAAAATTACCATTTTGCTCCTTATAGTCACCCCCTCCAAGTACTTTATAGCCATTAGAGACAGCCTCTTTCGCAAAAAGTAACATTTCATTTTCTGACCATGTAAACAGATTAATACGCTGAACCGTAAAACGATTATTGTCAAGATTACCCCAAAAGCCTATCTGACGAGGATTACTTCCCGTCACTTTATCAAGACCACTATGTACATCATAATCCATACTATGATGATAAATTAACTCTTTCTGAGAGCCATAACCATTTATCATCTGAAAAACCTCCAAATGATAATGAGCACTCAGAGTATCAAAGAAATGCATTTCCTGAGTAGAGTGATCTGAATTCGATAGCAGGTCATATAGATATGAAAAAGAAAATATGCCTTTAGGCAATTTAGTAGAAGCAACATCCTCCACAACAAGTTTCTTTGATTCTTTCTTTAGAGAAAAATGCTCTGAATGGATTTTGGGAGAATTTAGTTCACCATTACTCTTGACATGAGCATTATTTACGCTACTTGAATGCGTATACTCAGTATCTTTTGAAATCTGTTCTATACGCTCTTTTTCCCCACCAAACTGTTCACAGAAAGCATCTTTCTTTGTATTAGAATCAATGTAATAATCTCTCCCCCCCTTTAATTCTTTAACTTTCAAACCATTCTTCCAAATAGTGGTATATTCAAGTTGGCCATTTTCATTAAATGTATAACAAGCTCCATCCAAAACCCCATGCCTATAAAACAACTTCATACCAACTTTACCATTAGGAAAGAATGAAACTGCGCGACCATTAGCCTTACCTCGGTCGTATAGCATGACACTCTCTACCCTTCCAGATTTATAAAAAGTTCTGCATACTCCTGTTAGTATTGTTTGATTAGCATTTGCTTTATTTAATGTTAAGTAATACTTTTCCGCACGTAATTCACCACTTATATAATAGTCATGAAATAACCTTTGTCCTTTCCTATCAACTGAAAGGACACGATAATAGGTTGCTTTCTGGGGACTATTAACTCTCAATCCTTGCTCATTATATAATATTGCCCCACGTGGAATTCCCTGACTAACTGGCTGAGCAATAACAAAAAGAGTAGCCTTCAATAAAAGGAATAAAAGGAATAAACGTTTCATATATAATCTCTAATTCTGCTACAAAATTACATCAACTTACATAAAAAAAAGAATTTTCAATCATTTTTCAACAAAATAGATATACTATTTAAAAACAAAATAGTATCTTTGTCTCATTAATAAACTACGACCCATAAATCAATTAACTATGCCAGAAGAAGAAAAGACAATTAAAGACTTTGAACAGTTAACAGGACTCCTTAAAAAGAAGGAAATCTGTAAACGCACTGTTGTTGTATGGCCAGAGGAAGATCACACACAAGAGGCAATACTACAAGCTACACATGAAGGTTTTATAAGTCCTATATTAGTTTGTTCTGAGAGGACTAAAAAAATATTTGCAGATAGAGAAGCCCTGCAAGCTGTCACTGCAGAGAACCCTGAAGAGGCCTCCCGAATAGCAGTAAAAATAATCCGCGAGCAAAAAGCAGACATCATAATGAAAGGATTTGTCAACACAGATGTTCTACTACGCGCCATACTTGACAAAGAACATGGTATATTACCAAGGGGAGCTGTCCTGACACATATTACGGTGACGAAGATTCCAGAATATCCGAAGCTACTTTTTTTTACTGATGCAGCTGTCATACCGTACCCGACCGAAGAACAACGTAAAGCACAAATAAAGTACGTCATTGATTTTTGTCACGCGTTTAATATTGATTGCCCTAAGATATCTCTTATCCACTGTTCAGAGAAGGTTGACGTCAAACATTTCCCTTATACAGACTCTTATAATAAGATAAAAAAAGAGACAGAGTCTGGTTTATTTGGTAAATGTGTTGTTGACGGGCCATTGGATCTCAAAACTTCTTGTTCCACAGAGGCAATGAAAATTAAGAATATATGCTCCCCTATCAATGGAGAGGCAGATGCTCTTATCTTCCCAGACATAGAAGCTGGTAACCTTTTCTATAAGACAATCACATTATTCAGCCATGCAGAAACAGCAGCTGTTCTCCAAGGTACGTTAGCACCAGTTGTACTTTCAAGTCGTGGAGACACCATTAAATCTAAGTTTTATAGTCTTGCATTAGCAAGTTTAATTTCCAAATAAAAACTATGGCATATAAGATTCTTGCTATAAATCCGGGCTCAACATCAACGAAAATATCCCTCGCAAATGATGATCAGCCAATATTTATGGCAGACATTACACATACGCAGGAGCAATTAAAACCCTTCAAACGTATATCTGACCAATATCACTTTCGAAAGCAAGTAGTTATAAATGAGCTAGAAAAAAGGAATATACCATTAGACTTTGATGCTGTCATTGGTCGTGGAGGATTAGCTAAGCCTGTCTCTAGTGGCGTCTTTACAATAACAGAGAAGATGATAATAGATCAGCAGCAAGCTATACATCAGCACGCATGTGACCTTGGTTGTATGATTGCTGATGAAATTGCAAGAGAGATTCCTGGATGTAGAAGTTTCATCGCTGACCCTGGTGTCGTCGATGAAATGGAGCCAGAAGCACATATTTCTGGTTCACCTCTCATGCCACGTATGTGTATCTGGCATGCACTCAATCAAAAGGCAATTGGTAGGAGATTTGCGAAAGACATGGGAACAAGCTACGAGAAGTTAAATCTTATCATCTGCCATCTAGGAGGTGGAATTTCTATTGCAGCACATGATCATGGACGTGCTATTGATGCTAACAATGCACTGGACGGCGAAGGGCCTTTTTCTCCTGAACGAGCTGGGACCTTACCTGCAGCTGACTTAATTCATCTATGCTTTAGTGGTAAATACACAGAAGAACAATTATTAAAGAAGGTAAGCGGGCAAGCAGGGCTAATGGCTCATCTTGGAACTAATGACCTTAAAGAGGTCATGACTTGGATAAAAGCAGGTGACAAACATGCTGAAGCCATTGTGTCAGCCATGATATGGCATATTGCAAAAAACATAGTGGCAGAAGGGGCTGTTTTATATGGAAAAGTGGATGCTATCCTCCTTACAGGTGGTATGGCTCGCTCAGAATATATCATTGATCGTCTGAAAAGACGTATAAGCTTTCTTGCTCCAGTATATGTTTATCCAGGTCAAGATGAAATGCAGGCACTGACAGAGAATGCCTTATCAGTATTACGCGGAGAACGATTAGCACAAGATTATTAGTATTTATCAAATATAATTTTAAATAAAACCAAATCTTATGAAAGTACATGAATATCAGGCGAAGCAATTCTTTGCTAGTTATGGGCTCCCAGTCGACAGAAATATCATCTGTCGAACTCCCGATGAAGCAGTTGAAGCCTACAAGAAGTTAGGTTTAGAAAAAGCCGTTGTTAAGGCACAAGTACACACTGGTGGTAGAGGAAAAGCTGGTGGAGTCAAATTAGGAAGTAATGAAACGGAAATTCGGCAACATGCAGAAGCCATTCTCGGTATGAATATTAAGGGGTTTACCGTTGATCGTGTATTAGTCAGTGAGGCCGTTGATATCGCTTCAGAATATTACATGAGTATCTTAGTTGATAGGAAATCAAAGTGCCCTATGCTTATGCTGAGTCGTGCTGGCGGTATGGACATAGAGCAAGTTGCAAAGGAAACGCCCGAGAAGATTGAAAAAATCATAATTGATCCTGTCATTGGAATGAGTGATTATCTTGCACGAGAAGCGGCATTCAAGCTATTTGATGATATGGCTCAAGTAAAACAAGCAGTTCCTATCTTCAAGAATATCTATAAACTCTTTACGGAGAAAGATGCTTCTCTAGCTGAAATAAATCCATTGGTAATGCTAAAAGATGGCTCATTAAAGGCTATTGATGCAAAAATGACATTTGACGACAATGCTCTTTATAGACATCCTGATGTTGCCGAACTTTTTGAACCAACTCCAGAAGAGCGTAAGGAACGAGAAGCAAAAGACAAAGGTTTCAGCTATGTAAACCTTGGAGGAAGCATAGGCTGCATGGTAAATGGTGCAGGATTGGCTATGGCAACCATGGATATGATCAAGCTCTATGGTGGTGAACCAGCTAATTTCCTAGATATTGGCGGAAGCTCAAATCCTGAGAAAATTGTAGAAGCAATGAGATTATTATTGGGTGACAAACACGTAAAGGTCGTACTTATTAATATTTTTGGTGGTATCACTCGATGCGATGATGTTGCTAAAGGATTAATTGAAGCTTTCAAGATACTCAAGACAGACATTCCTATAGTTATCCGTTTAACAGGAACCAACGAAGCTGAAGGCCGTTCCATACTTGAAGAAACCCAATTCACAGTAGGAACGAGTATGTCAGATGCAGGGCATAAAGCTGTCGAACTTAGTAAGAACCTTTAAAAGATAATAGCTATGAGTATTCTAATCAATAAAGATACAAAGTTAATTGTACAAGGAATCACAGGCCGTGATGGAAGTTTCCACGCCTCTAAGATGAAAGAATATGGTACTAATGTAGTTGGTGGTACATCACCAGGCAAAGCAGGGCAAGAAGTATGCGGCATTCCTGTTTTTAATACAGTCAAAGATGCTGTAGCAGCAACAGGCGCCAATACCTCTATAATATTTGTCCCAGCCCCATTTGCAAAAGATGCAATGCTTGAGGCGATAGATGGAGGTATCAAATTAGTTATCTGCATTACAGAAGGAGTACCTACACTTGATGCTGTCCTAGCACAACGATATGCAAAAATAAAAGGAGTTCAAGTTATAGGCCCTAACTGTCCTGGACTAATTTCCCCAGAAGAAAGTATGGCAGGAATCATGCCTACTAACATCTTCAAAAAGGGACACACAGGCGTGATCAGTAGAAGTGGAACTCTTACATACGAAGTCGTATATAATCTAACTCAAGCAGGATTGGGACAATCAACAGCTGTAGGTGTAGGTGGAGACCCCGTTGTAGGACTTTATTTTGAGGATCTTCTCCGTATGTTCCAAGACGATCCCGAAACTGATAGTATTGCACTTATTGGTGAGATTGGAGGTGATGCAGAGGAACGTGCAGCACAGTTTATCAAGAAAAATATCACAAAACCTGTAGCAGTATTCATCTCTGGACAACAGGCACCACAAGGTAAACAAATGGGACATGCTGGTGCTATTATCTCCAGTGGCTCAGGCTCTGCAAGCGAGAAGATTGCAGCTTTTGAAGCTGTCGGAGTTCCTGTCGCAAAAGAAACAAGTGAGATTCCAGAACTTCTGAAAAGGCAATTGAAGAAATAATATACAAGAATTATAACAGAAAAAATCCCCAATAGCAAATTAAGATAAGCTATACTGGGGATTTTTTATTATATAAGGACTTTCCAAGTAACTAAGCTTTACAACTTATATTATTACCTTATTACAAGAAACATATAGTTACTCGTTAGATAAATATACATAATAAATCTTGTGCTAATAGCAAGCACATCCAGTGTTAAGTATAAACACATAAAGAGTGGAGGGCAAACACATAATGTGCGAATGGCTAACACCAAACTCTATCATGCAACTCGACATCTCATCGTATAATTTAAAGAATTATGAGTTGTCTACCTCAAAGAAAAGAATTACTTTTGTGCCTACAATCATTCATTTATCAAAAAGAGAACAGAACTAATGGAGGAACAGATTCTAATTAGAATAACAGGACAAGATAGACCAGGACTTATAGCTTCTGTCATGACGATTCTTGCAAAATATAATGCACATATTTTTGATATTGGCCAGGCTGACATTCATTCAACTTTATCATTAGGAATATTAATACGAAGTAATGAACTGTCATCAGGACAAATTATGAAAGAACTACTATTTAAAGCCACGGAACTAGGGGTAAACATAGGCTTTACACCCGTATCTGACGAGGAATATGAAAGCTGGGTAAACAACCAAGGGAAGAATAGATATATTTTGACAATCATTGGGCGCTCACTATCAGCAAAGAATATCGAGGCAATAACAAAGGTCATTGCTGCACAAGGCTTTAATATAGACTCTATCCGTCGACTCACAGGCCGCCAGAGTATATACAAGCAGAACCAGCATGTCAGAGCCTGCATAGAGTTCTCCCTGCGTGGTACTCCCAACAATAATGAAGAGATGCAAGCCGAATTAATGCTAATGAGTCATGAGCAAGGAATAGACTTTTCTTTCCAAGAAGATAATATGTACAGACGCATGCGAAGGTTAATCTGCTTTGATATGGATTCAACTCTTATCCAAACTGAATGTATAAACGAACTAGCTAAACGAGCAGGAGTAGGAAAAGAAGTAGCAGAAATCACTGAACGTGCTATGCGTGGTGAGATTGATTTTAGAGAAAGTTTTATCAAACGTGTAGCACTACTAAAAGGGCTTGATGCGAGCGTCATGCAAGAAATTGCAGAGACAATGCCTATTACAGAAGGTGTAGATCGATTGATGACTATATTAAAACAATGTGGCTATAAAATAGCTATCTTAAGTGGTGGATTTACTTATTTTGGTGAATATCTACAACGTAAATATGATATTGATTATGTTTATGCTAATGAATTAGAGATTGATAGTAACAATAAACTTACTGGGCGATATCTTGGAGAGATTATAGACGGGAAAAGAAAGGCTGAGCTCCTTAAATTAATAGCGCAGGTTGAAAAAGTAAACCTAGCTCAAACAATTGCTGTTGGAGATGGGACAAATGACCTACCAATGATTACCGAATCAGGATTAGGTATTGCTTTCCATGCAAAACCACGAGTTCGAGCTACTGCTGAGCAGAATATTACAACTATTGGACTCGATGGTGTACTCTATTTTCTTGGCTTTAAAGATAGCTATCTAGGAGATGCAGGAAAACTATAGTAATACTTCTTCTAGCTACATATCGGTCTATACTAAGTCCTCATAAGCTTGGTTCATCTCGTTCATAAGACTTTCGAAATTATCAGAATTTAAAGAGACTTTCCTGAACATCATTTCCAGATTATCACCAGAAAAGTTGACTGGAGTCTCATGTAACAATGTCACCATACCAGAAAGCATCAAGCGATATATTGTAGTTTGACGCAGATTGTTAATCTCTGTTTGAGCTTGTGTTATCCCCAACGCATAGGCTTGCATCTGAACTCGCACTATTGAACGAATAGCCAAAGGGACAGGTATACTATCATCAGCCAAAAGAGTTGGACAATCATCAAAAAAATCCTCAACAGATTGCAGATGTCCATTAAGTAGTTCATAAACCTGTTTCTGATATTCTGATGTCACGAATTCATACAACTCTTTAGTCTTGCAGGCATAACGTAACAATATCTTAGAAGGAGTTGCCTCCGAGAAATGTCGCCGTCTCATATCTTCAGTAACAGCATCTATATCAGAGTAATTCAAACGGACAAGGATGGGGAAAAGCACAGATACAAAATTAGTTGCCAATTTATCAAAGCTAGCAACCAACAGCTTTTTATAAACACACGCTTCTAAACGAGACTTCTGTGGGAAAATTGCATCAGCTTGACCCGAAAAAAAAGCATGAAAGTAGCCTCTGACCATAGCAGAGACTACCCTTGAACGATTTATATTTGAAATCTTCATTTACGATTATCTATGTCCACCAAAACTACTTCTGTTTACAGGTACATCAGTACGCGTGCTACTGGATTGTCCCGGAGTAGGCTGAAACGTCTCTGTTCTCTGACGTGCTCCACCAAAACTTTGGTTATATGTCTGAGATGGAGAAGAGTAACTACCTCTCGACATATTTCCAAAAGAACTTTGACTGCCATTGGAAGGGCGAGGTGCAGGTACAGGATCTTGGCTAGATGAACGAGGCGGAGTATTAAAATTACCACGACTCGCATTGCCAAAGCTGTTACGGCCCTGCTGATCATACGAAGGACTTCTCTTGGCTTCACTCCACGTATGTCCATTCTGATAAGTTTCTTGATATCCACCTACACGGTCTACTACGATAGGCTGTCCTGAACGACGTCCAAATCTTCCAGCATAATAACTATCTGCCAGCCTGTTTCTCCCACCACGATATGTCATATAATCAACAGGACGAGGACGATAGAAGACATTTCTATCTGCATAACGGTTATAAACCCGATAAGCATAACTATTGTCACGCCAATAAACAGGACGATAGAAATAGTCGTTGCCTACAAAATAATTATATTGACGGGCATCCAAAACATAGAATAAATCACTATTACGACGTGCCCAATAATTACCAAAAAGAGTATTTTCTCCTTGCATATTCAACAAATAATCCAGATTTATTTCATATACAGCTTCATACTGAGCATTAGTTAACCCAAGCTCATAAGCCATTTTATCTGAAAGAAATAATGCTTCTCTCCTTGCTTCATCATAAGCTATACGACCATAACGGCTTCCATAACCAAAACCATATCCATCATCATAATACTCTGATCCAGAAGAAGCTATAGGTCCTCCAACCCCGGTTCCTACAGAAAACATAGTACCACAAGAAGTAAACGTAAAGCTTAACAAGCTCAAAAACAAAATATTTAAACGAATATACTTCATATCAGTTACTTTTTAAGAGATTCTTACTGTGATCTTATATTTATATTACAAAAGTAACTTACTAACAGCAAAAAGCCTATAGGCAATCTCCTATTTTACAAAGGGAAGTTCCTATTATACGCTACCCTATTGCACTTCCTCGACAACTGTATTAGGAATTTCTTTAGATTTTAATAAATCATCAAGACTTTTGAATGTATACGCAGCCTTATCCTTCACAAATGAACTTGTGAAACGATCTCGTAAGCTCATCAATTTCTGCACAGCTTCTTGATAAGTCTCTGCAGTAATGCGATCAGCCATCTGCTGTGCATTAACAGGAGTGAAGTCGAAATACTGAACAAGATACTGCTGGAACTGACGACGCTGAGTTTGAGTCATTTCTTGCAATTGAACATTCATCTTGTCTTTTGTTCTATAGATAACAAATATAAGCTCATCAGGCTCACCTCCACGCTGCCCATGATCGTACTTTTTATCATACTCAAAATAACAATCACAAAAACCTTTTTCAGAGAGTTCCTTCAGTTCTTGCATAGCAGGATCAAGTACACGACGGCAGAAATCTGAAAACTTTTTGTAATTATTCTCTAAACGTAACATCTTACGAAAATCAATGGTCTTAATTACAGTACGCCCTTTCTCAACCCATGATTCGATAAACATATAGATACGCTGAGTATAACGATTCTTACAAGCAAAAACAATTTGTTTCCCTAGTCTGTGATATCCAAAATCCAAAGAGACTAATCTCTCCGCCACAGTATGATCAAGTTTAAGAATAGCATACTTATTATAAGAACGATCTTCTGGAATATAAACATCACAAAGATTCGTAGCTTTAGTATACTTTCTTCCTTCTGCAGTCTTGTATGGGATTTCTACAGGGATAGAAGCTAGCATTTTTAAGGAATTACGTAACTGAGGATAATGATTAGGATCAACTCCCAATTCTTTAAAAGGCAACTTTATAGGCATACGCCCATCCTCATCCAATTCATCCGTTTGGAATAAATCAAGCTGAAAACCACGTTTGTTATTCAGAATTCCATGCAAAATAGATTGTAGACTCTCAACAATTGATACTAAAATCCTGACTTGTATAAGAGAATAGTCATGACGCATCATCGTAACAGCTATAGGTTGCAATAGCCAAGTTTCTTCTTCAATAGGAATAAGATCATTAGATATTCCTCGTTTAACAGGAGCTTTCTGTGCCTTAGCTCCACGCTTACGGATGGTCTTCTTGGTGGTTGTTTTACCAGTCATTTCTTTGTTATTAGCCTTTGCCATGTATTATTCTAATAGCTTTTAGCTACAAAGATACACCTTTTTTCTGAACAATCTTGCAAATCCTTCAAAAATGATATACACATAAACCAACAATAACTATAATTCCTGATAAAGAAAACAGTTATTATAAAAAAAAAGAAGGAGCATACCTTCTTACATAAGACATGCTCCCTCTAGATAATAAATGAAATAAGAATGTAAAATCTGATAATTAATTATACCATATTTCACCTCCTAATAATTGCTCATCTGAATCATTCCCTTGATTACTTTGATTTTCATACTCAAAGTCTTCAATAATCTCTAAGGTTTTAGTCTCTTTCATATTAATAACCTCCAGTTAATTAGATTAAATTTTAAATAACAACTCTTGTTTGTTAAATGACTATGGCAAAGATAAAAAATAAATACAATAAAAGCAAGTTAAAAGTAAGAACCGGTGCAAAAATTAATCTTTTTTCATTAATGGCTATATGATAATTAAGAATTAAACCAAGAAATAATAAATTAGGAATGAAATTAAATAGTATTAGAGTCTTATATACATTAAATTAACTATAGAAATTAAGGATGTTACCTCCAACAATAAGTCAACAAAAAATTGGTAGATTTTTTACGGACAAATTTAACAATGAGACCATGCTTCAAGACTTTTACTTTTCGTGCAAAAACATCTACCTTCATATCATGGAAGCCTAAATGATCAGAAGAAAAGAGCTTATAGACTGCTTCTTTTGCACACCATGCTGTCAAGCAAGAGTCTATATCATTAAAAGGTTCATCGTCTCTTAAAAACCGAGAAGCTATCCTAAGAACACGATCAGCAGGATATTCTATATCAACACCAACCTCAAAAAAACGAGAAATAATAATTGCGACATAGCCTTTAGTGTGAGAAATACTAATATTGTATCCTTCAATAAAGGGCTTACCATCTGAATTATGAGATATAATAGGTGTATAGCCAAGCATTAAAGTAAGGAGTCTTAACTCTCCTTTCTTTTCAGCTTCCCTACCAGTTTCTATTGGAAGAACTCCAACCTTAATCTTCTCATCAATATCAGTTATTATCCGTTCCACAACCAATAGTAACTTTCACTTTACTAATTCTTCTCTCTTCTATTGCTAAAATCTCAAAGGTATAGTTCTTATACTTCAATATCTCATGAATAGCTGGGAAGTCTCCTTTAATCTCCAACAGTAAACCAGCTAATGAATCGGCATCACCTTCAACGAGATCAAACTCATCATCGGGAAGATTAAGAATTTTAGTAAAATCATTTAGGAGGGTCTTACCTTCGAAGATATACGTATTTGGAGCTAGTTTCGTATAATTATGATCCTCCTCATCATACTCATCATTTATCTCCCCGACAATTTCCTCCAATATATCTTCTAAGGTCACAATTCCACTTGTACCACCAAATTCATCTACAACAATAGCAATATGCACCTTATTCTCCTGAAATTCACGTAAAAGATCATCTATCTTTTTCGTCTCTGGAACAAAATAAGGAGGCCTAATAAGACTTTGCCATCTAAAGTTTGCTGGTTTCGATAGATGGGGCAATAAATCCTTAATATAAAGAACTCCTCGAATATTATCCTGGTTATCTTGGAATATTGGAATACGAGAATAGTTATTATCAACTATACATTTCAAAACATCTTCATAGGGACAATGAATATCTAAATCTACGATGTCTTGTCGAGAAGTCATCACCTCTTTCGCTGTTTCATCACCAAAGCGTATAATTCCTTGAAGCATCTTCCTCTCATCCTTTATATCACTCTTATCTGTCAGCTGCAAGGCCTGCTCAAGATCATCAACGGAAAGTTGTCGATTTTCTTTCTGTACCACCTTTTCTGCAAATGTTCCACTCTTTAATAAGATTGTTTCAATAGGCCAAAATAAGCGACGAAAAAATAAAACACCATTCGCGGCACGCCTACAAAATTGTAAAGGAGCTTTCCTACTATACACTTTCGGTGCTATTTCACCAAAAAGCAACAAAAGAAATGTCAACAGAATTGTTACACACAAGAACTGCAACCATTTTACGCCAAAAGTTAAAAGACTATCGAAAATATAATTGCAAAGCATAATAATAGCGACATTGACAAGGTTATTCGTTATCAGAATAGTAGCCAATGTTCGCTCATTATCATCTCTCAGTTCTTGAACCAGCTTATCTGAAGGACGTTTGTCAGGCTCTAATGCATCAACATCTACAGGGGACAAACTAAAAAAAGCTATCTCAGATGCACTCGCAAAAGCAGAAAGCAAAAGAAGAGCAATAGCAAAAAAGATTGCTATAGCAACATTAAGACTTATTGGATGTACACTTATATAAGAAGAAATGTCAAATAATGATGAATTCATCAAAACGGTAAATTTGAGTTATCTGAAGATGCTACACTATTACCTACACTACTTTCCTCACCAGTATTTTCTACCTTACGAGGAGTAGACAACCATTCAAGATTATCAGCATATATCTCAGTAACAAATCGACGCATCCCTTTCTTATCATCATAAGACCGATTGCGAATACGTCCTTCGATATAAATCTTGTCCCCTTTATGGATATACTTCTCTGCATATTTGGCAAGTCCTTTAAAAAGAACAATATTATGCCAATCTGTACGATCAGGAACGGACGTACCATTCGGCAGAACATATCCTCGTTCTGTTGTTGCCAAGGTAAAAGAAGCAACACATTGGTCTGCCTCGAAATAGCGAACTTCTGGATCGCGACCAACATTACCTATCAGCATTACCTTATTCATATCGGAAGAATCATAATAAAGTCATGTAGAATTACTTCCACATACCTAGATATTTAAATTTAAAATTCTTACCTTTAGCAGATGGGAATTGACTTCTACTATCAACTCTTTCTTTTAGATAGTCAATAATTCTGTTGTAACAATCCCAACCAGAAACAGCTTTACATCGTGCCACGAAATGAGTATCACGATATTCATGTTTACCAGAAGAGGGAATTAGTACAACGCGCTTGAAGTCGAATTCACCTTCATACCACCCCTCACATTCTTCATTAAGATGCATAATTGCGGTATTGTCTTTACGCTGTATTACATCTCCACTTGGACGAAGCGCTTTTTTTTGTTTAAAATCCATCATAGTTGCAGCCTCAGTTTTTATGACAATAAAATAAACACGTGGGCGAACCTTATAACGTTTAGGATAGAAAACATCATTAGCCGCATAATTTCTTATATCAGCTTCCAAGTCTGGCGTTAACTGAATATCTGGGATTGTACTTAAGAAATCTAAAGCTTCTTCAGCGTTATGTACTAATACTTCATTATCGAAATATCTAATATATAAATTCATAAGGATAATGTTCTGTATGTTTCTCTTTATAATGAGCGGCAAACGAGACTCGAACTCGCGACCCCGACCTTGGCAAGGTCGTGCTCTACCAACTGAGCTATTGCCGCATTAAAAACTGTAAGCAACAACTTACATCTAGAATCTATGTGAAGAGGAGGAGACTCGAACTCCCACGAAACAATTTTCACTACCCCCTCAAAGTAGCGCGTCTACCAATTCCGCCACCTCTCCAGCATATACCTGACACTCCAAATAGAAGTGTGCCCAGAACAGGACTCGAACCTGCACGTCGTGAAACACACGCACCTGAAACGTGCGCGTCTACCAATTCCGCCACCTGGGCATAATAGAGAAAAACTCTGGAACTTAATTTGGAATGTCAATGAGCGGCAAACGAGACTCGAACTCGCGACCCCGACCTTGGCAAGGTCGTGCTCTACCAACTGAGCTATTGCCGCATTAAAAACTGTAAGCAACAACTTACATCTAGAATCTATGTGAAGAGGAGGAGACTCGAACTCCCACGAAACAATTTTCACTACCCCCTCAAAGTAGCGCGTCTACCAATTCCGCCACCTCTCCAGCATATACCTGACACTCCAAATAGAAGTGTGCCCAGAACAGGACTCGAACCTGCACGTCGTGAAACACACGCACCTGAAACGTGCGCGTCTACCAATTCCGCCACCTGGGCATAATAGAGAAAAACTCTGGAACTTAATTTGGAATGTCAATGAGCGGCAAACGAGACTCGAACTCGCGACCCCGACCTTGGCAAGGTCGTGCTCTACCAACTGAGCTATTGCCGCATTTAACGTCTTCCTTTCACCAAAGGGCTAGACTTTGTCGGGGCGACAGGATTCGAACCTGCGGCCGCCTGGTCCCAAACCAGGAGCGCTACCGGGCTGCGCTACACCCCGTTGCTATTCTTAAATGAAAGAAGTCATTTCCGAATTGCGAGTGCAAAGGTACTATTTCTTTTTTACTCTGCAAAGTTTTTCATAGTTTTTTTTCTAAAATGCGATACTTTTTTATCGAGAAGACAAGACTAACAATAAGACAAAACAATGGATTATCTGCGTAAACATTTGAGTGTCAAACCTAAAACAACAACCAAATAAAATTTCCCTATCTACAAGCACATTGTTATATATCTAGCGGAATCGTTTCGCTTTGGGACTTTTCCTAAATAAGAAAAATCCTTTCCTTAGCATATAGACATATATTTTATACGCTATATTATGTTATTAACCTTTCTTTATATTTGAATTTAATTAAATTTTGAATAATGAATTATACCAAACTACAAGCATGCCTAGTTATACAATAGGCTCTTTTTTGTAAGAAGTATTCATATTCATAAAATAACAGATACCCTTTTATTATGCAAAACATATCCTTTTACATGATAAAAGATGCCCTTTTGAGAAGTAAAAGAGCCTCTTTTACATTGCAAAAGAGGCTCTTTTAAAATACGATTCCTAACTCATTGGACATCTGCATATTACAAAAGTAGGATACAACTAGTCAACTTCACTTTTCACCTAGTATGCACTTCTAATTTGTAAAAGAATATAACACCGACATATAAGATCAAATAGAGCCCCAAAACAAATAGAAAAGAGGAAATACCCGTTATGTGTATTTCCTCTTTGTTATACATTAAATTATACAAGAGTATATTCTTTATTTTATAATACCTTGTTCTTTAAAGATCTTCTTCAGAGCCTGAACTCCTCTCTCGACCTGTTCTTCCGTATGAGTGGCCATCAAGGCGAAACGGACAAGTGTGTCCTGAGGTGCACAGGCTGGTGGAATTACGGGATTAATAAACACACCAGCTTCATAAGCCAACTTCGTAACAATGAAAGTCTTTTCTATATCGCGAACATAAAGTGGGATGATTGGACTTTCAGTGTCACCAATCTCAAAACCTTCTTCCTTAAAGCGCTTTAATGCGTAATTTGTAACTTTCCACAGATTCTCCATACGCTCCGGCTCTTTTTCCAGTATGTGTAAAGCTTCTAAAGCTGCAGCTGTAGCAGAAGGAGTATTACTTGCTGAGAAAATATATGTTCGGCAAGTATGACGTAGATAATTAATAGTATCTTTATCACCAGCTATAAAACCTCCAATAGAGGCAAGACTCTTTGAGAATGTTCCCATGATCAAATCAACTTCATCTGTTAAATGAAAGTGGTCACAGACACCTCTTCCTTGGCGGCCAAAGACACCTAAACCGTGAGCCTCATCAACCATTATAGAACAGTTGTATTTACGCTTTAACCTCACAATTTCAGGAAGATTAGCTAAATCACCCTCCATTGAGAAGACTCCATCAACGACGATTAATTTTACAGCTTCCTTTGGAAGTTTTTGAAGAACACGCTCCAAATCCTCCATATCATTGTGCTTATAATGAAGCTGAGTTGCAAAACTCAAACGTCTGCCATCTACGATACTAGCGTGGTCACGATCATCACAGATGATATAATCTCCACGACCAACAACAACAGCAATCACACCTGCATTTACAGAGAATCCTGTTGAAAAAACAAGTGCTTCGTCTTTCCCTTCAAAGGCTGCTAGCTCTTTCTCCAATTGAACATGCAAATCCAGCGTACCATTCAGGAAACGACTTCCGGCACATCCTGATCCATACTTATCAAGAGCACGATGGGCTGCATCAATAACACGTTGATCATTTGGCAAGCCAGTATAGGCATTAGAGCCAAACATTAGAATCTTATTGCCATCAATGTCTGTAACCTCTGTTCCTTGCTTACTTGTAATCTCTCGAAAATATGGATACACACCGGCATCCATAAACTTCTGAGGATCGCGATAGCTCTTGTACTTATCTTGTAACTGTCCCATTATTATTAATAAAAGGTGTAGTCAATGACTACGTAAAATTATTTTAGGTTGCAAAGATACTAATTTAGAACGACAAAATGCAGAGAATAGATAGAAAAGTGTCCACCAGACGTTTTTTAGCCTTTGAAAAACGCTTAATATAATGATTAATATGTATCTTTGCCTGATAAAGCATATGCTTACTATCATAGGCACAATGAAAAAGAAAATTATTTTCATTCTCAACCCGATATCAGGTACTGTCAGCAAGGCTGGAATCCCCAAGCTGATAGAAGAACGACTTGATAAAGAGACGTTTGATTACGACATAGCAGAAACAGAATATGCTGGTCATGCAACAGAGCTTGCTAAAAAAGCTGCAGAAAAAGGAGTAGACATTGTCGTTGCTATTGGAGGTGATGGAACAGTAAATGAGGTAGGAAGAGCTCTAATCAACACTGAAACTGCAATGGCTATACTTCCTTGTGGCTCAGGGAATGGACTTGCACGGCATTTAAGATTACCCATGAACCTAAAGAAATGTATAGACATAATTAATATGTGTGATATCCACTCTTTAGATTATGGGATAATCAACCAGCACCCATTCTTTTGTACATGTGGAATGGGCTTTGATGCATTTATCTCCATGAAATTTGCGAATGCAGGAAAACGTGGACCGATTACCTACGTACAACAGGTTTTGGAAGAAGGAGTCAAATATGTTCCTGAGACTTACGAGATAGAGGACGAAGATGGGATTCAGCACTACAAAGCTTTTCTAGTCTCAGCAGCCAATGCTTCACAATATGGCAATAACGCTTACATAGCCCCTCAAGCCTCAATGAGCGACGGTTTACTTGACATTATAATTATGGAACCTTTTGACATTATTGATGCTCCACAGGTAGCTATAGAACTATTTAATAAAACGCTTGATAAGAATCTAAAGATAAAAACTTTCAAGGCAAAGCACTTACACATTCATCGGAAACAAGCTGGATTAATACACTTTGATGGTGATCCTGTAATCTCAGATGCTGACGTTGATATATCTATAGTTCCAAAAGGTATTCATATTCTAGTAAATCCTAATGGTGACAGGGGTGACAGACAGCCCAATATTCTTCAGACTGCTTTTTCTGAAATATTTTTTAATATAGACCTAATGAAGCAGGACTTTATAAAACAAAGTCGGAAAGTACAAGCCATCAATAAGAACTTACTGCGGAAACTTAATATATAAAAAGTTCCTTTACGAAAACAAATGGGTTTCACGTTTAAAGAATTTCACATAAATCAGTCTCATACAGCAATGAAAGTAGGTACTGATGGAGTCCTCCTTGGCGCATGGGCAGAAGGCGGAAATAAGATTCTTGACATTGGTACTGGAACTGGATTAATTGCCTTAATGATGGCACAAAGATACCCACACTCTATTATCGATGCCATTGACATAGACAAAGGTGCGCTGAAAGATGCTACATCTAATGTAGCAAATTCACCATTCTCAGAGCGTATAAATATTATCCAGAGCTCTCTTCAGAGTTTTCGTCTCCAAACTGACAATGAAAAACAGTCTCTATTATACGATGCAATTGTTAGTAACCCTCCCTTCTTTATCAACTCCTTAAAAAATAAGGTACAAAACAGGAGTTTTTCCAGACATACTGACACACTATCTTTCAGCGATCTTTGCCGCCATGCATCCCGACTTCTAAAAGACAATGGAACATTCTCTATCATAATACCTTTTGAAAATAGAGGAATTGTTGAGTCTGAAGCTATAATGAGTGGTTTATCAATCTCTTATGTAATAAATATTAAGACGAAAGAATCCAAGAATATCAAGCGTTGCCTAATAATGTTTAAGAAACAATTAAGATCAACATATAATGTGGTAAAAGAGACTTTATTAAACTCTAAAGGAGAACGTTCCGAATGGTATTCGCATTTAACTAAAGATTTTTATATCAAATAAGGCGAAATATAACAATAATATATATTAAATAATTAAAGCATCTACAACTCTTCAGCCTTTCGTTTTTATTTTGTATCTTTGCAAGCTAAATTGGAATAAATAGACTTTTATGAAACAAAATAGTTCAATACAAATGTTTACTGATTACGAAGGAGGTATACCAGATATGAATATACAGGTAGAAGGTAACATCCCTATCTTCGTAACACGTAACCTTGTTATGTTTCCAGGAATCCTCTCACCTATTCTCGTAGGAAGGAAGCCAACTTTAGCACTAGTAAAATATCTCGAGGAGAATCCTAATGCTATCATTGCTGTTGTTAGTCAGAAGGATAGCAATGTAAACGATCCGAACGAGGGAGATATCTATAACATAGGAGTATATGCACGCTTTGTACGTTCCTTTGATATGCCTGGATATGAGAATAACAATCGGACTGCTATTCTACAAGGACTTGGAAGGTGTAAAATAAAGAAAGTCACAAGTACAACTCCATTCATGTCAGGTATTACAGAATCCTTGCCAGAAGAAATCGATACTGATAAAGACCCAGAATTTACAACTGCCGTTGAAGACATGAAATTGGTGGCAAAGGAATATATACAAGAAAGCGATGATATTCCTGATGACACACAGTTTGCAATTGACAACCTCAAGAATCCCATCATTTCTGTCAATTACATATGTTCTACCGTGCCTTTTCCTGTAAAAGACAAAATATTACTCTTACAGGAGAATTCCATAAAAGACAGATTATTTAGGTTGATGAAGATTCTCAACCGAGAGATTCAATTCCAACAGCTGAGGCAAGACATCCGCTCAAAAACACGAGAAGACCTAGATGAACAACAGCGGGAATATTTCCTTCATCAGCAAATTAAAAATATTAAGGAAGAATTAGGAGATGGTGACTCAACCCCAGAGAAGAAAGAGTTACAGGAAAAAGCAAAAACCAAAAAATGGTCTAGTGAAGTAGCTAAGACTTTCCAAAAGGAATTAGATAGATTAGATACTCTTAATCCACAGAGTCCTGACTATAGTGTACAGGTAAATTATCTGCAGACCATGGTTGCATTACCATGGAATGAATACACTAAAGATGATCTTGATTTAAAACGTGCCAAACGTATACTTGACAAGGATCATTATGGAATGGAAAAGGTTAAGGACCGTATTTTAGAATATATTGCTGTACTACAATTAAGAGGAAGTTTGAAATCTCCTATTCTTTGCCTCTATGGACCTCCGGGAGTAGGTAAAACAAGTCTTGGGAAAAGTATTGCTGAAGCTATGAAACGGAAATACGTACGTGTTTCCTTAGGAGGATTACATGATGAGTCTGAGATCAGAGGACATCGTAAGACCTATATTGGTGCTATGCCTGGTCGTATTATAAAGAATATACAAAAGGCTGGCTCTTCTAATCCAGTGTTCATTCTTGATGAAATAGATAAGGTTACACAAAACACTATCAATGGGGATCCATCATCGGCTCTATTAGAAGTCTTAGACCCAGAGCAAAATAATGCTTTTCACGACAATTATCTTGACTTAGACTATGATCTTTCAAAAGTTCTATTTATAGCTACAGCCAATGATTTAAATACAATTCCTCGTCCATTATTGGATCGTATGGAGTTAATAGAGGTCTCTGGTTATATCACTGAAGAGAAGATTGAAATAGCAAAGCGCCACCTTGTTCCCAAAGAGCTAGAAAATACAGGATTAGATAAGTTGGAAGATAAGCCTAGGTTTACGAAGGCTGCGTTAGAACGAATCATAGAGAATTATACAAGAGAAAGTGGTGTCCGACAGCTTGAAAAACAAATAAATAAAGCTATGCGTAAATTGGCTTTACGTCAAGCAATGGACAAACAATTACCATATACCAAGATTAGCCCCGAGTCATTAGAAGATCTGCTTGGCAAGCCACCTTTTACACGTGACATATACCAAGGCAACAAATATGCAGGAGTTGTCACAGGTTTAGCATGGACCAGTGTTGGGGGAGAGATTCTTTTTATAGAAACATCGCTCTCAAAAGGTAAAGCAGGGAAACTTACACTCACAGGTAATCTTGGTGACGTAATGAAAGAATCTGCAATTATAGCTTTAGAGTATGTTAAGGCACATGTAGAATCACTAAATATAGATCCTCGTATTTTCGAGCAATGGAATATACACATCCATGTGCCAGAGGGCGCTACACCAAAAGATGGTCCATCAGCCGGAATAACCATTGCTACAAGTATAGCCTCTGCCCTAACTCAACGCAAGGTTCGTAAAAACACAGCTATGACAGGAGAGATAACACTCCGAGGAAAGGTGTTACCCGTAGGAGGTATAAAGGAAAAGATTCTCGCTGCAAAACGAGCAGGAATAACGGACATAGTAATGTGCACAGAAAACCAAAAAGATATTGAAGAGATTCCTGAGATTTATCGAAAAGGATTAGAATTTCATTATGTAGAGAACATCAAACAGGTTTGGGATTTTGCACTCACTAAAGAGAAGGTAGATCATCCTATTGAATTTACTATTACTGAGGAGAATAAAGTAGAAACAAAGAAATGACATTTGAACTTCAACACACTGACAATGCAAGTGATGCTCGCACAGGCATAATCACGACAGCGCATGGACAAATAAAAACTCCAATTTTTATGCCTGTTGGTACTGTCGGATCTGTCAAAGGAGTTCACTTCGATGAGCTATACAAACAGGTTAAAGCTCAGATTATTCTGGGCAACACATACCACTTATATTTACGCCCAGGCCTAGAGGTCCTAAAGGCTGCTGGTGGCTTACATGGCTTTAACGGATGGAAACGTCCCATCCTTACCGATTCTGGAGGTTTTCAAGTTTTCTCTTTAACTGGGATTCGTAAACTTTCAGAAGAAGGTTGTGAGTTCAGAAGCCACATAGACGGTTCAAAGCATATATTCACACCAGAAAGCGTTATGGACACAGAGCGTATTATTGGGGCAGATATTATGATGGCGCTTGACGAATGTCCTCCGGGGAAAAGTGATTATGAATACGCTAAAAAGAGCTTAGGCATGACACAACGTTGGCTAAATCGTTGTATAAAACGTTTCAATGAAACAGAGCCTCTTTATGGATATTCACAGAGCTTATTCCCTATTGTTCAAGGTTGTACTTATAAAGACCTAAGAAGAGAAGCTGCAAAGTTTGTAGCAGATAAAGGAGCCGATGGAAATGCTATCGGTGGATTGGCTGTTGGTGAACCTACAGAAATCATGTATGAAATGATTGAGGTTGTCAATGACATATTACCTAAGGATAAACCACGTTATTTAATGGGAGTTGGGACTCCACAGAATCTCTTAGAAGCCATAGAACGTGGAGTTGATATGTTTGATTGTGTTATGCCAACACGCAATGGGCGTAATGCAATGTTATTCACCTATCAAGGTACAATGAATATGCGCAACAAAAAATGGGAAATGGACTTCTCTCCTGTAGATTCAGAGGGATGCGAAATTGACCAAATTACAAGTAAAGCGTACCTCCACCATCTCTTTAAAGCAGGAGAGTTACTTGCTATGCAGATAGCAAGCATTCACAACTTATCATTCTATCTTAGGCTTGTTACAGATGCACGCTCTCATATTGAGCAAGGAGACTTTGTACAGTGGAAGGCTTCCATCATAGAGCAATTGGGAAGAAGAATTTAAGAGAAACAAAATGAGTAAAGTCAAAGTAATTCTTGACACAATAAAGAAACGGCTGAAGCATCTTGGATTAAAGACTTCCAGGAAGCTTCCCTTCATCAATAAAATAGGGCATCTACTAATGATGCTCTCTCCTACTCGATACATAAAGATTCTAGATTGGTATATTATACGTAAGTTTATTGGTACGTATATATATGCCATTCTGTTAATCATATCTATTGCTATTGTGTTTGACTTCAATGAAAATCTATCTAAGTTTACACAATATCATGCTCCGTGGAGAGCCATTATCTTTGATTACTATGCAAACTTTATCCCATATTACTCTAATCTCTTCTCTCCCCTCTTCGTTTTCATTGCCGTAATCTTCTTTACTTCGAAATTAGCAAGTAACTCCGAAGTCATTGCAATGTTGGCAGCAGGTGTCTCTATCAAACGCCTAATGCGACCTTACATGATTTCATGTATTCTGATAGCAGGATTGACATTCTATTTAAATAGTTTCGTCATTCCACACGGAACTGTCATCCGTCAGAACTTCGAATCGCTATATCGTAACTCAAAGAAGAATACATCAGCCGAAAACGTTCAACTACAAGTGGCAAAAAACACTATAGCTTACATCCAGCACTACGACGATCAATACAAACGCGGTTATGGCTTCTCACTTGTTAAATTCAAGGATAAAAAGATTGTAAGCCACATGACTGCTATGGAGATTCAGTATGATACTGTTGCTGACACCAAGTATCATTGGAAGGTAAGCAACTGGAAAATACGAACGCTTAGGGGATTGAAAGAGCATATACAAAGTGGTGCATTAAAGGATACGGTTTTATTGATGGAGCCTACGGATCTGGTTTATTCTAAAGGCCAGCAAGAAACATTCACGTCACCAGAGCTCCTTGATTATATCTCTAAACAAACCAGCCGTGGTTCTGGCAACGTTGTTCAATATGAAGTTGAGTTCCACAAACGAATAGCTATGTCATTCTCATCTTTTATCCTGACCATTATAGGTTTGTCTCTATCTTCTAGAAAACGAAAAGGTGGAATGGGATTATACTTAGGTATAGGTTTAGGGCTGAGTTTCAGCTATATTATGTTGCAGACAGTATCAGCAACCTTTGCCATACAGGCTGACACGCCACCAATACTGGCTGCATGGATTCCGAATATTATCTTTGCAGTTATTGCCTATTTCTGCTATAGGCATGCTCCAAGTTAAAAAGACTATTAAATAAATAAGAAACAAGAAATAACCCTTTGAGACGAAGGGAAAAATAAAAAGATATGTATTTTGAAGATTTAGATTTAAACGATAACGTACTTGACGCACTATATGACATGCGTTTTGACGAATGCACACCAGTTCAGGAGAAGTGCATACCAGAGATTTTAAAGGGACGTGACGTACTGGGTGTTGCGCAGACTGGTACAGGAAAGACGGCGGCTTACCTCCTCCCTATTCTCTCAAAGTTAGCAGATGGAGGATATCCTGAAGCTGCTATTAACTGCGTCATCATGTCGCCAACACGTGAGTTAGCACAACAAATTGACCAAGCTATGCAAGGCTTTGCTTACTATCTTGATGGTGTATCCTGCGTTGCAGTCTATGGTGGCAATGATGGTAACCGTTATGACCAAGAGCTTAAAAGCCTTTCGTTGGGAGCTGATGTCGTTATTGCGACTCCAGGCCGTTTTATCTCTCATCTCTCTTTAGGCAATGTTGACCTTTCCAAGGTAAGTTTCTTTATTCTTGATGAAGCCGACCGTATGCTTGACATGGGCTTCTCCGATGACATTATGACTATTGCGAAGAAATTACCGTCATCATGTCAGACCATCATGTTCTCTGCCACAATGCCAAAGAAGATTGAAGAGCTTGCGAAGACACTGCTCAAGAATCCCGTAGAGATCAAGCTAGCAGTTAGTAAACCTGCAGAGAAGATTCATCAAATGGCATACGTCTGCTACGAGACACAGAAGATGGGTATCATAAAGGATATCTTTAAAGCGGGTGATTTAAAACGTGTAATCATCTTCTCTGGTTCCAAACAAAAGGTAAAGCAAATTACAGCCTCTTTAAACCGGAAGCACATTAACTGCGGAGAGATGCATTCCGACCTTGACCAGGCACAACGTGATGACGTTATGTTCAAATTCAAGAGTGGGCAAATTGATGTATTAGTTGCTACAGACATTGTTTCTCGCGGTATTGATATTGACGACATTACAATGGTTATCAATTATGATGTCCCACATGATGCAGAAGATTATGTGCATCGCATTGGTAGAACAGCTCGTGCTGACCGTGACGGAAAGGCTATCACTTTTGTTAGCGCTGACGATATCTACTACTTCAAGCAGATAGAATCTTTCCTAGAGAAAGATGTTGAGAAAGTTGCCTTGCCAGATGATTTAGGAGACGGACCAGAATACAAGGATGTCGGAAAGCCTAAGAAAGGCAACACTGCAAAGAGCCGAAGGAGGAAGGACCGAGACCAGCAAAGCCACAAAGACAAGAAACAAGGCAATTACAAGCAAAGGTCAAGGCGTCCCGAACAACAGAGCCAAAGTTCCTCTGACAATAAAATACAAAATACGTCAGAACGTAAATCTAACAACAAGCAGAAGAACAAAGGGCAAGAACAGCAGAACAATAATAACAACGCTGTAGATGCAAAAGTAACAAACAAGCGGAATAACCGTCAAGATAAGAACAGACAAACTGACAAGCAGGCGAAGCCTAACAACAACAGACGAAACGACAAGGAGGCTGCAAATAATAAGGATGCTGGTCAGAAGACGAACGCTCAACAAAACAAAAAGCCTAACAACAAAAAGAAGAAGAATAACAATCGTCTGCATAACACGAACGAGAAGGGCGCAAGAAGAAGTACCAAGTATGATATTCGAGAAGAGCTACCGACAAGTTCTAAGAGTGATAGCGGATTGAAAGCATTAATAAAGAAACCACTCAAATGGCTTCGTAATCTTGGGAATAAATAACATCTGATTATGATAGTGCCTGTAGCTACATGTAAGTAAGCTACAGGCTTTCTTTTTAGTATAAGTTCACTTTAGAAAACACCCAAACTTGAAGTGCGATTGGACTTTAACTTAAAGTGCAAGCGACCTTTAACTTAAAGTACGAGTGGACTTTAACTTAAAGTACAAATGAGTTTTAAGTTAGAAGTCAAAGTTACTTTAATTTAGTGTATAGAATTGCGTTAAGAAGAAAGATAAAGAACTTATAGCCATATCCCAACCAATATAAACAACACCTTACATTCAATGTAAAGAATCTATATAACAAGATATTACTGCCTACTAGACATTCTCTACTAACATAATTTAAGGCTGGACTTCCCCACTTGGATTCCAGCCTTTTAGATGATCTAGACTTCCAATACTAGAAAACTAACAACAATGGATAGCCAACACTTAGCTTACCATTAGGTTTTATTCTAAAAACACCATAAATAATGACTATTTTAAAACAAATCGGCATATTTTATAACAAAATGCTCTTTATTAAGAAATAAATGATTATCTTTGCAACATCAAAAACCTTGAAGAGAAAGGTTAAGAGTTTCCAGGATAGGAATAAACAACCATTTAAAACAGAATCAATTATGAAAGCAGTAGAAGTTGTAGAGAGTTTACAACGGCGTTTCCCCAATGAGCCAGAGTACATTCAAGCAGTATCACAAGTGTTGGAAACCATTGAAGAAGAGTACAACAAACATCCCGAATTTGAGCGTGTAAACCTTATTGAACGCCTCTGCATACCAGACAGAATTATCAAATTTCGAGTAAATTGGGTTGATGACAAAGGTAATATTCAGACAAACATGGGATATCGCGTCCAGCATAGCAATGTCATCGGTCCTTATAAAGGTGGTTTACGTTTCCACACTTCTGTCAACGAGTCCATCTTAAAGTTCCTTGCCTTTGAACAGACATTCAAAAACTCTTTGACAACACTGCCAATGGGTGGTGGCAAAGGTGGATCAGATTTTTCTCCACGAGGTAAATCAAATGCTGAAGTGATGCGTTTCTGCCAAGCCTTCATGAGTGAGCTATGGCATTACATAGGTCCCGACTGTGACGTCCCTGCAGGAGACATTGGCGTCGGTGGACGCGAAGTAGGCTACATGTTCGGACAATATAAGAAACTTACTCATCAGTTTGTAGGGATACTTACAGGCAAAGGACAAGAGTTCGGAGGATCGCTTATTCGGCCAGAAGCAACAGGCTATGGTAACGTGTACTTCCTGCAGAATATGCTCAAGACAAGAAATATTGACCTAAAAGGAAAAACCGTTTTAGTTTCGGGATCAGGTAATGTCGCACAATACACGATTAAAAAGCTCCTACATCTTGGAGCAAAACCTGTTACATGCTCCGATTCTGATGGATATATCTACGACCCAGATGGAATAAATGAAGAGAAGTTAGCATATATTATGGAGCTAAAGAACATAGAACGTGGACGCATCCGGGAATATGCAGAGAAATATGGAGTGAAATACGTTCCAGGAGCAAAGCCATGGTTCGAGAAGGCTGATATTGCAACTCCTTGTGCCACACAGAATGAGATCAATGCCGAGGCTGCGACAGCATTAATCAATAACGGTATTATCGCTGTAACAGAGGGTGCAAACATGCCATCCACCCCAGAAGCCGTAAGAATCTTTCAAGAAGCAAAAGTTCTTTATTGTCCAGGCAAAGCGAGTAATGCTGGCGGTGTAGCCGTGTCAGGACTCGAAATGACCCAGAATTCAGAACGACTGAAATGGGATCGTGAAGAAGTTGACCAAAAGCTACATAACATCATGGATGACATCCATGAGAATTGTGTCAGATATGGAACAGAGCCTGATGGCTATGTAAACTACGTGAAAGGTGCCAACATCGCTGGTTTCATCAAAGTAGCTAAAGCTATTATGGCGCAGGGAATTGTTTAATCTAAACTTGAGAACATATAAATCAGAACAAAGGAGACATACCACAATTAATAGGTATGCCTCCTTTTCTTTTTCTAAGAAGAATGGAGTACAACACGGCATACAAACGATAAAACATAAGAAAACAGTTGCCTTTATTTGCGTTTAATTTATTACTTTTGTACCTGATTTTAATAAACACATATGAAACTATCAACGATCGTACTCACTATCATGTTAGGACTCTGTTCTCACGCTATGGCACAGAATAAAGACATAACAATCAAACTAGTAGAAACTTCTGATGTACATGGGTCTTTTTTCCCTTACGATTTCATCAACCGCTCACCTAAAAGTGGTTCCATGGCAAGGGTATATACTTTTGTTCAAGGTTTGCGGAAAGAATATGGTAAGGATAATATCTACCTTCTAGACAACGGAGACATTCTGCAAGGACAACCCATATCATACTACTATAATTATATAGTACCACAAAAGGAAAACATTGCAGCCAGTGTTCTCAACTACATGGGATATGATGCTGCAACTGTTGGCAATCACGATATTGAGACAGGGCATAGTGTCTATGACAAGTGGTTTAAAGAATTACACTTCCCTATTCTTGGTGCAAATATCATCAATGCTAGAACTAACAAACCTTACATACTTCCTTACACGGTCATTAAAAAGAAGAACGGACTGAAAGTATGTGTTATCGGTATGCTGACACCTGCAATACCCAACTGGTTGAAGGAAACAATATGGAGTGGCCTTCGTTTCGATGAGATGGTTTCATGCGCTAAACGTACCATGGAGGAGGTGAAAAAGAAAGAAAATCCTGATGTTATAGTTGGTTTGTTTCATTCTGGTTGGAATGGAGGTATCAAGACTCCCCAATATGATGAGGATGCTTCTCAAAAGGTGGCACAGGAGGTTCCCGGCTTCGATGTTATCTTCTTCGGGCATGACCACACTCCCCATAATACTATAGAAAAGAATATAAACGGCAAAGATGTCATCTGCCTCGATCCTGCCAACAATGCGCAAAAAGTGGCATTAACAACACTCACTTTAAAACCTAAAACCATCAAGGGGAAAAGAAGCTATGTTCTTACACATGCATCAGGTGAGTTAGTTGATGTAAGAAATATCATTCCAGACAAGGATTTCATGCAACACTTCCAACCAGAAATAGATTCTGTAAAGGCTTGGAGTGAGCAAGTAATCGGGAAATTTGCAAACACAATCTACACAAAGGATTGCTTCTTTGGTAATTCTGCCTTCAATGACCTCATTCTTGACTTAGAATTGAAGATCACACATGCCGACATTGCTTTCAATGCACCACTACAATTTAACTCTGCTATAAAAGCAGGTAATGTAACAGTTGCAGACATGTTCAGTCTCTATAAATATGAGAACCAACTATGCGTCATGCGCCTTACTGGCGAAGAAGTTCGTAAGCATCTCGAGATGAGCTATGACCTCTGGGTAAATACAATGAAGAGTCCAGATGACCACTTATTACTCCTTGCAAACACACGCGATGATACACAACGCTTAGGTTTCAAAAACTTCTCTTTCAATTTCGACTCTGCAGCAGGAATAGACTATGTTGTTGATGTCACAAAACCCGATGGAGAGAAAGTTCATATCTTACGAATGAGCAATGGAGAGCCGTTCGATGAACATAAATGGTACACTGTTGCAGTAAACAGTTATCGTGCTAATGGAGGTGGAGAGCTCTTAACTAAAGGAGCTGGTATAGCACGCGACTCCTTAAAGAACCGTATTATCTGGGAAAGTGAAAAGGACCAGAGACATTATCTAATGGAAGAGATAAAAAAAGCTGGCATTATGAATCCACAACCACACAATAACTGGAAGTTCATCCCCGAAGCATGGACAGTGCCAGCAGCTGCACGCGATCGGAAAATTTTATTTGGAGAATAAAAACAAAGATAATGAAGAAGTATTGGTTTATATTCTGCAAGACTGATATCATGTTGGAGAAAGCAGAAGATTCTTTCTCCATCCCATTATCAGAAGATTGCCCCATCCCATTACACCCATGGACACATGTTCTAAATATCACCCCAATGGAGGATGGGACTGAGGTCAAAGCTATAATGATAGACCAGCCTGTCACGGATTATCCACAATACGAGATGTGTGGTTTACGCCCTTCCTTCTATCGTCTCCCCAATGAATTTTATCTTAAAGCAGGTAAATGTCATGAGTTACTTTACTGGGATAATAATACGAGATTCTGTGGTGTATGTGGAGCGCCTATGAAGATGCATACAGATATCTCCAAACGCTGTACGAACTGTGGAAAAGAAGTTTGGCCACAGTTAGCAACAGCTATCATAGTCCTTGTGCATCGTGGTGACGAAGTCCTATTGGTGCATGCACGTAATTTCAAGACAGAATTCTATGGATTAGTAGCTGGCTTTGTTGAAACAGGTGAGACATTGGAAGAAGCTGTACATAGAGAAGTTGCAGAGGAGACTGGCATACAAATTAAGAATCTTCGATATTTTGGTTCCCAACCTTGGCCTTATCCTTGTGGGCTAATGGTAGGATTCAACGCTGATTATAATGGTGGCGACATTCACTTACAACAGAGTGAGCTATCAAAAGGAGCCTGGTTTACAAAAGAAAACCTCCCTACTATTCCAGAGAAATTATCAATCGCACGTATGATTCTTGATGATTGGTTAGAAAAAACATCTAAATAAATAATGAGTTTTAAACCTTAAAAACAATGATGACTTTATTAGAAAAGGCCTTAGGATTTGATCCTAAATCCATGAAGCTCCGCACAGAACTTATTGCGGGAGCCACCACGTTCTTAACAATGAGCTATATCTTAGCAGTAAACCCCGCCATCCTGTCATCTACAGGAATGGATAAGGGGGCTTTATTTACGGCAACAGCCCTTGCTGCAGCTATAGCAACATTGCTCTTAGCATTCATGGCAAAGTTACCATTTGCCCAAGCCCCTTCAATGGGACTAAATGCCTTCTTCGCTTATACCCTTTGCCAGACAATGGGTTACACTTGGCAACAATCATTAGCTATCATGCTGATTGAAGGTATAGTCTTTATTATTATCACTTTCTTTAATGTTCGTGAAATGATACTGGACTCTATCCCTCATAACCTTCGCTATGCTATTTCTGCAGGTATTGGTATGTTCATTGCATTTATTGGACTCAAGAATGCAGGTATTATCGTTGCAAAAGAAGCTACGTTTGTTGGTCTTGGAGCATTTACCAATAGCTGTATTCTTGGTATTATTGCCATCTTACTCAGTGGGATTCTTATGGCAAAGAACGTAAAAGGCTCACTTTTCTGGAGTATTATTGCAACTACGATCATTGGAATACCTATGGGAGTAACCGTATTCCCTGACCATTGGCTTCCTGTTTCTGCACCTCAGGATATCAGCCCACTCTTCTGTAAGTTTGATTTTGCTGGGATGTTTAACCTCAAGACAGCCTTAGTTGTATTCTCTTTACTCTTGGTTAACATCTTCGATACCATTGGTACATTAATGGGTCTGGCTGATAAAACGGGTATTGTTGAAGCAAACGGAAACATCCCTCATGTGAAAGAAGCCATGATGAGTGATGCCATAGGCACAACGTGTGGTGCAATGCTCGGAAGCTCTACATTAACAACTTACGTGGAGAGTGCCAGTGGTATTGCTGAAGGAGGACGCTCTGGAGTCACCTCATTTACCGTTGGACTCCTCTTTATCTTATCACTCCTTCTCTCCCCTATCTTCCTTCTTATCCCAAGTGCTGCAACCAGTGGCGCACTGGTCATGGTTGGTGTCTTAATGCTCGACTCTGTAAAGAAGATTAATCTACAAGATATCAGTGAGTCATTCCCTGCTTTTATAACAATGATTACTATGGTTCTATGCTACTCTATTGCAGACGGTATATGCTTAGGAATCTTGTCATTCGTTATCATGAAGCTTTGTACAAGACAGTGGAAGGACCTGAACTGGACTCTCTGCATTCTTGCAGTACTCTTCGTTCTAAACTTTATTATTGGATAATACCATATCCTATATATTGAAAGAAGGCGCACAAGATGCGCCTTTTTTCATTCATCCTTGATAAAAAACACAACAGAAACTTGCACGAATCAGAGAAAATCACTACTTTTGCACTCGCTTACGAAAAGTAAGGGCGTTTAGCTCAGCTGGTTTAGAGCATCTGCCTTACAAGCAGAGGGTCGGCGGTTCGAATCCGTCAACGCCCACTACAATGGGTAGTTTCCAGAGTGGCCAAATGGGGCAGACTGTAAATCTGCTGCTTCTAGCTTCGGTGGTTCGAATCCATCACTACCCACAAAAGAGTTGTAATCAGATTGATTACAACTCTTTTGTTTTTATTTATGCCTGCACTTGGCATATTTTTTGTAATTTTGTAGACATAAGATAATATAAACAAGGATTACAAAATGAAGATAAAAGAAACACCAGTCTTATTACTTACAGGCTACTTAGGTAGTGGGAAAACAACATTAGTAAACAAGATTCTCGCTAACAAAAAAGGCATAAAGTTCGCTGTTATTGTCAACGATATTGGCGAAGTGAACATAGATGCAAATCTCATAGAGGCTGGAGGAGTTGTTGACCAGAAAGACGACTCGCTCGTTGCATTGCAAAACGGTTGTATCTGTTGTACTCTGAAGATGGACCTTGTTCAGCAATTAAATGAAATTGTATCACAGAACAAGTTTGATTATATTGTTATTGAGGCCAGTGGCATATGTGAACCAGCTCCTATAGCACAAACTATCTGTGCATATCCACAGATGTATCCAGACCTCGCAAAGAATGGCAAAGCTGTACTTGATTCAATTGTAACTGTAGTAGATGCACGCCGAATGTGTGATGAGTTCTCTGAAGGTAATGATCTACTTAAGAAAGACTTACAAGAAGATGATATAGAAAACCTACTGATACAGCAAATTGAGTTCTGTAACATCATCTTATTAAACAAAGTTGATGATGTTACAACAGAAGAGAAAAATATGGTACGCAGTATTATACGTTCTCTTCAGCCTAAGGCCGAGATCATAGAATGCAACTATGGTGATGTTGATTTGGATAAAATTATCAATACTGGCTCCTTTAACTTTGATGAAGTTGCCACATCTGCATCATGGATTGCCGAAATTGAAGGACATCATGAGGACGAAGAAGATGAGGAGGAGGACGAACATCATGGGCATGAAGAAGACGAGCACCATCACGGACATCATCACCACCATCATCATCATCATGGATTGGAAAATGAAGAAAGTGGTGAAGCATTAGAATACAATATACAGACTTTCGTTTATTATGCACGTAAACCATTTGACATAAACTTCTTCGATGACTTTGTTGCGCGCCAATGGCCAAAGCAAATAATTCGTTGTAAAGGACTGTGTTACTTCAAGAATGAAAAGGACATCTGTTATGTCTTCGAGCAGGCTGGTAAGCAAGTAAGTATTCGCAATGCAGGGCAATGGTATGCAACAATGCCTCAGTTCCAACTTCGAGAATTCTTAGAGAATAATCCAAAGGTAAAGGCAGATTGGGAAGAGCCTTATGGTGATCGTATGCAGAAATTAGTCTTTATTGGGCAAGATCTTGATAAAGAAGGTATAACCAAGGCACTTGATAAGTGTCTGACGGAGTTTTAAACAGACTGAAGAATAATAAAAGCGGGTACTGTCTTTAATAATACAGTGCCCGCTTTCTCATTATCTACAGTATCATGATATATGTCCAAACAATGTTTCTACAATGGTAATGTAAAGAAAATACAGAGAATGCTGGCTAAGAGATACTCTTTCACATTGTAGAAGGGCATCTTTTGATCAATAAAAGGGTATCTTTTAAGACTCAAAAGGGCATCTTTTGCAATACAAAAGATGCCCTTTTATTTTACCAACCACAATATATTGATTAACAATATATTACAGACCGACAAATTCACATTAACCTCTCATTATGTAACAGAAAGAAGAACGGTAACCGTAAAATATTTTCAGGGAAAGAGAAAGGTTTAAACTGTCACTACCCCAACTATATCTTATACCAGTGGATGATCTATCTTTTAATACAGTCTAACTTCATCTCCAATACGCAATCCACGCTCAGCTATCTTCTCATTCTTTTCTACAAGACTCTTCAAACGGATACCATACTTCTGCGCAATATCATAGAGACTCTCTGACTTACGCACATAATACAGGCGATCCTTGAAGTTCTTCGGAGCTTTCTTACGCTTTTTCTTCAACCAAATAAATTCTCCTGGAACGAGTCTGTCATGCTTGTCACGTTCATTATACTTCGCTAGCTTTCTATAACTGAGATCCAATTCCTTTCCAAGTGACTTAAATGTATCACCATTTCTCACAATAATATAATAATTATCATTATATTTATGAATTGTATGTAGCCCATTAGCAGTAGTTACATTTGGTGCTGATTTATCTAAGACTACAGAGGAATTCTCGCCACTGTGATGAACCATGAACCGATCATAATCCTTAGCTTTGTCATATTGATAAAGCTGATAAGTCTCAATAATATTGATAAGGCTTTGTGCATAAACAGGGTTAGTTGCATAGCCAGCACGCTTCAGTCCATATGCCCAACCTCGGTAATCGCTTCTATTTAAGCTAAAAAGACTTTGATAACGAGGTCTGTCTCGAAGGAATCTACAATGATCTTCAAAGCTTTCCAAAGCATTACCATAAGCACGAAAACACTCTCCCAGTTCATCATCATCATGTGTAATCGTACGACCAGTCCATCCATGACACTTTATACCGAAGTGATTATTGCCCAATAAGACAAGACGTCCACGGCCTGCATTACTTTCTAAAAGTCCCTGGGCCAATGTAATACTGGCAGGAACTCCATATTTGAGCATCCCTTCAATTGCCATATCTTTATATTGATTGATATACGTCTGATACACTTGATTCCACTTCAGGGGTGTACCAGCCGTAGCTGCTAACATATACAAAAATGAAAGTAACAGAAAAATATATCGCTTCATAAAAAGGATTTTAAATTTATACAGATGCAAAAATACACGATTTTTGATAGATTTCAAAACTAATTCTCTTAAATTCTCACAAACATATCAAAACTTATGCGTAACTTTGTAGTAGATAAACAATGAAGACTATCATAACACTTGGCTCAAATTGCCAGCAGGAGCAAAACATTCATAAAGCGCAAATACGCCTCAGACAAATATTTCCGGGCATAAATTTCACGAAAGAAGAATGGACGGAACCTATCGGTATTGTATCTGATAGATTCCTAAACTGTATGGGGTCATTTGAGACATCATATCCTCTCGAGTACATCCAAACATGCTTAAAAGAGATTGAAATAGAGCTAGGAGACTCCCACGAGAACCATCAGCAAGGTATAGTCCTAATCGACTTAGACCTCATCTGTTATGGAGATAAGAAATTCAAGGAGGTTATATGGCAGAAATGAAGATAACAAATATAAGAAGGAAAGTAGCGACTCTACTTCTCCTCTTCATATCATGCACACTGACAATAGCCCAAAGTAACCCTGATTCTGAGGAGTTAGGCAAAGCCTTGGAATATTTCACAGCTGCAAAATATCATGAAGCACTGCTCATCTTCCAACGACTTGACAAAACATATAAACTCAACAATCGCTTTAAAGCCTATATCGGGTTGTGTTATTACTATGAATGGGACTATGAGACTGCAGCAAAATACTTAGATAAAGCCATCCCACAATTAGAAGCTTTCGCTCCTCGTGAGCGTTCAGTTTATTATTATGCAGCAGGAGAAAGCCACTTCAATCTAAAACAATACAAGGAGGCTATACCTTATTATAATAAGACACTTACGGTATGTTACAATCGTGAGAAGCCTAATGTATATTATCGTTTAGGGTTATGTTATATGTTTATGCAAGACTGGAAACATGCTTTCTTACAATATGAGAAGTCACAAGAGGCGTATAAAGTATATAAAAATGATGAAAACACACAAAGTAGATTGGCTCAAATAGAAAGAATGGCAGAAGCATGTTGGACTAAATTCGCAGCATCATTACCAAAAGATACAATTAATTTAGAAAAAATTAGGGCGAATCTTAAGACAAAACAGCTGCCAATCAAGATTTCGATATACACTGATAGTACATCGACAGATGATAATATTATAATTCCATCTAAGCCAAATTTACCTATTTCACCTATCAATCTTGACAAACTTTTTATGAATAAACTTGAAGTAAAAGACGAAAATTAATGACTTTTTCTAATATTTTCTTGCGTTCATTCAATTTATTTTCGTACTTTTGCATCAGATAATAAAGTTTAAACGTAGGAAACGGCAAGCAACTTTAAACACAAATATCGCCGTAAAGATTGACAAACCAAGTCGGAATTCATTACACGCAGGATATTACCCAATTGTTAGACGGATACAACATAGAAGACAGATTATAGACAATATAAAGATATATCGATAATCTAGTATCTATGGGGAGACACGCTAAGGGCTGGCACCGCGGAAGATGGAATCCACGACGTCAGCCCTACTTATATTCTCCTAATTTATTTACTCTTATTCGATAGCTGCTTGTATTGTCTCTACAATATAACGCACATCGTCATCTGTCACCAATGGACCACTTGGCAAACACATTCCTGTACTAAACAAACTCTCACTTACACCGTTTAAGTATGCAGGACAATCCTTATAACAAGGTTGCTTGTGCATAGGTTTCCATAGGGGACGACTCTCGATGTTAGCTTTATCGAGGAAGACACGCATAGCCTCAACATTGGTATTTGGCTCACAATCAGTATGTGCACTATCAACTGCATGAATCACACCAGCAGCTCCTCCAACAGCTCCTTTTACTGTTGTTTTATAGGCATTCTCTTGACCTCTTACCTTAATTGAAGGATTAATTGTTATTGTATTCAACCAATAATTAGAATCATATTCAGAAGAAGGATTAGCATGAAAATCAATACCCTCAATCTTCTTGAACGCCTCTTCGTATAAATGTGCTATATGCCGATGATGCGCAATGTGTTCATCAAGGACCGTCATCTGCCCACGACCAATACCTGCACAAACATTACTCATACGATAGTTATAGCCAATCTTTTCATGTTGATAATAAGGATAACCCTCACGAGCTTGTGTTGCATAGAACATCACATCATTACGAGCAGCCTCATTAGGGCAGATAAGTGCACCACCACCTGATGTGGTAATCATCTTATTACCATTGAATGACAGTACACCATACTCACCAAAGGTACCACATACCTGCCCATCATATCTTGAACCTAAACCCTCGGCAGCATCCTCTACAACAGGGATATCATACTTATCTGCTATTGCAAGAATTTCTTTTATCTTTGCAGGCATACCATAAAGATAAACAACTATAATAGCCTTTGGCTTCTTACCAGTCTTAGCAATTCTATCCTTGATAGCTTCTTCCAATAACACTGGATCCATATTCCATGTCTCTTTCTCAGAATCAACAAAGACAGGCTTTGCCCCTTGATAAGTTACGGGATGAGAACTGGCACAAAAGGTGAAGCTTTGACAAATAACCTCATCACCAGCTTCTACCCCCAAAGCTATTAAAGCTAAATGAACAGCAGCTGTTCCAGAGCAAAGAGCTACGACATGCTTGTCTTCTAACCCTTTAATAGGATCTCTCCACAAACTTTCTGGATTATTTTCATGAGGGAGAATTGTCTGTGGATATTCCTCATTTCTATGGGATACCACATCTTTGTTAGAGGATGAGGAGGAGGTTACAAATCTCTTCAAGTCATCCTCAAAACCATTAACATTAGGTCCCAATGGTACAACCCAGTTGGTATCAAACGCCTCTTGGATGTATCTCATCTCGTTACCACTCATGTGAGCGAGACAAAGTAAAACACGTTTTCTTTCCATTTTACTAATTATATTATTTCATCTGCATAGTCCATCTTCTTACCAAGAACTGTACAGATAATCATTTGAATATCCTTTATAAATGAGTAATGCTTTAGATAATAGAGGTTTAACTTAACTTTATCTGGAAAGATAACCTCATCATTATATTGAGCAGGATTATCTACAGACGCTAAGAGTTCCTCCTCATTCCTATATTTCAAACTGGCTGGACCTGTTATTCCAGGCTTTAACTTTAAAATATCTCTTTCTTCTCCTTGCAACTGATCTGCATAACCGGGGACATCTGGACGTGGACCGACAAAACTCATATCTCCTTTCAGTACATTCCAGAGTTCTGGTAGCTCATCTAGCTTATAGCGTCTAAGTTTCTCCCCAAGAGGTGTAATACGATTCTGTTCGGTCGAAGCAATAGATGTCGCATCTGAATCCCTACTTGCCACAGAAGCTTCAGCTTTAACCGTCATAGATCTGAATTTATATACAGTAAACAGCTTACCATACTGCCCTACTCGCTTCTGACAAAACAATACAGGACCAGGCATCTTCACCTTGATTAGAATTGCTACTACCAATAATACAGGACTAAGGAAGAGCAACCCAAACAATGAAGCAAGTTTATCAAATAACCATTTTAAAAACATAATATTAACTTATGGATTCAGATTTCTATTCTTTACCAATTTTATAAAGTAATAAAGGAACTCACCCAATATAGCTTTCTTGTCTTCCTTTCTATAATCATCAAAAGCATCAAAGTTCCAACTCATAATTTGCTTAAACTCTTTCATTGTCAGAGAGCAACGAAGAATCTTACCTACAAGAGTAATAATATCACCAAGAATCCACTTGGTCTTTGTTCCCATACGTGGTTGAATCTTATGCTCATACTTTCCTGATGTAAAAAGGGAATACACAATATAAGGAATATCAAAACCACCAGCCATTGGTGTTGCTAAACCACCAGTAAATCGAGCATTAACCTCAATAAACACAGCCTCTTTCGTTTTTTCATTAACCTTAAAATCTATACCACAAACTCCTTTATAATCAACTTTATCTAAAATTAGCTTAGAATATCTTTCTAATTCTGGCATTTCAACCAAAATTCTTTGTGTTGTTGTACCTCCACCATCTGTCTTTGTTACTAAAGATCTATATGTACATGCTTGGAAGAAGCCATCATACCTAACACAGTCTACACTGTAATCTATACCTGCAAAGAACTCTTCTATTAAGATATCTCTCGTATCATATTGGAGTAAGATATTTTTTGCCTCCTCATAATTCTTAGGAAAGAATACTCCCTTTGCGGAGTTACCGAATTTTGTTTTAATTACTATTGGGTATGTAGCTTGTTTTATATCATCTATAAAGCGAGGCACTGGTACACCAACAGAATCTGATAAGACAGTTGCTTGATACTTATCGGACAACAAAACTTGTTTCTCATAAGATTCCATTGTATATATAACATCCTTAGGAAGCTTGTCTATGTGTTTCGCAATAATCAAGGCTTCGTCATGCGTGGGCATAAGGACTTTGGGAGAGAATTCTTTGATAGCTTTCTTCAAATCCTCTATAAAACCTTGCTCATCTTTTTTGAAATCTCTATAAAAAAAATTACCAACACTAAATTTAGAGATACTGCAAATATTATATGATGATGTATCTCCTACTACAACCTTTAGGCCTTTTTCGTAAAGACTACGAATAATATTATACCCAACTCGGTTCCAACAATATGTTACAATAACATCACACTTCATAGTCAACTACTTTTCAAGTTTTTCGTATTCTTTGAGTGTTGCCTTCCAAACCTCTTCTTGTCGATATCTATCAACTATCATTTTACGAGATTGTGAAGCCATCACCTTTATAAGATCCTTATTTTCAATACACCAACTCATTTCCCTAAATAATGCATCAGCATCTTTTGAAGGAAAAATTTTACCATTCTGACCTTCCTTGATAATCTCATTACATCCATTGATATTAGTTACAATAGATGGAAGACCCATCGCACCAGCTTGCAAAACTACATTAGGGAAGCCCTCTCTATAGCTTGGAAAAACTAAAACATCTGCTGCAATAAAGAATGGACGCACATCTGTTTGATAGCCAACAAAGCGTACATCTGGATTATTTCTAAGGAAATCCTCATTACCACTCTTCAAAGGATCGAGTTCTGATTCAAATCGCCCAACAAGAAGTAACTTTACGTTTTTACCTTCTTCTTGAAAACGTTTCATAGAATCAGATAATTCATTCATGCCCTTATCACCAACGATTCGCCCGATGAATATAAAAACAAAATCATCTTTACTAAGATTTAAGTCTTGACGAATTTCTTCTTTATTTCCTGTATATGTTTTTCCTTTTATTCTTTTTTCTGCAGTAAAGTGGTCAGGAGAGAAATAGTCGATATCAACTCCATTTATATTTCCATTCAGAATAACATTCAACTCCTTTTTGGTAATATGGTCCTCCTGTAAAATTTTCTTTACTCCATTTCCTTCTGGAATTACCTTGTTTGCAAAGAAACAGGTACAGATTTCCATTCCTTTTAGAATTTTTCTGAAAAGCCCATGAGCACCCTGATAACGTAAACCAGTAACGGTATATACCCTATGCGGGACACATGCAAACCATGCAGCAATCATTGCTAACAAACTTCCCTTAGGAGTATTAGCATGTACACACCATGGTTTCTCCTTACGGAACAGACGATATAAGAACCATAAGCCCTTGATGTCTTTTACTAAACTAATAGGACGTTCTAACGGAGCATCTACTACACGGATCCCCTCTCGTTCGCTAACCTCCTTCAGAACACCCGTATCCTTTGCAACACCAATAACCTCAAAGTATTGGTTCAAGTATTTCAACTGCCCCTTTAGCAATCCATCTAAGGATATATCTGCAGTTGTTATGCGAATTAACTTTTTTCTTTGAATATCTTTCAACTTATAGAAACCTATTTATCAAGACGAAAACTTGATGATATTAATTTAAGATATTTTTATACACATCAGCATAACCACTTACAGTATTGCTGATATCAAACTCTAAAGCTCTATTATAACAGCGCTCAGCTATTTCATTATAATAATCTTCGTCATTTGCTAATCGGTTGATTTCTTCTGCCAATGCCTTTGCGTCCTCATGTGGAAAAAGAATACCATACCCCTTAGTAACCTCTTTCAAACCATTAACATCAGAAGCTATAAAAGGCTTATGTGCACTCATTCCTTCTACATTACTAAGACTCAATCCTTCCCAATGAGAAGACATTACAATAACATCTGCAGCTCTCAGAACATTTGGAATATCAGTACGTAAGCCTAAGAATCTAACTCGCTCACTAATACCTAAAGAAAGAGCTAATTGTTTTATTTCCTCCATCCGTTCACCTATACCAGCAAACCAGATCTCGTATTTTTCTTTATCTAATAAGGTTAAAGCCCTAATAATAGTATCTTGGTTCTTTTGCTTTCGGAATCCAGCCACCATCAAGATAGACTTACGCCTTTTTTTTAAGTTTAATAATTCTTTACATGGTTCAGCTTTTGAAATAGCATTGACATCTATCCCATTGTTTATTGTGGTAATTGATTTGTACTTATTTGATGATTTGACAAGCCATTCACCTCCCATATATTCCCTTAATTTCTCTTCTGCGATCTTACTGATACAAATCACATGATTGTATCTTCCATACATCCAGCTTTCTATAGGACGGTACCATTTCCAGTTCCGTTTCCGATTTGAGGTGTTATGTTCCGTAGATACAAGTTTCGTGCGAACAAACATATTGGCGATTGCAACAAAAAGTTGTGGTGAAGAATTGTGCGTATGAACAACATCATAGTTTTTCATAATCTTTGCCAATTTACATATATAGAGAGGATTATAAACCCCATGCCCTAATGCGTAAATCTTCGTCTGTGGACTTTCAAATCTTAATCGTTTAGTCAGTGGTGTTTCCGTACAATCAAAGACACATAGATCTACTGTATGTCCTAAGTCCTGCAACCTTGGTATAAGATTTACAACCAAGGTTTCAGCTCCGCCCATATCCAAAGATGTTATGACTTGTAAAATTCTCATTCTCTTATATCTTTTATGCTATATCATCCAACTCTTCTTTTTTATCGTATCTGTATAAAGTATCAAAATAAAGTTTATACAAGTTTCCTGTCATTTTAACATTAGAATATAACTACATGATATAATGAACTTTATGCTACGATCTTTAGTGACAAATATGACAGCAAAGCTGAAAATGTAAAAAGTGACCGAGAACCAAGAAATTCTTTTCTATCTTAGTTCTTTTCACCTATCCCTTCCAACAACCGTTTTATAACAACCTCTGGAGCAATCCATTCTTCGTAATAACGCCTTGCTCCTTCCTCTAAATGTTTTCGGTAATCTTCATCAGTATTAATCTTTACTACTGCATCATAAATTTCATCTACAGAATTTACAAAATGTACATGCTTACCATGTTCCAATGGTGCAGGCATCTCTCGTGTCAATGGTGTAGAGATAATAGCCTTTCCCATACATAGATATTCACCTAACTTCCAACCATGACAACCGCAAACACTTGGGGTATTGAAAACGACTACACTTTCTTTTGTCTTTCGGATATAATCATCCATTGAAAGACGTTTATCATATAGAAAGTCCTTATATATTTCTTCATAATAAGGATAGTCGGGCATCTCCGACAAAACATCTGGATCATCTTTTAAATAGTACAACCCACCTTCGATTTCCATACCCGCACGTTGACAAGATTTCAAAAATTCCCCTCGATAAAGATTGGTGCAATCTTTCGCAAATTGATTATACCATAATGTTGATGCGTGAAAAACATAATTAGGTTTTACTTTTACAAAATCTTCATAATATTTCATGGGGCGACGACGCACATAAATATAGAAATAATCATGCATATATCGTCTTAATGATTGAAAAGATGAAGATTTTCCACGATAATAATTTAACAAGCCAAATGTTAATAAACTTACAAGAGAACGATTCCTTATGGCAAAGTTAGGCCCAGGAACAAATAATTTTTCATACTTTTCTAAATCTCCAAACTTTATATTGACTTTAGAATAGATGTCACACCAATCATATTTGTCTTTTTCAATTTCAGCAACATCTTTTATATCAAAATATACCTTTGTTATTTTACCACACTCATCATCAAATATAACTTCCATGCCACAACCATGTTGATTTGCATTTGTAATCTTTAAATCTTCAAAAGGTTTGGCCGTATAAATTATATTATTTTTTCCAAATAATTTATATAACCCTAACCTATAAAATGAGGTATATCTGTATTCTGTTCTCGGATCTATGTATACTTTCATAAAAGAATCTTTAATTTAACAAATCAAATATCGATAGAAATCTTCATTACTATCTATCAAGATGTAAGTTGCTTTTTCCCTGTAAAACGAATCAATCGTTTACATTGATAAGAATCTATTTTTTACTCTCTATTAGAGAACGAAGCTTGAGACTAAAGTAATATAGTGGTTTGAAATGATAGTACAGACTTGCAAGTATCTTAAGTTTTTTCGAACGCGAGTCCTTTTCTAATGGAGCATCTCTATACAAAGATTTTGCTTTGTACATTAGAAAACTATCTTTCAAAGGATGTTTACAGTTAGTCATCCATGGTCGATTAGCAACCCCTGCTGTAAAATGAATAAATATAGGATGCTCCTTGCCATCTATCATTTCTTTTTCAGAATAGAATGGTTTTTGCTTAAAACTTTTATATGGAAAAACAAAGAAATTAGTTACCATATTATAATTGACTGGTAAAATCATTTTACGATTGCACACAGCATTTATCAACCCTTGGTCATGATGAAAGACATTACCATTATGCGCTATAAGATAATCTAATATTTTAGATTCAACATTTTCTTTCCGCCATTGTTTCAGATTTATTAGCAAGAAACCAGCATTGACATATGCATCATTATTTTTTAAACCTATAGCTTTTTTTGCATAAAGTGCTACGTCATCTAATACTCCTGCAATATGATTATCATCTAAATCCAAACACCAAAGATCTCTTAAACTTCCCCAAACGATTGCATCTACATCCATATAGATGACTTTATCAATATCTTCATTTAAAAGTGATGACAGAAATAATCGAGAATATGATGAAATAGCAATCGTTTCAGGAACATCTATTTTTAATCTACATGCAATATCACTAATATCATATATTTTTAGCTCTCCTTTATCACGAGGAATATGCTCTTTTATATGTTTTATATTCTCTTCATCTATGTTGTTAGACAAAAGATGTATGGTTATGTAATCCGCCCACTGATTATTTTCAAAAAGCGATACAAGTAATATAGAAACCAATTTTGAATAATTAGAGTCTGAAGACACTGCAATGTGAAGACTATCTGATACCATCTGTTTTTATTTATATAATGTTATGTCTTTAATATGCATTACAAAACCTATTGGTGCTAAAAAGTACCACCTCGTGCTGATTTCAGGTATTTCCATTTTTTGTGATATCGCTTTTTTCTTATTCGTATGTCTTAAACAAAAACGGAAACGCCAATAGTTTATCGCATTTCTAAATTTATCCTTTATCGGAATGGGATAATTAAGCAATTCTGAGTATGTTAACATACTACCTATAGGACTATTCATCCGTAAGCGTGATATTGCTGACGTGATACCATTTGGTTGATAATCCGCGATATAAATAATACGATTCAAAAATCTCATTTTGTAATGCCGTGCCATCCGAAACCATACTAAAACCTCTGGACAAAATCTTTCTCCTTTAATCTCAGGGAAAGGAAATTGGCGTAACACTTCCGTTCGGAAAACCTCTTTTAAGTCACCTGTAACTTTATAAACTGGTGATATCTCCCAAGCATGGCAATCAATGTATTCTTTTGGTAAACCACTACCTATTATATTTCCTTTTGTATCTGCATCAACACCAGTCAAGCCGAGAAAAGAATCATCATATTTTATCTTGTCCCATTCTTCTTGAACAATCAGTAAAGAATCTGTTGGTAAGAAATCATCACTATCAGCGATAAAGAATAACTCCCCCTGTGCCTTCTTTACTCCTAAGTTAATTGCCGTATGCTTCCCCCCATTCTCTTTCTTAAAATAACGGATTGGGAACTCATTCCTTAAATGCTTTTTCTGTATCAATTCGACAATAGAAGCAGTATCATCTGTACTACCATCATCAACTATCACCCATTCAAATTCTTTGTATATTTGTTTACAAAGACTTTGATATAGCCTGTTTAACAAATTCCCTCTATTGTACGTAGGAGTAAATATGGTTATCATAAATTATAAAATTTATCATTATCATACGAATGATCGTATTCATACCCTTCTTCTATGAAATCCCCTTGTCTAACACCTGGAGTTAGGAACGTTTTGTAAGGATAAAGCAAAACACCCCAAGCAACAAGTATTCGATAGAAAAGTACAAAACACATTATTGTTATGAACCCTTTTAATGGAACTGCAGATTTTGGTCTACAAAGCCTTTCTAATACAACAATAATTCCTAACAGACAATACCATGCTATTCGCCCACCATCAGACGACTTACAAAAGAAAAGTAGAAGCCCACAAAACATCAAATATACATTAACCATAGTCAATGAATATTCATCTTCGCCAATCTTTTTATAATTTGTCAATAGAATGAAAAGAAATAACGCAGATTCAATTACATACTCGATTCTAAATCTAAACTCAGCTGTATTTGCATATCCAGCAATTTTAGTATCATCAATAACCTCTCCTGAAATTGAAAAAATAAACTTCGTTACACCACTAATTCCAATAAGTAACAATATTAACATGAATAAAATAATATTACTTTTTTCAAACTTCCGCCTTGGAATAAAATACAAAAGAATCATATATGCCGCAGAATTGTGAATGAGTGTTGCCAGTATCACAAACAAAATATATTTCTTAAATTTCCTTTGCGTAACATAAGGAATTGACAGCCATATTACACCTGCTGCTAATACTTGTCGAAGATAAGTAAAGGTAAAGAAGAACATCAACCCCTCGAATATAAGTAGAGCAAAAAATGGATTTTTAGTATATCTATAAAAATTAATAGCATACACCACATATAAAGCCAAAGTGTAAACTAAAATAAAGATATATCGGTTAGGAGTAAACAAAGCTATAAAATCATTAATCAACCCATAAACCGGTTCTTTTCCAAAGAAACGCAAAAACTCTTCACTGAAGAATGCTCCTTTAGTAACATTTTCATGCATATCTTGGAATACCTCACAATAAATATATCTATCATATCCGCCTAACATATCCGCTAAACCAACAAACAAACCAATACTTAGGCAAAAAGAAAAGAACGTAATTTTAGGTACCTTCGTATTACCATCGTATGACCATGCAAGTACAGCAGTTATAACAAATAAAATAATATAATATGCCATTATAAAAATCTATATAATTTATTTACTTCACTTGAATTATCAATTAGGTGTGTTTCAAGATACTCTCTATAAGAATCTTGCAAAGTCGAATCCTTTATCAACTCTATAATTGCATTCGCTAAACCTTTTCCATTCATTTCACATATCGTTGCGTTCTTTCGATTTTCAAACTGATCACCAACTGTTGAAAAGTTTGTAACGACAATAGGCTTACATAAAATCTTCGCTTCATCTAAGGATATTGATTTACCTTCAAATCTGGATGGATGAACCACAATATCAGATATCCCAATATATGGGTAAGGATTACTCTGAATTCCAACAAGAATTATATCATCGACAAGTCCCGTTTCTGTTATTTCTTTTAAGAAGTTATCCTCTAAAACTTTACCTATAAAAATCCATTTAAATTTAATACCTTCACGCTTAAGGATCTCGGAAGCTTCAAGTGCAAAATCAAAGCCTTTCCCATAACAGATATGTCCAATGGTACATAAAATAGTATATCCCTTAGCTTTCATTTCATTAATCTTCTGGCTGAAATCTCCCAAAGATTCTAAAGATTGTTGCCTAATCGTAGTAGGCGATGAAATATTCTCCATAATAGAGATCTTCTCTAAACAATCTGGGAAAAACTCTTTCAAAGAATCTACACAAGTCTGGGAGATAGTGAATATATGCTCAACTAATGGATAATATTTTTTGTCAGCACTATAATAGAAAGACCATTTAGAGTAATCACTATGAAAAAAAGAAACTTTCTTTGTTGCAGACAACTTGTTAACCATATAATAAAGCAATTGTTGGCCACCATAATCAACAATTAAATCATAATACTCGTGTGATACAACAGGCATCATCTTAGCAATTAACTCAGCTGATAATGATTTAGATACATGCGAAAGAATAAGTCGTAAAAAAACGCCTAAAGAAAGTAATATATGTCCATGCAATAACAACCATCTTGCAGAAGAAAAACCTCCCATAACATGTTCGATAATTGGACTATATATAATTTTTACATTATCGGGTAGATATTTTGAGAAAACATCTTCTTCCTTGCAACATAGTAATAGAGAAGTATCATACTTGTTTCTATCCCATGTATTTAGTAGGCTTACCATACTTTTCGATACACCTCCAGACTGCAGACTTCCTATAATAAAAAGAACTTTCTTCTTCACTTTCTTAACAGATTTTGAATAACATAGTTTATTTTATCTATGACAATAGCACACGTCCAACTTATAGCCACAAGTACTAAAAAAATAATAATTGAGTATTTAAAGCTATATATAAAACTTTAAAAGAGATAATAACAGAAATAAGTATGCACAATCTTTCTTTTGAGAAAACGTCCATTCATATTATAACTCAAATGATGACTTACATGGGTGTTTTTTTTCAAACAGCTTGACAACTAATGGTTTCGCCTGTATATAATCATCATAATCACAAAGGGAGGAGTCATTTACGCAGAGTGATTTTATATTAGCATCAAACAACTTACTTCCTAAGGTAGATAAAGCAGAAGTTGCCAACTGCACTACCTGCTTCTGCATAATACTATTCTCAGGATAAAACTTATTTGAAGCAAGTTGCCAATAACGAAAAAAATAATTATTTAAACTTACTTCTTCTCGAAACTTTGTACAACTCTTCGCCAACATATCCCCTTCTTTGCTCCAAACCTCCTCATATATTGATTTTAAGAAAGGTTTTTCGTTATGAGGAGTATAGAAATGCTGAAATTCTGTGCGCCTAAAGAAACGTATAAGATAAGCTTGTAATCGATATTTCCAACCTAAATAACTTCCATACCAGCCCTTAGAATTAGCTTTTGTCACCTCTCGCCTATTAAAATGTGCATTTACCACCTGTGTATCACAAAACTCCATAATATGTATTCCCCACCCATCTATTTCAGGAAAATAAGAACGTCCTGTAAAGATATGTTCAAACGGAGCGTCGCAGGGCAGACCATTTTTAAAATAATATTCAGGTTCTACAGGTGCGTTAATGAACATATCATCATTGAAAACCACAAAATGTTCACTTAATCCTGGAATTCGATGGAGATTATTCTCTATTGTGTTAGCTTGAAAAGTGGGAAGAAACTCATGTGGAATAAAATCCTTATGATCTACATAAGTCAACTTTGGATTATTCCAGTCTATCCATTCGGGCTTTTGATTGTCAGCTACAAAATATATATGATTCACCCATGGAGCAAATTCTTCCACAGATCTAAACCAATATTTAAGAATATCCCAATCCCTATATCTTACGTCAGCATTCTGGAAAGGTGTACCTTTGTAAAGCGCTTTCTTCTTCTGCCATTCAATGTCAGAACCATCTACCCAAAAAATTATAAAATCAATTTTCATCTTTAATTCGCTGTATTATTAAAAGTCAGATTGGTTTACAAAAAATTAAAGAAAAATGTTTATCAATGATATACCCTATGAAGAAAATGTTTATTTATAAAATAAGCGAGAGGAAACAAATGATTTGTTAACAAAAAAATATATAGGACATCAACTAAAGACTCACATTGACTATAGATTCCTTTAATATTACTACACTTTATGACATTCATAGTTTCTTTCCTGCATCTAAAATAAGATATCCTTGAAGCATTATAAAATCCCCATATAATAGAACGTTTTGTTTGAAGAATTGTATTAATTTGGATTTCTTCTTCGCACACACCAATTTTCCTCAGAATCTTTGTCTGCCATTCTATAGAACGTTGTCTTCTTTCAAATAGGTTAGAAATATATTTTGGTGTATGTGATTCTGAAGTATTATTAATCCTCCAAATGTAAAAGGATTCTTTTGCTAAATATACTTTTTTTGAATATAATACATTTTCTAAACAAAACTTCCAATCATCATCATAATCAACAAATGCTTCAAAAGAAATGTTATTTTCTTTTATAACACAAGAAGAAAAAATACAATTCCAAATAGAATTAGGAACATTAATTTCTTGTTCTAAACGATATTTCAAAGGAAACTTCCGACCTCCTATATAAAATCTAACTAAACTATTGATACCATTTAAATCGCAGACCTCATCTAATACAATACGGTTCTGTTTTCTCAAAATGCCATCTTGACTTACTGTAACGTCACTAATCAATGTTTCACAATGGTTTCTTTGCATTACTTCTATAAATGGCATATATGCCTTCTGAACCATATCATCTTGATCACAGAATGTTATAAAATGTCCTGTAGCATACTTTAACCCATAATTTCGTGCAGAAGCTATTCCTCCATTTTGTTTTGAAAAATATTTAATCTGCTTTATCTCAAGTGCGAGTTTTTCGCAATAGACACTACTATCATCAGTTGAACCATCATTGACAAGAATAATTTCCATCGCATCAACAATATCCTTGTTTTTATCTATTAAACTTTCAATAAGTTTAGATAGATAATGCCCACCATTAAACACTGGAACTATCACTGAAAGTAAATTCTCATTCATTCTTATAATTTTAGATTTTATTGTATTTCATGCAAACTCCATCTACTTAGAATTGAAGACAGAACTTATTTTTTGACGAATCTTTAATTTATAGCATGCATTCAATAAAAAATAATAAGAAAGAATACTTGTAGAAAGAGTTGATGCTATGCTAACAACTATAAATCTTAACCAACCATCTTGTTTAAACAACATGGTGCAGAGCAAAATTAAGGATATACACAATAAAGCCATCAAAAGGCAAGGTAAAACACTTTTCCTATAAAATTTAGATGTTTTGTATTCCGGAATATTCTTCTTCAAGATATAAACGTATAGATTCGATTTTATTAATTCAATAACTATCAGAACAATAAATGGCACTAATGGACTATACCCTGCTTTTAGAAAAAGATAAGTAACAGGTAGCGACAATAACATCAAGAAACTGTCTTGTATTGCATAAAGTTTATTCTTACCAGTGGCAACAATCCCATAATATATGGGTGAAAACAAAACCGCTATAATACAGGTTGCCAACTGTAGCTGACAAAAAATAACGGTCCATTCAGGAGGATTTTTTAACCATAATGTAACTATAAAATTACCTTCAAAAAAGAAAGGCAAAGATAACAAAAGCATTAATGAAAAAGAAAAGTTAGAACTATCTATAATTAATTCTTGCATTCTTCCATAATCCTTAATGGAATAGCATTTTGTAATAACAGGTCGTACTGAAATCATAAAGTTATTAGCAAAGCCACGTACTGTTGCATATATTGTATTTGAGAAGCCACAAGCTGCATTTATTGCAACAGTAAAGAAAGTGTTCAATAAAATATTTAATCCTTGTTGTTTTATGCCAAAACAAAAGTTATTAAATAAATCCCATCCTGAGAAAGTCAATAATGGCTTCATCACCTCTTTGTCGAATTTCCAAGAGAAGACACACTCCTCAAAATGACGTTTACAATATATCCAATATATAAACTGTATTGTAGCTCCTGTTAACGATATCAATATAGCATAAGCAACCAATTTGTCCATTGGTAAAACAACAACAAGATAACAAAGTAATAACTTTAATAGTGTATCAAGTATTCCTATATAGGCGAAAACAGATATTCTCTCATGCGCAATAAGTGCAGCATTATACGGAGTCTGTATAAAAGTCAAGACAGTAGAAAGGATAGAAAACTGATAAACAATCATTGCAGCAGTCTCCCGACCAGGTGGAATTGACAATACATTTAATACTAACCAAACGCCAACTGTCTCTGCCAAAATAGCAAACAAGACTGCAGCTATCAGATTAACATTCAGAGAAGCTGAAAAAGTCTTCTTTAAACGTTCTAAATTTCCTAAAGGTATTTCGTAGGCAAGAAAACGAGAAGTCGCACCAGCCATAGCACCTCCGATAAAGGTAAAAATAGAAACTATACCACCAACAACCTGATAAGTACCGAGATCATCAACCCCCAGTACTTGAAGGATTACACGTGACGTATAAAGAGATACGACAAGATTAAATAGCATTCTTACATATGTAAGTAGTGTATTTTTTGCTATCGTTTTATTTGAAGAAATAACTTCAGACATATATGAGAATTTTTCTAATATCTAAATAATGCTATATTAAATATTACAATTATGAAATAAACAGTACTACAATGCTCTTCTGCACTTATATCTGAGCTTAAAACATATTTCATTATTTTGAAACAATAAGAAAGTAATATTGCAATACTACATAAACATACTTTGCATACCAACAACAAAAATATTTATTTATATGAAGCATTGACCATCTTGGAATATATTTCTTTAACCTATGTACCCACAAAAATCTTAAAGAATTAACACCAGACCATTGCAAAAACTTACTAATCCACTTTAAAAGCTTTATTCCTCTATATAAAAGATAAATAAAGATAGTCTTCCCAAAGTCCAAAATAATTCTAATATATAATTTATAGCATGCTTTATGGTTGTATTTTAGATTAAATTAGAAAAAACAAAAGATACGTAAAGTAACCGGTTTAGTTAAAAGAGAAAATATAATCTCCTCCCTGCAAACAACAAATAGTATGCAGGCTGACAACTATTACGGTTCCTCCACATAAGAACAAAACACAAAAACAAATAGACGTGGTACAGTAACTATCGTTAGTTAAAACTATCAAAACTGTGTTGGTCAATTCAGTAGATGGTTTCGCTCGCAGAATCTTTTTGTTAATAGTTCTAATATCCCTTTATTAATGGTACAAAATTAAATAAAAAAATTGAGAAAAGGAAAATATTAATAGAATAATTACCGAGCAATTTCTTAAAAAGGAAGAGAAAGAGGGATTATATCCTAAACGAAGAAAAAAAATAAGATTTCCATGGTTTGAAGAAAAATCACTATCTTTGCAACAAAATAATAAGACTATAATGAAAAGATTTATCCTGATTACCACTATCCTAATGGGCGTAATAACAAGCTGTCACGCCCAGATCTTCACGAAAAGCAAGGCTAATCACATTGGTCAGACTGTAAAAGAAGGATATGACGATGTCAAAAAAGCTATTGTACAGAACACCAAGCCTTCTGGTGAGCATACGATATGGGACATCTATGCTGCACCAAAAGTTGGTCTTAACCTGTCAGACTTACCAGGTATTGACGGAAAAATGAAATTAGGAGTTGTAGCTGGAGCGTATGTAGAAGTATTCGTGGCCAAGAATATTGGTATTGACGTTGAAATGGGATATAGTCGACAAGGATCATCTGGAGTTTACAATACCGCTTACACTACAGATGCGTTAGGGAATGTTACCACCTCAAGAGTTGGACCTTACGACTACCGATTGGATTATATCAATATAGACTACCTTGTCCGCTGGTACCCTTGGGCAGACCTCACATGGAGTTTTACCACAGGTTTACACATGGCACGATTGGTCAGTGCTCACAGTAAACTAAGACATGGGGAGGACCTTAATATCAAAGATGATATCCATAGTGGTGATGTAGCCATTCCTTTCGGTGTAAGTTACGAATGGAAGCAATGGCAGTTAGAGGCTCGTTACAATTTATCATTCAGAAAGTTAGCTACAAGTGATAAAGCAAAACTTATGATGGGTAACGCTCGTAACAGTATGGCTGAGATCACATTAGGATATAGAATAAAAGTCTTTTAAGGGATGAAAGTTTCTCGCTCTGCCCTCTTTGACTTTTAGAAACAAACGTACTTTTACCCTTTCACTTTTTTACACTATTACTTTCTTACTGGTGCTGTACTCTAGCACCAGTGGAGTTAGCGTGCAGCACCACCGGTGCTGGGCTGTCGCACAAAAGCAAAAGAGCACTAATTGTGACCCTTCAAAAAAGTATTAGAACCTAATACTATACCTCTCAAAAATACTATTTGGAAGTATGATATAAGTCTACTCAAGTTTCGGTCAACACAGTATCCTTAGCAGAAGATGGGAGCACATTTAAATTTCCTGTCATTCCTATCACAATTTTATGCATCACAATGCATTGGATAACAACACTTTATGCGAAATGTTAAAAATGACAGCAAATAAAAATAAAAAAGGATTAGGGGTTTTAAGGTAACTATAACCTTGGAAAACCAAAGCCATTATACCCGAAAGAACAAGCATCTATACCCATAATTATAAGCCTTTTGGTGCGAGAAGCAAAAACAACTAAAGAAGACTGAATACCAAATGAGGATCCAGTCTTAACTCATATCTAACTAAAAAATAGTGGATACTAATAAAAAGAGAATATAATGCTTTACTTTATATCAATAGCCTTAAACCTATAACTATCAATATCTTTAAAGCCATTTAAGAAAGCTCTTGCATCCATTCGCTTTTTCCCAGAAACCTGTAATTCAAGAAGTTCCAAAAGGTAGTCTGCCGTATTTACATAAAGATGGTTCTTACGTACGACCAGAGTTCCTACAGCATCCACAGCAGGCTGTTCAGTCTTAGCTGTCTTAAAAATCTTAATGACAATGGGCTTGGAGTTGCTACTCTCGTTGTACAATTCACTCCACGTACCAGGATAAGGACTTAACCCTCGCACAAAATCATAAACTCTCTTGGCTGACTGATTCCAGTTTATTACACAAGTCTCTTTGAATATCTTCGGAGCAGCATGAAGCACTTTATCCTCATACCCCTGTGGAACACTTATTTCTTCCAGTATGTGCGGGAAATCAACATTTTCCAAATCTTCCTCTGGTAGTTTAGAAGCAATGAGATCTATTGTCTGCCTTGCTATCTCAGCCCCTAAATGCATCAAACCATCATATACATATTCCACATCTGCAGTATCAGGTATAGCAAATGGCTTTTGCAGGATAATACGTCCAGTATCAATATCTTTATCCAGGAAGAAGGTAGTTACTCCCGTCTCTGTCTCCCCATTGATTACAGCCCAGTTAATAGGTGCAGCACCACGATACTGAGGAAGAAGAGCAGCATGTACATTGAATGTTCCTAAACGTGGCATAGCCCAGACAACCTCCGGTAACATACGAAAGGCAACTACAACCTGAAGGTCGGCATGATAAGCGCGAAGCTCTTCTATAAAATTCGCGTCCTTCATCTTTTCGGGTTGTAAAACAGGTAGATCATGTTCCAAAGCATATTGCTTGACTGCTGATGGCTGTAGTTTATCTTGATGACGTCCCACGGGTTTATCAGGTTGGGTAACAACAGCTACGACATTATATCCATTCTCTACCAGACTCTTCAGAGATTCCACAGCAAACTCTGGAGTTCCCATAAAAACAATACGTATGTTTTCTTTCTTCATGCTAAACAATTCATAACTAATAATAATGATTATCCCCTTTCATCATCTCTTCCTATGATACAGTTGCATAGGTTTCCGCCTTACTCTGCACTAAAATCTGCTACTAACTGTCTATACATACTGTATAAACGGGCACGGGAGATATAACCAACTAAATGATTATCCACATTAACAACTGGGAGATATTGCGCTCCTGTCCTGTCGAAAGTCTTCATTACATCCTCCATAGGATCATTCGCCCCTAATATCGCCGCTGGAGGTGTCATCAACTGACTGACATGAAAGCGATGATAAAGCTCTGTTCGGAAAATGATATAACGAAGTTTTGTGATATCAATTTCACCAAGCAGATCACCATTCTCATTAAGAACAGGCATATAGTCATTACGACTGGAACTGAGAGCATGCACAAGTTGTCCCATCTCCATGTCAGGACCGACTGATTTAAAATCACGATCTATGATCTTATCCATACTCATCAGTGTCAGAATAGACTTATCTGTATGATGAGTAAGGAGCTTCCCTTGCTTTGCTAGACGCACAGCATAGATACTATGATGCTCAAAGATATTGATGGTCAGATAAGAACTTATCGTAACAATAATAAGAGGAATAAAGAGTTGATAACCTCCTGTCAACTCTGCTATCAAGAATATACCCGTCAGTGGGGCATGCATCACAGCAGCCATCACAGCAGCCATCCCATAAAGAGTGAAGTTTTTCTCTGGAATATAAACACCCAACTGTTCTATATTCCAAAGTCGGGCAAAGAAGAATCCTCCAAATCCTCCAATAAACAAAGATGGTGCAAAGGTTCCACCACAACCACCAGCACCATTTGTCGCACTGGTAGCAAATACCTTTGTCATCATGACAAGCCCTACATAGAGCACCAGATACTTAGTTTGTCCGGCAAACATAGACCCACTCATCACCTGCATCCAGTCGGTCAATGTCTTCCCTTCAATAAAAAGTCCTAAGCTATCATATCCTTCTCCATAGAGGGAAGGAAAAAGAAAAATGAGTGAAGACAACACCACTCCACCGGTAAGAAGCTTTAAATAAGGATATTTAGAGAGCTTTCCATAACCATTTTCACACCATGACATCAGTCGCATGAAGTACAAAGACAGGAAGCCACAAGCTATACCCAACAGAATTGTTGCCGGCACACGTTCGAGACTCCACAAATAGTCCATCTTGAAATCATACATTGCTGAACCACCCGTAAAGAAGTAAGAGAAACACGTTGCCGTAACAGATGACAAAAGAATTGGCAAGAGAGAAGCCATTGTCAGATCGACCATCAGAATCTCAAGAGTGAAAACAAGACCTGCTATTGGTGCTTTAAAGATACCCGACACCGCAGCTGTGGCACCACAACCAACAAGCAACATCAGTGTACGATTATCTAAATGGAATATCTTACCTAAGTTACTACCTATAGCAGAACCCGTCAAGACAATAGGAGCCTCAGCACCTACAGACCCACCAAAGCCAATCGTTATGGCAGAAGCAACGATTGAAGACCAAGTATTATGTCCTTTCAACCGTGACTGTTTTGTAGATATCGCATAAAGAACACGGGTAATGCCATGTGATATATTATCACGCACTACATATTTAACGAACAAACTTGTCAGCCAAATACCGATAACTGGATAAAGAAGATACAACCAGTTGATGGTAGCTACTTGGAAACCTGACGTGATAAGATCCTTTATCTCATGAATGATAAAGTGTAAAACATAAGCAGCCAGTGAGGCAAGGAAGCCTACCATAAATGCCAACACCAAAACAAGTTCCCGATCAGATACATGTCGTTGTCGCCATGCGTCCAACCGAGAAACAAAGCTCACATTTGTTGATCCAGTCATCTGCGTCGTTACTCCTACTTTCTGATAATCTTCACCTCACCATCAACGCCCAGCCTTATAATACTTGACGGGGTATGTGGCTTATGTTCCTGACGTCGTGACATACAAACATAGTCCACGCCATCAAGGATCTCCTGAGAAATATCACAGTAATTCTGTGCTGCTGGTTCGCCACTGATATTGGCAGAAGTACTCACAATAGCCTTCTGGAAACGATAACAAAGTTCATGAGAGAAAGGCTCCTTCGTAATACGCATACCGATAGAACCGTCTTCAGCTATCAGATTTGGAGCAAGATTTACAGCACCTTCAAGAATCAAAGTCGTCGGTTTCTCAACAGCATCTATTAACTGCCAAGCCACATCAGGGACATGACGTACATAACGCTGAAGACGATTATCAGAATCAACTAAACAAATAAGCGCCTTTGAGTCATCACGACGCTTTAGAGCATACACCTTTGCTACAGCATCAGGATTTGTTGCATCACAACCTATCCCCCACACCGTGTCAGTAGGATAAAGAATTATTCCTCCTTCTCTCATCACCTCAATTGCCTTCTTGATATCGTCTTCCTGTTTCATCTTTGTTTTTTAATAGAAATTCTATTTACGTTATTCTGAAACGCAAAGATAGAGTAAAAAAACGAGAATACAAAACAAAACAAACAAAAAGGGCTGCGGAAATCCGTCAGCCCTATATTCACTTTCTAATTATAAGTTTTAAGCTTTTTATGGGAGTATGCTCGCAAATACCATAAACATAAGCAAGCATCTCTGTCAAAGCCTTAAAAACTCTGCCTTTATAGTTCCCAACCTATAGCTGATGCACCAAGGACAGCAGCCGCAGCATCATCGAGCGAACTTACCAAGAACTTTGGCTTGTCCTTAAAGATCTCCAAGGCATTCTCCTTGTAAGAACGTATGATAGGTTCCATTAACAAATCACCAGCCTTTGTCAATCCACCAAAGAAGATAAATGCCTCTGGTGAAGAGAAAGCAGCGAAGTCAGCACAAGCTTTACCCAGCATTTCACCAGTAAATTCATATACACGCTTAGCTAACTTATCGCCACGTCCAGCTGCAATAGAAACATCCAAAGAAGTAATCTTCTCAGGCTTCATATCACGTAACAAAGAAGGTTCATCAGACTCTTTCAGGAACTCACGAGCAGAACGAGCCACACCTGTTGCAGAGCAATATGCCTCCAGACAACCAGTACGTCCGCAACCACAACTACGTCCATCTTTTCCACGAACCATTGTAACGTGACCTAACTCACCAGCAAAACCATCTGAGCCATAAACCATCTGGCCATTGATAACAATACCAGAACCGACACCTGTACCAAGGGTTATCATGATGAAATCCTTCATACCACGCGCCACACCATACTGCATTTCACCCACCGCTGCAGCATTTGCATCGTTGGTAAGACCTACAGGAATGTTCAGCTTCTTAGAGAACATATCTGCCAATGGTACAACCCCGTCGTGGCCCCAAGCCAAGTTAGGTGCAAACTCAATCGTACCACGATAGAAATTACCATTAGGAGCGCCGATACCCATAGCACGAATCTGACTAATACCGCCAACCTTTGCTACGATAGGCTTCAAAGCCTCCACACCAGCATCGACAAAATCGTCTACTGTTTTATAGTTTTGTGTCTTTATAGAGTTGGTGGCAAGAACCTGTCCACGCTGATCTACTATTCCAAAAACGGAATTGGTACCTCCTAAATCCAAACCAATCACAAATGGCTTTTCCAAACCTGTTACAACTGGCTTCAAATCTTCTACTACGTCCATGACTTTATAAGTTTTTAGTTTAACTTTTTGATTGGCAAAGTTATGAAAAAAGTGGAATACCACAAAGTTTTGTTTAACTAAATTTGTTTATCTCATATAATTTTTGCAATTTTGCACCCAAAATAACAGGTATGCAATTCCCTATACAAATAGATATACTGGATTTCATTTTTAAGGGTTTATTAATAGGTATAATATCTTCTGCCCCGATGGGCCCAGTGGGTATATTATGCATTCAACGTACCCTGAACAAAGGACGTTGGTATGGCTTTGTCACAGGTATTGGTGCCGCTATCAGCGACACTATCTACGCACTCATTGTGGGATTGGGTATGAGCTTTATAATGAAACCGTTACAGAACCCTACTTATCAGCTTATCCTGCAGATTTCTGGTAGTGTCCTTCTTCTTTTATTCGGCATCTATTGTTTTAAATCGAACCCTATGAAGAAGATGCATCAAAGCAGTAACACAAAAGGATCTATCTTCCATAACGGTCTGACAGCTTTCTTGGTCACGATCTCCAATCCTCTCATTATCTTTTTATTCATGGCAACCTTTGCACAATTTGCACTTGTACAGCCGGATCGTCCTTTTGAAATGATTGTTGGCTTTGCATGCATCCCAGCAGGAGCGTTGCTTTGGTGGTACGGTCTGACATGGTTAGTAGACAAAATCAGAGGTAAGTTTGATGTTAATGGTGTCCTTATAATAAATAAGGTAATAGGGTCTGTTGTAATATTGTTTTCCATTATTGTACTTTTAGGCACTATTTTCAATCTTTATCATTTGCCAACAGTAGATGGCTTAATGAAATAAAGAGTAAATAACAAGATTTAATTTATGTTTGTTGCAAAGGAGCTCAGAAAGAAGAGTATAGCTGAATATTTATTATATATGTGGCAGATTGAGGATACAATCCGCGCATACGACTGTTCACTAACCAGAATCCGCAAAGAATATATTGACCAGTTTCAATATACCGATGAACAGAAAGGGGAAGAAGAAGATTGGTTTGGAGATTTAGTCCGAATGATGAATCAAGAAGGATGTAGAGACGGCGGACATCTTCAGATTAATAAAGTCGTGATGCAAGATCTAACAGAGTTGCACGCAGAGTTGCTACAGTCTTCTAAGTTCCCATTCTACTCCGCTGAATATTATCGTGTTTTACCTTTCATTGTTGAGCTACGAGGAAAGGCTAAGCGGACAGCAGACAAGATGGCAAGAACCAATGATGAACGTCTGAAAGGTGTTGCTTCACAATTAGGAGAAAGTGAAATAGAAACTTGCTTTGATTTCTTATATGGTGTAATGATGCTCCGCCTACAGAAGAAAGAGATTACTCCTGAGACTGCAAGAGCATTAAAAGAAATCACCACCTTCATCGGAATGCTATCCGACTATTATATCAAAGACAAGACAGAAGGTTTGGACTTTGGTGATAATTAACAGAAACAAACTTAAAAGAAGAAAGAATGAACATTTTAGTAACAGGAGCAAACGGCCAACTTGGCAATGAGATGCAACTTGTTTCCAAAAACAGCAAAGACCATTATATCTTCACAGATGTTTGTGATGGATATACAAAATTAGATATCACGAATATAGAAGATATTCGCAACATGGTACAGAAAAATGATGTTAGATGTATCATCAACTGTGCAGCATGGACCAATGTCGACAAAGCAGAGACTGCTGGAAACATCGTTGAAACACTCAATGCTGTTGCTCCTGAGAATCTTGCAAAAGTAATGAAAGAGGTTGACGGACTACTCGTACATATCAGCACGGACTATGTTTTTGGAGGTGATCCATACAATACACCTTGCAAGGAAGATATGAAAGGTACACCAACAGGGGTTTATGGTTTAACAAAATTACACGGAGAAGAGAAAATTCAGGCAACAGGTGTCAACCACATTATACTCCGTACTGCTTGGCTTTACAGTGAATTCGGCCATAACTTTGTCAAGACAATGATGAACCTTACTGCTACCAAGCCCCAACTAAAGGTTGTATTTGACCAGTGTGGCACACCGACTTACGCAGGGGATCTTGCTGAAACCATCTTTACAATCATCGAAGAACGCCAGTATGAAGGCAAGACCGGCATTTATCATTTCTCCAACGAAGGTGTCTGCAGCTGGTATGATTTTACAATAAAGATTGCCGAGTTAGCAGGTAACACTACTTGTGACATTCAACCTTGTCACAGTAACGAGTTTCCTTCACCAGTAAAGCGCCCAGCATACTCTGTTCTTGACAAAACTAAGATAAAGGAGACCTTCGGGATAAAGATTCCTTATTGGGTAGATTCATTGAAAAAGTGCATGAAGAACCTACAGGAACAAGATTAATAACACACAAAATAAATGAACGAAATAGAACGCAGGCGAACGTTCGCCATTATATCTCACCCTGATGCTGGTAAGACAACACTGACAGAGAAGTTCCTCCTCTTCGGTGGACAGATACAGGTTGCGGGGGCAGTGAAAAGCAACAAAATACGCAAAACGGCGACATCAGACTGGATGGATATAGAGAAACAACGTGGAATCTCTGTGTCAACATCTGTGATGGAGTTCGATTATAAGGACTACAAGGTAAATATCCTCGATACTCCTGGTCACCAAGACTTTGCCGAAGACACTTACCGCACGCTGACAGCAGTTGACTCCGCTATTATTGTCGTCGATTCAGCCAAAGGTGTAGAGGCGCAGACACGCAAACTGATGGAAGTCTGCCGTATGCGCAATACTCCTGTAATCATCTTTATCAACAAGATGGACCGTGAAGGCCGTGATCCGTTTGATGTTCTGGATGAGTTGGAAGAAGAACTGAAAATCAAGGTACGCCCATTGTCTTGGCCTATTGGGCAAGGACAGAGATTCAAAGGTGTATACAACATTTACGAACAACAACTGAACCTTTTCACTCCAAACAAACAACGTGTTACTGAAAAGATGGAAGTTGACATCAACTCTAATGAGTTAGACGAACATGTTGGAGTTGACTTTGCTGAACATCTGCGCAATGATCTTGAACTTGTCAATGGAGTATATCCTGAATTTGATGTTGAAACCTATCGCCATGCAGAGGTTGCACCAGTATTCTTTGGTTCAGCACTGAACAATTTTGGAGTACAAGAACTGTTAAACTGTTTCGTTGAGATTGCTCCTAGTCCACGCCCAACCAAGGCTGAAGAAAGGATTGTTGACCCAACAGAACCAAAGTTCACCGGATTTATCTTCAAAATCACAGCTAATATTGACCCGAACCACCGCAGTTGTATTGCTTTCTGTAAGGTATGTTCAGGAAAATTCCAACGTAACCAGCCTTATCTTCACGTGCGTAATGACAAGACCATGCGTTTCTCCTCTCCTACTCAGTTTATGGCTCAACGCAAGAGTACCGTTGAAGAGGCTTACCCTGGGGACATCGTAGGTCTACCAGATAGCGGTGGAGTATTCAAGATCGGTGATACACTCACTGAAGGTGAGAAAATTCATTTCCGTGGTCTGCCAAGTTTCTCGCCAGAGCTTTTCAAGTATATTGAGAACGATGACCCAATGAAGTCTAAACAGTTCCTCAAGGGTATTGAGCAGTTAATGAACGAAGGTGTGGCACAGTCATTTGTCAATCAATTCAATAATCGCCGTATCGTTGGAACCGTTGGACAGCTTCAGTTTGAGGTTATACAGTATCGACTGGAGCATGAATACAATGCTAAATGTCGTTGGGAGCCAGTACACCTCTATAAAGCTTGCTGGATTGAAGCCGATGATGAGGCTGAATTAGAGAATTTCAAGAAGCGCAAATACCAGTACATGGCAAAAGATAACGAAGGACGTGACGTATTCCTTGCTGATTCAAGTTATGTTCTAAGTATGGCACAACAAGACTTTGAGCACATTCGTTTCCACTTTACAAGCGAATTTTAAACAGAAAATAATAGCAACTGGTGCTTCCACATCTCTCTGTATAGTTAAAACTCCAAGAGAATGAAGGCACCAGTTGCTATTTTCTTATCTTCCAACATCAGGTACTTAAGAACACAACAAACAAAAATATTTTTGGAGAAGAAGTCTAGCCTTACTCAACGAGTGTTTAATAAACCACGAAAAAACAATAAACCATTCCGCTAAAAGCTCTTAAGCTTTTTACAAACAGCTCGTAAACATATTCCCAAAGGATGAAATGTTTCTGATGACTTTAGGCAATTATCATTCTTTCTTTTCAATAGGGACACAACACCAACGAGAGACTTTCAGCATAATACCCAGGCCTGGGACCTCTTTAAGGAGATAATACTTCTTACTCGAACGAACCAAACGGCCGGATAATCCTTTAAATGGACCAAACTTCACATAAACCTCTTCCCCAGCTTTCAGTTGCGCCTGCTCTATTGACAAGAACTTTCTCATGGTGACCTCAGGGTTACACATCAACCGAAATTCATACATCTGACGATGAGGGATAAGGCTATATTCCCGGGAATCTTTAGCCTTTCGAAGAACACTAATCTTATAATCGGCTTGCTGAACAACACGCCGGAAGGTTGTTTCTTCGTCCGACTGCTTAACAAATATAAGATTATTAACAACAGGTCGTAAGGTACGATGAGTCCTACCGTCATGCCCCTCTGCCCCAACATATTGCATAGGGATAAAGCACTCGAACCCCTGCTCTTCGAAATAACTCTTCACCTCACCTTGCCGGGTAGTGAAGAGACGGATAGCATACCAAGGGAATCCGTCATCAACAATCTCATCTGCGTATCGTGTAGCTTCAGCCATAGTGTTTGCAAAGTAATGAATTTTGTTTGAGAAGACTACATAATCTAACTGATAAGCCCTCTCCTCTCAATGTCTTTTATATACCTCAAAGCTTTAACCAGTTTAACAGAATCTTTTTTCCATCAGGAGTTAATATACTCTCTGGGTGGAATTGTATACCATATATATTATAAGTACGATGACGAAGAGCCATTATTAAGCCGTCTCGATTCTCAACTATTATCTCAAGACAGGAAGGGAAAGACTCCTTGGACACAACCCAACTGTGATATCTTCCCACAGGAAAAGAGTCTGGTAAACCTGTAAACAAGGGTGTCGGAACGAGTTGTATCCCTTCGGTAGCAATACCATGAAAAACATCAGAAAGGTTTTCCAACTGTCCACCAAACACTTCAGCAATAGCTTGATGTCCCAAGCAAACACCCAAGATCAGTTTCTTCCCCGCATAATAACGAATAACATCTAATAGTAAGCCTGCATCAGAAGGTAAGCCGGGACCTGGGCTTAAAATGATTTTGTCATACTCTTCTATCTCATCAAGTGTAAACTGGTCATTGTGAAGAACTGTGACTTCCGCTCCCAGTTCCTTCAGAAGATGCACCAAATTATAAGTGAATGAGTCATAGTTATCTATGAGGACACATTTATTCTTTAAAATCATTCTTATCCTTACCTATTAATGTAGTTTCTCTAAGAAACGCTTTAAAGACTCAACATCCTTTAAGCCTGACTCTGTATCAAAACCACAATCAATGCTAACACCAAGAAACTGTGGACAAGATAAAGACTTAATGCTTTCTGCTTCAGTTGTAATCGCATTGTCAGAAAGCAAAAAGGGTACATCCTCCTTATATTCACTGAATAAAGATTTATCAAACAGGGTCTCCAGCTTGAAAAGAAAGTAATCAGTATGTTCCACATACTCCTTACATATCTTCAAATCATCTTGGGAAGAAACTGTGAAGGACTTCATAATCTTTATTCCTGCATGGATATCGGGATCTAAAGTTTTTCGAAGATTATCTATCATTACAGGACTCTCTTCACCATCCAACTGTACGATATCTAAATGGAAATTAACTACACGTGTCACGATATTCTGAGGCATATCATCTGCAAAGATACCACATAACAACGGCTTTTGATGCGATATTTGTGAAGTGTTATCCTTTGTATATACATTATCAAGACTACCATAATCAGGAATAATCCCTGCATTAGAGGAGATCTGACGCACATATTGCGGACTACCTGGACAGAAATTTAATCCAATCCAATCAACTCCTAACTGTGAAACCTTCTGGATATTCACAGCATCACGCATACCACAAACCTTTATTATCATAACTTTATCATCTATCAGATTACTTTCATGATGCAAAGATACTGAAAAAATAATATTCTAAGAAAATATAATAATATATGTTACCAATACGTTAAAAGACATATAAACCCTCAAATTAACATTAACATGGAGCTTATGGTCAAATTATTTACTTCAGAAGAATTGAAGCCGTCTGAGAAAACTCTAAATATCATTCGGCAGATAGCTTATACTTACCGTGCTATAAAAATAAACGGGAAGGTAGAATCGTTTTGCTTAAATTAAAATATGAAAACAATAATATCCCCTTCCCTACTCTCTGCAAACTTCCTACACCTAGACAAAGAGATTGAAATGATTAATGAAAGTGAAGCAGACTGGCTTCATATGGATGTTATGGACGGTGTCTTCGTACCGAACATTTCATTTGGATTCCCTATCCTAAACGCTGTAGGAAAAGTATGCAAAAAACCTATGGATGTACACTTCATGATTGTGCACCCAGAGAATTATATCCAACAGACAGCTGATTCTGGTGCAGCAATCATGAATGTACACTACGAAGCATGTATTCATCTTCATCGTACATTACAAGCTATTCGCAGTGCAGGGATGAAAGCTGGAGTAACCCTAAACCCATCAACCCCGGTTAATGTGCTTGAAGATATAATAGGCGACATTGATATCGTACAATTAATGAGCGTTAATCCTGGATTTGGAGGACAGAAGTTTATTGAAAGTACAATTAAAAAGGTTGAACGGCTACGGCAGCTGATCAATAGAGAAAATAGTAAAGCACTCATCGAAGTTGATGGAGGTGTACAGGCAGATACAGCTCCAAGACTTGTCAAAGCAGGAGTAAATATTCTGGTAAGTGGTAGTTATGTTTTCAAAGCAGCTGACCCTAAAGCAACGATACACTCACTAAAAGAGTTAGAGACATTGTAGAAGATATCTTAAAGAAACTACACACTAAAGAGGCAAGGCAACTTTCTTTAAAGTTGCCTTGCCTCTTTACCTACTATAACTATAACAAACTTTAACAAAAAAGGTCTAAACTCAAAATCCAAGCATATAAATGCCTGCTAAACTATCAGAGACAATATTAATTTAATCATCGGTAAAGCTACTAAAAGAGCATGTCATTATATTATAAAAAAATACACGAAATGTTTGGTTAATCACTTGAAAAATAGTAACTTTGCACCCGTTTAGCAAAATTAGACAATTAAAATAGTTGAATGAAGAATGACAAAATGAAAATGAAGTACCGCGTGAATGAGCAAATTCGCGTTCGGGAAGTTCGAGTGGTAAGTGACAATGGAGCAGAGGTGATGCCTACACGTAAGGCATTGGACTTAGCCCATCAAGAAGGAGTTGATCTTGTGGAGATTTCTCCGAATGCACAACCACCAGTTTGTCGTATCATCGACTATTCTAAATTCCTCTACCAGCAAAAGAAGCATCAAAAGGAGATGAAACAGAAGCAGGTGAAGCAAGAAGTGAAGGAGATTCGCTTTGGGCCTCAGACTGATGAACACGACTACAATTTCAAGCTCAAACATGCTCAGGAATTCCTTAATGCTGGCAATAAGGTTCGTGCATACGTATTCTTCCGCGGTCGTTCTATCCTCTTCAAAGAACAGGGAGAAGTATTATTACTTCGTTTTGCCAACGACCTCGAAGAGCTTGCTAAGGTTGAACAACTACCAAAGCTTGAAGGGAAAAAGATGTTCCTCTATCTTGCACCAAAGAAGGCTGGCGTTGCAAAGAAAAGTCAGCAGAAGCGTGATCGAGAGGAGGCTGAGGCTGGCGCAAAAGTAGCCGCTGATGCTGCAGCAGAAGAAACAAAGTCTGACGGTGGCTTGTTTGCTAATGCTAAGAATGGTGCTGATGCATTAAAGAAGTTGAATATTGACTAACGTCCATTGATTGTCTGAAAGGACACAATATGGGCAACCTGTGCGTAACGTCCTGGTATATACGTTGCCACAGATGAATATAAATAACAATTTTAAATTTTACAAAAATGCCAAAACAGAAGACAAATTCCGGCGCAAAGAAGAGATTCACGTTCACCGGTACTGGTAAGATCAAACGTCATCACGCTTACCACAGTCACATTCTGACTAAGAAGACAAAGAAACAGAAGAGAAATCTTGTTCACCAGACGCTCGTGGATGGTACAAACTTGAAGCAGGTACGCGACTTGCTCAATCTCCGTTAATTCATTAGTCAAACAAATTAAAAGGAAAGAAAAACTATGCCAAGATCAGTCAATCATGTTGCTTCAAAAGCAAAGAGAACAAGAATTCTGAAGCAGACTAAGGGTTACTATGGTGCCCGTAAAAATGTTTGGACGGTAGCAAAGAATACCTACGAGAAGGGTTTGACTTATGCTTATCGTGACCGCCGTAACAAGAAGCGTAACTTCCGCGCATTGTGGATTCAGCGTATCAACGCTGCTGCTCGTCTTTATGATATGAGCTACAGCCAATTGATGGGTGCGTTGCACAAAGCTGGTATCGAGATCAACCGTAAGGTGCTCGCTGACCTCGCTGTTAACAATCAGGAAGCTTTCAAGGCTATTGTTGACAAGGTAAAGTAAATTAATGACGCTCACGTACGTGGGCACTCGTTATAACGGAATGGAAGCTGTCGCCTGAAAGGGTGGCAGCTTTTTTTAGCAGCCACCTTTACCTCACTCTACTACTCTACAATAGAGAATAAGTGGCGAAACATTTTTAGGAATGAATGAAAGCCCCCCTATCCCATAGGGATATCTCACGGTGCCCCCAAGTGGAGAGAGTGTGAGGTGAAGCCAATTATTGATGACTTTCTTGTCTTTTTATCTTTTGTATTACCAGAATAATCCATTAAATTTGCAGGAGTATATGCAAAAAGGTAAGTAATGATACCAACTTGTAGAATTAAAATTAATTGTGTAAGCATGAATAATAAAAGGCTGTTCAGGTGCATTTTGCCAATTCTACTGTTCTTTGTGGGAATAGGGCAAGCTGTACATGCACAATATGCACCGATAAATGACACCACAAAGTGTCTGAGGGTGTGCGATTCTTTGCTATCAGATAATTTTGGGAAAAAGGTTGATAAGCAGATTAAAGCTTCTTATTATGCTGATACTATAAGCCTTATTGATAAATACTTTCGCAAGGGAATGTCGAGAAAAGTCATACTGAGTATTCCTAAAGGTAAACGACCAGCACCCGAAACCTATTTGAGACGAAGATATATAAGGCGGCATCTGAAGAATTTTAAGGCAGGCGCATCATGTATTGTTTCAAAAGAATTGTTAGAACGGCATCATGGCGACTCCATCGGAAAGGCTGATAATAGTCAGTTTATCATGATGAAATCGGAGATGGATAGCGTATTGATGAGAAGTCATGGCGACTTGTCGCGTATCGAACATGAATTGGGAATCCCTGCGGGTGCGTGGAAACATCGGGTATTAGTAAGGATTGACATCCCCAAGCCAAAGAAACTCAGGTTGAGGATGCCGTCGGGTAACGAAATCGGAGCGAATGCGCTATGGCTTCCAGGTGGACTTCTACCTACGGGATATAAAGAGGCGGTGATAGATAGGATTCCAAAAGGAAAATATAAGGCTACGCAGATCGAGATTACCCAATGATAATATAGAAAGAAGCTTAAAATAATAGGTTCTCACTCATATTCTTCTGACTTAAATAATAAATAATGAAGACTAATATAATAAGAAAACATAAACCTATGATACCATCAAGGACACGATTGGAAAAGTATTCGGGATTACGAGGGTAAATGTCAACATCTATTAGCTTTAATTCGCCAGTTTCAATCATATCTTGTATTATCTCTTTCTTACTTCTACCCTCTTTGAGAAACATTTCGAGTATTTGTTGTTGGTCCTCATTCAGTTCTATATCGTATGCTTGATTACGTTGAGTTTGCCTCTGTTTCCATTTCTTGAATTGTTCCTTATATGGTTCTTTGGAGCAATCAAATACTGGTGATTCAGTTATCAGGGAATGATAACTATAATTATCTCTGATAATAAAGCGATGATAGACGAAGCGAAGTGCAGCACCTATATGAACCAATGTTAAGCCTATAAAGCCTCTGATAATGTCATGCATAGCTAATATACTCACCTTTAGCCCCTTACAAAGGGAGAAGGGCTTGATAGATATGTTTTGTGTAGTTTTTGATGTATCTTAGGGTATTGGTTGGAATAATGGTAAGTTACATATGTGAAATAAAAGCTTAGTAAATTAGAGCTATTCGCCAAAAAGTTTTTATTGCTAAAATGGTTATAAGAAGGCAAAAGATGCCCGCAATTATATAGGGTACTTTGCGTTGTTCCCAATAGTAGGTATTATTATTAACGAGTGTAATGGATCTTGATTTCATTTTTGTTGTGAAATTTTGATAGTTTAGATTATCTTCTTTGTCACCATTTTGTAGGTTAAAGATGAAGTAGTTCCCATCAGCCTCTTTTCCTATGACAGAGTCTCCAACCACTTGTATATGTGTAATCTCATCAATGAGGTTTTCTTTCAACGGATCGTTTCTACTATTGATGTTAGCATACTCGGGTGTATCAACGGAGGTAAGTTCATAACCATTCTTTAGTGGGATAGACCAGCTATCACCGATACCAATGTCAGAACCAAGAATGATAGCAATGATAATCATACACACAAAACTACTTACAGCGTATATCCCAATAAATACTCCTGGTGTGAGGAATGATAGAACCATCTTTCTCTTCCTTTGCCTTTTGCAAAGGAAGTAAGAGAAAGGTAACGTTATCAGTCCTAATATAAGGGATAGAACTACAAAAACGATTGCCCAGAAAATAAGAACAAAAAGCATTCCCATAGGTTTTATTGATTATTTTAAAGGGAGAAGAGAGTATTCTCCTCCAATACCCTCCTCCAACTCCTCCCAAAGGGAGGAGGGCTTGAATAGGGTTATTCGTTATATTATTTATGTTTTGCCAAGTTCAGCTTGCACAGCGTAAGTGCTTCTTCAGCTCGCCCATCCATCATATAGGCAGGGAAGGAGTAAAGGGCGTTGATAGTCTTGAGGTTATACTCCATAGTCTTGCGTTTTATCCATGAAGATTCGTTTGCGATAACCTTTTCAGGGTCTTTCATCTGAATGGTTATCAACCTGTTGCCTTTAAAACGTATTAGGGAGAAGTCGGTTATCTCGTTCCATAATATTTCCTCAGCTCCGCAGATAGAGATACCTCTATCGGTAAATTCTATATCTTTCTTATGGTTTATGAGAAGTTTTACCTTTTTATAAGCCATAAACAAACCGCCACCACCAAAGAAGATGATGGAGAGGATGCCAGCAACTCTTATTGTCCATAGTGGATAACTTGTGGTGGGGTCTTCTACGGTAAGGAGCCATACGCCCAAGACGGTAAACGCGATACAACCTAAGTAGGCAAGGATTTTCTTTGTCTGATTCATATATTTTATTGTTTGATATTCTTCATACTCAACCCGATACGTTTGCGGTGCATATCGACTTCGACGACACGAACACGGACGTACTGATGGAGACGGATGACTTGTGTGGGGTCGGTGACGAAGCGGTCGGAGAGCTGAGAGATGTGGACGAGTCCGTCTTGATGAACACCGATGTCGACGAAGGCTCCGAAGTTCGTGATGTTCGTCACGATACCAGAGAGTTCCATTCCTACGATGAGGTCGTTGAGGGTATGGACATTCTTGTCGAATTCAAAGACTTCAACCTCCCCACGTGGGTCACGCCCTGGTTTCTCAAGTTCGGTGAGGATGTCGTGGAGGGTAGGAGCCCCACCCGACCCCTCCGAAGGGAGGGGAGACAAGCTTGCGGATACTTCGCTGAGGTGTTGGGAAAGATTTAAAGCGCTCTTATCCTCTCGTGTGCGCATAGGTACTCCCCTCTCTTCGGAGGGGTTGGGGGAGGCTTCTCTCCCCCTCTCTGAAGGAGAGGGGGTAAGGGGGGTGAGGCTGACTGGGGGGTGAGGCTGGTTGTTTTGGGTGAGGTACCTTTTGAAATCAATTTCTGCCAAGAGTTTTTTATTGCCAATGAGATCCTTTATCGTACATTTCAAATCCTTCACCATCTGCTCAACGATGTGATAGCTCTCAGGATGAACGGCAGAGTTATCGAGTGGGTTCTTGGCATCGGGAATGCGGAGGAAGCCTGCGCACTGCTGGTAGGCAGTAGCACCCAGACGCTTCACCTTCTTGAGCTGGGCACGTGAGGTGAAGGCACCATGCTCACGTCGGTAATCAATAATGTTCTGGGCGAGGGCAGGCCCAAGTCCACTGACATATGTGAGCAGATGGCGGGATGCCGTATTGAGGTTGACTCCCACCTGATTGACACAGCTCATCACCGTCTGGTCGAGTGAATGCTTAAGCTTTGACTGGTCAACATCATGCTGGTATTGCCCGACACCGATACTCTTCGGATCAATCTTCACGAGTTCAGCGAGTGGGTCCATCAATCGTCTGCCAATGGATACAGCTCCACGTGTAGTTACATCTTCATCGGGAAACTCCTCACGTGCCACTGGAGAGGCGGAATAGATGGAGGCTCCATCCTCACTTACCACATATTTTAAGATGTTTCCAAAGTTATTTGCCGAGTTTTGGAGAATATTACTAATGAAAGTTTCAGACTCTCTGCTTGCCGTACCATTACCAATAGCTATAGCTTCAATCTTATAGGCGTTTATCATCCGTTGTAGGGCTTCTGTAGCTTGCCTAACTTGATTACGTGGTGGATGAGGATAGATAACCTCATGGTGCAGAAGATTACCTTGTGCGTCAAGGCAAGCTATCTTACATCCGTTGGCGAAACCGGGATCGAGAGCGAGAACACGTTTCTGGCCAAGTGGTGCAGAGAGGAGAAGCTGACGAAGATTTTCGGTAAAGACCTTGATAGCTTCATCATCGGCACGCTCCTTACTCAAAGTGGCAAACTCTTTCTCAATGCTAGGATTGATAAGACGTTTGAAGGAGTCTTCAACAGCTTGGTTGACGAGAGTTTGACAGACTCCGTGTCCACGTACAAACTGACGAGTGAGGCGTGTGACACACTCCCCACTGTCAATTGAGATGCTCACACGCAGGATACCCTGTGCCTCACCACGACGCATAGCGAGTAGTCTGTGGCTATTGCATCTCCGGAGAGGTTCAGAGAAATCAAAGTAATCAGAGAACTTCTGTGCCTCATCGGTATCCCTCATCTTCTTGATGACCTTCGACGTGATGATAGCCCCACGCTGATAAGCTGTACGGACAGTATTGCGTGCTTGCTGGTTCTCGGAAACAATCTCGGCAATGATATCCAAAGCCCCCTCCGACTCCCCCGAAGGGGGGAGAGACAAATTCGCAAATACTTTGCTGAAGTGTTGGGGAAGATTTAAAGTGCCCTTATCCTCTCGTGTGCGCATAGGCACTCCTCCCCCTTCGGGGAGCTCGGGTGGCGCTTCTCCCCTCCTTTCGGAGGGGTTGGGGGAGGCTTCTCTCATTATCGCCAACGCCAACGGCTCTAATCCCTGCTCACGTGCAATCTGTGCTCGTGTGCGTCGCTTAGGTTTATAAGGAAGGTAGATATCCTCTAGTTCTGTGGAATCCATACAAGACCAGATCTTCGCTTCTAACTCCGCTGTGAGTTTCTCTTGCTCTCGGATGGTCTTGAGGATGGTTTCCTTGCGCTTACCGAGTTCTTTCAGACGGTTGTAAAGGTCGCTAATATTGGTAATCTGAACTTCGTCAAGATTCCCCGTTCGCTCTTTTCGATAACGTGATATGAAAGGAATCGTACAGCCCTCGTTTAGTAAGGTGAGAACTGCCGATACACTTTGGAGGGGAAGGGAAAGCGAGTGGGAGATGAAGGAAGCGTTAGCCCCCTCCGGCTCCCCCGAAAGGGGGAGAGTCCTATTTGCTGAGGGTTCGCTATTGTTCTTATACTCGTTTTCTTTGCTGTATGGTGTTTGTTTGTTCATTTTCAGATACTGGTTTATTTCTATTCCTTAGGAAGTCTATCTACTTTCCTTCGGGCTGTGACCGTTGGTTTAGAAGGCGATTAGAAGTTTTTGTCTTAATCACTATGGTTGGATGTTTTTCCAGTCGTGGATCGTTTATATAAGTAAGGATGTAGGCAGTGAGGATGTCGGTGGGTTTGATACCCCTTGGCAAAGCCTCCGTTATACGTTGGGGTGAGAGTTTGTAATCAATGATAGTCAGCTTCTTTCGTGGTTTCCTTAGTTTTCCGTTTATTACCCATTGTAGTTCTGCAAGGGAGTTAGTTCGTATGAAGATAATATCTTTGGGTGTCTTACAAAATATGATATACTTACCTTGTTCTATCTGCTCTTCAGCCGAGAATATCTGTATAGACTCAATGGCTTGAGATGGAATAAAGCCCAGTCTTTTTGCCACAATCTGTTTAGCCGAATCCGTGCGCATCTCGTCGATGGTGACGTGCAGGAGGGAATCAGGAATGGGTGTACCGTCAATAACACACAAGGTCTGGGAATGAGCAGTTAGAGTTGATAATAATACCAGACTCAGCCAAAAAAGTACTCTTTTTAGATTTATTCTCGTCATAATCCTTTCAGTTCTTCTAAAAAGAAACACCTCCCCCACCCTTCTCTTTAGGGAGAATGTGGGAGAGGGATTTCTTTACATACCTCTAGCCTTCAATAAAGCCTTTGTATCAGGAGCCTTAAGACCGGTAAAGTCTGAGAAGATCTCCATAAGGTCGCGGGTATTTCCACGTGAGAGAATCTTTTGGCGGAAGTCATCACCCACTTTACGTGTCAGTGCACCATGAGTTTCAAAATAGTCAGCAATATTCACAGCAAGTACTTCACTCCAAAGATAACTATAATATCCAGCAGCATATCCACCACCCCAGATATGATTGAAGTAAGAGGTTGAATAACGAGGAGGAATCTGTGAATCGAGGAGTCCTATCTCTGATAAAACCTTCTTTTCAAAAGCAGAAGCTTGTTCAGCAGTTGGGACTTCTGAAGATGAAAGGCAATGCCAAGCCATATCAAGGCATGTTGCAGCAAGGTTCTCACCCAATGCATAAGCTGAAAGGAAGTTCAATGATCCGAGCATCTTCTCCCTCAAGGCATCAGGCATTGGTTCATTGGTTTTATAATGGCGTGCATAGTGATTGAATACTTCCGGAATGCTGGCAAACGACTCATTGAACTGTGATGGCATCTCAACAAAATCACGAGATACTGCCGTACCGCTCAACGTATTATACTTACAATGAGAGAGCATACCATGCAGAGCGTGTCCGAACTCATGGAACATTGTTTGTGTTTCGTCCCATGTCAGAAGCGTAGGTTGACCCTCTGGAGCTTTTGCGAAGTTACAGACATTGTATATTAATGGCTTTTGATTTCTGTCCAAACTCTGCTTGAGGAAGGCACTCATCCAAGCACCACCGCGCTTTGTCGGGCGACGGAAGTAATCACAATAGAAGAGGGCTAACTGCTTTCCATCGGCATCGAGCACGTCAAACACCTTCATATCCTTGTTATAGGTTGGGATATCCTTGCGCTCGCGGAAGTTCAATCCATAGACACGATGGGCAGCATAGAAGATACCGTTCACAAGAACAGAGTCAAGATTGAAGTAAGGTTTCACTTCATCGTCCGAGAAGCTATACTGATCCTTCTTCATCTTTGCCGAATAATAGAAGCGATCGTAAGGCTGAAGATGGAAGTCATTGCCTTCTGTCTTCCGTGCATATTCTTCGATTGACTTTGTTTGTGCTTCAGCCTTGGGTTTATAAGCAGCAATAAGCTGGCGAAGGAAGGCATAAACATTATCTGTGTTCTTTGCCATTGTATTCTCAAGAGAGTAAGAAGCGTAGTTCTTTTTACCCATCAGCTGCGCCTTCTCTGCGCGCAATCGGGCTATCTTCACAATGATTGGGAAGGTATTGTATGCGCCAGTGCCATCCGTACGATGGATTGAAGCATTATAAACACGCTCACGCAACTGTCGGTTGTCAAGACTTGCAAGGATAGGCTGCTGAGTTGTATTGGTAATTACGATACAATAAGGCGCTTTACCACCGCGGCTCTCGGCGTCTTTCTTGCATTGTGCAATACCTGCCTCGCTCAGTCCAGATAGTTCTTTTACGTCATTGACCCATACAGTAGCCTCGTTTCCTGCCTTAGGAAGCATATCACCGAACTCCTGTTGAAGCTTAGCCAGCTCCTTATTGATCTCCTGCATGCGAGCCATCTTCTCTTTTGGAAGCAATGCACCGGCATGAGTGAAGCTCTTGTAAACCACTTCCAACAGTTTTTTATCTTCGCCCGTGAGTTTTGTATACTCATGATCGTAGACGTATTTCACACGCTGGAAGAACTTCTGATTGAATTTTATCTCATTCTCAAAGTCGGTCATCAGCGGAACAATCTCCCCTTGAGCCTTCTCTATCGCTGGCGTCTTATCAGCAGATACCAGTGCATAATAGATATTTGATACACGTTCCAGGTTCTTCCCACTCCGCTCGTAAGCAAGAATCGTATTGACGAAGGTAGGCTTCTGCTTATTATCTGTAATCTTCTTTATCTCTGCCCTCTGTTCGGCTATAGCAGCACGAATAGCAGGAAGGTAATCATTCTCCTTGATTCGACTGAAATCAGGAGCATTAAAAGGTAATGTACTCTGTTTCATAAGCGAGTTACTAACAATCTGTGCAGTCCGTCCCTTCGACGTCTGCGCCTGTACTGTAAGTGCAGTGCAGGCAATACTTGCAGCGATCACTGCATTTCTAAGGTTCTGTTTCATTTAAATTGGTGTTAGGTGTTAATATCCGCAAAGATACGATTTATAATGATTGCTTACAAGAAAATAGCAGAAAAGAAAGGATATACAGGCGGAACAAAGACCTTTCCATTGCTTTTCCTATTCCTTCTTAAGAATAAACACCAGCCTATTCCATGTAAAGGAATATTGTTATTTTTGATACCCATTTCTGCGTTCCTATCATAGATGCAGACAATCAGCTTCAAATACGGGAAATACAAGCAACTTTTCTCCACTTTTCATAACTCATTAATACACAGCATGTTATCAAAAAGAACTATCATTTCAGACAAAAAGTACTATCGTTTTAGGCAAAAAGTACTATCGTTTTGTCCAAAAAGTACTATCGTTTTGCCCAAAAAGTACTATCGTTTTCAGTAAAAAGTACTATCGTTTCAACTGAAAAGTACCATCGTTTTGACTGAAAAGTATATACTTTTTTCCCAAAAGGTATATACTTTTTCCCCAGAAGCTCATATCTAACCGATTTTAAAGTATAAAGAACACCAGGAAAAAGCTATAATGAGAAAACAAAATGTAAATAACTTTCAGGCGAAATCCTCAAACTTTACATCACAAAAAAAGGAGGATATGCCGTCTTGAGCATATCCTCCTTACTTATTCCAAACCCTCCTTTGTTAACCGCAGAAGGGAAAACTATCAACTTTTAATTAATCCAATGTCTTCAGCTGTTCAGCAACTTCATCGTTAATGCGCTTAGCAAACTCCTCCATCGTCATGGTAGCCTGCTCGCCACCACCCTGCTGGCGCATAGAAACAAGACCTTCAGCAGCCTCTTTCTCACCAACAATCACCATGTAAGGAACACGCTTCAGCTCATTATCACGAATCTTACGACCAATCTTCTCATTACGATCATCCATGATTGAACGGACTTCATGCGCATCGAAGTAAGCCTTTACCTTGCGAGCATAATCATTATACTTCTCAGAAATTGGAAGGATTGCCACCTGATCAGGCGTCAACCAGAGTGGGAAGTGACCCGCTGTGTGCTCAATGAGTACAGCTGTGAAGCGTTCGAGAGAGCCAAATGGCGCACGGTGAATCATCACAGGCGTCTTCTTCGTATTATCCTCAGCCGTATATTCAAGCTTGAAACGGTTCGGAAGGTTATAATCAACCTGGATAGTTCCCAGCTGCCAACGACGACCAATAGCATCCTTTACCATGAAATCGAGCTTAGGACCATAGAAAGCAGCCTCACCAAGTTCTACACGAGCCTTGAGACCTTTCTCCTCACAGGCAGCCTTAATAGCAGCTTCACTCTCCTCCCAAACCTCATCAGAGCCAATATACTTCTCCTTATCATTAGGATCACGCAGTGAAATCTGTGCTTCGTAATTATCAAAACCAAAGGTCTTGAACACCTTAAGAATAATGTCGATATTGTTTTCGAACTCTCCCTTCACCTGATCTGGGCGAACAAAGATATGCGCATCATCCTGTGTAAACGTACGAACACGTGTCAATCCATGCAACTCACCACTCTTCTCATAGCGGAAGACCGTACCAAACTCAGCAATACGCAAAGGCAGATCTTTGTAAGAACGTGGCTTATAAGCATAAACCTCACAGTGATGAGGACAGTTCATTGGCTTAAGCATATACTCTTCATCCTCCTCAGGAGTGTGAATTGGCTGGAAAGAATCCTTACCATAGTGAGCATAGTGACCAGAAGTTACGTAAAGGTTCTTACCGCCGATACCTGGAGTGATAACCTCCTGATAGTTGTAAGGGCGGAGAAGACGACGTAATAACTCCTGCAAACGCAGACGAAGCTGTGTACCCTTTGGCAACCAAATAGGCAGGCCCTTACCTACACGATCAGAGAACATGAAGAGTTCCATCTCCTTTCCAATCTTGCGGTGGTCGCGCTTCTTAGCCTCTTCAAGCATAACGAGATACTCATCAAGCATCTTTTTCTTTGGGAAAGAGATACCATAGATACGTGTCATCTGCTCACGCTTAGCATCTCCACGCCAGAAAGCACCAGCAACACTCGTAATCTTGATAGCCTTAATAGCACCGGTTGACATCAAGTGTGGACCACGACAGAGGTCGGTAAAACTACCTTGGCTATATGTTGAGATAGTACCATCCTCAAGATCCTGCACAATGTGCTCAACCTTATATTCCTGTCCGTCTGCAGTAAACTCCTTAACAGCATCAGCTTTAGAAACATCACGACGAACAACTTGCTCATTCTTCTTAGCGAGCTCACGCATTTTCTCCTCAATCTTTGGGAAATCATTCTCAGAGATTGCCTGACAGTTTGGCAGCATTACATCATAGAAGAAGCCATTTTCAATAGCCGGACCGAAGCCAAACTGTATACCAGGATAAAGTTCCTGCAACGCCTCAGCAAGGAGGTGGGCAGAAGTATGCCAGAAGGTATGCTTACCTTCCTCATCGTCAAACTTATAAAGAGCTATCGTTGCATCCTCATTGATAGGACGATTGAGCTCTACTGTTTCGCCATTTACACCGCAAGATACAACGTCACGGGCGAGAGCCGGCGAAATGCTCTCGGCGATTTGATAACCAGTTACGCCCTGTTCGTACTCACGTACAGATCCGTCTGGGAAAGTGATTTTAACCATACTACAAATTAGTTTTATAAATCAAAGTTGCAGCAAAGGTACTACTTAATTATGAAAATGAGGAAGAAAAGGCATTTTTTTAGAGAGATACTCCTAAGGATGATATGTCTGTGTGTAACCCTTTATGATGCCTTGTATTCTCCTTCTAAAAATTAAAACATACCTCCCTAAGAAATAAGCTCCATAAGCTCCTGTCGTGTTGCACATCAGCACATCAGGAGTTAGGTATCAACTCAACTGGTGTTGATGGTTAACACAAACACAAAAGGAGAAGCGGAAGTTATAAAGAATAAGGATAGTAAGTGTAAAAGGATAAACACTTACTGTAGAAACGTAATTACTTAGACAAATCAGTAAGCATACGATTCCTCATCAAAGTAGGCTTATTACGATTATCATCTTGTAGACTTGGGAGCTTATAGAACTGTGGATTCTTCGTATTACTTGCCTGTTGTCTTGGTTTCCGACCAGCAATAACATCTGAACGAAGTTGCAGTGCAGCATCAAAGGATGGCCAACGTTTCAGAATATAATCTAACTGAGAAAGTGAAGTGTTCTTATCACCGACCTGATATAAACAATAAGCACGGTTAAACCAATAATCACGATTATCAGTATTAATATCTATTGCATGTGTATAGGCTACAACAGCACTGTCATATCGCTCCAAACGGATATTAGTCATCCCATAGAGTTCATAGATATCAGCAATATAAGGCTGTAAAACTAAAGCTTGCCGACAATCATTAGCTGCTCCTTTATAATCCTCAAGATGATACTTTGACAATGCCATGAGATACCAAGCTTCATAAAGATTCGGTTTTAAAGCCACCACACGCGAAAAAATTTGCATGGAAGTAACGTAGTATCCTTCATCAAGCGTCCGCCTGCCCTCTCCCATCATCTTTTTGATATTATATTGGGCTGCCGACGGTAATGTCAACAAACATAGTAAGAATACTACGATACCACGCAACATTGTATTACTTACGTGGAGCCTTCACACGATAATTACAATGAATACGTCCCTGCAATAGTGCCTTCAGCTTTCCATTAATCATCTGTTTACGGAATGCAGAGAGGTGATCAATGAACATACGACCTTCAAGATGATCAAACTCATGCTGAATAACACGAGCTAAATAACCATCAATCCACTCATCATGTTCTACCAGATTCTCATCCAGATATTTCACATGGATACGCTTAGCACGAGTTACTCCCTCATGAATACCAGGTAAAGACAAACAACCTTCTTCTAATGTCTCTGTCTCAGAATCATCAAATTCCAAGATATGACCATTAATAAACGCATGACGAAAGCCCTTATATTCTGGGAAAGAATCTGAAAGCACATCTAAATCAATCACAACCACACGTATAGATTTACCTATCTGCGGTGCAGCTAACCCAACACCGTCACTTGCAGTATTGGTTTCAAACATATTTTGTATCAGCTCTTGAAGTCCTGGATAATCAGTAGGAATATCCTCTGCAACTTTACGTAGCACAGGCTGACCATATGTATAAACGGGTAATACCATATTTTCTCTTTAAATTTTATCTGAGTACTCCAAAAGGTTTTCAAAAGAATTCAAGTACTCATTAAGCCGACCTATAATCCTTTTGACTTCATGTAATCCTGAAGAATTATAGTCGCAGAGATCTCATCAACAAGACCTTTATCTTCACGACGAGTCTTTTTCTTCACCCCACCTGTAATCATAGCTTGGTGGGCTATAACAGATGTAAAACGCTCATCATAATAATCTATCGGCAATTCTGGATGAATCTTACGCCAACGGTTGACAAACTGTTCTACACGAGCAAGGTTCTCACTGGGCTGTCCATTCGGCTGAATAGGCTTACCAATAACGATCTGCCCAACTGACTCTTTAGTAATATATTGAGAAAGAAACTCAAACAGTTCAGACGTAGAAACAGTCGCTAATCCATTGGCAATAATACACAATGGATCAGTGACTGCTATTCCTGTACGTTTCTTTCCGTAATCTATTGCTAAGATTCTGCTCATTTATTTAGAGAGCAACCATGCATCAGTATAAGTAGCACGGAGCTGATTACGACTCTGCACAGCAGAAGCCTTGCTATCATAAGTTGTAGCAACGACACGGTACATGTTATTACCTGCATTGTAAGCTACTTGAGCATCATAGCCTGCATTTTTCAAACGCTGCTGTAGTCCTTCTGCGTTAGCCTTTACACCAAAAGATCCAACAACAACACTATAAGCCTTCAAGCCAGCACCATTAACGACTGAGACATTCTCACGGCGGACTGGCTCATTGTCGTAATTATCTACAGTACGAGTCTCTGTTACGGGTTGAGTTTGTGTCTGTGTCTCGACAGGAGCAACAACAGGAGCATCCTGCTGCGTAGAGCTATCGTCATTATCGGTAGAAGTCTGCTCCTGAGACTTTGCTTTCTCATAAGCTTTCTTATATGCACTCTCACTTGATTTACAACCTGTGAATGCCATAGCTATACACATGGCTGCACCCAAAACCATAAATTTCTTCATAATCCTTTATTTATCTGGTTATACTATTATTATCTTTGCTTTTTATCGTGCGAAGTTACGAAATAAGAAGCAAAAGGTAAAGAATTGTGCCTCTAAAGTTTGTTAAATAAAGGATTTGTAAGTCTTTTAACACAAAATAGGCTTATAACATTGCTCATTTGAGAAAGTTTGTCTATATTTGCCAATGATAAAATTAAGTTTTCACTAACAATAAAAGAAATAAAGGATATGAAGACATTAGGTTACATTGGAGCTTTTCTTTGTGGTAGTATAACTGGCGCCGCTCTCGGTCTCTTACTTGCTCCAGAAAAAGGAACAGACACACGTTCAAAAATTTCTGATGCTGTTGATGACTTCTGTAAGAAGCATGACATCAAACTGAGCCGTAAGGAAACCGACGAATTTGTAGAGGATATCAAGGACGCTGCATCAGAAGTTATCTAACAGATAAAGATGTTCTCAAACGATAAGAATGTAGAAACAATAGCACAACTTATAGAGGTGCTAAAACATTACATCGGGCTTCAGTCAGAATATGTGAAGCTCGATGTAATTGAAAAGGTAGTACGGCTATTGACTGTGATTACCTTGGTAGTAGTATTCTGTATCATACTTCTTATTTCATTCATTTACCTATCCTTCGCAGCAGTTTATGCATTGCAACCTTTGGTAGGTTCACTAGCTTTGGCTTTCCTTATAGTCAGTGGTTTCTACTTACTACTATTGGTTATTGTCATTTTACTACGACATTGTCTGATAGAACGCCCCCTAGTCAGATTCTTAGGGAGTCTTTTAATGTCAAAATAGAGATTATGATTGAGCAGACAACTAGATACAAGTCATTAAACGACATACGGCTACGCAAGGCACAATTACGCAGCGACATAATAAAAGACAGCAACAAGATTGCTGGATTATGGAATGAACTTGTACACAAACCAAAAGACAACAGCACTCCAACGAAACGCTTTTCAGGCATGATCACAACTGGAGCAGGAGTATTAGATGGTGCTATCTTAGGATGGAAATTATACAGGAAGCTAGGAGGAAAACAACCATCACCCTTGAAGGGACTTAAAATCTTCCGAAAGAAAGGCTGATTTGTTTTGTTGACAAGTTAAAAAGCCAATAAGTAACAACAAAAAACAGACGTTTTAAAAGCTAACATTTACTTTTTAAAACGTCTGTTTTTCATATCGGTCTTGCCTTTAAGGCTATTTAAAAGACAAACTTAAAGAGCTTATTTCGTATGACGAAGTATCTCATCACGACATTCTTCCATCAACCATTTCGGAGTACTTGTTGCACCACAAATACCAACAGTTTGCACACCATCAAACCACTTCATATCTATTTCATCAGCACTCTCTACCTGATAAGAGTTAGGATTTACACTCAAACACTCATGGAATAGAACCTTACCATTCGAACTCTTACGTCCTGCCACAAAGAGAATCAAATCGTGTCGAGCTGCAAATAATGAAATATTAGGCATGCGGTTAGCAACTTGCCGGCAGATAGTATCGAAGCTTTGGAACTTTGCTGTTGATGAGATATGACTTTGTATATAATCAATTATCTTATGAAACTCGTCCAAGCTCTTTGTCGTTTGAGAATAAAGGTAGATATCGTGCTCAAAGTCTAACGCCTTTACATCCTCAAACTTCTCAATCACAATGGCATGACTATGAGTCTGCCCAACTAGTCCAAGGACTTCTGCATGGCCATTTTTACCAAAGATGACGATAGATCCTGTACTCTTTGTCTCTTCCCGAGGGGAGAGAGGAGTTGAAACAGGAGATGAACTACAGATTTCGTCACATTTATTTTCGGTTTGACTTCTTGTGGGAAGCACAACAACAGGCTCACCCTTATTTTCCAAAGAGATATCAGCAACCTGATGTCCTTTCTCATACTGTGATTTGATACGGCGTTGAAGAGCAAGTACAACAGGACATGTTGCATCTATAATCTCGATATTATTTCGCTTAGCAAGCTCGTATGTTTCGGGGGGTTCACCATGTGCACGAAGCAAGACTTTGACATCATGTAATTCACGTAATTGATCATGATTGATAGTAATAAGCCCTTTTTTAGTAAGCCGTTCTACCTCCATACTATTATGTACTATATCACCTAAGCAATAAAGTTTAGTACCTTTAGCCAATTCTTCTTCAGCTTTCTTGATGGCAGTGGTCACACCAAAACAAAATCCACTGCCGTTATCTATTTCTATTTGAAGCATCTTTTTAAAAGAAGTTTGTCTATATAAGTGGGAGAAAGGATAAAGGGATGAAAGCGAATTAAAGTAATACTTTCTGGTCGGCAATATCTAATAACCCATCTCCTCCATTCACTTTCCCACTCATCAACTTATCTACTCTTCAACTTTCACAACTATTGCCCCTGTACGACCATTATATTCTGGTGCATAAGCACATTGAGCAGTACTTGTTCCTGTATGATATAGGCCAGCACGGTCAATGTAATATTCCGTTTCAATTACATGTTTACCTTTAGCCATCACGTCGAAATAATATGCGGTTGTATAGTCTTTCGGCGCGATATAATATCCCCCATAATAACCACTTAATTGATTAACAGGTTCCAAACAAGCTGCGCGTCTATCAACAACCTGCACAAAGTCATAATCACGATCAGCAATGATCGTCAAACGAATACGTACCTTGTCTCCCACTTTCAGACTATTAATATTCTTTGTCTGAGTGCTATCAACTAATATTTCTCGTTTAATTTTCAAACCAGACGTAGCATCTGAAACCTCACTAGAAGGTTGGAAGAATTGCGCATAAACAGCTCCCCAACTGGTCCCCGTACTAGTCTTTTGAATCTTTAACTCCTGCTTTTCTGAAGTAGACTGCACGACTATTGGTTGCGTCACCTTAATATATCCAAGTCCTGCTGTAGGTTGTGATGTGCTCAAAGGATGGTTGTCTAACGTAAGTTTGGCACTTTCGCCATTATCCATCACCCATTTACCATCATTCATAAACGCCCAAATAGCATCTACTGTATTCAAAGGAGTGTCCCAACTCTGCGTTCTCTTCTCCTGTAAAAGCCAGCGTTGCATATTCATTAGCGTCTGTTCGTCATTTGGCGTAACATGTTTCACAGCTTCAATTGCTGCTACTTCAGTTGGTATCTTATAGTCAAACCAGCTATATTGTGCACGTTTCGTATCAAAGTAACAACCCCTCTCATCCGTACATACCAAATATTCCTTAATACTTTGCAAATACTCTTTTGCTTTCTCTACCTTATTATATTGTTGAAGAATAACTGCCGTACGGGCTTTACCATAAATAGTTAAGTCAGTAGGTTTCTTAGACAGTCTATCCAAGAGATAGTTGACATCTGGCGTTGCCTTACGCCCTGCCAAGGCATTTGAATATAGATAATCACAGAGGTCATCCATAGGGAAGAGCAACGTCTTATACTTCTTCTCATACTTCTTCATATTGGCGACTTCCTCTCCAACTCGCTTATCCAAATAACGAAAGGCTGCATCAACAATAGCAGAAGTCTCCATCTTATCAGTCAGTGTTTGTAACCGAACAAGGGTTTTTATTACTGATACTGTCATATACAAACTACCCTTCATTCCAGGCCACCAAGAAAAAGAACCATCAGGATTCTGTAGCTTCTTCAGACTGGTTAATGTCGTAGACAAGCGATTTTGCAATTGGTTTCCATCAAAGAGACGAACTAACATTTGCTTCTGTTCACGTTCGTTATTAGCATCTCTCAACCATGGAGTTTCTTCCAAAGCCAACGTCTTCAAGTCTTGGTTCTTCTCTAATGCAGACATCATAGAGGTTTCTTTTCCAGTTTCTAAACGCCACTGATTAATTGTCTGTTCTATCTTTGGTGAAGTAGAGATAATCTTCTTTGCCAGACGATTAGCATAATAAGCTGAAACAAGACTAATAGCGTTCTTCTCATTTGTCTCTGCTACATAAGGCAATGCCTGAACCATCAACCAATTTGGATTATTCGTATATTCAATAGTCAATCGTTGTGCTGTACTATTCTTTGGGAATAGCTTATTAACATCAACGACCTTCTCCCCTGCCCCATTCTGAGTGAATGGTAAGGTGTTGGTAACATACTCCTTGTTTTGAAGAACAGGTAGATAATGTTGCTCACCATCAGAGAATCCATCGCCCTCTACCGAGAAGCGAGCAATCAACAAAGACTGATCAGCCGATAACTGATTAGCTTTCTCTGATAACAAAGAAGATAGATTATAAATTACTAAACCATTACTTTGCTTCTTTAAAACAACCTCTTTACTATCTGTAAACAACACCTTTTCAGTTGCGGGATCAATAATTTCAATCTTCGTATTGGCATCTATATCCTTGTCCGATTGATTGAATAATCGTGCAGAAGCCATTGCCTCGTCACCGATACGCACGAAACGAGGCATATTTGGTTGAATCATTAAACTCTTCTTTGCAACTACCTCATCTGTCAAATAGCCATGATTCATTTCTTCATCATGAGAGATACCAATAAAACGCCATGTTGTCAAACCTTCTGGAAGCGTGAACTTAATACTTACATTACCCTTTCCATCCGTCTGTAACTGTGGATAGAAGAAAGCGGTCTCATTGAGATTTTCACGCATAGAAGGTGTCACCTTCTTGTCTCCTTTCTTCTCGTCTGTCTTTATCTCTTCATCTTTCTTAATGACAGGAGCAGTGTATTTCACAGCTGCCCTATCGGTTCTCATCGATGGCATCTGCTCTGCAACACTAAACACACGACTCTCTGCTGAATCAGACATAGGCATTGCTCTCATCTCTGCTGCACGTGACATTAGAACATAATTACGCGCCCTTTTCCCATAATTGAAACTAAATGGAGAGTCCCAAAAGCCAAGATAACGATTATCAAACATTGATAACGAGAGTTCTGGCACATTTTTTCTCTTTACACTAGCATAAGATTCCAAGTCCAAAGCATTCATAGTTGGACCCACCCATAGCACACTTGGCTGACTAACAGAGAAGTAAGGACTCAGCATCCAAGAGTGTGCAATAATTGCATCAAGGCTTTTATCATAGAGAGTAGCCATCAGCTGAGCATCTGCCGCCTTGCCATCTGGACGTTTAATACTTACTATCCATTCTTCCTTCTGACCTGGTATTAGCTTGTCACGGAAAGTAGACCACTCCGTAATTAATCGTTTATCAGGCAATGGTCGAGCGATACTCTGCATGTGAGAATATAATACCCCATCCTTCACCCACGCATAATTCAAGGTAATACCATCGCCATATTCTTCCTTATAGAAGAGTTTTCTTGTCTTAATACTATTACTTTGATCAAATGAACCCGTTTCTATCATCTTATTACCAGCATAGATAGAATAAACTACATGTTGGTTTTTATCACTCGAGCCAACTTGTAGATAGACAGGTGAACCATCACGTGGGAAGAAGTTATCACTCAAGTAGAACCAATCATGTGTAGTAATTACTGGTTGCTTATCATCCATTGAGAAAACAACAAAGTCAGTATTGACAGTGTCTGCCCCACAGATTGCATGCAAGCGATAAGCACCTGAGGGCATTGGCTTTAAAGCAACTTTTTCATTGGCTTTAGCTGTTACATAATTGTTATAAACATATAGTTTTTCATCTTTCTGCTGTGGAACAATCACATACTTCACCGTCCCGTCAATGGGTTGACCAGCCATATTGAGGTAATCGAACTTGATTGTTTTCAAGCTATCACGCAAGTTCTTATCTGGAATATCACATGCCAACGTGGTCGGATTAGTACCAAGAGGAAGCGAGACAGAGCCTTCTCGACTCTCACCACCAGCATCTGTCACCTTAGCCTCTACCTCGAAGCGATAGAAACGAGGGCGGAAAGAACGATTAGAAGTCATATCCTTCTCTACTTCTTTCGATAGAACAAAAGGTACAGAGACCGTGAAATTACCGTTCTCATCTGTTACAACATTACCAACCTGAACGTTCTCATCATTCTCATAGCTATCCCACCACCAACGCATAGGACGTCGCTTAACCCAGTAAGCCACTTTCGCATTCTGTACAGGGACACCTGCAAAACTCTTAGCATGTCCTTTCAGTTGGATAGTATCACCTATTGTGTACTTCTCCTTGTAGTCATCAAAACTTACTTCAAAGGTAGGACGCTTGTATTCCTCTACTTTGAAACTAACTTGCCCACTCCCTTTACTATTAGTAGTAATCGTGAAATCACCTGTAAGTCCACTACTTGGCAACTCAAAGTCAGCAGATGCTGTACCAAAGCGATCAGTAGTTACAGGCTTACGACTCAGCTCTTTTCCATTCGCATCACGTAATATCATATCAAATGAGACTCCAGCTTCAGCTTTCATCTTAAAGCCTTTTTGCATCATTAGATATACAATCGCAGAGGCATGGACTGTCTGTCCAGGACGATAAAGAGAGCGGTCAGTATAAAGGTTCGTTACATTACTAGTCTTATTAACTTCATAGTAGTCATAATTGCTTTTAAGCCCAGTACTAGGGAAAGCCTGATCCTTGCTTGTGTAAACAAATACATCAGGTTCATTACCAGTATCGGCCATAAAAGCCTCTCCTTTACTATCCACTGTGAGTAATTTAGTTAACAATTTATTACTCCAATAATCTTTCTTATAATCTATACGGATGGTTGCTCCTGGCACAGGCTGTCCCTCAATAGCGTCAACCACAACATAACGATTGCGCTTTCCAGGCTGCTCTTCCGTCATAACAAATAGGTCGCTGACATAATAAAGAGAGTAATCTTTAGCCAAACGATCATCTGAAGGAACAAACTCTAACAAGTAAACACCTATAGGAAGTGCTGGTAGATTAAAAGAATCTTTCAGTACTTCATAGTCCTTATAATCCTTATATGTACGCTGAATTACCTGCTTAGAAGTTGGTATTAAGGATGCTTTGATAGCTTTCAGATCGTTTTTATCATCAACATTATATTGGTGATTGCCTTTTAGAGACGTGCGCGTAATGTTAAGTGTTAAGCCTGATAAATTGCGGACTTCGACTTTAACAGTATTGTTCTGATCCTTACTTGTTACCCTTAGCTTATCAGCAACCGCCGTAGATAATGGAACTGTCAATTCTTTACGAGCATAACGAAGTTCTTCCATAGCTGGCCATGAAGCCCAACGGGAGAGTGCGTTATCAATTAAAGCAATACGTTTATCTACAGACTCCTCCCTCTCTCTCATATAATTATACTTGCTTATTGCCACTTCACCACATATTGGTAAGTCGCCATAAACACGCATCAAAGAATCGAGAAACTCACCTTTATTTTTCCTTTCATCAGCCGCAAGCAAAGCTGCATAGCAAGCTGCCTCTCTATTTCCATGCTCAGCATAATAGTGACTAAGTTTGTCAAAATCCCTTGCCTGTAAACCTATAACGTGAAGCAAGTCTCCTCCAAAGATATTATCATCTTTGCCTATTTTCACTAACGGAGTATAATTAGCAGCCTTCTGCCGTGCCAACAACGATGGGTTAGATAATGCTTTCTTAAAATATTCAGCACTATTACCTTTTTCTTTACCTTGTTCTATCCTTCCTAAAACACAATTATAGATAGCAGCCAAGACCTCATCCTTGCGTTCAGCTTCCTGCGCTTTTGCCTTTAATCTTTCAACTTCTACGTCCATAGAATCAGGTGAGATTTGTGTTTGGAGACTTGAAGCTAAAAGGTCTGCAGCCAAAAGCTGCCCATAAGCTTTTTCCCGTTGTGCTTTCTTCGCTATCTTTGTCAGCAAGTCTATCTGTGTCTTAGGTAGATCCTTTGACCCAGCAGCATCTACTCGCTTCCATAAATCGTCATAGCTCTGTGCAAAAAGAGACAATGGTAACATCATATATAATACCGATAATATAAGGAAATGTTTCATATTTTATTCTTTAGTGTCTGCAAAGATAATGTTTTTAAAACAGAAAATGAAGAATGCACTATGCATATTATGTATCAATAATCTTATTATCGTACAATATATGTAAACGTATCAAAATAATTAAACCCTATGTTCTTCAATAACTGCTGACTATGCTCACGATTCTCCTCTGTATTATATTTAGGTATTAAAGGCAGTCGTATGATGATCTTATCAGAGTAATCATTGTCTGCTAACCACTGAAGATTACGCATGACTCGCTCATTACTTTCTCCTGTATAAGCTTTATAAATTATTGGATTAACATCTTTAATATCAACATACCACATCTCCACCAACGAAGCGATAGCCTTGACATTCTTAAGTGGAACATTGAGCGATGTCTCTATCGTCAACTTCCATTCAGGATTCATTATCTCTGCAAAGGCCTTAATGAAGTCTGAATGTAAGAGGGGTTCACCACCTCCAAAGCAGATGCCACCGCCCGTTGCCATAAAGTAAAGGTCGTCTATCTCCACCTCACTATATAACTCACCAGGCGTCATCCTACGCCATACACCATCCGCTTGTAAGCACTGAGGATTTAAGCAGTACTCGCAATGAAGGGGACAACCATGGAACCCTACCAATGTCGTTACGCCTTCTCCATCCGTGGTGAGTCTGTGCCGATTAATGGCAATAAACGGTGCTGTTATTTCTGATTGCATTTCTCTTTATGTGATTGAGGAGCACTGCTGTCGGCTAATTCTTTCTCTAAATACTCCCTATCTATCTCCCCTACTTTGTCAAGAGAAGGTTCTAAACGGACAACCATATCATTAGGATTACGAATAGACTTCACTGCTATCACCTTATCCTCAAACCCATAAGATGAGAACACGAGGGAGTCATTACGATTAACCTGCAATGCAAATCTTCCATCTTCGCCCAAAGATAGTCTCTTCTTACCTCCTAATATCATAACATTAACTTCTGGAGCAGCCTTACCAGTAGAAGAGTCGAGCACTCGTCCAATAATAACAATAGCATTCTTCAAATCTGCAGTGAGTGCTTTTGGTATCACTACTTTCTCGCCCATAACTGGCATATCAGTAGAATCCTGAGCTTTATTCTCAACGTTGCAAGCTTTGGGAGTGTTCTGACATGATGTAAGAGGAACCGTAGCAACACAAAGACCAGCAGCCAAACCAGCCACTTTCATGCCCCACCCCTTGCGTTTCCGTTCTCTTAATTGCGTCTCTAAATAGCGTATCTCTGCTTCACAAGCAGGGCAAGTTCCTGCACAATCCCCTTCGTAATGACACTCCTTAGGCTGATAACTGATACCATTCGCATCAGCTATCTGCTGCCGAATATCCTTTAGTAGCTTACAAGTACTCCTTCCCTTTGTCATAACTCTAATCCTTACTTACACTTCTTCGTCTTCTCCTTATGCGACTTCACCTTATAAGTCCTACGATCATATACATCATCGTTATATACTGTCTTCACAACTGTAACAACTTCTCCAGTTAACTGACGTCCATCGGATTTAAGAATAATAACATTATTCTCTGGACGTAAAAGAGAACTTACATGAACCTTTTGCTTCTCATAACCGATATATGAAATAACCAACGACGTGTCTGATGGAACTTTCAAAGCAAACTGTCCATCGATATCTGTTGCAATGCCCTTGTTTGTTCCGTCTATAAAAACACCTGCCCCTATCACTGGTTCTTTATTTTCTTCGTCTATGACCATTCCACGTACAACCACAGGTGATGCACATCCATCAGAAAGGTCTACTACCTTTATAGGGGCTTTCTTGGTAGTTTGTACAGGAGGGTTAGCCGTACTATCAGACTTAACAGCTTGCGCAGCAGCGGTCATCGGCATTACCGTAGCGCAGATACCAGCAGCAATACCAGCCACCTTCATACCGAAGCCATTACCCTTACGTGCCTTTAACTCACGTTCAAGATAACGTATCTCCTCCTCACAAGCAGGGCAAGTACCTGCACAATCCCCTTCGTAATGACACTCCTTAGGCTGATAGCTGATACCATTCGCATCCGCTATCTGCTGCCGAATATCCTTCAATAGCTTACAAGTACTCTTTCCTTTTACCATAATACTAATCCTTACTTACACTTCTTTTTATTCTTCTCCTTATGCGATTTCGGTTTGTAAGTCCTATGACCATATACGTCATCTTTGCAGGTAGGTTGTGTAGCTATTGCTACAATGCCATCTAACATTGCCTCTCTATCTTCCTCAAGCACTATAACATTATTATCAGAATGCAAAAGAGAGCTTACATGAACCTTCTTTGTCTTGTATCCGATATATGAAATAACCAACGAAGTGTCTGGTGGTAACTTCAAAGCAAACTGTCCATCAATATTTGTTACAACGCCCTTTTTTGTTCCGTCTATTACAACAGAAGCACCTATCACTGGTTCTTTATTATCACTGCCAATGACCATTCCACGTACAACCACAGGTGATGCACAACTATCAGAAAGGTGTACTACCTTTATAGGGGCTTTCTTGGTTGTTTGTACAGGAGGATTAGCCGTACTATCAGACTTAACAGCTTGCGCAGCAGCAGTCATCGGCATTACCGTAGCGCAGATACCTGCAGCAATACCAGCCACCTTCATACCGAAGCCATTACCCTTACGCGCCTTTAACTCACGTTCAAGATAGCGTATTTCTTCCTCACAAGCAGGACAAGTACCGGCACAATCCCCCTTGTGGTGACACTCTTTAGGCTGATAACTGATACCGTTCGCATCCGCTATCTGTTGCCGAATACTCTTCAGCAACTTACAAGTACTCTTTCCTTTTGCCATAATACTAATCTTTACTTACACTTCTTCTTATTCTTCTCCTTATGTGACTTAGGTCTATAAGTCTTATGACCATACACATCATCAATATTACTTGCGCTCCCATCTCTGCCAGTATCACTTGTTGCATTTACTGTTGCTACTGCAACAAAACCTGTCATCACATGCTTTTCAAGCATAATAACATTATTGTCAGAACGTAAAAGAGAACTTACACGAACCTTTTTCTTATAGTATCCTATAGATGATATAACCAACGACGTGTCTGATGGGACTTTCAAAGCAAACTGTCCATCTACATTTGTGACTATTTCCTTGGTTGTTCCGTCTATTAAAATAGAAGCTCCAACCAATGGTTTATTATCTTCACTGTCTATGACCATTCCACGTACAACCACAGGTGATGCACAACTATCAGAAAGGTCTACTACCTTTATAGGGGCTTTCTTGGTAGTTTGTACAGGAGGGTTAGCCGTACTATCAGACTTAACAGCTTGCGCAGCAGCAGTCATCGGCATTACCGTAGCGCAGATACCTGCTGCTATACCAGCTACCTTCATACCGAAGCCATTACCCTTACGTGCTTTCAGCTCCCGTTCAAGGTAACGTATCTCCTCCTCACAAGCAGGGCAAATACCCGCACAATCCCCCTTGTGGTGACACTCTTTGGGTTGATAACTTATACCATTGGCATCTGCTATCTGCTGCCGAATACTCTTTAGTAGCTTACAAGTACTCTTCCCTTTTGCCATAATACTAATCTTTACTTACACTTCTTCTTAGTTTTCTCCTTATGCGACTTCGGTTTATAAGTCCTATGACCATACACGTCATCGTAGTTTGCCAAAACAGTTACGACTCCTCCAGCTATTCCCGAAAAATCAATGGCTTCATCCTCCTCAAGCATAATAACATTATTATCTGAACTTAAAAGAGAACTTACACGAACCTTCTTTTCCTTACAACCTATATATGAAATAACCAACAACGTATCTGATGGTACTTTCAAAGCAAATTGTCCATCTACGTTTGTGACCGTTTCCTTGGTTGTTCCGTCTATTAAGATCGAAGCTCCAACCAAGGGTTTATTATCTTCACTATCCATCACCATTCCACGTACAACCACAGGTGATGCACAACCATCAGAAAGGTCTACTACCTTTACATCGCCTTTCTTGGTTGTTTGCACAGGAAGGTTAGCCGTACTATCGGGCTTAACACTTTGCGCAGCAGCGGTCATCGGTATTACCGTAGCGCAGATACCTGCTGCTATACCAGCCACCTTCATACCGAAGCCATTACCCTTACGTGCTTTCAACTCCCGTTCAAGGTAACGTATCTCCTCCTCACAAGCAGGACAAGTACCCGTACAATCCCCCTTGTGGTGACATTCTTTGGGTTGATAACTAATACCATTGGCATCTGCTATCTTTTGTCGGATACCTTTTAGAATTAAACATACCTCTTTTCCTGTTCCCATCGTTACTACCGCAATATTAGGTTTAACTTATGCCACTTTTACAAAAGTATAAAAAAAATATTTAAATGATAGCTTTAAGGTGATTTTTTATCCCTATATGGCTATAAATTTATCTTTAATATAAAGATCTATCAGCCCAATTGCTTTAAATCCAACAAAAGGATATACAGCCTCACTACATCATAGACATTATACTCACTGCAAAAAACAATCCATCAAAAGGACTTTACAAAAGTACACATTAATCCTTCTCTTACCTTAGTGGAATACTCGAAAAAACAAGTTTATAACAGACTGAAAACCAATAGATTAAAAAGAGGCTTTTAAAAGACGCCCTTTTGCAATGCAAAAGACGCCCTTTTGAGGTATAAAAGAGCACCTTTTGAAGTGTAAAACATGCCCTTTTACAACACAAAAGACCATGTATAGAAACCCACAGGCTGAAAAAACAGAACAAAAAAAAGGCTGAACTCCTTATTTGGAATTCAGCCTTTCTCTTGATAGACGAGTAGATTGTCAAGCATATGATGCCTCACTATGATATTAATTTTGTTCCACGGGATTTGAGAGAAGTTTATAAAATATCAGCAAGCCCTCATACACTTGAGTCTGAGACTGCCTCTTTTTAAACATAAATAAAAATAAATCACTCCTCAAGTACAAACCTTATATACGTATTTTTCTTATAAGATTATATCTTTACTTTAATTTTCTACTACCTTAAACGCTGCGAAATCCGTCATTCTTAATAAAGTCTCATAACTAATATTAGGGTTTCGCTTCATATAAACATCTACGGCATCTTCGTATTTATTGCGATAAATACGCTTTGATATCACTTGATTTACTATCCACTGAATCTTCCCTATCTGCAAATCACGTTCCAGTTGAGGTCTGGAATCAAAGTGATCCAATGGATATATGCTCATGAGATAAAACGTAAGACAATCTGGAAGTATATACTCTCGTGTCATCTGCTTACGTTGAGATGGCGAATAATATTTTATATACAATGGATAATTCGCGCCTAAATATTTATCAAGTGAAACACCTATCGCACCATTACCAACAATAATACTCTGATCCAAAGCCGAAATTTGAGCATATACCTTAGGAACCTCAATCCTTGGTAACGCTTGCTTTAACCGACTAAAAGCTGTGCTTAACTGTTGATCTATATCTTCTGTATTTGCATACTCAGATTCAACTGCAGCTATCAACGTCTGTAAAGTCGTATCTTGATAAAACTTCAAGAACTTACTATTGATATCAGGATCCGTTGTATCACCAATTTTTACGACATCTTCTATTAAGGTTCGGGTCTCTATTGGATACTCCGTATTCATTTGTTGGAGTGCAGAAAAGTCGCCCGTCGTAAGATAACGATACTCTAACCGGTCATAACGTTCAAGCTCTAACAGCAGAGAATTATCATTCTCACTATCAGAGGATAACTTGAACTGACACCCAACACAGGTAAACAGAACCAGTAACAATATATAATACGGTTGCTTCACTAACTCTTTTTACAATATTTGGATATTGTTTGCAAAATTAATAAAAAACATTTCTGTGCGCAAACGTTTTGCTAAAAAAGTTAAAATACAAACCTTTATTTAACATCACGCTCTGGCAAAGACGAGAATAGTTTACGTCCATGCACATAATACTCCCACAAAACGGAATAGCGTTTACGACCATCTACCGTACAATTAGCTAACATTGCTGGGGTATCATGCACTGTTTTATTCACGTTAATATCACGTGGAAAGTCTTTCTTCCATTGTTTAAACGCTCGTCTTGCGGAAACTATTGCCTTAAAATCGCCCCAATTTCGATTAAGAACAAGAGTCTGAAAGGCTGCAAGATAGTCCAAGAACCAACGAACACGCATAACATGGCGTAAGTCATCCTCAGGAAGATTCTTCCAAAGCATCGTCAAATTATTGCGGAAATTAAGGAATGTTTTCCGAGGATTTGACTTTGGCAGTGTGCCACCTCCCAGATGATACACAACACTTTCGGGGAAACAGAAGATCCTTTTACCCATTCTGTGCAGGCGCCAGCATAGATCTATCTCTTCATTATGTGCAAAAAAACGTCCATCAAGCCCTCCTGCAGCCCAGTAATCACACGATCGTATCATCAGACAAGCACCTGTTGCCCAAAGAATCTCCTGTGTATTGTCATATTGCCCATTGTCTTCTTCTACTGTATCAAAAATTCGTCCACGGCAAAAAGGATAACCATAACGATCAATAAATCCGCCAGAGGCACCCGCATATTCAAAAGAATCACGGTTAACAACTGAAAGAATCTTAGGCTGACAAGCTGCTACATCATCATGCGCATCCATCTCTTCAATCAAAGTGGTAAGCCAATGATAGGTAACCTCAACATCACTGTTGAGCAAAAGATAATACTTACTATCAATTTGTCTAAGAGCTTGGTTATAACCTTCTGCAAAACCATAGTTCTGATCTAATTGAATTACACGCACATGTGGGTAGGATTCTCTAAGCCAAGACACAGAATCGTCTGTTGAGGCATTGTCTGCTACAATTACCTCTGCTTCACGACAGGAAAAATTCAATACTGACGGGAGATACTTCTCCATCATTTTCCGACCATTCCAGTTCAAGATAACAATAGCTACATTCATAAGATTTCAGCTTTTAAAGAGCTCTGGTCGAAGTTAAAACCTCCTAAACGAACACGTAGTATCTGATTATCATATTCCTCTTTTGCCTGAGTTGGTGATAACTCAACACGAATGTAATTATCAGTAAAACCATGCATTGCCTTTCCACGCGCAGCTTTCTCAAAGAGAACATCTGCTTCCTGACCGATATGGGCAGCATAAAATGCACGTGTCTTCTCATCAGATAGCTTCAGAAGTCGGTGTGCCCGATGTTTTTTCTCACGATCTTCGACAACGTAAGGGATAGACAAGGCCGATGTGCCAGGACGTTCAGAATAAGGGAAGACGTGAAGTTGAGTAACAGGAAGAGCATCTAAGAAGTTATAACATTCCTCAAAATATTCAGGCTTTTCACCACGTGAGCCTACCATAACATCCACTCCGATGAAGGCATCTGGCATCTTTTCTTTGATAAGATTTATCTTATGTGTGAAAAGTGAAGTATCATAACGACGATGCATAAGCTTCAAGACTTCATCTGAACCACTCTGTAATGGGATATGAAAATGAGGCATAAAAGCACGTGAATGTGCACAGTACTCTATAAGCTCATCGTCTATCAAATCTGGTTCTAATGAGCTAATACGGTAACGTTGAATACCCTCTACTTTATCAAGAGCCTTTACCAAATCAAGGAAACTCTCCCCTGTTGTTTCTCCAAAATCACCAATATTCACACCAGTTAGCACAATTTCCTTACCGCCTTCCTGTGCTGCATCCTTCGCTTGCTGGACAAGTGATGCTATAGAAGGGTTACGTGAAAAGCCACGAGCATAAGGTATCGTACAATAGGTACAGAAATAATTACATCCATCCTGCACCTTCAGGAAATAACGTGTACGATTACCACGTGAGCAACTTGCCTGGAAACTTTTGATATCTTTAGTCTTAACAGAATGGTACTCACCCTGAGGTTCTGTACCATGGGGATCAGTTCCTACTTTATTCCACGCATCACTCAAATACTGGACTAGGTCAGCTTTCTCATTACTACCCAACACTAAGTCCACACCTTCAATCTTTGCAACTGTCGCACTCTCTAACTGAGCATAGCAACCTGTAACTATAACAAAAGCACCAGGATTTTGACGAACCATACGATGGATAATCTGCCGGCATTTATGATCAGCCACTTCAGTAACTGAACAAGTATTGATCAGACAAATATCTGCCTGCTCATTCTTCTTCGCTTCACGAACTCCCATATTATATAAGGTACGCGCGAAAGTACTCGTCTCCGAAAAGTTGAGCTTACAACCTAACGTATAGAATCTGGCCTTTTTGCCTTGAAAAGCTGCTGTATCTATCATATGGCTTGCAAAGTTACTGTAAAATGAAGATAAAACCAAAAAAACGCATCTTTTACTTCTTTACTTACTACAACATACAACAAGATGAAAAGAAAACTTTACCACCATTTATCATAAGAAAGAAAAGAATATGAAGTTCAAAAGAAGACTGTGTAGGGACACATTAAATAATTAACATTTATTTAATATTTGTATCTAATTGATAATCAATACATTACGAATTAGTTACAAAATGAGTTCAAAAAAGTACTTAAAAAATGATTGCCAAATGAAAAAAGTTACTTACCTTTGCATCGTTTTAACAAACAAATGATTGTTTTACAGATTTAAAAAGCAAAAGAAAATGAAGAAATTAGTTTTAATGTTCGTAGCTATTGCAGCTATCTCTTTAGCATCTTGTCACAACAACTCTAAGCCAGCTGCTAACGCTGACTCTACATCTGCTGACTCAGTTCAGAACGATAGCGCTAACGCTCATTCTGCTGCTACAGATTCAGTTGCTGCTGACTCAGTTGCTAAGTAAGCAAACGAACAGAAAAAAAGAGAGAAAATGACCATAGGACTCAGTCCTATGGTTTTTTGTTTTTATACGTTATTCAAGTCAAATATGCAATTATAGAGCTATGAGATGAAGAGAGAACAACGTACAAGAACAATTGTATTAGAACTATGTTGTAAGTAAGCACCAATGGTGTTAATGACAAACATGAGCAGAGTTATTGATAAACACCAATGGAGTTGTTGATAAACACGAATGAAATTCTACTACCCAGAAAATAGAAAAGCTACACTATATAACTATTTTTAGACCATCACAGGCAAGAAAAACACCTTCAGGTAATCTCTGTTGTGCTTCTTTATGCAAACCAACTTGATGTGTAAGGTGTGTTAAATAGGTTCTTTGTGCACCTATACGCTTACTAAATTTTATAGCTTCAGGTATTAATTGATGTGAATGATGTGACCGTTCCCAGCGCAATCCATTTACCACTAATGTTTCAACACCTTTTAAATAAGTTAACTCAGCATCACCTATAGTCTTCATATCTGTAATATAAGCCAACTTCCCTATACGAAAACCAAGTATTGGTAACTTATCATGCACAACAACAATGGGAACAACATCTAGTTCTCCTATCTGGAAATGCGAATGTGGAAGAACCGCATGGAGGTTCAACTTAGGAACACCTGGGTAAAGTTTCTCAGTAAAACAATAAGGGAAATTATGCCGAAGGCCAGCACAAGTATCCTCATTTGCATAAATATCTATATCACCCAATGCGCAATAAGGCCGTAGATCATCAATTCCCCCAACATGATCATAGTGTATGTGTGTCACCAATAGAGCATCTATCTTACGGAATGGTAAAGGGAGAATCTGCTGCCGGAAATCAGGTCCACAGTCTATTAAAACACGCGTATGTTCTGTTTCTAATAAGGCAGAAGTACGTAAACGGTTATCTCTAGGGTCTTTACTTTTACATACCTTACAATTACAACCAATGACAGGTACACCATTAGATGTACCTGTACCAAGAAAAGTTAAGGTCATCTTTGGCACTAATGATTCTTTTATCTTAGTTGTCAGAGAATCAGATCTCACTGATTCTTTGCCACTTATATATTCTCCCTGTTTCAAGAATACGATACTATTTATAAAAAAGATTCATTTCCAGACCTTCCCAACTACCTCTTCTAGAAGTCTAACAAAGCCAAGAAAGACTATATAACGTTCACTTCTGGATGAATCTCTACGCCAAACTTCTCTTTTACATCATGTTGAATAGCCTCAACCAGATGGACGACGTCAGCACCTGTAGCTCCACCATGATTTACTAAAACCAAGGCTTGTTTATCATAGACACCAACGTTACCGAGTGATTTCCCCTTCCAGCCACATTGCTCTATCATCCATCCTGCAGGAACTTTCTCATAGTTTTCATCGATAGTATAGTGTGGCATACCTTCATAAAGCGAAGCCAAAGACTCGTACTTTTCCTTAGGTAAGATAGGATTCATAAAGAAACTTCCCGCATTGCCAATCTCCTTTGGATCTGGGAGTTTTGCGTTACGAATATCTATAATAGTCTGACGAAGTTCTGCTGCAGTAGGATTCTTTATGCCACGCTCTGCTAAAGCAAATCTTATATTTCCATAATCAAGTTTAGGACGATACTGTTTTGAGAGACGATAAGTCACCGACGTGATTAGATACTTGTTATGCCAATCATGCTTGAACCTACTTTGCCGGTAACTATACTGGCATTCTTCATTCTTAAAATGACAAACAACTCCCGTTGCAATTTCAACAGCTTCAACCTCTTCTATCAAGTCTTTTGCTTCGGCACCATAAGCACCTATATTCTGAACAGCGCTTGCCCCACATTCACCAGGGATGATAGAAAGGTTCTCTGCTCCATAAAGTTCATGCTTAACACAGTAATCTACAAAATCATCCCATACATATCCAGAACCACAACGCACATGCACATCATCAAGTTGTTCTATGAAAGAGATTCCTGAATGAAGTACAGTCCCATTGTAATCACCTGTTAGTAAGAGATTACTTCCACTTCCAAGTATCAACAAAGGATAATCATCAGCTGTCAAAGAGCGCACTACAAGCTGCGCTTCTTCAAGCGTTTCATATTCAACAAAACGACGACACTGCACGTCAATACCAAAGGTATTATGAGAAAGTAAGCTATATAACTTAAATTGATTCATAAATTCCTATTAATATGCAACTATCTTTTCTAAGCGCCAATCTTTCCCATGACGTTTAAAGATAAGCTGTGTTTCTGCTCCATTTGCAAGTCCTCGGAAAGTCAGTATCTTACGATCAGTCTCCGTATATTTCTGTCCATAGAGAATATTATAAATCATTTCACCAGGAATCTCTGGTAAGAACGAGGACCATTCATCAGCTGGGATTGTCGTATTTATAGTGGCAACTTCTTCACCATTGGGGTCTGGACCCGTGTACGCCAAAGGGTTTTTCACGAAACCTTTACCTCTGTTAGCAAAGAAACGAGAAAGGAAAGAGAAGAAAGATGCATTATAACTCTCCTTAAATGAGATATCACGTATCTTATTCAACTCCCAAATCCCGTCTTGGTGATCAAACCAATATTGTTCAACGATACCTTTTCTCAAATAGATCTTCTCCACGATAACACTGTCTAAGTCTGTTGACTTAGAATATTTCATCTGTGCTTCCTTATCAAATATCAGTGTATAATAACCTTGTGGACGGAAGAAAGGGTCCATCTTCCATTGACCCTTCTGCAACTTCTGAGTCCCATTGTTTCTCACTACAGGTAAAGGAAACTTTATACGGTTCCTTTGTAGCTTTTTATTTGCAATAAAATTAAAGAAGAAATCATCAAACAACTGATCGGCAGCCTTAGGCATTGGTGTTGATGCGATGACCTCTGCAGCAGAATCTACGGAATCTATTGCTGTATCGCCAACCTCTGAAGAATCAGCCGTTGTGCTATCAGCTCCTTCTACTTTTTTGTTAGTGCAACCAGTGGTTATAGCTATCATCGCCGTACAGGCGCATACAACAAGTAAAAAAACTTTTCTCATACTCACTCTTATTCGTCTCAAATTTCTTGCAAAAGTACGACATTTATTTCTAATAAGGTAGCAAAAGTATAAAATTATATTATGGTAATTTCTCCGTTCCGATTATAAATCGTACCTTTGCAGGAAAATAATCAAGCAGTATGTTATTAGACAAGATACAAGAACTTCTTAATGAAGTAAGCACACTCACGGCCAAAAGCGCAGATGATGTAGAGCAACTACGCTTGAAATATCTAAGTAAGAAAGGTGAAATCAATGCGTTGATGGGCGAGTTTCGCAATGTAGCAGCTGACCAAAAGAAGGCAGTTGGCATGAAAATCAACGAACTCAAGCAACTCACACAGAACAAGATTAATGACCTCAAAGAGCAACTTGAGACAAGTGAGGCACAGAGTGACGATATTGATTTGACACGTACCGCCTACCCTATCAGCCTTGGTACACGTCATCCACTGACGCTGGTAAAGAATGAAATCATTGACATCTTTGCTCGAATGGGCTTCACGCTCTACCAAGGACCAGAGATAGATGACGACCAGCACGTGTTTACTATGTTGAACTTTGCTGCTGATCACCCTGCACGTGACATGCAAGATACCTTCTTCGTTGAGCGTAGCAACACCATGGATGTTACTAAGAACGTTCTTCTCCGTAGCCATACATCCAATGACGAGGCACATTACATGTCTACTCATGAGCCTCCAATTCGTGTGCTTTGCCCAGGTCGTGTATATCGTAATGAAGCCATATCAGCCCGTGCACACTGTTTCTTCCATCAGGTAGAGGGCTTATATGTTGATAAGAATGTCAGCTTCACCGACCTAAAGCAGATTCTTCTTACCTTTGCACGTGAGATGTTTGGTGCAGATACGAAGATTCGTCTTCGACCAAGCTACTTCCCATTCACTGAGCCAAGTGCAGAGATGGATATCAGCTGTAACATCTGTGGCGGTGAAGGTTGTGGTTTCTGTAAGCACACAGGATGGGTTGAAATCCTCGGTTGCGGTATGGTTGACCCACACGACCTTGAGGCTTGCGGTATTGATTCAAGCGTATATACAGGTTATGCCTTCGGTATGGGCGTTGAGCGTATAGCCAACTTGAAATATCGTGTCAGCGATCTCCGCCTCTTCTCTGAGAATGATACACGATTCCTAAGAGAGTTCGAAGGAGCATAGGCAGCAACCTATCAGAATACAATAAAACGGATATAAGAGGATGTGTCAGCACATCCTCTTTTTTATTTATGGCTATTTAGCATCATGTCCCCCCAAGACATATAGCTTACTCCTCCCTTTTCCAATATTCTTTATCTTTCCTTCTTCCACCAATCGTGCCGCAATGCGATAAGCATTTGCTTGCGAAAGGTTAAGGCTGAGACGCAAGTCGTCCACAGAGAAGAAAGGTCTATCCGTTCCTAACCTTTCGATAGCCTCATCAATCTCCTTATAGGTTGGGATAGAGGAAACGCCCTGCCGATAAGTAACATTCTCGAACTCGGTATGAAGGATTGCCTCCATCATCTCTGTATCAGGGCGAAACTTAACAGTCCGTGCCTCAGGATCTCGCAATCGATAATGGCCAGAACGCGGATCTTGGTATAGTTTACCCTTCACAGAAAGCGTGAAATAACCTATTCCTGGTAGATGTACGGCATTACCCGACATCAGTTGAAAGGATATTTCTTCCTTCAATGCTGCTACAACAGCTATGACATCAGACTGTGTAAGTGACGATGCACTTTGGATATTCTTACCGATGCGGTCAATTCCTACGACTTGATTTTCAATGGTAACTGCTCTGAAATCTGAACGAGTAGAGAAGTGTCCATGATACTTTAGAAGCTTATACTTTACACTCATATACGGTTTATGTTTTAAGTTTATATGGTTCTTGTTGTATTTCTCTGCGTATTTCGTATTCCTGGAACACGTATCTTTTCATATTATCTAAGCGTGATAAAGTATTATCAGACTTAGATAAAGTATTATCACGCTTAGATAATTAATTATCACACTTAGATAATACGATTAGATACGCACAAAGATAATACAAAGTCCGTATAAAAGCAAAAGAAAAGCAGGGAAAATGAAATGCAACACATATACATTTCGTTTTCCCTGTCTATATTCTAAGATAAGCAATGTGTGTGTTTCGTTTTTATAAGGTATGAGTTTCAACGAGCGACGGCCAATATCTTACAATATTTCCTTGGCTATCCAAGCGCATGCCTCCGCATCAGCAAGGGCGTGATGATGATTGGTTAAATCGTAACCACATGCAGCTGCAACGGTCTGTAGTTGGTGATTCGGGAGATGAGGAAGAATACGTCGTGCCGCTTTCAACGTATCGAAGAACTCATAGTCGAGGTAATCCATTTGATAAGTCATAAGGCATGCTCGCAGGCATCCTTTATCGAATGGGGCGTTATGTGCCACCAATGGTAAGCCTTCAACCAATGGCTCTATCTGCTTCCATACCTCACTAAACACTGGTGCTTCATCCGTATCTTCACGCGTAAGACCATGAACCTGCGTACAACGCCATTGGTAATAATTCGGTTCGGGCTGTATGAGAGAATAGAAACTATCCACAATCTCACCACCTCTTACAATCACAATGCCCACGGAACAGACACTACTCCGTTCGAAGTTGGCTGTCTCGAAATCAATTGCTGCAAAGTCCTGCATTGTCTCCTATTTTAAATTAGGGTTATAAAGGAAGCAGTTGTGCTGATGGTCGTTGATGACACCGATTCCTTGCAGATGGCTATAGACTATCACCGAACCAACATACTTAAAGCCTCGCCGCTTCATATCTTTAGCCACACAATCACTCAGTTCATTGCGTACACACGGTTCTTTCTGATGTTCAGGATAGACCATTGTCTGACCATTGGTAAAGCTCCAGATATATTTATCGAATGTTCCAAACTCTTCACGCACCTTACAGAACGCACGAGCATTCGCTATCATTGCCTTTACTTTCCGCTCGCTATGTATCATTCCATCCTCCGCCGCTATACAACAGGCATCTTCATCTGTGAAGGTTGCTACCTTGTTGTAATCAAAGTCAGCAAAGCACACCCGAAAGACTTCCTGCTTCTTCAACATTAATAGCCATGACAAACCACATGACATCGCCTCCATCAGCAAATACATATAGTGTTTGCGATCATCATGAACGGGTCTGCCCCACTCTTCATCGTGATACTTCTGCAGCAATGGGTCTGTGTCTGCCCATGCACATCTGTTCTTTTCCATCATTCATTAAGCACTTAAGCAAAGCATCTAATCCTTAAGTTCGCCTGCAAAGATACCATTTTATTCTTATTCCATAAGCTGCCTGCATGCTATTTCCAATCTTTTTCTTACTTTTGCAAAGGGCTTCTAACGCCCATAAAGATAAGAACCTATGGAACCCAACAATTCGTTTACGTTATTAGATAAGTATCAAATACCCGTAGTAGAGGCAAGCCACGGGTACCATCTTGTACTGGCTTCACCAGGATGTGGTAAGACACATATACTGGCAGAGAGAATAAGATATGCGAGAGAAAAGGGTGTGAGATACGAGGATATGCTCTGTCTTACGTTCACAAACCGTGCCGCAAGGGAGATGACGAATCGTATTCAGAAGGTTGTTGGAGGCGATAGCACTGAGCTGATGGTGGGTAATGTACATCGGTTCTGCTCTAAGTTCCTTTTCGAGGAAGACAAGATTCCAGCAGACTCCGCTATTATTGACGATGAGGAAGCCGTGAGTATCATTGCTGACTATCGTAACGAAGATGAGGAAGGAGTAACAAGAGACTTCAATAGATATAAGGGTTATCAGACGATTATCTTCTTCCAGCACTTCATTTATCAGATGGAACACCAGCATCCGTGGAAGTATTACCTCCACCCAGAGAGTTTCACGGACGATGACCGAGAGGCTATCAAGCAGATATGTAAGTCGCAGAAGAGAGAATATAACGAACAAGCTGTGATTGACATCTATCATCATGCACAGCAATACATGGACGAAGCCAATGTGCCAGGACTTGATGCAAAGACTGCCGATAGGATTCGTGTGTTGCTTTGGAAGATGTATTATGCTGGATGTTATGCTCAATACAAAGAAGAGAACCATCTGCTCGACTTCGAAGACTTGTTACTAAAGACTTATGACATCTACAGTACCGATGATACATGTAAGCGTTATAAGTGGATTCAGGTAGATGAAGTGCAAGACCTCAATGGTATGCAGCTTGCTATCATTGACCTGCTCACTGCCAAAGATAATCCTATGGTGATGTATCTGGGAGACGAACAACAAGCAATATTCTCTTTTATGGGTGCCAAAGTGGAGACTCTCACACTGCTCAAGATGCGGTGTAAGGGCAATATTCATCACCTGCAACGAAACCATCGTTCACCAAAGTACCTGCTTGATGTCTTTAACGATTACGCAGAAAAACAACTGAAGATAGACCGTGAGTTGCTTCCTGCATCTGACAATGATGTGAAAGCTAAGCCCGAAGATTTACGAATTATCCATAGTAGTACGATTGACTCGGAACGACAAGAGGTTACAGATGTAGCTCGTAACCTTTATGAACAAAACAAAGAAGAACGAACGGCAGTGATAGTCAGTTCTAATTCAGATGCAGATCATATTAGCGAGACAATGGACAAAGTAGGACTGACACACTTTAAGGTATCTGGCCGCGACCTCTTTGATACACCCGATGTTAAGCTCTTACTGTCTCATCTCAGTATTCTTGCCAACGAACATAACTCTATTGCATGGACACGTATAATGAAAGGTGTGCGTGCTTTTCCTTCACATGCTTTGGCACGACGCTTCAATTGGAAACTGAAGCAACTCGCTCTTTCGCCTTCCGACTTCCTTCTTTATCCTGATACATGCTACACAGCAGAATTTCTTAAAGCTTACGATGAAGAAGAAATGGTTGTATTCGATACTGAAACAACAGGCTTAAACGTATTTGCTGATGACATTATAGAGATTGCAGCCATGAAGATTAAAGGTGGGGAAATAGTTGGGGAGCCGCTCGACCTTTATATAAAGACTGACAAGCCTATCTTACCAAAGCTGGGAGACAAAGACAATCCTATGTATGCTATCTATCATGAGAAGCTCTCTGCAGAGGAACTAATCACTCCGCAAGAAGCTTTGCAACGCTTTCTTGCCTACATTGGAACACGTCCTATCCTCGGACATAACGCCAATTACGATTACAATATCATTGATAATTGTCTGCAAAGATATTGCAACGACACACTGAAAGCCCACAAGAACCCATGTTTCGACTCGCTAAAACTGATACGACTTCTCTCACCAAGCCTTCATTCTTATAAGTTAGAATCACTCTTAGAGAAGTTTCAACTGACAGGAAAGAATAGTCATCAGGCTATTGATGACGTGGGAGCAACGGTGAGCCTCGTCCGTCTTTGTGCCGAAAAGGCACGTGAGAAGCAACCACAGCAACTGTCTTTTCTCCAACATCCAAAGGTAAGACCATTCATAAATACCCTTCGCAACAACTATGGAGAACTTTATTTGAATGGTGTCCAACATCTTTATGTATTAGCTACGAACGAAGAACTCGCCCTCGTTCAGGAGTTATCGTCTGCTTACAACGCCTTGCATGCAGATGGATTAATCAATGAGATTCCTCGGTTAGATTACGTTTTGCGTTATCTGCGCATAGATATGCTGACGGACAATGCAATAGAAAATGCACTTGTTCAGCAACTCTCCCAATATATTATGGATATCAACACACTGAAAGAAGCTGATTTCTGCAATAGTAAGAGTATCCGTGAGCGTGTTTATGTAACGACAGTGCATAAAGCAAAGGGACTAGAGTTTGACAACGTTATTGTCTTTGATGCAGCCGACGGACGTTATCCCAACGCCTTCAACAAGAGTAAAAAGCAAGACGAAGAAGATGCTCGCAAATTCTATGTAGCTATGTCACGTGCCAAGCGCCGTCTCTACATTGCCTATTCTCTACAAATGATTGACCGCTATGGTCGCGTACATAACCGTGAATTGACACCATTTATGGATGCGATACAGAAGAGGTTTAATTAGTCACCAATTGTTAGAGTTGATCGCAGATTCATACACTTTTCCATTCTTATCAACCCTTATACATATTGGGCATAATCGCTGACAGCCACCACTACGGCTGATATAATAAGTAGTATTGGGGCGCAAAGGAAGCCGTTGCATTCTGAGAGTATCATCATCTCGGACTATCCTACAACTAGATGGAAGATGGTTTATATAAAGTATAGAAGCTTCACCACGAGCCCAGCCCACATAAGATTGTTTATCAATAACAATGAAATTATCCTCTACGCTATCACCTTCTACATACAGCCCTAACCCACATACACCACCATTATCTACTATGAAAGCTTGCTTATCAACATCCAAATGAAAGTTACTTCCTTCGTTACAGGCTCGCAAGAACAGCAATACAATATGAATGATCATCGTCACAGCGAGGATCGCTATAAGTCTCCTTATGTTATGTATATAAAAGATGGTACGCATAAGCAAAGTACATTATCGGTTGCAAACATACTAAAATCATTGTAAACTTGCAACCTTATAATAAGTTATTGTACTATCTATCACTATTAAAGAATGTCTTTTCTATCGCGCCTTTAGATATGTTTTAATTAAAAAGCATTACCTTTGCCACCAATAACAATTATATTATTAGGATAATGAAATCAAAGAGATTAATCACAACGGGCTTGGCAATGCTAACGGTAATGTCAGTCTTTGCTACTAACAACGCAGGCGCACAAGACGCAGTGTCAAGCCTTTTAGGAGGAACTATCTCCCTCATTACGTTCATCATATTTGCAGTACTTTATTTTATCTGGTACTTCTTCGTTGCAATCATGGCACGCAAGAGAAACAGAAGCGTAGCACTATGGATTTTCTTCAGCATACTAGGTACACCATTGTTGATGATGCTAATCCTCCTCTGCATTGGTAAAGACGAATCCGCTTACGACAGATATAACAATTAATAACGCACAGAGATAACAAACAATAGGTATATTACATTTATAGACTTACGATTATGACAAAAGAAAAGTTCTTCACCTCAATGGGATGGGTTGGTATGATAACATCAGTATTAATGTATATCTTCTATTTCCCACAAATAGAGAATAACCTCGCAGGACACAAGGGCACCTTCATTCAGCCATTCATGGCAGGTATCAACTGCACCTTGTGGGTTGCATACGGACTATTCAAGGAGAAACGCGATTGGCCATTGGCTATTGCCAACACACCTGGTATCATCTTTGGTTTCGTAGCAGCATTCACAGCACTATAAAGCAAGGTAAAAGCTAAACATATTACCCTCTCTAATCACATGATTAGAGAGGGTAATTGCGTTTATACACGTTAGGAATGACTATGAGAAACGATGATAAATGCCAAAGAATAATACAAGTAGAACCATAAAATACCATATTCTCTCCGTATCTTTGCACCATGATTAAAATTACAGAAGCACGAAAAGAACAGGCGGCAGTGATAGCACGAATGATTATGGAGGCAATGAACCACGAGTGCTGCCAGTGGTTTGCAGGACCAGAACATACGTTAGATGAGTTCCATCAGTTGATGACTCTATTAGTTGAACGAGAGGATTCGCAATATTCCTATCGTAACACACTGGTAGCTATGACGGAGAACAACGAAATAGCGGGCGTATGCGTAAGCTATGATGGGGCTAAGCTCCACGAATTACGCCAAGAATTTATAGACGGGGCAAAGCAGACTTTCGGTAGAGACTTTTCTAACATGGAAGACGAGACGACCGCTGGTGAACTTTATATCGACTCTCTCTGCGTCAGCAACAACCATAGAGGTCGAGGCATTGCAACACAACTTCTCCGTGCTACTATCGAGAAGGGACAACGCATGAACCTACCAACAGGACTATTAGTAGACACTGGCAACCCGCAAGCCGAGCGCCTCTACAAGCGCATAGGCTTCACGTTTGTAGGTGAGAACACATGGGGCGGACACCCAATGCGACATCTACAGAAACATAACTCATAAGCGTCCCTCTTTGTTTCAAACCTTGAGACTATATGTTTAGAACCCTGTTTGCGCTTTTTGTCTAATAGGTTTCCGAATTCTTTCTCACCCGTTCTCCATTCCTTTCTCATGCGTCTTACATCTTTGAGTTCCGTATCTTTTCTTATTTTCACCATGGTGAAACTATTGTGTCACCATGGTGAAACTTGTGTCTCATCATGATGAGACTAACTTTATATACGTGTGTCAATGATGCGCAACACGTGAGAAAGGAATGGAGAACGGGTGATAAAGAATGCTGGAACAGGTGGAACACGATTCGCAAACAGGTGAGAAAGACTGGACGAGCCTGTCACAAATATCAGAACAACCATGAAATCACCTTATTTATTTGCCTATCTCTCCCCTTTATAGTATCTTTGCACGCGCAATAGGTTCATTAACATTACATGATTAAAAAGGGAAAACGGTGAGATTCCGCTACTGTCCCGCAGCTGTAAGTTGTCTGTCACAGGTAAACATAAGCCACTGATAGCGAATGATTGGGAAGGCGTTTACCTTCTTTTGGATAACAAGTCAGAAGACCTGCCATTGCAAGTCATTGCATCCCTCGAGGAAAGGCACTGCATAGAACCATTATGATACATTATAAGAAGATGAGGCAACTGGCTTCTTTCTTACTGTTGTTATGTCCTTTGAGTATGGCAGCACAAACCATAACCAATGATTCCACACAGACAATAGACGAGGTTGTGGTTAAAGGCTTCCGTATTCCTAGGAATGTATTGGCAAGTACACCGATACAGACACTGTCACACACGGATATGGAGCGTCTCGGCATCCACGACATGGGCGATGCGCTGAAACGGTTTGCTGGTGTACAGGTGAAGGACTATGGCGGTGTAGGCGGTATGAAGACGGTTAATATTCGAGGCTTAGGGGCTGGACACACGGGCGTCACGTATGATGGAGTACAGGTGGGCGACTGCCAGAGTGGACAGGTAGATCTCTCCCGCTTCACGCTTGACAACGTCTCACTCGTCAGTTTGCAGATTGGACAAGAAGACAATATCTATCAGAGTGCAAAGGCTTATACCTCGGCAGGACTCATCAATATCAGTACGTTACAAGGCGTATCCGACCGCAAGCCACACCTCACAACGTCGCTGCGCACGGGTAGCTATGGTCTCTTTGCACCCTCCCTACTTTATCATCAACAGCTCTCACGTTTGGGGATTGGCGCATACACAAGCTACGAAAGGGCTGACGGAGTTTACTGGTTCACGCTAAAGAATGGTATCAAGACCATCCATGAGCGTAGAAACAACAGTGACATAAAAACATGGCGAGGCGAACTGAACATGAGCTATCAGCTCACGGATAAGCAGACATTGCAGTGGAAGGCTTACGGCTTCACGTCAAACAGAGGATTGCCAGGGGCTGTCATCTATGACAACACTTACTCTGCAGAACGTCTGAAAGATAAGAATGTCTTTACACAAATGCTCTATGAGAACCTATTTAGCAATCGTATCAAGATGAAAGCGGCTGCTAAATGGAATTACGTTTGGTCACGCTACTCTGATATACCTGCCAGTGGATATAAAGAAGACACCTACCGACAGAACGAGACTTACCTAACAGCGACGCTGTGGACAAATCCGTTGCAGGGATTAAACCTTTCTTTCGCACAGGATTATGCGCATAACCATCTATCCATGACGCTGCCGAAAGCTGCTAACCCAACCCGCAACTCACTGTGGACAGCCTTAGCAGCCAACTATCAGATAGGTTCTTTCAGTATCAATGCATCTCTTCTCGCAACGAATATCTACGAACGTGTAAAACAAGGGAACGCTTCGAACGGATTTCACAGACTGTCGCCTGCCTTCAGTATGCAGTGGCGTTGCCTGCAAGACTTCCGCCTCCGCTTTGGATATAAGGACATTTTCCGTACTCCAACACTCAATGAACTTTATTATACGGGTATTGGTAACCGCCATCTGAACCCAGAGAAGTCACGCATGTGGAACCTTGGTGCCACTTACTCGCACACCTTTAATCGTACACTCCAGCTTTCCTTGACCGCTGATGGGTATTTCGGCAACGTCACCGATAAGATTATTGCGGTACCAAAGATGTTCTATTGGCAGATGATGAACGCTGGGAAGGTGCGCCAATTAGGGCTGGATGTATCAGCAAACATTGAGAAGAAATGGGGTAATGATTGGTCCGTGAGTGCGACAGGTAGCTATAGTCTGATGAAGGCAACTGATATCAGCAACCCAACAGCCGTCTATTATTGTAATCAGATAGCTTATACCCCACGCCATTCGGGTTCAGCAAGCGTCTTACTACATACTCCTTGGCTCGATTTCAGTTATAATGTTTTGTTCATGGGCGAACGATATACGCTGAGTTATAACATTCCAGACAATCGTATGAAACCATTTACTGACCATAGCATAACGCTCTCGCGGGAGTTCAAACTCAATAAGCAGCAATTACGAGTACAGTTTGATGCGCGCAATCTTGGCAATAAGAACTATGAGGTCGTACGTTTCTATCCAATGCCAGGCACCAACTGGCGACTGTCTGTAAGCTGGGAACTTTAAGCAAGAAACATAACCACAATAAAAGGATTAAACCAAAATTAATTATAAACAAAACAATGAAGACAATGAAAAAGAATCTACTTGCGTTAGGCATTATCCTCATGTCTGCGCTCACTTTCACCGCTTGTAGCGATGATGACGACATTAATGTTGGTAAACAACCAGAGGTATCAACCACAGACGTCTATGTTTCTTGTGCCGGTAACTGGGGCGCAAACAATGGTACTGTTGGTATTCTTGATTACAATATTCAAGCTCGTCCAACAGCACCTTTCGTATTCCAAGATGCTTATAAGGCACAGAATGGTATTGGTATCGGTGATGCACAAGACTTAATCGTATTCCATGATAAAGTAGTTGTTGCTTGTACGACATCATCAAAAATAGAAGTTTTGAACCGACAAGGGAAAGTTGAACAGACCATTAAGCTCCACAACGTTGAGCCACGTTACTTGGCTACAGATGGCAAGTATGTTTACTTCTCTGCCTATAGCGGTAAAGTATATAAGATGAATCCTAACGACAAAGTGAAGCCACTGGTCGACTCTGTTGTTGTGGGTGACCACCCAGAGGCAATATCAATTACGAATGGTAAGCTATATGCAAACCTTTCAAACCGTAGTATAGCAAACACTGGTAAGTACTTAGCAGTAGTAGACCTCAACACATTCCGTAATCCAAAGAATATTGAGGTTGGGCTTAATCCTTACAATCAGAACATTGCTGCCGGTAATGACGTGTTTATCGTGTCTATGTTTGATTATACAGAGAAGCCATTAGTACAGAAGATTGACACAAAGACCAACAAAGTGACACAACTCTTTAATGCTACTGCCATTGCATACAGTGCTAAGAAGAATGCGCTTGTCTGCCTCTATGCTCCTTACGGAAGCGATGATAAGAGTTTCTTCTTCTATGACTTAGCTACAGGTCAGAAGACTAATCTCGATACGACAGGGCTTCACAGTCCTCAACAAGTTAATGTTGACAAGTGGGGTAACATCTATGTTATAGACACTCCAGATTATAATTCTCCAAGCGAGGTCTTCTACTATTCACCAGAGGGCAAGCTTATCCAGGGTAACATCATCGTTGGAATGAGTGCACAGAATGTACGCTTTGCCAACTAAACAAGTACAATAACAAAACCGGGTGATTCCAAATATTGGAGTCACCCGGTTCTTATATTATGTAAAACTCGTATAAGCCTTTTTATACTGCTAAATGTTACAACGGAGTTGTGAAGATAAACGTACGGATAACCCAATAAAAAAGGATACCGCAGAGGTAACCCAAGAAAGCTAACCACGAAATCTTCTTCATATACCAACCAAAGGTTATCTTCTCCAGTCCCATTACGACAACTCCAGCTGCGGAACCAATGATAAGGATGGAACCACCTACACCAGCGCAATAAGCCAAGAGCTGCCAGAAGATACCATCTACTGCCATGTCGCCTGTTGCCTGAACCGGATACATACCCATGCTACCTGCAACAAGAGGAACATTGTCTACTATAGAGGAAAGCACTCCGATTATTCCTGTTACAGCATAATGATTACCTTTAAAGAAACTGTTCAGTCCGCCACCAAGTTCATGTAATACTCCAACTTCCTCAAGGCAGGCAACAGCCATAAGAATACCAAGGAAGAAGAGAATCGTTGACATGTCGATACGACTCAGTAAGTTAGAAACACGCTTTGAGAACTGAATATTATCTCCTCTCCTCCTATGCATATGGCGATAGAATAGTTCGGTAACTGACCATAAGATTCCTAATACCAACAAGATTCCTACAAATGGAGGAAGTTCCGTCAGATAATGGAAGAGCGGAACAAAGCACAGACCACCAACACCAATAGCAAATATAAGCTTACGCTGTAGGGCTGTGAATTCTAGAACAACCGTATCACCCATTAAGTCGGTCCCCATATCATCATACTCAATATTCCCTTTCAAAACTGTCTGAAGCAGAAGAGCAGGGATAATCATGGACAACAAAGACGGTATGAAGATCTCGCTGATGACACCACCTGCTGTTATCATACCAGCATTCCACAGCATAATGGTTGTAACATCACCTATTGGAGAGAATGCACCACCAGAGTTTGCTGCAATGATTACCAACGAAGCATATATCATTCGGTCTTTCTTATCATGGACAAGCTTACGAAGAATCATTACCATCACTATACTTGTTGTTAGATTATCCAAGATAGCTGACAAGAAGAAAGTCATAAATGCAATCTTCCACAGTAGACTTCGCTTTGTCTTAGAATGCATTACGTTCTTTACCCAGTTGAAACCACCATTTTGATCAACAATCTCCACGATAGTCATAGCTCCCATAAGGAAGAAGAGTGTCGTTGCTGTATCGCCGAGATGCTCGGTGATTAACGAGTTCACAAACGATAATACTTGCTCACCTGTCCCCTTAAAATCGGGGTGCATAAGTTGTACAAACGGTGCGGGGTCTACCATATAAAGAACCCAGCAGAACACAAACATCAACAAAGCTATTGCAGCCTTATTGATTTTTATCAAACTCTCCATAGCTATAAAAGCATAGCCCAAGACGAAGACGACGATAATTCCAATTGTTAGTGTAGACATTATTTTATAGTTTCGATTTATTTTATAGTGCACAAAGGTAAACAAAAGATATGAGTTAACATAGATAGAATAAGAATTAATTGGGATAAAAAGCTTACATTCAGCAAATTTGTAGTACATTTGTGCCAAAACTAAGAGTTTAAACATGAACAAGCCACACATAAAGGTTGTATGTGCAATCATCAAAGATGGTGAGAAAGTCCTATGCACACAAAGACTTCGCAAAGGACCAGACTACATTTCAGAGCATTGGGAGTTCCCCGGTGGAAAGGTTGAAGCTGACGAAAGCAAACAAAAAGCTCTGCAACGTGAGATTCTTGAGGAAATGGATTGGAAGATACAAGTTGGTCCTCAGCTTGCAGAAATGGAGTATGAATACCCTGACTTCTTTATCCATCTTACAGCATATAGTTGTACTGCACACGATAAGAACTTCAAACTTTTTGCACACATTGATGTCTGTTGGCTGAAACCTGATGATTTTCCACAACTTAACTGGGCTGCCGCTGATGCAGAACTCATCAAGCTAATATGGTAGTTCACACCATCCTGGATTACAAACATCCATTATATAATATAATATCTCAGCTCTTTATAAGAGCCATGATTTTCCCTTTTCTGAAACAATGAACGAAGAAATACAGAATTTAGTCAACCAGCTCAATGCTGCGTCAGATGCGTATTATAATGGTCGTGAAGAACTCATGACTGATTACGAATGGGATGCTGCCTTTGACAAGCTTAAGAAATTAGAAGAAGAAACGGGCATTGTACTGGCAGATTCACCAACGCAGAATGTCTCTGCCGATGATGTTGCTGGTCAGAAAGAGGAACATGAGTTCCCCGCTCTGTCACTGGCTAAGACCAAGAAAGTAGCTGATCTGGCTAAATGGGCAGAAGGAAGGCCTATCTGGCTTTCATGGAAATTAGATGGATTGACACTGGTCGCCACATATGATAATGGTAAGCTGACCAAGGTTGTCACACGTGGCAACGGGCATATAGGTACGAATATCACTCGCTTAGCTCCTGCCATTGACGGCATTCTCCCCACCATTAAATATAAGGGACATCTCGTTATCCGTGGGGAAGCGGTCATTAGCTATCCTGATTTCGAGCAATTCAACATGGAGTCAGAAGAAGAGTATGCCAATCCTCGTAACCTTGCATCAGGTTCTTTGACACTGAAGGATATCAATGAGGTTAAAGAACGTCATCTACGTTGGATACCTTTCACACTTGTTTATGTTGAGGAAGAGATTATTTCATGGGGAGAGCGGATGGCATGGCTCGAACATCAAGGCTTTAAACCTGTTGACAGAGAATGTATAGAACAACCTAATGCGGCAAACATACAATCTGTAATCAACCTCTGGACAGAACGTGTTACAGGCGAACAAACTTCCCATTCATCGGACTCAAACCATAAAATAGTCAGATTCCCCTACCCTGTTGACGGATTAGTCATCACATACGACGACACTGCATATGCAGCAACAGGCTCTGTTACGGGGCATCATGCTACACGCGCTGGCTATGCTTTTAAGTGGCGAGATGAGAGTGCTGAAACAGAATTAGACCATGTTGAATGGTCATGTGCAGCATCAACAATCTCACCTGTCGCCGTATTTCGTCCTGTAGAACTGGAAGGAACTACTGTCAAGCGTGCTTCTCTCTGTAATATCTCCGAGTGTGAACGATTGGGCATTGGTGATAAGGGAACAAAGATTGCCGTTATCAAAGCTAATAAAATCATCCCAAAGGTTATCAATGTAATAGAACGAATAGGAATATTCCACATTCCTGAAACATGCCCAGTATGCCATTCTGCAACAGAAGTAGTTGAAAGTGAGGTTAGCGGAACACGTACTTTACATTGCACAAACAGCCACTGCCCTGCCAAGCAGCTGAAGAAATTCGGTCGTTTCGTATCAAAGGAAGGTGTGAATATAGATGGACTATCTGAACAAACTGTACAAAAATTTATAAACCTAGGATGGGTTTGTGAATATGCAGACTTCTTCCACCTCAAGGAACATGCTCCTGAACTGCGTACTATGGAGGGATTTGGGAATAAGAGTGTCAGCAATCTACTAACAGCTATTGAGAAAGCACGCAATGTGGAAGCACGTCGACTACTGTTTGCTCTCAACATTCCACTCATAGGACAAGACGTTTGTAATCGTTTGTTATCAGCTTATCCGTTGGAGGAACTTATCAAAACTGCAACAGAAAGTATCTCTGATGACGTCTTCTCTACCATTGCTGGTATTGGACCAGAGAAAAGTACAAGCTTCGTTCGCTGGATGAAGGATGAAGATAACCACGCCATGCTACATAATCTGTTGCCCGAACTAAATATCAGTCAACAATCATCAACCCCAACAGGTAGCAGTTGTCAAGGATTGACGTTTGTCGTTACAGGTGATGTACACCACTATAAGAACCGCAACGAACTAAAAGCTTACATTGAAAGTCAGGGTGGTAAGGTCACTGGCTCTGTGTCAAAATCCACTAATTTCCTTATTAATAATGATGTGGAAAGTACCTCGGGTAAGAACCAGAAGGCAAAAGAACTTTCTATTCCTATCATCTCTGAAGATGAATTCATTGCTCGCTTTACACTCTCTAATACTGAAAACAAAGATAAAAAAGAGGAGAACAATGAGCCTTCACTCTTCTAAAAACAGCCATAACCCGTCGAATTTAAATAATCAAACATACAGAATCATGAGACAAACAAAAAGAATCCTAACTATGATTACGGCAGTCCTCTGCCTTTTCATGCACCCTATCATCGGCTATGCACAGGAGAAGACGAATGGGAACAGTAAAAACGCAGAGAAGAAGGGACACAGTAAGATCCTCATTGTCTTCTTCTCACACACAGGAGAGAACTATGCCGTAGGCAACATTGAGGTTGGCAACACAAAGATGGTAGCTGACTACATTCGAGATGTGACCGGTGGTGATGAGTTTGAAGTGGTAAGAGAAACTCCTTATCCTAAGACTTACAAGGAAGTAGTAGAGGTTGCGAAAAAGGAAAGATACGGCAAAGAATATCCTCCGTTCAAAGGAAAGGTCAACAATATTGATGATTATGATGTTGTATTCCTTGGTGGTCCAGTATGGATTCATAGCTATCCCCAGGTGATGTTTACTTTCATGAAGCAGTATGACCTCAGTAAAAAGACACTTATACCATTCCTAACACATGAAGGAAGTGGCTTGGGTTACGCTGTCCAGGATATAAAGAAGATTTACCCAGATGCTAATATCCTCAGTCCAGAGGCTTTCTATGGACATGAGGTTCGTACAGATATGAGTAAGGTTAAAGCGTGGTTAGAGACACTGGGATATAAGAAATAAATAGACAAGAGTAATCTATAAGCAAACGAAGAGATATGGTTATCTGATTAAAAGGCAGCCCTTCTGAAACAGTAAAGGTTAAACTCTGAAACAGGAGTTCAACCTTTTTTATATGCCTATAACTATCAAAAGAGAGGCAGAGTATACTATTCATGTGAAGGAGACGCAACCCTTTACAAAGTGTTAAGCCTTCCGCACTACTGGTGTTTACCAACAACTCCATAGGTGCTGAGCATCAACTCCAATGGTGCTAGGCTGCAACACATATAGAATCTATCCTTAACCGTAACATACATGGCTTACACAAAGAAGCCACATCAGTTCCCTTGTCAGAGAAAAGATGTGGCTTCTACCATTTATATTAACGTAAAATTACGTTTGCTTTAGAATTATCAATCTGTCAGCTTATTTATTTCTGAATACCAATCCGTCACCAAAGCAGTCAATGATAACAGGGTTCTCGCTGTTGACAGAACCAGAGAGGAGTGACTTACTGAGGTCATTCAGTACGTAACGTTGGATAGCTCTCTTCACAGGACGCGCACCAAACTCTGGGTCATAACCAACTTCCGCAAGATAATCAATAGCAGGATCTGTCCACTGAAGGTCGACACCTTGTGCTCTTAAGATCTCTTTCACACGCTCAAGTTGTAAACGAACAACACCACCTATCTGCTCCTTCGTCAATGGCAAGAACATAATTGTCTCATCAATACGGTTGAGGAACTCTGGGCGGATAGTCTTCTTCAGCATATCCATGACTGTTGTCTTAGCCTTACTGATAACCTCTTCACGGTTCGTATCATTGAGTTTCTCGAACTCCTGTTGGATAAACTGTGAACCAAGGTTTGAAGTCATGATAATGATTGTGTTCTTAAAGTTCACCGTACGCCCCTTATTATCTGTCAATCTACCGTCATCCAATACCTGTAAAAGGATATTGAACACATCAGGATGTGCTTTCTCTATCTCATCAAAGAGCACAACAGAGTAAGGTTTACGGCGTACCGCTTCTGTCAACTGACCACCCTCATCATAGCCAACATACCCCGGAGGTGCACCGATAAGGCGGGAAACACTGAACTTCTCTTGATATTCACTCATATCAATACGCGTCAACATAGACTCATCATTGAAGAGATAATCAGCCAAAGCCTTAGCAAGCTCCGTCTTACCCGTACCAGTTGTACCAAGGAAGATGAATGATGCAATAGGTTTCTTTGGATCTTGAAGACCTGCACGAGAACGACGTACGGCATCAGCTACAGCAGTGATTGCCTCATCCTGTCCAATGACACGTTTATGAAGTTCGTCCTCCAAATGGAGCAATTTATCCTTTTCACTTTGCAACATACGTGTAACAGGGATACCAGTCCAACGACTTACAACCTCAGCAATGTCATCAGCAGTAACTTCCTCACGTACCATGGCATCTCCACCCTGTGTTGCTTGCAATTGCTTCTGAATGTTCTTTATATCGTCCTGCAACTCTTTCAGCTTTGAATACCGAATCTCTGCAACACGCTCATAGTTACCTTCACGCTCAGCTCTGTCAGCCTCATACTTCAGATTTTCAATCTCTTGCTTGTCCTGCTGAATCTTGTTAACCAGTCCACGTTCGCCTTCCCACTTTGCTCGGAAGCTATGTTCCTGTTCCTTGAGGTCGGCAATATCCTTGTCAAGCTGTTTGATTTTCTCTGTATCATTCTCGCGTTTGATAGCCTCCCGCTCAATCTCAAGTTGTTTCAAACGACGTGTTATCTCATCCAGTTCCTCTGGTACAGAATCACGCTCCATACGCAGTTTCGCTGCAGCCTCATCCATTAAGTCGATGGCTTTATCAGGAAGGAAACGGTCAGATATGTAACGTTCAGAGAGTTTTACGGCTGCAATACAAGCATCATCTTGTATACGTACTTTGTGATGGTTCTCATAACGCTCCTTCAATCCACGCAGAATAGATATAGCATCAAGCTCATCAGGCTCATCAACCATTACTGTTTGGAAACGACGCTCCAATGCTTTATCCTTCTCAAAGTACTTCTGATACTCGTTCAAGGTTGTTGCACCAATGGCTCTTAGCTCTCCACGAGCCAAGGCTGGCTTCAGAATGTTAGCAGCATCCATGGCTCCTTCGCCTCCACCAGCGCCAACCAGTGTGTGAATCTCGTCTATAAAGAGAATAATATTGCCCTCCGACTTCATCACTTCATTAATAACGCTCTTCAAACGTTCCTCAAATTCACCCTTATACTTAGCACCTGCCAAAAGTGCACCCATATCAAGCGAATAGAGTTGCTTATCTTTTAGATTCTCTGGAACATCACCTCGTACAATACGCTCAGCCAATCCCTCAACGATTGCGGTCTTACCAGTTCCTGGTTCACCAATAAGAATTGGGTTGTTCTTCGTACGACGAGATAGAATCTGCAGCACACGACGAACCTCTTCATCACGCCCAATCACAGGATCAAGCTTTCCTGCACGTGCATCTTCTATCAGGTTACGTGCAAACTTCTCCAATGATTGATAGTTCTCATCACCGCTTTGCGTCTGAACTTTCTGACCTTGGCGCAAGTCATTGATGGCCGCTGTCATCTCTTGCTCTGAGCAACCCGCATCCTTTAAAATACGACTTGCAGTTGAATTGACTGCCAATAAAGCAAGCAACATAGGCTCTATGCTAACGAATTCGTCACCAAACTTCTGTGAGATATCCATTGTACGCTGCATCACCTGGTTACTTTCTGACGAGAAATATGGCTCTCCGCCACCTGAAACCTTTGGTAAATGCGCTATTTCATTCCCAATAGTACTCTCTATAGTCTGTATATTGACGCCTAATTTCTGGAAGACGTAAGAGACAACATCCTTACCTTTGTCCATTACACCAGCTAATAAGTGCAACGGTTCAATAGTCTGCTGACCATTTCGCTGCGCTATATTCACTGCGCTTTGAACTGCTTCCTGGGCTTTTATTGTAAACTTATCAAATGTCATATATATTAATCTCCTATTCTTTTATTGTTCTTATTTTGTTTTCTTACCACTCTCTATCAAACTATATACCCATCAACGCCTTGCGACAATATGACAGTTCAGGTAGACAAAATGTCTTAATTTGTGACATTCCACAATATATTTGACCATGATTCTCAGACATTATAAGGATGACAGCATACCCTTTTAGTCGTAAGGAGTCATGTGGAATAAGGTCGTAGAAAACCTATACTAACAAAAGGGTCGACAGTTTTTGAAGAACTGTCGACCCTTTTGTTGTAAAAGCCTTAATAAATGAAAATATACTCTGAAGAGCTAGTTCGCTAAAAGCTATCGTTTGACACGTACACCTTATTATATTATACTCCTTCGAGCTCTGGAACCAAGCCCTCAATATATTTACATAGGATACTGATGCCCTTCACATTCTCTCCACCCTGCGGTATGATAAGGTCTGCATACCGCTTCGTAGGCTCAATAAACTGTTCGTGCATGGGTTTGAGAACCTCAAGATAACGCTCAACAACCATAGAAACTGTACGACCACGATCAATCGTATCACGCTGAATATTACGTATCAGACGCTCGTCAGGATCACAATCTACGAAAATCTTAAGGTCCATCATGTCACGCAAGCGCTTATTACTTAATGCCATAATACCCTCCACAATAATGACAGGCTTCGGTTCTACATGGATAGTCTCAGGCAAACGATTATTGAGAATATAACTATAGGTCGGTTGCTCTATGGCATGACCATTACGTAACTCATTTACTTGTTTAATTAATAGCTTCCAATCAAATGCATCAGGATGGTCAAAATTGATTGCTTTACGCTCCTCTACTGTTAAATGAGTCGTATCATTATAATAAGAATCTTGAGGGACTACAGCTACATAATGGGGAGGAAGGCTCTCAACAATTTTCTTCACTACAGTGGTCTTACCAGATCCTGTACCACCGGCAATACCTATAATAGTTATCTTATCTTCCATATTTTTATGAGTTTAAGGAGTTGAAAAGGATTACTACGTGAACTAAAACAAAGTTACTAAACATACATAACTATCCTATCCTAGTCATCCAATAATCCAACTTCACTCAACATCTGTTTGTAATATTCTGCTTTTTTCTCCACTTTCATAGGATAGGCACGACTGCTACTGGGCTCTCGATAAAGTCGAATCGTTCGTCCTTCGAATGTAAATTCCTTATAATCTCCCATCTGCATCTTACGAGCATCAATCTGATAATGGTCTGTAAACACCTTCGTTGCCAGCTGTCCTGCAGCCAAAACTGCCTTACATTGAGGCAGAACACGAAGCATATGATCAAGATCAGCGGGCTCTACTATCTCCAAATCCTTATCTGAAGCTGTACCCGTTGTACGCCGAATACGCAATGCAGTGTCAAAGATTGCAATGCCCTTATCTTTTAAAAAGGCTCTAAGCAAATCAAGTTTATAGGTTTTATTAGCCTCATCCACAAAATACTTCTTATCCTCGAAGAACACATAACCAAATATTCGCCACATATCATTGGTATAGTTTGGATAATACCATTCCATACACCAGCGTTTCGGTGCCGGTGGAAAAGTACCTAAAAGCAGCAGCTTTGCATTGGACGGCAACCAAGGTTCAAAAGGATGAGTCTCTATATCCATTATCTTTTGAGAGAGTTTTAATTAGAATTCCAAAACTTCAAGGAGTTTAATTATTTGTTCTGACTATTCTATAGTTAGTCATTACCGTTCCTTAATGAAGTAAGCAACAACAGGGAGGTGGTCAGAGTAGCCATCCAGCCAAACTCCTCCAGCCGTAGTACGTTTCGTATTCCCTTTATATTTACCAGCCTCCTGGAACAAATAATCACGTCGGAAGATCTGATTCTTCCAGAACTTCAATTCAGAATAATCCTTCTCACCATTCTTATTAAGAAGGTTCGGAGTCATAATAATTTGATCAAAGAGATTCCACTTACCCTGATACTGAAGAGTACCAGTGCCCTCTTTCACCAAAATATTATACCAAGGATTATACATATCATCAGGACCAACCTCACTAATCTCAGGCTTAGCAGACAAGCACTCATACATACTCTTGTTCGTTGGATCATCATTCATATCACCCATCACAAGAACCTTTACTTTAGGGTCTTGACGCAGAAGAGAATCTTTCAGAACTTTTATCTGCTTACCACCCAACTCCCTATAGTAAGAGCCAGCTCCACGACTTGGCAAATGACAAACAATTACAGTAACATGTTCACCGGCTAACGTGCCACTTACTGTGAGAAAGCCACGTGTTGCTCGCGTACTGTCTTGCGGAAGATCGTAGACATAAGGTACCAGCTTCGAATCACGAACTGTAAAGAGCTTTGGATTGTAAATCAAAGCACAATCAATTCCACGATGATCAGGACCCTCTATATGTACATACTTATACCCACGAGCTGCCAAAGCGGGTTGGGAGATAAGGTCATGCATTACATGATCATTCTCAACCTCAGCCAATCCAATTACAGCACAACCAACATTCGGCAAAACATCTGTCCCCATTTCTGCCAACACTGTTGACATATTACGTAATTTGTGGGAATATTTCATCTCATTCCAATGGTAACTTCCATTAGGAGTAAAGTCATAATCATTCTTCCCTTCATCATGTACACAGTCAAAAAGGTTCTCCTGATTGTAGAAACCTATTGCATAAACAGAGAACTTTTTTTGCGCAAATGCAGATGCACTAAGGATGAAAACGCACGCAAGAACAAATAGTTGTTTCTTCATTACTTTATCAAATGTAATTGTTTGTAATCTAAAATCCTGAGCAACCTCTTCCATTTTAAGGAGAGAGAATTGGCTTTGCAAATATCGGTAATTAATCCGACATTTAGGCATCTTTCTCAAAAAATTAATCAAAAAGCCTTTCTTTTTTAAAATTTATTTCGTTACTTTGCACTCAAAGTATAACATATATTAATATAACTAATTATGCAGAAAAAGCTGACACTTGCCGTCTTGGCGCTATGCAGTTCATCAATGCTATTTGCACAGAACACAAATACAAAGATGAGCCAGCAAGAACAGACTGCCAACACTATGGATGAATCGGCATTCACCTTCACTGAAGCGCAGCTGGGTGAAGACAATGATATGAATGATAATGTCACGATTCTTAACTCTAATAGTAACGTCTATGCTTCACAAGTAGGATTCTTGTATTCTCCAATGCGCTTCCGCTATCGTGCACTAAACCAGAAGTACAATGATATTTACATCAATGGAGCAGCAATGAATGACATGGAAAGTGGTCAGTTCCGCTACTCTATGGTGGGTGGTATCAACCAACAAACACGTAATGTAGACTTTTCTTTGCCTTTTGAGAATAATAATTTCTCTATGACAGGATTAGCTGGGAGCAACAACTATGATTTCCGTGCAGGATCAATGGCTGCTGGGCACCGTATCACTCTTTCTGCTGCTAACCGTAATTACACGCTTCGCGGTATGTACAACTATGCTACAGGATTTAATGCCAAAGGATGGGCTATTGCTGCTAGTGTAGCTTATCGCTGGGCTAACCGCGGTTATGTTGAAGGTACTTTTTACAATTCATTATCTTACTACTTTGGTGTTCAAAAGAAATGGAATAATGGGCATTCATTAGCTTTATCAACATGGGGTAACCCTACAGAACGTGCTTCACAAGGTGCAAGTACAGATGAAGTCTATTGGCTCGCCAATAATTACCAATACAATCCCTATTGGGGATACCAAAATGGGCACAAGCGTAATAGCCGAGTGGTAAATGATTATGCCCCATCTGCTATACTAACATGGGACTGGGATATCAATAAGAAGATGAATCTCACAACGAGTCTCTTCACTAAATACTCAATGTACAAGAGTACGAAGCTGAATTATAATAATAGCGATAATCCACAACCAGACTATTGGAAGAACCTTCCAAGTAGTTACTTCGATGTATGGAACGAGAACGATACACGCTATCGCACATCACAGGCATACTCTGATTGGAAGACAGCTGTTGCGTGGTGGGGCAACAAGGAGAATCGTCAGATTCAGTGGGATCGCCTTTATTATGCTAACCGGCAAGCTGCAGCAAATGGACAAGATGCGCTCTATTATCTCCAGGCTAAGCATATTGATAATCTAACAACAACCTTATCATCAACACTTACCAATCATATCGGCAAGAATAAGGTTTTCAACATTGGTATCACCCTTGGTCAGAACTTCGCTCATCATTATCAAACAATGGAAGACCTACTAGGTGCGAAAAGTTTCCACAATGTAAATACTTACGCTATTGGAACCTATGCTGCTAATGACCCACGCATACAATACGATCTAAATACTATGGGAACAAAAGGTTTAGGCAATCTTGTATACGAAGGGGATAGGTTCGGCTACGACTATAATATTAACGTTCGTCGTGGGCAACTATGGACAAATTTTTCACAGACATTTAGTAAGATATACTACATGGTAGCTGGGAAAATAGGCTATGATGACATATACCGTATTGGGCACATGCGCAATGGAATGTTCGCAGACAACTCTGCAGGAAAGAGCAAGCATGCTAATTTCTTATCAGGTGGATTGAAAGCAAGTACGACCTGGACAATTGGTGGGGGAAATGTTCTCTCTATTGGATTAGGGTATGAACATCGCGCACCAAACGCAAGCAATGCCTTCGCTTCACCAGAAATGAACAATGACTTTGTACTAAACCTTCACAACGAACGTATATTCTCAAGCGAACTCAGCTATCAATACTCTGGTAGTTGGCTACATGCTAACCTAAGTGGCTATTACAACCACATGACACATGTAACAGAATGGCAGAACTTCTACTTCGATGATGCAAACTCCTTTACTTATGTCAGCATGACAAACATGAACAAGAACTACTATGGAGTAGAGTTAGGACTTGATTTCAAGATCAATAGCTTCCTCAACTTCAAAGCTTTAGGGACTTGGAGTGAGGCTAAGAACACAAATAATGCAGATGTTATCTATATGAACTCAACAAAGAGTACATATAATAAGGATGTGGTTTACAACAAAGGTATGCACGAAGCAAGTACTCCTCTAAGTGTTTATAGTGGTATTCTGAGCTTCCACAAGGCAGGCTGGTTTGTAGATCTTAGCGGGAACTATTACGATCGGATATATCTTTCATACGCACCAAGTCTTCGTTACGGTAACACACTGCGTACAATGGGTACAGCACTGGGCGGAATGGATGCCGATGGCAACTATACTCCATATGCACAAAGCGAAGGAAAAGGCGGATTCATGCTTGATGCCTCTATTGGCAAGAGCCTTTATTTGCGCCATGGTAGCCTTTCTATCAACTTAATGATTACCAACTTACTTAATAATCAGAAGATTGTAAGTGGAGGATATGAGCAAAGTCGTAGCAATTATACCGTCAACAGAACTACAGGTGCAGCAACAACACGTGCTTATGACTTCTATCGTAACCCTAAGAAATACTACGTCAACGGTATCAATGGTATGTTGAATGTTGCATACAAGTTCTAAAACTAAAGAATAAAAATAGATTATGAAGAAAATTAAATATTTAATAATAACAGCTGTCTGTGTACTTTTTGCTTCATGTATGGGGGACAGTTACGCTGGGATTGACGAAAATGCGCCAGTTCCTTATGGCAATAATGAGTTAACAGAGACCAATGTTATAACGATTGCACAACTGAAAAGCGACTACGCGACATACATTGCTACCGACTATCGTGATGGTCAAAGTTTCGCCAAAGTAACTGATGATGTGAAAATAAAGGCTATCGTGACAAGTTCAGATGCTCAAGGTAATATTTATCAAGAGCTAGCTTTGCAGGATGCAACTGGTGCTATCATCGTGAGTGTAGCACAAGGCGGACTTTATGGTCCATTACCTGTTGGTACTGAAATATTAGTTAGCTTAAAGGATCTTTACGTAGGTAACTATGGGAAACAGGCCCAGATCGGAATGCCGTCAAAGAATGCCACTGGGGCAGATGTTATAGGGCGTATCAGCCGTGCCACATGGGATCAACATTATAAGATATTGTCTACAGGGCATATAGTAGAACCAACATTATTTGCAACAGGTACGAATCCTACAACATGGAATCTTGACACAGATGGTGGAAAGCTCGGCATTATTCGTAATGTAAGTTTTAAAAGTAGTAACAACTCTAAGGCTACTGACACATTTGCAGATCCAAACGGTGGCGCAGGTAGTGTAAGTTGGACTTTAAATGAACAAGATGGAAGAAAAGTTATCGTATATAACAGTAACTTTGCAGACTTTGCTAACGCTAAAGTCCCAACAGGGAAGGTTGACATTACGGGGATTATCAAGCGATTCAACAACCAATGGGAAATCATTATTCGTTCTCTAGACGACATCAAGGCAGTTGAGAAGGTTGACCCATTCAAGGGACTCCCTGGCAAGGGTGATGGTACACAAGCTAATCCTTTGGACATTACACGTGCATTGGCTTACGCTAAGTTGAACAAGAAAGACCCCAACACTTACTATATCAAGGGGGTTATCTCACAGATTGATGAGGTTTCGACTCAATATGGTAATGCTCGTTACTACTTGTCTAACGATGGTTCAACTACTGACCAGCTACAGGTGTTCCGTGGCTTGTACTTGAATGGTGATAAGTTCACTAACCCTTCACAGATTAGTGTAGGCAAGAAAGTCCTCATCCTCGGCACTTTAGATTACTACGAACCTACCTCAAACCCACAGGTTGGACGCAACAGTAAGATCATCTCTATTAATTAATAAGACAAATAACTAAACAAAATATGAAAAAGATTATTTATTCGATGATGGCATTGGCTTTCTCTGCCGCAGTCTTCACCAGTTGCGAGGATGTTCCTGCACCATACCATATGACATTTGAAGACAGTAACGTCACTCCTACGCCACAACCAACAACAGACTTAAACACAGAAGCAACTGCATGGACAGTTGCTGAGGCTGTCCAAAAGATACAGGCAGGACAGACGTCTAATGGTGAAGCATACGTAAAAGGTGTCATCTCTGCTGTAACATTCTATGATGCAAATCACAAGAGTATTACATATTACCTCTCAGACAATGGTACAGATCAGACTTTACAGGTATACTCAGGCAAAGGACTAGATGGTGCTGACTTTGTTGCAAGGACAGATCTACAAGTTGGTCAGACTGTTGTTGTGAAAGGTAACCTCAAGTCTTTCACGAACAAACAGGGACAGACTATCATGGAAATAGATAGAAGCAGTAAGATCATTACTATCAACAATTCCGTTAGCCCTACTCCACAGCCAACAACAGACTTGAACACAGAAGCCACCGCATGGACTACTACAGAAGCTGTCCAAAAGATACAGGCAGGACAGACGTCTAATGGTGAAGCATACGTAAAAGGTGTCATCTCTGCTGTAACATTCTATGATGCAAATCACAAGAGCATTACATATTATCTCTCAGACAATGGTACAGACAAAACCTTACAGGTATTCTCTGGTAAAGGAGTAGATGGTGCTGATTTCACTGCAAAGACAGATTTACAAGTAGGTCAGACTGTTGTTGTGAAAGGTAATCTAAAGTCTTTCACAAACAAACAGGGCCAAACTATCATGGAAATGGATAAGGGTAGCAAGATTATCACTATCAACAACTCCGTTACTCCAACTCCACAGCCAACAACATCTGCACTTGAAGCAAAGTTTGATACAGGTATGGACAACTTTACTATCAATAACATTACCATTCCATCTGACCTCACCTTTGTGTGGAAACATGATGCCAATAAAAAATATATGAAGGCATCATCATTTAAGAGTAACGTAAACTATGCAGCACAAAGTCGTTTAGAATCACCAACATTTAGTCTTACCGGAAGGACATCAGCCACTTTAACATTCCAAGTTGCAGCAAACTACTTCACAACAGCAGCAGACAACTTTAAAGTACAAGTATCAACTAACGGTACAACATGGCATGATGTGCCTGTCTCTACATATCCTGCAAAGGACTGGAAGTTTGTTACTACAACATGTGACCTGTCTGCTTATGCTGGACAAAGCAATGTCCGTATAGGTTTCCTCTACACTTGTGATGGAACAAATGCCGCTGGTACATGGGAAATTAAGAACATAGAAGTAAAGTAAAAAACAATATGAAATATTTGGCAGGGTGCAGAATTATTCGTAATTTTGCACCCTGTTGAGTATATACCCCTTTTACATTTAGGGGGAAAACAGAGACAAGTACATTATTAACAAATAGATAATAACAAAATGAAACAAGGTATTCATCCAGAAAACTATCGCCCCGTCGTATTTAAAGATATGTCCAACGGCGATATGTTCCTTTCAAAGTCTACATGCAAGACTTCAGAGACAGTGGAGTTTGAAGGCGAAACTTACCCAGTGGTAAAAGTCGAAATCTCAAGTACCTCTCACCCATTCTATACCGGTAAGAGTAAGCTTGTCGATACAGCAGGTCGTGTTGACCGCTTCATGAGCCGTTACGGTAAGTTGAAGAAGTAATCGGTAAATATCTTTCGATTTAAGACATACAAAGTGCGGACAGACGTAGTTGCATATACGTTTGCCCGCATTTTTTATTTATTCTACAAAACATAGAATTTTACAATACAAACAATGAAAATAAGAATATCAGTCTTCACTACACTCTTTGTATCCTTTATTGCCTCAATTATGTTTATTTCCTGCAACGAAAATGATACAGACAACGGCACTTATGGACAACAAAATGGGCAAGCGAACAATACTAATTCAAACATACTGATACCCAATTATGACACACATCGTTTGGAATTTCCAAAAACAAAAGGTGGAAAGAGTATTATTATCACTCACAAGCTGAAGAATGGGGAGGTGAACTATAGTGTAGAATGGGACGCTGAACTAAAATCAAACCGATGGACTTGTTATGAATTATACAGCAGTAACCGTAAAGGCGGTGCATCAAGGTGGAAAGCAAAAGACGGAGAACTTCAATACCCCTTTGACCCTTTATTGCCCATGGATAGCTATTTCGTATCCGATCACTTTTGGGGATCTGGTTATGATCATGGTCATCTTTGTCCTTCAGCCGATCGATTGAATACGGATGAGGCCAACAAACAGACTTTTTACATCAGCAATATGCAACCTCAACTATCTAAGTTCAATGGAAGTGATAAGCGAGGAGGAATATGGTTGACTATGGAGAATAAGATGAGATCCTACATTACGAATGGTACAACAGATACTCTTTTCATCTGTCGTGGCGGTACCATTGATTCACCCGCACTCATAAAAGAATACAGAAGAGATCGTTTCATCATTCCAGGATACTTTTTTTCTGCAGCATTATTAAAGTATAAAGTCAAAGGACAAGGAGATTGGCAGTACAAAGCCATAGGGTTCTGGTTCAAACACGAAAATAATCAGAAGCAATCACTTAAACCATATGTGGTTAGCATAGCTAAATTAGAACAGCTTACTGGTATAGATTTCTTCTGCAATCTACCAGACAACATCGAGAACAATGTAGAGAATAAGACACCAGAACAGTTGGAATTAATCTGGAATATACAATAAGCAACTTCTTTTAAAAGCACATTACAAGAAATTACAAAGGCCTTGTAGAACTATTACAAAGGCCTTGTAGAACTATTACAAGGCGTCTGTAATAACATTACAAAGGCCTTGTAATTTTTTATATATACCCTTTTAAGATCAAAAATATCACTATGAGCATTCTTAAAGGACGTAAAAACGAAGATTTTGATTAGTATTTTTCAGAATTTATAAGTACCTTTGCCATGTAGCAATATGTGTATTTAGATAATGACAAAAGAGATACTATCATACACGCTATCAGTCAATAAGAGAAGAATACTGAATGAAAGAATTTATCATATCCGAAGTCAAGACAGAGACAGCTATCCTCGTTGGCCTTATAACCAAGGAACAAGATGAGGCTAAGACCAAGGAATACCTTGACGAATTAGAGTTTCTTGCTGATACAGCAGGTGCCACCACTGTTAAACGATTCACACAAAGAGTGAATGGGCCGAGTGCTGTCACCTATGTTGGGAAAGGAAAACTCGAAGAAATAAGAGAATATATCAAACTCAAAGAGGACGAAGAAGACCCTATAGGGATGGTCATCTTCGATGATGAACTATCTGCAAAACAGATGCGTAATATCGAGCAAGAACTTGGCGTAAAGATATTAGATAGAACTTCTCTCATCCTCGATATCTTTGCTATGCGTGCTCAGACAGCCAATGCAAAGACACAAGTAGAACTGGCACAGTACCGATATATGCTTCCACGCTTGCAACGTTTGTGGACACACTTGGAACGTCAGGGTGGTGGTTCAGGCTCGGGCGGAGGCAAAGGATCCGTAGGTTTACGTGGACCAGGTGAGACTCAGCTTGAAATGGACCGTCGAATCATTCTCCAACGCATGTCACTTCTGAAGCAACGCCTAACAGAAATTGACAAACAAAAGGCCACTCAACGCAAAAATCGTGGTCGTTTGATTCGTGTTGCATTAGTTGGATACACGAATGTTGGTAAGTCAACTATTATGAATCTTTTAGCAAAAAGTGAAGTGTTTGCCGAAAATAAGCTCTTTGCAACATTAGACACCACGGTACGTAAAGTCGTTGTAGAGAACCTTCCATTCCTATTAGCAGACACAGTAGGATTCATCCGCAAACTCCCAACGGACTTGGTTGAATCCTTCAAATCAACTCTTGACGAGGTTCGTGAGGCTGACCTTCTTGTACATGTCGTTGACATCTCCCATCCAGATTTTGAAGAACAGATACAAGTTGTCAACCAAACGTTGGCAGAATTAGGCTGTGCTGACAAGCCTTCCATGATTATCTTCAATAAAATAGACAACTATCATTGGGTAGAGAAAGAAGAGGATGATCTCACTCCTGCAACGAAAGAAAACATAACTCTTGATGAATTAAAGAAGACATGGATGGCTAAAGAGCATGATAATTGTCTCTTTATTTCAGCCAAACAAAAAGAGAATATTGAAGAATTCAGAGAGGTACTTTACAAGAAAGTACGTGAACTCCACGTCCAAAAGTACCCTTATAATGATTTTCTCTATAACATTGAAGAACAAGAGACTCTAGATTGATTAGTCAAATAAAAACATAGAAAGATTATGCAATACCGTTCCCTGACTTTCGAAGAAATAGATACACTGGAAAGAAATAGCTGCTGGGCTGAAGACTGGAGCCGAGTTGAGGTTGCAGAAGAGGGCTTTCAAGCAAAATATTTCCACCGAGTTATGTTTTATGGAGATATCCGTTTAGGTAGCTTCCAAAAGAATATAGAGATCGCAAAAGACTTCGTCAAGCACTCTGGAATCAATGATGCTACGCTCCGTAATGTCACTGTGGGTGACGATTGTCTGATTGAAAAAGTCGGGAACTACATAAATAATTACACCATCGGTAATGACTGTCTTATCTCCAACATCTCTGTTATGGAGACAACAGAGGGAGCAAGCTATGGAGAAGGGAATCTGATTTCGGTTCTAAATGAGGTTGGTGACGGTAATGTCATACTCTTTCATGATCTTAACAGTCAGTTTGCAGCCTTTATGGTGAAGCATTTTAACAACAAAGATCTCAAAAATGCTATCCGTAGACTCGTCTCCGAGGAGATTGCACGAACCAATCCAGAACGTGGAACAATTGGCAATAACGTTAAAATCATCAATACAAGAGAGATTACCAATACTATCATACAGGATGATTGTGAGATATCCGGAGCCAGCAAACTGAGTGATTGTACCATTCTCAGTTCCGAAAATGCCAGTGTCTTCATTGGAACTGGAGTCATCTGTGAGAACTCTATCATCTCCGATGGGTCAAGTATCATCAACAGTGTAAAGATGCAAGACTGCTTTGTTGGTGAGGCTTGCCAGATAGCAAATGGGTTTACGGCATCACAAAGTGTATTCTTCGCTAACTCTTTCATGGCAAACGGCGAGGCATGTGCTGCTTTTTGTGGACCATTCTGTGCCTCTCACCACAAGAGTTCACTCATCATTGGAGGTATGTTCTCTTTCTATAATGCTGGTTCAGGAACTAACTTTTCAAACCACGCATATAAGATGGGGCCTATGCATTGGGGTATTCTTGAGAGAGGAACCAAAACAGCAAGTGGAAGTTACCTACTTATGCCGGCAACAATTGGAGCCTTCTCTGTCTGCTTTGGTAAGTTAATGCACCATCCGAACACGACAGCACTCCCCTTCTCTTACCTCATTGCGGAGGCAGACAAGATGTTTCTGGTCCCTGGACGTAACATAACTACTGTAGGACTCTATCGCGATATACGTAAATGGCCACGACGTGATATGAGACCACAACACTCTCAAAAGAGTATAGTAAACTTTGATTGGCTATCACCTTTTACGGTTGGAGAGATACTTAGAGGAAAGAAAATCCTGGAGAATCTACGGCAAGCAAGTGGTGATAATGTATCATCCTACAACTATCATGAGTATGTCATCAATGCTTCTAGCCTGCGAAAAGGTATTAAATATTACGATATTGCATTACGCATCTATATGGGTGCAGTCTTGAAACGTGCACACAAATGGGGCTTTTTTGGTAAGCCAGAGACAGAGATTGGCCTTGGGAAATGGGATGATTTATCAGGTTTACTACTCCCTGCTAGTGAAGAACAACGGCTTATTGATGAGATTAAAGACGGCACCTTAGAGACTATTCAAGAGGTTATTGACCGCTTCCACGAGATAAATGACAACTATCGCGTCTATCAATGGGCTTGGACCTATCGCATGATATTAGAATATTATGGGATAAAAGAAATCACAGCAGAAGATGATGCACGTATCAAGAAAGATTATATAGAGGCTCGACGCGCATGGATTGCCGAGATTCGCAAGGATGCAGAGAAGGAATTTGAAATGGGTGATGTAGAGAGAGAGGTCTTCGAGTCATTCGTTAACAGCCTTGATCACGAAGTAGATTTTGAGAATTAGCATTTCTTACCTTATTTATAATATAAAGAACTGATATGAAAAAACATTTTTTTAACTATTCCCTCATCAAGGGATTCTGCATAGGAGCACTGCTTCTATTGGCGACTCTGCCAGGTTTAGCACAACACTATCAATACGAAAGTGTGCCCAATGACCCTATGCAGACACGTATCTACACACTAAAAAACGGCCTAAAGGTCTACTTGTCTGTTAACAAAGAGAAGCCACGGGTACAGACTTATATAGCTGTACGCACTGGTTCACGTAATGATCCGAAGGAGACTACGGGTCTGGCACATTATTTAGAGCACCTAATGTTCAAGGGAACTACTCATTTTGGATCATCAAATATTGAGGCTGAACGCCCCTATCTTGATTCAATAGAAGCACGTTTCGAGCAGTATCGACACATTACCGATCCTAAAGCACGCAAGAGATGGTATCATCAGATTGATTCAATCTCACAACTTGCAGCCCGCTACAATATCCCTAATGAGTATGATAAGATGATGACTGCCATTGGAAGTGAAGGGACAAATGCTTACACGTCCAATGATGTAACATGCTATGTAGAGAATATCCCATCTAATGAGATTGACACATGGGCTAAAGTTCAGGGAGATCGCTTCCAGAATATGGTAATTCGTGGATTCCACACGGAGCTTGAAGCTGTCTATGAGGAGTATAATATTGGTCTCTCGAGTGACTGGCGTAAGATGTATGCTGCCCTGTTTGCAAAATTATTCCCGACTCATCCTTATGGGACCCAAACTACTATCGGGGTCGGTGAGCACCTGAAAAATCCTTCAATAGTAAACATCAAGAACTATTTCCATAAATATTATGTTCCTAATAATGTTGCAATCTGCCTCTCAGGAGACCTTGATCCTGACAAGACAATTGCAACAATTGAGAAATACTTTGGAAGTTGGAAGCCAAGTACACACATCGATGTACCACAATTTCCAGCTCAACCTGCTATTACTGCACCGATAGATACTACCGTAATAGGCAAGGAAGCACCCATGTTTTTCATGGGATGGCGTGCGGAAGCAGCTAACTCTCAACAGATTGATACACTTGAAGTAGTTGCACAACTATTATCTAATGGACAGGCAGGTCTCTTTGATCTTGACCTCAACCAAAAGCTTAAAGTACAGAATGTAGGAGCGGGAGTATCTGATTTAAATGACTATTCCGTCTTCTATATATACGGACAATCTAAGAAAGGACAAACATTACAAGAAGCACGTAGCCTTGCGCTAGCAGAAGTTGATAAACTCAAGAGAGGTAATTTCTCTGATGATTTATTACCATCTATCATCAACAACTACAAACGTTATTACTATACAGAACTTGATAAGAATCAGTTCCGTGCCAAACAATATGTTGATGCCTTCATCAACCACAAGGATTGGAGGCTGGAAGTTGGTAAAATCAATCGAATATCAAAGATAACAAAAGCCGAAATAGTAAAATTTGCCAATAAATTCTTTGGTAATAACTTCGCTTGTGTATACAAAGAGCAAGGTAATGATACTACTATCAAAAAAGTAGAGAAACCTTCTATCACTCCAATTCCAACCAATAATGACAAGCATAGTGCATTCTTGGAAGAGATCGTGAATGCAAAGACAACTCCTATTCAGCCGCATTTTGTTGATTACAAGCGTGATCTTACTAAGTCAACTACCCGAAAAGGACTACCTGTACTCTACAAACAAGATACGTCAAATGACCTCTTTACGTTGTGTTTTGTTCTCCCATTCGGTTCAGAGAACACTCCAAAACTCAGCTATGCAGTTGGATATCTTGATTATTTAGGTACAGACAAGCTCTCCAATGAACAAATCAAGCAACAATTTTATAAGCTTGCTTGCGACTATAGTATAACAGAAAGGAGTGATTGTTCCTATATTACGCTAAACGGTCTGAACTCAAATCTTCCACAAGCACTTACCTTACTCAACAATTTACTCAATAATGCGAAGGTGGATAAACAGGCTTATAACCTTTATGTCGAACAGATTCTGAAATCACGTAGCGATAATAAGGCCAATCAAAGTGCAAACTTCTATGCTCTAAGGGACTATGCTTCATACGGGGAATACAACCCTACACGCAACATACTCAGTGAACAAGCTTTAAAAACTATGAATCCTCTGGAGCTATTAACGCTTCTGAAGAATCTAAAGAACTATAAGCAGACTGTACTTTACTATGGTCCCTCAAGCCTAAGTACCATAGATCAGCTTATCAGTAAGACTATCCAGTCGCCAAAGAAATTCGTTTCACCCCCGACAGCAAAACGTTATACAGAACTGACAACGCCAAAGAATGAAGTTATAATTGCTCCATACGATGCAAAAAACATCTATATGGTACAACTTCATAACGAGAATCAAGAGTGGTCAGCAGACCGTGCACCTATCATAGCACTCTTCAATGAGTATTTTGGAGGTAGCATGAATGCTATTGTCTTCCAAGAACTTCGTGAAGCAAGAGGGTTAGCTTATTCTGCCTTTGCCAAATATAACGAGCCTTATCGTCTGTCTGACAAGGAAGACTTCTACACATACATCATCACACAGAACGACAAGATGATGGATTGTGTACATGAATTCAACAAACTTTTGGACAACATGCCAGTTCGACAAGCAAACTTTGACCTCGCAAAACAAAGTCTAATGAAGAGTTTAGCATCTCAACGTACAACAAAGTATGCTATTCTTACATCTTATCTTGCAGCACAACGTTTAGGTATAGACTACTCCTTGAGTGAGAAGATATACAAAGCTCTTCCAGCCCTACGACTGAAAGATGTTGTTGACTTCGAAAAGAAGTATATTGCAAACAAGCCTTTTAAATATATCATTCTTGGTGACGAGAAGGAATTAAACATGAAGGCTTTAGAGAAGATAGCTCCTATCAAGAGGGTTACAACAGAGGAGATATTTGGATATTAAAAGACAAAAGAAGATAGAAAAAGAATAATTAGCAAAGCAAAGACAAAGGGAGTAAAGGGTAAGGACAGACTCCTAAGCTGTACAGGTACTTATTCCTAAGCTCCCTTCTAACTGCTTTAACTCCATTTACGACAAAGAACAAAATACAAAAACATAGTAAAAACATATAGAACAACTCCGCAACACTCTGCAAACACAGAGCAGACGGGAAATTAAAACATTATGGCTGAATTCAAATATGCCCCAATGTTCCAATTGGGCAAGGATGACACCGAGTACAGATTGATATCTAAAGAAGGTGTCAGTGTCGGTGAGTTTGAAGGTAAAGAGATTCTGAAAGTCAGTAAAGAAGCACTAACCCTGCTGGCACAAGAAGCTTTCCACGACTGTGAGTTTATGCTCCGCCGCGCTCACAACGAGCAAGTAGCAAAGATTCTGACGGACCCAGAAGCTTCAGAAAATGACAAGTATGTTGCTCTGCAGTTCCTCCGCAATGCGGAAACAGCAGTAAAAGGCGTACTACCCTTCTGTCAAGACACGGGAACTGCCATCATTCATGGTGAAAAAGGACAACAGGTTTGGACAGGATTCGAGGACGAAGAGGCTCTTTCACGTGGTGTCTATAACACTTTTACTGAAGAAAATCTCCGTTATTCGCAGAATGCTCCTTTAACAATGTATGATGAGGTGAATACCAAATGTAACCTTCCTGCACAGATTGATATCGAAGCTGTTGAAGGTGAAGAGTATCGTTTTGTCATGGTGGCAAAGGGTGGCGGCTCTGCAAACAAGACTTATTTCTACCCAATGACCAAGGCTACAATCCAAAATGAAGGTACATTGATTCCTTTCCTCGTTGAAAAGATGAAGAGTCTTGGTACTGCAGCATGTCCTCCTTACCACATTTGTTTTGTCATTGGAGGAACATCAGCTGAAAAGAATCTACTAACCGTAAAGCTCGGTAGTATCAAGTACTATGATAATCTACCTACTACAGGAGATGAAACTGGACGTGCTTTCCGTGATATAGACCTTGAAGAAAAACTTCTTAAAGAAGCACACAAGATTGGACTTGGTGCACAATTCGGTGGTAAATACTTGGCACATGACATCCGTGTTATTCGTCTGCCACGCCACGGAGCAAGCTGTCCTATCGGTATGGGAGTAAGCTGTTCTGCTGACCGTAACATCAAAGCAAAGATCAATAAAGATGGTATTTGGCTTGAGAAGATGGATACAAATCCTGGAGAACTTATCCCTGAGGAATATCGTAAGCCAGGAGAAGGTACCAAGGGTATAGAGATCGACCTCGATAAAGGTATTGATGCTGTGCGCGCTGAACTGACAAAGTATCCAGTTTCAACACGTGTAAACTTGAATGGAACCATTATTGTTGCCCGTGATATCGCCCATGCAAAACTCAAGGCACGCTTGGATGCAGGCGAAGACTTACCACAATACTTCAAGGATCACCCTATTTTCTATGCCGGACCAGCAAAGACTCCAGAAGGATATCCATGTGGTTCAATGGGTCCAACAACGGCAAATCGTATGGACCCATACGTTGATGAATTCCAAGATCACGGTGGATCTCTTGTAATGCTTGCAAAGGGTAACCGTACTCAGGTTGTCACTGATGCGTGCAAAAAGCATGGTGGATTCTATCTTGGTACAATCGGTGGCGTTGCAGCTGTACTCTCACAGAGCAGTATCAAGAGCATTGAATGTGTTGAATATCCAGAATTAGGCATGGAAGCAATCTGGAAAATTAAAGTAGAAGACTTCCCTGCTTTCATCCTTGTAGATGATAAAGGACATGACTTCTTCAAGGAATTGAAACCTTGGACAGGTTGCGATTGCGGAAAATAATACTCCCCTAGAAAATAAAAGGGACATTTTCATAAGGTAACAAATGGTATGAGAGAAGGACTATATCCGACTTTCATACCATTTTTATGTATACACCTGAAGCCAAGAAGCCTTCTTATAAGACATCACCTACATATTACACACATTCAGTATAAAGTGAATTTAGCGAAACAGCCTATATATATAATAAGGTGTAAAAGTATTCAAGGGAGAATAAGAAAATAAAAATTGTAAGGAGTAAAACAAACTTACACATTGAAACACATAAGAATGTAGGAGGTAAGAGAAAATCATCTTTTTATAACTTTGTAATCAAAAGATTATCAAACAGTTACAAGCAGGCTTCTAAAAGGGCACCTTTTACCATGCAAAAGGGCGTCTTTTATACCTCAAAAGGGCATGTTTTACATTGCAAAAGATGCCCTTTTAGAAAGTAAAAGATACTCTATTCAAACTCTAATAGTTATTTTATTTTACAAACATAAACCTTACCCCGATGGCAGATAGTAAAAAAGAAAAAAACTCAGAAGATAAAACCGGATCTCAAAAGGCAAAAAAGAAAGGGGGCTAAGAGTAAATATAGCAAGGATAAATAACCATAAATGTTTAGGATAAAACCTACTTCTGTTTCAGATTCATTTGTTAAATTTGAATAATCAAAATACCTGCACAAAGATAATATAGTTGTGCAAACTCTTTAATGGTATCACTTTGTTTATGCAAGGTTACAATATGTACCTAATAAAGTAAGCTGATGCCAAAATTAACTCATACTCTTCCATAATTGGTTAAAAGCTGTATTAATAATGTTTATATATGTTAATTAATCTATGTCAAGTATGTGATATTAGAAAATGAAATGTTATATTTGTAGGCACAAAACCTAAATAGAACAAATAACACCCAAATAATAAAGACAATTACACTGCAATAATATTGCAGTTATTCCTGAATCGTATAATATTAACAAATACTTAAACACGAATGAGAAAAGGAAAAATTTTACAAGTAAGTGTTTTCTTATCTTGCTGTTGTTTGAATTCCTTTGCCTATAATATCAGTATGTCTGATAATATTGGTAAACAAACTGCAAGCATCGTTAAGGCTGCGGCCTTAAAAGACTTAGGAACACAACAATCAAGTGACAATGTGAAAGTTACCGGTACCGTCGTTGACAATACTGGTGAACCAATCATTGGTGCAACAGTACGAGTAAAAAACTCACAAAGTGGTACTGCTACCGATCTTGATGGTAAATTCACACTAAGTGTCCCTAAGGGTTCTACACTTATTATTAGCTACATCGGAATGCTAACTCAAGAGGTCCAAGTCACAGGTGCTGCTGATTTGAAGATCTCAATGAAAGATGAAGCGCATAAGATTGATGAGGTTGTAGTAACAGCCTTGGGTATCAAGCGCTCTGAGAAAGCTTTGAGCTATAATGTACAGAAAGTCGGAGGTGACCAACTAAGCGCTGTTAAGAATGTTAACTTCGTAAATAGTCTGAACGGTGCAGTAGCTGGTGTGAACATAAATGCATCTACCACAGGTGTTGGTGGTCCTACACGTGTTGTTATGCGTGGTACTAAATCAATCACTGGTGGTAACAATGTACTTTACGTTATCGATGGTGTGCCAATGCTAAATAAGAGTGGTGGTGACATCGGTGGTGGTAGATACTCAAGCCAACCAAGCGGTGAAGGTATTGCAGATATTAACCCTGACGACATTGAGAGCATCAACGTTCTTACAGGTCCTTCTTCTGCAGCCCTCTATGGATCAGCTGCTGCAAATGGTGTTATTATGATTAACACTAAACGTGGTGCTGAAGGAAAGGTAAGACTTGCTGTATCTAGCAGCATGGAGTTCTCTAATCCATTCGTTATGCCTGAGTTCCAGAACACTTATGGGAACAAAGCTGGTTCCTTCGAGAGTTGGGGTGATCGTCTGGCAACGCCTTCTTCTTATAACCCTAAGGACTTTTTCAAGACTGGACATAGCTACATCAATTCTGTAACTTTGACCACAGGAACAAAGACGAATAAGACTTACGTCTCTGTTGCAACAACCAATGCAACGGGTATTCTCCCAAATAACAAATATAACCGTTACAACTTCTCAGTTCGTAACACCAGTGATTTCTTGAATGATAAACTACATCTTGATGTAAGTGGAAGTTATATTATTCAGAATACACAAAACATGTATCGTCCAGGAGAATACTACAACCCATTGCCAGCAGTATATCTTTTCCCACGAGGAGAGGACTGGTCAGCGGTACAACTATACAAACGCTATGATGCATCTCGCAAGTTTGCGACACAATACTGGCCTTATGGCGATCAGGGTATGCAGTTACAGAACCCTTATTTCATTGTGAATGACATGATGACACCAACCGATCGTAAGCGTTACATGTTCATGAGTAGTCTGAAATACGATATCCTCCCATGGTTAAACGTAGCTGGTCGTGTACGTGTTGATAACACAAATACAGAGTCAGAGAGTCGTTTCCATGCAAGTGGACAGGGTCTTCTCTATGCGGGAACTTATGGAAATGGTATCTATAACCATTCACAGAGCATTGACCAACAGACATATTTGGACTTAATGTTCAACATTGATAAAGCCTTTGGAACAGACTATCGTTTGACAGCTAACCTTGGAACAAGCTTGGAAGACTATCGCTCAAGTGGTGTTGGCTTTGGTGGTCCTATCTTAAAAGTTCCTAATCTATTCTCAGCTGCAGCACTTGACCCAGTCAATGCTATCCCAAACGAGACTGAATTCCGCAAACGCAATACTGCCATCTTTGCCAGTGCAGAACTTTCTTGGAAAGACATGTTATTCCTTTCTATGACAGGACGCAACGACTGGAGTTCACTATTGGTTAATGCAAAGGAGCCTTCATTCTTCTATCCTTCTGTTGGTTTATCTGCAATCGTAACTAAGATGGCTAAATTACCAGAGTTCATTTCTTTCATGAAAGTTAGAGGCTCTTACACAGAAGTAGGTTCTCCTATTCCAGATCGTTATCGTGGTATTACACGTGGTACTATCACCTACCCTATCGTTAATGGTATCCCATCTACACGTACGATTATGCCTTTCTATGATTTCAAGGCAGAAAGAACAAAATCTTATGAATTAGGTTTGGACTTAAGAATGTTTAATAACCGTTTGAACTTTGACTTCACATGGTATCATTCTAATACTTACAACCAGACTTTCTTGGCTGAGCTTTCAGCAACCTCACCTTATTCAGGTCTTTATATCCAGGCAGGTGATATTGCTAACTCAGGAGTTGAAATGTCATTAGCTTACAATGATAAGATCGGAGCTGTTGACTTTGAGTCACGTTTGGTTTATAGCCGTAACGTAAACAAGGTGAAGAAACTTGTACATAATTACAACACAGGCATTGATAATCAAGTTATCAACTTCACAGAGACGTCAGCAGGTGGCGGATACATCCGTGAAGGAGACAGCATGGGTGATGTTTATATTACTAAGGTGCTGAAGCGTGATGCAACAGGTGCTATTGCTGTGGCAGCAGACGGCAGTCTTTCATCTATGGATCTTCCAAATGGAGAACGTTTGAGAATCGGTAATACGAACCCAGACTTTACCCTTGGATGGAGAAATAATATCTCATGGAAGGGTTTGAACCTCTCATTCCTCATCAACGCACGTGTCGGTGGCATTGTAACATCAGAGACACAAGCAGTGCTTGACCAGTTTGGTGTATCCAAAGCAACGGCAGATGCACGTGACCGTGGCTATGTAGAGGTAGCAGGTGGACAGCGTGTAGACCCACAGAAGTATTATGAAGTAGTTGCTAACCAACAGCTATTAGGCTATTACTACTATAGTGCAACCAACGTACGTCTTCAGAATGTTAGTCTTACATATACATTACCAAAGACATTACTTGGACAAGGTTGGCCTGGTATTACTGTAGGATTTATTGCAAACAACCTATGGATGATTTACAACAAGGCTCCATTCGATCCTGAAATTGCAGCATCTACTGGTACTTATGGTCAAGGTAGTGATTATTTTAGTGCACCAAGCTTAAGAAATATCGGCTTTAGCTTGAAACTAAACTTCTAAATTATAAAATATATGAAACGAAATATCAAATCTATTATATGTGTTTCAGCCCTCGCTGCAACACTCTTCACATCATGCCAGGCTGACTTTGAGTATATCAACCGTGATGCTCTGCAGCCTACAGAAGCCCAATTGGAGCAAGATAACCTCAATGTTGGTGGTTTTGTTACTTCCTTTGAAGAGAGTATCTTCCCTGTAGGATCTTCGGGAACAGGTTATGTTAACGATTATCAGATTCCTTACACACTAGCAGGTGCATGCTGGATTGGCTATATGGCACCTGCTCAAAACAAGTGGGTTGGTCGTGGTTTCCCAAGCTTTGCTTTGAAACCTTGGAGCCAGTATACTTATAATGTAATGGCTGGTAATGCCTTCCGTAACTTCCTAGACGTTAAGAAGCGCACGGCTAATGATCCAGAAGGATTAGCAATAGCACAGATTATCAAGGTCGCAGCAGTTCACAAAGCAACAGACACTTTTGGTCCTATTCCTTATACTAAGGCAGGTATCGCTGGTGCAACAACAGCAGAATACGACTCACAAGAAGATGTCTATAAGGCAATGTTAAAAGACTTGGATGATGCTGTACAGACTCTTAACAATGGTGGACACGATGTATTCCCTAAATATGATATCATTTACGAAGGTAATTATACTAAATGGTGTAAGTTTGCAAACTCTCTGATGCTTCGTTTGGCTATGCGTATTGTCTATGCAAACCCAACGTTGGCACAGCAATATGCAGAGAAAGCAATTAACAACCCTTATGGAGTGATCGATAATATGAAGGATGCTGCTCAACTTTCAAAGGGAGCTGGTGTTACATTGAAGAATCCTTTGGTTATTATCAATGGTAGTTATAATGACGTACGTATGGGTGCAGAAATCTCTTCTTACCTTAAAGGGTACGATGACCCACGTATTAGCAACTACTTCGTGAAGGCAAAGAATAACGGAATAGAAGGCTATTATGCTGTTCGTACGAACATTCCAAGTACAACAGATTACTTAGATAAGACAAAGTCATCATCTCTTAACGTACAGGATGGTACTCCTGTATACATTATAAAAGCATCTGAAGTCTACTTCTTGCGTGCAGAAGGAGCACTTCGCGGATGGAATATGGGTGGAGAAACAGCACAATCTTATTATGAGAAAGGTATTGCAACATCATTTGAAGAGAACGGATTGAGTTCTGCACAGGCAACAGCATATGCTGCAAACAGCACATCTGTTCCTGCAAACTTCGTTGATGCACTCCATGCTGAGTACAATGCTGCAGCTACTTCTACCATAACTATCAAATGGCAGAGCAGTGATAGCTTCGAAAAGAACTTAGAAAGAATTATCACACAGAAGTATCTCGCTATCTACCCTGATGGTCAAGAGGCTTGGTCTGAATATCGTCGCACGGGATATCCACGTATTTTCCCTGCAGTTCTAACAGCTACAGACTGTGATGTAGATGGCAATCTGCGTCCAACTCGTATACCATATTCAAATGATGAGTACACTAAAAACTTGGAAAATGTGAAGAAAGCTGTCTCATTACTCAATGGTCCAGACAATGGTGCCACACGTGTTTGGTGGGATAAGAAAGTAAAATAACCCTTAAAAGATTATTCAAATGAAGAAATATTATATATTCAGCCTATTCATATTGCTCTTCTCTGCTGTAAGTTGTAGTGACTGGACAGAACCCTCTGCAAAGAACATTGATGAGCTTTTAGCTGATGCTGATGCTGCCCAAGCAAAGGCACACGAGGCGTATCTCGCTAATTTACGTGCCTATAAAAAGACAGATCACCAAGTCACCTTCGGGTGGTTTGGTGGCTGGACAGGTGAAAGTCCTGCATCACGTTGCCTATATAACCTCCCAGACAGTACCGATTTCGTATCACTGTGGGATGGTTTCTCAAACCTTACACCTGCACAACAGGCAGATTTGAAGCGCGCTAAGGAAGTAAAAGGCATTCGTGCTTTGGCATGTGCTCTACTCTTTGACATAGGAAAAGGTGTTACACCTGCACAGCCTAAAGAGTCAAAGGACAAGGGTGAGACATGGGAACAATACAACCACAACTATTGGGGATGGGTTGATGGTGATGAAACTAAGATCAATGAGGCCATTGTTAAGTATGCAAATGCAATATGTGATACTATTGACAAGTACGACCTCGACGGCTTCGACTTAGACGCAGAACCAAACTATGCACAACCATTCCATACAACTAAAGAGATGTGGAAGAATGACCGCATGAATCTCTTTATCCGTACAATGGGTAAACGCATAGGGCCAAAAGCAGAAACAGAAGAAGGAAGAAAGAAGCTATTGGTTGTTGATGGCGAGCCTTATTGGTTCTCTGCAGACATGGCTTTGTACTTCAACTACTATATCCTTCAGGCTTACAGTTGTCGTTCCTATGAAGATCTGGACAATCGTCTTGGAGCTCTTATTACGCAATTCTCTTCAAAACAGACAGAAGAGGAAATTGCAAAGAAGCTCATTGTAACAGAGAACTTCGAAGCTTATTCTGCCGCAGGCGGTGTAACTTATACCACACGTGACGGCAAGCAGGTTCCTTCATACATAGGTATGGCAATGTGGCAACCTAAAAAAGGACGTAAGGGCGGTATCGGTAGCTACCACATGGAGAAAGATTATGCAGCAAGCCCTGTCTATAAATACCTACGTCAAGGTGTACAGCTAATGAATCCAGCTATCAAATAATAAAACAGAAATAAGATGAAACATATATTTAAATTCTTAGGAATCGCTACCTTAGCATGTCTTACTTGGTCATGTGCAGACATCGATAAAGACGAGGTAGGTGATGAAAGTAAACTGCCAAATGCAGTTTATATTGAAGGCGCAGACGTAAATCCTGTTACCAAACTTACAGTTGATGCTACTGGTGGTAAGAGTTCCTTCACAGCACGAGCAGCTAATAAGTTAGGTTCAAATGTTACTTTGAAGTTCGCTATCAACGAAAAAGCATTAGAAAAATACAACGAACTGAACGGTACACATTACAAGCTCTTACCTGCTAAATATTATAGTCTCTCTGCAGAGAACTTAACAATCAGTGCTAACAACATCTCTAATGGATCTATTGATGTAAACGTAAAACCATTAGATAACGAACTGGATGCCTCAACAAAGTATGCTATCCCAGTAAGTATTGCTTCTGCAGAAGGTGGTAGTTTACTAAACTCAAGCGTGACAAAGATATTCGCTATAGACCGTGTTCTCTATACATCATCTTTAAGACAGAATGGTTTCTACCTTAAGACAACCTTCAATCCACCTTATACTAACTTACAGGAGTGGACTCTGTCATACGCTATTAAGCTCGATCAAAACAAAGATAACCAAGCTGTTCTGTCACCAGACTTCTACTCACGTGTTACTGCTGACGGTGGTTTACAGATGAAGGTAGGTGAAACTGATGACCCTAAAGCCTTCGCTAAGACTAAGTTACAGCCTGGTAAATGGTACTACATAGCATGGGTTTACAACCGTCAACACGTAAAATGCTACATCAATGGTACACTTGATACAGAGTTTGATGTACCAAAGGTTGAGACTTTCACCAAGCTGAATATGAGTTGGGGAGCTTTCGTTGGTTACGTACGTGAGATCCGTCTCTATGACAAAGCACTCTCAGCTTTCCAAGTTATGGATAACCTTTACATAGAGACTCCTGAGAATCCGAACTTACTTTTCTATGCGCCATTAGACAAAAATACTGGCATAAAGGATGTATCTAAGAATCATCATGCTATCAAGGTATACACAGCAGGCTCTGACGATGCTACTGAGTATAACCAAAGCCTGATTACATGGCAGGATGAGAAGTTCCCAGAATAACTTTTACTAAGACGTAAATTAAGATGAAAAGATATATATATATTATCGCACTTGCTTTCGCAGCTACAACTTTCACCAGTTGTAGCCACGATTACAACTATGATGGTGAGTATGACATACCTGGCTATTTCCATGGTTCAGACCCACGTAATAACCTGGTTCATTTCTCAACTAATGTTGTAAAATATGACAATCCATTCTCTGCAGACATTCCTTTAGGTGAGGATAGTCATGCTTTCACCCTGAAAGCGAACATTAGTCGTACTCTTACTAAGGCAGCTAAGGTTCAGATTGCTCTTGCAGCTGATGCTCCTTTGCTCTCTACAACCTATAACGATTATCAGGTAATCTCAGCTAATCAGGTTGTATTACCTAACAATGGGGCTTTCGAATTCAACACCGAGACAACCCAAATTGACATCCCTGTGACCGTAAATGGGCTCACTAAGATGAATAAGCCAACAGTTGTCCCTATCCGAATTACTCCTGCAGACGGAGAACTGGGAAGCCCTCAGACGGTTAAGGAAGACTACGCTTACATTGTCATTACTCCCAAAGATGTGTGGGAAGTATATCTTGACGAGGCAGATCTCTCTGTAAAACTTGATGGAAGCAACACGACATACGTTGGAACTCCAAGTGTAACTGTTTTGTTCACAACAGATAGTCTGATGACTGCAGACTGTGAAGTTGGTTTAGAGCGTGATAACTCTCTGTTCCAAAATGAGGGTAACAAGAAGCTCGCACCAGAAGGTATAGAAGTAACCTCTAAGGTGAATGCAAAGAACCAACAAGAGATTCAGACAACTGTTCAGCTACAACATCCAGAGAAGTTCACTGCTTCTGGTGAGTATGTTCTTCCTATGCGTGCCGTCTACTACGATAAAGATGGTAACAAACACTACATCGCAAACGGAAAGGTACTCATCCCTATCAATGTTATAGATGCTCGTTTCGCACTCTCATCTTCAGAGCCGAGCGGTACGGAGATTAGCAGTTCAGACTTCACCCTTACCCTTTCTCCACAATTAAGATATGGTTCAATAGAAGACTTGACTGATGGAAACACTGAAGATTATGACTATTTAGCCCAAGGTGTTTCAGATCTTACTATTGATCTCAAACAAACGGAGAATGTAAAGGGTATTAAACTGGGAATGTTTATCAGCAGTATGTACAACTATTACCCAGAGTATGTCAAGGTATATGGTAGTACTGACGGTACCAACTGGACTCCAATGTCAGATAAACTCAATCTCAATCAAGTTACATGGAACAACATCAACGCTACGAAAACAGTCAACGTACGTTACCTGAAGATAGAGTTCCACGTATCAGATGCCTTTGGTTCACTGACAGAAGTCAAAGTCTTCAAATAAGAAACAACGTGTAAGTATTAAGCAACCTGCGGGTAGTTACTTGCATTACATATAACTCCTGAGCCTTCTCATAGGCTCAGGAGTTTTGTTTTATATGCCTTGCTGCGTTCTGGGACAATGTCGTTTTTAGTTTTTACTATAAGCATGTGCTTCAGGCTGGTACACCTTCTTCTGTTGTAATTTGCATAAACTATTCTATTATTGTATGCATAAACCTTCATCAATAATTATTTCTCCAATTGCTATATGACTAAAACTAAATATATAGAAGGTACGGTACTTCCCAGTAAATCCCTCATCATATAGAACATTAAACCGTCAGATAAATCTATATAACAGACGTAAAGATAATGCTTCATATATAGAACAGAAGTATTAGAGTAGTATGAAAGGGATATAATATGGAAGGTTTAGCCGTCTGTTTATAAAGCACAAGTTCTTGTAAGCACTCACATCAAGAACAATCTGTAAAGCTTTTCACACTCCATATCACAATATCCTATAATTACAGACAGACTACAAACGATAATACAGCTCATCCCCTATTGTGATATCAGAGAAAGAAACAAATAAGAAGAAGAGAGGATGTGTCTATCTTGACACATCCTCTTAAAACATTAGTCATACCATAAGGCTACATGACAAAGCCACTAATCAGGACTAAAGTCCGAGTGGCTACTCAGCCAAACGATACAATCCAATTTCAGAAATGGTAGGGATTTCACGCACCTGATCAATAACTAAGCGTATTTCTTTAGCCTTACACATAGGGAATCTCAACAGGCGTTTGTGCCCTATGGTCGTACCCTGCGTAACTTTCTGCCACTTACCATTAGCATCCTTCACCTCTAAGAAGAAGTGCTCTACGCGTTGTCCACTCCGAATATCCTCCTGAACAGAAAGTACATCAAAGCTGATAGCATTCTTCAGCTTAAACAAGAACACTGCTTTACCCTGACTCATATTGGGTCTAACAGATGTATCATAGTCACCATCTATAACATCAGAAGCCTTACCTTTTAAGAGTTTGCATGAGACATTGGCATTAGCTAAAAGATTCTTCGTAAACGTAGCATCATACAACTGACGGAAACCACGAAGGTTTTTTACATCAACATCTGCAAACTTACCGGCTTTATTGGGTGGGACATTCAATAACAAAACACCATTCATACCAACGGAAGTGAAGTATATATCCATCAACTCCTTTGGAGTCTTCACCTTACTGTCTTGGTCTTCATGATAGAACCAACCTGGACGAATAGATACATCAATCTCTGCAGGATACCAAATGAGCGACTTAGCTTTCTCAATTACCTTACGACTACCAAGATCCTGCCCCATCATGTCTCCTGCCGGCACTGTCAACATCTCCTTCTGTGAATTCTCTGCTATGGCCTCTTGATTAAGATTCTCCTTTGGAACAACACTCCATTCCATCTCTCTTCCACGACCAGTCTCCGTTCCAACCCAACGGACATCAGGTCCCATGACAGCTATTACAGCATCAGGTTGCAACTTCCGAATAAGACTATACCAACGAAGAAAGTCGTAAACTTGCTTCTTTCCATTCGGTCCTTCACCACAAGCACCATCAAACCAGACCTCACTTACCTTACCATACTGTGTCAGTAGTTCAGTCAATTGCTTCATGAAATAGTCATTATATTCCTCTGTTCCATACAGTTTTGAATTACGATCCCACGGAGAAAGGTATATTCCAAATGACATTCCGTACTTCCGACAGGCATCACTCACTTCACGTACCACATCTCCTCTCCCCTCTTTCCAAGGAGAATGCTTCACACTATAGTCCGTATAAGCTGATGGCCATAGGCAAAAGCCATCGTGATGTTTACAAGTAAGAATAGCACACTTGAACCCTGCAGCTTTCAATTCGCGTATCCATTGATCAGCATCAAGTGAAGAAGGATTGAAGATTGCAGGGGAGTCCGTCCCTTCACCCCATTCCTTACCTGTGAAAGTATTCATTCCAAAATGCAAAAATGCAGTCAGCTCCTGCCTCTGCCATGCAAACTGGCGCTTCGAAGGCACTACATTTGCAGCCTTCCGTACAATCTCCGATGGTGAATCAGACGGATTGATAACGACGTAATTCTTATTTTGTGCCTTGACAGAAGAGTAAGATAATAATAAGAATAACCACAGACAGGAAGTCAAAATAGTCGACCTGAATAATCTAAGATTAGTTTTTGATTGCATAATATTTAGGTAATAATGGGAAATACTCCCCTAATTTAACTGTACAAAAATATACATTTTCATTGAGAAAAACGAATGTAATCACAATAAAAGGTACCTAATGAGTCCGAGATACTATAAACGAACCAAGCACACTACATAGATATACATCATACCAAAGAGCTATCCTTATATACCTATAGAACATATAAGTTCTGAAGAATACATTTCCCATCTTTTGTAAAGAAAAGTCCTCTTCCTTTTTCAAAGACCATCTTTCACATGTCAAAAGGGCACCTTTTGCATTGTAAAAGATGCCCTTTTGACATGTAAAAGACGCCCTTTTAAGGTGCAAAAGATGCCCTTTTACAAGCCTACATGTAACCATCTGGTAATGTGCAGGTTACAAAACTAAAGAAAAAATATTTTCTCTCATCCCTCTTTTTTCACTGTAATTTTATTTTACCACACATTATATGCCAGTTCACCCAGCTTCTTCTGTATTCTTCTACATATTACACCAATATAGTTTTTCCCCAAAAGCTTAGTATCTACAATGCTATATTCACTTGATTCTAGCTTGAAATACTATTTCCATTTTTCCTTTATTATAGCACAAAAGGAAACTAAATCTCAGGGGCTGTAGTCCCTCAGAGCTTATACAGAAAGGGAATACAGAAAGCAATTAATAAGGTAAATTAAAGTTAAATACTTGTATAAATATAAGTAAAAGTGTATCTTTGACTGTTATTTTTTTAAAACCCTATAGACAAATGAATCTTTGCGCTAAGAACCTAACGACAAAAAGCCCGAAAGAGAAGCGTTCTATCAATCCTGCAGCATGGGTCCCTACCCTCTATTTTGCAATGGGCATGCCTTTCGTTGTACTAAACATGGTTAGTTCACTCATGTATAAAGGCATGGGCGTATCCGACAAACAAATTGCATTCTGGACTTCCCTCATAATGCTTCCTTGGACTTTAAAGCCCTTATGGAGTCCTTTTCTTGAGATATACAAGACTAAAAAGTTCTTTGTTGTTCTCACACAATTACTCACAGGAATACTCTTTGCACTTGTAGCATTTGCACTTCACCTCCCCTCTTTCTTTGCAATAACAATCGCAATCTTTGCCGTTATTGCCTTAAGTGGTGCAACTCACGACATAGCAGCAGACGGAACATACATGTCTGTACTGTCAAATGAAGAGCAAGCTCGCTGGATTGGATGGCAAGGAGCTTTCTACAACGTTGCAAAAATAGCTGCAACAGGTGGGCTGGTATATCTCTCTGGTATCTTCATTACACATTTTGGAGTAACAAGAGCGTGGATGTTCATTATGCTTATCATAGCTGCTATAATGATAATTGTTGGTATTTACCATTACTTTATATTACCAAGTACACAGAAACCTGCATCAGGGAACCCGATAACCCTTCGTCAGTCATTGCATGAGTTATTAGAGGTTTTCAAGGATTTCTTTACCAAACGCCACATTATATATTATATATGTTTCATCATTCTATATCGCTTCGCCGAAGGCTTTGTTATGAAGATTGTACCTCTTTTCCTCAAAGCACCACGCACAGAACAAGGATTAGGATTGAATGAAAAAGAAATTGGACTTTGTTATGGTACCTTTGGAGCCGCAGCATTCGTAATCGGCTCAATCCTTGCAGGCTATTATATAGCTTGGAGAGGTCTTCAAAAGAGTCTATTCTCCTTAGCTTTGGTCTTCAATATTCCTTTCATAGCTTACACTCTTTTAGCTATTTATCAACCCAATAGCCTTTGGTTAATTGGTACAGGTATAACCATGGAGTGGTTCGGTTATGGCTTTGGCTTTGTCGGCTTGTCATTATTCATGATGCAACAGGTTGCTCCAGGCAAACACCAAATGGCACATTACGCTTTCGCAAGTGGGATAATGAATCTTGGAGTTATGATTCCTGGTATGTTAAGTGGCTTGGCCAGCGACTATCTGGGCTATCGTCACTTCTTCATTTTCGTTTTAGTATGTACTATTCCAGCACTACTAATCACCTGGTTCGTACCTTTTACCTATCCAGATACATCTAAAAATAACAAAGAAAATAATTAAAAACTAATGATATGAGATTAATCATAGAACCTAATTACGAGCAACTATCCAAGTGGGCAGCCAATTATGTTATTGAACGCATCAATGCTGCCAAGAACAATACTAAGCCTTTCGTGCTTGGTTTACCAACAGGATCATCACCAGAGGGGATGTATTCCGAATTGGTAAAAGCCTATAAAGAAGGAAGAGTAAGCTTCAAGAATGTTGTTACATTCAATATGGATGAATACGTTGGACTACCTGAGAGCCATCCACAGAGCTATCATTCTTTCATGGCAGAGAACCTCTTTAATCATATTGATTGTCCTAAAGAGAATATACATATCCTTAATGGCAATGCAAAAGACTTACAAGCAGAATGTCAACACTACGAAGACATGATTCGCGAGGCTGGTGGTATCGATCTGTTCCTTGGCGGTATCGGTCCTGATGGACACATCGCTTTCAACGAACCAGGTTCTTCTCTCCGTTCACGTACGCGTATCAAGACATTGACTTCTGACACACGTATAGCCAATTCACGCTTCTTTGACAATGATCCAGAGAAGGTTCCAGCTCATGCTTTGACGGTAGGTGTCGGTACAGTCATGGACGCAAAGGAAGTACTTATACTTGTTAATGGACATCATAAGGCGGAAGCTCTACGGGCTGCAGTAGAAGGTGGCATTACCCAGAAGTGGACAATCAGTGCACTGCAGATGCATGAACACGGCATTATCGTTTGTGATGAGGCTGCTACAGACAAGTTAACAGTCGAAACATACAAATACTTTAAAGATATAGAAAAGGAGAATCTGTGATGAAACTAAATCTAAGTTCAAAGATAGTACTCAACCAAATTCCAGAAGAATTCTATCATCCAGCAACCGCAATAGAACGCTCTGAGATTACACGTTTTGAGAAAGTACCTACGGATATATTCCCAACTATCGAAGAAGGTGCCATAGATATTGCCAATCAACTTGAAGAAGGAATAAAGAAAGCAGCTCAAGAAGGCAGGAAGTTTATCATGGGTATAGGCTCAGGATCATCCCTTACTCCTATTTTTCAAGAGCTTATAAAACGTTATGAAGCTGGGGAATTGAGCTTCAAGGATGTGGTGATTTTCAATGCTTATGAGTATTTTCCACTGAATGCAGAGAATGTAAACCGAAGCATTAACCAGCTAAAGGGACGCTTTCTGAACCATATTGACATCAAAGCAGAGAACATCTATACTCCTGACGGAACCCTTCCCCAAGACGAAGTGCAAGAATATTGTCGTCAATACGAACACTTGATAAAGGAATTAGGTGGTATGGACGTTATCCTTCTGGGTATAGGTCGTATGGGGAACATTGCAACCAACGAACCAGGATCAAGTCTAACGTCTACTTCCCGACTCATCCTTATCGATGAAACAGCACGAGAAGAGATGAAAATGAGTTTTGGTTCACAAGAGACAGTGCCCCCATGTTCCATCACAATGGGCATTGAAACCATTCTCTCTGCACGTAAAATATTCCTCACAGCATGGGGTGAAGAGAAAGCAGATATTATCAAGAAAACTGTTGAAGGGAAGGTTACCGATGCTGTTCCAGCTTCTTTCTTGCAGACACACAACGATGCACACGTTGTCATAGACCTACCTGCTGCTGCTAAATTGACACGTATTCAGCATCCATGGCTCGTTGCTTCATGCAAATGGACAGACAAACTGGTACGTTCAGCACTAGTATGGCTATGCCAGATAACAGGGAAACCAATTCTGAAACTTACTAACAAAGATTACAACGAGAATGGTCTAAGTGAACTCCTTGCATTATATGGCTCTGCTTATAATGCAAATATTAAGATTTTCAATGACCTTCAACATACTATTACAGGATGGCCAGGAGGTAAACCTAATGCAGATGACACTTATAGACCAGAACGTGCGAACCCTTATCCAAAGAGGATTATCGTCTTTTCTCCGCACCCTGATGATGATGTTATATCTATGGGAGGTACGCTTCGCAGGCTTGTTCAGCAGGGACATGACGTACATGTAGCCTACGAAACATCTGGAAATATCGCCGTTGGAGATGAAGAAGTTGTACGATTCATGCACTTCATCAATGGCTTCAATCAGCTTTTCGGCAATGAACAAGATGAAATCATCAAAGAAAAGTATAAGGAAATAAAGACATTCTTGCAAAGTAAGAAGGAAGGAGACATAGATAGTCAGGATGTACGGACCATCAAAGGACTCATTCGTCGTGGTGAAGCACGCACTGCTTCAACCTTTAATCAGATACCTCTCGACCATGTTCACTTCCTTGACCTACCTTTCTATGAGTCAGGAAAGATAGAAAAATTACCAATGGGTGAGGCTGATGTGAACATAGTAAGAAACCTTATAAGTACTATACAGCCACATCAAATCTATGTAGCTGGCGACTTAGCCGATCCACATGGTACTCATCGCAAGTGTACAGATGCTGTTCTCGCAGCACTCGACATGGAGAAAGAAGCAAAAGCAGAGTGGCTTAAAGACTGTAGAGTATGGATGTATCGTGGCGCATGGGCTGAATGGGAGATTGAAAACATTGAGATGTGCGTACCAATCAGTCCTGAGGAACTTCGTGCAAAGCGTAACTCTATCCTTAAACACCAAAGCCAAATGGAGAGTGCACCATTCCTTGGGAATGATGAACGACTCTTCTGGCAGCGCTCAGAAGACCGCAATCGTGGTACAGCTGAGCTCTATGACAAACTGGGATTAGCTTGCTATGAAGCTATGGAAGCCTTCGTAGAATACAAAGTATAGCACGCTGATACTACATAACTATAAACAACTTATGTATAAGAAGATTCTATTAATAGTGTCTTTCTGCATGTTCCTGCTTCAAGCAGGAGCTGCAGAAGCTGACTATAACGTGATTCCTCAACCTCAACAAGTTACTCTAACAAAGGACAAACCTTTTAACTTATCACCAAATGCACAGATTATTTGTCCTTCAACAGACGAGTTGATGCTGAAGAATGCGCAATTCCTCTCTGATTATATAAAGGAAACAACTGGACTTTTGCTTACGATAAATAAGAATCCAAAGCCGAAAGTTCCATCCATCTTCCTTGTTATAGACCCTAAAATACAAGGAGATGAAGCATATAAGATTAATGTTACGCCACAAAAGGTAGTTATCAGTGGCAGAACTTCCGCAGGTGTATTCTACGGTATACAGACTCTCCGTAAGTCATTACCCATTCTACGCCCAACAGAACATGAGCCAGTCTTACTGCCTTCAGTAAGTATTGCAGATGCTCCAAGGTTTCCTTACCGTGGAATGATGCTCGATTGCTCACGCCATTTCTTCCCTATAAGCTTCGTAAAACGTTTCATAGACCTCATAGCATTACACAATATGAACGTCTTCCACTGGCATCTGACGGATGATCAGGGCTGGCGTATTGAGATAAAGAAATACCCTAAGCTAACTGAAATCGGCTCAAAGAGATCAGGAACAATAATGGGACACAACTCTGATGTTGATGATGGACAACCTTACGGAGGCTTCTACACACAACAAGAGGCAAAAGATATTGTTGAATATGCACGCCAACGCCATATCACAGTCATACCTGAAATTGATATGCCTGGGCACATGAAAGCTGCACTTGCAGCTTATCCAGAACTCGGATGTACTGGTGGCCCATACGAGGTTGGCCATGCTTGGGGCGTATATAAGGATGTGTTATGCCTCGGTAATGAGCAAGTTTACAAGTTTGTACAAGATGTTATTGACGAGATGGCAGCAATTTTTCCATCCAAATACATCCATATAGGTGGCGATGAAACTCCTACTGTGCGTTGGAAAGAGTGTCCTAAATGTCAAAAGCTTGCTGCTGAACAACACTTATCCGCTAATAAGCTACAGGCTTACTTCACGAATCGAATCGAAAAGTATATCAACAGTAAGCAGAGAGAGATTATTGGATGGGATGAAATCCTTGATGGAGAGATTAATCCAAGTGCCACTATCATGAGTTGGAGGGGTATTGAACCTGGTGAACGTGGTGCTAAATTAGGACATGATGTGATCATGACCCCTACTTCCCATTGCTATTTCGACTACAAACAGAATGAAAACGAAGACACAGAACCCGAAGGACAACATCAATTAATTACTGTTGAGAAGGTTTACAGCCTTGATCCTGCACCAGCAAACATGCCTGCAGAGAATAGGAAGCATATTCTTGGGACACAGGGCAACCTTTGGTCAGAATACATAGCCTATCCTAACCGAGCTGAATATGCTGTACTTCCACGCATGGCAGCCCTTAGTGAGGTTCAGTGGACACAACCAGAAAAGAAAGACTTTAGCAACTTCAAGGTACGTGCAGACCATATGGCAAAGATCTATGATCTCTATAAATACGTCTATGCACTCCAACTTTGGCCAGACCGATTCAATCATAATAGATCCGAATGGTAAAGAAGAACCTTCCAATTAAAAACCTCATGAACAAAAAAAGCTTCACCCTCATATTACTCTTGGCAGCAGTATCTGTGATGAATGCAGCCAACATTAAAATGGGAAAGGGAGATGGTGGTTTAACCACTATCGTCTTTGACAGGGCAAACAGCCCAATTCCTTATCGTATTCCAGCTATTACCGAGACACGCCAAGGTACATTATTAGCAGCTTGTGATTATCGTTTCAGCCACACAGATGTAGGATGGAATCATAAAAACGGGCTATGGCAGATAAATGTTGTCATGAAAACAAGTAAGGACTATGGGCGAACTTGGTCTGATTCTGTCTGCGTTGCAAGGGGGAATGAGCATGCCAAAGATACTGTTCAGACCGCTTATGGCGATCCAAGTCTCGTTGCTGACCGTACATCAGACAATGTTCTCATGCATTGTGTGGCTGGAAAGGTTGCTTTTCCAGAGTCAACACGGAGCAATCCACAGCATGCCATCTTCTTCCATAGCACTGATAATGGACGTACATGGGATACAGGAACTGACTTAACAGAGATGATTTATTCCTTATATGATGGGAAACTACCTAATGGAGGACATCCTGACGGCATCTTTCTTACCTCTGGTAGAATCATGCAAAGTCACTACATACGCAAAGGGAAGTTCTACAGATTATACATAGCCCACCCTATCAGACAAAGAGGAGTAGAACGATGTGGAACGTTCGTAATCTACTCAGACGATTTTGGATATACATGGCACGTATTAGGAACACCATCCATAGCACCCTCTATAGCCCAAGATGAATCAAAAGTAGAGGAACTTCCCGACGGTAGTGTTCTGCTGAGTTGCAGGGATGTAAATGGTGGAAGACGATTCAATGTCTTTACCTATACTAATGCACTGAACGCTACTGGCTCTTGGGGAAAAGAGGTTATGCCAAGCAATATGACTGCAAAAGAGGTCAACGCCTGCAACGGTAGCATACTCATTGTACCTGCCAAACGCAAGTCAGATGGTAAGAAACTCTATGTTGCTCTGCAATCTGTACCACTCAGTGCACGCCGAGACAGTGTCGGATTCTTCTATAAAGAACTTGCCAACTACTCTGATTATTCCACTGCAAAGGCATTAGGTAGCAACTGGAAGAAAGGATTATGCGTGACGGAAGAGTCATCTTGCTACTCAACCATGCTTCTTATGAAGAACCAACGCATAGGATTCCTCTATGAAGTTCGCGGGCAAGAAGATGGTTATGACATAGAATTCAAGAGTCTCTCATTGGAAGATATTACCAAAGGGGAATATATAATCCAACCATTTGTAAGCCGTGATAGCTACATAAAGGAGGCAAAGAGACATAGGTCAGTACATTGAGAAGACCACGACTATTATGTGAGTATCGTTCTGGGTAGTATCTATTCATTTACACGAAATACTATTACAAAAACAAAAGGACATAATAGTGAATTCTGATGAGAATCTGTTCTTTTCGCCTTTCATAACCTCCCTATTATCAGGAGGTTACGAAAGCAGTTTTAAAAGGTGCCCTTTTACGATGTAAAACATGCCCTTTTACACATCAAAAGATGCCCTTTTACAATGCAAAAGACGGTCTTTTGCATTGTAAAAGGGCATCTTTCATTTCCCTATTGTGAATAAAATTTACACTACTATCACATACAACGAGAAAAGACAACACTAATACTGCCACCACATTGGTGTACCATAGTTATCTCCTCCACCCAAGTATTCAATTGCTTTCAGGTAATTCTCACGATTATTTATTCGCTCATTTCTATCGAATGGAATACGATTTGGGGTCAATAAGTTATAATCATCAGTATTCTGCGGTATAGGAAAAACGTGAGGATAACCTGTACGGCGCAAGTCATCCCACGCTTCCTGACCATTCGGGAAGAGTGCTATCCACTTCTGGGTGATAATCCTTTCCAGCTTTTCTTGCATAGTTGCCGATTCTTTCCACTTGATTGTTATCTCAGACATCTTACCGAAATCGCCTCCAAAACCACCGAGATTATCCACATAATCAGCCTCAGTAGACAGACTATCAGCCAGATATTCAGAAGCACCTTCCACATCCCACTGTTCAAAAGATAGTCTTACACCTTGTTCGTAGAAGTCCTTAGCAGTACCTCCACCCATATTCCATCCTCTAAGAGCACCCTCTGCTCTGCAAAAAGCCATCTCTGATGCCGTCAACCAGACCCCAGGAGTTGTCTCAGTAACATTTGCCGCAGAATATAAACGTTTAGCCAATACGTTGCTACTCACCGGAGCCCCAGCTCTACAACCTATATACATCCGATTGCCACGGAGTGCAGTTGGCTTAAAATAACTTGCAAGACGCGGGTCTTTATAGCCTGTCATATAGCTCTCTAAATCAGCACAGATACGACTATCTCCCCATGAGACAGACGTAACCCATAAGCCTGACTTGAGATAATTGACGGTACAATTATCTATATTATCCTCTATGACTCCATCCCTGACGGCTTTTTCACCTAACTGTTGTGCCAGTTGAGGTGCTACACTGCTGATACGAATAGCCATACGGAGCTTCAGAGAATTGGCAAACATTATCCATTTATCGAAATCCCCCCTATAAACCATATCATAAGGAGCAAAAATCTTTTTCTCCTCCCCTATCATATTGTCTGTCTTAATGATGGCAATAGCCCTATTCAGGTCTGCTATCAGCATCTTATAAATATCTGGTTGAGGAGTGTAAACGTTAGGGTCATTATCATCAAGACCTAACGGGAAAGGACCATAGATATCTGTAAAACGTAGAAATGATTGGCTTCGAAGGATTAAAGCAAGTGCATACGCAGCACTTTGATCACCACTGAGTCTTTTTATTTCGTTGAAAGCTGAAACAACCTTAGGTGCATAAGAGGCTGGCCATGCACACCAGTTATTGCTTGCATTGAAGAGTGTATGGTTCTTCGAAAGCTCTTTTGTGTAAGTTGTGTAGCGTCCAAGATAATTCCCAACAAAGTCAATCATCGTCTGATAAGCATTCTCCTGTTCTGGAAAAGCCACTCCCTGCATCTGTATAAGAAACGAACCAACTGCATAGTTATCTCTTTGCAGTTCCTCAATAGACAGCTTACCTGCAGGTTTATTTATGTCGTTAAAGTTGTTTGTACATGAAACGAAAAAAACGAGAAAGCCTAATAGCAGCGAGAGACAACCCAGTTTGCAATGTAACTTGCTACACATAAGCATAATATTCTTTGTCTTTAACTTCACCATACACTAAAATTTTACATTGACATTCAGAGCTACTGTTCGCTGACTTGGTTGCATAAAATAATCAAATCCTTGATAATAGACATCTGTAGAAGGTGTTGCCTCCGGATCAAAAGGAGCCTTATTGTATATCATCAATAGGTTTCTTGCTGTCAAACCAAGTGTCAGTGTTGCTTTCTTAAACAGCCGTTTGAAGGTATAACTGACATAAGCTTCCTTTATCCTAACATTAGTTGCGCTATAGATATATTCTGCCCAAATTGGAGTTTCGCCCCCAACTACAGCATAATATTTCTCCGCAGAGATCAATAAACCATCTACTTTCACACCTCCATAATCACGTAACACAGCTGTTTTCTGTGAGACTCCATAAGAATCCATAAGGGCTTGAGTTTGAGAAACACATAGTCCTCCAAAACGTGCAGTGAGCAATAGCCCGAAGTTAAAGCCCCTCCAAGTAAACTTATTACTAATTCCAAGATTAGCTTTAGGCAGAACAGACCCTATGTATTGAGGCGTTGGCAATTCAGTTTGCATCACTTGATATGTATCATTAAGCAAGATCTTACCATCGGCATCACGTCTGAAATCTGTAAAGGTATATAGATCACCCATGGTTCCACCTTGCCTTAAGATGATCTCACAGCCATTTAAGCCTCCTTGTCGTAAGGTTTCTTTGGGATTATCCAGTAATCGTATGATCTTATTACGGTTCATACTATAGTTCAATCCTACCTGCCACAACAGTTTTCCCCATTCCTTATTATAATTAAGAGACAGTTCTAAGCCTCGATTACGCACATTACCCGCTTGAATATATTCTCGGTTATAGGGACCACCAACGGTAATTGGACGAAGAAAAGTCTGATTTCTTGTGTTTGATTGATAAAAAGAAAGATTCAGAGTAAATGCTCCCTTAAACATATAGGCTACCAATCCAGCCTCCCAAGAGTTCGTTCGTTCAGGATAAAAAGTCTTAGGGAACTTATAAGTAATTGTCTTATATGTTCCTGTAGACGGTACATACTCATATCTCCAAGCAGATGAAATATTCGGGGAGATGGCAGAACCCACAGAAGCCCAAGATGTACGCACCTTCAAATAATCAATAAAACGAGGAAGATGGATAAGATCAGAAATTATATAAGAGAATCCGAGAGAAGGATAAAAGAATGATTGTTGAGCCGTATTACTAAGAGCTGAGTCCCAATCATTACGCCCAGTTACCGTAATATGTGCCCTCTTTTTCCAGCCCAACTCTACACTTCCGAAGAGAGAACTAATCGTATGCTGAGTTATATCATATATTGGACGGTTGTCACTCGAAACCTTTCCGTAGTCAATAGCATTAGGAGTAAATATATTAGAAGGTGCTTTTAAACCGCCTTGCCACCCAGAAACGTCATAATTAGTATGAGTAAAAGCCACTCCAACATTAGCTGCAAGTGAGAGATCTCCCCATTGTTTTGTCACATCAGCCCTAACATCACCATAAAAAGCACGATCATCAACCTTACTATATCCATAGTAACCATAGGGAGAATGCGAAAAGACTTCTAAGGTTGAAGCGTAACGCTTATCATCAATCTTATTGAGTGCTTGATCCCAACGGAGTCTTCCCTCCAGCCCGAGCCAACTGTTTACATCATACTTCACATCTAAGTCTGTCAAATATCGATTCCGTTGAGTAGTCTTTACCATACGATTAGTTATCCAATAAGGATTCTGCATCTTCAGATCATCCCCAAAACGCCAGTTCTGTAATGGTATTCCACGCACCACATCAAACTTCTCAAAGTTCTTAATATCCGAAAAGTCTTCCCCTCTAGGGAATAGATAAACAGATGTAAGAGGATTAAAATATTGTCCCTGGGCCAACATATTACGATCCTTTTCTCTGATAAGTTTTAAAGAGAAAGTAAATCTCAACTTATCTTTAAGCATCGATGTAATATTCTTAAACGTAAAATTGTACCGTTGATAATCATTGTTAGGAACAATACCACTCATATCCGTAGAACCAAGAGACAAATAAAACTGATTACGCTCGGTTCCTTTTGTTAATGATATAGTGTTTATAAAGCTAAGACCATGCTTAAAGAAATCTCTTGGAGAATATGAGGTTTTCTGCTTCTCTCCCCATGATTTCATTTCATTTGGACGGTTAATATATTCATTTTGGAACTTCGGCAGGACCAATGGGGTACTGACTTGCATAGAAGAAGACCATTCTATGGCTAACTTTCCAGTGCGAGCTGACTTTGTCGTAATCATGATTACACCTTGTGCTGCTGCTGACCCATATAATGCTGCAGCAGCTGCACCACTCAATACAGAAACACTTTCTACATCATCAGGATTGATATCTGATATTCCTTCTGCACCTGGCTGCACAGAATAAATACCACTTTTGATCGCATCATTACTTCTATTATTAACAGGAATACCGTCTATGACATACAAAGGTTGGTTACTTTGTGCTAAAGACTTTGGGCCTCTCATTATGATACGAGCAGCTCCTCCCATACCCGCAGCAGACTCATTAATTGAAGCTCCTGCTATCTTACCTATCAGTGCATTCCCAATATTCGAGGTTTTAACAGTGTTTATATCACTATTTGACAATTGCTTGACATCGTAGTTTAAGGCTTTACTAGACCGACCAATACCCATAGCAGTCACTACAACCCCATGTAATTCATAGGAACTCTCCTTTAATACCACTGTCATATGATGATTAGTGCTTGCCACCTTCTCTACAGTATCGAAACCAATATACGAAAAGACCAAAACAGGATGTGGGTTATCTGATTTAATAACATATCTCCCTTCAAGGTCCGCAACAGCATAAACTTTGTCTCCACCCTTTTGAGTAATTGTTGTTCCAATAAGAGGCATCCCATCAGTGTCCGTAACCTGACCTTGGAAAGTATAAATAACAGGGGCTGTAGCCTGCTCTTTAGCCACTTTATTCCCTTTGGTATTTACATCATTTTCCTGACGCACAACAGGAAGTTGCTGTTCCTTCTTCAAATAAATGACATCATCAACAATAGTATAAGTAATTCCGGTCTTGTCAAACAACCTATTTAACACGAAAGTGATAGGCAAATCACGAATCGAAACAGCATTAACTGGTTTCTTAGCTAATTCGTCATTATAGAAGAAACGATACTTGGTCTTTGATTTTAATCTTCGAATAGCAACCTTAAGACTTGTTCGATTAGTTGTTAATGACACTTGTGCAGACACAGACAACACTCCCACCTTCCCCCAAAAGATGAAAATGAACAGTAGAACTGTAAATAGCCGTTTCAGGCTATAGGCTTCTCTCATATTTAGGTTTCTATAACTGTCTGATTAGAACTCAGCCAAAACTTTGAAATTAACATTACAAAGATAAGCATTTATACTTATTAGATATAGAGACAAGTACACCATTTCACATAAATTAACCCAACATTATGCCTAACAAGTATTTAATACTGTATCTTTGTACCACTTCTAAGAAGTGTACGAACTAAAATAAGAGCCAAGACAGCTGCTAACAAACACTAAGATTTCGATAAGACTTTCGATTATGGAGTTACCAGAGCAAAGGTTTAGACAGTTATTCAGAGAGACATATCCAGCACTTACCTTCTACGCTTCACGCCTTGTCAATGCCGATGAAGCAGAGGATATAGTACAGGAGGCTTTTATGGAACTGTGGAAATACCAAGACAACATTGAAGATGAAGGACATATAAAAGCTTTTCTCTATCGCATTGTCTACACACGCTCTTTAAATATTCTAAAGCACCAAGCTGTTGTGAACAATTACTCCGATAGTGTAAAAAAGGTCGAGAGCCTTAAACTAGACTTTTATAATCCAGAGAAGAATAATGTCATGGACTATATTGAGAGCATTGAACTACGCAAACAAATCAATGATGCTATTGACGAGCTCCCTGGTAAATGCCGTGAGGTATTTATTCTCAGCTACCAACACGACAAGAAGAACAAAGAGATTGCAGAACAGTTAGGCATCTCTATTCGTACGGTAGAGGTTCATCTCTATAAAGCCATAAAAGCATTGCGTGAAAGACTAAAAGACAAAGTTTACGCCCTATAACATTTTTTATTACTTATAATTAAGTAAAACTCTTAGGAAAATTGTTATTACTGTGAGTGTACCTCATGACACTGTCTATGCTCTTCTTTAACAACACAGTGCAAAAAGAATTTGGACTATGAATAAAATAAATAACAAAATTATCAAAGACTATCTTGCTGGGAAGGCCAATGACAAAGAAATGGAACAACTGGCAAAATGGTTAGAACTCTCTGAAGAAAATTCCAAAAGAGTATTTGGAGAAGAGCTTATCTATCATATAGGTAAGCCTAATCCACTTGCGACACAGGAGAAAATCTCTAAGGCAGAAGAAAAACTATTCAATAAAATTGCCAAGGAAGAAACAAAGGAACACCATTTGAATTTACACAACATAATAAAGTATGCAGCAATCTTCCTTGTTGTCCTAATGGTAGGAGGAGGAATGTTTACTTATCTTCACCGTTCAAAGGAATATATTACCGTTGCAGCACAAGACAACATACAGCACATTACGCTCCCTGATAATTCTGTAGTCTGGCTTAACAAAGGAGCTTCCATAAGCTATAACAAAGACTTTGATGGCGAAGAGAGAAGGGTTAACATAAAAGGAGAAGCTCTTTTCAAAGTGACCAAGAACCCTGAAAAGCCATTTATTGTAAGCAGTAACGGGGCTACAGCACGTGTCTTAGGAACTACATTCAACTTCAATGAACATGGAAAGAATGGGAATGAAGAGATTAGTTTGATTGAAGGACGCTTAGAGGTAACAGGACTGAACCATGAAGGAAAAGTTATCCTTCATCCTAATCAAAAGGCAACTATCAATAAGAATAGCAAATCTATTCAGACTAAAAAGGAATACACACCAGTTGAAGCCGCATGGCGTGATAACATGGTTCCGTTTGAGAATCTGAATATAATACAGATAGCACAGATTATTGAACAACTATATGATGTGAATGTTACGGTTGACTCGTCACTGAACAATCAAAAGACTTACAGCGGCGTCATAAAGAAAAGTTCCGATATACGGACTGTATTAAACGGACTTGCATTTACAATCTCCTTCAAATACACAATAGAAGGGAAAAAGATAATCCTCTCAGCACCATAACCGAGAGGATTATCCTTTTATAACCTTATAAGCTAAAGGAGGTGTAAGACTGTCAAAGCCCACCCTATAATTGCCAGCATAATAACGGCAATAACAATCCGAAAGATGCAACCAGTTATCTTCTTAATAAGAAAAACACCAACCACAAGAACTGCAAGCAATGCCATGAAATACTGTATATTCTCCATAGACTATTTTCTTTTTACTTAAACAAATGTCTGAAAACCGCAGGGATAGGAGTCTCGAACTCCATACGCTGATGCGTCACAGGATGATAGAAACAAAGAACATAGGCATGAAGACAGAGCCGATGCAGTGGGTCGTCACCATTACCATACTTGACATCCCCGCAGACAGGATGCCCCATATCGGCAGAATGAACACGAATCTGGTTCTTACGCCCTGTCTCAAGACGATATTCAACAAGACTGTGCGACACAGTACGATCCAAAACATGAAAGTGCGTAACGGCATACTTCCCGCCATTGTCAACGGGCGAACTGTAAGTAACATAGGCTTTGTTATCTTTTAGCCAGTTGGCAATCGTTCCCTCGTCATGCTCCATTTCACCACTGACCACAGCGACATAACGACGGTCATAAACAATATTATGCCAGTCATGCTCTAAAAGCTGCTCCGTCTGCATATCCTTAGCATAGATCATAAGCCCAGAGGTATCACGATCGAGCCGATGAACAACATGTGCCGTACACTTCTGACGAGTACGATGGAAATAATCATCCAGCACGGTCTTCACATTCAGAGCTGAATGACCAGCCGCCATGGATAATATACCAATGTTTTTCTCTATCACAACCAGAAAGCGATCCTCATAAACAATCTTCACGAAGCGATTATGAAACTGATCATTCTTCTTACTCTTACTGACCGACACCCTATCACCTGGATGCAAAGGATGATCAAACTGAGTCACACACTTACCATTCACCTTTATTCCACGGTTCTGCAGTGTTGCCTTCACCTTGCTTTTACTTTCCTTCAAGTTCGCCAGCAACCATTCAAGCAAAGGCTTATCCTCCCCTACTCTGTAGTGCGTATACTTCTCTTCTGCGTATGGATTCTTTCTTATCATGCTGCAAAAGTACAAAGAATAAAAGACAAAACAAGACAGATTATACGAAAAACAGATTAATCTATTTCTTAATATTATATCTCTAAAGAAAAATCTCTCCTAGTTTAACAATATCAATCCAACCCATACCAAACATTATTGATATATTCTGGTTTTCTCCGCCCATAGGGAGTCATAGGAGGGTGTAGGAGTAACGTTTGGATAATAGGGTCTTTGCTATTCTCTTTTGGTTAATAAAATAAAAAGTAGTACCTTTGCACACAAATTATATAATAAGGTAACAGAAGAAGATGATAACACTTTCGAACCTTGCTATCCAATTCGGCAAGAGAGTACTCTACAAGGATGTTAATTTAAAGTTCACTCCGGGTAATATTTATGGTGTCATAGGTGCAAATGGTGCTGGCAAATCAACATTGCTACGTGCAATATCTGGTGATTTGGAGCCTACCAAAGGTACAGTAGAATTAGGGCCAGGCGAACGTCTGTCTGTACTTGAACAGGACCACTTCAAATATGATGAATATAAGGTAATGGATACTGTCCTTATGGGGCACGAAACGCTTTGGAAGAATATGAAGGAGCGTGAAGAGCTTTATGCAAAGCCAGAAATGACAGAAGAAGATGGTAACCGCGCTGCCGACCTTGAGCTGAAGTTTGCCGAAATGAATGGATGGGAAGCCGAAAGCAATGCTGCGCAGCTGTTGCAGAACTTAGGTGTAAAGGAAGAACTACACGACAAACTGATGTCAGAACTGTCAAACACAGAGAAGGTACGTGTCATGTTGGCAAAAGCACTCTTCGGAAAGCCTGAGAATCTCCTTTTGGATGAGCCGACAAATGACCTTGACCTTGACACTGTTGAATGGTTAGAGGAATATCTCGGAGAAATTGACGAACATCAGACTGTCTTGGTAGTATCTCATGACCGTCACTTCCTCGACTCTGTAAGTACACAGACTATAGACATAGACTTCGGCAAGGTGACAGTCTTTGCAGGTAATTATTCTTTCTGGTATGAGAGTTCTCAATTAGCACTACGCCAGGCACAGAACCAGAAACTGAAAGCCGAAGAAAAAAAGAAGCAATTAGAAGAATTCATACGCCGTTTCTCTGCCAATGTGGCTAAGAGCAAGCAAACAACTTCTCGCAAGAAGATGCTTGAGCGCCTAAACGTGGAAGAGATCCGACCATCAAGCCGCAAGTATCCTGGCATCATCTTCACTATGGAACGTGAGCCAGGAAACCAAATTCTGGAAGTTGAGAATCTTAAAGCCGTTGATGCTGATGGTACAGTACTGTTTGATCATGTAAACTTCAACATAGAAAAGGGGCAAAAGGTAGTATTCCTATCTCGCAATCCAAAGGCTATGACGGCACTCTTCGAGATCATCAATGGTAATCGTAAGGCAGATGCGGGAATCTATAACTGGGGCATCACTATTACCACAGCTTACCTCCCACTTGATAATACAGATTTCTTTAATACCGATAAGAACCTCGTGGACTGGCTTTCACAATACGGACCAGGCAATGAAGTTGCTATGAAGGGCTTCCTCGGAAGAATGCTTTTCAAACAAGAAGAAGTGGAAAAGAAGGTAAACGTACTTTCGGGAGGAGAGAAGATGCGCTGTATGATAGCACGCATGCAATTGCAGAACGCTAATTGCTTAATCCTCGATACTCCAACTAACCACCTTGACCTCGAAAGTATTCAAGCCTTCAATAATAACTTAGTTGGTTTCAAAGGTAATATTCTCTTCAGTTCACACGACCATGAGTTTATTAATACGGTTGCCGACCGTATTATCGAACTTACTCCTAAAGGAACAATAGATAAACTAATGACTTACGACGACTACATTCACGACGAACAAATAAAGGAGCAAAAAGCGGGAATGTACTAATATGGCATACAATTTGTAACTATATGCCATAATAAATGATAATAAAAAATGAGCAAGAACGAAAAGAAAATAAATATAGAAGGGGAAGAGCTGGATCAAAATAGTAAAGACTCAGCTTTTAACGACAAAGAGAATCAGCCCGAGAAGTCCAACAAGGAATCAGAAGATAAAGAGGAAACAGATCCGTTAACAATAGTACAAGAAGAGGCCGAGAAGTGGAAAGATAAATATATTCGCTTAGCTGCAGAATTCGACAATTACAAAAAGCGTACGCTAAAAGAGAAGTCGGAACTGATCCTCAACGGAAGCGAAAAGACGATTTCAACCATTCTCCCTATTCTAGATGACTTTGAGCGCGCACTTGCAGACAAGACAGAAGATCCAAAAACTATCAAAGAAGGATTTGACCTTATCTTCAAGAAATTCCTTAAAGCATTAGAGACATTAGGAGTTAATAAGATTGAAACCGATGATGCAGACTTCAATGTTGATTATCACGAAGCCATAGCAATGGTTCCAGGTATGGGAGATGACAAAAAAGGCAAAGTGATAGATTGTGTACAAACTGGTTATAAACTTAATGATAAGGTTATCCGTCATGCGAAGGTAGCCGTAGGACAATAAAGACTAAACCTTCAATAGTCATATACAACATGGCAAAGAGAGATTACTATGAGGTACTAGGTGTCAGTAAGACTGCCACTGATAGTGAGATAAAAATAGCATATAGAAAACTTGCTATCAAGTATCATCCTGACCGTAACCCTGGAGATACAGAAGCTGAAGCCAAATTCAAAGAGGCGGCTGAAGCTTATGATGTTTTACATGATTCTAAGAAGCGACAACAATACGACCAGTTCGGGTTTGACGTTCCAGGCGGAGGCTTTGGGGAGAGTCCATTTGGTAGTGCTGGGGGCTTCTCTATGGATGATATTTTCTCTATGTTTGGCGATGTATTCGGTGGACATAGTGGTGGCTTTAGTGGTTTCGGAGGAAGTAGTAGGCAAGCCCCTAAATATCGTGGTGCAGACTTACGCTTGAAGGTAAGTCTTTCATTACAAGAAGTAGCAACTGGGGTAACAAAGAAGTTCAAGGTTCGCAAAGATATTGTATGTGAGCATTGCCACGGTACAGGAGCTGAGAATGGAAATGATACCGAGACTTGTCCTAATTGTCATGGCTCTGGTGTGGAGATTCGCACACAACAGAGTATCTTTGGTATGATGCAAACTCAAATAGCATGCCATGTATGTAACGGTGAAGGTACAATTATAAAAAATAAATGTACTCATTGTCATGGAGAAGGAATAGTAAAGGGTGAAGAAGTCGTTGAAATAAAGATCCCCGCAGGCGTTGCAGAGGGCATGGTTGTAAATGTTCCAGGTAAAGGAAATGCAGGGAAACATAATGGAATTACTGGTAACATTCAGGTATATATAGAGGAAGAGCCAAATGATACTTTTATTCGTGACGGACAAAACGTTATCTACAATCTTCTTCTTGATTTTCCTACCGCTACCTTGGGTGGACAAGTTGAGATTCCAACTATAGACAATAACAAAGTAAAGATTAAGATAGAACCTGGAACTCAGCCAGGAAAGACCCTTCGCCTTCGTGGCAAAGGACTACCTGCTGTCCAAGGATACGGAAATGGAATAGGCGACTTAGTGGTACACATCAGTGTCTTTGTCCCAAAGACATTAAGTAAGACTGAGAAAAAAGCCATAGAAGAATTTCGTGAAAGTGAAAACTTCCAGGGTGATATAACAACAAAACACTCTATCTTTGAAAACTTCAAGAAACTTTTTAGCTAACACCACATAATGAATTACATAAATCTAATTGCATAAAATAATACAGCTCCATTAGTCAGATCTGGCTAATGGGGCTTATTATCTATTTGCACACAACACTCAAATTGGAACACCTAAATGAATTACCAAGAAACAATAGAATATCTATATAACAGTACTCCCGTTTTCGAACACATTGGAGCATCTGCGTACAAAGATGGATTAGAGAACACTTTAGCCTTAGATGAGCACTTTAATCATCCTCACACACACTTTCTATCAATCCACATAGCAGGAACTAATGGAAAAGGATCCTGCTCTCACTCTTTAGCTGCTATATTACAAGCAGAAGGCTATAAAGTAGGACTTTATACCAGTCCGCACCTCGTAGATTTTCGCGAACGTATCAAGGTCAATGGCAAGATGATCCCAGAACAATATGTAATTGACTTTGTTAGGAACGAGCGCAGTTTCTTTGAGCCACTACACCCTTCTTTTTTTGAACTGACCACTGCACTTGCTTTTAAGTACTTTGCAGAACAAAAGGTTGATATAGCAATCATAGAAGTTGGCCTAGGAGGAAGGTTAGATTGCACGAATATCATTACCCCCATTCTATCTGTTATTACAAACATTTCACTCGATCATACCCAGTTCTTAGGCAACTCTCTTGCAGAAATAGCAGGAGAAAAGGCAGGAATTATAAAACAAGGAGTACCAACTATCATTGGGGAAGCTGTTCCTGAGACTAGAGTCGTCTTTCAATCCAAGGCACAGAAAAAGGATTCAGTCATAACCTTTGCAGAGGATATTCCAGCCCTACTTTCATCACACATTCTCCCAAATGGAGGCATTAAATATCAGACACGTTTCTTCGGAGACATAGAAGGGGAGCTTGGTGGAACATACCAAGAAAAAAATACAAATACTGTTCTTACTGCAGCAATGTATCTATATAATAAAGGAATAATCAAAGATGTAACAAGTATTTCCCTGGGGTTATCCAATGTCTGCGAGACAACAGGTTTAATGGGTAGGTGGCAAAAACTAAAAGAACATCCATTAGTTATTTGTGATACAGGACATAACGCTGGAGGCTGGAAATACCTTTCCCAACAAATAAAACAACAACCATGTAAACATAGAAGAATAATCTTTGGTATGGTTGATGATAAAGATTTACATACCGTTATGAGAATGCTCCCTAAAGAAGCGACATTCTATTGGACGCAACCAAGCACTAAACGAGCCTTCCCTGTAAAAAAAATAGCAGAAGAAGCAAAAGAGTATGGACTAGATGGAAAATGTTATGAAACTGTTAAAGATGCTTATATGACTGCACTTAAAGATGCAGGAGAGGAGGATTTTATTTTTATAGGCGGCTCTAGTTATATTGTAGCAGACCTCTTAAGCGAAAAAATATAAACAAATATGTGATTATCAAATAGTCTTCTATTAATTGTTTTTAACATCCTTCGCTAAATTATTTTCAAACATTAGTTTGCTATTTTCGTTTATTTTTAGTTACTTTGCACCATATAGCATTAGTAACTAAAAACGAGCATCATGGTAAATGCCGAAGAGACACAGCGAGTTTGTGGTCTGAAGAAAGAAGACTTCCAGACCACTGTCAATGGGAAAAAAACGGATTTGTATATTTTAAGGAATAAGGAGGGCAATGAAGTTGCCATTACCAATTACGGTGGAGCAATTGTTGCCATCATGGTCCCAGACAGAAAAGGAAATTTAGCAAACATTATTCAAGGCCATGACAACATACAAGATGTTATAGACTCTCCAGAACCCTATCTCTCAACACTTATTGGGCGCTACGGTAATCGTATTGCTAAAGGGCGTTTTCAATTAAAAGGAAAAGTTTATTCTCTTCCTATTAATAATGGACCAAATTCACTACATGGTGGGAAAAACGGTTTCAACACTAAAGTATGGGATGCCACACAGATCAATGAACATGCTATCGTCTTAAAATACACTTCTCCCTACGGAGAAGAGGGGTTTACTGGTGAGCTTGATGTTTGGGTGGCCTACACACTCACAGACAACAATGAACTAATCATTAAATATTCTGCGAAAACCAATAAGAAGACCATTATTAATCTTACACATCATGGCTTCTTTTCTCTAGCAGGTTTAGCAAATCCAACTCCGCCTATTGATGATCTAGAATGCCAAATAAATGCTGACTTTTTTCTCCCAATAGATGAAACCTCTATCCCTACAGGGGAGATTTTAAAAGTTGCAGAAACACCTTTCGACTTCCGAACTCCAAAACCTATAGGACAAGATATAGATGCTGACCATGAACAAATAAGACATGGTTCTGGCTACGACCATTGCTTCGTATTGAACAAAAAAGAGGAAGGTGAACTCTCTTTTGCAGCACGCATAAGAGACCCTAAAAGTGGTAGGACCATGGAAGTATATACTACAGAACCAGGAGTACAAGTATATACCGACAATTGGGCCGATGGCTATAAAGGACAACATGGAGCAACCTTCCCACGTCGCAGTGCAATCTGCTTTGAGGCTCAGCATTTCCCAGATAGCCCCAACCACCCATACTTCCCATCGGTTATATTAGAACCTGGGAGAGAATATACACAAAAGACTATTTACAAATTCGGTATACAGTAGTAAATAAGAAGATTAATAAAATAAAAATAAAACAACAAAAATGAGTAACTCTAAACAAAATGGTAGCATCATTGCCATCATAACAATGATGTTCCTTTACGCAATGATCTCTTTTGTCACCAATCTCGCAGCTCCAATTGGAGTAATATGGAAGAGTGCCTTCGATGGTGACAGTGCAAACACGGTTGGTATGCTGGGTAACGCAATGAACTTTCTCGCTTATCTCTTCATGGGAATCCCTGCAGGTAAGATGTTGAGTAAAGTTGGATACAAGAAAACTGCTCTTATTGGTATAGGCATTGGGTTTCTAGGTGTTTTAACACAGTTCTGCTCGGGACTTTTTGCAGATGCTAAAATTACAGGATTTGTAATTTACCTTCTTGGTGCCTTTATTTCTGGATTCTGTGTATGTATGCTAAATACAGTTGTAAATCCAATGCTCAACCTCCTCGGCGGTGGCGGCAATCGCGGTAACCAGTTAAACATGATTGGCGGAACATTGAATTCACTTGCAGGAACACTAACACCTCTTTTCGTTGGTGCATTGATAGGACAGGTTACCAAGAGTACATCGATGGTTGATGTCAACCCTGTACTTTACATAGCCATGGCTGTATTTGCAGGAGCTTTTATTATATTGAGTTTCATTCCTATCCAGGACCCAGAAATTGGAAAGACAGATGCAAATACCGTCTTTGAGCACTCCCCTTGGGCTTTTCGCCACTTTGTATTAGGTGTAGCAGCAATCTTCGTTTATGTTGGTGTTGAGGTCGGTATCCCAGGAACTTTGATTTATTTCCTTTCTGACACCAAAGCTAACGGTGCTGGTCTACCTCCTGAGACTGCAACGGCCATTGCTGGTTCTGTAGCAGCAACTTACTGGTTCTTGATGCTCGTTGGTAGATTTAGTGCAGGATTCATTGCTGATAAAGTCTCAAGTCGCACTCTAATGATATGCGCAACTTCTATAGCAATGCTACTTATTGTTATTGCCATGCTTCTTGGCAAAGACACAACTGTTTCAATGCCTGTATTTACAGGTAGCTCCTTTAATATGGTAGTCGTCCCTATTTGTGCTCTACTACTCGTTCTCGTTGGGCTTTGCACTAGTGTTATGTGGGCTTGTATCTTTAATCTCGCCACAGAAGGTCTTGGTAAATATACAGCTTCTGCATCAGGTATCTTCATGATGATGGTTGTCGGTGGTGGACTGATTCCTCTATTCCAAAACTTCATTGCAGATCAAGCTGGATATCTTACCTCCTATCTTGTACCTCTATTGGGTGTCGCCTACATGTGTTTCTACGCAGTTATTGGTAGCAAGAATGTAAACAAAAACATTCCTGTCGATTAAACAAAACAAAATCATTATATTACAGCCCTTCCTCATACAACTAGGAAGGGCTGTCAATTTCAGTATCTATTATTTTTTTAAAACCTAACAATTATGGACATAGAATTTGTAAGAAGTCGTTTCATTAAGCATTTTGATGGAAAGACTGGCAATATTTATTTTTCTCCTGGCCGCATAAATCTGATTGGTGAGCATACCGACTACAATGGTGGTTTCGTATTCCCTGGAGCCGTAGATAAAGGTATTATGGCTGAGGTAAGGCCTAATGGAACAGATACAGTAATGTGTTACTCTATCGACTTGAAAGACCGAGTTGAATTCAAGGTAGCCGACCCTGAGGGCCCACGTGCTACGTGGGCACGATTCATCTATGGAATGGTCCAAGAGTTCAAAGGACTCGGTGTTGACGTAAAAGGATTCAACATTGCTTTTGCAGGTGACGTTCCTCTCGGTGCTGGTATGAGTTCTTCAGCTGCGATGGAAAGTTGTTTCGGCTGTGCTCTGAACGATTTGTTTGCAGACAACAAAATATCCAAATGGGATATAGCTCTTGCAGGGCAAGCTACAGAACACAAATACATCGGAGTAAATTGTGGTATCATGGATCAATTTGCAAGTGTATTTGGTCAAAAAGGAAAATTAATGCGCTTAGATTGCCGAAGCCGTGAATTTGAATATTTTCCATTCAACCCACAAGGATATAAATTAGTTCTTGTCAACTCAAAAGTTAAGCATGAATTAGCTGGTAGCCCTTACAACGATCGGAGAAAGAGTTGTGAGAATGTTGTTGTTGCCTTGAGTAAGCATTTCACTAACAAAAAATTTGAAACTCTTCGTGATGCAAACTGGGAAGAACTAGAAGTAATAAAAGGTAACGTCTCGGCTGAGGATTATCAACGAGCACACTTTGTATTAGGCGAAAAAGATAGAGTACTTGCAGTTTGTGACGCACTAATTGCGGGAGACTATGAAACTGTCGGAAAGAAAATGTACGAGACGCATCAAGGACTCAGCAAGGAATATGAAGTCAGCTGCGAAGAACTCGATTTTCTCAATGAAGTTGCTAAAGATAATGGAGTAACTGGTTCACGTATCATGGGAGGAGGCTTCGGTGGTTGTACCATCAACCTTGTCAAAGATGAGATCTATGATAAGTTCATCACAGATGCTATGCAGAGATTCGAGGCAAAATATGGTCACGCTCCAGAAGTGTATCCAGTAATAATCAGTGACGGATCTCATAAAGTTTGCTAGCATATCTGCTAGAAATAAGCATGTATATCCTGTGTTCATAGCTAAAAGACACCATTAAACTTTCCAACGGTAGTTCCATATCATTTGCTGAACAAGTCCGTTCAATATTATGGATACATTAGTACAATAATATAGATAGACTTGCACTATAATTAGTACATAGATATAAGACCGTCTGTGAGAGATTACACAGGATAACGTTTTTCACTTACAACGGGAGCATTAAAAGAATATAATCTTTCGATGCTTCCGTTGTTTCGTTATAAATAATAAAATAAAGGCCAAACCCTATGTATATCCAAAAAAAAGTAGTACTTTTACATCATCAATTATAAAGTGTCTACAACATGAATGAATACTATAAAGGAGAACCGAAGCTTCTTGTATCCGTTGATTGCATAGTTCTTGGTTTCGAGGACAAGAAGCTAAAATTACTTGTAGGAAAAAGGAAGGTTGAACCCGGAAGAGGGAAGCTATCTCTATATGGAGGCTTTGTACGTCAGGATGAAAGTCTTAAAGAAGCTGCAAACCGGGTTCTATATCAATGCACAGGAATCTGTGACAATTATATCAGGCAGGTTGGTGCCTTCGGAGATATCGACCGTGATCCTGGTGATCGAGTTATTTCTATTGCCTATTGCGCACTTACAAATGTAGCAGACTATGACAAGAATCTATTAGCTAAATATGATTTAAAATGGGTTGACCTAAATAAACTACCCGACCTATATGGAGATCATATAGAAATGGTAAAATTAGCATTAGCACAACTCAGGAAATTACTAAATACAGAACCTATCAGCTTCAATCTTCTACCCCATATCTTTACACTTACCCAATTACAACATGTACACGAGGCTATACTAGGAGTAGAAATAGATAAGCGGAACTTCCGAAAGAAAATTAAACTGATTGACTTTATTGAAAGGACAGAGCTTATAGACAAAGTCACAAGTAAACGTGGGGCAGCCTTGTACCGATTCAACCGGAAAACATATAAGAACTCTCCAACCTTCAAACTGTAACAAAGAATCAAAGCTAATTATATTATACTTATATATCAAGCAGTTGGCGTTTTAGTTTTTTTCCCAAAATTGTAAGTTTAATATTTTGCCTTCTCCATATTTATCTATATATTTGCAATATCAAATTTAATCCTATCTAGTATGAATGACAAGAAACTGATGAACCGCGCAGCGGACAACATTAGAATTCTATCTGTAGCAATGGTTGAAAAAGCTAAATCCGGGCATCCTGGTGGTGCCATGGGTGGCGCAGACTTTATCAACGTATTATTCTCCGAATTCTTAATCTATGATCCAGATCAACCAGAATGGTCAGGACGTGACCGATTCTATCTTGACCCAGGGCACATGTCTCCAATGCTCTATGCGGCTCTGACTCTTCAGAGAAAGTTTACCATTGAAGATATCAAGCAATTCCGCCAGTGGGGTTCTGTTACCCCAGGGCATCCCGAACGTGATTTAGCCCATGGTATTGAAAATTCTTCTGGCCCATTAGGACAAGGACATGCATATGCTGCTGGCGCAGCCGTTGCTGAGAAATTTCTAGAAGCACGACTAGGACATACTACAATGCAACATAAAATATATGCCTTCATCTCTGATGGTGGAGTTCAAGAAGGTATTAGTGCAGAGGTAGGACGACTAGCAGGAAACTTAGGACTCAACAACCTTATTATGTTCTACGATGCTAACAACATTCAGCTTTCTACTGAGTGCGGAGCTGTCATGAATGAAGATACAGGAATGAAATATCGTGCATGGGGATGGAATGTATTGGAGATTGATGGCAATAATCCAGACGCTATCCGCGAAGCACTTGTATCCGCAAATAAGGAGAAGAATCGCCCTACACTCATTATCGGTAGGACTATTATGGCAAAAGGAGCACTGCAAGCAGACGGCAGTAGCTACGAAAACAGCATTAAGACACATGGTGCACCATTGGGTGGTGACGCCTATACAAATACTGTAAAGAACCTTGGTGGCGATCCAGAAGATCCATTCAAGATTTTCCCAGAGGTACAAAAACTCTACGATGATCGTGCAACTGAACTAAGAAAGATTGTTGCCGAGCGTCATGCAGCTGAGGAAGTATGGGCGAAAGAAAATCCAAAGAAGGCTGAACAGATGCATGAGTGGTTCTCTGAAAAGGCTCCAAAGATTGATTGGAGCGGCCTTGTACAGAAACGTGATATCCCTACCCGTAATGGCTCAGCAGCCTGTCTCGGTGTCATTGCAGAGCAGGTACCTAATATGATAGTGTCATCAGCCGACCTTAGTAACTCTGATAAGACAGACGGTTTCCTTAATAAGACTCATGCCTTCACACGTGATGACTTCAGCGGAGCCTTCTTCCAAGCTGGTGTTAGCGAACTAGCAATGGCATGCATGTGTATCGGTATGATGTTACACGGAGGTGTTATCACAGCTATGGGCACATTCTTCGTTTTCTCAGACTATATGAAACCAGCCATTCGCATGGCTGCCCTAATGAAGACCCCAGTTAAATTTGTATGGAGCCACGATGCATTCCGTGTTGGCGAAGATGGTCCTACGCATGAGCCCGTAGAGCAGGAAGCACAGATACGCTTAATGGAGAAGTTGCAAAACCATGATGGACAGGACTCTGTACGAGTTCTCCGCCCTGCAGACAGTGAAGCTGCAACCGTATGCTGGCAGATGGCAATGGAAAACATGGAAACACCGACTGCACTCATCTTCTCTCGTCAGAACGTGAAGAGCCTACCTGAGGGTACAGACTATCAGCAGACCCGCAAGGGTGCATACATCGTAACCGGGTCTGACGAACAGTTTGATGTGATCCTCGTCGCAAGTGGTTCTGAGGTTTCTACCTGCGTGGATGGAGCTAGTCTCCTACGCAAGGATGGCTTAAAGGTACGTGTCGTCAGTGCACCTTCAGAAGGTCTCTTCCGCCGCCAGAGCAAAGAGTATCAAGAGCAAGTTCTTCCAAAAGATGCAAAGATCTTCGGATTAACGGCTGGACTCCCTGTCACTCTTGAAGGTCTGGTTGGCGCCAACGGAAAGGTGTATGGTCTCAACAGCTTTGGCTTCTCTGCTCCTTACAAGGTCCTTGACGAGAAACTAGGCTTTACAGCAGAGAATGTATACAAACAAGTAAAAGATTTCTTAGCATAAAATTTTAACCTGACTCTTTTGGAATCTGAACAAGATAAAGATGAGTCATAAAACCTAAACAGCTTATGGAAATTAAAACAGTAGGAGTAGCCTGCGATCACGCTGGCTTTCCATTGAAGCAGTTCGTAATCCAGTATTTGGAACAGCACAAGTATGCCTACAAAGACTTTGGCTGCAATAGTGACTTAAGTTGTGACTATCCTGACTATGCTCACCCTTTAGCTGAAGCTATAGAAAAGGGTGAAGTTTACCCAGGTATTGCCATCTGTGGTAGCGGTGAAGGAATGGCTATTACACTTAATAAACACCAAGGCGTACGCGCAGGCTTAGTTTGGAATAAGGATGTTGCAGAGTTGACACGTCAGCATAATGATGCGAACGTCCTTGTTTTACCAGGGAGATTCATTGATAATAAGACTGCTGAAAAGATTCTTGATGCATTCTTTAAGGCCAGTTTTGAGGGTGGTAGACATGAACGCCGCGTAAAAAAGATTTCCATACAACAGGAATAAGACATTTTATAACATACTAAAATAGAAAAGGTGTCTGGGCAATCCAGACACCTTTTTCTATTTCTATCCTTTCTAATTATCTTCTTATTTAGCAGGAATACTATCCAAATCTTCCTTAGAAAAAGAATCTTCTTCTGGAAGGTGAAAGCGATAACTACGATCAAAGACCTCACTTACCTTATTGATTTCAAGGAAGGTTGTACCACCACCTTCACCAAAAGAGCCAGATAAATAAGCTATTTTATCATCAAGGTCGATATAACCTTTCTGCCTCAACATACGCAAAGCAGCCATAAACATCTGCTGACTGGACTTATGTTGTTGCTGATAGATTGCAATAATACCATAACTAAGATTCAGCCACCGTTGTACTTTCTCCTTATAGCAGATTGCCAAAACTGGATTTGGACCACGGAATGCTGCAAGGTTACGTGCAGTCTGCCCCGTCTCACTATCCGTTATAATTCCCTTAACACCTAATTCTTCTGTTGATTCTATGGCACTCTTCGCCAAGAACTCTCGCTGATCATTGCGATTAGACATAGGAACGGTAATGAATCCTTGCTTATGAGCATCTTGCTCTGCCTGTTCCGCAATACGAGCCATAGTTTGTACAGCCTCAACAGGATATTTACCACTTGCTGTTTCTCCACTCAACATCAATGCATCAGTATGGCTATAGATAGCATTTGCAATATCAGTTACCTCAGCACGTGTTGGACGAGGATTATTAATCATCGTATGCAACATCTGTGTTGCCACGATAACAGGCTTCTTTTTCTTAATACACTTATTAATAATACTACGCTGAATACCAGGGATCTGCTCTATAGGAACTTCAATTCCAAGATCACCTCGTGCAATCATAATACCATAAGAAGCATCTATAATCTCATCAATATTGTCAACCCCCTCCTGATTCTCTATCTTTGATATGATTTTGATATCAGAATTATGTTCATCAAGTATCTTCTGTACCTCCATGACATCTGCTGCTGATCGAACAAATGAATGAGCAATAAAGTCTATATCCTCTTCTATTGCCAGCAGAATGTTACGTTTATCTTTCTCCGTTAGAGCTGGAAGTTCAATATGTTCACCAGGAACATTCACACTCTTATGGGCACCGAGGTCACCTTCATTCTGCAACTGAGCTACTAACATTGGCCCAGCACATTCCACAACCTTCATATCAAGTGCACCGTCATCAAAGAGAACATGGTCTCCAGGCTTCACATCACGGGCGAAATCTGGATAAGAAACATTAATGATATCCTTGGTTGTATCCATCTCTGGACGCCCAAAGATCTTTACCATATCACCAGTCTTATAATGAATAGGCTCTTCCAAACCTGTTGTTCTAACCTCAGGTCCCTTTGTATCAATCAGTAGAGCTAAATGCGGAGATACCGTACGTGTATTGCGAATGATCTCTCGAATACCATCAGGTGTGGCATGTGCCGTATTCATACGAACGACATTCATACCAGAGAAGAACAGTTTTCTCAAGAAATCGACATCACAACGCCGGTCACTGATTGAACATACTATCTTTGTTTGTTTCATAAATTGAGTATTATAGTTTAATTCGACATCGCAGAAAAAATCATATATAAGAAAGAAAGCAGCAAGATAATTCCCAATAGAAGAAGGACAAAGACAACCGTAACCATCTTCCCCACCCCATCATATTTTAAGAAGTGGCTACTACGTATACGCCTATTCTGTTTGCTATCCGACACAATCTCTGGCGTAGTATCATTAGGAGCATTCACTTTGACAGTAGTAGTCTCACCCCTAGGAGTAGCTACTGTCATACTCTCTCCACAATAAGGACAATTGCATTTTACCGTTTTACTCGACTCCGCCTCTATGGCAAATGTACGATGGCAATGTTTACAAGCTATCTGAAACTGCATCCTTGTCACCTCCCTCCTAACTCTTTTTTATCTCACATCATCTATAAGGACATGACCATCTACTGTAGACACCTTTATCTGACGATACTCCGTAGTCCCGTCTTGGGTTAACCTAACATTATACCAGTTACCTTCCCCTGGAGTAACATTTAGATTTCTCTGTAACGCTTCATAATCAGGTCTATCAGCAGTAGTACCAAAAGCTCCCCACCATGCTGACCATTTGTCAACATCATTATTATCTGCATCAACGCCAAATATCATCTGCCGACAGTATGGTGTGAGGTAACGCTCGTAAAATGTAGGGTCATCAGCTTCCAAAACAGCCTTTTGATAGAATGACTTAACAAACTTACAAATGCTCTGGCGCTGGGCATCCTTACGTTGCGCGTCTGCAGCTTGAGCCTCCTGTTGTGCTCTTACTTGCATTAAAGAGTCAGCGTGTGCCTCACGCTGAGCCTTTTCTTCCAATCGCGCCGCCTCCTGTTGATTCTGCCATTCTATAAAAGCAAAGGCAGCAAGTCCACCTACAAGAAGGACTATTAGCACTGTTATAAGAATCTTCATTCCAGCATTATGACCTTTATTATCATTGTTTTCAGGTATAGGTTGCTGAACAGAAGACATCACAGGCTCTGCCATGGTTGGAAGATTAACCATTAAAGGCTGCCCACAATAAGGACAAGTACAATGCATACGATCGCTGCCATCAGCCGTAATCGTAAACATGCGTTTACATTTGGTACAAGTTACATGATACTGCATCACACTATTTTTCTATGAAATAAGCCAACCGTACGGAAAGGATGTTGTACCCTTTCACTAAACAATGCTTACCTTTTGCAAATTTAATACTTTTCTTTTAGATTTGAAAATGTTGCTTCCATAAAAATTACAAACGGCTTGTATTACTTTTACAAGGCGCTTGTAATACTTCTACAAGGCCTTTGTAATTTTGAAACCAACCCTGTTTCTATTTTCAAACAACTAACAACGGAGAGAAAAACACCTATCACTAAATAGATATTCCATAGGGATAGATACAAAAAGGATGCAAACGTAATATCTTATTTTAATACTATTACGCATAGTATGACAACTTCTATATCGACTGACATTAACCTAAGGGTTATCAGGAGAGGATTATCTAGATATTTTTTTATAATTAACTTTTAGCATGGTATCATACAGCAACATGCATACAATAGCAAACTTTAAACTTCAAACTTACATAAAATCTACGAAAGGAAGATCACCTTCTATCCATATTGGCTTCTTATTAAATGCTTCATCTTCAGAGACTGGGGAAGAAACAGACAACCCCATCAAACGAATCGGCCGGTTTTTATAGTCTGTTTCCGCGAGAAGGCGCTTTGCCAACAGCAGAATATCATCCTTCTTACGCAGGATTTTTTCTTGTGTCAGACTACGAGTTATCTGCGTTGTAGCATCCCATTTAAGTTTTAGAGTTAGCGTTCGTCCTTCAAAACCACTCTTAGACAACCTCTCAACCAAATCTAACGTTATATGATACAGTTCTATAACAATCGAAGACTCTATGTGAAGATCCTCCAAGAAAGTCCGCTCACAGCCCACAGATTTCCTGTCATGATGTACTACAACGGGACGTTCATCTATTCCTCGTGCAAAGTCATAATACACATTACCTGCTTTACCAAACACTCGAACAAGATGGGTACGAGAAAGTTCGCGTAACTGTTCGCCTTTAAAGACTCCCATCTCATGCATTTTCTTTGCCGTCTTAGGACCAATCCCCCACAGTTTCTCTATTGGAAGGCTACCAATAAAATCCAGAGCATGGCAAGGATGTACTGTAAACATACCATCAGGCTTCCTCATATCAGATGCAATCTTAGCCAACAGCTTGTTATAACTGATTCCTGCAGAAGCTGTTAAATGTGTCCGAACTTTGATTTTCTGTTTTATTTCATTCGCAATATCTTTGGCATATGTCATCCGCATCTTGTTCTCTGTAACATCAAGAAAAGCTTCATCCAAAGATATTGGCTCTATAATATCAGTATATTCATGAAAAACTTCATGAATCTGCCGAGACACTTCCTTGTAACGTTCAAAGTGAGGGGAAACAATTACCAAATCAGGACAGCGTCTTTTCGCCTGTACAATTGACATAGCAGAATGTACACCATAAGGGCGTGCTTCATAACTTGCAGTAGACACAACACCACGTGCCCCATCAAAACCAACCGCAATTGGCTTTCCACGTAATTCGGGATTGTCCCTTTGCTCCACAGAAGCAAAGAAAGCATCCATATCTATGTGTATTATCTTACGCATCAACCCCTTGTTTTTATCTACAAAGATACTATTAAGGCATGAAAGAAGCCTAATTCTTACCAAGAAATAAATAAAAAATGTTACCTTTGCAACAAATTAGCGAAAAACGAGTTATTAGATAATAACGAGGAAAAAAATACAAGGATGAGAGACAACACCACTCATGATGCCATGGGGAAACTACAACGTTCCCTCAAGAGGTTTATTGACATTGTTGCAGCTCTAGTCGGAATTGTCCTTTTCTCTCCTTTATTCCTGATTATCAGTATCCTCATTAAGTGTCAAGGTAATGGTCCTGTATTCTTTAAACAGATTCGTATCGGATACAAAGGGCAGCCTTTCGCTATCTTCAAGTTCCGTACAATGAGCAGTGTTGTTGAAGAAGAAGGACCACAGCTTGTAGCTAAATGCGATGACACGAACTCAACTCGTTTAGAACAGTTCTTACGTGGGCATCATTTAGATGAATTACCACAACTATGGAATGTACTAAAAGGCGACATGTCACTTGTAGGACCACGCCCTGAACGAAAGTTCTTCATCGACAAGATTATGGAACATACCCGCCGCTACCCGATTATATATCAGATGCGTCCAGGGCTAACTTCAGAAGCAACTCTCTACAATGGCTATACCGACACAATGGAAAAGATGATCAGGCGTATGGAGATGGACATTCACTATCTGGAACATCGCTCTTTATGGACAGACTCAACCATAGTAACAAAGACAGTATTAAACATTGTCACTGGAAAGAAATTTTAAAATTAAAGATGAAAAGATACATTCTATTCGTACTTCTCGCAATATGTACAGTCAACGGCTTTGCACAGTCATCCATGACTGATTCTCAGGTCATGGATTTCGTTGTAAAAGAGCATAACCGTGGAGCCTCTCAGGCACAGATTGTTACAAAACTCATGCAAAACGGCGTTGACATTTCACAGATACGCCGTGTCAGAGATACATACGAAAAGATGAAGAAAGGGAATGCTGCCTATGGAGCTACCACTGAGAGTTCTACTACTGACCGCAGCCGCAAGAACAATGGTCAGCAGCGCCCTGGAAGAAATAAAAGACAGATTGCAGATGCAACACTAAACGACTACGAACAAAGTCGGCGTGAGACTGATAACTACACAGAAGGAAGAGTATATGATGGTCGTCCACAATCACATACATATGATGAGAATGATGGCGACTTCCTGAAAATGCAGGGAGAAATGAACGATTGGATGCCACAAGACACAGCGGCAATGTATGAGAATCTCCTCAAACAGTTAAGTCGTAATCGCAAGAAGGTGTGGGGTCGTGACATCTTCAATAACAAGAGTCTTTCATTTGAACCAAACATGAACATGGCTCTTCCACGTAATTATCGTTTAGGACCAGGTGATGCCGTATTCATTGATGTGTATGGAGCATCACAAAAATCTTATCAAACAACTGTTGCTCCAGATGGTATTATTACGATAGAAGGCTTTGGCCCTATCCAAGTAAGCGGACTTAGTGTGGCTCAAGCTAACAACCGTATTCGTGAGAAACTAGGTAAGCGATACAGTAGTTCGAGTATCCGCCTCTCAGTTGGTCAGACCCATACCATCATGGTGAATGTTGTAGGTGAAGTAAAAACACCAGGAACCTACACTCTATCAGCTTTCGCTACAGTCTTCAATGCCTTGTATATGGCTGGAGGTATTGGCGATCTAGGAACCTTACGTAACATAAAAGTATATAGAGGAGGCAGACTTATTAGTACCGTCGATGTGTATGACTTCCTTCGACGCGGTCATTTAAGTGGTAATGTACATCTTGCTGACAATGACGTCATCGTTGTTGACCCCTACGATATGATTGCACAAATCAGTGGAAAGGTCAAACGCCCAATGTACTATGAGTTGAAACGTGGAGAAAGTCTTGGTACTCTTATCAGCTATGCAGGTGGCTTCTCTGGTGACGCTTACACAAAATCTGTACGTGTACGTAGAAAGACAGGTAGGCAATACTCCATTTTCAATGTCAATGAATTTGACATGCGTAGCTTCCGTATGGCTGATGAAGACTCTGTTAGTGTAGACTCCGTCATACCACGTTATGAGAACATGGTTGAAATAAAAGGTGCCGTATTCCGCCCAGGTATGTATGAGGTTGGCGGACAGATTAACAGTGTGCGTAGCTTGATAGAAGCTGCTGACGGCTTAACCGAAGTTGCCTTTGCCCCGCATGCTGTACTCCATCGAATGAAAGCAGATCGTACTTTAGAAGTAATTTCAGTTGACGTTGATGGGATCTTAACAGGGCGCACTGCCGATATCCCATTACAAAATGAGGATGTACTCTTTATTCCAACAAAAACAGAAACTCAGGAGCAACAGACAATATCTATTCATGGTGAGGTATTATATCCTGGTGTCTATAAATATGCAGACAATGAGTCACTGGAAGATTTCATACTACAAGCAGGAGGATTGAAACAGACTGCATCAACAGTCAGGGTTGATGTATCACGTAGAATCACAGACCCTAAGGCCCTGGCTCCTGATTCTCTTATTGCACGTACATACAGTTTTTCTTTACGAGATGGCTTCGTCATTGATGGAACTCCAGGCTTCGTTCTCGAGCCATTCGACCAAGTCTATGTACGCAAGAGTCCAGGAACAAGTACACAACAGAATGTCAGCATTGATGGTGAGGTTGTCTTCCCTGGTAATTATACACTCACATCACGCACTATGCGCCTAAGTGATATCTTCAAGGTTGCAGGTGGAGCAACAGACCTAGCCTATATCCAAGGTGCTCGCTTAGAACGTCGCCCAAATCAAGTAGAGCGTATGCGCATGGAAGCTGTATTCAAGATGCAACAGGAACAACAAGAAAAGAATATGATAGCCTTAGCCACAAGAACAAGTAATGCTTCTGTGTTACAGGCTGCTCAACAAAAGAATTCAACTTTACTTGATAAGTTCCGTGTACCTGACACCTACCCTGTAGGTATCGAACTTGATAAAGCTATTGCTAAACCTGGTAGCGATGCAGATATCATACTCCGAGAAGGTGACCGTATTATTATTCCACAATACAACGGAACCGTTAAAATCAATGGTGCCGTGATGTATCCAAACTCCGTAGGCTACGTTGCAGGGAAAAGTGTCTCTTATTACATTGACCAGGCTGGTGGCTTTGCCAGTGATGCGAAGAAGAGCCACACCTACATTCTCTACATGAACGGGACTCTGGCTAAGGTTGGACATAATGCCAAGGTACGCCCTGGCTGTGAGATTATTGTACCAACAAAGATACAAGCTAAAATGAGTTTGGCAGAAACACTTAGCGTGGGATCCAGTGCAGCCAGCATTGCTGCTGTCATCGCTACTATTGCAAATATTGTGAAATAAAAGAAAGGGGGAAATAAAATATCTTACTGAGATACAACCATTTAAGCAAATTAAGCAAGAGGGATTTAACTATATAAACAAGATCAGATATATATATCACTAGTTTGAGAAAGGGTATTACTTTTTCCTTAGTAAACTCCATCGATTTGATAAGAAGTTACGATTGAAGTATACTTAGCAGATACAAAGACTTATCAAAAGAGCTGGAGGATTTTTCTAGCATATGCATAACTACAAATAATTGAAAGGATGTAATCATCCAGATAACTACCATTTTATGCAATAAGTTTGCCCCAGATGCACTTAAATACTCCAACAGTTAATATATATCAACAAGACCTTCATTAGAAATAAGCAAATTCTAACCAAGATTGATTCCAACCCTCTACAGATACAAGAGAGGAGTTGAAGAGAAGTTGGAAAACAGAGAAATAAACCAAATAGAGTTTATCTGTATGTGTTCACCGCTATGTCTTGAAGGGATAGTTTATTCTCTCTAAGCTAGATTCTTAATAACTTCAACTACGATGGCAGAAAAAACAGTTAGTGAGGGGGACTCTCTTTATACAAAACTAAAACATCGTTTAAATAGGTCCAAGCATAAACTTCCAACCATACAAAGTAGCTATCTTAAATTTTAACCCAACGACTTGGCAACATAAATCCACAATTCTTTAAATTTATCCATCTCTTTGGCGCTATAACAATCTTCGAACTATTTTGATTAAGCCATGCTCCCCACCACGAAAAAGAAGAATTTGCAATAATGTTATGTCCACAACACGACATTAACTGCATATCTCTATAACTTTCAGTCCCAGAATTCCAATCTACATAATAAATAGGAGCTTTTATGAACGACTCCAAATTGTCACGACACCACTCAATGTCATTACTAAAAACACAAAACATTGAAGGAGAAATATAAGAAGATATCTTCATTATAGCCTCACGATAATAATTGAGATCACAAATACCCTGATAAAGCTCATTTCCGACGTAATCTCCCCTTCTTACATGTATAGAGACGCTATTAGTATCCATCTTCTTTAATAATGCTAAATTATTATCATCAGTAAAAGGAGGAAACTTGAAGGTATTGAGTATTGTTCGTCTACAATCTATGAAATATCTCTCATCTTGCCAATACCCGTCAAAATACCTATCACCTTCTCTTTGTAAAACAGATTTATCAAAGAGTAATTTAGTACTCTCTGTACACATTGTCTTTCTTTGCGGCAATACTCGTTTACCAATCTGCCAAAAGAAATAGTTCGGATAATAATATGCTATACGTAATATTTCCATCACAGTTGCCTTATCTGGATGTAAAGAAAAGATACGTGCTATCTCAAAGCCATTGTGTAGATGATAACCATGGAAGCAAGAAAGATCTACTGTAACATTTTCTTGAGGGAAAGTCTCTTTCAAAGAGAGGTATAGGGCATACTGGAACATTTGATTACCCAACCCACCTAATATCTTTACTATTTTCATTTACGAATTATTCTTTTAATAATATCCTTCAAGTTATATAGAATTATACATTTATTAAGAAAAAGACAAAGTCTCAATCCTACATGGTACTTGTATTTTTTTTTAAGCAAAGCAACATCTTTAATCTCAGTTGCCTTGATATCTATTAGATTGGTAATCTTATCATTGTGATCATTGAAAGAGTTAACATGAAGATTATCTAAGAATACACGCTTACTTCCCTTCAATAGTCTATAATACCAATCTACATCTACAAGCCATGTTAAATTACTATCAAAATCTACAAGTTTAGATCGTGAGAAAGAAACACAAGAACATGGTCCTATAACATTACATAGAAAGAGAAAAGAAGGACAAAGAAGAAATAGTTCTATTTGCTTCTTGGAAAACAAAGAGACCTTTTCCTCCATATTATTAAATACCTTCACTTGGCTAACAATAACATCATAGGTTCTACTATCAAAATTATCTTTAAGTGTGCGTAAGTAAGTCTTTTCCACGAAAGCTTCATCATGGTGTAACACAATAATGTATTTTCCCTTTGCCATATTCAAACCTAGATTCCAATTATTTACAGCTCCAAGAGAAGGAATATTATGATGATAAATAATATCCTTATCCATTAAGGTATCAACATACTCTTCTATACACGAATCTGAAGAATCATCTACAATTATAATTTCATAATCCTTAAATTCCTGCATGCATATAGAATGATATGCACCTTTGAACAGCTCAAGATTATTATATGTCGGTATGATTATTGAGAATGTTTTCATCCTTCTGCCCCTTATAAAATCTTTCATTTACTAAATACCAACTTAACAACAAAAGTGTAAATGTATAAGTATTATCAAAACTTCCTCCCCAAAACAGATCCAATGTTAATCCAATGAAAAGTCCTAGCTCTACAGAATACTTTCGATAAACTTTGTACCTTAATAAAGTTCTCACAATACTTGTAAGAAAGAACAAAAGAACTATAAGGCCAAAGCTATACCCAATTGTAAGAATACAAGATTCAGTTACTCCATTAGCTATTAAGTGAGAAGGAGTACTAAAATCTTGGTTTTCGTCAAGATGTATATTAAAGAATCCATGTCCTATCCATGGTGATTTACCTATTTCTTTAAAAAAATAAAACCAAATAAAAGCACGATAGAAATTACTAAGATTAGAAAACATCGTCATAAGAGTTGAAACAAAAACAATAATGATACTTGAAACATACATCCCCAGCATCATCAGTTTGCTCCGATACAAATGTAAATAATACATCGTCGCCACTACAGCACCAATTATAAGATAACGATATGAACCTGACAATATCAAATTACCGACCATACAAGTAAGTCCGAAATAAAAGGTAATCTTATTAATCTTTTTCTGATTTAATATGTAGCACATACTAACAAAAGTAATACTTCCTGAATATAAGGCATTACCCTTAAATCCTGGGAAACGTGCAAGAGATTCACCTGGTCTTACTGGCGGTAGTTCTGCCCATGGAACATTAAAACCTATCAAAAACAAAAGATTAGTTCCAAAATCTAAGATGAATATTATAAAAACAAAATACCTCATCATCTTCAAACATTCTTTTTTGTCTTTGACACCTAAGAGAAAAATACATAAGAAATAAAATTGTCCCCAATATGCTATATTCCATGGTTTAAGCCCATTACATAATCCAAAATATGCACCGATACCAATAGAAAGAAAGATGAATAACAAAAATAATGGGGTATTCCTCAAGCCATAAATAAAAGTGGCAGGAGAAACAATTAACAGGACAGAAAGGGCAAATAGTCCCATAGGGACAATACCTGTACCCAATATCTGAGTGATAAATAAAGACAGACTAAAAAGAAAATATCTTTGTTTTTTTGACATCACTCAACCTCCTTCTTAACAACAAAAACAGTATATCCTAAAAAAATAAAGAATGAAACTATGTATGAGACTAAGACAGCTACCGATAGCCCATTAGCACCTTGTTCTCTCTGACATAAAAGATACGAACAACCTACCATAAGCACTGCCCAAACAATATTTATCATAAAACACTGCCACATCTTTCCAAGACTATAGATAGCCATTTCTAACACATTAGCCAAAGCAGAGAAAATGGTTGAAATTGCTAATATTTGTAACGGCAAAGTATTATCATAACTTGAACCATACAATTTCATTATGTAACCACTAAAAAGTAAAACTCCTGCTGATAACACCAAAGCAGAAATCCCAACAATCAATAAATTATACTTTAATGTTGTTATGAATGTTGATTTTGACTTTTGTAGGCTTGAGAGAATTGGCAATACAATTTGACTAAAAGCTGTAGGGATAAATAATATTATTATCTTCCACTGGTCTGCAACTTCAAAGACTGCAAGTTCACGAAAGCCATCACTCCGCACTAAGATAGAACGAATAAGCCAGAAAGAAGGGGTTATCAACAAAGATGACAAAGCTGCAGGAAGACTGTATGTATACAGAATTGAGAAATCATGGGATCTAAGTTTCTTTACACTCAACTTATGTAGATGGAATAAAGCAAACAGCTTATTAATAGCCAGATGGTTTGTAATAAAGATTAAAATAAATCCTATTCCGAACCCAAGGATAGCTCCATTTACACCAAAATAATATGCACCTAAAATGGTAAGAGCAGACTCTAATAGACTTCCTAACAAAGTATTAACAGCTACAGATTTAAAGTCTTCAAATCCGATTAGAGCCCCGTTCTGCACTCCATTTATTATTGAGAAAAATAGTAATACGGCACCTACTCTTACAGACAACACAATATCTGGATGATGGAGAATATTATCTGCAATAAAAGGAGCGCACAAAAGAATCAGCAAAGCTGAGATTAAGGCCATAATAAACCCAAAAACTTGTGTCACTGCATATACTGCTGGGATCTTCTGGGATTTTCTTTCTTTATATTCTGCGATATATTTAGTAGATGTGACACCAAGCCCTGCTGATCCTAAAACTATAAACATATTAATAGTAGAACGCACCATGGAGAACTCTCCATAAGCCTCTTTCTGAAGAATATGTGCACATACAATACCAACGATAAGGGTAAGAAGCTTGGCTATTGCCGTACCAGAAAAGGACCACATAAGGCCATTCCCCATTCTGCGAGATATGGACGAAGTTTGTACACGAGCTAAAAATTCCTTAATATTAAACATTAGCTATCCGCCTTTACTCCTCCAAACAACAAAGAGAAATTACAAACCACAAATGTCACCAATAGACTTATAAAAACAACTATAAACACGAATGCCATGCGTTTGGGACCAGCAGGCTTTACTGGAACAGAGGCACTTTGAACTATTGTAAAAGAAGGAGTATGCTCCTGAACCTTGGCCTGAGCATTTTGCAATTGTGTTATTAATGCACTATAAGCATTAAATTTTAACTGCATATCATTCTCCATCTCATCCCGTTGCGACTGCAATTCCTGTAAAACAACGTCCTGATTTGCATCAGAGAAAGCTGCATACTTCTGACGAGCTTTCTCATACTTTGCTTTAGCCTCTGCAACGAGTTTTGCATAATACTTCACATCATTACGTGCTTTTGTTGTTTTATAATTTGAAATGAAGTCTTGCAATTTGGCTCTAACTGAATCTGCAATAACTGCAGAGATCAAAGGGTCCTGATCTTCGACAGATATTGTTATCAGTCCCGTTTTTATATCAATATCACATTTTATGCTTTTCTTTATTTTTGAGAAGATTTCATCTTGTGCTTTACTAAGCATAAACGGATTAATAGAATCTGTAGAATTAACTACACTATCCTTACTATTAACTTTCTTTTCGAGCCAACCGAAAATCTTGTCATATGGAGAAAGCTTCTGATAATGTTGAAGATAGTCATAATATGTCGTTTTCACTCTCTGATCCTTTGTCATCACAGGAATTCTAAGTAAACTTTTAACAAATACATTAGATTCCATCAAATCAGGGTAAAGGCTTGGCTGTAGGGCATTTGCAGAAGCAGCATCACCAAGGTCAACACCAAAAGTTGATGCTATGGAACTCAATTTGCCACCATTATCAGCATTATCCATCTCTGGCGCAAGCGACAATTCACACTTATAATAACGAGGTATTGGCATTATCAGCAATATTGCGATTACTGTGGAAACAGTAAAAACAATCAAATACCGTTTCCAATCGCTCCTGAGCTTTTTAAAAAAAGAGACCATTACTATATTTTCTCTTATATTATCTTCCATTTAACCTTTTTATTTTATTTTGCTCTAAATATTGTAATTAGCTATCTATAACAAACGTAAATCCCATGATTTTATTACATCGAGGGGTAAATATCTTCTTTTACGATTTAAATTTACTAAAGATGTCACTTCAGATCCTTACTGGTATATTACACCTTCCTTATTAGCTTATAAAGCCTTTTACGAATAGGTAATGGCAAAATACGGGTAATAAAACGAATTACGACATTCTCACAGAAAACAGGAATAGATATAAATCCTATCTTTAACATTCTCAACTGGATACAAACTTCATCACAAGCATAGGACCAGCCACCTCTTTTACTTACAGTGTCTTCTGAGTAACGAAACCATAAGAGTGACTCTTGGATATTATAAAATTTACTTCCATTCATTAACATTCTAATCCAGAGGAAATAATCTTCTGGGAAATATTCTGTGAGATATCCACCAACAGCAAGAACCGACGATCTACGAAACATAACCGTAGGATGATTAACTGGGCATCTATGCTGAGCATATAATTTTATTTCTTTCGAACTCGCAGGGACTTTTCTTATAGATTTAACATGATACTTATCATCAATAAACTCATCTATCCAAGCACCAACTAAATCATAATCCTCATGGGTTTTCAGCCAATTATATTCAACTTCGAATCGATTTGGTTTACATATATCGTCAGCATCCATTCGTGCTATAATGTCATATTTACAATATGATAAACCTTCATTCAAAGTTTTACCTAAGCCTCTGTTAACAGGAAAGGGAATCACCTTGAGAGTATCGTATTTTTTAGAGAATCCATTAATAACCTCGTACAAGGCATCTGTTAATGGACCATCCTCTAATAACACAACATCAGCAGCTTCAACTGTTTGTGAAAAGATACTCTCCAAACTCTCATTAAGAAATACTGGATTATCTTTTGCATAAACGGACATCAATACAGAAATTTCAATTCGCTTCATTTCGATAGTGCCTATGGCTAGTATAAGATGTGAGTAATACTATTGAAGTCATTTACAAAATGACCATAAGAAATAAATTGGAAAGAATAATAACTGCAAACAAACCCTTTATTTCCATTCTTATTTACAAAAGATTCATTCAGCTGTTTGATGTTCCGTGCAATTAGCCCTACCATCGAACAGATAAAATATAAATCATTTTCTAAGAGAATTTCCTTCTTGAAAAATACGTTTCTCATAAGCTATAAGCATGTTTAAATGTGAAATATACCGTTACACAACGACTACATTAAATTCCAGTCATACTAAAGTCCTTTGTTCGCAAATGTACAAAAAGAAAATGATATTTGACTTATTCCTAGCGAAAGATCGACCGAAATGAAAGTTTATTTGAAGAAAAAAAATATTTTTTGATACTTAACATACAATATTATCTATACTTGTCAGTTAAAGGGAATAAAGATCATATATTATGTTGACATACATTTTAATAACTCTGTCTGCATTCTTTATGAGTGTAGTGTCTGGTTTCATTATGATACCACAGATATTAAGATTTTGCGAGAAGAGGAAACTTTATGACACACCTAATGCCAGGAAACTTCATAAGAATAATATTCCAAGGCTTGGGGGCGTCTCTTTTATGCCGAGTATGTTCATTGCTACCATTACAGCCTTACTTGTTTGGATGAATACAAGTCAGGGATGGAAGATTTGTATCAGCCCTTGGAGCATTTTCTTTGCTGTAGGTGTAATCGTCATCTATGCTACTGGAGTGATTGACGATGTACTGGGATTGTGTGCAAGATCAAAGCTTTTCATGCAAATCATAGCAGCGACCTTATTACCGATATCAAATCTTTACATCAACAATCTTTATGGGTTCTGTGGAATATATGAAGTTCCATTCTTTATAGGTGCACCTCTGACAGTTGCCATATTAGTATTCATAATGAATGCCATCAATCTAATAGATGGTATTGACGGGCTTTCATCCAGCATCACACTCATTGCTTTAACTGGTCTTTTCTACATTTTCTTCTGCGAACATATATGGGTTTACAGTATTCTCATAGCAGGACTAATGGGTGTTCTCGTACCTTTTCTTTATCATAACGTCTGGGGCGATGCCGAAAAGAATCAGAAGATTTTCATGGGCGATGCGGGAAGTCTCACCCTTGGATATATCCTTGGTGTACTTCTTATAAAGTTCTGTATGTACAATCCTCAGTTTATGTCTTACCAAAAAGGTTCTATCCTACTGTCGGTAACATTGTTGATAGTTCCAACCTTCGATGTTTTCAGAGTAATCATTGTCAGACTGATACATAAGAAACCTATCTTCGGAGCTGACAAAAATCATATCCACCATAAATTAATAAGAGCAGGACTGACACAACAACAAGCCCTACTCACCATCATTGGATTATCACTTTCCTATGCAGTTGTCAACTACTGCATGTTCAACAGCATCTTAGTAACATGGATTATTGCCATAGATATTCTTATCTATGTCTGCTTTAATTTCACATTAGATTCCTTTATCAGAAAGAATCACAGTAACCCTTTTACGATTATAAAGAAAGCATAATAAGAGAAACTCTCAGAACTTATCAAAGCAAAGTCTTACATTGCTGTCACTAAGTATCAACTTTCCCTTTCTAACACTCTCTATCTTCAAGATGGGTGTCAAGGACTTTATCCCATAAGTTTCAAGATGACTATCATAGACAGAAAGTGGTCTGTCACCATTTTCTCTATCATATAGATAAGGATCCTTCAATGTTAATTGCCCATTTTCAATCTGAAACCGATAAAGATAGCTACTTTCTCCCCCACTTTTATCATCCAATTCTAGCAAACGTGCCTGAAAAGACCAGAAAACTTTTTGAGAACTTAAATCTTTTACTGAGCTACTTGCCCCTGTAACCAGATTCTCTATTCTCACCAGATGCCACATTCCTTCCAGATCACCAGCATCATTATCTGTCTCTAACGTACACGCAGACAGTAAAAGAGCCAGTGACGTAAGCAAAAATATCTTGATTTTAGTCATATCCATATTATTATTATGTTAGTCCACAGGAAGTATCTTTCCGACTTCTTA